>NZ_CP060711.1:0-2400000 GCF_014395425.1 Thermomonas brevis
CGCTGGACGTGACGAAGTTCGGCGCGATCTACGCCGGCGCGCAGAAGAACCTCGGGCCGGTCGGCATCACCGTGCTGATCGTGCGCCGCGACCTGCTGGAACGCGAAGGCCAGCCGCGCGCGCCGATCTTCGACTACCGCGCGCAGGCGAACGCCGAATCGATGCTCAACACGCCGCCGAGCTGGAACTGGTACGTGCTGGGTCTGACCGTGAAGTGGATGCTGGACGAGGGCGGCGTCGCCGAGTTCGCCCGCCGCAACGCGCGCAAGGCGGCGCTGCTGTACGCGGCCATCGATGGTTCCGGCGGCTATTACCGCAACGAGGTCGCGACGGCCGCGCGTTCGCGCATGAACGTGCCGTTCTTCCTGCACGATCCGGCGCTGGACGCGGCGTTCCTGTCCGAAGCGAAGCAGGCCGGATTGGTGGCGCTGAAGGGCCATCGCGTGCTGGGTGGGATGCGCGCCTCGCTCTACAACGCGATGCCGGAGGCGGGCGTGCAGGCATTGGTCGATTTCATGCGGGAGTTCCAGAAAACTCATGGCTAAGAAGAAGGGCGAGGCACCGAAGAAAGCCTCGAAGCCGTCGTCCCCGCGCAAGCGGGCATCCAGCGGCGTTGCGTCTGCGTCCAAGGCAAGGGCGCCGGACTCCCGCCTGCGCGGGAGTGTCGAGCACAGCCAGCCCGAGCAGAAGAAGCCCGACCTGGCGCAGGTGCGCCAGCAGATCGACGGCATCGACCAGCAGATCCAGACCCTGATCGCCGAGCGCGCGCGCTGGGCGCATCAGGTCGGCAAGGCCAAGGGCAAGCTGGCGGCGGCGGTCGATTACTACCGCCCCGAGCGCGAGGCGCAGGTGCTGCGTCGGGTGGTGGACCGCAACGACGGGCCGCTGTCCGACGACGTGCTGGTGCGGCTGTTCCGCGAAGTCATGTCGGCCTGCCTCGCCCAGCAGGAGCCGCTGAAGATCGGCTACCTCGGCCCCGAAGGCACCTTCAGCCAGCAGGCGGTGCACAAGCATTTCGGCCATTCCGCGCACGGCCTGCCGCTGGGCAGCATCGAGGAAGTGTTCCAGGAAGTGGCCGCCGGCAACGCCGATTTCGGCGTGGTGCCGGTGGAGAACTCCGGGCAGGGCACCATCCAGGTGACGCTGGACATGTTCCTGACCTCGCCGCTGCGCATCTGCGGCGAAGTGGAGCTGCGCGTGCATCAATACCTGCTGTCGCGCAGCGGGCGGATCGAGGACGTGGAGCGCATCTTCGGCCATCCGCAGGCGCTGGCGCAGACCGGCGGCTGGCTGCGCACGAACCTGCCGGGCGTGGAGAAACTGCCGGTGTCGAGCAATGCCGAGGGTGCGCGCCGCGCGCGGCAGGCCGACGATTCCGCCGCCATCGCCGGCGAGTCCGCCGCCGTCGTGTACGGCTTGAAGAAGATCGCCGGCCCGATCGAGGACCGCAGCGACAACACCACCCGCTTCCTCGTCATCGGCCGGCAGCCGTTCCCGCCGTCCGGCAACGACCGCACGTCGCTGCTGGTGTTCATCCGCGACCGTCCCGGCGCGCTGTACGGCGTGCTGGAACCGCTGGCGCGGCGCGGCATCAGCATGAACCGGATCGAGTCGCGGCCCGAGCACGGGCACAAATGGCAGTACGCGTTCTTCATCGACGTCACCGGCCACTGCGACGAGTCGCCGCTGAAGGACGCGCTGGACGAGATCGGCGCGCAGGGCGATTCGGTGCGGGTGCTGGGCTCGTACCCGGTGGCGATCGCATGACCGAGTTCGAGGGCTTGGCGAACGCCGGCATCCGCGCATTGCGCGCCTACGATCCCGGCCACGACCTGGTCGCGCTGCGCCGCGCCGCCGCGCCCGCGCGGCTGGTGGAACTGGGCTCCAACGAGAATCCCTACGGGGCCAGCCCGAAGGCGAAGCAGGCCATCGTCGATGTGCTGGCCGGCCTGCACATCTATCCCGATCCGCTGGGCGGCGACCTCAAGCGCGCGCTGGCGGCGAAGCACGGCGTCGATGCCGCCAACCTGCTGCTGGGCAACGGCACCCACGAGCTGCTGATGCAGCTCGCGCAGGTGTTCGCCGGGCCGGACGACGAGGTGGTGGCCTCGCAATACGGTTTCGCCGTGTACGCGCTGGCCGCGCAGGCGACGGGGGCGACGCTGCGGCTGGCATCCGCGCTGCCGCGCGACGCCGCGATGCCGCGCGGGCACGATCTGGATGCGCTGCGCGCCGCCATCGGCCCGCGCACCAAGCTGGTCTATCTCGCCAATCCGAACAATCCGACCGGCACGTGGTTCGGCGACAAGGCGTTCGAGGACTTCCTTGCCGGCGTGCCGGAGCACGTGCTTGTCGTGGTGGACGAAGCCTACGCAGAGTTCGTCGATGCGCCGGAGTACGCCAGCGCGCTGGCGCTCGTGGCACGACATCCCAATTTGATCGTCACCCGCACCTTCAGCAAGGCTTATGCGCTGGCTGGGCTGCGTGTGGGTTACGCGGTGGCGCATCCGCAGCTGATCGCGGTGATGGAACGGGTGCGCGAGAGCTTCAACGTCAATGCATTGGGCCTCGCCGCTGCGGAAGCGGCGCTGGCCGACGCGGCGCATCTGGCCGCGTCGGTGGCGGGCAATCGCGAGCAGCGGCAGGCGCTGGCCGAGGCGCTACGCGCGCGCGGGCTGGCGGTGTCGCCGTCGCAGACCAATTTCCTGCTGGTGGAGTTCGGCGACGCCACCGCGTACATCGAAGCGGCGCTGGTCGAACGCGGCGTGATCCTGCGCCCGATGGGCGGCTACGGGCTGGGCGACTGCCTGCGCATCACCGTTGGCACGGCGGACGAAAACGCACGCCTGCTGGCGGCATTGGACGAGGTGATGGCGTGAGCGGAACGATGGACTGGCGCGCGCGCGCCGGCGCGCCGCTGCGCGGGACGCTGGCGATCCCCGGCGACAAGTCAGTGTCGCACCGCGCGGTGATGTTCGCCGCGCTGGCCGACGGCACATCAAGGATCGACGGCTTCCTCGAAGGCGAGGACACCCGCGCCACCGCCGCGATCTTCGCGCGCCTGGGCGTGCGCATCGAAACGCCTTCGCCGTCGCGGCGGATCGTGCACGGCGTCGGCATCGACGGCCTGCGCGCGCCGGACGGCCCGCTGGACTGCGGCAACGCCGGCACCGGCATGCGCCTGCTGGCGGGGCTGCTGGCGGGGCAGCGTTTCGATGCCGTGCTGGTGGGCGATGCGTCGCTGTCGAAGCGCCCCATGCGGCGCGTGACCGTGCCGTTGGCGAAGATGGGCGCGCGCATCGACACCGAGGAAGGCGGCGTGCCGCCGCTGCGCATCCACGGCGGGCAGCGGCTTGTTGGCATCGACCACACGCTGGAGGTCGCCAGCGCGCAGGTGAAATCCGCGCTGCTGCTGGCCGGCCTGTACGCCGACGGCGAAACCGTGGTGCGCGAGCCGCACCCGACGCGCGATTACACCGAACGAATGCTGGCCGCGTTCGGCGCGGACATCGAGTTCTCGCCCGGCTACGCGCGGCTGCGCGGCGGCCAGCGTCTGCGGGCCACCGACGTGGCGGTGCCGGCGGATTTTTCCTCGGCGGCATTTTTCATGGTCGCGGCCAGCATCGTGCCGGGTTCGGAACTGCGCTTGAGTCAGGTGGGCCTGAATCCGCGCCGCACCGGCCTGTTGCAGGCGCTGCGGATGATGGGCGCGGACATCCGCGAGGAGAACGCGGCGACCCACGGCGGCGAGCCGGTGGCCGACCTGCTGGTGCGCTACGCGCCGCTGCGCGGCATCGAGGTGCCGGAGGCGCTGGTGCCGGACATGATCGACGAGTTCCCGGCGCTGTTCGTGGCCGCCGCCTGCGCCGACGGCCCCACCGTGGTGCGCGGCGCGGCGGAACTGCGAGTCAAGGAATCCGATCGCCTTGCGAGCATGGCCGCCGGCCTGCGCACGCTGGGGCTGCGCATCGACGAAACGCCGGACGGCGCGACGATCTTCCCCGGCGCGTTGCGGGGCGGCGCCGTGGAAAGCCACGACGACCACCGCATCGCGATGGCGTTCGCGGCAGCGGCGCAGCGCGCGGAGGGTGAAGTATTGATCCGCGATGTGGCGAACGTCGCCACCTCGTTCCCCGGATTCGACGCGCTGGCGCGCGGGGCAGGATTCGGACTGGAGAACGCCGCCGTCGAATGACGGGGGCGATGGGGTGCGATCAAGCCTTCAGGCGCTTGCGGGCGCTTGACGCACCTTGCGGCGGGCGGCCGGCAGCGAACACAGGCCGTCCGCGAACAGGTGGCCGGCGAAGCCAGCGGCCCAGGCGCCGAGGAACATGTCCTCGGCGAAGGCCATCGCCAGCACCAGCAGGCCGACGCCGCACAGCCATCCGAGGACATTGGCGGTTCTTGCGCCGGTGCCTGCCGCGATCGCCCGCGAACGGAGGCGGCCGGCCATGCAGCCCAAAACGATCCCGGCGAACGCGAACCACCATGGCCGTGGCACGGTGGTGGCGAACGCGGCGACGGCCGCGATGCCCCAGAAGGCCGTGACGGCGAGCTTCAGGGGCATCATTCGGGACGGCTGCATGGCGTCCGACGCGTGGCTCACTCGCTGGTGACCGCCACGCCCTTGCCCTTGACGTCCTTGCCGCAGTCGTCGATGTCGTCCTGCGTCATCGTGGCGTAGGGCTTGAACGCGGGCAGCGAGGCGGCCAGCGCCTGCTGGGTGGCCAGCAGCGGCGGCAGCTGGTTGCACAGCTTCATCGCTTCGGCCTCGATCTTCCTGCCTTCCGCTTCCATGCGCGCCTCGAAGTCCTTCTGGCCCTTCTCGCCGCCGAAGATCACGCCGAACACGCCGCCCAGCGCCTTGCCGGCGAGGTCGGCGCCCTTGGAGCCGATCGCCATGCCGGCCTCGGCGATGCCGAGGATCTGGCCGCGGTAGGTGAGCAGCTGGCTGCGCTGCGCGGCATCGACCGGCACGGTCTTGCCTTCGATCAGCAGGTCGCCCTTCGGGGTGATCTCGGCCTTGGGCAGGCCGGTGTCGGTGCGGCCGAAGTGCTTGCCGTTGATGTTGATGTCCATGTCGCCGCTGATGCTCAGGTTGCCTTCGCGCAGCTCCTTGCGCGCTTCGGCCATCGCCTGTTCCACCTGCCGGCCGATGAAGCCGGTCGCGGCGTCGGCGGAAGGAGGCGCGGGCGGAGCGGGGGGCGACGGCGGCTGGCTGCAAGCCAGCAGCGGCGCGCAGGCGATCAGGGCGGAGGCCAGAAACGCGGTGTGTTTCATCGCATCGTTCTCCAGGTTCAGCGGCTTGCGAATTCGCGGCGGACGTCGTCTTCGCAGTCGGTGACGTCCTTCGCTTCCAGGTTGGCATAGGGGCGGAACTGCGGAACGCTGGCGGACAAGCGCTGCTGCGACGCCCGAACCCGCGGCAGCATCCGGCAGATGGTGCGCACGCCCGGTTCCACCTGCTCCTTGACGGTGCGCTCGATGCGCCGCTCCAGACTGCCGGTCATGGCGCCGAACAGCAGGCCTACCCAGGAACCGTCCACCGCCTGCAGGGCCGCTTCCGCGCTCTGCTGGCCGATGTCGATGCCGGTCTTCGCGACTTCCACCACCAGCCCGCGGTAGGCCAGCAGCTGGCGGCGCTGGCTGGGGTCGATCTGCTGCGCCGTGCCGTCGATCAACAGGTCGCCGGCCGGGGTGATTTCCGCGCGCGGCAGGGCATTCTTGCTTTGCTTGGCGTGGTTGCTGCGCTTGCCGAACTGCAGGCTGTTGTCCAGTTCCAGGTTGCCTGTCTCCAATTCCTGCTTGGCCTTGGCTAGGTCGGCGCGCACTTCCTTGCGCGCGTCGGCCAGGTCGGCGCGTATGTCCCTGCGCGCGTCGGCCAGGTCCTGCAGGATGTCCGAGCTGCCGGTGGCGGATTCGCGAGGCGGTTGGGCTTGGGCCGCCAGCGGCAGCAACAGGCACAGGGCGGCGGGCAGGAGGATGCGGGGCTTGTTCATCGAAGTCTCCGTTGGACGGGGATGCGGTGGCGTCGGTTCGTGTGGTGCGGCTGGACTCAGCCTTCGTCGCGCCAGCGGCGCAGGCGGACGGCGGCGGCGATCATCGCGACGCCGGCGGCGGCGCCGACCCACAGCTGCGGCGTCGCCAGCACCGAGTACATCGCGCGGATCACGTCCATGTCGGGGAAGTGGCGCAGGTTGGTCAGCTTCATATCCATCGCCAGGACCGAGGTGCCGGGGAACACGCCGCCCAGCAGGTGGGCCACCACGTTCTTCCAGAACCAGCCGCTGCTGAGGTCGAACGAGTTCATCAGGTCGAACCAGCTGATGAACACGCCGGCGAACACCGGGATCATGATCGCCCACAGGAACGGCTTGCTCCTGGACCAGGCCGAGCACAGCAGCAGCCAGCCGACGGTGGGCAGCGCCCACAGCGCGTAGACGGGGATCGCCGCGATCGCCACGCCGGCGTTGGCCAGCAGGTTGCCGGGGCTCCACAGCAGCACGAACGGGTTGCCGTGGTGGATCAGCACGAACACGCTGAGCAGCAGCAGGAACGCGATCATGCAGGCGATGCCGACGCCGGTGGCGATGGCCGGGGCCACCAGCAGCGCGCTGATCGCCTTCGACAGCACGGTGTCGCGGTCGGACACCGGCAGCGACTTCCAGAACAGCACGCTGCGGTCCTTGCGCTCGTCGAACAGGCTGCCCAGGCAGTAGAAGAACACCACGAAGCCCAGCACCAGCATCGGCCAGAACATCGCGGTGGCGGTGCTCATGCTGACGCCGTCGGCGAGCTGGCGCACGTCGTCGGCCGACATGTTCTCGGTGAGCAGGCGCAGGTCGAGGCCGTTGATGGTGACGTTGCCGGAGCGGCGCGCGGCCACCTCGCCGAAGATCAGCGCCATCGTGGTGAGCAGCAGGGAGATCCCGCCGGCCCAGATCGGCGCCCAGAAGAAGCCGCCCTTGTGCTCCCAGAACTCGCGGCGCAGCAGCAGCTTCAGCTTGTGGGTGGGATGCGGCGGGGTGCGCAGGGGGCCGGACTTGGCGACATCCATGCCCGAAACGTCGATGGCGGCGTTCATGCGTAGGTTCCTTTCATGGTGGCGACGAACAGGTCGGCCAGGCCCGGCGTGCGGGTCTCGCCCAGTTCGCGCAGGCGTTCGGGGGCGGCGCCGTCGAACAGCATCACGGTCTTGCCGAAGGGCAGGGCGCGCTCGTCGATGGGATTCAGGGCGCGGGCGGCGTCCTGCTTGCCGGCGTCCACCAGCACCTCGGTGTAGCGCTCGCCCAGCGAATCCATGCTCGCGTTCAGCGCGATCCGGCCGTCGCGGATGAAGACCACGTCGGTGAGGATGTGCTCGATCTCCTCGACCTGGTGGGTGGTGACCAGGATGGTCTTCTCCTCGTCGAAGTAGTCCTCCAGCAGGCGCTGGTAGAACTGCTTGCGGTAGAGGATGTCCAGGCCCAGGGTCGGCTCGTCCAGCACCAGCAGGCGGGCGTCGATCGCCATCACCAGCGCCAGGTGCAGCTGCACGATCATGCCCTTGGACATCTCGCGCACCTTCATGCCCGGCTTGAGCTGGGTGCCTTCCAGGAAGCGCCGGCACCGGGCGGCGTCGAAGCGCGGGTGCACGCCGGAGACGAACTCGATGGCCTGCGCCACCGTGATCCAGCGCGGCAGCACCGCCACGTCGGCGATGAAGCAGACGTCGTTCATCAGCTCGTCGCGCTGGCTGCGCGGGTCCTTGCCCAGCACCTTCAGGTCGCCGTCGAACGGGACCAGGCCCAGGATCGCCTTGAGCGCAGTGGTCTTGCCCGCGCCGTTGGGGCCGATCAGGCCGACGATGCGGCCGGCGGGAATGTCGAAGTCGGCGCCGGCGAGCGCGACCTTGTTCTTGTAGGCCTTGCGCAGGCCCCGTGCGGAAACGACGGATGCGTTCATCACTTCGGCCCCCACTTGCCCTTGGGATCCAGCAGTTCCTCGATGCTCAGGCCCAGGCGCTGGATGCGCTCCAGCACCAGCGGCCATTCCTCGCGCAGGAAACGTTCGCGTTCGCTCTGCAGCAGGCGCGCGTTGGCGCCCTCGGTGACGTACATGCCAAGACCCCTTCGTTTCTCGACGAGTTGTTCGTCCGCGAGCTCCTGGTAGGCGCGCGAGACGGTGATCGGATTCAGCTGGTACTCGGCCGCCACCTGGCGGACCGAGGGAAGCGCGTCGCCCGGCTTGAGGTCCCCGTCGAGCATCATTGCCACGACGCGTTCCTTGAGCTGGCGGTAGATCGGAGCGCTATCGCTCCATTCGACGGCAGTCATGGCTCAGCCCTGTGGGTTGAAAAAGGAGAAGAACGGCATCCGCACCGACTGGTACGAGCGCCGCGCGGCCGGGTGGTCGCCGCGGGTGGCGGCGACGACGGCCTCGGTCGATCCGGCGGCGCTCGCGGCGAGGGCGGGCGCCAGGTCGGCGGACGGCTCGGCGGGGGCGCTGAACAGCAGCGCGACCACCAGCAGCGCGCTGCACGCCATCGCGGCCGTCAGGGAGTTGTGGAGCTTGCGGTTCATGGTGAACTTCCTGCTCTGGGTGTTCGGTGTTGTAGACAACTATAACACTAAGATTTTCCCCGTCAAGCGCCGGATCACCCAACTGAAGTCATAGGCGCGGCGGCGGCGCGGAAGCGGCCCCGAAGCCGCTTCGCCTGAACCGCGCATGCCGCGAGGCGCGCGCAGGATTGCCCGCCGTCATGGAAGCGGACGACAATAGGCGGATGCCGTGTCCGCGCGGCGTTCCAGAGCCGCTCCCGGAGACCCACACGATGAAGTTGTCATTGCGCGCGCTGGGCGCGCTGCTTGCCGCCACGCTGGTGTCCGGCGCGGTACTGGCGCAGGACGGCGCGACGCTCGGCGAGCGCGAGAAGGTCGGCTACATGCTGGGCCAGGACGCGGCGCGATCCATCGGCCCGGGCCTGCCGGACCTCGACCTGGCGGCGTTCCAGCAGGCGGTGGAAACCGCGATGGCCGGCGGCAAGCCGGCGCTCGACGCCGAGGAAGCCAGGAAGACCGCGCAGGCGCTGATGGCGAACATCGGCGCGCGCCGCTCGGGGCAGCCGCCGGTGGCGCTGGACCGCAGCAAGGCGGGGCAGCTGGCCGGCGCCAACATCGGCAGCACGCTGGCGGGCCTGGCCGGCCAGTTCGACATGCCGATGTTCATGCGCGGCCTGAAGGACGGCGCCGATCCGGCCGCGAAGCCCGTCCTGGATCTGGCGCAGATCGCCGAAGTGCGCAGCGCGTTCGCCGCCCGCATGGCCGCCGCCCGCGAGGCCGAACGCAAGGCGCAGGGCGAGGCGGCGCTGACCCAGGAGCAGGCGTTCCTGGCCAGTAACAAGCTGGTCAAGGGCGTGTTCACCACCCCCAGCGGCCTGCAGTACATGGTGCTGAAGCAGGGCGACGGCGTGCGCCCGCGGCCGGGCCAGCGGGTCAAGGTGAACTACGTCGGCACCCTGCTGGACGGCACCAAGTTCGACAGTTCCTACGATCGCGGCGAGCCCGCCGAATTCGGCCTCGACCAGGTCATCAAGGGCTGGACCGAGGGCGTCGGCATGATGCCGGTCGGCGCCAAGTACCGTTTCTGGATTCCGGCCGCGCTCGGTTACGGTGAGCGGGGCATGGGCCGCGACATCCCGCCCAACGCCACCCTGACGTTCGACGTTGAACTGCTGGGCGTCGAATGAGTCCAACCCGATCGTGATCGCGTTCCCGCCGGCATCCGCCGCCACCCCTTTCGCACCCCGGAGTTTCCCGCAGATGAAGCCGTTCGCCCGTTCCACCGCCCTCGCCGTCGCCACGCTGCTCGCGCTGTCCGCCTGCAAGGGCGAGAACAAGCCCGTCGACGTGTCGTCCTCCAGCAGCGCCGAGGCCGGCAAGGCCGCGACCGACAAGACCGGCTATCCGGGCCTGCCGACCGAGAAGGAGCAGGTCAGCTACGCCATCGGCACCGCGATGGGCAAGCAGCTGTCCGAGATCAAGGACGAGGTCAACGTCGACACCGTGGTCAAGGCGCTGCGTACGCAGATGGACGGCGGCAAGTCGCTGATCAACGACGAGCAGGCCCAGCAGATCATGCAGGCGTTCAGCCAGAAGATGCAGGCCAAGCAGATCGCCAAGATGATGGAAGACGCCAAGGCCAACCAGGAGAAGGGCGACAAGTTCTTGGCCGAGAACGGCAAGAAGGCCGGCGTGGTCACCACCGCCTCGGGCCTGCAGTACCAGGTGCTGACCGAGGGCAAGGGCGCCAAGCCCGCCGCCAGCGACGGCGTGAAGGTGAACTACAAGGGCACCCTGCTGGACGGCACCGAGTTCGACAGCTCCTACAAGCGCGGCGAGCCGGCGGTGCTGCCGCTGCAGGGCGTGATCCCGGGCTGGGCCGAGGGCCTGCAGCTGATGTCGGTGGGCGGCAAGTACAAGTTCTGGATCCCGGCCAAGCTGGCCTACGGCGAGCAGGCGCCGCCGATGATCGGCCCGAACCAGGTGCTGGAGTTCGAAGTCGAGCTGCTGGACATCGTCAAGCCGCCGGCCGGCAAGTAACCGCCCCGGCGAACGAGGGGACGTATCCTTGCGATGCGTCCCCTTTTTCTTTTCTCCATCCCACCCACGGAGAACGCATGCGCGTCTGCATTTTCGGCACCGGCTACGTCGGCCTGGTGACCGGCACCTGCCTGGCGGAAGTCGGCCACGACGTGGTCTGCGTCGACGTCGACGCGGCCAAGGTCGAAGGCCTGAACAACGGCGTGGTGCCGATCTACGAGCCGGGCCTCACCCCGATGGTGAAGGCCAACCACACGGCGGGCCGGCTGCGCTTCACCACCGACGCGGCGGCCGGCATCGCGCACGGCGACGTGCTGTTCATCGCGGTCGGCACGCCGCCGGACGAGGACGGCAGCGCCGACCTGCAATACGTGCTGGCGGTGGCCCGCACCATCGGCCGGCACGTCGAACGGCCGGCGGTGGTGGTGGACAAATCGACCGTGCCGGTCGGCACCGCCGACAAGGTGCGCGCGACGATCGCCGCCGAGCTGGCGGCGCGCGGCGCGGAGGTCGCCTTCGAGGTGGTCTCCAACCCCGAGTTCCTGAAGGAGGGCGCGGCGGTCGAGGACTGCATGCGCCCGGACCGCATCGTGATCGGCACCGGCAGCGCGTCCGCGCTGGAAACGCTCAAGCGCCTGTACGCGCCGTTCAACCGCAACCACGAGCGCATCGTGGCGATGGACGTGCGCTCGGCCGAGCTGACCAAGTACGCCGCCAACGCGATGCTGGCGACCAAGATCAGCTTCATGAACGAGATCGCCAACATCGCCGAGCAGGTCGGCGCCGACGTGGAGATGGTGCGCAAGGGCATCGGTTCCGATCCGCGCATCGGCTGGCATTTCATCTACCCGGGCGCCGGCTACGGCGGCTCCTGCTTCCCCAAGGACGTGCAGGCGCTGGCGCGGACCGCGCAGCAGCACGGCCTGCAGCCGCGCCTGCTGGAGGCGGTGGAAGCGGTGAACGATGCGCAGAAGGGCCATCTGTTCGAGCTGATGCAGCGCCACTACGACCTCGGCGAGGACGAAGGCCTGCGCGGCAAGACCGTCGCGGTCTGGGGCCTGGCGTTCAAGCCGAACACCGACGACATGCGCGAGGCGTCCAGCCGCCGCCTGCTGCAGCAGCTGTGGGACGCTGGCGCGAGCGTGCGCGCCTATGATCCCGAGGCGATGGACGAAACGCGGCGCATCTTCGGCCAGCGCGACGATCTCGTGTTGTGCGAATCGGCCAACGCCGCGCTGGACGGCGCCGATGCGCTGGTCGTGGTCACCGAATGGAAGCAGTTCCGCAGTCCGGACTTCGCGACGCTGAAGCATGCGCTGGCCGACGCGGTGGTGTTCGACGGCCGCAACCTGTACGACCCGGCCGAGGTCGAAGCCGCCGGCATCGCCTATTACGGCATCGGCCGCGGGCGCTCGCTGCGGACGGAGCAGGCGTGATGGCCGACCTCGAACAGCGGCTGGTCGACCTGGAAACGCGGCTGGCGTTCCAGGAGCAGGCGCTGCTGGAGCTGAGCGACGCGCTCGCCGCCGCGCGCAGCGAGGAGGCCGGCAACGCGCTGCGCCTGCATCGCGCGCTGGAAGAATTGCGACAATTGCGCAGCGCGATGGCCGCAAGCCCGGTCACCGGCGATGCCGCCAGCGAACCGCCCCCTCCGCATTACTGACCGTCCGATTCCGCCATGAGCAACTCCCTCCGCGACCAGCTGCTGGGCCTGGGCTTCAAGGATGCCCCGAAGCCCGCGCCGCGCCCGAAGCACGACTCCCCGAAAGCGAAAGCCGGGCAGGGCGGCTTGCCCGCGCATGCGGGAAAGCACACCCATGCGGGCAAGCCTGCGCACGCCGGCCGACCAGCCCATGCGGGGAAACCCGCGCACGCCAGCAAGCCGTCGCAGCGCCAGCACAAGCCGACGCATCCGAAGGGAGCGCGGCGCGAGGACATCGATCTCGCCAAGGCCTATGCGATCCGCGCGCAGAGGGAGAAGGACGAGCGCATCGAGGCCGAGCGCCTGAAACAGGAGGAAGCGCGCCTGCGCCGCGAGGCCAAGGCGAAGCTGGAAGCCTTCCTGAAGGACAAGGCGCTGAACGCGGCCGATGCCGAGCATGTCCGCCATTTCGAATACGGCGGCAAGATCAAGCGCATCCACGTCACCGCCGACCAACTGAAAGCGCTCAACGCCGGCGAACTCGGTGTGGTGCAGATGAACGGCCGCTACCTGCTGGTGGATGCCGCCACGCTGGCCGAGGCCGAAACGATCTTCGCCCAGGCCGTGGCGCTGAAGGTCGATCCGAATGCGCCCGCGCAGGACGATCCGTATTCCGATCCGCAGTACCAGGTGCCGGACGATTTGGTTTGGTAGAAGCAGGAGTGAGCGGAGAGAAGTGAGGAGCGAGCGAAAGTCCTTGCTCCTGCTCACTCCTCACTTCTCTCCGCTCATTCCTCGTTTTTTCACTCCGGGTCGTAATCGAGGTTGAACGACAGCCAGCGCTCCGCCTGCGCCAGCTCCACGCCCTTGCGACGCGCGTAGTCGGCGACCTGTTCCTTCGAGACGCGGCCGACCACGAAATACTTGCTGTCCGGATGGCTGAAATACAGCCCGGACACGCTGGCCGCCGGATACATCGCGAAATGGTCGGTCAGCTCGATGCCGGCGTTCGCGGTGGCGCCCAGCAGATCGAACAGCACGCGCTTCTCGCTGTGCTCCGGGCAGGCGGGATAGCCGGGGGCGGGGCGGATGCCGCGGTAGGCTTCGGCGATCAGCGCCTCGTTGTCCAATGCCTCGTCCGGCGCGTAGCCCCAGAGCTCGGTGCGTACGCGCTGGTGCAGGCGTTCGGCGAAGGCTTCGGCGAGGCGGTCGGCCAGCGCCTTGAGCAGGATCGCGCTGTAGTCGTCGTACTCGGCGCGGAAGCGTTCCAGGTGCGGCTCGATGCCGAGCCCGGCGGTGACCGCGAACGCGCCGACCCAGTCCTGCCTGCCGCTGTCCTTCGGCGCGACGTAGTCGGCCAGGCACAGGTTGGGGCGTTCGACCGGCTTGTCGACCTGCTGGCGCAGGAAGCGCAGCCAGCGTTCCTCGCCGTCCACCTGCAAGGCCACGTCGTCGCCGACGCTGTTCGCCGGCCAGAAGCCGAACACGCCCTTCGCGGTCAGCCACTTCTCGGCGACGATCCTGTCGAGCATCGCCCGCGCATCGCGGTACAGCTCGCTGGCCTGCACGCCGACCACGGCATCGGTGAGGATCGCCGGATAGTGGCCGGCCAGTTCCCAGGCGTTGAAGAACGGCGACCAGTCGATGCACTCGACCAGTTCGGCCAGCGGATAGTCGTCGAGCACGTGCAGGCCGGGCTGGTTCGGTGCGGGCGGCGCGTAGTCCGTCCAGTCGAACTTGAAGCTCTGCGCGCGCGCCTTCTCCAGCGACACCAGCCGCTTGCCGTCGCCGCGGTTGCGGTGGCGCTGGCGCACGTCGGCATAGTCGTTGGCGGCGGCCTGCACGAAGTCGTCGCGCAGTTCCGGCGACATCAGCGACTGCGCCACGCCGACCGCGCGCGAGGCGTCCTTCACCCAGATCGTCGGCGACTTGTAGTGCGGGTCGATCTTCAGCGCGGTATGCGCGCGCGAAGTCGTCGCGCCGCCGATCAGTAGCGGCATGGTGAAGCCCTGCCGCTGCATCTCCTTCGCCACGTGGCTCATTTCCTCCAGCGACGGCGTGATCAGGCCGGACACGCCGATCATGTCGGCATTGGCCGCTTTCGCCGTGTCGAGGATCTTCTGCGCCGGCACCATCACGCCGAGGTCGATCACCTCGAAGTTGTTGCAGGCCAACACCACGCCAACGATATTCTTGCCGATGTCGTGTACGTCGCCCTTGACGGTCGCCATCACGATCTTGCCGTTGCTCTTGCCGACGTCGCCGGTGCGCAGCTTTTCCGCTTCGATCCAGGGCAGCAGCCAGGCCACCGCCTTCTTCATCACCCGCGCCGACTTCACCACCTGCGGCAGGAACATCTTGCCGGCGCCGAACAGGTCGCCGACCACGTTCATGCCGTCCATCAGCGGGCCTTCGATCACGTCCAGCGGGCGCCTGGCCTGCTGGCGCGCTTCCTCGGTGTCTTCCTCGACGTACTGGTCGATGCCGTGCACCAGCGCGTGCGAGAGCCGCGCCGCGACCGGCTGCTGGCGCCATGCGAGGTCTTCGGTCTTCTTCTCGCCCTTTTTCTTCTTGTAGTTGTCGGCGATGTCCAGCAGGCGTTCGGTGGCGTCGCTGCGGCGGTTCAGCACCACGTCCTCGACACGCTCGCGCAGCGTCGCGTCCAAGTCGTCGTACAGCGGCAGCGCGCCGGCGTTGACGATGCCCATGTCCATACCGGCCCTGATCGCGTGGTACAGGAACACCACGTGGATGGCCTGCCGCACCGGCTCGTTGCCGCGGAAGGAGAACGACACGTTGGAGACGCCGCCGGAGATGTGGCTGTGCGGGAAGCGCCGGCGCAGCTCGCGCGCGGCGTCGATGAAGTCGACCGCGTAGTTGTCGTGCTCCTCGATGCCGGTGGCGATGGCGAAGCAGTTGGGGTCGAAGATGATGTCCTCGGGCGGGAAGCCGATCTGCTCGGTCAGCAGCTTGTACGCGCGCGAGGAAATCTCCACCTTGCGCTGCGCGGTGTCGGCCTGGCCCACTTCGTCGAAGGCCATCACCACCACCGCCGCGCCGTAGCGGCGCACCAGCCGCGCCTGCCGCAGGAACTCGGCCTCGCCTTCCTTCATCGAAATGGAATTGACGATGCCCTTGCCTTGCAGGCATTTCAGGCCGGCCTCGATCACCTCCCACTTCGAGGAATCCACCATCACCGGCACGCGGGCGATGTCCGGCTCGGCGGCGATCAGGTTGAGGAACTCGACCATCGCCTTCTTCGAGTCGAGCAGGCCCTCGTCCATGTTGACGTCGATGATCTGCGCGCCGTTCTCCACCTGCTGGCGGGCGACCACCACCGCCTCGTCCAGCCGGCCTTCGAGGATCAGCTTCTTGAACTGCGCGCTGCCGGTGACGTTGGTGCGCTCGCCGACGTTGATGAAGTTCGACTCGGGCGTGATCTGCAGCGGCTCCAGGCCGCTGAGGCGGGTGTTGCGGGCGAGGGCGCTCATGCGGCTTGCTCCAGAGCCGGCACCGCGCGCGGCGGCAGGCTGCGCACCGCATCGGCGATGGCGGCGATGTGCTCGGGCGTGGTGCCGCAGCAGCCGCCGACCAGGTTGAGCAGGCCGCTGTCGGCGAACTCGCGCAGCACCGCGGCCATGTCCTCCGGCGTTTCGTCGTAGCCGCCGAAGGCGTTGGGCAGGCCGGCGTTCGGGTGCGCGCTGACATGGGTGTCGGCGACCTGGGCGAGCACGTCGACGTGCTGACGCAGGTCCTTTGCGCCGAGCGCGCAGTTCAGGCCGATGGCCATCGGCCGGGCGTGGCGCAGCGAATACCAGAACGCCTCGGCGGTCTGCCCGGACAGGGTGCGGCCGGAGGCGTCGGTGATGGTGCCGGACACCATCACCGGCAGGCGCGCGCCGAACTCCTCGAACACGTCGTCGATGGCGAACAGCGCGGCCTTGGCATTGAGCGTGTCGAACACGGTCTCCACCATCAGGATGTCGGCGCCGCCTTCGATCAGGCCGCGCGCGGCCTCGCGGTAGGCCTCGGCCAGTTCGTCGAAGTCGATGGCGCGGAAGCCGGGGCGGTTCACGTCGGGCGACAGCGAGGCGGTGCGGCTGGTCGGGCCGAGCACGCCGATGACGAAGCGCGGCTTCGAGGTGTCGCGCGCTTCGGCGGCGTCGCACTCGATGCGGGCAAGCCGCGCGCCTTCGCGATTCAATTCGCGCACCAGGTGCTGCAAACGATAGTCGGCCAGCGAGATGCTGGTGGAGTTGAAGGTATTGGTTTCGACCAGGTCCGCGCCGGCGTCGAGGTACTGGCGGTGGATGTCGCGGATGATGTCGGGGCGGGTCAGCGAGAGCAGGTCGTTGTTGCCGCGCTGGTCGTGGCCTTCGCAGCCGCAGCCTGGCGCGTGCGCGTGGCCGTCGGCGGCGAACAGGCGATCAAAGCCCTCGGCGAAGCGCTCGCCGCGATAGTCGGCTTCCTCCAGCCCGTGGCGCTGGATCATCGTGCCCATCGCGCCGTCAATGATGAGGATGCGGCGCGCGAGCGCGGCCTGCAGCGCGTCGGCGCGGGCGGGGGTTTTCCAGGGGAGTTGGTTGGTCATGCTTTGCTCCTGCTCGTCATTCCCGCTTTCGCGGGAACGGCGGCCGTGTCGTGTCAGGGCTTCACGCCAGTCAGCGAAATCACCTCGAAGTGCGGCGGGCGCCGCTCGCGGGTAACGGTTTCGCAGTTGGCGATGCTCAGTCCGGCCTTCTCGGCGAACTTGCGCAATTCCTTTTCGGTGAAGCCCATGTTCACATGGCCATAGGCTTCGACCGCATTGCGGTGCTCGTGGCGGGCCAGGCTGGACAGCAGCAGCCGGCCGCCGGGGCGCAGCACGCGCGCGGCCTCGGCCACCGCCTGCGCTGGCTTGGCAGCGTAGGTCAGGGCGTGCATCAGCACCACCAGGTCGAAGCTGGCGTCGGCGAACGGCAGCGCGTGCATGTCGCCCTCGCGCACCTCCACGTTCGGGTAGCGGCGCAGGCGTTCGCTGGCGGCGGCCACCACGCGCTGGCTGGAATCGACGCAGACGTAGCGGTCGGCGTGCGGGGCCAGCAGTTCCGCCAGCACGCCGTCGCCGGAGGCGATGTCCAGCACGTCGCCCGGCCACAGCAGCGGCAGCGCGGTGCGCGCCAGCGCCTCCCAGGTGCGGCCCGGCGAGTAGTGGCGCTCCATGTCGCCGGCCACGCTGTCGGCCCAGTTCTGGTCGGCGGCGCGCATCGCCAGCACCGCCGGCACGCGTTCGGCGTCCTGGCGCAGCAGCGGATCGTCGCTGCCGGTGCGGATCGACTGCCACAGCATGCGCTGCGCCGGTTCGATGGCGGCGTCGTCGAAGCGGTAGTAGGCCGACACGCCGGCGCGGCGGTCGCGCACCAGCCCCGCCTCCTTGAGCTTGGCGAGGTGGGTGGAGACGCGCGGCTGCGCGAGCTGGGTGATCGCCGACAGTTCGGCCACGGTCAGCTCCTCGCCTTCCAGCAGTGCGAGCAGGCGCACGCGGGTGGCGTCGGCGAAGACCTTCAGGTGCGCGGACCAGCCTTCCAGATCCATATATATCTTTCCATCGCGATTCAGAGATAAGTGTCTCGCGATGGGGGCCGCCGGTCAAGCCGCGGGCGATGCGCGCGGAAACCCGCCGTGGGGATTGGCGATTCGTCGTAGCGGCGATGCGGAACGCGCAGTGTACGCGGCGCGCATGGGCGTTTCGCAGCGAGGCCGGCGGCGAAGCGCCGGGCGCGGCCCGCACGGCTACGGTTCCGCGCGGCGCGGGGCTACAATGGCGCCACTTCGAAGACGCAGAGGGGCGGTCGTGGATTTCGGATTCAGCGAAGAACAACTGATGCTGCAGGACGTGGCGCGGCGCATCGCCCGCGAGAAGATCCTGCCCAGCGCCGAACACCACGACCAGACCGGCGAATTCCCGCTCGACAACATCCGCACCCTCGGCGAGAACGGCCTGATGGGCATCGAGGTGCCGGCCGAGTACGGCGGCGCCGGCATGGACCCGGTGGCCTACGTGCTGGCGATGGTGGAGATCGCCGCGGCCGACGCCGCCCACAGCACGATTGTCTCGGTGAACAATTCGCTGTTCTGCAACGGCATCCTGACCTTCGGCACCGAGGCGCAGAAGCAGAAGTACGTGCGCGCGATTGCCGAAGGCCGCGAGATCGGCGCGTTCGCGCTGACCGAGCCGCAGTCCGGCTCCGACGCCACCGCGATGCGCTGCCGCGCGACGAAGCAGGCCGACGGCACTTTCGTCGTCAACGGCAAGAAGAGCTGGATCACCTCCGGCCCGGTCGCGAAGTACATCGTGCTGTTCGCGATGACCGAGCCGGACAAGGGCGCGCGCGGCATCACCGCGTTCATGATCGACACCGACCGCGCCGGCTTCCACCGCGGCAAGACCGAGCCGAAGCTGGGCATCCGCGCCTCGGCCACCTGCGAGATCGAGTTCGCCGACTACGTCGTCCAGCCGGACGAGGTGCTGGGCGACGAGGGCCACGGCTTCAAGATCGCCATGGGCGTGCTGGACGCCGGCCGCATCGGCATCGCGTCCCAAGCCATCGGCATCGCCCGCGCCGCCTATGAGGCCACGCTGGCCTACGTGAAGGAGCGCAAGGCGTTCGGCCAGCCGATCGGCGCGTTCCAGATGACCCAGGCCAAGATCGCCGACATGAAGTGCAAGCTGGACGCGGCGCTGCTGCTGACGCTGCGCGCGGCGTGGCTGAAGGGGCAGGGCAAGCGCTTCACCACCGAGGCGTCGGTGGCCAAGCTGACCGCGTCGGAAGCGGCGATGTGGATCAGCCACCAGGCGCTGCAGATCCACGGCGGCATGGGCTATTCGAAGGAGATGCCGATCGAGCGCTACTTCCGCGACGCCAAGATCACCGAAATCTACGAAGGCACCAGTGAAATACAGCGCCTGGTCATCGCCCGCGGCGAAACCGGCCTGCGCTGACGACAACAACGACCCAGACGGCCGCGCCCCCTGCGCGGCCGTTTCCCTTTGGAGGCTACGATCCAGATGAACAAGACAGTCGAGACGAATGCCGGCGAGGACCTGAAACCCATCCTCGACGCGCTGGCCAAGCGCGTGGGCAAGGCCGGGCAGGCCGAGGCGCGGGCGTTCGCGGGCGCCTTCTACCGGCGCATGGACGCCGAGGAGATCGCCAGCCGCGGCGCCGCCGGCTGGGCCGAGCTGGCCGCCGACATGCTGGAGTTCGCGCGCATCCGCAAGCGCGGCAAGGCCAACGTCCGCCTGTTCAATCCCGCCGACTCCGCGCACACCGTGCTGCAGATCGTCAACGACGACATGCCGTTCCTGGTCGATTCGGTGACCATGGCGCTGGCCGAGGCCGGCATCGGCGTGCACGTGCTGGGCCACCCGGTGATCCGCCTGAGCCGCGACAAGGCCGGCAAGCTGGCGTCGATCGGCGAGGGCGAGCCCGAGTCGCTGATGCACCTGGAGATCGACCGCCAGCCGCAGGCGGCGATGGCCTCCGTGAAGGCGCGCATCAACGGCGTGCTGGAGGACGTGCGTTCGATCGTGAACGACTGGGAGCCGATGCGCGCGCGCATGCGCGAGGTGGCCGAGGAACTGGCGACCCGCAAGCTGCCGGTGGGCGAAGCCGGCCGCAAGGAGGCGCAGGAGTTCCTGCGCTGGGCCGCGGACGACCACTTCACCTTCTTCGGCTACCGCGAATACAAGGTGCAGAAGCAGGGCAAGGACGAGGTGCTGGCGGCGGTGCCGGGCAGCGGCATGGGCCTGCTGCGCGGCGACGACGGCGGCAAGCCGCGCCCGATCAAGTCGCTGGCCGCGCACTTCATGCCGCAGTCCGGTTCCGAGGACGCGCTGATCCTGACCAAGACCAACGCCCGCGCCACCGTCCACCGCCCCGGCTACATGGACTACATCGGCGTGCTCGAATTCGACGCCAAGGGCCGCGCGGTCGGCGAACAGCGCTTCCTCGGCCTGTACACCTCCAGCGCCTACACCCGCCGCCCGTGGGACATCCCGCTGGTGCGCGAGCGCCACGCCCACGTGATGGAGCGCTCCGGCCTGAGCGGCAGCAGCCACAGCGGCAAGGCGCTGCGCCACATCCTGGAAACCCTGCCGCGCGACGAGCTGTTCCAGTCCAGCGAGGAGGAACTGTTCCGCACCTGCATGGGCATCCTCGGCCTGCAGGAACGCGTGCGCAGCAAGCTGTTCCTGCGCCGCGACCGCTACGGCCGCTACTACTCGGCGCTGGCCTACGTGCCGCGCGAGCGCATGAGCACGCAGGTGCGCCACCGCATCGAGGCGATGCTGCGCGAGGCGCTGGACGGCGATCGCATCGACACCAACGTGCAGATCGGCGATTCGCCGCTGGCGCAGCTGCACATCATCGTGCGGCCGTCGGCCAACGCCGCCGCCAACGCCGAGATCGACATGCCGACGCTGGAAGCGAAGCTGGCCGAGATCGTGCGCGACTGGCGCGACGACCTGCGCGAGCGGCTGGTCGCCCGCCACGGCGAGGAGGCCGGCCTGAAGCTGGCCGCGCGCTTCGGCCGCGCCCTGCCGGCGGGCTACATCGAGGAGGTCAGCCCCGGGGCCGCGGCCGACGACGTGGAACACCTGGCCGCGCTGTCCGGAGAAGGCGACCTGCGCCTGTCGCTGTCGCGCGCCCCGCACAAGAACGACAGCCTGCGCCTGAAGCTGTACCGGCCGCTGCGCGACATCCCGCTGTCCGACGCGTTGCCGATGATGGAGAACATGGGCCTGCGCGTGATCACCGAGCATCCCTACCGGATCGACGCCGAGAGCGGGCTGGCCTTCATCCAGGACTTCGAGGTCGAGTCGCTGCAGGGCGAGCTGGACGTCGATGCGCTGGACGAGAACTTCGAGGACGCCTTCGCCCGCATCTGGCGCGGCGACGCCGAGAACGACGGCTTCAACCGGCTGGTGCTGGCCGCCGGCCTGTCGTGGAAGCAGGTCGCGATGCTGCGCGCCTACTGCAAGTATCTGCTGCAGACCGGCGTGACCTTCTCGCAGAGCTACATGGAAGCCACGCTGATCCGCTACCCGCTGCTGGCGCGGCTGCTGGTCGAGCTGTTCGAGGCGCGCTTCGACCCGGCGACCGGCAAGGAGAGCGACGCCGAGATCAAGCGCGGCATGGAGCGCTTCGGCGCGCAGCTGAAGGCGCTGGCCGCCGGCGACGAGGCCGCGATGGCCGCGCTCAAGGCGCTGGTGGCGACCCGCACCGGCAACCGCGACAAACAGGTCGAGGCCGCGCGCGGCGCGCTGCTGGGCCTGCTGGACCGCGTCGCCAGCCTGGACGAGGACCGCATCCTGCGCAGCTTCATCGGCGTGATCGACGCCACCCTGCGCACCAACTACTACATCGAGTACAAAGACGGCCTGCGCAAGGACGGCGGCCCGGCCGACTACCTCGCCTTCAAGTTCGACACCGCCAAGGTGCCGGACCTGCCGAAGCCGCGCCCGTACCGCGAGATCTGGGTCTGCGGCCCGCGCGTGGAAGGCACCCACCTGCGCTTCGGTCCGGTGGCGCGCGGCGGCCTGCGCTGGTCGGACCGCCGCGAGGACTTCCGCACCGAGGTGCTGGGCCTGGTCAAGGCGCAGATGGTGAAGAACACCGTGATCGTGCCGGTGGGCAGCAAGGGCGGCTTCTATCCCAAGCAGCTGCCGAGCCCGGCGGTGGACCGCGACGCGTGGTTCGCCGAGGGCGTGGCCTGCTACAAGCGCTTCATCAACGGCCTGCTGGACATCACCGACAACATCGTCGACAACAAGATCGTGCCGCCGGCCGGCGTGGTCCGCCACGACGGCGACGACCCGTACCTGGTGGTCGCCGCCGACAAGGGCACTGCGACCTTCTCCGACACCGCCAACGGCATCGCCCAGGCGCACGGCTTCTGGCTGGACGACGCGTTCGCCTCGGGCGGCTCGGTGGGCTACGACCACAAGGGCATGGGCATCACCGCGCGCGGCGCGTGGGAATCGGTCAAGCGCCACTTCCGCGCGCTCGGCCGCGACAGCCAGACGCAGGACTTCACCGTGGTCGGCATCGGCGACATGTCCGGCGACGTGTTCGGCAACGGCATGCTGCTGTCCGAGCACATCCGCCTGGTCTGCGCGTTCGACCACCGCCACGTCTTCCTCGATCCGGCCCCGGACGCCGCGGCCTCGTTCAAGGAGCGTTCGCGCCTGTTCAAGGTGCCGCGTTCGAGCTGGGCGGACTACGACGCGAAGCTGATCAGCAAGGGCGGCGGCGTGTATCCGCGCTCGCTGAAGTCGATCGAGATCACCCCGCAGGTGCGCGAGGCGCTGGGCATCGACGCCGGCATCAAGTCGATGACCCCGACCGAGCTGATGAGCGCCGCGCTGAAGGCGCCGGTGGACCTGCTGTGGAACGGCGGCATCGGCACCTACGTCAAGGCCTCCACCGAGACCAACGCCGACGTCGGCGACCGCGCCAACAACGCGCTGCGCGTCAACGGCTCCGACCTGCGCTGCAAGGTGGTAGGCGAGGGCGGCAACCTCGGCATGACCCAGCTCGGCCGCATCGAGGCCGCGCAGGTGGGCGTGCTGCTCAACACCGACTTCATCGACAACTCCGCTGGCGTGGACACCTCCGACCACGAGGTCAACATCAAGATCCTGCTCAATGGCGAGGTGCAGAAGAAGCGGCTCAAGCTGGCCGAGCGCAACAAGCTGCTGGCGGCGATGACCGACGAGGTCGCGCAGCTGGTGCTGAACGACAACTACCGCCAGAACCAGACCCTGAGCCTGATGGAGCGGATGAGCGCGGCGCGCCTCGGCTCGAAGATGCACTTCATCACCACGCTGGAGTCGCAGGGCCTGCTGGACCGGCAGATCGAATACCTGCCGACCGATGCGCAGATGGCCGAGCGCAAGCTGCGCGGGCAGGGCCTGACCCGGCCGGAGCTGTGCGTGCTGCTGTCGTATTCCAAGCTGGTGGCGTTCCCGCAGCTGCTGGACTCGGACGTGCCGGAAGACCCGTACCTGTCCAAGGAGCTGGAGCGCTACTTCCCGGCGCCGCTGCAGAAGAAATATGCCAAGGCGATGGAGAACCACCGCCTGAAGCGCGAGATCATCGCCACGGCGGTGACCAACTCCACCATCAACCGGATGGGCGCGACCTTCCTGATGCGCATGCAGGAAGACAGCGGCCGCAGCATCGGCGAGATCGCCCGCGCCTACACCATCACCCGCGAGACGCTGGACGCGCGCGAGCTGTGGGCGAAGATCGACGCGCTGGACGGCAAGGTGGCCGAGTCGGTGCAGATCGACGCGTTGCAGGTGATCTGGGAGCTGCAGCGCGGCTTCACCCGCTGGCTGCTGGCGCGGCCGGGCGCGGTGCCGGCGATCACCACCGCGGTGGAGCGCTACCACGAAGGCTTCCGCGACATCCTCGCCGGCGAGGGCATCCTGCCGCCGTCGCAGCGGCCGGAGTACGAGGCCAGCCGCAAGGACTGGCGGGCCAAGGGCGTGCCGGCGGCGCTGGCCGACCAGCTCGCCGCGCTGCCGTACCTGGAGTCGAGCGCCGACATCATCGAGCTGGCGCGCGAGCGCAAGCTGCGCACGATCGAGGTCGCCAAGGTCTATTTCCGCCTGGCCGACGCGCTGCACGCGCCGTGGCTGCGCGCGCAGATCGAGGCGCTGAAGGTGGAGGGGCGCTGGCACGCGGTGGCGCGCGGCGTGCTGCGCGACGAGCTGTTCGCGCAGCTGCGCTCGCTGACCGCGCAGGTGCTGGCGATGCCGGGCAAGGAGCCGGACGCCAAGGTGCAGGCGTGGCTGTCGCGCGACGACGCCTCGCTGCGCTTCACCCTGGCGATGCTCACCGAGCTGGCCGCGCAGAAGACGCTGGACTACCCGACCGTCTCGGTGGCGGTGCAGCGCGTGGCGCAGCTGGCCCAGCGCGGCTGATGCCGTGCACCTTCTCCCCGCCCTGTGCGGGGAGAAGGTGCCTACAGGCGGATGAGGCGAAGGCGGACGCAAGTCCGCCTTTCGCGTTTCCGCGGCTGACCCTGGACGGGCCGGCTGCTAAGCTCGCCGCATGACCACGCCAAGACTCGCCCTGCTGGCCAGCCCGACCGAAGACGCGCAAGCCGCGCTGGCCGTGCTGTCGAAGCGCTACGGCACGCTGGCGCCGCAGGACGCCGACGTGATCGTGCCGCTGGGCGGCGACGGTTTCATGCTGCAGACGCTGCACCGCCACGGCGGGCTGGGCAAGCCGGTGTACGGGATGAAGCTGGGCACGGTCGGCTTCCTGATGAACCAGTTCCGCGAGGACGAAGACCCGCTGGCGCGCATCGCCGACGCCGAGCCGGCGGTGCTGCATCCGCTGGAAATGCTGGCGCAGACCGAATCCGGCGCCACCGTCGGCTCGCTGGCCTACAACGAGGTTTCGCTGCTGCGCCAGACCCGCCAGGCCGCGCACGTGACCATCGAGCTCAACGGCGAGGTCCGCCTCGACGAACTGATCTGCGACGGCGTGATGCTGGCCACGCCGGCCGGCAGCACCGCCTACAACTTTTCCGCGCACGGGCCGATATTGCCGCTCGGGGCCAACGTGATGGCGCTGACGCCGATCGCGCCGTTCCGACCGCGGCGCTGGCGCGGCGCGGTGCTGAAGTCGGGCACGGAGGTGCGCTTCCGGGTGCGCGATCCGCTCAAGCGGCCGGTCAGCGCGACGGCGGATTCACACGAGGTGCGCGACGTTACCGAGGTATTGGTGCGCGAGTCGCGCGACCGCAGCGTCACCCTGCTGTTCGACCCCGAGCACAATCTCGAAGAAAGGATATTGATCGAGCAGTTCGCGGTGTGACGTTTCCCTTCCGCATGCACGGAGCGCAGATGCCGTTCGAGGCCCACGACATCGAAACGTCCGCCGCCGGCCTGGGCTCCAGGCGGCGGGTGCCCGCGTGGGCCTGGGCGGCGGTCGCGTTCCTGCTCGGCATGGCCCTGACCTTCTGGCTGGCGGAAGGCGAGCGGCGGCGCAGCGAGCGCGACGAACGCCACCTGTTCGTCATGGAAGTGGAGAACGCCGCCGCCGCGATCCACGTCCAGCTCGACCAGTGCGAGCACCTGATCCGCGCGTTCCAGTCGATCTTCCTGGCCTCGGACAACGTGTCGCCGGAGGAATACGCCCGCGCCTACGAGAACATGCAGTCCAACAGCGTGGTCCGGATCAGCCTGCAGGCGCTGGCCTACGTGGAGCGCCAGCGCCGTGCCGACGGCGACCACTACGTCACCGCGATGTTCGCCCCGGAGCAGGGCAACGAATCGATCCGCGGCCTCGACATCACCACCCAGCCGATGAACCTGGAGGCGCTGCTGCGTTCGCGCGACACCGACCAGGTGACCATGTCCGCGCCGTTCGACCTGCGCCAGGCCAGCGGCTCAGGCTTCATCCTGCGCCTGCCGATCTACGCGTCCGGCACCGTCCCGACCACGGTGGAGGCGCGCCGCGCGGCGATCATCGGCTCGGTCGGCGCCTCGTTCCGGATTTCCGACCTACTCGCCTCGACGGTGTCGGAAGCGCCCGCGCTGCTGGCCGACCTGGCGGTGGAGGACATCAGCGGCCCCGCGCCGAGGCAGCTGTACCTGCACCGCTTCGGCGAGCGCGCGGACAAGCCGGCGCACACGGTGAAGCTGCGCTTCGGCGGGCGCACCTGGAACGTCGTCGCCTATCCGCGCGCGACGCCGAACGAGCGCGACGGCTGGGAGCTGGTGCTGTGGATCGGCGCGGTGATCAGCGCGCTGCTGGCGGCGCTGACCTGGTCGCTGGTCAGCACGCGCGAACGGGCGATCGCGCTGGGCACCTCGATGAGCCAGCGCTTCCGCGCCAGCGAGGAGCGCTTCCGCAAGCTCAACGAGCTGCTGCCCTGCCTGGTGCTGCTGGCGCGCAAGGACGACGGCACCGTCGTCTACCGCAACGCCGCCGCGCGCGACAAGCTGGCGATGGACGACGGCAGGGCCGGCCTGTCGTCGCTGCTCGACGCCGACAGCATCGCCCGCCTGTGCGGCGGCAGCGAGGGCGACCTGGCCGCGGTGGAAGTGCAGATGCGCGACGCCGCCGGCGCGCTGTTCTGGGCCAGCGCCTGGGTCAGCTCGATCGAGCTGGACGGCAACCCGATGTGGCTGCTGGTCGCCAGCGACGTGTCCGAGCAGCGCCAGCTCACCGAGAGCCTCAGTTATCAGGCCAGCCACGATTCGCTGACCCGGCTATACAACCGCCGCGAGTTCGAGGCGCGCGCGCAGGCCATGCTCGCGCGCGCCGACCGCGGCGACGGCGCGCTGCTGTTCATCGACCTCGACCAGTTCAAGCTGATCAACGACACCTCCGGCCACCGCGCTGGCGACGAGCTGCTGGTGCAGCTGGCGACGGTGATGCGCGAGAAGCTGCGTCCCGAGGACGTGCTGGGGCGGCTGGGCGGCGACGAGTTCGGCGTGCTGCTGTCCGGCGTGCCCACCATCGAGGCCGCGCTGCAGGCGGCGGAGCGGCTGCGGCGCTGCATCGAAGGCTTCATCTTCGGCTGGGAGCAGCGGACCTACACGATCAGCGCCAGCATCGGCGCGGTCATGCTGGCGAACGCCACCTCGCTGAAGGAGCTGTTCGCGCATGCCGACGCCGCCTGCTACCTGGCCAAGGAAGCGGGGCGCAACCGCGTCCACGTGTACGCGGAAGACGACACCGCCATCACCAGCCGGCTGGGCGAGATGGAATGGGCCAACCGCATCCGCGACGCGCTGCGCGACGGGCGGCTGCTGCTCGACTACCAGGAGCTGCATCCGCTGCGGCCGGGCAATGGCGAAGGCGCGCACATCGAACTGCTGCTGCGGCTGCGCGGCGAGGACGGCGGCGAAGTGCTGCCCGGCGCGTTCCTGCCGGCGGCCGAACGCTACGGCCTGATGCCGCTGATCGACCGCTGGGTGGTGGAAACCGCGCTCGGCAACATCGACCGCATCCATCCCGACGGCGGCCGGCTCGCGACCTGCGCGATCAACCTGTCCGGCGCCAGCCTGGAGGACGCCGGCCTGTTCGAGCGGATCGCGCAGCTGGTGGCGCTGTACCAGATCGACGCGCGCCGGCTGGTGTTCGAGATCACCGAGACCGTGGCGATGCGCGATTTCGCCGCCTCCAGCGCGCTGATCGCGCGGCTGCGCTCGCTGGGCTGCCGGGTGGCGCTGGACGATTTCGGCGCCGGCATGTCCTCGTTCGGCTACCTGAAGAACCTGGAGCTGGACATGGTGAAGATCGACGGCAGCTTCGTGCAGAACATGGCCAGCGACCGCATGTCGCAGTCGATCATCCGCGCGGTCACCGACATCGCCCACCAGCAGGGGCTGACGGTGGTCGCCGAATGGGTGTCGTCGAAGGAGCTGCTGGACATGCTCGCGTCGATGAACGTCGACTACGCGCAGGGCTTCGCGCTGCACCGGCCGCAGCGGGCCCTGTTCCAGCGCGACGCGCAGCACCATGGCTGAGTTCGATCCCGCGACCTCGCCCGACCGGATTCCGCCGCCGCTGGTGGTGGCGATCACCGCGCGGGCGCTGTTCCACATGGAGGACAGCCACGCGCTGTTCGAGCGCGAGGGCATCGTCGCGTTCGCGGAGCACCAGCGCCAGCACGAGAACGACGTGCTGCCGCCGGGCATCGCCTTCCCGCTGGTGCGCAAGCTGTTGGCGCTGAACGAGGACGCGCCGCGGGTCGAAGTGATCCTGCTGTCGCGCAACTCGTCGGACACCGGCCTGCGCGTGTTCAACTCGATCCAGCATTACGGGCTGGGCATCGTGCGCGCCACCTTCACCGCCGGCGCGCCGGTCTGGCCCTACATCAGGCCGTTCGGCGCGCAGCTGTTCCTGTCGGCCAACCCGGAGTCGGTGCGGCAGGCGCTGGAGGCCGGCGTGGCGGCCGCCACCATCCTGCCGGAGAAGGCCAGCGAGCCGCGCCAGCGCCAGCTGCGCATCGCCTTCGACGGCGACGCGGTGATCTTCGGCGACGAGAGCGAGCGGGTGTCGCGCGAGCAGGGCGTGGAGGCGTTCGGCCGCCACGAGCGCGAACGCGCGCACGAGCCGCTGTCGGGCGGCCCGTTCCGCGGCTTCCTGGCGGCGCTGCACGACCTGCAGGCGGCGTTTCCGCCCGGCGCGGCCTCGCCGATCCGCACCGCGCTGGTCACCGCGCGCTCTGCGCCGGCGCACGAGCGGGTGATCCGCACGCTGCGCGAATGGGGCGTGCGGCTGGACGAGGCACTGTTCCTCGGCGGGCGCGACAAGGGCCCGTTCCTGGAAGCGTTCGGCGCCGACATCTTCTTCGACGACTCGCCCCACAACATCGATTCGGCGCGCCGCCACGTGGCCGCGGGGCACGTGCCGCATGGCGTCGCGAATAATCGATAACGGCCGCGTTATTCCGGCAGACGCAGCCCGGCCAGCTTCCAGCTCAGGCCGTCGCGACGGAACTCGAACACCACCGGCCGGCCTTCCGCGTTCCGCACGGTGGCGGTGAACAGCGAGGGCGAAACGTAGCCGGTCTTCGCGTCCTTGAGCGGATCGACGGCGCGGGCCTCGCCGTCCGCGTCGACCTTGCCGGCGACGCGGTGCGCCAGCGCGCTGCCCTGCAGCAGGGTGGCGATGCCGGCGGGCGAGACCATCGCGTCGATGGCCGGCTGCGCGATCAGCGCGGTGACGTCGCCGACGGTGCGCGCGGTTTCGCTGGGACCGACGCGCCCCATGATGCCGCGGGCGATGCGCTCCTGGATCTGCGGGCGCACGTTCTCCCGCAGCTTGTCGAAGTCCACGAACCGCCACAGCTCGCCGTACTCCCCGGCCGCGACCAGATTGCGGATGCCGTTGATCGCCAGGTACGGGCCGGCGACGACGTAGGCCAGCACCGCCAGCAGCAGCGCGATCAGGACGGCCAGCGCCCACTTGCGTCTCTTCGACACGACGTTCTTCGACACGACGGCGACTCCCGGGATTCGGCGCAAGTGTAGCGGTCAGTCGCCGAGGCCGGCGGCGAGGCCGTCGCCCCAGTCGGCCAGCCGGCCCAGCAGGGCGAGCCTGGCGCCGTCGTCCGCGTACTCGGTGCGCAGCGCGGCGATCTCCGCGCGGTACTGCGCCAGCGTGGTTTCGGACAGGCCGGCGTCGCCCAGCAGGCGCCGGCGGCGATAGTCGTCCCATTGCCCGCGTTCCGCCGGCAGCAGGCTGTCCGGCCAGTTGCGGGCGCGGTAGCGCAGCAGCAGCTCGGGCAGGCGCGCGTCGCGGAAAGCGTATTGCGCCTTCGCCAGCAGGTGCGGCGGGGTGCCGCGCACCTGCGCGCACAGGCGCTTGTCGCCGTCGCCGATGAAGCCGTCGTACAGCGCGGCGTCCGCATCCACGTCGCCGGCCGGGCGTTCGCGCGCGAACACGCGGCGCATCTTCTCGGCCAGCGCCGGGCCGGCGGCGCGGATGCGTTCGGCGCGCGCCAGCGCCGTTTCCGGATCGATGCCGAGGCGGGCGAAGTCGGCGGCGCGCAGGTGGTCCCAGCGCACCAGCGCCGGACACTTGTTGACGTGCACTTCCTTCAGCGGGATGCGGGTCTCGCCGTCCGGCAGGTCTTCCTGGCGAACGTACAGGCGCGCGGCGATGGCCTCGGCGTCGAGGTCGAGCAAGGCGTCCGGCTCGCAGTCGAGGTCGTACACGATGACCCGCGAGTCGATCTGCGGATGCCGCGCCAGCGGCAGCACCGGCGCGGCGCACAGGCGCGTGGCCGGGTAGCGCTGCGAGACGTGCAGCAGCGGCGCCATCGCCACCGTGTCCAGCAGCGAAGCGGCGAAGCGCTTGTCGCGCAGGCGCAGCGCGTACTCCCACAGGCGCGGCTGCGCCCGGCGGAACAGGCGGGCGACGCCGATCAGCGCGCGCACGTCGGACAGCGCTTCGTGCGCCTCGCCGACGCGCAGGCCGTTGTCCTCGGCGAGGTGTTCCAGCCGGAAGCTGGTGCCCTTGCCGTCCTCGCGCGGGCGCCAGGCGATGCCGTCGGGGCGCAGCGCGTGCATCAGCCGCAGCGCGTCGAGCAGGTCCCAGCGCGAGTTGCCGCCGCGCCACTCGCGCTCGTAGGGATCGAAGAAGTTGCGGTACAGCCCGTAGCGGACGAACTCGTCGTCGAAACGCAGCGAGTTGTAGCCGACGGTGCAGGTCTCCGGCCGGCCCATTTCCTCCATGATGCGGGCGAACGCGGCGGCCTCGTTGACGCCGTCGCGCAGCGCGTCCTGCGGGGCGATGCCGGTGACCAGCGCGGCGCCGGGCGAGGGCAGCAGGTCGTCGGCCGGCTGCACGAAGAAGCTGATCGGCTCGTCGATCTCGTTCAGTTCGGCGTCGGTGCGGATCGCCGCGAACTGGGCGATGCGGCTGCGGCGCGGGTCGATGCCGAAGGTTTCGAGGTCGTAGAAAAGGAAGCTGGCGCTCATGCTTTGCTCGTTATTCCCGCCAAGGCGGGAATCCAGTGACTTTCGTACAAGTCGCCGCGATTCTCCCGAGGAGCGAAGACACTGGATACGCAGACACAAGGTCTGCGAAACGATGCCCGCCTTCGCGGGAATGACGGGCACGGAAATCACGCATCGGCCAATGGCTCCAACTTCACCAGCACGGCCGCATCCGTCGCCGCCCAATCCACGCCGTCCAGCGACACCAGCCCGCGCGTCGCCTCGACCAGAATGTCGCGCTGCACCTCGCTGCGGTGCAGGGCCATGGCGTAGGGAATCCGCATGAACGTGACCATCGCGTAATGCGGCACGAAGCGGCCGGGATGGCGCTCCTGCAAGGCCAGTTCGAGCTGGCGCTGGAGCAGGAACTCCGCGTCGTCCACCTTGTCGCGCATTTCGATGTAGTTCTCCAGCGCCATCTTCTGGATCGCCTCGGCGTTCGGCTTGCGCTCGGCCTCGAAGGCGGCGAACGCCTCCGCCAGCGACGGCGTGCGCTCCAGATGCTCGGCCAGCGCCACGCAGTCCTCGAACGCGCAGTTCATGCCTTGGCCGTGGAACGGCACCATCGCGTGCGCGGCGTCGCCCAGCAGCACCGCCTGGCCGCCGAGGTGCCAGCGATCGAGGTAGAGCGTGGCGAGGCTGCCGACCGGATTGGCCTCGTAGTCGTGGCGCAGCGCCGGGATCAGCGGCAGGGTGTCCGGGAACTGCGCATCGAACAGCGCCATCGCCTCGTCGCCGTTCTGCACCTGCTCGAAACTGGGGTGGGCGCCCGCATGCGGCATGAACAGCGTCACCGTGAAGGTGCGCTCGTCGTTGGGCAGAGCGATGCACATGTAGTGGCCGCGCGGCCAGATGTGCAGCGCATTGGGCTCGATGCGGAAGCCGCCGTCGGCGGCCGGCGGGATTTCCAGCTCCTTGTAGCCGTGGTCCAGCCATTCGGTGCGTTCGCCCAGCGACCGCACCTTCGCCATCTCCGCGCGCAGCGTCGAGCCGGCGCCGTCCGCGCCGACCAGCGCGTGGAAGGGGCGGGCCACGGTTTCCGCGTGGTGGCGGAAGGTGGCGACGTGGTCGACGAAATCCACCCGCTCCAGCGCGTGGTCGAAGTGCAGGCGCGCGCCGTGCGACTCGGCGATGTCGAGCAGCACCAGGTTGAGCTCGCCGCGGTTGATCGACCAGATCACTTCGGAATCGTCGCGGCCGTAACGCTGCAGGCCTGGCTCGCCGTGCAGCGGATGCACGTAGCGGCCGCGCATCATCACCGCCTGCTTCAGCACCGCGTCGTCGGCGCCGGCTTGGCGCAGCGCGTGCAGGCCGCGTTCGGCCAGCGCGAGATTGATCGAGCGTCCGCCGGCATAGCCTTCCACACGCGGATCGCCGCGCCGTTCGTACACGTCCACCGACCAGCCGCGCCGGGCCAGCAGGATGGCGAGCAGGGCGCCGGCCAGGCCGCCGCCGATGAGGGTCAAATGCTCGTCATTCCCGCGAAGGCGGGAATCCAGCTTTTCCGATGTCATGCGCGTCCCCGATTATCTTCGGCCACAGGTCTTTCCATGCTGGATTCAGGGATTCGATGAGCCGTGTTTTCCAGGCGCGATTCCATTTCTTCAGTTGCTTCTCGCGTTGAATTGCCGATTCCATCGAATCGTGTTGCTCGTACCAAACGAGATGCTCGACTCCGTACTGCTTGGTGAAACCGTCAGCGACATGGTTTCGATGCTGCCACGTTCTTGCAATCAGATTGCTGGTCACGCCGATGTAGAGAGTGCCTTGATAGTGGCTTGCGAGGATGTAGACGGCAGGCTGCTTCATTGTTTCGAGACAAGATCACAAGCTGGATGCCCGCCTTCGCGGGCATGACGATCAAGTGCGCCATTCCCGCACGGTGCGCGCGAAGCGCAGCACGTCGGCGAACGTGTTGTACAGCGGCACCGGCGAGATGCGGATCACGTCCGGTTCGCGCCAGTCGCCGAGCACGCCGCGTGCGGCGAGGAAGTCGAACAGGTCGCGGCCGCGCTCGCGGCCGCCGATGACGCGGATGGAGAGCTGGCAGCCGCGCCGCTCCGGTTCGCGCGGCGTCGCCACCTGCAGCACGTCGCGCAGGTCGGTGTCCATCAGCGCTTCGAGGTAGCCGGTGAGCGCTTCCGACTTCGCGCGCAGCGCCGGCAGCGTGGCGCGGTCGAACTGGTCCAGCGAGGCGCGCAGCGGGGCGAGGCCGAGGATCGGCGGATTGGACAGCTGCCAGCCGTCGGCGCCCGGCGTGGGCGAGAACTGCGGACCCATCCTGAAGCGCACCGACGCATCGTTGCCCCACCAGCCGGCGAAGCGCGGGCGGTCGGTGCGCGCGTGGCGCTCGTGGACGAAGCAGCCGGCAACCGCGCCCGGCCCGGCGTTCATGTACTTGTAGTGGCACCACACCGCGAAGTCGGCGTCGGCGTCGTGCAACCGCAGCGGCAGGTTGCCGACCGCGTGGGCCAGGTCGAAGCCGACCACGGCGCCGGCCGCATGGCCGAGCCGCGCGATCTCCTTCAGGTCGAACGCCTGCCCGGTGCGGTACTGCACGCCCGGCCACACGATGGCCGCCAGCTGCGGGCCGTGTTCGGCGATGGCGCGCTCGATGGCGGCCATGGAGAACGTGCCGTCGGCGTTGTCCGGCTCCACCTCGACCAGCGCCTCGGCCGGGTCGAAGCCGTGGAAGCGCACCTGCGATTCCAGCGCGTAGCGGTCCGAGGGGAACGCGCCGGCTTCCATCAGCAGCACCGGACGTTCGCGGGTCGGGCGATAGAAGCTGACCAGCATGAAGTGCAGGTTGGCGGTCAGCGAATTCATCGCCACCACTTCCGACGGCTGCGCGCCGACCACCCGCGCCAGCGGATCGCGCACCAGTTCGTGGTAGGGCATCCACTGCGCGCTGCCGGTGAAGTGGCCTTCCACCGCCTCGCGCGCCCACTTGTCCAGCACTTCCTCGACGTGCGCCCGCGCGCCCTTCGGCTGCAGGCCCAGCGAGTTGCCGACGAAGTAGGCCTGCGGCGCGCCGTCGTGCAGCGGCAGGTGGAACTCGTCGCGGAAGTGGCGCAGCGGGTCGGCGGCGTCGAGGGCCAGTGCGTGTTCGTCGGTGAAAAGGTGGGTCATGAGAGGAGAGCCTTTTGACGCGGATCAGAGCCGACAAGAGCGGATAAAGCGAACAGGGAAGCAGAAAAAGAACGATTCATGGCGATCCGCGTTCATCCGCCCTGATCCGCGTCCAGAAAGCTTTGCTTCGCGTTCGGAAGAAGGGTCACGCAAATCTGGATGCCGGCAGCCCCAGCCATTCCAGCGCGGTGCCGTGGTAGAGCCGCGCGCGCTCGCCATCGGCCAGGCCGAGCCGCTCGATGCCTTCGCCCGGCACCTGTTCGCCCAGCGGGAACGGATAGTCGGTGCCCAGCATCACCCGTTCGCTGCCGCAGGCTTCCAGCAGGTAGCGCAGCGCCGCGTCGTCGGCGACCCAGGAATCGAAATACAGCCGCTTCAGGTATTCGCGCGGATTGCGGAAGTTGTCGGTGGCGACCAGATCGGGCCGCATGTTGAAGCCGTGCTCGATGCGGCCGATGGTGTAGGGGAAGCTGCCGCCGCCGTGGGCCAGCGCGACGCGCAGCTTCGGCAACCGTTCCAGCACCCCGCCAAAGACCAGGCAGCAGGCCGCGCGCGATTGCTCGGCAGGCATCCCGACCAGCCACGGCAGCCAGTATTTCGGCATCGAGTCCGCGCCCATCATGTCCCAGGGATGCACGAGGATGGCCGCACCCAGGTCGGCGGCGGCCTCGAAGAACTCGAACAGCTCCGGCGCGTCGAGGTTCCAGTCGCCGATGTGCGAACCGATCTGCACGCCCTGCAACCCCAGCTCGTCCATGCAGCGCTCCAGCTCGCGCACCGCCAGCGAAGGCGACTGCAGCGGCACCGTGCCGATGCCGGCGTAGTGGCGCGGGAAGTCGCGACAGGTCTGCGCCATGTGGTCGTTGAGCGACTTGTGCAGTTCCAGCGCCTGGTGCGCCTTCGCCCAGTAGCTGAACATCACCGGCACGGTGGACAGCACCTGCACCTGCACGCCGAAGCCGGCGTAGTCGTCGATGCGGATCTGCGGGTCCCAGGTCTTCGGCCAGATCTCGCGGAAGAACTTGCCGTCCTTGTAGATGCGATGGCGGCCGTCGTCGCCGTGGTGGATCACCGGGAAGCGGTTGTCGCCGTATTTGGCGGCAAGGTCGGGCCAGTCGCGCGGCAGGTAGTGGGCGTGGGTGTCGATCTTGAGCATGGCCCGATTCTAGGGCCATGCCGCCGCGCGTGCGCTTCGGACGAAGGCGTCAGCCGTTTTCCAGCAGCCGCTTCGCCGCCGCGCGCGCTTCGCGGCTGACTTCCGCGCCGCCCAGCATCCGCGCGATCTCGTCGACGCGGCCGGCGGCGTCCAGCGCGGCCACCGAGGACTGGGTGATGCCGTCCTGCGCCGCCTTGCTCACGCGGTACTGCGCGTGGCCGGCGGCGGCGACCTGCGGCTGGTGGGTGACGCACAGCACCTGCTTCGATGCGCCCAGCGCGCGCAGCTTCGCGCCCACCGCGGCGGCCACCGCGCCGCCGATGCCGGCATCGACCTCGTCGAACACCAGGGTCGAAGCCGCGTCCTGCCCCTGCGTGGCGACCTCGATCGCCAGCGAGATGCGCGAGAGCTCGCCGCCCGAGGCCACCTTGCGCAGCGGGCGCGGCGGCTGGCCGGGATTGGCCGAGACCAGGAACTCGGCGCGCTCGCCGCCGAGCGGATCGGGTGCGTCGCCGGCGTTGGCTTCCAGCGCGGTCTCGAAGCGCCCGCCCTGCATGCCCAGTTCGTCGATCAGCGCGGTAATGGCCGCGGCCAGCGCGTCGCCGGCCTTGCGGCGCGAGGCGGCGAGGGCGGCGGCGGCCGCGCGCCAGTCTTCCAGCGCGGCGGCGATGTCGCGGTCGAGCCGTTGCAGGCGCGCGTCGGCGTCGGCCAGCGAATCGAGTTCCGCGGCCAGCGCGTCGCGGTGCGCGGCCAGCCTGTCGGGGGCGACGCGGTGCTTGCGCGCCAGGTCCTGCACGCGGACGAGCTGGCGTTCGATGTCGGCCAGCGCGTCGGGATCGAGGTCGAGGTCGCCGCGGACGCGTTCCAGCAGCGCCAGCGCTTCGTCGAGCTGGATCGCGGCCGAGTCGAGCATCGCATCGACGTCGGACAGGCGCGGCTCGTTCGAGGCTTCGCGCTGCAGGCCGCCGCGCAGATGCTGCAGGCGGCGGGTGAGGGCGTCGTCGCCGCCCAGCGCGTCCAGCGCCGAATCGCAGGCGGCGATCAGCGAGGCGGCGTGGGCGTGGCGGCGATGGCTGGCGTCGAGTTCCGCCAGCGCGTCGGGTTCCAGCGGCTGCGCCTGCAGTTCGTCCAGCTGGTGTCGCAGCCAGCCCTGGCGTTCGGCCACGTCGCCGCGGGCGAGCAGGGCGTCGCGCTCCTGCTGCAGCGCCTTCCAGCGCCGCGCCGAGTCGGCGACGGCCGCCAGCAGCTGCGGATGGCGTGCGAAGTCGTCCAGCAGGCGGGTCTGCTGCGGGCGCATCAGCAGCGCTTGCTGGGCGTGCTGGCCGTGGATTTCCACCAGCAGTCCGGCCAGTTCGGCCAGCTGCGCGATCGTCACGGCGCGGCCGTTGATCCATGCCTTCGAGCCGCCGTCGGCGCGCAGGGTGCGGCGCAGCTGGCAGGCGCCGTCGTCGTCCAGTTCGACCTCGGCCAGCCAGGCGGAGGCGGCGGGACAATCGTCCAGCGCGAACTCGGCCGACAGCTCGGCGCGCTGCGCGCCGTGGCGCACCGCGCCGGCGTCGCCGCGCGCGCCCGACAGGAAGCCCAGCGCGTCCACCAGCAGCGACTTGCCGGCGCCGGTTTCGCCGGACACGACGGTCAGGCCCGCGCCGAAGTCCAGTTCGGCGTGGGCCACTACGGCGAAGTCGCGGATCGACAGGCGGGTCAGCATGGCTGCGCATTGTGCCTGCGGGCGCGATGCGCGGGTAGCGGTTGCATGCGCGCGGGCGGACGCTTACAACCTGCGCATGGCCCGCCGCCCCGCTCCCGACATCGCCCTCGACCCGCGCGCGCGCCAGCTGCTGCGCACGCTGGTGTCGCGGCACATCCGCGACGGCGAGCCGGTGGGCTCGCAGACGCTGGCGAAACACGCCGGGCTGGATGTCAGCGCGGCCACCATCCGCAACATCCTGGCCTCGCTGGAGGACGCCGGCCTGCTGGCCGCACCGCACAGCTCGGCCGGGCGGGTGCCGACCGCGCAGGGCTACCGGCTGTTCGTGGATTCGCTGCTGCAGGTCAAGCCGCTGGGCAGCGAGGACGTCCATCGGCTGCGCAGCGGGCTGCCGGCGGGCGCGGGCACGCAGGCGCTGCTGGGCAGCACTTCCGAGCTGCTGGCGGCGATGACCCATTTCGCCGGCATGGTCAGCGTGCCCAGGCGCGAGAGCTTCGCCTTCCGCCAGATCGACTTCGTGGCGCTGGACCCGCAGCGGGTGCTGGCGATTCTGGTGTTCGCCGACGGTGAGGTGCAGAACCGGGTGGTGCAGGTGCGGCGGGCGTTCTCGTCGTCGGAGCTGGAGCAGGCGGCGAACACCCTGAACGCCCATTTCGCCGGGCAGTCGCTGAGCCTGATCCGCGCCGCGCTGCTGCGCGAACTGCGCGACGCCCGCAGCGAGATGGAGCGGTTGCTGGCGTCCTCGGTGGAGCTGGCCGAGCAGGCGTTCGCCCCGGCCCGCGAGGACGACATGCTGGTGGCCGGCCAGACCCGCCTGCTGGGGTTGCAGGAGCTGGGCGACCTCGACCGCCTGCGCGCCCTGTTCGACGCCTTCGCCGAAAAGCGCGAGCTGCTGCAGCTGCTGGAGCGCACCGCCAAGGCGCCGGGCATGCGCGTGTTCATCGGCGAGGAAACCGGGCTGGCGCCGCTGGAAGGCATGTCGCTGGTGACCGCGCCCTACGGCCGCGACGGGCAGGTGCTGGGCGTGCTGGGGGTGATCGGCCCCAGCCGGATGGCCTACGAGCGGGTGATCCCGGTGGTGGAGGCCACCGCGGCGGCGCTGGGGGCCGCCTTGAATCCCGACGCCTGAACCCCCATAGCCCTGCACGGTGCGGCAGTCGGCCGCGTATTTCGAACCGTGGACATGAGCAACGATCCCAGCCAGGAAGTGAACGAGGACGCCGACGCGGCGCAGCACGACGAACTGGAGGCGCTGCGCGCCGAGGTCGAGCAGCTGAAGGCGCAGTCGCTGCTGGAGCGCGCCGACCTGGAGAACCAGCGCAAGCGGCTGGCCCGCGACATCGAACAGGCGCGCAAGTTCGCCAACGAGCGCCTGCTCAGCGACCTGCTGCCGGTGTTCGACAGCTTGGATGCCGGCCTGTCCGCGGCGGGCGAGGGCGACGCGCTGCGCCACGGGCTGGAGCTGACCTACAAGCAGCTGCTGAAGGTCGCCACCGAGAATGGCATGACCCTGCTCGACCCGACCGGCCAGCCGTTCGACCCGGAACACCACCAGGCGATCAGCCAGGGCGAGGCGGAGGGCGTCGCCCCCGGCCACGTCATCACCGTGTTCCAGAAGGGCTACCTGCTCAACGGGCGGCTGCTGCGCCCGGCGCTGGTGATCGTCGCCAGGCACGACTGAAACGGCGCCCCGGCGCATCGCCGCGCGGCTCTTGAAGGCGGGCGCGGCATCCCCAGATAGCAACCATCGGCGCACGGCGCCAACGACATTACAGAGGGAACACCATGGGCAAGATCATCGGCATCGACCTGGGCACCACCAATTCATGCGTCTCCATCATGGAAGGCGGCAAGGTCCGCGTCATCGAGAACAGCGAGGGCGACCGCACCACCCCGTCCATCGTCGCCTGGACCAAGGACGGCGAAGTGCTGGTCGGCGCGTCCGCCAAGCGCCAGGCCGTCACCAACCCGAAGAACACCTTCTACGCGGTGAAGCGCCTGATCGGCCGCAAGTTCACCGACGCCGAAGTGCAGAAGGACATCGGCGTGGTGCCGTACACCATCACCCAGCACGACAACGGCGACGCCTGGGTGGCGCTGGCCGACGGCAAGAAGCTGGCCCCGCAGGAAGTCTCCGCCAAGGTGCTGGAGAAGATGAAGAAGACCGCCGAAGCCTTCCTGGGCGAGACGGTCACCGAGGCGGTCATCACCGTGCCGGCCTACTTCAACGACAGCCAGCGCCAGGCCACCAAGGACGCCGGCCGCATCGCCGGCCTCGACGTCAAGCGCATCATCAACGAGCCGACCGCGGCGGCGCTGGCCTACGGCCTCGACAAGGGCGACACCAAGGACCGCAAGATCGCCGTGTACGACCTCGGCGGCGGCACCTTCGACGTGTCGATCATCGAGATCGCCAACGTCGACGGCGAGAAGCAGTTCGAGGTGCTGGCCACCAACGGCGACACCTTCCTCGGCGGCGAGGACTTCGACAACCGCGTCATCGACTATCTGGTGGAAGAGTTCCAGAAGTCCGACGGCGTGGATCTGCGCAAGGATCCGCTGGCCCTGCAGCGCCTGAAGGACGCGGCCGAGCGCGCCAAGATCGAGCTGTCCAGCGCCCAGCAGACCGACGTCAACCTGCCGTACGTCACCGCCGACGCCAGCGGTCCGAAGCACCTGAACATCAAGCTGACCCGCGCCAAGCTCGAAGCGCTGGTGGACGACCTGGTGAAGAAGACCATCGAACCCTGCCGCGTCGCCCTGAACGACGCCGGCCTGCGCGCGTCCGACATCAGCGAGGTGATCCTGGTCGGCGGCCAGACCCGCATGCCGAAGGTGCAGCAGGCGGTGGCCGAGTTCTTCGGCAAGGAGCCGCGCAAGGACGTGAACCCGGACGAAGCCGTCGCCATCGGCGCGGCGGTGCAGGGCGGCGTGCTGGCCGGCGACGTCAAGGACGTGCTGCTGCTCGACGTGACCCCGCTGTCGCTGGGCATCGAGACCTTGGGCGGCGTGTTCACCAAGATCATCGAGAAGAACACCACCATCCCGACCAAGGCGTCGCAGACCTTCAGCACCGCCGAGGACAACCAGTCGGCCGTGACCGTGCACGTGCTGCAGGGCGAGCGCGAACAGGCCCGCTACAACAAGTCGCTGGCCCGCTTCGACCTCACCGGCATCGAGGCCGCCCCGCGCGGCATGCCGCAGGTGGAGGTGAGCTTCGACATCGACGCCAACGGCATCGTCCACGTCACCGCCAAGGACAAGAAGACCGGCAAGGAGCAGAAGGTCGAGATCAAGGCCGGCTCGGGCCTGTCGGACGACGAGATCCAGCGGATGGTGCAGGACGCCGAGGCCAACCGCGAGGAGGACAAGAAGTTCCACGACCTGGTCACCGCGCGCAACCAGGCCGACGCTCTGATCCATGCCACCCGCAGCACCATCAAGGACAACGGCGACAAGCTGCCGGGCGACGCCATCGGCCGCGCCGAGGGCGCCATCGCCGAGCTGGAAACGGCGATGAAGGGCGACGACAAGGGCCAGATCGAAGCCAAGAGCAAGGCGCTGGAGGAAGCCGGCCAGGCGCTGTTCGCCGCGGCCGCGGCCGCGGGCCAGCAGGGCGGCGGCGAACAGGCCGGCGCGGCGCAGGGCGGCAACGACGACGTGGTGGACGCCGAGTTCACCGAGGTCAAGGACGACGACAAGAAGGCCTGATCCGGCAGGCAGGCAATGCGACGGGCAGGCCGGTGGTCTGCCCGTCGCCGTGAAGGGAACAGGTTGGCCCGATGAGCAAGCGCGATTACTACGAAGTCCTGGGCGTGGCCCGCAACGCCGGCGAGGAGGAGCTGAAGAAGGCCTACCGCCGCTGCGCGATGAAGCACCACCCGGACCGCAACCCCGGCGACAAGGCCGCCGAGGCGGCGTTCAAGGAATGCAAGGAAGCCTATGAAGTGCTGAGCGACGGCGGCAAGCGCCGCCTCTACGACCAGCACGGCCACGCCGCGTTCGAGCACGGCATGGGCGGCGGCAACGCCGGCCCCGGCTTCGGCGGGTTCGGTGGCGCCGACATGGGCGACATCTTCGGCGACATCTTCGGCAACATCTTCGGCGGCGGCGCGCGCCAGCAGGGGCCGCGCCGCGGCGCCGACATCGGCTATGTGATGGAGCTGGACCTCGAGGAAGCCGTCGGCGGCGTCGAGAAGCAGATCCACATTCCCACGCTCGCCACCTGCGAACCCTGCAAGGGCAGCGGCTCGGAGGACGGCAAGGTCGACACCTGCTCCACCTGCGGCGGGCGCGGCCAGGTCCGCATGCAGCGCGGCCCGTTCATGATGCAGGCGCCGTGCCCGCACTGCGGCGGCGCCGGCAAGACCGTCGCCAACCCGTGCAAGCACTGCAACGGCAACGGCCGGGTCGAGGAGGAGAAGACGCTGGCGGTGAAGATCCCGGCCGGCGTGGACAGCGGCGACCGCATCCGCTTGGCGGGGGAGGGCGAGGCCGGTCCGGCCGGTGCGCCGCCCGGCGACCTGTACGTGGAAGTGCGGGTGCGTCCGCACGAACTCTTCGAGCGCGACGGCGACGACCTGCACTGCGAGATCCCGATCCGCATCTCGCAGGCCGCGCTGGGCGACACCGTGCGCGTGCCCACGCTGGACGGCGAAGTGGAGCTGCGCATCCCGGTGGAAACCCAGAGCGGCAAGGTGTTCCGCCTGCGCGACCGCGGCGTGAAGTCGGTGCGCAGCCGCCAGCCGGGCGACCTGTATTGCAAGGTGGTGGTGGAAACCCCGGTCAACCTGACCGCCGAGCAGCGCGAGCTGCTGGAGCAGTTCGAGACCACCTTCGTGGGCGAGAACGCGCGCCGCCATTCGCCGAAGTCGGCCACGTTCTTCGACGGCGTCAAGGGCATCTGGGAACGGATGAAATCCTGACAGCGGCAACCAATTCCGTTTCCTAGAATGGACGCCCGGACTTCCCGGGCGTTCTTCTTTCCGGACACCGCATCTTGGGCAAGACCTCTCCCGTCATCGGCATTGTCGGCAGCGCCGGCGCCTACGGACGCTGGCTGCGCGCGTTCTTCGAGACCCGCATGGGCCTGCGGGTGATCGGCCACGACCCGGCAGACGCCGCATCGGAAAGCGAAGAGGCCCTGCTGGAACGCGCCGACGTGCTGCTGTTCTCCGCGCCGATCCGGAGCACGCCCGCGCTGATCGACCGCTACGCGCGGCTGTCCGCCGGCCGCGAAGCGGGGAAGCTCTGGCTGGACGTCACTTCGGTCAAGGCCGAGCCGGTGGCGGCGATGCTGCGTTCGCACGCGGAAGTGGCGGGCCTGCATCCGATGTCGGCGCCGCCCAAGTCGCCGACGCTCAAAGGCCGCGTGCTGGTGGTCTGCGAGGCGCGGCTGTCCGCGTGGAAGCCGTGGCTGGACGCGCTGCTGGCGGCGCTGGAAGCCGAATGCGTGCGCGCCGCGCCGGAGCGCCACGACCGCGCGATGGCGCTGGTGCAGGCGATGGTGCACGCCAGCCACCTCGCTCAGGCCGGCGTGCTGCGCGGGCAGGCCGGGCTGGCGGGCACGCTGGCCGAGCTGATGCCGTTCCGTTCGGCCTCGTTCGAAATGGACGCCGCCATCGCCGCGCGCATCCTGTCGCTGAATCCCGCCATCTACGAGGACATCCAGTTCGGCAACCCGCATGCGCGGGACGTGCTGCGCGGGCTGGCGTCGCAGCTGGCGCGGCTCGCGGCGCTGGTCGGGCAGGGCGACGACGATGCGCGCGCCGCCTTCCGCGCGGAGTTCCTCGACGCCAACCGCGACGCGTTCGGCGCGCCGGCGCTGGCGGATGGCAACTACACCTTCGAGCGGCTCGGCTACCTGCTGGCCGATCTGTCCGACGCGCACACCCTGAGCATCCACCTGCCGGAAGACCGGCCGGGCTCGCTGCGCGCCCTGCTGCACGTGTTCGAGCGCCACGGCGTCAGCATCGCCTCGCTGCATTCCTCGCGCACCCAGGCCGGCGAACTGCATTTCCGGCTGGGCTTCAACAGCGGCACCCGGCCCGACCAGCTGGCGGCCGTGGCGGAAGAACTGGACCGGACCGGCATCGGCCGGGTATTGCCCGGATGAGCGGTCGGCCGCGGCCGGCAGCCGGCGCACGGAGCCGCGGAACCATGACGGCCATCAATGATCTGGACTCCCGGCTGGGGTACTGTTACCGACGGGCCATTCCCTCTAGAGCAGCAACGCCATGACATTCCGTTCCCCCGCGGAATCCCCCAACCATCGCAGCAGGCCGCGGGCCCGCTGCTCGACGCGTTGCAGAAGCACGTGCTGGACCGCGCCGCGCCGGCGTTGGACAGCGCGCTGTCCGACCTCGACGACTACCTGTTCGACCGCAGCCAGAACGGCGAGGAAACGCTGGGCCTGATGGCCCTGCGCGACATGCGCCGCGCCCGCGGCGAAATCTCGCAGCAGTTCCGGCAGGCGGTGCTGAACCGCTTCCGCGGGCTGCGCGACCGGCACGCGGGCGGCGCCCAGGACGACGGCAGCGCCGCCGGCCTCAGCCTGCTGTCCGAACAGGACCTGGAAGAACAGCTCGCGGTCGAGCAGCTGGCCGCGTCCGTGCTGCGCACCCACGCCCCCGCCTTCGAGATCGCCAGCAGGCGCCTGTCCGCGATCGCCGGGCAAGGCGACCTGCCGCCGCGCGAGAACCCGCTGGCGCCCACCTTCCTGGCCCGCGCGCTCGGCAGCGCGATGGATCGGCTGGACCTGGACGCCGATCTGCGGATCGTGGTGTTCAAGTTCTTCGAGCGCGAACTCGGTGGCGCGCTCGGCGAAATCTACGACCGCAGCAACACCCTGATGGCGACCGCCGGCGTGCTGCCGGAACTGCGCGCCAACGCCCGCCCGCAGCAGGCGCACCGCGCCGCGCCGTCGCACGCGCAGCAGGCGCAAGCTGCCGCCGCGCCGCATCCGGCCGGCATGCCGCAGCACGACACCGTGCCGCACGATGCTGGCCATAGCCAGATGCAGATCAGCGCGTCCGACCAGGCCGCGTTCGCCAGCATGCTCGGCATGCTGCAGGGCTGGCGCAACGCCACCGGCGTGGCCGCCGCGCCGGGCGCGCAGCCAGCCGGCCCGGCGCTGCCCACCAACGATCTGATGTCGATCCTGTCGCTGATGCAGCAGGACGGCGGCCCGCGCTTCAACCCGGCGGGCGAGGCGGAGCAGCAGTCGCTCGCCAGCCAGCTGCGCCAGCAGATGACCCAGAGCGCGCGCAAGCTGGGCGTCACCGGCGACAACCTCAATCTGGACGGCCTGGACAACGACGCGGTCGATCTGGTCGCGCTGCTGTTCGACGTGCTGCTGGACGGCCCGCAGTTCGACACCCAGATCCGCCAGATGATCGGCCGCATGCTGGTGCCCTACGTGAAGGTGGCGGTGCGCGACCGCCGCATGTTCCTGTTCAAGGAGCACCCGGCGCGCAAGCTGCTCAACACCGTCGCCGAAGCCTGCGAAGGCAACCGAGGCGAGGCGCCGCAGGAACGCGAACTGCTCACCCACGTCGACCACACCATCGACCGGCTGGTGGCCGAGTTCAACGAGGACGTGGCGATCTTCGAAACGCTGGAGCAGGAGCTGCGCGCCTACATGGCCCAGCACCGCAAGCGCTTCGAGCTGGCCGAGAAGCGCACCGCCGAGGCCCAGCGCGGGCGCGAGCGGCTGGAGCACGCGCGCAGGGTGGTGGCCGACGACCTCGCCGCGCACCGCGGCGACCGCACGCTGCCGCCGGTGATCGACGAGTTCCTGTCCCGGCACGTCAACCACCATCTGGTGCAGGTGGTTCTGCGCGACGGCAAGGGTGCGCCGCGCTACAACGACGCGATGCAGGCGGTGGATCGGCTGCTGGCGGCCTGCGACAAGCTCGCCGCCGGCCTCACGCCGGAGAAGCTGCCACCGCTGCCCGAAGCCGGGCTGCTGGACATCCTGGCCAGCGCCGGCTGCACCGAGGACGCCGCGCAGGCGGCGCTGGACGCCCTGCGCGATGCGCTGTCGCGGCTCGCCAGCGGCGAATCCGCGCTGGACGACGACGTGCGCATGCCGCCGCAGGCGGAGCTGCCCGAGCCGGCGCAGCCGCAGCCCGAACCGCAGCCGCAGCTTGAAGTCGTGGCCGGCACCGCAGGGCTGGATTTCGACGCCGCGATGCTGGCGCGCGTGCGCAAGCTGCAGGTCGGCGACTGGCTGCAGCTCGCCGCCACCGACGGCCATTTCGCCCCGGCCAAGGTGTCGTGGATCAGCCCGATCTCTTCGCGCCTGCTGCTGGTGAACCGGCGCGGAATCCGCGTGCTGGTCGCCTCGGTCGAGGAACTGGCGGTGATGGCGAAGCTGGGCAAGGTGGCGCTGCGCGAAGGCGAGAACGCGTTCGAGGATGCGATGCACCAGGTGGTGGGGCGTTTGCAGAGCGTGTCGGAGCGCGTGTAGCGCGGACACGTTCCGCGCCACGCGCGGCGTTTCGCGTTGTTTCGAGACGGCGGGGCTGGTCCCCGCCGCTTCGCGTTCGGGCTTGCCGCTGTCGCGGCTGCCGGCTAGCCTGCGCGCATGGATGCGCATCCTCCCGTTCGACTGTTGATCCACGGCGCCACCGGCAGGATGGGGCAGGCATTGCTGCGCCTGTGTCGCGAGGAAACCACCGGCTGCGAGGTCGTGGCGGCGGTGGCGCGGCGGGTGGATACGCGCGTGGTCGACGGCGTGCCGCGGTTCACCGCGGCCGAGCTGTCCGGCGTGCCGGCGTTCGACGTTGCCATCGACTTCAGCCTGCCGGAAGGCTTCGACGCCATCCTCGCCCTGTGCGTCGCCCGCGGCACAGCGCTGGTGTCCGGTACCACCGGCCTGTCCGATGCGCAGAAGGCTGCGCTGGATGCCGCATCGACCACCATCCCGCTGGCCTGGGCCAGCAACTTCAGCCTCGGCGTGGCGGTGCTGCACGATCTGGTCGAGCGCGCGGCGAAGCTGTTGCCCGGCTGGGACTGCGACATCGTCGAAGCCCACCACACCCGCAAGCTGGATGCGCCCTCGGGCACCGCGCTGACGCTGGGCACGGCGGCGCAGGCGGGCGGGGCGGACCCGCATTACGCCTCGATCCGCGCCGGCGACATCGTCGGCGAGCATCTGGTGCAATTCGCCGCCGCCGGCGAGCGCATCGAGCTGGTCCACCGCGCCACCAACCGCGACATCTTCGCGCGCGGCGCGCTGCACGCCGCTGCGCGCCTGAATGCGCGCGCGCCCGGACGCTACCGCGTCGCCGATCTGCTCTGAAACGCTAGCGCCCGGCGGCGCGCGCCGGTACAATTCGCCCTCGCCTGAACCCCCTCAGCTCCGAACCGGCACCGCCGCTTCGGCGCTTTCTTGCAACCTGACGCAAGGCGACGCACTTGAATAATCCCGCCATTCTCGCGCTTGAAGACGGAACGGTCTTCGAGGGCATTTCCGTGGGCGCGCCCGGTCTGTCCGTGGGCGAAGCGGTGTTCAACACCGCCCTGACCGGCTATCAGGAAATCCTGACCGATCCGTCCTACGCGCAGCAGCTGGTGACGCTGACCTATCCGCACATCGGCAACACCGGCTGCACCGACCAGGACGACGAAGCCGCCAAGGCCTGGGCCGCCGGCCTGATCGTGCGCGACGTGCCGCGCCGCCCCAGCAACTGGCGCAGCCAGGTCGCGCTGCCCGAGTGGCTGCAGGCACGCGACATCAAGGCCATCGCCGGCATCGACACCCGCAAGTTGACCCGCATCCTGCGCGAGCGCGGCTCGCAGAACGCCGCGCTGCTGGCCGCCGCCAGCCATGACGAGGTGCTGGACATCGAGCACGCCATCGAAGCCGCGCGCAAGTTCCCCGGCTTGAAGAACATGGATCTGGCGAAGGTGGTCAGCACCGCCGAGCCGTATCGCTGGAGCGAAGGCCAGCTCGACCTCGACAGCGATGCGTTCGCGCAGGCCGAGCCGAAGTTCAAGGTCGTTGCCTACGACTTCGGTGCCAAGCGCAACATCCTGCGCATGCTGGCCGAGCGTGGCTGCGACGTGCACGTGGTGCCAGCGCAGACGCCCGCATCCGAGGTGCTGGCGATGCGCCCCGACGGCGTGTTCCTGTCCAACGGCCCCGGCGATCCCGCGCCCTGCGACTACGCGATCAAAGCGATCCGCGAGTTCGTGGCGGCAAAAATCCCGCTGTACGGCATCTGCCTCGGCCACCAGTTGCTGGGCCTCGCCGTCGGCGCGCAGACCATGAAGATGCCGCACGGCCACCACGGCGCGAACCATCCGGTGCAAGACCTCGATTCCGGTCGCGTGATGATCACCTCTCAAAATCACGGCTTCTGCATCGACGAAAGCACGCTGCCGGCGAACGCGCGCGTGACGCACCGCTCGCTGTTCGACGGCACCAACCAAGGCATTGAGCTGACCGACGCACCGGCCTTCAGCTTCCAAGGCCACCCGGAAGCCGCCCCCGGCCCGCACGACGTTGCGCCGCTGTTCGACAAGTTCATCGCGCTCATGGAGAACAACAACAATGCCTAAGCGCACAGACCTCAAAACCATCCTCATCATCGGCGCAGGCCCCATCGTCATCGGCCAAGCCTGCGAGTTCGACTATTCCGGCGCGCAGGCGTGCAAGGCGCTGCGCGACGAGGGCTACCGGGTGGTGCTGGTGAACAGCAACCCGGCCACGATCATGACCGACCCGGACATGGCCGATGCCGTCTATATCGAGCCGATCAACTGGCAGTCGGTCGAGAAGATCATCGCCAAGGAACGGCCCGACGCGCTGCTGCCGACGATGGGCGGCCAGACCGCGCTGAACTGCGCGCTCGACCTCGCCGACAACGGCGTGCTGGACAAGTACGCCGTGGAGCTGATCGGCGCGAAACGCGACGCCATCCGCACCGCCGAAGATCGCGAGCTGTTCAAGCAGGCGATGTCCGAGATCGGACTGGAGAGCCCGAAGTCGGAAGTCGCGCGCACCTACGAGCAGGCGGTGGCGATTCAGGCCGACGTCGGCTTCCCGACCATCATCCGCCCATCCTTCACCCTCGGCGGTAGCGGCGGCGGCATCGCCTACAACCGCGAGGAGTTCGAGGACATCGTCAAGCGCGGCCTCGAACTGTCGCCGACCAGCGAAGTGCTGATCGAGGAATCGGTGCTGGGCTGGAAGGAGTTCGAGATGGAAGTCGTCCGCGACACCGCGGACAACTGCATCATCGTGTGCAGCATCGAGAACTTCGACGCGATGGGCGTGCACACCGGCGATTCGATCACCGTGGCCCCGGCGCAGACCCTCACCGACAAGGAATACCAGCGCCTGCGCGATGCGTCGATTGCGGTGCTGCGCAAGATCGGGGTTGATACCGGCGGCAGCAACGTGCAGTTCGGCATCAATGCGAAGAACGGCCGCGTGGTCGTCATCGAGATGAACCCGCGCGTGTCGCGCTCCTCGGCGCTGGCGTCGAAGGCCACGGGCTTCCCGATTGCGAAAGTCGCCGCCAAGCTCGCCGTCGGCTACACGCTGGACGAGCTGAAGAACGAGATCACCGGCGGGCTGACCCCGGCCAGCTTCGAGCCGAGCATCGACTACGTCGTCACCAAGATTCCGCGCTTCGCCTTCGAGAAGTTCCCGGCGGCGGACGCGCGCCTGACCACGCAGATGAAGTCGGTGGGCGAGGTGATGGCGATCGGCCGCAGCTTTCAGGAATCCTTGCAGAAGGCGCTGCGCGGGCTGGAAACCGGCAAGATCGGGCTCGACCCGACCGGTCTCGACTTGGCTGCCGAAGACGGTCTGCTGGCGCTGCGCCGCGAGATGAAGGAACCCGGCCCGGAGCGCATCTTCCACATCGCCGACGCCTTCCGTGCCGGCATGAGCGTGGAAGACGTGCACGCGCTGTCCTTCGTCGATCCGTGGTTCCTCGACCAGATCGAGGAACTGATCGACGCCGAAGTGGACGTGGCGCATCGCGGCCTCGACGGCCTCGACGCCAAGCGCCTGCGCACGCTCAAGCGCATGGGCTTCTCCGACGCCCGCATCGCCCAGCTCGCCGGCACCAACGAGACGGCGGTGCGCGCGCTGCGCAAGGCGTTCGGCGTGCGTCCAGTGTACAAGCGCGTGGACTCCTGCGCCGGCGAGTTCGCCACCGGCACCGCCTATCTGTATTCGACTTACGAGGACGAATGCGAGGCCGCGCCGACGGATCGCAAGAAGATCATGGTGCTCGGCGGCGGCCCCAACCGCATCGGCCAGGGCATCGAGTTCGACTACTGCTGCGTGCACGCCGCGCTGGCGCTGCGCGAGGACGGGTTCGAGACCATCATGGTCAACTGCAACCCGGAAACCGTCTCCACCGACTACGACACCTCCGACCGCCTGTACTTCGAGCCGCTGACGCTGGAAGACGTGCTGGAGATCGTGGAGCTGGAGAAGCCGCAGGGCGTGATCGTGCAGTACGGCGGCCAGACCCCGCTGAAGCTGGCGAAGGCGCTGGAAGCCAACGGCGTGCCGATCATCGGCACCTCGCCGGATTCCATCGATCTGGCCGAAGACCGCGAACGCTTCCAGAAGCTGGTCGAGGAACTGGGCCTGAAGCAGCCACCGAACCGTACCGTGCGCAGCGCCGACGAGGCTTTGGTGCAGGCGCGCGAAATCGGCTACCCGCTGGTGGTGCGCCCCAGCTACGTGCTGGGCGGCCGCGCGATGGAAGTGGTGCACGCCGACGCCGACCTCGCGCGCTACATGCGCGAAGCGGTGAAGGTGAGCAACGATTCGCCGGTGCTGCTCGACCGCTTCCTCGACAACGCCGTGGAAGTCGATATCGACGTGATCGCCGACCGCGACGGCAACGTGCTGGTCGGCGGCGTGATGGAGCACATCGAGGAAGCCGGCGTGCATTCCGGCGACTCGTCCTGTTCGCTGCCGCCGTACTCGCTGTCCGCGCGCACGCAGGAGCGCCTGCGCGAGCAGGTGGTGGCGCTGGCGAAGGCGCTGCACGTCGTCGGACTGATGAATACCCAGTTCGCCGTGCAGGTCGGCGTGGCCGAAGGCGACGAGGCCGATACCATCTACCTGCTGGAAGTGAACCCGCGCGCTAGCCGCACCGTGCCGTTCGTGTCGAAGGCGATTGGTCGCCCGCTGGCGAAAATCTCGGCGCGCTGCATGGCCGGGATGACGCTGGCGGAGCAGGGCGCGACGGAAGAAATCGTGCCGTCGTACTACTCGGTGAAGGAAGCGGTGTTCCCGTTCGCCAAGTTCCAGAACGTCGATCCGATCCTTGGCCCGGAGATGCGTTCGACCGGCGAAGTGATGGGCGTGGGCCGCAGCTTCGAGGCCGCGTTCGCGCGCGCCGAGGAGGCCGCCAACATCCGCGCGCCGCAGCCGGGCAAGGCCTTCATCTCCGTGCGCGACCCGGACAAGGCGCGCGTGCTGGACGTGGCGCGCACCATGCTGGAGCGCGGCTTCACCCTGGTCGCCACCAGCGGCACCGCCGACTACTTGAGCGCCCACGGCGTCGCTTGCGAGCGCGTCAACAAGGTGGCCGAAGGTCGTCCGCACATCGTCGATCTGATCAAGAACGGCGAGATCTGCTACATCGTCAACACCACCGAAGGGCGCGCGGCGATCGCCGATTCGTTCTCGATCCGGCGCGAGGCCTTGCAGGCGCGCGTCACCTATTCCACCACCGTGGCGGGCGCGCGCGCGCTGCTGCATTCACTGGATCATCGCGGCAAGGGCGACGTGCTCTCGCTGCAGGAACTGCACAAGGAACTCGCATGAGCAGGGCACCCATCACCGCCAAGGGCGCGCAGCGGCTGCGCGCGGAGCTGGAAGAACTGAAGTCGGTCAAGCGTCCCGCCGTGATCGAGGCGATCGCCGAAGCGCGCGCCCACGGCGACCTCAAGGAAAACGCCGAATACCACGCCGCGCGCGAGCAGCAGGGCTTCATCGAAGGCCGCATCAAGCATCTGGAAGCCGAGCTGTCGCATGCCCAGATCATCGACGTGTCCACGCTGAACGCCGGCGACAAGGTGGTGTTCGGCGCGACCGTGGTGCTGGTGGACTGCGACACCGACGAGGAGAAGACCTACCAGATCGTGGGCGACCTCGAAGCCGACATCAAGCAGAGCCTGATCGCGATTTCCTCGCCGGTGGCGCGCGCGCTGATCGGCAAGAGCGAGGGCGACGCCATCACCATCGAAGCCCCCGGCGGCACGCGGGAGTACGAGATCGTGGCGGTGCGGTATCAGGGCTGATGCCGGCATGCCCGCGCAGGCGGGCATCCGGCGTCCTTGCGCTTCGATCTGGCGGGAATCGCTTCCTCATCCCGCTTGATTCGTCAGTTTGGCCTTCGAATCCCCATCCATGTCCTTGACGCTGCTGCTCCCGTCGGCTTCGCGCTTCGCCGGCGTCGCCTTGCCGCCCGTGCTGGCGAAGGCGTTGGGCTGCGCTGATCGCATGCGCGCCGATGCGGGCGAACACGCCTTGCTGACCCGCCACTTCGACCTGCTGCCGCGCGGCTGGCCAGCGGCGGCGTTGACCCGCCTGCTCGACGCCGGCGAAGACGATGCGCGCCACGGCGCATGGCTGCGCGCCGATCCCGCGCACATCCGCCCGGACATCAATGGCGCGCGTCTGCTCGGCATCGGCGCGAACCTGGGCATGGAGCAGGCCGACGTGGATGCGCTGCTGCCGGCGCTGCGCCCTCTGTTCGGTGACGCCGGTTTCCAACTGGAAGCCCCGCATCCGTCGCGCTGGTACCTGCGCCTGCCGCGAGAGGCGAAGCTGCCCGCGTTCGCATCGCCGGATGAGGCGCTGGGCGACGACGTGTTCGACCACTTGCCGAATGGCAATGAGGCGCGACGTTGGCGGGCGCTGGAAAGCGAGGTGCAGATCACCCTGCACAATCATCCGCACAACGCGGCGCGGCTGGCCGCCGGCAAGGTGCCGGTGAACGCGCTGTGGTTCTGGGGCGGCGGAGTGTTGCCCGATGCCATGTCATCCGCCGCGCCGGCCGTGTATTCCGACGATCCCGCCGTGCTGGGCGTGGTGCGATTGGGCGGGCTGCAAGGGAGGCCGCTGTCCGCGTTCCAGCAGGGCGCAGGCGATGCGCTGGTCGACCTGCGCGGGCAGCGCGATGCGCGTGCGCTGGTGGAGCGCTGGCTGCTGCCGGCGGCGGCCGATGCCGGGAAGCGCGCGACGACGTTCGACTTCGCCGATGGCCTGGCGTTCGCGCTGCGTCCGAACCAGCGCTGGCGCTTCTGGCGCAAGCCGCTGTCCGATCTGCCCGCATGAGCTTCACGGCATGAGCACCGTGCGCCGTATCGTCCGCCGCCCATCGGTCGAACTCATGGGCGATTGGCCCGTGCACTGGCCCGTGCACTGGCCCGAGCTGCTGCGCCGCGTGCACGCCGCGCGCGGCAGCGATGCGCGCACGGCGATGCCTCGGCTGGCCGACCTGCTGCCGCCCGACGGCCTGAACGGCATGGCCGAGGCGGTGGAGTTGCTGCGCGTCGCCATCGCCGCCGATGCGCACATCTTGGTGGTCGGCGATTTCGACTGCGACGGCGCCACCGCCTGCGCAACGGGCGTGCGCGGCCTGCGCATGCTCGGCGCGCGGCGCGTTTCGCACGCGGTGCCGAACCGCATCGTGCACGGTTACGGGCTGACGCCGGGGCTGGTGGAGGAACTCGATGCGCTGAAGCCCGACCTGCTGGTCACGGTGGACCACGGCATCGCTTGCCATGCGGGGATCGCCGCGGCGAAGGCGCGCGGCTGGCAGGTGTTGGTGACCGACCACCACCTGCCAGGACCGACGCTGCCGCCGGCCGACGCCATCGTCAATCCCAACCAGCCGGGCGACGGCTTCGCCAGCAAGGCGCTGGCCGGCGTCGGGGTGATGTTCTACGTGCTGCTGGCGCTGCGCGCGAGGCTGGGCGTGCAGGCCGACCTCGCCGCGCTGCTCGATCTGGTCGCCGTCGGCACGGTGGCCGACATGGTGCCGCTGGACGCCAACAACCGGGCGCTGGTGGGCGCCGGACTGCGGCGGCTGCGGGCGGGGCAGGGCTGTGCGGGCCTGCGCGCGTTGATCGAAGTGTCGGGCCGCCGCGACGCCACCCTGTCCACCGCCGACATCGGTTTCGCCATCGGGCCGCGCATCAATGCGGCGGGCCGGCTGGAAGACATGGGCATCGGCATCGAATGCCTGCTCACCGACGATGCTCGGCAGGCGCGCGAGCTGGCGTCGATCCTGCACGGCATCAACGACGAACGCCGCGCCCTGCAGGCCGACATGCAGGACGTGGCCGATGCGAGGCTGGACGGCATCGATGCGACGCACGCGGCCTGCCTGTTCGATCCGGACTGGCATCCGGGCGTGGTCGGCCTCGTCGCGTCGAAGGTGAAGGAGCGCCTGCACCGTCCCGCGATTGCCTTTGCCCCGGCGGAGCCGGACAGCGACATGCTGCGCGGTTCGGCGCGCTCGATTCCCGGCTTCCACATCCGCGACGCGCTCGCGCTGGTGGACGCACGCCATCCCGGCCTGATTCCGCGCTTCGGTGGTCACGCGATGGCGGCGGGCCTGAGCCTGCCGCGCGATGCCTTCCCGGCGTTCCGCGACGCCTTCGTGCAGGTCGCGCGCGAACTGCTGGACGAAGCGCTGCTGACAGAAGAACTGCGCAGCGACGGCGGATTGCGCGCCGACGAATTGCAGGCAACTGTCGCGCTGGCGCTGCGCGACGGCGGCCACTGGGGGCAGGGCTACCCCGAGCCGCTGTTCGACGGCGAGTTCGAGGTGCTGGGCTTCCGCGTGCTGAAGGAGCGCCACCTCAAGCTGGAGCTCGGCCTCGACGGCCGTCGCTGCAACGCCATCCATTTCAACGGCTGGGACGGCGAGGAGCCGGCATCGCGCATCCGCATCGCCTACCGGCTGACGCCGGACGACTATCGCGGCGGAGATGCCGTCCAGCTCGTGGTGGTGCACCGGGAGCGCGCGGCTCAGGCAGCGGTGGGATAGAGCCGCAATCGTCCCGTAAGCCAGACGGTGGCGCCCAGCACGAACAGGGTAGAGGCAGCTGTCAGCGACAGGCGAAAAACATCGCCGTCGCCGAAGTGCTGGAGCAGGACATGCGAGCCGAATCTGCCGAGCAGGTAGACGGCGAATGCCAGCGCCACCCGCCCCAGCCGCATGGCGAACGTCGCCGGCGCATCGTCGGGCCAGCCGATGCGCGCGAACAGCGCGGCCAGCAGCGCCAGTGCCAGCAACTGGCCCGCCGTGGCCAGATCGACCAGCGGCAGCCAGCACGATGCGATGCCCGCCAGCAGCGCCAGCGCCGGCAACGCCAGACGATGCGTCTGCGGACGCCGCCACAGCCACCACGCGGCGCCGGCACCCAGCAGCCCCAGGCAAGCGCCGCCCAGCACGTCGCCGAGGAAATGCCGGCCCAGGTACAGGCGCGAACACGCCATCAGCACCGGCCACAGCGCGATGGCCACGGCGATGCCGCGTCGCCGCCGCAGCGGCGCGAACATCAGCAGCAGGCTGGCGCAGAAGGCAGTGGCCGCGGCGACATGACCGCTGGTGAAACCGAAGTCGGGATCGTGGAGCGCCCGCGCGGCGGTGATGGCCTGCTCCGACGGCAGCCCGAACGCCGCCTGCGCGCCGCCGCGCTCGGTCAGCCATTGCCTGTTCGTTTCGCCCTTGTCCAGAACGCGCGCATCCACCTGCACCGGGCGCGGCAGGCCCAGGCCGTCCTTGATGGCATGCGTGCCCAGCCCGGTCAGCAGCAGCGCCAGCATCACGCCCAGCATCGGTCGCAGGCGCAGGCCGAAGCCGAGCACCAGCACCGCGGCGGCGTAGAACCCTTCCTGCCCGAACAGCGAGATCGCCTGCATCAGCCAGGTCAGCCACGGCCTGGCGAAGGATTGCAGCCAGAGATTGGGGTCGACTTCGAACATGGGCTCAGGGCACCGGTTGGGGAAGAGGACGCGGGGCTGCAGTGTGCGGCATCGGTTTGAGCCCGAACAACGGCCGCAGCCAGCCGATGCGGCGGATCAGCGCTTCGTGCAGCAGCAGGCAACCGGCGATCGTGCCCGCCACCACCAGCGAGGCTTCGACGCCCGCGCCCAGCCGCATCGGGATCAGCCACCAGGCGAGGGCGACGATCAGGGTCTGGTGCAGGATGTACCAGGAGAACACCGCCTCGCTGCAATAGGGCAGCCAGCGGAACGGACGGTCGAGCAGGGCGCGGCCCCAGCCGAAGATCGCCAGCAGCGCCATCCACGTATAGACGACGCGGGCGATGCGCTCGATGGTGTACCACGGGACGTGCAATGCCCAGTCGGGCGTCGGCCCGGCAGGCGGGTGATGGCCGAACCAGCGCAGGCCGAGTTCCACGCCGATCGCCAGCAGCGCCACCACCAGCGTTCGCCAGCGCAGCCGGCACGCCCAGTTCCAGAATCCCGTGCCGGTCGCCAGCACGTAGCCCAGCAGGAACAGCGGCAACGATTCCGCATGGACGACCCAGTCGTCGAACAGGGCGTGGGTTTCCTCGAAATGCGGTGCCAGCCAGAGGCGGACGCCCAGCAGCCAGAGGATCGGCAGCGCCAGCAACAGACCGGCCGACAGCCGCGTGGGCTCCGCATTCCCCAGCCGTTCCCGCAGCCGCCGCAGCAGCGGAACCGCCGCCAGCAACAGCAGGGTGTAGGGCAACAGATAGGCCAGGTACCACAGGTGGTTCCAGGTCGGGGTGAGCATGCACTGGCCGGCGCGGCACAGCCCGTGGGTGAGGTAGAGCGGGTAGAAGTGCGCGAAGCTGCCGGTGTAGCCGTATTGCGAGATGATCTGGAAGAAGGTCTGCGGCGGCACCACCACCAGCATGCCGAACGCCAGCGGCACCAGCAGGCGCAGGCTGCGCGATCCGGCGAAGCGCCAGCGGCGGCCTTCGATCCCCGCCAGGCCGAGGGCGATGCCGGAGATCATGAACAGCAGCGGCATCCGCCAGCGGTTCAGCGCGATCATCGGGTACTGCAGCCATTCGGCCAGGTACGTGCTCTTGATGTGGAAGTCCCACTCGGCCACGTAGACCATCGCCGAGTGGTAGAGAATCAGCAGCGAGAAGGCGATGACGCGCAGGGCGTCGATGTCGTGGCGGCGTTGCATGCGGACGGGCCGGTAGCGGGATTGCGCCCAGCGTCCGCGTCGCCGGGCCGTCCTTCCAGCCCGGAGTGACCGCGCGATGCGGGTTTGGGACGAGCCGCGGAACGCAGGGACGAGCCGGGGACGGCGCGATCGGGCCCGCCCCTACAATGCGCGGATGGATCCGACGCCACCGACCCTGTACCAGCGCTACCAGCCGTGGCGCCGCTCCCTCGAGATCGGATTCTGGGTCGTCCAGTACCTGGTCGGCGCGCTGGCCAACAGCATCACCGTCAACATGGACGTGCGCCGCCTGCACCTGGGCTTCAGCGCCTGGCAGCCGGCGGCATGGGAGATCAGCTCCGCCGCGACGGCGCTGGCGCTGGTGCCGGCGGTGGTCTGGTTCACCCGCCGCTTCCCGCTGCACCTGGACGATTGGCGGCGGATGCTGCCGTTGCACCTGCTGGGCAGCCTGGTCTGGTCGCTCCTGCACGTGATCGGGATGGTGGCGATCCGCAAGGCGGTCTATGCCGGCATGGGCGAAAGCTACGATTTCGGTTCTTGGTGGCGTGAGTTCGGCTACGAATACCTGAAGGACGTGCGCTCCTACGCCAGCGTGGTGCTGACCATCGAGGGCTACCGCCTGGTCCTGCGCCGCCTGCAGGGCGAGGCGATGCTGCTGTCGCTGCCCGACGAAGGCCCACCGGTGGAGCCGGTGGACCGGCCCGAGCGCTTCCTGGTCCGCAAGCTGGGCCGCGAATTCCTGGTCGCCGCCAACGACATCGAATGGCTGCAGGCCTCCGGCAACTACGTGAACCTGCGCGTGCGCGGCCACGACTACCCGCTGCGCAGCACCCTCGGCGGCATCGAGGCGAAGCTCGACCCGGCCCGGTTCGCACGGGTGCACCGCAGCTACATGGTCAACCTCGACCGCGTCGCCTCCATCGAACCGCTGGAAACCGGCGACGCCCGCGTGCACATGCAGGACGGGGCGAAGCTGCCGTGCAGCCGTACCTACCGCGCGGACCTGCGGCAGCGAGCAGGGCTGGAAGGGTAGAGCTGGCCGGCTTCGTCAACCGATCTTCGTCAGCGCTGCCCCGTAGTGCGCGGCCACGTGGTCGGTCTTGTCGCTTTTGATTTCGTACTGCGGTTTGTCCGGCGAGGCATGGTGCCGGTGCTCCTTGTAGTCGAAATCGGCCACGTGCACCTTCACGATCCGGCCGCTGACGTGGCCGGCCTCCGAGTTCCAGCGCACGTGGTCGCCGACCTTGAACTGTTGCGCATCGCCCATTTCCGACTCCCTCTGTCCCTTAGGTGAGTGTGACCCGATCCTCGGGAGGCCGGCGTGAGCGCAGCGATCCGCCGTCGCCGCGGCCACGCGCTGCTAAACTAACCGGCTCACCCGAATCCGCGGTTTCCCCATGATCGAGCTCAATCCCATCCGAGCCCGCATCGCCGACCTGACCGGCCGGCTCGATGCGCTCCGGGGGTATCTTTGACTACGACGCCAAGCGCGAGCGCCTGGAAGAAGTAGAACGCGAACTGGAACATCCCGACGTCTGGAACGATCCCGCCCGCGCGCAGGCGCTGGGCCGCGAGCGTTCCATGCTGGACAAGACCGTCAACGGCATCCGCGACCTGCACGACGGCCTGAACGGCGCAGGCGAGCTGCTCGACCTGGCCGAGATGGAGGACGACGAGGAAACCGCGCTGGCGGTGGTCGTCGACGTGGACCGTTTCCAGAAGGGCGTGGAGCAGATCGAGTTCCAGCGCATGTTCTCCGGCAAGATGGATTCGGCGAACGCGTTCGTGGACATCCAGGCCGGCGCCGGCGGCACCGAGGCGCAGGACTGGGCCGAAATGCTGCTGCGCATGTACCTGCGCTGGGCCGAGTCGCGCGGCTGGAAGGCCGAACTGATGGAAGCCAGCGGCGGCGACGTGGCCGGCATCAAGTCCGCCACCTTCCGCGTCGAGGGCGAATACGCCTACGGCTGGCTGAAGACCGAGATCGGCGTGCACCGGCTGGTGCGCAAGTCGCCGTTCGATTCCGACAACCGCCGCCACACCAGCTTCACCTCGGTGTTCGTCGCGCCGGAAGTCGACGACGACATCGACATCGAGATCAACCCGGCCGACCTGAAGACCGACGTGTACCGCTCCTCCGGCGCGGGCGGCCAGCACGTCAACAAGACCGAGTCGGCGGTGCGCATCACCCACGTGCCGACCAATACGGTCGTCGCCTGCCAGACCGAGCGCAGCCAGCACGCCAACCGCGATCGCGCGATGAAGATGCTGAAGGCGAAGCTGTACGAGCTGGAAGTGCAGAAACGCAACGCCGAGAAGGACGCGCTGGAAGCCACCAAGGCCGACATCGGCTGGGGCAGCCAGATCCGCAACTACGTGCTGGACCAGAGCCGCATCAAGGACCTGCGCACCGGCATCGAGCGCAGCGATACCCAGAAGGTGCTGGACGGCGATCTGGACGAGTTCGTGGAAGCCAGCCTGAAGTCCGGGCTGGAGGCCGGGGCGAAACGGAGCGACGCGGCGTAATGCCGCGTTGACGCGCTCTTGCTGTCATTCCCGCGAAGGCGGGAATCCAGCGACGTTGATCCTTCCCGCAACAAGACACTGGATTCCCGCCTTCGCGGGAATGACGAGCAAAAAATGACCGACACCGCCCCCATTGCCGACGAAAACCACCTGATCGCCGAGCGCCGCGCCAAACTGGCCGTGCTGCGCGGGCAGGGCGTCGCCTTCCCCAACGACTTCAAGCGCGCCGAGTTCGCCGGCGACCTGCAGGCCGAGTACGCCGACGCCGAAAAGTGGACGGGCGAAGCGCTGGAGGCCGGTGGCCGTCGCGTCGCCGTTGCCGGCCGCATCCTCGCCAAGCGCGTCATGGGCAAGGCCGCGTTCGCCACCGTGCAGGACATGAGCGGCCGCATCCAGCTGTTCCTGCAAGCCAACACGCTGGGCGACACCTACGACGCCTTCAAGGGCTGGGACATCGGCGACATCGTGGCCGCCGAGGGCGGGCTGATGCGCACCAAGACCGGCGAGCTGTCGGTGAAGGTGGAGTCGCTGCGCCTGCTGGTGAAGTCGCTGCGGCCGCTGCCGGACAAGTTCCACGGCCTGAGCGACGTCGAACAGCGCTACCGCCAGCGCTACGTCGACTTGATCGTCACGCCGGAAGCGCGCGACGTCTTCATCGCCCGTTCGCGCATCGTCGCCGGCATCCGCCGCTGGCTGGACGCGCGCCGCTTCCTCGAAGTGGAGACGCCGATGATGCATTACATCGCCGGCGGCGCCACCGCGCGCCCGTTCACGACGCACCACAACGCGCTGGACATCGACCTGTTCCTGCGCGTCGCGCCGGAGCTGTACCTCAAGCGCCTCGTCGTCGGCGGCCTGGAGCGCGTCTACGAGATCAACCGCAACTTCCGCAACGAGGGCGTGTCCACCCGCCACAACCCCGAGTTCACCATGCTGGAGCTGTACGAGGCCTACGCCACGTACACCGAAGTGATGGACCTGACCGAAGGGATGATGCGCGACGTCGCCTTTGATGCGATGGGCACCACCGTGTTCGAATGGGACGGCAACAGCATCGACCTTGGCCCCGCGTTCCGCCGCTGGAAGCTGGAAGAGGCGGTACGCGAACTGAATCCGGACATCTCCGTAGCGGACTGCCGCAACCGCGAAGCTTTGGCTGCGCACTGCGCGCGCCTTGGCGTGCACGTGAAGCCGGGCTACGGCTGGGGCAAGCTGCTGCTGGAAATCTTCGAGAAGACCGTGGAAACCGGTCTGATCCAGCCGACCTTCATCACCCACTACCCGGTGGAAGTCAGCCCGCTGGCGCGCGAATCCGACAGCGAGCCGGGCATCACCGACCGCTTCGAACTGTTCGTCGGCGGCAAGGAACTGGCGAACGGCTTCTCCGAGTTGAACGACCCGGAAGACCAGGCCGCGCGCTTCCGCGCCCAGGTCGAGGCGAAGGACGCGGGCGACGACGAAGCCATGCATTTCGACGCCGACTACATCCGCGCGCTGGAAGTCGGCCTGGCCCCGACCGGCGGGCTCGGCGTCGGCATCGACCGCTTCGTGATGCTGCTGACCGGCAGCAGCTCGATCCGCGATGTGCTGCTGTTCCCGTACATGCGGCCCGGCGGGTAAGGGCCGGGCTGCACCGGAGGCGCGCCCGGCATGGCCGGGCGCTTGCCAATGCGGCGTATTACGGGGAGGATGCGGGCATCGCATGTTCCCGCGTCACGGCCGCATAAGGGGGCGTCGCCATGGATGTCGTGATCGTCGATGACCAGCCCTCGATCCGCACCTACGTTCGCGGCATCGTGGAGAACATCGGCCCGCAGATCGTGGCCCACGATTTCGAGGAGCCCGAGGCGGCGCTGGAGTGGTGCAGCCGCAACCGTCCCGACCTGCTCCTGCTGGACTACCGCATGCCCGGCATGGACGGGCTGGAGCTGGCCAAGACCTTCCGCAAGCCGCTGCGCAACCGCGACGTCCCCATCGTCCTGATCACCGTGGTCGGCGACGAGCCGCTGCGGCAGGCGGCGCTGGAAGCCGGGGTGATCGACTTCATGGTCAAGCCGATCCGGCCGCTGGAACTGCGCGCCCGCTGCCGCAACCTGCTGCAGCTGCGCCAGCAGTCGGAGTCGGTCAAGCAGCGCGCGCTGTCGCTGGAGCAGCGCCTGCTGGCCAGCATGCACGAGGTCGAGGAGCGCGAGCGCGAAACGCTGTCGCGGCTGGCGCGCGCCATCGAACTGCGCGACAGCGGCACCAGCGCCTTCCTCGAACGCATGGCCCACGTGGCCGGGCTGATCGCCGAGGGACTGGGCCTGCCGGAAGAACAGGCGCGCACCATCGAACTGGCCGCGCCGCTGCACGACATCGGCAAGATCGCGATCCCCGACGCAGTGCTGATGAAGCCGGGCCCGCTGGACGAACGCGAACGCGATCGCATGCGCGAGCATCCGCGCATCGGCTACCAGCTGCTGCAGGACAGCCAGAACCGCTTCATCCAGGCCGGCGCGCAGATCGCGCTGCGCCACCACGAGCACTGGAACGGCAACGGCTATCCGGACGGATTGGCGGGCGAGGCGATCCCGATCGAGGCGCGGGTGGTGACCGTGGCCGACGTGTTCGACGCGCTGCTGTCGCCACGCCCGTACAAGGAGGCGTGGAGCATGGAGCGCGCGCTCGAATACATCGGCTCGCAGAGCGGCAAGATGCTGGACCCCGCCTGCGTGCGCGCGCTGATGGCCAACCTGCCGGGCCTGTACGGCATCTGCGACCGCTACTCGCACGTGGCGGTGCGGCAGGACTGGCGCTGAGCATGGGCGCGATGCTGGCCCTGGTGCGCTCGCGGCTGCACGGACGTGCGGACAGCGAGCACGCGCAGGTGTTCGTGCGCATCGCCATCACCTCGATCTTCTCCGCCTACCTGGGCTGGGAGGTCGGCAGCGGCGGCGGCACCCCGGCGCTGTTTGCGACCTGGCTGATCCTGATCGGCGAGCTGGTGCTGTCGCTGGGCCTGCTGGCCGCGATCGTGCTGTCGCCGGCGCCGTCGCACCCGCGCCGCTGGCTGGGCATGCTGGCCGATTACGCGGCGATGGGCGGGGTCATGCATTTGCAGGGCGAATCGGCGGCGCCGCTGTACGCCGTGTACCTGTGGGTGACGATCGGCAACGGCATGCGCTACGGCCCGCGCTACCTGTTCGCCGCCACCGCGCTGGCGGCGGTGTCGTTCGGGTCGATGATGCTGTCCACCGGCTACTGGCTGGCCAATCCCTACCTGTCCTGGGGGCTGCTGATCGGGCTGGTGGCGGTGCCGCTGTACTTCGCGTCGCTGCTGCGGGCGCTGACCGCGGCGGCCGAGGAGGCGCGTCGCGCCAACCTCGCCAAGAGCAGCTTCCTGGCCAACATGAGCCACGAGTTCCGCACGCCGCTGAACGGGCTGTCCGGCATGTCGGAATTGCTGGCCAGCACCCGGCTCGACGCCGAGCAGCGCGGCTACCTGGAAACCATCCAGGCCGCCGCGCGCTCGCTGCTGGCGCTGGTCGAGGACGTGCTGGACATCTCGGTGATCGAGGCCGGCAAGCTGCGGCTCAAGCAGGAGGCGTTCGATCTCAACGCGCTGCTGGAGCAGATCAACCTGATGCTGCGCCCGGAGGCGCGCTCCAAGCGGCTGGACTACGTGGTCATCGTGCAGCCGGACGTGCCGATCCGGCTCAACGGCGATCCGGCGCACCTGCAGCAGGTGCTGGTGAACCTGCTCAGCAACGCCATCAAGTTCACCGCCTCGGGCGAGGTGCGGATGACGGTGGCGAAGTCCGGCGAGCCCGGCCCCGGCCGCGTGCGGCTGCGCTTCACCGTCTCGGACACCGGCATCGGCATCCCCGCGTCGGCGCGCGCGCGGCTGTTCGAAGCGTTCGAGCAGGCCGACAACAGCCTGTCGCGCCGGCATCGCGGCAGCGGGCTGGGCACCACCATCGCCAAGGGCCTGACCGAGGCGATGGGCGGGTCGATCGGCTTCGAGAGCAACGAGAACATCGGCAGCCGGTTCTGGGTCGAGCTGCCGTTCGAACTGGCGGCGGAGGCGGTCGCGGTCGCCGCGGAAGACGGTTTCGGCGCGCCATCGTCCGCCGTGGCGGATGCGCCGGAAGCGCCGGCCAACATCATTTCCTTCGGCGATCCGTTCCTGCGCCATCGCGCGCGGGTGCGCTCGGTGCGTGTGCTGGTTGCCGACGACCACGCGGCCAACCGCATGCTCCTGCAAGGGCTGCTGCAGAAGGCCGGGCACCGGGTGATGACGGTCGACGACGGCGAAGCGGCGCTGGACGCGCTGGCCGGCGGCGATTTCGAGCTGGCGCTGGTGGACCTGCACATGCCGACCCTGAGCGGCATCGACCTGTTGCGCCAGCTGCGGGTGATGGAGGCGGGCGCGCGCTCGCGGACGCCGGTGCTGATCGTCAGCGCCGACGCCACCCGCGATTCGGTGCAGGCCTGCATGGACGCAGGCGCACGCGCGTTCGTCACCAAGCCGTTCTCCGTCTCGCGGCTGCTGGACACCATCGCCGGGATCGTGTCGGGCGAGGGCGCCGCGGCGGTGCCGGAGCCGCCGCGTCAGCACGTGCACGCGTCCACCGAGCAGGTGCTGGACCCGTCGGTGCTGGACGAATTCGCGCTGCTCGGCATGGACAAGGCGTTCGAGGCCGAGTTCGTCGGCCAGTGCGTGACTGACGCGCGCGTGGCGGTGGCGCGGATGCGGCAGGCGGGTTCGGAAGGCGACTGGGAAGCGCTGCGCGAACAGGCGCACGCGCTCAAGGGCATCGCCGCCAACCTCGGCCTGGTGCAGTGCGCACGCCTCGGCGGCGTGCTGATGCAGATGACTTCGTTCGAGATCGCCAGGGACTGGCAGCGCCACTGCGATACCCTCGCGCAGCGACTGCGCAGCGGCGAACAGGCGCTGGAAGCGCGCGGGAGCTGGCGTCCCGCGCGCGAAGACAGCCAGTAGCGGCGGCCGCGGTCAGGCCTGCGCCGCGGCGTGCTCGCCATGCCGGCGGTACTGCGCGCGCACCAGCCGTTCCATCGTGCGCATCGACTTCTCGCCGAGCTGCAGCGCGGTGTCCACCCAGACTTCGGTGATCGCCATCATTTCCTCCAGCGTCACCGGCTGGGCCATCGCCCGCACCTTGTGCATGGCGCTGCGCGCGTGCGGGATCCGGCGGTTGCCGCGGATCACGTCCTCGACCGCCTGTACGCCCTGGCCGCGCGGCGCCAGCACGTCCACCAGACCCATCTTGTGCAGCTCTTCGCTGGACAGCACGTCGCCGCTCAGCATCAGCTGCTCGGCCTTGTGCGGCGGAATGCGCTTGCACAGGAAGGAGTAGGCGCCCATGCCCGGGAACAGGTCGAACAGCACTTCCGGCAGGCCCATGCCCACGCCTTCCTCGGCGACGATGGTGTGGCAGCTGAGCGCGGCCTCGAAGCCGCCGCCGAGCGCGTCGCCCTGCACCAGCGCGATGCTGTGCGCGCCGGCGTCGAGCCCGGCGTGGAAGGCGTGCACGCCGCGCACGCACTGGCGCGCGTAGTGCAGCAGTGCGGGGCGGTCCTGGCGGCGGATCGCGTCGCAGAAGTATTCGAGGTCGCCGCCGAGGTTGAAGGCGTCGCAGTCGGAGGCGAGCACGACGTGGCGCAAGGTCGCGTCGCCGAGGCTGCGCTCCCGTCGCAGCCGGTCGGCGAGCTGGCCCTGGTACTGGAGGATGTCGGCGACCAGCGCCGGCTTGAAGCAGGCGCGTCCGGGCGCGGCGGCCAGATCGGCGTGCATGTGGCACCAGTGCACGCTGGCGTCCGCGCTCTCGGCGACGCGCAGGGTGGAATAGCGGGGAACGGAGACGAGCTTTTCGAGAGTCGCGGTGGCCATGGTCGCTCCAGACGGGTGTCGCCGGCCCGGGCCACGACCGACGGGCACGCAGGAGAAGAGGGGAGAAGGGCCCGGGCCCTCTATGCGCCCAAATGGCCGCGAGTGCAAGAAAAAAGGCCCCGGCGGCGAGCGCGGGGCCTTGGGCGGCGGAACCGGCCGGACGGATCAGGTCCGGGCCGGCGTGCGCAGCTCCTTGCGCAGGATCTTGCCGACGTTGCTCTTCGGCAGCTCGGTGCGGAACTCGACCGACTTCGGCCGCTTGTAGCCGGTCAGGTTGTCGTGGCAGAACGCCTTGACCTGCTCGGCGGTCAGCGACGGATCCTTCTTGACGATGAACACCTTGACCGCCTCGCCGGACTTGTCGTCCGGTACGCCGATGGCGGCGACTTCCAGCACCCCCGGCATCATCGCGATCACGTCCTCGACTTCGTTCGGATACACGTTGAAGCCGGACACCAGGATCATGTCCTTCTTGCGGTCGACGATGTAGAAGTAGCCGGCCTCGTCCATCTTCGCCATGTCGCCGGTGTGCAGCCAGCCGTCGGCATCGATCACCTTGGCGGTTTCCTCCGGGCGCTGCCAGTAGCCCTTCATCACCTGCGGACCCTGCACGCACAGTTCGCCGATCTCGCCGACCGGTAGGATGGCGCCATCGTCGCTCTTCACGCAGACATCGGTGGACGGCACCGGCAGGCCGATCGAGCCGTTGTAGGCGCGCAGGTCCAGCGGATTGATGCACACCGCCGGCGAGGTTTCGGTCAGGCCGTAGGCTTCGGCCAGGGTGACGCCGGTGACCTGCTTCCACTTGTCGGCCACCGCGCGCTGCACCGCCATGCCGCCGCCGAGGGTCAGGTGCAGGCGGGAGAAATCCACCTGATCGAAGCCGGGCGTGTTGAGCAGGCCGTTGAACAGCGTGTTGACGCCGGTGATCGCGGTGAAGCTAGAGCCCTTCAGTTCCTTCACGAAGCCGGGCATGTCGCGCGGGTTGGTGATCAGCAGGTTCTGCGCGCCGAACTTCATGAACACCAGGCAGTTCGCGGTCAGCGCGAAGATGTGGTACAGCGGCAGCGCGGTGACGATCTTCTCTTCGCCCAGCTTGACGTTGGTGCCCACCCAGGCCGCGGCCTGCTGCATGTTGGCGACCATGTTGCGGTGGGTCAGCATCGCGCCCTTGGACACGCCGGTAGTGCCGCCGGTGTATTGCAGGAAGGCGAGGTCGTCGGGCGCGTTGCGGATCGCCGGCAGCTGGTGCATGCGGCCCAGCGTGAGCGCGTCGCGGAAGCGGATGGCGTTCGGGATGGCGTAGTCGGGCACCATCTTCTTCACGTGCTTGAGCACGAAGTTGACGATCGCGCCCTTGGGGAAGCCGAGCATGTCGCCCAGGCCGGTGGTGACCGCGCGCACGCCCGGCATCTGCGCCAGCACTTCCTCGGCGACGTTGCCGAAGTTGTCCATCACCAGCAGCACGCTGGCGCCGGAGTCGGCGAGCTGGTGCTTGAGCTCGCGCGCGGTGTACATCGGATTGGTGTTGACCACGGTCAGGCCGGCGCGCAGCACGCCGAAGATCGCGATCGGGTATTGCAGGCAGTTGGGCATCATGATCGCGACGCGATCGCCCTTCTTCAGCTTCAGCTCGCCCAGCAGGTAGCCGGCGAAATCGCGGCTGAGGCGATCCAGCTCGGCGTAGCTGATCGACTTGCCCATGTTGATGAAGGCGGTCTTGTCGCGGTACTTCTGCAGCGCGGTTTCGAACACGTCGTTGATCGACGCGAATTCGTTGATGTCGATTTCGGCAGGCACGCCGGCGGGGTAGTGGGCCAGCCAAGGACGTTCGACACTCATGCACTGCTCCCCTGCGAATGGGCCGGCGCAAGAATGCGGCGGCGTATGGAATTGCCTTGGATTTGAGCATAGCCTCCAGATACTGACAAGGCGATGCAGTCGATCACGGAGAATGCCGCAATGCAGCAAATCCGCCGGTTCCAGCGGTTCCTGGTCGGCGCAGCGCTGGCCTTGGCGGGCGTGCTGTCGGGCTGCGGAGGCGCCGCGCCCGAGCAGGCGGTGCGCGCGCAGTTGCAGGCGTTGCAGCAGGCCATCGACGCGCGCGATGCCGGCGCGGTGGAAGACCTGATGGCGGAGGATTTCGTCGGCAACGACGGCATGGATCGACGCGCGACGAAGCAACTGGCCGCCGGCGTGTTCCTGCGCTACCGCGACGTGGGCGCGAAGCTCGGCCCGGTCGAGGTGGAACTGCGTGGCGACGATGCCGCGATCGCGCGCTTCGACGTGCTGGCGACCGGCGGCAGCGGCGGGGTGCTGCCGGACAGCGGGCAGGTGTATCGCTTGGAAACCGGCTGGCGGCGCGTCGACGGGGAATGGAAGCTGCTCAATGCGGGTTGGAAGCAGCGCATGTAGCGCATTGCCGGCGCGATTGCCGATCCGCAGGCCGCTTTTGATCGTCATTCCCGCGAAAGCGGGCCGCTTCTGACAAACGGATGCTCGTCCAATCCATGGACATTGAAAGCCATATCGCGAAAGTCCCTGGATTCCCGCTTTCGCGGGAATGACGGAGCAGGATCGATGCAGAAGCAGCGAAGCAAGCCTCGCTGCTCAAAGCCGCGGATCAGGGATGAAACTGCCCGCGCTGCGCCACCTCAAGACCGCGCCGCCAACTGCCGCAGCACGTACTGCAACAGCCCGCCGTGGCGCGCGTACTCCACTTCCTTGGGCGTCAGCAGCAGCACGTCCACCTCGAACATCGTGACCGTGCCGTCGGCGCGGGTGGCGGTGACGGTGGCGGTCTTCGACACGCCATCCTCCAGCCCGCCGACGGCATAGGTCTCGGTGCCGTCCAGACCTAGGAGCACGGCGCTGTCGCCGTTCCTGAACTGCAGCGGCAGCACGCCCATGCCGACGAGGTTGGAACGGTGGATGCGCTCGAAGCTCTCCGCGATCACCGCCTTCACGCCCAGCAGCAGCGTGCCCTTGGCCGCCCAGTCGCGGCTGGAGCCGGTGCCGTATTCCTTGCCGGCGATCACCAGCAGCGGCGTGCCGTCTTCCTTGTATTTCATCGCCGCGTCGAAGATCGCCAACTTTTCCGGCGGCTGCGCGCCGAAGTACAGCGTGTTGCCGCCTTCCTCGCCGCCGAAGAAGCGATTCTTGATGCGGATGTTGGCGAAGGTGCCGCGCACCATCACGTCGTCGTTGCCGCGCCGGCTGCCGTAGCTGTTGAAGTCGATCGGCTGCACGCCGCGCGCCATCAGGTAGCGGCCGGCGGGCGAATCCTTCTTGATGCTGCCGGCGGGCGAGATGTGGTCGGTGGTGATGGAGTCGCCGAAATAGCCCAGCACGCGCGCGCCTGCGATGTCGGCGATGTGGCCGGGCATCATCGTCATGCCCTCGAAGTAGGGAGGGTTCTTGATGTAGGTGGATGCGTCGCTCCACGCGTACAGCTCGCCGTCGGGCGAGGCGATGCCATTCCAGCGGGCGTCGCCCTTGAACACGTCGGCGTAGTTGGCCTTGAACATGTCCGGGCCGAGGGTGGCGGCGATGGTGTCGGCGACTTCCTTCGCGCTGGGCCACAGGTCCTTCAGGTACACCGGCGTGCCGGCCCGATCCGTTCCGAGCGGTTCCGAGGTCAGGTCGACGCCGGTACTGCCGGCCAAGGCGTAGGCCACCACCAGCGGCGGGCTGGCGAGGTAGTTCATCTTCACTTCGGCGTGGATGCGGCCCTCGAAGTTGCGGTTGCCGGACAGCACCGACGCCACGCACAGGTCGCCGGAGGCGATGCCCGCGCTGACTTCCGGCGGCAGCGGCCCGGAGTTGCCGATGCAGGTGGTGCAGCCGTAGCCCACCGTGTAGAAGCCGATCTTCTCCAGCTCCGCCAGCAGGCCGGCCTTGTGCAGGTAGTCGGTCACGACGCGCGAGCCCGGCGCCAGCGAGGTCTTCACCCACGGCTTGCGGGTCAGCCCGCGCGCGGCGGCGTTGCGCGCCAATAAGCCGGCAGCCACCATCACCGCCGGGTTGGAAGTGTTGGTGCAGGAGGTGATGGCGGCGATCACCACCGCGCCGTCCTTGAGCCGCACGCATTCGCCGTCGATCTCGATGTCGGCCTGGCCCTTGGCGTAGGTCTCGTTGCCGACCGCCGCGCCGCCGCCTTCGGCGATGAAGTCCGCCACTTCGCTGCTGCGCTTGTCGCGCGCGGCGGTGAGCTGGGCGATGGCGGCGCGGCTGTTGGCCTGCATGTCGCCCAGCAGCACGCGGTCCTGCGGACGCTTGGGGCCGGCCAGCGACGGCTGCACCGTGCCCATGTCCAGCTCCAGGGTGGAGCTGTACTGCGCGTGCGGGCTGTCCGGCGTGTGCCACAGCCCCTGCGCCTTCGCGTAGGCCTCGACCAGCGCGATTTGCGCTTCGCTGCGGCCGGACAGGCGCAGATAGGCCAGCGATTCGGCGTCGATCGGGAAGATCGCGCAGGTAGCGCCGTATTCCGGCGACATGTTGCCGATGGTGGCGCGGTCGGCCAGCGGCAGGTGCTGCAGGCCGTCGCCGTAGAACTCCACGAACTTCCCGACTACGCCGTGCTGGCGCAGCATCTGGGTCACGGTCAGCACCAGGTCGGTGGCGGTGGCGCCTTCGGGCAGGCGGCCGGTGAGGCGGAAGCCCACCACCTGAGGAATCAGCATCGACGAGGGCTGGCCCAGCATCGCCGCCTCGGCCTCGATGCCGCCCACGCCCCAGCCCAGCACGCCGATGCCGTTGACCATAGTGGTGTGGCTGTCGGTGCCGAACAGGGTGTCGGGGAAGGCCCAGGCTTCGCCATCGATCTGACGCTCCATCACCACCCGCGCCAGGTACTCCAGGTTCACCTGGTGGACGATGCCGGTGTTCGGCGGCACCACCTTGAAGTCGGCGAACGCCTTCTGGCCCCAGCGCAGGAAGCCGTAGCGCTCGGCGTTGCGCTCGAACTCGATGCGGCCGTTGATGTCCAGCGCGTCCGGACGGGCGAAGGCGTCCACCTGCACGGAATGGTCGATGACCAGCTCCGACGGGATCTGCGGATTGATCTGCTCCGGCCGGCCGCCCAGCTTGACCACCGCGTCACGCATCGCCGCCAGATCGACCACGCAGGGCACGCCGGTGAAGTCCTGCAGGATCACCCGCGCCGGCATGAAGGCGATCTCGGTGTCCGGCTGCGCGTTCGGGTCCCACTTCGCCACCGCCTCGATGTGCGCCGGCAGCACGCTCACGCCGTCCTCGTGGCGGAGCAGGTTCTCCAGCAGGATCTTCATCGACCAGGGCAGGTGGCCGATGTCGAAGCGTTCGCCCAGTGTCGGCAGGCTGTGGAAAGCGTAGTCTCTGCCGTTAACGTGGAGACTGGCGCGGGTAGCGAAGCTGTTGCTCATGGACGGGCTCCGGGGTGGCGATGGCGATGCCGGCGCAAACACTTGGGACAGGCGATGACAACGCCATCTTGCGATGTCGATGTTAAGCCGGATTGAAAGGGGGCGACGTTCCGTGACGAGGCCGATCAAAGCGAAGCGACGGAAAACCGGCGGGCACCAGGCCCTGCGCATCGCCGCCTGGACGACGGTGCCGGCGGGCGTGTTCCCGGCACAGGCCGCCACCGGAGGCGGCGCATCCGGCGGCTGGCTGGGCCTGCTGCTCGCGCTGCTGGTCGGCGTCGGGTTCGGTTGGCTCGTCCGGGGACTGCGCGCGCGGCGCGAACGCGGCGGCCTGGCGCAGCGGCTCGAAGAATGCGGCGCCGACCGGCAGCGGCAGGACGAACAGTTGCAGGCCGTGCGGCAGGACAGGGACGAACTGGCCGGCCAGTTGCAGCGGCAGACGGTGGAGTTCGCGCGGCAGGCGCACGAGGACGCGCTGACCGGGCTGCCCAACGGCCGCGCCTTCGACGAAGGCTTCGCCCACCATTTCTCCCGCGCCAAGCGGCACGGGCAGGCGCTGTGCCTGATGCTGCTGGACCTCGACCACTTCCGCGACATCAACAACAACTGGTCGCACGCGGTGGGCGACGAGGTGCTGGTCGAGGCCGCGCGGCTGCTGCGCTCGGTCTGCCGCACCTCGGACCTGCCGGCGCGGCTGGGCGGCGACGGCTTCGCGGTGATCCTCACCGATACCGACATCGAAGGCGGCAAGCGCTTCGGCCAGCGCCTGCACGCCGCGTTCGCCAGCTGCCGCAGCTGGCATTCGGCCGAGGTCGGGCCGAACTACGTCAGCGTCAGCGCCGGGCTGGTGCAGCTCGGCGAGGAAGACCAGGCGCCGGCCCAGCTGCGCCAGCGCGCCGACCGGGCGCTGTACCTGGCGAAGCACGCGGGAGGCGCGCGCACCAGCCTCGGTTGAAGGCATCGCGGCAGCCGCGCCGGCCCATGGCCGTTTCGGTATGCATGAAAAAGTATGTATAATTCCGGCCTACCTCTCCGCCGGGAGTCGCCATGGAAGCCACCGTCGCAGAACGCGGCCAGATCACCCTGCCGAAGGCAGTGCGCGACGCGCTGGGCCTGACCAAGGGCAGCGTGCTGAAAGTGGAGCTGGACGGCGGCCGCATCGTCCTGTCCAAGCACGTCGACGACGCCATCTCGCGGGTGCGCGGCAAGTTCGCGCTGGACGCGCCGCCCGGCAAGGGCAAGGCCGCGTGATCGCCATCGACGCCCCGGTGCTGGTCGAACTGCTGGCCGACGGCGCGCACGCCGACGCGGTGGAGGCCACGCTGCGGCAGGCGCTGGGCGCCGGCCGGGTGGTGGTCAGCGACGCCGCCCTGGCGAACCTCTCCGCCGCCCTGCGCAACGGCGCCGATGCGCTGGCCGCGCTGGAGGAGATGGGCGTGCACTACAGCCCCGTCGAGGCCAAGTCCGCGCTGCGCGCCGGCGAGATGCAGCGCCGCCAGCGCCAGCGCACCGGCGAGCCGCGCCCGATCTCCGACTTCCTGACCGGCGCGCACGCCCTGCTGCAATGCGACGCGCTGATCACCTTCGACGCCGAGTTCCACCGCGATTACTTCAAGGGCCTGAAGCTGATCGTCCCCAAGGACTGAGGCCCTCTCCACACGTTGCACACGCCAAGGAAATCCCCATGCTGGAAGCCTACCGCCACCACGCCGCCGAACGCGCCGCCCTCGGCATCCCGCCGCTGCCGCTGACCGCGCAGCAGACCGCCGAGCTGATCGAACTGCTCAAGAATCCGCCCGCCAGCGAGGACGCCTTCCTGCTCGACTTGCTGGTCAACCGCGTGCCGGCCGGCGTGGACGACGCCGCCAAGGTCAAGGCGTCGTACTTGGCCGCCATCGCTTTCGGCAGCGAATCCAGCACGCTGATCTCCCGCGCCCGCGCCACCGAACTGCTGGGCACCATGCTGGGCGGCTACAACGTGGCGCCGCTGGTGCAATTGCTGGACGACGCCGAAGTCGGCGTCGCCGCCGCCGATGCGCTCAAGCATACCCTGCTGGTGTTCGACGCCTTCCACGACGTGGAAGAAAAGGCCAAGGCCGGCAACGCCAACGCGCAGGCCGTGCTGCAGAGCTGGGCGAACGCCGAGTGGTTCACCAGCAAGCCGGAAGTGCCGGCCTCGCTGACCGTCACCGTGTTCAAGGTGCCGGGCGAAACCAATACCGACGACCTCTCGCCCGCGCCGGACGCGACCACCCGCCCGGACATTCCGATGCACGCGCTGGCGATGCTGAAGAACAAGCGCCCGGACGCGCCGTTCGTGCCGGAGGAAGACGGCAAGCGCGGCCCGATCGGCGAGATCGAGAAGCTCAAGGAGAAGGGCCACCTGGTCGCCTACGTCGGCGACGTGGTCGGCACCGGCTCCTCGCGCAAGTCCGCCACCAACAGCGTGCTGTGGTGGACCGGCGACGACATTCCGTACATCCCCAACAAGCGCGCCGGCGGCGTGTGCCTGGGCGGCAAGATCGCGCCGATCTTCTACAACACGATGGAAGACGCGGGCGCGCTGCCGATCGAGCTGGACGTGAACAGGATGGAGCACGGCGATGTCGTCGAGCTGCGCCCGTACGAAGGCAAGGCACTGAAGAACGGCGAAGTGATCGCCGAGTTCGAGCTGAAGTCCGAAGTGCTGTTCGACGAAGTGCGCGCCGGCGGCCGCATCCCGCTGATCATCGGCCGCGGCCTGACCGGCAAGGCGCGCGAGGCGCTGGGCCTACCCGTCACCGACCTGTTCCGCCTGCCGGTGACGCCGCCGGATACCGGCAAGGGCTTCACCCTGGCGCAGAAGCTGGTCGGCCGCGCCTGCGGCCTGCCGGAAGGCAAGGGCATGCGCCCGGGCACCTACTGCGAGCCGAAGATGACCTCGGTGGGCTCGCAGGACACCACCGGCCCGATGACCCGCGACGAGCTGAAGGACCTGGCCTGCCTCGGTTTCAGCGCCGATCTGGTGATGCAGTCGTTCTGCCACACCGCCGCCTATCCCAAGCCGGTGGACGTGAAGACGCACCACACGCTGCCGGAGTTCATCTCCACCCGCGGCGGCGTCTCGCTGCGTCCGGGCGACGGCATCATCCACAGCTGGCTCAACCGCATGCTGCTGCCCGACACCGTCGGCACCGGCGGCGACTCGCACACGCGCTTCCCGATCGGCATTTCCTTCCCGGCGGGTTCGGGCCTCGTCGCCTTCGCCGCTGCCACCGGCGTGATGCCGCTGGACATGCCCGAATCGGTGCTGGTGCGCTTCAAGGGCAAGCTGCAGCCGGGCGTCACACTGCGCGACCTCGTCCACGCGATCCCGCTGTACGCGATCAAGGCCGGCCTGCTGACTGTCGAGAAGAAGGGCAAGAAGAACATCTTCTCCGGCCGCATCCTCGAAATCGAAGGCCTGCCGGAGCTCAAGATCGAGCAGGCGTTCGAGCTGGCCGACGCCTCCGCCGAACGCTCCGCCGCCGGCTGCACCGTGCGCCTCGACAAAGCCCCGATCATCGAATACCTCAACAGCAACATCACCCTGCTGAAGTGGATGATCGCGGAAGGCTACGCCGACGCCCGCACGCTGGCCCGCCGCATCGCCAAGATGGAAGCGTGGCTGGCCGACCCGCAGCTGCTGGAGCCGGATGCCGACGCCGAATACGCGGCGGTGATCGAAATCGACATGGACGAAATCGTCGAGCCCATCGTCTGCTGCCCGAACGACCCGGACGACGCCAAGACCCTGTCCGACGTGGCCGGCGCCAAGATCGACGAAGTGTTCATCGGCTCGTGCATGACCAACATCGGCCACTTCCGCGCCGCCGCCAAGCTGCTGGAAGGCAAGCGCGACATCCCGACCCGCCTGTGGATCGCGCCGCCGACCAAGATGGACGCCGCCGAGCTGACCAACGAAGGCCACTACGGCACCTTCGGCACCGCCGGCGCGCGCATGGAGATGCCGGGCTGCTCGCTGTGCATGGGCAACCAGGCGCAGATCCGCGAGGGCAGCACCGCGATGTCCACCTCGACCCGCAACTTCCCGAACCGCCTGGGCCGCAACACCAACGTGTACCTGGGTTCGGCGGAACTGTCGGCGATCTGCGCGCGCCTGGGCCGCATCCCGACCCGCGAGGAATACCTGGCCGACATCGGCGTCGTCAACGCCAACGGCGCCGCGATCTACCGCTACATGAACTTCGACCGGATCGAGGAGTACAAGGACGTGGCGGATACCGTCGCGGCCTGAGCGGCACCGCCGCGAAGCTGACGCGAACGCCCGGCGCCGCCGGGCGTTTCGCTAACCAGTGATTCAACGATTGCAACAACGGAGTTGGCGATGACCACGAAGCCGCCGCCGGGCGCATCCGGAAAACTGTTCGCCACCGCCGCGCTGATCGAGGCGCTGACCTGGACCGGGCTGCTGGTGGGGATGTACCTGAAGTACGTCAGCCAGACCACCGACCTGGGCGTCTGGCTGTTCGGCCGCCTGCACGGGCTGGCCTTCCTCGGCTACGTCGTGGTCGCGGTGCTGGCGGGGATGCGCCTGCGCTGGCCGCTGTGGGCATTGCTGGTCGCGCTGCTGGCGGCGGTGCCGCCGCTGCTGACCTGGCCGGTGGAACGCTGGTTCCGCCAGCGCGGACTGCTGTCCGACCGCTGACGCCGCCTGCGGCACGGCTGCCGCGAGGCGCTGCGCGCGCGGGTCAGGCGACCTTGCGCACGCGCTTGGACAGTTCGATGACCTTCGCCATCTCGCCCTGGAGATATTCTTCGGTGATCGCCGCGGGTACGGCATGCGTCTTGGTGGACAGGCTGCCCACATCCACGATCAGGGCCACACGGCCGTCGCCGAGGATGGTCGCACCCGCCACGCCGGCGATGCGGCGGTAGTTGCGCTCCAGGTTCTTGACCACCACCTGCTGCTGGCCCAGCAGTTCGTCCACTTCCAGCGCCAGCCGCTGGCCCTGGCTTTCCACCACCACCGCGATCGGCTGCGCTTCGGCGCGGGCCGCCGGCAGGCCGTACTGGGTGGCGAGGTCGAGCAGGGGCACGTAGTCCTCGCGCACGCGCAGCAGGCGCGAGTCGCCGGCCACGGTCTTGATGTGGTCGGCCGCCGGCTGCAGCGACTCCACCACCACGTTCAGCGGCAGGATGAAGACTTCGCCGCCCACGGCGACGGTCATGCCGTCGAGGATGGCCATGGTCAGCGGCAGGCGGATCGAGACGGTGGTGCCTTCGCCGGCGCGGCTGCGGATTTCCACCTGGCCGCCGAGCGCGTTGATGTTCTTGCGCACCACGTCCATGCCGACGCCGCGCCCGGACAGGTCGGTGAGCACTTCGGCGGTGGAGAAGCCCGGCGCGAACACCAGGTCCCAGACCTGCGCGTCGGTGGGGTTCTCCGGCACCGGGATGCCGCGTTCCTGCGCCTTGCGCAGGATGCGCTCGCGGTCCAGCCCGCGGCCGTCGTCGCCGACCTCGATGATGATGTGTCCGCCCTGGTGCGCGGCGGACAGGGTGACCGTGCCGGCCTCGGGCTTGCCGGCGGCGATGCGCTGCTCGGTGGTTTCCAGGCCGTGGTCGATGGAGTTGCGCACCAGGTGTACCAGCGGATCGACGATCTTCTCGATCACGCCCTTGTCCAGTTCGGTGCCTTCGCCGGAGGTCTTCAGGTTGACCTTCTTGCCCAGCCGCGAGGCGATGTCGCGCACCATCCGCGGGAAGCGGCTGAAGGCGAAATCCACCGGCAGCATGCGCACCGACATCACCGCTTCCTGCAGGTCGCGGGTGTTGCGGTCGAGCTGGCCGAGGCCGGCCAGCAGTTGCTCGTGCAGGCCCGGATCGAGCTCGGCCGAGCGCTGCGCCAGCATGGCCTGGGTGATGACCAGCTCGCCGACCAGGTTGATCAGCGCGTCGACCTTGTCCACGGCCACGCGGATGGTGGTTTCCACCTGATCGTGGCGGGCGCCGCCGCCGGCGGCATCGCCGGCCGCGGGCTTGGTCGCTGCGGCTTCCTGCTTGACGGCCGCGACGACTGGAGCGGGCTCGGGCGCCGCGGGCGCGGCAGGGGCCGCGGCGACGGCCAGCGGCTCGATGCTGAGCTTGCACTGGTCCTCGACCCAGGCGAACGTGTCCTCGATCGCCGCGCGCTTGACGTTGCCGACCAACTGCAGGTCCCAGGCCAGCCAGGCTTCGAACGGATCGAGTTCGGCGAACGGCGGCAGCGCGTCGTCGCGGCAGGCGACCTTCAGTTCGCCGAGCTGACCCAGCTCGCGCAGCATCCGCAGCGGATCGTTGCCGCTGAGGAACAGCGAGCGCTCGGGCTCGAAGCTGATCGACCAGCCGGTGGGATCGGCGCTGGCCGGCGCGCTGGCGACGGCGGCGGCCGCCGGAGCGGCGGCTTCGCCGGACAGCAGGCGCTCCAGTTCGGTGCGCACGCGGGTCAGCATCGGCTGGTCGATGGCGTCGCCGTGTTCGGTGGCGGCCAGCAGCATGCGCAGCGCATCGACCGAGCCCAGCAGGGCGCTGATGTCCTCACCGCCGAGCGTGCGTTTGCCGCCGCGCGCTTCGTCCAGCAGGGTTTCCAGCAGGTGGGTCAGCTCGGCGATGGCGGTGAAGCCGAAGGTGGCGCTGCCGCCCTTGATCGAGTGCGCGGCGCGGAACACTACGTGGATGGTGTCGCCGCCTCCGCCGCCGGATTCCATGTCCAGCAGCCCGGCTTCCATGGCGGCGATGTTTTCGCGGCTTTCTTCGAAGAAGGTGGCGTGGAAGCGGGTGATGTCCATGGATGTTCCGAAAGATGTGCCGGAAGCGCGGCTTAGCCGAGAACCTTGCGAACGGTGGCGAGCAGCTGCTCGGGGTCGAACGGCTTGACCAGCCAGCCGGTGGCGCCGGCGGCCTTGCCTTCGCTCTTCTTGTCGGCGCCGGACTCGGTGGTGAGCATCAGCAGCGGGGTGAACTTGTAGCTGGGCAGGGCGCGCAGCTGGCGGATCAGCTCGATGCCGTCCATGCGCGGCATGTTGACGTCGGTGATCACCGCGTCGAACTTCTGGGTCTTGGCCACTTCCAGCGCGGCGAGGCCGTCCTCGGCTTCCTTGACGTTGTAACCGCCGCCGGACAGGGCGAAGGCGACCATCTGGCGCATGGAGGTGGAATCGTCAACGATCAGAAGGTTTGCGCTCACTCGGTGTCTCCGGGGACGGTATCGACGCCCAGGCTGGCCGCGAGCGCGAGCTGGCGCGCGGCTTCAACCAGGGTGGGAGAGGGAAGGGTAATGGTGGTGACGCGGCCGCGCGCGGCGCGGTCCCGCATGAAGGCGTGCAGCAGCTGCAGCCCGGCGGTGTGCACGCGCGACACGTCGGCGCCGGACAGCTCCAGCACCTCGTCGTCGAAATGCGATTGCAGCGCCGCTTGCAGGTCGGCGACCTGTTCGATGCCGAGGTCGGCTTGCAGTGACAATGGCATTGGCGTCTCGAAAAAAGGCTTGATCCCAGACCGTTTAACGGCGTGTTCGCGTTCGACTTGAGGCGGCCGGCGCGAACTGCGCGCCGGCGCACAGTTTGCACGCTTCGCGCTCAGTCGAACACCACGCGCGCGTCCAGCAGCACCGTCGGCGGCGCGCCCGGGGTGCGCGCGATGCCCATGCCGATGCGGTCGCGCAGGCCCGGCGTGGGCGGTTCGATCTGCGGAGCATCGAGGGTGACGACGTCGGTCACCGCGGTCACCAGCAGGCCGACCAGCTCGTCCTTGTACTCGAGCACCACGATGCGCGAGCGCTCGTCCGTCCGCACCGCGGCCCGGCGCAGCCAGAGGCCCAGGTCGTGCACCGGCACCACCCGCCCGCGCAGATTCATCACCCCGAGCAGCGAGGGCACCGCGCCGCGCACCGCGATCACCGGCGCCAGCCGGACCACTTCCTGCACCCGCAGCAGCTCCACCGCGTAGCGGTCGTCGCCGATCGAGACGCGCAGCCAGCGCTGACCGACCGGGGCGGCGGGGGCGTCCGCGCCCGCCGCCACCTCGACCGGACGGAACGGAGCGGGTACGTCGCGGGACTCGGCGGCGGGCGGACGGACCTGCGCCACGGCTGGCTCGGAAACCGGCAGCGTCGCCGGAGCCGTCTCCGGGGCCACGGCCGGCTGGGTTTCCCTCTCGAACTCGGCAAGCAGCTCCAGCACCAGCGCCGGGTCGACGGCCACGGCCGGCTCCGGCTCCGGGGCATTGTCCGGTTCGCATGCGTCGCGATCGCCGTCCAGTTCGGGCGCCGCCTCGTCCGTGGCCTGCGGCGCGGGCTCGGGCTCGACGGCTTCAAGGACGACGGGTTCGGCAGCGCCCGCCGGTTCGGTACCGGCGGCCGGCTCCGGTGCGTGCGCGGCGGCGGTCGCGTCCGCCTGCGGCGAGGCAGCCGTCGGCATGCCCAGTAGCGCGTCGACGTAGGCGTCGACGATCACGTCGCTCTCCGGCTTCGCGGCCAGGGTGGTTCCCTGCGGGCTCATGCGGCCTCCTGTTCGGCGGGAGCGGTGTCGAGCAGCCATTGCATCGCGTGTTCGTAGGCGATCAGGCCGCGACCGTAGATGTGTTCGCGGCTGCCCAGCGCGTCGGCGTCGCGCAGGCGGGTGTCCACCGGGATCGGGTAGGGGCAGGCGGCGGCGCCGGGATGCGACTGCAGCTGCTCCAAGGTGTGCTGGCCGGTGCGGGTGCGGCGGTCGAACAGGGTCGGCAGGATCTGCCGCAGTAGCGGGCGCGAGCGCGAGCGCTCCACCATCGCCGCGGTGTGCAGCATGCCGGCCAGGCCGTGCAGGGCCAGCGGGTCGGTCTGGGTGGGCACGATCAGGCGGTCGCAGGCGGCCAGCGCGTTGACCAGCAGCAGGCCCAGCGTCGGCGGGCAATCGAGCAGGGCGTAGTCGTGGCTGTCCGGGCTGGCCTGCAGGGCGCGGCCCAGCGCCAGGCCCAGGCCCGGCTGGGTGGCGCTGCGCCGTTCCAGCGTCGCCATCGCCGGCTGGGCGGCGATCAGGTCGATGCCGGGATAGCCGGACGGCCGGGCGACGTCGGCGATGCCCTGGTCGTTGAACAGTTCGTGGGTGCCGATGGGCGGCGGCTCGGTCGGCACGCCGAAGGCGCGGGTCAGCGAGCCGTGCGGGTCCAGGTCGACCAGCAGCACGCGCTTGCCGGCGTCGGCCAGGCTGCGCCCCAGGCACAGGGTGGAGGTGGTCTTGCCCACGCCGCCTTTCTGGTTGGCGATCGCCCAAACCCGCATCACGGTGCTCCCATCGTCGGTGTCGCCGCGCCGGCCGCTGCCGATGCGTCCGCGGCGGCCTTCGCCCCGCGCATGTCCAATCCGTCCATCACGCTGTCCACGCCGCGGGCGCTGGACAGGATCACCAGCTCGACCCGCCGGTTGGCGCTGCGGCCCGCCTCGGTGGCGTTGTCGGCGATCGGCTGGTATTCGCCGTAGCCCATCGACGCCAGCCGCGCGGGCGCGATGCCGGAATCGATCAGTTCGTAGACCACGTTGGTGGCGCGCGCCGCCGACAGGTCCCAGTTGGAGCGGAACTGTGCGGTGCGGATCGGCTGGTTGTCGGTATAGCCCTCCACGCGCACGGCGTTGGGCACGTCGCGCAGGACGGTGGCGAGCTGGCGGATCGTGCCCAGCGCGGTGGCGCTGGGGGCGGCGACGCCGCTGGCGAACAGCAGGTCGCTCTGGATTTCCACTTCCAGGAAATTCCTGCCGCGGCGCACCCGCACCAGTCCGCTTTCCACCAGGCCGGACAGGGCCTGCTCGATGCGGTCGCCGAGCGCGTGCAATTGGTCCTGGCCGGCTTCCTCGTCGCCCGCGCCGGCTTTCTGGTTCTGCTGTTCCCGCCGGTTGATCGGCATCGGCACTTCGATGCGGCTGGGCTGGGCCGGGCCGCGGCGGGCGCCGGTGTCGATCACCGAAGGATGGTCGAAGTCGCCGCCGCGCAGTTGTACTTGGCCGACCTGGATCGGCTTGATCGAGCGCGGCGCGCCGCCGAACGCGGCCGACAGCGCATCGGCGACTACCCGGTACTTGCCTTCGTTGAGCGAGGAGATCGCGTACATCACCACGAAGAAGGCGAGCAGCAGGGTGAGCAGGTCGCCGTAGGGGATCGCCCACGCTTCGTGGTTGAGGTGTTCTTCGTGCTGGTGGCGGGGGCGGCGGGCCATGTGCGCGCGCCCTCAGTGCAGGAAGCCGTTGAGGCGCGATTCGATGTTGCGCGGGTTCTCGCCCTCGGCGATCGCGATCAGGCCCTCGATCAGCATTTCCCGCTCGACCTGCTGGCGATGCACCACGCCCTTGAGCTTGGAGGCCATCGGCAGGAACAGCAGGTTGGCCGAGGCGATGCCGTAGATGGTCGCGGTGAACGCGGCGGCGATGCCGTGGCCCAGCTTGCTGGGATCGGTCAGGTTCTTCATCACCGCCATCAGGCCCAGTACCGCGCCGATGATGCCGAGGGTGGGCGCGTAGATGCCCATGCCCTCGAACACCTTGGCCGCGGAGGTGTCGCGGTGGTGCTGCGCCTGCGCCTCGATCTCCAGCATCTGCCGCATGGTGTCCGGCTCCACGCCGTCCACCACCATCTGCAGGCCGCGGCGCAGGAACGGGTCGCTCTCCTGGTCCACCAGCGGCTCCAGCGCCAGCAGGCCCTGCTTGCGCGAGGTGGTGCTCCAGTCGACCATCCGCGCGATCAGCGCGTGCGGGTCCTGCGGCGGCGGGAAGAACACCCAGCCGACGATCCGAATCGCGCGGCTGAAGGTGTGCATCGGCGTCTGCAGCAGGATCGAAGCGCAGGTGCCGAGGATGACGATGACGAACGCGGCCGGCGACCACAGCCCGGACAGGCCGGCGCCCTTGAGCATGCTGCCGCCGAGCAGGGCGACCAGGCCGAGGATCGCGCCGATGACACTGAGGATATCCATATGCCCACGCTAACGGCTGCGCGCGTTGGCGCTTGAGCCGCGCTGCGCGGATTCGAGCAATGCGTCGACGTCCAGGATCAGCGCCATGCGGCCGTCGCCGACCAAGCTGGCGCCGGCATAGCCGGGCAATCCGCGCAGGCTGCGCGGCAGCGCCTTGATCACCACTTCCTCGCGGCCGACCACGCGGTCGACCAGCAGGCAGAAGCGCTGCTCGCCGGCCTGCAGCACCACGCCGCGAGTGGCTTCGGTCGTGCGGCCGTCGCCCAGGCCCAGCCATTCGCGCAGCGACAGCACCGGCAGCGGGCGCTCGCGCAGGTCGAGAATCTTCTGGCCGTCCATCCACAGCACTTCGCTGTCGTCGTGGGTGACCACCTCGATGACGCGCACCAGCGGCAGCGCGTAGACGTCGTCGTCCAGCTCCACCAGCAGGGTCGGCAGGATCGCCAGGGTGAGCGGCACGCGGATGATGAAGCGCGAGCCTTTGCCGAGGTCGGACTGGATCTGCACCTGGCCGGACAGCTCGCGGATCTTGGACTGCACCACGTCCATGCCGACGCCGCGGCCGGACAGGTCGGAGACTTCGGTGCGGGTGGAGAAGCCGGGCAGGAACAGCAGCGACAGGCATTCGTCCTCGCCCAGCCGGGCGGCGGCCTCGGTGTCGATCAGGCCCTTGCGGATCGCGCTGCGGCGGATCGCCTCGGGGTCGATGCCGCCGCCGTCGTCGCTGACCTCGATGGCGACGTGGTCGCCTTCCTGCTGCGCGGTCAGGCGCACGGTGCCCTGTTCCGGCTTGCCGGCGGCGCGGCGGGCGTCCGGCATCTCGATGCCGTGGTCGATGGCGTTGCGTACCAAGTGCACCAGCGGATCGGCCAGGGCTTCGACCAGGTTGCGGTCGAGTTCGGTTTCCCCGCCCTCGACCACCAGCTCGACCTGCTTCTTCAACTGCCGGGCGACGTCGCGCGCCAGCTTGGGGAAGCGGGTGAACACGCGGCTGACCGGCTGCATGCGCGCCGACATCACCGCGCCCTGCAGGCGCGCGGTCACGGTGTCGAGCGCGGTCACCGCGCGGTCGAGGTTCTCGTCGTGCACGCCCGGCCGCAGGGTCTTCAGGCGGTTGCGCGCCAGCACCAGTTCGCCGACCAGGTTGACCAGCGCGTCCAGGCGGCGCACGTCGACGCGCACGGTCTGTTCGGTTTCCGTCGCGGCGGGCGCCGGTTTTTCGGCGGCGGCCGGTTTTGCGGGCGCTGCGGGCCTGGGCGGAGGCGGCGCGGCAACCGGGGCGGGCGCGGGCGCCGCGCCGGGGATGGCGCCTTCGCCGTGCAGGCTGTCGAGCAGGGCGTCGAAGTCGAGGTCGTCGAGGTTGTCCGGCAGGTCCAACGCGGCCGGCGCCGGCGCGGCGGCCGGGGCGTCCCCGCCGCGCACCTGGCGCAGCAGGGCGGCATCGACCTCGCCGAGGTCTTCGCCGCGGCCCAGCGCGTCCAGCATGTCCAGCAGCAGGTCCACCGCGCGCTGGGCGCCGTCGAACGCGGCCGCGTCCAGCTCGCGGGTGCCGCTGCGGGCGGCGTCGATGCGGTCCTCGAAGGCGTGGCAGAGCGCCACCATCGGCGGCAGGTCGAGGAAGCCCGCGCCGCCCTTGATGGTGTGGAAGCCGCGGAACACGGCGTCGAGCGTCGGGCGGTCGCCCGGATCCTGTTCCAGCGCCACCACCTGCTCGCCGAGGCGGTCGAGGATCTCCCGCGCCTCGATCAGGAAGTCCGCGCGGGCGTCGTAGCCGTCCGCCGACATGCTCAGAGTCCGAGGTTGGCGAGCAGGTCGTTGGCTTCGTCCTGGGTGGCTGCGGGAGGATCGACGCCGTTGACGGCGGGGCCGTGGCCCTTGCCGTCTTCGCCGTGCAGCGCCTGGATGTCGCCAAGGCCGGATTGCAGGGAGCGGATCAGCTGGATCACCCGCTGGATGATCTGGCCGGTGAGGTCCTGGAAGCTCTGCGCTTCCACCATCGCCGACAGCCGCGAGCGGATCGCGTCGACGGTGGCCTCGTGCTCGGCGCCGATGGTGCCCAGCAGGGTGCGGCATTCGTCGGCGAGGTCGAGCGTGCGCATGCTGGCCTCTTCGGTCATCTTGACCACGTGTTCGAGCCGGCTGCACGCGTCCGGCAGGCCGCCGTTGGCGGACGCGGTGCCGGCGCCGGGGATGCGCGCGTCGATCGTGCGCTCCAGGTCGTCCAGTTCGCGCGCGAGCTTGACCAGGCTTTCCACCACCGGCTGGCGGCGCCATTCGAGCAGGGAATCCAGATGGTGCTTCCAGGCCGCGTTGTCGCCCTGTTCCAGCGCGGACATCGCCGCGTGCAGGCGCTCGACGATCTGGGCGTCGCCGGCGGGCATGGAGGGCGGACGCGTGGGCATGCTCATGCGGCTTTCTCCATGCGTTCGAAGATCTTGACCAGCTTGTCTTCCAGGGTGGCGGCGGTGAACGGCTTGATGATGTAGCCGTTCACGCCGGCCTGCGCGGCTTCGATGATCTGCTCGCGCTTGGCCTCGGCGGTGACCATCAGCACGGGAATCTTGGCCAGCGCGGCGTCGGCGCGGATCGCCTTGAGCAGGTCGATGCCGGGCATGCCGGGCATGTTCCAGTCGGTGACGACCAGGTCGAACTTGGCCTTCTGCAGCTCGACCAGCGCGGTCGAGCCGTCGTCCGCTTCCGCGAAGTTGGTGAAGCCCAGATCGCTGAGCAGGTTCTTGACGATGCGGCGCATGGTCGAGAAATCGTCAACGATGAGGATGCGGATGCCCTTGTCCATAGTGGATCCTGTAGGTAACGGTGTCGGTATCGGTTGTGGAGCGGAAAACTTGATGTTGCCGCATCCGGGGCGCCGATGCAGCACCGGCACGCGTCGCTCAGGCGACTTCCGCGTCGATCTCGCTGCGCCAGTCGGTCAGCCGCGAGCGCAGCCGGAGCATGGCCTGGCCGTGGATCTGGCAGACCCGCGACTCGCTGACGTTGAGGACCGCGCCGATCTCGCGCAGATTCATTTCCTGCTCGTAGTACAGCGACAGCACCAGCTGCTCGCGCTCGGGCAGGTTGTCGATGGCATCGCCGAGGGCGGCACGGAACGCGCCCTGCTCGAAGCGGCGGGCGGGGGTGAAGCTGTCGTGCTGGTCGAGCCGCGGTTCGCCGTCGTGTTCCTCGGCGTATTCGTCCAGGCTCAGCAGCTGGCCGCGGGCGGCGTCCTGCAGGATGTGGTGGTAGTCGTCGACGCTCATGCCGAGCGCGCCGGCGATCTCCTGCGAGGTGGCGGTGCGGCCCTCGCGCTGCTCGATGCTGCGGGTGGCGGCGACCACGTCGCGGTAGCGGCGGTGCACCGAGCGCGGCACCCAGTCGCCGGCGCGGATCGCGTCGATCATCGCGCCGCGGATGCGGATCGAGGCGTAGGTCTCGAAGGTGGCGCCCTGGTCGGACTGGAAGTTACGCGCGGCCTCGATCAGGCCGATCATGCCGGCCTGGATCAGGTCGTCGATCTCCACGCTGGACGGCAGGCGCGCGGCCAGGTGGTGGGCGATCCGGCGCACCAGTTCGGCGTGCCGTCCCACGATGGCGGCGGCGTCACCGGTCTGCTGTGCGCGGTACTGGGCGGCCCCCGCGTTGATCATGCACAGGCACTCCCCTGGGCGGCAATCAGACGTTCGGTGAAGAACTCGACGTGGCCGCGCGGCCCCTGCGGCGCCTGCCACTGTCCGATTTTGCGGACGATATCACGGAATGCCAGCGAGGCCGGGGCGGTGGGGAAGGCTTCGACCACCGATTCCTGGCGCTGCACGGCCAGCCGCAACCATTCGTCGCGCGGGATGGCGCCGAGGTAGGACAGGGTGACGTCGAGGAAGCGCGAGGTGACGCGTTCGAGCTTGTCGAACACCACCCGTCCTTCGTTGACGTTGGGCACCTGGTTGGCCAGCACCTGCACCCGGTTCACGCCGCGGTCGCGGCTCAGCACCTTGATCAGGGCGTAGGCGTCGGTGACCGAGGCCGGCTCGTCGCAGACCACCAGGATCACGTCCTGCGCGGCCTGGCAGAAGGTCAGCACGCCGTCGCTGATGCCGGCCGGCGTGTCCACGATCATCACGTCCAGCGGGATGTCGAGGTGCGAGAACGCGTTGACCAGGCCGACGTGCTGCTGCGGCAGCAGCTCGGTCATGTGGCGCTTGCCCGAGGCCGCCGGCACCACCAGCAGGCCGCGCGGGCCTTCGACCACGGTGTCGCGCAGCTCGCAGCGGCCGGCGAACACGTCGGCCAGGGTGTACTGCGGCGACAGCCCCAGCATCACGTCGACGTTGGCGAGGCCAAGGTCGGTGTCCAGCAGCAGGGTGCGCTGGCCGGCGTGCACCAGCGCCATCGCCAGGTTGATGGAGGTGGTGGTCTTGCCGACGCCGCCCTTGCCGCCGGTGACGGCGATCACGCGCGGCACGGAGGGGGTGGCGTTCGCGTTGGAAGCGGAATCAGGCGAATGCATGGTGGCCTTCGTCGCTAGGAATGCTGGTCGCGCCGCGGCGCGGGATGTCGATCATGCCGGCCAGGTACCGGGCGTCGGCCAGCTCGATGTCGTCGGGGACGCACTGGCCGGCGGCGGTGTAGGCCACCGGCAGATTATGCTGCACCAGCACCGAGAGCGCTGCTCCCGGGCAGGTGCTTTCGTCGAGCTTGGTCAGCACCACGCCTTCGGGCGCCGCCGGGCGGTAGCGGCGCAGCAGTTCGGACAGGTCGGCCGGATGCGCGTTGGCCGGCAGCACCAGCAGGCTGCGCACGTTGCTGGCGGAGCGCACCCACAGGATCTGCCGGAGCAGGGCGCGGTCGCGCAGGCCGTGACCGGCGGTGTCGATCAGCACCAGCGGGTAGTCCTCCAGCTGCTCCAGCGCGTGGGTCAGCGCTTCAGGGCCGTCGGCGTCGCAGACGGTGACGCCCAGCCGCCGGCCGAGCACGTGCAGCTGTTCGCGGGCGCCGGCGCGTTCGTTGTCGGCGCTGATCAGGGCGACGTCGCGGGCGCGGTGGCGCGCGGCGAAGCGGGCGGCCAGCTTGGCGATGGTGGTGGTCTTGCCGGCGCCGGTCGGCCCGAGCAGGGCGACCACGCCGCCGTCTTCCAGCAGTTCGTTGCGCAGGACCGGCAGCTCCGCGGCCAGTTCCGCGCGCAGCGGCGCGAGGATGGCGTCGGCGGGCAGGGTGGGGTCGAGGCGCTGGGCGAGGCGCTGGGCCAGCGCGTCGTCGCAGCCGAACGCGGCCAGCGCGTCGAGCGCCGCCGCGCGGGCGGGCGAGCCGCGCAGGCGCTCGACCGCGAACTGGCCCAGCTCGCGCTCGATCACCTTGCGCATCGCCGCCAGTTCGGCGCGCAGGGTAGCGACGGCCGGGTCGGTGGCGACCACGCGCAGGGCGGGCGCGCCGTCCTGCACTCTTTCTTCCGGCGCTGGTTCCGGCAGCGCGGGCGCCGGCTCCACGGCGGCCGGCTCGAAACGGGCGGGAACCAGCGCGATCGCTTCCGCCACGACCGGGGCCGGCGGCGGGGCCGGAACCGACGCGCGGCGCAGGGCGGCGGCGAAATCCGCCGGCTGCATTTCGTCATCGATCACGGCACGCGGTTCGACGCGCGGCGGAAGCGGCGCCGCGACGGCCACCGGCTGCGGTTGCGCCGACGGCATCGGCTCCGGCCCGCGCGGCGCGGGCTTGAACGCGGCCATCATCTGTTCCAGCCGGCTGGGCTGGCGCTCTTGCGGGGAAGACTGCGGGGACGGCTGTGCGGCCGTCTGCGGCAGCGGCGCCACCGGCACGCCGTCGATCTTGAACACGGCGCGTTCGCGGGCCGGCGCAGGCGTCGGTGTCGCTGCGGGCGGCGGCGCTTCCGCAGCCGGGGCGCTCATCGTGCGCAGGGTCTGCTGCACCAGCGCCTCGTCGTAATCGGTGGCGGCCACCACTTCCACGCCGCCTTCGGCGGCCTGGCGGCTGGACAGGATCACGGCGTCCGGGCCTTGTTCGTCGCGGACCATGCGCAGCGCGGTGCGCATGTCGGGGGCTGTGAAACGCTTGATTCTCATGTTCGTGGTCCGCAATCCAATCTCTTCGGGGGCCAGGATCAGCCAATCGCGCCGAGCAACCGCAACCGCTTGTCTTCAGGCACCTCGCCGTAGGCCAGGACCGAAAGCTGCGGCACGCTGTGGCGCACCAGCCGCGAGATCGCCGCGCGGATCCCGCCGGGCACCAGCAGGATCGCGGGCTCGCCGCGCTGTTCCTGCCGGGCCACGCACTCGCTGAGGTTCTGGTGCAACCGCTCGGCGAGTCCGGGTTCCAGCGCGGCGCCCTGGCCGCTGACCGAATCCTGCAAGATGCGTTCCATTTGCGGGGCCAGGGTGAACACCGGCAGCTCAGGCGCCATGCCGTTGAGTTCCTGCACGATGAACGGCCCCAGCGAGGTGCGCACCGCCGCGGTCAGCACGCTCGGATCCTGGGTATGGATGCCGTGCTCCAGCAGCGCCTCGACGATCCGCCGGATCTGCCGCAGCGGCACCTTTTCCGCCAGCAGCGACTGAAGCACGCGCACGATCACCGACATCGGCAGCAGCTTGGGCGTCAGGTCTTCGACGAGCTTGGGCGACGCCTTGCCGACGCTGGCCAGCAGCTGCTGCACCTCGTCGTGGCCCAGCAGTTCGGCGGCGCGCTCGCGCACCACGTGGGAGAGGTGGGTGGCGATCACGGTGCCGGCATCGACCACGGTATAGCCCAGCGATTCGGCGTGGGCGCGCTGCGAGGGCAGGATCCAGGTGGCGTCCAGGCCGAACGCCGGATCCTTGCCGGGAATGCCTTCCAGCGGGCCGAACACCTTGCCCGGGTCCAGCGCCAGCATGCGGTCCGGATGCAGCTCGCCGCTGGCGACCGGCACGCCGTGGACGAGGATGCGGTACTGGCCGGCGGTCAGCTCCAGGTTGTCGCGCACGTGCACGGCCGGGATCAGGAAGCCGAGGTCCTGGGTCAGCTTGCGGCGCACGCCCTTCAGCCGCGTCAACAATTCGCCGCCCTGCGCCTTGTCCACCAGCGCGATCAGCTTGTAGCCGACCTCCAGCCCCAGCGGCTCGACCGGCGCCACCTCGTCCCAGCTCAGCTCCGCCACCGCGGTCGAACCGGTCGCGGCGGCCTCCTGCGCGACCGGCATGGCTTCGGCCTCCTCGTGCTTCTTCAGCCGCCAGGCGGCGTAGCCGAGGATGCCGGCGAACAGCAGGAACGGCAGGTTGGGCATGCCCGGCACGATGCCGATCAGCCCCATCAGCGCCGCCGCCACCGCCAGCGCGCGGCGCTGGCCGAACACCTGGGTGCTGACCGCCGCGCCCATTTCCTGTTCGCGGGTGGCGCGGGTGACCAGCATCGCGACGGCGGTGGACACCAGCAGCGCCGGGATCTGCGCGACCAGGCCGTCGCCGATCGCCAGCAGGGTGTAGGTCTGCATCGCCTCGCCGAAGCTGAGGTCGTGCTGGAGCACGCCGATCAGCACGCCGCCCACCAGGTTGATGGCGAGGATCAGCAGGCCGGCGACGGCGTCGCCGCGCACGAACTTGCTGGCGCCGTCCATCGAGCCGTAGAAGTCGGCCTCGTTGCGCACTTCCTCGCGGCGCAGCTTGGCTTCCTCGCGGGTCAGCAGGCCGGCGTTGAGGTCGGCGTCGATCGCCATCTGCTTGCCGGGCAGGGCGTCGAGGATGAAGCGCGCCGACACTTCGGAGATGCGCCCGGAGCCCTTGGTCACCACCACGAAGTTGACGATGGTGAGGATGGCGAACACCACGATGCCGACCGCATAGCTGCCGCCGACCACGAAGTTGCCGAACGATTCGATCACGTGGCCGGCCGCCGCGCCGCCCTGGTGGCCGTGCAGCAGCACCACGCGGGTGGAGGCGACGTTCAGCGACAGCCGCAGCAGGGTGACCATCAGCAGCACGCTGGGGAACACCGAGAACTCCAGCGGCCGCAGCACGTAGACCACCGCCAGCAGCACCATCAGCGACAGCGCGATGTTGACGGTGAACAGGATGTCGAGCAGGAACGGCGGCAGCGGCACCACCACCATCGACAGCATCGCCAGCACCACCACCGGCGCCGCCGCGCCGCTGCGCAGCGAATGCATCACCGCGGTCAGCGAGCCGCCGCGCCCGCCCTTGTCGGAGGTCGCGCTCATCGCGGCGACTTCCCGTCATCGAGGGCCGGATCGACGGCCACCGTCGCCAGCGACGGCATCGGGCCGTGCGACGGATGCCAGCGACGCAGCTGGAACACGTAGGAGAGCACCTGGGCGACGGCGGCGTAGAGCTGCACGGGGATTTCCTGGTCGAGCGCGGAATGCCGATACAAGGCGCGTGCCAGCGGCGGCGCCTCGACCGTGGCGACCCGGTGCGCCTTGGCGATCTCGCGGATCTTCAGGGCGATCTCGTCGATGCCCAGCGCCACCACCTTCGGCGCGCGCATGCGCCCGGCTTCGTACTTCAGCGCCACCGCGTAGTGGGTGGGGTTGACCACGATCACGTCGGCGTCCGGCACCGCCTCCATCATCCGCCGCTGCGCCATCTGCCGGGCCAGCTGGCGGATCTTTCCCTTGACCTCCGGGTTGCCCTCGTTCTCCTTGAACTCCTCGCGGACTTCCTGCTTGGTCATCTTCAATTTTTCGTTGTGCGACCAGCGCTGGTAGGGCACGTCGACCGCGGCCAGCAGCGCCATCGCACCAACCATCGCCGCCAGCGCGTGCAGCATGAAGCCCAGGCCGTCGGCGACGGCGCCTTCCAGCGGCATGTTCTGCAGCAGCGGCATCGTCACCATCGCGCGGCGCACCACCCAGAAGCCGACCGCGCCGACCAGCAGGATGCGCAGCACCGAGCGCAGCAGTTCCACCCGGCCTTCGCGGCCGTACATCCGCTCGAAGCCGGACATCGGGTTGAGCCGGTTGAAGTTCGGCTGCAGCGCCTCGGTGCTGAAATGGAAGCCGCCCATCACCGCCGGCGAAATGAAGCAGGCGCCGAGCGCGATCGCCACCAGCGGCAGCAGCGGCACCGCCAGTCCGGCCAGCATGGCCGCCGCGTGCGTCGCCAGCCGGTCCTGGTGGCCGACCAGGCCGGAATCGAAGGCCAGCGCGTCGCGCATCCAGCCCATTGCGCCGCGCGCCACGCCCGGCCCCAGCACCAGCAGCGTGATCACCGACGTGCCCAGCACCGCCACGCCGGCCAGCTCGCGCGAACGCGGCACGTCGCCGCGCTCGCGGGCCTGGCGCAGGCGTTTGGCACTTGGGGCTTCTGTGCGGTCTTCGCGGTCCGCGGCTTCGCTCATCGTCTCAACCCGTCACGGCGCGGGCGGCCTCGAATGCCTGCCCAAACAGCGCCTTGACCGGATCAAGCAATTCATGTGCCAGCACCGTCAGCAGGGCCAGGCCGATCAGCAGCGCGATGGGCATGCCGATCTGGATCGGGTTGAACTGCGGCGCGGCGCGCGACAGCACGCCCACCACCATGTTGACCGCCAATAGCGCCACGGTCACCGGCAGCGACATCAGCACGGCGACGCGCAGCACGGTCGGGAAGAAGCCCGGCACCACCTCGAGGAACGCCGAAAAGTCGGCGAACGGCGTGCCGATCGGCTGCGCCCGGTAGCTGTCCAGCAGCAGCTGGATCAGCGCCAGATGCGCGTCCAAGGTGAAGAACAGCAGCCCGAACACCAGGTAGAACCACACCGACAGCACCGGCACCGAGGTCTGGTTGGCGGGGTCGGTCATGGTGGCGAACGACAGCGCCATGCCCTGCGAGACGAACTGGCCGGCCAGGGTCGCCGCCTCGAAGGCGAGCTTCAGCACCAGCCCGATGGTGATGCCGATCGCGAATTCGCGGATCACGTTCAGCGCGGTCGCCGCGTCCACCGCGGCGGGCGGCGGCGCCGGCAGCACGGTGGACAGGGTGGCCGACAGCGCCAAGACCAGGATCAGCCGCGCCCGCATCGGGAAGCCCCGGCCGCCGATGGTCGGCAGCACCTGCAGCGCGGCGCCGATGCGGATGGCGTGCCACAGCACCGTCGCCAGCATCGCGAACAGGTTCACGCCCTGGGCGGTGACGAGGGTGACGGTATCCATCGCGCGGCGGCGTCAGCCGATCAGGTGCGGGATCTGCTGGAACAACTCGGCGGTGAACGAGACCAGCTTGCCCAGCAGGAAGTTGCCGGTCAGGGTCAGCGTCGCCACCAGCGCCGCGACCTTGCAGACGAAGGCCACGGTGGGCTCGTTGATCGAGGTGGCGGCCTGCAGGATGCCGACCACCACGCCGGTCGCCAGCACCGCCAGCAGCAGCGGCGCGCCCAGCAGCAGCGCCAGCTGCATGCCGGCGGCGATCTGGGCGAGGGCGAGTTCGGGAGTCATGCGCGCACGCCCGTCATGCCGGGTTGAAGCTGCCGGCGATCGAGCCGACCACCAGCACCCAACCGTCCACCAGCACGAACAGCAGGATCTTGAACGGCGCCGAGATCAACATCGGCGACAGCATCATCATGCCCATCGACATCAGCACGCTGGCCACCACCAGATCGATGATGACGAACGGGATGTAGATCAGGAACGCGATCTCGAACGCGGTCTTCAGCTCGCTGGTGAGGAAGGACGCGGCCAGCACGCCGAACGGCACGTCCTGCGGCGTCGCGTAGGGGCCGGTGTTGGACATGCCGGCGAAGGTCATCAGGTCGTTCTCGCGCACCTGCGCCAGCATGAACGCGCGGAACGGCTCGGACGCGGCGGTCCAGGCGGCGCGGAAATCCATCTGGTGGTCCAGGTAGGGCGCGATGCCGGCGGTCCACGACTGGTCGAACACCGGCTGCATCACCATCGCGGTGAGGAACAGCGCCAGCGCCAGCAGCACCTGGTTGGACGGCGTCTGGCCGGTGCCCAGCGCCTGCCGCAGCAGGCTGAGCACGATGATGATGCGGGTGAACGCGGTCACCCCCAGCAGCAGCGCCGGCAGCAGGGTGATGCTGGTCATCAGCAGCAACACCTGCATCGGCATGCTGACCGGCTGGCCACCGATCTGGCCGACGTTCACCGCCGGCAGGCTGGGCGCCGCCGCGGGCGCGGCGGCCGGAGCGGCCTGGGCGAATGCGTCGCCGGCAAGGAAACAGAGGGCGAGGACGCCCAGCAGCGGCAGCAGCCGCGTCGCGATCCGTCGCAGTGCGGGCCGGTTCATGCCTTCTTCCCGAAGTGCTGCGCCAGCAGCTGCGCGAACGGTACGGGCTGCGCCGGCGCCTCGACCGGCAGCGGCGTCTCCAACGTGTGCAGCAGGCGGGTGCCGGACGCGCCGGTGCCCAGCAGGAGCTGTTGCCCGCCGACTTCGACCACCACCAGCCGCTCGCGCGCGCTCAGTGCGGTCGAGGCCACGACCCGCAACCCGTTGCCGCGCATGCCGGCCACGCCCGGCATGCGCCGCGCCAGCCAGGCCAGGCCGAAGATCAGGCCCAGCACCAGCGCCAATGCGAACAGGGTGCCGCCGAGGGTGCCGACCGCACTCGGCGGCGCGGCGTGTCCCGGCTGCATGGTCAGCGCGGTGGTCTTGGCCGGGCGCGCCGGCATCCCGGCGATGGCGCGCGGCGCAGCGGCCTGCGCTTCGGCTGGCGCAGGCGCGCTCTGCACGGGCGATTCGGTCGTGGCCGGCGGAATCGCGGGCTGCTGCGTCGCCGGGGAATCAGCGGCGACCTGCCCGGATGCCTGCGCAGCCGGCTGCGGGGCAGCCGCCGCTCGCGGCGCGTCCTGCGCCGGCGCGGCGCTGGTGGAAGGAACGACGTCCATCGGTCAGCGCAGGCGCTTGATGCGTTCGCTCGGGCTGACCACGTCGGTCAGGCGCACGCCGAAGCGGTCGTTGACCACCACCACTTCGCCCTGTGCGATCAGGGTGTCGTTGACGTAGACGTCGAGCGGTTCGCCGGCGGCGCGCTCCAGTTCCACCACCGAGCCCTGGTTGAGCTGCAGTAGGTTGCGGATCGGGATGCGCGCGTGTCCGACGACCAGCGACAGCGTCACCGGCACATCCAGGATCACGTCCAGGTTGAGGTCGGTGTTCCCGGTCGCCGGGGGGCGTTGGCGGTGAGCGCCTCGAAGGCGGCGAGTTGGCTGGCTTCGTCGGTAGGGTTCATGGCATTGGCAACGGGTTCTGGGGCGGACGGGTGGCGTGCACTTCGGTGATCTTCACCGCGTTCTTGCCGTTGTGGATGCCGAATTCGCCGGTGAACAGCGGCAGGTGCTCCACGTGCACCGGGATCTCGGGCTTGAGGTCGATCGGGATCACGTCGCCGACCTTCAGCCTGCTCAGTTCGCGCAGGCTGATCTGGCGGGTCGCGAGCATGCTGCTCAGCTCGACCTCGACGTCCTGCAGCTGCGCATGCAGGGCGTTGGTCCAGTTCTCGTCCTTCTCGACGCGGTCGCTCTGCACGCCGGCGTCGAGCTGCTCGCGGATCGGCTCCAGCATCGACCAGGGCAGGGCCAGGTGCAGCTCGCCGCCGCCGCCTTCCAGCTCGACGTGGAAGCGGCACACCACGATGTATTCGCGCGGGCTGATGATGTTGGCGAAATGCGGGTTGACCTCGGAGTTCATGTACTCGAACTCCACGTTCATCACCGGCGCCCACGCCTCGGCGAAGTCGGAGAAGGTCTGCTTCAGCAGCAGTTGGATCACCCGCATCTCGGTGGGCGTGAACTCGCGGCCCTCGATGCGGGTGTGGTACTTGCCGCTGCCGCCGAAGAAGTTGTCGACCACGGTGAAGATCAGCCGCGGCTCGAACATCACGATGCCGGTGCCGCGCAGCGGCTTCATCTTCACCAGGTTGAGGTTGGTCGGCACCTGCAGCGAATGGATGTATTCGCCGAAGCGGATCATGTCGATGCCGCGCACCGACAGGTCGGCCGAGCGCCGCAGCAGGTTGAACAGGCCGATCCGCCAGGTGCGCGCGAAGCGCTCGTTGATCATCTCCAGGGTCGGCAGGCGGCCGCGGATGATCCGTTCCTGGGTGGCGAAGTCGTAGGTGCGCGCCTCGCCCGGCGCGGGCGGCGGCTCGGTGTCCACCGCGCCCGAATCGACGCCGTGGAGGAGGGCGTCGATCTCGTCCTGGCTGAGCAGGTCGGTGGTCATCGTCTCTCCCCGCTTACTGGATCACGATGCTGGTGAACAGCAACGCGTCCACCTGGTTGGCGGCGTGCTGGGCCTTGAGGATGTTCTTCACCTCGGCCAGCGCCTGCCCCTGCAGGCGTTCCTTGCCGTTGCGGCCGTTCAGCTGCTGCGAGGTCTGCTGCCCGAACAGCAACAGCAGGCGGTTGCGGATGATCGGCGAATGCAGGGCGATCGCCGCGGCGGTGTCGGGGTCGCGCGTCTGCAGCTGCACGTCGGCCTGCAGGTAGCGCACGCCGTCGGTGTCGGCCAGGTTGACCACGAAGGCGGGGTCGAGCGCGATGTACTGCGGCGGCGCCAGCGGCTTGGCGCCGACCGGCTTGGACGGCTTGAGGAACCAGTAGGCCGCGCCACCGCCGCCGGCCAGCACGACCAGCAGCGCCGCGACGATCAGCAGCAGCTTCCTGGATTTCTTCTTCGGCGGCGGCGGCGTCCCGGCGGCGCCGGCGTTGGCGGGCGGGGCGGGTTTGGCGGGTGCTGCTGGCACGGGGCGATCCATCCTTGAACGGGGCTCTGGGCCATATTGCAAATCGCGTGCCGGATTGCAATGGCGGGCCGCGTCGATGCGCCGTCGGCGGGGCGCCTACCGGGGCCGCGCACCGGCAGGCGCGCTATTGACGATCAGGCGTAGACGTCGAGCAATCCGCGGGCGCGACGGAAATCCGGCGGCAGCGGGCTGCCCGGTTCCGAGGCCGACGACGCGGCCAGGCCGTCGCCGCTGCGGTGCGAAGCGCCGTCGCCCTGCTGCCCCTGGTCCTTCTGGGTCTGGCCCTGGCCGACGCCGGCGTGGGACAGCTGCAGGCCGTGCTGCCCGAGCATTTCGCGCAGGCGCGGCAGGCTGGCCTCCAGCGCCTGCCGGACTTCGGGCTGCGCGCTGTGGAACTCGGCGCGCACGTCGCTGCCGTCCAGGTGCAGGCGGATGTCGATCGCGCCGAGGTGCTCGGGCACGACCCGGATTTCGGCCTGGCCGATGCGCTGCCCGGCGAGCAGGGCAACGTGGCTGCCGAAGCGGTCGTCGTAGCCGGCGGCGGGATCGGCCGGCTGTTGCAGGATCGGCGGCTGCGCGGCGACGGGCGCGGCGGTCGCAGGCTGCGGCGCCGATGCGGCCTGCACCGCCTGCAGCGGCGCGAAGACAGGGGAGACGGCCGCGTCGCTCGCGCCGCGCGGCAGCGCCTGCGCGCCATCGTCGGCGGCAAGGGCGAACGCCGGCGCGAGAGTCGGCGCGGCCGGCTTGGCGGCGTCCGCCTGCGGCAGGACGAACCGCGCGACCGGCGCGGCATCGCGATCGGATTCGGTGGCGGCAAGGGGAAGACCGGACGCCGCTGCGGCGGGTGCGGCCGGCTGCGCGTTTTCGACGCCGACGGCGGGCGCGGGCTGCGCCGCGGCAGCGGCGGCCATCGCCTGCTGCAAGGGCAGGGCCGAGGGCGCTCCTTCGGCGGAAACGACAGGTGCAGCCGCATTCGCGGCAGAGGCCGCGGCCTGCGGCTGCGGCGCCGTCTGTAGCTGCGGCATCTGCGCCAGCACCACCGCCAGCGGATCGACGGCATCCGCGACGGCTTCGCCTGCCGCCGTCACCGACTTGGCCTTGCCGCCGCCCGCGCCGGCCAGCACCGACGCCACGGTTTTCGCCGCGTCCGCCGGCGCACCCAGCAGCAGATCGAACAGCAGGCCGGCATCGACCTCTGTGTCCGCCGGCGCGCCCGCTTCCGTCGCCAGGCCGGCCTGGGCCGGACGCGCCGCCGTCGCCGCTGCAACGCCGGTGGCCGCCGCCGGACCGGCAGCCGGCGCGGTCGGCAGCGGCAGGCTGCCCGGATTGCCCATCATGGCTCGCTCCCTTCCTGCGCGCTGCGCACGCGGCGCGCGCCCAGGTCGTCCAGCTCGCGCTGCTCGCGGCGGTCGGCCACGCGCGATTCCTCGGCGCGGTAGCTGGCGGCCAGTTGCTCCAGCACCTTGTTGTCGCGGCTGGCCAGCATCAGCCGGGCGCGTTCCACCTCGCAGTTCTGGCGCGAGGAATCGACCACCTGCGCCTGCTGTTCCAAGGCGGTGTCGAGCTTGGCGCGGAAGGCGACGTGGTTCGCCAGCATTGCCGGCGCCAGCGTGCCGCCGCTGGCGGGCGCGACGCGGTAGGCGTCGGCGTATTCCTTGAGCATGTCGAAGCGCTGCTGCTGCTCGGCCAGCGCCTTGTCGCGCTCGGCCAATTGCTTGGCGACCGCGTCCTGGCGTTGCTGGGTGACGCGCAGCAGGGGATCGAGGCGTTGCGATCGGGTCATGGGGCGATCTCCGGTTCGCCGTCGAGCAGACGGGCGAGGGCATTGCGGCTTTCTTCGACGGTGGCCGATTCGGCCACGTCCTGGCCGAGGAACTGCAGGATCTGCGGCCACAGCGCCAGCGCGTCGTCCACCAGCGGATCGTTGCCGCGCTGGTAGGCGCCGATGGCGATCAGGTCGCGCTGGGCGTTGTAGGCGGCCATCAATTGCTTGAGCCGGCGGATGCGCGCGCGCCACGCCGGATCGGTGATGTCCTGCATGACGCGGCTGACTGAGACTTCCACGTCGATGGCCGGATACAGGCCGGCGTCGGCGATCCGGCGGGTCAGCACGATATGGCCGTCGAGGATGGCGCGGGCGGCGTCGGCGATGGGTTCCTGCTGGTCGTCGCCCTCGGTCAGCACGGTGTAGAAGGCGGTGATCGAGCCGCGCCCGTCGGCGCCGTTGCCGGCGCGCTCCACCAGCGCCGGCAGGCGCGCGAACACCGACGGCGGATAGCCGCGCGTGGTCGGCGGCTCGCCGACCGACAGGCCGATTTCGCGCTGGGCATGGGCGAAGCGGGTGAGCGAATCCATGAGCAGCAGCACATGCAAGCCCTGGTCCCGGAACCACTCGGCGATGGCAGTGGCGCGCAGCGCGCCGTGCAGGCGCGCCAGCGGCGGCCGGTCGGCCGGGGCGGCGACCACCACCGAACGGCGCAGGCCCTCCGCGCCCAACGTGCTTTCGACGAAATCGCGCACTTCGCGGCCACGCTCGCCGATCAGGCCCACCACAATGACGTCGGCGGCGGTATAGCGGGTCATCATGCCGAGCAGCGTCGATTTGCCGACGCCGGAGCCGGCGAACAGGCCGATGCGCTGGCCGCGCCCGATCGGCAGCAGCGCGTTGATCGCGCGCACGCCGACGTCCAGCGAACGGGTGATCGGCTCGCGCATCAGCGGGTTGATCTGCACGCCGGCCAGGCCGACGAAATCCTCCGCGCGCAGCGGCGGGCGGCCGTCCAGCGGCACCCCGTCGCTGTCGATGACGCGGCCCAGCAGGCCTTCGCCCACCGCCACTTCGCCGCGGCTCGATCCGGTGAGGACGCGCGCGTTCGGCAGCAGGCCGGACAGGTCGGAGGTGGGCATCAGGAAGGTGCGGTCGCCGGCGAAGCCGACCACCTCAGCGTCCACCCAGCGTCCTCCGGTGCTTTCCACGCTGCACCGCGCGCCCAGCGGGGCGCTGCAACCAGTGGCTTCCAGAGTCAGACCGACCGCGCGGCGCAGCACGCCTTCGCGGACCATGCCCAGCGCGTCGATGCGCGAGGCGTCCATGTCGCGCAGGCGCATCGCCAGCCGCAGGCTGCGAGCCTCGTCCCATTGCGCGGCGGCGATGTTGCTCATCGGCTTCCTCCCGCAAGGCTGGATGCCGTGACCCCTGCCGAACCGCGACGCCCGTCACGGTTCCCTGCGCCTATCCAGCGCCTTTTTCCGGCAAAGCGCAAGGGGGACGTTCGCCCGCTCACCTGTCGCCCCCGGCCGCGATCTTCTGCAATGCGGCGTTGAGGCGCGCCGACAGGCTGCCGTCGATGCGCACGCTGTCCGCGTGCAGGCGCAGGTCGCCGCGCGCCAAGGTGGCGTCGCCGCTCATGCGCACGCCTTCCAGCGTCAGCAGCTGCGGGGTGAGCATCGCGAGGTCGTCCGGATGCAGGCGCAGTTCCACCTGCCGGTGGTCGCTGCCGGCGATTTCCAGCGCTTCGCGCACCAGCGTTTCCAGCAGTTCGGGCTCGGCGGCGTAGCTGCGGCCGAGCAGGGCGCCGGCGATGCGCACGGCCAGGTCGCCGAGCGCGTCGCCGACTTCCGCGTCCAGCCGCGCCAGCGGGCGGGTGAACGCGTCCAGGATGCCTTCCATCTGCGCGGCGATGCGGCGGATTTCGGCCTGCCCGGCGGCGGCGCCCTCGGCGTGTCCGCGCGCATAGCCCTCCGCGTACGCGGCTTCCTCGATGGCCTGCACTTCCTCGACGCTGGGCATGTGCCGCTCGGGCTGCGGCGGAGGCGGCGGGGGCGGCGGCGCCAGTTCCGGGGCAGCCCAGCGCACTGCGTCGCTCATACGAAGACCTCGGCCTTGACCGCCAGCTGGATGGTCCCGTCATCGGCCATCTTGCGCACGATGGTGAGGATTTCCTTCTGCGCGGCCTCGACCTCGGCCAGCCGCACCGGCCCGCGCGCCTCCATGTCTTCGACCAGCATTTCGGCAGCGCGCTGCGACATGTTGGAGGTGATCTTCTCGCGCACCTTGGCGTCGGCGCCGCGCAGCGCCAGCGCCAGCTTGTCGGCGGGCACTTCGCGCAGCACGGTCTGCATCGCGCGGTCGTCGATCTCGGCCAGGTTGTCGAACACGAACATCAGGTCGCGGATGCGGCCGGTCAGCGGTTCGTCGATCTGGGAGATGGCGCCGAGGATCACTTCGTCCTGGCCGCCGTCCATGAAGTTGAGGATGTTGGCCGCGACCCGGATGCCGCCGATGGTCGAGGACTTCAGGTTCTGGTTGCCGGCGAACTGCTTGGCCATCACGTCGTTGAGCTCGTTGAGCGCGTGCGGCGGGATGCCGTCCAGGGTGGCGATGCGGATCAGCACGTCGGCGCGGGTGCGCTCGGGCAGGAACTTCAGCGCCTCGGCGGCCTGGTCGCCGTCCAGGTGCGAGAGCACGATGGCGATGATCTGCGGATGCTCGTTGCGCACCAAGTCGGCGATGGCGCGCGGCTCCATCCACTTCAGCGTGTCCAGGCCGGTGGTGTTGCGGCCCAGCAGGATGCGGTCGATCAGGCTGCTGGCGCGTTCCTCGCCCAGCGCCTGCACCAGCACGCTGCGCACGTATTCGTCGGCGCCGCTGCCGATGTTCGGCTGTTCGAGCGTGTTGACGAACTCGTCGATCACCTTCTCGACTTCCTGCCGCGACACGCCGCCGACCGAGGTCATCGCCACGCCCAGCTTCTGCACTTCCTTGGCGCCCATGTGCTTGAGCACTTCGGCCGCCTGCTGTTCGCCCAGCGACAGCAGCACCACGGCCGCGCGCTGCACGCCGGAGAGGGCGTACTGTTCAGTCATCGGCGTTCACCAGATCGCGCACCACGGCGGCGACGCGCTTGGAATCGACGTTCACGGCGTCGCGCGCCACCTGCACCTTTTCCTCGAAATTGGCGCGCGCCAGCGAACGCTCCTGGGTCAGCGCCGGCGTCAGCACGCGTTCCTCCTGGTCCTGCATGTGCGTCACCTCGATTTCCTGCGTTTCGTGCTTGATCGCCACCTTCGGCGTGGTCAGGGCGCGGAAGGCCGGGCGCAGCACGAACCACACTACCGCCAGCACCGCCAGGCCGCCAAGCAGGGTGCGCAGCAGGTCGCGGGCGCGCGGATTCTCCCAGATCGGCAGCGGGTCGGACTTGGCTTCCGGCTGCCGCGCGAACGGGGAATTGACCACGGTGACCACGTCGCCGCGCTGCGCGTCGAAGCCGATCGCCTGCTGCACCAGCGACTGGATGCGCTGGATCTCCTGCGCGTTCAGGGCGCGCTCGGCCGCGGGCTTGCCGTTCGCGGCCGGCGCGCCGGGCAGGTTGTCCACCAGCACCGCGGCGGTCACCCGGCGCACGCGGCCCGGCGCCTGGCGGGTATGGGTCAGGGTGCGGTCGATCTCGTAGTTGCGCACCGCGCTGCGCGAGCCGTTGCCGGCCGCGGCGGTGCGGTTGGCGTCGGCCTGCGCGTTCGGTTGCTGCTGCGCGTTGGCCGGGTTGGCCGGGTTGGCGGCGTTCGCCGCGGCGGCCGGCGTGTTGCTGGCGCTGCCCGGCACGCCCTGCGGCGGCGCGGCGGCGGCGAGGTTGCCGGTTTCCGACACCTGCTCGCTGCGCACGATGGCCGGATCGGGGCCGTACTTCTCGCGCGCTTCCTCGGTCTGGTTGAAGTCCATGTCCACGCTGACCTCGGCGCGCACGCGGCCGGGGCCGGTCATCGGCTCCAGCAGCTCCTGGATGCGGCGCACGAACACGCTTTCCTGGCGGCGCTGCTGCTCGAACTGCTTGGCGCTGACGGCGGCGTCGCTGTCGGGATCGGCGTTGGAGAGCAGGCGGCCGAACTGGTCGACCACGGTCACGTTGCCGGCCGGCAGGCCGGGGATGGACGAGGACACCAGGTGCACGATGGCGTCCACCTGGCCCTGTTCCAGCGTAGCGCCGCTCTGCAATTGCAGCACCACCGAGGCGCTGGCCGGCTCCTTCTGGCGGGTGAAGGCGGACGGCTTGGGCATCGCCAGGTGCACGCGCGCCTCGCGGACCGGGCGCAGGTTGGTGATGGTGCGGGCCAGCTCGGTTTCCAGCGCGTGCTGGTAGCGCGCGTTCTCGACGAACTGGCTGGTGCCGAAGCCCTGGTCGCCTTCCATCGTGGCGAAGCCGCGGTCGGCGGACGCGCCGATCCCGCCGGAGGCCAGCGCCATCCGCGCCTCGCCCATGCGGTCCTCCGGCACCGACAGCATGCCGGTGCCCGGATCGATCTTGAACGGCACCTGCGCGGTACGCAGCACGTCGCGGGCCTCGCTGGCGGTCTTGGCGTCCAGGTCCGGCAGCGGCACGTAGGCGGGCTTCTGGGTCCAGAAGAACAGCCACAGGCCCAGCGCGATGGCGGCGGCCACCGTGCCCAGCGTCAGCAGCTGGCGGACCACCGGGATGTCCTGCAGGCGGCCGAGGTTCTTCAGGCTTTCGGTGGTTTTCGGGAGGGCGATGGCGCTCATGGTCGGGGGCGTGGTTCCGGGTTCTGCATTCGATGGTCAGCAACGGCGGGCGGCCGTCAGACCGGCATGTTCATCACGTCCTGGTAGGCCTGGACGAGGCGGTTGCGCACTTCCACGGCGGCTTTGAAGGCGACCTGGGACTGCTGCATGGCCACCATCACCCGCGCCAGGTCGGCGCGCGGATCGCCCATCTCGAACGCCTGCTGCAGCGCGCCGGCCTCGTTCTGCGCCTGGCTCACCCCGTCGATGGCGTTGCTCAGAGTCTGCTGGAAGCTGGAGCGGGCGGGCGCGCCGACGTCGATGGCGCCGGACGGGCGGGCATCGCCCGCCGCGGCCGGGTTGCCCAGCGGCCCGAGCGTCCGCGCTTCGTGGGCGCGGATCTGGGAGAGGATCGAGCTGATGGCGTCGGTCATCCGGGCGGTGGGAAAGGAAAGCCTGCCGCCCACGATGCAAGACATGTGCCATGACCCCGCCGGATGGCGCCCGGAATGGCGTCAGGCTTGAGGTTTGGCCGAAGCGCGCTTCGACCCTTGAAGTCGCGTTGCAGGAAGCGCCGGGAACCCGTCGCTCCGGGTCGCGGGAGGTGAAGCTGTCAGGCGGGGAGGCCCGCGCCCGTTCAGGATTCGCCGGCGCCGTCGTCCGACGCGCTGCCGCGGCCGATGCCGTACTTGCGCAGTTTTTCCAGCAGGGTGGTGCGGCGCAGTCCCAGCAGGGGCGCGGCATGGGCGACCACGCCGCCGCTCTGCTGCAGGGCCTGGCGGATCAGCTCGTTCTCGATCTCGGCGATGTGCTGGCGCAGGTCCAGCCCGCCGGCGGGCAGCGACACCAGCGGCGACAGCGCGCTCGGGTCGGGCGGCAGCGCGGCCGGCTGCATCGGCGGCAGCTGATCCTCGCGCGGCGGCGCGGCATGCCGCAGCATGTCCTCGGGGATGGCCGCCCGGTAGCGCGCCGGCAGGTCGGCGATGCCGACCCGGCCGTCCGGGCTCAGCACCGCCAGCCGCTCCAGCAGGTTGCTCAGCTCGCGGACGTTGCCCGGCCAGCCGTAGTGCTGGAGCGCCGCGATCACGTCCTCGGAGAGGCTCACCCGGCCGCGGCCGGCGTCTGCGAGCTGGCGGGTGATTGCCGCCACCAGGTCCGGCAGATCGTCGCCGCGCTCGCGCAGCGCCGGCATTTCGATGGGGAAGACGTTGAGGCGGTAGAACAAGTCCTCGCGGAACCTGCCGTCGGCGATGTGCGCTTCCAGATTGCGGTGGGTCGCCGCCACCACCCGCACGTCGCAGGTGATCGGCGCGCCGCCGCCGACGCGCTCGAACACGCGCTCCTGCAGCACCCGCAGCAATTTGACCTGCATCGCCATCGGCATGTCGCCGATCTCGTCCAGCAGCAGGGTGCCGCCCTCGGCCATCTCGAAGCGGCCCTTGCGCTGAGTCAGCGCGCCGGTGAACGCGCCCTTTTCGTGGCCGAACAGCTCGCTTTCCAGCAGATCGGGCGGGATCGCGCCGCAGTTGATCGCGACGAAGGGCTTGTCCTTGCGTGGCGAGCGCGCGTGGATGGCACGCGCCGCGACCTCCTTGCCGGTGCCGGATTCGCCGAGGATCAGCACGGTGGTGTCGAAGCGCGCCACCTGGTCGATCATCCGGTTCAGCCGCTGCACTGCCGAGCTACGGCCGGTCGGCCCGACCTGCGGGATCTCGCGCCGCTCGTCGTCGTCCATGCGCTTGATGCTGGCCCGGCGCAGCACGTCCTGCAGCTGGTTGCGGCGGATCGGATAGTCCAGCGGCCACACCATTTCCGGGTGCAGCCGGCCGCGCCAGCCGGCATCGCCGGCGGGCGCGGGCAGGGCGATCACCGGTGGATGCAGCGGCTGGCGGGACAACCAGTCGGCGAACGCGTCCCAAGCGGCGGGGTCGCCCACGTCGCCGGCGATCACCGCCACCCAGTCGGTGGCGCGCGCCTTGTCCAGGTTGATGTCGGCGGCGTCGGCGACGATGCGCGGGGTGAAATCCATGAAGTCGAGCAGCGTCGCCAGCCGCTCGGTGCGGGCGTCGTCGGCGTCGACCACCAGGATGCGCGATTCGCTCATGCACCGTCCTCGTCGTCGCCGCCCGTCGCGGCCAGTCGCTCCAGCAGCGGCAGCACTTCCTGCATGTAGTTGAGCTTGCTGACGAAGGCGTCGCTGCCGGCCCGCTGGGCGTGCTCGCGATGCTCGTTGTCGTCGAAATGGCTGACGATGGCGACAAATGGCGGCGCATCCTGCGCTTTTATCAGGCGGGTCGCCTGCAGGCCGCCCATTTCCGGCATCGCCAGGTCCATCAGCACCACGTCCGGGCGCAGCGACTCGGACCGGGCCACCGCCTCGATGCCGTTGGCGGCGGTGCCGGCGATCTCGATCCACGGATGCTTGCGCATGTGGCGCAGCACCGCATTGATGAAGCCCTCGTGGTCGTCCACGAGCAGCACCTTGATCGTCTTGTACATCACGTCCGCCCCTGTTTCGTCCGTCCCTGTGCCACGCGCTCAGCCCATCCGCACCTGCGCGTCCGGCTTGCCCCCCGCGTGCGCGGGTTGCGCTCGCGCCGGCGCAGCCGGGCGGGCGCGATGGACAGTTGCTCACGATACTTCGCCACCGTGCGCCGCGCCACGCGGATCCCCTGCCGCGCCAGCATGGCAGCGATCACCTCGTCGCCCAGCGGCGCGTGCGCCGGCTCGTCCTCGATCAACCGCCGCACCATCGCCTTGATCGCCGTCCCGGACACCTCCGCGCCCTCCAGCCGCACCGCGAACAGGCGCTTGAGCTCCAGCGTGCCGCGCGGGGTCTGGATGTACTTGCCGGTGGTGATGCGCGACACGGTGGATTCGTGGACGCCGATCTCCTCGGCCACTTCCTTGAGCGTGAGCGGGGCGATGGCCTCCTCGCCGCGCTCCAGAAAGGCCTGCTGGCGCGTCACCAGCACCCGCGCGGTCTTGAGCAGCGTCTCGTTGCGGATGCCGAGGCTGCGCAGCAGCCAGCGCGCTTCCTCCAGCAGGCCGCGCATGCCCTCGTGACCGGACGCCTGCTCGGCGTAGGCGCACAGGCGCAGCCGGGGCGCGCTGCGGGCGCTCAGCCGCACCTGCCAGCCGTCGGCGGCGCGCCAGGTGATGACGTCGGGCACGATGGCGGCGGTTTCCGGCTCCGGCGGCTGTTCCACCGGATGCGGCTGTAGCGACAGGATCAGCGCCACCGCGGCGGCCACGGCGTCCGGTGAAGATTTCAGCCGGGCCGCCAGCGCGGCGTGGTCGTGGCTGGCCAGCAGGTCCAGGTGCTCGCCGACGATCCGCAGCGCCAGGGCGCGCGCATCGCCGGCGGGCAGGGCGCGCAGCTGGGCCAGCAGGCATTCGCCGGGGTCGGCGGCGGCCATGCCCGGCCATTCGCCGTCCAGCAGCAGGCGCTGGCGCGCGTCCAGCAGGGTCTCGCAGGTGGCGTCAGGGAGGGCGTCCGCCAACTGCGCCGCGCCCTGCCGGGCCAGCGCCTGCGGTTCCTCCTCCAGATAGCCGCGGTCGTCGCAGCGATCCAGCCAGTACGCGGCCATCGCCAGCTCGCGGGCGTCGCAGCGCAGTTGCAGCTGCTGCAACAGGCGCTGGCGCGGGTCGCTGGATTCGCCGGCGGCGATGCGGGCGGTGGCGTCGTCTTCGGCATCGCCGGCGTGGCCGCCGCCGGACAGGAACATGGGCTCCGGCAGTTCGTCCCAGGCGGCCGTTTCCTGCGCGGCGGTGTCGGCGTCGCTGGGTGGGGCGGATTCGTCTTCCTCGGTCTCCTGCTCCAGCAGGGGATTGCGCTCCAGGACCTGCTGCAGTTCCTGTTCGAGCTGCAGCGAAGTGACCTGCAGCAGGCGAATGGATTGCAGCAGCTGCGGGGTCAGCGTCATCGACTGCCCCATCTTGGCCTGCAAGCTCGCCTTCATTTCTGCCCCCTGCGGATACTGCCCTCGCTGGTCATCCGGCGTGGTGGAACCACCCCCGCGCAACTGCGCCTCGAGGGCAGTGTAAGGGTGAACTCGATGCAATGGCAGGGTTTCGGGGCGACGGAGTCGGAAAACCGTCACCTGCCGGAACAGCGCTCGACGCCAACCGCGGGGCGGACGGCAGGTTCTGAATGCGCTTTCCCGACGCGCTCAGGCACCCTCGGCGCGGGCGCGGCGGTTGGCGATCGCCCGCCGGTGCTGGCGGAACAGATGGCGCTCCAGCGCCGACGTGGCGGCCTCGGTCAGCGGGCCGAAGCGCAGCCACAGCTCGGCCCTGCCGCCCGATCCCGGCTCGCTGGCGATGACGGTGGCGGGCAGCTCCAGCGGTTCCGGCAGCCACGAGGTCGCCTGGATGCGGAACAGGCCGGTGCTGCCCTCGGCATGCGGCGCGGCCACGGGCATGCGCGCGCCCAGCGCCGACCAACGTAGCGGCGTCAGCGGATCGGTGCGATCCTGCCGGAGCTTGGCACCGAGCAGGGTCATCATCAGCTCCAGCCGGGCCTCGATCCGGCGCAGCGCGGGCGACAGCGGCGCGTCGTCTTCCTCGCCGCCGGTGTCCTCGATGGTGGCGATCGCGCGCAGGCAGGCTTCGGCGCGCACGCAGGCCGCTTCCGCCAGCACGTCGTCCACCGGCTGCGCGACGAAGGCCGCGCGCTGCGTTTCCTCGCAAGACAGGGATTCGCCGAACAGCACTGCGTCGGCGGCGTCGCGGTTCATCCCATCGCCTGCAGATAGGCGCTGGCGCCCCGCTGGTGGCGCTGGAGCTGCTGCAACTGGTCGGCGACCTGGTCGCGCAGCACCCCGAGTTCGCCCAGCAGCTCCTGCTGGCGTTCGGCCAGGCCGCGCCAGGCCTGGACCTGGCGGGGATCGAGCAGGGAGGCCTCGTGCGCCGGCAGCGCCTGGCGGACCGCGCGGTCGTGCGCTTCGAGCAGGGCCAGCGCCGCGTCCAGATCGGTCTGACCCAAGGCTTTGCGCAGCGCCTCGACGGGCAGCGGCGGCGGGGCGTCGGCGGCGTAGTCGGTCACTTGCTCCGCTCCGGATCGATCGCCAGCCACGCTTCCTCGATGTCGGCGAACAGACGGTCGACTTCCTTCAGCTTCCCCGCGTCGTTGTGCAGGTTGCCCTCGAACAGTCGACGCTGCGAATAGTCGTACAGCGACGCCAGCCCGGCGGCGATGTCGCCGCCCGCCTTGTGGTCGAGCGAACCGTCCAGCTGGCCGATGATCATGCTGGCTTCGCTGATGGCCTGTCCCTTGCGCGCCACGTCGCCGACGTCCATGCAGGCCTGCGCCAGCTTCAGGCGCTCGCGCACGCCGGCCAGCATCAGCGCCACCAGGCGATGGGGACTGGCATCCAGCACCGCGCTGCTGACGGCGGTCTGGCGGTAGTGCTGGGCAGAAGCGCGTGCGTTCATGGCGGTTGTCGGTGGGATTGGGGGACTTTAGGAAGAGGTGCCGAGGTGCTGTGAGATGTAGCTGGAAGTGCCCTGCAGTTGCGCCATCATCGTGTCGAGGGCGGTGAAGCGGGCGCGATAGGCTTTTTCCAGCCGCTCCATGCGGGCGTCGAGGTCGGTGCGCTGCTGGGTGATCGACTTCTGCCGGTCGGCCAGGCTCTTGCTGCGGTTGGACAGCATGCCGTCGTCGCCGATGTAGTTCTGGAGCAGGCCGCGCATGTTCTTGCCGAACTCGGCGTCGTCTCCCAGCAAATTCTTGACCGCGCTGGGGTTGGTGGCGATGGCGCTGTCGAACTTGCTGCCGTCCAGACTCAGCGTCCCGTCCACCGCGGTCTTCAGGCCGAGCTTGGCGAAATCGGCATAGCTGTTGCTGATCGCGTTGCGCATCGAGGCCATGATCGCGCGCGGGGTGGCGTCGCCGCTCAGCGCGCCGGCCGTCGCGTTTTCGCCGCCGGCGGCGCTCTGCTTGCGCATCGCGTTCATGGCGGCGTTGTAGGCGGTGATGAAGCCCTGCAGCGTGTCCTTCAGCGACGCGGGATCGGCGCCCACGTCCAGGCTGAAGCCCGTGCCCGGCTTGGCCTTGGTCAGGTCCAGGGTGACGCCGTCGATCAGGTCGGTGAGGTGGTTGGACGAAGAGGTGCGGGTGATGCCGTCCACGGTGACCACCGCGTCCTGCGCGGCCGACAGCTGGGTCAGGGTGCCGCCGCTGGTCGCAAGCACCGACAGCCCGCCGTTGCCGCCGCTGGCGCCGATGCTCAGCGCGCCGGCGCTGCCGGTCTTGTCGGAGGTCAGGGTCAGCACGTCGCCGTCGTCGCCGTGCACGATGGTGGCGGTCACGCCCTTGCCGGCGGCCTGCTTGTTGATGGCGTCGCGGATGTTGGCCAGGGTGCCCTTGCCGGACTCGATGACGACGTTGAACGCCGTGCCGCCGCCGACCTGGAAAGTCAGCGTGCCGTCGCCCACCTGGGTGGCGCTGGCGACCGCCGCCGATTGCAGCTTGTGGGCGGTGGCGAGCGCTTCCACGGTGACCGAATAGTTGCCCACCGTGGCCTTGGAGGTAGCGCTGGCGGTGAAGCCGGCATCGGTGCCGACCGTGGCCTTGCGGCCCGGCAGGCCGCCATCGGCCTTGAACTTGTCCAGCGCGGTGCTCAGGCTCGACATCGCCGAGGTGATGGAGCCGAACGCGGAAATCTGCGCCTTGGTGGTGGATTCCAGCGCATTCAGGCGATCGTCCGCAGGCTTGCGGTCTGCCGCGACCAATCCGGAGACGATGCTCTCGACATTGAGCCCGGAGCCGATACCGGCACTGGTAAGCGTGGCCATCTTGCCTCCTCGGAGCTACCGACGCCCCGTCAATTCCTGAACCGCATGCAATGTTCGTGCTATGCCTGTAACGGCGCGCGCCGTCCGATCTTGAGCGCGCCGCGGCCTTGGGACCATGCGCCGTTCAGGCTTTCTGGTCAAGCAGGCCGGTGCCGGTATCCGCCAGCCTGCGCGCCACCGCCAGTGCGGCCTCGTCGGGAATCTGGAGGATGGTTTCGCCGGTGTCGGAATCGACCACCGACACCACCACGCGGCGCAGATCCTCGTCCACGCGGAACTTCAGGTTGGTCTGCACGCGGGATTCGGCCAGCGTCGCCTCGATCTGCTTCTGCAATTCGCTAGGCGTGGTGCTTTTCTGGGGCGGCGGTGGCGGTTCTGCCTGCGCATCCCGGGCGGGGAGGTGCCGGATGGTGCGGAAGGACCGCCGGAAACCGGACGCGGCGAAGCCTCGGCGCCATGCGTCGAGGCGGGAAGTGCGCCGCTGGGCGAAGCACTGATGGGCGTGATGTTGGACATGACGGCTCATCAATTTGAAGCCGTTCGGGGAGGCCGGCGAACCGGCCGCCCCGACGGGGAAAACCAGAGGATCAACGCAACAGGCTGAGCACGTTCTGCGGCGCCTGGTTGGCCTGGGCCAGCATCGCGGTGCCTGCCTGGGTCAGGATCTGCGTGCGGGTCAGGTTGGCCGTTTCCGCGGCGAAGTCCGTGTCCATGATGCGGCTGCGGGCGGCGGAGATGTTCTCGACCGAGATCTGCAGCGTGCTGATCACCGACTCGAAGCGGTTCTGGGCCGCACCGTAGGTGGCGCGCTCGGCGTTCAGCTTGTCCAGCGCCACGTCGATGTCCTTGATCGCGGCCTTGGCGGCGACTGCGGTGCTGCCGGTGATGGCGGAGGCGGAACCGGTGATCGTCGCGATCACGGCGTCGGTGCCGGTCGCGCTGCTCAGGCTGCCGCTGGTGCCGGCGGTGCCGCCGGACAGCTTGCTGCGGGCGATGCTGACGGTGTCGTTCGAGGTGGTGCCGGCGCCGACCTGGAAGTCGAACGCGGAGGAACCGGTGAACAGCTTGGTGCTGTTGAAGGTGGTGCCGTTGACCACGCGGCCGATTTCGTCCTGCAACTGCTTGAACTCGGCCTGCAGATTGGTGCGGTCGTCCGAGCTGTTGGTGGCGTTGGCGGACTGGACGGCCAGCTCGCGCATGCGCTGCAGCGAGTCGCCGATCTTGCCCAGCGCGCCTTCGGCGGTCTGCGCCAGCGAGATGCCGTCGTTGGCGTTGCGGATGGCGACGTTGGAACCGCGGATCTGCGCGTTCATGCGCTCGGCGATGGCGAGGCCGGCGGCGTCGTCCTTGGCGCTGTTGACGCGCAGGCCCGAGGACAGGCGCTGGATCGAGGTGGACAGGCCGAGATTGCTGGCGTACAGGTTGCGCTGGGTGTTCAGCGACATCAGATTGGTATTGACGCTATTAGCCATGGTGCTTGCTCCTGAAGTAGTGTCCGGCGGGGAGGATTTTTTGCCGGGGTTACCGCAGAAGATGCCGTTCTGGTGGCCCCGTCCTCTGCTGGACTCGGTAACGGCGTTGCACCAACCGCCTTGAGCCGGCTTGGAGGCGAAGTTGCGGTTTTGCGACCCTTGCCGCAGAAATAAAAAAATTCCTGTGAATGCCCTAAAGTTTCCCGAACGGGCGCGGCCACCGCCCGGATGCCGGATCCGTCCGGCGCCCGGCCGGGCGCGGTGGCGCATCCCGAACGGCATGCGTCTTGCTTGATAATCGCGAAGCCATACTGGCCGCGGCGGGCAGGCTGCGCGCCCGGATGCATCCACTTCGGACAAGGGGAACCACATGCGGGTCAAGACCATCGACTGGGAACGCTTGCCCCGGATTGATCGCCTGCTCCGCGAGCAACGCTACGAGGAACTGGAAACCGTACTGGCGGAGCACTCCAGCCAGGATCTGCTGAGCGACGAAGCCTTGATGGCCGCACGCGCAATGAACCTGGCGCCCACCGTGATCTACCTGGCCACGCTGGGCATCGAGAACCTGCCGGCGCCGGGCCAGCGAGCCATGTGGATGGAGGTGTACCGCACGCTGGGCAGAAAGGCGCCTACCGAGGGATTCCTGGCGCTGCCCAAGCGGCTGCCGGCTCGTTGGGTGGCGCAGAACGCCATTTCCGGGAGGAAGCCGGATCTGGCCACGCTGCGCCAGTGCAAGGGGAAACTGCATGACTGGCGCGACGCCTTCGAACTGGCGGTCGACCAAGGGCATTACGAACTGCTGGAATGCATGACGTCGCACCTGCTGGCGCAGGCCACCTCCGTCGACGATTGGCTGGAACTGGCGGGCATGCTCATGGAGCGGGACTCCATGCTGAACACCAGGATCGACATGCTGCCGCTCGCGCGCAGCCTGCTGCGCATCTGCAAGCGGCTCCCGGACCGCGGATTGATGTACACCCGCACCATGCTGGCGTTGAAGGCCGCGAATTATTTCCGGCTCGGAGGCGCGAACGCGCAGGCCATCGCTGCCGCGGAGTTCATCTCCGATCCCGACCATCAATTGCTCAAGATGATCCTGATCTCCGAGGCGTACTGCCATCTGGGCGACCTGCCGCGCAGCATCGAATGGATCGACCGCTTGCTGCGCGCCGCCGCGACGCAGCCCAAGCACGCGGACGAAATCAGGATCTGGTACGAAAAGAACGACAGGCTCAAGGAACAGGCATCCAGCTTCAATCCGGAGAGCGCGGGCGAGGCGCTGGTGGCGTTGCAACGCCTGCTTGACCGCAGCGGCCACAAGGCTTTCCTCGTCTCCGGCACCTTGCTGGGCTACGCGCGCGAAGGCCGGCTGCTGGCCCACGACAAGGACATCGACGTCGGCGTCATGAACTGGGAAAGCCAGTTCGACATCGTCATGGCGCTTGCCGAGAGCGACCAGTTCGCCCTGAACACCCGCACCATGGTCGGCGCGCAGACGTACGCGCTGGTGGTGCTGCACCTTCCCACCGGCATCACCATCGACGTCTTTCTGTATCACCCCGAAGGCGACAAGCTGGTCACCGGCGTGCAGAGCCAATTCGGCTATTTGCAGAAGTTCGCGTTCACGCCGTTCGGCCTCGAGCAGGTGGATTTCCTTGGCATCAAGGTCTACGTCCCGGACGATGTGGATCGCAACCTGACCGAGAACTTCGGCGCAGGCTGGCGCACCCCGGACCCGGGGTACCTCTCGCACCTCGAATCGCCGTCCACGATGGACGTGGGCGGGCTGGTATACCAACTCGTCGGACGCCAGAACTGCCTCATGGCCATCCAGAGAGGCAAGCCGGACAAGCTTCTGCGCGCACTGACGCTGCTTGAGCGGGTGCAGGGCGAACCCTGCGGAATGAAGCCCGACCTGGTGGAGGGCCTGCGCCGACTGGGCATGGACTTCCCGCAGTCTCCCGTTGCCAGCGGGCCGGAGCAGGCGGAGGCCGCGGCATGACCGGCAGGACCACGGCCTACGTGCTGCTGGCCGGCGGCAGCGGCAGCCGGCTGGGCGCGCACGTGCCCAAGCAGTTCATCCGCGTGGCCGGCAAGACCGTGCTGGAGCACAGCTACGCCTGCATCGCCGGCTTCGCGCCCGGCGCGCGGATCGTGGTGACGGTACCGGCCGATTCATTGGCGTTCGTGCGCGAGCTACTCAGGAACACCGCGGCGGAAGTGATCGTCGGCGGCGCATCGCGGCAGGAATCCGCCTGGGCGGCGCTGCGCCACCTGAAGGCCTCGGCGCCGGACAACGTCGTCCTGCACGACGCCGCGCGTCCGTTCCTGGACCACCAGATCCTGCACGACGTCGATGAAGCGCTGGGCCACGTCGATGCCGTGGACGTGGCGATCAAGACCGCCGACACGATCATCGTCGAGCGCGACGGGCTGATCCAGAGCATCCCCAAGCGCGACCACCTGTTCCGTGGGCAGACGCCGCAAGGCTTCCGCTTCCAGGCGCTGCTGGGCTGTTACGAGGAGCTTGGCGCGGAACGGCTGGGCGAGTTCACCGACGACTGCGGCATCTACCTGGCCTGCAATCCGCTGAGCCCGGTCCGCATCGTCCAGGGCAGCACCGAGAACATCAAGATCACCGACGCGGTGGACCTGATCCTGGCCGACGAACTGTTCCGCATCCGCCAGCAGCGGCTCGCGCCCAACCTGGGCGGCGTTGACATGCAGGGCCGGCGCGTACTGGTGTTCGGCGGCAGCATGGGCATCGGCAAGGCCATCGCGCAGATCGTGGAAGAGGCCGGCGGCACCGTGCGCAGCCTGTCGCGCGGCAACGGCTGCGACATCGCCGACCACGCGCAGGTGGCGGCCGCCATCGCGGAAGCGCAGCGGGAGTGGGGCGGGATCGACCACGTGGTCAACGCCGCCGGCGTGCTGGTCAAGGGGCCGCTTTCCACCCAGTCCCCGCTCGACGTGGCGCAGCAGGTGTCGGTCAACCTGCTGGGCGCGCTCAACGTGGCGCAGTGCAGCCACGCGGCGCTGAAGGCGTCGAAGGGCATGCTGCTGAACTTCTCTTCGTCGTCGTTCACCCGCGGGCGCGCCGAATACTCCGCGTATTCCGCCTGCAAGGCCGGCATCGTCAACATGACCCAGGCGCTGGCCGACGAGTGGATGGACGACGGCATCCGGGTGAACTGCATCGTGCCCGGCCGCACCGACACCGCAATGCGCCGCAGCAACTTCGCCGGCGAGGATACCCGCACGCTGCTGAGCCCCTACGAAGTGGCGCTGGTGGCGGCCAAACTGATGAGTTCGACCGAAACGGGAGTGATTGCCCGTGTCTGAAGCAGCCGCATAACGGAATGATCGTCTTATGAGCGAGTCTCCCATCTTCGTCACTCGGCCCGAACTCCCGCCGCTGGAAGATTTTCTTCCTTATTTGCAGGAGATCTGGGAAACACGGGTATTGACGAACAATGGCCCGTTCCACCAGAAGCTGGAAGCGGCACTGTGCGAATACCTTGGAGTGCCGTATATCTCGCTATTCACGAACGCAACATTGGCGCTGGTCACCGCATTGCAAGCACTGCGCGTCACTGGCGAGGTAATCACGACTCCTTATTCGTTTGTCGCCACCGCACATTCGTTGATGTGGAACGGCATAAAGCCGGTATTCGTGGATATCGACCCAGTGACACTGAATCTGGACCCACTCCGCATCGAGGCCGCGATCACACCGCAGACGACGGCGATCATGCCGGTTCACTGCTACGGCACACCATGCGATGTCGATGCGATTCGTCGCATTGCCGACGACTATGATCTGAAGGTGATTTACGACGCCGCGCATGCCTTTGGCGTCCAGCGCCAGGAAGGCGACGTGATGCGCAGCGTTCTCAACCACGGTGATCTATCGGTGTTGAGCTTCCACGCGACCAAGGTATTCAATACCCTTGAGGGTGGCGCGATCATTTCGCCGGATGCACGCACCAAGCAACGCATCGACCACCTGAAGAACTTCGGTTTCGTCAACGAGACCACTGTGGTCGCGACCGGCATCAACGGCAAGATGAGCGAGGTCAACGCGGCACTCGGACTGCTGCAGCTCAAGCATGTGGATCATGCGATTACACGCCGCAGCGAGGTCGAGTCAACCTACCGCCAGCTATTTACGGACGTGCCAGGACTGCGCATGCTGGACATACCGGCCAACGCACAGCGGAACCACTCATATTTTCCGATTTTGATCGAACCGGGCTTTGGGGCCTCGCGCGACGATGTTTATCAGGCACTGAAGGTGCGCAACGTGTTCGCGCGGCGCTACTTCTACCCGCTGATTTCCGATTTTCCGATGTATCGAGGCCTGCCATCAGCCAGCGCGGCGAATCTGCCTGTTTCCCATACTACGGCCAGCCAGGTGCTATGCCTGCCGATCTTTCCGTCGCTGACGGATGTGGACATCGAACACATCGCCTCCATCGTCCAGAGTACGCCGTCGAGCACGTTGTAAAATGAGGGGCAGCGCATGAGTGACCGCTTGTTCGGGCTGTATGGTGCGGGTGGCTTTGGTCGAGAAGTTATGCCTCTGGCGCGATCTCAGCTCGGTTCGGGTTGGCGGATCGTATTCGTCGAGACCCAGCCTCACGACGCCAAGGTCAACGGCTTCCCGCTGCTTTCCGAAGACGATTTCTTCGCGGCGCAGGCTTCCGAACGTTGCTTCGCTGTCGCAATCGCGGACTCGCATGCACGGGAAGCGATAGAGAAGCGCTGCACGCAGCGTGGCGCACACGCCCTGTCGTTGAGCGCACACAATGCAACGATCTATGACGACAACCGGATCGGCCACGGCGCGATCCTGTGCGCGCACACGACGATTACCTCGAATGCAAGCATCGGCTGTCACTTCCACGCAAACATCTATTCGTACGTTGCGCACGATTGCGTTATCGGCGACTACGTGACATTCGCGCCGCGCGTGAGTTGCAACGGCAACGTGCATATCGGGAACCATGCTTACATCGGCACCGGGGCAATGCTCCGTCCTGGAGTGCCTGGTGGCCGACCATTGACCATCGGCGAAGGCGCAATTGTTGGCATGGGTGCGGTCGTAATCCACGACGTCGAACCGCACACGACCGTAGTCGGCAGTCCCGCGCGAGCCATCACGCGTCGCTGAACCCTGCGCGATTCAAGTCTGCGACGGCCTGACCTCGGTTCGCATAGCGCCTATGCGCTGTGTCGCGCTCCCGTCGCCGCCCCAATCAGCGCCTTCGTACGCGCAAGTTGCAACTCGCGCCCGATCATGCCCATGAACACATCGGCCTGTGCGCGACGCGCCGTGGCCGATAGCGGCGTCAAGTCACCGCCGCCAATCGCCTCGACCGGAACACCCTGCTCGTGCAGCCATGGATGCAGCGGGCTGCTTGGGTTGACATGCAGTTTCGCACCCAGCAGCCCACTGATGATGAGGTTGCCAAATGCTTGCTGGCGCACATGATTCATCATCACGTGACCGCAAGATCTGAGTAGCGCGATATAGCGCTCGCGCGGCATGAAGTCCACCAATGGCACGAACCGATCGCCGAACTTGTCCCGACCATCTTGCAGGATGGCTGCACGATATGCGCCGTCCCCATAGCTCAGCGGCACGATGAGTTGCCGACCGGCAAGATCCACGTGATCGTGCAAATAATCGAACAATTCGAGGTGGTTATTGGTCGCCGTCGCACTATTGCCCACGAGGATATTGGGCGCGTGCTGATCCAGCGTCGCGCCGGGCAAGCTGAGGTCGTTCTCGGCATTGCCATAGTTCCAGCGCAAGTAGCGGGCACGAAAGCCGGGAACACAGCGCCGCACGATGTCGAATTCGGAGGGCAAAACCGGGCTGAAGATATCGACACGAGCGAGCGCAGCTTGCTCCTCCATGGTTGCACGCGGGTAAGGATGCGCGAAGTCCTGCGTTGCAGAGACCAACCCGCGCGTCGCCAGTTGCTCGGCGAGCCTCGTGGTGAGCGGCATCAACAATCCATCGGGAAAGGCGTCGCGGATCAGACCATAGTAGTCGTAACCCCAGCCGATCCATGTGACACAGCAGTGGTTGGGCACCACCGCCAGCGCGGCAAGGTGGCGCCGCTCCATGGTGTGACAGACCACACCGGCAGCATGGGCCGCGATCTGTGCGAAACCATCCATATCGACGCAACGCACTCGTGCATCCTTGATGTACTTGAAGGGCTGACGCCCGTTCAGCACCACCCATTCATGACGCCCAGGATCCGCCTGTTCGAAATCGCGAATGGCCATGTCGATGAACTTGTCATCCACCACCAAGTGCAGCAGTTTGGAGACAGGAAGTGTGGGGGCGGGCTCGGATGGAACGGTGACGACTGTCGTTGCGAGCGCGACCGCCAGGGCCTGCTCGTAGCGTTGCAGTGCGGCCAGCGCCGAGCCGCCGGGCAGCGGCCCGCCCAACAGCCCGCGCAAGCTGTCGGCTGCGCCATGCAATGTGGGCTGCTCGGGAAGGCACGTATTCACTGCATCCAGCGCCTCGCCGATCAGACGGCGCAGGTCGGGCAGGTCCGCACCTCGCGCCAGGTACTCGACCGCTTCGCGGATGGTGGCGGCCAATTCGCGGGCGCGCTCGTGATCGGCAGCGTTGTAGCGCGTGTTCATGGGTGTGCGGCGATCCGGGGAAACGGCTAGAGGGCAGAATGATGGGGCGGGGGAGATGAAGCAAGTCGGTAGCCCAAGAGCTTCGCTCGCGTGCTGCGTGGATGGCAAAGCGTTCCATTCGGCACGGCAGTTGCATAGCGTTTCGGGGGCATCATTGGCTCGCATTGGCGGCGCGTCTTATGCTCCCAAACGGCCGCACACCAGCCTGTTCGCAGACCTGTCTAAAGCGGCACGAAAAGGCATAACCAACCAAGGAGCCATCTTTCCATGCAACATGTTCCCCCCTCCGGACCGGGTGAATTGGAGCAAGCCAGAGCTTGGCTGATGCAGGAAGGAATCGTTGCCACGCCGCGCGTGCTGGCGGTGCTGGCGCAAGTGCCCGACATTGAATCGAACGAGCCCGCGCAAGCCGTGTTGGCCGACGTCGTCGCGGTGCTGCTGGACGGGTGCGAACGGGGAGAGTTGGCCGGCGTGATCTCCGTGTTCGCGGATTGCCCGCCCGCACTTGCGAAAATGGCGCTGGCCCTGCTCACGGCGGCGTTCTTCCCGGATGGGAAAATCGTTCCCGCCGAGTTCGACGATTCGGCGATTCTGTGTTTTTCGCTGTTCGTTGCCGTCGCAGGCCAGCCTGCCGATGCATTGGATCTGATCGGCTTGACGGTGAAAGAGCGCAAGGGCGAACGGTTCGCCGCCAATGCCGCTTTGCTGCGCGCGCATATCGAGAAAGGGCCGGGCGGGGGCCTGCCGCTCTCACAAAGAGAGCGCGTATCTGAAGCGGAACGCAACGCCATAGTGCTCCAGGTTCGGCAGCATGAGGCCCGACGGCGTGAGGCGGCGGTCAACAAACAACCCAAGGTTCACTTGGCCGAAAAGCACATGCGCAACTGCGCGTTGCTGCTCGACCGTGGTCAGCTGTTGACCAAGCTGCCACGCGGCGGCACCGTGGCCGAACTCGGCGTGGATCGTGGCGACTTCAGTGCCCGGATCCTTGAACTGACCCAACCGACGCGCTTGCACCTGGTCGATCTGTGGGGATCCGAGCGCTACCACGGCGGCCTGTTCGACAGCGTCAAGCAGCGCTTCGGCACAGAGATCGCCGATGGCCGCGTACAGGTGCATCGCAAGATGTCGGTGGATGCCGCAGACGACTTTGCCGACGCCAGCTTCGACTGGATCTACATCGACACCGACCATTCTTACGAGACGACCGCTCGGGAACTGCGCCGCTTCGCCTCCAAGATCAAGGATGGCGGCTTGATCGCCGGCCACGATTACTGCATGGGCAACTGGGCCAACGGCTACCGCTACGGCGTGATCGAGGCGGTGCATGAATTCTGCGTCAAAGAGAACTGGGAGCTCGTTTATCTGACCGCCGAGCCGCTTGAATCACAGAGCTTCGCGATCCGGCGCATCCGGCAAGACGCCGGCGAGTACGAGTCAGCAAAACCCGCAACAACTCCCCGCGCCCTGATCTACATGACGGCCAGAAACTGTGAACGCTATGTAAGCGACAGCCTGCGCAGCCTCGCCAGTCAGACCCACGACAACCTGCATGTACTGTTCATTGACGATGCCTCGGACGATGCCACCGGCAACATCGCCTCCGGATTGCTGGAAGAGCTGTTCCCAGGGCGACACAGCTTCATCCGCAATGACAGCCATTGGGGGAAGGCGCGCAACGCCCATGTGCATCTGCGCGCCCTTGCGTCGGACGCCACCTTCGTTGCAATCCTCGATGGCGATGACCACCTGATCGTCCCCGACATCCTCGCGCGCGTTGCGGAGCAGTACGCGCTCGGCACGGATGTTGTCTGGACCAACTACGTCACCGACCAGAACAAGGTCGGCCACTGCGGCCCGCTCGACCCGCGCCGCTCGCCGCGCCATCAAGGCTGGAAGAGCAGCCACCTCTTCACTTTTCGTGCCGAGTTGCTGGCCAATGTCGGCGAGAACTATTTCAAGGATGAGAGCGGCGCCTGGTTCATGTCGGCCTGCGATTGGGCGATTGCCTATCCCATCCTCGATCAAACCCGGCGCTATCACTACATTCCCGAGAGCACCTACCGTTACACCACCAGCAACCCGCACTCGCATCACAACAGCGATCCTGATAACCCGCCGCAAGCAGGCAAATTCACTTCCGCATTGCAGAAGCATAACGCCAAACAAGTATTGAACAAATCGCCGCTGCCCTGCTTGCGTGACCTACCGCAGGAAGCCTCCCGCCCGGTCCCGCCCAAAGAAGTCCGCCCAACGACCTCCGAACCTCCTGAACTGGAGAAAGCCAGAGCGTGGCTGACGCAGGAAGGCCTCGTCGCCACGCCGCGCGTGCTGGCGGTACTGGCGCAAGTGCCTGTCATCGAAGCGAACGAATCGACACAGGCCATGCTGGTCGACGTGATCGCGGTGCTGTTAGACGGGTGCGAACGGGGAGAGTTCGCGAGCGTGATCTCCGTGTTCGCGAACTGCCCGCCTGCACTTGCGAAAATGGCGCTGACCCTGCTCACGGCAGCGTTTTTCCCGGACGGCAAAATCATCCCAACCGAGTTCGACGATTCGGCTGTTCTGTGTTTCTCGCTGTTCGTTGCCGTCGCAGGCAAGCCTTTCGAGGCGATGGAACTAATCGACTTGACGGCGAAAGAGCGCAAGGGCGAACGGTTCTCCGCCGATGCCGCTTTGCTGCGGGCGTACGTGGCGGATTTGAAAATGGAGGATATGAGCGATTTCAGGGGCTTCTTCATCAACCTGGACCGCTCGGCCGATCGAAAGAACGCGTTGGAAAGCACGCTTGAACGATTAGGACTCAATGGCGTAGTGAAACGATTCCCCGCAATGGAAGGCGACAGCCGACCCAGCGCGATCTCGCCGAACGAATTGGGGTGCTTCCTGTCGCATCAGCGGGTCATCGAGACAGCGGATCCCGAACGGCATCTGCTGGTGTTCGAGGATGACGTCTGGTTCCCGGCGCAGTTTCAGCGCTATTTCCAGATCGCGCAGCGACTGATGGCCAACGATACGTGGGACATGGTTTTTCTCAACATGAGCGTGAACTTTCTGCAGGTAAGCCGTGTGCAACGACTGATCCGGGCCAAGAGACAGCTCGGCGACATCCATACACCAGCTTTTTCACAGTTCGGCCTGAACGATGCGAGAGGCCTATATGACTTCGGGATGATGGCGTATGTGGTCCGCAAGGGCGCGCAGGCGAAAATCGGCGCGATCCTCGCCGAGGCGGCGCATGGTGGCTACCAGCAACCGATCGACAATGTCATCGGCGCGGCGATCCGCACCGGCCGGATCAAGGCCAGCATACTGTTTCCCTATATCGTCGGGATCGACCAGAGCCTGTCCGTCGCGATCTCCGACCGCAAGAAGCGAAATTTGCTGTTCAACGACATCGTGAATCTGTTCGTAGCGGGTGTCGACACCCAGGCGTTGACTGCACGCGCCGTGGCGGGCGCCCACGACGAGCCATTCGACGTCGATGCCTACGTGCAGAGCCAACTTGTCTATCGATGGCTGGCGAACGCCTAGCCAAGGAGCCATCTTCAATCATGCAGCCATTGCCTCCCGGACTTGCCGAACTGGAACAAGCCAGAACATGGCTGACGCAAGAAGGCATCGCCGCCACACCGCGCGCGTTGGCTGTGCTGGCGCAAGTGCAAGACATCGAAGCGAATGAGCCAGCGCAAGCCGTGCTGGCCGACGTGATCGCAGTGCTGTTGGATGGCTGCGAACGGGGAGAGCTGGCGAGCGTGATTCCCATGCTTGCGGATTGCTCACCTCCGCTTGCCAAAATGGCGGTCGCCATGCTCGCGGCGGCGTTTTTCCCTGATGGAAATATTGTTCCGGCCAAGTTCGACGATTCGGCTGTCTTGTGTTTCGCACTGTTTGTCACCGTTGCGGGCCAGCCTTTCAAAGCCCTGGAGCTGATCGACTTGGCGGCGAAAGAGCGCAAGGGCGAACGGTTCGCTGCCAATGCCGCTTTGCTGCGTGCATATATCGAGCAAGGCCCGGGCAGCGGCCTGCCGCTCTCCGTGATCGTCCCCAGCTACAAGGGGGACGACTGGATTCTCGACGGTCTCGATTCGCTTGCGGAGCAGTCGCTGCCGTGGAGCAGGTACGAGGTGATCGTGGTGGTCAACGGGCCGCGCACCCAAACCCCGGAGCTGATCGAGTCGTGGCTTGCCCGCCATCCCGGCTTCCCGCTGAAAGTGATCGTCACCGAGAAGGCCGGGGCCGCCCACGCCCGCAACCTCGGGCTGGATGCGGCGCAGGGCGAGTACGTCGTCTTCATGGACGACGACGACCGGGCTGGGCGCACCATGCTGGAGGCGCTGCTGCGTAACGCCGCGCCTGACGTGGTGCCCATCGTTCCGGTCGGCTTCGTCACGAACGACTGGCAACATCCGCAAAACGACAATTGGTGCAATCGCAGCATTCTTCCCCTGCTCGGACATATCTCGCCATGGCAGGATCTCAGGCACTCGGGCGTACACGTGTGGGGGAAAGCATGGCTTCGCAAGCGTGCCCTACTGGCGCGATTCAACGAGGATGTGATGACGGGGGAAGACTTCGTATTCACCCTTGACTACGTGAACGTCGCACCCAGCGCCTTGGCGCCGGTTTCGCCGGGCCACGAATCGTCTTACCTGTGGTGGCATCGCCCCGGCTCCCTGTCCGTCAGGGCCGCGGACATGAACGACTGGGATAAGCACGTCGAGCCGTGGCTGAAGGTGGTCAAGGCACTCGCCGCAGCGAGGCCCACCTCGACCGCAGCCGCCGCACTCCAGAAGTACATGGTGCCCAAGGTGGTGGACACGTTCCTGAGTGCTTATCTGCAACGGCACCCGGAGGACATGCAGCGCATGGTCGATGCGCTGACGGAGCGCGGCGTCAAGGTTGGATAGCGTCTGAATTAAGCTACGCACCGAAGGGGCATCGGCTCGAATGAATTGTTAGCGCCTACTTCCATGAAAGGTTGAGTGTGCGATGTTCTGCCGCGCAGTCACGCAGATACAGATTGATCAAGCTCTGGTAGGGGATGCCAACCTTCTCTGAAATCGACTTGAAGTAGTCGATAGCGTCACCGTCCAGGCGAATGGTGATTTGCTTCTTAAGTTGAGAAGCGTAAGGGTTCTTCTTGGCTTTGGAGAAATCGTATTCCTTGCGCATGTTGCACCTGTCAGTACTGACGAGATTCTGGTTTTGTTGCCTTTCTGGCGGAGATGATACGGATGGAGTTGTTCTGTTCGCGGTAACAGTGACAGACCACCAGCAATCGTAAGTGGAGGTTGAGGCCGAGGAGGATGAACCGATCCTCATCTTCCGAATGGTCCGGGTCAGGGATGATTTTTGCTTGTTCGTCAGCGAAGACTGACCTCGCCTCGGCGAAGTCGATGCCATGCTTCTTGAGGTTCGCGGCGGCTTTGGCCGGATCCCACTCGAAGTGAAGTTCGCTCATGTGACGATCATAACTACGATGTAGTTTGATCGCAACCAGCCGGCTGCAGGCGTTGCCGGGGGGTGCTTCCTCAGAAGACCTCAAGATGCGGCTTCGAAATAATCCTCATGCGGGAACCCTGGTCCCAAACATTGGACTAAGCAAGGTCCCCATTCACGTCCTCGCCCTCTTGTCGTTCCTTGTGAAGCAGTCGTCCAGCACGCATTCCCCGGTATAAGCAGAACGGCGATGCTCAAAGCAGATCGAACAACGAACTCCGCTGTATGCGCGCCATCAGCTGCTGAGCCGCATCCAGCGCGGCCTGGCTGAGTTGCAGTTGGCTGATGGCTTCCACCGGGTCGGTATCGCGCAGGTTGGACAGCGCTTCCGACAGGGTGATGCCGTCGGCACTGCGCGAGGCGTCGGCGCCGTCGAGGTCGTTGCGGCGGATGCCGGTGGCGGAGCGGATGTCCAGCAGGTGGTCCTGAGCGGACACCAGGTCCTTCTGGCCGGCGCGCAGCGCATTGGTGCGGCGGGCCACGTCGGCGTCGGTGCTGCCGGGCGAGTCCAGCGCGTCGATCAGGTTCTGCAGGGTGGCGAAGATGTCCTGGTTCGGCGCCTTTTCCAGCGTGAAGCTGTCGCCCGCGGCCGGCGCGCCGGTGACGTTGAACTGCACGCCCTGCGCGGTGATCGCCTGGCCCGGCGTCCATGCGCCGGCCACCGGCGGGCTCAGCGGATTGCCGCTGCCGTCCAGCACTTCGTAGCTGTCCGGCGTGGGGAAGCTCAGTTGCAGGGTGCCGCCGTTCCACAGCGCCTGGTTGGTGACCTGCGCGGAGCCCAGCACGCCGCTGCCGGTGTTGCCGGCGCCCGCGAAGGCGCGACTGATGCCGTCGCCGGTGGCGACGCGCAGGAACACCGCGCTGCCCGGATCTGTGTCGGCGACCGCCACCGACGGCGCCACGTCCACGTCGTTCTGGCCGTCGTCGCCGAGGTAGATCACGTTGCCGTTGCTGTCGGTGAACGGCGCCACGCCGTCGCGGTTACCCGCGAACAGGCTGCGGCCGGTGCCGTCGTCGCGATTGGCGATCTGCAGCAGGCTGGAACGCAGACCGCGCATTTCCACCGCGATGGAATGCAGGTCGCTGTCGCTGAGGATGCCGTTGCTGGCCTGGATGGTCAGGTCGCGCGCGCGCTGCAGCACGTCGCCGGCGTCGGACAGGGCCGACTCCTGGCTGCGCAGGCGGTTGCTCAGCACGGTGCTGTTGCTTTCGAACTGGTCGAGGCTGGCGAGGGTGTGCTCCAACCGCAGAGCGCTGGACATGCCGACCGGGTCGTCCTCGCCGCGGGTGAGCTTCACGCCGGTGCTGATTTGCTGCTGCAGCTTGCTGATCTCGCTCTGCCGGGTGCGCATCGCGTTCAGCGAATTGAAGTGCATCTGGGCGGTGGAAATGCGCATCGACATGGAGGCGGCCTCAGCGGCGGACGGCGGAGAGCAGGGTCTGGAACATGGTGTCGGCGGTGGCGATCACCTGGGCGGCGGCCTGGTAGGCCTGCTGGAAGCGCATCATGTCGGCCGCTTCCTCGTCCAGGTTGACGCCGGAGATGGATTCGCGCTCGGCGGTGACCTGGTCGTCGATCGCCTGCTGCGCTTCCAGGTTGAGCTTGGCGTGGCGGGCGTCGCCGCCCACCCGGCCGGCGAGCTGCGACATCGCCGCGGTCACGTCGGTGGTGCCGCCGTTCAGTACGTCCTTGGCGTCCACCACGGCCAGCAGGCGCGCGTTGCCGTTGTCGGACGAGCGCGGCCCGGTGCGGCCCAGATTGATTTCGTCGCCGGCGGCGGGCGTGCCGTTGATCGTCAGCGACCAGCCGCTGCCGCTGATGGTGGCGCCCGGCGTGTAGGTCATCGGCGGGCCGCCGTCGACGCTGTAGGTGGTGGCGTCGAGGAAGGCGATGTTGGCGCCGGTGAAGCCGGCGAACAGCGCCGGATCGGTGATCTGCGCGTTGCCGCCGGTGATGTTGCCGGTGTTGCCGGTATCCAGCCCGACCGTCATCGGCGAGGCGGCGGCGATCCCGTCGCCATCGTCCAGCGCCAGGGTGATGCCGCCGCTGGCGGCGGCGGTGGGCTGCAGCAGGAAGCGGTCGCCGGCGGAGGCCGTGCCGGACAGCACCAGTTCCACGCCGTCGACCACGAACGGATCGCCGGCGACGCCGGTGCCGGTCATCGTCACCGGCTGGCCGGTGTCGGCGCGGGTGGCGCCCCAGTTGGTGCCGTCGAAGCGCAGCACCACGTTGTTGCCGGTCAGCGCGCCGACATCGCCGATGCCGGCGGAGAAGCTGGCGGTGCTGGCGGGGTTGTTGCCGGCATGCGCGTTGAGCTGCGGCGGCGGCAGGGTGAAGAAATCGCTGCCGGGGTTGCCGGCATAGTCGACGCCGCCGCGCTGCACGGCGTTGAACGTTTCGGCGAAGGCGGTGGCCAAGCGGCCGAGCTCGGCGCGCGCCGGATCGAGCACGCTGCTGCGGAATTCCAGCAAGCCGCCGATCTCGCCGGACAGCGCGCCGGCCGGCAGCGGCACCGTGCCGGCTTCCGTCTTCACGGCCAGCTGCGAACGGTTGGCCTGGTACGGGTCGGCGACGGTGGCGAGCTGCATCGCCTTGTTGCCCAGCACCATCGGCTGGCCGCCGGTGGTGAAGACGTTCATCGCGCCGTTGTCCTGCATCACCGTTTCCGCGCCGACCAGCGCGGCCAGCTGGCCGACGCGCAGGTCGCGCTGGTCGAGCAGGTCGGGCGAGACGTTGGCGCCGGCGGAGACGATGTCGCGGTTGAGGTTGGCGATTTCCCCGGCCAGCCGGTTGGCGGAATCGACGCGGTCCTTGAGGCTGGATTCGACGTCGCTGCCGATCTGGCTCAGCTGGTTGTCCAGCATGTTCCAGCGGGTGGTCAGCTGCTTGCCGGTGGTCAGCAGCTGGTCGCGGGCGGCGCTCGAGGTCGGATTCGCCACCAAGCCCTGGGCGGCGTTGAAGAAGCCGGACCAGGCGCTGCCCAGGCCGGTATCGGCGCCGGTGATCAGCCCGTCCACCCGCGACGCCAGGCCGGACATCTGGGTCAGCCTGCCCATCTCGCTGGAGCTGTCGAGCTGGCGCGCGTAGACCAGGCCGTCGGCGAGGCGGCGCAGGTTGTCGACATCGACGCCCTGGCCGATGTTGAGCAGGGAGGTCTGGCCGGGGCGCGCCTCGAACTCCACGCGCTGGCGGCTGTAGCCGGGCGTGGCCGCGTTGGCGACGTTGTGGCCGACGGTCGCCAGCGCGCGCTGGAAGGCGATCAGAGCGGAGGTGCCGGTGCCGAGCACGTTGGTCGTCATCGTTTATCCCTCCAGCCCGGCCAGCGCGCGGCGCAGGGTGGCGCCGTCGGCGATGGCCACGATCTTGGCCGCGTAGGCCGGGTCGGTCGCGTAGCCGGCGCGTTGCAACGCCTTGGCGAAATGATGGACGTCGCCGCCGGTGCCGCGCGCCTGCGCGTAGCGCGGGTTCTGCAACAGCCTGGTGTAGTCGGCGAAGCTGTCGGCGGGACTTCCGTAGCTGCGGAAGGCGGCGCGCGCGCTCACCCGCTGGCCGTCGACATATTCGTGGGTGGCCGATTCGACCTTGCCGCCGCGCCAGCCGCCGCCGGCCTTGATGCCGAACAGGTTGTGCGAGGTGGCGGTGCCGTCGCGTCCGGCCAGGCGCCGGCCCCAGCCGGTTTCCAGCGCGGCCTGCGCCACCAGCGCCTTGGCCGGCACGCCCAGCTCCGCCGCCGCCTTCTGCGCGTGCGGCCAGACCGAGCGGGCGAAGGCTTCCGGGCTGCTGCAATCCAGCGGCGCGTTCTCGTCGCAGGTCTGGGTCGCCAGCATCGGCGGACGCGGCATCGCCATCGCCTGCATCGACCTGCCGCTGCTGGCCGGGGCGAGGGTCAGGGAATCGCCGCGCAGGCCGGCCGGCAGCGGCAGGCCGGAGGGCGTGTCCGCCGCCGGCAGCGCCATCGAACCGCCGGACGCGCGCAGCGGCAGCGGGCCGGCGGGCGCCTGCGCCGAGGCGTTCGCGCGGCCGTCCAGCTGGCGAACGATCATCGGTTGCAGGCCCAGCCCGCGGCCCTTGGTGAGTTCCTTCGCCAGCGCCTGGTCGTACATGTCGCGATAGGTGCTGTCGCCGCCGAACGGATCGCCCGGCGAGGCGCTGCGCATGCTCTTGATCAGCATCTGCGCGAACTGGCTTTCCAGCCCGCGCGCCGCTTCCTCCACCCGCGCGCGCGGCGTCGCTTCGGTGCGTTGCAGGGGCAGGGCGGTGGCGGCGGGCAGGCGCATGTCTAGCGGGGATGCAAACGGCGTGCCGTCGGCATCAGATCACTTCCAGTTCGGCGCGCAGAGCGCCAGCCTGCTTGAGTGCTTCGAGGATGGCGACAATGTCGCCCGGCGCCGCACCCACCGCGTTCACCGCGCGCACGATCTCCTCCAGCGAGGTGCCGCCGCGGAACAGCACCATGTGGCTGCCCTCGGCGTTGGCGCTGACGCTGGACTGCGGCGCGACCACGGTGTCGCCGCGGCCGAACGCGCCCGGCTGGCTGACCTGGGTGGATTCGCTGATGGTGACGGTGAGTGAGCCGTGCGCCACCGCCGCCGGCAGCACGCTGACCTGGCCGCCCATCACCACGGTGCCGGAGCGGGCGTTGACGATGACCTTGGCCGCGGCGGTGCCCGGGTCCACGTCCAGCGCCTCCAGCGCGGCGAGGAAGCCGATGCGGTCGCCCGGCGGCGGGGTGATCTCGATGGTCACGCCATCCAGCGCGCGGGCGCGGCCGGGGCCGAAGGCGCGGTCCACCGCCGAGACGATCCGCGCGGCGGTGGTGAAGTCGGCCTCGTGCAGGTTGAGGGTGACGTTGCCGGCATTGGCGGCGGCGGGAACGGAGCGCTCGACGATGGCGCCGGAGGGAATCCGCCCGCCGTTCGGCGCGTTGACCGAGATCCGCGAACCGTCGCGCCCGGAGGCGCCGAAGCCGCTGACCACCAGGTTGCCCTGGGCGATGGCATAGACCTCGCCGTCGGCGCCCTTGAGCTGGGTCATCAGCAGGCTGCCGCCGCGCAGCGAGCCGGCGTTGCCGATCGAGGACACGGTGACGTCGATCGGCTGGCCGGGCTTGGCGAACGGCGGCAGCTCGGCGTGCACGGCGACCGCCGCCACGTTCTTGAGCTGCGGGTTCACGCCGGGCGGGATCGCCACGCCCAGCTGGTCGAGCATGGTCTTCAGGCTCTGCACGGTGAACGGTGTCTGGCTGGTGCGGTCGCCGCTGCCGTCCAGGCCGACCACCAGGCCGTAGCCGATCAGCGGGTTGCCGCGCACGCCGGCCACCTGCGCCAGATCCTTGACGCGCTCGGCCTGCGCCGGGGACAAGGCCAGCGTGCAGAGCAGGGCGGCAAGCGCGGTTGCAATACGTTTCATCGTCGCCGGCCTCAGTACGGGAACAACGCGGAATTGAAGAAGCGGCCCAGCCAGCCCATCGCGTTGGAGCGGGCGATGGTGCCGCGGCCGCCGTAGACGATGCGCGCGTCGGCCACGCGGTCGGAGGTGATCCGGTTGTCGGTTCCGATATCGGCCCGCCGCACGATCCCTTGAACCTGCACCAGCTCGTCGCCCTGGTTCAGGCGCAGCTGCTTGTCGCCGCGCACCAGCAGGTTGCCGTTGCCGAGGTCCTGGATCACCCGCACGGTCAGCTGGCCGGCCAGTTTGTTGCTCTGCGCGCTGTTGCCGGTGCCGGCGAAATCGCGCGCGCCGTCCACCGACGCCGACAGGCCCGGCACGACGGCGCCACCGATGCTGGGCGCGGCGAAGTCCAGCCCGCTCTTCTTGGTGACCGCGGTATTGGCCTGGGTGGTGGCGGTGGTGCTTTCGACCAGCACGATGGTGAGCAGGTCGCCCACGTCGCCGGCCTTGTTGTCCTGGAACAGGCGCATGCCCTTGCCGGAACGCGAGGCGTAGATGGAGCCGCCGCCGTCGCCGGGGCTGGGGCCGTTCCGCGTCGGCAGCGGCGCGGGCTCCGCCGCGTACGCTGCGATGGGCGCGTCGAACGGGCGCACGTCGCCCTGCAGGCGGTTGACGCTGGCGCACGACGCCAGGCCGAGGACGGCGGCGGCGAGCGCGGCGGCGCGGGCAAAGGAAACGACGCGGTTCATCGCGGTGCTCACACGTTGTTGTTGAGGAAGCCCAGCATCTGGTCGGTGGTGGAGATCGCCTTGGCGTTGGTTTCGTAGGCGCGCTGGGTCTCGATCATCGACACCAGCTCCTCCACCACGTTGACGTTGGAGGCTTCCAGCGAGCCCTGGATCAGCCGGCCCATGCCGCCGGTGCCGGGGCCGCCGGTCTGGGCCGGGCCGCTGGCGCCGGTTTCGGCGTAGAGGTTTTCGCCGAGCGACTGCAAGCCGGCCGGATTGACGAAATCGGCCAGGGTCAGCGCGCCGATCTGCACCGGCGCCGTCTGCCCGGCGATCTGCACGCTGACCGTGCCGTCGGCGCCGATGGTCACGCTCTGCGCGCCCTCCGGCACCTGCAGGCCCGGCTGCACCGGGTAACCCTCGTTGGTGACCACTTCGCCCTGCGCATTGATCTGGAAGCTGCCGTCGCGGGTGTAGGCGGAGCTGCCGTCCGGCATCAGCACCTCGAAGAAGCCGCGGCCGTTGACCGCCACGTCCAGCGCGTTGCCGGTCTGGTTGAGGTTGCCCTGCGCGAACTGCTTGGCGGTGGCCGCCACCCGCACGCCGGTGCCGACCTGCAGGCCGGTGGGCAGCTGGGTCTGCTCGGAGGTCGCGCCGCCGGGCTGGCGGATGGTCTGGTACAGCAGATCCTCGAAGCTGGCGCGGTCGCGCTTGAAGCCGGTGGTGTTGGTGTTGGCGAGATTGTTGGAAATCACCGCCATCTTGGTCTGCTGGGCGTCGAGGCCGGTCTTGGCGATCCACAGGGACTGGGTCATGGCGGCGTTCCTTTCGATTCAACGGTTCAACGGGGCGATCCGGACGGATCGGGAAACATCAGCGCGACGACACCAGCGAGCTGCTCGCACGCGCGTTCTCGTCGGCACGCTGCAAGAGCTGTACCTGCATCTCGAACTTGCGCGACAGTTCGATCATCGACACCAGCGCGTCCGCCGCCTTCACGTTGCTGTCCTCCAGCGTGCCGGAGGTCAGCGAGGCACCGGTGGCGGGCTGCGGGACGAAGCCGGTGCGCGGGCGCATCAGGCCGTCGTCGCCGCGTTCCAGGTCGGTGGTCTTCGCCGCGATCACCTGCAGCCGGCCGGCCTCGGTGAGCGTGGAGGGCGGCTGGCCCTGCGGGACGATGGAGATCGTGCCGTCGGCGCCTATGTCCAGACTCTGGTTGGGCGGGATCGACAGCGGCGCGCCGTCCGCGCCCAGCACCAGCTGCCCACGCGAGGTGGTGAGCAGGCCGTTGGCGTTGATGGCGAGGTCGCCGGCGCGGGTGTAGGCGGTGCCGCCCGCGGCGTCCTGCACCGCCAGCCAGCGCTCCTGGTGCATCGCCACGTCCAGCGGGTTGCCGGTCTGGTGGATCGCGCCCATCCGCGCGTCCACGCCCAGCGTGCGCGCCTCGGTGGCGACGCGCGAGGGCAGGCCGGGCCCCGCCACCGGCGCGGCGACGGTCGCGTCCAGCGTGGCCTGGAAGCCGACGCTGTCGGCGTTCGCCAGGTTGTTGGCCACGGTGGCCTGGCCGCGCAGCATGGCGCTGGCGCCGGTCATCGCGATGTAGAGGGCTCGGTCGGTCATGGCGTGCTCCGGTCGCCCCCGCGCGGGCGGGGGCGGGGCGGCTCATCAGCGGATGTTGATCACCGTCTGGGTGATCTGGTCCTGGGTCTGGATCATCTGCGCGTTGGCCTGGTAGTTGCGCTGCGCGGTGATCATGTTGACCAACTGCTCGGTCAGGTCGACGTTGGAGGCTTCCAGCCCGCCGCCCTGGACCGCGCCGAAGTCGGCGGTGCCGGCCTGGCCGCGGCGCGGCTCGCCCGAGTTGTAGGTTTCCGCCCAGACGTTGTCGCCGATCGACTGCAGGCCCTGCGGATTGACGAAGTTGGTCATCGCCACCTGGCCCAGCGGCTGCACCACGCCGTTGGTGTAGCGCGCGGAAATCACGCCCTCGGGCGAGGTCTCGATGCCGGTCAGGCGGCCGGTGGAATGGCCGTTCTGGGTCACGCCCAGCACGCTGAAGTCCTCGCCGTACTGGGTGGAACGGCCCAGATCCATGGTGATGCTGAGCGGCGCCGACCCATTCGTGGTGGGCGTGGCGGGCAGGGTGACCTGGCCGGGCGAGGGCGAGGTCAGCGCGCCGGAGCTCGAATACTGCAGCAGCTGCGGGCCGCCGACCGCATTACCGTCGACGAAGGTGTGCATCTCCCACTCGTTCGGGTTGGCGGTCTTCACGAAGTACATCGACTGGCTGTGCGAGGCGCCCAGCGAGTCGTACACCGTCACCGAGGTGGTCTCGTTGTAGCTGTTCGGGTCCAGCGGATCGAAGGCGATGGCCGGCTGCGCGGCGTCGGCCGGCAGGTTGGTCTCCACCGTGACGCTGCTGGTGGCGGCCGGCGGCGCGTCGCCGGTGGGCAGCTGCAGGTCGCTCATGCGGCCGGTGTCGAAGCCGCCAGCGGTGTTCGGCAGGAACACCTGCAGGCGGTGGCCGGCCGGGTTGGTCACGTAGCCGTCGCGGTCCGCGCCGAAGTTGCCGGCGCGCGAATAGACCGTCGCGCCGTTGTTGGAGAGGGTGAAGAAGCCTTGCCCGGAGATCGCCAGGTCCAGCGAGCGGCCGGTGAAGTCGATGTTGCCCTGGCCGAACTGCTGGGCCACCGCCTGCAAACGGACGCCCGCGCCGGTGGCGACGTTGGACAGGCCGTAGGCCGACACCGCGAACAGGTCGCCGAACTCCGCGCGCGACTGCTTGAAGCCGGTCGTGTTGACGTTGGCGATGTTGTTGGAGGTGATGTTGAGGTCCTGGCTGGCGGCGTTCATGCCGCTGACGGAGATGCGAAAGCTCATGGTGCGCTCCTGGGAAAAGGGGGTGCGGCGGCGGTCAGCTGCCGATGCGGCGGACGGAGGAAAGCGGCATGCTGCCGAGGCCGGCGAGGTTCAGCACCAGCCCTGTCGGTTCGATCGAAACGCTGTCGATGTGCGCGGCGAGGCGCACCGCGAGCGCCTCGCTGTCCTCGCCGCTGCCGCTGGTGGCGCGGAAGGTGTAGGTACCGGCCTTGGTCGGATCGCCGTTCGCGTCCTTGCCGTCCCAGCTGAACTGCACCGGCCCGCTGCCGGCGGCCTGCATGTCCACGCGGCGCACCACCTGGCCGGCGGCATCGACCACTTCGACGTGGATCGGCCCGGCCTGGGTGGCGACGATCTCGCCGCTGACGCCGGCGCCGGCCTGCAGCTGCACCTTGTCCACTTCCACCAGCGCGTCGCGGCCGACCAGATTGGCGGCGCGCAGCGACTGGTCGTTCTCCATCACGCTGGCCATGGCGGACATGGCCTGCTGCATGTTCTCAATGCCCTGCACGGTGGAGAACTGCGCCAGCTGGCCCAGGAACTCGTTGCCCTTCAGCGGGTTGAGCGGGTCCTGGTTCTTCATCTGCTCGGTCATCAGGCGCAGGAAATCGGCCTGGCCCATGCCGTCCGACTGGCTGGCATTGGTGGTGGGGAACGCGTACTGCGCGTACGCGCTGTCGGTATTGGTGGCGGAATTGACGGTGCTCATGCTCAGCGGCCCATGCTCAGGGTGGCGACGGCCAGTTCCTTGGCGCTGTTGAAGACCTCGACGTTGGCCTGGTAGCTGCGCGAGGCGGAGATCATGTCCACCATCTGCGCCACCGGATCGACGTCGGGCGCGTAGACGTAGCCCTGCGGGTCGGCCAGCGGATTGCCCGGGTCGTAGCGGCGGACCGGCGCGGCGTCGCTTTCGCGCACCTCCAGCACCTGCACGCCGGCCAGCGTCGGGTCGCCCTGCACGGGCTCGGCGGAAAACACCGGCTGCTTGGCGCGGTAGGCGCCCTCGGCGGTGCCGGCGACGGTGTTGGCGTTGGCGAGGTTGCTGGCGACGGTGCTCAGGCGCACCGACTGCGCCTGCATCGCCGAACCGGCCACGTCGAAGATCGGGAGATTGCTCATTCAGACGTCCTCACTGACCGGCGTCACTGACCGGTAATCGCGGTGAGCATGGTTCTCACCTTGGATTCGACGAAGGCCATCGAGGCGCGGTATTCCAGCGCCGCCTGGGCGTAGGTGGCCTGCTCGCGCTGGGTATCGACGGTGTTGCCGTCCATGCTCGGCTGCACGCCGGGACGGGCGTAGCGGGCTTGCGACGCGGCGGCCTCCAGCGCATTGGTCCCTTCGCCGGCGGCGGGGGACAGCGCCGCCTGCAGCGCGCTGGCGAAATCCAGGTCCTGCGCCTGGAAGCCGGGGGTGTCGGCGTTGGCCAGATTGGAGGCGAGCACCTGCAGGCGCTGCTCGCGCAGGACCAGTGCGGTGCCGTGGATGCCAAGGAAATCGCTCATGCGCCCCTCCGTCGGGGGTGTGTTCGCATGTCGCGATGCAATCGACGTGCCAATTACCGTCGGGCCACCCTGTTGGCGCCCGCAAGGGCAGTCGCCAAGCGGCGGGCCTGGGCGGGAAATCCCGCGCCGGAGAGATGGCGGGATCAGCCCGACCTAAGGAACTTGATTTCCATCAAAATCAAGTTGATAGATGACTTTCTTAAGCCAGTTTGGAAAGCCTGCCCCGGATCCGGTCGGCCAACTCCTGCTGGGAGTACTTCGGCACGAAGTCGTCCGCCCCCACGCGCTCCACCATCGCATGGTTGAACACGCCCGACAGCGAGGTGTGCAGCAGCACGTAGAGCCCGCTCAGGGCCGGGTCGCGACGGATTTCCGACGTGAGCGTGTAGCCGTCCATCGAGGGCATCTCGATGTCGGAGATCACCATCGCGTAGCGCGCCACCGGATCCTGCCCGCTGGCCACCAGCTGCTTGAGATGGTCCAGCGCCTGCCGCCCGTCGGAGAGCTGGGTGCAGGTCAGGCCGAGCTGGTCGAGCACGTTGCGGATCTGGTTGCGGGCCACCCGCGAGTCGTCCACCACCAGCACCTCGCGGCTGCCGGCGACGGCCACCGGGACGATCTCGACGGCCGTGGCCGGCGGCGGCAGGGCCTCGGCCAGCACGCTTTCCACGTCCACCAGCTGGATCAGCTCGTCGTGGTAGCGGGTCACGCCGGTCAGGTAGTGCGGGTCGCTGCCCAGCTCCGGCGGCGGCTGCACGTCCTCGACCGCAATGTTGACGATGCGGTCCACCGCCGACACCAAGAAGCCCTGCACGGTGCGGTTGAACTCGGTCACCACCAGGTAGTTGGCCTGGCCGTCGCTGGGCTGGCCGATGGCGCTGGCCAGGTCCAGCACCGGCACGCTGCGGCCGCGGATGTCGGCCGCGCCGAGGAAGCCGCCCGGCAGCTGCGGCATGGTGAACAGGGTCGGGCGCGGCAGGACTTCCTGCACCTTGAACACGTTCACGCCAAAAATCTGACGCCCTCCCAGCCGGAACAGCAGCAGGGCCAGCCGGTTGTGGCCGGCCAGGCGGATGCGTTGGTCGATGCGGTCGAGCAGTTGGTTGCGGTGCATGACGCCATTGTCGGCCCGGATCGCGCGAGCTTGAGCCCGGCACGCTTCTTGCTGCAAGCGGGCGGACGCCACCGTTCCGGCGAATTGAAGAAGCACGATGGGTTTTCCGCACAACAGCCTGATTTTCCTCGCGATGCTCGCCGCCTGCACCGGCGTACGGGCGCAGCAGGCGACGCAGCCGCTGCAGCCGATCCGCGACGCCGCCCTGGCCGCGCTGCAGGCCGATGCCAACGCCCAGGCCATGGTCGCGCCGGGGCTGCGCCTCGCGCCGTGCGGCCAACCGCTGGCCGCGACCGCCAGCGGCCCGGCGGTGGCCGAGGTGCGCTGCCCGGACACGCCGGGCTGGCGGCTGTACGTGCCGGTGCGCCGGGCGACGGTCGCGGCCGCTCCCGCGCGGCCGGCCGCTGAGGAATCCCCGGAATCGGCCGTTATGGTGAAGCGGGGCGACCCGGTCGTGCTGCGCTCCGGCATCGGCGGCACCGAGGTCCGGATGGGGGCAGGGCGCTGGGACAGGCCCGCGCCGGCGGCATCCTGAACGTCGAGAACGACAGTTCGCACCGGATCATCCGCGGCCGGCTGGCCACCGACGGCACGGTCGAGGTGGTCAATTGAAGTTTTTCCCGGTTTTCCCCTAAAGTCCGGCGTTGGCCGGCCGATAGAACGTACGAAATCCCCCTGACCGGAGTCCCCCAGCCATGACCACGAAAATCGAAGGCGGCCTGCCGGCGAAGCCCGTGGAGGCGTCCGTCGTCAGCGAATCCCAGGCCCGCGCCGGCAGCCCGCGCGAAGCCGCGACCGCAACGCCCCCCGTGGACAGCCTGCGCCTGACCGGCGAAGCCGTCGGCCTGAAGGCCATGGCCCGCGACCTAGCCACGCCGTCCAAGCTGGACATGGCGCGGATCAAGGAAATCCGCAACGCCATCGACTCCGGCAGCTACCAGATCAACCCGCAGGACATCGCCAACCGCCTGCTGGCACTGGAACGCGAACTGCTGCAATGAGCCTGCTGGCCGAGCATCCGCTTGACGCGCTGGAATCGGCCCTGCAGGCCGAGCGCCGCGCCCTGCTGGAACACGACGTGGACGCGCTGCTGCGCTCCACCCAGGCCAAGCTCGAAGCGCTGTCCGCCGCCGAACGCGTTGCCGGCAGCGCCGACATGGCCCGCGTCGGCGAACTGCACGAACTCAACCGCGCCAACGCGGTGCTGCTGGCCCGCCGCCGCCGCGAGGTGGCGTGGACGCTGCGCCACATCGGCCGCACCGAGGCCAGCGGCGTCTACGACGGCTCCGGCTACGCCAACGCACGGGCGCAGTCGCGATGGCTGGGTAGCGGATGACAGACGACATCGCGCCGCCCTCGCTCTGGAGCGGCGACGCGGTCTGGGCCGCCAGCGCGATCAACTTCCCCGTCCTGTTCCTCGACGGCGATCGGCTCGTGCACGACGCCAATCCGGCCGCTCGCGCGCTGGCGGAGAAGCTCGCCCCGGGCAGCGGCCCGGAAACCCTGGTGGGCATGGTGTCCGACACGGACTGGGCCACCGCAGTCCGGCAGGGGCACTGGCAGGGCGTGGTCCGGCCGGAGCACATGCCGCCGCTGGCGCTGGAGATCCACTGCGGCCACGCGCCGGACAGCCCGCACTGCATCATGGTGGTGCTCGACATCAGCGAGCGCGGCGAGCGCAAGCGGCAGTACGAGGAGCTGCAGCGCACCGTCGACCGCCTGGCCAGCACGCAGGAACAGCTGCTGCAGTCGGAGAAAATGGCCTCCATCGGCCAGCTGGCGGCGGGCGTCGCCCACGAGATCAACAACCCGATCGGCTACGTCGGCTCCAACCTCGGCACGCTGCAGGACTACGGCACCGCGCTGATCGCGCTGGTCGAGAAGTACCACGAAGCGCTGTTCTCGGACGACCCGGCCGCGCACCGCGACGAGCTGCTGCAGGCGCGCCAGCGGCTGGACATCGACTACATCGTCGGCGACCTGCCCAGCCTGCTGAACGAGTCGCGCGAGGGCATCGAGCGGGTCACCAAGATCGTGCAGGACCTCAAGGGGTTCTCGCGAGTGGGCCGCGACCGCCAGATGCAGCCGGCCGACCTGCTGCAGGGGCTGGACTCCACCCTCAACATCGTCTGGAACGACCTCAAGTACAAGGTCCGGCTGGAAAAGCACTACACCGCGCTGCCGCCGGTGGAGTGCCTGGCCTCGGAGATCAACCAGGTCTTCCTCAACCTGCTGCTCAACGCTGGCCAGGCCATCGAGCAGCGCGGCACCATCGTGCTGGCCAGCGGCTGCGACGACAGCGAGGCATGGATCAGCATCACCGACAGCGGCTGCGGCATTCCGCCGGAAGCGATGTCGCACCTGTTCGATCCGTTCTTCACCACCAAGCCGATCGGCCGCGGCACCGGCCTCGGGCTGGCGATCTCCTACGGCATCGTGGCCAAGCACCACGGCCGCATCGACGTGTCCAGCCGGGTGGGGCAGGGCAGCACCTTCCGCGTGGTGCTGCCGATTCGGCAGCCGCGCGACGGGCAGGAAGAGGGCGCCGACCGCGCCGGCTAGGGCCGGTCGCTGTGGCTGCGGCGCTGCTCGACCAGCCGGAACGCCGCGCGCACGTGCTCGCGCAGGTCGGCATCGTCCCAGGGCTTGATCAGGAAGCGGTAGGCCGCGTCCTGGTTGATCGCCTGGCTGATCGTTTCGAGGTCGGTGTAGCCGGACAGCGCCAGCCGCACGGTGTCCGGGTAGAGGTCGCGCACGCGCGCCAGGAACTCGGTGCCGCTCATGTCCGGCATGCGCTGGTCGGACAGCACCACCTGCACGTCGTTGCGCGCCAGCAGGTCGAACGCCTCGCTCACGCTGCCGGCGGTCAGCAGGCGGTAGCCGTCACGGCGCAGCAGGCGCACCAGCGAGCGCAGCACGTTCTCCTCGTCGTCCAGCAGGAGCAGCGTGCGGGACGGCTGCATCGCCGCGCTGTCCTGGAATACGTGCGGCAGCAGGAAGCGGCGGCGCAGCAGTTCGTCGATGTCGGTGCCGGGCAGGGGCGGGCTGAACAGGTAGCCCTGGAAGAAGTCGCAGTGATGGCGGCGCAGGAAGCCCAGCTCGGCGTCGGTTTCCACGCCCTTGGCCACCAGGGTCATGCCCAGCTTGTGGCCCATCGCGATGATCCCGCGCACCAGCGCCGCGCTGCGCGGCTGGCTGGTGATGTTGCGCAGGAAGCTGCGGTCGATCTTCAGCCGGTCCAGCGGATGCTGCGCCAGCGCCGCCAGGCTCAGGCCGCGCATGCCGAAGTCGGCCAGGGTCAGCACCGACCCCAGCGCGCGCAGGCCGGCGAGGCTCTCGGCCACGTGCGGCGCGTCCAGCGACAGCACCGCTTCCGACACCTCGAACTCGATCGCGCTGCCGGACACGTCGTGCCGGTGCAGCAGCTCGCCGACCAGGTCCGGGCATTCCTTGCGGGTCAGCAGCGCGCCTTCCAGCGGCACCGACGCGTTGAGGTAGTCGATGCCCATGTCGCGCCAGCGATGCACCTGCCGGATCGCGGTTTCGATCGTCCACAGGCCCACCGCGCCGGCCAGCCCGGCGCGCTCCACGGCGGGCAGGATGCGGTTGGCGCGCAGCACGCCTTCCTGGGTGTTGTGCCAGCGCAGCAGCGAGCTGCAGGCGACGATGCTGCCGTCCTGCGCGCTCACCACCGGCTGGTAGTAGAGGCGGAATTCGCTCTGCGCGATGGCGTCCACGAACCGGTGGCCCTGGTGCTCGCGGCCGGCGTCGGCCACCGCGTCCAGCGGCGCGTCCGGCACGTGCACGGCTTGGCCGCCAGGCCCGCTGCGCTTGGCGCGGCGCATCGCCTGCTCGGCGGCGACCAGCAGGCTGGCGGCATCGTGCGCATGCTCGGGATGGACCGCGATGCCGATCGACAGGGTCACGTCGAGCACGAACGGCGGCACCTGCACCGGCGCGTCGAACGCCTCGCGCAGCCGCTCTGCAAGAGCCTCGCCGTCCGGCTCGCCCTCGCGGTAGGCGACCGCCGCGACGAACTCCTCGCTGCCCAGCCGCCACAGCCAGGCATCGTCGGGCACCGCCTGCACCAGCCGGCGCGCCACCACCCGCAGCGCCTGCTCGACGATGTTCTCGCCCAGCGTCGCGTTGATCGTGCCGATGCCGTCGACGTCGATATGGAGCAGGGCCAGCTTGCGGTGCGCGCCGTCCACCGCGGCGATCACCGAGTTCAGACTCGGCCCGCTGGCGCCGAGTCGGTAGATGTCCGCCGGTGGGACGCCGCCGATCGTCTGGTCTTCGGCCGTCGCGATGTTCAAAGCCAGAGCGCCTCGAGGTTGGCGAACCCCCATTGCTCCGGATTCTCCGGCCCGACGATGCTGTCCGTGCAGCCCGGATCGGCGAGGTCCAGCGTCCGCACCAGGATCTTTTCCCGCGAACGCAGCGAATAGAACACGCGCACCTTCGGCTTGAGCAGTGAGTCCGCACCCGGCTCCACGACCACAGCCAGGTGCCCGGACGCCAGCCGCACCAACGCGCCCAGCGGATAGATGCCCACCGATTTGACGAAGGCGTTGAAGACCCGCTTGTCGAAATGCCCGTCCCAGCGCGCCATTTCGCGCATCGCCACGGCGGGATCCCAGGGGCGCTTGTACGGCCGGATCGACGTCACCGCGTCGTAGACGTCGCAGACTGCGCCCATGCGCGCCAGAAGCGAGATCTCCGGCTCCTTCAGCGCGTGCGGATAGCCGCGGCCGTCCATCCGTTCGTGGTGGGACAGGGCGATGTCCACCACACCCGGCTCTGCGCCGCCTTCGCGCAGCGCCTGCGCGCCGGCCGCCGAGTGCGTCTTCATGATCGCGAATTCCTCGTCGGTCAGCTTGCCCGGCTTGTTGAGCACCTCCAGCGGCATGAACGCCTTGCCGAGGTCGTGCATCAATCCGCCGATCCCGGCCAGCCGGGTCTGCTCCTCGTCCAGCCCCAGTTGCCGCGCCAGCGCCAGCATCAGCGCCGACACCGCGACCGAATGCAGGTAGCTGTAGTCGTCGTGGCTTTTCAGCCGCGCCACGCTGAGCAGCGCCACCGGATTGCGCCACACCGACGCCGCGATCTCCTCGACCAGCGGCACCACCGTCTGCTGGCACACCGTATTCCCCAGCCGCAGCTCGCCGAACATCTCCTGGATCTGCTGCTTGCCGATCAGGCAGATGTTGCGCGCCCGCTCGAGTTCGGCGGCGAGCGCCACGGTTCCGGCAGCGACCGGCACGGCGCGGCGACCGGGGAGGGGATCGGCGTCCACGGCAGCATCGGGCAGCTCGACGGCTGCGCCGCTGAACGACGTGTCATTGGGTTCGCCGGCCGGATTCCCGTCCGGCAGCGGCGCACCCTTGGACTCGTCGATCCAGACGCTTTCGATGCCGGCGTCGAGAATGCGCCGGACGTCATCCTCATCCGTCAGCAGGAAGCTGTTGCGGAGGAACGGATGCTGCAGCCAAGAGCCGCCGATCTTGTACAGATACATGCCGACTTGCAGGCGCGCTGCCGGGATGCATCGGATCGAGGACATTACTGGCCAGTTAGGAAGAAGAAGTTGAGCGGATGCAGTCTATGCGAGTGAGGATGGCTTGGGCAGGCGTGCTGGCAGCTCATAGGCAATCGGTGATTGACGCGGAGCATTCGCCCTGAAGCTAACTGGCTGATATCAAAAGAGAAGCGCGAACTAGCTGGGCGTTTCGTCGGAGATTTTCTTGCCAACAACACGCCCGGAACTCACAGAACTACCAGTAACCGCCCATAATTTCCTCGAACTGCCGACGATCTGCCCGCTATTTCTTCTGTCGTACTTTGCGAGCTCGGCGCGCCAGTCGGTTCCGGGTCCGCAGCTGCGTTGCCGACGGCTTGGATCCAGTCTTGTGCTTTGGCGCGGGTGAAATGGACGTCGGGATATCGACTGTACGCCTGGAAGGGGGTGGACGTGTTGGCGTCCAGCATACCCTGACCGAACGAACCACCTCGTTCCCGATTACGATCTCTGCGGTGGGCAAGACCCAGCGTTGTCGCGCAGGCGCCTTCCCGCCGGTCATCATAGACCTGAGTACATTCTCCAAACCTTGGGAATACGCCCGGGCAAGGATGGCTTCCAGCGCTCTAGTCACGTGGCGTCGCCCCGAGACCCCATCCAACGCATGGGATCGGGCAGCCTGAAGGGATCGGCTACATCCATCGTCGCGCACATCCAGACCTGAGATCACCCTGTCCAGCAACTCGCCGCAGAAACTGGCTGCCGTTGGGTCGACTGCAGAGAGGTTGAGCCAAGTGTTCTGGTCGCTGGACAACCCATGCGGAGCGATCAGGTATTCGGGGCGGTTGACGAGGTTCTGTTGGAGGGTCTGTCCTTCCTCCAGACCATTCAAGGTGGCGAGCTCGTGTGGGGTGGGAGTATCGGCAGGAAACGCTGCCACGGCATCTAGGGTTGCCTGAGCGAGCTTGGCGTGCATCGAGGCGGGGAGCGGCACGAACGTCAGTGGACGCTCGCCCCCCAGAAGGCTCCAGCTCCAGAACTCGCCTTCGGGTGGTTCCTCCCCAGCATCGGAAAACTCTTCCAGCTCGGCCGTGGGCTTGGCGGTTGTGAGCATGCCCTCGAGGTCAAGCGATTGGCGGGCCAGTGCAGCGTATCCAGGCATCCAGTCGGTATGCGGCGCGGGGACTACGAGCAGGCGGGACTTCCGCTCTTCGGCGGCCCAGTGCAGAAATCGGCTGGCCCATGCGTCGACTTCCGCCGCCGGGAAATGCCACATGTTGATCGAAGCCGTCCTGACCTCGAATGCGTCGTACCCGCACTCGCACCGACCAAGACGAAGATCCGGGTGAAAGCGTGCCCAGCAGGTTCGACCACACTGAGGACAGCCTGCGTGCAGCTTGGCGGCATGCCATGGACAGCGATCGATGAAAGGCAACTGGAAAAGCGCACAGTGGTAGCCATGGGCCGCGCAGAGAGGGCAATCGCGCAGTGGGAGGTTGTGGCGTTCTAATACACCCCCCGTGCGTAACGGGCTCCACACTTCTGGTGACCAATAGTCACCGACGCGCGTCGCTCGCAACCCAAGTGCGTGAAGCAGCCCCGATTTGGGGGCGCCAGGCCTTTGGGTCGCGGTCAGTGCGTCGGATGTCACTCGGTTGCGAATCCCTAGTGCCGTCAGCTCACCGCCCATCAGCCGGCCCAATTGCGTCATCCTCCGAAGCAGCCCGTAGCCGGAAATATAGGGATAGGGTTCGAGATCAGCGCCAAGGAGAGCCGGCAATGCCGGCCCTCCTTGAATGACGTCACGCCAGGCCATTACGAGGCCTCGTCATGGCGCATGTCGGGCATGCGCATCTTGGCGCGGACGAACTCCAGGCGGAGATAGCCGCTGGCCAGGAGGACGTGCCTGACCTGCTCAGGCGTGAAACCGTTGAAGTCCGATTTCTCGTGGGCAATGTCGGCGAGGAGCGAGTGCACGACCAAGGTAAACGTTGCCATCGGCCACGCGTCAGTTTCGGGCAGCTTGTACTCCGTGCGCAGCGATCGGACGCCCTCGAAGATCACCGGCGCATCCTTCGACAGGCACCAGCCGCGGTCGAACGCGTTCTTGGCGAAGTAGCGCGAGAACGGCATGTCCGGCGTCGGCCAGGCGACCGAACGGTCGTAACGCCCCAAGGCATGGGTGATTTCCGCAATCCCCATCAGCGGCCGGAACGGAGCAGTGTCCATGAACCAGCGGCGCACGGTATGGGACGGGCGTTCCAGCCAGTCGTCGCCGACATCGACACCCTCGGCATCACTCTGGCGAACCAGGACGAGGAACAGACTGAGGTTCTCGTCGAGCACCAAACCATCCAGATCCTCGAGGTACTGGTACTCGGCCTCGGTGATGCGCTGGGCGTTGTCGATGAAGAGCACCATGCGGCGTTGCCGCGCTTGGCCACAACGGGTGCGAATGAAATTCACCAAGCGTTCGAGGCCCAGGCCGGGATCCATGCGGATGGCGTTGACGAGCTTCAGGCGCCGGTTCATAGCGGTCCAGAACGCACGGTCTGAGCGACGAATGCCGCTGGGCATCACCATGCGCGCCGCGACGCCGATCTGCTGTTTCGTCTTGTTGTTCACCAGCCAGCGCGACGCATTGCCGGTCAGGTACTGCTGCGCAGTCGTCTTGCCGAGCCCGCCACCGCCGTACACCGAGCAACCGTGATGACCTTGACTGATATTGGAGAGGATGAAATTGGCGAGGTATTCGGTCGGCTTAGTATAGATCTGGTAGCTGTTGGGGATGAAAATGGGATGTTCGTTGTTGTCCATGAGGTCTTTTGGGCGCTTGCGCACCATGCGGGAAGGTGGAAAACCGGAGCTTCAGAAGTCGTTTTCGTCGTCGAGGCTGATCCAGCCACCCGGAGGGATCTTCATGGGGGCATTGATCGTCGGCGGACGTGAGCTAGGTGGCGTGCCGTTGTGGACCTGCTCCATGCGAGCAAGTTGATCCACTGCCTGCTGGGAGGTTGGCGCCTGTGCACGCAGGAATGCGACGTATGCTGCGATTGCGCAATCCGCGCCGGTGATGGAGAAGCCTGCCCTCAACTTCGACCACTTCATGACCATGGCCCGTGTGGTCTCATCGTGCGCTGTGCGGTTCCAGGGCGCGGCCGCCCGGACGGCGCACAGGGGCGTGGTGGCGGTGCGCATCAGCACGAACGATCGAAGGTCGTGGCGACGGACGCGGGCTAGCACCTTTTTACCGACCAGTTCCCACTTATGGTCCAAATCCGGACTGCGATAGCGCACGTACATGTAATTGACGTGTGGCATGACGCCTTCGTTGCGATTGCCGTGAACCGTTAGCGGCACCAGCACGCTCCCCATGTCGCTGGCATCTTCCTCGGCCGTGTCAGGCATGAAAGCGAAGGCCTTCGGCCCTTGCATCTGCAGGAACTGCAGCGGACTCAGGTCGCCCAGCGCGGGGTGGGGCGTTGCGTTGTAGTTCGCGATGATGACGTCCAGCAATTCTTCGAACGCATGCAACTGGATCGGATAGTCGTTCGGCGCGAAATTGCTGATACGGATCTTGTTCTCGCCCAGGCGCTTGGCGGGCTCGAAACCTCCCGGCACATCGCGGAGTGCGCCGCGCTCCAGGCGCGAGAAGAACTGCTCAACGATCGGGCGGGAACGTGGCTCGTGTGCACGCCCATAAAACAACATGCCGCCGCGGGCGCGGCAGAACGCCTGCTCAAAGTCCAAGGCCGAATGCGCCTTCGCGTTGTCCAGGGCCAGCAAGCGCGAACGCCATGACGAGTGTGCGCCCAGTGAGCCTGAGGGGAGGCCGGCGCCCGGTGCGTACTCCAAGCCAGGGATCGTCAGTTCCCGGCGTTTCCACGGCTGCAGGGAATTCGTGATGCAGGAGCCGAGATCGAGGTTGTTGTACGCCCTGCCGACGCGCAGGACCCAACCGACGATGACGCGGGATTCAACCTCGATCTCCACCAGCAGCCACATCGAAGTGATCTGACGCTTGACCGAACCGCCATTGGGCAATGCCACGCCGAGGACGGCCTCGATATCGATGCGATGTCCGTCGATTTCCGTACGGGCGAACGGGCTTCCCCGGAAAATTCCCGACAAGGTGGAGGGCGGGGCATCGGCGGTGTCGAGATTGCCGACATCGGAGTGATCGATGCGGCGCTGGCGGATAAAGCGGAGCAGGGCACGACGCCCCTGATCCGCTTGATTCAGGGGATAGAAATCCCGCAAGTCCAAGCGTTTGAGCTCGGCCACGATCTTCGCGTGCAACCGATCGAAGGCCTTCGGCGGTCGCCCCGGTGGCAAGGGCTGCCCGAATTCGTCGATCCAGATCGCAATTTCGGGGCGCGCCGAGAGGAGCTGACTCATCGCATGCGGACCGGCCAGCCGCGGCATTTCCGCATCGCCTTTCTGTTCGCCGCGCTGATAGGTGCCCCATGGCACGCACACCCTGAACCCGTACGGTTGCCCGTCGTGCGCCAGTTGCGGGGCGCGCTTCACCATGGCGCGCAGGCGTTTATGGCACAACCCGTGCGCGTCAGCCGCACGGGTAATGCCCATGTCACCTGTCAGGACCGCCGTCAAGGCAGCGCACGCTTCCTTGAAGCGCGACCGGATCGATTCGGTGAGATCCGATTCCTTCGGTTTGTACCAGGCAGCAAGCTCCTCACTGGGGTAGCACGTGTAGAGGCTACGCACGGGCTATCTCCAAGACGGCGTCGGCAGCGCCCGGCAAGTAGTCCACCAACCGCAACTCGCCGTGATGGATCATGCCGGCCACGACTGCACGCACGCTTGCAGGCGTGAAATCGAGTGTCTTGATGAGGTTCGACAGTGAGACACGTTCGCTGTTGGCGAGGCGAGCTCGGACCTGGTTCCGAATAAGCGAGCGCGTCGCCAGCCGGCCGTATTCCCACACCAACGGCAACAGTTCGAAGCCCGTCGCAAGCCAAGCCCGTGCGGAAAGCAATTCCAGCTCAGTGACATAGTGCAGCCGGATGCCATTGCGCTGGGCGGCGTCGTCGAGTTCGTTTCGATCCCGAACGGAGACGGTGCCCGTCGTGCTGCCAACGGCGCCTGCTTCGGGAACCACCAAGAAGAAGCGCTCCTCGCCCGACGTGTCGCGTGTCCAGAACGACACATCAATCTGTCGTTTGGCGGTGAATTGGATGCGCCGCGGACGCTCGACGTATTTCTGGATGGCGGGATCGAATTCGAGCTTGAGTGCCACTGCGGCGTTGACCGCGTCGGCGATCGTGACGACTCGCTGGTTGCGTGGCGAAAAGAAGACGAATACTTCGCGACGATTACGTTCGCCACGGGTCAGCTTGCGAGGGGTGTAGGACAGGTTCGGATCAATGGCATGCGATGCCACGGACGAAGCGCCCGCGGTCGCGGTGGTTCCAGCAGTCATGACAGCTCCTTCGCGCGCCGCTAAGGCGCACGGCAAGGGACCGGGGATTTCCCGGTCGAGTGGCAGTGAGAAAAGGCACAGCTCGCGCTCGCGAACGGCGCCTCGGCGCTCAGTGCACGGGTTCGGGCTCGAACCGGTAGCTCAGAACCATGCGGACAACGGACTGATGTACAGGTGGCAGCGGTATGCCGGTCCGCCCGGTACCTTCAAGTGGGTCTGGTAGTGGACGGGACGGAGCCGCTCGTTGTGCCTGTCGACGGCCTCGTCAAGGGCGGAGGTCACGGCGACCAACGGCATGCTGTTGGCCTCTTTGCGGTTGTTTTTCATCTGGGGATGTCCTTCATTAGGCTGCCAGAGGTAGCAGTTGACAATGCCCAGGAAAAGAACGATGCTGCGGGTGAGCGCCCTATGGCATCGCGGGACCCTGGCAGGGGTCCCGTTTCTTTTTCCGGGATTGGAAAGTTCGGCAATTAGTGAGTCGGGCGTTGGTCGGCGCGTAGTTCCTCCTGGTTAGTTTCTTTAGTTTCTGTTGTTCCAGTTCGTAGCATCAGATTCGGTGCGCACGCCCATCGGCGGTGCTCGCTCCGAGGTCATGGCATCGGTTAGAGAGTGGGGAGTTGTTCTGCCCTAGAGCCAGACACCAAATCGCTCACGGTTAACCCGACTCCCGGCCGAGTGTGGCCAACCACAGCGCCACGTCCCTCGTCCGCGCGAACCTTCCGCGCCTTCCGGGTAGCAAAAAGGTGTCCACCGGCAGGTTCCCAGCCTGCAGAGCCCGCTGAAACGACCTCGCGCTGCGGAAGCCCAGGCAGTGTTGAAGAGACGTTCCCCCGACCAATTCCCCGTGGATGTCGACCATGGACCTGGCCACGTCGGGCGGTTGTGTGAGATGCGTCCGACTTCGCATGGCTTGTGGCGCCTAGTGACACGTGGTGGCCGATAGTGGCAGGCTAACTGGAGTGTCACTGACATGTCATTTCGGCTCATATGACACTCCAAGACCATAGTGATCAGGATTCAGCTGAGAAGCAGGTGCGCGCAAACCGGGCCGACGACATCGCCGTCCGCGTGCGATCTCGCCTTTGGGCCTGCGTGGTCTACGAATTGATGGCTGGGGCACGGTCCTGGGATGACCTCGATGCCTACTGGCTGCCGGAGATCGACCGCCACTACCCGACCGAAGACCTGACCACAGACAGCCGCGGCCGGCGACGGCTCTTCCATCGCATCTACTATTCAGGGAGCAACCCGGGGGTCATTCGTGGCCTCAATGGACAACGTCTCATCGACGTTGTTCACGCCGATGCGGTTTTCCAGCTCGCGAAAGAACTCTATGAGTCGCCTTTCTGGACGCTCGCCGGAAAGCAGGAGATCCCCGGCGCCCTCGTGCGCCCGCTTCAGTTGGCCTTGATGGAGCGCCTAGGGTTGCTTCGATTGACTCCCACCGAACGCATCCTGGCTCGACGGGCTGGCCTCCCGAAAGCGATTCATGAGCACAGGAATCTCGGGCATACAAAACGAGCAGCGCTGGACGTGGCGCAGATCGGATCACTCGACGCCATCGCGCTGCTTTCGTGTGCGTTCTGTCTGGCCAAGGACGCTCTTTCGTTCAGGGAGGCGGATGTTTACCTTGATGCGATCCGCCGCGCCATTGGTGCTTTTGTCCGAAGATGGCGGATGGGGGAGGAAGCCCGCACGAGCCTTGTGGCGCTAGTTGAACGGCGAATAGTTAGGCGGACTGACGAACCCATCAAACCGCAGCACTTCGGATTTTGGGTGCGAAAACGCGCCAAAGACTACGATCCGGAATGGGGCAAAGATGGCTTCATGTCCACCGACAGGCTCCGACACCCAGCCCAGCCAGAGTCGCCCATCGTTCGCGTCGACAATTCACTCTCCAGCTTCCTCGCGGCGTTTGAAGACCACTACAGTGTGTTGCGGACTGAACTCCTGGATGCGCTGCGAGCCTCGACAGCCAAGCACCAAGAGACCGACGACATAGCGTCATCGCCTATGGGGAACCTGACCGGGGTGGAACAGATCCGAGCTCGGATGATTGATAAGTTCATGCTTGATCTTCTCAATTCGCACGACGAAAACGCAGTAGACATGCTGACTCACATTCGGCAATTCCGCGTTGGTGGTGGGCTACCTCGAATGATCGGCGACCTCCTCGACCCTCCTCGGAGACTTAAGCGAGAGCGCTAACTGCCTAGTCGGGTGTTCGATCTGATGCGCTGTTTCTGCTCCCAGGATCGCCACGGGGCCAAGATTGACCTCTTGGAGCAATAGGCACAGACCACTGATCGCCTTTACGGGCTCGCTTCTGGCCGAAAGGTCGTTTTCCCGCTGATGCCGGAGGTAACGTTCTTGCTTCCGGAGCCCGAGGTGTTTCCCATTCCGCCGTGGTTACAGCAATTAGCGTGCCCCCTAACAATTCGTCCAAGCCGACGCCGCTTCGCGGCGCGGCTTAAATCAGGTGTTAGGCCCCAGCATGCAGATCCACCGCCCTTGGAGTGTTGCTACTGGCATTGCAGGCACGGTCGGGCATCTCCTCCTCGTTGCCATCGCATGGGATCCATCCGTGCGGGTCGTTAGGACCCATATCGGAGCCCTGGCCGCACCCCTGGTGCGGGGCCGACACTCGACAGGGTCAACTCCCGTAAGAGTTCGGCTGGCCACTAATAGCATGGTCGTCGCGCAGGGTTCCTTTGAACTGTATGGGTCACCTGCCGGCCAACCTGTGCAGGTCCAAGAGTTTCAAACCCTCGTCTTCCGCCGGCCGTCGTTTGAAGCTGTGCGGTTGTCGCAGTAGGCTGGGGCCTAACAAGACGTCCAAGCCGACGCCGCGCCGCGGCTTAACCCAGGTGGTAGCAGTCATGAAAGCATCCGATATTGCCGCTTGGTGGGGGGCTCGACTTGCCACCCTCGTCTTCGGATGGGACATCTACATGTGGGCAATGTCGGGGCCACGCCTCGTGGTAAAGGGTGAGGCGAATCCGAAAGCAACGGAAGACGAGCTGCTGGCGCTCGCTCAACGCATTCATCCGAACCCGGCTCATTGAGAACGACATGTGCTACTCCGCTGAAGCTTGGACTCTGTACGACCAGTATGTGAAACGGTTTGGCGCAGACATCGACATCAGGGCATTCTGGGAGTTGTACCTTCGCCGGGACGATCGTTATCGGGTCCGAAACAAGCTTTCCGATGGCACCAAAATCCCCAAAGGAATGGATCTCAACTTCCTTCTACCCAAGACCGAGGTGGAGCGAAGGATCCAGGATCTGATCGGTACTTGGAATGGACGCAAGTTGGCTGAAAGCGAGGTGGAGTTGGAAAAACAAAAGGCACGCCTGCAAGCGGCGGAAGCGAAGCTGGCGACCAAGCCAACGAAAGCCGCAGCCAATGACAAGCGAATCGCATCCAACAAGATCAAGCAGATGGAGCGTTGGATTGCCGATGCCAAACGCACAAGCCACCACCCGACGCATGACGACCGAATCTTCCCCTTGTGGTACGCCCCGGTTCTCCTAGTCGAGGACGGGAAGCCCATCGTCCGGCCAATGCGATACCTGTGCCGTCCCCAAGGCATGGATTCCACGACCGACTACACGAAAACGGGCCAGGTTTCCGGCAAGTACAACGCGCGACGGGACAATCTTCAGAAGTTCTGGCGTCGCCAATTTGGACACACTCATGCGCTCATGCTCGCCGAGACGTTCTACGAGAACGTGGACGACGGTCACGGTGGGTCAAAGGAAATCCACTTCCAGCCAAGGTCCGGCGGCACAATGTTCATCGCGTGTCTGTACTCCCACTGGGTAGATCCCACTGGTACAGAGCCTGACTTGTGGTCGTTCGCCGCCATTACCGATGAGCCTGAACCGGAAGTCGCCGCGCAGGGGCATGACCGCACGGTCATCAACATCAAGCCTGAGAATGCTATTGCGTGGCTGACACCCCAGGGCCGGTCAGACGAAGACCTGCTTGCAATCTTGGACGACAAGCGACATCCCTTCTATGAGCTGGTCAGGGAGGCTGCATGACCGATCCGCGCCTTCGTGAATTGTCGAACTACCTCACCCAAACCGACCGTTCAGTGCCCCATGCCGTTTTTTGGGTGGGCTGGGCCAACATCGCGGGCGACCTATGTGAGCATGTGTGGGCTGCCGACGTCGCCCCTGAACTGAGAGAGGCCTACACGGAGCTACTCGCTGAGGCGGATGAGCGTGGTTGGATGGTGCCGCTGGATCAGTGTCAGCCATGCGCTGGAAGCTCAACTGATCAACTCGATTGAGCCGACACCTGAACGCTGACGTTTGGCGCAGGAGATTAGGGATGCTTATCGTGGGTAGGCTTGCGATGCGTAACACCTCCACAATTTCACACCGTATAGCGACGCCAAGAGACACCTGATGTCGGTTCGACGCGTTGATCTACGGTCCTTAGGAAAACTCCTACGCGTTCGTGCGCAACATTCCTATCGCATCGCGTGCTCCAACGGCGCACCATCTCTTCGTGGTGAAGCAATGGCACCCGGCAAGGAATCAGATCGGATCACGCACTCTGTCATCACGGAGCGCGCCGTGAAGGGGGCAGCGGGAGTAACAGCTCGCACAACAATGCGTCACCATCAGCGCCGCCCCACGGGCGGCGCTGCCATTTTGCAGGTTGCTAAACGCATTCCAGACGTGCACCCTGACTTCCCTTCGCAACCGTGCAGTGGCAGCCGTTCTATGACCGAGCAAGGGCTGTTGGGCCCCGGCCTCCGGACGTTTTTCCGCATAGCCGAAAAGTGGCAAATATCCCACGCCCAACAGTGCTTCCTGTTGGGCTGCCAAGATCAACAGGCTCTAGATTCATTGCTAGACGGCGACTTTGCAGAGATGCCTCGTGATGTACTCGTCCGCATCAGCTACTTTCTTGGCATCTATAAGGCCCTGCACACCATCTTCCCCAATGAACACCAGGCTGACAGTTGGATGATCCGCCCAAACAGTGCGCCGCTATTTGCCGGGCGATCCGCGATCAACTTTGTAGCGGAAGAGGGCGTCGATGGATTGGCCGCTTTGCGAAAATATCTGGATGAGCAACTAGGTTAGTCGCGCAGGGCGGCTTGGTGAGCCATCGGAGACATTGGTGTGTAGATGAGGCTAGCCGGTCCTCCAGCTAAAGTACGGTCCGGTATCCATGGTCATCTGGCGATCGCCAGCTCATGCCAGCTCGTCGTATACCGTCCTGATAACGCCGTCTGGTTCATCCCCCACAATGGTCTCTCCAGCGCCCCCTTGCGCGGGCGCCACGCACTCGACGCCAACCCCAGCGCCCCTCTCCCGAAGCGGGCATTGGCTCGATCCATGACCTCCATCAGGCTCTTCGAGCGCGGATCGGCCAGTGCGAAGAGATCCCCTTGTTGGTGGTCGCCGTGAGTCAGATCCAGCAGGCCGACGCCTGCCTTCTTGTAGCGATAGCCCTCCCGATACATCGCCCGCACGAGGTGCTGCGCAAGGCGCAGCACCTCGCGGGTGTCGGACGTCGGGGTGATCAGCGGCATGGCGCCGGATGGGTGGTATTGCGGCGCATCCGGCTTGAAGGGGTTGGTGTTGCACCAGACCCAGACGCCGTTGGCATGCAGGGAGCGAGCGCGTAGCTTCTCGCAGGCCCGCTGGGAGAAGGTCGCCACGGCCTGCTGCAGGTCGTCCAGCGCAACGACCTCACTGCCAAACGAGCGGCTGACCACGATCTGCTTCCGGTCCGGCTCGCTCTCTTCCAGATTCGCGCAGGCGATGCCCTGCAGCTCGCGCTGGGTGCGGGCCAGTACGACGCCGTAGCGCGCCCGCAGTGTTTCGGGATCGGCGCGGCTCAGGTCTGCCGCGGTCAGGATGCCCTCGGCACCCAGCCGCGCCGTGAGACGGCGGCCGACGCCCCAGACATCCTCTGCGGGAAACTTCTCCAGCACCGCATCACCGGGCAGCACTGTCACGACGCCGTGGGGCGTCTTCTTGGCGAGCTTGTTGGCCAGCTTCGCCAGTGTCTTGGTTGGCCCGATTCCCACGCAGCAGGGAATGCCCACCCACTGCCGGATCCGGGCCCGCACCCCGGCGGCGACTTGCTCGCGCTGCTCTGCCGGGATGCCTTGGAAGTCCACGAAGGACTCGTCGATGGAGTAGACCGCCACCCGGGCGAACTGGTCGCGCAGGATCGACACTACTCGGCCCGACAGGTCGCCGTAGAGGGCGAAGTTGGCCGAGAAGATCCGCAGCCGCCGACGCAACGCTGGCGACACCTCATGGATTGGCTGGCCCATCCCAATCCCGAGGTCTTTGCACTCCTGGCTACGCGCGATCACGCAGCCGTCGTTGTTGGACAGCACGCAGACAGGCTCGCCCTGCAGCTCGGGCTTGAACGCCCGCTCGCAGGAGGCATAGAAGTTGTTGCCGTCGACCAGGCCAAACATGCACGTCGCTCCGCCAGACCCTTCAGTCCACGGGCAGGTGGACGATCGATTCCGCCTCGCTGCGCAGCTGGCGGATCAGGCTCAAGACGCCCTCGAAGCGCTGCAATTCGGCCTCCTCGGTAGTGGCTCGCGCATAGGTCTCCGGCTCATCCAGCACGTCCAGCATCAGGGCGGTAGCCGAACCGTCAGCGTGTGGGGTCAGGCGGGCCTCGTAGATGCAGGTGCCAGTCCAGGAACGCCAGCACCGCAGCACATCGCCGTCCAGCCAGATCGCCCAGCGGTCGTCCATGTCGCGCGGCCACAGGCCTGCCTGCAGCCGCAGGACATCTTCGATGGCAAACACGTGGCGGCACCGCAGCGGCCAGCGGGGGCCTTCCATCGGCTTCAGCTTGTGCTTCCAGCTCTGCGGGATGTCGCTCATCGCCTGCGCCCCAGGAGTTGACGGAAGTTCCAAGTCACCACGCCCCAGATCTCCAGCTCCATGTCGGGGGGAACCAGGATCGGGGGATAGTCCGGATGCCCGGAATGCAGCTCGAACCGCCTGCCGCGCCGTTGCAGCTGCTTGCAGGTGAAGCCACTGTCCCAGATGGCGATCACGATGTGGCCGTGTCGCGGTGTGATGCTGCGATCCACGATCAGCGTGTCGTCGGGGTAGATGCCGAAGTTGATCATCGAGACCCCGGTGTCGGCCCGCATGAAGAAGGTCGAGACGGGATTGAGGATGCAGTGCCGGTTGAGGTCCAGCGCGTCGTTCTCGCCATAGAAGTCCTCGGCCGGCGACGGGAAGCCGCAGGTCACCCGGTTCGACAGCAAAGGCAGCGCAAGCTCTGGCGCGTCAGCATCGGCAGGTCCGATGACGCCAGGCGGCAGGAGGGCGGGCGGGAGATCGAGCATGGCGGCAGTCTCGGAGACGGTGGGCTCACCGTTTGAGACGGGCCATGATAGTTGGTTAGTAGTAATACTACTAATGTTCTTCCGGCGGGCACTTCCGCCCTACAGCTCAAGAGCTTCCTGAGGCGGAACCGCTGGTCTAGGCGCGGTCGGCGGCCCCGTCATCCCTGGCGGGGCGCGCGACGGGTGGATGTCCTAGCCGGTGGCCGGTCCCGTGCGTTGCCAACGAGTACAGTTTCGCCTGTGGCCCGGAGTGAGGGCATCAGCCAATATCCATCCGACGGGTCAGAAAAGTCTGGTTCTAGGCGTGGGAAGCGCTCAGCCTTGTTGGGCGTCTTTCCACGCCCTGTAGATATCCGGCTCAAGGCTGATCGGCGCGTGCTGGATGTCCATGGACTGGTCCGCGAACGGCTTGGCCAGGTCGGTGTAGATCGCGGCGGTGGAGAGCCCGAAGGGCTCTGCGTCCTCATTGGAGTAGGCGTAACGCACCCGCGTGATCCCGGCCATCCGCATTGCTGCCATGCACATGGGGCAGGGCTGGCCGCTGGCATAGACCTCGCAACCGGCAAGGTTGGGTGTCCCGAGCGCCCGGCTGGCGGCTCGAAGGGCGTTCAGCTCGGCATGCGATGTCGGGTCGTTCGTGGCCAGGATCTCATTCACGCCCCGAGAGATGACGAGTCCGTCACGAACCACAACGGCGCCGAAGGGCCGTCCACCACCTCGCACGTTGTCGTTGGCTAGCTGGATTGCTTCCGCAAGGAAGTGGGTAGTGGTGTTCAACAGCTGCCTCCATGCTTGGTCATTGACGGGAAGAGAAGTTTGCCAGTGACCTCTGACGACCCGAAGCGGACTCATTGAGCGCCTAAAGATGAGGCCTAGCTAATTGTCCTGACATCAGTGGGACCTTAAGCCTAAGGTCCAAAACGAAATCCCTGCCTTGCACGACGCGGCTTGCTAGTCGAAACTGGACCGCAGGGGCAAAGGGGGCTGTCTAATAATGGCAGGAGAAGCGCTGAAGGAGCTCGTGCACGTTGCCACCTCCTCGGAGTATGCCGAGGTTGGCGGAAGCCATAACCAGAAGGGAATTGAGTTCCAACGCCATTGGGGCCTCATGCGAATGTTCGAACTGGCCGAAGCCGGTCAGACGGACTTCTTGGTGCTGTTCGAAGCCATTCAAGACATAGCGGTCCTTGATTCGACAACGTCACCAACGGCGATTGCGGTCTATCAAGTCAAGAAGAAGGACCGCAAAGAGTGGGGCTGGGGCGAGCTCACCGGGCTGCATGCTCCTTCCGCCAAGGCAAAGCCACTTGACGGAGTTAAGGGCAGCCCAATCGGAAAGCTGTACGAAACGGTAAGTGCCATCACTACTATCGCGAGCTCTGGTCGGTTTCTATCCAATGCGGGCTGCGACGTACCCCTCGCCAATGGACAGAATGCCGCGGTTCATGCATCGGTTCCCTTGTCAGTGCTGGCGGACGCGCAGCGAGAATTGCTTACCAGTGGTCTAGTCACGTTGCATGCTGGCGGCGGTTCCGGGCCGGACCTATCAAAGATATTTTTCGAGCGCACTGACCTGCCGGTGAACTCCCCTGGTCCGCATGTTGTAGGTATTGCTCATGGCTTTCTTGCGAAGCGCAGTCCACGCCATGCGGGTCAGGCTCAGTCGCTGGTCGAATCGCTGCTGACGAAGATAGCGCCACTAGGGGCGAGGACTGAGCCATGCGCGGACTTCGACGAAGTCAAAGCTCGGCACGGCTATTCACTTGCGGAGTTCTCCGCCGCACTTGGTGAGCTTGAAAAGATTCCAGATGTCATCGAGCTGCTAACTGCGTGGGTGGCGCAACTGTCGAACGAAGGAATGGACTTCCTTGAGCTGACGAGGATGCAGGTGGCCGCTGCCTCCATCTATCAACGCCAAGTAATGGGCACCGTCTCGTCGGCTGAGACCGCGCTTGCGCACGATTGCGACGCCTACCTGTCGAAAGTGGAGCCATCGGCGAAGCTGCTTCCCTTCTTTGACGAGGCCTATGAGGCGCTTACGCCGAATCATTCCGACTTTCGTAAGGCGGAAATTCTTGCCCATTTTGCATTGAGAGCAATAACAAAATGCGCGGCCCAGACCTAAAGAAGCTCATCAGGAGTCTTCGAACTAAAGCCTATGAAAAGCTTCCAATTCGAAAGTATCAGGCTCATGTCGCACCGCGACGGAAGAGCGCGGAACATTCACTTCCACCCGACGAGCACACTCGTAGTCGGGCGAAATCACACGGGAAAGTCGAGCCTGATTAAGGCTCTCTTCCGGACCTTGGGGCAAGGCCGCAAGGTGGTCTGACGGAATGGGACGAGAGCACGGTATCCGTAGTCGACTTTTCTGTCGGCGGGGTTAGGTACAGTGCTCTTCATCAGCAGGGCCATAGGGCATTGTTTTCAGCCGATGGCGAGCTGTTGACGGTTGCAAATAGCCACGGAGAGTGGACTCGTGCCCTCACGCAAACCCTAGGGTTCAACCTCGTCTTGACCGACAAGAACGCAGCGACGGTGTCGGCGGATGCCAATTGCTTCTTTCTTCCGTTCTACATCAATCAGGATGGTAGTTGGCAATCGACATGGGACACTTTCGTTGGCCTAAAGCAGTTCCGCGCTCCTGTGGGACCGATTCTCGAATATTTCTCGGGCATCAAGCCGCCTGCGTACTACTCGTTAAGCGCGGAGCGAGCTCTGTTGCAGCGAGCCGTCGATGAACTTGAACGCGAAAGGCGCGCTTTGGAGCGCACGAAAGCTCGCTTCCAAGAAAGCGCTCCCCAACGAATGCCGAAAGTGAATCCCGACAACTTCCAAGCAGAAGTGGGGGAACTCACTAAGGAAGTTTCCAAGCTGAACGCCGAACAAGAAAAGGTTCGGGAGAAGCTTGTTCGCGAGCAGGAAGCTCTGGAAGGTATTGAGAACCAAGTCAAGGCAGCAAACGCCGCCTTGGAGACCTACTCCAAAGATTCCACGTACCTGCGGCAGGAGCCGAGAGAGGTTCTGGTTTGCCCAACCTGTAACGCCGAGCACAAGGAATCTTTCCTTGAGCTGCTGGACTACGCCGAAGACGCCCGCGTACTGCGGGAGCTTGTCGCGCAATTACGCATAAGCGCCACCAAGCTACGGGAGCAAACGGCGCAGACCCGCGCTCAATTGTCCGAGCTCAAATCGAGCTACAACCGGGTAGCCGAAATTCTTGCCACGAGGCGAGGGGAACTGGCGTTCAGTGATGTCGTCAACAGCATTGGCGCCGAGAACGCTATTCGTTCGTTCGATGACGAGAGCGCCAAGCTCAAGGGTGAAATTGATTCGAAGCTGGGTAGGTTGCAGGACATGGAGCGCACCCTAAAAGAGCTGACCAGTGCAGCCCGTTCAAAGGAAATCTTGGCTGAGTTCCGAGCCGCCTATGCGGCGGCGCTGGTAAAGCTAAACCTCCATGCACTAGACACGAGCCGCCTTCGTCTCGCTAGTAGGCCCGACTTGTCGGGAAGCAGTGGGCCCCGTTCAATCTTGGCGTATTACGCCGCCATCTGGACAGTGTGCTTGGGCAAGCACGGCTCATTCGCCGTTCCTCTAGTGATTGACTCGCCAAATCAGCAGGGGCAAGACGACATCAATTTGCCCAAAGTACTTCAGTTTCTCGCCAATGACTTGCCCGCTGGCGCACAAGTCATTGTCAGTACCGAAATGGAGACGGATAACAAATTCGCGCAGACGATTGAGCTTACGGATCCTTACAAGTTGCTTCGAGAGGACGATTTTCCTGAAGTGGCGAGTTCGATAGAGCCAATGCTGTCCGCGATGTATGGCATTTTGGACGGCGCGTCGTCATCGAGATGGCCTAAATGATTTTCCTCATGCATATTACGTCTTGGCGCTGAAGTCGGAATTTGGACGAGAGTACCTGCCGGATTGGCGTGTCAGTGGAACTCCTTCGTCCGCTCTTGGCCGCTCCCCGACCCTCTACGGTCGAGGAGCGAGCCTTATGGCTTCAGACATCCGTCTGCTCGGCGATCTCCAGGGCGTCATCGACCTCTATACCTAGGTAACGCACGGTGCTCTCTAGCTTCGTATGCCCAAGCAATAGCTGAACCGCCCTGAGGTTTCGCGTCCGGCGGTAGATCAACGAAGCTTTGGTCCTGCGCATCGTGTGCGTGCCGTAGGAACCCGACTCGAGGCCAGCATCTTCTACCCAGCGATGGACGATGCGGGCGTACTGCCTCGTCGACAGGTGGGGCGAGTCCGAAATACGGCTTCTAAATAGAAAATCCGACTGCTTGAGCTCAGCGTGGGTGATCCAAGCCTGCACGGCCTCGCGAGTCGATTGGGTGATCTCGAACTGGACGGGTCGGCCGGTCTTCTGCTGCATCACGATGGCGCGGGATGCCATTTGACCGCTATGGGAAACATCCGATACCCGCAGCTTCACCAAGTCGCAGGCGCGTAGCTTGGAATCGATCGCAAGGTTGAAGAGGGCGAGGTCACGGACCTTGTGGCCGAGCTGAAGGCGAATGCGAATAGCCCAGATGTCTTTCAGCTTGAGCGGTGCCTTCTGCCCGATCAGCTTGCCCTTGTTCCAGGGCTCGTGGTGCTGAGATGTGTGAAGAATTGCCATGCCCAACTCCTGATGAAGGGTTGGTCAGGCTTCTCCTACACCCAGAAGCAAGGCGTGATGCGACCCAAAGCGGACGATGTGTCGTGGCCCTCTGCAATTCTGTCGGGACGCCCACGGAGACGTGACTCACGCCAACGAGCCTCCGGGAATCCCGGGGCGATTCAGGCTTACGCTACACCGGGGCCAAGGAACTGCGGTCAAGACAGGAGGGCCTCCGCGCTGGGAAGAACTCCCAGGCGTATCGTGCGCACAGCTACCATACGAAAGTCCCACCCGAGGCTATTGAGAAACTCATTCGTCATCACACGAATGAGGGGTCGCACGTAGGGCTGTGTGACCCCCATCCTGCAGCGTGAGCTGATTGGGTCAAGGCCGAGTTGTCATGCAGGCAGTTTGGCTGCAAGAAGTTCGACCTTCTCGATATTGGGCGGAGAACTGAGCAAGGTCGCTGCGTTTGCCATCAAGGCCGCGGCGATCTGGCCGTTCAGATGCGCCTGGCGACCTGCCTCATCGGCAAAGGCATCGAACACACCAAACGTCGAAGGGCCAAACTTCAATGCGAACCAGGCCGTGGTGCCGGACTCGGCGTTGGCGAGCGGCAGTGCGCTGGCCAGGAAGTCGGCAAGCGCAGCTTCCTGGCCGGGTTTAGCTTCGAGGCGAACAAACAGGGCGAGCTTGGTCATGCTGTATTCCTTTGGGTAAATGGAAAAGTGGGTAAAGGGATCGACGAGACTGCAGTCTGAGTCTTCATGACAGACATCTCTATTGGCAATAATGACAACATTGATATCATTGCTGCCATGAAACTCCACCTCCTTGTTTGTGATGGCGTGTTTGATCTGGGGCTTGCGGCGTTCACTGACACAGTGGGCTTAGCCAATGCGATGGCGGGCTCGCTGCCACAGGCTCCCGCGCACATAGAGCTCACGCTGGTGGGCGTGCGGCGTCGCATCCGAACTGCGCAAGGCTTGACGGTCCCCGTGGTCACTGCGCATGGTGTGCCCGAACCAGACGTCGTGCTCGTGCCGGCGTTTGGCGACAAGATGCCTGACACGCTCTCGGCTCGACTCACACGCCCCGATGTGCCCGACGCGGTCGCGGCGCTACAGCAGTGGTGCACCGCTGGCGCGCACCTTGGTGCCGCTTGCTCCGGTAGTTTCTTGCTTGCAGAGAGTGGCCTGCTTGATGGGCATCGTGCGACGACGTCATGGTGGCTGGGGCCGATGTTTCGGCAGCGCTATCCGAACGTCACTCTGGACGAGTCACGCATGATCGTGAACTCGACACGCTTCACCACCGCGGGTGCCGCTTTGGCGCACGTCGACTTGGCCTTGCGCATCATCCGAGGGCGCAGTCCGGCGCTGGCGGCCCTGGTGGCACGCTATCTGCTGGTCGAGACACGCAGTTCGCAAGCCGAGTTCGTGATTCCCGACCACCTTGCGCATGCCGACCCGATGGTGGAGCGCTTCGAGTGCTGGGCCAGACGTCGGCTCGCGCAGGGTTTCTCGCTGGCCGAGGCGGCCAGTGCCGCGGGCACAAGCGAGCGCACCTTGGCGCGGCGGCTGCAAAGCGTTTTGGGAAAGACACCGCTGTCGTATTTCCAGGACCTGCGCGTGGAGCATGCCGTCCATCTCTTGCGCACCGGGAACGCCAGCGTCGACCAGGTCGCCGCACAGGTCGGGTACTCGGATGGGGTGACCCTGCGGGCCCTGTTGCGCCGCAAGCTTGGCCGGGGTGTCAGGGAGTTGCGACGCGGTGGATGACCAAAGGCGTTTGGTGCATGTACGGCTGGAGACCGCCGCGAAACTGTCGGAAGCAAAGGCCTACCCACTTGCGTCTACTACATCGTGCGTTGGGTGCAAAATCACCAGCCGTGCCAAAGCAGTCTTCAGTGACCTTTCAAAGTTCAGAGACCTTTCAAAGTTCTGAGTATTGGGAAAACTGTTAGCTTTACCACTGTTTTCTGTTCACTAATCTGGGTTTTCATCCACATGCTATTCAATCCACTTCAAGTAGGTTCTCTCACCCTGCCCAACCGCATCCTTCTGGCACCGCTGACCCGCACCCGTGCCGACGCTGGCCACATGCCCAACGCGCTGATGGCCGAGTACTACAGCCAGCGAGCCACCGGCGGCCTGCTGATTTCCGAATGCACCATGGTGGCGCCCGGTACATCGGCCTTCGTCAATGAGCCTGGCATCTACAACGACGCGCAGATTGCAGCCTGGAGGCAGGTGACCGACGCGGTGCACGCCAAGGGCGGACGCATCTTCATGCAGATCTGGCACGCTGGCCGCGCAGCCTACCCTGGCGCTGCCGATGGCGCCCCCATTGTCTCCAGCAGCGCCACCGCTATTGAGGGTGAGATTCACACGCCCCAAGGCAAGGTGCTGCACGCGGTGCCCCGCCCCCTGACCGTCGAAGAGATTCCCGGCATCGTGGCTGCGTTTGCCCAAGGCGCACGCAACGCCATTGCCGCCGGCTTTGATGGTGTGGAAGTGCACGGCGCCAACGGCTACCTGATCGACCAGTTTCTGCGCGATACGCCCAACCAGCGTACCGATGCTTACGGCGGATCGCTGGAAAACCGTGCACGTTTGCTGTTCGAGGTACTCACTGCCGTGACCCAGGCGATCGGTTCCGAGCGTGTGGGTCTGCGCCTGTCGCCACTCAACAGCTACAACAGCATGAAAGACAGCGACCCGCTGGCCCTCATCGGCTTCGTGGCCGATAGGCTCAATGCCTTCAAGCTAGCCTACCTGCACGTGATGCGCGCCGATTTCTTCGGCGTGCAGAAGGCCGATGTCATGCCCGTAGCGCGTGAAAAGTACAAGGGTGTGTTGGTGGGCAATATGGGTTACAGCGCTGATGAGGCAGAGGCAGCTATTGCCGAAGGTAAGCTTGACGCTGTGGCCTTTGGCACCGCCTTCCTGGCTAACCCGGACCTGCCCGCACGCATCAGGGCCAAGGCACCGCTGAACGCGCCTGACTCCAACACGTTCTACGCAGGTGGCGCCAAGGGCTATACAGACTATCCGACACTGCAGGTCGCGTAAATCACCGCCCCAGAAGACCGAAGAATCGAGCCACTTTATACCCAAGGCTCTACCCTTCGATCTTGCGAAGCTGTGAGCTGCGAACACGTCATCAACGTGCCGGCACGCTTGCAGGCACAGCCCCTGCCCGAGACAGTTGCGACCATCCTGCAGGTGAGCCAGGCCCCCCTGGCCGACACGGCGCGCTACGACAGCCTGCGCACAGACATTGTCGTGCAGGAGGCCGATCATGCGTGAGTTGGACAAAGAGCTCAAAGATCTGCGCCTGTATGGCATGGCGGGGGCCTAGGAGGATCTGGTCAAGCAAGGCAGTCATGCGACATTGGACAGCTCGCGCTGGTTGCTGAAGGCGAATTGCAGTAGGCCGCGCGGGGGCTGGAGCAGCGGATGCGGGCGCGCATGCACTTCGTCCACGGCCGCGGCCCGGTCGGCGTAGGCCGGCATGCCGTACACAATGGTGGCCTCTGGCGTGCTTCCAATGGTGGCCATGCGGCGGCTTCCCGGTCGTTGCACGAGGGCGGGGCGTGCACGCCCGTTGTGGCTCAACTTACCGCTTTCGCACCGGGGGCAGGGTCACCTTGTCCTCGGTTCCGCCACACATCGGGTGTTTGAAGCCATTGGCCTGCTCGGCCTTGTCGAGATAGACGATGTTGTCGTCCTTCGCGGGACTGACGCCGGCCGGCACGTAGTCCAGCGCGAGCGGGTGGCGGGCCTTCCACGCGATGTTGTGGTCGGCGCAAGAGGAATCGCCGCTGACGCCGAGCGCGCCCACCCGCGCTCCCTTCGCGTCGTAAAGCGCAAGGCCGCCGCCGAACACGTTCACGCCGCCGATCCGCGCGCCCACCAGCGGATCCTTCGCCGTGCCGAAGTCCGCGGTACTGCCGGCGTAGGCTACCTGCGTATCGACCGGGTTGGAAAACTGCAGGCCGAACAGGCTGCCGCCCGGCTGCGTGGGCGAATAGAGGTTGGCGGTGGACAGGGCGAGGCCCGGCAGGCTGAAGGCGTTCGCGGTGTTCGCCTTCTGCTCGGAAATCACCCGGCTGCCGAGCCACTGGTCGCCGACCTTGGCACCGGTATGCGCCACTGCGCAGACCGTGCCGTCGGTCGCCACCACGGTGCCCACCTGTCGAGGTTGAAGCTTCCGTTGGCGTCCTTGCGGGCATTGGCGAGGGCCTGCTTGAGCTGCTGCCAGTTCGGCAGGCCGTCGCATCCATCGCCGGCATGGGCGGCGAGGGGCAGTAACAGCGAAGAGCACAGTAGGGCGGGTACCGGGAGTTTTGTCATGGTCATGCCTCGGGTTGGAGTGAACCTGACGGCGGGCTTTCCGCTTCGGGTTCGGGGTGGTGTGCGGGGTGAAAGGAATTGCCGGTCACGAATGCCGGGCCTGCCGGAATGCCGGCGCCTTCTGGCCATCCCAATCGAGGTCGACGGCCACCTGGGCCTGCGCGCGGTGGCGTTCGAGCGCGTCGATGTCGAGATCGGCGATCGCCCACGTTTGCCCGCCGCGGGTCGTCGCGAGGATGCCGTCATCGGGAAAGCCGTGGTCCATCGGCGCGTAGATCGTGGCCTCGCCGGTATTCGTATCCAGAGCCGGACTCCAGTCGGCGGTCCCGGTGGTTACCGCCTGCGCGACGAATATCCGGTTCTCCAGTGCGCGCGCCATGCAGCCGACGCGCACCCGGGTCGCGCCCGCCTGCGTATCCGTGCAGCTCGGCACCAACAGCAGACGGGCGCCGGCTTCGCGTTGGGCGCGCACGGGCAAGGGGAATTCGCTGTCGTAGCAGATGGCGATGCCGGCGCGCACGCCCGCCAAGTCGAAGACTTTGAGTTCGTCGCCGCCCTCGATGACGCCAGCGTCCCGTTCGAATCCGGTCAACTGCAGCTTGTCCTGATAGCCGCGCGTGCCGTCCGGGGCGAACCACCACGCGCGGTTGCGATAGCGTCCCGGGGCGACTTCGGTCAGGAACGTGCCGGCCTGGATGACCAGGCGCAGCTCGCGCGACAGGTCGGCGTACAGCGCCAGCCACTCGGATTGCAGCGTTTGCAGCGCGGCGAGCGAAGCGTTCAAGTCGCGGCTGATTTCGGGCGCGAACGTTGACGCCAGTTCGAGCGACAGGTATTCGGGCAGCACGGCCAGTTCGACGCCGGCACCGCATGCTTCTCTCAGGATCTGGCGCTGGCGTGCGGCAAAGGCCTCGAAGTCGGCGGGGTTGCCAACCGCGTACTTGGCGACGGCGATCTTCATTGCCCGGCCTCCAGCGGACGCAGCCACATCGTCAGCGTCTGCTCGGATTCTTGCGCTTCGCCGAGTTGTTTCCACGGCAGGCTTACCTGCATGTCCGGCTGCCGCGTGTACCCACGGCGGGTCCAGAACACGTCGTTGCCGCGATAATCGGCCGGCCGCCGTGGATCATCGCTTGCCCGATTCACCGATGCGAACGAGGTCCAGCGGATGCCACCCAGCGAACGGGCATGCGCCTCACGCTCATCGAAGAAGCGATGCCCAAGGCCCTGTCCGCGGAACGCCGGGAGCAGGACGGATTCACCGCAGTAGAACACCTCCTCCACCGGGATGCCTCGGTCGAGGAACGGCGCCTGGAAGGCCGGTTCGGCTTCGCCTAGCGGCAATCCGGTGGATGCCCCCACCACCGTGTCGCCGGCGAGCACGAGCACCAGCACGCTGCCTGCCGAGCGGGCATAGGTGGCGAGGTAATGCTTCTCGTACTCGGCGTCGCCCTCGTAGAGGTAGGGAAAAGCGCGGAAGACCTCGGCGCGCAGGCGCGCCACGTCGTCGAACCACTCGACCATGTCGGCGCCGCGGCGGACCAGCACGCGAATGTCACCCGCCATGTCAGCGGTTCCCGCCAACCTGGGCGATCCAGTCGTCCAGGTTGTAGTAGTTGGTGACGCGCGCGATTTTGCCGTCACGGACGTCGAAGAACGCGCCGCCCGGCAGCACGTAGCGCTGGCCTTCGGCTTCCGGCAGCCCCTCGTCGGTCACCTTGTATTCGCCGTGCACCACGTATTCGGCGCCCGCGCGCAGGCCGTCGGCGCTGACCATCACCACGATGTCGCGCAACTGCTCGCCGTAGCAGCGATCCATGCGTTGCAGGAAAGCGCGGAACGCATCGCGGCCGGTTTCGCGCGCCCCTTGGTTCAGGTCGTGGGCGACGTCATCGGTCAGCATCGACAACATGGCCTCGCGGTCGCCGCGATTGAAGGCGTCGTAGTAGGCGGCAATCAGATTCGAAGTGTTCATTCGGGCTCCGTGTGCAGTGGGAGGATCCGGGGCATCCCGGAATGAGGGCAAGTTTGGGAGACGGATCAGGCTATGTATATGGAATTATTGCGATTTCATAATTCCTCGATATGGAATAAAGTCGAGCATCGCAACCGGCCGAGCAGACGCACTGTGAACAAGGAATTCGAGCTGCTACGTATCTTCCGAGTGACGGCAGAGAGCAGCAGTTTTCGTGACGCGGCGGTCCGGCTCGGAACGTCTCCACAAGGCGTCACGCGTGCCATTCAGCGACTGGAGCAGCACTACGGCGAGATGTTGTTCCATCGAACCACACGGCAGGTGCGCATCACGGCTTTTGGCGAGGGCTTGCTGGAACAGGTGCGTCCTGCCCTGGAGCGCTTCGAAGACCTGTGGCGGATACCTGGTGCGGATCAGCAGGCTTCCCTGTCGGGCACGGTTCGGATCACCGCGCCACACAGCCTCGGCACCAGGGCAGTTCTACCCGCATTGGAGCGCGTTGCCGCGCGCCATCCCGGCATCACGCTGGACGTGCGCCTATCCGATCGCGTCAGCAACCCCGTTGACGAAGGAATCGACGTCGGGATCAGGGTCGGATTCATGCGTGACAGCCGCTTCGTTGCGCGAAAGGCGGCCGACATGCGGCTTCCGATCGTTGCGGCTCCGCGCCTGATCAAGAAAGTGGGCGTACCTGAAGGGATCGAATCGCTAGCAAGGTTGCCGGTTACAGCTGCCGTGGATATCAATACCGGCCGCCCTTGGCCTTGGCACTTCAAGGCGGGACACCAGTGGACGCCCACTTCGCCGGCCTTCATCGCAGATAACGCCGATATGGAAATGGGGGCGGCGTTGGCCGGGATTGCCTTCGCTCAACTGGCCGACTACATGGCGGCTCCTTACATCGCCAGCGGAAAGCTCGTGCAGGTACTGGAGCAGGAGGGACCTCCTGCATGGGGGTTGTACGTCTACCGGCCTCAGCGCGGGCCCGTATCAGGCAGGGTTCGGGTGGTGTTTGATGAGTTGCGCGCCGCGGTTGGATCGCTACCTGTTTTGCGCTAACACACAATCAAAGCGCCCAAGGAATGAGTTGGTGCGGAGACAACAGACAGAATGTCCGCTTCTGACCGCATGCGGACGTTGCCCGGGGAGGGCAGGGCGGCGGATAAGGGCCCGTTATCGGGGGTAGGCAGGCCAGCTTGCCGACCCGGAGACGCCCTACGTCTGTAGCCTTCCTGAAGCGGCGCTTGTTCCGAGAGCGGATACCAGACTGCTTGGGTACCCTGACGCAGCGGCGCAGCAATTAGGCCGCGTCGAGGCGTAGATCCAAGGAGCCCGGTAGTGATTGGTCAGTCAGGGTGCGATATCAACTGTGCCACCTCGATGGATGCATCGCTCAATCAGCGGTGCGCATGCGAGGTGGTCGACGTCTTGAGGTTGCACGAGTCGATCAGGTCCGACTTTCCGGAGTTTACGACTGATCCATCCGTGCACGCGCACCTGTTTTCCCCCTACGCGCTGTTCGTCGACCGTGCGGCGTTGGAGGCTATGGGGCGCGTGGCGGCGGCGCTCTTCGACGTTGCGAGCAATCCGCAATACCGCCAACACGTCCTGCAATGGGCTCCGAACATCGGCAGCCATGATCCGGGGTCGGCGGGTGGCGTCCTAGGCCTAGACTTCCACCTGACCGTCGACGGTGCGCGGTTGATCGAGGTCAACACCAATCCCGGCGGGCTGCTTCTCAATGCAGTGCTGCTCGATGCTGTGCAGACCTGCGCGCCGGCTGCGTGGACCACCTGGACAACGGCGGCGAAGGCCGGCGACGCGGCCATCGCCGCGTGGCTGGACGATGCGCGGCAGCAGTCCGGCCGCGCGCCTGCGCGCTTGGCCATCGTGGACAGCGTCCCATGGGAGCAGTTCCTTTACCCTGAGTTCGAACTGTACGCTGCCGCATTCCGGGAGCATGGCGTGGACTGCGTGATACGCGCGCCGGAAGAACTCCGCTTTGGGCCAGGCGGGCTTGCAGATGCCAACGGTCGGATCGACCTGGTCTACAACCGGCTGACTGATTTCGCCCTTGAAGAAGCCTCGCATGCAGACCTTCGGCAGGCTTACCTAGCGGGGAGCGTCGCACTCACCCCGCATCCGCGTGCGCACGCGCTTTTCGCGGACAAGCGCAACCTTACCGTGCTCGGAGATCCAGCTCTGCTCGAAGGATTTGGGGTTGATGCAGATTCGACGACTCTGCTGGCCCAAGTAATTCCGCCCACGTTTGAAGTCGTGCCTGGGAACCGAGATGCGCTATGGGCAGCCCGCAACAGTTACTTTTTCAAGCCTGCGGCAGGGTTCGGCAGTCGCGGCAGCTATCGAGGTGACAAGCTCACCAAGCGAACGTGGGAGTCGATGGCGTCGGCGACCTACATCGCACAAACCTTCGCGCCACCGAGCATGCGGATCGTGCATGGGGGCCAGTCCCTCAAGGCGGATGTGCGCTGCTTCGCGTCCGAGGCGGGTGTGCTGTTGTTCGCGGCCCGGCTTTATCAGGGCCAAACCACGAACATGCGCACCCCGGGTGGTGGATTCGCAGCGGTGCTCACGACGCCCCTAATCGACGAGTAATCCTGACTGGAGCCGCCCTGGAGATATGCCGTGGACTACAGCCAGGCCAGTGCCGATTCAGCCAGCTCGCGTTCCTCATCGATCGCGACGTTCCAGATCGCCGGCCCACTCCCGCCATCGATCCGTATGGCTCCTGCATCGTTGTCGCGAGACGCCAGCGCCAGACCAAGCCAGCCCAGGCGCGCGACGATGCGAGCACGCAGGCCGGGCGCGCGATGGCCGATGCCGCCGGAAAAGACCACATGGTCAACGCCCCCGATTGCCGTGGCCATGGCCGCAATGGCCTGCGCAATCCGGACTGCGAACAGCTCCACGGCAAGCTGCGCCTGGGGGTCGGGGTCGGCGAGCAGCATGCGCATGTCGCCATGCCCGGCAATGCCGGCAAGGCCGGCAGCGCGGGACAGACCCTCTTCAAGCGTCTGCGCATCCAGACCTTCGTGCCGGAGCAGATAAAGCAACGCACCGGGATCGAGATCCCCGGAGCGGGTAGGGCTCGGGATTCCACCCAGCGGAGTGAGCGCCATGGTGGTGTCGCGGCTCCTACCATCTTCGACGGCGCAGACGCTGCAGCCACCGCCCAGATGCGCGAAGACGGCGCGGCTCTGCAGGATTCCGGCGTCGTGGCTGGCGACGATCCGCAGCGCGGAGGCAAAGGCAAGCCCATGGAAACCGTAGCGGCGGATACCCAGCGCATCCCATGCTTCGGGGATGGGTAGACGCCGGCTCCAGGGGGCGAGTGAGGCGTGAAAGTCGGTGTCGAAGGCCACGCCCTGGCGGGCTTGCAGCCATCGCAGCCGCGCGGCGCGCGCGAAGGCGAGTGCGAGCGGCTGGTGCAAGGGCGCGAACGGCACCAATGCATCCAGTTTCGCGAGCACAGCTTCGTCGAGCTCACGGGACTCGTGAAGGTCACCGCCGTGCACGATCCGGTGGACCACCACCTCAGGGCCGGCCGCCGTTTCCGACAAGGTTTCGAGCAGGGTGGCAAGGCGCTCTTGCGCATCCGGGCCGACTGAAATCTCGACCCGGGAGCGCTCGACGACGCGAGGCTGTGCGCCCGGCACCTCAGCGTTCAACAGGTAGGACGCGCCCTTGAGGGTGGACGAGCCAACGTTGAGTGCCAGAAGCCGGCGCGTGGTCATAGTTGTCGCCAGGTCATGTTCATCGGGACCGTACCGCCCGGCGCAACAGCTGCGCATTGATGGCGACAACTATCGTGCTTAGCGACATGAGCACCGCCCCGAGCGCAGGTTGCAGCAGGATCCCCCATGCGGCGAGAACCCCTGCGGCCAGAGGGATGGCGACGATGTTGTAGCCGGCGGCCCACCACAAGTTCTGGATCATCTTGCGGTAGGTTGCCTTGCTCAATGCAATGATCGCCGGCACGTCGCGCGGGTCGCTGCGCACGAGGACGACGTCACCGGCCTCGACGGCGACGTCCGTCCCTGTGCCGATGGCGATGCCGACATCGGCCGTGAGCAGCGCCGGCGCGTCGTTGACGCCGTCGCCCACCATTGCAACGCGCTTGCCCTGGGCCTGCAGCTCCTCGATTTTCGCCACCTTGTCCTCGGGCAGGACTTCGGCGAAGACGGCGTCGATGGCGAGTTCCTTCGCGACCGCATTGCCGACCGCCGTGGAATCACCCGTCAGCAGCACCACCTCCAGTCCGTTATCGTGCAGCCGCTTGACCGCATCGAAAGACTCCGGGCGGATGGCATCGGCGATGGCGAACACGGCGAGCACCTGGTTGCCCTCCACCAGGTAGGTTGCCGACTGGCCGTCGGCTGCCGCTGATTCGGCGGCCCGCCGCAACGTCTCCGGCAGTTCGGCGGCGAGCATTTTCAGTAGCGCTGGCCCACCGACATGAAGCCGGCGCCCCTCGACGAGTGCGCGTACGCCGCGACCTGGCATGGACTCGAAGTCCTGCGAAAGCGGGACTTCGATGCCATGTTCCTTGGCGCTGGTCATCAGTGCCTGCGCGATCGGATGTTCGGCATCCCGCTGGACGGACGCGGCCACGCGAAGCACCTCGTCGTCGGGGAATCCATCAGCGGCGGTGGTCTTCACCACGCGATGCGAACCGAGGGTGAGCGTACCTGTCTTGTCAAACACGACCGTGTTCAGCAGGCGGGCCTCTTCGAGGCCGCGTCGATCGCGCACGAGCAGGCCGTTGCGTGCGCCGATCGTGGTCGAGATGGCGGTCACCAGCGGGATGGCCAGACCCAGCGCATGGGGGCAGGCGATCACGAGAACCGTCACTACGCGCTCGATCGTGAAGCCCCACGGTCGGCCCAGGAGTGGCCAGACGATAGCGGTGATGGCGGCGGAGACGATGGCGATGATCGTGAGGTAGAACGCCGCGCGATCCGCCAGGGCCTGGGCGCGCGAGCGCGACGTCTGGGCCTGTTCGACGAGCCGCATGATGCCCGCGAGTGCCGTCTCGTCGCCGGTCCCCGTCACTTCGACACGCAGCGAGCCCTGTCCGTTGACGGTGCCGGCGATCACCCGGTCGCCCGCCGACTTGTCCATCGGCTTGGACTCGCCGGTGATCATCGCTTCGTTGACGGCGCTGGTCCCTTCCTTCACTACGCCGTCGGCAGGAATGCTGGCGCCGGGCCGGATGAGCAGCAGGTCGCCGCGCCTCAGTTCCGCGACGGGGATTTCCTTCGTGGTACCGGCCTCATCCAACCGCACCGCCATGTCAGGCAGCAGCTTCGCGAGCTCCTTGAGCGCGCCCTGTGCCTGGTTGATCGAACGCATCTCGATCCAGTGGCCGAGCAACATGATCGCCACCAGCGTCGCCAGCTCCCACCACAGATCCAGTCCCTCGACAAGGCCGAGCGTGACCACGGCGCTGTAAACAAAGGCGACGGTGATCGCAAGCGAGATCAGCGTCATCATCCCCGGCAAACGACTGCGCAGTTCCTGGTATCCGCCGCGGAGGAACGGCGAGCCGCCGTAGAAGTACACGACCGTGCCGAACATCGCGGGGATGTACGCCGCGCCCGGGAACTGCGGTGCGGTGTAGTCGAACCAATGCTGGATCATCCCGCTCCAGATCAACGTGGGGATGGTCAGCAGCAGCGTGAGCCAGAACTTGTCGCGGAAGCCCGCCGCGCTGTGGCCGGCATGCTTATCGTGCCCGGCATGGGCGTCGCCATCGCCACGCTTGCGGGAAACAAGCGATTGTTCGCTATGTGCCTGGTGATCTTGATGATGGTGGTTGTGTTGCGTCATGGGTCTGCCTTCCTGGATGCACTGATGCACTGGGCGTCAGCGGGGAGATAGATCAGGGGTTCTGTAACAGACTGTCGGGAAATCGGCCATTCCCGATGTTCGTTGCTCCGGCTGATCACAGGTGCCCCGATCTGGCGATGGCCATTACCAGCCGCAGGGATAGCAGGCCCGCTGCAGTGAAGGCCAGCACCGCCATGACAGGCAGGTGACCGAACACTTGCGGGCCGTCGGAATGCAGGCTCAGCAGGGCGCCGCTGACGTACAAGCCCAGGGTGACCAGGGCCAATGCCAGCCGGTTGCCGGTGCGCGCGAGCGCCTCGTGCGTGGGCGCCAGACCGTGGTGGTGCACCGAGAGCGCGGGCCGTCCGTCGCTCAGCTGTGCCTGTCGCAACAGGTCGGTGGCGATCTGTGGCAGCTGGCGGGCGGTGCGGGCCAGCCGCATGGCAAGCGGCCTGTTGCCGCCGGGGCGACTGGCATCGGCGATGTCGGCGATGTCGGATGCCTGCGCCGACAGCGACCCCATCAGGTCCAGATCCGGATCCAGGGCGCGCAGCGTGTTCTCGACCAGAAACAGCGTGCGAATCAGCGCCAGCAGGTGGGAAGGAAGCCGAAAGCCCGCGCCCTGCCCAATCCGCGCCACGCGCCAGATCGCCTCGGCGATGGACCACTCCGCCAGCGGACGGCTGGCCATCTCGGCCAGGATCAGGTGGATCTCGCGCACGTGCGAGCGCCGTTCGACCTGCGGCGGGAAGAAGCCCAGGGCGATTGCCGCATCCAGCACGCCCTCGGCATCGTCGGCCGCGATGGCCTCGACCATGCCGCCCAGCGCGAGCCGGGAAGCCGGGTCGAGCACGCCGATCGAGCCGAAATCATGCAGGCACAGGCGACCGTCGTCGAAGAAGAACAGATTCCCTGGATGGGGATCTGCATGGAATACGCCGGCGCCGAACAGCTGATGCACGTAGGCATCCAGCAGCTCCCTCGCCAGCGCGGGAGCGGCCGCTGTTCCGTAGGCGGCCTCGAGGCGGGTGCCGTGGCTTCGATCCTGGACCATCACGTCTCGGGCGGCGTAAGGTTCGACGACGTGTGGCTGGGTGATGCCGGGCAGGGCGTCAAGCACCCTGGCCATGCGACGCATGTTCTGTGCTTCGTGGCGCATGTCGATCTCGTCGCGCAGGAAGGCACCCAGTTCGTCGACGAGCTCGAGCGGGCGGTGCCGCGTGAGCGGCGGCCACAGCCACTGGGCCACGCGCACCGTGCGCCGCAGCAGCCGCAGGTCGGCCTGCACCTGGGCATGGATGCCGGGGCGGGTGATCTTGACGACCACGTCGCGTCCGTCATGCATGCGCGCCGGGTGGATCTGGGCGACTGAAGCCGCGGCCAGCGCCCTGTCATCGAAGCTGGCGAAGAGCGCGTCGACCGGTGCGCCGAACGCCTGCTCGACGCTGCGCCTCGCCTGCTCCGCAGGAAACGCCGGCACATCGCTGTGCAGTCGCGACAGCGCCTCCCGATAGGGCACCGGCAGTAGGTCCCAACGCAGGCTCAAGCCCTGGCCCAGCTTGACGAAGGTGGTGCCCAGCCCGACCAAGGTGGCGCTGACGTACGCGGGAAGCCGTTCGGGTGCGCGCCGGCGCAGGCGCAGCACGGCGACTCCGAGCTTCAGTCCGGCCCAGGCGATCTGACCTCCGCGGCGCACCGTGCCGGCCATCAGCGCGAGGTCCTGACCGGCACGCTCACGAGGCCTGTCCCGTTTCCGGGCGCAGGACGGTGGCCGGATCGCCGCGACCATCCACTGCCGCCAACTCCGCTTCCGACAACAGACTGCCACGGGACTCGCCGAGGACGCCCGCAGCCGCATCGACCACGTGCGCCCAGGTGCTGCGGTTGGCGAACAGCAGGCCGGGCACGTCCAGCGTGCCGCCGCGGTTGACGAAGCCCAGCGCCGCAGTGGTGGCCGGGCCGGTGTCGAGTCGGCGCAGGGCGCCGAGGAAGGGTTCGGGGCGGGTGTGGGTGACGAATACGCGCGGTCGGCCCACCGGGAACAGCGCCTGGACCGCGCTGTCGGAGTGCACGTACCGCGCCTCCTCCGGATCGCGCGGCGTGCGGAACCGGCCGGGCTCGCCGAGATAGACGATCGCCGCCGCGACACCACCTTCGACGAGGCGCGCGTGGGCGCGACGAACTTCCTGCAATTGGTAGGCACCGGTGGCGACCAGCAGGACCGCCGCCGACGCCGGATCTCCGGCCAGGCACGTTGCCCCGGTCTCGGCCAGCGCCTGGGCCTGCTGTGACGTCAGCTCATGGGGCACCGGGCGCTTGGGGACGACCAGGGTGGTGACCGTGCCGCGTTGCGCGTAGGCGTGGGTGAGGGCTGCGGCGGCGCCGTTGGCATCGGGCGGAAACACCACGCGCGAGATGTCGGCCATCTCGCCCATGAGCGCCTCGGCCATGGTCGGATCCTGGTGCGACTGCTCGTTCTTCGAGTTTTCCCACGTGTGCGAAGTCAGCACCAGCGGCACGCCCAGCCAGCCGGGCGGGCGTCCGGCCTGCTTCTGATGGCGGGCAAAGATCAGTTCCTGGCGCACGGCGCCGAGCATCTTCGGCGCGAACGCCTCGTAGGTGACCACCAGGTTCAGGCCGCCCTTGTTGCCGAGCGCGGCGCAGACCACGGCCTCCTCGTTGAGCGCGGTGATGACCGCGCCGGTCGTCGATTCGGCAATGCCGGGCTCGGGCTCGTGCACCCGGTGCTTCATCGCGTCCAGGGTGCGGTCGAGCTTGTTGCTGCGCAGCTCGTCGGGATTGCCCACGCGCACGCGCAGGCCCGGGTTCGCTTCGGCGATCGCGACGAACTGCTCGTCCAGCGCGGTCATCGGCGAGCTCTCGCCGCCGGCACCGCGGTCGGCGATCGCCGGCACGCGGGGTGGTTCCATCTGGCGATCGGCCAGCGCATGGTCGCGTTCGCGCACCCGCTGCTGGTCATCGTGGCTGTTGAGTGCGGCGACGGCCTCCTCGAGTTCGGGGAAGGTCACGAACAGAGCTGCAGCGCCCTCATTGAAGAGCGTGCGCGCCTCTGCATCCACCGCCGGATTTCCGGGCAGGGGAAGATTGTGCGAGGCGTTGGTCCCGGCGCCGGGAAGCCGAAGCCCTTCACGGTTTCGGCGATGCCATAGGGCAGCCGCACGTCGGTATCGGGGACGGCGGCGCCCGCTTGCAGGCGCGATTCCATCACGTGGATGCCCCACGCGATGCTGGCCGGATCGCGCCCGTCCAGCGCGATCGGATCAAAGCCGTTCAAGCGCAGGTGCCGGTCCAACCAGCGCTCGCCGCCTTGCTGGGTGATCTGGCTGCGCTGTTCGATACGCCGCCCGTTGAGGATGATGATCGGGCTGACCAGCCCGCTGTCTTCGGCACGCCACCAGCGCGGCGCCCAATCGCTGCCGCGCTGTTCTTCGAACGCACCGTCGCTGAGGAACGCCACCAGGCGTTCGTCCTTGAGCGGCGCATGCACGTACTGAAGCTCGGCAAAGCCGAGATAGCCACCTTCCATCACGCCCCGGCGGTATGCGCATTGACGTGGGAGCCCAGCGGCGACGCCGGCGTCCCGTCCGGATTGAGCGTGTAGGCGTAGAAGTCGCCGACGAACCGGCTCAGTCCGGCGTCGGAGCGGTCATAGCGTTCGGCGTGCCTGTCGGTCATGTTGCCAACCAACACGTTCAGCGCGTCGATCGCGGCCACGCAGTGCCCTTGGCCCATCATCCAAGCGCGGGTGACACCATCCAGGGCGTCCATCAGGAGGTAGCCAGCGTAGGCGGGCACCATGTTGAGGGACCCGCCGGTGTGGCCTTCAGGCGTGAGCTTGAAATCGTCGGCCTCAAGGACCGTGCCGTCGGTACGGACCCGCTGGCTGTAGGTCATGTGCGCCACCAGCCACATGCCGGCACTGGCGACGCGATCGGCCGCGGCGAGCCGCTGCCAAGCAGTGCCGGTATTGGGCGTGCGGCCCAGGGCCACCAGTTCGTCCACCATCTGGCGGACCCGCAGCTGGGTGAGCGGGTCATGCCGGATCACGCCGTAGCCGGCTGCCCAATGTGCGAACGCGCGATCAGCCTGCCGGTGGGCATCGGCCAGTTCAAGGATCCGCTGGCGCTCGGCGGCTGACAGCTGGTCGGCGGTGCAGCAGTTCAGATGCAGGTTCATGGGTCCTCCGGGGAATTGGTCGAAGCAGCCATCAGTGTCGAGGCCGCAGCGGCAAGGTCCGCGCCGAGCGCAATTGCGTTCGACGGGTGGGAAATGGTGTCGGTGCTGACGATACGAGCCAGGCCCGCCTCCTGCAGGCGGGCATAGGCATCGCCGGCAAACACCGGATGGATGGCGACCAGCAGCGGTGGCGGCAGCGACAGCTGGCGCAGGTGCGCGAGGGTCTCCAGGATCGTATGGCCGGACGACACGATGTCGTCGATCAGCACCTGGGTCCGGCCGGCCACGGCCGCCGGGTCAGGCAGGCTCACGCGCACGTCGTAGTCGCCGTGGCGTTCCTTGGCGAGGACCTGGTAGGGCATGCCGGAGCGGGCGGCGATGTCGGCGACCCATTGCTCGCTCTCGCTGTCGGGTCCGATCAGCACCGCATCGGGGACGGTTTCCGCGATCCAGCGGGCCACGGCCGGCGTCGCCGACACGTGGGCCGTCGGAATCCGGTAGAGCGACTGCAGGCGCTCGACGCGGTGCAGGTGCGGGTCGACGGTCACAAGCCAGTCGAACGTCTCCTCCAGGAACTGGGCAAACAGCGGCGTGCTGACCGCTTCACCACCATGGAAACGCTTGTCCTGGCGCATGTACCCGAGGTAGGGCGCGATCAGGCCGACCGAGCGCGCCCCGAACTCGCGCGCCGTTCGGGCGGCGAAACGCAACGGGAGGGCCAAAGCATCGGCGTGGCGCAGGCTGGCCAGGATGGCCACATCCGCGCCAGCCAGCGAGTCCTCCAGGGTCACCAGCGACTCGCCATCGGGAAAGTGCCGCCAAGCCACAGGTGCAATGCGCGCCTGCATAGCCTGGTTCATGGTGCTGGCCAATGCTGCATCGGCCGGGAAAGGCATCAGCACACGGGTCATGGAACCTCTCCAAGGACGAAGGGTTGCAAGGTGGCGGCGTGCTCCAGCGCATAGGCCAGCTCGCCCGGAGACTCCGCATGCAGGGTCAGCAGAGGCTGTCCGCGCTCGACCGCATCGCCGACGCGCAGACTCGTTTCCAAGCCGGCGGTGGGGGATGTGGGTGCGCCGGCCAACTTGGCCAGCTTGGCCAGCCTGCGGTTGTCGATTTCCGTGATGCGGCCCGACGCGGATGCCGGAACGTCGGCGGTGAATGGCGCCCGCGCCGGTTCGCGGAAGCCTCCCTGGGCTTCGCAGATCGCCAGGAACTTGGCCAGCGCCCTCCCGGAATCCAGCACGCTGCGCGCGCGCTCCAGTCCGGTGCCGGCGCTGCTGCCCGGTGCCATGTCCAGCAGCGCCGCCGACAGCGCAAGCGCGCGTTCGCGCAGGTCGGCCGGTGCGTCGGTGGCGTTGCGCAGCACCTTGAGCACATCGTGCGCCTCGAGCGCCGGGCCGATGCCCCGACCCACCGGCTGGGTGCCGTCGGAGCGATGGATGGCCAGCTGCAATCCAAGCGCGCTGGCGGTGTGTGCAAGCCGCGAGCCGAGGCTGTCCGCCGCAGCCTCACTGCGCACCTTGGCGGTCGGACCCACCGGCATGTCGATCAGCACGTGGGTGGAGCCCGCCGCGATCTTCTTCGACAGCACGCTGGCTACCAGTTGTCCGTCGCTATCGAAGTCCAGCGGGCGCTGGACCCGGATCAGGATGTCGTCGGCCGGGCTCAGGCGCACGTTGCCGCCCCAGACGATGCAGCCGCCCTCGCGCTCCACCACCCGCCGCATCGCCGCCAGGTCGAGCGCCACCGGCGCCATCACTTCCATGGTGTCGGCGGTGCCCGCGGGCGATGTGATGGCGCGCGAGGACGTCTTCGGGATGCGGTAGCCCAGCGCGGCCACGATGGCCACCACGATCGGGGTGGTGCGATTGCCCGGCAGGCCGCCGACGCAGTGCTTGTCCAGCACCGGCCCATCGCCCCAGTCCAGGCGCTGGCCAACCGCGATCATGGCCCGCGTCAGCGCGGTCGTCTCGACGTTGTCGAGGCGGTCGCCCGCGCTGGCCGTGACGAAGGCGGCAAGCTCCAGGTCCGACAGCCTGCTTTCCATCACGTCCTGCACCAGGGCGAGGTACTGCGCGTCGTCCAGCCGTGCCCCGAACACCTTGGCGCGGAGCGCGCCTGCCGACGCCGCGGGTTCCGTGTGCCGGACCCGGGCAAGGACATCGGGCATGGGATCGAGCAGCGTCCACGCGGTCTCCGAGAGCGCCACCTCGTCCAGGCCGAGCCGATCGTCCACGACCACGTTCAGCGTCGCCACCAGCGTGCGCGAACCCACGTCTAGCCTCACGCGAGTCATCGCGGCAAAGCCTTCCGAGCGGCAGACTTCACAGTCGCGGTGCATGTACACCACCGGCTGCTGGTAGGTGTCGATGCCGGCACGGGTGACGCGCAGCAGGGTGTGAGCAGCGGCCAGCTCGCTCATCGCGCATCCTCCAGCCCAACGCGCTCCAGGTGCTCCGGAACGCGTGCGCGCCAGCCCAGCTCGCGCTGCACGCGCCCGCGCAACGTGTCGGCTGCATCGGGCTCGCCGTGGGTGAGGTAGACGACGCGCGGCGCGGACGGCGCGGTGCGCATCCAGTCCAGCAGTTCCCCGGCGTCGGCGTGGCCAGAAAAGCCTTCCAGCTGCACTACCTCGGCGCGAATGGGGACCTCGCGGCCAAACATGCGCAAGGTTCGCTTTCCTGCCGCCAGCGCGGCACCGCGTGTTCCGCCGGCCTGGTAGCCCGCGAGCAGGATCGCGTTTCGGTCATCCGGACCGAACGCCTCGATGTGGTGCAACACGCGCCCCCCGGTCGCCATCCCGCTGGCGGAGATGATGATCATCGGTCCGCGCTGGCGGTTGAGCGCCTTCGACTCTTCCACCGTGTTGACGAAGGTGGCCACGTCGAACATCCGCTGGCAGTCCTCTTCGGACACGTGGTGCTCGGAATGGTGGGCGTGGTAGTGCCGGGTCGCGTTGATCGCCATCGGGCTGTTGAGGTACACCGGCACGCGAGGGATCTCCTTGCGCTCACGCAGCCGGGCGATATGCAGCATGAGCGCCTGGGCGCGTCCGACAGCAAAGGCGGGGATGACGATAACGCCCCCGCGCGCGGCAACACGGCGGATGATCGGGGCCAATTCCGCTTCCTGGTCGATCGGGACGTGTTCGCGATTGCCGTAAGTGGACTCGCAGACCAGTACGTCGCAGGCGGGCAGGGGCGTCGGCGGATTCATCAGCGATTCCTGCTGCCGTCCCAAGTCGCCGCTGAAGTGCAGGCGCTGGCCCTGGACATCCAGGCTGACGTGGGCGGCGCCCAGGATGTGACCTGCGGGGTGGAAGCGCACCGTGAAGCCGGGCGCGACCTCGATGTCGCGTTCATGGTCATGTCCCTGCAGCTGCTTCAGGCTGCGACGGGCGTCATCTTCCGTATAGAGCGGTCGCGGCTCCTTGTGCTTCGAGTAGCCCTTGCGCGCGGCGTACTTCGCCTCTTCTTCCAGCAGGTGCCCGCTGTCGGGAAGCAGCAGTCCGCACAGCGCCACGCTGCCGTGGGTGCAGTGGATCCGGCCGCGGAACCCCTGCTTGACGAGTGCGGGCAGGTAGCCCGAATGGTCCAAGTGGGCGTGGGTCAGGATCACCGCATCGATTGATGCCGCGTCGACGGGAAACGGTGCCCAGTTGCGCTCGCGCAGCTGTTTGTAGCCCTGGAACAGGCCGCAGTCGACCAGCACGCGCTGGCCGTTGGCCTCGACCAGGTAGCGCGAGCCGGTGACTGTGCCCGCGGCGCCGAGGAAATGCAGGGTGGGGTTGGAAGACGCTGTCATGACGTGACTCCTGTCTCGGAAGGAAGCGATTGCGGGAGGCGTTGGAAGGGCCGATGCGCATCCCCGTGCGACGCGCCTGGTCAGGGGCGAACGAGCTCCACCGTGTCGTTGACCTTGGGGCTGCCGGAGATCACTTCGGCATCCGCGTAGTGACCGTCGAACAGTTCAACGATCCGCACTTGGCCGACGTTTTCACGGCGGTAGCGTGGACCGCCGGTCCGCGAATGCCGGATGCGGCGCTTGTGCCGGATCACATCCAGCACCTGCCCGACCTGAGCGCCGTCGGCCTGTCCGACGCAGACGACGAGCGTTTCGTCCTGCTTCTCCAACACTTGGCCGCGCATCAGTACGTTGTGACGGAACCCACCTTCACTCGCCGAGGCGACACCCGGCAGTGCGAAGGCGAACAGAGCAGCCAAGGCCAGCGCGGCATGCCAGCGGCGGGGATACGTGCCTCGGGCCCTTGGGTGGGCAAGGTGCGTCGCGGGATTCATGGCGTGGACTCCTTGGACTGGATGCGAGGGGAGGCGGCAACGTCCGCCAGTGGAAGGCGTTTGAGAAGCAAGGCATTGAGGGCCACGATCACCGAACTTCCCGACATCGACAGGGCGGCGATTTCCGGCGACAGCACGAACGGATAGAACACGCCGGCCGCGAGCGGGAAGGCCAGCACGTTGTAACCCACGGCCCAGCCGAGGTTCTGGTGCATCTTGCGCAGGGTGGCCCGGGCGATGGAGGTCGCGCGCACGACGTCGTAGGGGTCGCTGTGCATGAGCACGATGTCGGCGCTCTCGATGGCGACGTCCGTGCCGGCGCCGATCGCGAAGCCGACGTCGGCCTGCGTCAGCGCCGGTGCGTCGTTGATGCCGTCGCCCACCATGCCGACCTTGAGGCCCTGCGACTGCAGCTTGATGACCTCGTCGGACTTGCCGCCAGGCAACACGTCTGCCAGCACGATGTCGATCCCCAGATCCTGAGCTACGCGTTCGGCGGTGGGGCGATTGTCGCCGGTGATCATCGCCACTTTGATGTTGCGACGATGCAGTTCGTCGATGGCGGCGCGCGAGGTCTCGCGGATCGCATCAGCGATGGCGAAGAAGCCCGCAAGCTCGCCGCCTACCCCTGCATAGATCACGGTGCGACCCGCGCCGGTGAGGCGCGCGGCCTCCGCTTCCAGCACGGATAGATCGATTCCGTGTTCGACCATCAGGATGCGATTGCCCAGCAGGACCTGCACCCCGTCAACCACCCCGGTGGCGCCCTGGCCGTCGATGTTGGTGAAGGCCGTAGCGCGTTCGGCTGCCGGACCGGCGCGCTTGAGGATCGCTTGCGCCAGCGGGTGCTCCGAATGCGCCTCGACCGCAGCGGCCGTGGCCAGTAGCCGCTCCTGCGTCCAGCCCGGTGCGACCGCCATGTCGACCACCTCCGGTGCACCGACCGTCAGGGTTCCAGTCTTGTCAAAGATCACAACGTCCAGCCGGGCGCTCTTCTCGATGGCTTCGGCGTGTTTGAACAGAATGCCGTGTCGAGCGCCCAGGCCCGTGCCGATCATGATCGCCATCGGGGTGGCCAAACCCAGTGCGTCGGGACAGGCAATGACGAAGACGGTGATCGTCAGCGTGAGCGCGAACATGAGCGGCTGTCCCAGCCACCAGAACCAGACCGCGAAGGTCAGCAGCCCGATCACGATCGCGGCCAGCACCAGCCACTGCGAAGCGCGGTCGGCGAGCAGTTGCGCAGGCGCCTTGGAGTTCTGTGCGGTCTGGACCAGCTTGATGATCTGCGCCAGCGCGGTATCGCTGCCGATCTTGGTGGCGGTGTAGGCAAATGCACCGCTCTTGTTGATCGATCCGCCGACAACGGAGGCCCCTGGGTCTTTGCGCACGGGCATCGACTCGCCGGTCAGCATGGATTCGTCGACCTGGGAGCTGCCTTCAGCGACGGTGCCGTCGACGGGGATCTTCGCCCCCGGCCGCACCACGACCATATCGCCGACCAGGACTTCGGCGGTCGGGATGTCGAGCTCCTGTCCGTCACGGCGCACCACCGCGCGGGGCGGGGACAGCTTCAACAACGCCTTCATCGCGTCCGAAGCGCCGGCGCGTGCCCGCATCTCGAGCCAGTGGCCGAGCAGGACGAAGGTCAGCAGGACCGCCGAGGCCTCGTAGAAGTTCGGTCCGTCGAAGAAGAACGTCGACGCGATGCTGAACCCGTAGCCGGTGCCCACGCTCAGCAGCACCAGCACCGCCATGTCCAGCACGCCGCGGCGCAGCGAACGAATCGCCGCACTGAAGAACGGCCAGCCCGGATACAGCACGGCGCCGGTCGCCAGCAGGAACAACCAGACGTTCTCGCGCAGTCCAAACGGCACCGGCGGCGGCTCCATCAGGCCGCCCATGGGCGACCACACGAATACCGGGATCGCGAAGGCGAGAGCGACCAGGAAGCGGCGGCCCATGTCGCGCGCCGCGGCGTGCAGATCGCTGCCGTGGTTCATGCCCGCATGGGCGTCGTGACCCCCGGCATCCTTGGCGTCATCGCCGTGGCCGGCGTGGGCGTCGGCAGGGTGCTCCGCGGTGGTACCCGGTCCGTGCCGGGCATGCGCAGCGTGGGCGTGCGCGCCTGCGCCCGGGCCGGCAGCGGGCATCGAGGCGTCGCATTGGAAGCCGCAGTCGCGGATCGCGGTGGCGACCGCGCCCGACGACAGGCGGGCCGGGTCGTAGGACACCTGCAGGGTCGCGGTGGCGAAATTCGCGATGGTGGCGTTGACTCCGGGCAACGCGGCTACGGCCCTCTCCAGCGTGCGCGCGCAGCCGGCACTCACCATGTCGCCGATGGGCCAGGTGCGCGTGCGCACTGGCGGTTCGTGGACGTGTGTCATCGGACTTCTCCCTGGGATGGGGCGGGGCCGCGCCTGCGTCGCGGAATGAAGGCCGGCACCTGCTGCATGTAGCGGACGTACTCGTCGCCGAAGCGGCCCAGGCAGTCCTTTTCCTCACGGCGCGCCAGGCGGGCATAGGCCCACACGAGCACCGGATAGCTGGCGAGCGTGAGCAGCGTGGGCCACTGCAGCAGGAAACCGGTCAGCACCAACACGAAAGCGACGTACTGCGGGTGGCGCATGCGCGCATACACGCCGTCTCGGGCCATCCGGCCCTCACGCTGCGCCCGATACAACACTGGCCAGGCGGCCGACAGCAGCCAGAAGCCACCGCCGATCAGGACGAAGCTCGCCATGTGGAATGGACCAAAATGCGGATTGGCGCGCCAGCCGAACCACATCTCCAGCAGATGGCCCGCGTCATGGCTGAGCCAGTTCACTTGCGGATAATTGGCACTGAGCCACCCGCCCAGGACGTACAACGTCAGCGGGAAGCCATACATTTCCGCGAACAGGGCCACGACGAAGGCGGAGAACATCCCGAACCCCCGCCAGTCCCAGCGGGTCAAGGGCTTGTAGAAGCTCCAGGCGAAGAAGATGAAGAACGCGGTGTTGATGGCGGCCAGCAGCCAAAGGCCGTAGCCGGAGTCGGGTGCCTGCATGTCAGTGCCCTCCGTTCGAGGTGTCGGACGTTTCGTCGTTCAGTGCCCGCTTGCTACGGCTCTCATGCTGGCCATGGGGTGTGTCGTCGGCATTGCCGTCGCGCCCATGACTTCCGGAACCTCCATGACCGCCATGCCCCTTGTGCATGAACACATGCATCAAGGGACATAGCAGCAGGATGGCCAGGGGCAACCAGCGAAGAGTCCCCCCAAGGTGGGCGCGGTGCTCGACGGCGAGATAGAACACGGCCAGCGCCAGGAAGATCCAGAAGACCCAGCGTCGGGAGCCTGAGGGGGCAGGACTGGAGGCTGTCATGGCAAATTCTCCTCTGTGGGGCGGCGTCCAAGAAGTCGCCGCGGGGTGGACTTGACGAACCCGCCGCCTTCAGCAGCGGCAACAGATTCGATCAATGCGCAGACTTCGTTGCCAGTTGGAATGGAGTCCGGCAGCGAAGCCCAGGCGCGCACGGCATGCTCCATCCGTCCGTGCATGGCGAGCAGCGTGTCCAGCTGGTGACGGGTGTCGTCGAGCCTGCGTCGGATGATGTCCCTCACCAGTGGGCAAGGGCTGTGCCGCAGCAGGCTGTGGTGGATGATTTCCTCGATTTCCCCCAGCGTGAAGCCAAGGTGTTGCGCCGTGCGAATGAAGTGCAGGCGAAGGAGCTCCGAGGTGGAGAACAACTGGTAGCCGCCCTCGGTATGCGTGGCCGCTTGCAACAGACCGCGCCGCAGGTAGTTGCGCACCACATGCACCGTGACATCGCCCTGCCGTGCCAGCTGGCGGACCGTCATCAGCGGCAGCGTCACTTCTTCCTTGGTCGTCATCGGCTTGCTCCCGGCGAGGTGTTGATCAGGCTAGACCTGTGTCTCGCACACAGGTCAACCGGCCTTGCGGTGGGCGAAGCCAGTAACGCGCGAATTGGCCGTAGACGGACGGATGTTCGCGGCCACAGTTGCATGAACCGTCGGTCCCTGCCTGCGTTGAACGGCCCCATCACTACTTCTCCTTGGGTAGTGCGGAGGAGGGGTGCGGCTTCCTGGCCAGTTGCCGCTGCTTGATCAGCGAGTACAGCGCCGGAATCACCGCCAACGTCAGGATGGTCGACGAGACCATCCCGCCCACCATCGGTGCGGCGATGCGGCGCATGACCTCGGAGCCGGTGCCGCTGCTCCACATGATCGGCAGCAAGCCGGCCATGATCGCGACCACGGTCATCATCTTCGGGCGCACGCGGTCGACCGCGCCTTCAATGATCGCTTCGCGCAGGTCCCGTGCATCCAGCGGGCGGCCTTCGGCCTGCCGCTGCGCGGCACGCGCCTCGAGCGCGTGGTCGAGGTAGATCAACATAATCACGCCGGTTTCCGCGGCGACGCCAGCCAGCGCGATGAAGCCCACGATCACCGCGACGCTGACGTTGTAGTCGAGCATCCACATCAGCCAGATGCCGCCGACGAGCGCGAAAGGCACCGACAGCATCACGATCAGCGACTCGGTGACGCGGCGGAAGTTGAGGTACAGCAGCAGGAAAATCAGCGCCAGGGTCACCGGGATGACGACGCGCATCTTCTCGGCGGCACGCTGCATGTACTCGTACTGCCCGCTCCAGGAGACGTAGTAGCCCGGCGGGAACTGCACCCGCTCGGCGACCGCATCCTGCGCCGCCTTCACGTAGCGGCCCAAGTCGCTTTCGCGCGTATCGACGTAGATGTAGGCGGCCAGCATCGCGTTCTCAGTGCGGATGCTCGGCGCCCCCTTCTTAACTTCGATCTGCGCCAGCTCACCCAATGGCACCTGGGCGCCGCCGGGCACCGGGACCAGCACCTGGGTGCCGATCCGGTGCGGATCGTCGCGCAGTTCGCGCGGATAGCGCACGATCGCGCTGAAGCGCTCGCGTCCCTGGAGGATGGTGGAGACCATCTCGCCGCCCAGCGCGGCCGCCACCAGGTCCTGCACCTCACCCAGGCTAACGCCGTACTGGGCCAGGCTGCCGAGGTCCGGGACGACATCCAGATAGTACGCCCCGGTCAGACGTTCAGCGAAGGCGCTGGTCGTTCCTGGCACGCCGCGCACGACCCCTTCGATCTCGGTCGCCAAGGCGTCCAACTGCTCCAGGTCGTTGCCGAACACCTTGATCCCCACCGGCGTGCGGATGCCGGTGGCCAGCATGTCGGTGCGTGCCTTGATCGGCATGGTCCAGGAGTTGGCGACGCCGGGGAACTTCAGCGCCGCGTCCAACTCGGCGATGAGCTTGTCGGTGGTCATGCCGTCGCGCCACTGGTCCTCGGGCTTGAGGTTGATGACCGTCTCGAACATCTCCAGCGGCGCCGGGTCGGTCGCGGTCAGGGCACGACCGGCCTTGCCGAAGACCGACTCCACCTCCGGGAAGCTCTTGATGATCCGGTCCTGCTGCTGCAACAGCTCAGAGGCCTTGGTCACCGACATGCCAGGCAACGAAGCAGGCATGTATAGGAGCGTGCCCTCGTTGAGGGTCGGCATGAACTCACTTCCCACGCGCGATGCCGGCCACAGGCTGGCAAACAGCGCGACGAGCGCGAGGAGGATCGTCGCCACGCGGTGCCGCAGCACGATGTCGATCGCGGGCCGGTAGGCTGCGATCAGGAACCGGTTCACCGGGTTCTTGTGCTCGGGAACGATCTTGCCTCGAACGAACAGGAGCATCAGCACCGGGACTAGTGTCACAGATAGCAGCGCGCCACCGGCCATCGCGAACGTCTTGGTGAACGCCAGTGGCTTGAATAGACGTCCTTCCTGCGCCTCGAGCGCGAACACCGGCAGGAACGAGACGGTGATGATCAACAGGCTGAAGAACAGCGCCGGCCCGACCTCGCGGCAGGCGTCGATGATCAGCTGGATACGGCTGCGGGAGCCATCGTCGCGTTCGATGTGCTTGTGCGCGTTCTCGATCATCACGATCGCCGCGTCGACCATCACGCCGATCGAGATCGCGATGCCGCCCAGGCTCATGATGTTGGAATTCATGCCGAGCGCACGCATCGCGATGACCGCGATCAGCACGCCGACGGGCAGCATGACGATCGCGACCAGCGCGCTGCGCGCATGGAACAGGAACACCAGGCACACCAGCGCGACGATCAGGCTCTCCTCGATCAGTGTCATGCGCAGGGTTTTGATGGCGCGCTTGATCAGATCGGAGCGGTCGTAGACCGCCTGGATGCTGACCCCTTCGGGAAGACCGCTTGCAAGCTGGGTGATCTTGTCCTTGAGGCCTCCGATCACGGCCAGCGCGTTCTCGCCGTAGCGGGCGATAGCGATGCCGGCCACCACATCGCCTTCGCCGTCGAGGTCGGCGATGCCACGGCGCTCGTCGGGCACGAGTTCCACCCGCGCGACATCGCCGATGAGCACCGGCGCTCCACTCTCCGCGCGCAGAACCAGGTTCTCGATGTCCTCGATGCCTCGCAGGTAGCCACGGCCCCGCACCATGTACTCGGTCTCGGCCATCTCGATCACGCGGCCGCCAACGTCGCGGTTGCTTGCAGCGATCACCTCCGACACCCGCGAGATCGGAATGTCGAACTCGCGCAGCCGGACCGGATCGACGGTGATCGAATACTGGCGCACGAAGCCGCCGACGCTGGCGATCTCGGCCACGCCGGGCGCGGTGTTGAGCTGGAAGCGCAGGTACCAGTCCTGCATGGCGCGCAGTTCGTCCAGTGAGTGGCGGTCGCTTTTGAGCACGTACTGGTAGACCCAGCCCACGCCCGTGGCGTCGGGGCCCAGTGCGGGTGCCACGCCGGCCGGGAGGTTCTTCGACGCAACGTTCAGATTCTCGAGCACGCGCGAGCGCGCCCAGTACAGATCCGTCCCTTCCTCGAATATGACGTAGATGAAGGACGCGCCGAAGAATGAGAAGCCGCGGACGTCCTTCGACTTGGGCACTGTGAGCAGGGCGCTGGTCAGTGGGTAGGTCACCTGGTCCTCGACCACCTGGGGCGCTTGCCCCGGGTACTCGGTAAACACGATCACCTGGACATCCGACAGGTCCGGTTGCGCGTCCAGCGGGGTCTTCATCAGCGCGTAGATGCCGCCGGCAACGATCGCCAGCGTCATCAGCAGCACCAGGAAGACGTTGCGCACCGACCATTCAACGAGACGGCCAAGCATGTCAGTGCCCCTCGTGGCTGGTGGCGGGAGCAGGTGTGCCGTGGTCGTTCATCGTTCCATGGTCGCCATGGCTGTCATGGCCGTCGGACGCGCCAGGATCGCTGGCGGCAGCCGGTGGATCTCCCGATGTCGCCGGTATGGCATGGCCCGCGTGGGGATCAGCGACCTCGTCAACATGACCTGCGTGCGGATCGACGGCGTCCTCACCGTGCCCGGCGTGTGGATCCTCAGTGGTGCCCGAAGGCGCGCCGTGTCCTGCATGACCCTCAAGCCCCTGGAGTGCCGACTGCAGGTTGCTTTCGGCGTCGATCAGGAAGTTGGCGGAGACCACGACCTGTTCGCCTTCGGCGATCCCGTCGAGCACTTCGATGCGATCGCCGCCACGGCGACCCAGGGTGACGTCGCGCGGTGCAAAACGGCCCGCGCCGGTCTCAACCAGCACCATCTGGCGCGTGCCGCTGTCCAGCACGGCCGAACGCGGAACGGTGAGCACCGGGCCGGTCCCCGGCGCCTCGAGCAGCACAGTCCCGTAGAGCCCGGGCCGCAGGTCGCCGTTGGGATTGGGCAATGCGATGCGCACGTCCACGGTGCGCGTCATTGCATCGATGACGGGCTGCACGAAGGTGACCTTGCCCTTGGCCACCTGGCCTGGCAGGGCTACGGTTTCAAAGCGGGCGGGCTGGCCGATTGCTATGCCCGCGGCCTGCGCCGCCGGCACCTTGGCGACCACCCACACCATCGACAGGTCGGCCAGGCGCAGGATGGTCTCGCCCGCCTCGAACCGGGCGCCCTGGACCACCGGTTTTTCGATCACCACCGCATTTGCCGGCGCGGTGAGAACCAGGGCCTTCTTGCCCATCTGCGCATTGCTGATTTCCCAGTTGCGAAGGCGGGTACGGGCGGCATCGCGTAGGCGGGTCATCGATGCCGCGCTGGCGGGATCGGATCCGGCCAGCCTGCGGGCGGTCTCGTCAGCGAGCCTGTATTCCTGCTGCGCCGCAGCCAACTGCGGGCTGTAGACGGATAGCAGCGGCTGCCCGGCGCGGACTCGCATGCCGGTCTGGTTCGCGTACAGCCGCTCCACCCAGCCTTCGAAGCGCGGGGCAATGACGTACTGTCGGGTCTCGTCGACCTCGACCGTGCCGCTGGTGCGCACGGTGGCGGACAGTGCCCCGCGCGTAACCGCTTCCGTGCGCACGCCCAGCGCCTGCACCTTGTCCGGCGGCAGCACCACCGTGCCCTGCGCCGCCGGCGGCGCGTCGTCGGCATAGACCGGAACGTAGTCCATGCCCATCGGATCCTTCTTCGGCACCGGCGAGGTGTCGGGGAGCCCCATGGGATTTCGGTAATAAAGCACCTTGCGCTCCGCGGCAGGCGCCTCGGCGGATGTAGCTGCGGTCGGCGAATCGTTGGTCGCGCGGCCGGCCATCCAGCCTGTGGTGAGGGCGGCGAGTGCGACGCCGATGGCGAGCGACAGGGTCTGGACACGGGTCATCGGATATCTCCTTCGATGGCGCGCACGGCGGCGGCGCCCAACAGTTCGTCACGCAATGCATCGACCCGTGCGAGGTCGGCGCCCTGCCATTCATTGAGTGCTTCCAGCAGCGTCCCGAAGTCGACTTCGCCGACCTGGTAGCTCGCCAGCGCCGACTGCCAGGTGGCGTCGGCCTGCGGCAGCAGCGTGTTCTGGATCAGTTGCCGGCGTTCGCGGGCGCTGGTCCACTGCGACCAGGCGGAAGCGCCTCGCTCCTCGACGGCCCGCAGCGTGGCGTCCCTGCGGGCCAGCGCGGCTTCCTCGAGCAGGCGCGATTCGCGCTCGCGCTCGCGGCGGGCGCGCTGCTGGAACGGGATCTCCACCTCGAGCATCAGCTCGGTACTCTGGATGCCGTTGCCCAGCTGCATCGCACCCACGCCGACGGTGATGTCGGGAAAGCGGTTGCGACGCTGCAGCACCACATTCGTGCGCGCGGCCTCGGCGCGGGCCTGCTGCGAACGGACCGCGGGGTGCGTGTCGGCGGCGTCCAGAGCCTCGGCAAGCGAAGCGCTGCGGACGGCAAGGTGCGGCGCCTCGTCGGGAGCCGCCAGCGGCGCATCGGAACGGCGCCCCAGCACCGCGTTCAAGGTGGCGGCCGCCTCTTGCTTGGCGGCGAGGCGTTCGATCCGCTCGCGCTGCAGGGTGGTCTGCTCGACTTGGGCGCGGATGGCATCCTGCTGTGCCGCGCGGCCAAGGGCGTAGCGCACGCCCGCGATCTCTTCGATCTGGCGGAGCAGGGCGATGCGGCGATCGAGCACGTCTATCGCTTGATCGGCATGCCAATAGCGAGCGTAGGCCGCCTCGGCGTCGGACAGCAGCCCGCGCGTCGCAGTGACTCGATCAAGTCCGATCGCGACCGCGTCCTGGCTGGCCGCAGTCCGCGCCAGATCGCGCTTGCCCCAGAGCGGAAAGCGCTGGCGCACCGCGTAGTTGATCTCACGCTCGGCACCGACGGTGCGCCAGGGTCTGTCCGGATCGAGCCCGCGAAAGCCCATCGAGGCCATCGGATCGGGCAGGGCGCCCGCCGGCAGTATCCGCGCTTCAGCGGCCTGGGTTTCCAAGCCCATGGCCCGAAGCTCGGGGTTGTGTTCGAGCACCCAGGTCCGGATCGACTCGAGACTGTGTCCCGGGATGGGCTCGGTTGCGGTCACCGGCAGCGCCAGCGCCCACAAGGCGCCGGCGAGCACGCAGGCGAGCACGCGCCGCCGCGGTGGCCGCTGGCAGGACAGCGGGTGGCAGTGCAGGCGGCTGGCCTGCCACAGGTAGAACGGAGATGCCATATCAGTGTCCTTGGGCCGACGCGACGCAGTCGCTCGGCCGGGGCAGGAACACATGCCGTGACGCGCACGGCACGAACGCACAGCACTGCACCGCACAGGCGTGCGGCGCAGTCAGCATTCGGGCATCAGATCAGCAGGAGGGCCGCGGGATGCGCGGTGGGTCGGTGCCAGGCAGGCGTGGGTGGCGAATCGACCCATGTGGACGTGACCCCGGGGCCACCGTCTGCGACTTCGGCGGCCGCGAACCAGGAGAACCACACCCCGACCAGCAGCGGTGGAACCGGCGGGATGCGCCCGCTGTCGGCCGAGAGATCCCCTTCGCTGCAGTGCGCGGCACACAGTGCTTCATCAGCCGAGGGAAGCTCTTCACCACAATCGTGGCCGTGGTCGTGGCGGGTGTCCGCGTCGGCCGCGACTGCGGCGGTTGTGGCCCTGAGATCCAGACAGCCGCCATGACCGGCCAGTGCGAACTGGGACCAGAGCAACGCCACCATCGCGAGGAGGGCAGTGCGCTGAAACCAGTTCCGATGGCGAAGGCGGATCATGATCTGAGTTTACTCTTTTCTGATCCGGTGCAACTGATCCAGATCAATTTCTGGTCAGGAACAGAGACGGCGGGGGAGTTCGTGCCGATGCTCGGCGGGGAGGAACCATCAAGACTATGCGCCATCGCGCTCAGGCAGCCGCGGGGCTGAGCGTTCCCAGCACCGAAACGACGATCAAGATCAGGATGGCCAGTGTGGCCTCAGCCGCGACACTCTGCCGCAGGGCCCGCACTTCCTGCACAGGATCGCCGCTGGCCAGGGCGCGTCCCAGACGCGGCACCAGCGTCCAGCGGTGCAATGCACCCAGGCCCAGCATTCCTCCGAACAGGGCAAGCTTCACCAGCAGAAGGTTCCCGTACGTGCTCTGGAGCAGTGTCGACAACGACCATGCGGTGAGATCACCGTAGTGCGCGATGCCAGACACGATGAGCGCAGCAACGAAGATCGTGCCGAGCGTCGAGAATCCGTGCAGAAGATCATGCGTCGCTCGAAGGCGCCTACTGCCGGAGACCGCCTCCCTGCGCAGGAGCAGGCCCAGGAACACCAGTACCGCGGCAACCCAGCCGCCTGCCGCGAGCAGGTGGACCAGGCCCGCAGCAAGCCGCAGCGCACCGGACGCGCCTTCACCGGCGGCGGCGTGGCCGTTCCATGCCAGCGTAGCAAGTGCGCCGCCCGCCAGCATTGCCAGCCGCGGAAAGGCGGACTCCACCTTTCCGCGGCGGCGCTGCCATCCGAGCACGACGAGCGAGGCAAACACGAGCCCCAACTCAAGACCGCGAAGCGGTTGGCGGAGGTGCTGGGGATTCCTCCCGCGTTCCTCTACACCGAAGACGATTTATTGGCCGCGCTGTTACTACGTTGGAATGAGTTGTCCCTCCGCCAGAAGAAGGACCTTCTCAAACAGGTCGAGGGTGTGGAACTTTCCAAGTCGAAGCGGGGTCGTCTTCCCGGCAAGTAACTTCATTGGGCCGTGGGTGTTGAACCCTTTACCATAGTCCAGAGATAGGCTCGTTCTATTCATGATTCCTTTACCCCTGAGCACGCTCGCGAGTTAAAGTAAGGCCATGTCCACCCGCGCCATCCTGTTGCGTCTGTTGCTGTGCGTTGCCTTGGTATTCAACGGGGCAGCCTCGGCCATGGCGTCTGTGCAGATGATGCAGATGCACGCGGATGGGCATGAAGCCGCAAGTACTCCGGTCGCGCCTATGGCGAGTGCCGAGTCCGAGATGCCATGCCACCACGACGGGCAGCCCGCGCATTCGCAGGATGCGGCCGATGCGGCAACGGCTACCAAGGACAAGCAACCCGGCCAGTCACCCGATTGCTGCAAGTCGAGCACCTGTACCTGTGCATGCGTGCATCAGGCGGCCGCCATGGTGCCGGTGATGGCCTTCCAGGGCACCGCCCTGCTGCATGTCGGTAGCGTGCGATCGATGGCCTTGGGCCATGCAACACCACCGTTGCCCCATCTGATCCGACCTCCCATCGGCTAAGTGTCCTTTGGCGCCCCGGGCGCCGGTTCGCTTGCGCGCGTCGCCGTTCGACGTGCTTTGCAGGCAGTGGTCCAGCGCTTGTGCTGGCCTATGACACTTTGATGGAGTTCACATGTCTTCCGATGCTTTCGGCCGCAATGCCGACGGGTTGTTCAAACCGTCGCGGCGGCGATTCGTGCAGGGGTTGGCCGCGGGTGGTGCTGTGGCCAGCCTGGGTCTCTGGCCCAAACTCAGTTGGGCGCTCAAAGGCCCCGGTAATCCGAATGTCCTGTCGGGTACCGAGTTCGACCTGACCATCGGCGAGACGCCGATGAATTTCACCGGGCGCACGCGTCCAGCAGTCACCGTCAATGGCTCGATTCCAGCACCGCTGCTGCGCTGGCGCGAGGGTACGACGGTCAACCTGCGTGTCTCCAATGCGCTGCCGGAAGGCTCGATCTTTGGCCATGAAACCTCGATCCATTGGCACGGCATCCTGCTGCCGGCCAACATGGACGGTGTGCCTGGGCTGAGCTTTGACGGCATCCACCGGGGCGAGGCCTACCACTATCGGTTTAAGGTGAATCAGGGCGGTACGTACTGGTACCACAGCCATTCGGGATTCCAGGAACAGGCCGGGCTCTACGGCCCGCTCATCATCGATCCCATCGAACCTGAACCGTTCGCCTACGACCGCGACTACGTGGTGATGCTGTCCGACTGGACCGACATGGACCCCACACGGCTGTTCGCGCGGCTGAAGAAGATGTCGATGTACGACAACTACTACATGCGCACGGTCGGGGATTTTCTGCGTGATGCTGAGCGAAATGGTCTTGCGACCACGATCGACGACCGCAAGATGTGGGGACAGATGCGCATGTCGCCGACCGATCTGTCGGACGTCAATGCGAACACCTACACCTACCTGATGAATGGCGAGACCTCGCTGAGCAACTGGACCGGCGTGTTCCGCTCCGGCGAGAAGATCCGCTTGCGCTTCATCAACGGTTCGGCGATGACGCATTTCGACGTGCGGATACCCGGCCTGAAGATGACCGTGGTGGCCGCCGATGGTCAGTACGTGCATCCAGTCACCATCGACGAGTTCCGCATCGCCACTGCCGAAACCTTCGACGTGATCGTCGAGCCGTCGGGGCAGGATGCCTTCACGATTTTCGCGCAGGACATGGGCCGCACCGGTTTCGTCGCCGGCACGCTGGCCGTGCGCGAAGGGCTTCGTGCGCCGATTCCGCCGGTCGATCCTCGTCCGCTGCTGACCATGCAGGACATGGGCATGGATCACGGAAGCATGGGTGGCATGGACATGTCCGGCGGCAAGGGCATGGAAATGAGCTGTGGCGCCAACATGGGCATGGCCGGCATGGATCATGGCGCGATGGCGCAGACGTCGAAGCCGGCCGAAGCCGATCCGCATGCAGGTCACGACATGGCGACCATGAAAGATGGCTCGATGGCCGGCATGGATTCCGGGAGGACGGTCACGCACCCGGCCAGCGAAACGCGCAATCCGCTGGTCGACAACCAGGCCATGGTGGTCAGTTCACGGCTTGATGATCCGGGCATCGGCCTGCGCGACAACGGACGCAAGGTCTTGAGCTATTCGATGCTCAAGAGTGCCTTCGACGATCCAGACGGGCGCGATCCTGGCCGCGACATCGAACTGCACCTCACCGGTCACATGGAACGCTTCGCCTGGAGCTTCAATGGGCAGAAGTTCTCGGACGTCGAACCGCTGCGACTCAACTACGGCGAACGCATGCGCATCGTGCTGGTGAACGACACGATGATGACGCACCCGATCCACCTGCATGGCATGTGGAGCGACCTCGAGGACGATCAAGGCAACTTCCTCGTACGCAAGCACACCATCGACATGCCGCCCGGCAGCAGACGCAGTTACCGCGTGCGGGCCGACGCGCTCGGCAGCTGGGCCTATCACTGCCATCTGCTCTACCACATGGAAGCGGGAATGATGCGCACCGTGAGGGTCGACGAATGAAGACGATCATGACGCTCGCAGCACTCGCTGCTGGCCTGCTGCTGGCCTTGAATGCCGCTGCACAGGATCACTCGCAATACCAGATGCCGATGCCTGCTGCGCAGGATCATTCCCAGCACCAAATGCCGGCGATGCAGGATCACACGCAGCACCAGGTCAAACCGAAAGCCGTACCGAAGGTAAAACCAAAGCCGAAGGCCAAACCCGCCGCCACGCCGAAGACGAAGGCAGCGGTACCCGCCGCACCGATGGATCACGCGGCCATGGGCCACGCGATGCCGGCACAGCAACCGGCTGCCGTGGACCACAGCGCCATGGGACATGACGCCGCCCAACCGGTGCCAATGGATCATGCCGCGATGGGGCATGCCATGCCGCGTCCCGCCGACCAACCCATCACGCCGATTCCGGTACTCACGGATGAAGTTCGTGCAGCGGCCATCCCGCCACCGAATGATCATCCTGTGCACGACAACGGCGTGCAGCACTATGTGCTGTTCAACCGCCTCGAAGGCTTCGATACCGACGATGGCACCGGCATGGCATGGGAAGGCCAAGCCTGGGTCGGCACCGATCTCAACAAGCTCTGGCTGCGCAGCGAGGGCGAGCGAGTAGGGGGGCACACCGAAGGCGCGGATCTCGAAGTGCTGTACGGCCGTGCATTCGCCCGCTGGTGGGATGTGGTCGCCGGCGTGCGCCACGACTTCAAACCGGGCGCATCGCAGGACTTCGTTGCGATCGGCGTGCAGGGCCTGGCGCCGTACAAGTTCGAGGTGGAAGCGACCGCGTATCTCGGCCAATCCGGCCAGACCGCTGCGCGCCTGGAGGCCGAATACGAAACGCTGCTGACCAACCGGTTGATCCTGCAGCCGCTGGTTGAAGTCAGTTTCTACGGCAAGAACGACGAACGCCGCGGCATCGGTTCCGGTCTGAGCACCGCCGAGGCCGGTTTACGCCTGCGCTATGAGTTCACCCGGCAATTCGCGCCGTACATCGGCGTGGTTCATGAACGCGCCTTCGGTCGCACTGCAGATTTTCGTCGCGCGGCGGACGAAGGCGTCAACGACACCCGCTTCGTGGCGGGGATCCGGATCTGGTTCTGATTGGGGGAGACCATCATGCCGTTCGTTACCCGAAAGTCCCTGCTCACACTGAGCATCCTGTCCGGCGTCGCCCTCGCGGCGGCAGCCGGTTTTGTCTGGTCCGGTATTTACAACATCGGCGCGGACGACACCCACACCCGACCCGTGTACTCGACGCTGCAAGCCCTGCGCGAACGCTCCATCGAGGTACGGGCGAACAAGTTGCAAGTGCCCGCCGATCTCGACGACCCGGCGCGCATCCGTCAGGGGGCTGGCAACTACAACGCCATGTGCACCGGCTGCCACCTCGGCCCGGGCATGCAAGACACCGAACTGAGCATGGGCCTGTATCCGGCACCGCCGAATCTGAGTAAGGAAACGGTCGACGCCGACACTGCGTTCTGGGTGATTAAGCACGGCATCAAGGCCTCAGGCATGCCGGCCTGGGGCAAGAGCATGGACGACGAATACATCTGGAACATGGCGGCGTTCCTGCAGGCACTGCCCAAGCTCACACCCGAGCAATATCAGGCGCTCGTCGCCAGCAGCGGTGGTCATTCGCACGGTGGCGGTGAGTCCGAGGGCCACGCGCATGCCGAGGGCGGCGAGGACCATCACGACGAGGGCGACGCGCACGCGCACACCGAAGGAGAGGAGCACAACGCGATGGCGGGCATGCAGATGGATGCGCCCAAGCCGCACTCGCACCCTTCGGGCACACCGCCGCACGTCGATGCGCCGAAGGACACGAAGGCACCGTCCGGTGAAGTGCACATCCATGCCGACGGCAAGAAGCACGTCCACGACGCAAAACCCACGGCCACGCCTGCCACTGCGAAGCCGACCACCGCCGACCCGCATGCCGGCATGGACATGCCCGAAACAGAACCGGCCAGCGATGGCCACGATCACCAACACTGAACGGAGCCGCGAATCCCATGATCCATCGAATTGTTTTCCTCGCCTTGCTGGTGCTTCCATTTGCATCGCAAGCACATGACCCTGCGCAGCATGCGAAGACCAACGTACCTGCCATCGCCGCCGAGGCGAAGCCTGCGGTTGTGGCCGTGGATGCCTTCTCAAGCGCATTGCAGGCCGGTGATCTGAAGCGTGCTGGCACCTGGTTGGCCGACGATGTACTGATCCTAGAAAGCGGCGGTGCCGAGCACTCGAAAGCCGAATACATGGGCGGGCATGCAACGCACGACGCCGAGTTCCTGAAAGGCGCGCATGTGCAGTTGAAGCAACGCACGGCCAAAGTGGCGGGCGAGTTGGCGTGGATTGGCACCGAAAGTGAACTGCACACCAGCAAGGACGGCAAGCCGGTGACCACGCTGAGCACCGAAACCATGGTGCTCAAGCGCGGTAAGGACGGCTGGCGCATTGTCCATATCCATTGGTCCTCGCGGGCGAAGCGATGAGGAGGAAGACCATGTCGATGCATGCTGCAACGGCCGTGTTGGTGCTGGGCGCTGTCGTATCGCTGGGCGCCTGCGCCAAACAGGCGCCAGCACCAGAACGCGCTGCCGAGGTCACAGCCGAAGTGGCACCAGTGCCCGCACCAACGCAAGCGCTGCCGCTCGTTGTCGTTCACAAGAGCCCGAGTTGCGGCTGCTGCGGCCTGTGGGTGGACCACATGCGCCAAGCCGGATTCCAGGTCGAGGTACGCGACGAGGACAACGTCAATCCGGTGAAGGAACGCGTGGGCGTGCCGTATGGCAAGGGGTCTTGCCATACCGCCGAGGTGGGAGGCTATTTCATTGAAGGCCACGTGCCGGCCGCGGACGTGAAGCGCCTGTTGGCCGAAAAACCCGACGCTAAGGGACTGGTGCTGCCCGGCATGCCAATGGGATCGCCCGGTATGGAGATGCCGGACGGGCATTCGGAGCCGTACACCGTCGAACTGGTGCGTCGGGACGGCACGACAGCGGCCTTTGCAGCGCACTGAACGTACATGGATGGCCGCATGCAGCAGGGCTTGACTCTGGACTTTACTCAAGGGTGGAGACTGGCGGCATTCCAGACGCAAGAGGTCCCTCAATGAAGATCGGTGAACTCGCCCAACGCACCGGTGTCCCCATCGACACCGTGCGCTACTACGAACGGCAAGGACTGCTGCCGGAGCCGGAACGTCAACCGTCCGGCTACCGTCGGTACCAGAGCGCCGATGTCTTGCGCCTGCGTTTCGTGCGTCGCGCGAAGGCACTGGGTTTCACCTTGGAAGAGATTCGCGAACTGCTCGCACTCTCCAGCCATCGCGAGAACGACATGGGCAGCCTCAAGGCAGCCGCCGAGCAGAAGCTGGCGGGCGTCGAGGCCAAGCTGGCGGAACTCACGAGGATTCGCGACGGATTGCGGACGCTGATCAAGGCATGTCCCGGGCATGGGGCATTGGGCGCTTGCCCGATCCTGCACGCACTCAACGAGGACGCCGCATGAACACGCACACGCATTCCGATCACGACGCGCATGGGCAGGGCAGTTGCTGTGCGAACAAGAAGCCGGCACCAGCATCCGACAACACCGTGATCGATCCGGTCTGCGGCATGCAGGTTGATCCCAACACGACATCGCATCACGTCAGTCATGCCGGCACCGACTACCACTTCTGCTCGGCACGCTGCAGGGAAAAATTCGTGACCGACCCCGAGCGTTACACGACGACCTCGGCCAAAGGGGAAGGGAAGGGCAGTTGCTGTGCGACCAAGGTACCGACATCCGATAGCGCCGTGATCGACCCGGTCTGTGGCATGCAGGTCGATCCCGACACCACGCCGCATCACGCCAGCCACGCCGGCACCGACTACCACTTCTGTTCGGCACGCTGCCAAGCGAAATTCGTTTCCGACCCGCCGCGCTATCTCACGCCCAAGGCCGAGACGGCGCCCGCCGCGCCGGCGGGCACGATCTACACCTGTCCCATGCACCCGGAAATCCGCCAGGAAGGACCGGGGACGTGCCCGATCTGCGGCATGGCGCTGGAGCCGGAAATGCCCAGCCTGGAGGACGAGGACAACCCGGAACTGCGCGACTTCTCGCATCGCTTCTGGTGGACGTTGCCGCTGACCGTCGTGGTCTTCCTGCTGGCGATGTTGGGCGACCGGCTGACGTTCCTGAGCATGGGTGCCCGCACCTGGCTGGAACTCGCGTTGAGCACGCCGGTCGTGCTCTGGGCCGGCTGGCCGTTCTTCGAGCGTTGCGTGCAATCGATCCGCAACCGCAGCCCGAACATGTTCACGCTGATCGGGATTGGCGTTGCATCAGCCTTCGGCTATAGCGTGGTGGCCACTGTGGCACCGGATCTATTCCCGGATTCGTTCCGTGAGCATGGCCGGGTCGGCGTCTATTTCGAGGCCGCCGCGGTCATCGTGTCATTGACTCTGTTGGGGCAGTTGCTGGAGTTGCGTGCCCGCTCGAAGACTTCGGCGGCGATCAAGGCTTTGCTGGGGCTCGCGCCGAAGACGGCCCGTCGCATCAACGACGATGGCAGCGAAGACGACATCCCGCTCGAACATGTCCACATCGGCTACAAACTGCGCGTGCGCCCCGGCGAAAAAGTGCCGGTCGACGGCGAAGTGCTCGAAGGGCGCTCCAGCGTCGACGAATCGATGCTGACCGGCGAATCGATTCCGGTTGAAAAGACCGCAGGCAGCCGCGTGATCGGCGCCACGATCAATGGCACCGGGAGCCTCGTCATCCGCGCCGACAGGATCGGTTCGGAGACCGTGCTGTCGCAGATCGTGCAGCTCGTCGCCCAGGCGCAGCGCTCGCGTGCACCGATGCAGCGCATGGCCGACAAGGTCGCGTTCTGGTTCGTGCTCGCGGTGTTGGCGATTGCCGTACTCACGTTCTTCGGCTGGGGCCTGTTCGGGCCGGAGCCGTCGTGGACATACGCCGTCCTCAATGCGGTCTCGGTGCTGATCATTGCTTGTCCGTGTGCGCTGGGATTGGCCACGCCGATGTCGATCATGGTCGCCACCGGCCGCGCGGCGCGTGCCGGCGTATTGTTCCGCGACGCCGAGGCGATCGAGCAGTTGCGCAAGATCGATACCTTGATCGTCGACAAGACCGGCACCCTGACCGAAGGTCGCCCGGCGTTTCGCGCGGTCATGGCCGCCGACGGGTTCGAGGACGACACCGTGCTGGGCTTGGCGGCAAGCCTGGAGCAGGGCAGCGAACACCCGCTGGCGAATGCGATCCTGACCGAAGCCAAGCGCCGGAACCTACCGCTGTCGACGACCGATGACTTCGATTCGGTTACCGGCAAAGGCGTGCGCGGGCAGATCGCAGGGCAGAAGCTTGCCCTCGGTAACAAGGCGCTCATGGCCGAGGTGGGCGCCGATGTCGCGCCGCTGCTTGCTCGTGCCGAATCGGCGAGGGGCGAGGGCGCCAGCGTGATGTTCCTCGCCGTGAATGGGCGGTTGGCGGGCGCGGTGTCCGTGGCAGATCCGATCAAGGCCACGACCTTGCCGGCTTTGAACGCATTGCGTGCGGCAGGCCTGCATCTGGTGATGGCTTCGGGCGATGCGCAATCGACCGCCGAGGCGGTGGGTCGCAAACTCGGCATCGAGGACGTGCGAGGCGAGGTGCGTCCGCAGGACAAGGCCGCGCTGGTACAGCAACTCAAGGCGCAAGGGCGACGTGTCGCCATGGCCGGCGATGGTGTGAACGATGCGCCGGCTCTCGCGGCCGCGGATGTCGGCATCGCCATGGGCACCGGCACTGACGTCGCGATGTCCAGCGCTCAGGTCACCTTGGTCAAAGGCGATCTGAGCCGGATCCTGGAGGCGCGGGCGATTTCGGATGCAACGGTCGCCAACATGAAGCAGAACCTCGCCTTCGCCTTCCTCTACAACGCCATCGGCGTGCCGATCGCCGCCGGTGTGTTGTATCCGGTGTTCGGTCTGCTACTCAGCCCGATGATCGCGGCGCTGGCCATGAGCCTGAGTTCTGTTTCGGTCGTCACCAATGCGCTGCGCCTGGCGCGTGTTCCCCTGGGCGCAACGCACGCAGCACCCGCGCTGTCCGCACACGGCGCGTCTTCTCACTAAGACTTTCCCCCCACCTGGAGTAGGTTCATGAACAAATTCGTTTCGCTGGCCGCTGTCGGCCTCCTGTCCCTGTCCGCGGTAGCCGTCGCGGCGGAACCGCAAGCGCATGGAAGCCATGCGGGTCACGCGGCGCCGACTGCAGAAATCACCCCGGCCCAAAAGGAGTTTCGTGCGCTCGACAAGAACCAGGACGGCAAGCTGTCGAAGGCAGAGATGCCGGCCAAACATCCCATGGCCGCGCACTTCGCCATGATGGACACCAACAAGGACGGTGTGTTGTCGGAGGCCGAGTACACCGGCCACTGACGCGCGAATTTCGGCGGCGCGGTTCGTCGCGCCGCCATTCAAGGAGGTTCAATCATGCAAGCGCACTCCAAGCACCAGACGACTCACGACGCCCGGACGAAGGGCGGTCACGTCAGCCACACCGGCCACCAGACCAGCGACGGGCACTACGGGCGATTCGCGCTCATGCTGGTGCTGTCATTCGCTTGTATGTACGCGCTCATGTACGCCATGGTTGATCGCTTCGCGAATGTCGTGCCGAATATCAACCAGTTCTACATGGCGGCCCTGATGACCGCACCCATGGCGATCCTGGAGTTGGCGCTGATGGGCGCCATGTACCAGGACAAGCGAAAGAACGCGGTGATCTTTGCTTTGGCTGGCCTCGTTCTGGTCGGTAGTTGGTTTGGGATTCGCGCACAGGCCGGCGTCGATGACCGGCAGTTCCTTAAATCCATGATCCCGCACCATGCAGGCGCAATCCTGATGTGCGAGGAAGCCAGGATTTCAAGCCAAGATATCCAGGCGCTCTGCCGGAACATCATCGAAGGGCAGCAGGCCGAGATCGAGCAGATGAAATCCCTGCTGGATCCGACGCGCGGTCAGCCGCAACCTGCCACCCGGGACTAGAATCCTTTCCATGCCGCGACGCGTGTCCCGCTTGGTGCACTGGTTGGTGATCATCACCCTGATCGCCTCGACACTGGTCGAGCCAGCGCAGGCGGCAAACGAGGCGCTCCAGCAGATCGCGGCAGCGCAAATGGCCGCGGCCATGGCGGACATGCCATGTGGTGATGAGATGGCCCCGTCGCTCGACACGCACGAGATGCCTTGCGATTGCTGCAAGCCTGCCTCTTGCGATCTGACCGCCTGCTTTGGCACCGCCTATCTGCATGCGCTGCCGGATGTCGTGGCATCGGTTCCGCCGCATGCCACCCACGCGACCGGAAACACTCCGACGTATCTCTCGCGATCGCTCGATACGCTTCTGCGACCACCGATCGCTTAACACTCCGTTTTGTGCCATTCCGGACGCTTTTCGTCCGCATGCCGCTGCGTGCGGCATTCACGGAGATATGCCAATGACATTCCCACGACGTTGAGGGCCGGCAGGGATTCATGTAAAAAGCAGCCGTTCGCCTTTTAAGCTCTTGATGTTGCGGTGCTTTTGCTTCTGAGCCTAGTGCTTTGCTGAGGCCACGAAGTGGCCTATTAGCCTCCAAAAAGTCGCCAAAATCATAAGCCGGCAGGTCCCCACTTCCGACCTAGTTCGCTAGGATCCGGCTCGAATAATCGAGCGGCGCGATCTCCCGGCTCAAGTCGAGTGTGTAGTCCCCAAAGCGATTGATGTGACTGGTCCGGTACGGCTGAGTTCCGGAAACAGCACCAGGTCGGCGTGATAGCGATCGCGCGCCTCGGCGATCCGCTCGGCAATGCGCCCTGCGTTGCCGTCGATGTCCCCGACGGGAAAGTCCGCCTGGACCAACGCGATACGCAGGCTCACGGGCAGTTCCCATCAAGGCATCGCATCGCCAGACGCTTCATGCCGACCGCTTCCGACGCACGTCTGTCGTCTTGACCCGCGAGGCAGGCATCGGTTCCCGCAAGGTGGCCAGAATCGAGCACTGGCCCCGTGCGCCTCCGGAGCACGCATTGATCGTGCGGTCCAATTCCCGGGCAATGCGATTGAGCTCGCGGAGCTTGCTGCGGATATCTGTCAGATGCTCGCGGGCAATCGCATCGATCTCGCCGCAGGAGAGCGTGCGGTCGCTTTCCAGCCGTAGCAGGCTGCGGATCTCATCCAGGCTGAAGCCGAGGTCGCGGCTGCGGGTGATGAAACGCAGCCGATCCACTTCGTCATCGCGGTACTCGCGGTAACCGCTGGCGGTTCGGCGCGGTTTGGGCATCAGCCCCACGCGCTCGTAGTAGCGAATGGTTTCCAGATGGCAGCCGCTGGATTCGGCCGCTTCGCTGATCTTCATCGACGCCTCTTGACCCTATAGCTGCTACGGACTTTACCCTGTGAGGCCTACGGGGCTATGGCACACAGAGGGAGGGGCTGTCATGTCGTGGAGTCCTGCCCTTGACTCCGTAGCAGGTACGGGGTGTACGCTCGCTGTTGCAACTGGTTCCCATTCCCGTTTATTGCCCTTCACCTAGGCGCTCCCCGTGACCAACTCCCTCTGTCGTTGCCTGCTGATCGCGTTTTTGGCTTGGCTGTCCTTCCCGGCCTTCGCCGCCGCGCCGTCCGCGGTCAACCCGCGCCAGACCTGGCAACTGCTGGACTACGTGGCCGTCGACTATGGCGCGGCCGTGAAATCCGGCAGTGTCGCGTCCGAGGCCGAGTACGCGGAGATGCGCGAATTTGCGGGGGCGGTGCGAACCCAATTGGCCGCGCTGCCGTCGACGCCCGGCCAGGCCGGCCTGATCGCCCAAGCCGATCAGCTGGTGACCGCTGTCGAGTCCAAGGCCGACGCCAGGCACGTCGCCGATCTGGCGCATCGGCTGGCCGACGGCCTGCTGGCCAACTATCCGGTCGGTGCCGTGCCGGCGACGCCGCCCGATCCGGCCCGGGGGGCACAGCTCTACGCCGCGCAATGCACTGCCTGCCATGGTCCGGCCGGCCACGGCGATGGGCCGGCTGCGGCGAGCCTGGATCCGCCGCCCATTGCCTTCACCGATGCCACCCGCGCCGCCCAGCGCAGTCCCTTCGCCTTGTACGAAGCGATTTCCCAAGGGATCCAGGGAACGGCCATGACCGGCTTCTCGTCCCTGCCGGAAGCCGATCGCTGGGCGCTGGCGTTCTACGTCGGCAGCTTGTCGCATTCGCCGCAGATGCGGGCCGAGGGCGAAGCGCTGTGGCGCGACGCGCCGGCCTGGCACCAGCGCATTCCCACGCTGGAAGCGCTGACCCGCACCAGCGAGGCGGATCTGATCGGCGCCGGCAGCCAGGACACACAGGCGCGGGCCATCATCGCTTACCTGCGCGGGCAGCCGCAGGCCGTCCAGACCGCAGCCTCGGGCGTGGCAGCAGTCCAATCGCTCGCACTGGCTCGGCAACGGATGGCCGAGAGCCTCCGCGCCTATCAGGCGGGCGATGCCGGGCAGGCGAAGACGGCGGCTTTGTCGGCGTACCTGGATGGCGTCGAACCGGTCGAGCCCACACTCGCCGCGCGGGACAACGCGCTGATGCGTGAGCTCGAAACCACCATGGCGCGCTATCGCGATGCCATCGGCCGCCGCGTTCCTGCCTCCGATGCGACAGCGCAGGCGACGCAGGTGAGCGCGCTGTTCGATCGCGCCGAGGCGGTCTTGCAGGATGCGCACACCGATCGCACCACGGCGTTCCTGGGCAGCTTCACCATCCTGCTCCGCGAAGGGATCGAGGCGTTGTTGATCGTGATCGGCATGATCGCCTTCCTGCGCAAGGCCGAACGCCGCGAGGTCCTGCCGGCGGTACACGCCGGTTGGGTCGGGGCGTTGCTGGCGGGTGTGGCGACCTGGGCGATCGCGACCCATCTGGTCGATGTGAGCGGCGCCAACCGTGAGGTCACCGAAGGCGTGTCGGCGTTGTTCGCCGCGGTGGTGCTGCTCAGCGTGGGCATCTGGATGCACCAGAAGAGCCTGGCCGGGCGCTGGCAGCAGTACCTGCATGCCAAGGTCTCGGCCGCGCTGACCCGGCGCTCGGCGGTCTTCCTGTTCCTGCTGGCCTTTGTCGCGGTCTACCGCGAAGTGTTCGAGACGATCCTGTTCTTCATCGCGATGTGGAACCAGGAAAACAGCACCGCGATTCTGGGTGGGCTGGTCGCCGGCAGCGTCGTGTTGGCCGGGGTGGCGTACTGGATGCTGCGCATGAGCAAGCGCCTGCCGATTGGCCAGTTCTTCTCGATCAGTTCGATCCTGATTGCCGTGCTCGCCGTCGTGCTGGTCGGCAAGGGCATCGCGGCGCTGCAGGAAGCCGGCTGGGTCGGTCAGGCGCTGGTCGCCGCGCCGCGCATCGATTGGCTGGGCGTGTACCCCTCCTGGCAATCCCTGCTGGCGCAGTTGGCCGTGGCGGTGATTGCGATCGGTGGTTTTTATTTCAATGCGCGCAACTCGCGTGTGCCCGCGCAAGCCGTCAAGGGAGACCGCGCGCAATGAGCACGTCTTGCAACAGCTGTGATGGCTCGGTGATCACGGCGCAACTTCCTGCGCCTTCACCCCAGGCTATGCGTTATCGCATCGAGAACATGGACTGCCCCACCGAGGAGGCGCTGATCCGGAACAAGCTCGGCCAAGTGCCGGGCGTGACGGACCTGCAGTTCAACCTGGTGCAGCGCACGCTGACAGTGCTTCACCAGTTGCCTGCGCTGGCCCCTGTGGAAGACGCGCTGGCGGCGATCGGCATGCAGGCGGTGCCTTTGGATACGGCTGTGTCTGCCGTCGAAACGGCGCTGCATATCGCGAAGATGGATTGCCCCACCGAGGAAGGCCTGATCCGCGGCAAGTTGAGTGGCATGCCGGGGGTGGACGCGCTGGCCTTCAATCTCGTGCAACGCACCCTGACCGTCCGCCACGCGACCGGCGTCTTGCCGGATGTGCTGGCCGCCTTGAAGTCGCTGGGCTTCGAGGCCGAAGCGGTCGCCACGGCCGGCGGCGCAGAGTTGACTGCACCGGTGCGGACCCGGACAGCCTGGTGGCCGTTGATCGTTTCCGGTGCGGCGGCACTGCTCGCCGAGGTCGTGTCGTGGCTCGGGGCCCCTGCGTGGCTGGTCATTGCACTGGCGCTGGTGGCGATCGGTACCGGCGGCCTGTCCACCTACAAGAAGGGCTGGATTGCGCTGAAGAACCGCAATCTCAACATGAACGCCCTGATGTCGATCGCGGTCACCGGCGCGATGCTGATCGGCCATTGGCCGGAAGCGGCCATGGTGATGGTGCTGTTCGCGCTGGCCGAGGTGATCGAGGCCAAATCGCTGGACCGTGCGCGCAATGCGATCCGGGGCTTGATGGACCTGGCGCCCGAGCGGGCCACGGTGCTGCAGGATGGCAACCGATGGGTCGAGGCGGATGCCAAGACGGTCGCGCTCGATAGCCGGGTGCGGGTCAAGCCGGGCGAGCGCATCGCGCTGGACGGCGTGGTGGTCCTGGGCCGCTCCACGATTAACCAGGCGCCGATCACCGGCGAGAGCCTTCCTGTCGAAAAGGCCGAGGGCGATCCGGTGTTCGCCGGCACCATCAACGAAGCCGGTTCGCTCGAATATCGGGTCACGGCCACGGCCAATGATTCCACCCTCGCGCGCATCATCCACGCGGTGGAGGCGGCGCAGGGCAATCGTGCGCCCACCCAGCGCTTCGTCGACCAGTTTGCGCGCTGGTACACCCCGCTGGTGTTCGCCGTCGCCATCGGCGTCGCGGTGGTGCCACCCCTGCTGATGGGGACGGCGTGGCTGGAATGGACCTACCGGGCATTGGTGCTGCTGGTAATCGCCTGTCCTTGCGCACTGGTGATCTCCACCCCGGTGAGCATCGTCAGCGGACTGGCCGCGGCGGCACGGCACGGCATCCTGATCAAGGGCGGCGTGTACCTGGAGAATGGTCGCAAGCTGCGATGGCTGGCGCTCGACAAGACCGGGACGATCACCCACGGCAAACCCAAGCAGACCGATTTCGCCGCATGGGGCGAGGCGGACCCAGGCCTGGCTCGCGCGATCGCGGTCAGCTTGGCCGCTCGCTCCGACCATCCCGTCTCCAAGGCCATTGCCGTGGCGGGACAGGACGATGCGGTGACCGTGCGTGAAGTCGAGGACTTCGCCGCCTTGCCGGGCCGCGGTGTACGCGGCCAGGTGGCAGGTGCGCATTACCACTTGGGCAACCATCGGCTCGTGCAGGACCTGGGTGCCAGCTCGGCAGCGTTGGAAGCGCATTTCAGCAGCTTGGAAGCACAAGGCAAGAGCGTCGTGGCGCTGCTGGCAAGCGATGGCGTGCAGGCGATCTTCGCCGTGGCCGACACGGTCAAGGACAGCAGCCGGCAGGCGATCGCCGACTTGCACGCGCTCGGGGTCAAGACCCTGATGCTGACCGGGGATAACCCGCACACGGCACAGGCCATCGCCGGGGAGGTCGGCATCGACCGCGCCCAGGGCAACCTGTTGCCCGAAGACAAGCTGCGCGAGGTCGAAGCACTCACCGCGCAGGGCACCAGCGGCATGGTGGGCGACGGCATCAACGACGCCCCGGCCTTGGCGCGGGCCGATATCGGCTTCGCGATGGGCGCGGCCGGATCCGACACCGCGATCGAAACCGCTGACGTCGCCCTGATGGACGACGACCTGCGCAAGATTCCGGCCTTCATCCGGCTCTCGCGCGCCACCGCTCACGTGCTGATGCAGAACATCACCTTGGCCCTGGGGATCAAGGCGGTTTTTCTAGTGCTGACCTTTGCAGGCCAAGCCACGATGTGGGCGGCGGTGTTCGCCGACATGGGGGCCAGCCTGTTGGTGGTGGGCAACGGCATGCGCCTGCTGAGGAAGTGACTTGGACACAGTCGCCGCATGTGTCCACTCGCGAGGAACGGCATGACCAGCTCCCGGGAACTCGCCCGATGAGATTTCATAACGTCCGGGGCACCGGCTATGCTGGTAGGGTGAACCCGGTGACATCTTCCTGCCTGCTGCTGGCCCGCCTGCGCGCTTCCACGCGGCTGGCGGTACTGGTGCTGATGATCTTCGCTCTGAAGATCGGCGCGGCGGTCGCCTGCGCGAAGCACGATTTCGCGGACATGGGCTTCGGCACGGATGGCAGCCATGCCGTGGCGGTGAAGGCATCGCCGCTGGATAGCGGTAATGACGATTCCACGAAGCTCAAGCTCGGGCATGCCGCTTGCAGTCACTGCGGTTGCCATCATGCTGCCGCCATGGTGCCGGATACGCAGATCGTGGTTGTGCTCGTGCCGCAGGCGCTGCCTATGCGTACGTCCGGGTTGCCGCCCAGCGCGTCGCAACCCTTGGAACTGAGGCCGCCGATCGCCTGAGTCAGGTGTTTTGCCCCTTTGGCGCGGAGCGCCAGAGGACACCGTCGACTCAGAGGATCTTCCAATGCACCTTGTTCGTTCGCCGCGACGACGTCGCGTCGCGCGGCTGGCCGTCCTGGTTCTGGCAGCGAGTTTGCTGTCGGGCTTGGCCATGGCCGCCCAAACCCCCGATACACAGGCCCCAGTCGCACTTCGCGAGGCGCTGCAGGCCGCCTGGCAACACCATCCGAGTTATCGCGCCACCGAAGCGCAACTGGCCGCAGCCCGTGCCCGGTACGATGCGGCCGGACGACCGCTCTACAACCCCGAAGTCGAGTTGGCCGGCGACGATGAAGGCCCGGATCGCACCACAACCGCTGGCCTCAACCTCACGCTCGATCTGAGCGGCAAGCGTCGTGCGCGTCGCGACGCGGCCTCCGCGCGGGTCGATCTAGCCACCGCTGAAGCCAAGCTGCGTCGCCGCGATTTCGCCAAGCAGTGGTTCGCCAGTTGGGCTGAGCTACAGACGGCGCAGCAACGTGTGCGCACCGGTGAACGTCGATTGGCGTTGGTCACGCGCTTTGGCGAGTTGGCACAAAAGCAGTTTGCTGCAGCCGACATTTCCGGGTTGGAGCGCGATTTGGCACTGCTGGCCCGCGATGAAGCGCAAGCCCAGCAGTCGCAACTCGTCGCCGAACAGGCGGAGGCCGAAGCGCGTTTCCGCGCGGTCGGCGGCTCGCCGGAACTCCTGGCGAGCCTGACGCTGCCCAGCGACGCATTGCCGCCGCCGATGCCCTCCCATACCGGCATCGAACAGTTGCCCGACTGGCAAGCCGCACAAGCCGCTGCGCTGGCTGCCGAACGCGAAGTGACCGTTGCCCGCCGCAATCGGGTGGCCGATCCCACCGTGGGCGTGCGCGGCGGACGCATCGACTACGGCAATGTGCAGGACAACGTGGTCGGCGTGTCGCTCAGCATTCCGCTGTTCGTGCGCAATTCCTATCGCGCCGAGGTAGTGGCAGCTCAGGCCGATGCCGATGTCGCGATCGCCGAGGCCGAGCGCGTGCGCGTCGAACTCGATGCCGATCGTCGCCGTGCGATCGACAGCTACGCCGCAGCGCAATCGGCCTGGTCGCGCTGGCAGGCGAGCCGCGGCACGGATGTGGAGCGTCGCGCCACTCTCCTTGAGCGCTTGTGGCGCGAGGGCGAGCTGTCCACCGCTGACTACCTGCTGCAACTCAAGCAGACCCTCGACACGCAACTCGCCGGCGCCGAACTCGAAGCGCGCCTGTGGCGCAGCTACGCCGATTACCTCGCCGCCACCGGACAGCTTGAACGCTGGGCCGGCCTGGAGGGCACCCCATGAGAGAACTTTCGATGACCCCGTTCCGTCTGATGTCGCCGTTGCTGGCCGCGGCGTTACTGCTTGCCATGGCCGCATGTTCGAGGTCCCCCTCGACCGAGTCGGCCCCGACCGAAGCCGAAGGCGCTGAAGCGCCCACCGAAAGCGAAGCCGGCATCGCGCCCGTCAAGCTCGATGCCGCAGCGATGAAAGCTGCCGGCATCGTCGTGCAGGCGTTGCAGCCCGCTTCGATGAGCGAACAGCTGCGTGCGCCCGGTGAAGTGCTCGACAATGCCTACGGCACGGCGCTGATCACGCCCAGTGTCGAAGCCCTGGTCGTGCGTCGCCATGCCAAGCTCGGCGACGAAGTGCGCGCCGGCGCACCGCTGGTGACGCTGTCCAGCGTCGAAGTCGCCAATGCCCAGGCAGAGTTGCGCATCGCCGAACAGGAATGGCGCCGCGTCTCTGCACTCGGTCGTGAGGCCGTGTCCGGGCGCCGCATCAACGAGGCACAGGTCGCGCTCGATCGCGCTCGCGCAACGGCACAGGCGTATGGCTTGCCGGGCACGGCGGCCGGGCGCAGCAACGGCCAGTTCACCTTGACCGCGCCGCATGCCGGGCGAATCACCGAGGATGCCGTGGTCGTCGGCGAGAAAATTGAACCGGGCAAGACGCTGTTCCGCCTGGTCGATGAATCGGTGGTTTGGGTCGACGCCAAGCTGCCATCGGGGATCGTTCCGCGCATCACACCCGGCACGGAAGCGACGGTGGTGTTCAACGGCGAGCGCCTGAAGGGTACCGTTCAGCATCCCGCGCATCGCACGTCGGACACGACCCGCAATGCGGTGGTGCGGATCGAGGTTCCGAACCGGGACGACCGCCTGCACAGCGGCGATTACGTCGATGTGTTCTTCGAGGCCAGCGACGTCGCCAAGGATGGCAACGCCGCCGTGACTATGGTGTCGGTGCCAACCGACGCGGTGGTGCAGTTGGAAGGCGACACGGTCGTGTTCCGTCGCAACGCGACCGGTGCGTTGGAACCGACGCCGGTGCGTACCGGTGAAGCGATCGGCGATCGGACCGTCATCCGCGAAGGCCTCAAGCCCGGCGACGCCGTCGTGGTCGAAGGCGCCTTTGCCGTCAAAGCGCAGATGCTCAAGTCGCAGTTAGGAGAAGAGTGATGATCTCTGACGCCAATCCCGCCTTTGCGGGAGGTGCGCCATGCTGAATCGCCTGGTCGAACTCTCCCTGCGCTACAAGTTCCTGGTCCTGATCGTGTTCGCGGTCGTCGCCTTCCTCGGCATCAGCGCCGTTCGCAACGTGCCGATCGATGCCTTCCCCGACGTGACGCCGGTCCAGGTCAACATCTACACCGAGTCCCCGGGCCTGGCCGCCGAGGACGTCGAGCAGTTGCTCACCACGCCGGTGGAGTCTGCGTTGGCCGGCCTGCCGAAGGTGCAGGAAATCCGCTCGGTCAGCCTGTTCGGGTTGTCGTACGTGTCGGTCTATTTCAAGGACGACATGGACATCTACTTCGCGCGACAACTGGTCAACGAACGCCTGCAGGAAATCGGCGATCGTCTGCCTGAAGGCTATGGCAAGCCGAGCATGGGCCCGAACACGTCGGGCCTGGGGCAGGTGTACTGGTACACCGTCGAACGCGCGCCCGGCGTCAGTAAGGACCAGGTCACCGATATGGACCTGCGCACATGGCAGGAATGGACCGTGCGGCTGATCCTGCGCACGGCACCGGGCGTGGACGACGTTAGTTCCTGGGGCGGTGGCGAACGCCAGTACCAGGTGCAGATCGATCCGCAACGCCTCTACGCCCGCGGGCTGGGCTTCGGCGATGTCATCAACGCGCTCCCCGCCAACAACGGCCAGGTCGGCGGTAACGTGATGGACGTGGGCCGCGAGCAGTTCCTGGTGCGCGGTCTGGGTTTGCTGAAGTCGACCGAGGACATCGGCGCGATCATGCTCAAGTCGGAGGACGGTGTGCCGGTGTATCTGCGTGACGTGGCAACCGTGGTCGAAGCCCCCGCGCCGCGCTTCGGTGCGGTGACCCGCGACGGCCAGGAAGTCGTGATGGGCCAGGCGCTGGCCCGCATCGGCGAGAACGCCAAGGACGTGGTCGAGGCGGTCAAGGGCAAGCTTGACGTGGTGCGCGATGCACTGCCGAAGACCATGGTGCTCAAGCCGATGTACGAGCGCACTGACCTCGTCAACAAGGCGGTCGAAACCGCGGTGCGGGCGCTGGTGGAAGGCTCGCTGCTGGTCGCGATCATCCTGTTCCTGTTCCTGGGCGAGGTCCGCTCAGCGCTGGTCGTGATCGTCACACTGCCGCTGGCCATGCTGATTGCCTTCATCGGCATGGGGCAGGTCGGCTTGTCCGCCAATCTGATGTCGCTCGCGGGCCTGGCGATCGGCATCGGCATGATGGTCGACGGCGCGGTGGTAATGGTGGAGAACGCCTTCCGGATCATGGCGGAGCGGTTGGAACACGGAGAGAAGGTCGACAAGACTTCTGCGGTGTTGGCCGCGGCTAAGGAAGTGGCCAATCCAATCACGTTCGCGATCGGCATCATCATCGTGGTGTTCCTGCCGCTGTTCGCGCTGGAAGGCCTCGAAGGCAAGATGTTCAAGCCGATGGCATTCAACATCGCCTTCGCGATGGCCGGTTCGCTGATCCTGAGCCTGACGCTGATCCCGGTCTTGGCGTCGATGATTCTCAAGCCCAAGCCCGAGCGCGATACGTGGTTGGTGGCCAGGATCAAGCGTGGTTATCAGCCGCTGTTGGCGAAGGCGCTGGGCCGCAAGAAAGTGGTCGTGATCAGCGCGCTTGTCGCCTTGGTCGCGAGCCTGGCGCTGTTCCCTTTCCTGGGTAAGGAGTTCATGCCGCAACTGCAGGAAGGCTCGATCATGTGGCGCGTGACGGGCATCCCGTCGACCTCGCTCAACGAATCGATCAAGACCAGCAACACCATCGCCGCGGCCTTCAAGCAATTCCCGGAGGTCGAGACCACGCTGGCGATGATCGGCCGTGCCGAGAAGGGCGAGACCGCCGATGTCAATTACATGGAGATCTACACCGCGCTCAAACCCGAGGAAGAGTGGAAGTCGGGCCGCGACATCAAGCAGCTCGAAGCGGCGATGCAGGAGACGCTGGAGAAGGTCGTGCCGAACGTGGTGCCCGGCTACACCCAACCGATCCAGATGCGCGTGGAGGAACTGATCTCCGGCGTGCGCGCCACCTTGGCGCTGAAGCTTTACGGTGAAGACCTGGGCGAACTCGACAAGCTGAGCGGCCGCATCAAGCGCGTGCTGGACAAGGTGCCGGGCGTGGCCGACCTTGCTTTGGAAGCCAACATCGGCAAGCCGCAGATTCGCATCGCGGTCAAGCGCGACGAACTGGCCCGCCATGGCATGAACGCTGAGGAGGTGCTCACCATCGTCCGCAATGGCCTGGGCGGCGAACCGGTGAGCGTACTGCTCGATGGCGTGAAACGCTTCGATATCGCAGTGCGGCTGGATGACGCGACACGCGATTCGGTCGAGTCATTGCGTCGCATCCCGCTCCGCACGGCAACCGGCGCCTTGGTGCCGCTGTCGGAGGTAGCCGACATCAACGTGGCCGAAGGTTACTCGTTCGTCCGTCGCGAGCAACTGCAACGCTATGCGGTGATCCAGATGGACGTCCGAGGCCGCGACGTCGATAGCTTCGTCCAGGACGCTGAGACGGCGATTAAGCAGCAGGTGAAGCTGCCGCCGGGCTACTGGATCGAGTGGGGTGGGGCGTTCGAGAACCAGCAGCGTGCGCTGGCCAAGTTGGCGCTGATCGTGCCAGTCACGATCTTTTTCATCTTCGTGTTGCTCTATACCGCCTTCAACTCGGTCAAGTACGCGGCGCTGATTCTGGCCAACGTGCCGTTCGCCACCATTGGCGGATTGTTGGCCTTGTTTGTCACCGGCCAGTACCTGTCGGTGCCCTCAGCGATCGGCTTCATCGCGGTATTCGGCGTGGCGATGCTCAACGGCATCGTGCTGGTGAGCTTCCTCAACGAGCTGCGTGAGAAAGGCCTGTCGGTGCGCGAAGCGGTGGTGCAGGGCACGGCTCTGCGTCTGCGACCGGTGCTGATGACCGCGAGCGTGGCGATCCTCGGTCTGGTGCCGATGCTGCTGTCCAGCGGTGTCGGCGCGGAAACGCAACGTCCGTTGGCGACGGTGGTGGTGGGTGGCCTGATCAGTTCGACGCTGTTGACGCTCGTGCTGTTGCCCGTGCTGTACGAATGGCTTGAAACCCGCGCCGAACGCAAGGGGGCCGGATCCAACCCGCAGGAGACCGTGTGATGAAACAGATCAAGGCGTTCGTGCACCGCAACCGGGTCTCCGACCTGATCCACGCGCTGGAAGCCGCCGGCTTCCAGCGCCTGAGCCTGTTCGACGTGAAGGGCCTGCTGCGTGCACTCAGTGCACGCGAGCAGGAGTATTCGGTCGAGTTCGGCGACCAGGTGATCAACGAGGTGCAGATGGAGCTGTTCTGCGAGGATGAAGACGTGGCCCGGGCTGTGGAAATCTTCCGCCGTGTCGGGCGGACGGGGCGACCGGACGCGGGCTGGGTCTATGTCAGCCCGGTGGAGCAAGCATTCCCCATCGACGGCACCGCGTAGGACCCAAGGGAGCTGGCACGTCATGCGAACACACAGCGCAGTCCGAGAATTCGTGGTTCCAGTGGGGTTGGCAGCGCTGGCCGTCGTGCCCGCGCTGTACCTGCGTGTGACCGGGAGCAGCGTCGGCGCCCTGGGCGACATGGTGCTGTTCGGCATGGCGATTCTGGCCGCCGGCTTCCTGCTGTCGTGGGGCGCGGAGGCTGCCGAGAAGTACATCGCCACCGGCTTCGTGCTGGCGGTGGTCGCACTTATCACGGTGCTGCCCGAATACGCGGTGGACTTCTACTACGCCTACCGCGCCGGCCAAGATCCGGCGTCCGGGTATATGGCCTACGCCGCCGCCAACATGACCGGTGCCAATCGCCTGTTGATCGGGCTTGCCTGGCCGCTGCTGGTGGGGTTGCACTGGTGGCGCTCGCGGCAACGCGGGATTGCGTTGCAGGTCGAAAATTCGGTCGAAATCGTCTTCCTTGCGTTGGCGAGCGCGTATGCCTTCGTCATCATCCTCAAGAACCGCATCGGCCTGTTCGATTTCGTCGTGCTGGGTGCCTTGTTCTGCCTGTACCTGTGGCGCACATCAAAGGCCGAGAACGAAGAAGAGGAAGAAGACGAAGAGCCGGGCCCGGGCGCGGTGATCGCGCAGTTGTCGCCCGGCAAGCGCTGGACGGTGATGGCAGTGATGAGTGTGGCGGCCGCAGGCGTGATCCTGCTGGCGGCCGAACCCTTCGCCGAATCGCTGGTGGCTTCGGGTCGACGCCTGGGGATGGACGAGTTCCTGTTGATCCAGTGGCTGGCACCGCTGGCCAGCGAAGCGCCGGCGGTCACCATCGCGATCCTGTTCGTGCTGGATGGCCGCGCCCGCGCCGGTCTGACCACGATGATCAGCGACAAGATCAATCAATGGACCCTGCTGGTGGGCATGCTGCCGATTGCCATGAGCATTGGTGCCGGTGAGTTGACCTCGCTGCCATTGGACGCACGCCAGCACGAGGAATTCTTCCTGACCGCCGCGCAATCGATGTTCGCACTGGCATTGCTGCTGCGCATGCGGCTGAGCCTGGTTGGCGCCGTGGCGTTGGCGGTGCTGTTCGTCGGGCAGCTGATGCTGGCATTCTTCTATCAATCCAACCCCGAGCAGGAAATCTTCGTGCTGACGGCCATCGCCTGGCTCTATCTGGCACTGGCGGGCATGCTCCTGGCGCGTGACGCCCGGCGCCTTCCCGCGCTGCTGCGAGCGGCGTGGCAGACCCGTGAGCGCAATGATGCGTGAGAGACGCACCGCGCAGGGTGGCGTGCCGCGAATGCCAAGCGCGCTGCCGTGGCTCGGTGTGTCCGCCGCCGTATTGGCCGTCGATCACCTCACCAAATACTGGGTGCTGACCGCATTGCCGGAGCACACGGCGGTGCCCGTGTTCGACTCCTGGTGGAACTGGTACCGCTCCTATAACACCGGTGCTGCCTTCAGCTTCCTCAGCTCGGCCGGCGGCTGGCAACGCCATGTCCTGACGTTCCTTGCGCTGGCGATCGCCGCGCTGTTGACGCGTTGGCTCACCAAGCTGCCACGTCATGCATGGCCCCCGGCGCTTGCCTACGCCTTGCTTATCGGAGGCGCCTTGGGCAATGCGGTGGATCGCATCATGCGCGGGCATGTGGTGGATTTCATCCAGTGGCATTGGCGCGACTGGTACTGGCCCGCATTCAATCTGGCCGATGTCGCCATCGTCACCGGTGCCGCAATTCTGGTGTTGCAAGGCATCTTTCGGCGCGGCTAGAACGGCTTGCCGCGTGGCTCATTCACGGAGAACGAATAGTGGACGCAAATGTGATGTTCGATCTGGTCATCATCGGTGGCGGGCCGGGCGGCTACCCGGCCGCCATACGTGCCGCGCAGTTGGGGATGAAGGTGGCCTGCGTCGAAACCCGCACCCGCATGGGTGGTACCTGCCTCAACATCGGCTGCATTCCCTCGAAGGCCTTGCTGGAATCGTCCGAACGCTTCATGGCGGCCAAAACCGAATTCGCCACGCATGGCGTCGAGTTCGATGGCCTGCGATTGAATCTCGCGAATTTGCTGGATCACAAGGACAAGGTGGTCTCCGGCTTGGGCGACGGCATCGACTACCTGTTCCGCAAGCACAAAATCACGCGACTGCTTGGAACCGGATCGATTCCTGGCCCCGGCCAGGTCAGCGTGACTGCCGCCGATGGCGCCAGTCAGACGCTCCAGGCCAAGGCGATCGTGATTGCGACGGGGTCGGCGGGCGCCACCTTGCCGAATGTCCCGATCGACGAAGACCGGATCGTCTCCTCCACCGGCGCATTGTCGTTCGCGCAGGTACCCGAGCACCTGGTCGTGATCGGCGCCGGCTATGTCGGCCTGGAATTGGGCTCGGTCTGGCAACGGCTGGGTTCCAAGGTGACCGTGATTGAGTATCTGGACCGGATCACACCCGGCATGGATGCCGAACTCGCGCGGGCGTTGCACAAGGTGCTGCAACAGCAGGGCTTTGAATTCCGGCTTTCCCAGAAGGTGGCGTCCGCACGCATCGACGGAGATGCCGTGGTTCTGTCCGTCGAACCTTCAAACGGAGGCGCTGGCGAGGAGCTACGCGCCGATCGCGTGCTGGTATCCGTCGGCCGGCGCCCATACATCGACGGGCTGGGCCTGGATGCCATCGGCGTCGCACGCGACCGCAAAGGGTTCATCACGGTAGATGCGCAGTGGCGCACGAATGTGGAAGGCATCTACGCGATCGGGGACGTGATCGGCGGCCCGATGCTGGCGCACAAGGCCACCGAGGAAGGCATCGCCCTGGCCGAACAACTCGCCGGTTTGCCTGGCCATGTCAACTACGGCGCGATTCCCGCCATTGTCTACACGGCGCCCGAGGCGGCATCGGTCGGGTTGAGCGAGGAAGCGCTGAAGGATGCTGGCGTGAATTACAAAGTGGGGCGTTTTCCGTTCAACGCCAACAGTCGCGCCCGGGCCAAGGCCCAGACCGAAGGATTGGCAAAGGTACTGGCCGATGCCGAGACGGACCGCATTTTGGGCGTGCATATCTTGGGACCCGAAGCCGGATCGCTGATCCACGAGGCGGTCGTTGCCATGGAGTTTCACGGCGCTGCCGATGACCTCGCGCGTACATGTCATGCCCACCCGACCTTGCCGGAAGCACTCAAGGAAGCTGCAATGGATGTGGGCAAGTGGGCGATCCACAGCGCACGTTGACTATCCGGGATCGACTGCGCGGCGCTGTTTCGTCGCTTGGCGCCGCGGTACCAGTGCGGGGGGAATTCGCCAAATCACGATCGATCGAGAAGTTCGAGTGTCGGACATGAACCGCCGCCCGGCGCCTGATTGCATTCGGCGATGAGGCTCATCAGATCGACTTCCAACCGGTGTAATGCATCGAGTCGTTGGCGAACATCGACCAGCTTGAGCGCGGTCAGTTGACGCGTTTGTTCGCAAGCGCGCTTGCCTTTGATCTCCAACAGCCCGGCAATTTCATCCAGGGTAAAACCCATCGCCTGGGCGCGCCGGATGAACTGCAGGCGGGCGACATCAGCCGAGCCATAGTGGCGAAAACCGCCTTGGGGTCGCTGGGGTTCCGGCAACAGTCGGCGGCGCTGGTAGTAGCGCACGGTTTCGACGTGCACCCCGGCGGAAGCCGCCAGTTTGCTGATAGTGAGGGGGCTCGCGGCCATGACTTGACTCCGTACCAAGGTACGGACCGTAGTATGCGCCCATGGCCAGACTCCCTGCCAGATCCTCCCTTCCAGCCATCATTGCGGCGAGTCTTGCCGCCTTCGCGGCATCCGTGTGCTGCGTGGTGCCTCTGGTTTTGGTGCTGCTGGGCATCAGCGGCGCATGGATTGCCAACCTCACCGCGCTGGATGCCTGGCGACCTTGGTTCAGTGCCGCCACGCTGGGGTGCTTGGGTCTGGCTTTCTGGGCCCTCTATGGGCCGGCGTCACGCTGCCGTACCGACGGAGAATGCGTGGATCCTCGGGTTCTGTATCGCCGCAGGCGTTGGCTGTGGATCGCCACGGTGCTGATCGGCTTGTTGCTGCTGTTCCCCTATTACGTAGGCTGGTTTCTGTAGGAGTTGATCGATGCGCAAATCCATATTGGGCTTGGTGATGATGGCGTGGGTCGGCGTGGCGATCGCGGCGACACCCAAGCAGGTCGTACTCAACGTCAAGAACATGACCTGTCCCGCTTGCAGCATCACCATCGAGAAGGCCTTGGACCAAGTGCCGGGCGTGACGGGCAGGCAGGTGAATACCCAGGCGGGAACAGTGGTCGTGACGTTCGACGCGGAGCGAACAAGCTTGCCTGTCGTAACGCGTGCCATTACGGACGCCGGCTTTCCTGCCAGCGTGAGGGCAAAGGGTGGCTGAGTTGCAGTTGCAGAGCACGCTGACGTGCCCGCAGTGTGGACATCAGGCTGTCGAAACCATGCCGACGACGGCGTGCCAGTTCTTGTACGAGTGCGTGGGCTGCGGCGAGCTACTGAAACCCAAGCCGGGCGACTGTTGTGTTTTTTGCTCGTACGGCACCGTGCCGTGTCCGCCCATCCAGCAAAACAGTTCCTGCTGTGACAGCACGGGTTAACCACGCTACGCAGCCAAGATCAGTTCGTTTTCGTACGGTTCCGGAAAATCGCCCACATCGATGTTGTCTAGCGCGAGGTGTGATGTGAATTGCGCCGAGATCGTCATCGGCGCCCTGATGTCATCCAGGGAGGTGCGGGAATTCTCGCGACGCACGACGGGCACGACGTAAGGCCCGTTCGGGCGCAATTTCAAAACGCGCGACTAGCCAACACAACGGCAACGGCCAGTGCGGCGCATGGCGATACATAGCCACCATGCGCCGCTGGGATTCAGCTTACTGCGCTGGCATGATCTGGGTGATCGTCGCTTCCATGCCCTGGGCCTGGAACTCGAAATGTACCTTCTGACCCGCCTGCACCGAGGTGATCTGTTCAGGTGTGGCCTTGAAGCCCATCGTCATCGCCGGCCAACCCAGCGCGTCCACCGGGCCGTGGGCGATGGTGATCTTGCCGGCAGCCGCATCGACGGCTTCGACAGTACCCGTAGCCGATGCCGTCTTGGCCGATTGCGCCATGTCGGCAGTAGCCGGTTTCGACTGGTCGGCCATTGGCGCGTGCTCAGCAGCCGGCATCGGCGTGTTGTCGGCGCCCGGTGTGGCATCACCACCGCTAGGCGCCTGGGAGCAGGCCGCCAGTAACAGCACAGTCATCGCGGGAATAAATGAGGTCAATTTCATACGGATCTCCTGGGTAGTTGAGTGATTCGATTGCAGATGGGAGCGACGGCAGCGCAATCGGACTGCCGTCGTTGGTTCCGGTGGTGCAGCTTCAATGCGGCTTACGGTCGGCCGACGCCGGATGCACCTCATCGAAGCGGCGCGCCTTGCCCTCTACGAGCGCGGCCGCTACACAACGTCCAGACACATCGGTGGCGATTCGCGCCGTGCCCACCGGGCGCTCGCGGAACGTGGGCGGGAACTCGCCGCGCGTTCTTAAAAGGGTCATGGGAGGCGGGTCGAGCATGGGGACGGTGTCTCGCAAAATCTGGCAAGCCTTTGCGTGGGGCGCTCGTTGCGGCGGGTGCGTGGTTGGCGCGTCCGTTTCTTAAGGAACCGCTGCCAAATGAACGGAATAAAAACGATAGGATGCCCGCATGATTGCCATGCCTTGTGTAGTGGGGTGGTTCTAGGCTCACTAGCTTGCGCTTCTCGCTTGCAAGGCCAGCATAAGAAACGGTGTCAGATTCACCGCTTGATCGCCCATTGCGCACAAGGCCCGGATTGCTCCGGGCCTTGTTGTTTGCGGGGTTGTTGTTGCCGTTACTGATGCGTCGCTAGCACGGCATCCAACACCTTCACAATGGAGCGTTGTAATGACCTAGCGCTTTCTGCACAGGTCAGGCCGCTAAAGCATATGTTGCTCGGGAGCGGGCAGCGCTTGGATGCGCTCAAGCTGCTGCGCAATCTTCGGTTGCGGCCCGCACTTGTTGGTGCCGAGCTTGTTTTGCGTACCGAGTAGGTTCTCCACGCTGGCATTCAGCGCTTGCGCGGCCTGCGAGAGCGTCTCCGCGGCGATGCGCGAGACGCCGCGCTCGTAGTGGACTCGGTGGGCTCGTCATTGTTCCTACTCAATTACAATGTCCGCATGACTTGCAGAACCTCACTCCGATCTGCACCACTGGGAGAACGCGTTTGTGCCGGCTTGGTGGTACTGCTGGGCCATGGGCTGCTGCTAGTTCGTCTGGGAAACACACCAGCGGCACGGGTAGTTGGCGGTGGGGATGGGCGACAGGGCGCAATGGAAGTGACATTCATTACTCTCCCAAAGGCCGCACGCGCTTTTTCCTTTCCCCCTCCATTAAAATCTCCCGTATCGAAAGCCGTCGAGGCGCCAAAATTGCGGTCGCTGTCCGCGCAATCAAGCAGCGCCATTGAAAATTCTCTGGTACAGAAGAATGAGCATTTGACTTCTAAATCTATAGGGAATGAGCCGGCGCAAGAAGCGGGAGCAAATGAGGATCTGAAAGGCCAATATAAGGCTGCGATACGCGCCGCTATCCAGCGCAAATGGCAACAACTTGGGCAGTCGTCGGTTCATGGAAAATGCACCCTTCAATTCACCCAGTCGGCAGGAGGGGCAGTGACTACCGCCACAACGGATGACTGTGACCTTCCGACCGAGGAGCGTGCGAGGCTTGAAGCAGCAGTACTCATGGCTCAGCCGTTACCCTATAAGGGCTATGAGTCCGTCTTTACGGCCGAGATTGAAGTCAGGTTTTGAGCCAGCAACTAGCCGCAAATGTTAGGGTGTCGTGTGTTCATGCGTCTGATTAGGTGGATTTATCGAGGGTAGAGCAGGGAGTGCTCTCGTCAAAAATGGGCTTGAGATCGTGGCCGGCGGCAACAATCAGGCATCAGAAGATGAGAGGTAGGTGCAAAGCGAGAAACGCTTTGTCATGCTGGGAGAGGAGATGGAGACGCCACCTGAGTCGTGGCGGCACTTCTCGGTATATCGATCCATACCAATTGACGTTTCTCATGGAAAACTAACGCATGGCAACAGTGTGCACGCAGTGTTCGAGAGACCCGGATCTAGTTTCATTGATTGAGGCGGTGGGCTCAATCGTTGCACGATGTAGCGTATGCAAGTCGGAAGGAATTGCCGCGCTTGACTCTGAAGATCAGCGCCTGGTTGCCACGATGCGCGCCTTGATCAGGAAGCACTTCAATGAGTGGACTTACAATCCTCACTGGGGCGGAGATGGTTTGTCGGCTATTTTTCAGGGCGAAAACCCCATTCTGAACTTCAATGCGAGTTGGGATCCCATTGATATTGAAGATGCAGTTCTTCCAGCCATTGAAGAAGGATATGAAACGGAAACCGTGCCGATCTCGCTTCACGCTGGTTACTACGACGGCCACCCTAACATGCCACTGGAAGCTCTTGTTGATAGCCACGAGGAGCGTTTTAACAGTTTGCTAGCTCGAACACGCAGGGAGAACTCTTACTTGATCGAGCCAGAGGCAAAACTACTTTTAGAGCCTCATTTGCATTTTCTGAGGAGGAAAATGCCGGCCGGCACCGTGGTTCATCGAGCTAGGATAGGATTTGCTGAACGGAACTATAGAATTTTTGAAAGACCTAACGACGCTTGGTTCTACCTACCTTATGAGGGCGTCGCACTTGGAGCAGCCCCGCCTTCGGTTTCAGCTTCAGGGCGAATGAATCGCGCAGGCGTGTCATTCCTATATGCAGCGAGCAATCTGGAAACTGCCTTGAGCGAAGTCCGCCCGCATCCTGGGCATGTGGTGTCCGTCGGGGAATTTCGATCTTCGCGTACTCTCATGATTGCTGATTTCAGTCAGGTTTCGATAGCGGAGTTTTCTTCCTCAGATGAACGACTAAATGACTACTGGCTACTTTTGTCCATCGATAGATTGTTCAGTGTTCCCATTCCACCTGAAGAGCGTCAAAACTACGTTCTCTCTCAACTGCTCTCGGACGTGATTCGACAGTTGGGATTTGACGGTGTCTCATTTCGCAGCTCAGTTGGCACGGGAATCAACTATGCATTCTTCGACGCAGCCGGATTTGAATACGTTGTCGATAGCGCGCGGTCGCTTCACGTTTCTAGCTTGGCGTACGTCAGCAGGCCATTGAGGAAGTTGACCCGAGAAGCCAATTGACGCACGCCTTCATGGTGGGCCTCCGGCCGAGGGACTAGTTCGCTTCTGGCCTAGAGCAGGCACCCAGCAAGCTGCGGTTCCTATCAGAAGCGGTAAGGGCTGCAACCCTCGGCATGACAATCCCAGATATCTGCTAGAGGCACCATTCGATCAGTCCCTTCCTGATCCAGAAATGGCACCGGCATTGCTTCTGCTGATGGATCGAAGGCGAGACCGTCGGACGTCCCCAGAAATCGGACTCGACAGACCAGCGCGGGCGACGATCAGGATTGAGGGAAAGCGATATCTGGACACCGCATCCACCCGGGCAGCTCAAACAAGCCCACTTCTTCACCCCTCCGTCGACGACCAGCCATAGCTGTCCCGGGGGATCATGGTCTTGCCGGGATGGCGATCCACCGTGGACATGAGGCAGTCGAATCGAAGCCATCCCAGACGGCGCAACACCAGTGATAGGTAGCATCTCATCGGGCTATCCGATCACTCCGAGGAACGGCACCACATCGCCATGCCCCCATATTGCCTTGCTGCCGCATACGGGGCACGACGGTATCGGGCTGCACGTCATCGCTCGGTCTTCCATGCGGTCGAATCGCCGGATTCGGTTGTGGCTCATCCCGCCGCCGCCACGGAACCCCGTCAAGCCTTGAATCAGCTCATCCACCGCCATGCAGGCGATGCTGGTCGTGAATGTCACCACCGCGGGTGCCGGATCGCCACCGCCAGCCACATAGGCTTCCGCCTTGCGGCGCTCATACTCGGCCGGATCGTTGCGGCGCAGTCCTTCTTCCGCCGCGAGCTGCGGATTCACGACCCCCAGGCACATCAGGCAAGGGACGCCAGGCCGAATGATCGACACGCGCCCGGTCATGTCGTAGTCGGCATCGCTGCGGGCGGAACGCATGCGCAACCCCACGTCGATCAGCGGGATGCCGTAGTAGTGGGCGAGCCGATTCAGCATGAGCCGACCCTGATGATCGTCCGTGCAGCCGAAAATCACGTCGCAGGAGCGCAGCAAGTCACGCAGTGCCGGATCACCCACCCAGGCCTTCCTCGCAATCACGTGCGTGCCCAGCCCGGCCGCCTCGATCTCCCGCACGAGGATATCCACCTTGGCCATGCCGGCCGACACGTCAGCGGCGTGCGATCCGTGCACGCGGTTGAGGTTGGTGGTATCGATCGTGTCGTTGTCGATCAACGCCAGAAAGCCGATTCCGAGCCGGGCGAGCAGGGACGCCACCGCGCTGCCGGTACCGCCGCAACCGACTACCCCGATGCGCACTGCCCGGACCATCGGATTGAAGCCTTTTCCGAACAGGGTGGCCTGTCGAGCGAGGAACTCCGTCTCGTCTATACCCGACAGCGAACGGCCGATCCTGATCCTGCTGCCGATGACGGAGATCGAAGACGCTTCGACCGCCTTTTTCGCCGAGAACCACAGTCGTCCTGCGATGGCTCCATCCTGCCCGAAAACCAGGCTGGCAAGCCCGGGGAGGCCCTTGTTGAAGGTGGTCCGTACAAGTTCTGCCTCGTTCCGATCGTCCTGATCGGAAAAGAAAGCGTCGGCACCGGGGTGCGTGTGCACCAATCCGGGCACCAGCCCGCGCTGCTGCGCCAGGCCCAACAACCGCATGAAACCCTTCGTCGACCAGGTGACGTGAACGGACGACGACGAGACCATCTCGTCCGCGGCAATCGGCACGATCTCGTGGGAGATAAGCCGGGTGCGCGGCTGGCCCGACCACGGATCCGCGTCGATCGTGGCGATGCCGAACAGGACATAGGCCGCGGCCTCGGAGCCGTCTTCCCGGTGAAGCAGCGAGCGAAGCGCCGCTTCATGGGATTCGAGCAGGACGATGTCGAGCGCAGGCGACATTACTTGGCCTCCTCCAAGGCGTGTTCGATGCGCTTGATCATCGTGTGCAGACCGTCGATCCCCGGTCGCCAGCTCGAGTTGTGGCGGGACCAGCGCTGCCACCTACGGCCTAGGAAGACGTGCGGCTGGTCGGCACAGTTCGGGTAGCGACCTGCCGGAACCAAGCGCAGCCAGGGGTCGCAGAAGAACATGTCCGGGGCGACATCGGGATAGCCGGGCGGCAGGATCACCAGTACGTCCGCGGAGGGATAGTCGAACTTTCCCGTGGGCAGGGACACCTGCTTCAACACCACGCCCACGTGCGGCCCATCTCCGACCACCTCGGCGGCAATGCCGTGGCTGTCCAAGTAGCGCTGGTCGGATTCCGGCAGCGCCACGAGACCCTCGGTGGTGTCGCGAATGAGGGTGATGAAGCGCTCGATGCCCGCCTTGCCGAGGTCGATCAAGTCGGTGTCGCGGATCAGGACGTCCTGACCACCACCCCTGACTTCGAGGTAGACGTCGTAGGTGTCGGTGGGGACGCCCGCCAAGGCCTTCAGCACCCGGCCGCTGATGATCGGCTTGCCCCATTCCAGCTGGCGATCGTCGATCGTGAACTTGAAGGCGCGGTCGGTCTGGAAGATGACGAACCGTTCGGCACCCCGGCCCCGGAGGTCGTAGGTTTCATCCAGCCGCAAGTCCTCGAACTCGCCGGATGGAAGAATCGCGTAGATGCTGTAGTCGTCGGCGGAGCGGGCGGCGGCGGTCTGGAGGATCTGGCGGCCGGTAGGGACCGGGTCGTTCAGGTCCAGATGCCGCTCGTTGAGCTCCTCATCGAGCACCACGATCCTGTAGAGAAGGGCCGGGCGAAGCCCCCGGCCTTCGCGGATCGCGGCACCAACGTCTTCAAGGGGGATGCGGTCGTCGCCGCCTGAGATATCAGTCTGCATGTTGATTGGCCTTTCAAGGCCATCTGCGGCAATCGCAGATTTCTGGCCTTCACTAGGTCAATCGCAGCGGATATCAGAACCGGAAAGGCGAATCCCCGTTCCCAATGGAAAGGGCGCCGGCCGGCAGCTCGCCGCAAACGAAAAAGTGGGGACAGCGTGGGCAGGAGCGCGCCTCGGCCTTTGCCTCGAACTCGCCCAGCCGAGCGCCCCGCACGATGTCCTGGAGCTTGTTCCGGCGGGTTTCGAGCTTGCGGGCCGTGAGCGTCATCGGCTCCGTCGTCTCGCTGGTCAGGTAGGTGACCTCCACTTGCGCCTGCATGCCGTAGGTCTGCACTGCCGCAAGATGCAAGATCGTGTACTCGATGTCATCAAAGGCATTGGATCTGGGCTTGCCGGTCTTGACCCGGCCCACTCGGACGTGTCCCTGGTCTCCATGCGACACGCTATCGGGAACAACTACGATCTCGCCTTCCGCCCAACCCAACGAGATCGGCGTGACCGCGGCGCGCACGCCACTGCTGCGGCTTTCAACAAGGACATCGACAAGGCGGCGGCCGATGCGGCGATAGTCTTCCGCATATCCATGGTCCGTGGCGCCCTTGGCCTGCCAGGCTTCGTCGAAACGCGTGAACAGTTCGGTCTCGCTCGGACTCGTCGTCGCGTGAGTGGTCTTCAGCCAGTCGAACACGTCGCTGACCACGTTGTGCATCTTCATGAAGGCAGTTTCGGTGCGACGGCCACCAAGCTTGAGCACGTGCGTGTACAGGAACCTGCGTGGACAACGCTCGAACAGGTTGATCTGGCTGTCGGTCCAGACCGGCTTTTCCTCCCAATCGATCCGGATGGATGATCCGGGACACGGCGGCGCATCGCTTAGCGGTGGCTGGGCGGGGCGAGCCAGCAGATGCTCGATCGCCGGCATGAACTTCGACGGATTTCGCTTCTTACCGTCCGACTGGACCGACGAGGCATAGAGGAACAGCCGATCCCGGGCGCGCGAGAGCGCGACGAAAAACAGGCATTCCTCTTCTTCATCATGCCCTGCCTTGGCAGCTTCCAGTCCGGTCATGCCATCGGAGCCGTGAATCAGGCCGTCCGGCGGTACGCATCGTGGTGCCATGTTGTTGCGCGGCAGGCCCGACGTCACCATGCCGGGAATGTGCACGACATCGAATTCAAGGCCCTTGCTGGCATGGATGGTCATCAGCCGCACGGCATCGATGCCTTCTGCGACGCTTGGCAATTGCCGCAGGCCGCGATCCTCGGTCAGCAGGACGAGGCGGCGGATCCGGTCAAGGAGGCGCACGCTCGGGATGCCGGCGCCGCCCGGCTGGCGCCGGCAGAAGTTGAGGAACTGCCACAATGCCAGCCCCTTCATGCGGCTCTGCGAGTCGCCGGCCAGGTGCAGTGCCTTTGCGAGGCCGAGCCCATCGATAACCCAGGTGGCCAGGATCGCCCAGGGGTTGGCCTTGGGGCTCAAGCCCGCGAACAACGCGGCCAGTCGCGCCAGTGCGCTGCGGCCTTCCGCTGAAAGGTCCGGTACCTGTGTTTCGAATAGCAGCCAGTCGAGGGTCTCGGCACGGCTTTCCCTGAGCCGCTCGATGATGCGCATCGCATCCTGCAGCGGCATCTCGTAAGCGGGCATCGTCGCCGCACGCACCAGCCCGACGGCGTGAGGATCGGTCAGCATCGAGAGCAGGGCAAGCAGATCCTTGATCTCCGGTCGCTCGAAGATGCTGCCCAGATGCAGGACGGGAATGCCGCGTGCTTCCAGTCCTTCAGCAATTTCACTCAGGCGCGCGTTGGATGCGCACAGCAATGCCTGCCGCGAATACGGCGTCCCCGACTCGTGCAACTCCTGGATGGCGGCAGCGACCGCCGAAATCTCGTCTTCCGTCGACCCGACCACTCGCCACTCGGGTGAGGCGTTCATTGCGTCCCGGTTGGCCGTCAGCTGCAGCGGAATCGCGCCGGATGACGCCGCCATCGCCCTGGAGAAGGCTGTGAAAACATCCACGACCTCCTGCACGGACCGGTAGTTGATGCCCAGTTGGCGGACCACCGCACCGGGGAAATCGTTGGCGAACCGTGCCATGTTGGTCGCCGACGAGCCGCGGAACCGGTAGATCGACTGGCGGGCGTCGCCAACGACCCAAAGATTGCGGCCATCTCCCGCGATGGCTTTCAGGAGGCGCACAGAAGCGCGGTTGACGTCCTGATACTCGTCGACGAGCACGTGGCGGTGCCGGGCCTTAAGCGCCTCTCTCGCTTCTCCATCGGATTCGACCAGCCTGACCGGCCGCGCCACCAAATCCCCGAAGTCGACCAGATGTCCGGCCGCCATCGTCCGCTCGTAGGATTCGAAGAGCAGGGCGACCTCCAAGCATTTCTCGGCGCGCACGGCTGCGGCGGCATCGCTCCCGGCCCTGTCGGCCATGGTTTGTGCGAGCGCCCGATAGGCCGCCGCATCAAGCACCTCGTCCTTGGCGCGTGAGATCGCATGCAGCATGTCGCTGAGGTCGAGCGTCGGGTCCCACAGGTTGCGGTAGTGGCGAAGGGGCAGCCGAGGCAGTTCGTCCTCAAGCAGTTCGATCGCTTCCGACCGATCAATGAGGCGGGGATCGGGGGGCAATCCGAGCTTGTCGTGGAAGCGGCGGATGACATCCAGACCGAAGGCATGGAACGTGCCGATCCACATCGCTGCCGTCGCAATTGGGTTGCTGGCTGCCAGCCGCTCGCTGAGCTCGTTGGCCGCCTTGTTGGAGAAGGTGAGGACCAGAATGGAGGTGGGATCGACGCCGTCGGAGAGGAGGCTCTCGATGCGCCGGACCAATGTGCGCGTCTTTCCGGTTCCTGGACCCGCCTGCAGTTGGTAGGGGCTGTCCCGGTGGGCTGCAGCCGCCATCTGGGTCTGATCCGGCGCCAATGCCGCTACCGGAGCGGCCGTCGAATCCTTCGCAGCCTCCTGGGGAGGCAGCAGCAGAGCATCCAGCAGTTGTTGCTGGACCACCGCTGGCGGAGCTCCCAGGCGTGTCGCAATGTCCTCCGACGAAAGTCCGTCGATCACGTGGAGACGCCGGGCCGTGGAGCGTGGCAGCAGGAGTTCGCGTGCGAACAGATCCATCCTGATCTCGCGCCGCTCGCGCGCACCATAGTCAAGCACCCGCTCGATGCCGACCGGGGCATCCTCGACCGAGCGGTCGGGCTCGACCTGCTCGGCAACCGCGTCGTGTACTCCACCTTCCAGAACTACATGCCCGAGTTCATGGGCAACGAGAAAGGCACGATCGAAGTCGGAGCCGGTGTCTTCGTACAGGATGATTCCGGCCTGGCTGTCGAAGGCGGCGCGTCCACCTTTCAACTGCGAATCACCGGGGGATAGTGCATACACATCCAGGTCGCGACGAGCCGCTTCCTGTTTGACGAAAATCAATGGGCTCCAGGGGTCGCCGCCTGCCTCGACCGCCATCCCATGGATGCGCTCTGCTTCCCGGCGGGCGGCCTCGGTCGCGTCCATGGCCTAGTCCTGCAGCGACCTGAGCGCGTCCTGCTGGGCTTGCGTGAGTTGGGAGGTCTCGACCGCCTTCTCGAACGACATCTGCGGGGTGACGGCCGGCTTCACGGATGACCGGAAGCTGTGGCCGGAGACCATTGCCGGCGGACTGCGCAAGTACGCGACGACGGCCTCTGAGGTCGCGCCCAGTTCGGTCGCAAGTTTAAGGACGAATCGCCGGGGTATCGTCGCCGCCTCGATCGCGCGATCGCGCAGGCGGATCAGCAGCAAGTTGCTGACGTCGAGGTTCTTGGCCAGTGTCTTGAAAGCCGTTGGGTTGAGCTGGGCGAACGGGTTCGCGACCGCGGCGTCCCCAGAGTCGCCGATGGCTGCCTGGAATCGCTGCCAGGCCATGTCTACCGAGGCATCCCGGCCGGGAGGGGCTTCATCGTGGCGTGTGACGCTCGCCATAAGCTCGATCGAGCAGTCGACAATCGCTTCCGCATGCTCCGAATGCTCACGCAGGTAGCGTTCCAACGTCTCCCGGTCGTGCTTGGGTTCGCCGGCAAAGGCCAGGATGACTTCTTCCTCGCCGGGGGCGGATTTCCTGGTGTTCACGACGAGAACTCCGCTTCCAGGATGGGCTTGAGTGTCTCGAAGGCGCGGTCGCGGCGGTTGCGAACCGTCCTTTCGTTGCACTTGAGGATGCGCGCAATGGTCATGGCATTCTTGTCCTTTGAGTCGATCTGGAAGCCTTTCAAGAGCAGTCCAATGACCCGTTTCTGGTCTTCTGGCAACCCGTCAATCGCAGCGGCCAGCACCAACCGGAAAGCGGGGTCGTCGAGCTTCGAGGGGCTTCCGCCCAGGAATTCAGCGGCGGCCGCCTCGACTTCCGCCGAAATTTCCTCTCCGTCCTCGCCGTGCGTTCCCAAGGGCACCATGTCGTCTGCGGCAGGGCCAACCTGGCGAAGCGCGGAGATCCGGAATCGCATGAGGCCGAGGTCGAATCGCATCTCGTAGAAATCCAGTGCTGAGCCCCTGTTCTTGCAATCCTCGGCGATCAATTCGGCGTAGCGCCCCAGAATCTCCTCCCGGATGCCCTGCGCGTCGGCAATCTGTGAATTGGGGATGGCGGAGCGCAGCGATTGATTCACCCGCCCCATGAGAATGCGAAAGGTCTCCTCAAAGTCCGCATTTGCTCCGTTCTCCCAGGCACGCCGCAGAAAGTAAACGAGTACTTCGGACGGCACGTAGTTGGCGTGCTTTCTGGAATGCGCAGAAAGAAGCTCGAGACGCAGCTCTGAAGTCATCGCCTCCAGTCGCTCGATCCAAGCTTCGACCGCGGGCAAGCGCTCGTAGGCCGCTCCTTCCGCGGTTCTTCCTTTCAGCGGCTCCGGCATGCCTTGACTCCCCCTGTAGGCTTCTAGAACTGGTAGTGATTGCCTGCTGCCCTAGCGAATGCGAATGGGCAAGGACACCTGCGGCTGAATCGGCACCAGTGTTCTCGCGTAGGCGCGCAGAATCTCGTTATACAGATCGGCATGCTTCGGCGCCTCGACCGTGATGATCAGTGCGTAGCGGATCTTCTCGGGATTCATCGCCCGGCCGCCTGCTTCCCTGGCGTTGTAGTGGATGTCGAACACCGGGTTCTTGAGGCTGCTTCCACGCATGTTCTTCGCGCCATGCAGCACCGTCTCCCACTTGCCCATGTCGGAGCGCCGCTCTTCCTCAGTGACGTAGTTCTTCATGTCGAAGAAACCCTTCGTATCCGCATTCGCCTTGCCATCCTTGACCCGGTCCTCGTTGGGGCGAAACACGGTTTCCAAGCCCGCGCGGGTATAGGCAGCGGCGTCCTGCGGATCGGTTGGCGAGGCGTAGCAAAAGGTCGCTTTCAGGCGGATGTTGCCCTTTAGGCCGCCAGCGGGGAGCGGCAGCGGCGCGCGCAGGTATTTTCCGGGCTTCAGCTCCCCCTGGTAGACCACGCGCGCGACCCCTTCTGGGCAGGTGATAACGTCCATCAGGTTCTCGGGCACCTTGCCCCAGCCCACTTCCAGCTTGTCATGCTTTAGAGGGTCGGCGGCATGGACCAGGAGCGCCTTGATCGCCAACGGCGTCAACTCCGAGCCGAGAATGGCGCGAATACCCACGGCGCTGCGCAAGAGGTAGGGCGAAGCGAAGCTGGTACCGAGTTGCGGCACGAGCGTGGGCTTCTTGCCGGATGCCAACACATGGAAGTACTTCGCCGCGGCACCGCCGAAGGCCATCAAGTCTGGCTTGACGACACCGGGACTGCGGCCGGGACCAATGGCACTGTAGGGCGCGCGGGCCCATTTTGCTGCGGTGTCGTTCGAAGCGCCGACGGCCAGTGCATTGACGCAGTCCGAAGGCACCTGGACGCGGGCATTGCCCGAAGGGCGGTCCCTTTCGCCGTTGTTTCCAATCGCGACGGACATCAGCGTGTCGCCGTCGCTCAGCAGGTCGTCGATGACCGACGTCCAAGCATGGACGTCAGTATCCTCGACGGGCAAGTCAGGGCCGAGGCTGAGGTTCACGAACTGGTACTGGCGCGACAACAGGACTTGTTCCACGAAGCCCAGCGTCCGGTACAGCTCTAGCGGATCTTCCGCGCCCGAGTCCCTGTCGAGCACCCGCAGATGATCGACGTAGGCGAACGGGCGGGCAGCAGCGCCGTTCGGCTCGATCGGACCGAACAGGAATGCCGAAGTCACGGCCAAGCCATGTTCCAAACCTTCCGGATCGTCGTCCGCGCCCTCGTCGAGAACACGGTATGAACGAAGCCATGGGGAGAGGGCATGCTGTTTGGGCAGGCCGCCGTCGAGAATGGCGACCTTGGGCTCCGACGACAGCGGCTGTTCGCTGGGTAGACTGCAGCCCACGGCGACGCCTCCGGCACGATGCACGGGGCGCATGCCGCGGAGCTTCGGCACGGGTCGGATGACGCGGATAAACACGAACTCGGCGAGCCGCTCCATGTCCCCGGATTTGCCCTCGACGGGGACGAACCAGAGGCCTCCGGCCGTGAAGCCCAGGGTATCGTGGACCTTGACGCCCACGCGCTTGGCGTAGCGAACAAAAGCCTGCTGGACGAAAAGACGGTCCTCGTCGGGGAGCAGGTGGATGCCGACTTCGAAGAAACGGTCCTTGTTGCTGCCATAGTTCACGATGCGCTCCTCGGGCAGGAACGCGGCAAACCGCTCGATGTGCGCCAGATCCAGCGCTTCGTCGGTTTCGTCCACGAGCGAGCGTGTCCAACCCTGGAGGTGCCTGAATGCCTGGCGCTTTCCGGCAACGAAGAGTTCGGTGGTCGTGCACTCCTGGGGCGTACCCTTCTTGGTCCAGCCTTCAGGGGTAATCTTGACCGTCCGGCTGCCGACCGATTCCAGGCCGACGGCACGCAGCATCGCCGCCGGGAAGAAAGATCGTGCGATGTAGCTGGGATTCATCGTCAACCGGGCGACACCGAAGTCGCCGGGGCAGGCCTCGGCCGGCAAGGCGTCCAATGCCGACACGGTTTCGGAGAACTGTGGCGCGAGCCGTCGATTCGCCTCCTGCAAGGAGTAGACCTCGGCCTTGCCCGGCTTGCGCTTGGGTGCCTTGATGTCATGGGTTAGCAGTTCGCCGCGACCGATCAGGAAGTTGGTTTGGCTCATGCGTCGGATTTCCTCTTCGAGAGTCCCGCTGCTGCAAGCTGCTGATCATTCGTGTACTTGCGGATGGTGTCGCGGCTGACGCCAGTGATGTCGGAGACGGCGTGCTGTGACAGGCGTGTTTTCTTCGCCAGCAGCACGGCTAGGTCGATGCGGGCTTGCCGGTCCAGAACGACGGCGCGCGACTTGATGAATTCCTCGATCAAATCGGCATCGGAGGCCGTGCCCAGCGCGACCGCACGGCGAAAGCGCTGAAGTTCCCGCTCGATGTCGCTGAAAGACTCGCCGCTGAATGAAAAGGTCAGGATGTCGATCCAACGACCGAACAGCGAGTAATCCGGACCGAGGAAGCGCTTAATGGCCGCTTTGACGGCCGTCCTTTCCGGCGCTTTGAACGTGACCACGAGGTCGAAGCGGCGCCACAGCGCAGGGTCGATGAGCTCCGGGTGGTTGGTCGCAGCCAGCAACAGCCCGCTCGCCGGCCACTCATCGACTTCCTGCAGGATAACGGTGACGAGGCGTTTGAGTTCGCCGATATCGGTATCGTCGCTGCGGCGCTTGGCGATGGCGTCGATCTCATCCAGCAGCAGTACGCACGGACTACGTTTTGCGAAATCGAGGGCGGCCCGAAGATTGCTGCCGCTACGGCCGAGCAAGCTGCTCATGACCGCAGTCAGGTCCAGGACGTATAGCGGCAATCCAAGCTGGGAAGCGACCCAGCGCGCAGTCAGCGTCTTGCCGACTCCGGGTGGTCCAACAAAGATGGCGGAACGTGTCGGGCTCAGCCCCATCGACGCCAATCGGTCCATTTGGCGTCGCTCCTGGATCAGTTGACCAAGCGTCTCTTCGAGATCGACCGACAGTAAGGGCTGCTCGCGGGTAGGGGGATCCTTGAAAACCTTCAGTAGCGATAGCCGCGACTCGTCATCCACCGGCAGCACATGCGCGGGTTCTGTCGGCGACTTAGTCTTGCGCATAGGAGCACTGGTTCGAGGAACTTTTGTGCGCAAGTAGAGATCCAGTTGCTCGGCCAGCTCCGGGTGGGAGTTTCGGTACTTACGGACGAGTCTTGCCACGAACAGGCGCACGTCCTCGGACTGCTCGGCGAGTGCTAGCCGAACCAGCTGGGCTAAATCATTTCCAATGCTTGTACGTTCGTCCAAAATGAATATAACTCACTGATTTAAAAGAATTAGATAGAATCTATAAATGGGCGAAATGAATTCTGTCACGTTTCCACATGATTGGGAAGTAGCCAAGCGAGATGCTGGGAAGGCGAGACTGAAGATGGCTCAATGGAGCTCGGACCTTCTGCCCCATCACGATGGGGCCCCTAGGAGGTGGAGCGAGACACGCACAGTGGGTAGCTTCTCCTTAGAAGTGGAGCAAAGCTCGGTCGACGCAGCCTTCGACTAGGAGTCTTCCAACAAGCGGGCTGCTGGGTTATCGGCTACACCACCAGCTTGGAAGTAGCCGATCACGCTCGACACCGCCCGGTGCTCGGTCAGCTGCATGATCGCCGGCAGTGACACACCCTGGCGGCTGGCCTCGGTCACAAACCCAGAGCGCAGGCTATGCCCCCCAAAATCCCCCTCCAATCCCGCAAGACGTGCCCGCCGCTGCACGATCTCGCCGACCGCGGCAGGGGAGAGGGCAGGGCCCATGCACTGCTTCCACAGCCGCCGGAAGATTGCGCCCTCGGTGATGCCAGACGCTTCCAACCAATCCTCCAGCGCGAGGGCAGCTCGATCGAGAACGGGCTTGTCAGGAGTCGAATTCGCCGTCACACCGGCCTGCTGCGTCTTGCTGTGCTCAAGTCGATAGATATAGCCCTTGTCGCCGATCCTGCGTAGATCCCGCATGTCGGCGGCGGCGATCTCGCTGCGCCTACGCCCACCGCTGGCAAACCCGAAGCAGAGCAGGGCACGGTCGCGTAGCCCCTCCAGGCTGTCGTCACACGTGGCCAGCATGGCCTCCAGCTCAGCCAGTGTGATCGCGGTCTTTTTGCGCGGGCGCTCGCCGCGCTTGACCGCCGCCCGTGCCGCGCGACTGAGCACGGTGCGGATCGCCGGCTGTTCGCAGGGATTGGGTTGCTGCTTGAGTCGGTGCGCCGTGGACAGAACCGCAACCCGGTGTCGTATCGTGCTCAGTGTCCACGGCCCGGGCTTGGCCTTGAGGCCCGCAGCCACGAGCGCCTGGTCGATGGCCGGCGGCAGCTCCCAGGCCAACTCGCCGTCGGCATTGCGGCGAACCACGTGGTCGACCACGAACTGCAGCACAGCAGCCTCCGGCACCGGTAGCGTCAATTCGGTGCCGTAGCGGGCCATGTGCCACCCGGCCCAGTAGCGCAAGGCGCTGGCGTAGCTGCGGGTGGTGTTCTCGGCCGCTGCTTCGGCGAGGAGTTCGCGCACCGCGTCTGCCGCCTGCTGCGCGAGTTGGGCAGGCAGTGCCATGCCGGAGACGGTCTGGGCGAGGGTGGAGATTGTGGAAATCTGTTTCATAGTATGTAGTATTTACTACGAATTGTTCGTTATAGCCACGATAATCATCACTTATCGCTAGTACGGAATCAGCAGAGTAGGGCGGCCGCGTAGGAGGCACAAGCCATGGCCAAGGGCATCACCGAAACCGACGTCCACACGGCTGCAGACGAGATCGTCGCCGCCGGAGAACGCCCGACCGTCGAGCGCATCCGCGCGCACTTGGGGACCGGTTCGCCCAACACCGTCACACGGTGGCTGGATACCTGGTGGAAGCAGTTGGGTGAGCGGTTGCAGAAGCAACAACCGCATCGTGCGTTGCCGCAAGCCCCAGATGCGGTGGCCTTTCTGGCAGGAGAGTGGTGGTCCCTTGCGATGGAACATGCCCGCGCCAATGCAGAGGACGCCATTTCTCAAAGAAGTGAGGCCCTGCAGGCCGAACAAGCCGCGTTGAACACCGCTAAAGAGGAGTTCCGTGACGAAGCAGCCCTCCTGCGCCAACAGGCCACGGATGCTGCCCAACTGCGGGAAATCGCCCAGGCTCGAGCGGTGGAGCTGGAGCGCCTTGTTCATCAGCTGCAGGGGCAGAATGAGGAACTTGCTCGTCAGTGCGAGGCTGCTCATGCTCGCGTGACGGAAGCCGAAACCCAGCGCCAGGTTGCAGAGGCACGCCTGCAGACACAGCAGGATCAAGCAGCTTCAGAGCGAGACGACCTCATTCGACATGTCCGCGCTGTTGAGGATCGGGCCCATGCTGAGGTGGATCGTGGCCGGCAGGAGGTACTGGAGCTGAAACAACGATTGGCGTCAGTGACCTGCGAGCACGATGCGGCGCGTAAATCTCAGCTCAAGGAAATCGAGGCCGCCCGGACTGAAGCAGCGGACGCTCGTCGTGATGCCGCAGCTCACCGTGCACGAGCGGAAGCTCTCGATGCACAACTGGCGCGGTTCCAGGACCTGCCCTCTGCGCTACATCAAGCTCTTGAGCACGCGAACCCCAAGCCGAAGCCTCAACGTGCCGCCAAGCGTTCCCGTCTTTCATCTGGCAAACAGCCCACGCCTCCTAAAGCCGGCTAGAGCTAGAGTCCAGCCTCTTTGAACAGCTGAGAGAAGCGCGCTCCAAGACCGTCAAGAACACGCCCGAGGGTCGCCAATGTCAGGTTCTGTTCGCCGCGCTCGACTTTGGAGTAGTACGCCCTGTGCATGCCGATCTGGTCGGCGAACTGCTCTTGACTCAACCCTAGCTGCGCTCGACGGGCGCGTATCGCGCCTCCCAGCTTCTGTTGTAACGCTTCATCGCCCATGGGGGCGACGGTAGGGGTGCGCTACTTGTGAGACTACGCCCTTAAAGATAGTCTATATTTAAGGATCATTCCGGCTCTTCAAGAACGCCCCAATGTCGCTCTTTCTGGTCTCTCCCGGTCTGGATCTGTCCGTGGAGCTCTATCTCCCCACCCACCTCGAAGATGCCCTCGCGCGGCAATGGGAGCGGCTGAACGACCGGACCGCGCGCGATGCGTTCTGCCAGCGTCTGACCCGGCAGCTGGAGACCCTGCTCCCTGACGCAATGGACTGGGATATCAAGGAACCCACTCCCGCCCAGGTTTCATACGCAATGGTGCTATCGAAACAGCTGGACGTGCCCATTCCACCAGAGGCGCTTCGGTTCCGCGGCTCAATGCACGAATTTTTGGAGAAGCACCGCCAACTCTCCAAAGACAAGAGGGCACCCAAGTAGCTAGCTCAAGTGCGGTAGCGCAGGCATGGACAAAGAACGACAGGAATGTATGTTCGAACAAACCGCTGAGCGAGTCGCTGCCCAGGTCACGAATGAGCTTGCGCCAAGTTTCAGGGTGCCGTTACGGTTGGTGTGCCCGTCAAGGGAAGCGGAACAGGCGGTGCTTGGGGCTGTCACCCGCGCAGCACAGACGCGACAGATTCCTGTCGAAGTCATCGACCTGGAGCCCGATCCGGCCGGGCGCCTGAACTCCCTGACATCCCAGCTAGATGATTGGGACGCGATCAAGAGCAGCAGTCCACATCCAACGATGCCGACCCTTCTGATCTTGCGCGGTTTCGATGCATTCGGTGATGACCGGCACGAGGATCCAACTTATCCCTTCCGGTCTAAGTTCCAGTTCGATGAAAAGTTCCTGTGGCTCTTCATGGGGCACGATGAATCTCGAATGAGGTTCTTGTTCGAAAGCTATCGCCGTCCCTTGTACCAAGCGGCAGTGGATATCACGCCGGCCATATGGCGCTCCTCCATCGACGTAGCGGAGATGCGAGATGATCAAGAAAAGCCCAAAAAATCGTGCATTCTCGATGTCATCACCTGCAGAGCAGGATCTGGAAAGGCGTCTAGAGTTGGCGCGGCTAAGCCACGATGACGAGGTGCTGTTCTTTCGCCATCTCCTTGATGCAAGGGTCTACGCGCACGCGCCAATCTCAGACGACTATCCGCGTACACGGTTGATCCAGTTCAGGCATCCGGACGGGTTCTATGCCGTCCCGTTCTTTACCTCTCGCTCCAAGGCATTGTTTGCATCGGGTCCGACGATCCGGATAGTCCAGATGACAGGGCGCGATCTGTTGCAAGGATCGCCAGGCGCTACCTTCATGCTCAATCCAAACGATGGCGGGTGCGTGCTCTACCCCGAAGAGGTCCTTGCGCTTCTTAAAGATGGCTCGGTCGCGCGCGTAGAGATCTTGGACCAGGACGACAGTGCGCCACTTGTATCTTTGGAAGAAGCGAATCCGCCCACGTGGCTCATGCCGACGCTGATGGCGGTGTACATGGACATGCCTTTCGTGCGGGCCGCGTATCTTCTTGAGCTGGAGCCGCTTGAGGGAGCCAGTAGATTCCTCGTGGCCATCGGCGTAGGCCCGGAACACGCGGAGCGGGCGGTTCGTGCGAGCACTACGGCTATCCAAACACTGTGCGCAGAAGCAGGCATTTACATGGATATGGCTACCTTCAACCCACAAAAGGGTAGGCCCGAATACCTGCTCCAACGTGGTGTCGAGCGCTTCTATGGGCCGCAATTGAACTGATGATGTGATAAGCGTTGTTGACGTCGCCATCTGGATAGGCTTGGCACATCTGGAGTGCAAGGCCTATTCAATCAACTCTGCGCTGAGCATGCTGTCGTTAGTGGATGCGGATTGATGTATGCGTACGTTTGCGGGTGAGGACAAAAGAGCACGCCGTTTGAGGGAGAAGGCGCGGGTGTTGGCTAGTTTTGGATGCCTTCAGCTAGATTAGGCGTACACCCGATATTGCGCCAAGGTTTCTGTGTACAGCTCAGACTGCGTAGGGTGTACACGAAGAGCGCCGGCGCGGAGCACTGAACTGTGCGGTGGCCAGCACAAGGCCGTGGCCGTCGAAGTTCTGATGGCGTCCTTGGAGCGGTGTTGGCCAATTGCCTTGGGGCCACGCGTGCTGTTGCTGACCAAGCTCGAGGAGCCGGCTGAGCGACCGTGGTCGACATCAGGTCATCTTCTCGTAGCGTTGAAGAAACCAGAGGCATGTTGTTAGCCGGCACGAGCAGCCGGCCGTGCATGCCAGGATCTAGCGAGGTGCGAGGCCGCCAATTCAGCGGTTGCGATCCGCCAGTCGCCGGAGAACGATGGGCGTGTTGTCGGCGGTTGTTCCTTCGTCCGGGCGTTTTCTTGGAGGCGGTACGAAACGCGGGCGATTGTGGGTCGGTAAATGGGCGTTTGTCGGCTGGCGCCGGGGCGTTTCCTCGGAGGCAATCAATCGGATGGCGTAAAGGCGTGCATGGTGCTGGGCTTCGCTGTCTTTTATTTCGCATAACGCATATTATGTCAAAGCAGGTAGGAGCTTTCTGACCGTCATGGGCGATGTTCTCCGATGGCTACGCTGCCGATACCGTCTTCGATGACATTCGATGGCATGCACCTTTCCGTTATCGACCCGAAGGCGCAGCACTTGATGCCCGCGGCTTTACCAAGCCAACAGCGGCCGGCCGGACTTTCAGAATCCCCGGCAAGCTTCCCTGACCGGCGCATCCAGGCGGCTCAATTGTTCGTAGGTTCGCGACAAGCCAAGCCGTCGCAAATCGGCCTCGCGTTTCGCCTTGCTGGCGCGGCACCTTGAGTTGGATGTGACGGCGACGCTGCCATGGGCCACGCGCTGGCGCGGATTTCGTATCGCCAACCTCGACGGCTGCCGCCTCGTTTCGAAGCGCGGTTGCCTTGAATCGCGCGACGGAATCGGATCGGCACGGTATTCCACGATGCGATCAAGACGCTGCGTTTCCGAACACGCCTGCGACTGGTAGCTCACCGCGCCGCTCCTTCCGACACAGCGATACAGGCTTTCCGCTCGGGTCGACGGCACGATGGCCACCAGCAGGATGCCGATTGCAAACAGCAAGCAGCGCATGGGCGTTCTCCGTGGGACGACCGCCGCAGTCTGCCGCTCGTCGCACTGGCCGACAGCCGGAGGTATGGCCGGTTGCATGTCGGGAAATGCCCCGTGTGACCCTCAGCGGCTGCCGGGACCAGCCGCCAGATCGTCGAGGATCGGACACGTCGGCCGTCCGTCGCCATGGCATTTGCGCGCCAGCGTTTCCAGCGTGCGCTGCATCGCCTGCAGCTCGCGGATCTTCTCGCCCAGTTCGGCGGCGTGGGTGCGCGCCAGTTGCTTGACCTCGGCGCTGGCGCGATGCGGGTCGTCCCACAGCGCCAGCAGCGTGCGGATGCGCTCCATCGAGAAGCCCAGGGTGCGGGCTCGGCGGATGAAGCGCAGGCGGTGCAGGTCGGCGTCGCCGTAGAGGCGGTAGTTGGCGAAGGTGCGGGCGGGCGGCGCGATCAGGCCGATGCTCTCGTAGTGGCGGATCATCTTGGCCGATACGCCGCTCAGCTCGGCCGCCTGGCCGATGTTGTGCAGACCCTGCTCCAGCGCGTCGGCCAGTTCGGGACGGATGGATCTGGATGCCATGGCGTTCTCCTCGGAATCAGTCGCGCGCCTGCGGTGTCCAGCGCCGCAGCAGCAAGGCGTTGGTGACCACGCTGACGCTGGACAGCGCCATCGCCGCGCCGGCCAGCATCGGGTCGAGCATGCCAAGCGCCGCCAGCGGGATGCCGACGACGTTGTAGACGAAGGCCCAGAACAGGTTCTGGTGGATCTTGCGCACGGTGCGGCGCGAGATGTCGATGGCGTCGGCGACCAGCCGCGGATCGGGGCGCATCAGGGTGACACCGGCGGCGTGCATCGCCACGTCGGTGCCGCTGCCCATGGCGAAGCCGACGGTGGCCGCGGCCAGTGCGGGCGCGTCGTTGAGGCCGTCGCCGACCATGCCGACCGGCCCCTGCTCCGCCAGTTCGCGGATCGCCCGCACCTTGTCGTCCGGCAGCAGCTCGGCGCGCACTTCGTCTTGCGCAAGCCCCACCTGCCCGGCCACGGCGCGGGCGGCGGCGCGGTTGTCGCCGGAGAGCATCAGCGGACGGATGCCCAGCGCATGCAGCGCGGCGACGGCCTGCGCGGACTGCGGGCGCGGCGCATCGCCGAACGCCAGCAAGCCGAGCAGGCGCCAACCCTCGCCCGCCTTTTCCGCCAGCCAGGACTGCGTCTGTCCAGCGCTCGACGCTTCCTCCGCCAACGCCTGCGCGGGCGACAGGTCGATGCCGAGTTCACCCATCCAGCGCGCATGGCCCAGCGCCAGTTGTGAATGCCCTCGCCTGCCCTGCACGCCGCGCCCGGCGACCGCGGCGATATCGGCGACTTCGGCCGCGGCGATGCCGCGTTCGCGCGCCGCGTCCAGCACCGCCTTCGCCAGCGGGTGCTCGCTGCCCTGCTGCAAGCCAGCGGCCAGCGCCAGCAGCGCCGCGTCGTCGCCGTCTAGCGCATGCAGCCGCATCAACGTCGGCTTGCCGACGGTCAGCGTGCCGGTCTTGTCGAAGGCGACGGTGCGCAATTGGCGGGTGGTTTCCAGCGCCTCCACGTCCTTGACCAGGATGCCGGCGCGTGCGGCCACGCCGGTGCCGGCCATCACCGCCGCCGGCGTCGCCAGGCCGAGCGCGCAAGGACAGGCGATGACCAGCACCGCCACCGCGTTGAGCAAGGCCTGCGTCCAGTCGCCGCGGGCGATGCCCCAGCCCAGCAGCGTAATGAGCGCGATCACGATGACCGTCGGCACGAACACCGCGCTGACCTGATCGACGATGCGCTGGATCGGCGCCTTCTTCGCCTGCGCGTCCTCCACCAGCCGGACGATGCGCGCCAGCGCGGTTTCCGCGCCGACCGCGACGGTGCGGATGCGCAGGCGGCCTTCGCCGTTCACCGCGCCGCCGGTGACGCGGTCGCCGGGGGCTTTCGGCACCGGCAGCGATTCGCCGCTGAGCAGGGATTCGTCGCTGTGGCTGCGGCCGTCCAGCACCTGCCCGTCGACGGGGATGCGCTCGCCGGGCAGCACGATCACGTCGTCGCCGACGGCGACCTCGGTGATCGGCACCTCGGTTTCGACGCCATCGCGCAGCACCCGCGCGGTCGCCGGCCGCAGCGCCTGCAAGGCGCGGATGGCATCGCTGGCTTGGCGCCGGGCGCGCGCTTCCAGCCATTTGCCGAGCAGGATCAGGGTGACGACGACCGCCGAGGATTCGAAATACAGCGGCGCGGCGTGGTGCCTCGCCGGCGCGAGCAGGTGGTACACGCTCAACCCGTAGGCGGCGCTGGTGCCCAGCGCGACCAGCTGGTCCATGTTGCCGCTGCGCGCGCGCAGCGCGGCGAAGCCGGCGCGGTAGAAGCGCGCGCCCAGCCAGAACTGCACCGGCGTCGCCAGCAGCCATTGCGCCCAGCCCGGAAGCGCCCAGTGCACGCCGAACGGCATCAGCAGCATCGGCGCGGCCAGCGGCAGCGACAGCAGGACGGCCAGCAGCAGGTGCAGGGTTTCGCGCGGCATGCCGTCCGCCTTTGCCGGCTCGACCGTCTCGGCGTGCGGACGCGCGCCGTAGCCCGCGCGCTCCACCGCCTGCACCAGCGCGTCCGGCGACACGCCTAGCGCCGTCACCGACGCGGTTTCGGTGGCGAGGTTGACGCTGGCCTCGCGCACGCCCTCGACCTTGCGCAGCGCCTTCTCCACCCGGCCCGCGCAGGAGGCGCAGGTCATGCCGCTGATGTCCAGCCGCAGCGTGGTATCGGATTGCATGGGTGCCTCCATGTGGAACGATCTGGGGCCATTCTCATCCTTCCCAAGATAGGAAGGTCAAACGGTCACGGAAAAGCTGTCCGGATGCGGACCAAAGCGGATGAGCGCGGATGAATCCAATCAGCGTCCATCCGCTCCGATCCGCGTCAAAGATGCTTTTCTCCGGCCTTGACCTTCCCACGATAGAAAGTTGGACACTGGCCGCATCCCATCCATCAGGAATCCACACCGTGCTGCTGAACGTCGAGAACATGAGCTGCCAGCACTGCGTCAACGCCGTCACCCGCGCGCTGCGCGCGCTCGATCCCGAGGCCGCCGTGCAGGTCGATCTGGCGAAGGGCGAAGTCCGCGCCAGCGGCGGTTTCGACGCCGAAGCGGCCATCGCCGCGCTGGCGGACGAAGACTATCCGGCCACCCTGACCTCCGCCGAAGGCTGACATGGGCGCACCGCACGACAGCGACCGCCGCCGCCTGCTGCGCGGCATGGCGATGGGCGGCGCGACGCTCGGACTGGGCCTGTGGCAGCGCCCGCTGTGGGCGCTGACCGCGCCGGACCAGCCGACGGTGCTGCGCGGCGACGCCTTCGACCTGACCATCGGCCGCACGCCGGTGAACATCACCGGCAGGACCGTCCCCGCGTTCACCGTCAACGGCAGCCTGCCCGGCCCGATCCTGCGCTGGCGCGAAGGCGACACCGTCGGCATCCGCGTCCGCAACACGCTGGACGAAACCAGCTCCATCCACTGGCACGGCCTGCTGCTGCCGGCCAACATGGACGGCGTGCCGGGCATGAGCTTCGACGGCATCGCCCCCGGCGGCGACTACCTGTACCGGTTCCAGGTGAAGCAGAGCGGCACCTACTGGTACCACAGTCATTCCAGCCTGCAGGAACAGGCCGGCCTGCTCGGCCCGATCATCATCGACCCGCGCGAGCCCGACCCGCTGGCCTGCGAGCGCGACTACGTGGTGCTGCTGTCCGACTGGACCGACCTCGACCCCGCCCGCCTGTTCGCGCGGATGAAGAAGCGCAGCGACTACGACAACCTGCACAAGCGCACCGTCGGCGACTTCCTGCGCGATGCGCGCGAGCGCGGCCTGCGCGCCACGCTGGACGACCGCAATGCCTGGGGCGCGATGCGGATGAGCCCGACCGACCTCGCCGACGTCAACAGCCACACCTACACCTTCCTCGCCAACGGCCACACCGCCGCGCAGAACTGGACGGCGCTGTTCGCACCCGGCGAGCGCGTGCGCCTGCGCTTCATCAACGGCGCGGCGATGACCTTCTTCGACGTGCGCATTCCCGGCCTGACGCTGACCGTGGTGGCCGCCGACGGCCAATCCATCCAACCCGTGGACGTCGAGGAGTTCCGCATCGCGCCGGCGGAAACCTTTGACGTGATCGTGCAGCCGCGCGACGACGCGGCCTATACCGTGTTCGCGCAGGCGATGGACCGCAGCGGCTACACCCGCATCACCCTGGCGCCGCGCATCGGCACGCAAGCGGCGATCCCGGCGCCGGACAAGCGCCCGCTGCTGACGATGGACGACATGGGCCACGGCCACCCTGCGCCAGCGGCGGGCGAAATCACCTGCGGCGCGGCGATGGGCATGACGGGGATGAACATGGATCACGGCGGGCACGATGCCGGCGGCATGCAGGCGCACCCGGCCAGCGAAACCCGCAACCCCGACGTGGACATGCAGACGATGTCGCCCGCGCCAAGGCTGGACGACCCCGGCATCGGCCTGCGCGACAACGGCCGCCGCGTGCTGCGCTACACCGACCTGCGCAGCCTGCACGCGCCGGACGACGACCGCGAACCGTCACGCATCATCGAACTGCACCTGACCGGCAACATGGAACGCTTCACCTGGGGCTTCGACGGCATCCGCTTCGCCGACGCCGCGCCGATCCGGCTGAAGTACGGCGAGCGCGTGCGGATCACGCTGGTCAACGACACCATGATGGAGCATCCCATCCATCTGCACGGGATGTGGAGCGACGTGGAGGACGAACACGGACGCTTCCTGGTGCGCAAGCACACGGTCGCCGTTCCGCCGGGGACGAAGCGCAGCGTCCGCGTCACCGCCGACGCGCTGGGCCGCTGGGCCTTCCACTGCCACATGCTGCTGCACATGGAAGGCGGGATGATGCGCGAAGTGCGGGTGGAGGAATGATGCGCGCGCTCGTTCTTGCCCCGATGCTGCTGTGGGCGGGCGCGGCCGCCGCGCAGGACCATTCGCACCATCACGCACCGGAAGCGCCGCCTACCGCAGCGCAGGAAGCCGATCCGCACGCGGCGCATCGTGCGCAAGCGGCGACGGCATCCGCCTATCGCCCCCCTGCCCTCACCGACGCCGACCGCGCCGCCGCCTTCCCCTTCCTGCACGTCGCACACGACCACGGCGACCCGCTGATGTGGATGGTGCAGGCCGACCGTTTCGAACGGACGCAGGACGATGCGCTGGCCTGGGAAGGCAAGGCATGGATCGGCCACGACCGCGGCCGCCTGTGGCTGCGCAGCGAAGGCGAACGCGCGCATGGCAAAACCGAATCCAGCCTCGAAGCGCTGTGGGGCAAGCCGCTGGACGCCTGGTGGGACGTGCTGGCCGGCGTGCGCCACGACGACGGCGATGGCCCGGCGCGCGATTGGCTGGCCGTGGGCGTCCAGGGACTCGCGCCCTACAAGTTCGAAGTGCAGGCCACCGCCTACCTGGGCAGCGGCGGGCGCAGCATGCTGCAGGCGGAAGTCGAGTACGAGCTGTTGCTGACCAACCGGTTGATCCTGCAACCGCGCATCGAGGCCGTCCTCAACGGCCGCGACGACGACGCGCGCGGGATCGGCGCGGGCCTGTCGGAAACCTCGGCGGGACTGCGCCTGCGCTACGAGGTTCGCCGCGAGTTCGCGCCTTATGTCGGCTACGAATGGTCGAACAGGCACGGACGCACCGCCGAGCATGCCCGCAATGCGGGCGAAGCCGCACGCGACCGCGGCTGGGTGGCGGGACTGCGCTTCTGGTTCTGAGCGCGGGCGCCGCCTGTAGCGACGCATCCCGCCGCGCCCCGCATCGGTCGATGGTCTGCGCAGACCATGCCGAAAGTCAGTTGCATCCCCCGTTCCGGTGCCGCAAGAATCGCGGCAGCCGGGCAGCGCTTCGTTTCTTCGCCGCTATCCGTCGCCGTTGCGCATCCCGCCCCTTGCCTGCCGGAGAGCCGCCTTGCAAAGACGTGAATTCCTCGCCCTGTCCGGGCTTTCCGCTGGCGGCCTGTTGTTGCCGTCGATCTTCGGCAAGGCCATCGCCGCCGGCCAACTGCTGGAAGGGATCGACCCGGCGCTGAAAAAGCGGCTGGCCGACGACGCCCTGAACGCCGCGCGGGCCGCCGGCGCCAGCTACTGCGACGTGCGCATCGGGCGCTACCTGCGCCAGTTCGTGATCACCCGCGAGGACAAGGTGCAGAACGTGGTGAACACGGAATCCACCGGCGTCGGCATCCGCGTGATCGCGGGCGGCGCCTGGGGCTTCGCCGCCACCAACGACCTGACCCGGGCCGGCGTGGTCAAGGCCGCGCAGCAGGCCGCCGCCGTCGCCCGCGCGAATGCGAAGATCCAGACCGAGCCGGTGCGGCTGGCCGCGACGCCGGCGCTGGGCGAAGTGACCTGGAAAACGCCGATCCGCAAGAACGCCATGGAAGTCCCGGTCAAGGACAAGGTCGACCTGCTGCTGGGCGTCAATGCCGCGGCGATGGCGGCCGGCGCCGACTTCGTCAATTCCATGCTGTTCCTGGTCAACGAGCAGAAATACTTCGCCAGCACCGACGGTTCCTACATCGACCAGGACGTGCACCGCATCTGGGCGCCGATGACGGTCACCGCCATCGACAAGGCCAGCGGCAAGTTCCGCACCCGCGAGGGCCTGTCCGCGCCGATGGGGCTGGGCTACGAATACCTGGACGGCGCGGCCAGCGGCAAGTTCGTCTCGCCGAACGGCGTGGTCAACTACGGCCTGTCCTACGACATGAAGGAAGACGCCATCGCCGCCGCCAAGCAGGCGCGCGAGAAGCTGAAGGCGCCGTCGGTCAAGCCGGGCAAGTACGACCTGGTGCTGGACCCTTCGCACACCTGGCTGACCATCCACGAATCGGTGGGCCACCCGCTGGAGTTGGACCGCGTGCTGGGCTTCGAGGCCAACTACGCCGGCACCAGCTTCGCCACGCTGGACAAGCGCGAGGCGCATTTCCAGTACGGCAGCGACAAGGTGAACATCGTCGCCGACAAGACCCAGTTCGGCAGCCTGGGCGCGGTAGGCTTTGATGACGAAGGCGTGAAGTGCAAGAAGTGGGACCTGATCCGCGACGGCAAGCTGGTGGACTACCAGGCGATCCGCGACCAGGCCCATATCCTCGGCAAGACGGAATCCGACGGCTGCTGCTACGCCGATTCGTGGAGCAGCGTGCAGTTCCAGCGCATGGCCAACGTGTCGCTGGAAGCGGGCAAGACGCCGCTGACGCCCGCCGAGCTCATCAAGGAAGTGGAGAACGGCATCTACATCATCGGCGACGGCTCGTTCTCCATCGACCAGCAGCGCTACAACGCGCAGTTCGGCGGCCAGCTGTTCTACGAAATCAAGAACGGCAAGATCACCCGCATGCTGGAGGACGTGGCCTACCAGATCCGCACGCCGGAGTTCTGGAACGCGTGCGTGGCCGTGGCCGACGAGCGCGACTACCGCATGGGCGGGTCGTTCTTCGACGGCAAGGGCCAGCCGGGACAGGTCTCGACGGTGTCGCACGGCTCGTCCACCGCCCGCTTCAACGGCATCAACGTCATCAACACCGCGCGCAGCCTGGGCTGACCGCCGTCAAGGAGCTTCCGAGCAATGAGCATCTACACGGAACAGGAAGCCAGGGCCATCCTGGACAAGGTCATCGCGCTGTCGAAGGCGGACGAATGCACCGCCACGCTGTCCGGCGGCATCAACGGCAACGTGCGCTTCGCGCTCAACAACGTGTCCACCGCCGGCGTCGTGGAGGACACCCAGCTGGCCGTGCAGGTGGCCTTCGGCAAGCGCGTGGGCGTGGCGACGGTCAATGCGTTCGACGATGCCTCGCTTGAACGGGTCGTGCGGCGCGCCGAGGACCTGGCGCGGCTGGCGCCGGAGAACCCGGAGTTCATGCCCGCGGTGCAGAAGCAGACCTACAAGCCCAGCCCCACCTTCAGCGAATCCACCGCCGCCATCACCCCGGAGTTCCGCGCCAAGGTGGCCGCCGAGTCGATCGGCCCGTGCAAGCAGGACGGCCTGGTCGCCGCGGGCTTCCTCGAGGACGGCCAGAACTTCACCGCCTTCGCCAACAGCAACGGCAACTTCGGCTACCAGCGCGGCACCGGCTTCGACTACACCTGCACCGTGCGCACCGCCGACGGCCGCGGCTCGGGCTGGGTGGGCCGCAACCTGAAGGATGCGGCCGACTTCGACACCGGACAGGACATCCGCACCGCCATCCGCAAGGCCGCCGCCTCCGTCGATGCCAAGGCGCTCGAACCCGGCAAGTACACCGTGATCCTGGAGCCGGCCGCCGCCGCCGGGCTGATCAGCTTCATGATGAACTTCTTCGACGCGCGCAGCGCCGACGAGGGCCGCAGCTTCCTGTCGAAGAAGGGCGGCGGCAACAAGCTCGGCGAACTGGTCTACGACCCGCGCGTGAACATCCACGCCGACCCGTGGAATCCGGAAGCGCCGGTGATGCCCTGGGACGGCGACGGCCTGCCGCGCGAGCGCATGGCCATCATCGAGAACGGAAAAATCGCCAACCTCGACTATTCGCGCTACTGGGCGCAGAAGCAGGGCAAGCGCGCCGTCGGTTCGCCGGGCAACCTGCTGATGGCCGGCGGCGACAAGTCCACCGCGGAGCTGGTGCGCGGCACGCAGAAGGGCATCCTGGTCACCCGCACCTGGTACATCCGCATGGTCGATCCGCAGACCGTGCTGCTCACCGGCCTGACCCGCGACGGCACCTTCTACATCGAGAACGGCGAGATCAAGCACCCGGTGAAGAACTTCCGCTTCAACGAGTCGCCGGTGATCATGCTCAACAACATCGACGAGCTGGGCAAGCCGGTGCGCGTGGCCGGCGACGAATCCAGCTACGTGATGATGATCCCGCCGATGCGGCTGCGCGATTTCACCTTCACCTCGCTGTCGGATGCGGTCTGAGGGCGGCGGCGGGTGAACCGCCGCGACTCCCTGCGCCTGCTGCTGGGCGCGTCGGCGGCCATGCTCCTGCCGCCGGCGCGCGCTTCCGGCTACGACTTCTGGTTCACCCGCCTGAAGTACGACTCCGGCGACTGGGACGTGGACGCGCGAATGCCGTCCAACCTCATTACCTCGCTGATCGACTACACCAGCCTGCGGGTGGACCCGAAGGAACACGTGGTCGCGCTGTCGGACCCGAAGATGCTGCAGGCGCCGTTCTGCTACCTGGCCGGGCACAAGCTGGTGGAGTTCAATCCGGACGAACGGCGCAACTTCGAACGCTACCTGCGCAACGGCGGCTTCGTGTTCGTGGACGACTGCAACCACGACATCGACGGGCTGTTCGCCAAGTCCTTCGAGGCGCAGATGGCGTCGATCTTCGGCAAGGCGGCGCTCAGGAAACTGCCGAAGTCGCATCCGCTGTATTCGAGCTTCTTCAAGTTCCCGGATGGCCCGCCGGCCACGGGGTTCGAACTCAACGGCTGGGGCGACGACCTGGTGCACGACTACCTGCAGGGCATCGAGTTCGGCGGCCGCCTCGGCCTGCTCTACAGCAACAAGGACTACGGCTGCGAATGGGACTACGACTGGCGCAACAAGCGTTTCCTCGCCGAGGACAACACCCGCTTCGCCGTCAACATCGTGATGTACGCCCTGCTCTCCTGACCTCGACACCGCCATGAACGCCAACACGAACGAAGCCACACTCCAGCAGCAGATCTACAAGCTGGCGCAGTTGCGCGCGGCCATCGGGCAGGCCATCGTCGGCCAGGAGGCGGTGGTCGAACAGCTGCTGATCGGCCTGCTCGCCGCTGGCCACTGCCTGCTGGAAGGCGTGCCGGGCCTGGGCAAGACCTTGCTGGTGCGCTCACTGGGACAGGCGCTGGCGCTGCGGTTCCGGCGCGTGCAGTTCACGCCCGACCTGATGCCCAGCGACATCCTCGGCACCGAACTGCTGGAGGAAGACCACGGCACCGGCCGGCGCGCCTTCCGCTTCCAGCAGGGACCGGTGTTCACCAACCTGCTGCTGGCCGACGAACTCAACCGCACGCCGCCCAAGACCCAAGCGGCGCTGCTGGAGGCGATGGGCGAACGCACCGTCAGCTACGCCGGCGTCACCCATGCCCTGCCCGCGCCGTTCTTCGTGCTGGCCACGCAGAATCCGCTGGAACAGGCCGGCACCTATCCGCTGCCGGAGGCGCAGCTCGACCGCTTCCTGCTGCACGTGAAGGTGGACTATCCCGACGAGGCCGAGGAGCGCGCCATCCTGCTCCAGACCACCGGCAGCCACGCCGGCACCGTGCCGGAAGTGATGACGGGCGACGACATCCTGGCCCTGCAAACCCTAGTCCGCGACGTCCACGTGGGCCCCGACCTGCTCACCTGGATCACCCGGCTGGTGCGCGCCAGCCGCCCGAACGACGCCGGCGCGCCGGACGCGGTGCGCCGCTACGTGCGCTGGGGCGCCGGGCCGCGCGCCGGCCAGTCGCTGGTGCTGGCGGCCAAGGCGCGCGCGCTGCTGCACGGCCGGCTCGCCGCCACCCGCGAGGACGTGGCCGCGCTGGCGGCGCCGGTGATGCGCCATCGCCTGCTGCTGTCGTTCGTCGCCGAAGCCGAACAGCAGCGCGCGGACGACGTGATCGCCGCGCTGCTGCACGCCGTGCCCTATCCCGCCGCTTGAGCCGCCGCATGGCGCATGCGCTGATCCCGCCGGACGTCCGCAGCCGCCTGCGAGGCCTGCGGCTGGAAGCGCGCCGCGCGATGGGCGGCAACGGCATCGGCGCCCATCGCAGCCGCAGCCGCGGCGCCGGCCTGGAGTTCTCGCAGTACCGCGCGTACGAGCCGGGCGACGAGCCGCGGCAGATCGACTGGAAGCTGTACGCGCGCTCCGACCGCTTCTTCGTCCGCGAGGCCGAACGCGAAAGCCCGCTGACCGTCTGGTTGCTGGTCGATGCTTCCGCCTCGATGAACCAGGCCGACCGCGCCGCACCGGATCGGACGCGACTGGACGCGGCCAAGGGCATCGCCGCCTGCGTCGCCGAACTGGCGCTGCGGCAGGGCGACCGCTTCGGCCTGGTCGGACTGCGCGAGGACGGCGTGCAGCTGCTGCCGGCCACCCACGGCGCGCGCGGCCGCGACCGGCTCTGGCTGGCATTGCAGGCGCTGGACGCATACGGCCGCTTTCCCGAGGGCGAGCGCCTGGATCCGGCATGGGAACGCATCGCGGCGCACGACCTGGTTGTCCTGCTCAGCGACGGTTTCGACGAAGGCGTGGTCGCGCTGGCCGAGCGGCTGGCGGCCGCTGGGCGCGAAGTATTGTTCGTCCAGGTGCTGACGGTGGAGGAACGCGATTTCCCGTTCGACGGCAGCCACCTGTTCCGCGACCCCGAAACCGGCGACACCCTGCCCGGCGACGGCCGGGCGATGCGCGCCGACTACCTGCAACGCTTCGCCGACGCGCAACGCGTACTGAATGCACGCCTGGACGCGGCCGGCATCGCGCACGCCCGCCATGTCCTGGACGAACCGCTCGACCAGCCGTTGCGGGCGCTGTTTTCCCCTGGAGAGCGGACGTGAGCCTGGGCCTGTTGCTGCCGATGGCGTTGGCGGCGCTGGGCGCGCTGCTGTTGCCGCTGCTGTTGCACCTGGCGCGACGCGGCGAATCGCGCACCACCGATTTCGCCGCCCTGCGCTGGTTGCGCGCGACTCCGCGACCGCGCCGGCGGCTGCGCTTCGAGGAGTGGCCGCTGCTGCTGGTGCGCTTGCTGCTGCTCGCCCTGCTGGCGCTTTGGCTGGCGCGTCCGGTGCTGTACGGCGCGCCCGACCGCCGTCCATTCGTCGCGATCATGCCCGGCGTGGACGCCGCCGCGATTGCCGCCCAGCCGCTGCCTGCCGACGCGCGCAGGCACTGGCTGGCGGCGGGCCTGCCCGACCTGACTGCATCCCGGCCGATCGCACCGCAGCCCATCGCCAGCCTCTTGCGGGAGATCGATGCGTCGCTTGCGCAGGACGTGCCGCTGATCGTGCTGGCCACGGCGCAGTTCGAAGGCGCGGACGCGCAGCTGCCACGGCTGTCGCGGAACGTGGACTGGCGCATCGTCGCGGAAACGCCGCCTCCGCCTGCTGCGCCGGAGACACATGCACCACGCCTTTACCTGCAGGCGGATCCCGCGCATGCGCCCTCGCTGCGCTATTTCCAGGCAGCTGCGCGCGCATGGCGGTCCGAAGCGCGATCGCTCGCGGAAGACGAACCGCTGCCGGCGACCGACGCCACCATCATTCGCTTGGCGAGCGGCTCGCTGCCGGCAACGCTGCTGGATTGGATCGAGCGCGGCGGCACCGTGCTGGCCTCAAGCGACGCCCTCCTGCCAGGCTCACTTAAAACCGTCCCGCTCCCATCGGAGGAAACCGGCACGCCGCTGGCGGAAGGCGGCGCGCTCGGCCGTGGCCGGCTGCTGCGCTTCCTCCGGCCGGTGCAGCCGAGCGATATGCCGCTGCTGCTGGAATCGCGCTTCCCCCGACGCCTGCAGGAATTGCTGCAACCCGCGCGGCAAGCCCCCACCTACGCCGACGCGCGTGCCTATGCGCCGATCGCGGGCGCCCGTTCCCATCCCCAGCCTCCGCGCGAACTGCAACCCTGGCTGGCGCTGCTGGCCGCCCTCCTGTTCGCGATCGAGCGCTGGCTCGCCACGCGCGCACGGCGCGCAGTCCCGGCATGAACAACGACGCCCTGCCGCATCGTGGATGGCGGGCAGCGCGACTGCGCCGCCTCGCCGTGCTTGCCGCATTAGCGTTGCCGTGGCTGGCGGCCATGGCCGTCGTCACGGACCGCATCGGCGGTCGCGGCCTGGCCGGCATCGCCGTCCTCGCGGGCATGGCTTTCCTCGCCGGCACCGCTTTCCTGCAGTGGCGGCGGCTCGACGCGCGCTGGCTGGTGCACGCCCTCAACGCGCGTTCCGACATGGAGGACAGTGCCGACCTGCTGGTCGCCGCTGCCACGCCGCTCCAGCGGCTTCAACGCCAACGCCTGCAGCAGCGGCTGGCCGCGAAGCCTGCCGACCTCCGCACCGCTTGGCCGTGGCGGGGACTCGCCGTGTCCCTGTCGCTTGCGCTGTTTGTGTTGGTCGCCGCCTGCCTGTGGCCCGCATCGCCGCTGCGGACAACTGCCCCGCATGCCGCATCGATCGGCAACCAAACCAGCGCGCCGATCCGGCTGCTGGCCGCGCGCCTCGACATCCATCCGCCCGCCTACACCCGCCTGCCCCGGCGCAGCGAATCCATGCTGTCGGTCAAGGCGCCGCAAGGCTCCCGGCTGCACTGGTCGCTGCGGTTATCGGGACGCCCCGCGAAGGTGGAACTGGCGTTCTTCGACGGACGCAGGCTGCCGCTCCAGCGCGACGGCGAGAACTGGAAAGCCGAACTGCAATTGGACGCCTCCGCGCTGTACCGCATCGAGATCGACGGCCAAGCGCAGAATGCCGGCAAACCCCATCGGCTCGATGCGTTCGCCGACCGTCCCCCGCAGCTCCGCGTGCTGGCCCCCACGCAAAGCCTGACGCTGGCGTCTCCGGAACAGCGCGCCTGGGAACTCGCTTTCGAGGCAGCCGACGACTATGGCGTCGCCGGCAAGGCCACGCTGCGCATCACCCTCGCCCAGGGCAGCGGCGAGAACATCACCTTCCACGAGCAAAGCCTCGACCTTCACGGGCAAGGCTCCGCCACGCTGCGCCGCTTTTCGCACCGCATCGATCTCGCCCAGTTGGGGCTGACGCAGGGCGACGACCTGATCGTGCAGCTGACCGCCGCCGACAACCGCAGCCCGCAGCCGCAATCCGTGCGCAGTCCCAGCCTGATCCTGCGCCTGCAGGCGCAGCCGGGCAGCGAAAGCACCGGTATCGAAGGCATCGTCAAGCGTGTGCTGCCGGCCTATTTCCGCAGCCAGAGGCAGATCATCATCGATGCCGAAGCGCTGCAGAAGAAACGCCGCGTGCTGGATGCCGAGCGCTTCCTGCACGACTCCGACGCCATCGGCGTCGACCAGCGCATCCTGCGCCTGCGCTACGGCCAGTTCCTCGGCGAGGAGGCGGAAGGCGAACCGAAGCTGCCGGTATCCGACGCCACCGGCGATGACGATGACGACGACGCATCCGGACACGCAGACCATGGGCATGCGGAGGCGTCCGCGTCCCCGGCCATGGGCCAGGACACCGACGTGCTGGAAGCCTACGGCCATACCCACGACCACGCCGAAGCCGCCACCCTGCTCGATCCGGAAACCCGGACCACGCTGAAGCAGGCGCTGGACCAGATGTGGCAATCCGAACTGCAGCTGCGCCAGGGCCATCCGGATCGCGCGCTGCCTTACGCCTACAAGGCGCTGGGCTTCATCAAGCAGGTGCAGCAGGCCAGCCGCATCTACCTTGCGCGCGTGGGCACGGAACTGCCGCCGATCGACGAGAGCCGCCGGCTCGGCGGCAAGCGGGAGGGGCTGGCACCCCGTCCGGATGCGCTGCGTCCGGCAAGCGTGGAGGACGCCGGCATCGCCGTGCTATGGCGCACGCTGGGCGAGCGGCCTGCCGCCGGCGCCGCCATCGATTTCTCGGCCCTGCAGGCCTGGCTGCGCGAACACCCTGGACGCGCCGCAGATCCCCTGGCCCTGCAGATCGCCGTCGACGCCGTACAGCGCGAGCCCGGCTGCGGCAACTGCCGCAGCGAGCTGCGCGCCCTGCTCTGGCCGTTGCTGGCGCAGCCGCCCGCCATGGTGCCAAGGCGCCTGCCCGACGACACATTGGGGCGCCGCTATCTCGATGCGCTGGACGACGGGGGCGGCGATGAACGCCTTTTCTCCATCGCTGCTGACGGGAATGGTTCTGGCGGTGGCCGCCGTGCTGGCCTGCGCGCGGCTGCTGCATCGGCATGCGCGCCGCGACCGCTCGCTGCCCTCGCCCACCCTGCGCCTGTGCCTGTTGCTGCTCGCCCAACCGGCATTGGCGACGCTGCTCTACCTCGGACTGTTCCCGCCACAGCGCCCCGTCCTCGCCGGCACCATGACCGTGCTCACCGCCGGCGCACGCGTCGCGTCCAATGCCGCCGACGGGCTACGCATCGCCCTGCCCGAAGCGCCCGCCGCGCACGACGCGGAGGCGGCGCCCGACCTGGCCACCGCACTGCGCCGGCATCCGGGCATCGCGCGCCTGCGCATCCTCGGTGCGGGCCTCGAAGCCCGCGACCGGGACGCCGCGGCGGGGTATCCGCTGGACTTCGACGGCAAACCGCCCGCCACCGGCATCGTCGCGCTGGAGGCACCGGCATCGGTGGCGGCCGGCAATGCCTTCAGCGTGCGGGGACGCATCGCGGCCCCCCACATGCCGACGTCGAACTGCTGGACCCGGCCGGGCAACGCACCGCACATGCCGCGATTGCGGGCGACGGGCGTTTCGTCCTGCAGGGCGAAGCACGCGCCGCAGGATCGGCGACGTTCCAGTTGCGCCTGCGGGGTGCGGGCGGACGCGTGCGCGAAAACCTTCCGTTACCGCTGCAGGTCGTCGCCCCCCCGCCGCCGCGTCTACTGATACTGGCCGGTGCACCCGACCCGGAACTGAAATACCTGCGCCGTTGGGCCGTGGACGCGGGCATGCAGTTGCACACACGGGTCAGCGTCGGCGCCGGGCTGGTGCAGGGCGACGCGGCGTTGGCGCTGGATGCCGATACCCTGCTCCGCTTCGATGCGGTGCTGCTGGACACTCGCAGCCTGCAAGCCCTGACCGACGGCGAGGCTCGCGCTCTCGCTGCGGCCGTGCGCAATGGATTGGGACTTCTGCTGCGGATCGACGGTCCGCTGTCCGGCGGAATCCGCGCCCGCCTGCGCGACTGGGGCTACGCGCTGGAAGGCGACGCCCACGCGGAACCCGCGCAGTTGGCGCCTGCCTTCGCAGGACGCGATGTCCCCTTGCCTGCTCTCACCCACCGCATGCTGCGCGTCGTGTCCGCCGATGCGCTGCCGCTGCTATTGGATGCGAGGCGCCAGCCGCTCGCCTGGTGGCGTCCAGTGGGACGCGGCCGCATCGCCGTGACCACGCTCGCCGACACTTTCCGCCTGCCGCTTGCCGGCCACGGCGACGCCCACGGTCAGCTGTGGAGCCGCATGCTTGCCGCCGTCACCAGAACACCGGATGCGCCATCGGCTCCAGCACTGCCCTGGCCCGTCTGGGCAGGCCAACGGGCCGTGCTGTGCGGGCTTCCGGAGCAGGCGTCCATCCGTGCGCCGGATGGCGCCGTCATCCCGCTCGCCGTGGATCCCGCCACCGGCACCCGCCGCTGCGCCGCGTTCTGGCCGAAGCAGGACGGATGGCATCTGCTGCAACCGGACAAGGATCGCGTTGCATTCGCCGTGCTTCCGGCTGATGCCGGCCTCGCCTGGCAAGCGCAGCGCCGCTTCGATGCCACCCGCGCCTTGGCAGCCCAGGCGGTGCCCATGAGCGCAAGCGGAACCGCGCAGTTGCAGCGCGGATCGCCATGGCCGTGGCTTGCGGCATGGCTGCTGCTGGCCGTGCTGTCGTGGTGGCTGGAGCGCCGGCGACCGGCGCCGGCCGCGTCCTCTCGTTGAACAACCGACGCCAAACGCCGGAAGCGATGACGGCTCAGCGCTTCTTGCGCACGTACAGCACCAGCGCGTGGTCCTCGATGATGTAGCCGTGCTCGGCGGCGATCTTCTGCTGCAGATCCTCGATCTCGTCGCTGTGGAACTCGACCACCTTGCCGGATTCCACGTCGACCATGTGGTCGTGGTGCTCGCCGCGGTCCAGCTCGTAGACGGCGGTGCCGCCCTCGAAGTTGTGCTTGAGCACCAGCCCGGCCGACTCGAACTGCGTCAGCACGCGGTAGATCGTGGCCAGGCCGATTTCCTCGCCCTCGGCCAGCAGCTGCTTGTAGATGTCTTCCGCGGTCATGTGCCGCGGCTTGGCGTGCTCCAGCAGTTCGAGGATGCGCAGCCGCGGGTGGGTGACCTTCAGGCCGACCTTGCGTAGATCCGGCGACATCGACATTCCTCCTTGAGCGAATCCAGGGCCGCGCAACAGCGCGTGAACGGCGCCGACGGGCGATGCGCGCGGGTGGCGCGGGCCGGTCGATGCAGCGTGTCGGGAGTGTATCATCGGCACTTCCGCCACTGCCCCGCCTCGCCGATGCGCAAGCTGCTTCCCATCCTCCTCGCGACTTTGCTGGTGAGCGGCTGCGGCCTGCTGTACCGGCAACCGATCTTCCAGGGCAACATGCTCGAAAAGACCGCCGTGGACCAGTTGCAGGCGGGCATGGATCGGCAGCAGGTGATGGTGCTGCTGGGCACGCCGTCGATCCGCGATCCCTTCCACCACGACCGCTGGGACTACGTCGCCAGCCAGCGCATCGGCCGCACCGGCGCGCCGGTGGTCAAGACGATGACGCTGTGGTTCGAGAACGGCCAGCTGGCCCGCTGGGAAGGCGAATACTTCCCCGAGCAGGATTCCGACCTGGCGAAGAACGCGATCCGCTACTTCGGCCCGAACCTGGCCAAGGACAAGGACAAGAAGCGCGGCCGCTGAGCCGCGCCTCGCGCCGCCTCAGCGGCGGCGCTTGCCCGTCTTCTCCGCGCGCAGCCTGCGCGCCTGCATCGGATCGCATTGCAGCGGCCGCAGCAGTTCGATGCGGTCGCCCGGATGCAGCATCGTTTCCGCCGACGCGGCGATACCGAACACCGCCAGCGCGACGAACTCCGCCTCCAGCCGCCAGCCGGCCGCATCGAGCGCATCGCCGACGCAGGCGCGCTCGTCCACCTCGACATCGACCGACTCGCAGCGGTTCGGCCACGCGCGCACCAGCTGCACGCGCATCAGCCGTTCCCCTTGTCCGCCTCGCGCACGAAGTCGTCCACCATGCGGTCGGCCAGGCCCTGCATGCCCAGCTGCAAGGCCGGGCCCAGCAGGCGGTTCTGCGGCTCGAAATCCAGCCGCAGCGACACCTTGCACGCGCTCTCGTCCAGCGCGTGGAACGCCCAGCGCCCGTGCAGGTGGCGGAACGGGCCGTCGCGCAGTTCCATGTCGATGTGGTGCGGCGGCGCGAGCAGGTTCTCGGTGGTGAACCAAGTGTGGAAGCCGCCCACGCCCAAGTCCAGCCGCGCCAGCAGGCGGCCCTCGCTTTCCTCCAGCACCTGCGCCTGCCGGCACCAGTCGAAGCGGCGCGGATAGGCGGCGACGTCGTTGACCAGTGCGAACATCCGGCCGGCGGAATGTTCGACGAGGGCGCTGCGCAGAATGACGGGCATCGATAGGTCCGTGCGACGCGGACGCACCGCGATGCGTCCGGATCGGCGAGAATGACGGGATGAGCAAGAAGAACGGCAAGGATAAGCCAAACGGCGGCGGCACCATCGCCCTCAACAAGCGCGCGCGCCACGAATACAGCTTCGAGCAGAAGTTCGAGGCCGGCCTCGCCCTGCAAGGCTGGGAGCTGAAGGCGATCCGCGCCGGCCGCGCCAACATCGGCGACGCCTACGCGGTGGTGCTGCAGGGCGAACTGTTCCTGATCGGCGCGCAGATCACCCCGCTGATCCAGGCATCCACGCACGTCGTCGCCAACGATCGCCGCACCCGCAAGCTGCTGCTGCACCGGCACGAAATCGACGTGCTGATGGGCCGCATCCAGCGCGACGGCTACACGCTGGTCCCGACCGCGCTGTACTGGAAGGGCAACAAGGTCAAGGCCGAGCTGGCGTTGGCGAAGGGCAAGCAGAGCCACGACAAGCGCGAGGCCAGCAAGGAGCGCGACTGGAACCGCGAGAAGCAGCGCCTGCTGCGACGGCACAACAAGGACGCATGAACCGCGCGCCGCATGGCGCGCGCATTCGTGCAGTCGTCCGCCGGTAAGGAAACGCACAAACGAAAACGGCCGCCACTGGGGCGACCGCTTGCGCTGTGTTGCGACGTCGTTACCGATTCCGAAGGTGGCGTCCCCACGGGGATTCGAACCCCGGTCGCTACCGTGAAAGGGTAATGTCCTAGGCCTCTAGACGATGGGGACAGAACCGGAAACGCGTTGAAAAATGGTGGAGCCAGGCGGGATCGAACCGCCGACCTCCTGCATGCCATGCAGGCGCTCTCCCAGCTGAGCTATGGCCCCACGGGCTGGAAAGACGCGCATTCTGGGGGTGAAATCGGAAACCGTCAAGCGTTTTTTCAACCAATTTTTAGCACGTCTTCATCCGCCGCGCGCAGCGTCGCCACGCCGTGCCCGCGCTCGGCCAGGTACTGCAACCACTTGCCGAGGAAGGTGTTCATGCGCAGGCGATGGTCGAGGATGCGCTGCGGCGGCGGATACATGCCGATCACGTCCTGCCAGCGTCGTCCCGCGTAGCAATGCGTGGCCTCGACCTGCCGCGCGTCGCGGTACAGGCGCAGGCTGGCGGACGGATCGGCCATGCCGGTCTGCGGATCGACCAGCCCGTAGCTCATGCGCAGTTCGGCCGTGTAGGCGTGCTGTTCGATCACCTCGATGCGCACGTCCAGCCCGTCGCCGATCGACGACACGTAATCGCCGCAGCCGAGATCGTCCGCTTCGAACAGCCGTTGCAGGCGCGCGTGGTTCTCCGCGTACAGCCCCATCAGCCAGCCGAAGCGGCTGAGCGAGGGAAGGCGTTGGCGATGTGCAAGTGCGAGGCTCATGGGCCGATCCTACACGCGGCATCGCGCGCGCGGCAGGATTGACGGCGTCGCGCCGCGGGCCCAATCTGGAAAGGTTCCCGCGTTCAGTACATCTCGCGGTTGATGCCGAGATGCTCCATCACCCGGCTGGCGATTTCCTCGATCGACGCGTGGGTGGTGCTCAGCATTTCCACCCCTTCCCTGCGCAGCATCGCCTCCGCCTGCGCCACCTCGCGGCGGCAGGTGTCGAGCTGCGCGTAGCGCGAATCCGGGCGGCGCTCCTGGCGGATCTGGTGCAGGCGCACCGGGTCGATGGTCAGGCCGAACAGCTTGCTGCGGTACTGGCGCAGGATCGCCGGCAGCCGCTCGCTTTCCAGGTCTTCCGGCGTCAGCGGATAGTTGGCGGCGCGCACGCCGTGGTGCAGGGCCAGGTACACGCAGGTCGGCGTCTTGCCGGCGCGTGACACCGCGACCAGGATCAGGTCGGCCTCCGAATAGTCGGGCTTGACCCCGTCGTCGTGCGCCAGCGCGTAGTTCATCGCGTTGATGCGCCGGTGGTAGATGTCGAAATCGACGATGCCGTGGGCGCGGCCGATGTGCGCGTTGCGCACCTGCCCCAGTTCTTCCTCCAGCGGCGCGATGAACGGCGCGAAGATGTCCAGCATCAGCGCGCCGCTTTCCGCCAGCAGGCGGTTCAGTTCGGGATCGACGCAGGAGTTCACCACCACCGGGCGCAGGCCGACGGCCTCGCCGGCGCTGCGGATGCGGCGGGCGGCGTCGCGCGCCTTGTCGGCCGAATCCACGAACGGCAGGCGGTCGGTCGAGAAGCGCAGCCCGCTGAACTGGGTCAGCAGGCTGTGGCCGATGGTTTCGGCGGTGATGCCGGTGCCATCGGAGACGTAGAACACGGGGCGGACGGCATCCATGTGCAATCGTTTTCAGCGTGCGGGGCGAGAGTTGTAAAATAGCGGACTTCCCGCTGCCCTGCCCCCACGGAGCCTGCCTTGACCAGCAACGTCCTCTGGCTGAACGACCTGCGCCTGTCCGATCTCGCCCAGGTGGGCGGCAAGAATTCCTCGCTCGGCGAGATGATCGGCGAACTGTCCGGCCTGGGCGTGTCGGTGCCCGGCGGCTTCGCCACCACCGCCGACGCGTTCAAGGCGTTCATCGCCCACAACGACCTGCACCAGCGCATCTACGACAAGCTGGCGACCGTCGACGTCGAGGACGTGCCCGCGCTCACCCGCGCCGGCGCGGAAATCCGCGGCTGGGTGATCGACGCGCCGCTGCAGCCGGAGCTGGACGCCGACATCCGCAGCGCCTACGCGAAGCTGTGCGCGGACAGCGGCGCGGCCGACATCGCCGTGGCCGTGCGTTCTTCCGCCACCGCCGAAGACCTGCCCGACGCGTCCTTCGCCGGCCAGCAGGAAACCTTCCTCAACGTGACCGGCGCCGACGACGTGGTGCGCAAGGTCAAGGAAGTCTTCGCCAGCCTCTACAACGACCGCGCGATCGCCTACCGCGTGCATCACGGCTTCGCCCACGAGGACGTGTTCCTGTCCGCCGGCATCCAGCTGATGGTGCGCTCCGACGTCGGCGCCTCCGGCGTGCTGTTCACCCTCGACACCGAATCCGGTTTCCGCGACGTGGTGTTCGTCACCGCCAGCTACGGCCTCGGCGAGATGGTCGTGCAGGGCGCGGTGAACCCGGACGAGTTCTACGTCTACAAGCCCACGCTGACCGCCGGCAAGCCGGCGATCCTGCGCCGCTCGCTGGGCAGCAAGCAGCTGCGGATGGTGTATTCCAGCGTGCCGGGCGAACGCGTGCGCACCGAGGAAACGCCGGCCGAGCTGCGCGGCAAGTTCTCGATCACCGACGCCGACGTGCAGGAACTGGCGAAGCAGGCGCTGGTGATCGAGCGGCACTACGGCCGCCCGATGGATGTGGAATGGGGCAAGGACGGCAACACCGGCAAGCTCTACATCCTGCAGGCGCGTCCCGAGACGGTGAAGTCGCGCGCGCACGCCACCCAGATCGAGCGCTACGCGCTGCAGCAGCGCGGCGAGGTCCTGTCCGAGGGCCGCGCCATCGGCAGCAAGATCGGCGGCGGCACGGCGCGCGTGGTGCGCTCGCTGGCCGACATGGAGCGCGTACAGCCCGGCGACGTGCTGGTCGCCGACATGACCGATCCCGACTGGGAGCCGGTGATGAAGCGTTCCGCCGCCATCGTCACCAACCGCGGCGGCCGCACCTGTCACGCGGCAATCATCGCCCGCGAACTGGGCGTGCCCGCCGTGGTCGGCACCGGCAACGCGCTGGACACGATCAAGGACGGCGACCCGGTCACGATCAGCTGCGCCGAGGGCGACACCGGCTACATCTACGCCGGCAGCCTGCCCTTCGAACGCACCACCACCGACCTCGGCAACATGCCGCCGGCGCCGCTGAAGATCATGATGAACGTGGCGAACCCGGACCGCGCCTTCGACTTCGGCATGCTGCCGAACGCGGGCATCGGCCTGGCCCGCCTGGAAATGATCATCGCCAGCCACATCGGCGTGCACCCGAAGGCGCTGCTGGAGTACGCCTCGCAGGATGCGGCCACCAAGGCGAAGATCGACGCGCGGATCAAAGGCTACGCATCGCCGGTGGAGTTCTACGTCGAGCGCCTGAAGGAAGGCATCGCCACCATCGCCGCCTCGGTGTTCCCGAAGCCGGTGATCGTGCGCCTGTCCGACTTCAAGTCGAACGAGTACGCCAACCTGGTCGGCGGCAGCCGCTACGAACCGCACGAGGAAAACCCGATGATCGGGTTCCGCGGCGCCTCCCGCTACATCGACCCGAGCTTCAAGGACGCCTTCGCGCTGGAATGCCAGGCGGTCAAGAAGGTGCGCGAGGAGATGGGCCTGGACAACATCTGGGTGATGATCCCGTTCGTGCGCACGCTGGAGGAAGGCCGCAAGGTCATCGAAGTGTTGCGCGGGAACGGCCTCGTACAGGGCGAGAACGGGCTGAAGATCATCATGATGTGCGAAGTGCCGTCGAACGCGCTGCTGGCCGACGAGTTCCTCGACATCTTCGACGGCTTCTCGATCGGCTCCAACGACATGACCCAGCTCACGCTGGGGCTGGACCGCGACAGCGCCATCGTCGCCGGCCTGTTCGACGAGCGGAACCCTGCGGTCAAGAAGATGCTGTCGATGGCGATCCAGTCCGCTCGCGCCAAGGGCAAGTACGTCGGCATCTGCGGCCAGGGGCCGAGCGATCATCCGGATCTCGCGCAGTGGCTGATGGAACAGGGCATCGAGTCGGTGTCGCTGAATCCGGACACCGTGGTCGATACCTGGCTGGCGCTGGCGAAGTCCAAGGGCTGACCGCGGCCGCGCATGCGGCGGCTTTACATCCGGATCGCTACCATCGCGGTCCGGCCCCACTGCACGCCCCGTTCGGGGCGTGCGGCTTTTCAGGAGTTCCCATGCTGCAACCCGCCACCGCCACGCCGTCCGCCGAAGCCCGCGCCGAAGCCGCCCGCATCGCCAGCGACCTGCGCAGCGGCGAATGGCTGCACCTGCTGCAGGACTGGGGGCTGAAATTGCTGGCGGCGGTGCTGATCTTCGTGATCGGCCGCTGGCTGGCGCGGCGGCTCTCCGCCGGCCTCGACCGGGTGATGGGCCGCGCCGGCGTCGACGCCACGCTGGGCGGGTTCCTGCGCAACATCGCCTACGCGGTGATGCTGGTGCTGGTCATCATGACCGCGCTGACCGCGATCGGGATTCCCACCACCTCGATGTTCGCCGTGCTCGGCGCCGCCGGCCTCGCGGTGGGCCTGGCGATCAAGGATTCGCTGTCCAACATCGCGTCCGGAGTAATGCTCATTGTGCTGCGCCCGTTCCGCGCCGGCGACCACGTGGTGCTGGCCGGGCAGGAAGGCACGGCGCTGGAAATCAGGGTGTTCCAGACCCGCCTGCGCGCCTCCGACAACCGGCTCATCATCCTGCCCAACAGCTCCATCACCACCGCGCCGATCGTCAACTATTCCTCATGGCCGCACCGGCGGATCGAGGTGCGCGTGGGCGTGGGCTACGGCGACGACCTGCAGCGCGCGCGCGCCACCCTGCTCGGCATCGCCCGCGACGAACCGCTGGTCCTCGACGATCCCGCGCCGCTGGTGCAGGTGGCGAACCTGGGCGCCAGCAGCATCGACCTCGACCTGTTCGCCTTCGCCGCCAACGCGGATTACGGCGAGGCGCGCAGCCGCATCATCGAGGCGATCCGCGACCGCTTCCGCGAGAACGGCATCGACATTCCCTACCCGCGCAGCGACCTGCACGTCTTTCGCGGGCAGATGCACGCACCGGGCGGCCAAGGCGACGCGAAGCCGCGCTGAGTCGGCTTACCCGACGATGCGGTTGCGCCCGCTGCGCTTGGCCTCGTACAGGAGCAGGTCGGCGCGGGCCACCAGGGCTTCGTAGCGCGACGCGTCGCCCCGCTCCGCCACGCCGCCGCTGACCGACAGCGTCCAGCCCGGCGCGTATTCGCTGCAGTCGATGGCCTGCACGCGCTGGCGCATCGCCTCGCAGATGTCGCGGGCGCGCTCCAGCGACACCCGCTCGAACAGCACGGCGAACTCCTCGCCGCCCCAGCGCGCCAGCATGCCCGCGCCGTCCAGCGCGTCGCGCAGCGCATGCGCCACCGCCACCAGCGCGCGGTCGCCGGCGGCGTGGGAGTAGCGGTCGTTGATCTGCTTGAACTCGTCCACGTCGAACAGCGCGAAGCACAGCGACCGCCGGCTGCGCACGGCCCGGCCGAACGCCGCCTCCAGTTCCACGTCCAGGCTGCGGCGGTTGCCGACGCCGGTCAGCGCGTCCTCCAGCGCCATCCGCTCGAAGGCTTCCGACTGCTTGCGCAGCCGGTCCAGCAGCAGCGTCTTTTCCTGGTCGGATTCGCGCAGCCGCTCGGCGTGCTCGCGCAGGTCGCGGGTGCGCTGCTCGACCATGCCTTCCAACCGCTCCGCACGCTGGCGCAGGTGGCTGACGCGCCAGAGGAAAAGCCCGTAGACCAGCAGGGCCGCCAGCAGCGCCGCGGCGACGATGAAGCCGCGCCGCTGCCAGGGCTGCGGCGCGATCTCCACCTGGACCGAGGTGATGCCCGGGCTCCAGCCGCGCCCCAACCCGGGCGCGGACACGTTGACGTCGAAGCGGTAGGCGCCGGGACCGAGGTTGGTGTACTGCACGACCCGCCGGTTGCCCTGCTCCACCCAGCCGGTTTCCAGGCCTTCCAGGCGATGCCGATAGCGCAGGAAGCGCGACGCCAGGAAGCTCGGCGCCGCGTAGCGGAATTCCAGCTTGCGGGTTCCGGCCGGCAGCCGCAGCACGCCGGCCAGCGACACCGGCCGGTCGTCCGCCAGCACCTGCTCCAGCACCGCATGCGGCAGCTCGTGCCGGTACTTGCCCAGCGTGCCGGGCGCGATCGTCGCCGCGCCGCGCGCGGTCGCGACCCAGATGTTGCCGCGCGCATCGCGCAGCGCGACCGGCCCGGAACCGCCGTTGCACTGCGAACTCACCAGCCCGTCCGCTTCGCCGAAGTGGTCGAAGCGCAGCGGCGCGCGGCGGCCGGCCAGCACCGCCTCGGCTTCCTTGCGCGGAAGCCGCAGGACGCCGCGGTTGGAGGTCAGCCACAGGTTGCCGAGGCGGTCGTCGACGACCGCGAACAGGGTGTCGAACGGCAGCCCGCTCGCCAGCCCGAGCCCCTGCAGCCGGCCGTCGCGGTAGCGCAGCAGGCCGCGGTCGGTGGCCATCCACATGGTGCCGTCGGCGTCCTCGAGGAACCCGAACACGTCCTGTGCGCCGTTCATCGCCCGCATGTCGAGCGGATGCACCGTCTCGCCGACGATCCGCACCGCGCCGTTCGAGGTGCCGACCCACAGCGTGCCGTCGCGCGCCAGGTGCAGGGAAATGATGAAGTCCCGCTGCAGGCCCTGCGCCATCCCGAACAGCTGGAACTGCCCGTCGCGCATCCGCACCAGCCCGCGGGTGGTACCGATCCAGACGTTGCCGTTCGCGTCCTCGGCCAGCGCGCGCACCTGGTTGCTGCCCGGCATGCCGCGCGCGCTGTCGTAACGGGCGACGATGCGGCCGTCGCGCATGCGCAGCACGCCGTCGGTGTAGCTGCCGATCAGCAGGCTGCCGTCGCGGGCCTGCAGCAGGCTGAGGACGGAATCGCCCGGCATCCCGTCCGCCTTGGTGTAGCGGGCCACGATCGCGTTGTCGCGCCACAGGTTCAGGCCGCGCCCGGTGCCGATCCACATGCCGCCGCCCGGCGCTTCGGCCAGCGCGCGCACGTAGTCGTCGGTCATGCCCTGGTCGCTGTTCCAGGTGGTGAACGGCGCATCGCTCAGGCGCATCAGGCCGGCATTGGTCCCGGCCCAGATGCTGCCCTCGCGGTCCACCAGCAGGGAGGCGACGCGGTTGTTGGGTAGCTCGCGGCCGCTGGTGAAATGCTCCACCGCCGATCCCGCCAACCGGAACAACCCGTTGTTGACCGTGCCCACCCACAGGTGGCCGGCCGCGTCTTCGGCGAGGCTGGGAACGCCGTCGTTCGGCAGCAGCGGCGACACCAGTTCGAAGCGCTCCGATTTGCCGATGCGGCGATAGGCGCCGCGCTCGGTGCCGACCAGCAGCTCGCCCTTCGCGGTTTCCACCACCCGGAACACCGGCGCGTCCGGCAGGCCGGCGCTTCGCGGCACGAGACGCGCCTGCCCGTCGACGATGTGGACGAGGCCGCCTGCGGTGGCCGCCCAGATGCTGCCGTCGCGGGCTTCCAGCAGGGCGAACGCCACGTTGCTGGGCAACCGCCCGTTGCCGACGTTGAACTGGATGGCCTTGCCGTGGTCGAGGCAGGTGATGCCCAGGCTTTCGGTGGCCGCCCACAGCCGTCCCTGCCGATCCAGCAGGGCGTCCATGATTTCGTCCTGGGCCAGGCCGTCGGCGACCCGCCACGTCCTCCAGTCGTCGCCCTGCTTCACCGTCACGCCGCCGCGGGACGTGCCGACGACGACCGCGCCGCCGTCCGACGCGCGCACCGAGCGCACGCCGTTATCCTTCATCGCCGGCGTGTTGCTGCGGTCGAACAGCTGGAACTCCAGCCCGTTGTAGCGCACCAAGCCTTCCCAGGTGCCGAGCCAGAGGTAGCCATCCGGGGTCTGGGCGATGGCGTTGACCTGGTTGTGCGGCAGGCCCTGCCGGGTGGTCCAGGTTTCGCGGTAGAACGCGGTGATCGGCTTTTCGGTCGCCGCCGGCTGCGGCGCATCGAGGGCAAGCGCGGCGCACGGCCACAGGCACAGCGCGGCCAATACGCCGAGCATCGCCGCAAGCCAGCCGTATCGCGCAGACGCCCCCTGCATCCGGCCCCGCCCCCTGTCCCTGTCGTGCCTCAGTCCACTGCCGGTCCGGCCAGCGCGCCCATGTGGCGGCGATAGTGGCGCAATTCGGCGATGGAATCGTGAACGTCGCTCAACGCGGTGTGCGCGGAATGCTTCTGCACGCCGTCCAGAACCTGCGGCGCCCAGCGGCGCGCCAGCTCCTTGAGCGTGCTGACGTCCAGGTTGCGGTAGTGGAAATGACGCTCCAGCGACGGCATCAGCCGATGCAGGAAGCGGCGGTCCTGGCAGATCGAATTGCCGCACATCGGCGAGGCGTTCGCCGGCACCCACTCCTGCAGGAAGGCCAGCGTGCGCGCCTCGGCCTCGCCCAGCGGCACGCCCTCCTCCAGCACGCGCCGCCACAGCCCGGACTTGCCGTGCTGGTTGCGGTTCCAGTCGTCCATCGCCTCCAGCGTTTCAAGCGAGTGGGCGATCGCCAGCTCCGGCCCCTCGGCGAGCACGTTGAGCTGGCTGTCGGTGACCACGGTGGCGATTTCCAGGATGCCGTCGCGGTCGGTATCGAGCCCGGTCATTTCCAGGTCGATCCAGATCAGGCGCTGGTTGGGCGAATCGTCGGGCATCGGGCTCGCGCGCATGGTGGAGTATGGGCATCATACCGGCTCGCCATCGGGACGCCGCATGCTCCAGAACACCGCCCTCGCCCTCGGCCACCACGCCATCCTGACCGCGATGCTGGCCCCCGCGTTCTTCCTGACCGCCACGGCCTCGCTGCTGATGTCGGCCAACACCCGGCTGGCGCGCGTGGTGGATCGGCTGCGCGCCCTGATCGTCGCCTGGGAACACGATGCGCCGGACCGCAGCGAGCGCGACGACCAGATCCTGCGCCACCGCCGCCGTGCGCACCTCGTGCTGCGCGCCTGCCGCCTGCTGTACGGTGCGCTGGCCAGCTTCGTCGGCACCAGCCTGGCGCTGGCCGCGGACGCGCTGCTGGACTCGCGCCTCGGCGCGCTTCCGACCGCGATGGCTGTGGTCGGCGTGCTGTTCCTGCTGGCCGCCAGCTTCGCGATGTGGCGCGAGGTCAGCCTGGCGGTGAAGAGTTTCGATATGGAGCTGGATCAGAGCATGGCGAAGCGGCGTCCGCAAGACGCGCACTGACGGCGCAGGTCATTTGCCGCGCTTGGCGCGGAACCACGCGGTCAGCATCGGCCCGGCCACGTCGGCCAGCACGCCGCCGGTCACTTCGACGCGATGGTTGTGGCGCGGATCGGCCAGCAGGTCGAACACGCTGCCGGCCGCGCCGGTCTTGGGATCGAACGCGCCGAACACCACCCGCGCGACGCGCGCATGCACGATCGCCATCGCGCACATCGCGCAAGGCTCCAGCGTGACGTACAGCGTGCAGCCGACCAGGCGATGGTTGCCGAAGGCCGCGCCCGCGCGCCGCATCGCCACGATCTCGGCGTGCGCGCTCGGATCGCATTCGACGATGTTGCGGTTCCAACCCTCGCCGACGAGGTTGCCTTCGGCATCGACCACCAGGGCACCGACCGGGATTTCGTCGTCCTCGCGCTGCGCGCGCTCGGCGAGCGCGAGGGCCTGCCGCATCCAGCGCTCGTCGGCGTCGCTCATTCCCACTCGATCGTCGCCGGCGGCTTGCCGGAGATGTCGTAGACCACGCGCGAGACGCCGCGCAGTTCGTTGATGATGCGGTTGCTCACCGTGCCGAGGAAGTCGTACGGCAGGTGCGCCCAGTGCGCGGTCATGAAATCGATGGTTTCGACAGCACGCAGCGCGATCACCCATTCGTAGGCGCGCGCGTCGCCGACCACGCCGACCGACTTCACCGGCAGGAACACCGCGAACGCCTGCGAGGTCTTGTCGTACAGGCCGGCCTTGCGCAGTTCGTCGATGTAGATGGCGTCGGCCTTTGCCAGCAGTTCGGCGTACTCCGGCTTCACTTCGCCGAGGATGCGCACGCCCAGGCCCGGGCCGGGGAACGGATGGCGGTAGACCATCTCGCGCGGCAGGCCGAGTTCGACGCCGAGCCGGCGCACCTCGTCCTTGAACAGCTCGCGCAGCGGTTCCACCAGGCCCAGCTTCATGTGCTCGGGCAGGCCGCCGACGTTGTGATGGCTCTTGATGACGTGCGCCTTGCCGGTCTTGCTGCCGGCGGATTCGATCACGTCCGGATAGATGGTGCCCTGCGCCAGCCACTTGGCGTCCTTCAGCTTCGACGATTCCTCGTCGAAGATTTCCACGAACAGGTTGCCGATGATCTTGCGCTTGGCTTCCGGATCGGACACGCCCTCGAGCTTCTCGAAGTAGCGCTCCGCGGCGTTGACGCGCACCACCTTGACGCCCATATGCTGGGCGAACATCGCCATCACCTGATCGCCTTCCTGCCAGCGCAGCAGGCCGGTATCCACGAACACGCAGGTGAGCTGCTCGCCGATGGCCTTGTGCAGCAGCGCGGCCACCACCGAGGAATCGACGCCGCCGGACAGGCCGAGGATCACTTCGTCGGAACCGACCTGCTCGCGCACGCGGGCGATCTGGTCGTCGATGATGTTGGCCGCCGTCCACAGGGTCTTGCAGCCGCAGATATCGACCACGAACCGGCGCAGCAGAGCCTCACCGGCAGCGGTGTGGGTCACTTCCGGATGGAACTGCACGCCGTAGATCTTCTTCGCGTCGTTGGCGAAGGCGGCGATGCCGAGGCGGTCGGTGCGGGCGGTGACGGTGAAGCCGGCCGGCGCCTGCGACACGTGGTCGCCGTGGCTCATCCACACGTTGCGCAGTTCGGCGGTGGTCGCCACCTGCGACAGCAGCGCGTCGTCGCCGACGATCTCCAGCGCGGCGTGGCCGAACTCGCGCTGGTTGCCCGCCTCGGTATCCCCGCCCAGCTGTTTCGCCAGCGTCTGCATGCCGTAGCAGATGCCGAGCAGCGGCACGTCTGCGTCGAACACCTGCTGCGGCGCGGCCGGGCAGCCCGCTTCCGTGGTCGATTCCGGGCCGCCCGACAGGATGATGCCCTTCGCGCCGAACGCGGCGATCTCGGCGGGATCGTGGTCCCACGCCCAGATTTCGCAGTACACGCCGATCTCGCGGATGCGACGGGCGATCAGTTGGGTGTACTGCGCGCCGAAATCAAGGATCAGGATCTTGTCGGAGTGGATGTTGGTCATGCGCTGACTGGCTTTCGATGTTGGATACAACAAAGGGAGTCTTGCGGCTCCCTTTGCGTGGATGGATCAACCGGCGCGGTAGTTCGGCGGTTCCTTGGTGATCTGCACGTCGTGGACGTGACTCTCGCGCTGGCCTGCGCCGGTCACCTGCACGAAGGACGGCTGCGTGCGCATCTCCTCGATGCTGGCGCAGCCGACATAGCCCATCGTCGCGCGCAGGCCGCCTACCAGCTGGTGCACCACGCCGGACAGCGGCCCGCGCACAGGGACGCGCCCCTCGATGCCTTCCGGCACCAGCTTGTCGGCGTCGGCGGCATCCTGGAAATATCGATCCTTGCTGCCCTTCTCCATCGCGCCGAGGCTGCCCATGCCGCGATAGCTCTTGTAGCTGCGGCCCTGGAACAGTTCGATCTCGCCCGGGCTTTCCTCGGTGCCGGCGAACAGGCCGCCGATCATCACGCTGGACGCGCCCGCCACCAGCGCCTTGCCGATGTCGCCGGAGTAGCGGATGCCGCCGTCGGCGATCAGCGGGATGCGATCCTGCAAGGCCGACGCCACCATGTCGATGGCGGTGATCTGCGGCACACCGACGCCAGCGACGATGCGCGTGGTACAGATCGATCCCGGGCCGACACCCACCTTCACCGCGTCCGCGCCCGCGTCCATCAGCGCCAGCGCGGCATCGCCGGTGACGATGTTGCCGCCGACCACCTGCACCTGCGGGAAGCGCTTCTTCACCCACGCCACGCGCTCGATCACGCCCTGCGAATGGCCGTGCGCGGTATCGACCACGATCACGTCCACACCGGCGGCCACCAGCGCTTCCACGCGCTGCTCGGTGTCGCCGGCCACGCCGACCGCGGCGCCGACCAGCAGGCGCTCGTGCGCGTCGTAGGCCGCGTTCGGGTTGTCGGATTTCTTCTGGATGTCCTTGACGGTGATGAGGCCGCGCAGCGCGAACTCGTCGTTGACCACCAGCACCTTCTCGATGCGGTGCTTGTGCAACAGGCCCAGCACCTCGTCGTCGCTGGCGCCTTCCTTCACCGTGACCAGTTTTTCCTTCTTGGTCATCACGTGGCGGACCGGATCGTCCAGCTTCTTCTCGAAGCGCATGTCGCGGCCGGTGACGATGCCGACCAGATGGCCGGACTCGTCCACCACCGGCACGCCGGAAATGTTGCGCGCGCGGGTCAGGCGCAGGACTTCGCCGATGGTGGTGTCCGGGCCGACGGTGAACGGCTCGCGGATCACGCCGGCCTCGAAGTTCTTCACCCACGCCACCTGCGCGGCCTGCGCCTGCGCGGTCATGTTCTTGTGGATGATCGAGATGCCACCGAGCTGCGCCATCGCCACCGCGAGGCGTGCTTCGCTGACGGTATCCATCGCCGCCGAGGCGATCGGCAGGCGGATGCGCAGGTCACGGGTGAGGCGCGTTTCCAGCGAGACGTCCTTCGGCAGGACGGTGGAATGCGCGGGGACGAGGGAAACGTCGTCGTACGTCAGTGCTTCAGCCAGGATGCGGAGCATCGGCAGACCCATGTGGAAGTGGGGAAGCGCGCCATTGTAGCGCTTTTTGCGCAGGCTTCGGAAGGATGCGGCGGGAGGCGAACTCGGGGTGTGCCTGGATCGTCCAGGGGCCGGCCTCGCAACCAAGCGAGTAACGGGGAGCGACTTGCGAGGCCGGCCCTTGGAAGATCCCACCGGCTTTTCTGCTTGCCCGTGTTTCAGGCTGCCGCTTTGTCCGCCAATTCCGCCGCTTCCAGCGTGTTCTGCATCAGCGTGGCGACAGTCATCGGCCCTACTCCACCCGGCACAGGCGTGATCCAGCTGGCCCGCTTGGCCGCCTCTTCATAGCCCACGTCGCCGACCAGCCGCCCGTCGTCCAAGCGGTTGATACCGACGTCGATCACCACCGCGCCCGGCTTGACCCATTCGCCCGGAATCAGGCCCGGCCTGCCGACCGCCACCACCAGGATGTCGGCCTCGCCCACGTGGCGTTTCAGCACGTCCTGCGGAGTGAACTTGTGGCAACTGGTGACGGTGCAGCCGGCGATCAGCAGCTCCTGCCCCATCGGCCGGCCGACGTGGTTGGAAACGCCGACGATGGTGGCGCTTTGCCCGCGCACCGGCTTGTCCGTCCAGGCCAGCAGCGTGGTGATGCCGCGCGGGGTGCACGGGCGCAGGCCGAACTGGCGCAGCGCCAGGTGGCCGACGTTCTGCGGGTGGAAGCCGTCCACGTCCTTGTCGGGATGGATGCGCTCGATCAGCGCGCTGGCGTCGCGGATGCCGGGCAGCGGCAGCTGGATCAGGATGCCGTGCACCTGCGGGTCGGCGTTGAGCCGATCAATCAGCGCCAGCAGTTCGGCTTCGGTGGTGCCGGCGGGCAGGTCGTGATCGAAGGCGTGGATGCCGACCTTGTCGGCGGCGCGGCGCTTGTTGCGCACGTAGCTTTGGCTGGCCGGGTCGCTGCCCACCAGCACCACCGCCAGCCCCGGCCGCGATTTGCCGGCGGCCAGGCGCGCATCGACCTGCGCCTTCAGGTCGGACAGCAGTTCGTCGGCGATGCGTTTTCCGTCAAGGATTCGGGCGGTCATGCGGCAAGGTGCGTGGCGGGCGGACGCGCATTATCGCCCAGCGCGCAGGCCCGGCCTATTCCGAACCCTGCAATGGCGCGTCCGGTTGCGCCTGCTGCACGGCCTGCCCGGCCGCGGGACAGCGCGGGATGCCGGAACCGAGCACGCAGTTCACGCAGCAGGTGGGTGCCACCGGCGCGCTGGGCAGGAAGCTCGGCGGTTCCACCGGGCCGATCTTCGCGAGTTCGTCCTGCGGCTTGAGCTTGAGCACCGCCGCCCAATCCTGGCGGTTGAAGTTGCAGGCGGCCTGCGTCTGCGGCGAGCACTCCACATCGCCTTCGGTGCGCTGCGGCATGCCCCACAGCTGGCCCTGCGCGTTGAGGTTGAGGACGCGCATGGTCACCGCCTGCTGCACGTTGCCGCCGATGGCGTAGGCCTTGCCGTCGTCGACCGCGACGATCATGTCGCAGTGCATCGGCAGGCCCCCGCTGATGCCGTCGATGGTCTTCGCCAGCCCGTCGTAGCCGTACACGCGGGTGGTGCGCACGTAGCAGAGCATGTCACCGGTTTCCAGCTTCGCCGACATCGGTTCGACCAAGCGGTACGGGCTGCCGGCGGCGTCCTTGCGCGCCGCGCGCACGTAGTCGAAATGGCTGGCCGAGCTGCGGAAGCCGGGCACGCCGGCGCGTTGCATCACCCAGCTCACGAATGCGGCCGACCACGGGTTGTCGACCACGAAACCGCGGCAGCCCAGACCGGGATACGAGAGATTCAGTGCGGCGTAGCCGCAGTCGCTGGCGCCGGGCTTGAAGCCCATCGGCGACAGCAGCCCGCTGGCCTGCCAGTAGAACGCCACCCGCCGCCAGGGCGAGCCGCCGTCCTTGAGCCCGCTGCCTTCCGCCTCGTAGGCGGTAAGGCTGGCCAGCCGGCCTTCGGTGTCGATGAACGGCCGGTTCCAGCGCAGGTGCTCGTCGCAGGCGATCGCCGCGATGCGGGTGGCGACCTGCGGATCGGACTGGCGCTGCGACAGCGCGGGACACTGGTCGGCGGCGAACGCGTTGCCGGCGGCCAGCAGCAGGCAGGCGAGCAGCAAACGGCGCATCCATGCGTAGATCGACATCAGGCAATTCCTCCGGCGCCCCGCGCCGCGTGATCACATTACCCCGGACAAGCGCGATTCCGCGTGCAGACCGGACATCGCGGCTCGGCCCGGGCGGCCGACATCAGCCGCCGCGCTTCACGTGCCGCATCAGCCGGCGCTTCTTCGCCACCTGGCGCTCGCTCAGTTCGTTCTTCTTGCCTTCGTACGGATTGGCGCCTTCCCTGAACACGAAGCGGATCGGCGTGCCGACCAGCTTGAAGCGCTTGCGGAAGAAGTTCTCCAGATAGCGCTGGTAGGTGGCGCTCAGCGTCTTCAGGCGGCTGCCGTGGACGACGAAGGTGGGCGGGCTCTCGCCGCCCGGATGGGCGAAGCGCAGCTTGGCGACGTGGCCGCGCACCACCGGCGGCGGATTGGCCTCGTACGCCGCTTCCATGGCGCGGGTCACGTCCGCGGTGCTGAACTCGCGGGTGGCCGAACCGTGCGCGCGGTGGATCGCCTTGAACAGTTCGCGCAGGCCCGAGCCGTGCAGCGCGGAGATGCGCACGCGCTCGGCCCAACTGACGAAGCTCAGCTTGCGCTCGGCCAGCGCCTCGGCCTGCTGGCGCTCGTAGTCGGTGCGGCCGTCCCATTTGTTGATCGCAACGACCAGCGCGCGGCCCGCGTCCAGCGCCGCGCCCAGCACGGTGGCGTCCTGGTCGGTCACGCCCTCGCTTGCGTCCAGCATCAGCACCGCGACCTGGCACTGTTCCAGCGCCTGCAACGTCTTCACCACCGAGAACTTCTCGACCGCCTCCTCCACCTTGGAGCGGCGGCGCAGGCCGGCGGTGTCGATCAGGCGGTACTTGCGGCCGTCGCGTTCCAGATCGACGGCGATCGAATCCCGGGTGGTGCCCGGCACTTCCGACGCGATCATCCGCTCCTCGCCGAGGATGCGGTTGACCAGCGTGGACTTGCCCACGTTCGGGCGGCCGACGAAGGCAATGCGGATGCGCTCCGGATCGTCGTCCAGGGTTTCCGCCGCGCCTTCCTCGGGCAGCAGCTTGACGGCCTTCGCCAGCAGCTCGTCGATGCCGGTGCGGTGCGCGGACGAGATCGCCAGCGCTTCGCTGAAGCCGTAGCGGGCGAACTCCGCCAGCGCCGCGCGCACGTCGATGCCGTCGGACTTGTTGACGATCAGCAGCGTCGGCTTGGACAGCTTGCGCAACCAGCGCAGGATGTCGTCGTCCAGCGCCGATGCGCCTTCGCGGCCGTCGACGATGAACAGGATCAGGTCGGCTTCCTCGGCGGCGGCGCGCGACTGCCGCGCGGTCGCGCCGGCCAGGCCCTCGTCCTCGCCGGCGATGCCGCCGGTATCGACCAGCACGAACGGGCGGCCTTCGACCAGCCGGCAGACGCCGTAGTTGCGGTCGCGGGTCACGCCCGGTTCGTCGTGGACCAGCGCGTCGCGGGTGCGCGTCAACGCGTTGAACAGCGTGGACTTGCCGACATTGGGGCGCCCGACCAGGGCTACGAGGGGAAGCATCGGAATCGGACCTTTGGCTGCGGACGCGCACGGCATCCGTTTTTCATGCACTACGAAACAACAGCGGCCCCGGCAGGGTAGCCGGGGCCGCGCGAAGGTGCCAGCCGGAGAGGCTGGCCGGGCGCGTCACTGCAGCGCGAACGCCGCCAGCTTGCCGTCGCTGGTCTGCACGACCGCGATGTCATCGGACACCACCGGCGTGCCGGTGATCGCCTCGCCCAGCTTGCTGCGGGCGGCGAAGGCGCCGTCGTTCAGGCGCAGCCAGTGGACCACGCCGTCGAAATCGCCGACCACCGCGTAGTCGCCCTGCACCGCCGGCGCGGACACGTTGCGGTTGAGCAGACTGGCCTGCTGCCACAGGCTGCCGCCGCTGTTGCGATCCAGGCCAATGACGTTGCCGGTCTTGTCGGTCACGACCACCGCCGAATTGCTGACGCCCACGCCGCGCGCGCCGCCGTGCTCGCTGTCCCACATCACCTGGCCGCTGGGGCCGTCGATGGCGACGGTGTGGTTCTTGTAGCTGCTGGCGAACAGGGTGGTGCCCTGCAGCACCGGCTCGCCGTCGACGTCGGCCATGCGCTCCAGCTCGCTGCGGCCGTCGGCTTCGGCCACCGGCGTGGTCCACAGCACATTGCCGTCGTTGACGTTCAGCGCGGTCAGGGTGCCGTTGTCGCCACCGACGAACAGGATGCCCGGGCCGAGGGTCATGCCGCCGGTGCCGCGCACGGTCAGCGCCGGCACGTCGACGCTGTAGAACCAGCGGCGCGCGCCGGTTTCGGCGTCGAACGCGGTGACCCGGCCGTCGTTGGAATGCACGAACACCGTGCCGCCGCCGATCACCGGCGCGGCCAGGACTTCGTTGTTGACCTTGGCGGTCCACTTCTCGTGGCCGTCGGCCGCGTCCAGCGCGATCACCTCGCCTTCCAGGCCACCCACCACCACCAGCCCGGAACCGGCGCCGGGGCCGCCGCTCAGCTGCAGCTCGGAGGCGTAGTGCCAGAGCTGGCCGCCGTTGTTCAGGTCGAACGCGGACACGCCGCCGTCGACCGCCGCCGCATAGACGCGGCCGTCCTCGACGACCGGATGCTGGCCGATGCCGAGATGCTTCTCGCCCTTGCCCACCGACGCCGTCCACAGCCGCTTGACGGTGACGGTCGGCGCGAAATCGACCAGCTTGGCCGGCTCGCCGGACTTGTCCTTGTTGCGGCCGCCGAACATGTTCTTGATCGAACTGCAGCCGGACAGCATGGCCACCGCCACGGCGGCGGCGGCGAACACCCGCAGGAAACGTCGCTTGTCCATCAACCGTTGCTCCCGGCATGCGGCGGCGTGCCGCCCGCTTCGATCAGTTTCATGGTGATCAGGCGATGCTGCGGATTGCCCACGTCGACCAGCGCCAGCGCCTTGCGGTAGGCCTCCTGCGCCTTGGCCCTGTCGCCCAGCGCGAACTGCGCGTCGCCGCGCGCGTCCAGCATCGCCGCGTCGCGCTCGTCGTCGAGCAGCGGCAGCGCGTCCTTGGCCTTGCCGGCGTCGATCAGCAGGCGCGCGAGGCGTTCCCGCACCACCGGGCGCAGATCCGCCGCATTCGCGTTGTCCTGCTTGCGCAGGGTGGCGATGGCGTCGTCGCGCTTGCCGGCATCGACCTGCGCCTTGGCCAGCTGCAGCGCCGCCAGCGTGCCCAGGGTGGGATTGCCCTTGTCGAGGCCGGCGATCACCGCCTGGCCCTTGTCCTGCGGGATCTTGCCGGCTTCGAACGCCTCGCTGGCCTGCGCGTAGCTCGCGTTCGCCTGCATGCCGCTCTGCAGGCGCTGGCCCTGCCACCACTGCCAGCCGGCGATCACCGCCAGGCCGAGCCCGACGCCGCCGATCAGTCCAAGCGCATTGTTGCGCAGCCAGTTGCGTACCTGTTCGCTCTGTTCGTGCTCGTTGAGCAGTTCGTCAATCGCCATGCTGCCTCTCGCCCGCCATCCGAGACGGGGCGTTGATCTTCTTGCGGTTATCGGGGGAAGCCCGCGCGACGTTGTCTTTCAGTCCGCCGCGACAAGCGAGCCGTCGGAGGATACCTCAAAGCGGGCGACGTTCGCGCGCGCATGCGCCACCGGGTCGATCGCGCGGCCGCGGTCTTCCAGCTCCACCGCCGAGGCGTTGCCGATGGTCATGCGCCGCACCTGCGCCGCGGCATACCGACGCTCGACGCCGGCGGACAGGAGGGTCTTGTCGAGCATGCTGCCGTCGGTCGCGGTCACTTCCAGCCAGGTCTGGCCCTTGGTGCGCAGCACGATCTCGGCCGCCGGCGCGGCGGGCGGCTGCACCGCCGGAACGGGCGCCATCGAGGCGACCACCGTGCGCGGGGTCTTGCCGTCTTCGGCCGTGGCCGTGGCAGAGGACGGATCGACCGGCGCGTCCAGCGCGGCCACGCCCTCGGCGGTGCCGGCAAGGTGCTGGCGGGTCGCCACCCAGACCGGGATCACCAGCGACAGGGTCAGGACGATGTAGACCAGGCGGCGCCCGATCTGCTCCGCCCACCACTGCGCCTTCGGGATGTGGGTGCGGCTGACCAGCCTGGCCGGCTCCACTTGCCCCACGGTCAGCGCGTCCATGATCGGCGCGGTGGTCAGCCCGAGCAGACGCGAATAGCTGCGCACCTGTCCGCGCACGAACACCGGCGCGCCCAGCCGCGACCAGTCTTCCGCTTCCAGCGATTGCACCACCCGCGCCGGCATGTGCAAGCGGGACGCCACGTCGTCGATGCTCAGGCCGGCAGCTTCGCGCGCGGAGCGCAGACGCGCGCCGCAGCCGGCGAGCGCCTCGTGGGTCGAGTCTGGATGGGAAGTCGGAGTCATTGCGTGCGCGGTGCCGCGGTGGAACCGGAGGAAATCGCCTGCAAACGGGAACGATAACGCGATGCGGCCACGTTGTCGCCTATTTTCTGTTCGGTTTGTGCGGCGAGGCTCAATCCCGCCGCGTCGTCGGGCGCGAGCGCCAGCCAGCGTTCGACGAAGGCGCGCGCTTCCAGGTAGCGGCCGTTGCCGAATTCCAGCGCCGCCATGCCCGCCAGCGCGGCCAGGTTGTTCGCGTCCAGCGCGAGCGCGCCGCGCCAGCTGGTTTCGGCGCGCGCGGGCTGCCCGGCCTTGACCGCACATTCGCCGGCGTTGGCCAGCGCCGCGGCCGGCGTGGGATAGGCGGGATCGGCCAGCGCGCGGTCGAACCAGTCCAACGACTCCCCCGCGCGCCCGTTCGCGCACAGCCAGCCGCCGTAGTTGTTGGCGTAGATGCCGTTGCCCGGCGCGGCGGCGGACGCCGCCTGGTAGAACTTCCCGGCCGCGGCTTCGTCGCTGCGCGCGCTGGCGACCAGGCCCAGCAGGGTGTTGGCGTCGCCCGAGCCCGGCTGCGCCTTCAACGCCTTGCGGGCAAGCCCCTCGGCCCCGGCGAGATCGCCGCGCTGGTAGAGCATGGTGGCCGAGGCCAGCAGCATCGCCGCATCGCCGGGGTCCTGCCCCTTTTTCTTGCCGCCGCTGACGTCGTAGGTCGGCGCCACCTTGGTGAATTCGCCTTTACCGGTGCTCGGACGGATGAAGGTCAGGCGATTCATCACCCCGCATCCGGCCACCAGCACCGCGCAGGCCACGACCACCGACACCCGCAGCTCACGCCACATCGACGACTCCCGCGGCGCGCAGCCGCTTGCGGTGCTCGGCGGAACGCCGGGTGCGATCCATCACCTGCCCCTTGAGCTGGCCGCAGGCGGCGTCGATGTCGTCGCCGCGGGTGCGCCGCACCGGCGCGATCATGCCGGCGTTGTTCAGCAGCTTCTGGAAGGTGCGGATGGCGACATCGTCCGGGCGCTGGAAGCGGGTGCCCGGGAACGGGTTGAACGGAATCAGGTTGATCTTGGCCGCGCCCTTCATCTGCACGCGACGGTCGAAATCGCGCAGCAGGCCGATCAGCGCGCGCGCATGCTCGGGCTGGTCGTTCACGCCCTGGATCAGGGTGTATTCGAAAGTGACGGACTCGCCTTTCTTGCGCAGCGCGTAGCGCACGCAGGCATCCAGCAATTCGGCCAGCGGGTATTTCTTGTTGATCGGCATCAGCCGGGTGCGCAGCTCGTCGAACGGCGCGTGCAGCGACACCGCCAGCGACACGTCGCTCTCCACGGCCAGGCGATCGATCATCGGTACCATGCCGGCGGTGGACAGCGTCACCCGCTTGTTGGCGAGGCCGTAGCCGAGGTCGTCGCGCATGATGCTCATCGCGCGCACGACGTTGTCGAAGTTCGCCAGCGGCTCGCCCATGCCCATCATCACCACGTTGGTAAGGCGGCGCTGCTGGTGCGGCACGTTGCCGAGGTGGCGCGCGGCCACCCACACCTGCCCGATGATTTCGGCGGTGGAAAGATTGCGGTTGAAGCCTTGCGTCGCGGTGGAGCAGAACCCGCAGTTGAGCGCGCAGCCCACCTGCGAGGACACGCACAGCGTGCCGCGGCCCTTGTCGGGGATGTAGACGGTCTCGATGGCGTTCTTCGCGTCCATGCCGAGCAGCCACTTGTGGGTGCCGTCGGCGGAGGCCTTGTCGAACACGACCTGCGGCGCGCGCACTACCGCACGCTCCTCCAGCTTGGCGCGCAGCGCCTTGCCGAGGTCGGTCATGTCCGCGAATTCGGTGGCGTAGCGGTGATGGATCCACTTCATCACCTGGTGGGCGCGGAACTTCTTTTCGCCCAGTTCTTCCTCGAAGAAGCGCTCCAGGCGGGCGCGGTCGAAGTCGAAGATGTTGGTCCTGGCATCGGCCGCAGCCGCCGCCACGGTGCTGCCTTCCGCGCCGACGCTGGTCGGCGCGGAGGCAGGCGCGATCCCGTCCTCGCCCAGCAGGGCGATGTCGATGGCCGGGTGGCGCGTGTCGTTCATCGCTTCAACTCGAACTCAGCGCGCGTAGACGTCGGTGGCCGGGAAGAAGTAGGCGATCTCGATCGCCGCGTTCTCCAGCGAATCCGAACCGTGCACCGCGTTGGCGTCGATGCTGTCGGCGAAGTCGGCGCGGATGGTGCCGGCGGCGGCTTCCTTCGGATTGGTGGCGCCCATCAGCTCGCGGTTCTTCAGCACCGCGCCCTCGCCTTCCAGCACCTGCACCATCACCGGGCCGGAGATCATGAACTCGACCAGCGCGTTGAAGAACGGGCGCTCGCGGTGCACGGCGTAGAAGCCCTCGGCCTCGGCCTTGGACAGGTGCTTCATCTTCGCGGCGACGACCTTCAGGCCGGCCTTCTCGAAGCGGGAATAGATCTCGCCGATGACGTTCTTGGCGACGGCATCGGGCTTGATGATCGAAATGGTGCGCTCCAGCGCCATGGGAATACTCTCCGGAAGTGGCGGGCGTCCTTGCCGGATCGCCCGAGGATAACAGAAAAACCCGCGTACTGACGCGGGTTTGGCCGATATGGCTGCGGACGATTCTAACCGATTTCCCCGTCGGTCCGCACCTGAAACCGGGCTTCGCCGGCGCCGTCGGCAATTGACGTACGCATGCGTACGGCGTAGGCTCAAACAAGCGTTTGATTCCGGCGGCGACCGCATGGCCCAGCAGCATTTCTCGACCAAGGACCGGATCCTGCACGCAGCGGAGGACCTGTTCGCCCAGCAGGGCTTCGCCTCGACCTCGCTGCGCCAGGTCACCAGCCGCGCCGACGTCAACATCGCGGCGGTCAACTACCACTTCGGCAGCAAGGAAAACCTCGTCAACGAGGTGTTCCGCCGGCGCATGGACGAGATGAGTGCGCAGCGGCTGGCGGCGCTGCGCAAGGCGACGGAAACCACGCCCGGCGAGCTGGAGCCGATCCTCGCCGCGTTCGTGGAGCCGGCGCTGGCGATGGCGCAGGATCGCCACGGCGGCGGCGCGTTCATCCGCGTGATCGCCCGCGCCTACGCCGAAAGCAACGACAGCCTGCGCAAGTTCCTGTCCGACCAGTACGGCCACGTGCTGCGCGAATTCGCCAAGGCCATCGACGCCTGCGTGCCGGGGCTGGGCAAGGAAGACCTCTATCGGCGGCTGGACTTCCTGTCCGGCGCGCTGACCTATGCGATGGCCGATTTCGGGCTCATCAAGCGCCCGCACGGCGTTTCCGAAGCCACCCATCGCCAGCGCGCCGCCAAGGCGCTGATCCGTTTCGCCGCCGCCGGCTTCAAGGCCGACGCCACCTGATTTTTCAAGGAGATACGAACCATGTCTCATAAACTGCTTGTACGCCGCGCCGCCGTGCTGGGCGCGGGCGTGATGGGCGCGCAGATCGCCGCGCACCTGACCAATGCCGGTGTCGATACCGTGCTGTTCGACCTGCCCGCGAAGGACGGCCCAGCCGACGGCATCGTGCTCAAGGCCATCGCCAACCTCGGCAAGCTCTCGCCCGCGCCGCTGGCCGGCAAGGCGCTGGCCGAGGCGATCACGCCCGCCAACTACGAGACGGGACTCGACCAGCTCAAGGATTGCGACCTCATCATCGAGGCCATCGCCGAGCGAATGGACTGGAAGCAGGATCTCTACAAGAAGATCGCTCCGTTCGTGCCCGCCCACGCGGTGCTGGCGTCCAACACCTCCGGCCTCGGCATCAACACGCTGGCGGAAGTGCTGCCCGAGGAACTGCGCCATCGCTTCTGCGGCGTGCACTTCTTCAACCCGCCGCGCTACATGCACCTGGCCGAGCTGATCCCGGCCAGGACCACCGACGCGACCGTGCTGGAAGGGCTGGAAACCTTCCTGACCACCGCCCTCGGCAAGGGCGTGGTGCACGCCAAGGACACGCCGAACTTCATCGGGAACCGCATCGGCGTGTTCTCGATCCTGTCGGTGATCCACCACACCCGCCAGTTCGGACTGGGCTTCGACGAGGTCGATGCGCTGACCGGGCCGCTGCTGGGCCGACCGAAGTCGGCCACCTACCGCACCTCCGACGTGGTCGGCCTGGACACGATGGCGCACGTCATCAAGACCATGGCCGACACCCTGCCGGACGACCCGTGGCACGCCTACTTCCAGTCGCCGGACTGGCTGCAGGCGCTGATCGCCAAGGGCGCGCTGGGACAGAAGACCGGCGCCGGCATCTTCCGCAAGGTCGGCAAGGACATCGTCGTCCTTGATCTGGAAAAGCAGGATTACCGCGCCGCCGACCGCGCCGCTGCGCCGGAGGTGGTCGAAATCCTCAAGCTGAAGAACCCGGCGGAGAAGTTCGCCAAGCTGCGCGAGAGCCAGCACCCGCAGGCACAGTTCCTGTGGGCCTGCTTCCGCGACCTGTTCCACTACAGCGCCTTCCATCTGGCCGACATCGCCGATACCGCCCGCGACGTGGATCTGGCGATCCGCTGGGGCTACGGCTGGACGCAGGGCCCGTTCGAAAGCTGGCAGGCCGCCGGCTGGAAGCAGGTGGCGCAATGGATCGCCGAGGACATCGCCGCCGGCAAGAGCATGGCCGGCGCGGCGTTGCCGGCGTGGGTGCCGGAACGCGACGGCGTGCATGCCGCAGAGGGCAGCTACAGCCCGGCGAAGAACGCGCTGCTGCCGCGCTCGTCCCTGCCCGTCTACAAGCGCCAGCGCTTCCCCGATCCGGTGCTTGGCGAGAAGTTCGCGCAGGGCGAAACCGTGTTCGAGAACGACGGCCTGCGCATGTGGCACGACGGCGACGGCATCGCCGTGGTCGGCTTCAAGACCAAGATGAACACCGTCTCCGACGCGGTGCTGGACGGCCTGCAGGAAGCCGTTGGCCGCGCCGAGCGCGATTTCGCCGGCTTGGTGATCTGGCAGCACCGGGAACCGTTCTCGGCAGGCGCCGACCTGGCCGGCGCGCTGGGCGCGCTGCAGGCCGAGAAGCTCGACCTGTTCGAAGCGATGGTCGCCAATTTCCAGGCCACCAGCCAGCGCATCAAGTATTCGCTGGTGCCGGTGGTCGCGGCGGTGCGCGGGCTGGCGCTGGGCGGCGGCTGCGAGTTCCAGATGCACAGCGCGAAGACCGTGGCGCACCTGGAGAGCTACATCGGACTGGTCGAAGCCGGCGTCGGCCTGCTGCCCGCGGGCGGCGGCCTGAAGGAACTGGCGGTGCGCGCCTCCGCTGCCGCCGGTCCGGGCGGCGACGTGTTCGCCGAGCTGAAGAAGACCTTCGAGACCGTGGCGATGGCCAAGGTGTCCAACTCGGCGCTCAACGCCAAGGAACTGGGCTTGCTGCGCGGCACCGACAGGATCGCCTTCAACGCCTTCGAATTGCTGCACATCGCCAAGGCCGAGGCGCGCGGGCTGGCCGAGGCCGGCTATCGCCCGCCGCTGCCGGCACGACGGATCGCCGTGGCCGGCGACGTCGGCATCGCCACCTTCAAGATGCTGCTGGTCAACATGCTGGAAGGCCGCTTCGTCAGCGAGTACGACTTCGAGATCGCCGAACGCATCGCCACCGTGCTCTGCGGCGGCAACCTGGATCGCGGCGCGCTGGTGGACGAAGAGTGGCTGCTCAAGCTGGAGCGCAAGCACTTCGTGGAGCTGGCGCAGCAGGAGAAGACCCAGGCCCGCATCGCGCACATGCTGAAGACCGGCAAGCCGCTTCGGAATTGACTTCCTTGCCGTCATTCCCGCTTTCGCGGGGATGACGAATCAGGCCCTTATCGCTCCATGAATCGAGAACTGACATGAGCAAGCAAATCCAGGACGCCTACATCGTCGCCGCCACCCGCACCCCGGTGGGCAAGGCGCCCAAGGGCGTGTTCCGCAACACCCGTCCCGACGACATGCTGGCGCACGTGCTGAAGGCCGTGGTCGCACAGGCGCCGGGCATCGACGTGAACCGCATCGACGACGCCATCATCGGCTGCGCCATGCCCGAAGGCGAGCAAGGCATGAACGTGGCGCGCATCGGCGTGCTGCTGGCAGGGCTGCCCGACACCATCGCCGCGCAGACCGTCAACCGCTTCTGCTCGTCGGGCCTGCAGGCGGTGGCGCTGGCCGCCGACCAGATCCGCCTCGGCAACGCCGACCTGATGCTGGCCGGCGGCACCGAGTCGATGTCGATGGTGCCGATGATGGGCAACAAGGTCGCGCTGTCGCCCAGCGTGTTCCCCGACCACGTCGCGATCGCCTATGGCATGGGCATCACCGCCGAGAAAGTCGCCGAGGAATGGAAGGTGTCGCGCGAGGCGCAGGACGCCTTCGCCCTCGCCTCGCACCAGAAGGCGCTGGCCGCGCAGGCCGCCGGCGAGTTCCGCGACGAGATCAGTCCGTACGAAGTGGTCTCGCACCAGCCCGACCTCGCCGGCAACACCATCTGCCTGAAGAAGCTGCTGGTGGAAAACGACGAAGGTCCGCGCGTCGACACGTCGCTGGAAGGCCTAGCCAAGCTGCGCCCGGTGTTCCGCAACGGCCAGTTCGGCGGCACCGTCACCGCCGGAAACTCCTCGCAGATGAGCGACGGCGCCGGCGCGGTGTTGCTCGCCTCCGAACAGGCGATCAAGGACTACGGCCTTACCCCGCTGGCGCGCTTCGTCAGCTTCAGCGTGGCCGGCGTGCGCCCGGATGTGATGGGCATCGGCCCGATCGCGGCGATCCCGAAGGCGCTGAAGCAGGCGGGTTTGACGAAGGATCAGCTGGACTGGATCGAGCTCAACGAAGCCTTCGCCGCGCAGGCGCTGGCGGTGATCGGCGACTGCGGCCTCGACCCGTCCAAGGTCAACCCGCTGGGCGGCGCGATCGCGCTGGGCCACCCGCTGGGCGCGACCGGTGCGGTCCGCACCGCGACGATCGTGCACGGTCTGCGTCGCCGCCAGCAGAAGTACGGCATGGTGACCATGTGCATCGGCACCGGCATGGGCGCGGCGGGCGTGTTCGAAGCGCTCTGAGCGTCAACCGCGAGCGAAACGGCGCCGGAAGGCGCCGTTCTCGCATGGCGTTGCGGATTCCTACGGCTCAGGTTTCGAAGACGCCCATCTCGCCCAGCGCGTTCTGCATGAGGTCGCGCGCCGCGTCGCTGAGTTTCTCGTTGTCCAGCGCGTAGCGGATCGTCGCTTCGATCAGGCCGATGTGGGTGCCGCAGTCGAAGCGGGTGCCGTGGAAGCGGAAGGCGTCCACGCGTTCGGCGTCGAGCAGCGCCGCGATCGCGTCGGTCAGCTGGATCTCGCCGCCCGCGCCCTTCTGCGTGCGTTCGAGCAGGTCGAAGATGGCGGGCGTGAGGACGTAGCGCCCGACCACGGCAAGATTGCTCGGCGCCGCGTCGGGTGCCGGTTTTTCGACGATCTGGCGGATGCGGCCCGCGCGCCCGTCGAACGCCTCGGTGGCGACGATGCCGTAGCTGCCGGTCTGCTCGCGCGGCACATCCTGCACCGCCACCGCGCTGCCGCCGGTGGCCTGCGCATGGTCGGCCATCTGCTTGAGCGCGCCGTCGCCGCGGCTCCAGATCAGGTCGTCCGGCAGCAGCACCGCGAACGGCTCATCGCCCACCACAGGCTTGGCGCACAGCACCGCATGGCCCAGTCCCAACGCCTCGGCTTGGGTGACGAACACCGCGCGCACGCCGTCCGGCAGCACATTGCGGACCAGCAAGAGCTGCTCCTGCTTGCCGGATTTCTCCAGCTTCTGCTCCAGCTCGTAGGCCTTGTCGAAATAATCCGCCACCGCATGCTTGTAGCGGTTGGTGACGAAGATCAGAGTGTCGCAACCGGCGGCGATGGCCTCGTCGACGGCGTACTGGATCAGCGGCCGGTCCACGATCGGCAGCATTTCCTTGGGCACCGTCTTGGTCGCGGGAAGAAAACGGGTTCCCAAGCCCGCGACCGGGAATACGGCCTTGCGGATGCGCCGCGCGCTGTTTGTGTCTGGCATGTCTTTCCTTGCCGAAGCGATCAATGCTGCCGTGCGCGCCGTCCCGGGAAGACCACGACGGTGGCGGGCCGCGCCCGCTCTTCCGCGGGCGCGAACTCCGGAACAGCCTCGCGCAACGCGGCCTCCAGAGTTTCCAAGTCATACGCCTGGACGCTCGCACGCATGGCTTCGACCGATGCATCCACGCGCTCGGCCGCGACGGCGCGGGGCATGGCCTGAAGGATACTGGGATAGATGGTGCTGCTGTAACGCTCGTCCATGTGGAACAGCGTCTCGTGCAGGCGCTCGCCGGGGCGCAGCCCGATGTAGTCGATGACCACATCCTTGCCCGGCTGTTTTCCGGCCAGGCGGATCATCTGCTCGGCCAGCACCCGGATCGCCACTGGCTCGCCCATGTCGAGCGTGTAGACCGCCTGCTGCACGCCGATCGACCCCGCCTGCAGGATCAGCAGGCAGGCTTCCGGGATGGTCATGAAGTAGCGGGTGACGTCGGGATGGGTCACCGTGACCGGCCCGCCGCGGCGGATCTGTTCGCGGAACAGCGGCACCACGCTGCCGGCGGAATCCAGCACGTTGCCGAAGCGCACCGTCACCATGCGGGTGGTACGCGCGACGGCCAACGCCTGGCAAGCCATTTCCGCGAACCGCTTGGTGGCCCCCAGTACGTTTACCGGGTCCACTGCCTTGTCGGTGGAGACCAGCACGAAGGTACCGACATCCGCCTCGCGGCTGGCCTTGGCCACCGTGTACGTCGCCAGCGCATTGTTGCGCACGGCTTCACGCAGCTGTCCTTGCAGCAGAGGCACCTGCTTGTAGGCGGCGGCATGGAATACGGCTTCCGGCTCCACCAGCTTCAGCGCATGTGCGATCACCGCCGGATCGCCACAGTCACCCAGCACCGGAACACAGAGGATGCCGGGGAAATCCCGGCGCAGTTCGGCTTCAATGGTGAGCAGAGCCAGCTCGTCGATTTCGACCAAGGCAATGCGGGATGCACCATGACGCGCGCATTGCCGACACAGTTCGGATCCGATCGATCCGCCCGCACCGGTCACCAGCACCGAGCGGCCGCCCAGCCAGCCACGGATCGCCTTCCAGTCCGGCGCGCGCGGCTGCCGGCCGAGCAGATCCTCGATCGCCACTTCCTTCAGTTGCCCGGGCAGTGAACGGCCTTCGAGGATGTCGGCAAGCCGCGGCACGGTGCGGAACGGCACCGCGCTTTCCTCGCACAAACCAATGACTCGGCGCATCACCACGGCATCGACCGACGGCATCGCGATCACCAGCAACTGCGCGCCGGTTTCGCGGGCCACCCGCGCCACGTCCGGAATCTTGCCTAGAACCGGCAAGCCTTGCAGGCGTGTACCACGGAGGGAAACAGCATCGTCCAGAAAACCAATCGGATCATAACTGCCTAGCCGGCGCAGATCGCGCACCAACGCCTCGCCAGCCTGGCCTGCACCAAGAATCAGGACGCGCTCTGCTCCATCGCGCGCCTGTTGCTGGCTATGGTCTTTCCAGGCACGAAAGATCAGGCGCGGCGCCCCCAACAGCACGGTCAGCACGAAGGGGTATAGCAGCAGCGCGGCACGCGACACCAAGTCCAGGCGGCTGTAAAAGAACAGCCCGACGACTACCGCCAGCAAGCCGAACAGGCTCGCCTTGAAAATATTGAACAGGTCCGGGACGCTGGCGAAGCGCCAAAGACCCCGATACAACCCCACGCGCCAGGACACCAACCCTTGCGCGACCAGCACGATCAGGACCGTACTGGAGAATGGCGCCAGCGGTTGCGGCGTCGGCTGCAGTGCGTAGCGCAGGTAATGCAGGCCCTGCCAACAGACCCAGACCATCGCGAGATCGTGCACGATCACCGCCATACGCGGCAGGCGATGCTTGAGACGGTCCTTCCACGCGCTCATCGGCCGATTCCTTCGTTTCTGCCTTCAGGTGCACCATGCAGGCGCAACCATGCGCCCATCGACAGACTTGCAAACACCGTTGTAGCAATCCAGACCGGCACGGCGGGGGCCCGCGCGAGCAATAGCATGATCCCGATCGCCACGGCCGTCCATCCTGCATACAGCATCGTGACTGCCGGGTGACCGAGCCGACGGGACAGCCGCTGGTAGAGGTGCTGAACGTGCGGCCGCCACCAGGCCTCGCCGCGCAGCGCGCGCCAGACCAAGGTCAGGCCGCTGTCGACGAGGCAGGCCGCGACGGGCAGGAGCAGCAGCGGCCAGATTCCCGGCGAGCGCGAAGACAGGCCGACGGCGATGAGCGTCGCCAGCAGATACCCCAATGCACCGCTGCCGATGTCGCCCAGGAAAATCCGCGCCTTCGGCAGGTTGAAGGGCAGGAAGCCGACACAGGCGGCGGCCATTGCAACCGCTGCCATCCGACCCGGCCCGGTCAGGAGGCAGGCCAGCCCCAGCGCGCCCAGCAGCGCCTGGACCGCGGCCATGCCGTCGATGCCGTCGATGAAGTTCCACACGTTCACCAGCACGGGAACCAGCAGGAACGCCGCGACAACCGCCGGCATCGCAGCCCCCTGCATATGCAGACCCGCCGCCAGACAGGCCCCCGCCGCGATATGCGCGAGCAGGCGCGGCCAGGCAGGCAATGGGCGATGGTCGTCCCACCACCCCGCTCCCGCCACCAGCAGCAGGCCGGCGCCGATCCACCACCACTGGCGGCCGTCGCGCCATCCCAGCCAAGCGCAGACGCACAGCGCAACCAGCGCGATGCCGATACCGCCGCCGCGCGGCGTGGGCACGGCGTGGCTGCGGCGCTCGCCAGGCGCATCGACCATGCCGCGCCGTCGCGCATGCGCACGCGCCCAGGCGGTGGCAGCGGCGGAAACCGCAAACCCTGCCGCCGCCAGTGCGAAGAGCGTCGCCGGTTCAGACCACCGCATAGTTGAGCAGCGGCTTCACCGTGCCCCACTCCTTGCAGCTCGGGCACTGCCAGTGGTGGCTGCGCGCGCCGAAGCCGCAGCGGGTGCAGCGGTAGCTGGGATTGCGCACCAGCAGCTGGTCGGTGATGTGCTTGAGGTCGTGCAGGGTGGCTTCGGCATCGGCCCGGTCGGCCAGGCTGAGGTCGATCAAGGCCGACTCGCCGCGCACCGAAGGCCGGTCCTTGAGCTGCTGCGCCAGGAACTGCCGGGCGGCGCTGACGCCGTCCTCGTTTTCGATCATGCGGGTCAGCGCCAGCACCGGCGAGATGCCGCGGTAATGCTCGCACATCTCGCTGAGGAAGGCGCGCGCGCCGGTGCGTTCGCCGACCTTCGCGTAGTTTTCCAGCAGGCCCGGCAGGATCACCGGCAGGTAGTCGGGGTCGTGCCGCGCGGCCCGCTCCAGCGCGCGGATCGCGCCCTGCGGGTTGCCGGCCTCGGCCTCGATGCGCCCTTCGGCGATGCCGGCCCGCACCGAGACGGGATCGGCGGCATAGGCGCGCACGATCGCCGCGCGCGCACCCTCGATGTCGTCGTTGGCGCGATGACGGTCCGCCAGTTCGCATTCGAACTGCGCGATCAGCTTGCCCATCGGCTCGCCCGATGCTTCCTCGTAGCGGACGGCATTGCTGATCGCCTTCTCCCAGTCGCGCTCGGACTGGTAGATGCCGATCAGGTGCCGCAGCGCCTGCGGCGCGCGCTGGTCGAGCTGGGCGAGGTCGTTGAACACGGTTTCGGCGCGGTCCAGCAGGCCGGCGCGCATGTAGTCCTCGCCCAGCGCGGACAGCGCCTGGATCTTCTGGGTATCGCTCAGGTCAGGTCGCTGCGCCAGCGCCTGGTGCAGCCGGATCGCGCGATCGACTTCGCCGCGGCGGCGGAACAGATGGCCCAGCGCCACCTGCGTCTCGAAGGTGTCCTTGTCCAGTTCGGCGATGTGCAGGAACAACTCGATGGCCTTGTCCGGCTGCTCGTTGAGCAGGTAGTTCAGGCCGCGGAAATAGGTGGTCGACAGCTTGCTGACCTGGTTGCCGCTGTGCTGCTCGCCGCCGCGCCGGCCGATCACCCAGCCCAGCAGCGCCGCCAGCGGCACGAAGATCACGAACCACACCCACTGGTTGAGGAAGTCCACAGTCAGTCCTTTGTCACGGCCCCGGAGGGGCGCATCGCCGCTTCGGCGCGGCGCAGGCGGCGGCGCAGCGGCGCCACGACGCTCACGGCGATCAGCAGGCCGCCGACCAGCACGCCCACTAGCAGCGCCACCAGCACGGCCAGCCCGAGGCTGGTATGCAGCGCGGCGAAACCGAGATCCAGCACGACGGGCCGGGTATTGAGCGCGCCCACGATCCCCCCCAGCAGCAGGCAGGCGAAGGCGGCCAGAAGTCGGATCAGTCGAACCACGGGCTCAGGGGAAACGGTTGCGAAGCGCCAAGCTTAACGGACTCGGATGCGCCCGTTCGCTTCGGCAGGCTTATTCCTGCGCCGGCAGCGGCACCACGCCGGTGACCCGCTCGCGCAATTCCTTGCCCGGCTTGAAATGCGGCACATGCTTGCCCGGCAGGGCCACGGCATCGCCGGTCTTGGGGTTGCGTCCGGTGCGCGGCGGACGGTAGTGCAACGAGAAGCTGCCGAAGCCGCGGATCTCGATCCGCTCGCCCGACGCCAGAGCCCCGCCCATCATCTGCAACAGCGTCTTCACCGCCATGTCGACGTCGTCGGCTTTCAGGTGCGGCTGGCGGCGCGCCAGCAGTTCGATGAGTTCGGACTTGGTCATGTCTGTCGTTGCGGGGTTCCAACGCGACGGCGGCGACCCGGCCGAAGCCGGGCCGCCGCGCGTCGGACACCGACTGGATCAGTCGGCCTTGCTGTTCAGCTGCTCGCGCAGCAGCGCGCCCAGCTTGGTGGTGCCGCTGGCGGCATCGGCATTGGCCTTGTTGTACTCGGCCAGCGCTTCGGCGGTTTCGGCAGCGTCCTTGTCCTTGATCGACAGCTGCAGGCTGCGGCCCTTGCGGTCCATGCCGACGAACTTGGCCTCGATCTCCTGGCCGATCTTCAGCACCTGGCTGGCGTCGTCCACGCGGTCGTGGCTGATGTCGCGGGCCATGACGTAGCCTTCCACGCCCTCGCCCAGGTCGATGGTCGCGCCCTTGGCGTCCACTTCCTTGACGGTGCCGGAGACCTTGCCGCCCTTCGGGTGCGCGGCCATGAACTGGCCCAGCGGGTCCTGTTCCATCTGCTTGACGCCCAGCGAAATGCGCTCGCGCTCCGGATCGACGGCCAGCACCACGGCTTCCAGCGTGTCGCCCTTCTTGTAGTTGCGGGCGATTTCCTCGCCGGTGGAGTTCCAGCTGATGTCGGACAGGTGGATCAGGCCGTCGATGCCGCCGTCCAGACCGATGAAGATGCCGAAGTCGGTGATCGACTTGATCTGGCCGGACACCTTGTCGCCCTTCTTGTGGATGGCGGCGAAGGTTTCCCACGGGTTGCTGGTGACCTGCTTGATGCCCAGCGAGATGCGGCGACGCTCCTCGTCCACGTCCAGCACCATGACTTCCAGCTCGTCGCCGACCTGCACCACCTTGGCCGGGTTGACGTTCTTGTTGGTCCAGTCCATTTCGGAGACGTGCACCAGACCTTCCACGCCCGGCTCGATCTCGACGAACGCGCCGTAATCGGTGACGTTGGAGACCTTGCCGAACACGCGGCAGTTGGCCGGGTAGCGGCGGGCGATGTTGTCCCACGGATCCTCGCCCAGCTGCTTCAGGCCCAGCGAGACGCGGTTGCGCTCGCGGTCGTACTTCAGCACGCGGACGTCGAGCTCCTGGCCGACTTCAACGACTTCGGACGGATGGCGCACGCGCTTCCACGCCATGTCGGTGATGTGCAGCAGGCCGTCGATGCCGCCGAGGTCGACGAACGCGCCGTAGTCGGTCAGGTTCTTGACCACGCCCTTCAGCACGGCGCCCTCGACCAGCTTCTCGAGCAGCTGCTCGCGCTCTTCCGAATGCTCGGTCTCGACCACCGCGCGGCGGGAGACGACCACGTTGTTGCGCTTGCGGTCGAGCTTGATGAGCTTGAACTCCAGCTCCTTGCCTTCCAGGTACACCGGGTCGCGCACCGGGCGCACGTCGACCAGCGAGCCCGGCAGGAACGCGCGGACGTCCTTGATGTCGACGGTGAAACCGCCCTTCACCTTGCCGCTGATGCGGCCGACGATGGTCTCGTTCTTCTCGAGGGCTTCCTCGAGTTCGTCCCACACCATCGCGCGCTTGGCCTTCTCGCGCGACAGCACGGTTTCGCCAAAGCCGTTTTCCAGCGAGTCGAGGGCGACCTTGACCTCGTCGCCGATGCCGACGTCGATCTCGCCGGCGTCGTTGCGGAACTGCTCGATCGGGACGATGCCCTCGGACTTCAGGCCGGCGTTGATGACCACGACGTCGTTGCGGACGTCGACCACGATGCCCTTGACGATGGCGCCGGGCTTGATCTTGGCCCAATTGGCCTGGCTGGCTTCAAACAGTTCGGCGAAGGATTCGGTTGCTGCGTTCATGAAAAATCTCAGGTGGATACACAGGCGGCCCACAGGAACGGGGCGGCCCACCTTGGGTTGGTTGGCGGTCGCGCAGGACGCGCTCGGCCATGTGTGGATGGATGAAGGAAAACCGCGGGCACGGGTGTGCCCACGGAACGGTTCTGCGACGTGAAAACCGCGCCGGCTTACGGCGTGGGGCGGGACACGACGTCCAGCACCCGCGCGACCACCGCGTCGATGGGCAGGCCGGTGGTGTCGATGCGGACGGCGTCGTCGGCCGGCCGCAGCGGCGCCACCGCACGACTGGCATCGCGGGCGTCGCGGGCGAGGATCTCGCGCAGCAGACCGTCGATTGTGACCGAAACCCCTTTTTCTTTCAACTGCTTATAGCGTCTTTCCGCACGCTCCTCGGCGCTGGCGGTCAGGAACACCTTGTGGGCGGCGTCGGGGAAGATCACCGTGCCCATGTCGCGGCCGTCGGCCACCAGCCCCGGCAGCTGCCGGAACGCGCGCTGGCGGTCCTTCAGCGCCGCCCGCACCTCGGGGATGGCGGCGATGGCCGAGGCCGCCGCGCCGGCGGTTTCGGTACGCAGTTCATCGGTGGCGTCGACGCCGTTCACGATCACCCGCGGCTCGCCGGCCGCGTCGTCGCGGAAGCCGATCTCGGTATCGAAGGTGCAGCGCACCAGCGCCGAGGCGTCGGACAGGTCGATGTCCGACCAGCTGGCGGCGATCCCGACCGCCCGGTACAGCGCGCCGGAATCGAGGTAATGCCAGCCCAGGTGGGCGGCGACGAGGCGGCTGATGGTGCCCTTGCCGGAACCGGAAGGGCCGTCGATGGTGAGCACGGGAGCGGAGGCGTCGGTCATGCCGCCAGTATCGCCGATCGGGAGACCGGTCCGCCCGCCCGCGAACTTTCCGCCCCAACCCGTTGATCCCGCAGCCAAATACCCGCTAGAATGCGCGGCTGCGCGTTTCAACCCATCCATTCCATTCCGTTTTTGCCGAGGTTTCATCATGAAGGTCCTGTCCTCCCTGAAGTCGGCGAAGGCCCGTCACCGCGACTGCAAGGTGGTTCGCCGTCGTGGCAAGGTCTTCGTGATCTGCAAGTCGAACCCGCGTTTCAAGGCGCGCCAGCGCTGAGAAACAATGGCGCGCGCCAAGGCGCGTCAGCGCTGATCCAGCCGGCGCGCCAGCGCCGCCGCACGGATTGCGCACCCGCCGAAGGCCGCCGCAAGGCGGCCTTTTGCGTACCGGAGCCGGCATCGCGGCGCGTTCACGATTCCGGCATAGAATCCGCGGACACCTTTTCCGCACGGGAGCGCCTCATGAACCGCCTGTCCCGCAATACCGCGTTCCGGATCGGCCTGACCGCCGTCCTCGTCGCCGCATCCGGCCTCGCCATCGCCGGCGACGCCCAAGGCGACACCCTGCTGATCGAGCGCGTGCAGGAAAAGCCCGCCAATCTCCCCGTCCGCGGCATGACCATGGCGCAGGTCGAGGCCCGCTACGGCGCGCCGAGCGAACGCCTGGACCCGCGCGGCGGGCAAAAGCAGGCGTGGCCGACGATCAACCGCTGGGCGTATCCGGCATTCACCGTGTATTTCGAGCGCAGCAAGGTCATCGACGTGGTGGTGAACAAGGCCGACCCGGACGAGATCGGCCCCAAGCCCGCCGCGCGCTGACGCCTTCCCCGCAACGCCCCGCGCCCGCCGGCGCGGGACTCCGCAGCAGAACCGAATGACCGATTCTTCCGTGCGCTTCCCCGCCGAGTGGGAACCCCAGGCGGCGATCCTGATCGCGTGGCCGCATGCCGGCACAGACTGGGCCGAACGGCTGGCCGACGTCGAAACCACCTACGTCGCGCTGGTGCAGGCCATCGCCCGCTTCCAGCGCGTCGTGATCTGCGTGGCCGACGCCGGCCTGCAGGCCCACGCCGATGCGCTGCTGCAAGCCAACCGGGTGGACATGGCGCGCGTGCGCTTCGCCGTCGTCGCCTACGACGACACCTGGCTGCGCGACAGCGGTCCGATTTCATTGCGCGACGGCGACGGCTTCCGCCTGCTCGATTTCCGCTTCACCGCCTGGGGCGGCAAGTTCGAAGCCGGCCGCGACGACCTGCTGGTGGAAACGCTGGCCGCGCAGGGCGTGTTCGGCGATGCCGCGCGCCAGCGCATCGACTTCGCGCTGGAAGGCGGCGGCATCGAGACCGACGGCGCCGGCACCCTGCTGACCACCTGGCACTGCCTGCACGAGCGCCATCCCGACGCCAGCCGCGAGGAACTGACCGCGAAGCTGTCGGACTGGCTGTGCCAGGACCGCGTGCTGTGGCTCGACCACGGCGCGCTGGAAGGCGACGACACCGACGCCCACATCGACACCCTCGCCCGCTTCGCGCCGGATGACGCCATCGTGTTCCAGGCCTGCGACGACGAGGCGGATTCGCACCATGCCGACCTCAAGGCGATGGCCGACGAGATCGCCGCGCTGCGCACCAGGGACGGCAAACCCTACCGCCTGTTCCCGCTGCCGTGGGCCCAGCCCATCGTGGACGAAGGTCGCCGTCTGGCCGCCAGCTACGCCAACTTCCTGATCGTCAACGGCGCGGTGCTGATGCCGGCCTACGGCGACGCGGCCGACGATGCCGCCGCCGCGGTGCTGGCGCAGGCGTTCCCGGACCGCGAGATCGTGCAGGTGCCCTGCCGTCCGCTGATCTGGCAGAACGGCAGCCTGCACTGCATCACCATGCAATTGCCACGAGGGCTGGTCTGAAAAGCCTTTTTTGACGCGGATCGATGCGGGTTCAAGAGCGGATCAATCAAGAACGCCTTATCCGCGTTCATCCGCTCTGATCTGCGTCCAAATGCTTTCCGGTCCGTCACCACACCCGACATACAATCACGGCATGAAGACCAAGACCCTACCCGTCGCGTTGGTGCAGGAGCGCAACCAAGGCGACGCCGAAGCCAATCTCGCCGTCATCGAAACCCGCGTGGCCGAGGCCGCAAAGTCGGGTGCCAGGCTCGTCCTGTTGCAGGAACTGCACAACGGCCCGTACTTCTGCCAGCACGAATCGGTCTGCGAATTCGATCTGGCCGAACCCATCCCCGGCCCGTCCACCGAACGCCTCGGCGCGCTGGCGAAACGGCACGACGTCGTGCTGGTCAGCTCTCTGTTCGAGAAGCGCGCCACCGGCCTGTACCACAACACCGCAGTGGTCTACGAAACCGACGGCAGCATCGCCGGCAGGTACCGCAAGATGCACATCCCGGACGATCCGGGCTTCTACGAAAAGTTCTACTTCACCCCCGGCGACCTCGGCTTCACCCCCATCGACACCAGCGTCGGCCGGCTCGGCGTGCTGGTGTGCTGGGACCAGTGGTATCCCGAGGCCGCGCGGCTGATGGCGCTGGCCGGCGCGGAGCTGCTGCTGTACCCCACCGCGATCGGCTGGGACCCGGACGATGCGCAGGACGAGAAGAATCGCCAGCGCGACGCCTGGGTGCTCTCGCATCGCGGCCACGCGGTCGCCAACGGGCTGCCGGTGCTGTCGTGCAACCGCGTCGGCCACGAGGCCTCGCCGCTCGGCGCCTCCGGCATCCAGTTCTGGGGCAACAGCCACGTGCTCGGGCCGCAGGGCGAGTTCGTCGCCGAAGCCTGCCTTGATCCGACGCTCCTGCTGGCCGAAGTGGACATGCAGCGCAGCGAACACGTGCGCCGCATCTGGCCGTTCCTGCGCGATCGCCGCATCGACGCCTACGGCGACCTGACGAAGCGCTACCGTGACTGATCCCACCCTGCCGGCGGATGCGCCGTTGAATGGCGGCGGCTACGCCGGCCAGCCCGTCGTCGAAGTCGAACGCGACGGCGTCCACTACACCCTGCTCGGCACCGCGCACGTGTCGAAGGCCAGCATCGAGGCGGTCAACGCCGCCATCGACAGCGGCCGCTTCGACGCGGTGGCTGTGGAGTTGGACGAGCAGCGCCACAAGGCGCTGACCAACCCGGACGCGCTGGCGCAGCTCGACCTGGTCAAGGTGATCCGCGAGCGCAAGGTCGCGCCGTTCGCCGCCAACCTCGCGCTGGCCGCCTACCAGCGCCGGCTGGCCGAACAGCTCGGCATCGAACCGGGCGCCGAGCTGAAGGCCGCCGCCACCGAGGCGACGGCACGCGGGCTGTCGATGCAGCTGATCGACCGCGACGTCGGCATCACCTTCCGCCGCATCCTGCAGGGCCTGAGCTGGTGGGATCGGGCGAAGCTGATCGGCAGCGTTGCCGGCGGCCTGTTCGCCAGCGAGGACGTCTCCGAGGACGACATCGAGCGGCTGAAGGAAGGCGACATGCTGGAATCCAGCTTCGGCGAATTCGCGCGCGAAACGCCTTCGCTGTACGCCAGCCTGATCGACGAGCGCGACCGGTACATGGCGGCGAAGCTGCGCGAGCGCAGCGACGGCGCCAAGCGCGTTCTCGCCGTGGTCGGCGCCGGCCACCTCAAGGGCATGGCGAAGTACCTTGCCGAGGAAACCCGCGCGCCGGAAACGCTGACCGCCGAACTCGCGCACGTCGAATCGAAGCGCAACATCCCGTGGATCACGCTGACGCTGATGCTGCTGATCTGCGGCGGCATCGCCTGGGGCTATTTCCACGGCGGCCGCGAACTGGGCCGCGACCTGCTGCTGCAATGGTTCGCCTGGACCGGCGGGCTGGCGGCGCTGGGCGCGCTGCTGGCGCGCGGGCACGTGCTGAGCATCCTGGCAGCCGCCATCGCCGCACCGCTCAAGCCGTTCCGCCCCGGCCTGCCGCCGGGCATGTTCAGCGCGCTGGTGGAGGTGCACCTGCGCAAGCCGGCCTATCCGGACTTCCTCGCCCTGCGCGACGACGCGCAGACGCTGGGCGGCTGGTACCGCAACCGCGTCTGCCGGGTGGTGCTGGTGTTCCTGCTCACCAACCTCGGCAGCATGATCGGCGTGTGGATCTCCGGCGCGAGCATCCTCGGCCGGCTGATGCACTGAGCCGGGGTCAGATGTGCGCGCTGGACACGTCCAGCGCCACGTCCATCAGCATCGGATCGTCCGCGTCCACCGTGACCGCGAAGCCGAGCTGCCGGCACATCCGCAGCATCGTCGCGTTCTCGCGCAGCACCTGCCCCTCCACGGTCTTCAGGCCGACGCTGCGGGCGTACTCGACCATCATCCGCATCAGCTGCCAGCCGATGCCGTAGCCCTTCAGGTCGGAGCGCACCAGGATGCTGTATTCGCCCTTCTCGAAGTTGGCGTCCGCGAGCAGGTGCACCACGCCCAGCAGCTGGCCGGTGTCGGTGCCGATCGCGACAAGCGCGATGGCGCGCGCGTAGTCGAGCTGGGTCAGGCGGGCGATGAACTCGTGGCTGAAATGCCGCACGGTGGAGAAGAAGCGCAGGCGCAGGTCCTCGTCGCTGATCCGCTCGAAGAACGCGCGGAACAGCGCCTCGTCCTCCGGCCGCACCGGGCGCACGAACATGCGCTCGTCGTGCGCGAGGTCCACCATCCGCTCCCATTCGCCGGGATACGGGCGGATCACCATCCGCGAATGCCAGGGACCTCTCTGCGCATCGTCCGCATGCGCGGCGATCGCGATGCGTGCGTCCACCGCGACCACGCCGTCGCGGTCGGCCAGCAGCGGGTTGATGTCCAGCTCGCGCACCTGCGGGATGTCGGCCGCGAGCTGGGCCAGCTTCACCAGCACCAGCGCCACCGCGCGCTCGTCGGCGGCGGGCACGTCGCGGTAGGCCTTGAGGATGCGCGAGACGCGGGTGCGCGCGATCAGCTCGTGGGCCAGCCGCAGGTCCAGCGGCGGCAGCGCCAGCGCCTTGTCGTCGATCACTTCGACCGCGGTGCCGCCGCGCCCGAACACCACCACCGGCCCGAAGGTGGGGTCGTCGGCCAGGCCGGCGATCAGCTCGCGCGCCTTCGGCTTGATCACCATCGGATGCACGGTGACGCCGTGGATGTCGGCCTCCGGCCGCAGTTCGCGCGCGCGCGCCAGGATCGACGCCGCCGCTTCGCGCACCGCGTGGCCGCTGGCGAGGTTCAGGCGCACGCCGTCCACGTCGGACTTGTGCTGGATGTCGGGCGACAGGATCTTCAGCGCCACCGGCGTGCCCTGCGCGAGGAATGGCTGCGCGGCGGCTTCGGCCTGCGCCGGGTCGGCGGCCAGCGCGACCGGCGTGGCCGGGATGCCGTAGGCGTCGAGCAGCGCGGCGACCTCCAGCGGGTCCAGCCATTGCCGGCCTTCGGCCAGCGCCTTGTCCACCACCGCTCGCGCGGCGGCGGCGTCCACCTCGAAATCCTCCGGCAGGCTCGGCGGCGTTTCCATCAGCGCACGCTGCGCTTCGCGGTGACGCACCAGATAGGTGAAGCCGCGCACCGCATCGGCCTCGGTGGCGTAGGTGGGCACGCCGGCACCGTCCAGCCGCCCGGTGGCGGCCTCGCCCGCGCCCACCCACACGCCCAGCACCGGCTTGCCCGCCAGCGTGCGCGGCCGGCGCTCCAGCAGCGCCGCCACCGCCTCCGCGGTCTCCATCGAAGAGGACAGTGCGGTAGGCACGTGCATCGCCAGGATCGCGTCGATGCCGGGATCGTCCAGCATCGCGTCCAGCGCGGCCGAATAGCGCGCCGCATCGGCATCGCCGATCACGTCCACCGGGTTGCCGCGCGACCAGTCCGGCGGCAGCAGCGCATCCAGCCGTTGCAGCGTCGCCTCGCCCAGCGCGGCCAGGCTGCCGCCCATGTCCACCAGCCGATCCACCGCCAGCACGCCGAGGCCACCGCCGTTGGTGAGGATGCCCAGCCGCCGCCCCGGCGCGCTGTGCAGGTGGCCCAGGGTTTCGGCGGCCGCGAACAGTTCATCCAGCGCCATCACCCGCAGCAGCCCGGCGCGCCGGAACGCCGCGTCGTAGACCGCATCGGAACCGGCCAGCGCGCCGGTATGCGTGGCCGCCGCTTTCGCGCCCTGCGCATGTCGTCCGGACTTCACCACCACCACGGGCTTGGCGCGGGCGGCGGCGCGCGCGGCGGACATGAACTTGCGCGCGTCGCGGATCGATTCGACGTACAGCAGGATCGCGCGGGTCTTCGGGTCCTGCGCGAACCAGTCGAGCAGGTCGCCGCCGTCCACGTCCGCCGCGTCGCCCAAGGACACCACCGCCGAGAAGCCGACGCCGCGCGCCTTGCCCCATTCGACCAGCCCGGAGGCGATCGCGCCGGACTGCGACACCAGCGCCAGGTCGCCCGCCAGCGGCGCGCCCGCGGCGAAGCTAGCGTTGAGGCGGGCATGCGGCGACATCACGCCGAGGCAGTTGGGACCGACGATGCGCAGCCCGTGCGCGCGGGCGATGGTTTCGACCTGCTCCAGCAGCGAGCCGGGACCGCGCCCCAGCCCGGCGGTGACGATGATGGCCGCGCGCGCGCCGACGGCGGCTGCGTCGGCGATCACCGCCGGCACGGTCGCCACCGGCGAGGACACCACCACCAGTTCGGGCACGAACGACAGATCGGCGAGCCGCGCCACCGCCGGCACGCCTTCGATCTGCGGATGGCGCGGATTGACCACGCCCAGCGGGCCGGCGAATCCGGCATCGCGCAGGTTGCGCAGGATGGTGCGACCCACCGAGCGTTCGCGCGGGCTGGCGCCCACCAGGGCGAGCGAACGGGGGCGGAACACCGCATCCAGCGCGTAGGTACTCATCCAGGACCGCCTTCGCCATCGAGCCTGCGCACAGGGTAGCGCGCGATGCCGGAACGCGTGGCGACTTCGCGGCGCATTTCAGCCGCGCCAATGCCGGATCGGCGATGCCGACTTCCGCCGCTTCAGCGAGTGGCGGCTGTCGGCGCCTGCGGCCAGCGCCACGCCAGCCAGACGATCGCGCCGCACAGCACGATCTCGATGCTGCTGTAGGCCAGGTAGAACCACCAGGCGCCCGGCATGGTGAGCGCCACGAAGACCGCGTAGAACAGCGCCAGCCCGATGTTCGACCAGCGCGTCGTGCGCGCCGGCAGCGCCAGCGACAGGAACGCCATCAGCCCCGGCACGACCAGCAGCAGCGCCACGAACAGCAGCGATCCCTGCGTGGCCGGTCCCATCGGGCCGGCGCCGTCGAGGATGTGCTGGAGCTTGCCCGGCTTGTACAGGCCGAAGTAGTCGCCGTACAGGTAGCAGAACGTCAGGCTGGCCCACAGCGCCGACAGCTTCAGGCGCTGCGGAAGCGGCGGATCGGCCAGGGCGCGCACGGGTTGGGCCTGCATGGAATTCCTCTGGTTCACGATCGGGAAACCGGCGCAGCCATGCGCCCTTGCCGCGCGCCGAACGCCAGCAGCCACAGGCAACTGCCGATCTCGCCGAGGGCGGCAGGCAGCGTGGCGTACTGGGCGAAGGCGGAATCCGCAAAGCCCGGCACGAGACCGCCGAACACCTTCACCACGTAGCCGATCCCGCCGAGCACCAGCAGCAGGCCCAGCAAGCGCGGCAGCCGCGCCGAGCGCAGCACCAACCAGCCGAACGGCAGCAGCCACAATCCCCAGAACAGGCTGGCGATGCGCAGGCCGTAGCCATAGCGCTGGATGCTCACCGCGAACGCGGCCTGCGCCGCTTCGCCGGCATCCGCGCCCTGCAACAGCGTCAGCGCCTCCAGGCGATGGGTGACCGCGGCCAGGCCGATCGGCACGCTGACCGCTGCCAGCGCCACCATCAGCACGGCCGCGCGGCGGTCCACGTCGGCCAGCACCCGGTACAGCGCCAGCGGCACCAGCAGGAAGGCGATCTGCATCATCAGGAACGCGGCGATGCCGGCGCGGAACAGATCCGCGTGCGCCGCCGCCTCGGCCAGGGTCGCGCCCGTCCGCGACGGCACGTACGCCAGGCAGACCATGCCGGCCAGCACCACCACGAGGTACAGCGCGCCGGCGACGCGCCCGTCGCGGCGCAGGCGGGAAGCGATGTCCTGCATCATGCGGCGGCCCTCGCTTCGCGACGCTGCGCGCGCGTCAGCTTCGCCCTGGCGATCAGCCGCGAGGTGCCCGCACGCAGGTCGTCCAGCAGCGCGTAGATGGTCGGCAGGAACAGCAGGCTGACCACGGTGGAGAACGCCAGCCCGCCGGCGATCGCGCGCGCCATCGGGTAGTACGGCGGCATGCCGTCGGCGGTCTTGGTCGACAGCGCGATCGGGATCATCGCCAGGATCGCGGTGCCCATCGTCATCATGATCGGGCGCAGGCGTTCGCGGCTGCCTTCCACCAGTGCGTCGATGCGCGACAGGCCGCGGCGGCGCAGGTTGTTGATGTGCTCGATCATCACGATGCCGTTGTTCACCACCACGCCCATCAGCACCAGGATGCCGATCACCGCCATGATGTTCATCTCGGTGCCGGTGATCCAGAACAGCCAGTACACGCCGAAGATCGAGAACAGCACGCAGGACATGATCGCCAGCGGGAACAGCAGCGACTCGAACACCGCCGCCATGATCACCAGCATCAGCACCAGCGCGATCAGGATCGCGCGCTTCATCTGGTCCATGCCGTCGAAGTTGATGTTGAAGCCGCCGCCCTCGAAGGTGTAGCTGTAGCCCGGCGGGAACTGCACGCCCTTCAACGTGTCCTCGATGGCCTTGCGCGCATCCTGCATCGACACGTCCTTGGCCAGCCCCGCCTGCACCTGCAGCATGGTCTGCCGGCTCTGCCGCTGGATCTGGGTGGACGCCGGCGAAGTGTTGACGTCCACCATCGCCAGCAGCGGCACGTCGGTGCCGTTCGGCGCGCGCACCATGAAGGTGGACAGATCTTCCACGCTGTAGGTGTCGGACCCGGCGAAGCGCACGTTGACCGGGATCTCGACGTCCTCGCGGTGGAAGTCGCGCAGCGACGAGCCGCGCAGCGCCATGCCTACGAACTCCGCCACCTGCTTCGCGCTGAAGCCATAGGCCGCCGCGCGCTCGCGATTCACCTGCACCTTCAGCTCGGTGTTGGCGTCGCCGGTGTCCACGCGCACGTCGCGCAGCATCGGGTTGCGCGACAGGATCGGCACGATGTCGCCGGCCAGCTCCTGCAGAGTCTGGGTGGAATCGCCGATCAGGCTGAAGCTGATGCCCTGCGCGTCGCCGCTGCCGCCGCCCGGCCAGCCGATGCCGAGGTTCGCGCGCGCCGATTTCGGCAGGCCCTTGCGCACTTCCTCGGCGATCTTCTTGTTCTGCTCGGCATCGTCGATGGTCAGGAACAGGCGGGTCTGCGCCCAGCCCTGCTCGCTGTAGCGACTGTACACGCGGTCGATCTTGAAGTCCTTGCGGTGCGCGTTGACGAACTGCTCCACGCGCTCGACTTCCCTGCCCATCTCCTCCTTGGAATAGGAACCCTTCCACTGGTAGAAGATGTTGATCTCGGTGGGATCGCCATCGTCGCCGCCGCCGCTGGTGTGGGTCATCGGATACACGCTGACCAGCGAGATGGCGAGGATGCCGGCCACGCTCCAGCCGCGGTGCTGCAACGTCCAGCGCAGCGCGCGCGCGTAGCGGTCCTGCAGGCGCGAGATGAACGGCGACTTCAGCGCCGGCGGCGTCTTCATCCGCGCCGACAGCATCGGGATCAGGCTGATCGCCACCAGCCACGAGGCCAGCAGCGACACCGAAATCGTCACCGCCAGCTGCGACAGGTAGATGGTGATGATGTTCTTCTCGCCGAACATCATCGGCAGGAACACCACGCAGTGGCATAGCGTGCCGGCGGACAACGCGATCGCCACGTGGCGGGTGCCGAGGATCGAGGCCAGCCACGGTTTGCCCGGATACTTCTCGCGCTCCTGATAGATGCTCTCCACCACCACCACGGCGTTGTCCACCAGCATGCCCACCGCCAGCAGCAGGCCCATCATCGAGATGATGTTGAGGGTGATGCCGGCGAAGTACATGAAGCCCAGGGTCATGGTGAAGCAGATCGGGATCGCCGTGGTCACCATCAGGGTGGACGGCCAGTGGCGCAGGAAGGCGTACAGCACGATCACCGACAGCAGCAGACCGATGCCGCCGGCCTCCGCCAGCGCCAGCAGCGAGCTGGTGACGGCCTGGCCCTGGTCGTCGGTGACCTCGATCTTCACCCCGCGCATCGCCGGATCCTGCTCCAGCTCCTTGATCTCCTCGCGCACCCGGCGCGACAGGTCGACCAGGTTGGCCGCGCGCTCCTTGTAGATGTCCACGCCGACGCTGGGCTTGCCGTCCATCCGCCGCACGTAGTTCATGCGCTGCGGCTGCAGGTCGACGTCGGCGATGTCGGACAGCCGCGTGCCCTTCTTGTCGATGCGCAGGTCGCGCAGCTGCTGCAGCTGCTGCAACTCGCCCAGTGGCTGCACGCGCAGGCGGCGGCCGGCCTCGTTGATCTCGCCGGCGGAGACCGCGAAGTTCGCCGCCTGCAGCTTCTGCACCAGCTCGTTCAGCGCCACGCCGTGCGCGGTCAGGCGGTCCTTGTCCAGCGCCACCAGCACTTCCTGGTTGGCCACGCCCTCCACTTCCACGCGCGCCACGCCCGGCAGGCGTTCCAGCCGCTGCTTGATGCTGCGTTCGATCAGGTCGGCGCGGGCGGTCAGGTCGATCTGGCTGGTCAGGCGCAGGCTCAGTGCCTCGCGGTCGGAGGTGCTCCAGCGCTGCACGAAGTAGCGGCGGAAGTCGTCCGGCAGTTGATCGCGGATCGCGTCGATGCGCTCGCGCGCCTCCGAGGCGGCGATGGCGATGTCGCGGTTCCAGTCGCTGAAGCGCACCTGGATCGAACCGCCGTCGGCGTTCGCGCGCGAGTTCATCGACTCGATGCCCGGCATCGTCGCCAGCGCCTCCTCGACCGGCCGCACCAGGTTGCGCTCCACTTCCTCCGGCGTCGAGCCGGCGTACGGCAGCGACACGAAGAAAAACGGGATGGTCGCTTCCGGCTCGGCTTCCAGCGGCAGCCGGAACGAGGCGATCAGGCCGATCGCCACCATCGACACGAACAGCATGATCGTGGTGATGGGGCGGCGGATGGAGAGTTCGGTGATGTTCATCCGGTCAGGCCTTCGCGCCGCCGTCCAGCGGGTCGTGTTCGTGCGCGATCACCGCGGCCGCCTGCTCCGCCACGCTGCGCGCGCGCCGGCCGCGCTCGGCATAGAACTCGTCCGGCTTGCGGTCCAGCAGGTCGTAGACGACCGGGATCACCACCAGCGTCAGCAGCGTCGACACCAGCAGGCCGCCGATCACCGTGATCGCCATCGGGCTGCGCACCTCCGCGCCCTCGCCGAAGGCCAGCGCCAGCGGCAGGAAGCCGAACACCGCGCACAGCGTGGTCATCATGATCGGGCGCAGTCGCGAGCGAGCGCCTTCCACCAGCGCGGTGCGCTTGGCCACGCCTTCCTCGCGCAGCTGGTTGACCTTGTCGATCAGGATGATCGCGTTCTTCACCACCAGGCCGACCAGCAGGATCAGGCCGATGAACACCACCACCGAGGCCGGCGAACCGGTCAGCAGCAGCGCGGCCACCGCGCCCACCAGCGCCAGCGGGATGGTGAACAGGATGACGAACGGATGCAGCAGCGATTCGAACTGCGAGGCCATCACCAGGTAGACCAGGAAGATCGCCAGCCCGAATGCGAACAGCAGCGAACGGATCGACTCGCCCAGTTCCTGGCCCTGCCCGCCGATGCGCATGTCGATGTCGGTGCCGAGCGGGTCCTTGGCCACCATGTCGTCGACTTCGCGGATCGCGCCGCCGAGGTCGATGTCGCGCAGGTTCGCGGAAACAATCGCGACGCGGCGCTGGTCGGCGCGGTGGATTTCGCTCGGGCCGGTGGTGGAGACCACGTCGGCGACCGAGGCCAGCTCCACCGGCGTGCCGCTGCCCGGATTGACGATCAGCCGGCGCAGGTTCTCGACCGAACTGCGGTCGGATTCCTGCGCGCGTACCAGCACGTCGATCTTGCGGTCGCGGAAGCTGTAGCGCGTCGCCACGTTGCCCTTGACCTTGTTCACCACGATGTCGGCGATCTGCCGGGTGGTCAGGCCGAGCGCGGCGGCGCGGTCCTGGTCGAAGCGGATCTGGATTTCCGGAAAGCCCTGCTCCACCGTCGACTTCACGTCGGCGTAGTGCGCGTTCGCGCGCAGCATGCCCGCCAGCTTGTTGCCGGCCTTGCGGATGGTCTCCAGGTCCGCGCCTTCCACCTCGATTTCCAGCGGCGGTGACAGGCTGAACAGTTCCGGCCGGCTGAAATCCACCTGCACGCCGGGGAACTGCTTCATGGTCTTGCGCAGCGATTCGGTCAGCGAGGCTTCGGCATCGTTGCTCTCCATCACCACCGACAGCTTGCCGATGTTCTCGCCGCTCTCGGTGGGGTTGGCGTCCAGCCGCGTGCCGGTGCCGGACACGCCGTACAGCACGCGCACGCCGGCGTCCTTCGCGTGCACGCCCTGCACGTCGCGGATCAGCGCGTCGGTCTGCGCCAGCGGCGTGCCGGGCGGCAGCTTGGCGGTCATGTCGAAGCGATCCTGCGCGAACTGCGGGATCAGGTCGGTGCCCAGCATCGGCACCGCCGCCATCGTCAGCGCGAACGCCAGCGCGGCGACCAGCAGCACCGGCATCGGCCGCTGCAGCGCCTTCGGCAGCACGCGCATGTAGGCGCGTTCGGCGCGGCCGTAGGGCGCCATGGCCAGGTCGCTGGCCTTGCGCATCACCGGGCCGACCACCGCTGCCAGTCCCCGCCAGGCGCGCACGATGAGCCACGCGGCGCTGAAGAAGCCGTAGCGGAACATCGCACCGACGCCGCGGCCGGTGTAGGCGGCCGGCTTCTGCCAGGTCTTCTTCGGCTGCCAGTGCGGATGCGCGGCCTCCTCCGGGAAGCCCAGCGGCGGGCGGCCCTTCAGCGCGCTCAGCATCGGGATCAGCGTCATCGCCACCACCAGCGACACGCCGATGGCGATCGCCACGGTCAGCGCCTGGTCGCGGAACAGCTGGCCGGCAATGCCCTGCACGAACACCAGCGGCAGGAACACCGCGATGGTAGTGAGCGTGGACGCGACGACAGCCATGCTGACTTCGCGGGTGCCGGCGATCGCCGCATCGAGGATGCCGAGGCCGCGTTCGCGCGCCTTCGCGATGGACTCCAGCACCACGATGGAGTCGTCCACCACCAGGCCGGTGGCGAGCGCGAGGCCGCCCAGCGACATCACGTTGAGTGAAAGCCCCAGCTGCCCCATGAAGAAGAAGGTGGCGATGATCGACACCGGCAGCGACAGCGAGATGACGAAGGTGCTCCAGCCGTCGCGCAGGAACAGGAAGATGATCAGGATCGACAGGATGCCGCCGATCACGCCGTCCATCTTCACGTCGTGGATGGCGTTGCGGATGAACTTCGACTGGTCTTCAATGGTGGTCAGTTCGATGTCGGCCGGCAGCTTCTCGCGAATCGTCTTGAGCCGGGCTTCCAGCGCATCGGCCGTGGACACGGTGTTGGCGTCGCCCTCCTTGTAGATCGCCAGCTCCACCGCCTCGCGGCCGCCCAGGCGGATGATCGCCTCGCGCTCCTTGTAGCCCTGGCGCACGGTGGCGACGTCCTTCAGCCGCAATGGCGAGGTGCCGCTCTGGGTGTTGCCGTCCTGCGCCAGCGCGGCCATCACGCTGGCGTCGCCGCTGGCGGCGGCGAGCCGCATCGCCTGGTCGTTGCCGGCGTTGCCGGCGGCGGCGGTGCGCGTGGTCAGCAGCATGTTCGCCATCTCGTCGACGGTGGCGAACTGGTTGACGGTGCGCACGAGGTAGCGCTGCGAGCCTTCCTCCAGCCGTCCGCCGGAGACGTTGACGTTCTCCTGCGCCAGCCGGTTGATGACGCTTTCCAGCGACAGGCCGAACTGCGCCAGCTTGCGCTGGTCGATGTCGACCTGCACCTCGTCCTCCAGGCCGCCGCCGACCTTCACCGCAGCCACGCCGTCGACGGGTTCGAGCTTGCGCTTGAGGTCGTCGTCGGCGAACCGGCGCAGCTCCATCAGCTGGCGGATGTCCTCGGTGCTGCTGCCCGCCTGCCGCTTCGGCGACAGCGCCAGGCGCATGATCGGCTGGGTGGACGGATTGAAGCGCAAAAGCACCGGCGGCTTGGCGTCCAGCGGGAACTGCAGCGACTCCATCTTGTCGCGCACGTCCAGGCTGGCTTGGTCCATGTCGGTGCCCCAGGCGAACTCCAGCACCACGTCGGACTGGCCGGTGCGCGAGACCGACTTCAGCTTGCGCAGGCCCTTCACCACACCGAGGGCTTCCTCGGCGGGCTGCGAGATCAGGGCCTCGATCTCGGCCGGCGCCGCGCCTTCGTAGTCGGTGCGCACGGTCAGCGTGGGATAGCTGAGGTCGGGCAGCAGGTTGACCTTGAGGCTGCCCAGCGCGATCAGGCCGAACAGCACCAGGGTCAGCGTCATCATCGCGATGGTGACGCGGCGGCGGGTGGCGAACTCGACCAGGTTGAAGCCGCCCGACGGCGCGAGGTGCGGGTCCTGCGCGTGGTCCGGCTGGTGGTTCGAGGGCGAACTCATTTGGCGGCCGCCTTCGGGGCGGACGCAGCGGCGGCGGGCGCGGCCTTGTCGCCGATCAGCTGCACCGCGCTGCCTTCGCGCAGGGCGGACTTGCCGGCCACCACCACCGGATCGCCGGCGCGCAGGCCGCCGCGCACTTCCACCCATTCGCCGTCGACGTAGCCCAGCTTCAGCTCCGAGCGCACGGCCTTGCCGTCCTTCACCGTGAACACCGCCGGCGTGCCGCCGTCTTCCAGCAGCGCGGTGCGCGGGATCACCAGCGCGTCGGCGCGCTGGTCGTAGTTGATGCGGATGCGCGCGAACATGCCCGGCTGCAGCAGGCCGCCGCCGTCGAACGCGCAGATCACCCGGAAGGTGCCGCTGCCGGAATCCACCACCGGCGAGACGCGGTCGATGCGGCCGTCGAAGACCTTGCCCGGCAGCGCGTCCACGGTGAGCTGCACGGCCTGCCCGGCCTTCAGCGTCTCGATCTCGCGCTCTGGCGCGTTGAGCGTGGCTTCCAGGCGCGAGGTGTCGACCACGGTGAAGATCGGCGTGTTGATCTGCACCAGGTTGCCCTGCTTGATGTTGCGCGAGGCCACCACGCCGGAGATCGGCGCGGTCACCGTGCCGTAGGACAGCTCCAGCTTGGCCAGGCGCAGCTGCGCGCGGGCGTTCTCCAGGTTGTAGCGGAGCTGGTCCACGTCGTTGACGCTGACCATCTTCTGCTCCAGCAGCTGCGCCGAGCGCTGGTAGTTGGCTTCCAGCTTGCGCACGTCGGCGTCGGCCTGGGCGACCTGCAGGGTCGCGCGGTCGCGGTCCATTCGCACCAGCGGCTGGCCTGCCTTCACCTCCTGGCCGACGTCGGCGTACACCTGCAGCGCGATGCCGGAGGTCTTGGCGACCACCTGCGCCTCCGCGCGCGCCTCCAGCGGCGCGGTGCCGGCGTAGCTGGCGGCGATCGAGCGGGTCGAGGCCTTGGCCACTTCCACCGGGATGGCTTCCGGCCCCTTGGCGGCCTGGTCCTTGCCGTCCGGGCCCTTGCCGTCGGCGCCGCCACCCTTGCAGGCGGCCAGCCCCAGGGCGAGGGCCAGGAGGCTGAGCCGGGCGAGCGGAAGCACGCGGCCGGAGCGGGAGACGGAGACCGGAGTCGTTGAGCGCATGGGTAGGGAATCGCTGGTGATTGGTGTTGTAGTCAAGTATGTCACCTATCCAACCCGGCGCGACATGCGCCGAAGGTCATGCTTGCCGAAGGTCATGCATTCCGATACCCCGTCCGCGCCGGCGGTTGCAGGCCGCGGGCGAGCCGGGAATATGAACCCGGGTGCTTTCGCCGCTATACTCGAACGGAGCGATGCCCGAATCCCGGCATCCATCCGAACCACTACCCGGAACAGCCCGATGATGCGACCGCTGTCGATTGCCGCAAGCTTGGCCATGCTGCTCGTGGCCTCTGCCGTCACCGCCCAGGATTCGCCCGCGCCCGCCGCGGCCCCTGCGGCCACCACCACGGCTGCGGCCCCCGCAGCGCCCACCGCCGGCGACGCCACCCGCGGCAAGGGCCTGACCTACACCTGCCGCGGCTGCCACGGCCTGACCGGCTACAAGAACGCCTACCCCAGCTACCACGTGCCGAAGATCGGCGGGCAGTCGGAAACCTACCTGCGCAACGCCCTGGCCGAGTACCGCACCGGCAAGCGCAAGCACCCGACGATGCAGGCCCAGGCGGAGAGCTTCTCCGAGCAGGACATCGCCGACATCGCCGCCTACCTGTCCAGCATCAAGTGAGCCGCGCCATGACCAAGACTTCCATGACCCTGCTCGCCCTGGCCTGCGCGCTCGCCCTGTCCGCCTGCGGCGGCAAGTCCGAGGGCGGCGAGCACGCCGCCGACGCCGGCCACGTCTCCTCCTCCGCCGGCCTGCCCACGGGCAACGCCGACGCCGGCCGCGAGTTCGCCGCCAAGGGCGGCAACGGCGTCGCCGCGTGCGCGTCCTGCCACGGCGCCGACGGCAACGCGCCGATCGACGGCATGTACCCGAAGCTGGGCGGCCAGTACGCCGACTACATCGCGCATTCGCTGCAGGCCTACCGTGCCGGCACCCGCGCCGGCGCCACCGCCGACGTGATGGCGGCGCAGGCCAAGAGCCTGAGCGACCAGCAGATCGCCGACCTCGCGGCCTACTTCGCCAGCGTGCCGAGCCAGCTGCACGACCTGCAGAACGCCAACTGAGCGGCCGCGGCGCAGGTTGCATCCGGAAGGGGCCGCTGGCCCCTTTCGTTTGTCCGCGATCGGTGAGCGGCGATTGATCCGGATCATGGCCGCTGGCCGCGCACGCCGCGAGACTGCGGGCATGGGCAAGTCCATTCCCGTCGATCTCAACCCGAGGCTCGACATCGAAATCGACGCCGCACCGGTGGCGCGGGCGCTCGGGCTGGAGGAAGCCGCGTTCCTGCGACTGCTGGAACAGCGCAAGATCAGCCAGCTGTGCGAGCGCGGCACCGGCGAGGACGAAGGCCTGTACCGCGCCAGCTTCTACCACCACGGCCGGCGCGCGCGGGTGGTGGTGGACCGGCGGGGCCGGATGGTCGGCGAGGTCGAGCAGCGCGCTTGATCGAACATCGGCGGCACAGGTTCGGCCGCGTGCCCTCATCCGCCTTGCGGGCACCTCGCTACGCGCCCCGGCCCTGCGCGCAGCGCAGGGCGTTCATGCGTGCACGCGCCAATGGCGCGTGAGCCGCACGCCCTCACCCCGCAGGGAGAAGGAAAACAACAAAAAACCCGGTCTCGCGGGCGTTGCGCCTGGAGGGGACCGGGTCGGGGCCGGAGCGATTTTCCGTGGCGTCTTGCGCGCCGCGAAGTTTTTCTCCGGTGCGGAAAGCCTAGTCCCCGATGCGTTAGGAAAGGGCTAAGCGATCCGCATTCAGCACTGCCGTTCGTCGGCGCCACGCATTCATGCGCGCGACCACGGCCACCAGCCGCGGCCGGTATGCGCGTAGCGGTCCGCCGCGCGTTCGAACGGATTGCGCGCGGAGACGCCACCGCCCAGCGCGTACAGCGGCAGGAACAGCACGCCCAGCGCCATGTACTGGTAGACGTGCGCGCGCTCGTGGTCGGCCAGCACGATCTGCGGTTCCACCGCGTGGCCTGCATCATGCGCATAGGTGTTGCAGCGGCGGTCCATGCTCTCGCCGGTGTGCAGGATCACGTTGCCCAGCGTCAGCGCCCCGCCCGGCCCCCACGGAAAGCGCCGGAACACCAGGGCGAGGTCCCGCCCGCTGAAACGCGCCCGCGCGCCCGCCGCCATTCCGGCCGCGCCCAGCGCCAGCCCCAGCACGCTGACCGGCAGCGCCCACAGCGCGCCCAGCACCTGCAGCGCGCGCAACAGCGCGATGGGCATCGGCGTCAGCGCGCGCGCTTCGCCAGCCATTCGTGGATGGTCTGCGGCACTTCCTTCTGCGCGCGGCCGGACACGTAGATGCCGATGTGGCCGCCCTTGAACGACAGCTCGGTGTAGTCGTCGCTGCCGCACAATTCGCGCAGCGCGCGCGAGGCGTCCGGCGGCACCAGGTGGTCCTGCTCGGCGTAGATGTTGAGGATCGGCATGTCCAGCATGCCCAGGTGCACCTCGCGACCGCCCACCTTCGCGCCGCCGGTGACGAAGCGGTTCTCCTGGAAGAACTGCTTGCTGAACTCGCGGAACGCCTCGCCGGCCTGGTCGGGCGAATCGAAGATCCACTTCTCCATGCGCAGGAAATCCTCCATCGCCTTGCGGTCGTCGAGGATGTCGGCCATGCCCACGTACTTCTGCGCGAACAGCCGCCACGGCTTCAGCATCAGGTAGGTGAAGTTCATCATGTCGGCCGGCACGTTGCCGAGCGTGTCGACCAGCAGGTCCACGTCGATCTCGCGGTTCCAGTTCGACAGCATGTTGTCGGCGGTGTGGAAGTCCACCGGCGTGACCATCGCGATCAGGTTCTTGACCTTCTCCGGATGCAGCGAGGCGTAGCACAGCGAGAACGCGCCGCCCTGGCAGATGCCGAGCAGGTTGATCGCGTCCAGCCCGTGCGCCGCGCGCAGGTGATCCAGCGCGCCGCCGATGAAGCGTTCGACGTAGTCCTCCATCGTCAGGTAGCGGTCGGAGCGGTCCGGATAGCCCCAGTCGATGACGTACACGTCCTCGCCGCGCGCCAGCAGGCCCTTCACCAGCGAGCGGTCGGCCTGCAGGTCCACCATGTACGGCCGGTTGACCAGCGCGTAGGAGATCAGGATCGGCACGCGCGCGGTGGGCGCGGCCTCGCCGCGGAAGCGGTACAGCACGACCTTGCCGTCGCGCCAGACTTCCTCGCGCGGGGTGACGCCGAACTCCACGTCGTCCATCCCGCGCAAGGTGTCCATGCCGGCGACGAGCTTGCGCCGCAGCCGGTCGGTGTCTTCGGCCAGCGATTCGAAGGTGATGTTCAGCGGCCCAATCATCGACGCTTCCTCGCGGCGGAGCCGGTCTTGCCGGCGGTCTTCTTCACGGTCTTTTTGACAGCCGACTTCGCGGCGGCGGCCTTCTTCGCGGGTGCGGCCGGCTTGCGCGCAGGCGCGGCCTTGGCCGGCCTGGGCGCGGCTTTCGCGACTACCGGCTTCTTCGCCGCCGCTTTCCTCGCGGCCGGTTTCGCGGATGCCGCCGCCGGGCGCGGCGTGGCGGCAGGCGCCGGCTGCGCAACCTCGTCGTCCCGGCGCTGCATCCGCCGCAGCTGGCGCTCCAGTTCGGCGATCTTGCGATGCGCGCTGTCCAGCTCGCCGCGCGCCGGCCAGCCGTACATGCCGGCGGCCTGTTCGCCGATCGCCTGCGCGGCGGCGCGCTGGCGCATCTGCGCATTGACCAGTTCGCCGAAAGCATGGCGGTATTCGGGCGACAGCGCCGCCTCGGCCCAGGCCTCCTCCGCGGCGTCCACCCACAGGTCGAACAGGGCGCGCACGCTGCCGATCTGTCGCCCCGGCTCCTCGCGCTCGGCCAGCTTCGATTCGAAGCGGGAGATCGCATCGCGCGACACTTCCGCCATCAGCGCCGCATACGCCCGCTGCGCCTCCTGCCAGCGCAGCTGCGCCTGCGCCAGCGCCTGCAACCGCTCCTGGTGCTCGCGGGTGAAGCCGAACGCCGGCATCCGCAGCGCGGCGGCGGCCTCGGCGCGCAGGCCCTGCAACGACGGCGCGGCGGCCTCCATCCATTGCGAGACGCTTTCCAGCCCCGGTCCGCGCATGCCGTCGAGCAGGCCGGAGAACGGATGATCGCCGCCGAACGCGTCGCGCCAGGCCGATGCCACGTCGCGCGCGCTGTGGTCGCGCCCGGCGAAGCGCGCGGCCACCTGCTGCATCTGCGCGTACCAGTCGCTGCTCTGGCGGTTGAAGTGCTCCAGCGGCGCGGAGAACCCGGCCTGCGCGCCGACCTGCCGCATCCATGCGTCCAGCGTCTCGCGCATGCCCGGCATGCCCATGTCGGGCACGGACTGCGGCGACGCGCCGCGCAGCGCATCCCCCAGAGATCCATGTACTGGCGCGCCAGCGCCGCGAAATCGTTGGATGCGTCCGCCATGTTCCCTCCGTCCTGTCCGCCGATGCTAGCAATGCCGGTGCGACACCGCCATCGCGCGGCGCTCAGGGCTTGGGAATGCGCAAGGTCTTGCTGATCATCAGTGCGCCGGACAGCGCATAGACCAGCGCCAGCGGGTGCAGCTGCCACGGTCCCAGCTTGACCACGCCCAGCCACAGCGACGCGCCGATGTCGCCGCGCCAGGCCGCGAAGGCCAGCAGGCCGACGATGACCACGCTGGTCGGGATCGGCGTGCCCTCGAAATACTTCACCTTGTCGCCGCCGTCCGACAGTGTTTCGGCGGTGACGTTGTAGCGCGCCAGCCGGCTGACGCCGCAGCCGACGAAGCCGCTCAGGATCAGCCAGTCCCAGCCGCCCTGCAGCCCGCAGGCGTAGCCCAGCGCGGCCGGGGCGACGCCGAAGCTGATCACGTCGGCCAGCGAATCCAGCTCGCGCCCCAGCGTCGAGGCCACCTTGCGCCAGCGCGCGATGCGCCCGTCCAGCGCGTCGAACACGAAGGCCAGCGGGATCAGCGCCATGCCGACCAACAGGTCGCGGACCACGCCGTCCTGCAGGAAACGCATCGCCGCGAAGATCGCGCCGGTGCCGCAGAAGGCGTTGCCGAGGGTGAACCAGTCCGCGAGGTGGAACTCGCGCAGCATCGAGAAGTGGCGCTGTTTCATGCCGGCAGCTTGCCAAAGCCGGCGTGAAGCCGGCAACTGCGCCGTCAGCGCGGCAGCGCTAGGTTCCCCGGCCCCAGCGGCGCGCCCATGCGCGGCACGGTGGCGATGGTCGCGTCTTCCGGCAGCGCGGCCTTGCCGTCCAGGTGCGCATCGACCCGGTCCAGCGCCTCATACACGTACGGCAACAGCGGCAGGTAGGCGGCGGCCATGTGCGGCAGCGCCAGGAAGCCGTCGAAATGCTGGGCGTTGCGCACCTGCCAGTAGCGCACATCGCGGCCGGCCGCCTTCGCCATCGCCACGTAGGGCGCGCTGGAGAAGGCCGGCGGCACCAGGCCGTCGTCGGTGCCGTGGATCACCACCACCGGCAGGCCGGCGCGCGGCGGCGCGGCGCGGGTTTCCTCCACGCCCTTGCGCACCCGCTGCGCGTCTGCGCCCTCGCCCGTCCACAGCGCGCGCAGGCATTGCAGGCCGGTCAGGCCGAGATCGGCCAGCGGCTGCGGACCGACGATGCCCACGCCGGCGCCGGGCGGAATGCCGCTGCCGTCGGCGATCCACGCCGCGCGTTCAGCGGCGGTGGCGACGCGCGGGCTGGAGTCCGCATTGAGCGCGGCGTAGCGGTAGCCGCAGGGATGCGCGTCGTGGGGATAGCGGCCGTAGGCCGAGGCGTAGCCCACGGCGATCGCGCGCCACAGGTCGAAGCCGACGCTGATCGCGCCCGCGCGCAGGCCGGCATCGGTCCAGCCGGTGGCGTGCAGCTTCGCCAGCGCGTCCTTCTGCCGCGCATCGAGGGTGTCGCCGGACAGCAGGCCGCGCGCCGCCAGCGCCGCGCACTTCGCCTCCAGTCCCGGCATCGCCGGGATGCCGAGCTGCGGCAGCGCGCAGGGCATCAGCAGCGCGGCCTCGGTGGTGTAGTCGTAGAGGCTGCGCGCGCCGTAGCCTTGCGCCAGCACGTTCGGCTCGCCGGCCACCACCGCGTCCAGCCACGGCTCGCCGTCTTCCGCCGCGCGCAGCACCGCGCCGCCGGCGTTGGAGATGCCGACGGCGATGATGCGCGTGTTGGCGAAGGTGAACGGCGCCTGCTGCGGCAACTGCGCATCGAGCGTCGCCAGCGCGAACTGCGCCGCCTGCTTCACGTGGCGGCCCCAATCGGCCTCCGGGTTGTCCTGCGAATGCGCGTGCTTGTAGGCGATGCCGGAACCGGTCGCGGGCTCCGGCTTGAACGCGAGCGCCACGTCGGCCGGCGCCACCGTGCCGTCCTCGGCGACGCCCTGCCCGGCGTCGAGGTCGAAATAATCCGTGCCGTTGCCCTTGTCGGTATAGGCCACCGCGCAGCCGCGCGGCAGGCCCCACGCGCCGGCCACCGCGATCGCGCCGTAGATGCCGCGCGAACCGGACGACGCGGTCACCACCACGCAGCGCTTGTTCGCGTCGAACGCGTCCGGCAGCTGCACCAGCACGCGATGCGGCTGCTTCGCGCCGGGAATGTGGGCCAGCGCGCTGAACTCGCGGCCCGGCACGTTCGCCACGCTGCCGTACAGCGTGCCGTAGCCGCCACCCGGCGCCAGGTCGGCGATGCCGCGCCAGTTGCTCCACAGGGCGCGGCGGCGCAGTTCGGCCGGCGTCGGATGCTCCGCGTCGGCGAACGCCGGCGGCAGCATCGCGCGCAGGCCGTCCAGCCCCAGCCCGCCGGTCAGCAGGTCGTCGTGGTCGCGATGCTCGGTGGCGCGCGATGGGCTGAACATGGCGGCGTTGTCCTTGGAAGCGGGAGCGGAAGCGCAGCCGGCCAGCAGCGCGGCGGCGGCGATCAGGGCGCAATGACGGAGTGTGTTCATGGGCCGACCTTACCCCGTGCCCCGACCCCGTCGCATCGTACTTTCGTACCAGCAGGCCGCAGCGCGTTCCTGCTAGCGTATGGGTTCCCCACGGTTCCAGGTTCCACCATGAGCGATACATTCCTGCAAGGCCGCACCGCGCTGGTGACCGGCAGCACGTCCGGGATTGGTTTGGCCATCGCCCGGGCGCTGGCCGCCGCCGGCGCGAAGGTGGCGATCAACGGCCTCGGCACGCCCGAACAGATCACCGCCGCGCTCGGCGAAGTCGATGCCGCCGGCAGCGGCGGCACGCGGCCGGCTTCAACCAAGCACTTCGGCGCCGACCTGCGCGATCCCGCCGCCATCGAAACGATGATGGCCGACCTCGCCGGGTGGTCGAACGGCGGCGTGGACATCCTGGTCAACAACGCCGGCATCCAGCACGCGGTGCCGCTGCACGAGATGCCGGTACAGAAGTGGAACGACATCATCGCCATCAACCTGTCGTCCGCCTTCCACACCATGCGCGCGGCGATGCCGGCGATGGCGGCGCGCGGCTACGGGCGCGTGGTCAACGTGGCCTCGGTGCACGGGCTGGTGGCGTCGAAGGACAAGGCGCCCTACGTCGCCAGCAAGTTCGGCATCGTCGGGCTGAGCAAGGTCGCCGCGCTGGAATACGCCGCACAGGGCAGCCGCGATTCCGGCGGCATCACCGTCAACTGCATCTGCCCGGGCTGGGTGGAGACGCCGCTGATCGAACCGCAGATCGAGGCGCGCATGAACGGCGGCAGCCGCGACGACGGCGTGCGCGCGCTGCTGGCCGAGAAGCAGCCCAGCCTGCGCATGACCCTGCCCACCGAGATCGGCGCACTGGCGGTGTTCCTGTGCCGGCGCGAGGCGCACAACATCACCGGCGCGGCGATGCCGGTGGACGGCGGCTGGACGGCGCAGTGATCCTTCCCAACGTCATTCCCGCGAAGGCGGGAATCCAGTCCTTGATGTTGTTTGATGGAGAACGCAAAGCGACGAAGCAAGAGCTGGATTCCCGCCTTCGCGGGAATGACGAGCAACAGTACTGGAAATGACGTAACCCCCCCATGCCCTCCCTCCTGATCGCCGACGACCACCCGCTGTTCCGCGCCGCGCTGCGGCAGGCGGCGCGCGATGCGCTCGGCGAAGTGGAGCTGTTCGAAGCCGGCACGCTGGAAAGCGTCCTGGCCCTGCTCGAAGCGCAGCCGCAGGTGGATCTGGTGCTGCTCGACCTGCACATGCCCGGCAACCACGGCCTCGCCGGGCTCGCGGCGGTACGCGCGCAGCATCCGGGCGTAGCAGTAGTGGTGGTGTCCGCCAACGACGATCCACGCGTGGTGCGCCGCGCGCTGGACCACGGCGCCGCCGGCTACCTGCCCAAGAGCGCCGGTCTGGACGAACTGCGCGACGCCATCCGCAGCGTGCTGGCCTGCGAAACCTGGCTGCCCGCCGCGCTGCGCGCCAGCGTCGCGCGCGCGCAGAGCTCGCCGGGCGACGCCGACCTCGCCGCCCGCCTCGCCAGCCTGTCGCCGCAGCAGTTCCGCGTGCTGTCGCTGGTCGCCGAGGGCCTGCTCAACAAGCAGATCGCCGACCGCCTGGACGTGCAGGAACGCACGGTGAAGGCGCACCTGACCGCGATCTTCGAACGCCTCGGCGTGCGCAACCGCACCCAGGCCAGCGTGGTGCTGCGCGAACTGGAACTGTCCGATCCCGCGCGCCAGCTCGACGCCTGATCCTCCGTTCCGCGCCGCCCGGCATGTGGCGAATTAATCGCCAATGCTCTTGACAGCCGCGCCGCGCAACGCGCTGCCGCGGTTATCCACATCCTTATACGATTTCCATCCACAGCCACTGTGGACAAGCCTTCGCCCGTCCGCGCGAAGACACGAAAAAGGGGGTGGCGAATTTCTCGCCACCCCCGTTGACAGCCTTGCCCCGCCTCGCGCTCCTGCGGTTATCCACACCGTTATACGATTTCCATCCACAGCGATTGTGGACAACCGCCGCGACGGCTCACATCGTCGCGACGTCGATCACGAAGCGGTATTTCACGTCGCTCTTGAGCATGCGCTCGTAGGCCGCGTCGATCCCGTCCGCGCGGATCATCTCGATGTCGGCGACGATGCCGTGCTGCGCGCAGAAGTCCAGCATCTCCTGCGTCTCCTTGATCCCGCCGATCAGCGAGCCGGCGATCGCGCGGCGCTTGAAGATCAGGTTGCCGACGTTCGGCGAGGGATGCGCGTGCTCCGGCACGCCGACCAGGCACAGCGTGCCGTCGCGCTTGAGCAGCGAAGAGAACGCGTCCAGGTCGTGGCTGGCCGCCACCGTGTCGAGGATGAAGTCGAAGCTGTTCGCCTGCACCTTCATCTGCGCGCGGTCGCGCGACACCACCACTTCGTCGGCGCCGAGGTCGTGCGCCGCCTGCCGCTTGGATTCGCTGGTGGTGAAGGCGACCACGTGCGCGCCCATCGCGTGCGCGATCTTGACGCCCATGTGGCCCAGCCCGCCGATGCCGACGATGCCCACCTTCTTGCCCGGCCCGACGTTCCAGTGCCGCAGCGGCGAATAGGTGGTGATGCCGGCGCACAGCAGCGGCGCGACCGCCGCCAGCTGCTCCTGCGGATGGCGCACGTGCAGCACGAACTTCTCGTCCACCACGATCCGCTGCGAATAGCCGCCCAGCGTATGGCCCGGCGCGTCCGGCGTCGGCCCGTTGTAGGTGCCGATCAGGCCGCGCTCGCAGTACTGCTCCAGCCCTTCCTCGCAGGCCGCGCAGTGCTGGCAGCTGCCGACCATGCAGCCGACGCCGACGGTGTCGCCGGCCTTGAAGCCCGTCACCTCGCTGCCGACCGCGCTGACGCGGCCGACGATCTCGTGCCCTGGCACGCAGGGATACAGCGTGCCGGCCCACTCCGAGCGCGCGGTGTGCAGGTCGGAATGGCAGATGCCGCAGTACGCGATCTCGATCTGTACGTCGCGCAGGCCGGGCGCGCGGCGCGCGATGTCCATCGACTGGAAGGATTCGTTGGCGGCGTTGACGCCGTAGGCGCGTGTGGTCATTGGTTCGGTCTCCGTTCGGATGCGGGCAGGATACGCCCGCGGGATGGCGGCAAGGATCAGGCCGCGGCGGGGCCTTTCAGGTAGTCGGCGTCGACGACGTGTTCCATCCACTCGACCACCTGCCCGTCCAATGCCTCGGTGATCGCGATGTGGGTCATCGCGGTGTCCGGCGTGGCGCCGTGCCAGTGGCGATGCCGGCACGGGCAGCACACGATGTCGCCGGCGCCGATCTCCACCACCGGCCCGCCCTCGCACTGCGTCCAGCCCTTGCCGGCGGTGACGATCAGGGTCTGCCCGAGCGGATGCGTGTGCCAGGCGGTGCGCGCACCCGGCTCGAAGGTGACGATCGCGCCGGTGACCGGCGAGCCCCCGCCGTGCTTGAACATCATGTCGATGCGGACGTCGCCGGTGAACCAGTCGGACGGCCCCTTGGCGGAGGGCACCGAGCCGTTGCGGATGATCTGCATGTCTTGCTCCAGCTTGCCTTCGTGGGCCGCGACCGGGAGCCGACCGCGACAGGCCGGCAGTCTGCACCCGCGGCATTGCGCGGATTAGATGGCGCAATCGGCATGCGCTTATGATTCCGGCTCAACAATCGGAATCGACGCGATGGCCCGCGACCACCACAGCGACCTGCTCGCCTTCCTGACCGTGGCGCGGGAGGGCAGCTTCACCCGCGCCGCGGCGAAGCTGGGCGTCTCGCCGTCCGCGCTCAGCCATACCCTGCGCGGACTGGAAGCCCGGCTCGGCATCCGCCTGCTCAACCGCACCACTCGCAGCGTCACGCCCACCGACGCCGGCAAACGGTTGCTCGACGGCATCGGCCCGGGCTTCGACGAGATCGAAGCGGCGGTATCCGGCCTCAGCGAACTGCGCGAAAAGCCCGCCGGCACGATCCGCATCAACAGCCTCGAACCGGCGATCGACGCGATCCTGTGGCCGAAGCTCGCCAAACTGCTGCGCGCCCATCCCGACATCCGCGTCGAACTGGTCGCCGACCAGAACCTCACCGACATCGTCGCCGAGGGTTTCGACGCCGGCGTCCGCCTCGGCGAGCAGGTGGCGCGCGACATGATCGCGGTGCCGATCGGCCCGCCGCTGCGGATGGCGGTGGTCGGCGCGCCGTCCTATCTCGCCGAACGCGGCGTGCCGAAGACGCCGCAGGACCTGACCGCGCACGACTGCATCAACCTGCGCTTCATGCGCCAAGGCGGCCTGTACGCCTGGGAGTTCGAGCGCGACGGCCGCACCATCAACGTGCGCGTGGAAGGCCGGCTGACCTTCAACACCCCGCGCCACATCGTGCAGGCCGCATTGGACGGCTTCGGCCTGGCCTGCCTGCCGGACGACATCGTCAAACCGGAACTCCGCAGCAGGCACCTGCGCCGCGTGCTCGGCGACTGGTGCCCACCCTTCCCCGGCTACCACCTGTACTACCCCAGCCGCCGGCAGTCCTCGCCCGCGTTCCAGCTGCTGGTGAAGGCGCTGCGCTGGCCGCAGCGTTGACCGCGCGGCGCGCGCGTCAGGCGCGCGAATAGCTCCACGACAGCATCCGCCCGTCGCGGTACGGCATCACCCCGTGGAACGGGCGCGGATCGTCGTCGAACACCAGCGGCAGGAAATGGCGGTCGCCCTCCCACAGCGGTAGATCGAGGATGCGATCGCGCTTCACCCACTCCAGCGCGCCTTCCGGATTGCGCTCCGGCGGCGTGCCGGTGAACGCATCGACCACGAACACGAAGCCCAGCCAGTCCTCGCCGTGCTTGCCGAAGCCTGGCCAGCTAATCGTCCCGCGCAGCCGCAGCGACGTGCATTCGATGCCGGCTTCCTCGCGGAGCTCGCGGCGCATGCCGGCTAGCACGTCCTCGTCCGGCTCGAGCTTGCCGCCGAGGCCGTTGTACTTGCCGAGATGATGGTCGCCGGGACGCGCGTTGCGATGGATCATCAGCACGCGCTCGCGGTCGGGCGAGAGCACGTAGCCGAGGGTGGCGACGATGGGGGTGTAGGGCATGACGGGCTTCACAGCAGAAAACCGGATTCTAGCCGCTGTCCATCGAGTGCCCTTGCCGCCTCACGAACGGGCAATGCCAGCTAATTGCACCACTGCCGCTCGCAAGGGATGCCGTCGCCATCGCCGTCCATCTCCGTGTTGGGGCAATGCTGGATAAAGTATTTCGCCTCATCGCACGAGCGCATTTGGGAACAATGCGTCCTGCCGTCGCATTGGTACGAAGATGCGCTTGCCACAGAAGGCTGTTCGCTTCTTGGTTTGATCCATGAACGGTCTTCTACCGGCGCGGACGTTGGCGCAGCAGGCCGAACAGATCGCCTTGCCGGCTGTTCCGATTCCTGGATTTGCAGAGACGAGGCGGACTTGATCTTGTCATAGGCATAGAGCGCGCCAGCGCCAAGAACAACGAGCAAGATCAAATCTTTTACCTTCACGATTCCCTCCAAACCGATGCCCAATGCGCTGCAAATCGGCGTTGGCTCGCATCGCCCATCATGCTATTGGAAACCTGCGCCAAGAAACATCAGCGCGAACCCAGTCAACTGCAGGAAAAACGGATTCTTGGCAACGTCCCAGTGCAGGATCAGAAAAATCAGGGACACGGGCGGAATGAAGCATGCCAGCCCCCACAAGAAGCTGACCTTGAACGAAGCGATTAGGGTTCCGATTCCTCCGATGACGAACACGGCAAGCCCCAGATAGAACAACGCCCCCATTGCATTCCTCCAATCCCTGCCGCCTCTTGCCCCCGTGGCGGCAGACCCAAATAGTGTCTTAAACACCGGTGACACATATACCACACACCCTGACAGTTTGGGAGTGTCCAGAACACCTCCCCAACCGCAGAGTGCTCGCGTCTTGCTGGCGCTCAACATGAAGCGCCTGCGCGCCGAACGCGGCCTGTCGCAGGACGCGCTGGCGCTTGAAGCGGGGCTGGACAGGACGTTCATCGCGCACGTCGAACGACTGCGCCGGAACATTTCGCTCGACAACATCGAGAAGATCGCCGTGGCGCTGGATGTGCCCGTCCACGCATTGTTGACCTGCGACTGACCGCAGGAGCATTTCGTCATGCAAGGTGGGTGAACCGCATGCGGTTCCGCTAATACGCGCCCACCGGCACCATCTCCACCGTGACGTGCACCAATTCCTCGTGCACGCCGAGCGCGCGGCGGACCGCATCGGCATCCACACCGGCCGCGGCCACCACTTCCACCGCGCAGGCGAACTTGCCCCGCCCCACCTGCCAGACGTGCAGGTCGCTGATCTTCGCCGGGAGGGCGCCGCCCTCGATCGCCTCGCGCACTTCGGCCACCACCGGCAAGTCCATCTGCGCATCCAGCAGGATGCGTCCGCTGGAGCGCACCAGCCCCCAGGCCCAGGCCGACACCAGCGCCGCACCCACCAGTCCCATCGCCGGATCCAGCCAGGCGGCGCCGAAATACATCCCGCCCAGCAGGGCGACGATGGCCAATACGGATGTCGCAGCGTCCGCCAGTACGTGCAGGTAGGCGGAACGCAGGTTCAGATCATGTCCATGTCCATGGTCGTGGTCGTGGTCGTGGTCGTGGTCGTGGTCGTGGTCGTGGTCGTGGTCGTGGTGATCATGCGCGTGGTGGTCGCGCAACCACCACGCGCAGATCAGGTTCACCGCCAGCCCCACCACCGCGATGGCGATCGCCTGCCGGTAATGGATCGCACCCGGATGCAGCAGCCGCTCCACCGACTGCACCGCCATCAGCGCCGCTACGCCCAGCAGCAGAATGGCACTGGTGTAGCCGCCGAGAATCTCGATCTTCCACGTGCCGAAGGCGAAACGCCGGTCGTGGGCGTAGCGGCGCGCGCAGACGTAGGCGAACGCCGACAGGCCCAGCGCCAGCGCGTGCGAACTCATGTGCCAGCCGTCGGCCAGCACCGCCATCGAGTTGAACCACCAGCCGCCGGCGATCTCTACCACCATCATCGCCAGCGTCAGCCACATCGCCCGCCGCGTGTTGCGCTCGGCCAGCGGATTGCCGCGGTCGAACGCATGGGTGTGGCGCCGTGCGTCGGCGAGGGCTTCGAGGCTCATGGCGTCAACACTCTGGAAAAATACCCCCATAGGGTATATGGTCTTCCCCCATGGCGCACGTCATTCGGGACAAGAAGAAGCTGCTTGCGCGCGTGCGCCGGATCGCCGGCCAGGTGGCCGCGCTGGAAAAAGCGCTCGACGCGGAAACGGAATGCACCGACATCCTGGTGCAGGCCGCCGCCGCCAAGGGCGCGATGCACGCGCTGATGATGGAAGTGATGTCCGGCCATCTCGCCGAGCACGTGGCCGGTGAATCCGATGAAGCGAAACGGCAGGCGGAGGCCCGTAGGCTCATCGACCTACTGCGCGGCTACGCGCGCTGAGCATCGGCCGCGAAACCGGTTCGGCATGCGACAATGGCCGCCGCAGGAGCGCAGCTCAACGGCTCACGGCGCCGGTCTTGCTCGCTCAAGCGGGATGCCGAAGCGAAAGGCGGCGTACCCGCTGGCCGATGCGAGGCGCGGGATGCGCCGGCCAAGCGGCGCATGACAATCAGCAATTACGGAAGCGTGGCCGAGCGGTTTAAGGCACCGGTCTTGAAAACCGGCGATGGGTCAAACCATCCGTGAGTTCGAATCTCACCGCTTCCGCCACTACCCCTTCTTCTTCCCCGCCTGCGCCTTGCGCTTCAGGCATTCCGGATCGCTGCACTCCAGCCGCGCCGCTTCCAGCATCGGCGGCAGCTTCTGCGCCAAGAAGTCGATGAACACGCGCACCGCCGGTAGCATGCCGCGACGCGAGGCGAACACGGCATGGGCGATGCCCTGCGGCAGCCGCCACTGCGGCAGCACCACTTCCAGGTCGCCGCGGCGCACGGCGTCGGCGCAGATGGTTTCCGGCAGCAGGGTGATGCCGATGCCGCCTTCCGCCATGGCCTGCATCATCGGGAAGTCGAAGCCGGTCACGCGCGGCTGCAGTTCGATCCGGCGCACCTCGCCGTCCGGGCCGTGCAGTTCCCAGCGCTGGCGGGCGTCGTCCTCGTTGACGCTCAGGGTCACGTGGTCGGCCAGCTCCTCCGGCGTCCGCGGGCGGCCGGCGCGGTCCAGGTAGGCGGGGCTGGCGACCAGCAGTTCCTGGATCTGGCCGAAGCTGCGCATCACCAGGCTGCCGTCCTCGTCCAGCTTGCTGCGCACGCGGATGGCGACGTCGACGCCTTCGTTGATCACGTCGACCCGGCGATTGCTGACGATCAACTGCACGCGCACCTTCGGGTACAGCGCCATGAACTCCGGCAGCAGCTTCGGGAACTGGTGCTGCGCCATCGACACCGGCACGCTGACCCGCACGCTGCCGCGCGGTTCGGCGCTCAGGCGATCCACCGCCTCACGCGCGGCCTGCGCCTCGGCCAGCATCGACTGCGCGTGGCGATGCACGCTGGTGCCGACGTCGGTGACGGCGAAGCGGCGCGTCGAGCGCTGCAACAGGCGCACGCCCAGTTCGGTTTCCAGCGCGCTGATGCGCCGGCTTAGGCGCGACTTGGGAATGCCCAGCGCGCGCTCGGCGGCGGCGAATCCGCCGTGGTCCACCACCGCGGCGAAGTAGTAGAGGTCGTTGAGATCCTGCATCGCGATAATTCCGAATATGGAACGAACAGTGATATTCAAGCTTGTTTATTGCTGAAATGCAACGACCCATGATGTTCCCAACGCGGCGCTGGCCGCATCCGCACGGGAACACCGCCATGAACATCCTGCATCTCGACTCCAGCGTGCTCGGCCAGAACTCGGCCAGCCGCGCCCTGACCGCCGCCATCGTCGCCCGCCTGCTGCGCGATGCGCCGAGCGCCCAGGTAAAGCATCGCGACCTTGCCGGCGAGCATGCGCTTCCGCACCTCGACGGCGCCAGCCTGGCCAAGTCCGATCCCACCGAGGCCGCCCGCTCCGCGCGCGCCATGCAGGACTTCCTGGCCGCCGACGTGGTGGTGCTGGGCGCGCCCATGTACAACTTCGGCATTCCCAGCCAGCTCAAGGCGTGGATCGACCGCGTCGCGGTGGCCGGCAAGACCTTCCGCTACACCGCCGAGGGCCCACAGGGTCTGGCCGGCGGCAGGAAGGTGATCGTCGCGGCGACCTATGGCGGCCTGCATCCGGCCGAGAGCGGCCGCAACTTCGTCGAACCCTATCTGCGCCAGGTGCTCGGTTTCCTTGGCATCGACGACGTGGAATTCGTCAGCGCGGAAGGACTGAACATTTCGCCGGAGCTGCGCAGCCAGGCGCTGGAAGCCGCGCAGGCGCACATCGACCACGCGCTGCCGCTGGCGGCCTGACGGTTCCTTTCGCGTTCCCTCCCTCCCCTGCCGGAACGCGACGGGCCCGCATCGCGGGCCCGTTTTTTTACGCGACGATGAAGCTCGGCATCAACCGATGCGGGCGACCCCGCCCATGTACGGCTGCAAGGCATCCGGCACGTCGATGCTGCCGTCGGCGTTCTGGTAGTTCTCCATTACCGCGATCAGCGCGCGGCCCACCGCCACGCCGGAACCGTTGAGCGTATGCACCGGCTCGGGCTTGCCGGTGGCCGGGTTGCGCCAGCGCGCCTGCATGCGGCGGGCCTGGAAATCGCCGCAGTTGGAGCAGGAGGAAATCTCGCGGTAGGTGTCCTGCGAGGGCAGCCAGACTTCGAGGTCGTAGGTCTTGGTCGCGCCGAAGCCCATGTCGCCGCTGCACAGCAGCATGCGGCGGTACGGCAGGCCGAGCTTCTCCAGCACGACCTCGGCGCAGCGGGTCATGCGCTGGTGCTCGGCGTCGGACTCCTCGGGCTTGGCGACGCTGACCAGCTCCACCTTCTCGAACTGGTGCTGGCGGATCATGCCGCGCACGTCGCGGCCGCCGCTGCCGGCCTCGGAGCGGAAGCACATCGAATGCGCGGTCATGCGCAGCGGCAGCTTTTCCGCCTCCACGATCTCGTCGCGGACGATGTTGGTCAACGGCACTTCGCTGGTCGGGATCAGGTAGCGCTTGTGTTCGCCCAACTGGGTGGAGAACAGGTCTTCCTCGAACTTCGGCAGCTGGCCGGTGCCGCGCATCGACTCGGCGTTGACGATCACCGGCACGTTGGTTTCCTCGTAGCCGTGTTCGCCGGTGTGCAGGTCGAGCATGAACTGCGCCAGCGCGCGGTGCAGGCGGGCCAGCTGGCCGCGCAGCACGGTGAAGCGCGAGCCCGACAGCTTGGCCGCGGTTTCGCCGTCCAGCCAGCCGTTGCGCGTGCCGAGTTCGACGTGGTCCTTGACCTCGAAATCGAACGCGCGCGGGCTGCCCCAGCGGTGCTGCTCGACGTTGCCGGATTCGTCGCCGCCCAGCGGCACCGAGGCGTCGGGCAGGTTGGGAATGCCGAGGGCGATCGCGTCGATCTCGGCGCGGATGCGTTCCAGCTCGACTTCCGACGCTTTCAGTTCCTCGCCGAAGCCGGCCACTTCCGCCATCACCGCGGACACGTCCTCGCCCTTCGCCTTCAGCATGCCGATCTGCTTGCTGCGGGTGTTGCGCAGGTTCTGCAACTCCTGGGTGCGCACCTGGATCTGCTTGCGCGCGGACTCCAGCGCTTCCAGCCGGGCGACGTCGAGTTCGAAACCGCGGCTGGCGCGCAGGCGCTCGGCGAGGTCGGCGGGTTGGTTGCGCAGCAGGACGGGATCGAGCATGGGACCATCAGTGAGACGGGTGAACGCCCATTATCGCCGAGCGGGCGCCCGCTGGCAGGGCATCGCGCGGGCTGTGCAAGAATGCGGACATGTCCGCACCCGAACCGCAACGCCCGCAGCGTCCGCCGCTGCTGTCGCCCACCGTGCTGAAGCTGGCCGCACTGGCCTTTGCCGTCGGCCTGCTGCTGTTCCTGCTGGTCTGGCTCAAGTCCCGCCACGACTACGACTTCTACAAGGCCGACGGCACGCCGGCCGCGCCCGGCCAGGTCGATGCCCTGCCCGCGCCGCTACCGCCAGACCTGGCCGGCAACGCCAGCGGCCTGCGCGTGGTCGGCAAGGACAGCGCCAGCGACGTGGCCGCCGCGCCCACCGGCGACCAGCCGAGGCTTCTGGAAGCGCCCGTGCGCCCCGTCGCACCGCCGCCTCCGGCGTCGCAGCCCGCACCCACCGACAGCGACCGCGCCATTCCGCAGCCGCTCAATTCGCCCGCGCCGCGCTATCCGCAGGAAGCCCTGCGCATGGGCGCCGGCGGCACGGTCCGGGTGCGGGTGATGGTGGCGGCCGACGGCAGCGTGGACAGGCTCGAACTGGCGGAAGGCAGCGGCAACCGCTACCTCGACCGCGCCGCGCTGGAAGCCGTACGCCGCTGGCGCTTCCAGCCGGCCACGCGCGGCGGCCAGCCGACCGCCGCCGAGGTGGTGGTGCCGATCACGTTCAACCTGGGCGGGAACTGAGCGCAAACGCCGAGCGATCATCGCCCGGCGTCGCCTTGTTTTCGCCCGTCATTCCCGCCGTCGCGGGAATGACGGATTGCGCAGCTTGCCGATGGCCGGGCGCGCTCAGTCCTTGATGCCGCCCGTCGTCAGATCGGCCGGATCGAGCAGCGCGCGCAGGCGTTTCTCCGGCAGGCCGCTGTCTTCCAGCGCCACCTCCAGCACCGGCCGATTCTCGGCATAGGCGCGCTTGGCGATCTTCGCCGCCTTCTCGTAGCCGATCACCGGATTGAGTGCGGTGACCAGGATCGGATTGCGGTCCAGCGCATCGGCCACCACGTCCTTGCGGATGCGCAGCCCGGCGATGGCCTTGTCGGCCAGTTCGCGCATCGCGTTCGCCAGCAGGCCGTTGGCCTCGTCCAGGTTGCAGGCGATCAGCGGCAGCATCACGTTGAGCTGGAAGTTGCCGCTCTGCCCCGCCACCACCACCGCCTGGTGCAAACCGATGACCTGCGCGCAGACCATGCACAGCGCCTCGGGGATCACCGGATTGACCTTGCCGGGCATGATCGAGGAACCCGGCTGCAAGGCAGGCAGTTCGATCTCGCCGAGGCCCGCCAGTGGCCCGGAATTCATCCAGCGCAGGTCGTTGCCGATCTTCATCAGCGCCACCGCCAGCGCACTGAACTGGCCGGACAGCTCCACCAGATCGTCCTGCGCGGCCAGTCCTTCGAAGGTATTGGCGGCCTGCTCGAACTTCGCGCCGGTCGCCGCCGATAGCGCCTTCGCCACGCCCTTGCCGAACTTCGGATGCGCATTGATGCCGGTGCCGATCGCGGTGCCGCCGATGGGCAGCCGGCGCACGCGCTTCAGGCTGTCCTCGATGCGCGCCTGCGCCGATTCCAATTGCGCCGACCACGCGCCGAACTCCTGCGCGAAGGTCAGCGGCATCGCGTCCATCAGATGCGTGCGGCCGGTCTTGACCGTCTTGCCGATGGCCTTGGCGCGCTTGTCGATCGTCTTGCGCAGGTGCGCCAGCGCCGGCAGCAGCGTTTGCCTGGCTTCCAGCGCCGCCATTACTCGGATGCTGGTGGGAATGGTGTCGTTGCTGCTTTGGCCGAGGTTGACGTGGTCGTTGGGATGGATCGCCAGCTTCGAGGCTGCCGCCGCGACGTGGGCGATCACCTCGTTGGCGTTCATGTTGCTGGAGGTGCCGGAGCCGGTCTGATAGCGGTCGATCGGGAACTGGTCGGCGTGCGCGCCGCCGGCCACCGCGGTGGCGGCCTCCATGACGGCGTCGGCGCGGGCGCGATCCAGCAGGCCGAGGTGGCCGTTGACCACGGCGGCGGCGGCCTTGACCAGCGCCAGCGAGCGCACGAACGCCTCCGGCATCGGCCGCCCGGAGATGTGAAAGTTGTCCTTCGCGCGCTGGGTCTGCGCGCCCCACAGCGCATCGGCGGGCACCTGCAACTCGCCCATGCTGTCGTGTTCGATGCGGAAAGCGGTGCGTTTTGCCATGTCACAACTCCATTGGGTTGGGGCCGTCATTCCCGCGAAGGCGGGAATCCAGCTTTTGGCTTGCAAGGTATTCAAGAGCTGGATTCCCGCCTTCGCGGGAATGACGAGCAGAAAGCAAGCATAGCCCCGGCGCGGTTTAGAATTGCGGATTCTCCGCAGCGCCCCATGCCCATGTCCGACGCCCTCACCGCCCTGTCCCCGCTCGACGGCCGCTACGCCGGCAAGGTCGATCCGCTGCGCCCGATCTTCTCGGAATACGGCCTGATCCGCGCCCGCGTGAAGGTGGAAGTGGAATGGCTGCTGGCGCTGGCGGATGCCCCCGGCATTCCCGAGCTGGCTCCGTTCTCCGACGCCGCTGCCGCGCGCCTGCGCGCGTTGGCCGATGGGTTCTCGGTCGAGGATGCGGCGCGGGTCAAGGCCATCGAGGCCACCACCAACCACGACGTCAAGGCGGTCGAATACCTCATCAAGGAGCGCCTGAAGGACGACTCCGAGCTCGGCCCGGCGCTGGAATTCGTCCACTTCGCCTGCACCAGCGAGGACATCAACAACCTGTCCTACGCGCTGATGCTCAGCCAGGCGCGGCAGGAGGTGCTGCTGCCGAAGCTCGACGCACTGATCGAGAAGCTGCGCGCGATGGCGCACGAGCACGCGGCGCTGCCGATGCTCTCGCGCACCCACGGCCAGACCGCCTCGCCCACCACCGTCGGCAAGGAGCTGGCGAACGTGGTGGCGCGCCTGCAACGGCAAGGCGAAGTGCTGGCCGGGTTGCCGATGCCGGGCAAGATCAACGGTGCGGTCGGCAACTACAACGCCCACGTCGCCGCCTATCCGGATATCGACTGGCCGGCGTTCTCGAAGCATTTCGTCGAATCGCTGGGACTGGACTGGCAGCCCTATACCACCCAGATCGAACCGCACGACGGCGTGGCCGAGCTGTGCGACGCCAGCAAGCGCATCGACACCATCGCGATTGATTTGTGCCGCGACGTCTGGGGCTACATCTCGCAGGGCTATTTCAAGCAGGCGGTGAAGGCCGGCGAAGTGGGCAGCAGCACCATGCCGCACAAGGTCAACCCGATCGACTTCGAGAACGCGGAAGGCAACTTCGGCATCGCCAGCGCGCTGTTCGAGCACTTCGCGATCAAGCTGCCGATCAGCCGCTGGCAGCGCGACCTCACCGACTCCACCGTGCTGCGTGCGCTCGGCACCGCCTTCGGCCACATGCTGATCGGTTTCGACGCCCTGCAGCGCGGCCTGAACAAGCTGAGCGTGAACCCGGAGCGGCTGGCCGCCGACCTCGACGCCAGTTGGGAAGTGCTGGCCGAAGCCGTGCAGACGGTGATGCGCCGCCACGGCCTGCCGAACCCCTACGAACAGCTCAAGGCGCTGACGCGCGGCCACGGCATCACCGCCGAGTCGATGCGCGCCTTCGTCGAATCGCTGGAGCTGCCGGAGGATGCGAAGCAGCGGCTGCGCGAGCTGACGCCCGGCGGCTACATCGGGCTCGCGGACAGGCTGGCGAAGGACGTCTGAGCCATGCGGCTCGTTCTTGCCGTCATCGCCGCCGCGCTGCTGGCCGGCTCCGCCAACGCCCGGCAACCGCGAACGGCGCCGTCCACGCTCGCCCAGGCCTGCGAAGGCAGGAGCGGATGGAACGACCCGGCGCCGCCCGCGCACGTCTTCGGCAACGTCTATTACGTCGGCACCTGCGGCATCACCTCGCTGCTGGTGACGTCCGCGCAGGGTCACGTCCTGCTCGACGGCGCGGCCGGCAAGGCCGGCCCGCTGATCGCCCGGAACATCGAGGTGCTGGGTTTCAAATTGGGGGATGTGAAATACATCCTCAATTCGCACGAGCATGGCGACCATGCGGGAGGCATCGCGCACCTGCAGCGCGCCACCGGCGCGAGCGTGCTGGCACGCGAACCGGCGATCGCCACGCTCGAACGCGGCCATGGCGATCGCGGCGATCCGCAGTTCCTGCAGCTGCCGGATTTCCCGCCGGTCGCGCACATCCGCGCCATCGCCGACGGCGAAACCGTCAAACTCGGAGCGCTGGCACTGACTGCGCACGCCACGCCCGGCCATGCGCCCGGCGGCACCTCGTGGACGTGGCGAAGCTGCGAAGGCGCGCGATGCCTGGCGTTCGCCTACGCCGACAGCGTAAGCGCGATTTCCGACAAGCAATACCGCTATGCGGATCACTCCGACTACGTCGCCGCGTTCCGCAACAGCCTGGACACGATCGCCGCCCTGCCCTGCGACGTGCTGCTGACGCCGCATCCGAACGGCAGCAACCTGTTCGAGCGCATCGCCGGACGCGCGCCGCTGGTCGATGCCGATGCGTGCAGTCGATACGCCCAAACGGGCCGGGACGGCCTGGAAGCACGCCTGCATGCCGAACAGGACGGAACCGCTCCATGATCGAAGTCGATGCCACCTATGGTCCGCATCCGCTCGGCATGCCCCCGGCCGACTTCCTACGCGACTACTGGCAGAAAAAGCCCCTGCTGATCCGCAACGCCTTCCCCGGCTTCGTCTCGCCGGTCGAACCGGAAGACCTCGCCGGCCTGGCCTGCGAGGACGGCGTGCTGGCGCGGCTGATCGAACACGACAAGCCCAGCGACGCCTGGCGCGTGCGCCACGGGCCGTTCGCGGAGGACGATTTCCCCGGCCTGCCCGACCACGACTGGACGCTGCTGGTGCAGGACGTGGACAAGTGGGACGCCGACATCCGCGCCCTGCTCGCCCGCTTCGATTTCCTGCCGCGCTGGCGGATCGACGATGTGATGATCAGCTTCGCCGCCACCGGCGGATCGGTGGGCGCGCACGTCGACCAGTACGACGTGTTCCTGCTGCAGGCGCAGGGGCAGCGCCGCTGGCAGATCGACGCTTCGCCCAACCCGCCGCTCGGCTTCCGCGACGACGTCGAACTCAAGCTGCTGCGCGAATTTCACCCGACCCACGACTGGGTGCTGAATCCCGGCGACATGCTCTACCTGCCGCCCGGCGTGCCGCACCACGGCGTGGCCGAAAACGCGTGCCTGACCTTCTCGGTCGGCATGCGCGCGCCCGCCGCGGCGGAACTGCTGGGCGACTACGCCGACACGCTGGCCGCCGATGCGCCGGACGAACTGCGCTACGCCGATCCAGACCTGACGCTGCCGAACGACGCCGGCGAAATCGACGACGCGACCATGCAGCGCGTGGAAGCCGCCCTGCACCAGCTGCGGATGGACGATCCCGACCGCTTCGGCGACTGGTTCGGCGGCTTCATCACCACCTACCGCAGCGCGGTGCTGCCGGCGCCGGACGACAATCCGCCGTCGCGCGAAGCAATGGAGCGCGCGTTGGCCGAGGGCGCGGCGCTGCTGCGCCATCCGTGGTCGCGCATGGCGTGGCGGCGCCTCAGCCGCGCGGACGGTGGCGGGCATCTGTACGCCGGTGGCACCGCCCATCCGATGGCGATCGAAGACGCCCGCCGCCTGGCCGCCGCCGACGCCGTCGACGGCGCGCTGTACGCTGCGCTGGAACCGGCCGGCCGCGACGCCGTGAATGCCCTGCTGGCCGCCGGCCACTACCACCTGGCACGGGAGGACGAGGCATGAGCACGGACAACGACAGCGCGGGCCCGGTCCGCATCCTCGACCATCCCTCCGCCATCGACGCCACCGCCCGCATCGTGGCCGGCGCGCGCCGCCGGCTGTGGATCCGCAGCCTGGAGCTGGAAGCTTGGCTGTTCGATCACCCGGCGGTGCTGGACGCCCTGCGCGGCTTCGCCACCTCCGGCCGCGACGTGCAGGTGCTGGTCCTGCTGCACGACGCCGCCGCGCCGCAGACCGCGCGCCTGCGCCTGCTCGACCTCGCCCAGCGCCTGCCCAGCGTGTTCCAGTTCCGCGAGGTGGACGACCCGGCCTATCGCGAGAACCGCGCCGCGCTGGTCGCCAACGATGTCGGCGGTTATTACTTCCGCGCGCAGGGCGACGCGGTCGCGGGCAGCGCCAGTTTCGAGGCGCGCGCGCGGGCGCAGCAGCTGCAGCAGCGCTTCGAGGAAATCTGGGAGCGTTCCCGTCCGGTGACTGAATACCGGGCGCTGGGCATCTGAAAACGGCGCGAGCTTGACCTTGGTCGCATGCACCCCGGCGAGCCCTGCGGCTATAATTTCAATTCTTTGCTTGCGCCCATTCAGTTTTCGTCCCGCCCCGACCTGAAGCCAGCGCCGGAGCGGGCAGCCCCTTTCACCCCCACCGATAGGTTGCTTGCCACGCCGTGGACAGTCTCCTCAAGCAGTTCGCCCAAACCTCGCAGCTCGGCGCCAACGGCGCGTACATCGAAGACCTCTACGAGCAGTACCTCGTCGCGCCGGACAGCGTCGAACCCAAGTGGAAGCAGTATTTCGACGGGCTGAAAGGCCGCGAAGCCGGCGACATCCCGCATTCGGCGGTCATCGACCAGATCGCCGAGGCCGGCCGGCAAGCCGCGCGCGGCGTGGTCGCAACCGCCGCCAGCGGCGCCGGCGACGAGCGCGAACGCCACGTCGGCCGCCTGATCACCGCCTACCGCTCGCGCGGCCACCTCGGCGCGCACACCGATCCGCTGGGCCTGACCCCGCCGCTGAACCCGCCGGACCTCGACCTCGCCTTCCACAAGCTCTCCGGCAACGACCTCGACACCGAGTTCAGCACCGGCGGCGTCGGCGGCCAGCCGCGCATGAAGCTGCGCGACCTCTACGCCCGCCTGCGCGCCACCTACGCCGGCAGCATCGGCGCCGAGTTCATGCACATCACCGACGCCGAGCAGCGTCGCTGGCTGTACGAGCGCCTGGAAGCCGCCGCCGGCAACTACGGCCGCAGCAAGGACGACAAGCAGCGCATCCTCGAACGCCTGACCGCCGCCGAGGGCCTGGAGCGCTACCTGCACACCAAGTACGTCGGCCAGAAGCGCTTCTCGCTGGAAGGCGGCGACGCGCTGATCCCGCTGCTCGACGTCACCATCCGCCGCGCGGGCGAAGCCGGCGTCAAGGACGTGGTGCTGGGCATGGCCCACCGCGGCCGCCTGAACGTGCTGGTCAACACGCTGGGCAAGCCGCCGCGCAAGCTGTTCGACGAGTTCGAAGGCAAGTTCGAGCACACCCGCGACGGCGACCACGCCCACACCGGCGACGTGAAGTACCACATGGGCTTCTCCGCCGACATCGCCACCCCCGGCGGCCCGGTCCACCTGGCGCTGGCGTTCAACCCCTCGCACCTGGAGATCGTCGACCCGGTGGTCGCCGGCAGCGTCCGTTCGCGCCAGCACCGCCGCGGCGACACCGAACGCCGGCAGGTCATGCCGGTCCTGATCCACGGCGACGCCGCCTTCGCCGGCCAGGGCGTGGTGATGGAACTGTTCCAGATGTCGCAGGCGCGCGGGTTCCGCGTCGGCGGCACCGTGCACGTCGTCGTCAACAACCAGGTCGGCTTCACCACTAGCGCCGCCGAGGACGCGCGTTCGACGCTGTACTGCACCGACGTCGCCAAGATGGTCGGCGCGCCGGTGCTGCACGTGAACGGCGACGATCCGGAAGCGGTGGCGTTCGTGGCCGAGCTGGCCTTCGACTTCCGCCAGGCGTTCGGCAAGGACGTGGTCATCGACCTGGTCTGCTACCGCCGCCACGGCCACAACGAGGCCGACGAGCCGGCGGCCACGCAGCCGGTGATGTACAAGAAGATCCGCGCGATGAAGACCACCCGCGAGCTGTACGCTTCGAGGCTGGCCGCCGAGGGCAGCGTCGCCGCCGCCGACGCGCAGGCGCTGGTCGACGGCTACCGCAACAAGCTGGACGCGGGCGAAGTGACCACCGAGGTGGTCAAGGTCGAGCCCGACGCGCTGGCCGTGGACTGGTCGCCCTTCCTCGCCGGCAAGCTGTCCGATCCGGTCGATACCAAGGTGCCGCGCAAGGCGCTGGATACCCTGGCGACGCGGATCAACGCCATCCCCGACACGGTCAAGCTGCATCCGCGCGTCGCCAAGATCTACGACGACCGCCGCAAGATGGCCGCCGGCGAGCAGGCGGGCGACTGGGGCTTCGCCGAGAACCTCGCCTACGCCACCCTGCTGGAAGAAGGCTACCGCCTGCGCCTGGTCGGCCAGGACTGCGGCCGCGGCACGTTCTTCCACCGCCATGCGATCCTGCACGACCAGAACACCGACAACTACTACCTGCCGCTGCGCGAGCTGGTGAAGAATCCGGAAGACGTCACCATCATCGACTCGCTGCTCAGCGAGGAAGCGGTGATGGCGTTCGAATACGGCTATTCCACCGCCGATCCGATGACGCTGGACATCTGGGAAGGCCAGTTCGGCGACTTCGCCAACGGCGCGCAGGTGGTGATCGACCAGTTCATCGCCGCCGGCGAAGCCAAGTGGGACCGTCTGTGCGGCCTGGCGCTGTACCTGCCGCACGGCTACGAAGGCCAGGGCCCCGAGCACAGCTCCGCGCGCCTGGAGCGCTTCCTGCAGCTGTGCGCGCTGGACAACATGGTGGTCTGCGCGCCCACCACCCCGGCGCAGGACTTCCACATGATCCGCCGGCAGATGCGCCAGAGCACGCGCAAGCCGCTGGTGGTGATGACGCCGAAATCGCTGCTGCGCCACAAGCTGGCCGTCTCGACGCTGGACGAACTGGCGAACGGCGAGTTCCAGCGCCTGATCCCCGACACCACCGCCACCGCGAAGAAAGTGCGCCGCGTGGTGGTCTGCGCCGGCAAGGTCTATTACGACCTGCTGGAAGAGGCGCAGAAGAAGGAGATCAAGGACGTGGCGCTGGTGCGCGTGGAGCAGTTGTATCCGTTCCCGCGTCCCGAGCTGGCCGCCGAGCTCAAGCGCTTCGGCTCCGCCGCCGAAGTCATCTGGTGCCAGGAAGAGCCGCAGAACCAGGGCGCGTGGTACCAGATCCAGCACCACCTGCGCGCCTGCCTGCAGCCGAAGCAGTCGCTGAGCTACGCCGGTCGCCTGCGCTCGCCCTCGCCCGCCGCCGGCCACATGGCCGAGCACGTGGCCGAGCTGAACAAGCTGCTGGCCGACGCGCTGACCAATCCCGTCGCCGGCGACATCGACGCCGACTAACCCACATTCCAGACATTCCGACAGGACGCCCTCATGGCCATCGAAGTCAAAGTCCCGGTTCTCCCCGAATCCGTTTCCGACGCCACCATCGCCACCTGGCACAAGAAGGCCGGCGACGCGGTGAAGCGCGACGAAAACCTGCTCGATCTCGAAACCGACAAGGTGGTGCTGGAAGTGCCCTCGCCGGTCGACGGCGTGCTGAAGGAGATCAAGTTCAAGGAAGGCGACACCGTCACCAGCCAGCAGGTGATCGCGGTGATCGAGGAAGGCGCCGTCGCTGCCGCGGCTCCGGCCGCCGCGCCCGCCGCCGAAGCGCCGAAGGCCGCCGCCCCGGCGGCTGCGCCCGCCGCGCCCGCCAAGGCGGCGCCGGCTCCGGCCGCCGGCGGCGACCTGCCCCCGGGCGCGCGCTTCGCCGCCGCCACCAGCGGCGTGAATCCGGCCGAGGTGGCCGGCACCGGCCGCCGCGGCATGGTCACCAAGGAAGACATCGTCAACTACGCCAGCGGCAAGACCGCCGGCGTGGCCGGCGGCGCGCGCCCCGAGGAGCGCGTGCCGATGACCCGCATGCGCGCCCGCATCGCCGAGCGCCTGATGCAGTCCAAGAACTCCATCGCCATGCTGACCTCGTTCAACGAGGTCAACCTCTCCAAGGTCATGGAGATGCGCAAGGAGCTGCAGGACGACTTCGTGAAGGCGCACGGCATCAAGCTCGGCTTCATGAGCTTCTTCGCCAAGGCCGCAGCGAACGCGCTGCAGAAGCATCCGATCATCAACGCCTCGGTCGACGGCAACGACGTCATCTACCACGGCTACGCCGACATCAGCATCGCCGTCTCCACCGACAAGGGTCTGGTCACGCCGGTGCTGCGCAACGTCGAGCGCATGGGCTTCGCCGAGATCGAACAGGGCATCGCCGACTACGCCAAGAAGGCGCGCGACGGCAAGCTCGGCCTGGACGACCTGCAGGGCGGCACCTTCACCATCACCAACGGCGGCACCTTCGGCTCGCTGATGTCCACGCCGATCGTGAACCCGCCGCAGAGCGCGATCCTCGGCATGCACGCCATCAAGGAGCGCGCCATCGTCGAGAACGGCCAGGTGATCGCCGCGCCGATGATGTACATCGCGCTGAGCTACGACCACCGCATCATCGACGGCAAGGACGCGGTGCTGTTCCTGGTCGACATCAAGAACCAGCTCGAAAACCCGCATCGCATGCTGCTCGGGATGTGATTCCGACGACGGGAACCGGCAGCGGTTCCCGTCTCGTTTCGTGGCATCGCAGGTTCGAATCCTGCCCCCGCTACCAAGTTCAGGAATGAAGCAATGAGCGAACAACAGCAATTCGACGTCGTCGTCATCGGCGCCGGCCCCGCCGGCTACCACGCCGCGATCCGCGCCGCGCAGCTGGGCCTGAAGACCGCCTGCATCGACGCCGCGCTGGGCAAGGACGGCAAGCCGGCGCTGGGCGGCACCTGCCTGCGCGTGGGCTGCATCCCGTCCAAGGCGCTGCTGGATTCCAGCCGCCAGTTCTGGAACATGGGCCACCTGTTCGACCAGCACGGCATCAGCTTCGACAAGCCCGCCATCGACGTGAAGAAGATGGTCGCCCGCAAGGACGGCATCGTGAAGCAGTTCACCGGCGGCATCGCGGCGCTGTTCAAGGCCAACAAGGTCACGCCGTTCTACGGCTTCGGCCAGCTGCAGCCGGGCAACGTGGTGAAGGTGAAGCAGCACGACGGCTCCGAGGTCGAGCTGAAGGCCGCCAACGTCATCATCGCCGCCGGCTCGGATTCGATCGAGCTGCCGTTCGCCAAGTTCGGCGAGCACATCATCGACAACGTCGGCGCGCTGGACCTGCAGGACGTGCCGAAGCGCCTGGGCGTGATCGGCGCGGGCGTGATCGGCCTGGAGCTGGGCAGCGTGTGGAATCGCCTCGGCTCGCAGGTGACGATCCTCGAAGGCCTGCCGAACTTCCTCGCCGCCGCCGACGCGGAAGTGGGCAAGGTCGCCGCGCGCGAGTTCAAGAAGCAGGGCCTGGACATCAAGCTGGGCTGCAAGGTCAGCGGCACCGAGGTGAAGAAGGACGGCGTGCACGTCGCCTATACCGACGACAAGGGTGCGGCGCAGGAGATCGTGGTGGACAAGCTGCTGGTGGCCGTGGGCCGCCGCGCAGCCACCAAGGGCCTTCTGGCTGACGGCACCGGCGTGCAGCTCAACGAGCGCGGCCAGGTCGTGGTGGACGAGCACTGCCACACCGGCGTGGACGGCGTGTGGGCGGTCGGCGACTGCGTGCGCGGCCCGATGCTGGCGCACAAGGGCTTCGAAGAAGGCATCGCGGTGGCCGAACTGATCGCCGGCCTGCCGGGCCACGTCAACTTCGACACCATCCCGTGGGTGATCTACACCGAGCCGGAAATCGCCTGGGTCGGCAAGACCGAGGAGCAGCTGAAGGCCGAGGGCATCCCGTACAAGGCCGGCAGCTTCCCGTTCGCCGCCGTGGGCCGTGCGGTGGCGATGGCCGAGCCAGCGGGCTTCGTGAAGGTGCTGGCGCACGCCGAAACCGACACCATCCTCGGCATGCACCTGGTCGGCGCCAACGTCTCCGAGCTGGTGCACGAAGGCGTGCTGGCGATGGAGTTCAAGGGCAGCGCCGACGACCTGGCGCGCATCTGCCACGCGCATCCGTCGCTGTCGGAAGCCGTGCACGATGCGGCGATGGCGGTGCACAAGCGCTCGATCCACAAGGCGAATTGATCCCGCGGGCGGCCGGGCCGCGGCGCGGGCATTCCGCGACACGCCGCAAGTACATCCATGTAGGCTTCTCGGCGGCATCCATGCCGCCGAGAGTCGCGCAATGCCCGCACCACGTCCCGACCTTGTCGAACTGCCACGCGAAAAACACGGGGCACCTTGGTGCGCCGTTTCCGTTTCTGCGCGCGATAATCCGCAGATGAAAACACTCTGCGTCTATTGCGGCTCCAACGCCGGCAACGATCCCACCTACGCCACCCTCGCCCGCGCCCTCGGCGCACGCCTCGCAAACGACGGCATCGCGCTGATCTACGGCGGCGGCAACGTCGGCCTGATGGGCATCGTCGCCGATGCTGTGCTGGAACACGGCGGCGAAGTGGTCGGCGTGATTCCGCAGCAGCTGGTCGATTGGGAGGTCGCGCACAAGGGCGTCACGCGGCTGGAAATCGTCGATTCCATGCACACCCGCAAGGCGCGGATGTTCGAGCTGTCCGACGGCTTCATCGCCCTGCCCGGCGGCTTCGGCACGCTGGACGAGATGTTCGAGATGCTGACCTGGCGCCAGCTCGGCCTCGGCAAGAAACCCTGCGCCTTCCTCGACGCCAACGGCTTCTGGCAACCGCTGATGGCGATGCTGGACACGATGGTGCGCGAGCGCTTCCTGCACCCGGAACAGCGCCAGGACATGTGGCACGGCGGCGACATCGACGCGCTGTTCGCCTGGATGCGCGACTACCGGCCCGCGCAGGCGGACAAATGGCTGGACGAGAAACGCCGCAGCCAGCTCAAGCTGACCTCGGAGGACGTATGAGCGTTCCGGCAAGCTTCCGCGCTTTCCGCATCCACAACGACAACCTGCCCGATGGGAGCGGCGGCTACCGCTCCGGCATCGAAACGATTTCGCTCGACGACCTCAATCCCGGCGAGGTCGTCGTCAAGACCGCCTACTCCTCGGTCAACTACAAGGACGCGCTGGCCGGCACCGGCAAGGGCAAAATCCTGCGCCGCTTTCCGCTGATCGGCGGAATAGATATTGCCGGCCACGTCGTGGCATCGACCGATCCAGCGTTCAAGGAAGGCGACGCGGTGCTGGTCACCGGCAGCGGCCTATCGGAAACCCGCGACGGCGGCTACGCCGAGTACGCGCGGCTGGAATCGAAGTGGACGGTCGCCCTGCCCGCCGGCCTGTCCCTGCGCGAAGCGATGATCCTCGGCACCGCCGGCTTCACCGCCGCGCTGGGCCTGCTGCGCATGACCGACAACCGGCAGACGCCCGGTCTCGGCCCGCTGGCCGTCACCGGCGCCACCGGCGGCGTCGGCTCGCTGGCCGTCGCCATCTACAGCAAGGCCGGCTACCAGGTGCACGCGATCAGCGGCAAGCCGGAACACGCCGATTACCTGAAGTCGCTGGGCGCCAGCGACGTGCTGGGCCGCGACGCACTGTCCACCACCCGGCCGATGGATACCGCCCGCTTCGGCGGCGGCCTGGACAACGTCGGCGGGCCGATGCTCGCCGCGTTGCTGGCGCAGACCGCACCCTACGGCAACGTCGCCAGCTGCGGGCTGGCGGCCTCGCCCGAACTGCACGCCACGGTGATGCCCTTCATCATCCGCGGCGTCTCGCTGCTGGGCGTGGCCTCCGCCGGCACCGCCCGCGACATCCGCGACGAGGTGTGGAAGCGGCTGGCATCGGACTGGAAACCCGCCGATCTGGACGCCATCTGCACCCGCGAGGCCACGCTGGACGAGCTGCCGGGCGTGTTCGACGCGATGCTGGCCGGCGGCTCGCTGGGGCGCACCGTGGTGCGCGTGGCGCCGGCGGCCTGAGCGTCTTGCAGGCGGCAGGCCGGCGGCTACAATCGGCGCATACACACGGGGATCTCCATGGCACGCATCCTGATCGTTGACGATTCGCCCTCGCAGCTGATGAGCATCCGCCGCATCGTCGAGAAACTGGGGCACGACGCGCTCACCGCCGAGGACGGCGCCGCCGGCGTGGAAGCCGCCAAGCGCGAGCTGCCGGACCTGATCCTGATGGACGTGGTGATGCCGAACCTCAACGGCTTCCAGGCCACGCGCTCGATCACCCGCGAGGCCACCACCAAGCACATCCCGGTCATCCTGGTCACCACCAAGGACCAGGACACCGACCGCGTCTGGGGCATGCGCCAAGGCGCCCGCGCCTACATCACCAAGCCGTTCAGCGAATCGGAGCTGGCGGACGTCGTCAACCAGTACCTGGGCAGCGGCCCGAGCGCCGCATAACGCGAGTCTTCGCAAGCCGGCCTGCATGATCGGCCGGCGTTTGCCGATGCGCGGCGGCGTGCCGTGCGACTTTCCCGGTTCCGGCCACTTGCTCTGCAAGCGCCATGTCGCGGGCACGCGGCGATGCCGCGCAACTCCCGCTCCCGGCAATCACCTGTCGTGCGCGACGCGCGGCAGGGCCGCGCGGACGCCCGCTTACCCGCGCCGCCAGTCGTCGCCGAACGCGTCGCGCATCTTCGCGTAAGCCTTGCGCTGGGCGTCGTTGTGCGCCTTCGGGGCAAGGATTTCCAGCTCCACGATCTGATCGCCGGCCGGCGCGCTGCCGGTGCCGGGCAGGCCGCGCCCGCGCAGCCGCAGCTTGCGACCGGATTCGGAATCGGCCGGGATCTTCAGGTCCACCGGGCCGCCCAGCGTCGGCACGCTGAGGGTGGCGCCCAGCGCGGCTTCCCACGGCGCCACCGGCAGCACGTGGATGACGTTGCGGCCATCGACCTCGAACTGCGGATCGGCCGCGTACTCCACTTCCAGCAGCAGGTCGCGCCCGCCGTTGCCCTGCTTCGCCAGCCGGATCACCTGGCCGGGGCGCACGCCCTTCGGCACCCGCACCTCCAGCGTGCGGCCCGCCACGCCGATGCGGATGCTGCTGCCGTTGTAGACCGCAGCCAGCGGCACCGCCAGCTTGGCCCGCGTGTCGCCGGCCGGCTGGCCCGCGCGCGCGCCGCCACCGCTGTTGGCGCGTCCGCGCGCGCCGAACAGGTTCTCGAAGAAGTCGGAGAAGCCACCGCCCGCGCCGCCGCCGGCGAAGATCTCGTCGAAATCGAAATCCGGCTGCCCGCTCTGCCCGCGACCGAAGCCGCCCGGCGGCGGCCGGATCTCGTCGCCGGGCCGGTAGCCGCCCGCGCGCAGCTGGTCGTAGGCCTGGCGCTTCTGCGGGTCGCGCAGCGCCTCGTAGGCCTCGTTGACCGCCTTGAACTTCTCCTCGGCGCCCTTTTCCTTGCTGACGTCCGGGTGGTACTTGCGCGCCAGCCGGCGGTAGGCGGTCTTGATCTCGGCCTCGCCCGCGCTGGGCTCGACGCCGAGGATGCCGTAATAATCCTTGAATTCCATCGTGGTTCCATGCCGCGGGCCGCGCACGAGATTATCCCATCGGGCGGCGCGGCTGCGGTCCAGGCCTTAGACTGTCGGTCTCGTCGAAATGAGGTCCGGTCATGTCGATTCAAGTCGGCCAACGCGTTCCCGAAGCGGTCCTGCAGCACATCGACGATGGCGTGCACCGGATCGACACCCACGCCCTGTTCGAAGGCCGCAAGCTGGTGCTGTTCGCGGTGCCGGGCGCGTTCACGCCGACCTGTTCGGAACGTCACCTGCCGGGCTTCGTCGAGCATTTCGACGACTTCCGCGCGAAGGGCATCGACGTGGCCTGCATGGCCGTCAACGACGCCTTCGTGATGCAGGCCTGGGGCAAGAGCCAGAACGTGCCGGCCGGGATGCGGATGCTGGCCGACGGCAATGGCGACTTCACCCGCGCGCTGGGGCTGGAGCTGGACGCCAGCGGCTACGGCATGGGCGTGCGCAGCAAGCGCTTCGCGCTGTACGCCGAGGACGGCGTGGTGCGCGGCCTGTGGGTGGAAGCGCCGGGCGAGTTCCGGGTGTCGTCGGCGGAGCATGTGCTGGCGAACCTGCCGGACTGAAAGGCGTCTTGGACGCGGATTGACGCGGAAATAGCCGGATTCAAGCCGCATCGGAAATCGAATCCGCTGGATCCGCGCTATCAGCCAATCCGTGTCATGAAAACCCGCGCGTCATTCGAGGATCGCGAAGCGCAGGCTGTCCCACGCGCCGCTGTCGGCCAGCGCGGTCAGTTCGTGTCGACCCGGCTCGGCGAATTCGCGCAGCAGCGGGCGCACGCCTTCGGTTTCGCCGATCCAGCGACCGTCCAATAGCCATTGCACACGTGTCGTTGCGCCCAGCGCGCGCAGCGACAGCCGCACTCCGCTCGCCTGTCCAGGCGCGCGCGCCAGCGTGGCGCCGTCGTTGACGCCTTCGATGTGCAGCGCCTCCGTGCCGCCGCGTCCGTCGTCGGCGCAGTCCGGCGACAGCGGCGGCAGGCTGGCCTGCGCACGCCACGCCGCCGGCAGCCACGGCATCGCCAGCGCGGGCCAGCGCGCGATCTGGCGCGGCTGCGCGGCGTGCGGCAGTTTGCAGTCCGCGGACAGGCGCTTTCCGGTAGCCGCATCCACCTCGAATTGTTCGACGCCGGCACTCCATAGGCGCGCCTGCCGCTCGGCAAAGGTCGGCGGCACCGCACCGTCCAGCGTCCAAGCGGGCATGCGCTTCCTGCACAGCTCCGGCGGCTGAGCCTCAGTGGCGGTGCCGAGCGGCCAGCAGATGTCGGTTTCCGCCACGCTGGCCGGCATCGGAATGCGCAGCGGATCGCCGGGCGAACGCGGCAGGCTGTCGATCACCTCGAACAGCAGCGGCAGCGCCGTCACCGCGCCGTACTGGCCGGGCAGCGGCGTGCCGTCGGGCCGGCCCACCCACACGCCCAAGCTGTAGCGCGGCGTGCCGCCGATCGCCCAGGCGTCGCGGAAGCCGTAGCTGGTGCCGGTCTTCCAGGCCACGCGCGGGCGGCGGCCGGTGTCGAACATGCCCTCGCGCTCGCCCGGGCGCGGATTGGCAGCCAGTATTTCGCGCACGATCCACGCCGCGCCGGGCGACAGCAGGCGGCGTTCCACCTTCGGCGCATCCGGCGTGTAGCGCACGTGCCCGGCGATGCCGCTACGATGCAGCGCGGCGAACGCGCCGACCAGGTCCTCCAGCCGCGCGCCCGCGCCGCCGAGGATCATCGACAGGTTGGGCGCGGCCCCGCGCGGCAGCTTCAGCGCGACGCCCGCATGTTCCAGCCGCGCGGCGAAGCGCGCCGAGCCGACCCGGTCCAGCATGTCCACCGCCGGCACGTTGAGCGACAGCCGCAGCGCCTCGGCCGCGCCGATCGGGCCGTTGAAGGCGGTGTCGAAATTGGAGGGCCGGTAGCCGCCGAACGACTGCGGCGCGTCCACCAGCAGGCTTTCCGAATGGATCAGCCCGTCGTCCAGCGCCATCCCGTACAGGAACGGCTTGAGCGTGGAGCCGGGCGAACGCCACGCCTGCACCATGTCCACGTGGCCCAGCCGCGCCTTGTCGGCGAACGCCACCGAGCCGACATAGGCGCGCGCTTCCAGCGTGGCGTTGTCGATCACCAGCAGCGCCGCCGAGGTACGCGGCGGCAGGTCGGAGAAATACGCGGCGACGCGTTCCTCCAGCGCGCGCTGCAGGGCCGGGTCGAGGGTGGACACGATCCGCCGCGACGCCGGCTGCGCGGCGTGCAGGCGCTGCGCCAGCAGGGCGGCGTCCATCGGCGCGCGCAGGCGGCGCGAAACCACGTTCTCGATGCGCGCGTCGTCCACCTGCGCGCGCGTCCACACGCCGCGTTCGGCCATGCGCGCCAGCAGCTTGTCGCGCGCGGCCTGCGCCGCCTCGGGGAAGCGGTCCGGGCGCAGCCGGCTGGGCGCCTGCGGCAGCACCGCCAGCAGCGCGGCCTCGGCATGCGACAGTTTCGATGCCGGCTTGCCGAGATAGGCCCAGCTGGCGGCCTCCACGCCCTCGATGGTGCCGCCGAAAGGCGCGCGCTCCAGGTACAGGGTGAGGATGTCGCGCTTGGACAGATGCGCTTCCAGCTGCAGCGCGCGCAGCAATTGCCGCAGCTTGCCGGCGACGCTGCGCGTGCGCGCGCCGTGCAGGCCGGGATCGACGATGCGCGCCACCTGCATGGTCAGCGTCGAACCGCCGGAGACGATGCGCCGGCTGCCCAGCATCTGCCCGCCCGCGCGCAAAAGCGCTACCGGGTTGATGCCGGGATGCCGCCAGAACCAGCGGTCTTCGTAGCCCAGCAGCGCCTGTACGTACAGCGGTGATACCTGTTCCGGCGTGGCCGGATAGCGCCACACGCCGCGCGCGTCGGCGAAGGCGCGCAGCGGGCTGCCGTCGCGGGCGGTCACGACGGTGGCGGAGTCGCGGCGGCTGGGCAACGGCAGCGGGAAGGCAACGTCGAGGATCAGCAGCGCGAGCAGGGTGGCGGCGGTACTCCAGCGCAGGAGCGGCAACAACCGGCGCCGGCGCTGCTTGTTCCTTCTCCCTCCGGAAGAAGGTGGCGCGCAGCGCCGGATGAGGGTGCGGAGCATCGTGGAAATCATCGCCTGACCGAACCCTCACCCCAACCCCTCTCCCGAAGGGAGAGGGGCCGATGACTCACGGCTGCACCACCGTGATCCGCTCCGGCACCGCCTTGCCCACGCCGCGCAGGTCGGGGCGGTACATGTCTTCCACCAGCGGCGGCGGCACGGTGTAGCTGCCCGGCGTCACCGCGCGCACCAGGTAGAACACCTTGGCGGTGCTGCCGGACTCCAGCTTGAGGGCGGCCACGTAGCGGTCGTCGCGGAACTCCTCGTGGCGGACGTTGGCGCTGTCGCCGCGCTCGCCGATGTCGATGCCGTCTACCACCACGCCGGCCCACTGCCTGGCGTCGCCGAGGTTGAAGTTCTCGATCTCCAGCCCGGCCGGCAGCAGGTCGGTGAGCAGCGCGTCCGGCATGTCGCGGTCGGCGGTGATGGAGACGCGCACGATCAGCGCCTCGCCTTCCTTCAGCGCGCGCGGCGTCCACGGCTTGCCGTCGGTGCCGTACAGCGCGCGCTCGACCTTGATGACGCTGGCGTCCGGCGCGGGCGCGGTGCGCGGCACGCCGGCCACGTCCAGGCTGGCGTAGAACGGCGGCTCGCCGCCCGGCAGGAAGCGCAGGCCCTTGGCGAGAGTGGCGTAATCGACGTCGCGGGCGAAGCTCCTGGCGGCGGCGATGGCCTCCTCTGCGCCGCCGACCGTCAGCTTGCCGGCCACCTCCTTCTTCTGGTCGGCCAGCAGCGCCTTGCCCAGCCGCGCCAGCGCGATCTGCTCCTGCGTGCTCAGCCAGAACCACGCCGAGGCGCGGCGGCGCGCGTCCAGCTCGCGGCCGAGGTCGATGACGCGCGCATCGTAGTCGGGCTTCGCGTAGCCGCGCTCGTGGGTCATCGCGATCATCAGCGCCATGTCGCGCAACGGCGTGCCGTAGTCGCCCAGCCAGCCTTGGCGGTCGCCCTTGAAGGCGAAGCCCTCGGCGACGGCCTTGCCGCCGCGCGCCTTGTCGCCCTGCATCGACAGCGCCAGCCCCAGCTGCACCAGCGGCAGCCCCTTCAGCGCCTGCTTGCGGTCGTTGTCGTACAGCGCGCGCAGGGTGCCGAGCGGCGCGCGGTTGACCCGCGCCAGCACGTAGCCGGCATACGCCTGGTAGGCGAACTTGAGGTACTGGCGATGGTCGCGGCCGTAGAACTCGTTGCCGCCGGACAGCAGATCCTCGCTGAGCCGCTGCAACGCCTTCTGCAGCACCGTGTCGGGCACCACGAAGCCGGCCTGGCGCGCGTCCAGCAGGAACTCGGCGATGTACGGCGTCAGCAGCGGATCGACGTAGCCGTCGTCGCCCCACATCGAGAAATGCCCGCTGCCCACCTGCATCGAGGCCAGCCGCCCGAACGCGCCTTCCATGCGCGCGCGCCGCTTGGCCGCGTCCAGCCCGGCCACGCCGAAGCGCTGCGCGGTGTCCGCGTCCAGCTCCAGCGCGGCGTAGCCCTTGCTGGTGGTCTGCTCGGCGCAGCCGTACGGATAGTCCAGCGCGCCCTTCAGCGCCGCGCCGAACGGGATCGGCGGCAGCGCGCTGACCAGCATGCGCGCGCGCACCGAGCCCGGCATCAGCCCGTCGGCGATGCCGGCGTCCATCGACGCCGCCTCGCCCGCGCCCAGCACCTGCGTGCGCGAGCGCAGCACCGACGGCCACGCCGCGCGCACCGGCAGGTCGTACTTGCGGTCCACCTTGAAGCCGTTGCCGTCCACGCGCACGCGCACCTGCGCCACGCCGTAGCCTTCCTGCGCGGTCAGCGGGAAGCTCAGGGTGGACTTGGCCTCGCTGCCCAGCTTCAGCGCGCGGCCGGCGTCGCCGATCGACGCCGGGCCGATGCCGTCCAGCTTCACCTTGAACTCGCCCGGCTTGCCGGTGAAGTTGGTGATGTCCAGCGTCACCATGCCGCGGTCGCCGGGCGCCATCGCGCGCGGCATGCTGGCCTCGGCGACGATCGGCGCGCGCACCACCGTCTCGGCGTCCTTGTTGCCGTACTGCGTGTCCGAATAGACGAGCGCCGACACCCGCAGCGTGCCGTTGAAGTCCGGCACCGGCAGCGCGACGCGCGCGATGCCCTTGGCGTCCAGCTTCACCGGCCCGGAGAACAGATCCACCGTCTGCACCCGCGCGGTCGGCCGGCGCGCCTGCGGCAGCGCGGCCAGCGCCATGTCGCCGCCGAAGCGCAGCTTCGCGGTGCCGCCGTCGAAGCTCTCGATGACGCGGCCGTAGATGTCGTAGGCGTCCACGCCCAGCCGCCGCTGCGCGAAGAACTGCGCGTTGGCGTCCGGCACCGGGAAGCGGGTGATGTTGAGGATGCCGACGTCCACCGCCGACACCGTGGCGTACGCCGTCTTGCCGGCCAGCTGCGGCGCGCTCACCGTCACCTGCAGCGGCTGCTCCGGGCGCACCTGCGGCTTCACCGACAGGCCGACGGCGATGCGTCGGTCGCGGCGGTCCATCGGCACGAAGGCCTCGCCCACCGCGCGCGCCGGGGTGATCTTGCTGGCCGCGCTGCCGCCGCGGAACACCAGCGCGGTCACGTAGACGTCGTGGCGCTCCCAGTGCTGGGTGACCGGGATCTCCACCACCGTGCCCGCCTTCACGTCCACCGACTGCACGAACAGCATGCGGTCGCTTTCCACCATCACCACGCCCTTGCCGGGATGCGGCGGGGTCAGCGTCACCTTCAGCTTGTCGCCAGCGCGATAGGCGGTCTTGTCCAGCGCCAGCTTGACCTTGTCGGGGCGCGCATCGAGGCCGCGGTTCTCGTCGCCCCAGCCCCAGCCGGCGCGGAACGGATAGCGCATGGTCAGTTTGGTCGTCGGGTCGAACACTTCCAGCCGGTAGTCGCCCCACTCCACCGGGAAGCTGAAACGCACGGCGGTGGCGCCGGCATCGACGCTGCGCGTCTCCACGGTCTGATAGCGGCGGGTGAAGTCGTAGCTCCAGCCGCTGCCGTCGTCGTGCGTCCAGTGGTAGTCGCGATGCTCGCGCACCAGCGACACCTTCAGCCCGGCCGCCGGCTTCGGCTGGCCGTCGCTGCCGTAACGCATCAGCTCGAAGCCGGCGTTCGCGTTGGCGTCGGCGCCGTCCGCGTCGTCGAACATCGGGCGCACGCCCACCAGCGCGTCGGCCGGCCACAGCGTGCGCGCGACGCTGCGGTTGACGCTGCGGCCGCCGGTTTCGTACAGGCTGCCGGCAACGATGGCCTGTACCGGCGTGTCGTTCTTCACCTCCGCGGGCAGCGCGATGTCCTGGCGCAGTTCGCCCTTGGCGTCGAGCTCGGCATCGACCACGTCGGCGGCTTCCTTCGGCAGCGCCACGGTGGGATCGCCGAAGAACCAGCCCTTCAGGTTCTCCAGCGGATGCTGGTCCACCTTCACCGCCAGCTTGGCGGTGAAGCGGTTGCCGGATGCCGGCGCGCCGTACAGGTAGGCGCCCTTGGCATGCAGCGCGAACGGCTGGCCGGGGCGCAGGATCGGCGCCGCGCTGTCCAGGTCCAGCTTCATCCGCTCGGGCAGGAATTCCTCGATGCGCAGGCTCATGCCCTGCACCGCGTCCTTGCTGGCCGGATCGGTGCGGAACTCCACCTGCCAGCGGCCGGTGGGCGCCTCGACCGGGATGGTTTTCTCGAAGCGGAAATAGCCCTGCGCGCCGGGTTCGATCTTCGATTCGACGAAGGTCTTGCCGTCCGGCTGCTTCAGCCGCACGAACAGGGACTGCGACTTGCCGCCCTTGGCTTCCACCGGCTTGCCGTCGAAATCGCGCAGCAGCGCGGAGACGCGCACGGTCTCGCCGGGGCGATAGAGGTCGCGGCCCGACCAGGCGAACACGTCGAACCACGCCTGCTCGCGCCCGGACACGGCGAACTCGGACAGGTCCAGCGCCGGCTGGTTGAACGGCAGCATCGACATGTCCTTGCCGCGCACCGCGGTGAGCACGTGCGCCGCGTCCAGCGTGTAGTTGAGCAGCGCGTTGCCGTTGCCGTCGGTGCTGCCCTTGAACACCGGCTCGCCGCGCGCGTCCAGCACGCGCAGCTCGACGTTGGCGATGCCCTCGCCGCTGGCCAGCGAGGCGGTATGGACGAACAGCTTGTCCTTGTAGGCGCGCACGTGCAGGCCGATGTCGCTGACGCTGAAGAAGGCGACGTCGTATTCGCCGCGGAAGCTGCCGGTCTTCTTCATCACCGCGAAGTACAGGCCGGGCTTCTGCAGCTCGGCGATGTCCTGCACCGGCAGGTAGGTCAGCACGCGCTCGTTGCGTTCGCCGCCGAGCACGAAGCGGTTGACGTACACCGGCTCCGCCAGCTTGTTGATCGGCGAGCGGCTGTCTTCGTCGTCCGGATCGTACCAGGACGGATCGAGCTCCCAGTTGCTGCGGCGGCCGCCGTGCTGGTATTCGGCGAAGAACTTCGGCAGCGCGGCGTCGCGCACGCGCAGGAACTCGACATCCACTTCATCGACGTTCACCGACACCACCGGCAGGCCGCGCGACTCCTTGGCCGGAATCACGCTGCCCTGCGAGGCGAAGCCCACCGCCGGGTCGAGCTCGCCGGTGAACACCTTCAGTTCCAGATCCTTGCCCAGCTTGCTGCCGTCGGCGGCGTTCAGGGCGCCGGAAATCTTCAGCGTGTAGGTCTGGTTCGCCTCCACGTAGGGAAAGCGCAGGGTCTTGCCGTCGTCCGACAGCGCCCAGCCGCTCTGGCCGTCGCCCTTGGCGTCGATCACCAGCAGCTTGTCGAAGTCCTGCGTGCCGACCAGCGGACGCGAGAACTCCACCGCCACCGCCAACCCGTCCGGGCGCTGGTCGGGGAAAGCGCGCACCAGCGCAAAGCCCTTGACCGCCTCGCGCTGCGCCTTGATCGCCTCGCCGCCGGCGGCCGGCAATTGCCCGCCCGGATCGCGCTTGCAGGCCGGCAGGCCCAGCGCCAGCGTCGCGGACAGCAACAGGGCGAACAGCGCGCGCAGCGGTGAAGTCCGGGGACGCATCATCTCGGTTCCATCCAGGTGAGGTCGGTTCGAGTATAGGACGCGAAACGCGCCGCTTTCAGGACTGCCGATGCACCGTCGCGTTCAGGCCGGCAATCGGTCCCAGAGCCGCAGCAGGCCGGCGTCGTCGATGCCCTGCGCCAGCGCCCAGTTCGACAGCATGGCGCGCGCCCCGTCGTCGCCGAGCTTGCCGTGCTTGCGCAGCATCGCCAGCGACGCGGCGACGCGCCCGGCGCACAGCGCGCGGCCCAGCGGATCGTCGGGCGCCACGTCCAGCCGCTGCGCGTCCAGCGCGACGCCGATCCGGTCCGACAGTTCCCATTCGATGGCGATGCGGTGCGCCATCGGCGCCGCCTGTTCGTCCAGCACGCGCGCGACGACCTGCGGATCGGGCCGCAGCTGCGGATGCAGCGCGTAGTTGTCGCGCAGCACCTGCGCCACGATGATCGCGCCCAGCCCGTTCAGCAGCCCCAGCATCTGTGCGGCGAACGCGTCCTCCTGCCCGCGCCCGCCGCGCACCAGCCCGGAGGCGAAATCGGCGGCCAGCTGCGTGTGGTCCCAGATCAGCACCGGCAGGCGGCCGAACGCGTTGTCGCCGGTCTGCATCACCGGCTGCACCAGCGCCGCGGCGACCACCGGGCGCAGGCCGTCCAGCCCGAGCATGGCGGCGGCGCGCACCAGGCTTTCGACCGGCTTCTCTCGCACCCGGTAGAACGGGCTGTTGGCGACGCGCAGCAGGTTGGCCGACAGCGCCGGATCCTCGCCGATGACCTTCGCGATCTTCTCCAGCGACGCGTCGGGATCGTTGATCGCGCGCATCAGCTTCGGCAGCAGCTGCGGGCGGCGCGGCATGTGCCGGGCCTGGAACTCGGTGCGCGCCAGCAGGTTGGCGCAGGCCGCGGCGATGGCCTCGTGCGCGTCGGCCTGCGCGAAGGCCAGCGCCGGCGCCGGCCCGGCGTCCTCGAACGCCAGTGCGTACAGGCTGCGCAGCAGCGTGCGGCCATCGGGGATTTCGATGGCGGCGGATTCTTCTTCCCCGCCCTCTTCCGCGTCATTCGGAGATCCGGATGCGTCGCCGTCTTCGGCTTCCGATTCGACGGAAGACCGGAGCGCGAGGACCAGCAGCCACGCGCCGACGCCGGCCAGCAAGGCCAGCGCGACTGCGAACGCCATCCATCCCAATGCGCCCATTCCCGCTCCGTCGGTCAGGCAAGACCGGCCGACAGGCTACCCGAAGCGGCGTGCCGGCAGCAGCCGCCTCGCGTCGCCGCCGTCACTCTGCGGCGGCGGTGTCGCCCGCATCGTCGGCGGCTTCGTCCAGCGAAGCGTCCAGCCGCTCGATGGCCTGCAGCTTCTCGTCCGCCGCCAGCCGCATCAGGGTCACGCCCTGCGTATTGCGGCCGACCTGCGCGATTTCCGCCGCGCGGGTGCGCACCAAGGTGCCGCCGTCGGAGATCAGCAGCACGTCGTGGCGCTCGGTGAGCTGGATCGCGCCGACCAGCGCGCCGTTGCGCTCGTTGGTCTTGAGCGCGATCACGCCCTGCGTGCCGCGGCCCTTCTTCGGGAACTCCTCGACCGGCGTGCGCTTGCCGAAGCCGCGCTCGCTGGCGGTGAGGATGTCGCCCTCGCCATCGACCACGATCAGGCTGCGCACTTCCTCGCCGTCGGCCAGCTTCATGCCGCGCACGCCGGTGGCGGTGCGGCCCATCGGGCGCACGCTGTCGCCGGCGAAGCGCACGGCCTTGCCGTTGCTGGCGAACAGCATGATGTCGCGGGTGCCGTCGGACAGCTCCGCGTTCACCAGCGCATCGCCTTCCGCCAGGTTGATGGCGATCTTGCCTCGCGCCAGCTTGAAGGCGTATTCGGTCAGCGGAGTCTTCTTCACCGTGCCGTTGCGGGTGGCGAAGAACACGTACTTGCCGTCTTCATACTCACGGACAGGCTGCACGGCCTGCACCTTCTCGCCCGCTTCCAGCGGAATCCAGTTGATGATCGGACGGCCGCGCGCGTTCGGGCCGGCCTCCGGCAACTGATAGACCGGCAGCCAGAACACGCGGCCGTGGCTGGTGAAGGTGAGCAGGGTGTCGTGGGTGTTGACCAGCCAGAGCTGGTCGATGAAATCCTCGTCCTTGGTCGCCGCCGCGTTGCGGCCCTTGCCGCCGCGCTTCTGCGCGCGGTAGGCGGTGGCCGGCTGGCGCTTGGCGTAGCCGGCGTGCGAGAGCGTGACCACCACGTCTTCCGGCGCGATCAGGTCGAGGATGTCGAGGTCCTCCTCCGAGGCGCGGATCTCGCTGCGGCGCGGGTCGTTGAACTCGGCCTTGATCTCGCGCAGCTCGTCGCGGATCACGTCCAGCAGCACGTCGGGGTTTTCGAGAATGCGGATCAGCCCGGCGATTTCCTCCAGCAGCTGGCGGTATTCGTCGGTCAGCTTCTCCTGCTCCAGCCCGGTCAGGCGGTGCAGGCGCATTTCCAAGATCTGCTGGGCCTGCGTCTCGGTCAGTTGATAACCGTGTTCGAGCAGGCCCACGCCGGCGGGCAAATCTTCCGGACGCGAGGCTTCCGCGCCGGCGGCGGCCAGCAGGGAGCCCACCAGTCCCGGCTGCCACGCGCGGGCGAGCATGCGCTCCTTCGCCACGCCCGGGTTCTCCGAGGTCTTGATCAGCTCGATCATCTCGTCGATGTTGGCCAGCGCGACGGTCAGGCCTTCGAGGATGTGGGCGCGGCTGCGCGCCTTGCGCAGTTCGAAGATGGTGCGGCGGGTGACGACTTCGCGGCGATGGCGGACGAAGGCTTCGAGGATCTGCTTGAGGTTCAGCAACTGCGGGCGGCCATCGACCAGCGCCACCATGTTGATGCCGAACACCGACTCCATCTGGGTCTGCGAATAGAGGTTGTTCAGCACCACCTCGGCGGATTCGCCGCGCTTGACCTCGATGTAGATGCGCATGCCGTCCTTGTCGGACTCGTCGCGCAGCTCGCTGATGCCTTCGAGCTTCTTTTCCTTGACCAGCTCGGCGATCTTCTCGATCAGCCGCGCCTTGTTCACCTGGTACGGGATCTCGGTGACGATGATCGACTCGCGGCCGTTGTCGGCCACTTCCACCTCGGCCTTGGCGCGCATGCGCACGCGGCCCTTGCCGGTGCGGTAGGCGACGTGGATGCCGCCGACGCCGTTGATGATGCCGGCGGTGGGGAAATCCGGGCCGGGGATGTATTCCATCAGGCCGTCGATGTCGATCTGCGGATCGTCGATCAGCGCCAGCAGCGCATCCACCACTTCGCCGAGGTTGTGCGGCGGGATGTTGGTCGCCATGCCGACCGCGATGCCGGCGGAACCGTTGACCAGCAGGTTCGGGAACCGGGTCGGCATGACCGTGGGTTCCTGTTCCTTCTCGTCGTAGTTGGGCTGGAAGTTGACGGTGTCCTTGTCGATGTCGGCCATCAGCTCGTGGCTGAGGCGGGACATGCGCGCTTCGGTGTAGCGCATCGCCGCGGCGCTGTCGCCATCGACCGAACCGAAGTTGCCCTGCCCATCGACGAGCAGGTAGCGCAGCGAGAACGGCTGCGCCAGACGCACCAGCGTGTCGTACACCGACTGGTCGCCGTGCGGATGGTATTTGCCGATCACGTCGCCGACGATGCGCGCCGACTTGTAGTACGGCTTGTTGCTGTGCGCGCCGAGTTCGTTCATCGCGAACAGCACGCGGCGATGCACCGGCTTCAGGCCATCCCGCACGTCCGGAAGCGCGCGCCCCACGATCACGCTCATGGCGTAATCGAGGTAGCTGCGACGCATCTCGTCTTCCAGTTTGACGGGGATGATTTCCTTGGCGAGATCGGCCATCGTGCGTCCGTTGTGTAGCGTGGTTTCCGGCCCACGGGCGGCCAGCGGAAGCGGGTTCCGCCGGCCTGTTCCACGGGGAGTTCGACAACACGGAATTGTAGCATCCGGGGGCATCGAACGCACCCCCGATACCCGCGCAGAAACAACGATTTACGCGATCCGCAGGCGTTTTCTCCGACGCGGATCGACGCGGATCAGCACCGACAAAGCAAACCTGAAACCTGTCCTCGTCTTTCCGCGCTGATCCGCGTCGAAAATGCCTTCGCAAGCAGGCATGCCGCGCCCTTGTCAGGCGCGCGCAAGGCCCACGGCAATCAACCCCCGAACAGCGCCCGCATGGCGTCCGCATCGGGCCGCAGCACCACGCCCCGCTCGGTGACGATGGCGTCGATCAGCGCATGCGGCGTGACGTCGAAGACCGGGTTCCAGGCGCGCACGCCCTCGGCCACCACGCGCTTGCCGCGGAACGCCAGCAGCTCGGCGGCGTCGCGCTCCTCGATCTCGATCGCATCGCCCGAGGCGGTGCCCATGTCCACGGTCGAGGACGGCGCCACCACCATGAACTTCACGCCGTGATGCTTCGCCGCGATGGCGAGCTGGTAGGTGCCGATCTTGTTGGCGGTATCGCCGTTCGCGCAGATGCGGTCGGCGCCGACGATCACCCATTGCACCTGCCCGGTCTTCATCAGGTGCGAGGCGGCGGCGTCGGCGATCAGGGTCGCGTCGATGCCGTCCTGCCCCAGCTCCCACACGGTCAGGCGCGCGCCCTGGTTCCACGGCCGCGTCTCGGTGGCGAACACGCGCTCGATGCGGTTATCGGCTACGCCGGCGCGGATCACGCCCAGCGCGGTGCCGAAGCCCGCCGTCGCCAGCGAGCCGGTGTTGCAGTGGGTCAGAACGCCGCTGCCGGCGTCGATCAGCGCCGCGCCCGCGCGGCCCATCGCCCGGTTGGCGGCGAGGTCTTCGCTTTCGATGGCGCGCGCCTCGCGCTCCAGCGCCTCGCGCCAGTCCGCACCGGCATTCGCCAGCGCGCCGCGCATGCGCGCCAGCGCCCAGGCCAGGTTCACCGCGGTGGGACGCGCCGCGTTCAGGCGCTGCATCGCCGGCTCCAGCTGGCGCGCGGCCTCGGCGGGATCGCCGGTTTCCAGGCCGTGCCCGGCCAGCACCACGCCCCAGGCGGCGGCGATGCCGATGGCCGGCGCGCCGCGCACGGTCAGCGCGCGGATGGCCTCGGCCACCTCGTCGCTGCTGCGGCAGGCCTCGTGCACCACGGTGAACGGCAGCACGCGCTGGTCCAGCAGTTCCAGCGCGTCGCCGGTCCAGCGGATCGGACGGACGTGGTCGTAGCGGTCGTAGTCGATGGCGTTGTCTTTCATGCGGGCATTATCCGTCATCGCCGCGATCCGTCACCGCAAACGACGCCGGCGCCCTTCGCCGCCGGCGTCTTCACCGCACGACGGGCGCGGCGTCAGTAGGCGCGGAACTCCGCGCGGCAGCCCTGCGACACCCAGATGCCGTTGCGGCCGTAGCCCCAGCTGCGGCCCTGCACGCAGGCCGCGTCCGACAGCTGGCGCACCAGCTGCACGCCGGCGCGGGTGTTGGCGGCGCATTCGCGGGTACGGCCGTCGATGGATTCGCAGCGGAACACCTTGCCGCCGTAGCCGGAGTTGTTCCAGCCGCCGCCGTTGCCGCGACCGACCGCGAATTCGCCGCGGCAGCCCTGCGACACCCAGATGCTGCCGCGATCGGAACCCCAGGTGCGGCCTTCGACGCAGGCTGCGCGCGACACCTGGCGGACCAGCTGCACGCGGCCGCCGCGGCCGTTGATCGGGCAGCGGTTGAGGCGCCCGTCGTTGGAATTGCAGCTCACGATGTCGCCGTTACCGCCGCCGCCCCAGCCGTTGCCCGCCACCCGGAAATCGGCGCGGCAGCCCTGCGACACCCAGACGCCGTTGCGGCCGGAACCCCAGGTGCGACCCTCGACGCAGGGGGCGCGCGAAATCTGCTTCTGCAACATCACGCGTCCGCCGCCGGTGGGGCATTCGCGGGTGCGGCCGTCGTTGGATTCGCAGCGGACGATATCGCCGCCGTAGCCGTTGCCGGCATAGTTCTGCGCGAACGCGGGGGCCGCGGCGGAAGCGGCAAGCACGACGGCGGCGGCAATCAGGGTACGCATGGTCTTGCTCCTCCTTCCTCGGCCCGGCATGGGCGCGATCCTCGGTTCCGACTTTAGGCGCGGCGCATTAACCGCAGGCGAAAATCCCCACCTTCGCCCACTGCCGGATACCGCGCATTCAGTTTTGCGCGATCAGGCGCGGGCGAAGTCGAACGCCAGCACGTCGGCGATCTTCTCCGTGCCCGTCAACGCCATCAACAGGCGATCCACGCCGACCGCGACGCCGGCGCAAGGCGGCATGCCGTGCTCCAGCGCCGCAAGCAGCGCGGCATCCATCGGGATCGCCGGCAGGCCGCGCTGCGCGCGCACCACGGCGTCGCGCTCGAAGCGCGCGCGCTGCTCCGCCGCGTCGCACAGCTCGTGGTAGCCGTTGGCGAGTTCCAGCGGCCCGAGATACAGCTCGAAGCGTTCGGCCACCGGCGGATCGTCGTCGCGGATGCGCGCCAGCGCCGCCTGCGAGGCCGGCCAGTCGTGCACGGCCAGCAGGCGGTCGTGCGCGAACGCCGGTTGCAGGCGATGCGTCATCAGCAGGTCGAGCCAGTCGTCGCGGGTGAGGCCGTCGGGGTCGATTTCCACGTCGCCCAGCGCGTTGCGCAGGATGTCGATGCCGGCGGTGAGCGGGTCGAGCTGGAGTTGCTGCCAGTACAAGTCGCGGAAGGTGGTCACGACCGGCGCGGCATCGCGCCCCACCAGCGCCAGCGCGGCGCGCACCAGTTCCACCGTTTCGTCGAGCAGGCGCAGGTGATCCCAGCCGACGCGGTACCACTCCAGCATCGTGAACTCGGGATTGTGGCGGCCGCCGGCCTCGCCGTCGCGGAACACCCGCCCGAGTTCATAGCAGTCGCCGACGCCCGCCGCCAGCAGGCGCTTGAGCGCGAACTCCGGCGAGGTGCGCAGCCAGCGTGTGCGCGGCGCGCCGTCGGTGCGGCCGGAGAACGCCAAAGAAAACGAAGCGATGTTCGGCTCGGTGTTGCCGGCCAGCGACATCGCCGGGGTTTCCACTTCCAGCACGTCGCGGACGTGGAAGAACTCGCGGACGAGGCGGTTGAAGCGAGCGCGCAGGTGGAGCGCGTCGAATCTGGCGGTCGGTTGCCAATCGGTCATGGCCTGACCCACTCGCTCTGGCAATGCTTTAGCCCGTCATTCCCGCGAAAGCGGGCCGCTTCCGACAGACGAACGTCTGTCCAATCCAGTTCTTGATGTATTACCTGAAAAGCAAAAGCTGGATACGCAGCCACAAGGGCTGCGAAGCGCTGCCCGCCTTCGCGGGAATGACGGGCAAAAGCGGAATCAAGGGCATTCATGCGTGCTGCGCCAGAAATGCCAGCAGCTTCGCTTCGTCCCAGACCTCGATGCCGAGTTCCTCCGCCTTCGCCAGCTTGGAACCCGCCTCGGTGCCCGCCACCACGAAGCTGGTCTTCTTCGACACGCTGCCCGCCGCCTTCGCGCCCAGCGCTTCCAGCTTCTCCTTGGCTTCATCACGTCCCATCGACGCCAGCGTGCCGGTCAGCACCACGGTCTTGCCTTCCAGCGGCCCCGCCGCCTGCGCGCCGCGTTCGGGCAGGCGCGCGCGCAGCTCCGCCTGCGCCTGCGCGGCGCGCAGCAGCAGGCCGGCGTTGGCCTCGATCTCCAGCCATGCGACCAATGCATTGGCGGTGTCGGCCGGCAGGCCGGCGGTGACCAGGTTGTGCACTGGCGCGTCCAGCAGCACCTGCGCGTCGGCGAAGGCGGAGCCGAGCTGGGCGGCGCGCACCGGCGTGATCTTCGGGATCTCCAGATCGACCAGCAGCGTCGCGAGGTCCAGCGCCTCGCCCAGCTTCGGGTTGGGCGCGTGGGCGTCGCCGATGCGCACGCCGCGTTCCAGCAGGCGGTCGATCACCTGCTGGTTGCCCGGCTGGTCGAGGAAGTGGCCGAGCGCGCGCGCCACCTCGCCGCCGATGTCGGGCACGCGCTTGAACAGCGGCCACGGCAGGCGGCGGATCAGGTCGAGGTCGCCGAACCACTGCGCCAGCGCCTTGGCGGTGCTCTCGCCGACGTGCTGGATGCCGAGCGCATAGAGGAAGCGCGCCAGCGTGGTGTCGCGGCTGCGGTCGATGGCCTCGATCAGGTTGTCGGCCCATTTGGTCGCGATCTTGCCGGCCTTCACCGTTTCAGGAACGGTGCCGTCGCGCTCGTCGGCGCGGCGCTTCATTTCCAGCAGATCGTCCAGCGTCAGCCGGTACAGGTCGGACACGTCGCGCAGGTAGCCGAAGTCGGCCAGCGATTCGATGTAGCGCTCGCCGAGACCGTCGATGTCCATCGCGCGGCGCGAGGCGAAATGGAACACCGCCTGCACCAGCTGCGCCGGGCAGCTCAGCTCGCCCGAGCAGCGCCACACCGCCGCGCCCTCCTCGCGCACCACCTCCGCGCCGCAGACCGGGCAGCGGATCGGCATCGCCCACGGCTGCGTGCCGGACGGGCGATGCTCCGGCATCACCTGCACCACTTCCGGGATCACGTCGCCGGCGCGGCGCACGATCACCGTGTCGCCGTTGCGCACGTCCAGCCGGGCGACGTGGTCGGCGTTGTGCAGCGTCGCGCGGGTGACGGTGACGCCGCCCACCTGCACCGGCCGCATCAGCGCCCACGGCGTCACCGCGCCGGTGCGGCCGACGTTGACCTCGATGGATTCCACCACCGTCGGCTGTTCCTGCGCCGGGAACTTGTGCGCGATGGCCCAACGCGGCGCGCGCGAGACGAAGCCCATCTCGCGCTGGCCGGCGACGTCGTCCAGCTTGTAGACCACGCCGTCGATGTCGAACGGCAGGCCGTCGCGCGCCTCGCCGATGCGGCGGTAGTACGCCAGCAGGCCGTCGACGCCGTGCACCACCGTCGCCAGGTCGCTGACCGGGAAGCCCCAGTCGCGCAGGCGCGCCAAGGTGGCCGAATGGGTGTCGGGCAGCGCGCCGCCCTCGACCAGGCCGATGCCGTAGGCGAAGAAGCTCAACGGCCGCTGCGCGGTGACCGCGGAATCGAGCTGGCGCAGCGAACCGGCGGCGCCGTTGCGCGGATTCGCCAGCACCTTGCCGCCGTGCAGGCGCGCGTGCTCGTTCCAGCGCTCGAAATCGGCGCGCGCCATGTAGACCTCGCCGCGCACCTCCAGCACCTTCGGCCAACCCGCGCCTTCGAGCCTGTGCGGAATGACCGCGATCGTGCGCAGGTTGGCGGTCACGTCCTCGCCGGTCGCGCCGTCGCCGCGGGTCGCGCCCTGCACGAACGCGCCGTCCTCGTAGCGCAGGCTGATGGCGAGGCCGTCGAGCTTGGGCTCGGCGGAAAACACCAGGTCGTCGCGATCCAGCCGCTCGCGGATGCGGCGCACGAAATCGCCGACCTCCTCGTCGCTGAAGGCGTTGCCCAGCGACAGCATCGGCACCGCGTGCTCGACCGGCGCGAAGCGGCCGGAAGGCGCCGCACCGACCTTGCGGGTCGGCGATGCGGCATCGGCCAGTTCCGGATGCTCGCGCTCCAGCACTTCGAGCTCCCGCACCAGCGCGTCGTACTGTGCGTCGGTGATGTCCGGATCGTCCAGCTCGTGGTAGCGCCGGTTGGCGTCCTCGATGCGGCGGCGGAGATCGGCGATGCGGGCGGCGTTGTCCATCGCCGTATTTTGCCGCGATCCCGGCAATGCCGGAATCACGCAGGCGTCACCAGCGCGTGGTCTTGCCTAGCGGCGGCGCGGCGTTCTGTCGATCATAGGCGCGCAGTTCGTCGCGGATGTGCTGGATGCGCTGGCGGCCGAGCGCGCTGCGCTCCTCGTCCAGCACCACGCCGTCCAGCAGGTCGGCCATGCGCTGCGCGGCGGGCTCCATCGTCTCCCAGGCGTCCAGCGCCGGCACCGGCGCGGGCAGGGTCAGAAAGAAGGCGATGGCCGGGGTTTCGACTTCGGCGATGCGGGCCATGTCGAAGTTGCCAGGCTTGATGATGTTGGCGACGCTGAAGATCGGGCCGACGTCGGGGCGGCCATCGACCAGGCGATGGAACACGTCCATGTAGCCGAAGGTCAGGCCGGCCTTCTCGGCGGCGACCACGATGTCGGGTCCGTGCAGCTTGCTGCCGGCCTTGGCCGCCACGTACAGCGAGATGATGCGGTCGAACTGGTCGCCGGGGCGCTTGCCGAGTTCGCTCTGCGTCGCGCCGCCGCCCAGCGGCAGTTCCTCCTGCTCGGCCGCGCCTTCGCCCCAGCTGTCGGCCAGTTGTTCGCCCAGCGACGGCTCGGTGCGGCCGCCCGCATCGCGCGCGGTTTCGCGCGGCAGGCGGCGGCCCTGCCCGTCCTTGCGGCTGCGGCCGAAGAAGATGATCGCGCCGAGCAGCAGCGACATCGCCACCGCGATGCCGATCCGGAGCAGGGTCATGTCCGACATTCAATCAGTCTCCTGATGCGGGTTATGCGGCGCCAGCCAGGCGCGCGGCCTCGGCGAGGTCGACGGACACCAGGCGCGACACGCCCGGCTCGCGCATGGTCACGCCCGAGAGCTGCTGCGCGGCTTCCATCGTCGCCTTGTTGTGGGTGACGAACAGGAACTGTACCGCTTCGCTCATCTCGCTGACCATCGCGGTGAAGCGGCCGACGTTGGCCTCGTCCAGCGGCGCGTCCACCTCGTCCAGCAGGCAGAACGGCGCGGGGTTGAGGCGGAAGATCGCGAACACCAGCGCCACCGCGGTCATCGCCTTCTCGCCGCCGGACAGCAGCGAGATGTTGGACACGCGCTTGCCGGGCGGGCGCGCCATGATCGCGACGCCGGTGTCGAGCAGGTCCTCGCCGGTCAGTTCCAGATAGGCGTGGCCGCCGCCGAACAGGCGCGGATACAGTTCCTGCACGCCGGCGTTGACGCGGTCGAAAGTGTCCTTGAAGCGGCCGCGGGTTTCGCGGTCGATCTTGCGGATCGCTTCTTCCAGCGTTTCCAGCGCGGACTTGAGATCGGTGTCCTGCGCGTCCAGGTAGTCCTTGCGCTGCGCGGCCTCGGCGTGTTCGGCGATGGCGGCGAGGTTGACCGGTTCGAGGCGGCGCAGCTTGGCGTCCAGCTCGCCGACTGCGCGCTCCCAAGCGCCGGCATCGGCGTTTTCCGGCAGCGCGTTGAGCACGTCGTCCATCGCGAAGCCGGCCTCGGCCACGCCGGCGGAGAACTGCTCGGCCTTCAGCGCCAGCGCCTGCTGGTCGAGGCGGCGCTGGCCGATGGCTTCGCGCTGTTCCAGCGATTGGGCGTCGCGCTGCTGACGCACCTGTTCGTACTGGCGCAGTTCGGCGTCGATGCCTTCCAGCACCGAGCGCGCCTGCGCCAGCTCGCGATCCACGCGCACGCGCTCTTCCAGCGCGGCCTGGCGCTCGGCTTCCAGCGCCTGCACCGGCGCGTCGCCCTCGGCCATCTGCGAGGCCAGATCGCCCAGCCGCGAATCCAGCTGGCCGCGCTGGCCGCCCATGCGTTCCAGCGCCTGCGCCAAGGCCACCGCCTGCACGCGCTGCGATTCCAGCGTCAGCGCCAGCGCGTGGGCGGCGTCGCGCGCCTCGCGGGCGGCGTTGCGGGCGGCTTCGCGCTTGTCTGTGAGGTAGCGGCGCTCGTTCTCCAGCGTCTGCCGCGCGGACTCCAGGTTGCCCATCCGGCCCAGCGCGTCCTCGATGCGGATGCGCGCCTCGGCGGCCTGCTCCTTGTTCGCTTCCAGCGCCTCGCCCAGCTGCTCCAGCTCGGCGTCGATACGGGCGATGCGGTTGCGCGCGTTCTCCAGCCGGCCCTGCTGGCTCTGCAACTGGCCGGCCAGTTCGGAGACGTTGCGATGGGCCATGTAGAGCTGGCGCTGCGCATCCTCGCGCTGCTGCTCGGCGACCAGATGGGCGTCGCGCAGTTGGGTCAGCGTGGCATCCAGTTCGCGCTCGCGCGCAGCGTGCTGGTCGATCTCGCCGCGCAGCGACTGGATTTCCTTCTCGCGCAGCAATGCACCCTGCTTGGCCGCGCCGGAGCGGGCGATGCGCACCCAGCCATCGCCGAGGCGCTCGCCGCTGCGGGTGATGACGGAATCGCCTTCGCCCAGCGTCGCTTGCAGGGCGCGCGCGTCGGCCAGTGTGTCGGCGGCGTGCAGGCGCGCCAGCAGGCGACGGATGGCGCGCGGGCCTTGCACCTTCGAGGCCAGCGACGTGGCCGCGTAGGTGGTGTCGTCCTTCGCACCGGCCACCAGCGCCAGCCGGCCTTCGCCGAGTTCGCCCAGCGCATCGACCAGCTGTTCCGGCGCATCGACGATGACCGCTTCGATCAACTGCCCCAGCGCGGCTTCCACCGCGTTTTCCCAGCCGGCTTCGACCTGCAACCGTTCGCCCACGCGGGCGGCGTCGTTCAGGCCTTGCGCTTCCAGCCACTGCTTCGCCGCACCCTTTTCCTGCCCCAGCGCGGCGGCTTGCAGGGTTTCCAGCGAGGACAGCCGGCCGCGCGCGGCCTGCGCCTGCTTGCGCAGTTCGGCCAGTTCGGACTGCGCGGCGCGCTGGCGCTCCTGCACGTCACTGCTGGCCTGTTTGCGGGTCTCGACCTCGCCGGTCAGCGTTTCCAGCGACTCCTTCTGCGTCTCGTGCTGGAGCTGCAACTGCTCGAAGGTATCGGCCAACGTGTCGAGGTCGAGGCCGGCGCGTTCGTCGCGCAATTGCTGGCGGCGGCGGTCGGCGTCGAGGATCTGCCGATCCAGATGTTCGATGCGGGTGCGCTCCACGTCGCCGGCGCGCGCGGCTTCGGCCTGCTCGCGGCTGTGCGCGTCCCAGCGCTGCTGCCAGTCGGCCAGCCGGGTTTCGGCTTCGCGCAGGGCATCCTGCCGCAGCAGGTCTTCTTCCTGCAACAGTTCGAGTTTCGGCTCAGCGTCGGCCAGCGCCTCGCGCAGCACGTCGAGCTTCTGTTGGTCGCCGCTGATGTGGCTGCCGAGTTCGGCCAGCGCCGCCTGCGCTTCGTCGCGCGCGCGTTGCAGGCGCACCGAGAGTTCGCGCTGGTGGGCGATCTGCTGTTCGACCCGCGCCAGCGTGCTGCCGACCTGATAGACGGCGGCCTGCGCGGTGTTGAGCGCGTCGCTGGCGACTTCGCGGCGGTCGCGGCCGGTTTCCAGTTCGCTTTCGGCGTGGCGCTGTTCGGCGATCAGCTGTTCCAGGCGGGTTTCCTCGCGCGCCAGCTTCTCGCGCAGCCCTTGCAGGCGGCCGTCCAGCGCGCGGAACTCCAGCGCCTTCCATTCGGCGTCCTTGACCTTCCGCTCGGCCTGGATCGCGGTGTACTGCTCGGCCTGCCGCGCCTGCCGGGCGAGGTGCTGGAGCTGTTTGTCCACTTCCTCGCGCAGGTCGCCGAGGCGGTCGAGGTTCTCGCGGGTGTGACGGATGCGGGTCTCGGTTTCCTTGCGGCGCTCCTTGTACTTGGAGATGCCGGCGGCTTCTTCCAGATAGACGCGCAGTTCTTCGGGCTTGGCCTCGATGACCTGCGAGATCATCCCCTGCTCGATGATCGAGTAGCTGCGCGGGCCGAGGCCGGTGCCGAGGAACAGGTCGGTGATATCGCGGCGGCGGCACTTGCCGCCGTTGAGGTAGTAGGCGCTCTGGCCGTCACGGCTGACCATGCGCTTGACCGAGATTTCGTTGAAGGCCGCGTATTCGCCGGTGATGGTGTGGTCGCTGTTGTCGAACACCAGCTCGACGCTGGCCTGCGACACCGGCTTGCGCGCCGAGCTGCCGGAGAAGATCACGTCGGTCAGCGAATCGCCGCGCAGGCGGCTGGCCGCGCTCTCGCCCATCACCCAGCGGATCGCGTCGATGATGTTGGACTTGCCGCAGCCGTTCGGGCCGACGATGCCGGTCATGTTGGTCGGCAGGTGCAGCGTGGTCGGATCGACGAAGGACTTGAAGCCGGACAGCTTGATCGTGGACAGGCGCATGCGCGTCGGCGAACCCCGGCGGCGCGCAATGGCGCCGCTTGAAAATTGGATTAACTTTATCCCCTAAATTATTGTTTTATCTAGAGGAAACTTTGCGGCAAGCGGATGCCGACGAATGAGTATAGCGGGGCTAGGCGGCCTCGTCGGGCGTCCGCGCGCGGATCGCCAGCGCATGGATGTCGGTCTGCATCATCCCGCCCAGCGCGGCGTAGACCAGCCGGTGCCGGGCCAGCGGCAGCTTGCCGGCGAAGGCGGCGCTGACGATGTCCACGCCGAAATGCCCCTGCCCGCCGCGCGCGCCCGCATGGCCGGCGTGCCTGTGGCTGTCGTCGGACACGTCCAGCGACACCGGCGACAGCGCCTGCGTCAGCAGGTCGCGGATGCGCTCGACCCGCGCCGGGTTCAGGCGCGGGATGTCGGCCTCGCTCCAGCCCTCGCTCACGGCAGCACCGGCTTGAACGGCCGCACGTCGACGCGGGCATAGACGCCGGCGGCGCAGTACGGGTCGGCGTCGGCCCAGGCGCGGGCGTCCTGCAGCGAGGCGAATTCGGCCACCACGAGGCTGCCGGAGAACCCCGCCGGGCCGGGGTCCTGCGCGTCGATCGCCGGGCACGGCCCGGCCAGCAGCAGCCGGCCCTCGTCGCGCAGCGCGTGCAGCCGCGCCAGATGCTCCGGACGCGCCGCCTGCCGCTGCGCCAGCACGTCCTGCCCGTCATAGCCCTCGATCGCGTACCACATGCCCGCCGCCTCCATGAACCGTTGGCGCCATTGTAGTGGCGGCCAGTGGACAGCCGCCGGACGAGTGCGTACCCTTGGATCTCGCTTTCCGCCTGATCCCGCGGCCCCGCGCGACCTCCGGCTCCCCACGCCGCACCGCGCCCGCCGATCCGGCCTTTCTTCGCCACCCGCATCGACGCGGCCGTTCCGGCCGGCGCTGACGGCATGGCGGACGCACCACACGCACCACATGCCCGGCCGCACGCGGCCATCCAGCGAAGACAGGTGTGGCCCGGAGGGGGCCGCCGACCGATGACATCCGAACCCAGCAACGGCCCGGCAGCCGATGCCCCCGCTCAAAACCCGAGCCCAGGACCCGAACAGCAGGCCGCTCCGAAGCAGCCGGCTCCCCAGCAGCACGAAATGCCGCTGGCGGTGGTGCTCGGCCAGCCGGTGGTGGAGATCCCGAAGGACCTCTACATTCCGCCGGACGCGCTGGAGGTCATCCTCGACGCCTTCGAAGGCCCGCTCGACCTGCTGCTGTACCTGATCCGCCGGCAGAACCTGGACATCCTCGACATCCCCGTCGCCGAGATCACCCGGCAGTACGTGGACTACATCCAGGCCATGCACGAGATGCGCTTCGAGCTGGCCGCCGAATACCTGGTGATGGCCGCGATCCTGGCCGAGATCAAGTCGCGCATGCTGCTGCCGCGTCCGCCCAGCGAAGAAGGCATCGAGGACGACCCGCGCGCCGACCTGGTGCGCAGGCTGCAGGAATACGAACGCTACAAGAAGGCCGCCGAGGACCTGGACACCCTGCCCCGGCAGGACCGCGACACCGTGGTGGCGACCGCCCACGTCCCCGACCGCGCCGCCGTGCGCCTGCCGCCGCCGGTGGACATGCGCGAGATGCTGCTGGCCCTGCACGACGTGCTCAAGCGCGCCGAGCTGTACACCCAGCATGCGATCAAGCGCGACGCGCTCAGCGTCCGCCAGCGCATGGGCGAGCTGCTGGAGCGCCTGACCGGCGGCGCGTTCCACCGCTTCGAATCGCTGTTCACGGTGGAGGAAGGCCGCCTCGGCGTGGTGGTCACCTTCCTCGGCCTGCTGACGCTGGCGAAGGAGCAGCTGGTGGACATCGTGCAGGAGGCGCCGCTGGCGCCGATCTACGTGAAGTCGCTGGCCGGGGGCGAAGGCGCACCCGCGGTGGATGAACTCTCCAGCGAGTTCGATGACGATGGCGGGGCGACGGAATGATCGCGCTTGCCCGCCATTCCCACGCTCTTGATCGTCATTCCCGCCTTCGCGGGAATGACGAGCCCAAAGAACACGGCAATCGCAAATGACCGAGATCGACCAATCCCTCGTCACCCGCGTCGTCGAAGCGGCGCTGCTGGCGTCCAGCCAGCCGCTCACCCTGGTCCAGCTCAAGGGCCTGTTCCCGCTGGACGAACCAGTTCCCGACGGCAGCGTGGAAGCCGCGCTGGCCGAGCTGCAGGCGGCCTGCGCGCCGCGCGGCGTGGAACTGGTGGAAGTCGCCAGCGGCTGGCGCTTCCAGGTGCAGGCCGACGTGCACCCGTGGGTGGCGCGGTTGTGGAGCGAGCGCCAGACCAAGTACACCCGCGCCACCCTCGAAACGCTGGCGCTGATCGCCTACCGCCAGCCGATCACCCGCGGCGAGATCGAACAGATCCGCGGCGTCACCGTGAACAGCAGCATCATCAAGGCGCTGGAAGAACGCGAGTGGATCCGCGTGGTCGGCCACCGCGACGTGCCCGGCAAGCCCGAACTGCTGGCCACCACCAAGACTTTCCTCGACTACTTCGGCCTGAAGCGGCTCGACGAACTGCCGCCGCTGTCGGAGCTGAAGGACATCGGCGAACTGGAACCGCAATTGCCGTTCGCGCCGGCGATCCCGGCCGGCATGACGGACGCGGCGCCGGTGTCCGACGAAGCAGCGTCGGCATCCGACGGCGCGCAATCGGAGACCGACGCCATCCCCGCCGCCGACACCGCGGAGCAGCCCGACGCGGACGCCGACACCGAAGCACGCGAAACACCCGATGACGCCGCCGAACCGGACGACGCCCTCGCCCCCACCCACGACACCAACACAGACCCCCTTGGAGACGACGCGAATTCCTCGGCTGACAGCCGCGCATCGTCGGAGCAGAAAGATGAGCAATAACGAAAACACCCGCCGCCCGCTGAGCCTGAAGCGCGAAGCCGCCCCCGTCGTCGAAGCGCCGCGCATCAGCGAGCGCCTGCACAAGGTGCTGGCGCAGGCCGGCCTGGGCTCGCGCCGCGCGCTGGAGCAGCGCATCGCCGACGGCCTGATCAAGGTCAACGGCGAGACCGCGCAGACCGGCATGAGCATCACCGGCGGCGACAAGATCGAGATCGACGGCCGCACCTTCGTCGCCAGCGCGCTGACCGATCCGCCGCGCGTGCTGATGTACAACAAGCCGGAAGGCGAAGTCACCACCCGCGAAGACCCCGAGGGCCGCCCGACCATCTTCGACGCCCTGCCCTCGCTGAAGGGCGCGCGCTGGATCGCGATCGGCCGCCTCGACATCAACACCACCGGCCTGCTGCTGCTCACCACCGACGGCGAGCTGGCCAACGCGATGATGCATCCCTCGCACGAGATCGAACGCGAATACGTCTGCCGCGTGCGCGCGCCGGAAGGCGAGGAAGAGGTGTCCGACAAGATCGTCGACCGCCTCGCCCGCGGCGTGGCGCTGGAGGACGGCCCGGCCAAGTTCGACGAGATCGAGCGCATCGGCGGCACCGACTCGCACGACTGGTTCCGCGTGCTGCTGAAGGAAGGCCGCAACCGCGAAGTGCGCCGGCTGTGGGAATCGCAGGGTTGCCAGGTCAGCCGCCTGAAGCGCATTCGCTACGGCCAGGCCCGCCTGCCGCAGCCGCTGCTGCGCGGGCAGTCGCAGGAAATGCCGCAGGCCGAGGTCGATGCGCTGCGCAAGTCGGTGGGCCTGGAGGACGGCGCACCGTCCGCGCTCACCCTGATGCCGGTGCTGGGCCAGCGCAAGGCCGGCAAGACCGTGGTCGCCGGCAACGCCCGCAGCCACGGCTACGTGGGCGGCCACACCACCGCCGACGAAGGCCGCGAGCTGCGCCGCTTCGATCAGTTCCGCGAGGACCGCGGCCGCCGCGGCGGCAACCGTAAGCCGTCCGGCGGCCTGACCGTCACCGGCGAAATGGCCGCCAAGCAGGCCGACAAGCGCATGAAGATCAAGGGCCCACGCCAGCCCGGCCAGCGCATGAAGCCCGGCGAGCAGCGCGGCGACAACCCGGCGGCGATGCGCACCTGGTACGTGCCGGACGGCGTGGACACCGGCCCGTCCGGCCACCGCAACCCCGGCCAGCGCGGTCCGAAGAAGTTCGGCGACAAGCCCTTCGGGACCAAGCCGTACGGCGACCGGCCGGCCGGCGGTCGCCCCGGCGGCGGCAAGCCGCGCACGCAGGGCGGCGGCTCCGCCTCCGGTTTCAGCGGCGGCGCGGGCGAGGCCCGTCCGCAGCGCGCGCCCAAGCCCTACGGCCACCCGGGCAACGCCCCGCACTTCCCGTCCGACCACGCCCACGGCGGCGGCTTCAACCCCTACGGCGCGCAGCAGCAGCGCCCGCGCGGACCGAAGTCCGGCGGCAATCGTCCCGGCGGCAACAACGGCCCGCGCGGCCCGCGTCCGGCCGGCGGCAGGCCCGGCGGCGGCAATCGCGGCCCGCGCAGCGGCAGTCGCTGAGCTTCGCCGTCTGTTGCGAAGCCAGCGTCGGCTTCGATCCCGCATGGCCGGGATCGAAGCCCTGAAAGCGAACGCGCTCAGACCATGAAAGAAGCCCGCGCCTCTATGACGCGGGCTTTTTCTGTTCCACCGCCGGCGGCGAGGCCGTGAAGGACGGCAATCCGTACGTGTGGGAATAACCACCCAGCGCAGCGCCATCGTGAAAACCGGGCGCGGTTTCGCCTCTGGATGCCGGCAGGGCATGAATACCGCATGTCGGCATGCACGCCCAGATGGTGCCGGCAGGATGGGAAACGAGCGTCGAGACCGGATGCAGGTCGGCCAGCAGCTTGCCGCTGGGGGTCAGCATCTCCTCACCCGCCCGCATCGACTCCTGCATCGCGTGGATATTGCCCATCAGCGCGATGATCCGCGTATCCGGATGCGCTTCGCGGAAGCGGCGCACGCCATTGGCGATGGCGACATTCCGTTCCAGTTCCGTACCAGGCTGGTCATCGAAGGCGAACAGCGCGACCGGCCGCCCCGCCTGCTTCAGCGCGCGCACGTCCTCGATCAGCTTGAGCATGGCGGCACTGGATCGCCCGTCCCGCCCCTTTTGCCAGAAATCGCTGGCGATGAGCTGACGCACGTCGTTCCCTGTTCCGCCGCTTGCCATGAACGCATCCAACAGCGGCTGATCGCTCGACGGCAATTCCAAACCCACAGCCACCTCCTGCGTCGCCGAAATGTCGCAAGCAAGCCCGCGGATCAACGCCGGCGATTCCTGCGACCCGTGCATCTCGCCGAACAGCAGCAGCGGCACATCCGGCGCACCGGAAACCGCCGCGCAATCGAACGCGTCCGCCTGCGCGGTCTCTCCCCGGCTGCACGCGGCCAGCGGGAACAACGCCGCAACCGCCATCGCCAACCCGATACTCGCCATGCCGGCAACGCGACATTTCATCCAGCGCCCCTTGGCATTGCGCCAACGCGAAAGCGCTTACGATTCCACAACCCTTCGATCAACGGCAACCGACATGCCCACCCTCCTGCTCGCCCTGCTCCTGCTCGCCGTCCCGCAGACGCCGCCCCCCGCCGCGCCCGTGGACTACGCGGACGCCAAGCGCCTGTCCGACGCCGACGAGGCCAGCGTCGCCGGCGCGACGCGCGAGACGATGCTGGCGGCGCAGGCCGCGCTGCTGGACGCCGGCGTGGCGGAATGCAACCGCTTCGACCTGCGCGGCGACGTCACGCCGTTCGTGGTGGTGATGCGGCTGGATGCGCAGGGCCGCGTCCAGCAGACCTGGCGGCAGGGCGGCTCGCCGCTGGCGATCTGCCTGCAACGCTACGTGCGCGACAAGACTCTTTTCGTGCCGCCGAAGGCGCCGTTCCACGCTGCGCTGGAGATCAGCTTCACCAAGTAGCGCGGGCCGGTCTTCCTGGCCTAATCCAACAAAAATGGAACGATCAGTAGTTTTAATGAAGATTGATTGCAATAGACAAACAATCGATCATGCCGTCCAAGGCAAACCGGCATAGCGCCGGCCCCGCATTGGAGCAGCACCATGAACACCGCATCCCTGAAGCGCGTCCTCGACGTCACCAGCGCCCCTGGCCGGCATTGGGTCGGCAACGGCTTCCCGGTGCACGGCATGTTCGGCTACAGCGGCCCGGGTGTCGCCCAGCGCAGCCCGTTCCTGCTGCTGGACTACGCCGCGCCGACCCGCTTCGAGCCGACCACCGAACGGCGCGGCGTCGGCCAGCATCCGCATCGCGGTTTCGAGACCGTCACCATCGTCTACGAGGGCGAGGTCGAGCACCGCGACTCCACCGGCAACGGCGGCGTCATCGGCAAGGGCGACGTGCAGTGGATGACCGCCGCCGGCGGCATCCTGCACGAGGAGTTCCATTCGCCGGCCTATGCCGCCAAGGGCGGGCCGTTCGAGATGGCGCAGCTGTGGGTGAACCTGCCGGCAAAAGACAAGCTGGCCCCGGCCGGCTACCAGGGCATCCTCGACGCGCAGATCCCGGCGGTGGCCTTGCCCGACGGGGCCGGCACGCTGCGGTCGATCGCGGGCGACTACGCCGGCCATGCCGGCCCGGCGCGCACCTTCAGCCCGATGAACGTCTGGGACGTGCGCCTGGCCGCCGGCAAGCGCGTCGAACTGCCGCAGCCGGAAGGCTGGACGACGCTGATCGTCGTGCTGGACGGCACCGTGCAGCTCAACGGCGCCAGCGTGCTGCGCGCCGCGCAGGTGGCGACGCTGTCCACCGAAGGCAGCGGCGTGGTCATCGAGGCCAATGGCGACGCCAAGCTGCTGCTGCTCGCCGGCGAGCCGATCGACGAGCCGGTGGTCGGCTACGGGCCGTTCGTGATGAACAGCCAGCAGGAGATCATCCAGGCCATCGCCGATTTCAACGGCGGCAAATTCGGCCAGATGCACTGACGCACCAAGGAAGCAGGAGAACCCGCATGGCCGTGTCCACCGTCCGCGCGCGCATCGGCGCCACGCCCTACACCGTCGAGTTGGAGGACGAGCGCGGCCATCGCTGGCTGGGCGACGAGCCGCCGGACGCCGGCGGCAGCGATGCCGGCCCGTCGCCGGAGCACCTGCTGCTGTCGGCGCTCGGCGCCTGCACCGCGGTGACGCTGACGATGTACGCGCGGCGCAAGCAGTGGCCGCTGGCGGGGGTGCAGGTCGAGCTGGCCTTCAACCCCGACGGCAAACCGGCGTCCGGCACCGACATCGCGCGCCGGATCGAACTGCTGGGCGAACTGGACGACGCGCAGCGCGAGCGCCTGCTGCAGATCGCCAACGCCTGCCCCATCCACAAGGCCCTCACCGGCGACGTGCGCATCATCAGCGCCCTCGTTTGATCCATTTGATCCACCGGAGCCCGCGCATGACCCGCATCCTCGGCATTTCCGGCAGCCTGCGCGCCGGCTCGTTCAACACCGCCCTGCTGCGCGCCGCGCAGCGAGCGGCGGGCGATGGCATCGACCTCGACATCGCCACCCTGCACGGCATTCCGCTGTACGACGGCGACGTCGAGGTGAGCGAGGGCATCCCCGCCGCGGTCGCCGCCCTGAAGGACAGGATCGCCGCCAGCGACGGCGTGCTGCTGGCGACGCCCGAATACAACAACGGCGTGCCCGGCGTGTTCAAGAACGCCATCGACTGGTGCTCGCGCCCGCCCGCGGACATCCCGCGGGTGTTCGGCGAACGCCCGTTCGCGCTGATCGGCGCCTCGCCCGGCGGCTTCGGCACCATCCTGTCGCAGGCGCACTGGCTGCCGGTGCTGAAGACGCTCGGCGTGCGCCTGTGGAGCGGCCAGAAGCTGATGGTGTCGCGCGCCGGACAGGCGTTCGACGGCGACGGCGATCTGGCCGACGACAAGGCGCGCGAGCAGCTCGCAAGCTTCCTGCTCGGCTTCGCGGCCTTCGCCGCGAAGTAATCCGCGTCACCGGTCGAAGCGCACCTCCAGCGTCCAGGTGCGCTGGTTGTACGGGTGGAAGTTCCAGTACGTCCGCCCGCCGAGGTTGTCCACGCCCAGCGCCGCGCTCCAGTGCGCATCGTGGCGGTAGCGCAGCCGCGCGTCGGCGACCAGGAACGGGCTGGTGCCCATGTAGGCTTGGCTGTGGATGTCGCTGTTGTCGAGCTGGTTGAACTGCTCGCCGCTGTAGCGCAGGCCGGCGGTGACGTCCCACCGCTCGCCCGCATGCCAGGTCGCCAGCACGTTGGCGCGCCAGCGCGGCACGCGCGGCTGGCGCTTGCCGACGCTGGCGGGAAAGTTGGCGTTCTCCCGGATCACCGAATCGGCGAAGGTGAGGCTGGCGTCCAGGTCGAGGTTCTCGCGCAGCACACCCGCCATGCTGAGCGCCAGCTCCGCGCCGGTGGTGCGGATCGCGCCGACGTTCTGGATGTTCGTCACCACCGGCGCGACGGTGGCATTGGTCTGGCTGTACAGCGCGTCGCGGGTGCGCTCGTGGAACAGCGTCGCCCGCAGCGTGCCGCCGTCGAGGCCACGCACCCACGACAGCTCCGAGGTGACGCTGCGCTCCGGCTTCAGGGCGGGATCGTTGTTGACCACCGCATCGGCGGCGATCGAGCCCTGGTACAGCTCGCTGACGGTCGGATAGCGCACCGCGCGGCCGATCGACGCCTTCAGCGACCAGTCCTCGCCGCCCGCGTATTCGACCGCGCCCTTCGGCGACAGCGCGGCCTCCGCACGCCGCTGGAAAGCGAAGGTGCGGACGGCATCGCCCAGCGCGCCGTCGCGCGCAGACCAGCGTTCGCCGCGCAGGCCGAGCACACTGCTCCAGCGCGGCGACCAGCGGCGGCTGTGCTGAAGATAGGCACCGCGCAATGCCGTGCGCCCGGCGAACAGCGACGAGCGCTGCCGTGGCGCACCAGCCCGCCAGTCGTCGGTGTCGAAGACTTCGCTGCGCAGGCGGAAGCGCTCGTCCTGCAGGCCGAACTCCAGGGTGTCGTCCTCCGTTGCCCGCCAGCTCGCCGAGGCGCTGGCGGTCGTCCAACCGGTGCCGTTTCCATCGGCGATGCGGCCCGCGCCGCCAGCGTCCGCCGCCGGCAGGGCCACGCCCGGCGAGCGCAGCAGGTCGCGCGCGTAGTCGTAGCGGCTGTAGGCGAGCGCGTAGTCCCACGCGCCCGCACCGGCGTGACGCAGCGACAGGCCCTGCATCACATGGCGCTGGTCGGCGCGCTGGGGCGCCATCGCGGTGGGCGCGATCGCGTAGCGCTTGCCGTCGATCAGCACCGGGCCGCTGTAGACCGCGTTGCCGTCCGCATCCTGCAGATAGCTCTGCACGCCGCGCGCCGCGTCGTTGCGCCACTGGCCCAGCAGCAGGCTCAGACGCGTGTCGGCATCGATGTCCCAGGCCAGCTTGAGCTTGGCGAGGTCCTGCACGGTATCGGTCTGGCCGGTTGCGCCGAGCAGATACCAGTCCTGGCCCTTGCTGTTCTTCTCCGCCACCGCGCCGGTCACCGGCGTGCCCGCACCGCTGCCGCCCGCCGACGCCGCCACGTTGGCGAACGCGATCGGATGCGCCGAGCTGTCCAGCCGGTTCAGCGACAGCCACGCCGACAGCGCGCCCCAGCGGTTGCCGAGCGACGCCTGCACGCCGGTCGCGGTGTCGTCGGCCTCGTCGCGATACAGGCGGAAGCCGCCGTGCGTGTAGGACACGGCGGCGTGCGCCTCGAAGCGCTCCGGCATGCGCGTCACGTAATCGACCACCGCGCCCACCGAATTGCCGGAATAGGCGGCGGAGAACGGGCCGTACAGCACGTCCACGCGCTCGATTTCGTTCGGCGACACCAGCCCCCAGCGCGGGGTGAAGGTCGCGCCGTTGCCCAGCAGGTTGGACAGCAGGATGCCGTCCGCGTACACCAGCGAGCGAGCGCTGTTGCCGGTGCCCGAGGCGCGCGTGGCCAGCACCGCATGGTCGTAGTCGCCGATGTAGCGCTTGCGCACCAGCAGGCTGGGGAAATACTTCAGCGCGTCCTGCGCGTCGGTGGCGTTGATGCGCTCGCGCACCTGCTCGCCGCTGATGCCCTCGCTGGTGGTCGGGATGTGCAGCGGCAGCGAGGTGGGCTGCAGGCCGCGCACCTGCAGCTTGTCGAGGGTGAGGATGGAATCGGCGTCGCCGGCGGTGGTCGACGCGCAGAACAGGGACAGCAGCACGGCGGCGATGGCGCACGCCATGCGCGATGCGCGCGGCATCGCGTCGGAAAGGAACGGCATGGGAGAACTCCGGAAGCGGCGGACGCGCGGCCGTTTGGCCGCGAACGGTCAGAGCGCGATTTCGGAGTGCGCGGGCGGCCCGCGCGAACCCAGGCCGGAAGGATGCAGGCGTATCCGCGGCGGCCGGATGCGCCGCGGCGCCGGCGTCACCGGCGCGAAGCCCAGCAGCGCCAGCACCAGCGCCGCCACCGCCACCGCCAGGGTCAGCATCGACAGCAGCGGGCAGTAGTCGCAGTCCGAGCCGCCGTGGTCCGGCGCGGGCGCGGCGGGCTGGCCGATCGAGAACGGCGGCAGCTTGACCAGCTTCATGCCCGACATCGTGCAGAGCTGCGTCCACGCCCCGGCCGCCGCGCCCTGCCCGGCCTGCGCCAGCCGCCCGAGCGTGGGCAGCAGCGCCAGCAGCAGGATCGCCGCCAGCGCGAGCAGGGTCATCCGGAACTGGAACAGGCGGTTGCGCATCTCGCGACCATTCTAGCCGCCGCGTCCACTGCCGCCTTGATGGCGATCAGGTCGGCGACGGCGAAGCGGCGGGCATCCGCCCGCCGCGATGCAGCGGCTTATCCCAGCGCGGCCAACGCCGCCGCGTAGTCCGGTTCCTCGGTGATTTCCGGCACCAGCTGCACGTGCAGCACCTTGTCCTGCGCGTCCAGCACGACCACCGCGCGCGCGGCGACGCCGGCCAGCGGGCCGTCTTCCAGGGCGACGCCGTAGTCGCGCAGGAACTCGCGGCCACGCATGGTCGAGAGCATGGTCACGTTCTCGATGCCCTCGGCGCCGCAGAAGCGCGCCTGCGCGAACGGCAGGTCGGCGGAGATGCACAGCACCGCGGTGTTCTCCAGGCCCGTGGCGTCCTTGTTGAAATGGCGCACGGACGCGGCGCAGACGCCGGTGTCGACGCTCGGGAAGATGTTCAGCACCTTGCGCTTGCCGGCGAAGTCGGACAGGCCGCGGTCGGACAGGTCGACGCCGACCAGCCGGAACGCGGGCGCGAGGTCGCCGACGGCCGGCTGGTTGCCGCCGACGCGGACGGGGTTGCCTTTCAGGGTGACGCTGGACATGGCTGGACTCCTGGTTCGTGGGGAAGGTCGAATATCGGTCGCAAACGCGATGCTAGGGCGGCGCGCGTAACGCCGCCGTCAGCGCTGAGGGTCAGGGCACGATCGCCGTCCACGCCGGCGTGGCGAATTTCGTTCGCGCGAGTGCTTCGGCGCGCGCCAGTTCGTCCGCGCTGGCGGCGTCGTCGGCAAGCCCGTGGGCGCTTCGGAAGGTGTCGATCATCCGCGCGATGACCTCGCCGCGCGGCAGCCCGGTCTGGCTGCGCAGCGGATCGACCCGCTTGTTGGCGCTCTGGATGGCCTTGTCGGACAGCTTCTCGCGGCCGATCCGCAGCACCTCCAGCATCTTCGCCGCGTCGATGTCGTAGGCCATGGTGACGTGGTGCAGCACCGCCTTGCCGCGGCGCATCTGCGCGGCGCCGGCGATCTTGCCGGCGTGCGAGGCGATGTCGTTCAGCGGCTGGTACCAGGCCTCGATGCCCAGCGTGCGCAGCGCCGCCAGCACCCAGGCGTCCATGAAGGCGTAGGACTGCTCGAACGACATCCCCGCCACCAGCGATTCCGGCGCGGACAGCGAATAGGTGATGGTGTTGCCCGGCTCGATGAACATCGCGCCGCCGCCGGTGACCCGGCGCACCACCTCGATGTCGTGGCGCGCGGCGCCCTCGGGATCGACCTCGTTGCGCAGCGACTGGAAGCGGCCGATGACCACCGCCGGCGAGGCCCATTCCCAGACCCGCAGCGTCGGCGGACGGCGGCCGGCCGCCACTTCGTCGGTGATGACCTCGTCCAGCGCCATGTGCAGCGCCGGCGGCTGCGGGCCGGCGTGGATCAGCCGCCAGTCGAACTCGCGCCAGCGGGCCTCGCTCATGCCTCCGCCCCGCCGTCGATCGCGCGGCGCACCGCCACGGCCACCGCCTCCGGCGCGATGCCGTACATCAGCGTGTCCGGCGGCAGGCCGGCCTGCACCGCGGCCGCCAGCGCCTCCGCATCGCTATGCCGCGGCAGGCCGGTCAACGCGGCGTTGATGGCGTCGAGCGCGCTGTCCGGTTCCAGGAAGAAATCGCCACTCACCGCGACCCGCGCCAGCCGGTCGCCGGCGATCTCCACGTCGGCCACGACCAGCTTGCCGCCGGGCATCTTGTATTCGCCGTGTCCAGGCATCGCCGCATTGCACTCCACGCCATTCACGTTCGCCATGATGCCGGTCAAGCCTCCAGCGCGAAGCCGTCGGCGTCCCGCAGCGCCGGGAAGCGCTGCCGGTGCGCCAGCAGCTCCGCCGCCTGCAACGTGGTGGTGACCACCACCTCCTCGTCCATGCACTCGCTGGCCGGGTGGCCGAGGAAGTCGATCACCGCGCTGTCGCCGCTGTAGTGAAGGCCGTTGCCGTCGCTGCCGACGCGATTGACGCCGACCACGTAGCAGAGGTTCTCGATGGCGCGGGCGCGCAGCAGCGTCTTCCACGGATAGGCGCGCGCCGACGGCCAGTTGGCGACGTACAGCGCCAGGTCGTAGTCGGCCTGCCCCACCCGCGCGGCGTCGAAGCGGTTGCGCGAGAACACCGGGAAGCGCAGGTCGTAGCAGACCTGCAGCAGGATGCGCCAGCCCTTCCATTCCACCACCACGCGCCCGTCGCCCGGCGCGTAGCGCTCGTGCTCCTTGGCGAAGGAGAACAGGTGGCGCTTGTCGTAGTGCGCCAGCGCGCCGTCCGGCGTGGCGAACAGCATGCGGTTGTAAACATTGTTTTGAAGCGGCCCGTCGCCGGTGCGCAGCTGCACGCTGCCGGCGACCGCGGCGCCGAGCGTCGATGCCTGCTCGCGCAGCCACGCCACGGTCGGGCCGTCCATGCCCTCGGCGCTGCCGATGGCCTCGTTGGAGAACCCGCTGGTGAAGGTTTCCGGCAGCACCACCAGGTCGGTGAGTCCGTGCAGCGGCGCGATCAGGCGGGCGTAGTAGTCGCGGTTGGCGGCGGGATCGTGCCAGCGGGTGTCGCCCTGGACGATGGAGACGCGGAGGTCGTGCATGGGAAGGGAATCCTCGGAATCGTCATGTCTTCGCCGGCGGGTCCGGCACGAACTTCAGCACGTTGCCGTTGATGCAATAGCGCTTGCCGGTGGGCGGCGGGCCGTCGTCGAAGACGTGGCCCAGGTGGATGCCGGAACTGCGGCTGCGCACCTCGATGCGGTGCATGCCGTGACTGTCGTCCTGCAGGAACTCCAGCGCGCCTTCCATCGGCTCGAAGAAGCTGGGCCAGCCGCAGGCGCTGTCGAACTTGGCGTCGCTGCGGAACAGCGCCGCGCCGCTGATCGGGTCGAAGTAGGTGCCCGGGCGCGCCTCGTTCAGATGCGCGCCGGTGCCGGGCAGCTCGGTGCCGCTGTCGAAGGCGATTCGCTGCTGCTCCGGCGTCAGCTGGTGAAAGCCCAGCCATTGCCAGAACTTCTTCGCGTCGCCCGCATAGCCGGTGAAGCGCGAGACTTCGCTGCCGTCCTTGAACAGGACGATCGTCGGCGTCGCCAGCAGCGGCTTCGCCAGCGACCAGCCGGTGGGCGCCTGCTGTGAACGGGTGCGCGCGAACGGCACGTCGGCCTTCCACGTCTTCAGCACGTCGGCCTCGAAGCGTTCGCAGTACGGGCAGTCCTCGGCCTCGTACACCACCAGCTGCGCGCTCCGCGCCAGCGTCGCGCCGTCCAGCGCGGGATAGGCGGTGCCGCCGGCCCCAAGGCCATACTTGATGCCCAGGCCGCCCAGCCCGCAGTAGCCGTTCGGATTCTTCAGCAGGTAGTCCTGATGCGATTCCTCGGCGCGGTTGTAATTGCGCACCGGCAGGATCTCGGTGGTGATCCTGCCGAAGCCGGCCTGGGTCAGGTTCTGCTGGTAGATGTCGCGGCTCTGCTCGGCCAGCGTCTTCTGCGCGTCGGTCGTGTAATAGATCGCGCTGCGGTAGTTGCTGCCGATGTCGTTGCCCTGCCCGTCCGCCTGGGTGGGATCGTGGTTCTCCCAGAACGCCGCCAGCAGCGTCATCAGGTCAAGCCGCTTCGGGTCGTAGCGCACCCGCACCACTTCCGCGTGGTTGCGCGCGTGGTTGCGGCCGGCGCGGAGCTGGTCTTCCTGCTCCAGCACGTCGCGGTAGCCAGCCTTCGGCGCATCGCCGCCGGCGTAGCCCACCTCGACCCCGGCCACGCCCGGCACCGCGCGCAGGCGCTTTTCCGCGCCCCAGAAACAGCCCATGCCGAAGTAGATGTCCTGCAGATGTTGCGCGTTCACGGGCGTTCCTCCGGTTGCCGGCGTCATCGGACGGGCGTGCAGCGCCCGCCATCCCAGCAGTGCCGCCGCGCCGGTCAGCAGCAGTGCGAACAACAGGGCAATGGTTTTTTCGGCCTGCATGGCGGCCTCCGGCGTCGTGGCGTTACAGCTTGGACAAGCGTTCGATGGCGCGGTTCACCGTCTCGTCGCTCTTGGCGAAGCACAGCCGCAGCAGGCGCTGCCCCGCCGGCGGCTTCGCGTAGAACGGCGACAGCGGGATGCCGGTGACGCCGTGCTCCTCGGTCAGCCAGCGGGCGAAGGCCAGATCGTCCAGATCGCTGACCGCCGAATAGTCCACCAGCTGGAAATAGCCGCCCGGCACCGGCAGCGGCTTGAGCTTGGTCTTCAGCAGCTGCGCGCGGAAGCTGTCGCGTTTTTCCTGATAGAACGCGCCCAGCGTTTCGTAGTGTTCCGGCTCCTGCGCGATCATTTCGGCGAAGGCGTGCTGCGCCGGGTTGAAGGTGCAGAACACGTTGTACTGGTGCACCTTGCGGAACTCGGCCGACAGCGCCGGCGGCGCGATGCAGTAGCCCACCTTCCAGCCGGTGCAGTGGTAGGTCTTGCCGAAGCTGGAGATCACGAAGGCGCGCTCGCGCAGTTCCGGGTACAGCAGCGCCGATTCGTGGCGCGCGCCGTCGAACACGATGTGCTCGTACACCTCGTCGCTGAGCAGCAGGATGTCGGTGCCGCGCAGCAGGCCGATCAGCGCCTGCATGTCGGCGGCGCCGAACATCGCGCCGGACGGGTTGTGCGGGCTGTTGACCATCAGCAGGCGGGTCTTCGGCGTGATCGCCGCGCGCACCGCGTCCCAGTCGGGCGCGAAGGTGGCGGGATCGAGCGGCACGTGCACCGCGGTCGCGCCGGCCAGTTCGATGGCGGGCTCGTAGCAGTCGTAGCAGGGATCGAGGACGATCACCTCCTCGCCCGCGCGCACCACCGCGTGGATGGCGTTGAAGATCGCCTCGGTGGCGCCGCTGGTGACGGTGATCTCGGCATCGACGTCGGGCTTCCAGCCGTAGCAGCGCCCGGTCTTGTCGGCGATCGCCTGGCGCAGCGCAGGGATGCCGGTCATCGGCGAATACTGGTTGTGGCCGGCCTGCATCGCCCGCGACAGCGCATCGACCAGCCGCGCCGGCACCGGGAAGTCAGGAAACCCCTGCCCGAGATTGACCGCACCGTGCTCGGCGGCCAGCTGCGACATCACGGTGAAGATGGTGGTGCCGACCTTCGGCAGTTTGGTTTCGGGGTGCATCGCCATGTCTTTGCGGATGGATGCACGAAGTTTACGGAATCCCGGAGGCGCGGCACGTGACGGCAGGCCATGCCGGTAGAATCGACGGCCCATGTCCGAAGCCCACGCGTCCCCTCGCCCCCTGCTCGCCGCGCGCGGCCTCGCCTTCTCGCGCGACGAGACGCCGGTGTTCGGGCCGCTGGACTTCGTCGTCGATGCAGGCGAGGCGCTGCTGGTGCAGGGCGGCAACGGCGCGGGCAAGACCACCCTGCTGCGCGTGCTGGCCGGGTTGCTGCGGGCCGAAGCCGGCGCGGTGGAGATCGACGGTCTGCCCGCGCGGCATGAATCGCGCGCCCGCCACATCGCCTACCTCGGCCACCTGCCGGGCTGAAGGCCGACCTGTCGGCCTTGCAGAACCTGCGCTATCTCTGCGGCCTGCACGGCCGCCGCGGTGCGCAGGCGCCGGAAGAAGCCATGGCCATCGTCGGGCTGGGCGGCTACGAGGATGCGCCGCTGCGCACGCTCTCGGCCGGACAGAAGAAACGCCTCGGGCTGGCCCGCCAATGGCTTTCGCCCGCACCGCTGTGGCTGCTGGACGAGCCCTACGCCAACCTCGACCTGGACGGCATCAACCTGGTCAACCGCATGGTGCAGGCGCATCTGCACGAAGGCGGCGCGGCGCTGATCACCACCCACGGCGCGTACGCGGCGCCGCCGGTGCGGACCCGCCTGCTGGAACTGGCGAGGGCTGCCGCATGATGCTGCAAGCCGCCCGCGCGCTGGTGTCCCGCGACCTGCAACTGCTGTGGACGCGGCGCGGCGATGCGCTGCAACCGGCGCTGTTCGCATTGCTCACCGTGGTGCTGTTCGCGCTCGGACTGGGCGGCGAGGCGAAATCGCTGGCGCCGGTGGCCTCGGCGGTGCTGTGGCTGGCGGTGCTGCTGGCCGGATTGCTGGCGCTGGACAACCTGTTCCGCGGCGACGCCGAGGACGGCTCGCTGGAGCAATGGATGCTGGCCCCGGTGCCGCTGTGGTGGCTGGTGCTGGTGCGCACCCTGATGCACTGGCTGACCACCGCGCTGCCGCTGATCGTGGCGGTGCCGCTGCTGGGCGAGCTGCTGCACCTGCCGCGCGCGCAGCTGCCGGTGCTGATGGCCTCGCTGCTGCTGGGCACGCCCATCCTCAGCCTGCTCGGCGCGGTGGTGGCCGCGCTGACCGTGGGCATGCGCCGCGCCGGCATCCTGGTCGCCCTGCTGGCGCTGCCGCTGTACGTGCCGGTACTGGTGTTCGGTGCTGGCGCGGTGGCCGCCGACGCGCAGGGATTGGACGCGGTCGGCGCGCTGCTGCTGCTGGGCGCGGGGCTGGCGCTGTCGCTGGCGCTGGCACCGATCACCGCTGCCGCCGCGCTGCGCATCGCGCATTCTTGAGTTGGATCAATGTCTTTTTAACCAGACGCGGCAGACAATGGCGCGCCTGGCCATCGCGGCCAGCCCCACGTTTCCTTCATGGAGCATCCGCAAATGAAGTCCCGTCACATCCTGCTGGTCAGCGCACTGGCGCTGGCCCTGTCCGCCTGCGGTGACAAGTCGGCCCCGGCCGATACCGCCGCGCCCGCCGACGCCGCCCCGGCCGCGGAAGCGCCCGCCGAGGCCCCGGCCGAAGCCGCCCCCGCGGAAGCCGCGCCGGCCGCCGCCAGCACCAAGCCCGCCACGGTCGAGAACTGCGCCACCACCATCGAGTCCAACGACGCGATGCAGTACAACGCCGACTCGATCGCCGTGCCGGCCTCCTGCACCCAGTTCACCATCAACCTGAAGCACGTCGGCACCATGGCCGCCAACGTGATGGGCCACAACGTGGTGATCGCGAAGGAAGCCGACATGGCCGGCATCGCCGCCGACGGCGCCTCCAACCCGGCCGAGCACGTCAAGGAAGGCGACGCCCGCGCGATCGCCCACACCAAGATCATCGGCGGCGGCGAATCCGCGTCGGTGACCTTCGACGTCGCCAAGATCAAGGACGGCGGCCCGTACAAGTTCTTCTGCAGCTTCCCGGGCCACCTGGCCCTGATGCAGGGCAGCATCCAGGTCCAGTAAGCGATACCGCGCCGTGTCGCGGGGGCGCCCCCGCGACGCGGCCGCGTCGATGCCGTCCGTGCGGGCTGGTATCCTTGCCGGGATCGCCCGCGGCCGCCTTCCTGCCGCTCCCGCAAAGGCCACGATGTCCCCGCTGATCCGCTGGTTCCACCAACTCGGCTCGCCCCCGTACTTCGACCGTTTCGCCGCCCGCTGGACGCCCTGGGCGTGGCTGCTGGGCCTGCTGGCGATGCTGGTCGGCACGTACGGCGCGCTGTTCGCGGTGCCCGCCGACTACCAGCAGGGCGACAGCTTCCGCATCCTCTACATCCACGTCCCGGCCGCCTGGATGAGCATGGCGGTGTTCGGGCTGATGGCGTTCTATTCCGCCATCGCGCTGATCTGGCGGATCAAGCTCTGCGAAATCCTGGCGATGGCCTGCGCGCCCACCGGCGCCGCCTTCACCTTCGTCACGCTGGCCACCGGTTCGATCTGGGGCAAGCCGATGTGGGGCACCTGGTGGGACTGGGACCCGCGCCTGACCACCGAACTGATCCTGCTGTTCCTCTACCTCGGCGTGATGGGCCTGTACGCGGCCATCGACGACCGCCGCAACGCCGCCCGCGCGGCCGGCCTACTCGCCATCGTCGGCGTCGCCCTGCTGCCGGTGATCCGCTGGTCGGTGGTGTGGTGGAACTCGCTGCACCAGGGCCAGACCATCAGCCTGTTCGGCAAGTCGCACATGGACCCGAGCATGCTGTGGCCGCTGGTGTGGATGATCATGGGCACCAAGTTGTGGTTCGTCGGCTCGCTGCTGGCACGCGCCCGCGCCGACAACCTGCGCCGCGAAGCCGGCAAGGACTGGGTGGCGCGCGTCGCCGGTTCGCCTGCCAAGGCAGGCGGCGTGGCCGAGGCGTCGCCATGAGCTACCGCGACTACGTCATTGCCGCCTACGCGGTGTTCGCCCTGATGCTGCTGTGGGACTGGCTGGTCCCGAAGCTGCAAATCCGCGCCGCCCTGCGCGCGGCGAAGCTGCGCAACGCGCGCCGGCAGGCCGCGCCCTCCCAGAATCCGGAACTCCCGCTGTCGCGGGACTGACCAGGACGCCATGCACCCCACCCGCAAACGCCGCCTGCTGCTGATCCTCGCCCTGCTGGCCGCCGCCGGTCTAGCGACCGCGCTGGTCGCGATGGCGCTGCAGCGCAACGTCGCCTACCTCTACACGCCGCACGAAGTGCTGGGCGGTTCCGCCGGCGACAATGTGCGCAACGGCGAGGCCCGCTTCCGCCTCGGCGGCATGGTCGCAGCCGGTTCGTTCAAGCGCGCACCGGGCTCGATGGAAGCGCATTTCGACGTCGACGACGGCGACGCGCGCCTGCCGGTGGTCTATACCGGCATCCTCCCCGACCTGTTCCGCGAGAAGCAGTCGGTGGTTGCCACCGGGCGGATGAAGGGCGGCGTGTTCGTGGCCGAGGACGTGCTGGCCAAGCACGACGAGACCTACATGCCCAAGGAAGTGGCGGACAAGATGGGCGCGGCGCACAGGAAGCACAACGTGCAGGACGCGCCGGCGGAGGCGCCACCATGATCCCCCCTGCCGTCATTCCCGCGAAAGCGGGGATCCAAGGACGTTGTCATCCTTCACGAAGCGAAAGTCCATGGATGGGACAGAAATTCGTCTGTCAGAAGCGGCCCACCTTCGCGGGAATGACGAGCACTAACCATGCTTCCTGAACTCGGCCAGATCGCCCTGATCCTGGCGATGCTGGTCGCCGCGCTGCAGGCGCTGTTGCCGCTGCTCGGCGCGCAGCGCGGCCTGACCGCGCTGATGGCGGTGGCGCGGCCTGCCGCCTACATGCAGCTGCTGCTGGTCGGGCTGGCCTTCGCCGTGCTCACCCACGCCTTCGTGGTCGGCGACTTCTCGGTGCAGTACGTCGCCGAGAACTCCAACTCGCTGCTGCCGACGATGTACCGCTACACCGCCGTCTGGGGCGCGCACGAAGGCTCGCTGCTGCTGTGGGCGCTGGTGCTGGCGCTGTGGACGGCGGCGGTGGCGCGCTTCTCCAAGGCGCTGCCGATGCCCGTAGTCGCACGCGTGCTCGGCGTGATGGGGATCGTGGCGGTCGGCTTTCTCGCCTTCCTGATCTTCACCAGCAACCCATTCACCCGCATCCTGCCCGCCGCGACCGAGGGCCGCGACCTCAACCCGCTGCTGCAGGACCCCGGCCTGATCGTGCATCCGCCGATGCTGTACGCCGGCTACGTCGGCTTCGCGGTGCCGTTCGCCTTCGCCATCGCCGCGCTGCTGGAGCGCCGCATCGACGCGCAGTGGCTGCGCTGGACGCGGCCGTGGACGAACGTGGCCTGGGCCTTCCTCACCCTCGGCATCGCGCTGGGCAGCTGGTGGGCCTATTACGAACTCGGCTGGGGCGGCTGGTGGTTCTGGGACCCGGTGGAGAACGCCAGCTTCATGCCGTGGCTGGCCGGCGCGGCGCTGCTGCACTCGCAGGCGGTCACCGAGAAGCGCGGCAGCTTCGGCGGCTGGACGCTGCTGCTGGCGATCGCCGCGTTCTCGCTGTCGCTGCTCGGCACCTTCCTGGTGCGTTCCGGCGTGCTGACCTCGGTGCACGCCTTCGCCGCCGATCCGGGGCGCGGGCTGTTCGTGCTGATCTTCCTCGCCATCGTCATCGGCGGCTCGCTGCTGCTGTACGCGCTGCGCGCGCCGGACACCGACAGCGACGCCAAGCCCTTCGCCGCCGGCTCGCGCGAAACCCTGCTACTGGTCAACAACCTGCTGCTGGCCACCGCCTGCGCGATGGTGCTGCTGGGCACGCTGTACCCGCTGCTGGCCGACGCGCTGGAGCTGGGCAAGATCTCGGTCGGCCCGCCCTACTTCGCGATCATGTTCACCCTGCTGATGGCGCCGCTGGTGGCGCTGGTGCCGCTGGGCCCGCTGACCCGCTGGCAGCGCGAGCAGATGTCCTCGCCGCTGCGCCTGCTGCTGCCGTGGGCTGCGTTGGCGCTGGTGGCCGGCGTCGTGGCGTTCTTCCTCGCCCCGCAGGGGCAATGGAAAACGGCCGCCGGCATCCTCGGCGCGGTCTGGGTCGGCGCGGGCACGCTGCGCTTCGTCTGGTCGCGGCTGCGCGCCAGCGGACGCCTGACCCGCGAGATGTGGGGCATGTCATTGGCCCATCTCGGCATCGCGGTGTTCCTGGTCGGCGCGCTGCTGGTCGAAGGACTGAGCCTGCAGCGCGAGCTGGCGGTGAAGGCCGGCGATACGGTGACGCTGGGCGACTACGCCTTCCGCTTCGACGGCATCGTCGAAACCGCCGGCCCGAACTACGTCTCCGACCGCGCCACCGTGCAGGTGCTGCGCGGCGGCGACACCGCCACCCTGCATCCCGAGAAGCGCCGCTACCGCGCAGGCGGCCAGGTGATGACCGAATCCGGCATCGCCCGCGGCGTGTTCGCCGACGCCTACGTCGCCATCGGCGAAGCGCTGGGCAACGACACCTGGGCGATGCGCGTGCACGTCAAGCCGTTCGTGCGCTGGATCTGGGCCGGCGCGCTGCTGATGGCGCTGGGCGCGGGCGTCACCGCCTTCGACAAGCGTTTCCGCGGCGCGCGCAAGGAGACTGCATGAAACCCTCCCGCTGGCTGCCGCTGGCCGCCTTCGCCCTGCTCGCCGTGCTGCTGGCGGCGGGCGTGTGGATGAGCCGCAAGCCCGACCGCGACGCCCTGCCCTCGCCGCTGCTCGGCAAGCCCGCGCCGGAGTTCGCGCTGCCGGTGCTGCACGACCCGGGCTACACCGTGAAGCTGTCCGACCTGCGCGGCCAGCCGTTCCTGCTCAACGTCTGGGGCAGCTGGTGCGTGGAATGCCGGGTCGAGCACCCGGTGCTGACGAAGTTCGCCGAAACCAAGCGCGTGCGCGTGGTCGGCTACAACTGGAAGGACGAACCCGCCGACGCGCTGCGCTGGCTGGAACAGTTCGGCAATCCGTTCATGGTGGTGCTGTCCGACGTCGAAGGCCGCACCGCGCTGGACTGGGGCGTGTACGGCGCGCCGGAAACCTTCCTGGTCGACGGCAAGGGCATCGTGCGCTGGAAGCACGTCGGGCCGCTGACCGACGAGATCATCGCGAAGGAACTGCTGCCGCTCGTGACGAAGATCGAGGCCGAGCGATGAACGCACTTTCGTCATTCGCCGCGCGGCGCTTCTACTCGTCATTCCCGCGAAGGCGGGCCGCTTCTGACAGACGAGCGTCTGTCCCATCCAGCGTCTTTGCATTTGCTCCTCGAGAAGAAGAAAAGTCACTGGATACGCAGACACAAGGTCTGCGAAACGATGCCCGCCTTCGCGGGAATGACGGCAAACGCATCCTGCTCTCCGCGTGCCTGCTGCTTTCCTTCATCGCATCGCCCGCCTTCGCCCAGGCCAACCAGCAGGCCGACGCCGCCCCGCTGCAATTCAACAGCGCCGCCGAGGAAGCCCGCTTCCACGCGCTGACCCTGCAACTGCGCTGCGTGATGTGCCAGAACCAGTCGCTGGCCGATTCCAACGCGCTGATCGCGCTGCAACTGCGCCGCGAAGTGCTCGACCTGATGCGGCAGGGCAAGAACGACGAGCAGATCAAGGACTACCTGGTGCAGCGCTACGGCGAATTCGTGCTGTACAAGCCGAAGCTCGAAGGCGGCACCCTGCTGCTGTGGATCGGCCCGGCGGTGGTGCTGCTGGCCGGCGCGGGCGTGGTCGCCGCCATCGTGCGCAGGCGCAAATCCCCGGGCGCCCCGGCGAACGGCGACGACGGGCAGGAGTGGTGATGGCCGCCTTCCTCGCCTTCGCCGCATTGCTCTGCCTGATCGTGCTGGCCGCGCTGCTGCGCCCGCTGTGGCGCGACGCGCGCGGCGTGGCGCTGGGCATCGGCGCCGTCACGCTCCTCTCCGCCGGCCTGCTCTACCAGTTGCTCGGCACGCCGCAGGCGCTGGATCCCGCCGTCCGGCAGGCGCCGCGCACGCTGGAGGAAGCCGTCGTCCAGCTCAAGGCCGCGCTGGCGCGCGACCCGCAGCAGGCCGAAGGCTGGATGCTGCTCGGACAGGCCTATCAGCGCATGGACGACGCGACCAACGCCCGCGACGCCTTCGCCAAAGCCGCCGCGCTGGCCCCGGCCAACGCCGACATCCTCGTCGAAGCCGCGCAGTCCCGCGCGCTGGCCGACGCCAACCACGTCTTCGACGCGCAGGCGCTGGCCTGGCTGGACGCCGCCCTGAAGGCCAATCCCGGCCATCAGCGCGCGCGCTGGTTCCTGGGCGTGGCCCAGCGCCAGTCGGGCCGGAACGCCGAAGCCGCCGCCACCTGGGAGCCGCTGCTGGCGCAGATCGACGCCGCCACCACCGCCAGCCTGCGCAAGGAGATCGACGCCGCGCGCGCGCAGGCCGGCCTGCCGCCGCTGCCACAAGCCGCACAGCCCGCCGCGCAGACGGCCCTGCTGTCGGTGAAAGTGACGCTGAACCCCGCGCTGGCCGCCCGCGTGCGCCTGCGCCCGGACGCCACCGTGTTCGTGATCGCCCGCCAGGCCGGCGGCCCGCCGATGCCGGTGGCCGCGCAGAAACACGCCGCCTCGGAGCTGCCCTTCACCGCCGAACTCGGCGACGCCGACAGCCCGATGCCGACGCTGAAGCTGTCGCAGGCGCGGGAGGTCGAGCTGGTGGCGCGGCTGTCCGCCAGCGGCGAGGCGAACAGGCAGGACGGCGATCTCGAATCGAAGCCGGTGCGCGTCACCCTGCCGGTCGGCAAGCCGGTGGAGCTGGTGATCGGCGCGGAGTGAGGCCGCCCGCCTTCGCCGACACCCAAAGCAATAAAGGCCAGACGTGGAGTCTGGCCTTTTGCATGAATCTGGTGCCGGAAGTGGGACTCGAACCCACACGCTTTTAAGGGCGGCGGATTTTGAGTCCGCTGCGTCTACCGATTCCGCCATTCCGGCGCGGGCGCGCAGTATAGCCGAGCGGCGGGCTCAGGCCACCTTGTCGTTCACTGCCGTGCACGGCAGCGCGCGCAGGAAGGCGGCGACGGCGGGGCCGAAGCGCTCTTCGTCCACCAGGAAGGCGTCGTGGCCCTGCGGCGAGGGCATCGGCAGGAAGCGGGTCGCGCAGCCGGCGTCGCGCAGGCCGGCGGCGATCTCCTCCTGCTGCTGGATCGGGAACAGGATGTCGGTCTTCACCCCGATCACCAGCGCGCGCTCCAGTCCCGTGATGGCGGCCAGCCCACGCGCGATGTCGCCGCCGTGGGCCTCGCCCAGGTCGAACCAGTCCATCGAGCGGCTGAGGTAGAGGTAGCAGTTGGGATCGTAGCGGTGGACGAAGCGGCGGGCGTGCGCTTCCAGGTAGCTTTCCACCTCGAACTCCAGGCCGAACGGTTCGTCGTCGTCGCGCCGCTCGGAGTCCAGCCGCACGCGGCCGAAGCGGCCGTCCCACTCCAGCGCGGAGCGGTAGGTGATGACGCCCAGCTTGCGCGCCATGCGCATGCCGTTTTCCGGGTAGTGCTCGGCATCGTCGTAGTCGCCGCCGTTCCAGCGCGGGTCGAGGCGGATCGCCTCGCGTTGCAGCGAGCGGATGGCGATGGAGAACGGCAGCGCGCGCGCCGCGCCGCAGATGTTGACGTGGCCGCGGGCGATGCCGGGGTAGCGGGCCAGCAGCGACAGCGCGCTCATCCCGCCCATCGAGTTGCCGACCACGCAGGCCAGCCGCTGGATGCCGAGTCCGCGCACCAGCGCGGCGGCGGCGTCCGCGCCGTCCTCGATCGACAGCTCGGGGAACGCGAGGCGATACGGTTCGCCGGTGGCGGCGTCGGCCGAGGCCGGCCCGGTGCTGCCCTTGCAGCTGCCCAGCGCGTTCACGCAGACGACGAACCAGCGGCGGGTGTCGATGGGCTTGCCGGGGCCGATCATCCATTCCCACCAGCCGGGCGCGGGATCGGCCTCGCCGGAGGCGGCGTGCGCGTCCGGCGACATCCCGGTGAGGATCAGGACGGCGTTGGAGGCGGCGGCGTCCAGCCGGCCCCAGGTCTCGTAGGCCAGCCGCGCGCCTTGCAGCGCACCGCCGCGCTTCATCGGAAACGGCGAGGGCAGATCGAACCAGCGGGTGCCGGGCGGGATGAATTCGGCCATGGCGGCGGGGGGAAGGAACCGGTAGGCCATCATCCTCCCTGCCCGGCCGCAGCGGTTATGCCGGTTGCGCATGGCGGCATGACGCGAACGTACGGCCCGCGCAGTAGACTCGGGCCGGATGGAGACCGCGTACAGCCGCCCCGAATCCGTGCCCGCCGATTTCCCCGGCCGGGACAGGCTCGTCGCCGCGATCGACGACGCCGTCGGCCTGGGCCGCCCGCAGGCCATCGCCGCCGCGCTGCGCCTCGCCCTGACGCGGCTGATCCGCGACCCGGAAGTGGCGCTGCCCGACTGCGTGCAGGCGCCGGTGGCCGACCACTACGCGCGGCGCGAGCTGTACCGCAGCCCCGCGCACGGCTACAGCGTGGTCGCCATGACCTGGGGGCCGGGCCAAGGCACGCCGCTGCACGACCATTCCGGCCTGTGGTGCGTGGAAGGCGTCTGGCAGGGCGAGCTGGACATCACCCAGTACGAGCTGCTGGAGCGGGCCGGCGAACGCTTCCGCTTCCGCGCCGCCGGCGGCGTCCACGCCGGTTCGGGCAGCGCCGGCAGCCTGATCCCGCCGCATGAATACCACACCATCCGCAACGCCAGCGCGGACGGGATCGCGATCTCGCTGCACGTCTACCAGGCGCCGCTGGACACCTGCTCGCGCTTCTGCCCGCTGGGCGGCGAATGGTTCGTGCGCGAAGCCGTGCGGCTGACCACCGAAGCCGCCTGAGCCGGCCAGCCGCATCCACACGGATGCGGCGGGTTAAGCAATCGAAGCTGCCGGCCGGTCGTCGAGGGCCGCGCGCAGATGCTCGGCGATCGCCTGCGCCTGTCCGCGCAGTTCGGGGATGGCGATGCTTTCCCACAGCGTGCCGATCCGCATCGCGCCCAGCACGAACAGCCCCGGATCGGCAAGGCCGCGCGCGTCGAGCACGCGTCCCGGCTCCTCGCTGGCGATGCCGATGCCTTGCGGTCCGGGCAACACCCGGCCGCGCATGCGGAGCGCGCCCAGCAGAGTATCGGGCTGCAGGTCGATGAGGGTTTCGACGCCGGTGGCGTTGACGATCCAGTCGGCGCGGAGCGTCCGCACTTCGTCCTCGTGGCGCGGCCGGTAGAACACCTCGGCGCCGCCGTCCGCCCGCGCTTCGACCGACAGCAGCCGGCCCGCCACCGCGTCCAGCCGGCCGCCGGCCCGCAGCCCGTCCAGCGTCGCCGCGACCTGCGGCGCGATGCGGTGGCGATGGATGTCCCAATAGCGCACCACGTGGCGCAGGAAGCGCTGCTGGTCGGCATGCGTCAGCGAGCGCCACAGCGCCTGCCCGTGCGGACGCAGACGGTCGAACACCCATTGCCAGGGCTCGCCGGCCGCCGTCGCCGCCCGCGTCCACGCGCGGATCAGGCGCAACCGGTCGCGCAGGCCGAGCGACAGCAGGTTGCCCAGCGTCCCCTCGCCCGCTCCCGGCGCGGCATGCGCCAGCGGCATCAGGCCGTGCCGCGACAGCACGTGGATGCGGCCCCGATGGCCGCGGTGGGCGAGGCCGAGCACGGCGTCCACCATGCTGAGGCCGGAGCCGACGATGCAGACGTCCGCGTCGGCGGGAATGGCGCTGATCGCCTCGTAATCCCACGCTTCCGCCAGACGCACCCCGCCACGCAGCCGCGACGCCGGAATGCGGCGCGGCGCGTTGCCCACCGCCAGCACCACGGCGCGCGCCGCCAGCGTACGGCCGGAAGAAAAGGTCAGCACATTGCCATGCCCGCGCCGCTCGATATCGACCACGCGCTCGCGCAGCCATTGCAGCGACGGATAGCGCGGCTGCGCGCGCAGCGTTTCGCGCAGGTAGCGGCCGTAGTCGCGGCGGGCGGCGAAGGCCGTCGCGGACACGGCAGCATCGCCGGATCCGGACAGGAAGCGCACGAAATGCGCCGGGTCTTCCGCGAACGCGCTCATCCCGCCGGCCATGACGTTGAGCAGATGCTCCGGCTGCGCGGTCGCGTAGGCCGCGCCGCGCGCCAGTTCGTCGGCGGGTTCGACGATGGCGACGCGCAGGCGCGAGTCCGGCTCCGCCAGCAGCCGGGTCGCCACCAGCACGCCGGCCGCACCGCCGCCGACGATGGCGACATCGACCTCGGTCAGGTCGCCGGATTCATGGGACATGGAAAGGATCGCGAGCTTCGGGCCTCGCAGTATAGAAGCCGCCCCACGCGCCGGCCTCCGCCGTCATGCGCGCGTCACGCCGCCGACACTGCGCGGTCACCGCCCGAGACCAGGCTTGCCGGCAACAGCCACGCCGCGGAACCCCATGCGCTACGGCATCGTCACCGAAACCTACCCGCCCGAAGTCAACGGCGTGGCGCTGACCGTGCAGGGACTGGAACAGGGCCTGCGCGAACGCGGCCACGCGGTCGACGTGGTGCGCCCGCGCCAGCGCGACGACGAAGCCACCACGCCCGACGCGCTGCTGGTGCGCGGCGCCGCCCTGCCCCGCTATCCCGGCCTGAAGTTCGGCCTGCCGGCCGCGCGTCTGCTGCAACGCCACTGGCGGCGGCAGCGCCCGGACGCGATCTACGTGGCAACCGAGGGTCCGCTCGGCTGGTCGGCGCTGCGCGCCGCGCGCCGGCTCGGCATTCCCGCGGCCACCGGCTTCCACACCCGCTTCGACGACTACGTGCGCAGCTACGGCGCGCCGTGGCTGCAGGGCACCGCGCTGCGCTGGATGCGGCATTTCCACAACGGCGCGCAGGCCACGCTGGTGCCGACCCGTGAGTTGCAGGCGTTCCTGGAAGGCCAGCGCTTCCGCAACGTGGTCCGGCTGCCGCGCGCGGTGGACACGCAGCTGTTCCATCCCGACGCTCGCGACGATGCGCTGCGCGCGCGCTGGGGCCTCGACGCGCGCGGGCTGGCGGTGATCCACGTCGGTCGCATCGCCCCGGAGAAGAACCTGCCGCTGGCGGTGCGCGCGTTCCGCGAGTTGCAGCGCATTCGGCCGGAGGCGCGTTTCGTCTGGGTCGGCGACGGCCCCGCGCGCGCGGCGCTGCAACGGGAGAACCCGGACTTCGTGTTCTGCGGCATCCGGCGCGGCGAAGACCTGGCCCGGCATTTCGCCAGCGGTGACCTGTTCCTGTTCCCCAGCCGCAGCGAAACCTTCGGCAACGTGACGCTGGAAGCGCTCGCCAGCGGCGTGCCGACGGTCGCGTTCGACTACGGCGCCGCCCGCGAGACGCTGCGCGACGGCGTGCACGGCGGGGCGATTTCCGATGGCGACGACGCCGGCTTCATCGCCGCCACGCTGCGCATCGGCGCCGACGACGCCCTGCGCGCGCGGATGCGCCCCGCCTGCCGCGACGCGGTGGCCGCGCTTCGGCCAGCGCGGGTGGCCGAGGCGTTCGACCATCTCCTGCAATCGCTGGCCGCACGGGACGACCGCCATGCCGCAACCGCCTTCACCTGATCGACTGCTCGCGGCCGAACACGGCTGGTGCCTGCGCGCCAACGCGCTGTGTGCCCGCCGCGGCGCGTTCCGCTACTTCGCCACGGTCAGCCGGCTGGGCGACGGGCTGTTCTGGTACGCGCTGATGGCGCTGCTGGTGGCGACGGGCGGCATCGACGGCCTGCGCGCCTCGCTGCACCTCGCCACCACCGGCCTGGCCGCGCTGATCCTCTACAAGGCGCTTAAGTGCTGGACGCGTCGGCCGCGCCCGTTCGCCAACGATCTGCGCATCCGCGCCTGGGTGGCGCCGCTGGACGAGTTCAGCTTTCCCTCCGGCCACACCCTGCACGCGGTCGCCTTCAGCGTGGTGGCGGTGGCGCACTATCCGGTGCTGGCCTGGCTGCTGGTGCCGTTCGCCGCCAGCGTCGCGGTCTCGCGCGTGGTGCTGGGCCTGCACTATCCCAGCGACGTGCTGGCCGCGACCGGCATCGGCGGCGCGCTGGCGGCCGCGTCGCTGTGGCTGGCGGATGCCGGCGGCCTCCCGGCTTAAATCGGCGCGATGGGGCGACGGCTTTACAATCGCCCGCATGAACCTCGATCTCGCCGGAAAACACGCGCTGGTCTGCGGCGCCTCCGAAGGCATCGGCCGCGCCGCCGCATTCGAGCTGGCCCGGCTCGGCGCCACCGTCACCCTGCTCTCGCGCCGCGCGGACGTGCTGCGCGACATCGCCGCGACGCTGCCGCGCGAACGCGGCCAGGCCCACGGCCACCTCGCCGCCGACATGGCCGACGCCGCCGCGCTGCGCGCCGCCGTCGATGCGCTGGCCGCGCGGCAGCCCGTGCACATCCTGGTCAACAACACCGGCGGGCCGCCGGGCGGGCCGGCGCACGCGGCGTCCATCGACGCCTACCTCGACGCCTTCCACCACCACCTGATCGCCAACCAGACGCTGGTGCAGGCGCTGCTGCCGGGCATGCGCGCGGCGCGCTGGGGCCGCATCGTCAACGTGATCTCCACTTCGGTGTACGAGCCGATCCCCAACCTCGGCGTCTCCAACACCATCCGCGGCGCGGTGGCGAGCTGGGCCAAGACGCTGTCGCGCGAACTCGGCCCCGACGGCATCACCGTCAACAACGTGCTGCCCGGCTATACCCGCACGCGCCGGCTGGAGCAGATCCTGGCCGACCGCAGCGCCGCCTCCGGCAAGACGCAGGACGAAGTGGCGCAGGCGATGCTGGCGACGGTGCCGGTCGGCCGCTTCGCCGAGGCGGAAGAACCGGGCGGCGTGATCGCCTTCCTCTGCACGCCGGCGGCGGCCTACGTGAACGGCCAGTCCATCGCGGTGGACGGCGGCCGCATGCAGTCGATCTGACGATGCCGGAAGGCCCGGAAATCCGTCGCGCCGCCGATCGCCTGGCCGCCGCGGTGGCCGGGCAGACGGTGGTGCGCGCGCAGTTCGCGTTTCCCGCGCTGAAGCGGTTCGAGCGCGAGCTGCCGGGCAGCCGCATCCTCTCCATCACGCCGCGCGGCAAGGCGCTGCTGACCGCATTCGACAACGGCTGGACGCTGTACACGCACAACCAGCTCTATGGCGTGTGGAAGGTCGCGGAACCGGGCCAGCGCCCGGACACCTCCCGCAGCCTGCGCGTCGCGCTGGAAACCGAGCACGCGGCGATCCTGCTGTATTCGGCCTCCGACATCGAACTTTGGCGCAGCGACGAAATCGAAGCGCATCCGTTCCTGCAAGGACTGGGGCCGGACGTGCTGGACATGGCGCTGGACGAAGCCGCCGTGGCCGCGCGCCTGCAATCGCCCTCATTCCGCGGCCGCGCACTGGGCGGCCTGCTGCTGGACCAGGGCTTCCTCGCCGGCATGGGCAACTACCTGCGCGCGGAAGTGCTGTTCGACGCCAGCCTGCATCCCTCGCAGCGCCCGCGCGATTTGGACGCGGCGCAAACCGCGCATCTCGCAAAAGCACTGCTGGCGATCCCGCGCCACAGCTACGCCACGCGCGGCATCGAGCCCACGCCGGGCATGCGCGCCGACTACCTGGCGCACGAGGGCGAACGCTTCCGCTTCCGCGTGTTCAAGCGCGAGGGCCAGCCGTGCGAACGCTGCGGCACGCCGATCGCGCGCATCACCAGTCAGTCGCGTCCGCTGTACCTATGCCCCCGCTGCCAGCCCGGCTGACGCTGGTAAGCTAGCCGGATGCAACGATTCGGACACGTGATCGGCGCGGCCTGCGGCGAAACGACCAGCGCGCGCTGGCTGCCGGTGTTCGATCCCGCCAATGCGCAACCGTATGCACAGGTCGCCGACGGCGACGCGGCCACCGTCGAAGCGGCCGTCGCCTCCGCGAGCGCCGCCGCGCCGGGCTGGGCCGCGCTGCGCAACAGCGAACGCGCGCGTCATCTGGAGCGGCTGGCGGACGCGCTGGAAGCGAGGCTCGACGCCTTCGCCCGCGCCGAAGCCATCGACGCCGGCAAGCCGCTGGCGCTGGCCCGCGATATCGAAATCCCGCGCGCCGTCTCCAACCTGCGCTTCTTCGCCCACGCGGCCACCCAGTTCGCCAGCGAATCGCACCACGGCGAAGCTGGCCTGAACTATACCCTGCGCCTGCCGCTGGGCGTGGCCGGCTGCATCAGCCCGTGGAACCTGCCGCTGTACTTGTTCACCTGGAAGATCGCACCCGCGCTGGCCGCCGGCAACGCGGTGGTGGCGAAGCCGTCCGAGATCACGCCCGCCACCGCGACGATGCTGGGCGAGCTGGCGCTGGAAGTCGGTCTGCCGCCGGGCGTGCTCAACATCGTCCACGGCCTCGGTCCGAACGTCGGCGAGCCGCTGGTCGCGCATCCGCAGGTCAAGGCGATCTCGTTCACCGGCAGCACCGCCGTGGGCCGGCGCATCGCCGGCATCGCCGGGCCGCTGTTGAAGAAGGTGTCGCTGGAGTTGGGCGGCAAGAACGCGACGCTGGTGTTCGCCGATGGCGACTGGCGCGCAAACCTCGACACGCTGGTGCGCAGCGCGTTCCAGAACAGCGGACAGATCTGCCTGTGCGGTTCGCGCGTGCTGGTCGAACGCGCGATTTACGACGAGTTCCGCGACGCCTTCGTGGAGCGCGCTCGCGCATTGCGCCTCGGCGCGCCGCTGGAAAGCGGCGTGCGACTCGGCCCGATGGTCTCGCAGGCGCATTTCGACAAGGTGATGGTCGCCATCGACCGCGCGCGCGCCGAAGGCGGCCGCGTGCTGTGCGGCGGCGAGGCACTGGATCGCCCCGGCTGGTTCATCGCGCCCACCGTGATCGAAGGCCTCGGCCCGGACTGCGCCACCAACCGCGAGGAAATCTTCGGCCCGGTCGCCACGCTGCAAGCGTTCGATGACGACGACGAAGCGCTGACGCTCGCCAACGCCTCCGACTACGGCCTGTCCGCCAGCGTGTGGACGCGCGACCTCGCCCGCGCCCACCGCTTCGCCGCGCAGCTGCGCGTGGGCATCGTCTGGATCAACGCCTGGCTGATGCGCGACCTGCGCACGCCGTTCGGCGGCACCGGCAACTCCGGCCTCGGCCGCGAAGGCGGACTGGAGGCGATGCGCTTCTTCACTGAACCCAAGAACGTGGGGATCAGCCTGTGATGAATGGAAAACAGTTTGCCTGCCTGCTCGCGCTGGCGCTGGCGCTGCTCGCCGCCCCTGTCTATGCGCAGAATGTGCAGGATGAAGACACGTCATCCAGCGATGCGTTCTTCAAACAGTTCAATGCGAAAAAAACCATCTTCAGTCAATTCCGCTTCACGCTGGAAGCGAAGCCAGAAAAGAGCGACGAATCTCTGCAAAGTTTCGTGGCCCAAATGCTGGCCACCCACTACAGCTTCCTCGGTCGGCCCAACGATGCCGTTCGCACATACCCCCACCACAGCGAAGAAAAAGCGCCAGCCGACCTGCCCGATCCCGCCGGCTACGAGGCGATGCCTGCGGTGGATTGGATCGCGTCGCAAGCCCACGAATATCGCGTCATCATGCTCAATGAAGCACACCATGTGCCGCAAACCCGGCTACTCACGCTGGAATTGCTGACGAAGCTTCGCAAACAGGGTTACACCCACTTCGCCGCCGAAACCTTCGCACTGACCAATAACCTGCTGCCTGCGGGCTATCCGACCCGGCACACCGGCTATTACACCCGCGAACCCGTATTTGCCGAACTCGTCCGCGAAGCCAAGCGGCTTGGATACGTACTGGTGCCCTACGAGCCGAACGACGAAGACGGGGAAGAGTCGCAGCAACAACGCGAAACCGGCATGGCGCAAACCCTTGCCGATCTGGTGAAGCAGCATCCCGATGCCAAGCTGCTGGTGCATGCGGGCTACGGACACATCGCAAAGAGCACCGGCACCCAACCGGATGCAGCCGACCCGATGGCACGGGAATTCATCCGCCTGACCGGATTGCCGGTTTTGAGCATCACCCAGACGGGGCTGCGCTGGGAGGATGGGCAGGCGGCCAAGCGGCTGGCCCACGCATTCGGGATCACCGTGCCCAGCGTGCTGTTGGCCCGCGATGACAAACGCGTCTGGAGTGAGGCGGCGCGCGCGCAGTACGACGCCAGCGTGCTCCTGCCCGCCGTGGACGCCGCCGCCATCCGCCCCGACTGGCTCACCCTCGGCGGCCGGCGCAAGCCCGTCGCCATCGACCTGACGCCTTGCATCCAGCACCTGCCCTGCCTCGCCGAAGCCCGCTACGCCAGCGAAGGCGAGGACGCGATTCCCGCCGACCAGTTCGTGATGCTTGCCGATGGCGAAGCGGGCACGCCGCTCTACCTCGCTCCCGGCCAATATCGCCTGCGCTTGCTCGGCAACGACGACGCCATCCTCGCGGAACGCAGCCTCGACGTTCCCGCAGACAGCCCTCCCGCACCGGAAACACCATGAAGAAAGAACTCGAAACCCTGTTGCGCAACAACCAGGAATGGGCCGAGCGCGTGACGCGCGAGGATCCGACCTTCTTCGAACGATTGTCGAAGCAGCAGGCGCCGAAGTACCTGTGGATCGGCTGCTCCGATTCGCGCGTGCCGGCGAACCAGGTCATCGACCTGGTGCCGGGCGAGGTATTCGTCCACCGCAACATCGCCAACGTGATGGTGCATACCGACCTCAACTGCATGTCCACCATCCAGTTCGCAGTCGACGTGCTGAAGGTGCGGCACATCCTGGTGGTCGGCCACTACGGCTGCGGCGGCGTCGGCGCGGCGCTGCACGGCACCCGGCTGGGGCTGGTGGACAACTGGATCCGCCACGTCGGCGATGTGGCGCAAAAGCACGCCGCGCTGCTCGGGCAGCTTCCCGCCGAACAGCGCCACGACACCCTGTGCGAACTCAACGCCATCGAGCAGGCGGAAAACGTCTGCCTGACCACCGTGGTGCAGGACGCCTGGGCGCGCGGCCAGCTGCTGGCCGTGCACGGCTGGGTCTACAGCCTGGCCGACGGCAAGGTGCGCGAGCTGGGCATGGACGTGGACACGCCCGACGCGTTGCCGTCCGTATACGCGGGCGCGATCGCCGGCGTGCGCGAGCGCCACGGGATCGGCGCATGAACGACGGCATCCACGCCGGCAATGCGCCGAAAGCCGTGGGCCACTACCCGCACGCGCGCCGCGTCGGCGACCTGCTGTTCCTGTCCGGCATCGGCCCGCGCGATCCGGCCGACAATTCCATTCCAGGCAACGAGTATTTCGCCGACGGCCGCCTGCGCAAGTACGACATCGAGGCGCAGGTCCGCGCCGTGCTGGCCAACGTGCGCGCGGTGCTGGACGCCAGCGGCGCACGCTGGGACGACCTGGTCGACGTCACCGTCTACCTCACCGACATGGCGCGCGACTTCAAGGCGTACAACGCGATCTGGGCCGAGCATTTCCCCGATGCCGCCAACGCGCCCTGCCGCACCACCGTGGGCATCACCGCACTACCCACGCCGATCGCCATCGAGCTGAAGTGCGTCGCCGCTTTCGGGAGCCGCCCATGAACTCCATCCTGTTCGCCCTGCTGCTGGCGGCGGCCGGCACCGCCTCCGCCGCCGAGCCCCTCAAGCCCGCCGACAATCCCGAACTGGCGCAGCTGTTCCGGCAGGATCAGGCCGACCGCGACGCCGCCGACATCGACTGGAACGCCGTCGGCCCACGCGACCAGGCGCGCAAGGCGCGCGTCCAGGCGCTGCTGGAGGCCGGCGCGGTGCGTTCCGCCGCCGATCACTACCACGCCGCGATGGTCTTCCAGCACGGCGATTCGCTGGCCGACTATCGCCTGGCGAACGCGCTCGCCGTCCTCGCGATGGCGCAGGCACCGGACGATTCCCACTACCGCTGGCTGGTCGGCGCGAGCTGGGACCGGCTGCTGATGCGGCAACTGCAACCGCAGTGGTACGGCACCCAGTACAAGGGCGACGCCAAGGGCCTGTACCTGTATCCGGTAGCGAAAGATGCGGTAACCGACGAGGAGCGCAAGGCGATGGTCGGGCACACGCTGGCCGAAGAACTCGCCCACGTCGCCGAGGCGGCCAAAGAGATGGGCCTGCCGGTCCGCGCCGCCGCGCCGACCATCGAGGAACTGCGCCGCGAATCCACTACCAGCGAGGCCCCCTGACATGCTGCCCGCCGCCTTCAACCTGCACGCTTGGATCGAGGAACACCGCCACCTGCTGAAGCCGCCGGTGGGCAACAAGTGCATCGTGCAGGAGGACTTCATCGTGATGATCGTCGGCGGGCCGAACGCGCGCACCGACTACCACTTCGAGGAAGGCCCCGAGTGGTTCTTCCAGCTGGAAGGCGAGATGGTGCTGCGCGTGCAGGAAGACTTCGACGGCGAGCGCGGCACCGCGCGCGACATCCCGATCCGCGCCGGCGAGGTGTTCTACCTGCCGCCGCGCGTGCCGCATTCGCCGCAGCGGATGGAGCACTCGGTGGGGCTGGTGATCGAGCGCAAGCGCCTGCCGCACGAGGACGACGCGCTGATGTGGTTCTGCGTGAACTGCAACCACAAGCTGTACGCGGATTTCTTCCACCTCGTCGACATCGAGCGGGATTTCTTCCGCGTGTTCGAGAAGTTCTACCGCGACGACCGCCTGCGCACCTGCAAGCAGTGCGGCACGCTCAATCCGCGGCCGGGGCGCTACGAGCAGCCGGCGGAATAGCGCGGCCGGAAACGCCATAGTCCGGATCGACGGAAAGCGGGCTTCGGCCCGCTTTCGTTTTATGGGGTGGATGAAAGCAGGCGGAAGCCGGGGCAGCCATGCGCCCGCCCCAAGCGGTTTCACGGAAAGGCTCCCCACGCGGCTGCCGTCCCTTCGGCGGCCGTTATCTTTTCTTTACAAATGCGAATGAGTTTCATTTAATACCGCGATGTTGCGCCGCCGCATCCGCTGGCGCCCCGCTTTCCCCACACCCCCGCAGAGGCTCCCATGTCCGCCACCTCCCGCTTCCTGCCCGTCCGCAGGCGCTCCCCGCTTGCCCTCGCCGTGATCGCCGCGCTGCTCGCGCCGGCGCTGGCCGCCGCCCAGAGCTCCGCCCCGCAGGCCAGCGACCGGACCCCGGTCGATCTGGACAAGGTGCAGGTCAACGCCTACCGCACCACCAGCCACACCTCCGGCGCGACCAAGACCGACGCCGCGGTGGCCGAGACGCCGCAGTCGGTCTCGGTGATCGCCCGCGACGAGCTGGACGCGCGCGGCGTGCAGAACCTCAACGAGGCGATGCGCTACGTGGCCGGCGTGGCGCTGGAGAGCAGCGGCATCGACAACCGCGTGGACGACTTCCGCGTCCGCGGCTACGACGCCGGCAGCTGGAGCAACAACGTCACCGTGGACGGCATGCGCGCCCCGCAGGGCAGCCAGTGGAACCGCACGATGGTGGACAGCTGGAACCTGGAGCGCGTCGAAGTGCTGAAGGGCCCGTCGGCGGTGATGTACGGTCAGGTGGCGCCGGGCGGCATGGTCAACCAGGTCAGCAAGACGCCGGAGCCGGGCCAGGCGCAGGTAGCGCGCGTGGGCATCGACGGCAACGGCCAGTACAGCGCCGCCTTCGACCTCGGCACCGGCAGCGACGACCGCCGCCACCTGCTCCGCCTGGTCGGCCTGTACCGCGACGGCCAGACCCAGATCGACCACACCGAACAGCAGCACTGGTTTCTCGCCCCTAGCTACACCCTGCAGCTCGCCGAGCGCACCCGTCTGACCCTGCTCGGCCTGTACCAGCGCGACGACGGCGGCTCCACCTACCAGTTCCTGCCGATGGACGGCACGCTGCGGCCCACCGCGTACGGGCGGATGAAGAACAGCACCTTCATCGGCGAGCCGGGCTGGAACACCTTCGACCGCACCGTCTGGGCCGCCGGCTGGCTGTTCGAGCACGGCTTCAACGAGCACTGGACGCTGGCCCAGAGCGCGCGCCACACCCACGTGGATTCGCTGTTCCGCACGGTGGTGACCAACGGCAAGCTCAATCCCGACGGCCGCACCCAGAAGCGCCGCGCCACCTGGGGCGAAGGCGATTCCGACGGCAAGACCGTCGACACGCGCCTGACCGGCAAGTTCGCCATCGGCGCGGCCAGGCACACCGTGCTGCTGGGCGTGGACTGGCAGAAAGCCGACTGGCAGGGCGCGCGCGGCGCGATGCGCGATCCGCTGCCGATCGACATCTTCAATCCGGTCTACAGCGACTACGTGCCGGTCACCAATAGCATCGGCTACAGCGGCGGCGTCAACGAGCAGACCGGCGCCTATCTGCAGGACCAGATCGCGCTGGACAACTGGCGCTTCACCCTCGGCGGCCGCTACGACCGCACCGACGACGACACCTTCACCCGCAGCTACAACGCGCTGACCGGCGTCTACGGCCCGGTGGTGCCCACCAAGGTGAAGAACAGCGCCTTCACCGGCAACGCCGGCGTGCTGTACGCGGCCGGCAACGGGCTGTCGCCGTACCTGAGCTACGCCGAATCGTTCCAGCCGGCCGGCAGCAACACCAACCAGAGCCACGACCGCACTCCGTTCGACCCGATCACCGGCAAGCAGTGGGAAGGCGGCGTGAAGTACCAGCCGGCCGGCTTCGACGGCCTGCTCACCCTGTCGGTCTTCGATCTGCGCCAGCAGAACATGCTGATCGACGATCCCGACGCCACCCACATGGACTGCGGCGCCGCCGGCAACGGCCGCTGCCAGGTGCAGGCGGGCGAAGGCCGGGTGCGCGGCGTGGAGCTGGAGGCGCGGGTGACGCCGCTGGACGGCTTCAGCGTGATCGGCGCGGCCTCGCGGATGGATTCCGAACTGACCCGCGCCAACGCCGCCGTGCAGGGCAAGCAACTGGCGATGGTGCCGGACTGGACCACCGCGCTGTGGGCCGACTACACCTTCCAGGCCGGCGCGCTGTCGGGCCTGAGCCTCGCCGCCGGCGTGCGCTACAACGGCGAAAGCTATGGCGACACCGCCAACCTGTACCGGATCCCGTCGTACTCGCTGTGGGACGCGGCGCTCCGCTACGACCTCGGCCGCCACGGCGCGGTGTCCACGCAGCTGTCGCTCAACGTCAGCAACCTGGCCGACAAGACCTTCGTGTCCACGTGCAGCGGCGAGTCCTCGTGCTTCTACGGCACCGGCCGCACCCTCACCGCCACCGCGCGGTTCAGCTGGTGAAGCGGCTCGCGCTGCTCCTGTTGGCGCTGTGGCTGGCCCTGCCGGCCGCGGCGCAGCCGGACCTGTCGCGCCGGATCGGCGCCACCGTGGCCGATACCGGCGCGCCGGGCTACCGCTTCGAGCAGTTCCGGCTGGACTCGGCGGACGGCCAGCGCCACTACCGCATCCGGGTGGCGCTGCCCGTTGCCACGCCGCCGGCCAACGGCTTCGCCTCGGTCTGGCTGCTGGACGGCAACGCCGCGCTGATGGAGCTGCGCGCCGAACAGTTCGCGCGCTGGTCGAAAGCGCCATCGCCGCCGGTGCTGGTGTTCCTGTCCTACGACAACGACCTGCGGATCGACGCCGACGCCCGCGCGTTCGACTACACCCCGCGCCGGCCCGGCGGCGAGGACGCGCAGCTCGACCCGCTGGGCGGACGTCGCAACGGCGGCGCGGACGCCTTCCTCGACCTGATCGAACGGAAGATCGCGCCGAAGGTCGCCGCGCTGGCGAAGCTCGATCCCGCGCGGCGCACGCTGTGGGGCCATTCCTACGGCGGCGTGCTGGCGCTGCACGCGCTGCTGACGCGGCCGGCGATGTTCGATGCCTATGCGGCAGCCGATCCCTCGCTGTGGTGGGGCGACGGCCACCTGCTGCGCGAAACCGACACCTTGCCGGCCTGGCCCGTGCCGCGTCCGCACCTGCTGCTGTGGACAGGCACGTCCGATGCGTCGCCGCAAGCGCCGACGAAGACGACAACGCCCGCATCGCCACAGCGCGATCCAACCCAGCTCGACCGCATGCGCCGCGCGCGCGCCAGCGTGCCCGCGGATGCGCCCGAGCGCCTTGCCGGACGCCTGCGCGCCAGCGGCTTGACCGTGGACGCGCACTCCCTGCCCGGCCTCGCCCACGGACAGACGCTGGGCGCGTCGCTGCTGACGCTGCTGGACGACATCGCCAACACTGCCGCGCCGGTGCTGGACGCAAACGGAACGCTGACCACCGGCGCAACGCAGGCGCATCGTCTCGCCCTGCATCGCGGCGACTACGTGGCCGGCATGCTGGAGGCGCAGGCCGATGCCCCCAGCCTGTGGCTGGACGATCCGCAGGGCCGGCCGTTGCGCCGGCTGCTCGAAGCCGGTCGCCCGAACGACTTCCTGTTCGTGGCCGACCGCGACGGCACCTACGCATTGCGCGCCCGCGCCGACCAGGGCCCGACGCGCTACCGGCTGCGGATCGAACGCGTGCTGCCGGCGTCGCAGCAGCGCACCGTCGAAGCGCCATTGCGCAGCCCGCGCCTGCGGGCGCTGCGCGCGCAGCTGCAAGCCGGCGGCGATACGCAGGCGTTCTGGGAGCAGATCGCCAGGGAAGGCGCTCCTCTGATCGAACAGGTGGACGGCGCGACGCTGGTCACCTTCGTGTGGCGCGGCGCGCGCAGCAACGTGCGCCTGTTCGCCGCACCCACCGGCGACATGGAGGAATTGCAGCGGCTGGACGGCAGCGACGTCTGGTACGGCAGCTACGCGATCCCCGCCGACACCCGCATGTCCTACCAGCTCGCACCGGACGTGCCGCAGCTGCCCGAAGGCGGACGCGCCGCGCGCCGCGCGGTGCTGGCGACGCTGCGGCGCGACCCGCTCAACCCGCGCTTCTGGCCGGCCGACGCGCCGGACGAGTTCGCCCGCGAATCCATCCTCGAACTGCCGGACGCGCCCGCGCAGCGCGCCGTGCAGCCGGCCGGCCATCCCGCCGGCCGCATCGAGCGCCTGCGCCTGGCAAGCGCGCGCCTCGGCAACACCCGCGCCATCGACCTGTATCGCTCACCCGGCTACCGCGCCGGCGATCCGCGCAACGCGCTGCTGGTGGTGTTCGACGGCCGCGACTACCAGGACGCGATCCCCACCCCGCTGATCCTCGACAATCTGCACGCGGAAGGCGCGATCCCGCCGGTGCTGGCGGTGTTCGTCGCCAATCCCGACGCCGAGGCGCGGGCGCGCGAACTGCCCTGCAATCCGGCGTTCGGCGACTTCCTCGCCGACGAGCTGCTGCCGTTCGTCGAAGCGCGCGCCGGCGCGCTGCCGCCCGCCGCGCGCACCGTGCTGGCCGGCGCCAGCTACGGCGGGCTGGCCTCGGCCTGCGTGGCGCTCCAGCATCCGCAGCGCTTCGGCAATGTGCTCAGCCAGTCCGGCTCGTTCTGGTGGGCGCCCGACGCCGCGTCCGGGCAGCCGCAGGAAGAACCGGAATGGCTGACCCGCCGCTATGCCGAAGCGTCGCGCCAACCGATCCGCTTCTGGCTGGAAGCCGGCCGCTTCGAGACCGGCCACGGCCAGAGCGGCATCCTCGAAACCAACCGCCACCTGCGCGACGTGCTGCGCGCGAAAGGCTACGCCGTGGCGCACCGCGAATTCTCCGGCGGCCACGACTGGTACCACTGGCGCGGCGGCCTCGCCGACGGCATCGCCGCCCTGCTTTCCCCTTCGACCTTCCCCGACACCGCGCCCGCCGCCGCCAGCGCCATTTCCAGCCACAAGGACGACTGAAATGCGCATTTCCACGACGCGGGCGACGCTGGCACTGGCCATCGCCCTGTCCCTCTCCGCCGCCGCCCACGCCCAGCAGCAGGACAGCCCCGACGGCGCCAGGCCGAAAGCCAAGGAACTCGACGCCGTGGTCGTGCAGGGCGTGCGCATCCAGGGCTATGCCGCGCCGGTCACCAACGTCGGCCTGAAGCTGCCGGTCAGCCAGCGCGAAACGCCGCAGTCGGTCAGCGTGCTGACCCGCCCGCTGCTGGAAGACCTCGCCGTGGACAGCCTCGACGAAGCCATCCTGTTCGTGCCCGGCGTGGCCATGCGCCAGTACGACAGCGTCGATACCCAGTACATCTCGCGCGGCTTCGAGATCACCAACTACCAGCTTGACGGCCTGCCGGCCACGCTGGGCCGCGCCAAGCCGCGGCTGGCGATGTACGACCGCATCGAAGTGCTGCGCGGCGCCGCCGGCCTGCTCAACGGCGCGGGCGAACCCGGCGGCGCGATCAACCTGGTGCGCAAGCGGCCGACCCGCGAGTTCGCCGCCAGCGCGGGCTTCAACCTCGGCTCGTGGGATCGCACGCTGGTGCAAGGCGACATCGGCGGCCCGCTGACCGACGACGGCCGCGTGCGCGGCCGCGCGGTGGTCGAACACGAGGACAAGGACCTGTTCCAGCGCGGCGGCGATTACCGCTACACGCTGGGTTACGGCATCCTCGAAACCGACGTCTCCGCCAACGGCACTCTCAGCCTCGGCGCCAGCTTCGAGAAGCTCAAGACCACGCCGGTCTGGAGCGGCCTGCCGCGCTACAGCGACGGCCGCGCGCTCGACCTGCCGCGCCGCGCCTCGCTGGAACCGGCGTGGCAGGACATCGTCACCGAGAACAGGCAGCTGTTCGCCGAACTCGACCAGGGCTTGAACGAGGACTGGCGCCTGCGCGTCTCGGCGCAGTACGCGCAGGAGGACGGCCGCTTCCTGGTCGCCAACGGCTGGGGCGCGATCGATCCGCAGACCGGCGCCGGCTGGTCGATCACGCCGACCCTGCAAGGCCGCGACTACGGCAACCGCAGCCTCGACGCCGCCGTGCTCGGCAGCTTCGCCGCCTGGGGCAGCCGCCACGAGCTGATCGCCGGCGTCGGCTGGAACCGCAGCCGCACCGATGCCGACGGCCACGACTTCGCCGACAGCTGGGCCATCGGCGACGTGCACGCCTTCGATCCCTACGCCGCGCCGCGCCCGACCCAGCCGCTGCCCGACACCTGGTGGAGCGGCCGCTACACCACCACCCAGCGCGGCGCCTACGCGATGCTGCGCCTGCATCCGGGCGAACGCCTGACCGCCCTGCTCGGCGCGCGCTACAGCCGCTGGCAGGACGACGGCCTGGAGCTCATCCCGGTGCGCTACGTCAGCTCCGACTACGGCGACAGCCACCTCGGTGGCTACGGCGGGCTGGTGTTCGACGTCAGCAGCAGTTGGTCGCTGTATGCCAGCTACGCCGACATCTTCCAGCCGCAGAGCGAACGCTCCACCCAGGGCCAGATGCCGCCGATGCGCGGCGTGGCGCTGGAAGGCGGCCTCAAGGGCGAATGGCGCGACGGCGCGCTGAACGCCTCGTTCGCGCTGTTCGACATCCGCCAGAAGGATCGCGCCCAGCTGGACGCCTCGCAACTGCCGGGCGCCTGCAACGGCGACACCTGCTATCTCGCGCAGGGCGAGGTGAAAAGCCAGGGCTTCGAGGCCACCGTCGCCGGCCGCCTCGCCGAAGGCGTGGATGTCAGCGCCGGCTACACCTGGAACAGGCAGACCTATTCGAAGGACGCCGACCTGCAGGGCCAGCCGTTCAACACGTATGCGCCCAAACAGATGGTCAAGCTCTGGGCCAGCTGGCGTCCGCCGATGGCGGAGGCGTGGTCGTTCGGCCTCGGCGCCAACTGGCAGACCGAAACCCGCGCCAGCGACGGCGCGGCGCAGCCGGCCTACGCGGTGTGGAATGCGCGCATCGGCTACCGCATCAACCAGCACTTCAACGTGTCGCTGAACGTGGACAACCTGCTCGACAAGACCTACTGGCAGACCATCGGCCCGACCGGCTGGGGCAACTTCCGGGGCGAGCCGCGCAGCGTCACCGCCAGCGTGCGCTGGCGCTACTGACCGGAACCGAGGCCATGTCCGATCCGCACCGTCCCGCTCCGCCCGCTGTCCGCGCCCGCCGCCCCGAAGGAGCGCGCGCGTGACCGCCGGCCTCGCCGTCGGCGCCGCCCTGCTGTGCCTGCTCGGTGCGCTGCTGCTCTACCTGGCCTCGCCGCAGCAGCAGCTGCGCGCGGCCGGGCCATGGCCGGCGCGCAGGCCGTGGTGGCCGGGCATCGCCTGCCTGCTGCTCTCGCTGCTGTTGTTCCTTCAGGTGCTGGCGCCGGTGGAGGCGGTGGCGGGCTGGAGCGTGCTGGCGATGCTGGTCTGGTCGCTGCTGCCCTTCCTCGGCGCATGGCGCGCCCGCGTGCGCGCCGGGAGGACGGCATGAGTACGGAACGCGTGCGCCTGCAAAGCCGCCACTGGTTCGGCAAGACGCTGGCCGGCACGGTGCTGGGCTTCGGCCTGGCGCTAGCGCTGTCGGGACTGTTCGCCTGGCTGGGCCCGGACGGCATCGACGGCGGCGGCGGCAAGGTGCAATTCAACATGTGGCTGATCGCGCCGCTGTGGGCCGGCGTGCTGTCCCTCGTCTACCTGTTCCGCACGCCGTTGCGCGCCTGGCTGTGGCTGGGCGCGGCCAACGCATCGGCGTTCGGGCTGCTGTGGGCCGTGCGCCTGTCGATGAGTTGAGGAACCCCCGCATGAACATCCGCAGCGACATCGTCAAGGTCTACAAGGACGTGCACATCTGGATCGGCATCGTCAGCGGGCTGATGCTATTCGTCGCGTTCTATGCCGGCGCGATCACCATGTTCGAAAAGCCCCTGGAGCGCTGGGCGACGCCGCCGTCCGCGCTGTCCGCCCCGCCGCCGCTGCAACGCGCCGACGCGCTGGTGGACGCGGTGCTGGCCCAGCAGCCGAAGGCAGCCGCGCGCTGGTTCGTCTCGGTGCGGCCGACCGCCGACCAGCCGGCGCGCGTCTATTGGCAGGAACGCGGCAAGGGCCGCCGCGAGTTCAAGGAATACGGCGCCAGCTTCGCCGCCGACGGCAGCTTGCAGGTGGAACCGACCCGCAAGGCCACGGTGGCGCAGTTGGTGGACACGCTGCACCAGCTGGTCGGGCTGCCGTTCCCCGATGCGGTGGCGCGCCCGATCATGGGCGCGGTGGCGCTGGCCTACGCGGTGGCGCTGGTGTCCGGGCTGATCGTGCTGCTGCCGACGATTGCCAAGGACGTGTTCGCGCTGCGCATCGGCAGGAACATCAAGCGCCTGTGGCTGGATGTGCACAACGCGCTGGGCCTGTTCAGCCTGCCCTTCCACATCGTGATCGCGCTGACCAGCGTGGTGTTCGCCTTCCACGACCAGTTCTACGACGCGCAAGACGCGGTGGTCTATCCCAACGGCATCCAGTGGGGGGAGGAGGAACACGCCGTCACCCCGCCCGGCGCGGTGCCGCTGCCGGTCGCCGAACTGCTGCGCCGGGTGGAAGTGCAGCTGCCGGGCTTCGAAGTGCAGGGCTTCGGCTTCCAGCGCGAGGGCGACCGCATCGAAGCCACCGTCACCGGCCTCGACCTGCGCCACGGCACCCGCGCGCGCACCTATGCCAGTACCCACCTCGATCCGTACACCGGGCAAGTCGATCCGCACGACCTGCCGGGCCACATGGAACCGTGGGACGAGGCGGTCAACGCCTTCTTCATGCTCCATTTCGGCAGCTTCGGCGGCAACCCGGTGCGCTGGCTGTACCTGCTGATGGGGCTGGCCGGCGCGGCGCTGTTCTACAGCGGCAACCTGCTGTGGGTGGAGTCGCGCCGGCGCAAGCGCCGGGGCGCGGAAACGCCGGTGCAGAAACGCTCGGCATGGGCGCTCGCCTGCCTGACCGTGGGCGTGTCGCTGGGCTGCGTGGCCGGCATCTCCGCCAGCGTGGCCGCGACCAAATGGCTGCCGGCGCTGGTCGGCGATCCCAAGGCGTGGCACACCGGCATTTACTACGCGGTGTTCGCGGCGGCGGTCGGCTGGGCGTTCGTGCGCGGCGCCTCGCGCGGCGCGATGGAGCTGCTGCGGATCGGCGCCGCGTTCACCCTGCTGATTCCGCTGTCCAGCCTGGCGGGCGCGTACGGGCTTGGCGGCGCGTGGAACCACACCGGCGGCTGGCCGGTCGACGCCACCGCGCTGGCGGCGGTGCCGGTGTTCCTGCTGCTGGCCCGCCACACCCGCCGACGCATGCGGCACGGCCACGACGACAGCGTGTGGGCGGCAAAGGCCATCCCGGCCAGCTGAAGCATTCCTTCTCCCGCTTGCGGGAGAAGGTGCCGAAGGCGGATGAGGGCAAGCGCCGCCGCGAACAGCGGCCCTCTTCCTCATTGATCCGGCCCTCGAATGGTTTCCGGTAGAGCGCAGCTTGCTGCGCTGCTCTGGCTTTGAGCCGAGCTCGGCTCTACACAAAGCGGCGGCGGACGCGACTATTTGAGGGCCGGATCAATAGGCATCCACTCCCGTGACCGGAGAGGGAAGATCGAAAGCTGCGTGCCGCAAGCGTCGATCACGAAGCTGGCGATCGCGCCCGAAGGCACTCCTGCATTTGCGCTCACCAACGAAAAAGCGGGCACAAGGCCCGCTTCTTCGTTGCAGCAAGGGAACGCGACGAATTACTCGCCGGCGCCCTCGCCCTCGGTGACGGCCTTGATCGACAGGCGGATGCGGCCCTGCTTGTCCACTTCCAGCACCTTGACCTTGACCAGATCGCCTTCCTTGAGCTTGTCGGAGACCTTCTCCACGCGCTCGCTGGAGATCTGCGAGACGTGCACCAGGCCATCCTTGCCGGGAGCGATGGTCACGAACGCGCCGAAGTCCATGATCTTGGCGACCTTGCCTTCGTAGATGCGGCCCGGCTCGACGTCGCTAGTGATCTGCTCGATGCGCGACTTGGCGGCCTGACCGGCGGCGGCGTTGACCGAGGCGATGGTGATCGTGCCGTCGTCCTGGATGTCGATCTGGGTGCCGGTTTCCTTGGTGATCGCCTGGATCACCGAGCCGCCCTTGCCGATCACTTCGCGGATCTTGTCCGGATGGATCTTGATGGTCAGCAGGCGCGGCGCGAACTCGGACAGCTCGCCGCGCGGCGCGGTCAACGCATTGGCCATTTCGCCGAGGATGTGCAGGCGGCCGGCCTTGGCCTGCGCCAGCGCCACCTTCATGATTTCCTCGGTGATGCCCTGGATCTTGATGTCCATCTGCAGCGCCGAGATGCCGTTGCTGGTGCCGGCCACCTTGAAGTCCATGTCGCCGAGGTGATCCTCGTCGCCCAGAATGTCGGACAGCACGACGAAGTTGTCGTCTTCCTTCACCAGACCCATCGCGATGCCCGCGACCGGCGCTTTCACCGGCACGCCGGCATCCATCAGCGCCAGCGAGGAACCGCAGACCGAGGCCATCGAGGACGAACCGTTCGACTCGGTGATTTCCGAGACCACGCGGATGGTGTACGGGAAGGCTTCCATCGTCGGCATCACCGCCAGCACGCCGCGCTTGGCGAGGCGACCGTGGCCGATTTCGCGGCGCTTCGGGCCCATCATGCGGCCGGCTTCACCCACCGAGTAGGGGGGGAAGTTGTAGTGGAACAGGAAGTGTTCCTTGTACTCGCCGGCCACGGCGTCGATGACTTGGCCATCGCGTGCGGTGCCGAGGGTGACGGCCACGATGGCCTGCGTCTCGCCGCGGGTGAACAGCGAGGAGCCGTGCACGCGCGGCAGCACGCCCACCTTGGAGGTGATCGGGCGCACCGTGTCCAGCGCGCGACCGTCGATGCGCACCTTGGTGGACAGCACCGAGCCGCGCATGGTCTGGTATTCCAGCTCGCCGAATTCCTTCGAGGCTTCGGCGGCGTTCCAGCCGTTGGCTTCGATCTGCGGGGCGATCTCGGCCAGCACCGCCTTCTTCAGCGCGGAGATGGCGTCCTTGCGCTCCAGCTTGTCGCGCACCTGGAAGGCGGCGGCCAGCTTGTCGCCGATGGCGGCCTTCAGCGCGCCGATCAGGGCGTCGTTCTTGGCCGGCGCCTGCCAGTCCCACTTCGGCTTGCCGGCTTCGGCGACCAGCGCGTTGATCGTGTCGATGGCGACCTGCATCTGCTGGTGGCCGAACATCACCGCGCCCAGCATTACGTCTTCCGACAGCTCGGCGGCTTCGGATTCGACCATCAGCACGGCGTCCTTGGTGCCGGCGACCACCAGCTCCAGCTGGGAGTCCTTCAGCTGGCTGACGGTCGGGTTGAGGATGTAGTTGCCGTTGCTGTAGCCGACCTTGGCCGCGCCGATCGGGCCCTGGAACGGCGCGCCGGTCAGCGCGACGGCGGCGGAGCAGCCGATCAGCGCGAGGATGTCGCCGTCCACTTCCGGGTTCAGCGACATGACGGTCGCGATGACCTGCACTTCGTTCTTGAACTCTTCCGGGAACAGCGGACGCAGCGGACGATCGATCAGGCGGCTGGTCAGGGTTTCCTTCTCCGTCGCGCGGCCTTCGCGCTTGAAGAAACCGCCGGGGATACGGCCACCGGCGTAGAACTTTTCCTGATAGTCCACGGTCAGCGGGAAGAAGTCCTGCCCTTCGCGCTGGGTCTTGGCCGCCACGGCGGTGCACAGCACCACGGTGCCGTCGCACGACACCATCACCGCGCCGCCAGCCTGGCGCGCGATCTCGCCGGTTTCGAGGGTGACGGACTGGTTGCCGTACTGGAAGGTCTTGCTGATCTTCGCCACTGTTGGGAATCCTTGGATTGACTTGGTTCATCGACGCAGGCAAGCCCCGCTTGCTGCGCTGCATCGCGCCGTGCGATGCGGGAATGCGGCGATGCCGCGATGGTCGGGTGTTGCGTATCCGGTATTGCGTATTACGGGTGCCGCAAAAACAAACTGCGGCGCATTTCTGCGCCGCAGCGGGCTTGGATCAGCGACGCAGGCCGAGTTTGCCGATCAGCGCCTTGTAACGCTCCGCATCCTTGCGGTGCAGGTAGTCGAGCAGGCTGCGGCGGCGGTTGACCATCATCAGCAGGCCACGACGGCTGTGGTGATCCTGCTTGTGGGTCTTGAAGTGCTCGGTCAGCTGCTCGATGCGGGCGGTCAGCAGGGCGACCTGCACTTCCGGGGAGCCGGTATCGCTGTCGCCGCGCTTGTGTTCGTTGATGACTTTCTGGGTATCGATGGACATGGTTGCCTCGTAGTCGCGTGACCGGCAGGAACGGGAGGCCGGAAGCCTCGCCCGCACCGCACGGCTCGCCGTGATGGAGTGGATGAAAAGGAAAATGCGCCCGTGTGAGCAGCGGGATTATAGCCCGCGCCGCCAGCCACGGGCAATGCGCGCGGTCAAGCGGCGCCGTCTTCGCCGCCGGCGCCCGTCGCCGCCCAGCGGAACAGCCGCGCCGGGCGCAGCCCGCCCTCGGCGTCGACCTCGCCCAGGCCCAGCCCGCGGCCGTGTTCGTCCAGGATCGCTACCTGCCGCCCGCGCGGCTGGTACGGCCCGCGCAGGCCTTGCCCGCGGCCCAGCCGCTGCGCCTGCGCGGCGTTCACCCGGACCTCCGGCCACGAGGCCATGCCCGCCTCCACCGGCAGCAGGCAGGCGTCCAGCACCCGCTCGCCGGCATGCTCCAGCAGGTCTTCCAGCGCGGCCAGCGTCCACATCCGCGGCTCGCGGAAGGGGTCCACCCACAGCCGGCGCAGCTGCGCCACGTGCGCGCCGCAGCCCAGCAGCTCGCCGAGGTCGCGCACCAGGCTGCGCACGTAGGTGCCGGAGCCGCATTCCACGTGCAGGCGCAGCAGCGGCTCGCCGCCGTCCAGCAGGTCGGCGGCGTTGAGCAGATCGAAGGCGTGAACGTCGACTTCGCGCTCGTCGACTTCGATGGTTTCGCCGCGCCGCGCCTTCGCGTACAGCGGCTCGCCGCCGCGCTTGAGCGCCGAATAGATCGGCGGGCGCTGGCGGATGCGGCCGGTCAGCGTCTTCAGCGCGGCGTCGATGGCGTCGATGGTCAGCGGCGGCACCGGCTGCTCGCGCAGCGGCTGGCCCTCGGCGTCGTCGGTGTCGGTGACGATGCCGAGCCGGGCCACGGTTTCGTAGGCCTTGCGTGCGCCCAGCAGGCCGCCGGCGATCTTGGTGGCTTCGCCGAAGCAGACCGGCAGCAGGCCGGTCGCCAGCGGATCGAGGCTGCCGGTGTGGCCGCCCTTCTCGGCGCGGAACAGGTGGCGCACGCGCTGTAGCGCCTGGTTGGACGACAGCCCCTGCGGCTTGTCCAGCAGCAGGATGCCGTCCAGCCGGCGGAACACGGTGCGCGGGCGGCGCGTCGGCTTATTCGGTTTCGTCACTGGCGCGCAGGTCGCGCAGGAGGTTGTCGATGCGCTCGCCGCGGTCCACCGACTCGTCGTAGTGGAAATGCAGCTCCGGCACGTGGCGCAGCTTCACCGCGCGCGCCAGCTGGTAGCGGATTTCCGGCGCCAGCGCCTTGAGCGCCTTGACCGTCTCCGCCGCCCGTTCGGCCTGCAGCACGGTCACGAACACCTTGGCGTGCGCCATGTCGCGGGTGATCTCGACGTCGGACACGCTGGCCGAGGCCAGGCCGTGCTCGCGCACGGCGGCATGCACCAGCGTGCCCAGCTCGCGGCGGAGCTGGGCGGACACGCGGTCGGTGCGGTGGAAGGACTTCTGCGCCATGGCGGGACGCACGCCTTACAGCGTGCGCTGCACCTCGATGCGTTCGAAGCACTCGATCTGGTCGCCCGGCTTGACGTCGTTGTACGCCTTCACGCCGATGCCGCACTCGGTGTTGACGCGGACTTCGTCCACGTTCTCCTTGAAGCGGCGCAGCGATTCCAGTTCGCCCTCGAAGATGACCACGCTGTCGCGCAGCACGCGGATCGGCTTGGACTTCTTGACCACGCCCTCGACCACCATGCAGCCGGCGACCGCGCCGAACTTGGAGCTGCGGAACACGTCGCGGACCTCGGCGATGCCGATGATCTCCTCGCGGATCTCCTTGCCCAGCACGTTGGATGCGACCTGCTTCACCTGGTCGATCACGTCGTAGATGATCGAGAAGTAGCGCAGGTCGATGCCGTTGCCTTCGATCACCTTGCGCGCGGACGCGTCGGCGCGCACGTTGAAGCCGATCACGGTGGCCTTCGACGTCATCGCCAGCTGCGCGTCGGATTCGGTGATGCCGCCCACGCCGGAACCGATCACGTTGATGCGGATCTGGTCGTTGGACAGCCCGGTCAGCGCCTCGCGCAGTGCCTGCATGGTGCCGTGCACATCGGCCTTGACTACCAGGTTGAGGGCCAGCTGGGACGCGCCCTCGCCCATCTGCGCCATGATGTCTTCCATGCGGTTGCCCGCCGAAGCCACCAGCCGCATCTCGCGGCGCTTGGTGTCGCGCTGCTGGGCCACGTCCTTGGCCAGGCGCTCGTCGGCGACGACGACGAAATCGTCGCCCGCCTCCGGCACGCCGGACAGGCCGAGGATCTGCACCGGGATCGACGGGCCGGCGGACTGCACCTGGTTGCCGGTCTCGTCGAACAGCGCGCGCACGCGGCCGTACTGGATGCCGCAGACGAGGTAGTCGCCCTTGGACAGGTTGCCCTGCTGCACCAGCACGGTGGCGACCGGGCCGCGGCCCTTGTCCAGCGCGGATTCGATGACCACGCCGGTCGCGCGCCCTTCGCGCACGGCCTGCAGGTCGAGCATCTCGGCCTGCAGCGAGATCGCGTCGAGCAGGTTGTCCACGCCCTGACCGGTCTTGGCCGACAGTTCGACCATCTGCACGTCGCCGCCGAATTCCTCGGCCACCACTTCGTGCGCCAGCAGGTCGTTCTTGACCCGCGACGGATCGGCGTCGGACTTGTCGATCTTGTTGATCGCCACGATCAGCGGCACCTTGGCCGCCTTGGCGTGCTGGATCGCTTCCGCGGTCTGCGGCATCACGCCGTCGTCGGCCGCGACCACCAGCACCACGATATCGGTCAACCGCGCGCCGCGCTGGCGCATGTGGGTGAACGCGGCGTGGCCGGGAGTGTCGAGGAAGCTGATCGTGCCCTTCGGCGTGGTCACGTGGTACGCGCCGATGTGCTGGGTGATGCCGCCGGCTTCGCCGGTGGCGACCTTGGTGCGGCGGATGTAGTCCAGCAGCGAGGTCTTGCCGTGATCGACGTGACCCATGATGGTGACCACCGGCGGACGCTGGGTCTTCTCGCCCTGCACTTCCTCAGCGTGCGCCAGCAGCTCGGACTCGGCATCGCCCGCGTCGGCGTGCACAGCCTTGTGGCCGAGCTCTTCGGTCACCAGCACGGCGGTGTCGTGATCGATGGTCTGGGTGATGGTCGCCATCACGCCCATCTTGAACAGCGCCTTCACCACTTCGCCGCCCTTCAGCGCCAGCTTCTGGGCGAGGTCGCCGACGGTGATCGCGTCGCCGATGGCGATCTCACGCACCATCGGCGCGACCGGCTTGTTGAAGCCGGTGCCGGTGCGCGACTGGTCCATCGAGCGACGGGCCGGCTTGCCCCGGCCGCCGCGCGGCGCGCTGCTGCGGCGGGCGCGATCGGACGCGGACAGGTGCAGCTGGCCGGCGAAGCGCGCGGTGCTGTCGTCGTCCTCGACGCCGGTCTGCATCACGTGCGAACCGCGGTGCGCGGTCTTGCCCTTGTGCGCGCCGCCCTTGTCGGCTTCGCGCGCGGGCGCGCTCGGCTTGGGATGCGCATGGCCGTGGCCGTGCGTCTTGGTCTTGCCGGCCTCTTCCAGCGCGACTTCGGCGTTGGCCGCGGCCTCGGCGGCGGCGCGCTCGGCGTCTTCCTGCTCGCGGCGACGGATATCCGCCAGCTCCTCGGCGCGCTGGCGATCCTTCTCGGCCAGCGCCTGCTGCTCGGCGAGATTGCGCGCGCGCGACTCTTCCAGCTTGCGCAGCGCGTCGGCGCGCTCGGCGTCCATGTCCGCCGCCGACGGGCCCTGGCCCGCGCCCGGCTTGAGGGTGATCTTCTTGCGGGTCACCACTTCGATGGTGCTGCCGCCGGTACGGCCGGTCTTGCCGCTGCCGCCCACCGTGATTTCCTGCTTGCGGCTGCGGCTGAGGGTGATCTTGCCCGGCGCGATGGCCTCGTCGGCGGGCTTGTCGGCCTTGCCGTGCGCGCGGCGCAGGAAGCCGTGCAGCTTGAGTTTCTCGGCGCTGGTGATGACCTGGTCGGGACCGCTGAACTTCATGCCGGCTTCGGCAAGTTGCTCAAGCAGTTTCTCGACCGGCGTGTTCACCAGTTCGGCCAGCTTGCGGATGGTGGTTTGCTGCGACATTCGGTTTCCGGTGTCATTGGCCGCCGCACGGGCGACCGAATCTGTGGATTGTAGGGCGGGTCCCGGCCCGCCGGCCAATCAGGCAGCGCAGGCCGAAGCCCGCGCTGTGCCATGGATCATTCGAACCAGTGCTTGCGCGCTTCCATGATCAGCGCCGCCGCGCGTTCCTCGCCGACGCCTTCGATGTCGGCGATCTCGTCGGTGGCGGATTCGGCCAGCTCCTCGCGGGTGCGCACGCCGCGCTCGGCCAGCGCGTAGGCGGTGGCCTCGTCCATGCCGTCGAGCGACAGCAGGTCTTCGGCGGGCTGGTGTTCCTCCAGGTTCTCCTCCGCCGCCAGCGCCTCGTTGAGCAGCGCGTCGCGGGCGCGCGAACGCAGTTCCTCGACGATGTCCTCGTCGAAGCCCTCGACCGCCAGCAGCTCGGCCACCGGCACGTAGGCGACTTCCTCGACCGTGCTGAAGCCTTCGCTGACCAGAATGCCGGCGATTTCCTCGTCCACTTCCAGCTTGTCCATGAACAGCTGGCGCGCCGTGGCCTGCTCGGCCTCCGACTTGGCCTGCACCTGGTCGGCGGTCATCACGTTGAGCTGCCAGCCGGTCAGACGGCTGGCGAGGCGCACGTTCTGGCCACCGCGGCCGATGGCCTTGGCGAGGTTTTCCTCGGCCACCGCCAGATCCATCGAATGCTTGTCCTCGTCGACGATGATCGACTGCACTTCCGCCGGCGCCATCGCGTTGATGACGAACTGCGCCGGGTTGTCGCTCCACAGGATGATGTCCACGCGCTCGCCGTTGAGCTCGTTGGTCACCGCCTGCACGCGCGAGCCGCGCATGCCGATGCAGGCGCCGATCGGATCGGTGCGGTTGTCGTGCGCCAGCACCGCGATCTTGGCGCGGTCGCCCGGATCGCGCGCGCAACCCATGATCGACACCAGCCCTTGGCCGACTTCCGGTACTTCCAGCTTGAACAGTTCCATCATGAACTCGGGCGCGGCGCGGCTGATGAACAGCTGCGGGCCGCGCGGCTCGCTGCGCACGTCGAACAGGTAGCCGCGCACGCGGTCGCCGGTGCGCAGCACATCGCGCGGGATGCCCTTGTCCTTGGCGATGATCGCCTCGGCGTTGCCGCCCAGGTCGACGTAGATGTTGCCGCGCTCGGCGCGCTTGACCACGCCGGTGACGAGTTCGCCGACGCGATCCTTCCACGCATCGACCACCTGCTGACGCTCGGCCTCGCGCACGCGCTGCACGATCACCTGCTTGGCGGCCTGCGCGGCGATGCGGCCGAAATCGGGGTTCTCGATCTGTTCTTCGATGTAGTCGCCGACTTCCGCTTCCTCGCTTTCGTCCACGGCGTCCATCAGGCGCACCTGGCGGTCGGGCGATTCCATCACCACGTCGTCGGCCACCACTTCCCAGCGGCGGAAGGTCTCGTAGCTGCCGTCCTTCGGATCGATCTGCACGCGCACCAGCACGTCCTGGTCGACGTAGCGCTTCTTCGCCGCCGAGGCCAGCGCCGCTTCGATGGCTTCCAGAATCACCGACTCCGGCACGCCCTTCTCGGCCGCGACCGCATCGACGACCAGCAACAGTTCCTTGCTCATGCCCGCTTACTCCGCATCGAGCGACCCATCGGCCGCCGTCTTGTTGGTTGGATTCTTTTTCGCCGCAGACTTCTTGGCCGTCGGCTGCTTCTGCTTGCCGGGCCGCGCGTCGCGCCCCGATTTGTCCTGCGCTGGCGCGAGGCCCAGCGCCACCCAGTCGGGGACGAGCTTGGCCTTGTCGATGTTCGACGCCGAAGTCGCGAATTCCGCGCCATCGACATCGAACACGATGGTGTCGCCGTCCACGCGCAGGATCTTCCCCTGCAAGCGGCGACGGCCGTCCTGCGGCAGCTTCAACGTGACCTTGGCGCTTTCGCCGACGAAGCGCGCGAACTGCGCCGCGCCGAACAGCGGGCGATCCAGCCCCGGCGAGGACACTTCCAGCGTGTAGTTGCCGGTGATCGGGTCTTCGACGTCGAGCTGCGCGGACACCTCGCGGCTGACCGCCTCGCAGTCCTCGATGCCGACGCTGCGCGTCTCGCTGTCCGCCTGCGGCACGTCGATGTACAGGCGCACCGTCGCGCCGCCCGGCGCGGGCAGGTATTCGATGCCGAGCAGCTCCAGCCCCATTGATGCGACGGTGGGCGAAAGCAGCGCGGCGATGTCGTCGGCCTTGTCTGTCACGTCTTGCCTGCTGAAACCTGAAATGTCGGAACCAGAACTCGGAAACGAAAAAAGGGCCCTCTGGGCCCTTTTCCGATGACGCTGGATTGTGAAAGCCCTGGAGATGCTTTCACGAGCCCGAGCCTAGTGTCGAAATACAACACTGAAACTTGGTAGCGGGGGCAGGATTTGAACCTGCGACCTTCGGGTTATGAGCCCGACGAGCTGCCAGACTGCTCCACCCCGCAGCAGAAGCGAGATTATGCGGGCAAGCGCGATTTTGCGCAAGCCATTTCGTACAGTTTTTTACAGACGGCGTTCAGGCGAACGCGCTCTGGCACCACGCCATCAGCGGATTCCAGAACACGCCCAGCACCAGCAGGCCCAGCGCATTCACGCCGAACACCAAGCGCAGCAGGCGGTCGTCGCGCGGCAGCACCGGCTCGCCGACCGGCTCGTCGAAGTACATGACCTTGATGACGCGCAGGTAATAGAACGCGCCGATTACCGCGAACACCACGCCGACGATGGCCAGCCACAGCATGCCGCCGTTGATCGCCGCGCGCAGCACCGCCAGCTTGGCCCAGAAGCCGAGGAACGGCGGGATGCCGGCCAGCGAGGCCATCACGCACAGCACCATGCCGGCGCTCCACGGGTCGCGCGCGTTCAGGCCCTTGAAGTCCTCGATGTTGTCGGCCTCGAAGCCGCGCCGCGCCAGCAGCACGATAGCGCCGAACGCGGCGGTCGCCATCAGCGCGTAGCTGATCGCGTAGAACATCGACGCCGCATAGCCCTCCGCGCCGCCGCCGGCGAGGCCGAGGAACAGGAAGCCGACGTGCGAGATCGTCGAATACGCCAGCATGCGCTTGAGGTTGGTCTGCATCAGCGCGATCACGTTGCCGACCACCAGCGACAGCGCGGCCAGCACCGCCAGCATCGGCTGCCACTCCGCCGCCAAGGGCGACGCGCCGAAGCCGAGCAGGCGCACCACCATCGCGAACGCCGCCAGCTTGGGCGCGGAGCCGATGAACAGGGTGATCGGCGTGGGCGCACCGTGATACACGTCGGGCAGCCACATGTGGAACGGCGCGGCACCGAACTTGAAGGAGATGCCGGCGATCATGAACACCACGCCGGTCAGCAGCAGCATCGGCTGCGCCACGCCGGGGGCGGCGTCGCGGATGGCGGCGAGGTCGAGGCTGCCGGTCGCGCCGTACACCAGCGACATGCCGTACAGCAACAGGCCCGAGGCCAGCGCGCCCAGCACGAAATACTTCATCGCCGCTTCCGAGGCCAGCTTGCTGTCGCGGTCGATGGCGACCAGCGCGTAGGAACTCAGCGCCAGCAGTTCCAAGCCGAGGTAGACCATGATCAGGCTGCCGGCCGAGATCAGCAGCATCATGCCGAGCACCGCGAACAGCACCAGCACCGATACCTCGCCCTTGTACAGCCCGCGCTCGCGCAGATAGGGCCAGACGAACAACAGGGCCAGCGCGGAGACCAGGCAGGCGCCGATCTTCAGCACGTCGGCCATGGTGTCGCGTACGAACATGCCGTTGAGCACGGTCGTGTGTTCGCCCACGCCGACGCCGGCGGCGATCAGCCCGGCCACCAGCAGGAGGCTGACGACGGACAGCACATGGGTGACGGCACGTTGGCCGTCCCTCAGGAACAGGTCGAGCATCAGCAGCGCGAACGCGGCCCCGACCAGCACCAGTTCGGGGATCAGCGGCAACAGTTCGGCGGCTGCCGGCATGGCGAGAGTGGCTTGCATCGTCGTCATGTCCTTAGAGTTTCGTCGCGGCGAGCTGGCCCGCCAGTTGCGCGATGGACGGCTCCATCAGGTCGGTCAGCGGCTTGGGATAGACGCCCAGCGCCAGCGTGAAGGCGGCGAACACGCCCAGCACGATCCATTCGCGCGCGTTGATGTCCTTAAGCTCCGCGACGTGCGCATTGCCCACGTCGCCCCAGATGATCCGCTTGGTCAGCCACAGCGAGTAGCCAGCGCCGATGATCAGGGTCAGCGCCGCGCCCAGCGCGACCAGCGGACTGTGCTGGAAGCTGGCGAGGATCACCACGAACTCGCCGACGAAGCCGCTGGTGCCCGGCAGGCCGCAGTTGGCCATCGCGAACAGCACCCAGAACAGCGCGAACCACGGCATCACCTTCGCCACGCCGCCGTAGTCCTTGATCATGCGGGTGTGCATGCGGTCGTACAGCACGCCGACGCTGGCGAACATCGCGCCGGAGATGAACCCGTGCGAGATCATCTGCACCATCGCGCCCTGCAGGCCGAGGCGCGCGCCATCGACGTTGCCGCCGTCGCGCACCAGCGAGAACGCGATGAAGGTGCCGAGGATCACGAAGCCCATGTGCGCGACCGACGAATAGGCGATCAGCTTCTTCATGTCGGCCTGCACCAGCGCCACCAGGCCCACATAGACGATGGCGATCAGGCTGAACGCGATCATCAGCCACGCGAACTCGTGGCCGGCGTCCGGCACGATCGGCAGGGTGAAGCGCAGGAAGCCGTAGCCGCCGATCTTCAGCATGATCGCGGCCAGCACCACCGAGCCGCCGGTGGGCGCTTCCACGTGCGCGTCGGGCAGCCACGTATGCACCGGGAACATCGGCACTTTGATGGCGAACGCGGCGAAGAAGGCGAAGAACAGCCAGGTCTGCTCCTGCATCGTCAGCGGCAGCGCAGCCATGTCGGCGATCTGCCAGCTGCCGCCCTTCAGGTACAGATAGATCAGCCCGATCAGCATGAACACCGAGCCGAGGAAGGTATAGAGGAAGAACTTCAGCGAGGCATAGATGCGGCGCGGGCCGCCCCACACGCCGATCACCACGAACATCGGGATCAGCATGGCCTCGAAGAACACGTAGAACAGCATCGAGTCGAGCGCGCAGAACACGCCGATCATCAGGCCTTCGAGGAACATCAGGCAGGCGAAGTATTGCGCCACGCGCTTTTCCACCGAGCCCCACGCGCTCACCAGCACCAGCACGCCGACCAGCGCGGTCAGGCCGATCAGCGGCACCGACAGGCCGTCCACGCCGAGGTGGTACCGGATGTCGTAGGCCGGGATCCACGCGCGCTGTTCGACGAACTGCATCGACGCGGTGCCCATGTCGAAACCGGCGAACAGCGGCACGCTCAGCGCCAGCGTCAGCAGCACGAAGCCGAGCGCGACCCAGCGCGCCAGCTCGGGCCGCTTGTTGCCGGCCAGCAGGGAGAACACGCCGCCGAGGATCGGCAGCCAGATCAGGAGACTAAGCAGGGGCCAGTGGGTCACGCTTGCGATTTCCATCCAGTCGTCGGTTGCCGGCTTACTGCCAGTAGTACTTGGCCATCGCCAGCAGCGCGACCAAACCCAAGATCATTGCGAACGCATAGTGGTAGAGGTAGCCGGTCTGCACCTTGCGCAGCGCCGCCGCCAGCCCGCCGACGAGGCGGACGCTGCCGTTCACGGCCCCGTCGATCACCTTGCTGTCGAACAGGCTGGAGAACTTGCCCAGCTTCAGGCTGCCGCCGGCGAAGCCGCCGATCCACAGATCGTCCATGTAGTACTTGCGATCCAGCAGGCGGATCGGCGCGGCCAGCGCGCGAACGATGCCCGTGCGCAGCTCCGGCTTGATCAGGTACAGCAGCGTCGCCAGCGCGAAGCCGGCCAGCGCCAGCCAGAACGCCGGGGCGGTGAAGCCGTGCAGCGCGAAGGCGATCGGGCCGTGGAACTCCTCGGCCAGCGCGGCGATCACGTCGTTCTGCTGCAACACGTGGATCGCGCCCTCGAAGAACGGCAGCTGCCTGGCGTGGCCGAGCATGTCGGTGCCGAACAGCATCGGGCCGACGGTGAAGAAGCCGACCAGCACCGACGGGATCGCCAGCAGTACCAGCGGCAGCGTCACCACCCACGGCGATTCGTGCGGCTCGTGCGCGCCGTGGTGGCCGTGCCCGTGCTCGTCATGGTGCGCGTCGTGATGATGCGCATCGTGGTGCGCGTCATGGCCATGGCCGTGTGCGTCCTTGAAGCGTTCCTTGCCGAAGAAGGTCAGATACAGCAGGCGGAAGCTGTAGAAGCTGGTGACGAACGCGCCCAGCAGCACCGCCCAGTTGGCGTACTGCGCGATCCAGCCGCCGGTTTCGTGCGCGTGGTGCGCGGCGGCCTCGATGATGGTGTCCTTCGAGTAGAAGCCGCTGAAGAACGGCGTGCCGACCAGCGCCAGCGTGCCGACCCACATGGTGAGGTGGGTGATCGGCATGTACTTGCGCAGGCCGCCCATCTTGCGCATGTCCTGCTCATGGTGCATGCCGATGATGACCGAGCCCGCGCCGAGGAACAGCAGCGCCTTGAAGAAGGCGTGGGTCATCAGGTGGTAGACCGCTGCCGAGTACGCCGACACGCCTAGCGCCACGGTCATGTAGCCGAGCTGCGACAGCGTGGAATAGGCGACCACGCGCTTGATGTCGTTCTGCACCATGCCGATCAGGCCCGTCCAGAACGCGGTGGTCGCGCCGATGAACAGGATGAAGTTGAGCGCGGTCTCCGACAGCTCGAACAGCGGCGACATGCGCGCCACCATGAAGATGCCGGCGGTCACCATCGTCGCCGCGTGGATCAGCGCCGAGATGGGGGTCGGGCCTTCCATCGAATCCGGCAGCCAGACGTGCAGCGGCACCTGCGCCGACTTGCCCATCGCGCCGATGAACAGGCAGATGCAGATGACGGTGGCGATCGACCACGCATGGCCCGGCAGGATTTCCACGGTCGCGCCACGGATGGCGTCGGCATTGGCGAAGGCCGTGCCGTAATCGAGCGAGCCGATCCACAGCAGCACGCCGGAAATGCCCAGCAGGAAGCCGAAGTCGCCGACGCGGTTGACGAGGAAGGCCTTGAGGTTGGCGAACACCGCCGTCGGCTTCTTGTACCAGAAGCCGATCAGCAGGTAGGAGACGAGGCCCACCGCTTCCCAGCCGAAGAACAGCTGCATGAAGTTGTTGCTCATCACCAGCATCAGCATGCTGAAGGTGAACAGCGAGATGTAGCTGAAGAAGCGCTGGTAGCCGTCGTCCTCGGCCATGTAGCCGATGGTGTAGATGTGCACCAGCAGCGAGACGAAGGTGACGACCACCATCATCATCGCGGTCAGCTTGTCCACCAGGAAGCCGACGTTCACCGACACGTCGCCCACTTGCAGCCACGTGTAGAGGTTCTCGTTGAACGGCGCGGCCCCGTGCAGCACCTGCCACAGCACGTGCATCGACAGCGCGCAGCTGGCGGCCACGCCGAGGATGGTGGCGGTATGCGCGCCGGCGCGGCCGATCTGGCGGCCGAACAGGCCGGCAAGCATGCTGCCGATCAGCGGCAGCAGCACCACCAGCACGAGCTGGGTCTTGGAGATCAGGATTGCCGAATCCATCAGGTCAGCCCTTCAAACTGTCGATGTCCGCAACATCAATGGTGCGGCGGTTGCGGAACAAGGTGACCAGGATCGCCAGACCGATGGCAGCCTCGGCGGCGGCCACGGTCAGGATGAAGAACACGAACACCTGCCCGGCGGCGTCGCCCAGCGAGCGCGAGAAGGCGACGAAGTTGATGTTCACCGAGAGCAGCATCAGCTCCAGCGACACCAGCAGCATGATCACGTTCTTGCGGTTCAGGAACAGGCCGGCGACGCTGATGCAGAACAGCACCGCGCCCAGCGCGAGGTAGTGGCCCAAGGTCAGGGCGGACACGAGGTTGTTCATTGCGCGCCCTCCTCCGGCTGCGCCGGCGCGGCGGGGACTTCCGCCTGCATCTTCACCATCCGCACGCGCTCGGACGCGCGCGCGCGCACCTGCTCGGACGGGTTCTGGTGGCGCGCGCCCGGACGGCGGCGCAGGGTCAGCATCACCGCCGCCACCACCGCCACGGTCAGGATCACCGCCGCCACTTCGAAGGGCAGCATGAAATCGGTGAACAGCGCATGCGCCAGCCAGGTGGTGTTCGGCACGCCGGCGGCAACCGCGGCGTTGTCGGCCAGCGGCGATTGCAGCGCGCTGCGCACGCCGATCAGCACCAGCATCTGCACCAGCATCACCGCCGCCACGACCAGCCCGACCGGCAGGTAGCGCACGTAGCCCTCGCGCGCCGGGGCCTTTTCCATGTCCAGCATCATCACCACGAACAGGAACAGCACCATCACCGCGCCGACGTAGACCAGCACCAGCGCGATGCCGAGGAACTCGACGCCGCCCACGATCCAGGTGCAGGCCACCGAGAAGAAGGTCAGCACCAGCCACAGCACCGCGTACACGGGGTTGCGCGCGGTGATCGCGGCCAGCGCGGCAATCGCGGCAACCGCCGCGAAGCCGAGGAAGGCAAGGGTTGGGAAATCGAAGTCCATGCTCGGTCTTGCCTCAACGGTACGGGGCGTCGGCGGCGCGGCGCTCGGCGATTTCCGGCTCCAGCCGGTCGCCGATCGCAAGCAGCTGCGGCTTGGTCAGCACGTTCTGGCCGCGCTTGTCGAAGTGGTATTCGTGCACGTGCGTCTCGACGATGGAGTCGGTGGGGCAGGACTCCTCGCAGAAGCCGCAGAAGATGCACTTGAACAGGTCGATCTCGTAGCGGGTGGTGCGGCGGCTGCCGTCGTCCGCGCGCGGCGCGGCCTCGATGGTGATCGCCAGCGCCGGGCACACCGCCTCGCACAGCTTGCAGGCGATGCAGCGTTCCTCGCCGTTGGCGTAGCGGCGCAGCGCGTGCACGCCGCGGAAGCGCGGCGACTGCGGGGTCTTCTCCATCGGGTACATCAGCGTGTACTTGGGACGGAACAGGTATTTCAGGGTCAGCCACATGCCGCTGGCGAGTTCCAGCAGCAGCAGGCTCTTGAAGTAGGACACCAGCTTGCTCATGCCGCCGCTCCGGTTGCGCCACCGCCGATCACGCCGAAGTACACCAGCAGCGCGGTCACGAAGATCCAGGCGATGGTGATCGGGATGAACACCTTCCAGCCCAGCCGCATGATCTGGTCATAGCGGTAGCGCGGGAAGGTGGCGCGGAACCACAGGAAGCAGGTGGCGAAGAAGAACACCTTGGCCAGCAGCCACGGCCAACCGCCCTGCCAGATCCAGTTCACCGTCCAATGCACGCTGCCGAAATCGACGATGCCCTGGAGGGGGCTCAGCCAGCCGCCGAGGAAGAAGATCGCGGTCAGGAAGCTGACCAGGATCATGTTGGCGTATTCGGCCAGGAAGAACAGCGCGAACTGCGAGCCGGAGTATTCGACCATGTGGCCGGCGACGATTTCCGATTCGCCTTCCACCACGTCGAACGGCGCGCGGTTGGTCTCGGCCACGCCGGACACGAAATACACCACGAACAGCGGCAGCAGCGGAATGAAGAACCAGCCGAGGAAGCCCTTGCCGGACTGCGCCATCACGATGTCGGTCAGGTTCAGGCTGCCGGCGGCAATCAGCACGCCGACCAGCGAGAAGCCCATCGCGATCTCGTAGCTGATCATCTGCGCCGAGGCGCGCATCGCGCCGAGGAAGGCGTACTTCGAGTTCGAGGCCCAGCCGGCGATGATCACGCCGTAGATGCCCAGCGAGGTCATCGCCAGCAAGTACAGCAAGCCAGCGTTGGCGTTGGACAGCACCACCTGCGCGTCGAACGGCACCACCGCCCACGCGGCGAACGCCGGCACCAGCACCAGCAGCGGCGCGAGGCGGTACAGCACGGGCTGCGCCACGCTGGGCTGCACCACTTCCTTGAACAGCAGCTTGAACACGTCGGCGAAGGCTTGGAGGATGCCCCAGCCCACGTACATCGGCCCGTGGCGGACGTGCATCCAGCCGATCAGCTTGCGCTCCCAGACCACGTAAAACGCGACGGCGACGATGACCGGCACGGCGATGGCGAGGATCTTCAAGACGATCCAGACCAGCATGCCCAGCGTGCCGAGCGACAGCAGGGCTTCGCGCAGCGGGTCGATGGCGTACTGCATCAGGGGATTGCCCAACATGGCGTTGATGGCGATGCTCATGCGCGGGCGACCTCCAGCGAACTTGCAGCCACAAGCGGCGCGGTCGCGCCGTAGCCTGCTTCGATCCAGACGCTGCCTTGGGCAACGCGCGCGTCGAGCAGCACCTGCAAGGTGGCGGTGCCGGTGGCGGTGCTGAACTTCGCCATCGCGCCTTCGCCGATCCCGGCGGCAGCGGCGTCGGCGGGATTCAGCGACGCGTGCGGGCCGGCGTTGAGCGGATGCGATTGCAGCGCGCCGCAGCGGCGGATCACCGCATCGACGCGATAGATCGCCTGCGAGGCGGCGACTTCGAGGCCACCCGACGCCGGCGCAACCGCCCCGCCCTTCGCCACCTGCACCGTCTTCGGCGCGAGGCCGGCGCGCAGGCCGTCCAGGTCGGTGAACTCGAAACCGGGCAGCGCGAGGTCGCCGCCCAGCGCGCGCAGCACGCGCCAGCCGGAATGCGCCTGGCCCGGCAGCTTGCCGGCGGCGGCGGTCGCCTGGGCGATGCCGTCGAGGTTGGTCAGCGTGGCCTCGACTTCCGGCAGCGCGCCGATCGGCAGGATCACGTCGGCCACGCGGCGGGTGGACTGGCAGGCGAACTGGCTGAACGCCACCACCTGCGCCGCGCCCAGTGCCGTCAGCGCGGTGCGCTGGTCGGCGAAATCGAGGCCCGGCTCGATGCCGTAGATCACGTAGGCCTTGCGCGGCTCGCGCAACATCGCCTGCGCGTCGCGCGCGGCCGGCAGCACGCCGTGCCGCGACAGGCCCAGCGCGTTCGCGCCCTGCGGGATGCGGCACAGTTTCGCGTTCTTCGCGGCGGCGAAGTCGGCGGCGGCCTTGCGGACGGCGGCGGCATGCGGGCCGTTCTCGGCCACGCCGCCGACGATCACCGCGACGTTGGCGGCATCGCCCAGATCGACCTTGGCGATGGCGTCGGCCAGTTGCGACGGCGCGACGACGTGCCTGGACGCGATGGCGAAGGTGAAGTCGAAATCGACCGAGTTCACCACGTGCACCTTGGCGCCACGCTTGGCCGCCTTGCGCACGCGCTGGTGCAGCAGTGGCACTTCGTGGCGCAGGTTGGAGCCGACGATGACGATGGCGTCGGCCTGTTCGATCTCCGCGACCGGCATGGCGAACGCCTGCGCGTGCGCGCCGTCGGACAGGTCGAGCTGGCCGATGCGGTGGTCGATGTTGCCGCTGCCCAGGCCTTCGGCCAGGCGCGCCAGCAGCGCACCCTCCTCGTTCGAGGTGGCCGGATGCGCCAGCACGCCGAGCGCGTCGCCGGCGTTGTCGCGCAGGATCTGCGCGGCCTTCGCCAGCGCCTCGTCCCAGCTGGCTTCGCGGAAGCCTTCGCCGTCGCGGATCAGCGGCGCGACGGCGCGGTCGTCGGCGGACAGGCCTTCATGCGCGTAGCGGTCGCGGTCGGACAGCCAGCACTCGTTCACCGCCTCGTTGTCGCGCGGCACGCTGCGCAGGATGTCGCCGCGGCGGACGTGGTGGAACAGGTTGCTGCCGAGCGCGTCGTGGTAGCCGATCGACGGCCGCGCAGTCAGCTCCCACGGGCGCGCCTTGAACTGGAACACCTTGTTGGTCAGCGCACCCACCGGGCAGACGTCGATGACGTTGCCGGACAGTTCGGTGGTCAGCGGCTTGCCGTCGAAGGTGCCGATCTGCAGGTTCTCGCCGCGGTACATGCCGCCGAGTTCGTAGGTGCCGGCGATCTCCGCGGTGAAGCGGATGCAGCGCGTGCACTGGATGCAGCGGGTCATCTCGGTGGCGACCAGCGGCCCCATGTCCTCGTCGGCCACCACGCGCTTGCGCTCGACGAAGCGGTTGACCGAGCGACCGTAGCCCAGCGACAGATCCTGCAGCTCGCACTCGCCGCCCTGATCGCAGACCGGGCAATCCAGCGGGTGGTTGATCAGCAGGAACTCCATCACGTTGCGCTGCGCCTTCAGCGCCTTCTCGTTGCGCGTGAATACCTTGAGGCCGTCCATCACCGGCGTGGCGCAGGCCGGCGACGGCTTGGGCGCGGCGCGACCGCCGACTTCGGTATCGACCAGACACATGCGGCAGTTGGCGGCAATCGGCAGCTTCTCGTGGTAGCAGAAGCGCGGGATCGGGATACCGGCTTTGTCCGCCGCTTGGATAATCATCGAACCTTTCGGCACCGCCATCTCGACATCGTCGATGAAGACGGTGACGTGGTCGGGCGGCAGGTTCGGGTTGACCGGCTGCGCACTCATGCGGCCACCTTTTCGGGTTGAACCAGCGTGCCGGCGCGTTCGTCATCGACGTAGAAACGCTTGTTCACGATGGCGTATTCGAACTCGTGCCAGTAGTGGCGCAGGAAGCCCTGCACCGGCCACGCGGCGGCTTCGCCGAAGGCGCAAATGGTGTGGCCTTCGATCTGGCCGGCGGCGGCGCGCAGCATCTGCAAATCGTCCAGCGTCGCCTCGAAATTGGCGATGCGGGTCAGCATGCGGTACATCCAGCCGGTGCCTTCGCGGCAGGGCGTGCACTGGCCGCAGCTTTCCGCCTTGTAGAAGCGGGCAATGCGCTGGCAGGCGCGCACCATGCAGGTGGTTTCGTCCATGACGACGACCGCGCCGGAGCCGAGGCCGGAACCGGCCTTCTGGATGGCGTCGTAGTCCATCGTCAGCTGCATCATCGTCTCGCCCGGCAGCACCGGCATCGACGAACCGCCAGGGATCACCGCCTTGATGCGATGGCCGGGACGGATGCCGCCGCACAGCTCCAGCAGTTCGGAGAACGGCGTGCCGAGGCGGATTTCATGGTTGCCCGGCTTGGCGACGTGGCCGCTGACCGAAAAAATCTTGCAGCCGCCATTGTTCGGCTTGCCCAGCGCCATGAACCATTCCGGCCCGTTGCGCACGATGGCCGGCACCGAGGCGTAGGTCTCGGTGTTGTTGATGGTGGTCGGCTTGCCGTACAGGCCGAAGTTGGCCGGGAACGGCGGCTTGTAGCGCGGCTGGCCCTTCTTGCCTTCCAGCGACTCCATCAGCGCGGTTTCCTCGCCGCAGATGTAGGCGCCCGCGCCCAGCGCGTTGTAGATGTCGATGTCGATGCCGCTGCCGAGGATGTCCTTGCCCAGCCAGCCGTGCTTGTAGGCTTCGGCCAACGCTTCCTCGATATGCTCGAACGGCTCGTGGTGGAACTCGCCGCGCATGTAGTTGTAGGCCGCCTTGGTATTGGTGGCGTAGCAGGCGATCGCCAGCCCTTCCAGCACCGCATGCGGGTTGTAGCGAAGAATGTCGCGGTCTTTGCAGGTACCCGGCTCGGATTCGTCCGAGTTGCACAGGATGTACTTCTCGCCGTCGTGCTTCGGCATGAAGCTCCACTTCAAGCCGGTCGGGAAGCCCGCGCCGCCGCGACCACGCAGACCCGACGCCTTCACCATCTCGATGATATCGGCAGGCGGGATCTTCTCGGTCAGCACCTTGCGCAGCGCCTGATAGCCGCCGGTCTTGAGGTAGTTCTCGTACGACCACGGCTTGTCGAAATGCAGCGTGGTGTAAACGGCCTGATGCTCCTTCGGCGCGGGGCCGACGGGGCCGTAGCCTTCCGAATAGTGGGAATGTCCGCCCATTACTTCAGCCCGTCCAGCAGCTCGTCCACCTGCGCGGCGTCGAGCTTCTCGTGGTAATGCCCGTTGATGACGACCACCGGCGCGCCGCAGCAGGCGGCCACGCATTCTTCCTCGCGCTTGAGGTAGATGCGGCCGTCGGCGCTGGTTTCGCCCAGCTTGCAGCCCAGCTTCTTCTCGGCGTGCGCGACAAGGTCTTCCGCACCGTTGAGCCAGCAGCTGATGTTGGTGCAGAACGCCACGTTGTTGCGGCCCACCTTCTTGGTCTCGAACATCGAGTAGAAGCTGGCGACCTCGTAGGCCCACACCGGCGGCAGGTCGAGATACTTCGCCACCGCCGCGATCAGTTCGTCGGTCAGCCAGCCGCCGTTCTGCTCCTGCGCCGCGAACAGCCCTTGCAGCACGGCGGAACGCTTGCGCTCCGGCGGGAACTTGGTCAGCCAGTGATCGATGTGCGCGCGCGTCGCATCGCTCAACGCTACCAGCGGATCCACGTTGCGGCAGGCTTCGAAATTGCCGGTCGCTCTCATCGGTCAACCTCACCAAACACGATGTCATAGGTGCCGATCATCGCCACCACGTCGGACAGCATGTGCCCCTTCGTGATCTCGTCCATCGACGACAGATGGGCGAAGCCCGGCGCACGCAGGTGCACGCGGAACGGCTTGTTGGCCCCGTCGCTCACCAGGTAGCAGCCGAACTCGCCCTTGGGCGCTTCCACCGCCGCGTAGGTTTCCCCGGCGGGCACGCAGTAGCCTTCGGAGAACAGCTTGAAGTGGTGGATCAGCGCTTCCATGCTCTGCTTCATGTCCGCGCGCGACGGCGGGGACACCTTGTAGTTGTCCAGCATCACCGAGCCTGGGTTGGCCTTCAGCCACTTCACGCACTGGGCGATGATGCGGTTGGACTCGCGCATTTCCGCCATGCGCACCAGGTAGCGGTCGTAGCAGTCGCCGTTGACGCCGACCGGGATGTCGAAATCGACCTCCGCGTACTTGGCGTAGGGCTGCTTCTTGCGCAGGTCCCATTCAATGCCGGAACCGCGCAGCATCGGGCCGCTCATGCCCCAGCCCTTGGCCTGCTCCGGCGTGACGACGCCGATGCCGACGGTGCGCTGCTTCCAGATGCGGTTGTCGGTGAGCAGCGTTTCGTACTCGTCCATCCGCGCCGGGAAGTCCTGGGTGAAGTGCTCCAGATAGTCCAGCAGCGAGCCTTCGCGCCATTCGTTGAAGCGCTTGAGCTTGCCGCCCTTGCGCCACGGCGATTCCTTGTACTTCGGCATCTTCTCCGGGAGGTCGCGGTAGACGCCGCCGGGACGGTAGTAGGCCGCGTGCATGCGCGCGCCGCTGACCGCTTCGTAGCAGTCCATCAGCTCTTCGCGCTCGCGGAAGGCGTACAGAAAGATGGCCATCGCGCCGAGGTCGAGGCCGTTGGAGCCGACCCACATCAGATGGTTCAGGATGCGGGTAATCTCGTCGAACATCGTGCGGATCCACTGCGCGCGTTCCGGCGCCTGGACCCCCATCAGCGTTTCGATGGCGCGCACGTAGGCGTGCTCGTTGCACATCATCGAGACGTAGTCCAGGCGATCCATGTAGCCGATCGACTGGTTGAACGGTTTGGATTCCGCCAGCTTCTCGGTTCCGCGATGCAGCAGGCCGATGTGCGGATCGCAGCGGCGCACCACTTCTCCGTCCATTTCCAGGATCAGGCGCAGCACGCCGTGCGCCGCCGGATGCTGCGGGCCGAAGTTCAGCGTGTAGTTGCGGATTTCCTGCGTCGCTTCCACCGGGTTGCTGGCGAACGCTTCGCCGCTGGGCGTGGCATGGGCGTTCATCGGCGTGCCTCCCGCTCCAGGATGCGGCTGCTGCGTTCGGCCTGCGCGGTGGCCAGGCCGGCGTCGTCGCGGATCACGCGGGCCACGCCCACGCGCGGCTCGACGCTGGTGACGGGTTCGTACACCACGCGCTTCTTCTCCTCGTCGTAGCGCACTTCGACGTTGCCGATCAGCGGGAAGTCCTTGCGGAACGGATGGCCGACGAAGCCGTAGTCGGTGAGGATGCGGCGCAGGTCGGGGTGGCCGTCGAAGATGATGCCGAACAGGTCGAACGCCTCGCGCTCGAACCAGTTGGCGCCCGGCCACAGGCCGGTGACGGACGGCACCACCGGCAGGCCTTCGTCCGGCGCGAAGCAGCGCACGCGCAGGCGCAGGTTGCGGGCGAGCGACAGCAGGTGCAGCACCGCGGCGTAGCGGCGGCCCGGGATGTCGGCGTCCGGCGCGGCGGTGCCGGGCTGGGCGACTTCGTGGCTGGGCTGCTGGCCCCACTGGAAGCGGCCCGGGCCGCTGCCTTCCACGCCGCGGCTGAAGCCTTCGTTGGACACACCGACGGTGTCCCACTCGTCGCCGCCGTGGCCCAGGTAGTCCACGCCGCACAGGTCGACGAAGGTGTCGAAGCCGAACTCGTCGCGCAGCGCGGTGCAGGCGGCCAGCCAGTCGGCGGCCGGCACTTCCAGCGTCACTTCGCCGCGCGGCTGCGCTACCTCCACGGCGGCCTCGCCGAAGCGGGCGGTCAGTTCGTTGGCCAGCGTCGTGCTCATGCGCGCGCGCCCTCCGGCTTCGGCGTCCGCGAGAACGGGTTCTGCTCCATCCGGCGGATCTTCTTCTGCAACTGCAGGATGCCGTACACCAGCGCCTCGGCGGTCGGCGGACAGCCCGGCACGTACACGTCCACCGGCACCACGCGGTCGCAGCCGCGCACCACGGAATACGAATAGTGGTAGTAGCCGCCGCCGTTGGCGCAGCTGCCCATCGAGATCACCCACTTCGGGTCGGGCATCTGGTCGTAGACCTTGCGCAGCGCCGGGGCCATCTTGTTGACCAGCGTGCCGGCCACGATCATCACGTCGGACTGGCGCGGCGACGGGCGGAACACCACGCCGTAGCGGTCGAGGTCGAGGCGCGCCGCGCCGGCGTGCATCATTTCCACCGCGCAGCAGGCCAGGCCGAACGTCATCGGCCACATCGAGCCGGTGCGCGCCCAGTTCCACAGCGCGTCGAGGCTGGTGGTGACGAAGCCGTTCTGCAGCAGCGGATTGTCGCCATCCGGACGCAGGATGTCGTCCAGCCGCCCTTCCGGCAGCGGATTGCTGGCGGCTTCCAATACTGATTGGACGATATTGCTCATTCCCACTCCAGCGCGCCGCGCTTCCACACGTACACGAAGCCGATCACCAGCAGCGTGAGGAACACGCCCATCTCGATCAGGCCGAACACCCCGAGCTCGCGGAACACCACGGCCCACGGGAAGACGAAGGCGATTTCCAGGTCGAACACGATGAACAGGATCGCGACCAGGTAGTAGCGCACGTCGAACGGCATGCGCGCGTTCTCGAACGCGCCGAAGCCGCATTCGTAGGGCGAGAGCTTTTCGCCGGACGGCCGCTTGGGGCCGAGGACGTTGCCGACGATGATCAGGGCGATGCCGATCCCGGTGGCGACGATCAAAAACAGCAGGGTGGGCAGGTATTCGGCCAGCACGCTTGCCTCTTCTCGTTGGTGGGCTTGCCGGCCGCGATGGCCGCTCGCTAGTAGCCGCGCATTCTAACCGCCGCGGCATGACGGCGGCCAGACCTTGCGGCGTCGAAATCATGCGAAACGCGCGCCATTTCCCGCATTCGCGGGGTTGCCGAGAATCGTTCGCATCGCGATGCGGCAAATACCCGGGCGAATCGCGGATTCCTGTATCGGCCCCCACCATCGGCACTGGACTTGAACGCCTGCTCCACGGCCGGCGCGTACACTATGCGGTCCTGTCTCCTTCGGCGATTCCGCCCAAAGGCACCATGAGCGCCGATACCACGCCTCCCCTGTTCTCCGACCTCGGCCTGCCCGAGACCCTGCTGGCCGCGCTGCGCGAGGTCGGCTACGAGTCGCCCTCGCCGATCCAGGCCGCCACCATTCCGCCGCTGCTGGCCGGGCGCGACGTGCTGGGCCAGGCCCAGACCGGCACCGGCAAGACCGCCGCCTTCGCCCTGCCCGCGCTGGCGCGGCTGGACGCGGCGCCCGGCAAGCCGCAGGTGCTGGTGCTGGCGCCGACCCGCGAGCTGGCGATCCAGGTCGCCGAGGCGTTCCAGAAGTACGCCCACCACATCCCCGGCTTCCAGATCCTGCCGATCTACGGCGGCCAGGGCTACGGCCCGCAGCTGCATGCGCTCAAGCGCGGCGTGCACGTCGTGGTCGGCACGCCCGGCCGCGTCATCGACCACCTGGAGCGCGGCACGCTCGACCTGTCCGAGCTGCGCATGCTGGTGCTGGACGAAGCCGACGAAATGCTGCGGATGGGCTTCATCGACGACGTCGAGGCGGTGCTGAAGAAGACCCCGGAGACGCGCCAGGTCGCGCTGTTCTCGGCGACGATGCCGGCGCAGATCAAGCGCATCGCCCAGACCTACCTGAAGGATCCGGTCGAGATCGCGATCAAGGCGCAGACCACCACCGCCGCCAGCATCCGCCAGCGCTTCTGGATGGTCAGCGGGATCAACAAGCTGGACGCGCTGACCCGGATCATGGAGGCCGAGCCGTTCGAGGCGATGATCATCTTCGCCCGCACCAAGATGGGCACCGAGGAACTGGCCGAGAAGCTGGCCGCGCGCGGCTTCGCGGCGGCGGCGATCAACGGCGACGTCGAGCAGAAGACCCGCGAGCGCACGATCCAGAAGCTCAAGGACGGCCAGATCGACGTGCTGGTCGCCACCGACGTGGCCGCGCGCGGGCTGGACGTGGAGCGGATCAGCCACGTGCTGAACTACGACATTCCCTACGACACCGAAAGCTACGTCCACCGCATCGGCCGCACCGGCCGCGCCGGGCGCAGCGGCGAGGCGATCCTGTTCGTGGCCCCGCGCGAGCGCGGCATGCTGGGCGCGATCGAGCGCGCCACCCGGCAGAAGATCGAGCAGATGAACCTGCCGAGCGTGGACGCGGTGAACGAGCGCCGCGTCGCCAAGTTCCTCGAAAAGATCGACGGCGTGCTGGCCGGCGACGACCTGTCGGTGTTTCGCGACTTGGTGGAACGCTACGAACAGGAGAAGAACGTGCCGGCGGTGGAGATCGCCGCCGCGCTGGCGCGACTGGTGCAGGGCAAGACGCCGCTGCTGCTGCCCAAGCCCGTCGTGCCGGAGCGCACTTTCCAGCCGCGCGAGGACAAGCCGCAGCGCGAGCGCCCCGAACGCGCGCAGCGCGAACCGCGCGAACGCACGCCCCGCGAACACGGCGCGCCGGAAGTCGGCATGAAGACCTACCGCATCGAGGTCGGCTACCAGCACGGCGTGCAGCCGGGCAACATCGTCGGTGCGATCGCCAACGAGGCCGATCTGGAAAGCCGCTTCATCGGCCGCATCGACATCCGCGACGACTACACCCTGGTCGATCTTCCCGAGGGCATGCCGCCGGAACTGCTGCAGCACATGCAGGGCGTGCGCGTGGCCAGCCGACCGCTGCACATGCGTCTTGCAACCAATGAAGATCAGGACGCCCCCAAGCGCAAGCGCAGCTTCGGCCCGCCGCGCGGCGACCGCCCCGGCAATGACAGCCCGCGCAAGTCGGGCGGGTTCAAGCCAGGCGGCCACAAGCCCGGTGGCTTCAAGCCGCGCGGCCCGCGCTGAACCAATGCGGTTCCCTCTCCCCATCGCAGATGGGGAGAGGGTGCCGCAGGCGGGTGAGGGGCGCTTTTCGCGCGAACCGCCCGCCCCTCATCCGCCCAGCGGGCTGTCTCCCCGCCATGCGGGGAGAAGGAAAAGCACTGGCATGCCGATATGGTTGCCAGCGATTGGCCGCCCTCCGCCGGTCTTTGGCATAGTTTCCCGATGTCCCGCCTCCTCGTCTTCCAGCACGTGGCCGCCGAGCCGCTCGGCACGCTCGACCCGCTGATCCGCCAGCGCGGCCACCGCATCCGCTTCGTCAACTTCGAGCGCAACCCGGACGCGCAGCCCGACGTGGAGCGCTACAAGGGGCTGGTGGTGCTGGGCGGGCCGATGAACGTGGAAGACCAGGCGCAGCGCCCGCACCTGCGCACCGAACTGGCCGCCATCGGACGCATGCTGGAGCTGGGCCGCCCGGTGCTGGGCATCTGCCTGGGCGCGCAGCTGCTCGCGCATGCGCTGGGCGCGCCGGTGAAGCGCCACCACACGCCGGAGATCGGCTGGTATCCCCTGCACGCCACCGATGCCGGCCGCACCGACACCGTGCTGTCGCCGCTCGGCGACAGCGCGCCGGTGTTCCAGTGGCATGGTTGCCATTTCGAGGTGCCGGCCACCGCCACCCACCTCGCCCGCAGCGACACCTGCGAGCAGCAAGCGTTCCGCTGGGGCGACAACGCCTACGGCTTCCAGTTCCATCTGGAAATGGATCAGCCACTGATCGAACGCTGGCTGGCGAATCCCGCCTACCGGCGCGAACTGGAGCAGTTGTCCGGCACGCAGGACGACGCACGCATCCGCGCCGACACCCAGCGCCATATCGCCGGCATGCAGGCGCAGGCCGACGCCGTGTTCAACAACTTCCTCGACCTGGTCGGCCGCCCGCAGCGCCGTCACATCCTGCCCTCGCGCGAGTGGACGTGAGCGAACGGTTCGACGCCATCGTGATCGGCGCCGGCGCGGCCGGACTGATGTGCGCCATCGTCGCCGGGCAGCGCGGCCTGCGCGTGCTGGTCGTCGACCATGCCAACAAGGTCGGCAAGAAGATCCTGATGTCCGGCGGCGGGCGCTGCAATTTCACCAATACCGGCACCACACCGGCCAACTACCTTTCCGCCAACCCGCACTTCTGCAAATCGGCGCTGGCGCGCTACACGCCGTGGCATTTCATCGAGCTGGTGGAGCGGCACGGCATCGCCTACCACGAGAAGGAGCTCGGGCAACTGTTCTGCGACGAGTCCAGCAAGCAGATCGTGGCGATGCTGCTGGCCGAATGCGAAGCGGCCGGCGTCGAAATCCGCACGCATTGCAGCGTCGAGGACGTGCAGCAGACCGATGACGGCGGCTTCCGCCTGCGCACGTCGCAGGGTGCGTTCGCCGCGTCGTCGCTGGTCGTCGCCAGCGGCGGACTGTCGATCCCGAGCATGGGCGCAAGCGGCTTCGGCTACCAGCTTGCGAAGCAGTTCGGTCACGACGTGCTGCCCACCCGCGCCGGCCTCGTGCCGTTGACGCTCACCGGCAAGCATGCCGAGCGCCTGCACGATCTGGCCGGCGTCTCGCTGCCGGTGGAAGCGCGCTGCAACGGCGTCAGCTTCCGCAACTTCCTGTTGGTGACCCATCGCGGCATCAGCGGCCCGGCGATCCTGCAGATCAGCTCCTACTGGCAGCCGGGCGACGACCTGCGCCTGGACCTGCTGCCCGGCACCGACCTCGACGCGCTGCTGCACGACTGGCAGCAGCGCCGCCGAGACGCGGAGCTGAAAACCCTGCTGGGCGAAGTGTTGCCCAAGCGCTTCGCCCAGCGCCTGTGCGAACACTGGCTCGCCAACAAACCACTGCGCCAGTACAACGCGCCGGAACTGCGCGCCATCGCCGAACTGCTGGGCAATTGGCCGCTGGTCGCCAGCGGCACCGAGGGCTACCGCACCGCAGAAGTTACATTGGGCGGCGTGGACACCGATGGACTGTCATCCAGCACGATGATGTCCAAGCGCGTCCCCGGCCTGTATTTCATCGGCGAAGTGGTGGACGTCACCGGCTGGCTGGGCGGCTACAACTTCCAGTGGGCGTGGGCCAGCGGGCAGGCGGCGGGAGCCGCGCTTGGCAGCTGAGCCGGCCTCAGAACGGAAACGGAACGCCGATCATCGGCCCGAAGTACCACCACGCGAACCCGAGGATGGCGACCCACAGCGCAATCTTGAGCAAGGCGCCCACCACCTTGATCGCGGCATAGATCGCCACGACCAGAAGCAGGATTCCGATCCAGCTCATGCGCCGATCTGCCCGGCCGCAGCGCCATCGGCCATTGGCTGCAATCGCGAATCCAGCGCTACCCGTTCGTCGAACACGAAGCAGCCGCCGTCGTAGCCCACGCCGCCGACCGCCTCGAAATAGCCGAGGATGCCGTCGTCCAGCTGCAACACGTTGTCCATGCCGTCCTCGCGCAGCCACAGTGCCGCCTTCTCGCAGCGGATGCCGCCGGTGCAGAAACTGACCACGGTGGCGTCGCGCAGCGACTCGCGATGCGGCGCCAGCGCAGCGGGTAGGTCGGTGAACCGGTCGATGGGCAGGGTCAGCGCACCCGCGAAGGTGCCGTAGGCGATCTCCTGCCGGTTGCGCGTATCCAGCAGCACCAGCCGCCTGCCGGCATCGTCATGGCCCTGCTCGATCCAGCGCGCCAGCGTCTTCGGCGCCACCACCGGCGCGCGCTCGCCCGCCTTCAGCGGCGAGGCCTGTTCGCGGCGGAAGGTGATGATCTCCGCCTTGCGCTTGACCTTCAGCCGCGCGAACGGCATCGCCTCGCTCCAACTTTCCTTCGCATGCAGCGCCGCGAAGCGCGGGTCTTCGCGCAGCCATGCCAGGAAAGCACGCAGTGGCGCTTCGTTGGCGGCCAGAAACAGATTCAACCCTTCCGGCGTCACCAGCATGGTGCCGCGCAGGCCGTCCGCCTCGGCGCGTTCGCGCAGGCGCTGGGCCAGCGCATCGGCATCCTCGATGGGCACGAACAGATAGGCGGCGATGTTGAGGATCATGGGGAAAATCCGGCGAGACGCATCCACGAACCGCGCATTCTAGTCGCCCGACGGCGGCGGCCGTGGAATCATGTGCGGGATGAGCACGACGCATCCCTCTCGCCTCGCCGTACTCGGCGGCGGCCCCGCCGGCCTGATGGCCGCCGAAATCGCCCGCGCGGCCGGTATCGACGTGCACCTGTTCGAGGCGAAGGGCTCGGTGGGACGCAAGTTCCTGATCGCCGGCAAGGGCGGGCTCAATCTCACCCATTCCGAAGCGCGACCCGCATTCGATGCGCGCTACCGCGAGCGCGCCGGCGAGGTCGGGCGCTGGCTGGACGCGTTCGATGCCGACGCCCTGCGCGCGTGGGCGCGCGGCTTCGGCGTCGACACCTACGTGGGCAGTTCCGGCCGGGTGTTCCCGCTGGACCGCAAGGCCGCGCCGCTGCTGCGCGCCTGGGTACGGAGGCTGAAGGACACCGGCGTGCACTTCCACGTCCAGCACCGCTGGCTGGGCTGGGACGATGCGGGTGCGCTGCGCTTTTCCACGCCCGAAGGCGAGACCATCTTCGCGGCCGACGCAGTGGTGCTGGCGCTGGGCGGCGGCAGCTGGCCGCAGCTCGGTTCCGATGGCGCCTGGACGGAAACTCTGGCGCAACGCGGCGTCGACATCGCACCGCTGGCCCCGGCCAACTGCGGCTTCGACATCGGCTGGAGCCCGCATCTCGCCGGCAAGCATGCCGGCGCGCCGCTGAAGCCCGTAGTCGCGCACTGGCGCGATGCGCACGACCGCGACCATGCGCTGCAAGGCGAATGCGTGCTGACCGAAACCGGCATCGAGGGCAGCCTGATCTACGCCATCGCCGCCAACCTGCGCGATGCCATCGCCCGCGACGGCGAAGCGCATCTGCACCTCGACCTGGCGCCGGGCCGCGACCAGCAGCGCCTGCACGCCGACCTGCAAAAACCGCGCGGCAGCCGCAGCCTGGGCGAACACCTGCGCCGCCATGCCGGATTGGACGGCGCGAAGACCGCCCTGGTATTCGAGACGATGGACAAGACCTCGTTGCAGGACATGGCCGCCATCGCCGCGACGATCAAGCGCTTGCCGCTGCGCCTGCTGCGCCCGCGCCCGCTGGCGGAAACCATCTCCAGCGCCGGCGGCGTCAGGCTGGAGGCGCTGGACGACGCACTGATGCTGCACGACCTGCCCGGCGTCTTCTGCGCCGGCGAAATGCTGGACTGGGAAGCCCCGACCGGCGGCTATCTGCTCACTGCCTGCTTCGCCAGCGGCCTGCTGGCCGGCCGGGGCGCGGCGGATTGGCTATCCGGCAAACGCAGCTGAGCGGCACCGGGCGCGCTCGCGCGGAATTCAATCGATTTCCCGCACCGCATCCTTGGCCAGCGCCGGAGGAGGCGCATGGCGCAGCCGGCGGAAGAACGCCACCGCGCGTTCGCGCTTGCTGGTCAGCAGATACCAGCCCCCGCATAGCGCGGCGAACGCGGCGAGCAACAACGGATTGGGGATGTCCATGCGCATCGCCTGCCCCACCAGCAGCCCGCAGAGCAGGCTGAACCCGGTCAGCCACAGCGCGACGCGGGTCGGCCCGAAGCCGGCATCCTGCATGATGTGGTGGATGTGATCGCGTCCCGCCGAGAACGGCGAGCGTCCCTCCTGCAGCCGCCGCACGATCAGCACCAGGCAATCCATTACCGGCACCGGCAGCAGCCACAGCGCCAGCACCGGGTTCACGGGGTGCCCCTTGTTCTGGGTCAGGCGGAAGCTCACCCAGGCGATCACCAATCCCAGCAGGGCGCTGCCCGCGTTGCCCAGGAACACCTTCGCACGCGGCCGCCAAGGCAGGCGCATGTTCCAGATCAGGAACCCCGCCAGCGCGCCGCACAACACCGACAGGCGTCCGGCCAACACCTCGTTGCCCGCATAGATCGCAGCCGCCGAGAGCATCACCAACGCGGCCAACCCAAGCAGGCCGCACAACCCGTCGGCACCGTCGATCATGTTCATCGCATTGATGACGCCGATGGTGGCGAACACGGTGAACGGCACCGACAGCCACCCCAACGAGAACTCGCCCAGCCCGAACACCGGCCCGATCTGCTCCACCCGTACGCCGCCCCAATAGATCATCAGCAACGAGGCCACCGTCTGGATCAGGATGCGCCAGTACCAGCGCAGGTCGTACAGATCGTCGTAGATCCCCGTCGCCACCAGCAAGGACGCGGCGGCGAGGAACGAATGCAGCGCATGACTGCTCGACCGCCCCCACAGGAAGACGACCGCGCAACCCACGAAGATCGCCAACCCGCCGGTCACCGGCGTCGGCTCCGCGTGGTCCTTGCGCCCGGCGGGATGGTCCAGCAGCCCGAACCGATACGCCACGGGCTGGATCAGCCACAGCACGCCCGCGGTGACCACGAAGGTCAGCAAGGTCAGCGTCGGGTCGAAACCGAGGAACTTGTGCAACATCCTGTCGCCTCAATGCCTAGTCGGTCGGATTCTACGGTTCTGCACCCGGAGGATGGCAGCTCTGCCTCTGACAAGAATGAACGCGGGCCCGGACCGGGGCTTCATCCATGGTGGCGGCCCCTGCAAGAGCTTCGCACTCAGACACGGTAATAGTCCCGATACCAGCGCACGAAGTTCGCCACGCCTTCCTCCACCGGGACGACCGGGCGATAGCCGACATTGGCGATAAGGTCGGACACGTCGGCCTCCGTATCGGGCACGTCGCCTGGCTGCAGGGGCAGCATCTCCATTTGCGCCTTCCTGCCCAAGCAATCCTCCAGCACTTCGATGTAGCGCAGCAGTTCCACAGGCTGCTCATTGCCGATGTTGTACAGGCGATATGGCGCCACGCCACTGGTCGCCGGATCGGGGCGCTCGCCGGACCAGTCCGGATCCTTGCCCGGCACGCGATCCAGCGTCCGCACCACGCCTTCCACGATGTCATCGACATAGGTGAAGCTGCGCTTGTGGTGACCATGGTTGAACACGCGGATCGGCCTGCCTTCCAGAATCGCCTGCGTGAACAGGAACAGCGCCATGTCCGGCCGCCCCCACGGCCCGTACACGGTGAAAAAGCGCAGGCCCGTGCACGGAATGCCGTACAGATGTGCATAGCTGTGCGCCATCATCTCGTTGGCTTTCTTGGTGGCCGCGTACAGGGTCAGCGGATGCTCGGTGGCGGCGTGCTCGGAAAACGGCATCGCCCGGTTCGCGCCATAGACCGAACTGGTGGAGGCATACACTAGATGTTCGATGTCGTGATTCCGACAACCCTCCAGCATATGCAGGAAGCCGGTGACATTGCTGCTGACGTACACGTGCGGGTTCTCGGCCGCATAACGTACCCCCGCCTGCGCGGCCAAGTTCACCACCCGTTGCGGCCGGTGCGTGGCAAATGCCTGCTCCATCGCGGCCCGGTCGGCCAGGTCGGCGGTGACGTGGACATAGCCCGGCCGGGTCAGCAGCCGCACCAGCCGCGCCTGTTTGAGGCTGACGTCGTAGTAATCGTTGAGGTTGTCGATGCCGACCACCTCGTCACCGCGCGCCAGCAGCACCTGCGCCACGTGCGAGCCAATGAACCCGGCGGTGCCGGTGACAAGAACCTTCATTTCATTCCCTCGAAAATGGACCGAATTCCCGCCGCGTCACGCGCTGCCCAGCAGTTCCGCATAGACATCCAAGGTACGCGCCAACACGATGCGTTCATCGAACTGGGCAACGGCCTTTTCCCGCGCCGCAACGCCGAGCCTATGGCGAAGCACCGGATCCCACACCAACCGCTCGATGGCATCAGCCAGCGTCCCGCTATCCTTGACCGGCACCAGCAGCCCGTCCACCTCATGCGTCACCACCTCCCGGCAGCCGGGCACATCGGTGGTGACCAGCGCACAGCCGCTCGCGCCCGCCTCGATTAACCCTTTTGGCAAGCCTTCGCGGTAGCTGGGCAACGCCACGATCTGAACGGACCGGAACAACGTCGGCATGTCATCCACGTGCCCCAGCCACTGCAACAGGCCCTCGGATACCCACTCGCGCACGGCCGATTCCGGCACCGCCGCCGGATTGCCGGGATCCGGCGTCCCGGCAAGCAACAGGTCCACCGGCACCTGTCGTTCCCGCAGCAGGCGCGCCGCCTCCACATACTCCGCCACGCCCTTGTCCCACAGCAGGCGTGCTGGCAGCAACGCCTGCACACGATCTACCGAGGAGCGCACCGGACCTTGCGCAAACCGACGGCAATCCACCCCCGACCCAGGAATCAGGCGGGCCCGCTCCAAATCCAAAAGTCGCGCCTTGCGGAAGAGCGCTACGTCATCAGGGTTCTGAAGGATGAGGCGCGCGTTGCGCCCGCCCAGTGCCAAATGCAACAGCCCGCGCACCAGCGGCCGCAGGGCGCGCGCCCTCCACGACTGGCTGGTGAAGACGTAGCCCATGCCGGCCACGGCGTTCACCCGCGCAGGCACGCCGGCAAGCCGCGCAGCCAATGATCCGTACACCACACATTTGATCGTGAATCCATGCACCACATCCGGGCGTTCGTACCGGAACAGGCGCACCAAGTGCCACAGCAACAGCGCTTCGCGGAGGGGGTTCAAGCTCCGGCGATCCATGGGCGCTGGTTGCCAATGCAGGCCGCATGCCCTGATCTTTTCCCCGTAAGGGCCGTCCGGAGAAAGAAGTACGACTTCATAACCGGCATCGCGCAGGGCAAGCGCAAGTGAGCGGCGAAAGTTCCAAAGATACCAATCGGTGTTGGCGAATAGGACGACCTTCATGAACGCTAGCCGCAAGCTGCCTTGCGCCCAATGAAAATGAAGGTCTCGCAATACCTATGCGGCCAAAGCTTCATGAACGGAAACGTGATCAATCGCCACACTAAGTAGACCGGAACGGCAAACATGAAGTAGGAACTTACGAAAAAGTAGCGGACTTCCACCGGCTCAATACCCGCGTCGGTCATGTTCCGGATCATTTCCTCGGGACTGCACCCATCATAGAAGGCCGGGAATCCCTGCTTCTCCCGCTTCGCTGGGAAAACGAAGAAAAGTAACCACCGCTTGACCGCCTCCGGGAGTAAAAGATTGAGGCGGGCAAACATCGCGCGCTTGCAGGGGCAGAACGTATACACGCTGCCGCCCGGCTTGAGGAGCGCTCCGATACCCTTGGCAGCCAGCTTCCCGTCAAAAACATGCTCAAGCACCGACTGGGCAATCACGACGTCATGGTCCCCTCCCCGATGACCCGCTCGATGGGCCCGATGATCGTGCGGGCATATGCGCCACGCGGAGCGCGCCCAAGCTCATCCGCGTCAAGATCGATCCCCGTCACCGACAAGCCCCGGCCTGCGACTTCGGCAGCGTCGAAAAATGGGCTCTTCCCCCCTCCCACCTCGGCGAGTGCGACTTCGCGGAAGTCCTCATGTCGGAGCAAATCACAGAACGCGGAATTGCCATCAACAGCCATTTCCCCAAACAGGGCCCTGTCGATGGAGCGCGAGATCCGTACCTGCCACGAAAAAAACCTTGCGATGGTATTCATTAGGTGCTCTGAACTTCCTTGGTCCTAGCGATGCCTCGAAGAAGCTCGATCATGCGCCCGCCTTGGGCCTGCAGCGAATATCGCCGTTCGACGATCGAGCGGCCGTTATCGCCGAATTCGCGACGAAGCCGCGCATCGACGATCAGTCGCTCCAGCGAGGACATCCAATTTTCCGAGTCCGTCGCCAGGAAACCCGAAGTTCCTTCCTGCACCACGGAGGCATTCGCTCCGACCGCCGACGCGACCACGGGAAGCCCGCACCCCATGTACTGGACGATCTTGTAGGCGCACTTCCCCCGCTCCCACGGCGTGTCCAACAGCGGCATGATCCCGATGTCGAATGCCTGGATCGAGCCAACCTCTACCGCTTCCGACCAGGGAGCGGCCTCGAAGGGTCCGCCCGCCAACTGGTCGGGGCGCGCGCCGACCGCGATGCATCTGATGCCGTGCCGTTTCTTGATCTCGCGAAGCGGCGCATACACCATCCTGAGATAATGCGCCGTGGACGGAGAACCGATCCATCCGACGGTCACCGGCTTACGGTCGCCGCGCTGGCGGGACTCCAGCGCATATCGTTCCAGGTCGACCACGGTGGGAACGACGGCCACACGAGCAGCGTAGCGGGACGAATACTCGGCCAAGTAGTCGTTGCCCGCGACGACCAGGCATGCGCGCGACATCAACCTGCCCAGCTTCGTGCCCAGCAGAGCCCGCACGAGTCTGGACGGGTGGTGCTCATAGCGATGGAATACCGCATCGTCGTAATCAAGAACGATCTTGGTGTCGCGCCCAAGCAACGCGCTTTCCATCGCGAACGGGATCCACGGCAAGGCTTCCTTCTCGATCCAGACAAGGTCGTACTGCTTCGATCGCATGAGCGACGCGCAGCGTCGCGCATATCCCTGCGCCACTTCGCGGACGGACGCACGGCCGCGATAGAGCGATTCGACGTACCGGTCCGAAAAAAGCGGGCAGGCTTCCACGTCAATGCCGGCCTCACGATACAAGGGCAGGTACTGGAAGGTCCGCAGCCTGCTACTCGCCCCAAGGCGGCCATAACGGGTGAGCGCGAGGACTCTCATGAAACGCAAGCCCTTTCCAGTCCATCCACAAACTTGGCACCAACTACCGGCCAAGAAATCTGGTCGAGTACATGCTGGTCCAGCGTGCATTCGTCCTTGCGCGCCCATGCGACGAGCGTGAAGTCGTCGACGCCATGAACGTGCAAACCGCGCAAGACGCCCCGACGCAACAGGGCAAGCGTTGGATCACGCGACAAATCGTCCATGTTGGGAAAATAGGCTATCGGGCGACGGGCAGCCAAGCAGTTCGCCACCTTTCCCGGCACCTGAACGTCGCTACTGTTCCCAAGGATGATATTGGCATGGGCGCTGCGCAGCTCCCGCACGTAATCAGGATGGTCGAGGCTGCCCCGCGATTCGACAAGCCCGCGACGCACATAGTCGCCGAGCTCCTGCTCGACTTTTGGCCCCGATCCGAAAAACAAGACCTTGAAGGAAACCCCTCCGGATTCGAGGCCTCTCATGAACGCAGCCAACCCATCCAGGGATCGGTATTCGTCGTTGACCTTGCCCGCATACACAAAAACCCGCGGCCCCGGCGGACCATGCGCAGGGATCTCAGAAAAATCGGAGGGGTCGTACCCCATGGAAGCAACAACTACTCGCTCCTCATCAACCCGGAAGCGCTCTTGGTACAGGCTCTTGGTCTCATCGGTCGTCACGTAGATGACACGCGCACGGGCAATCACCTTTCGCTCGATCCACCTTTCCACAACCAGCCGAAGGCCCGTCCGTCGCCGCCCGGGCTCGTAAACCCAGGGATCTCCATAGTCGAGGGCAAGCGGAATGCGGAGGATCATCGACAAAAGTGACGCTGCGACATGCGAGGAGAATGGCGCCCCGCTGGAAACGACGACGTCGAACGCGCTGCGACGACCCAATTGAATGCCGCACGCCACTGCGCGCGGAACCCACAGTATGAAAGTATCGGGAATGCACAGGCGCAATGCGATTTTCCGCAATCGACGATAGATGCCCTTCCCGATGCCACCGGCCGCGCGGTTCCTCGCGCCATCGGCGACCGCGCGAAGCATGCCTCCGGGCAACGCCACGACCCGGGCCGACAGCTTCGTGCGCGCGAAAAGCGCCGAACTTTCCTCAAGCGGCCGTGGCCACTTGCACGTCAGAAGTACGGTCTCGTGGCCGTCCTTGTGGAGCGCCTCCACGAATGCCGCAACGCGCGTGGCATGCGAGCCCGCCGACGGCGGCGCAGCCGCGGAAAGAAATAGAACCCTCATTTGAATCTGAACCGTTTCGTCAGGATGATGCTCATGCCAGCCGCGATGGCCACCCACCAAGCGAAATCGTAAGAGAAAAGAACGTTTTCGCGCACACTGAGGACCAAGGTAGTCAGCATCATGGACGACACGACGGCCCAAAAAAAAGTCGGCCTCGCCGCAAACTTGCGCATGGCATAAGAAGCAACAAACCCCTGCAGGAACGAGATCACGACGACACCGATGTATCCCGACGACTTGTAGAAATAGTAATAACTCGGAACCGTGTTGGCGGGCTCCGGGACATAGACGAAAGGCACCGAGAGATCAACCGCCAGGTTCGAATGAAAAATGTAATTGATCGCTCTGGCAGGAAGGTTCAAGAAGATCCAGGTATCCTCAAAATGGGCCGTATGGAGCAGCTCGCTCATCACAAACACACTCGAATTCAGGTAATACGAGAGGGCCTCGAATACTGCAGCCACCGAAAATTCGGAGATTTTCCCAAGCTTGAATTGCGTATAACCGAAGTAGGCAGCAAAGACGACCACCACTCCGGCCAGCAACTGGATGGCCCGCCCTACCCTGATGTCCTTGCCTTGCAAGTGCAGGAAGGCCGCGGCGATGCACGACGTGAATATCATAGACCGCCTGGGCGATATCATCAGCACCAAGGCAACCATCACCAGCAACCCTGTCGCACGCTTGCTCAGAACGCCGCGCTTCAGGCAATAGAGGCAAAAGAACAAGAATATCGGAATTGAAGCGTATAGCCGTCCCGCTGCGCCGCCGATGAAATCGCCTTCTTGCGAATATCTCACGTTCATCTGGTACAACGTGTCGCCCGCGCCGGAGAACACATCGATGCCCATGCCATACCAGGCTCGAACGGCCAGGATCGCCCCAATCACGCCGACCCCCAGGAGCGCTACCAACGCAACCTGATGGCTTCGGACCCGAGCCGGCAGGTCGCGCGCAGGGCCGACGTCCACTCCCTTCCCTACAAAACAGCCGAACAGCGTGGCAATCAGTGCCAAGGTGCAGATCGCAGCCGCCGTGAGGCTGATCCGGCCGCGCTGGCTGTCACCGAACACTCCGCTGGCAAGCTGGAAGAAGGGAATGGCCCAGGCAGCAACGAGCACCCACGCCGGCGTGATTCGGAACGTCCTCATCGCATATTCCAGAACTTCAAGGCCAGCGCGACAAACACTACGGCCTCGCCAACGAGAACAGCCAGGGCAGCATCGACTACCGGGAGCCGCAGAAGCAGGCATGCCCCCGCAAACAACGCCGTCATAGCGAGTCCGCTCCATATCGCATGCAGATACTGGCGATCCCGGCCTCCCGCCAGCAGGCCCTGGATTCCGAGGAAATTATTGGCCACGCCGAAGGCCAGCCAGCCTACAAGGATGGTAAGGATAGGCGCCGCTCCCGGGATGGGCTGACCGTACAGCAAAAGGAGGAGCTTCTCTCCCCATAGATATGTTGCCAATACCAGCGGCGCTGCGGCAATCAGCCAGATCGCCGCCATCAGGGCCGCCAATCTCGTGGCCTTGGCTGGAGAGTCCACGTGCATCTTGGCCATGCGCGGGTAAATCGTCAGGAAAAATGGCTTGAGCGACCCACTGGCGCTCCTTGCGATCCGGTCAGTTGCTGCGTATGCGCCAGCGCCGGATGCTCCACCCAGCATTCCGGCCAGCCCTACGCCCACGAGATTCTGCAAGGATGCGCCTGCAGTCGCGAGGAACGCGCTTCGACCCTGGCCGAGCAGCGACACGGATGGCATCAGCGATGTACGTGTCTGGAAGCCGAGCGTCTTGACGGAAACCACGGCGCCCGCCGCGAACATGCCAGCGCCGGTCCCGAACAGCAGCCAGCCCGGGCCAAGCTTCAAGGACAGCGCAGCCACGATCAGCGTGAGCGCGACGAGGCGCCCCAAGAGGTTGAAAATCGCAACGTATTTCGCGCGATGAGTCGCGACCAGATACCAGTTGGCCTGCAGCGCTGTTCCAAGCAACACAAGTACGCCTCCCGCAAAAGCCGGGAGCGTGATCTCGATGCGAAGCATCACGCAACCCGAGATCCACACCAAGAGGGCCAAGGGGAACAACGCCAGCTTGTTTCGCAGCACCGCCCTGCCGATGTCCGATTCCGCGACATTCCTGGGTTTGGCCGCAAGCAATCTAGGCCCGACGGCGTCGAAAGAATACTCGGACACCAACAAGGCCGCTTGCGACGCGACGAGCATGAGGCTGTAGGAGCCGAATTCTGGCACACCGGCCTTCCGGACCACCAATGGCGCGATCAACAGCGGAAATACGGCATTGATGGCCTGGGACAGGTACATCAGGAGCAATTGAAGCCCTCCGCTGCGACGCGCAAGGACCGCACGCTTGAGGGCCAGGGCGAACGACACGACCTATCGCTTCCGCATCGACAGGAGCACGTCTCGAATACGGATGCTGGCGAGCCCGTCCCCGTACGGGTTTGCACCATGACTCATCCGCGAAAACTCCTTTTCATCGGTCAGGAGCAGTCCCACGGCCTCGGCGATGCGCTGCTCGTCCGTCCCCACCAGCTTTGCCGTCCCTGCCTGCAATGCCTCAGGACGCTCGGTCGTGTCGCGCATGACCAGTACCGGCTTGCCGAGCGATGGCGCCTCTTCCTGTATCCCGCCGGAATCCGTGAGCACCAGCGCACACTTGTCCATGAGCCGGACGAATGCGGCATAGTCCAGCGGTTCGATGAGATGGATATTCGACTTGCCGGCCAAGGTACTCATCACCGGCTTCCTGACGCTCGGATTGAGATGCACCGGATACACGACGCCGACGCGAGGGAACTCGGCGGCGATCCTGGCGATGCCGCGGCAGATGCCCTCGAAGCCCGGCCCGAAATTCTCGCGACGATGGCCCGTCACCAGAACCAGCTTTTCGTAGCCCGACAGGAATGCGAATCTTGCATCGAGATTTCGCTGAATCTCGACATTCGAAGCGATCCTGGAGCGCACCTCGAGCAGCGCGTCGATAACGGTATTCCCCGTGACGAAGACGTCGCTCCCGCCGATGCCTTCGCGCAGCAGGTTGTCGCGAGCTCCGGGAGTGGGCGCAAAGTGGAATTTCGCGAGCGAACCTACCGCCCTCCTGTTTCCTTCTTCAGGCCAAGGCGAATACGGATCGCCGCTCCGCAGTCCCGCCTCGACGTGCGCGATGGGAATCCGCGCGTAATAGCCCGCAAGAGCCCCGAGCAGCGTGGTCGTGGTATCCCCATGGACCAGGAGAACGTCCGGCTCGCAGTCGCGGATCACGCCTTCCATCCCCGCGAGGATCGATGATCCGAGCTCCATGAGCCCTTGGCCATCCCTCATGACGCTCAAGTCGTAGTCCGGGATCATTCCGAACAACGCCAGAACCTGATCCAGCATCTCGCGATGCTGGCCGGTGACGCAAAGCCTGGCCTCGAACCTCGGATCCTCCGCGAGCGCCAGATACAACGGCGCCAACTTAATCGCCTCAGGCCGGGTTCCAAAGACAAATAACGCCCTCAGCACCTCCCGCGCGGAACCTGGCTCACAGCCGGCCATCTACAGCTTCCTTCGGCAATACGGATTTGACGTCGTACAGCACCGACTTCGGCTTTCCGAACGCGCGCGCGCCCGCAGCTCCTAGCGCGCAGAATTGGCTGTGACTGACAGCAAGCACGACCGCGTCGTAGTCGCCTTGCTCCGGTGTTGCAATTGGCGTGATGCCATATTCGTGCTGCGCTTCGGCCTTATCCACCCAAGGGTCATGCACGTCCACACGGGCGTTGTAGCCCTGCAGGGCAGCAACGATATCCACCACCCGCGTATTGCGCAGGTCCGGGCAGTTTTCCTTGAAGGCCAGACCCAGAATTAGGATGCAGGCATTTACCGGGTTGATTCCCTTGCGCACCATCAGCTTGATGACCTGGTCGGCCACATAGGCGCCCATGCCGTCGTTGGTGCGGCGGCCGGCCAAGATGACCTGCGGGTGATGGCCCACTTCCTGCGCCTTGTGGGTCAGGTAGTAGGGATCCACACTGATGCAGTGGCCGCCCACCAAGCCGGGACGGAACGGCAGGAAGTTCCACTTGGTGCCGGCGGCTTCCAGCACGTCCAAGGTGTCGATGCCCAGTTTGTTGAACAGGATGGCCAGGTCGTTGACCAAGGCGATATTGAGGTCGCGCTGGGTGTTTTCGATCACCTTGGCGGCTTCGGCCACCTTGATGGTGGGCGCCTTGTGAGTGCCGGCGGTGATGATGCTGGCGTACAGGGCATCCACGAGCTCGGCAGTCTCCGGGGTGGAGCCGGACGTCACTTTCTTGATGGTAGTGACGCGGTGTTCCTTGTCGCCGGGATTGATGCGCTCCGGAGAATAGCCGGCGAAGAAATCCACGTTGAACCGCAGGCCGGAGACGCGTTCCAGCACGGGGATGCAGATTTCCTCGGTGCAGCCGGGATAGACGGTGGATTCGTACACCACGGTGTTGCCGGGCTTGAGCACGCTGCCTATGGCTTCGCTGGCCTTGACCAGCGGGGTCAGGTCCGGGCGCTTGGCGGTGTCGATGGGCGTGGGAACGGTGACGATGTAGAGGTTGCAGCCGGCGATATCATCCAGCCGGTCGGTGAAGGACAGCCGGGCGGCCTGCACCAGCAGCTCGGGCTCCACTTCCAGCGTGCTGTCCCGGCCTTCCCGCAGCTCCGCGATGCGGGCGACGTTGATGTCGAAACCCACGGTGGTATAGATCTTGCCGAATTCCACCGCCAGCGGCAGGCCGACATAGCCTAATCCGATGATGGCGATGCGGGCGTCCTGTAGTTGCGTCATTCCGTTGTTCTCTTGGTCGATCCGGAAGGCTGCTGCGCTGCGGATGGTGGTCCTAGGTTCGGGTTCGCATCCAGTTCCTGCCGCAGGAATTCGATTTCGGCGCGCAGGCGGTCGTACTCGCGCATCTTGCGGGCCAGGAAGTTGCGGGTCAGGGTCACCTTCGCGTCGATCCCGCTGGGCGTCAGCAGATAGGCGTAGCCGAGTTTGTTGGGATTGCGGCTGAAGTTGCCGGCTTTCACCCAGCCCTTGTCGATCAGGGCGCGCAGTGCGTAGTTGATCTTGCCCAGCGAGACGCCGGTATCGCGCGCCAATTCGCGCTGGCTGGCCTGCGGGGAGTCCGCCAGGCGCCGCAGGATGGCCACGCTGAGTTCGTCGGCGGTCTTCTGGGGCATCGGCGCGCTGCGTTCATCCGTTGAACAGTGGATCACAACTTACTGCGCATCGGCCGCCGTGGCAAGCCACGACGCCTCGTGGATTGCCAATCAGCTGCGGCGGCTGCATGCCTTGCGCTCGCGCGCATCGGCCAGGCTCGCCAGCATCAAGCCGCCCAATGCACCGGTGGTCGCCATCAGGGTGATCGTGCGCAGCGGATAGTCTGCCCAGGAATGCGCCAGCACCGCACAGATCGACGCAAGGCAGGCAGCGGCCAAAACGGCGCTGCGCCCCTCGCTGCGCACGATGCGCCAGCCGGCGGTCGCCAGCAACGCCAAGGCCAGCGCCAATACCACCATGCCCAGCCAGCCGGCCTCCAGCCACCATTGCGCATATTCGTTGTGGGCGTGGTTGACGTAGCTGGCCATCCGCAGTTGCGCGGGCGCGGCCTGCGCGAAGATCTGCACGAAGCTGCCCACGCCGCCGCCCAGCGGGGCTTCCGCCTGGCCGGCCGCCGCGGTGGTGGTGGCCATGATATGGCGCAGCTCTTCCGCCTGGTCCACTGCCATCCAGCCCATCGCGGCGCGCACGCCGACGATTGCCAACACCGCAAGCCCCAGTGCCACTGCAGTGGCGCGCTTGCTGCGCCCGATCATCCCGAGGCGCAGCGTGCCGGTCAGCACCAGCGCCAAGGCCAGCACGGGCAACGCGATCGCCATGCCGGCACGGGAGGTGGAGAGCGGCACCATCAACAGGAACATCGCCGCCAAGGCGAGATACCACCAGCGCCGATGCGAATGGGTTTCGCCGCGACGGGCGCGCAGGCGGGCCTCCGCGGCCAGCCCCACGGCCAGCGCCATGCCGATGATGCAGGCCGTTGCCTGGTGATTGGTGTTGGCGAGCAGGCCACCGAAACCGGCGTTGAAATCCTGGTACAGGCGCAGGCTGCTGTCGCGCGGCAAACCCGCCTGGAAAAAGGCGAACAGGACGTTGCACAGCACCAGCAGAACCAGCGCTTGCAGCAGCCGGCGCCGCTGCTGGTTCGGCAATGCGGCAGCCGCAAGGAATGTCGCCAGGGCCGGGAGCAGCGCCCACAGGGCATGTTCTGTGGCGGAAGGCGCCAAACTCCAATGCGGCGCGACATCGGCGCCGATCTGCACCAGATCGGCAACTAACGCTTGGCGCGCCTCGGGTACCGCCCATATGCCTGCCGGCAATGGCAACAGCTGCAGCACGGGCACCAATGCGATCAGGGAAACGAGGGCGATGCCCCAGCGCACGGGGCGCGGCACACCCCCATCGGCAAGCACCATCGCCGCCAGCAGCAAGACCGGCAGCGCTAGCAGCTGCAGCCATTCATCGACGGAGGTGTCGTCCGCGGTCACGCCGCCGCCGAGCCAGCAGGCGATCAACAGGACGGACAGGGCAGGCAGCAGCAGGCGGCGGGCGGTTTCGAACATCGTCAATGTCATCGTCTGGCGGCGCTTGACTGGCGGCAGAAACGAAACAGGGCAGGTCCAAGACCTGCCCTGCTTTTCTCGAACGCGACGCGCAAAGCGCGCCCGACAATCAGAAGTGACGGATGCCGGTGCTCAGCGGGCCGACAGGGCTATTCTCTTCGTTGCTGATCAACGCACCGACCACCGCGGCGGCGCCGACGATGATGGCGGCGTTGGTGCCGTTGGTGCCGCCGCTGCCATTAGAAGCGACCGCGTTGCACTGGCTCGGAACGGTGTAGACGCCCGGCTGGCTCAGCTGCATCTTGCAGCCGTTGCCGTAGACCAGCGTGGCCGAAGAGCCTTCGTTGACCATGATCTTCTGGCCCGAGGCCAGCGCTTGGCCGTTGCTGGCGGAGGCATAGTCGCCGCCGGCGCTGGCCATGACCGAACCGGAATCGATCTGCAGAGTGACGTTCTGGTCCTGCGCGAAAGCGGGCGCAGCGAATGCCACAGAGGCGGCAAGAAGAACAGCAGCGAACTTGGTCATGGCAATCGTCCTTGGTGTGCTTTTGCGTGGGGTACGCGTGGGGTGAGACTAGCAGTGCTACTATCCAACCGCAAGTGCTATCTAGCTGATTTTGCGGGACTTGCGTTCAGGTTTGTGGCGCCAGCGTGAATGCCGTCAGCCACAACTGGCCCACTACCAGCTGTCCGGCTCCTGAGGGCACCGGATTGACCAACCGCAGCCACTGCCCCGGACAGCCCGTCGGCGGAATGACGAAGTCCATCGCGGTCTCGCGCCAGCCGAAATTGCCTTCGATCGGATCGCTGCGTCCCGCAACGCGGGCCGGGCCGACGCAGATCACCTGCCATTGCAGTCCCATTTCGCTGCGCAGCGCCTGCGCGCGAACGCGCATCGTCAATCGGTAGCGTCCGGGGGACAGCATCAGCGCCTGCTCGAGTCCCGCGCTCGGAATCCGCCGCCCGATGAACTGCAGATAGGCGATCTGCCCACCGCTGCCGGCCGCTGGTTCGAATTGCAGCAGCACTCCCGGCACGCGCCGCCGGCGCCAGTCGAACCCCGTGTCGGAAGGCATCTGCGCGAAATCGCCGTTGTAGAGCAACGGCAGCCGCCCGTCCGGCTTGGCCGCCCTACCCGCCCAACGGGCATAGGCTTCGCCCCAGCGTCCCTGCGCCATCAGGCTGTCCAGCCAGCGCATGTATTCGTCTTTGCTCAGACCGTCGTTGGCCTGCAGCGCCTGCATCACCTGCCCGGCCGCCAGCGGGTTGCCGGACTTGGGATCCCGCAGTGCGGCCAGCACGCGGTTCCGCCACGGCGGCTCGCTCTGCAGCGTTCCCGCCAGCGCCTCGGCGAACGCCGGGTCCTGCGCCAGCTGCACCAGGACCGGGGTCACGGCGCGGATTTTCTGCGGCGACATCCGCAGCAGGTTGTCGATCTGCTCCAACGCCTGCGCGTAGTCGCCCTGCTCCAGATAGCGCTGGGCGAGCCAGGCGCGGGTGGGAACGTCTCGCGGCGCGCGGCGCGCGGCGATCCGGTAGAGGCGGAACGCCTGCGCGCGATCGCCCTGCTTGTCGCTGGCGGCGGCCAGGATGCGGAACGCCTCGCCCTGCAAGGGTTCGTGCGCCAGCAAACGGCGGGCGGTGACCTGCGCAGCCGGGGCATCGCCTTGCGCCAGCTGTCGCTCGGCCAGCGCCAGCAGCGCGCGCGGGTCGTTCGGACGCCAGCGCAGGGCGCGCTCCGGTTCGGTTTGCGCGTAACGCTCCGCCTGCATCTGGCCGATCACGCGCCAGCCGGCGAACAGGAGCGGTACAGCCAGAATGGCGATCAGCGAACCGCGAAAGCATGAGGTCATTGCGTGCGTTCCATGCTCAATCCGGTGACCAGCCAGTAGCCGTCGCGCCACTGCAGGCTGGCGATGAGCCGGCCGGTGCCGGCGTTGTCGCCGCGCATGATAAGCCCCGTGGTCAGCACCGCCTCCTCGCCGCCGACCCGCCATTGCGCGTCATCCAGTCGCACCCGCCCCGCACCGTGCAACTGCCGGCGCAGGAGATCCGCGCTGGCCTCGACGGCCGGACTGCTCCAGATAGGCGGCGCGGCCATGGTGGGCGTGCGCATGTAGCGCAACAGTTGGTCGCCGGCCTGGCGGACCGACTGGATGCGGGCGAAGCTGGGCGATGCAGGCAGCGGAGAAGGCTCCTCCGCGGGTGGTTCACTGATGCAGGTGCCAACGCCGCAAAGTGCTTCGGTTCCTGCCGATGTCCTGTGCGCGGCCATCGTGGCCGCAGGCCTGCTTACCTCGACTGGACGCGAAGCCGTCACGCTCGAAGGCATACCGGCGGGCAATCGCGATTCAGCCAGATCCGCGGGCAACGCCGGCGGCTCGACCACGCCAAGGGCAGCCATGCGCACCGGTGCGGAACCGAGGGCTGCAGGACGCACGGCATCCGCTGCGGGCACAGGCGCTTTCGCCGGCAACGACAGGACATCCGGCTCCGGATCTTCCGCATCGACCGCGGCAACGGGACGCGAAGCGTCTTCCCACTGCACCGATGGATGCCCCATGTCGCGCAGCGCCAGCAGCGCCAGCACGCCGCAGAGACCCAGCAGCAACAGCACCGGCAGACGGCGACGCCAGCGCGACGGCGCCGCGGCGGCCGCGGCGTCTTCCGGAATCCACGCGCGCACGCTGCGCAGGGCGCCATTGCTGTCGAAAATTTCCGGCGGACGCTGCTGCCTTAGCGCCTCGTCATAGACCTGGCGGCGATCGGGTGTGCGCAGGCGGTTCCAGGCGGCATTCACCCGCGTGGCGAATACCGCGTCGTCTTCGCTGTGCGACCGATCCGGATGCAACCACAGCTGCAGCAGGCGATGGTGGGTCTTGATCTGTTCGCCGCTGGCGCCGGCCTCGACGCCGAGCACCCGGTAGGCGTCGGCCTGCGAATGGAACAGCACTTCGCGCGCATAGAACCGGGCGGCTTCGCGCAGCCGGCTTTCCGGCTCCCCGAGCCGGCGCGACGCTTCCGCCAAGGCTTCGGGCATCGCACCGGCGGCAATGCCCAGGAGCAGTTCCATGCCCTGCGGCAGCGGCTTCTGCCGCAGCACATGCCGCTCGCCCGGCGCTTGCAGCAGCGCCAGGGCCCACTCCAGCGCGCTCCCCATCGCGCCGCCCATGGCTCAGCTCTTGGTCAAGCGCGGCTTGTCGCCATAGGTGTAGTACGAATACGCGCCGCCGTAACCATATCCGTAGCCATAGCCGGCGGCGCGGGCGTCGTACTTGGTCAGCAGGCAGCCCACGATGCGCGCGCGCGCTGCGAGCAGGCGCTTCAACGCCGCCTGCGCGGCGCCGATTTTTGTCTTGGCGCTGTTGACCACCAGCAGGGTGCCGTCGATCGCGTTCGAGAGGATCGGCGCGTCGGCCAGACCCAGCACCGGCGGGCCGTCGATGATGACGTGGTCGTAGCGCTCGGTGCCGATGGTGAGCAGGGACACCAGCTTGGAACCGGACAGCAGCTCCGCCGGATTCGGAGGCAGCGGGCCGGCCAGGATCACGTGCAGGCGCTCGTCGTCGGTCTGCTGCACGGCCGCGCTGAACGAGCAGCCGCCCGCCAGCAAGTGGCTGAGGCCGGATTCCGCACGCAGCCCCAAAGTCTTGTGCAGCGACGGCTTGCGCAGGTCGGCGTCGACCAGCAGCACGCGCTTGCCCAGCTGGGTCAAGTTGCGCGCCAGCGCCAGCGCGGTGGTCGACTTGCCCTCGCCCGGGCCGCTGCTGGTGACCAGCAGCGTCTTGGGCACGCCGTGGTCGGTGGCGAACTGCAGCGCGGTGCGCACCGAGCGGTAGGCCTCCGAGAACGAGGACTGCAGGTCGGCGGCGACCTCGGCCAGGTTCTCCTTCGGTCCCAGCTTCGGAATGATTCCCAGCACCGGCAGCTTGAGCTTGTGCTCGACGTCGTCCGGGGTCTTGATGGTGTCGTCCAGGAACTCCAGCAGGAACGCCGCCAGCACGCCCAGCATCGCGCCCAGCAGCAGGCCGATGGCGAGGTTCAGCAGCAGGTTCGGCTTGAATCGCCAGCGCGGCACTTCGGCGCGATCGATGATCGAGATATTGTTGCTGCGCACGTCGCCGGCCACACCGACTTCCTTGTAGCGCTGCAGCAGGCCGTCGTAGAGCTGGCGATTGGTATCGACTTCGCGCTTGAGGATGTTGTACTGGATGCTGCGGCCGTCGACGTCCAGCGCCTGCGTGCGCAGCGCCGCGATCTGCCCCATCAGCATGTGTTCCTGCGCGCTGGCGGCGTCGAACTCCGCCTTGACCGAGGCACGCACACCCGAGATCTCCTTGGCGACCTGGCGGTCCAGCTCGTCGATCTGGCTCTTGAGCTGCTGCATCTCCGGATAGTCCGGCTTGAAGGTCTGCAGCTTGAGCTGGTATTGCGACAGCAACTGGCCCTTCTGCTGCTGCAGCACGCGGATGTTGGAATTGCCGATCATGTCGGCCGGCATCGCGCCCGACGACGCCTGACGCCAGCGCGCCTGCGCGCGGATGCGCTGGTCCTGCGCCGCCGCCAGTGCGGCGTTGAGCTGGGTCAGGTTCTGCACCGCCAGCGACTGGCCGTTCTCGCCGGTGTTGACCAGGTTCTCCTGCTGCGCAAACTGGACCAGCTTGCGTTCGGAGTCCTCCAGCTTGGCCTTGGTCAGCTTGAGCTGGTCTTCCAGGTAGGTCTTGGCGTACGAGGACGCGCCGAAGCGACGCTCAAGGCCGGACGCGATGTAGCCCTCGGCGATGGCGTTGGCTACCTTGGCCGAGAACTGCGCCGAAGGACTGTCGAAATTGAGCTTCACCAGCCGCGAGTTGCGCACCGGTTCGATGCTCAGGCTGTTGCCGATCATCGTGGCGGCGCTGCGCAGTTCTTCCACCGCGTTGGCGTTCGCAGCGGCGTCCATCGCTTTCGCATCCTGCTTCGACTGCGGCTTCAACAGCGCCAGCATGCGGCCCAGCCAGCCCGAATCGTTGAGCCGGTCCAGCGCGGCCTGGTCCAGGTTCAGCTCGTTCGCCACCCGTTCAGCCAGCGAGCGGCTCTTGAGCAGTTCGTACTGGGTCTGCAGGAAGGCCGGATCCCAGCCGCCGCGATCGTCGCCCGGCTGGATGCCGTCCACCTGCACGACCTGGATGCCGTCCTTCTCCAACTGCAGCACGGTGGTGGCGCGATAGATCGGCGTCGCCGTCAGGGTGACCAGCAGCGCAAGCGCCACCACCCCGGCCAGAACGCTGGCGATCAGGCGGCGGCGCTTGACCAGGATGCGCCAGTAGGCGAGCAGGTCGATCTCGTCGTCGTCGCGACGCTCCTCCTGCATGTCCAGCGCCAGCGCGGTGCCGCCGCGATGCAGGCCGAGACCGTGCGCGGCAGCGCCGTCGGTGCGGGTAGGCAGGTGGCGGTTCTCGTCCGCGGGGCCAACGGGCAGATGATCTTCGGTCATGCGTGAATCGTCCTTGATGCGTCAGAACCAGCGGAACACGCCAATGGCCGGCATGGTTTCAATGAAACGGCGGAGCGCCGACTTGCTGCCCGACTGCTCGACCACGACGATGTCGTCGCCGTAGACCTGCGGGTCTTCGACCATGCCCTTGCGTACCAGGCGCAGGTCGTACACGGCCGCCTTGCGCTTGCCGCCAACCTGCCGCATCAGCACGATGCCGCCGAGGTCGGCAACCTTGTCATCCACGCCTTCGGCCAGCGCGATGGCCTGCAAGAGGCTGGTCTTGCCGGTGATCGGATAGATACCCGGCTTCTTCACCGCGCCTTCCAGGGTGATGCGCTGGCTGGTGTATTCCTTCACGAACACGCTGACCTGCGGGTTCTGCAGGAAGCCGTCGGCGTATTTCTTGCCCAGCTCGGTTTCCAGTTCCGGGATGGTCTTGCCGCCGGCCATCACCCCGCCGATCAGCGGCAGCGAGATCTGGCCGTTGGAATTGACGCGCACTTCCTTGTCCAGATCCTGCACCCCGAACACGCTGATCTGCAGCAGGTCTTGCGCACCGATGCGGTAGTCGCTGGCGCCTTCGTATGCGCCGGACGCGGAGGTGGTGTCGGGCGGCGGCAGGGCGGCGCCGACCAAGGCGTCGCCGGAGCTGCGGCGCGTTCCGCCGCTGCCGGCACAGCCCGCAAGCAGCATCGCCAGCAAGGCGATCCAAAGGAAACGCGTCCAGTTGCGCATGCGAATAGCTTCCATCCTCGAGGGAACGGGCATTATGCGGCGCGGGCCGGCACGCGCAACCTGAATACCTCCCCGTCCGTGAACGCGGCCTCAAGGTGGTGCCCGTCCCGATTGCGGCGGCCGTCCACGGACGGTTGCCTATCCGGCGCGTTCATGTACAATGCGCGGCTTCATCGGGCGGTTAGCTCAGCGGTAGAGCATTGCCTTCACACGGCAAGGGTCGCAGGTTCGAACCCTGCACCGCCCACCAGATCGAACGAAAAAGCCGGCCAATGGCCGGCTTTTTCGTTTCCCGATTGCGGACGCATCACAGCCCGAAGTCGTGCACGTCCAGACCCAACGCCGCGATCACCGCGTCGGCCAGCGCCACCGGGTCGGCATCGGCGGTGCGCAGGAGCAGCTCCGGCGCGGACGGCGCCTCGTAGGGCGAGTCGATGCCGGTGAAGTTGCGCAGTTCGCCGCGGCGGGCCTTGGCGTACAGGCCCTTGATGTCGCGGCGCTCCGCTTCCGCCAGCGCGGTGTCGACGAACACTTCCAGGAACTCGCCGGGCTCGAACAGCGAACGCGCCATCTCTCGCTCGGCGCGGAACGGGCTGATGAAGCTCACCAGCACGATCAGCCCGGCGTCGGTCATCAGCTTCGCCACTTCGGCGACGCGGCGGATGTTCTCGACGCGATCCTCGTCGGTGAAGCCGAGATCCTTGTTGAGGCCGTGGCGGACGTTGTCGCCGTCCAGCACGTAAGCATGCCGGCCCATCGCCATCAGCTTCCTGTCCACCAGGTTGGCGATGGTGGACTTGCCCGCGCCGGACAGGCCGGTGAACCACAGGCAGCGCGGCTGCTGGTGCTTGATGCGGGCGCGCGCCGCCTTGTCCACGTCGAGGTGCTGCCAGTGGATGTTGCCGGCGCGGCGCAGGGCGAAGTCCAGCGTGCCGGCGGCGACGGTGGCGTTGCTCTGGCGATCGATCAGGATGAAGCCGCCGAGCGTGCGGTTGTCGGCGTAGGCGGCGAACGGGATCGGCTGGTCGAGGTGCAGGTTGCAGAAGCCGACCTCGTTCAGCTCGAGGTGCTTGGCGGCCAGCTGCTCCTGCGTGTTGACGTCGACCTTGTGCTTGATCTCGGTGACCGACGCGCCGACGGTGCGGCTGCCGATCTTCAGCAGATACGGCCGGCCCGGCAGCAGGCGCTCGTCGCCCATCCACAGCAGGTGCGCGGCGAACTGGTCGGACACTTCGGGCGGATTGGCGACGCTGGCGATCACGTCGCCGCGGCTGGCGTCGATCTCGTCGGCGAGGGTCAGCGTCACCGCCTGCCCTTCCGCCGCCACCGGCAGATCACCGTCGGCGGCGACGATGCGCGCCACCCGCGAACGCCGCCCGGACGGCAGCACCACGACCTCGTCGCCCGACGTGATCCGCCCCGCCGCCACGGTACCGGCGAAACCGCGGAAATCCTGGTTCGGGCGGCACACCCATTGCACCGGCATGCGGAACGCGGCAGCGCCGTCGGCGCGCTCGACCGGCACGGTCTCCAGATACTCCAGCAGCGACGGCCCACCGTACCACGGCGTGTTCGCCGAGCGCTCAATCATGTTGTCGCCGCGCAGCGCCGACAGCGGGATGCAGTCCACGTGCTCGATGCCGAGCTGCGCCGCCAGTTCACGGTAATCGCCGACGATCGCATCGAACACGCCTTGGTCGAACCCGACCAGGTCCATCTTGTTCACCGCCAGCAGCACGCGGCGGATGCCGAGCAGTTGCACGATGTAGCTGTGCCGGCGGGTCTGCGTCAGCAAGCCCTTGCGCGCGTCCACCAGCACCACCGCCACGTCGGCGGTCGATGCGCCGGTGGCCATGTTGCGGGTGTACTGCTCGTGGCCGGGGCAGTCGGCGACGATGAACTTGCGCTGTTCGGTGCCGAAGAAGCGGTAGGCCACGTCGATCGTGATGCCCTGCTCGCGCTCGGCGGCCAGGCCATCGACCAGCAGGGCGAAATCGATCTCGCCGTTCTGGGTGCCGTGGCGGCGGCTGTCGGCTTCCAGCGCGCTGACCTGGTCGTCCAGCAACAACCGGGTGTCGTGCAGCAGGCGGCCAATCAGCGTGCTCTTGCCGTCGTCCACGCTGCCGCAGGTGATGAAGCGCAGGAGGCCCTTGGTCTCGTGCTGCTGCAGGTAGGCGGCGACCTGCACGTTCGCATCGTCCGTGCGCATCAGAAGTAGCCCTCCTGCTTCTTCTTTTCCATCGAGGCGGACGGGTCGTGGTCGATGACCCGGCCCTGCCGTTCGGACGTGGTCGCCACCAGCATCTCGGCGATGATCTTCTCCAGCGTATCGGCCTCGGATTCGATCGCGCCGGTCAGTGGATAGCAGCCCAGCGTGCGGAAACGCACGCGCTTGATCGCCAGCGTTTCGCCGTCGCGCAGCGGCAGGCGTTCGTCGTCGACCATGATCAGCGCGCCGTCGCGTTCCACCACCGGTCGCTCGGCGGCGAAGTACAGCGACGGCACCGGAATCTTCTCGCGGTAGATGTAGAGCCAGATGTCCAGCTCGGTCCAGTTCGACAACGGGAACGCGCGCACCGATTCGCCCTTGTGGATGCGGGCGTTGTAGAGGTTCCACAGTTCGGGGCGCTGGTTCTTCGGATCCCAGCGGTGCTGGGCGTTGCGGAAGCTGAAGATGCGCTCCTTGGCGCGCGACTTCTCTTCGTCGCGGCGCGCGCCGCCGATGGCGGCGTCGAAGGCGAACTTGTCCAGCGCCTGCTTCAGGCCCTGCGTCTTCATCACGTCGGTGTGCACGGTGGCGCCGTGGGTGATCGGGCCGATGCCCTGCGCCACGCCGTCGGGATTGGTGTGCACACGCAGTTCGACGCCGGTTTCGGCGGCGCGGCGGTCGCGGAAGGCGATCATCTCGCGGAACTTCCAGCCGGTATCGACGTGCAGCAGCGGGATCGGCGGGCGCGCGGGATGAAACGCCTTCAGCAGCAGGTGCAGCAGCACCGAGCTGTCCTTGCCGACGGAATACAGCAGCACCGGGTTGCGGAACTCGGCCGCGACTTCGCGCAGGATGTGGATGCTTTCGGCTTCGAGCCGGTCGAGATGGGAGAGCGCTGCGTTCAAGGTTGCGATGCTGCGGAAACGATGCCGCACAGCCTATCAGGTGGACTTGCCGCTCCGGAGCCGCGCGACATGCGCAGGCGGCATGAAGGCATCGCTGCGGGCTTGGTGCCAGAACTCGCGGAACACCGCGTGCTCGGGCAGGCGCGCCGTCAGCAGCTCGCCCGGCTCCAGGTAGCGGTACAGCGCGGCCAGCGAACGCACTTCGGTGGGCGAAACACGGCGCAGGATGTGCTCCGGCCCCAACTGGTCCGGATGCTCCAGGCCCGCCGCGCACAGCAGGTCGCGCAGCGCGCGCAGGGTGTTGTCGTGGAACGCCGCCACGCGCACGGCCTTGTCGGCCACGTCCAGGTGCTTCCAGCGCGCCGGATCCTGAGTGGCGATGCCGGTCGGGCAGCGGTTGGTGTGGCAGCTCAGCGACTGGATGCAGCCCAGCGCGAACATGAAGCCGCGCCCGGCGTTGCACCAGTCCGCGCCGGTCGCCAGCGTGCGGGCGATGTCGAAGGCGCTGACGATCTTGCCGGCCGCGCCGATCCGGATGCGGTCGCGCAAGCCCAATCCGACCAGCGTGTTGTGCACCAGCATCAGGCCTTCGTGCATCGGCACGCCGACGTGGTCGACGAACTCCGCCGGCGCCGCGCCGGTGCCGCCCTCCGCACCGTCGACCACGATGAAGTCGGGCAGGACGCCGCTTTCCTGCATCGCCTTGGCGATGCCGAACCATTCCCAAGGGTGGCCGATGGCGAGCTTGAAGCCGGTCGGCTTGCCGCCCGACAGCACGCGCAGCCGCGCCACGAACTGCAGCAGGCCCAGCGGCGTGGAGAACGCCGAATGCCGCGACGGCGACACGCAGTCCACGCCCATCGGCACGCCGCGCGTGACCGCGATCTCGGCGCTGAGCTTGGCCGCCGGCAGCACGCCGCCGTGGCCGGGCTTGGCGCCTTGCGACAGCTTCACCTCGACCATCTTCACCTGCGGGTCGCGCGCCTGCACGGTGAAGCGCTCCTCGCTGAAGCTGCCGTCGTCGTTGCGGCAGCCGAAATAGCCGGAGCCCAGCTCCCACACCAGGTCGCCGCCGGCCTCGCGGTGGTAGGGCGAGATCGAGCCCTCGCCGGTGTCGTGGTAGAAGCCGCCGCGCTTCGCGCCCGCGTTGAGCGCGCGGATCGCCGCCGCCGACAGCGCGCCGAAGCTCATCGCCGAGATGTTGAACACGCTGGCCGAATACGGCTGCGCGGTGTCGGCGCCGATCGCGATGCGGAAGTCGTGGCCGGCGATCTCCGCCGGCGCCAGCGAATGGTTGATCCACTCGTAGTCGATGCCGTACACGTCCTGCTGGGTGCCGAACGGGCGCACGTCGTCCACGTGCTTGGCGCGCTGGTAGATCAGTGCGCGCTGCTCGCGCGAGAACGGCACCTCGGCGGTGTCGGACTGGATGAAGTACTGCCGCATTTCCGGGCCGATGGTTTCCAGCCCGTAGCGGAAATGCGCCAGCAGCGGATAGTTGCGGCGCAGCGTGCTCCTGCGCTGCAGCAGATCGATCGTGCCTAGCAGCGCCAGCCCGCCGAACACCGCGACGCCCCACCACCAGTGCGGATACCGCGTCGCCAGCGCCAGCGCGAGGACCGTCAGGACGAGGCTGGCGACGTAGGCGGAATAGCGGGACACGGCCTCTCCTGGTGTGGTGCCTGGGGAGGGACTCGAACCCTCATGGCCTTGCGGCCGGCGGATTTTAAGTCCGATGCGTCTACCGGTTTCGCCACCCAGGCTTGCGCGGGAAGCTTAACGCGAAGGCATCATGGCGCGTAACTTCGCGGAGGCGGCCGCGATGGGCAGGCGCGTCGGGGACACGTCGCAAGTACGTCCATGTAGGCTAATCGGCGACATCCATGCCGCCGATTGTCCCCGACGCGCCTGCGCGCCACGACCACTCGCAGGATCCTGCATTGCGCAAGAAAAAAGCCCCGCGCGAGCGGGGCTTTTCGATTGGAGGCCGAGGTCGGAATTGAACCGGCGTACGCGGATTTGCAGTCCGCTGCATAACCACTCTGCCACCCGGCCGGATGACTGTTTCGCGTTCCGGATTCTTCCACATCGCGCGAACTCACGCGACATGCGACGAATCGAAAAACGCACCGGAACGTGGTCCGGAAAAAACGAAGCCCCGCGAACGGGGCTTCGTGAATCTGGAGCGGGAAACGAGACTCGAACTCGCGACCCCGACCTTGGCAAGGTCGTGCTCTACCAACTGAGCTATTCCCGCGTTGAGCCCGCCATTCTACGGGCTTTTTTCAGCCCGTCAACAGGGGCTCACAAACTTTTTTCGTCGTCCGCGCGCAGCGCCGGCCAGGCCGCGCGCACGTACTCGAAGCCCGACCACAGGGTCAGCATCGCGGCGGCGGCCAGCAGCCATTCGCCGATCACGAACACCGGGATGCCGAGCAGCGGCTCGCGGTACAGCAGGAAGCCCAGCGCGACCATCTGCACCGTGGTCTTGATCTTGCCCACCATCGCCACCGCCACCTTGGCGCGCTGGCCCAGCTCCGCCATCCACTCGCGCAGCGCCGACACCGCGATCTCGCGACCGATGATGACGCTGGCCCACAGCGCCATCCACACGGTGTGGTGGTGCTGCACGGTGATGACCAGCGCGGTGGACACCATCAGCTTGTCCGCCACCGGGTCGAGGAAGGCGCCGAACTTCGAGAACTGGCGGTAGCGCCGGGCGATCCAGCCGTCCAGCCAGTCGGTCACCGACGCCGCCACGAACACCACGGTGGCGGCCAGGTTCGACCAGCGGTGGTCGAGGTAGTACACCGCCACCAGCACCGGGATCAGGGCGATCCGCGCCAGCGTCAGCCAGGTGGGAACGGTCAGGGTCATGCGCGCATTCTACTTGCCGGGCTCGCCGCCGGCGGCGTCCTGCGCCAATCCGTGCAAGCTGTCCCACAGGCGCTGGGCCAGCGCGCGGTTGACGCCCTCGACCTTGGCGATCTCGTCCACCGCCGCCGCGCGCAGCCCCTGCAATCCGCCGAAATGCTTGAGCAGCGCGGCGCGGCGGCGCGGCCCGATGCCGGCGATATCCTCCAGCCGGCTGGTGCTGCGCGCCTTCTGGCGCTTGCCGCGGTGGCCGGTGATGGCGAAGCGATGGGCTTCGTCGCGCACCTGCTGCACCAGCTGCAGCGCGGGCGACGCCGCACCCGGCTGCACCTCGCGACCGTCGGGCAGCAGCAGGGTTTCCGCACCGGGTTTGCGCTCCGGGCCTTTCGCCACGCCAACCAGTGCGACGCCGGTGATGCCGGCGTCGGTCAGCACGTCGCGCGCCTGCGCCACCTGCCCCGCGCCGCCGTCGATCAGCAGCACGTCGGGCAATATCGCGTCCGGCTCGCCCTCGGCGACGGGACGGAAGCGACGCTGCAACGCTTGGTGCATCGCCGCGTAGTCGTCGCCGGGTTCGATGCCGGCGATGTTGTAGCGCCGGTACTGCTTGCGCACCGGCCCCTGCGCGTCGAACACCACGCACGAGGCCACCGTCGCCTCGCCCATCGTGTGGCTGATGTCGAAGCATTCGATCCGCGCCGGCAATTCCGGCAGGCCCAGCAGTTCCTGCAATGCCTCCGCGCGCGCCAGTTGCGCGCTGCTGCTGGCGAGTTCGGTGGCCAGCGTGAGCTGCGCGTTGCGCCGCACCAAGTCGAGATGGGCGGCGCGTTCGCCGCGCACGCTGGTGCGCAGTTCGACCTTGCGGCCGGCGTGTTCGGACAGCGCGAGTTCGATCAGCTCGCGCTCGGGAATGTCGCCATCCAGCACGATCTCGGCCGGCGGCGGCTGTTCGGCGTAGTACTGCGAGACGAACGCGGCCAGCACCTCCGCCGCGCTGTCCTCGCCGTTGGTCTTCGGGAAGAACGCGCGGGTACCGAGGTTGCGGCCGTCGCGGAACGCCAGCAGCAGCACACAGGCGGCGGCGCCCTGCATCGCCACCGCCAGCACGTCGAGGTCGGCGTTGCGGCCGTCCACGTATTGCCGCGCCTGCAGCTTGCGGATGGTGGCGATCAGATCGCGCAGGCGCCCAGCCTGCTCGAACTCCAGCGCGTCGCTGGCGGCCTGCATCGCCGCCGTCAGCTCGTTGCCCAGTTCCTCGCTGCGCCCTTCCAGGAACAGGCTGGCGCGGCGCACCGCATCGGCGTAGTCGCGCTCGTCCACCAGCCCCACGCAGGGCGCGCTGCAGCGGCCGATCTGGTATTGCAGGCAGGGTCGGCTGCGGTTGCGGAACACGCTGTCCTCGCAGCTGCGCAGGCGGAACAGCTTGTGCATCAGGTTGAGCGTTTCGCGCACCGAGGCGGCGCTGGGATACGGCCCGAAGTAGCGACCGGGGATGGCGCGCGGGCCGCGGTGGAAGGCCAGCCGCGGCCATTGCTCCTTCGTCAGCAGCACGAAGGGATAGCTCTTGTCGTCGCGCAGCATCACGTTGTAGCGCGGCTGCAGCGACTTGATCAGCTGGTTTTCCAGCAGCAGCGCGTCGGCTTCGCTGCGGGTGACGGTGGTTTCGATGCGCGCCACCTGCGCCAGCATCGCCATGATGCGGGCCGGCTTCGGGGTGGCGTTGAAATAGCTGCCGACGCGGTTGCGCAGCGCGCGCGCCTTGCCGACGTAGAGCAGGCCGCCGTCGGCGTCCAGCATCCGGTAGACGCCGGGCGCCAGCGGCAACGCGGCGGCGAAGGCGCGGCCGTCGAACTCCGGGGTGGGCGCGCTGCGTCTGGCCATCCGGTCAGAACCGGCCCTGTCGCACCCACTCGACGATGCCCTGCGCTGCGGCGTCGACCAGCTTGAAGGCCTGCTCGAAATCGCGCGTGCTGCCGTAGTACGGGTCGGGCACGTCCTTCTTGCCGACGCCGCTCCATTCCAGCAGCAGCTCCACCTGCGCGTGCGAGGTGCGCGGCTTGCGCATGCGCGCATCGTGCAGGATGGTGCGGTCGGCGCACAGGATGGTGTCGAACTCGTCGAAGTCCTCCGCCACCAGCCGGCGCGCGCGCAGCGCGGAGATGTCGATGCCGTGCTTCGCGGCGCAGGCGATGGCGCGTTCGTCCGGCGCATGGCCGATGTGCGAGCTGCCGGTGGCGGCCGAATCCACGCGCGCGCGTTCGCCCAGCCCGGCCTGCTCCAGCCGCGCGCGCAGCACGCCTTCGGCGGTGGGCGAGCGGCAGATGTTGCCCAGGCACACCATCAGGATGCCGGTCGGTCTAGCCATGGTCGTTCCCTGACTGTTGCTGCATGAAGATGCGTTCCGCGCGGGCCAGGTCCTCCGGCGTATCGACGCCCGGCGGGAACGGCGAAGGCGCCAGCGCCACCGCGATCCGCCAGCCCGCTTCCAGCGCACGCAGCTGTTCCAGCGATTCCACCCGCTCCAGCCGGCCCGGCGGCAGCGCCGCGAACGCGCGCAGCGCGGAGACGCGATAGCCGTAGATGCCGATGTGCCGCAGCCACTGCCCTTCCGGCATGACGCTGCGGTCGCGTGCGAAGGCGTCGCGCGGCCACGGCACCGGCGCGCGGCTGAAATACAGCGCGTCGCCATTGCCGGCGCGCACCACCTTGACCGCGTTCGGGTCGAGCAGCATCTCGATGTCGTCGATCGGCGCGGCCAGCGTGGCGATGCCGGCGCCGCTGTCGGCCACCGTGCGCGCCACGCAGGCGATGCCGTCCGCCGGCGCGAACGGTTCGTCGCCCTGCAGGTTCACCACGATGGCGTCATCGGCCCAGTCGGCGATGCGCGCGCATTCGGCCAGGCGATCTGTGCCGGACTGATGGTCGGCCGCGGTCATCGCGACCTGCACGCCGCTGCCTTGCAGGGCGTCGGCGATGCGGACGTCGTCGGTCGCCACCCACACCTCGCGCGCGCCGGCGGCGAGCGCGCGGCGGGCGACGTGCAGCACCATGGACTCGCCGCCGATCTGGCGCAGCGGCTTGCCCGGCAGGCGCGAGGCGGCGTAGCGCGCGGGGATGGCGACGATGAAGTCGGAAGGAGTCATGGGCGCATTATCGCTTGTCGCCGATCCGGCTGGAGCATGCGCGGCCGGATGCGAAGCCTGGGCAGCACCGAACAAGTCGTTCTTGCTCGTCATACACAGCCATTCGGCTGTGAAAGATGCCCGCGAAAGCGGGCGGCTCCTGACAGACGAATGTCTGTCCAATTCAAGGACATTGCTTTTCAGGGGTTTACGTCCATGGATTCCCGCTTTCACGGGAATGACGGTTCTTGCTCAGCGTTGCCTGAGTGGCAAAGGACATCCCCACCAGATCGATGCTCTCCAGCCGGCGCCACACTCCGAGACAAAGGCATCGACGCTATCAAGTGTCGCGTGCGGGCAAGCGCTCCAGCAGCGCGTCCCAGAACGCGTCCGGCAACACCGCCTCCACCGGCACCATGAACGTCTGCGCATCGGCGAAGGCGGCGCACTTCACCGCGTCCTTCTCGGTCATCAGGATCGGCAGCCTGCTGCCGAACTCGAAATCGGCCGGCGTGTAGAGGTGGTGATCGGGAAAGGCGTGCGGCACCACCGCGATGCCGGCTCCGCGCAGCATCGCGAAGAAGCGCTCCGGCTCGCCGATCCCGGCGACCGCATGCACGCGCTGGCCGGCGAACGCCGCCAGCGGAAGGCCGCGCCCGCCCAGCAGCGGCCGCACGTCGCCGATGCCGAGCCGCATCGGCCATTCGCCCGTCATCTGCGCGGCATCGCTGGTCGCGGCGTCGGCCACGCCCAGGTTGACCACGCGCAGGGCGCAGTCCGCCGCGCGCTCCAGCGGTTCGCGCAGCGGCCCGGCGGGCAGCAGCAGGCTGTTGCCGTAGCGGCGGCGCACGTCCTGCACTTCGATTTCGACGTCGCGCATCAGCCGGTAATGCTGCAGGCCATCGTCGCAGACCACGATGTCGCAGCCGGCCGCGGCCAGCGCGCGCGCAGCCACGACGCGGTCGCGGTCGACCCGCACTTTCGCGCCGGTGGCGCGCGCGATCAGCAGGGGTTCGTCGCCCGCGGACGCGGCGTCCATGCCCGGCTCCACCCAGCGCGGCGTCGAAGCGTCCGCGCGCCCGTAGCCGCGGCTGGCGACGCCGGGCGTCCAGCCGGCCGCGCGCAGCCGTTCGACCACGGCGACCGTCAGCGGCGTCTTGCCGCTGCCGCCGGCCACCAGGTTGCCCACCACGATCACCGGAACGCCGGGATGGTGGCGGCGCAGCAGTCCGCGCCGGTAAGCCCAGCGGCGCAGCGCGACCGCCGCGCCGTACAACGTCGAAACCGCGCGCGCCCACAGCGGTGGCGCGCTGCCGTCGAACCACCATGCGGGCGTCTGCGGCAACCGCGTACCGCTCAAGCGCCCTGCTCCCGGAACTGCGCGGCGTGCAGCTGCGCGTACACGCCGCCGCGCGCCAGCAGCTCCGCGTGCGTGCCCCGCTCCACCAGCCGGCCATCGTCCAGCACCAGGATCTGGTCGGCGTGCTCGACGGTGGACAGGCGGTGCGCGATGACCAGCGTGGTGCGGTCCGGGATCAGCTGCGCCAGCGCGTCCTGCACCAGCCGCTCCGAGGCGTTGTCGAGCGCGGCGGTGGCTTCGTCGAGGATCAGGATCGGCGCGTCCTTGAGCATCGCGCGGGCGATGGCGAGGCGCTGGCGCTGGCCGCCGGACAGCTTGCCGCCCTTGACCCCGATCTGCGCCTGCGCGCCTTCGGGCAGTTGCGCCACGAACTCCATCGCGTTCGCGTCGCGCAGCGCGCGCGCGACGCCGTCGGGATGGGCATCGCGCAGCTCGCCGTAGGCCACGTTCGCGGCGACCGTGCCGTCGAACAGCATCACCTGCTGGCCCACCATCGCCAGCTGCCGGCGCAGGTCGGCCAGCGGGTAGTCGTCCAGCGGATGGCCGTCGAGCAGGATTTTGCCGCTGTCCGGCTCGTAGAAGCGCGGAATCAGCTTCACCAGCGTGGACTTGCCGCTGCCGGAGCGGCCGACGATCGCCGTCACCGTGCCGGGCCGCGCGGTGAAGCTGATCCCCGCCAGCGCCGGGCGCGGCTGGTCCGGATAGGACAGGCGTACGTCGCGGAACTCGATCAGCCCGCGCGCGCGCGCCAGCGGGCGGGTGCCGGCATCGATCTCGTCGTCCGCGTCCAGCACGTGGAACAGGCGTTCGGCCGAGGCGATGCCGCGCTGGAGCGCGCCCTGCACGTTGGTGAGCTGGCGCAGCGCCGGGATGATCGCCAGCATCGACATCATCAGCTGCACGAAGCCGCCCGCGGTCAGCCGCCCTTCCAGCGCCTCGCGGCCGGCGAAGAACAGCAGCAGGGCCAGCCCGATGGCGCCGGTCAACTGCACCACCGCGGACGCAATGCTGCGGGTGGCCTCGACCTTCAGGCTCAGCTTCAGGTTGTGGTTGGCCAGCGCGGTGTAGCGCTCCAGCTCCGCCGCCCGCGCGCCGTAGACCTTCACTTCCTGCTGGTTGGACAGCGCCTGGTCGGCGGCCAGCATCATCTGCGCCGAGGTTTCCTGCACGCGGTGGCCGAAGCGCCGGTAGCGCCGGCCGACCTTGTCCATCATCCAGGCGATGGCCGGCCCCAACAGCAGCACCGCCAGCGTCACCCGCCAACTGGCGTACAGCATCACCGCCAGCATCGCGATCACCTGCAACGACTGCTGCAGCATGATCTTGGCGGAGTCCACCACCGCCTGCGCCACCTGGTCGCTGTCCGAACCCAGCCGCACCAGCATCGACGGCACCGGCTCGGCGTCGAGGCGCAGGCCCGGCAGGCGCAGGTACTTGTCCATCGCGTTTACGCGCATGTCGCGGGCGACGCCGCGCGCGGCCTTGGCCATGTACAGGTCGGTGATGTAACCGGCGATGCCGCGTACCACGAAGATGCCGACGATGGCCAGCGGCAGCAGCAGGCCGAATTCCGGGTTCTTGGCGACGAAGGTCTCATCGACCATCGGCTTGGTCAGCAGGCCGAACGCACCGGCCGCCGCGCCTTCCAGCAGCAGGCCGACCAGTGCCAGCAGCAGCACGCCGCGATACGGGCCGGTCAGACCCAGCAGGCGGCGATAGAGCGCCCAGGGCGAAGCGGCGCCGTCGCTCATGCGTCCTTGTCCTGCCCGGCCGGCTGCGGCGCGGTGGCATTGGCGACCTTGCGGAAGCCGAGCTGGGCCAGCGCGTCGTAGGCCGTCACCACCGCCTGCCAAGGCGTGCGCGCGTCGGCACGGATCAGCACCGTGCGCTGGCGATCGTCGCCGGCCACCTCGCGCAGCGCCTGCTTCAGCGATTCCACGTCGGTGCGCAACACCTCGCGATCGCCGACGAAATAGCGCCCGTCCGCGTTGATCAGGATGCCCAGCGGCTGCGCCTTCGTCTCGGCGGGCTGGCCGTCGGCGCGCGGCAGTTCGAGCTTCAGCACCGAGCGGGCGTCGAAGGTGGTGGTGACGACGAAGAAGATCAGCAGGCACAGCACCACGTCGATCAGCGGCACCAGGTTGATCTCGGGGATGTCGTCGTCGCGGCGGTCGGCGATCCGCATGCGTGGCCGCCCTCAGTCCTGCCGGCCGCGGCCGGCGGCGGCTTCGTCCAGCACGTCCTGCAGGCGCATCGCCTCGTGTTCCATGTCCACGATGTAGCTGGCGATGCGGCCGCGGAAGTAGCGGTGGAAGGCCAGCGCCGGGATCGCCACGATCATGCCGGTGGCGGTACAGACCAGCGCCTTGCCGATGCCGCCGGCCAGTTGGCTGGCGTCGCCGATGCCGTGGTCGAGGATGCCGAGGAACATCTGGATCATGCCGACCACGGTGCCGAACAGGCCCAGCAGCGGACCGGCGGCAGCAATGGTGCCCAGCGCGTTGAGGAAGCGCTCCATGCGGTGGACGAGGTGGCGGCCCACGTCCTCGACGCGCTCGCGAATGACTTCGCGGCCGCGGTGGCGCACGTCGAGTTCGGCCGCCAGCAGCGCGCCCAGCGGCGAAGTGGCGCGCAGCGATTCGATGTGCGCGGGTTCCAGCGGCTTGCCGCGCGCCACCCAGGCGCGCACTTCCTCGCCCAGGCCGGGCGGCAGCACGCGCTCGCGGCGCAGGCTCCAGAAGCGTTCGATCACTATTGCGAACGCGGCCACGGTCAGCAGCAGCAGCGGGATCATCGGCCAGCCACCGGCCTTGATCAGTTCCAGCACGGGTCGATCCTCCGGCCCTCATGGCCGCCAAAACTCCGGCGCGTAGCATAGCCCAGCCGTCTGGCCGCGCCTGCGCACGGTATCCCACAGCCGCGCATGGAAGGCGCGTTGCTCGCGCAGGCGCAGGCCGTCGCGCCCGATCCAGACCCGGATCGCGCCGGAGCGCGACGTGTCCAGCACTTCCGCGCCGGCCTCACACCAGCGCCGCACCACCGGCGGACGCGGATGCCGGAAGCGGTTGTCGGCGCCGGACGACACCAGCGCCAGCTTCGCCCCGGTCGCGGCGACGAAGGCCGGATCGGAAGAACCGTCGCTGCCGTGGTGCGGCACGACCACCACGTCGCTGCGCAGATGCGCGGCGTCCTCGCGCAGCAGCTTGCGTTCCACGTAATGGCCGACGTCGCCTGTGAGCAGCGCGCTGCCGCGGGCGGTTTCGATGCGCAGCACGCAGGCAGCTTCGTTGCCCAAGTAGGGGAACCCGTCCGCAGGATGCAGGACGCGGAAATGTACGCCGTCCCATGTCCAGTGCAGCCCGGTCCGGCAGAACGCGTTGCCGGCCGCCGGGCTGCCGCGCGGCGCCAGCACGCGCGGCAGCGGGAACGCCGCCGCCACCGCCTGCCGGCCGCCAGCGTGGTCGTTGTCGCCGTGGCTGATCACCGCCATGTCCAGCCGCGCGACGCCAAGCGCATGCAGCGCCGGCACCACCGCGCGTTCGCCGGCATCGAAGCCGTCCGGCAGCGCCGGCCCCATGTCGTACAGCAGACTGTGATGCGCGGTGCGCACCAGCACCGAGAGGCCCTGCCCCACGTCGATCACGGTCAGTTCCGCTTCGCCCTGCGCCGGCAGTTCGCGCGGCGGATGCAGCAGCGGCAGCCACAACAGCAGCGCCAGCCAGCGCCCCGGCAGGCCGCGCGGCAGCAGCAGCCACAGCGCCGACAGCAGCGCCAGCGGCAGCGCGTACCAGCGCGACTCCGGCAGCCAGGCCATCGCCATCGGACTGTCGGCGATGCGCGCCAGCACCGGCCAGAGCAGGTCGAAGCACCAGGCCGCCGCCTGCCAGAACGGCTGCCCGAAACCAGCGTGCAGGGTCTCGGCCAGCACGCCGAGCAGGCCCAATGGCACCACCACCAGGCTCCACCACGGCACCGCCGCCAGATTGGCGATGGGCCCGACGAACGAGGCCTGCCCGAACAGCAGCACGGTCAGCGGCAGCAGGCCGAGGCTGGCGACGGCCTGCGCGGCGAGGAACCCGCGCAGCACGGCTTTCGCTCCGTTTCCACCGCCTTCCGGCAGGCACCATAGCAGCCAGGCCACGCCGGCGAAGCTCAACCAGAAGCCCGCGCCCAGCACCGCCAGCGGATCGAGCAGGAGCAGCACGATGCAGCCCAGCGCCAGCGTGTCGGCCAGGCGCATCCGTCGCCGCAGCCAGCGCGCCGCCACCAGCGCGGCGATCATCACCGCGGTGCGCAGGGTCGGCACCGCCATGCCGGTCAGCAGCGCGTAGCCGAACGCGCCGAGCACCGCGCCCGCACCGGCGGCGAACGGGCGCGGCAGCCAATGGCACAGCGGCGGCCACAGCCACCACAGCGCCGCCGCGAGCGCGGCGCAGAAGCCGGCCACCAGCCCGACGTGGAAGCCGGAAATCGCGACCAGATGGGTCAGCCCGGCGGCGCGCAACCGCGCCCAATCGGCATCGTCCAGCGCACGGGTGTCGCCCAGCGCCAGCGCGCGCACGTAGCGCGAGGACGGCGCGGGCACGGCTGCGGCGATCCGCGCGCTCGTCGCTTCGCGCCAGGCGTCGATGCCGGCCGGCGCGGCCAGCCGCTTCGCCAGCGCGGGCTCCAGCACGAAGCCGGTGGCGGCGATGCGCGATGCCAACGCGTATTTCTCCGCGTCGCCGCCACCCGGATTGCGCAGCCCGCGCGGCGCACGCAGGCGCACCGGGAACGCCCAGCGGCTGCCGGCCCGCAGGCGCAGGCGCGGCTGCGGATCGTCCTCGTACCAGGCCAGTTGCAAAGTCTTGCCACGCAGCGCCGTTGGCTGCGTCGCGTCGTCATCGACCTCGAAGCGGAAACGGGTGCGGCGCGCCTCGTGCACCGGCAGTTCGACGATCCGGCCCCGCACGGCCAGCGCCTGCCCCTGCGACGCCTGCGGCAGCTGCGCGTCCAACGCATGACCGGCGTGCAGGCCGGCGAAGGCCAGTCCGGCCAGCAGCATCCCCGCGGGACGCAGCGCGGCGATGCCGAGCAGCGGCAGCGATCCCGCAAGCAGCAACGCCAGCAGCCAGCGCGGCGGCAATGCGGGCAGCAGCAGGCAGGCGGTGACGCCGGCCAGCAGCGCCGCGGCGCATGCGGGGCCGAAGAAGGGAATCGGCGGCAGGACGCTGCGGCGGGATGCCACCACTGCCGGGCGCATGCGAGGAAACGGGAGAGAGACCGCCATGTCGGCAGCGTCGAACATCGAGCGCGCGCTGGGCGTCGGCGCAGGCAGCGTTGCGGGGTCAGGGTTTTACCCTGATTGGTCCGGTCGAGGTTGCGATTCACGATGAGCGGGCCGGAAGCGCCAAGAGCAGCCGAGCAAGCTCGGCTCTACAAAAGATGCGAGGGATAGCGCCTGCAGAACGGAGACTGCTCCGCTGACAGCGCTCAGAACACCGTCAGCAGCGCCAGCCCTAGCAGGCCGTAGATCGCGATCACCGCCCAGAAATAGCGCGGCGAATCCTCGCGCGCGATGGTCTTCCCCCACGGCCCGGACTTGGCGAACACCTCGCCGCGCCATGCGCCATACGCGGCATAGGCGATCACCAGCACGCCGAGCAGCTTGAACAGCGGCATCCGTCAGACCTCCGCTGCGGCCAGCGCGTGCAGCCTGCCCTCGCGCAGCTCCAGCACGCGATCCAGCCTGCGCGCCAGTCGGCGGTCGTGGGTCACCAGCACCAGGCTGGTGCCCTGCGCGCGGTTGAGTTCCAGCATCTGCGCGAACACGGTGGCTGCGGTCTTCTCGTCGAGGTTGCCGGTGGGCTCGTCGCCGAGCACGCAGGCGGGATTGTTGACCAGCGCGCGCGCCACCGCCGCGCGCTGGCGCTCGCCGCCCGACAGCTCGCCCGGCTTGTGCTGGAGGCGATGCCCCAGGCCCACCGATTCCAGCAGCGCCTGCGCGCGCTGGCGCGCCTCATCGGTGGAACGGCCGGCCAGCAGCACCGGCATCATCGCGTTCTCCAGCGCGGTGAACTCCGGCAGCAGGTGGTGGAACTGGTAGACGAAGCCCAGCGACGCGTTGCGCAGGCGACCGCGCGCGGCGTCGGACAACGCGCTCATCTTCTGCCCGGCCACGTACACCTCGCCGGCGCTGGGTATGTCCAGCCCGCCCAGCAGGTGCAGCAGGGTGCTCTTGCCGGCGCCGGACGCGCCGAGGATGGCGACCGTCTCGCCCGCATGCGCGGTGAAGTCCAGCCCGTCGAACACCGGCGTGTGCAGCGTGCCTTCGGCATAGGTCTTGCCGAGCTTGTCGGCGCGGATCACCTCACTCATAGCGCAGCGCCTCCGCCGGGGCCGTGCGCGCCGCGCGCCAGGCCGGGTACAGGGTGGCGAGGAACGCCATGACCAGCGCGGCGCAGACGATGGCGACCACGTCGCCGGCCTGCATGTCGGTGGGCAGCCCGGTGATGTAGTACACGTCCTCGGGCAGCAGTTGTATGCCGAACACCTTTTCGATGGCCTGCAGGAGATTGTTGAGGTTGAACGTCAGCGCGACGCCGCCGATCACCCCGGCCACCGTGCCGATGATGCCGATCAGGCCGCCCTGCACCATGAAGGTGCGCATCACCTGCCCGGGCGTCAGGCCCAGCGTGCGCAGGATGGCGATGTCGGCCTGCTTGTCGGTGACCAGCATCACCTGCGAGGACACCAGGTTGAACGCGCCCATCGCCACGATCAGCGACAGCAGGATCGCCATCACCGTCTTCTCCATCTTCAGCGCGCGGAACAGGTTGGCGTTGTCCTGCGTCCAGTCGCTGACCCGGTAGGGGCCTTTCAGCTTCATCGCGAGGTCGCGGGCGACCTCGAAGGCGCGGTCCATGTCGCGCAGCTTCAGGCGCACGCCGGTGACGCCCTCGCCCATCCGCAGCACCCGCTGCAGATCCTCGAGGTTGACCACCGCCAGGCCCTTGTCGAATTCGTTGTAGCCGGCCTCGAAGACGCCGCTGACCTTGAAGCGCTTCATGGTCTGCACGCCGCCGACCGGCGTGCTGCGGAACTCGGCGAGGGTGACGATGACGTCGTCGCCCACGCCCACGCCCAGCCACATCGCCAATTCCCGGCCCAGCACGATGTTGAAGCTGCCGGGCGTCAGCTCGGCCAGCTTGCCCTGCACCATCTTCTCCGGCAGCACCGAGACCTTGCCCTCCTCCGCCGGGATCACCGCGCGCAGCATCGCCGGCTGGTTGTTGGCGCCGGAGATCAGCGCCTCCTTCTCGATGTAGGGCGCGGCGCCGATCACGCGCGCATCGCCCGTCGCCACCTGCACGGCATGCCGCCAGTCCTGCAGCGGCTCGCCGTAGCCGCTGACGGTGGCGTGCGCGGCCATTCCCAGCATGCGGTCGCGGATTTCCTTCTGGAAGCCGCTCATCACCGCCAGCGTGGTGATCAGCGCGGTGACGCCCAGCGCGATGCCGAGGATCGAAGCCAGCGAGATGAAGGAGATGAAGCCGTTGCGGCGTTTCGCGCGCAGGTAGCGCAGGCCGATGGCGACGGGGACGGGTTTGAACATCGAAAGCCCTTTCGAGTGACCGCCTATCCTGCCACCGATGCCGCGCCGGCGGCAGCCTCGCGGCGCTGCATCGCCAGCCGCAGTTCACGTCGCCCCGCCGCGTCCAGCGTGTCCGGCCAGAACACGAGACGGCGGAGGCGGCCATCGGAACCGCACCAGTGCAGGAAGGCCAGCGGGCCGCGCCAGCGGACGCACAGCGCGTCCATGCGCGCGCCGTCGCAGCGCGCTTCGCCCGCGCCGGCCGGAATGCACAAGGTACGTGACGGCTGCGCGGCATAGCGTCGCGCCTCCACGGCGCCGCAGCCGGCGGCCAGCAGCGCACACGGCCACGCCAGCGCGGGCGGCAGGTCGGAAGCGAACAGGGACAGCGGAGCCAGCAGCGCCAGCGCGCACAGCGCGGCGGTCAGCCGGCGCGAGGGCCGCCAGTCAAGCAGGAAGGGCGCGGATGCGTTCGATGAGCGTCGCGATTTCGACATCGTCCGGAGTCTCGTGGCCGAGGAACCAGCGCCAGAGTCTGTCGTCTTCGCTGTCCAGCAGCCGCAGGAAAACGGCGCGCTCGGCGGTCGGACTTTGCCGCCATTGGCGATCGAGCCAGCGCTCCAGCAACTGGTCGAGCTCGCGCATGCCGCGCCGGCAGCGCCAGCGCAATTTCCGCAGTTCGGTTTCGTCGTCGATCTGCATGTGCCGGGGACTCAAGCCCCTCTCCCGACGGGAGAGGGACGGGACGAAGGGATGGGGCAAAACTCCCGTGGAGTCGGGATACGCGCGCCTGCGCCCGTACCCTCATCCGCCCCTGCGGGGCACCTTCTCCCGGGGGAGAAGGAAGGAACCTCACATCTTGCGCGCCAGCATCAGCTTCTTGATCTCGGCGATGGCCTTGGCCGGATTCAGGCCCTTCGGGCAGGTCCGGGCGCAGTTCATGATGGTGTGGCAGCGGTACAGCTTGAACGGATCCTCGAGGTCGTCCAGCCGCGCGCCGGTGTCCTCATCGCGGCTGTCCACGATCCAGCGGTAGGCCTGCAGCAGGATCGCCGGGCCGAGGTAGCGTTCGCCGTTCCACCAGTAGCTGGGGCAGCTGGTCGAGCAGCAGGCACACAGGATGCACTCGTACAGGCCGTCGAGCTTGGCGCGGTCGTCCTTCGACTGCAGGCGCTCGCGATCCGGCGGGGCCGGCGTCTGCGTGCGCAGCCACGGGCGGATGCTGGCGTGCTGGGCGTAGAAGTGGGTCAGATCCGGCACCAGGTCCTTCACCACCGGCATGTGCGGCAGCGGGTAGATGTTGACCTCGCCGCCCTTCACGCTGTCGATCGCGCAGATGCAGGCCAGCGTGTTGGTGCCGTCGATGTTCATCGCGCACGAGCCGCAGATGCCTTCGCGGCAGGAGCGGCGGAAGGTCAGCGTCGGGTCGATCTCGTTCTTGATCTTGATCAGCGCGTCCAGGACCATCGGCCCGCACGCGGCCATGTCCACCTCGTAGGTGTCGGTGCGCGGGTTCAGACCGTCGTCCGGGCTCCAGCGGTAGACCTTGAAGGTGCGCGCCTGCTTGGCGCCGTGCGCCGGGAAGTGCTTGCCCTTCTGGATCTTGGAGTTCTTCGGGAGGGTGAATTCGGCCATTGCTCAGGTCTCCCGGCTCAGTAGACGCGCTTCTTCGGCGGCACGACCTCGACGTCGTCGTCGAGGGTGTACATGTGCACCGGACGGTAGTCGATGCGGGTGTTGCCCGCCTCGTCGGCCCAGCAGATGGTGTGCTTCTGCCAGTGCTCGTCGTCGCGCTCCGGGAAGTCCTCGCGGGCGTGCGCGCCGCGCGATTCCTTGCGGTTCTCGGCGGAAACGATGGTGACCAGCGCCTGGCCCAGCAGGTTCTGCAGCTCCAGCGTCTCGACCAGGTCCGAGTTCCAGACCAGCGAGCGGTCGGAGACCTTCACGTCGGCGAAGCTGGCGTGGATCTCGCCGATCGCCTTGACGCCCTCGGCCAGCGACTCGCCGGTGCGGAACACCGCCGCGTCCTTCTGCATCGCGCGCTGCATGTTGTTGCGGATCACCGCGGTCGGGGTGCCGCCGTGGGCGTTGCGCAGCTTGTCGAGGTTGGCCAGCGCCTTGTCGCAGGCGTCGCCCGCGAGCGGCTTGTGCGGCGCGCCCGGCGTGATCGTCTCGGCGCAGCGGTTGGCGACCGCGCGGCCGAACACCACCAGGTCGAGCAGCGAGTTGGAGCCCAGGCGGTTCGCGCCGTGCACCGACACGCAGGCGGCCTCGCCGATGGCGTACAGGCCCGGCACCACCGCGTCGGGATTGCCGCCCGCCAGTTGCACCACTTCGCCGTGGTAGTTGGTGGGGATGCCGCCCATGTTGTAGTGCACGGTCGGGATCACCGGGATCGGCTGCTTCTCCACGTCGACGCCGGCGAAGATGCGCGCGCTCTCGGAGATGCCCGGCAGCTTCTCGTGGATGTCCTTCGGATCGAGGTGGGTGAGGTCGAGGAAGATGTGGTCCTTGTGCTCGCCCACGCCGCGGCCTTCGCGGATCTCGATGGTCATCGAGCGCGACACCACGTCGCGCGAGGCCAGGTCCTTCGCGTTCGGCGCGTAGCGCTCCATGAAGCGCTCGCCGTTGCTATTGCGCAGGATGCCGCCTTCGCCGCGCACGCCCTCGGTGATCAGGCAGCCGGCGCCGTAGATGCCGGTCGGGTGGAACTGCACGAACTCCATGTCCTGCAGGCCCAACCCGGCGCGCAGCGCCATGCCGCCGCCGTCGCCGGTGCAGGTGTGGGCGGAAGTCGCGCTGAAATACGCGCGGCCGTAGCCGCCGGTGGCCAGCACCACGCCCTGGGCGCGGAACAGGTGCAGCGTGCCCTCGGACATGTCCAGCGCCAGCACGCCGCGGCACACGCCCTCCTCGTCCATGATCAGGTCGAGGGCGAAGTATTCGATGAAGAAGCGCGCGTCGTGCGCCAGCGCCTGCTGGTACAGGGTGTGCAGGATCGCGTGGCCGGTGCGGTCGGCGGCGGCGCAGGTGCGCTGCGCGGTGCCCTTGCCGTAGTCGGTGGTCATGCCGCCGAACGGGCGCTGGTAGATCTTGCCCTCCTCGGTGCGGCTGAACGGCACGCCCTGGTGCTCCAGCTCGATGATCGCCGGAATGGCCTCGCGGCACATGTACTCGATGGCGTCCTGGTCGCCCAGCCAGTCCGAGCCCTTGATGGTGTCGTAGAAGTGGAAGCGCCAGTCGTCCGGCCCCATGTTGCCCAGCGCGGCGGAGATGCCGCCCTGCGCCGCCACGGTGTGGCTGCGGGTCGGGAAGACCTTGGTGATGCAGGCGGTCTGCAGGCCCTTCTGGGCCAGGCCGAAGGTGGCGCGCAGGCCGGCGCCGCCGGCCCCGACCACGATCATGTCGAACTTGTGTTCCTGGATCTTGTAGGCGGACATCGCGAATCAGCTCCCGAGCGCGATGCGCAGCACCGCGAGCACGCTGGCGATGGCCGCCAGGGCGCAGACGAAAATGATGGCCAGTTGGGCCACGGTGGCCGCCAGCGGGGTGTGCACGTAATCCTCGACGATCACCTGCAGGCCGAGCTTGGCGTGCCAGAACATGCCGAGCAGGAAGGCGACCAGCACGCAGGCGTTGACCGGATCGGCGACCAGCGCGTGCACGTAGGCGTAGTCGGCGCTGCGCATGGTCAGCACCATGCCGAGCAGCCACAGCGCGGACAGCCCGGTGGAGATGGCAGTGATCCGCTGCCAGGCGAAGTGATGGGTGCCGTCCTTCGCCGAACCGAGGCCCAGCGAGCGCTTGAGCGGAGTGCGGTAGTCGTTCATGCCTGCCCCCAGTGCGACAGCACGATGCCCCAGCCCAGCGCGGTCAGCACCACGCTGCCGATGATGGAAATCCAGCTGTTGCGCACGAAATCCGGGATCGAGAACCCCAGCCCGCCGTCCTGCAGCAGGTGGCGGACGCCGTTGATCAGGTGGTAGGCCAGCGCCCAGCTGAAGCCCAGCATCGCCAGCTTGCCCAGCGGCGAGCCGAGGCAGGCGGCGAAGGCGGCCCAGCGTTCGGCGCCGCCGGCCAGGGCCATCAGGCCGCAGACCAGCGCCAGCGCGCCGACGGAAAGGATCATGCCGGTGGCGCGGTGCAGGATCGAGGTGGCCATCTGCACCTGCCAGCGATAGACCTGCAGGTGCGGCGACAGCGGACGTTCGCGTCCGCGCGGATCGGAAGCAGCCATGAGCGGTGCGTTCTCCGGGCTGGGCGGCTCGCGCCGCGTGGCTATGGATCAGAAGTCGATGCAGCGGCCGTTCTTTTCCCAGTCCCCGTAGCGGGTGGGGTCCAGACCGCCACGACCGCCGTGTTCTTCGGCTGCGGTCGGCGCGGCTGGAACCGGCAACGACGCGGGCTCCCCGGGTTCGGCCGGCGACGGCGCGGACTCGGGGCGGGACGGGTTTGACCTATCATCGACGCATTCACAACCCGATCAGTTTACGTCCGCACCCCGATGCACGACAAGCCACAAGCCGCACCAGCCCGCGAGTTCCGCCTGCCAAGCCATGAGGTGCTGGCCATCATCGGGCGCGATGCGGCGGCATTTGCGCAGGCGCAATTCATGAACGACGTGGCCGCGCTGGGCGACGGCCAGTGGCAGTGGAACGGCTGGCTGACGCCGAAGGGGCGCGTGCTCGCGCTGTTCGCGCTGCTGCGGATCGACGCGGAAACGCTGTGGCTGCTGCTGCCGGACGCGGACGCCGCGGAACTGGCCGACGCGCTGCGCCGCTACGTGTTCCGCAGCAAGCTGAAGATCGAGGTGCGCGGTGATCTGCACGCCAATGGCGGCTTCGACGCCCCCGCGCAGGCGCGGGGCCCGGCATGGGCGCGGATCGGCGATGCCGTCGAACTGGACATGTCCGGCGACGGCGGCCCGCGCCGGCTGCGAATCGATGCGGCGCCGGCGGACGACGACGCCACCGCCCTCGCCCGCTGGGACGCCGCCGATCTCGCCCACGGCCTGCCGCGCCTGCCCGCCTCGCAGGCCGGCCAGTGGACGCCGCAGCAGCTCTCGCTGGAACGCCTGCGCGCCTTCAGCGTGAAAAAAGGTTGCTATCCGGGGCAGGAAATCGTCGCCCGCACCCACTTCCTCGGGCAGGCCAAGCGCGGACTGGCGCTGTTCGAGACCGACGCTGCGCCCGCGGCCGGCGCCGAGGTGTTCGAGGACACGCGCGCCGTCGGCAGCATCGTCGCCAGCGCCGCGCCGCTGGCGCTGGCCGTGCTGCCGGTAGAACGGGGCGCGCCGGTGCGGCTCGCGGACGGCGCCGCCCTGCACGAGCGGCCGCTGGCGAACGGCCTGGCGCGCTGACCGCGCGGGGCTCGGCCGCAGCCGTCGCCGGCATGCGGTATAAACAACGCCGCGGGCTGGCCGTTATCGCCTGAAGAGTCGCGTTTTCTTGGACATGCGCAGGGAGGGACGCATGAGGGATGGTGCGCGTGTTCGCTCGTGCGGCACCTGGCGGCGCATGCTGCTGGTGTTGGCGCTTCTGTTCGCACTGCCTCCGACCGTCCTGTCCGCGCCCGCCCCCGCCACCGACGCGCCCGCGCGCATCCGGGTGGTCAGCAACTACAACTATCCCCCGTTCTTCTTCCTCGACGGCGACGGCAAGCCGCAGGGCTACGAGGCCGACATCTGGCGGCTGTTCGAGCAGCGCACCGGCATCCAGGTCGACCTGGTCCTGACCGACTGGGGCGCCGCCATGCAGAACATGCGCGGCGGCCGCGCGGACGTGATCGACATGCTCTACCGCACGCCGTCGCGCGCGGCGCAGTTCGAGTTCTCCAAGCCCTACGTGGACCTGCCGGTCGGCATCTACGTGAGCCGCCGCCTCAACGGCATCGTCGACGTCGGCACCCTGCGCGGGTTCCCGGTCGGCGTGCAGCGCGGCGACGCCTGCGCCGAGCGGTTGAACGAGGAAGGCATCGCCAACCTGCAGATCTTCGACAACTACGACGGGATCATGCGGGCCGCGCTGCGCGGCGACCTGCTGATCTTCTGCATGGACCAGTACCCGGCGGACTACAACCTGTACCGCAACTCCGCGCTGGACCGCTTCCACCAGGCATTCGTGCTGTTCACCGAGCAGTCGCACTGGGCGGTGCGCAAGGGCGACGACGCCACGTTCAAGGCGATCGAGCGCGGCATGGCATTGATCAAACCGGAGGAGCGCGCCGCGCTGCGCAAGCGCTGGCTGGAGCACCCGTCCATCCTGTCCGACTGGATGCGCCTCACCGGCATCGGCGTGGCGGTGGCGCTGGGCGTGGTCGCGCTGATGGCGCTGTGGATCTGGACGCTGGGCCGCAACGTGCGCTCGCGCACGCGCGAGATCCAGGCCCAGCAGGACAAGCTGCGCGCGCTGTTCGACGCCAGCCCGGACGCCATGTGGGTGAAGGACCGCGCCGGCGTCTACCGCGAATGCAACGAGCGCGTGTTCGGCATCCTGCACCTGCAGCACCGCGACATCATCGGCCGCACCGACGAGGAACTGTTCGCGCCGGACCAGGTCGCCCTGATCCGCCGCATGGACGGACAGGCGGTGCAGCGGGGCGAGCAGCAGACCTACCTGCTGCCCGTCGCGATCGAGGGCGGGACGCACCAGCTGGAAGTCATCAACGTCCCGCTGCGCCATCCCGACGGCGAGGTCTACGGCCTGCTGGGCACCGCCCGCGACATCACCGACCGCCTGCAGACCGAGGCGCAGCTGCGGCTGTGGGCGCATGCCTTCCAGCACGCGGCGTTCGGCGTGGCGATCTTCGACGTGCCCACCCAGACCATCGTGATGGCCAATCCCACGTTCGCGCGCGAACGCGGCTACACACCGGAGGAACTGGCCGGGCAACCCGCCAACATCCTCTACCCGCCGGACATCGCCGACGAGCGCACCCGCTCGCGCCGCGACACCAGCCACCTCGCCCACTACATGATCGAGACCGAGCAGGTGACCCGCGACGGCCGCCGCTTCCCGGTGCTGCTGGACTGCTCGGGCACCCACGACGCCGAGGGCAACGCGCAGTACGTCATCGCCTACGCGCAGGACATCAGCGAACGCAAGCAGTCGGAAAGCGAGCTGCGGCTCGCGGCGGCAGCCTTCCAGACCCAGGACGCGCTGGTGGTGCTGGACAACGAAGGGGTGATCCAGCGCGTCAACGCCGCGTTCACCACGCTGACCGGCTACGGCGCCGCCGAGGTGATCGGGGAACGGCCGTCGATGCTGGAATCGCAGCGCCACGAGCGCAGCTTCTACCAGCGCATGTGGACCCAGATCCGCAACGAAGGCTTCTGGCTGGGCGAACAGTGGATCACCACCAAGCAGGGCCAGCTGCGGGTGGTGCGGCTGGAGGTCTCGGCGGTGCAGGACGAGGGCGGCAGCATCCGCCACTACGTCTGCGCGATGGCCGACCTGACCGGCGAGCGCGAGGCCCACGCCCGCGCCGAGCACATGGCGCTGTTCGACCCGCTGACCGACCTGCCCAACCGCAACTTCCTCAACGACCGCCTGCAGCACCTGCTGGGCGACGACGCGCTGACCTCGGGCGCGCTGCTGCTGATCGACCTCGACCACTTCAAGCGCATCAACGAGCTGCGCAGCCACGCCACCGGCGACCGCCTGCTGGCCTTCCTCGCCCAGCGGCTGCGCTCGCTGCTGGGCGAGCACGACATCCTCAGCCGCTTCAGCGGCGGCACCTTCGCCCTGCTGCTGACCTGCCAGAACGAGGAGCCGGTGCCCTGCGCGGAATACGCGCCGCATTTCGCCGAGCGCGTGCGGCAAGCGCTGCACGAGCCGTTCTGGCTGGGCAACGCCGCGCCGATCAACGTCACCGTCAGCATCGGCTGGACCGAGCTGCATCCGGGCCAGGGCGCCTCCGAATCCGTGCTCAAGGAAGCCGAGCTGGCGATGTACGCGGCCAAGGCCGCCGGCCGCGACCAGGTCCGCCGCTTCGAGCCCGCCATGCTGGCCGCGCTGGAACAGCAGGAGGCGCTGACCGGCGACCTGCTCAACGCCATCACCGGCGACACCGGCGAACTGGACCTGCACCTGCAGTTGCAGATCGACCGCCAGGACCGCGCGGTGGGCGCCGAGGCGCTGCTGCGCTGGACCCGCCCCAACGGCGAGCGGGTGCCGCCGGACGCGTTCATCGCCTTCGCCGAGGAAAACGGCCTGATCCTGCCGCTGGGCGACTGGGTGCTGCAGCGCGCCTGCCACCGGCTGGCGCGCTGGGCGGAGCAGCCGCTGACCCGCGAGCTGGCGCTGGCGATCAACGTCAGCGCCAAGCAGTTCGCGCAGCCCGGCTTCATCGGCGACGTGCGCCGCGCGCTGGAGCGCAGCGGCGCCGACCCGGCCCGGCTCAAGCTGGAAATCACCGAAACCGCGATCCTCGGCGACATCGGCGAGATCACCGCCAAGCTGGACGAACTGCGCAGCCTCGGCATCCGCATCTCGCTGGACGATTTCGGCACCGGCTATTCCTCGCTGTCCTACCTGTCGCGGCTGCCGCTGGACCAGCTCAAGATCGACCGCTCCTTCGTCAGCCGCCTGCCCGAGGACGGCAACGACGCCACCGTCGCCCAGACCATCATCGGCATGGGCCGCGGCCTGAACCTGGAAGTCATCGCCGAGGGCGTGGAAACCGCCGAACAGCAAGACTTCCTCCGCAAGCACGGCTGCGACGCGTTCCAGGGCTACCTGATCGCGCGCCCGCTGCCGCTGGCGGAGTTCGAGGCGATGCTGCAGGCCCGCGCCGCCTCCGCCTGATCCGAATTGGCCGCGCCGGCCCCTGTCCCGCTTCCGACCGCTGCGCCATGATGGCCGCACGGGAGGACGGGCATGGCGGCATTGCGGACGGACGTACTGGTCATCGGCGGCGGCCTCGCCGGGATCGTGGCGGCGCTGGAAGCCCTGCGCGCCGGCAAGCGCGTGGCGCTGGTGGACCGCGACACGCCGGAACGCTTCGGCGGGCTGGCGCTGTGGGCGTTCGGCGGCATGGCGCTGGTCGGCACGCCGTTGCAGGCGCGCAGAAAGATCACCGATTCGCCCGAGCGCGCGTTCGCCGACTGGATGCGCTTCGGCGAACTCGACCCGCAGGACGCGCATGCCGTGGCGTGGGCGCGCCACTACGTCGAGCGCTCGCGCGCCGACGTGCACGACTGGCTGCTGGCCCACGGGATCACCTTCATGCCGGCGGTGAACTGGGTCGAGCGCGGGCGCGACGGCGACGGCAATTCGATGCCGCGCTACCACATCGTCTGGGGCACGTCGCGCGAGCTGGCGCGGCGGATGATCGCCGCGCTGCATGAGGCCGGTGCGAACGGAAAGCTCGTCCTGCTGCATCGCCACCGCGCGACCGCGCTGGAAACGCGCGACGGCCGCATGGCCGGCGCGCTGGCGGTGGACGAAGCCACCGGCGAGGAACTGCACATCGACGCGCCCGCAGTGGTGCTGGCGACCGGCGGCATCAACGGCGGCCACGCCGAGACGCGCCGCAACTGGCCGCCGGATCGCCCGTTGCCCGCCACGATGCTCAACGGCGCGCATCCCTACGCCGACGGCCGCATGCACCACGCCGCCGAAGGGTTGGGCGCGCAGCTCGTCCGCGCCGGCGAGATGTGGAACTACGCCGCCGGCTTTCCGCATCCGTTCCCGCATTTCGAAGGCCACGGGCTGTCGGCGATCCCGTGCAAGTCGGCGCTGTGGCTGGACCATGCGGGCCGGCGCATCGGTCCCGAGCCGCTGGTGACCGGCTTCGATACGCACTGGCTGTGCCGGCGCGTGGCCGAGCAGGAGAAGCCGTGGACCTGGCATCTGCTCAACTGGCGCATCGCCGCCAAGGAGTTCGCGATCTCCGGCGCGGAGCACAACCCGCGCATCCGCAATAAACAGTTCCTGCGCTTCCTCAAGGAAACGCTGCTGGGCAACCACCGGCTGGTACGGCAGATGCAGCGCGAGAGCCCGCACTTCCTGGTCGACGACACCCTGGCCGGGCTGGCGGAAAAAATGAACGCCCTGACCTGCTCGCACGACATCGACCCGGCAACGCTGCAGGCCACCGCCGACGCCTTCGACGCGAACTTCGCCCCCGGCGCGAACCCCGACGCCGACATGCAGGTGCGCCGCATCCTGCACGCACGGCAGTGGGGCCCGGATCGCCTGCGCACCTGCAAGCCGGCGCCGTTGCAAAAGCCCGGCGCGGGCCCGTTCATCGCCGTCCACATGCAGCTGATCACCCGCAAGAGCCTGGGCGGCCTGCGCACCGACCTGCACAGCCGCGTGCTGGACGCGGCCGATGCGCCGATCCCCGGCCTGTACTGCGTGGGCGAGGCGGCCGGCTTCGGCGGCGGCGGTGCCAACGGCAAGCGCTCGCTGGAGGGCACCTTCCTGCCCGGCTGCATCCTCACCGCGCGCGCGGCGGCCCGCGCGATCGCTTCCGGACACTGAAGGACACCGCATGAACGGCGCGCAAGCCCTGATGAAGACCCTGGCCGACGCCGGCATCGAGGTCTGCTTCTCCAACCCCGGCACCAGCGAGATGCACTTCGTCGCCGCGCTCGATTCCGAGCCGCGCATGCGCGCCGTGCTGGCGCTGTTCGAGGGCGTGGCCACCGGCGCCGCCGACGGCTACGCGCGGATGGCCGGCAAGCCCGCCGCCGCCCTGCTCCACCTCGGCTGCGGCCTCGGCAACGGGCTGGCCAACCTGCACAACGCGCGCAAGGGCAAGGTGCCGGTGGTCAACATCGTCGGCGACCACGCGACCCACCACGTGCCGTTCGACGCGCAATTGCAATCCGACATCGAGACTGTAGCGCGCAACGTCTCGCCCGGCTTCGTGCGCACATCGAAAAGCACCGCCGCGCTGTGCGGCGACGCGGTGGACGCGATCCAAGCCGCGCGCGGCCTGCCGGGACAGGTGGCGACGCTGATCCTGCCCGCCGACGTGTCCTGGGGCGAAGGCGGCACGCCCTGCCCGCCTCCGCCGCCGCCCGCGCCGCTGCCGGCCGACGACGCCACCATCGCCGCGATTGCCGGCACGATCCGCGGCGGCGGCAAGACCGCGCTGCTGCTCGGCGGGCAGGCGCTGCGCGAACCGGCGCTGCTGACCGCCGCGCGCATCGCCGCGCAACATGGCGTGAAGCTGCACTGCGAGGTGTTCCCCACGCGCCTGGAACGCGGCGCCGGCTTGCCTGCGGTGGAACGCATCGCCTATCTGGCCGAGCTGGCGACATTGCAACTGACCGGCATCGAACATCTGATTCTGGTCGATGCCAAGCCGCCGGTGTCGTTCTTCGCCTATCCCGGCAAGGCCAGCGACCTGGTGCCGGATGGCTGCGCCGTGCATACGCTGGCGACGCCGGCACAGGATGCCGCCGCCAGCCTCGAAAAGCTCGCCGCCGCGCTGGGCGCGACGCAGGCAACGCCCGCGCTGCAACCGGCCGCGCGCCCGCCGCGCCCGCGCGGACGGCTGACCGCCGCCAAGGTCTGCAAGGCGGTCGGCCACCTGCTGCCGGAACGCGCCATCGTCGTCGACGAGGCGATCACCTCGGGCCTGCTGCTGGGCACCATGACCGCCGGCTGCCCGCGCCACGACCTGCTCACCCTGACCGGAGGCGCGATCGGTCAGGGGCTGCCAAACGCGGTAGGCGCGGCCATCGCCTGCCCGGATCGCCCGGTGCTGGCGCTGGTCGGCGACGGCAGCGCGATGTACACGATCCAGGCGCTGTGGACGATGGCGCGCGAACACCTCGACGTTACCGTCATCGTCTTCAACAACGCCTCCTACTCGGTGCTCAACGTGGAACTGGAACGCGTCGGCGCGGATGCCGCGGTGGGCAGCAAGGCCAAGTCGCAGCTCGACCTGCACGGCCCGGTGCTGGACTTCGCGCGACTGGCGCAGGGCATGGGCGTGCACGCCGCGCGCGCCGACACCGCCGAGGACTTCTGCAAGGCGCTGGAATACGCGCTGACACAGCCGGGCCCACACCTGATCGAAGCGGTGGTGCCGGAATCGCTGGGCGGCGCCAAGCGCCGTGTGCTGCCGTGGCTGCTGCGCTCGCTGCCCAATCTTCCGCTGCCGGTGGCGCGGGCGTTGAAACGCAAGATCGCGCCATAGCGACAGTCACCGTCATTCCCTCGAAAGCGGGAATGACGTAGCGAACCAGTAGCGCTTACAAAAGCGCCGCCGCTGCCACGATGTCCTCGTCCTTCGGAATCACCAGGAACGCCGCGCCGGCCAGCGGCGTGTAGGTATCCGCGCCGACCACGCGGCGGATCGGCTTGCCGCCGAAACCCGCCTCGGTGATTGCGGTGATCACGCCTTCGCCGATGCCGGCGCTGAAGCGGCCTTCGTCGACCACGAGGATGCGGTCGCACTCACCCGCATGCTTCGCGATGGCCGCGTGGTTCAGCGGCACCAGCCAGCGCAGGTCGACCACGCGCACCTTCCAGCCGTGCTTCGCCTCGATGGCGCGCGCCGCGCGCAGGCTCATCGGCATGCCGTTGCCGTAGCTGAAGATCACGCAGTCGGTGGCGTCCGGGCTGTAGACGCGCTCCTCGCCCAGCGTCATGGCCCGGTCTGGAGCGGGATATTCGGTCAGCCAGCCGCCGTCGCCGGCATCAAACAGGTCCTTGGTCATGTACAGCGCGATGGGTTCGAGGAACACCGTCACCCGCCCGTCCACCTTCGCCAGCGCTGCCAGCGTGCGCAGCATCATCGCCGCGTCGTCGCCGCGCGAGGGGCAACCGACCACGATGCCCGGGATGTCGCGCAGCGCGGTCACCGAGTTGTCGTTGTGGAAGTGGCCGCCGAAGCCGCGCTGGTAGCCGAGACCGGCGATGCGCACCACCATCGGGTTGGCGTACTGGCCATTGCTGAAGAACTGCAGCGACGCCGCCTCGCCGCGGATCTGGTCGATGGCGTTGTGCAGGTAGGCCAGGTACTGGATCTCCGGGATCGGCAGCATGCCGACGTTGGCGAAGCCCTGCGCCATGCCCAGGATCATGGTTTCGTCCAGCAGCGTGTTGAACACGCGGCGGTTGCCGAACGCCTTGTGCAGGCCCTTGGTCACCGTGTAGACGCCGCCCTTCTGCGCCACGTCCTCGCCGAACAACAGCGTCTCCGGATACTTGGCGAACAGGTCGTGCAGCGCGTTGTTGATCTGGATGGCGAGGTGGCGCGGCGGCAGCGATTCCGGCAGCTTGTCCTCGCTGCCGAACGCCTTGACGCGGGCCTCCAGCGACGGCGCGCGCGCGGCTTCGGCCGCGACCTTGTCCGGCGTGTACGGCGCCAGCGGCGCCATCACGTGCTCCAGCGTCTCGATGCGCGGGCGACGGTCGGCATCCTCGGCGGCGGCGAAGCACTTCTTCCGCGTGTCTTCGTACAGGGCGAGGATCTCGTCCTTCGACATCAGCCCGGATTCCAGCGCGATCGCGGCGCTGCGCAGCAGAGGATCGCCCGCTTCCACCGCGCACAGCTCATCGATGCTGCGCCACTCGATCTCGAAGTCGGTGCCGGCGTGGCCCATGATGCGCTGGGTGCGCAGATGCAGGAAGGTCGGCCGGCGGGTGCGGCGGCAGTGCTCCACCGCGCGCAGCACGTCGCCGTAGCCGGCGGCGAGGTCGAGGCCGTCGGCGAAGAAGTAGTCGAGGTCGGGCCGGCTGCGGAAGCTCTCGGCGATCCAGCCGCCCGGCGTCTTCACCGAGATGCCGATGCCGTTGTCCTCGCACACGTACAGCACCGGCGCCGGCAGCTTCTGGTAGGCCGTCCAGCTGGCCGCGTTGAACGCGGTCTGCGCGGTGGCGTGGTTGGCGCTGGCGTCGCCGAACGAGCAGATCGCGATGGAATCGTCCGGGATCGGCAACTGATGCCCGATCCGGCGCGCGGCCTCGATGGCGACCGCCGTGCCCAGCGCCTTCGGCAGGTGCGAAGCGATGGTCGAGGTCTGCGGCAGCACCCACAGCGGCTTGCTGCCCCAAACCTTGTGGCGACCGCCGGAGGCCGGGTCTTCCGCGCTGGCCGCGAACGACAGCGCCGAATCCATGATCGGATCCATGCCGGGCAGCTTGCGGAAGCGTTCGGCCATGAAGCCGCCGCTGCGGTAGTGCAGGAAGGCCGGATCGGTATGCCGCGCGGCGCGCGCGACCATCGCATTGCCTTCGTGGCCGCTGCTGCCGATGGTGTAGAAGACCTTGTTCTGCACGCGCAGCACGCGTGCCATCAGGTCGAGGTGGCGGCTGATGAGCTGCGATTCGAACAGCTCGCGGAAACCGCGCGCGTCCAGCGCGCTGCCATCGAGGATGGCTTCATCCGGGGCGGGCCTCGGCTGCGCCTGGCCGTTCCAGCCGCGCACGAACTCCTGGAAATTGACGTCGCAGATCTCGGCGCGGTTCAGGCCCTTCATGCGGGCCGGGATGGGATTGGGAACGGTGGCGAACATGGTGTCTGCTCTGTGATGGGGCCAGTGTCGTCCCGAGGCGAAGCCGAAGGGCCTGCTTTCCATGGAGAGTGAGAAGCAGGTCCTTCGCTGCGCTCAGGACGACAGAGGCGTGGTCATGTGGATTGGTCGATCAGCGCCTGCGCCGCGGCATCGGGCGCGGGCAGCGGCACGAAACCGGGCGTGGCCTCGACGCGGGCCAACCAGCCGCGAACGGCCGGATACGCGTCCAGCGCGATGCCGCCGTGCGGCGCGACGCAGGTGTAGGCGTACAGCGCGATGTCGGCGACGCCGTATTCATCGCCGGTGAACCAGGGCTGCGACGCGAGGTGCCGTTCCATCACCGCCAGCGCGGCGTGGCCACGCTCGCGCAGCTTCGGCAATTCGGCGCGACGCGGCGAATCCGCCAGCGTCCAGCCGCAGACGAAGCGCGCCACCGCGATGTACGGCTCGTGGCTGTACTGCTCGAAGAACATCCAGCTCAGCGCCTGCGCCTTCCGCCACGGATCGGCCGGCAGGAAGGGGGTGCCCTCCGCCAGCCAGCACAGGATCGCGTTCGACTCGACAAGGACGCCGCCGTCGTCGCGCTCGATCATCGGCACCTTGCCGTTTGGATTCTTCGCCAAATACCCCGGCGTCCGCGTCGCGCCGTGCGCGCTGTCGGTTTCGATCCAGGCATAGGAGCGGCCAAGCTGTTCCAGCAGCAGCCGCACCTTGTGGCAGTTGCCCGAGGGCGAGAAGCCGTAAACCGTGATCATGCGGCGCTCCCTTCTCGGCGTGCGAGCCACTGCGAGCGGGTCTGGCCCCAGACCTCGATCGGCACGTCCTGGAACGGCGGCGGCAGCTTGCCCGGACCTTTCAGCGTCGAGCCGAGCCGCTTCGCCACGTTCTGCGAGGCGACGTTGCCCGGGTCGATGCAGTGGATGATGTCGTCCCAGCCGAGATGGGCGAAGGCCCAGTCGACGGCGGCGGTGCCGGCTTCGGTCGCGTAGCCCTTGCCCCAGGCGCGCGGATGGAAGGCGTAGCCGATCTCGTTGCCCGGCCAGCCTTCCGGCTTCCACGGCCCAATCTGTCCCAGCCACTCGCCGCTGGCCTTCTCGACCACGGCGAACATGCCGAAGCCCTGCACCAGCCACGCGCCCGGCTGCCACAGGAACCGCCGCCACGCTTCCGCGCGGCCGACATGCCCGCCGATGAAGCGCGCAGCATCCGCGTCGCCCTGCATTTCCGCGAAGCCGTCGAAATCCTCGAGGCGCGGCGGGCGCAGGATCAGGCGGTCGGTTTCGATGCGGATGTCGTCGATCTTCAAAGCCTTGCTCCTGAAACCACTCTCCCAGCGGGAGAGTGGTCGAGGTGAGGAATTCCGCGAAGCGCGGGCTTCGAGCATCCCGAGCCGCCGTACCCTCATCCGCCCTTCGGGCACCTTCTCCCAGCGGGAGAAGGGAAGCGCGGAATCAGAACGCGTTGATGCCGGTCAACTCGCGCCCGATCACCAACTGGTGCACGGTTTCCGTGCCTTCGTAGGTGATGACCGATTCCAGGTTCAGCGCGTGGCGGATCGCGGCGTGCTCGGTGGTGATGCCGGCGCCGCCGAGCAGGTCGCGGCATTCGCGCGCGATGTCGATCGCCATGCGGCAGTTGTTCCACTTCGCCAGCGAGACCTGCTGCGGCTGCATGGTGCCGGCATCCTTCAGGCGGCCGAGCTGCAGCACCAGCAGTTGCGCCAGGGTGATGCGGCGGGCCATCTCGGCCAGCTTGATCTGCGCGCTCTGGGTCGCCGCCACCGGGCGGTCGAACAGGATGCGTTCCTTGGAATAGTTCAGCGCCTCGTCGAGGCAGGCGATGGCGGCGCCGATCGGGCCCCAGGTGATGCCGTAGCGCGCCTGCGTCAGGCAGCCCAGCGGGCCCTTCAGGCCCTTCACGTTCGGCAGGCGGCTGGAATCCGGCACGCGCACGTTGTCGAAGAACAGCGCGCTGGTGACGGAGGCGCGCAGCGACATCTTGTGCTTGATCTCCTGCGCGGTGAAGCCGGGCATGCCCTTCTCCAGCACGAAGCCCTGGATGCCCTCGTCGGTCTGCGCCCAGACGATGGCGATGTCGGCCAGGTTGCCGTTGGTGATCCACATCTTGGAGCCGTTGATCACCCAGTCGCCGCCGTCGCGCACCGCGCGGGTCTTCATGTTGGCCGGGTCGGAACCGCCGTGCGGCTCGGTCAGGCCGAAGCAGCCGATCACCTTGCCCGCGGCCATGTCCGGCAGCCAGCGCATGCGCTGCTCCTCGCTGCCGTAGGCGTAGATCGGGTACATGCACAGCGAGCTCTGCACCGACACGAAGCTGCGGATGCCGGAATCGCCGCGCTCCAGCTCCTGGCAGATCAGGCCGTAGCTGACGCCGTTGAGGCCGGCGCAGCCGTACTTCTCCGGCAGCGACGAACCGAGCAGGCCCAGTTCCGCGATCTCCGGCACCAGTTCCTTCGGGAAGCGGCCCGCGTCGAAGGCATCGCCGATGATCGGGATGACGCGCTCGTCGGTGAAGCGCGCCACGGTGTCCTGCACCGCGCGTTCTTCCTCGCTCAGCAGGGAGCGGACGTCGTAGAGATCGTACGGGTGCAGGGCCATGTTTTCACGGTCGAAATGGACGAACCGCCATTGTAATCGTGCATGCCGCGCAATCGGTACGTGCGTTTCGCCAAGAATCCGCATGCGGAACGCCGGCCTTTGCGCGAAAGCCTTGCGTTTCGCCGGCCCGGCCGGATGCCGCCCCCGCAAACGCGAACGGGGCCGGATCGCTCCGGCCCCGCCGCTTCGGATCGTGTCGGGAATCGGCGGCGTTCAGCGCACCGCGTTGGCCCCGACCGACGCGGTCTGGGTCACCACCTGGCCGTCAATGACCGGCAGGCGCGTGCCCGGCTTCTGGTCCATGCGCACGGTGTGCTGTTCGCCGTCCAGCTGGTAGGTCACGTCGTAACCGACGGTCTTGCTGCCGTCGCCCAGCGCGATGCGGCTGCCCGGCTTCTTCTCGGTGCGCATGCTGCCGGTGGTGCCGTCCGGGTTGCGGTAGGTCACGTTCCAGGCCACGGTGCGCGAGCTGGTGGAGGTGTTGCTGACGGTATGGCACTGGCGCTCGGTGCGCTCAACCACCTTGCCGCCGACGTGGTTCTTGTCGACCTTGTTGCCGATCATGCCGCCGGCCACGGCGCCGCCCACGGTGGCGAGCTTGCGGCCGTTGCCTTTGCCGATCTGGTTGCCGACCAAACCGCCGATGACCGCGCCGGCCACGGTGCCGCCGACGTTGCCGTCGCGCTCGGGCAGGCGCTCCTGCACCACCACGTCTTCGCAGACTTCGTGCGGTGAGGAGGTCGTGCTGGATTCGCGCACCGGCTCGGTGCCGATCACGGTGGCGTACAGCGGTTCGCGCTCGGTGATCGCCTTCACGTCCAGGACGTCGGCGTATTCCACCTTGCCCGAGGCCGGGATGGCGTTGTCGGCGGGCAGCGGCTCGCTGCCGTCGGCCGCGAGGGCCTGCTGGGCGGCGATGGGCGAAGGCGCCGCCGCCTTGTCGTGGCTGCGGCTGTTCATGTAGCCGGCGGTGGCGACGCCACCGACCAGCAGCGCGGCAAGCGCAATGGCAAGCGTGTTGTTCTTCATCGTTCTGCTCCCGCGTGAGTGGTTGGAGATCCCCTGTTCGGCACCGATTCCAGCACGACAAAGATGAATGGCCACCAAGCACGCCCGGCCTGCAAACAGGTTTGTTCAGTTTGGCGAACGCGATGTTCATGCCGCGTGCATGCTAGTTTTCCGGCATGGCCAATCCCCTGATCGCACCGCTGCTCCGCTGGCTCGGCAAGCTCAGCTTCCCGCGCCTGTTCCTGCTGTCCGCCGTGCTGTTCTTCCTCGACCTGCTGATCCCCGACTTCATTCCGTTCGCGGACGAAATCCTGCTCGGCCTGGGCACGCTGCTGCTGGCACGCTGGAAGAAGAAGCCAGACGCCGCCAAGCCGCCCATCGAAGGCGAAGTCCGGCGCTGACGTGCGCCTGATCGACAGCCACAGCCATTTCGACGCGCCGGAATTCGACGCCGACCGCGACGCCGTCCATGCGCGCGCGCTGGCGGCGGGCGTCGGCGTGCAGATCGTGCCGGCCGTCGATGCCGCCGGCTGGCCGAAGCTGAAAGCCGTCTGCGCGCAATTCCCCGGCCTGTTCGCCGCCTACGGGCTGCACCCAATGTACCTGGCCGAGCATCGACCGGAGCACCTGCGCGAACTGCGCGACTGGCTCGAGCGCGAGCGCCCGGTCGCGGTGGGCGAATGCGGGCTGGATTTCTTCGTCGAAGGCCTGGACGTCGAGGCGCAGCAGGCGTATTTCGACGGCCAGCTGCGGCTGGCGCGCGAGTTCGACCTGCCGGTGATCGTGCACGCGCGGCGCGCGGTGGACGCGGTGATCGCCTCGATCCGCAAGGTCGACGGCCTGCGCGGCGTGGTCCACAGCTTTTCCGGCAGCGCCGAGCAGGCCGCGCAGCTGCACAAGCTCGGCTTCCTGCTCGGGATCGGCGGACCGGTGACGTACGAGCGCGCGAACCGCCTGCGCCAGACCGTGGCGGCGATGCCGCTGGCGCAGCTGCTGCTGGAAACCGATTCGCCCGACCAGCCCGACGCGGCGCATCGCGGCGAGCGCAACGAGCCGGCGCATCTGGTCGAGGTGCTGGATGCTGTGGCGGAGCTGCGCGGCGTTTCGCGCGAAGCACTGGCGGCCGCGACCACGGCGAATGCGGAGCGCCTGTTCGGCCTCTCCTGATCTTCCTTCTCCGCTCGGGAGAAGGTGCCCCGAAGGGGCGGATGAGGGTTCGGGCGCATGCAATCTGCTGGCTGCCCCGAACCCGCACCCCGGCCAACCGGCTGGTATTCGCGGGCTCGCAGCTACGCGGCCCGGAACCCCCGCTCACCCCGAAGCAGGAGGCGCTTTCGCCTTCAACAGCATCTCCATCGCCTTCCCCACCGCCGCGAACGCGAACGCGCCGGTCACGTGCGTCGCCGCGCCGAGCCCCGCGCCGCAGTCCAGCTTCAGCGCTTCGTCCTTGCCCAGTTGCGGGCGCACGCCGCAGACGCTGCCGTCGGCCTGCGGGTAGCGCACGTTCTCCAGCGAATACACCGCCGGCACGCCGAAGTAGCGGTCGTGGTTCTTCGGGAAATTGAACTCGCCGCGCAGCTTCTTGCGGATCAGCGAGAGCATCGCGTCGTGCTCGGTGCGCGAGAGATCGCGCACGCGGATCTGGGTGACGTCGCTGCGCCCGCCGGCCGAGCCGACCGCGATGATGGGCTGCTTGCGGCGGCGGCAGTAGGCGATCATCTCGACCTTGCTGCGGAAACTGTCGCAGGCGTCCAGCACCAGATCCACCGGCGTTCCCAGCAGTTCGTCCAGGTTGGACGGCGTCAGGAACTGCGGCTTCAGGTCGAGGACGATGTGCGGGTTGATCGCCCGGCAGCGCTCCGCCATCGCCTCGATCTTGGCGCGGCCGTACTGGCCTTCGAGCGCCGGCAGCTGGCGGTTGGTGTTGGAGACGCACAGGTCGTCGGCGTCGATCAGGGTCAACTTGCCGATGCCGCTGCGGGCCAGCGCCTCCACCGCCCACGAGCCGACGCCGCCGATCCCGACCACGGTGACGTGGCAGGCCGACAGCCGCGCCAGTGCGCCGCTGCCGTACAGGCGGTCGATGCCGCCGAAGCGTTCTTTCAATGCCGTTTCCATCGCGCAAGTTTAATCGGGCCGGCACGCAGCCATTGCGAAAACCAAGCCCCCTGAGTCAGGAGGCGATGCGCGCCGCAGGCGCGGATGGGGTGTGGAAGATCGAATGGAATCCGGAATTTGCGCAGCGGATTTCGGCAACTCCCGCGCGCAGCGCGGGAGTTGCAACCCGTGCTGCGCTGCGCCATGCTGCCGGCAGCGCCGCTTAGAGTCCCTGCTCAATGTCCGCGATCCGCGTCATCAAGAAGTATCCGAACCGCCGCCTCTACGACACCGAAATCTCCAGCTACATCACCATCGAGGACGTGCGCCAGCTGATCGTCGACGGAGAATCCTTCGAGGTGCGCGACGCCAAGACCGGCGAGGACCTGACCCGGCAGGTGCTGCTGCAGATCATCACCGAGCACGAGCAGGACGGGCAGCCGATGCTGTCCACCCAGCTGCTGAGCCAGCTGATCCGCTTCTACGGCGACTCGCTGCAGGGCTTCATGGGCAACTACCTGGAACGCTCGATGCAGCTGTTCCTGGAACAGCAGCAGCAATTCCGCTCGCAGATGGGCGGCCTGCTCGGGCAGACACCGTGGGCGATGCTGAACCAGCTCACCGAGCGCAACATGGCGCTGTGGAAGGACTTCCAGCAGAACCTGGGCAACGGCCTCGGCAGCGCCACCGCGGCGCCGCAGGACAAGGACAAGGGCGCGCGCAAGCCGCGCTGACTCCTCGCCGCCCGCCTCGATTCCCTGCTTCAATCCCCGTAGAGCAACCAGCGGCGGGCCTGCGTCTCGCCGGAGAACGTGCGAATGACGATGCCGCGCTCGCGGCACAGGATCTCGCCGTATTCGCTGCCCTCGATGTCGTCCAGCAATTCGACGAAGGCGGTCCGCACCAGGCCCAATCCCGCTTGCTCCATCGCGTCGATGATCGGCCCGATTTCGCCGGTGTCCACGGTTTCCAGCAATTCCTCCAGCACCAGCAGGCGATCGGCGCCGCGCGCGCGGCACTCGTCGCCCAGCATCCGCCACATCGCAATCGACACCGCCTGCGAGTCTCGGCCGTCGAACACGTGCGCGCGCAGGTAGCCCTGTTCGTTCGTGTAGCGAACCTTGAAGCCGGGCCCGTCGACGACGACGGCGCTGCTCAAGCCAGCACCGCCAGCGGAATCTTGCCGATCTTCGCCTGCCATTCGCGCGGGCCGGTCTGGTGCACCGAGGTGCCGGTGCTGTCCACCGCCACCGTCACCGGCATGTCCTTGACCTCGAACTCGTAGATCGCCTCCATGCCGAGGTCGGCGAAGCCGACGACCTTCGCCGCGCGGATCGCCTTCGACACCAGGTAGGCCGAGCCGCCGACCGCCATCATGTACACCGACTGGTGCTTCCTGATCGCCTCCAGCGCCGCCGGGCCGCGTTCGGCCTTGCCGATCATGCCCAGCAGGCCGGTCTGCGCCAGCACCTGCTCGGTGAACTTGTCCATGCGGGTGGCGGTGGTCGGGCCGGCGGGGCCGACGACTTCGTCGCGCACCGGATCGACCGGACCGACGTAGTAGATGAAGCGGCCGGCCAGATCGACCGGCAGCGGCTCGCCCTTGTTGAGCATGTCCACGATGCGCTTGTGGGCGGCGTCGCGGCCGGTCAGCATCCTGCCGTTGAGCAGCAGCACTTCGCCCGGCTTGAAGGTGGCGACCTCGTCCTTCGTGATCGTGTCCAGGTTCACCCGGCGCGCGTTCTGCGGGCTGTAGGTGAGCCTGGGCCAGTCGTCCAGCGACGGCGGCTCCAGCGCCACCGGGCCGCTGCCGTCGAGGGTGAAATGCGCGTGGCGGGTCGCCGCGCAGTTCGGAATCATCGCCACCGGCAGGTTGGCGGCGTGGGTCGGGAAGTCCTTGATCTTCACGTCCAGCACGGTGGTCAGGCCGCCCAGCCCCTGCGCGCCGATGCCCAGCGCATTGACCTTCTCGAACAGTTCGATGCGCAGTTCCTCGACGCGGTTTTGCGGGCCGCGCGCAATGAGATCCTGGATGTCGATCTCCTCCATCAGCGACTCCTTCGCCAGCAGCATCGCCTTCTCGGCGGTGCCACCGATGCCGATGCCGAGCATGCCCGGCGGGCACCAGCCCGCGCCCATCGTCGGCACGGTCTTGAGCACCCAATCGACGATGGAGTCGGACGGGTTGAGCATCGCGAACTTGGACTTCGCCTCCGAGCCGCCGCCCTTGGCCGCCACGATCACGTCGAGCCTGTCGCCCGGCACGATCTTGACGTTGACGACGCAGGGCGTGTTGTCCCTGGTGTTGATGCGCTTGCCGGCGGGATCGGCCAGCACGCTGGCGCGCAGCTTGTTGTCCGGGTCGTTGTAGGCGCGGCGCACGCCTTCGTTGACGGCGTCTTCCAGCGAACCGGTGAAGCCTTCCCAGCGCACGTCCATGCCGACGTCGAGGAAGACGGTGACGATGCCGGTGTCCTGACAGATCGGGCGATGCCCTTCCGCGCACATCCGCGAATTGATCAGGATCTGCGCCATCGCGTCCTTCGCGGCGGGCGATTCCTCGCGCTCCCAGGCGGCGGCGAGGCTCTTGATGTAATCGACCGGGTGGTAGTAGCTGATGTACTGCAACGCGTCGGCGACGGACTGGATCAGATCTTCCTGCTTGATGGCGGTCACGGATTCGGTGTTCTGGCGGGAGAGGCTGGGGGTATTTTAAGGCCAGCCGCCCCCATCGACCGAACGCACGATGCCGCCACCCCTTCCGCAACCCCGGCTCGACCTGCGCCAGCGCTTCGACGCCATGCGCAACATCCCGCCGTTCCTGCGCGAGATCTGGAACACCAGCAAGGCACTGACCACAGCCACCATCGGCCTGCGGCTGGTGCGCGCCTTCCTGCCCATCGCCACGCTGTACGTCGGCAAGCTCATCATCGACGAGGCGATCCGGCTGATCGGCCTGGGCGTGGCACACGAACTGCCCGCCGCATGGCATGCCGGCCAGCTCGACCACCTGCTCCTGCTGCTCGGCGCCGAGTTCGCTCTGGCGATCGGCTCCGACCTGCTCGGCCGGCTGACCGGCTACGTCGATGCGGTGCTGTCGGAGCTGTTCACCAACGCCACCAGCATCCGGCTGATGGAACACGCGGCGCTGCTCGACCTCGAAGACTTCGAGGACGCCGACCTGCAGGACAAGCTGGAGCGCGCGCGCCGGCAGACGGTGGGGCGGATGAACCTGCTCAGCCAGCTATTCGGGCAGGCGCAGGACGCGATCACGGTGGTCAGTTTCGCGGTCGGCCTGCTGGCTTATGCGCCGTGGCTGATGGCGCTACTGGCGATCGCGCTGGTGCCGGCCTTCGTCGGCGAGGCGCACTTCAATGCGCTGAACTATTCGCTCAACTTCCAGTGGACGCCGGAGCGCCGCCAGCTGGAATACCTGCGGCAGATGGGCGCCAGCGTGGAGACGGCGAAAGAGGTCAAGATCTTCAACCTCAACCGCTTTTTCATCGAGCGCTTTCGCACGCTGTCGCGGAAGTTCTTCGAGGCCAACAGGAAGCTGGCCGGCAAGCGAGCATTCTGGGGCACGCTGCTGGCCGCGCTCGGCACGCTGGGCTATTACGTCGCCTACGCCTACATCGCCTGGCGCACGGTGCGCGGCGATTTCTCCATCGGCGACCTGACCTTCCTCGCCGGCAGCTTCCGCCGCCTGCGCCAGCTGCTGGAAAGCCTGTTGAGCGGCTTCTCGCAGGTCGCCGGACAGGCGCTGTATCTGGACGACCTGTATTCGTTCTTCGAGATCGAGCCGGAAATCGCCAGCAAACCCGACGCCGTGCCGGTGCCCGCGCCGATCCGTCGCGGCTTCGTGTTCGAGAACGTCGGCTTCCGCTATGAAGGCAGCGAGCGCTGGGCGCTGCGCGGGCTGTCGTTCGAACTGCACGCGGGCGAAGTGCTGGCGCTGGTCGGCGAAAACGGGGCCGGCAAGACCACGCTGGTGAAGCTGCTGGCGCGGCTGTACGACCCGGACGAGGGCCGCATCCTGCTGGACGGACGCGACCTGCGCGATTACGACCTCGACGACCTGCGCGCCAGCATCGGCGTGATCTTCCAGGACTTCGTGCGCTACCACCTGACCGCGGCGGAGAACATCGGCGTCGGCCAGATCGACGCGATGGACGACCGCGCGCGGATCGAACGCGCCGCGCGCAAGGGCATGGCGGACGAGGTGGTCGCATCCTTGCCGAAGGGGTTCGACCAGGTGATCGGCAAGCGCTTCAAGGACGGCGTGGACCTGTCCGGCGGCCAGTGGCAGAAAATCGCGATCGCCCGCGCCTACATGCGCGACGCGCAGGTGATGATCCTCGACGAGCCTACCGCCGCGCTGGACGCGCGCAGCGAGTTCGAGGTGTTCGAGCGCTTCAAGGAACTGTCCGAGGGCAAGACCGCCGTGCTGATCAGCCACCGCTTCAGCAGCGTGCGCATGGCCGACCGCATCCTGGTGCTGGCCGACGGCAAGGTGGAAGCCAGCGGCACTCACGAGCAATTGATGGCGCAGGGCGGACGCTACGCGGAGCTGTTCGAGTTGCAGGCGGCCGGCTACCGTTGAGCCCTCCTACCGTCATTCTCGCGAAGGCGGGAATCCGGCGTTTGATTTTTCAACGACAAGAGCAACGGCTGGATTCCCGCCTTCGCGGGAATGACGCCATGAAGGAGCGACCACCATGCGTCACATTCCCCGAATTCTCTTTTGCCTCGCATTCCCGCTGGCGCTGAACGCCTGCGCCCGCCCCGCGCCCGCCGCGGGAACGGCCGCGCCGCAGACGGAAGCCTCGAAGGCCGGCGAATTGCGCATCGAAACCGTCGCCACCGGGCTGGACCATCCGTGGGCGGTGGCGCTGCTGCCGGACGGCGGCTTTCTCGTCACCGAACGCCCCGGCCGGCTGCGGCGGATTTCCGCCGACGGCCAGGTTTCCCCACCGCTTGCCGGAGTGCCGGCGGTATTCGCCGAAGGCCAGGGCGGGCTGCTGGACGTGGCGCTCGATCCCGGCTTCGCCGGCAACAAGCGCATCTGGCTGAGCTACGCCGAGCCGGGCGAGGACGGCACCGCCGGCACCGCGGCGGCCACCTCCACGCTGGGCGACGCGGGGCTGTCCGACCTGCGCGTGGTCTATCGGCAGACGCCCAAGCTGAAGGGGCCGAACCACTTCGGCTCGCGCATCGCCTTCGACGGCAAAGGCCACGTTTTCATCAGCCAGGGCGAGCGCAACCAGAAGGAACTGGCGCAGGACCTGGAGGTGTTGCAGGGCAAGCTGGTGCGGTTGAATCTCGACGGCACCCTGCCCGCCGACAACCCGTTCGCCGACGGCGCGGGCGTTCGCCGCGCGATCTGGAGCTACGGCCACCGCAACATGCAGGGGCTGGCGGTCGATCCCCGCACCGGCCGGCTGTGGCAGAGCGAGCATGGCCCGCGCGGCGGCGACGAGATCAACCGGCCCGAAGCCGGGAAAAACTACGGCTGGCCGGTCATCAGCGACGGCATGGACTATTTGACCAACCGCCCCTACCCGGAAACCCACGGCCGCGAGGCGCCGGGCATGGAGCGCCCGTACCACGTCTGGCCGAAGTCGCCGGCGCTGTCCGGCATGGCCTTCCTGGTGGGCCACCCGGACAGCGCCTGGAACGACAGCCTGCTGCTGGGCGCGCTGGCCGGCCAGAGCCTGATCCGGCTGACGCTGGACGGCGAGCGGATCGTGTCCGAGGAACGCCTGCTCACCGATCTGGGCAGCCGCATCCGCGACGTGCGCGTCGGCAAGGACGGCAAGGTCTACGTGCTGACCGACGAGCGCGACGGCAAGCTGCTGCGGCTGGTGCCGCCCGCCGCCGCGAAGTGACCGCCGCCGCAGGCCTGCCTTACAGCAGCGTGCCCTGCGGCCCTGGATAGCGCAGCACGCCGTCCACCATCAGCGCATCCGGGTTGAGGGCGTGCTGCTCGGCCTTGCCCGCCGCCATCAGGTGCAGCACCGTCCAGCCGCGCGCGGTGAAATCGTCGGCAATCAGGCGACGATGGCAGCGCCACCACAGCGCCTCCGCGCACATCACGCAGGTGCGCTCGACCCGCGCGGTCGCCATCAGCGCCTCGCGCGCGGCGACGTACTCGGGATCGGCCAGGTAGTCGGCATAGGCGCGGAACGCCTCGACCCGCCATGCCGTGTTGGGCGAGTCCGGCAGTGGCTTGCGGCGTCCGCCCAGCGCCGGCAGCGGCCAGTAGCGGATGCCGGCCTCGGCCAGCGCCTGCGGCATCGCGTCGCGCGAGAACTGCGGGTTGCGGCGCGAACCGGCGAAGCGGCGCACGTCGGCCAGCACCTGGATGCCGGCCCCGTCCAGCATCGCCACGAATTCCGCCCATGGCCGGGTGGAGTGGCCGATGGTCCAGAGCGTGCCGGTGGCGTCCATCCGCGCATGATGCCGCAAGCCGCATCAACGCCCCGGTTTTGCTCCGGATCAAACGCCATGCTGCGCCGCCGCGTAAAATAGGCGGCTACACGGAACAGCCCCCACACGCATGGCCTCGCCCTTCGGCACCGAAACGGTGCTCGACGTCCGCCACTGGACGGACGCCTACTTCAGCTTCACCACCACCCGCGACGACGGCTTCCGTTTCGACAACGGCCAGTTCGTGATGATCGGGCTGGAGGTCGAGCAGCCCGACGGCAGCCGCAAGCCGCTGATGCGCGCCTATTCCATCGCCAGCGCGAACTGGGAGGAGCAGCTGGAGTTCTTCAGCATCAAGGTGGCCGAGGGCCCGCTGACCTCGCGCCTGCAGCACATCCGGCCCGGCGACACCATCCTGATCGGCCGCAAGCCCACCGGCACCCTGCTGATCTCGGACCTGCACGCCGGCCGCAACCTGTACCTGCTGTCCACTGGCACCGGGCTGGCGCCGTGGCTGTCGGTGATCAAGGACCCGGAAACCTGGGAGCGCTTCGAGCGCGTGATCCTCTGCCACGGCGTGCGCGGCGCGGAGGACCTGGCCTACCGCGACTACATCGAGCGCGAGCTGCCCAACCACGAACTGCTGGGCGAGATGATCCGCGACCGCCTGCTGTACTACCCGACGGTTTCGCGCGAGGCGTTCGAGCACAACGGCCGCGATCACCGCGGCCGCATCACCGACCACCTCGACCAGGGCCGCATCGCCGGCGCGCTGGGCATCGAGGCGCTGGACCCGGCCTTCGATCGCGCGATGATCTGCGGCAGCCCGCAGATGCTGGCCGATTTCCGCGCCATCCTCGACGCGCGCGGCTTCACCGCCTCGCCGCGCATCGGCACCGCCGGCGAATACGTGTTCGAACGCGCGTTCGTCGAAAAATAAGAAACCGCCACCCGCACGCCTACGCATCGGCGCCGCCGGCGTGTCGTGTTCGAGCGCGCTCGTGGAGAAGTGACGGCCGCCGCCGCGTCAGCCTAGCCGCCGCCGTAGCTCAGCCACAGCCGCGCGTCGCTCTCGTTGGTGAACATGCGGATTCGGTAGCCCCGCTCCAGCGCCAGCAGCTCGACGTATTCGATCCGAGATACTTGATCCGTGCGGCCCTCGACGTAGGCGATCCGCACATGCTCCAGCCCGAGGGTGCCCACGCTGTCAAAGAAGCGCACGAGATCCTCGTCGCTCATCACCTCGCCGGGAAGCGCATCCAGCACCAGCAATTGCTCGGCGCCATAGGCGTTCGCCCGCTCCGAAATGCGCAGCCAGTATTCGCGGGTGGTTTCCAGGGTGGTCTCGGCCTCGCCCCGCAGGTGCACCGTCAGCAGCGGCGGCCGGAAGTCGAACTCCAGCCGGTAGCCGTCGCCCGACAGCACCTCGGCGGTCATGCCAGGGCCTTCTCGATGTCGCGCGCCAGCGATTCCGGCTTGTCGGTGGGCGCATAGCGCCTGATCACCCGGCCGTCGCGGCCGACCAGGAACTTGGTGAAGTTCCACTTGATCGCGTCGATGCCCAGCAGGCCGCCCTTCTCGGACTTGAGCCATTTCCACAGCGGATGCGCGCCGGCCCCGTTCACCTCGACCTTGGCGAACATCGGGAAGGTCACGTCGTAGGTCAGCGAGCAGAAATTGCGGATCTCGTCCGCGTCGCCCGGCTCCTGATGGCCGAACTGGTCACAGGGGAAGCCCAGCACCACCAACCCGCGGTCGCCGTAATCGCGCCAGAGCTGCTCCAGCCCGGCGTACTGCGGGGTGAAGCCGCACTTGCTGGCCACGTTGACGATCAGCAGCGCCTTGCCGCGCCATTGCGACAGCGGCTGCGGCGTGCCGTCCAGGCCGGCGGCCTCGAATTCGTATGCGGTGTCGGACATGGGAAGCCGCTGCTCCTCGGGAACGCATTCCAGCCTATCCGCAAACAACGCGAAAACAAGCGCGGATCGACCAGCGGGCCGGCCATGGCCTCCTGCACATCCCCCTCCGCCGCCCATGCGCTACCCTTGCCGCTGCCTTCCGGACCACCGAGACCCGCATGAACCGACCCATCGCCTGCGCGCTTGCGCTCGCCATCGCCGCCAGCCTGGGCGGCAACGCCGCCCAAGCCGCGCAGAAGAAGCAGGAGGCTTCGATGACTACCGCCTACAGCGGCCCGTTCGCCGCACCCAGCACGCTGGACCTGAACTACCCGCAGTTCGACAGGATCAAGGACAGCGACTTCGGTCCCGCTTTCGACGCCGGCATGGCCCAGCAGCTGAAGGAAATCGACGCGATCGCCAACGATCCGGCGCAGCCGACCTTCCAGAACACCATCGTGGCGATGGAAAAGAGCGGCCAGGTGCTGAGCCGCGCCACCAGCGTGTTCTTCAACCTGGTCGGCACCGACAAGAACGACGCCCGCGAGAAGCTCGAAACCGACTACGCGCCGAAGTTCTCCGCCCACAGCGACGCCATCGCGCTGAATCCGAAGCTGTTCGCGCGGATCAAGGCGCTGTACGACGCCCGCGACACCCTCGGCCTGGATCCGGTGGACCGCCGCCTGCTGGAGAAGCGCTACCAGGACTTCGTCCGCGCCGGCGCCGCGCTGACCGACGCGCAGAAGGCGCGCGTGCGCGCGATCAACACCGAGCTGTCCAAGCTCGGCACCCAGTTCGACCAGAACGTGCTGGCCGAGGTGAACGACTCCGCCGTGGTGGTGGACAACGCCGCCGCGCTCAAGGGCTTCAGCGACGAGCAGATCGCCGCCGCGGCCGAAGCCGCCAAGGCCCGCAAGCTGGAGGGCAAGTACGTGATCGCCCTGCTCAACACCACCGGCCAGCCGGCCGAAACGCAGCTGGAGGACCGCGCCCTGCGCGAGCGCATCCACGAGGCGTCGGTGGCGCGCGGCAGCCGCGGCAACAAGTTCGACAACACCGCCATCATCTCGCAGGTGCTCAAGCTGCGCGCCGAACGCGCCGCGCTGCTGGGCTACGACACCTACGCCAACTACGTGCTGGCCGACGAGACCGCCGCCAACCAGGACAACGTCAACGCCATGCTGCGCCAGCTGGCGCCCAAGGCGGTGGCCAACGCCCGCCGCGAGGGCGCCGACCTGCAGGCGATGATCGACGCCGACCAGCAGGCCAAGGGCCAGCCGTCGTTCCAGTTGCAGCCGTGGGACTGGTCGTACTACAGCGAGAAGGTGCGCGCCGCGAAGTACAGCTTCGACGAGAGCCAGCTCAAGCCGTACTTCGAGATGAAGAACGTGCTGGAGAACGGCGTGTTCTATGCCGCCAACAAGCTGTACGGGATCAGCTTCAAGGAGCGCACCGACCTGCCGAAGTACCACCCGGACACGTGGACCTACGACGTGTTCGACAAGGACGGCAAGCGCCTCGCCATCTTCATCTGGGACCCGTACGCGCGCGCCTCCAAGCGCGGCGGCGCGTGGATGAACACCTACGTGGCGCAGGCCGCGCTGACCGGCGAGAAGCCGGTCGTCGCCAACCACCTCAACATCCCCAAGCCGTCCGCCGGCAAGCCCACGCTGCTGACCTGGGACGAGGTCACCACCGCGTTCCACGAGTTCGGCCACGCGCTGCACGGCTTCTTCCAGGACGTGCGCTACCCGTACTTCTCGATGAACGTGCCGCGCGACTTCGTCGAATACCCGTCGCAGGTCAACGAGATGTGGGCCGACTGGCCGGAAGTGCTGGCGCACTACGCCAGGCACTACCAGACCGGCGAGGCGATGCCGCAGGCGCTGCTGGACAAGGTGATCGCGGCGTCGAAGTTCAACCAGGGCTTCGCCACCACCGAATACCTGGAAGCGGCGATGCTCGACCAGCGCCTGCACCAGCTGCCGATGGACAGGATCCCCGCCGCCTCCGGCGTGATGGCGTTCGAGGCCGACGCGCTGAAGGCCGACGGCTTCGACTACGCGCCGGTGCCGCCGCGCTACCGCACGCCCTACTTCAGCCACATCATGGGCGGCTACGCGGCCGGCTACTACGCCTACATCTGGTCGGAAGTGCTGGCGGCGAACACCTCGAAGTACATCCGCGAGCACGGCGGCCTGAGCCTGGAGAACGGCGACCACCTGCGCGCCAAGGTGCTGGCGCCGGGCGGCGAGATCGAGCCCGGCAAGCTGTTCCCCAACTTCGCCGGTTACGAAGCGAAGATCGAGCCGCTGCTGGAGCAGCGCGGGCTGGACAGCAAGTAAGCCCCGCCGCATCGCGGTTTCGACGGCGCCCCTTCGGGGGCGCTGTTCGTTTCGGCCTGCGCGCGCACCGATCCGCGTCCACGAAAAAGCCCCGCCTGAGCGGGGCTTTCCGTTTCGAGGCGAAGCCGCGGGAGTTCAGTCGCCCATCAACTTCTGCGAATGCTCCCAGCGTTCCTGCGCGTCGATGGTGCGCTCCGCGGTCAGGCGGGCCTCCATGCGGTCCAGGCCGATCTCCTCGCCGGTGTCGACGCAAAAACCGTACTCGCCGCTGTCCACGCGCTTGAGCGTGCTGTCGATCTTGCCGATCAGCTTGCGGTAGCGGTCGCGGGTGCGCAGTTCCAGCGAGTTCTCGGTCTCGCGGGTGGCGCGCTCGGCCTCGTCGCCGATGTCGCGCACTTCTTCCTTCAGGTTCTCGATGGTCTGCTTGGACTCTTCGACCAGGTCCGCGCGCCATTGCAGCAGCCGCTGGCGGAAATATTCCAGCTGCAGCGGATTCATGTATTCCTCGTCCGCCGACGGCTTGTAGCCGGCCGGCAGGATCGGGCGACCGGTGGCTTCGTCCACCTGATACGGCACGACCTTGTGCTTGCCCTTCGGCGCGGACTGGCCTTCGGACTTCTTCTTCACCGCTACCATCACCTTCCCTTCTTTCTTGACCGCGACCGGCGCCGGCTTCGCTGCCGGCGGGGCCACGGGCTTCTGTGCGTCTTTCTTGGGGGCCGCCGGCGCGACCTTGGCCGCCTTCTGCGGCTCCGGCGCGGGGACGGTCTTCTTCGTCGTGTCCTTGGCCTTCGCCACGACCGCCGGCTGCTTGGCCGGCTGCTTCGCGGGCGCGGGCTTCTTCGTCGCGGTCGCGGCCTTGGCCACGGGCTTCGCGGCCGGTTTTGCGACCGGCGCGGATTTCTTCGCCGCCGGCTTGGCGGCCGGCTTGGGCGCGGGCTTCTTCGGCGCCGGCTTGGCCGCCTTCTTGGCGACGACCTTCTTCGCCACCGCCGCCTTCTTCACGACGGCGGCCTTCTTCGCCGGAACGGCCTTTTTCGCCGCGACCGGCTTCTTGGCCGCGGGCTTGGCGGCCTTCTTGGCGGGAGCCGGCTTCTTCGCCGGGGCGACCTTCTTGGCCGGCTTGGCGGCCTTCTTGGCGGGTTTCTTCGCTGCCACGTCCAGGTATTCCTTCGTTTTCCCTTGAGGCGGGAAGGCGCGCTGTTATACCCTGCTACGCGCAAGGCGGCAACCGCGCAGGACTTGCCCGGCTCGCCGCCTCCCTGCCCCGTGATCGGTCCGTGATCGACAGACTCCTCATCGCGCTGCTGCGCGGCTACAAGCGCTGGATCAGCCCCCTGCTGGGGACGCGCTGCCGGTTCGTCCCGACGTGCTCGGAATACGCGATGGAAGCCATCGGCCGCTTCGGCGCGCTCAAGGGCAGCTGGCTGGCGGTCCGCCGCATCGGCCGCTGCCATCCCCTCCACCCCGGCGGGCACGACCCCGTGCCGCCCGCACAGGACTCCCCATGACTTCCACCCTGATCGTCAACGCCCGGCTGGTCAACGAAGGCCGCGAATTCGACGGCGACCTGCGCTTCGCCGATGGCCGCATCGAATTGATCGGCGACGGCCTCGCCGCGAAGCCCGGCGAAACCGTCATCGACGCCAACGGCCGCCGCCTGCTGCCCGGCATGATCGACGACCAGGTGCATTTCCGCGAACCGGGCATGGAATACAAGGCCGACATCGCCACCGAATCCGCGGCGGCTGTGGCCGGCGGCCTGACCAGCTTCATGGACATGCCGAACACCCGGCCGCCGACGCTGGACAGCGCGGCGCTGGAGGACAAGTACCGTCGCGCCGCCGGCCGCGCCTGGGGCAACTACGGCTTCTACCATGGCGCCAGCAACGACAACCTGGAAGCGATCCGCGCGCTCGATCCGAAGGCCGCGCCCGGCATCAAGGTGTTCATGGGCGCATCCACCGGCAACATGCTGGTGGACGACCCGGCCACGCTGGACGCGATCTTCCGCGACACGCCGGTGCCGATCATCACCCACTGCGAAGACACCCCGATGATCGACGCCACCCTCGCCGAATACCGGGCGAAGTACGGCGACGACATCCCGGTGGAATGCCACCCGGACATCCGCTCGCGCGAGGCCTGCATCAAGTCCACCCGCCTCGCGCTGGAGCTGGCGCGCCGCCACGGCACCCGCCTGCACGTGCTGCACATCAGCACCGCCGACGAACTGGCGCTGTTCGAGAAGGGCCCGCTGATCCGCGCCGACGGCAGCCGCAAGCAGATCACCGCCGAGACCTGCGTGCACTTCCTGCACTTCGCCCGCCCCGACTACGCGCGCCTCGGCAACTTCATCAAGTGCAACCCGGCGATCAAGGACGTGAGCGACCGCGACGCCATCATCCGCGCGCTGGCCGACGACGTGCTGGACGTGCTCGCCACCGACCACGCGCCGCACACGCTGGAAGAGAAGAACAAGCCGTACATCGACGCGCCCAGCGGCCTGCCGCTGGTGCAGTATGCGTTGAACCTGGCGCTGGAGAAGGTGCACGATGGCCTGCTGACCACCGCGCAGGTGGTGCAGAAGTTCGCCCATGCGCCGGCGCAGCTGTTCGACGTCGAACGGCGCGGCTTCCTGCGCGAAGGCTACGCCGCCGATCTGGTGCTGGTGGAGGACACGCCGTTCACCGTGCAACGCTCCGACGTGCTGAGCAAATGCGGCTGGTCGCCGTTCGAGGGCATGACCTTCCGCTCGCGGATCGCCTCCACCTGGGTCAACGGCGTGCTGGCCTGGGACGGCGAGAAGCTGGTCGGCGCGCCGCAGGGACAGCGGCTGACGTTCGACCGCTGATGCGCCGCGCGGCATTGCTGCTGTTCTGGCTCGCGGCGGCAAGCGGCGGCGCCGGCCAGGCAATCGCGGCCGAAGACAAGGCGCTTGCCGATGCCGCGCAACCCCGCGATGAAGTTGCGCGCTTCCTCGGCAGCGTCTCGAAGCTGGCGGGCCCGAACCGGCTGCGCACCTTGCTGGAACTCTACGATCAGGCCCCGACTCTCAAACCGCTGACGTATCCCAAGACGCTGGTATTCACGCCGGTCGCGGAGTTGGCGGAGCGCACGGGCATCTCCTCAGTCGAATACGGCACATACGCCGTCGACGGCTTCCTCGCCATCCTTCCCACGGCAACATGCGTGCGATTCGACCGGATGCTCGAGCAGGCAGGTCTGCGCCCCCTGCCCGGAACGGTCCCGGCATCGCTCGTCCAGCACGGCCCGACGCCCGATGGCGTCGTCTGGTACTACAAGGCAAGCGGCCGGATTGCCGGTGCGGAAGCGGATGCCTTCGCGACGAACCTGACCATGCCTTGCCTGGCCGGATTGAAGATCGGCCCGCCCGAACAGGCGCGCAAGGGCGATTGAGTCAGGCGTTCCTGCCGCTGACGCTGGCCACGGCGTCGTGCGGGTGCAGGCTCTCGAAGTGGGCCACCCGCGCGCTCCAAGCGGCGACGCGCGCGTCGGCGGCGAGCACCGACGCCACCCGGCGCGCGGCATCCTCGCAGAACATCAGGTTGGCGGCGTTGGCGAGCGCGAACGCCTGCTCGTCCTCGCGCTTCACCGCCGTCTGCACGGGCGTGCCCAGCGCGGTTTCCAGCGCGTCCGCCAGCGAGGCCAGCGGCAATTCGTCGAACGCCGGGCGCAGTTCCACGCGGATCTCGGCGCGGCTGCGCTGCGCGTGCGGGGTGGCGGCCAGGCCGCGACCGCTTTCCAGCCAGTCGCGCACGCTCGCGGTCGGCACGCTCGCGGCGTCGCCGAAGTCGCCGGCGAAGCGCTGCGCGTTGGCCTGGCGCGACAGCGCGGCGGAGGCCGGACAGGTGCTGGAGTATTCGACCGAGAACGCCAGCGTCAGCCGCAGGTGGCCGTCGGCCAGTTCGGCCTCCACCTCGACCGGATAGCGCTTCCAGCCGGCGTTGTCGCTGAGCAGCGCCTTGCGCAGCAGCAGGTGTTCGTAGCGCAGGCGCAGCCGCGCGCGCGTCGCCAGCCCGTTCTGCGAGGCGATGCAGGCGTCCAGCAGCCGGCGCAGCGACGGCGCGCCCAGCGTCTCGTTGGCCAGGCCCTGCTGCAGTTGCAGGTACAGGCGCGACATGTGGATGCCGCGCGCGGCGGCGTCGCCCAGATCCACCGCCACGTCGACGCTGGCGGGCGTCAGCAGCGGCTGGCCGGCGTCGCCGGCGAGGCGGATCGGCAGCGCCATGCCGTCCATGCCCACCCAGTCCAGCGGGCGCGCCAGCGCGACCGCGTCGAAGGCGACATCGGGCAGCGCGGCCGGGGAGAAGCTCTTGTGCATTGCGACATTGTACCGGCACCGGCGCGCGCGCCCGCGCAACAGTCCGGTGCATTGCCGGGCCGGTTCATTTCCGGCCGGCGCGGCGCCTTGGCGCGCGAGCCTCAACCGCGGGCGGCGCGCCAGGCGGCGAACAGAACCGCCGGCGGCGGCATCGGCCCCGAACGGCCACGGGACAGGCGGCGCAGGCGGCCGTGCACCAGCGCTGCATGGAGGCGCTCCGGGCGCGCGCCGTCTCGCAGCGGGGGCAGCGCCAGCAGGCTGGATACGTCGGTTCCGGCGGCCGGTATCCCGCGCTCCGGCAGGCGCAGCACCCACTCGGCCAGCAGCGCGTCGGCCATCGCCAGCGCGGACGCGGGCGCCGCATCGAACAATTCCGCCGAGACCGCCGACACCGCAGCGGCGAACGGTTCCAGCCCGCGCAGCGCCGCCGCGCGATCGCCCTCGGGATGGCGGCTGGCGCGCAGCGCCGGGATGGCGTCGGCCAGCATCCGCCAGTCGGCAGGCTGCTTCTGCAAGGCCAGCCCCAGCGGATGCCGGCGCGCGCCGCGCGACCAGCCGGCCAGTTCCTCCTCCCACCAGCCCAGCTTGGCCGCGCCGGGCGTCGGGTCTTCGCCGCCCCAGGCGGCCTCGGCCAGCTCGCCGCGCAGGGCCAGCCAGGCGCGCGCGCGCTGGCGCTGCGCCGCCGGCAGGAACACCTCGGCCACGGCCCATTCCGGCCACTGCGCCTGCCATTTGGCGAGAAAACTGTCGAGGGAAGCGCTGTCGGTCATGGGGAAATTGTAGGCGGAGGGTGGCTGCGGGCTGTCGGGCATCCATTCGGCAGCGCCGCGCGCGCCGGAGCGAGGCGCGTTCGATGCCCCATGCAACGAAAGCCGGCGCGATGCGTACGGGATCGGAGCGAAGCTTGCGCCGCTCAGGGCATCGCGATTCCATCGAGCAGCGCGCGCGCCGTCTCCGCCATCGCATCGCCGCCCCACCCGGCCGGATCGTCGCCGTCCGGGCGATAGCCCCACAACGCCACCACCGAACGCATGCCGGCGGCGCGGGCGGCGTCGATGTCGCGCTGGTCGTCGCCCACGTAGACGCAGTCGGCGATGGCGGTCTCCAGCGCCTGCGCCGCGTGCAGCAGCGGCAGCGGATGCGGCTTGCGCTGCGGCAGGGTGTCGCCGCCGATCAGGACGGCGCAGCGCGCATCCCAGCCGAGCGCGGGCACGATCTGCTTCGCCAGATATTCCGGCTTGTTGGTGACGATGCCCCAGCGGCTGCCGGCGGCCTCGATGGCATCCAGCAGTTCGGCCACGCCGTCGAACAGGACGCTGTGCCTGCCCAGCTCCTGTTCGTAGGTGTCGAGGAACTCGCGGATCAGCTCCGGCGGGACGTCGCCGCCCAGTTCGGGAAACGCCGCCGCGCTCATCGCCCGCGAGCCTTTCGATACGTGCGGGCGCAGCTCGGCCAGCGGCATCACGCCCTGCCCACGCGCGGCGCGCATCCGATTGACGGTGGCGGCCATGTCCGGCGCGCTGTCGAGCAGGGTGCCGTCGAGGTCGAACAGCATCAGCTTCGGAAACGTCGGCGCGCTCATTCCGGCTTGCGCGCGCAGGCCAGATAGTTCACGTCGGTGCGGCGCACGATCCGCGCGCGGTTGCGCCACGGTTGGTACATCAGCCCGCTGACGTCCTCCAGCTCCAGCCCGGCGTCGCGCAGCAGGCGCGCCAGTTCCGACGGCTTGATGAAGTCGCGGTACTGGTGGGTGCCCTTGGGCAACAGGCGGGCGACGTATTCCGCGCCGACGATCGCCAGCGCGAACGCCGCCGGGGTGCGGTTCAGCGTCGAGAGGAACAGGCGTCCGCCGGGCTTCAGCAGCGTCGCGCAGGCACGGACGATGGAGGCCGGATCGGGGACGTGCTCCAGCATCTCCATGCAGGTGACGGCATCGAACGAGGCCGGCGCTTCCCCGGCCAGCGCTTCCACCGGCATCTGCCGGTATTCGACCTTGATGCCGGGCTGTTGCTGGGAGAGCTCGAGGCCGTGCAGGCGCGCCACCTTCAGCAGGTTCGGCGCGAGGTCGATGGCGGTCACCTGCGCGCCCGACTTCGCCAGCGCCTCGCTGAGCAGGCCGCCGCCGCAGCCCACGTCCAGCACCCTGGCGTCGCGCAGCGTCGTGCGCTCGGCCACGTAGCCCAGCCGCGCGGGATTCAGCGCGTGCAGCGCCTTCTGCGGGCCGTCCGGATCCCACCAGCGCTGGGCGAGGTCGTCGAACTTGTCGAGTTCGGCCTGGGAATAGTTGCCTGCTTCCGCGTTCATGCCCGCACCTTCGCGATCCGTTCGCGCCACTGCCGCGCATTGGCGACAATGGCGTCGATGTCCATGTCCACCAGCGCGCGTTCGCGCAGCTTGCGCACGCCGGCGATCCACACGTCGCTGACCTGCTGGCGGCCGGCCGCGTAGACGAGCTGCGAGGCGACGTGGTGCAACGGCTGGGTTTCGAGCGCCGACAGATCGACGCAGACCAGGTCGGCCTGCTTGCCGATTTCAATGCTGCCGATGCGGTCGTCGAAGCCCAGCGCCTTCGCGCCGCCCAGCGTGGCCGCGCGCAGCGCCTCAAACGCGGAGAAGCCGGCCGCGTCGTTGGCGACCGCCTTGCCCAGCAGTGCGGCGGTACGCGTCTCGCCGAACATGTCGAGGTCGTTGTTGCTGGCGCAGCCGTCGGTGCCGATGGCGAGGTTCACCCCGGCCTTCAGCAGCGCGCATGCCGGGCAGAAGCCCGAGGCCAGCTTGAGGTTGGATTCCGGGCAGTGCACCACGCTGACGCCGCGCTCGGCGCAGAGGTGGATTTCGGCATCAAGGAGCTGGGTCATGTGCACCGCGATCAGGCGGTCGTTGACCAGCCCGAGGCGATCCAGCCGCGCCAGCGGGCGCTGGCCGTGCAGCTTGATCGAATCCGCCACTTCCTGCGCGGTCTCGTGGGTGTGCAGATGCACCGGCACGTCGAGCTGGTCGGACAGCATCCGCACGCGCTCGAAGTTGGCGTCGTTGACCGTGTACGGCGCGTGCGGGGCGAACGCGGTGCCGACCAGCGGATCGCCGCGCCAGGCATCGTGCAGTTCGCAGGCGCGGTCGAAGTATTCGTCGTCGGTCTTCGCCCACGCGCTGGGGAAATCGATGATCACCGCGCCGACCCGCGCGCGGAAGCCGTGCTTCCTGTAGACGGCGGCCTGCACGTCGGGGAAGAAGTAGTTCTCGTTGGCGCAGGTGGTGCCCCCGCGCAGCATCTCGGCGATCGACAGCGTCATGCCGTCGGCCACGAACTCCGGCCCGATCACCGCCGCTTCCACCGGCCAGATGTGCTCGCGCAGCCAGGTCATCAGCGGCAGGTCGTCGGCGACGCCGCGCAGCAGCGTCATCGGGTTGTGGGTGTGGGCGTTGACGAGGCCGGGGATCAGCGCGGCGTCGGGGCGCGAGACGGTTTCCTTCGCGGCGAAGCGCGCGCGCGCCTCACTGATGGGCAGCACCGCGACGATGCGATCCCCGGAAACGGCGACGGCGTGATCCTCGAGGACCACGCCGTGCGGGACGACCGGCACCACCCAGCCGGCTTCGATGATCAGATCGCAGGACTGCGAAGTACTTTCCGTCATGGCTTTGCTCTTCTCCCTCCCTTGTGCCGCAGGCGCAGGGGAGGGTTGGGGAGGGGTGCTTTTCGGTGCCCTTGCCGCGCCCGATCCAGGGCAAGATCAACAGCACCCCACCCTAGCCCTCCCCTGCGCCTGCGGCGCAAGGGAGGGAACAGGATCACTTCACGCGCGAAACGTACTCGCCGCTGCGGGTATCGACCTTGATGACTTCATCCTGGCCGACGAACAGCGGCACGCGCACCACCGCGCCCGTTTCCAGCGTGGCCGGCTTGCCGCCGGTACCGGCGGTGTCGCCCTTCACGCCCGGATCGGTCTCGACGATCTTCAGTTCGACGAAGTTCGGCGGCGTCACCTGGATCGGGTTGCCGTTGAACAGGGTGACCACGCAGTCTTCCTCGCCCTTGATCCACTTGGCAGCATCGCCGACGCCGGCCTTGTCGGCCTGCACCTGCTCGAAGGTTTCCTGGTTCATGAAGTGCCAGTACTCGCCATCGTTGTACAGGTACTGCATGTCGGTATCGACCACGTCGGCGGCTTCCACCGAGTCGGTGGACTTCATGGTGATTTCCTGCACGCGGCCGGTGCGGATCTGGCGGTAGCGCACGCGGGTGAAGGCCTGGCCCTTGCCCGGCTTCACGTAATCGGTTTCGAAGATGACCGCAGGCTCGTTGTTGACCAGGATTTTCTGGCCGGATTTGACGTCGTTCATGCCGAGGGTGGCCATGGATACTCCTTGGGGCCACCCGGCAGGGCGGCTAAACTGTGGGTTTCCGAGGGTTCCGGCGCGGCCGGAACGGTGTGTTTGCAGCCCGACATGATACCCGCAGCCCCCACCCCCTTGCAGCACTCCGAGCCGCGCCGCTGGCAGGCGCTGTGGCGCGATGCCGTGCGCGACCCGCGCGAGCTGCTGGCCCTGCTCGGGCTGGAATCGCTGGCCGACGGCCTGTCCGACGCCGCCGCGGCGCAGTTCCCGCTGCGGGTGCCGCGCGGCTTCGTCGCCCGCATGCACTACGGCGACCCTGCCGATCCGCTGCTGCGGCAGGTGCTGCCGGTGCTGGACGAAGAGCGCCTCGTCCCCGGCTTCGGCCTGGATGCGGTGGGCGACGCGGCGGCCCGGCGCGGCGGCGGCGTCATCCACAAGTACAACGGCCGCGCCCTGCTGATCGCCACCGGCAGCTGCGCGGTGAACTGCCGCTACTGCTTCCGCCGCCACTATCCCTATGCCGACGACATTGCCGCCGCTGCCGGCTGGCGCGAAGCGGTGGCGCTGATCGCGGGCGACGCCTCGATCCACGAGGTGATCCTGTCCGGCGGCGACCCGCTGTCGCTGGCCGAGCACAAGCTGGCCGAGCTGACCGACGCCCTCCGCGCCATCCCGCACGTCCGCCGCCTGCGCATCCACACCCGCCTGCCGATCGTGCTGCCCGAGCGCGTCGACGCCGGCCTGCTGGACTGGCTGCGCGGCCTGCCGTGGCCGGTCGCGCTGGTCGTCCACGCTAACCACGCCAACGAGTTCGATGCGTCCGTCGATGCGGCGATGGCGGCGCTGCGCGCGGCGGGGGTCACCCTACTCAACCAGGCGGTGCTGCTGCGCGGCGTCAACGACTCGGTCGAGGCGCTGGCCAATTTGTGCGAACGCGGTCACGAAGCCGGTGTGCTGCCCTACTACCTGCACCAGCTCGACCGCGTCGCCGGCGCGGCGCATTTCGAGGTGGACGACGCCGAAGCGCTGGCCCTGCACGCCGCGCTGGCGGCGCGCCTGCCGGGCTACCTGGTGCCGAAGCTGGTGCGCGAAATCGCCGGCCAGCCCGGCAAGACGCCGCTGGCGCAGGCGTCTACAGCCGCGACGGGATGATGGTGTAGCCTGTCCGCAACACCGCTGCAAGACCGTTTCCACGCATGGCCACAGGCAAAGACATCGCACTGCGACTGATGCTGGTCGCCGACCTCGTCAACGAAGCCGAAGCCCTGGTCAGCCGGCTGCGCAACGCCGGCACCGCGGTGCGCCCGCTGCGCCCGGAATCGCTGGACGAACTGGTGGACATGCTGGCCCGGCAGCCGGTGGACATGGTGGTGGCCGACTACGCCTCGGCGCTGCTGCCGTTCGAGCAGGTGGCGAAGGCGGTGATGGGCTGCGGCCGCGACGTGTCGCTGCTGGCCACGCTGGACGGCGTCACCGACGACATCCTCGAGAACGTGCAGGCGCTGGGCGCGCAGGCGGTGGCGCTGCGCGACCGCCCGCAGCAGTTCCTCAAGACCGTGCACGCCGAATGGCAGGCGCTGGAGTCGCGCCGCTCGCAGCGCCGGCTGGAAGCGCAGATGCGCGAGACCCAGCGCCGCTGCGACATGCTGATCGACTCCTCGCGCGAGCCCATCGCCTACATCCACGAGGGCATGCACATCCGCGCCAACCAGGCCTACCTGGAGATGTTCGGCTTCGAGTCGTTCGAGGATATCGAGGGCATGTCGCTGCTGGACCTGGTCGCGCCGGGCGACGTCACCGCGTTCAAGGCGCTGCTCAAGAGCCTGTCCAAGGGCGAGGAAGCGCCGCCGCGCTACGAGCTGACCGCGCACGACATCGACGGCAACGAGTTCCCGGCGGTGATGGAGTTCACCGCCGCGCAGTACCAGGGCGAGCACTGCCAGCAGGTGATCTTCCGCCACCAGGCCGCCGAGGTGGACCCGGAGCTGGCGCGCGAGGTCGAGGAACTGCGCCAGCGCGACCAGAGCACCGGCCTGCTCAACCGCCCCACCTTCCTGCGCGTGCTGGAGGACGCGGTGGCCGAGGCCGCCCAGCGTCAGGCCCAGTACGGCCTGCTGCTGCTGGAGCCGGACAACTACCAGCGCATCCTCCACGAGATCGGGCTGGACTGCGCCGACGACCTGCTGGCCGCCATCGCCGAATGCATCCGCCAGGTGGTCGGCGACCAGCTCGCCGACGGCAGCGCGCACGCCGCGCGCTTCAGCGAACACAGCTTCGCGGTGCTGGCGCGCGGCGACCACACCCAGACCGCCCGCCTGGCCGAGCGCATCCTCGCCGCGTTCGCCGCGCGGGTGTTCGAGGTCGGCGGCAGCTCCAGCACGATCACCGCCAGTATTGGTGGTGTGCAGATCGGCGAGAAGATCGCCAGCGTCACCCAGGTGCTGGCGAAGGCCAGCCAGTGCGTGCAGTCCTCGCTGGGCGTGGGCGGCAACCACGCCGAGGTGTTCGACCCCAGCGCCACCGACCGCGCCGAGGAGGAACGCATCCAGGCCTGGGTGGAGCGCCTGCACGATGCGCTGGACAACGACCGCTTCCTGCTCCACTACCAGCCGATCATCCACCTGCTGGGCGAACCGCGGGCGATGTACGAGACCTACCTGCGGCTGGACACCGGCACCGGCGAGACTGTGACCCCGATGAGCTTCCTGCACATCGCCGAGGAACATGGCCTGCTGGGCCGGATCGACCGCTGGGTGATCGGCCACGCCATCGAAAAGCTGGGCGAGCGCAAGCGCGCCGGCAAGCCGGTGACGCTGCTGGTCAAGGTCACCCAGGCTTCGCTGCTGGACGGCAGCCTGCCCGCCTTCATCGGCGAACAGCTGGCCGCGCACGGCGTGGACGGCGGCTCGCTGCTGGTGCAGGTGCCGGAATCCAAGGTATTCATCAACCTGCGTGCGGCGCAGGACTTCGCCGCCGCCATCGGCAAGCATGGCTGCAAGCTGGTGCTGGAGCAGTTCGGCGCGGGGCTGGATTCGTTCCAGCTGCTGTCCCATTTCACGCCCGGCTACGTCAAGATCGACCGCAGCTTCATGGAAGACCTGGCGAAGAACGCGGCCAACCAGAACCGCGTGCGCGAGCTGTCGCAGAAGGCGCGCGACCTCGGCATCCTGACCATCGCCGAGTTCGTGCAGGACGCGGCCAGCATGAGCATCCTGTTCATGCAGGGACTCGACTACGCGGAAGGCAACTTCCTGGCGGTGGCCGGCCCGGACATGAACTACGACTTCGACACCTGACGCATCGCCATACGCGCGAAGCTTTTTCGACGCGGATCGACGCGGAAGACGCGGATCAAGACGTTGGAATCGGCTCCATCCGCGTCGATCCGCGCCCAATGCCCTTCTTGCAGGCCGTCCTGCCTGCGCCTCAGCCGCCCTGCCGCAGCGCGGCGATGCGCTCCTCCAGCGGCGGATGGCTCATCAGCAGCCGCTGCAGGCCGTGCCCCACCCCGCCGCTGATGCCGAACGCCGCCACCTGCTTGGGCAGGGTGCTGGCGCCGTGCATCTGCGCCAGCCGTTCCAGCGCCGCCACCATCTTCTGGCGGCCGGCCAGCGCCGCGCCGCCGGCGTCGGCGCGGAACTCGCGGTGGCGCGAGAACCACATCGCGATCATCGAGGCGAACAGCCCGAACACCATCTCCAGCACGAACACGATGATGTAGTAGCCGAAGCCCGGCCCGCCGCTGTCGCGGTTGCCGCCGATCGCCCCGTCCACCACGCGGCCGACCACGCGCGCCAGCACGATCACGAAGGTGTTGAGCACGCCCTGCAGCAGCGCCATCGTCACCATGTCGCCGTTGGCGACGTGGCTGACCTCGTGGCCCAGCACGGCCTCGGCCTCGTCGCGGTTCATCGCCCGCAGCAGGCCGGTGGACACCGCCACCAGCGCGTTGTTGCGGTTGGCGCCAGTGGCGAAGGCGTTGATTTCCGGCGCGTCGTAGATGGCGACCTCGGGCATGCCGATGCCGGCCGCCTCGGCCTGCCGGCGCACGGTCGCCAGCAGCCACTGCTCGGCCTCGTTGCGCGGCTGCTCGATGACGCGGGCGCCGGTGGTGCGCTTGGCGATCCACTTCGACATCAGCAGCGAGACGATCGAGCCGCCGAAGCCGAACAGCGCCGCCATCACCAGCAGCCCGTTGAACTGCTGCGGGTTCACCCCGAGGATGGACATCACGATGCTGACCAGCGCCAGCACCGCCAGGTTGGTCGCAAGGAACAAGGACACGCGCTTGAACATGGACAATTCCGCCGTTGCGTCGCCGCGCCGGATGCGCGGCCTGTTCCGGTAGTGTGGCCGCAGTGACGCCAATTCAATCCGGATCCCTGAACGCCATGCCCGCCTATCGCGGCCGCTTCGCCCCGTCGCCCACCGGCCCGCTGCACGCCGGTTCGCTGCTGGCCGCGCTGGGCAGCTGGCTGCTGGCGCGGCAGGCCGGCGGGCAGTGGCTGGTGCGGATTGAGGACGTGGATCCGCCGCGCGAGGTCGCCGGCGCGGCGCAGGCGCAGTTGGCGACGCTGGCCGCGTTCGGCCTGCATCCGGACGGCGGCGTCGACTACCAGAGTGAGCGCGGCCACCTCTACTTGGCCGCGCTGGAGCGCCTGCTGGCCGACGGCCTCGCCTTCGAATGCCATTGCAGCCGCAGCGAGCTGGCGGCGGTCGGCGGCATCCACCGCCGCTGCGTGGCCGCGCAGCCGCGGCCCGATCCCGCCATCCGCCTGCGCGTGCCGGACGGCTGCGAGATCGCCTTCGACGACGCCGTGCACGGCCGCATCGTCCAGCGCGTGGACACGGAGGTCGGCGATTTCGTCCTGCGCCGCAGCGACGGCCTATGGGCCTACCAGCTCGCGGTGGTGGTGGACGACGCCGAGCAGGGCATCACCGACGTGGTGCGCGGCGCCGACCTGCTGGACTCCACCCCGCGCCAGCGCCTGCTGCAGCGCGCGCTGGGCCTGCCGACGCCGCGCTACGCGCACCTGCCGCTGCTGCTGGGCGCGGACGGCCGGAAGCTGTCGAAATCGGAGGCGGCGCTGCCGGTGTCCCTCGACGATCCGCTAGCCACCTTGCGCCTGCTGTGGGCCTGCCTCGGGCAGGCGCCGCTGGCGGACGAACGGACGCGGACGACAGCGGAGTTCCTGCGCGAAGCCGTCGCCGCCTTTCACCTGGAACGCGTGCCGACGCGGGCGCCGCCGGTCTCCGCCGCAGCGCACAACGCAAATGCAAACAGCCGTGCCTAGAATCGAAGCGAAGCGTCTTCCCCACCGCGCATTTCTCAAGGAGCAGTACATGACTTCCAGGGTTGCACTGGTCACCGGCGGCACCGGCGGCATCGGCACCGCCATCGTCAAGCGCCTGGCCGGCATGGGCCACAAGGTCGCCACCAACTACCGCAACGAGGAGAAGGCGCGCGCCTGGCAGGAAAAGATGAAGGCGGACGGTTACGACGTCGCCATCGTCAAGGGCGACGTGACCTCGCCGCAGGAGGCCGAGGCGATGGTGCGCGAGGTCGAGGCGACGCTCGGCCCGATCGACATCCTGGTCAACAACGCCGGCATCACCCGCGACGGCACCTTCCACAAGATGAAGGCCGACCAATGGGGCGACGTGATCAACACCAACCTCAACTCCTGCTTCAACGTCACCCGCCCGGTGATCGAGGGCATGCGCGAGCGCAAGTGGGGCCGGGTCATCCAGATCAGCTCGATCAACGGCCTAAAGGGGCAGTACGGGCAGGCCAACTACGCGGCGGCGAAGGCCGGCATGCACGGCTTCACCATTTCGCTGGCGCGCGAGAACGCCCGCAACGGCGTCACCGTCAACACCATCTCGCCCGGCTACATCGCCACCGACATGGTGATGGCGGTGCCGGAGGAAGTGCGCGCCAAGATCGTCGCCGACATCCCCACCGGCCGCCTCGGCACGCCGGAGGAGATCGCCTACGGCGTGGGCTTCCTGGCCGACGAGCAGGCCGGCTGGATCACCGGCTCCAACCTCGACATCAATGGCGGGCACCACATGGGCTGGTAAGGGGCGGCCACCACGCGTATGGCCTGCCGGACCGGAGGCCGATGCGCCGAGTGGTTACGGGAACGCGGCGGGTATGCCACCATCGACGCGCTTTCCCTCCCAGCCCATCGCCATGGAGACGCCATGTCCAATCCCGATCCCGCCAAGCCCGCTTCCGCACGTTCGTCCAACGCCGGGCGCTACCTGTTCCTGCTGATCCTCGGCCTGGTGGTCGGCGCGGTCGCCACGGTGATGCTGCTGCGCGCGCTGGAAGCCCGCAAGGACCATTTCCCCGGCGCGCTGATGGAAGTGCAGGGCTGGCACATGGGCCAGCTCAAGGCGGCGATGGAGCAGAACCGCTGCAACGCCACCGACGTGCTGCCGCATCTGCAGGCGCTGCGGACGATGGGCAATGATCTGGAACCGGCCTTCCCCGACCTGCGCGACGACGAGCGCTTCCGCACCGCCGCCGCGGCGATGCGGGCCGCCGCCGACAAGGCGATCGCGGCGCCGCCGCTGAGCTGCGAGAGTCTGGCGGCGACGATGAAATCGCTCGGCGATTCCTGCAAGGCCTGCCACCGCGATTTCCGCGGCTGAACCTCCGACCGGCACCGAACGAAGGCCGCCTCCGGGCGGCCTTCGCTTTTCCGGCCGGCGGCGAACGCGGCCCCGGCTTCACGCCGCATCCACCTCGGTGAACTCCCTCTGAGCGCCGGCCGCCGGATCGGGCGAATGTCGGCCGCTGTTCATGCAGCGGAGCACAGGATCGGGGTGTCACGGCCCCGCCGCGATCATCCCCATCGAAGGAGAAAGAACATGGCCGTTCGCATCCCCACCCTCTTCGGCACCGCCGCGCTCGCCCTGGCGCTGGGCGCCGGCACCGGCTGCGCCAGCACCGCGCCGTCCAGCTACGGCAACGACTACGGCGGCGGTTACGGCAACCGCTACGGCAACACCTGCAGCAACTGCGGCACCGTCACCAGCATCACCGTGGGCGGCGCGTCCGGCACCAAGGGCGCGGTCATCGGCGGCATCATCGGCGCGGTGGCCGGCCACGAGATTTCCTCGCACACCGGCGGCAGCAAGGGCAACCAGAACCTGTCCGCGGTGGCCGGCGCGGCCGCCGGCGCCGCTGCTGGCAACGCGATCCAGAAGAACCGCAGCGACGGTTACACCGTGCACGTGCGCATGGACGACGGCCGCACCACCACGGTGACGCAGATGAACGTCTCCGGCTTCCACGAGGGTTCGCGGGTCCGCATCGAAAACGGGCAGGCCTACCTGCAATAAGCGCATCGCGGCTGCACCACGAACGGCCCGCCCCCGGCGGGCCGTTCGCGCGTCCGGCTGGCAGAATGGTTCGACACCCCGCATGCGAGGCGACATGGACCCGACCGCGCTGTACTACCTGATCGCCGCCCTGCTGGTGCTGGTGGGCCTGGCCGGCACCGTGCTGCCGGCGCTGCCCGGCCTGCCGCTGATGTTCGCCGGCATGCTGCTGGCGGCGTGGGCCGGCGACTTCCGGCACGTCGGCGCGCCGACGCTGGCCGTGCTGGCGGTGCTGACCCTGATATCCGTGGCGGTGGATTTCTGGGCCACCGCGCACGGCGCCAAGCGCGTCGGCGCCAGCCGGATGGCGATGCTCGGCGCCGCCATCGGCACGCTGTTCGGGATCTTCCTCGGCCTGCCCGGCCTGCTGCTCGGCCCGTTCGCCGGCGCGGTGGCCGGCGAACTGCTGCATCGGCGCAACCTGCAGGCGGACACGCTGGGCCACGCCGCCAAGGTCGGCGCCGGCACCTGGCTCGGCATCCTGCTCGGCACCGCGCTCAAGCTGGCGCTGGCGTTCGCGATGCTGGGGCTGTTCGCGCTGGCGTGGTGGCTGTAGGCCGCCATGCCTTCCGAAAACCGGATCAGCGCATGCCCGCGCCCGCGGTGGCGGCGCTTTCGCAGAACTTCGCGCGATAGTCGAGCGCCTTCGGCATCAGCGCCTCCAGCTGCTGGATGCGGGTGCCGGCGCTGGGGTGGGTGGAGGCGAATTCCGGCGGCGCGCCGCCGCCCGAGTTCTTGTCCATGCGCTCCCACAGCGGCACCGCCTGCCGCGGATCGAAGCAGGCGGCGGCGGCCAGCATCAGGCCCAGTTCATCGGCCTGGGTCTCCTGGCTGCGCGCGTACGGCAGCGCGCTGCCATAGCCGTAGGCCTGCATCACCGTCTGCAGCGTGCCCGAATCCATGCCGCTGGCCGCACCGGCCATCTGCCCGAGCTGTTCCAGCTTGCCGCGGGTCATGCGCTGCGCGCCGTGGCGCAACAGGGCGTGGGCGATCTCGTGGCCCATCACCACCGCCATCGCATCGGCGTTCTGCGCCACCGGCAGCAGGCCGGTATAGACCGCCATCTTGCCGCCGGGCAGGCAGAACGCGTTGACTTGCTCGGACTGCAGCACCGTCACCTTCCAGTCGAAGGACTTCTCGATGTGGCTGGCCTGCAGGCCGTGTTCGGCGGCCAGCGCGTCGGACACCGGCGGGATCTTGGCGATCAGCCGCTGCGCGATGGCCGCCACCTGCTGCGATGCCTGCGCATCGGCAGGAAGGGGGCGCTCCTGCTGCAGCACTTCCTGGTAGGCCTGCAGGCCGAGCGCCTTTTCCTGCTCCGGCGAGATGCTCCTGTCGATCACCACCGCCTGCCCGGTCAGCGGGTCGATGCTGCGGTTGGAGAACCAGTAGTAGGCCGCATAGGCGGCGAACGCGAGCAGCACCCAGATGCGCAGGCCGCCCCTGCGGTTTCCCAACGGATTCTGGTTCATCGTGTCTTCCTCGTCCTGAGCGGATCGCCCGTTTCCAGGGGCAATACTAGAGCGTGCCATGGGGTTCCGCGTGCACGCCGGCCAGATCGGATCGCCGGAACCTGACGCCCTGCGCCACGGCTTCGCGGCATCGTCGGAAAGCGCCCTAGAGCTGCCGCACCAGCCGGAACCCCACCCGCGCGTTGGTGACGTCGACGCCGCCCGACATCCGCCAAGCCGAACGCGCCTGCGCCGGCGCGCTGGCCCAGGAGCCGCCGCGGTACATGCGGGTGCGGCAGCCCGGATTCACCCAGGCCGCGCCGTTCGCCGGCGCGCGCCGGTAGCCCTTGTGCCAGCAGTCCGCCACCCATTCGCTGACGTTGCCGGCCATGTCGTACAGGCCGAACGCGTTGGGCGCGAAGCTGCCGGCCGGCGCCGGCCCCCAGCGGCCGTCGCCGTAGCCGGGGAAGGCATTGCTCCAGCGTCGCCCCTGCGGCGACACGTCGCGGCCGCCGGCCAGGTTTTCCGACTCCGCCGGCGGCGCGCCGTTGCCCCAGGGATAGCGGCCCTGCACGCCCGCGCGCAGGGCGTATTCGAACTCCGCCTCGCTGGGCAGCCGGTAGTGCACGCCGGTCTGTTCCGACAGCCAGGCCGCGTAGGCCTCGGCGTCGCGCGCGGTGACGTGGATCACCGGCATGCCGTCGGCGGCCGGCCGGCCGTCGTAGCCGGAGCGCCAGTCGATGCCGCTGCCGCGCAGGAAGTTGCCGCTGCGCGCGTCGTAGGCCATCGAATGCCCGCGCTGGGTGGCGCGCGGCACGTAGCCGGTGGCCTCGACGAAGCGGCGGAACTGGCCGATCGTGATCTCGCGCCGGGTCATCGCGAAGCCGCGCTCGAAATCCACCCGGTGCCGCGGCTGTTCGTCCGCGCTGGCGTCCGGCTCGTCCGCCGCCGCGCCCATCAGGAAGCCGCCACGCGGCAGCACGCTCAGCTCCGGGCCGCGGCTGGCGTCGGGCATCTCGTCGGTGAACACCTGGCCGGGGCGGAACAGGCCGTAATGGCCGACCAGGTCGATGCGCTGGCGCAGCGCCACGCTGGCGGCGTCGCCGGGCAGCGCGATGCTCAGCATTTCGGCCAGCCGCTCGCGCGCGACCTGCAATCCGCCCGGATCGCCCAGCGCCATCAGCCCTTCGTCGCCCAGCCGGCGGATGCGGTCGGCGCGCAGCACCTCGATGCGTTCGCGCGCCGCGGGAATGGTCTGCGTGTCGTGGCGGACCCGCTCCGCGCGTGCCAGCTCCAGATAGGCGCCGTTGAAATCGCCGGCCGCCGCCTTCGCCTGCGCGCCGACGATCAGCGCCGATTCGACCGCGGCGATGCCGCGCTGCGCGCGCGCCTGCGCCGGCCACAGCGCCTGCGCCTTGCGAAACAGTTCCAGCGCGCCGCCCGGCGCGTCCAGGTTGCCGGCGCGCATGGCCCGCTCGCCGGCCATGCCCAGTTCGAACGCCTGCCCCACCCGGTCCACCGCATCCAGGTATTCCCGCACCTCCGGCTGCGCCGGCCACAGCGTGCGCAGCACCGTGCCGTGGCGCTGGGCGTAGCGCAGCGAGGCCAGGTCCTCGTCCTCCGCCAGCGCCGTCCACGCCTGCGACAGCAGCGCGGCCTGCGCCTTCTCCAGCAGGTGCGCGTCCTGTTCGTTGCCCGGCTGCGCCTTCTGCAAGGCCAGCAGCAGCGGGATGGCCGAGTCCGCGGTCTCGAACAGGTCGCCCTTCGCCAGCGCCCGGCGCGCGGCGGCGCGGGCCTTCGACGGACTGTCGACATGCACCTCGGGCAGCGTCCAGCTCAGCACCCCGGCCAGCGCGTCGTCGCCACTGATGCTCACCCGCCCTTCCTGCGCGGGCAGCCGTTCCTGCTTCGGCACCGGCACCCGCTCCAGCGCGGGCGCCGCCGGCTGCGGCTTGCAGCCCGCCAGCAGCACCAGCGCCACGATGAGGAAACCGCCTGCGCGCAAACCCTGCTCCCTGAATGCCGGCGACTGCCGGTCGATGACGTGAGGGCAACTTAGGACATGGGCCGGTGCCCGGCAACCGCATAATGTGCGGATGACGCACTGGATCGATACCCCCGACGCGCTGCGCGCGCGCCTCGTCAACCCTCCCGCCGCCATCGGCCTGGACACCGAATTCATCCGTGAGCGCACCTACTGGCCGCAGCTGGCGCTGGTGCAGATCGCCCTGGGCGAAACCGACGATGACATCCTGCTGGTCGACCCGCTGAAGCCCGGCATGTGCGAGGCGCTGGCCCCGCTGCTGGCCGACGCCTCCGTGCTCAAGCTGATGCACAGCCCCAGCGAGGACCTGGTGGCTTTCTGGCACGCCTGCAAGACGCTGCCGGCGCCGCTGTTCGACACCCAGGCTGCCGCCGCGCTGTGCGGACTGGGCGCGGGCCTCGGCTACCAGAAGCTGGTGCAGGCCGTCACCGGCGTCGAACTGGCGAAGGGCGAAACCCGCTCCGACTGGCTGCGCCGCCCGCTCTCGCCCGCCCAGCTCGACTACGCCGCCGACGACGTGCGCCACCTGCACGCCCTGCACCGCGAACTGCAATCGCGGCTGGCCGCCGCCGGCCGCGAAGCGTGGCTGGCCGAAGACAGCGCCCGCCAGCTCGCCAACGCCGCCAGCGACGAGGGCGACCGCTGGCCGCACCTGTCGATGCGCAGCGCCCAGTTCCTCGACGCCGCCGGCCAGCGCCGCCTGCTGCGACTGCTGCGCTGGCGCGAAACGCAGGCGCGCAGCAGCGACCGCCCGCGCAGCTGGATCCTCGACAACGAACTGGCGGCCACGCTGGCCCGCGCCAACCCCGCCGACCGCACCGCCTTCCAGAGGCTTCTGGACGCCGCCCCGAAAGCCCCGCGCGGCCTGCGCGACGCGCTCTGGCAGGCGCTGACCACGCCCCTGCCCGACGAAGCCGACGCCCCGCTGGCGCGCGGCGACGACCGCGACAAGAAGCAGCTGCGCGCCCTGCAGGACGCGGTCGCCGCCGTCGCCGCCGAACAGCAGCTGCCGGAAGGCGTACTGGCCTCGCGCAAGCTGCTGGAAGCCCTGCAGGACGGCGGCGGCTGGACCGGCCCGCTGGCCGGCTGGCGCCGCACCCTGCTGGAACCGCGCCTGTCGCCGCTGCTTTGAGCCGATGCAACGGACCAGTTGGCAGCGCGCGGAGGCATCCGTATAATCGCGCTTCCCTCTTGGGGCCATAGCTCAGCTGGGAGAGCGCGTCGTTCGCAATGACGAGGTCGGGAGTTCGATCCTCCCTGGCTCCACCAAGATCCAGAAAAAAGCCGGCCAAAAGCCGGCTTTTTTCTTGTCTGAAACCTAGTACTAGCGCGGCTTTTCTGGCCTTTCGGCTTCCAAGCGGTTCCAAGCGGTTCCAGCCAAAGCAAAGCTTCCGTGCGGGTAACTTTACGGGTAACTTTGACTTCCAGCGGGCCGACCCGCAGGAGTTACCCGCATGGCGCTCACGGACACCACCATCCGCAAGGCCAAACCCGGCGCCAAGCCGGTCAAGCTGGTGGACGGAAACGGCCTATTTCTGCTGTTGCAGCCGGCGGGTGGGCGCTGGTGGCGGTTCCGATACCGCTTCGGCGGCAAGGAGAAGATGCTCAGCCTGGGCACCTACCCCGCCGTCGGCCTACAGGACGCAAGAGACCGACGAGATGAGGCCCGCCGGTTGGTGGCCTCCGGGACGGACCCCAGCGCCAAACGCCAGACAGACAAGGATGCAAGCCACAAGGCCGCGGCCAACACCTTCGAGGCCGTCTCCCGCGAGTGGTACGCCAAGCAGAAGAAAAGCTGGACGGACAGCTACAGCTCCAAGGTCATCCGCCGGCTGGAGGCCGACATCTTCCCGTGGTTGGGCGCCCGTCCAATTGGCGGGATTACCGCCGCCGACCTGCTGAAGCACCTGGAACGCATCGAGGAACGCGGCGCCATCGAAACCGCGCACCGGGCGCTGCAGACATGCGGCGCGGTATTCCGCTACGCCATCCGCACCGGCCGCGCAGAAAACGATCCTTCCGGCGCGCTGAAGGGCGCGCTGACCCCATGGCGGCCCATGCCCTTCGCTGCGGCCACCACGCCGGCCGCCGCTGCCGACCTGTTGCGCAAGATCGACACCAGCACCAGCCGCATCGTGACCCGCAGTGCCCTGCGCTTGGCGCCGCTGCTATTCGCCCGGCCCGGCGAGATCGTCCGCATGCGCTGGGAGGAACTGGATCTGGACGCCGGCCAGTGGCGCTATTTCGTCACCAAGACGCAGCGCACGCACATCGCCGCGCTGTCCGCGCAGGCGGTCGCCATTCTGCGCGACCTGCAAGCGGTGACCGGGCGCAAGGAGTACGTGTTCCCCGGCGCGCGCGAACCACGCCACCACATGAGCGGCAACGCCATCCTGGTGGCCGCGCGCCGCGCTGGCGTGGAAAAGGACGAAAGCACCATCCACGGCTTCCGGCACATGGCCAGCACCCTGCTCAACGAAATGGGGCGCTGGAACCCCGACGCAATCGAGGCCGCGCTCACGCACAAGATGCCGGGCGTGCGCGGGATCTACAATCAAGCGCAGTACCTGGACGAGCGCAAGCGCATGATGCAGGCGTGGGCCGATTACCTGGACGTGCTGCGCGCAGGCGCCAACGTGGTGCCAATCAAGCGCAGCGCCTGACCCAACACGCCGCGGCTAGGCCGGCCAGCCGAACACGGGGCACCTTCCCCCGCCGCCGCGGCGCTCTTTTGAAGGGCGCGGAGGTGCGCGCGGTGGCAACCGATCCGAATACTGGAATTGACCTCGACGCGGAATTCGAGCGCTTCCGGATCTGCTTTGAGCAAGGCGACAAGAGCTGTGCGCTACACGCGCTCGCGTTCGCGTGCTACTTCGATAGCAGGCCGCCAAGGTGGGCGATTGAGCACGTGATTACAGGCTATCGAAACTGGCATGGCGCGGAGGTCCGCACCTTGGATGAGGCGCTCGGCATTGAAAGGCCGAAGGGCTGGCGGCTCGGGCCTGCTAGAAATGCCGCGCGCCACGGTGGCGCCATCTTCGTCGAGGTCAATAAGCTGCTGGAGAAAGTAGATTTCACCGACGATGTTTTCCATACAGTGGGTCAGCGTCGCGGTATCGGAAAGACGGCGACGAGCGAGATCTACTACGGCGAATTGCAAGCTTTGGAGCGTCGCCAGCCAGGTATTGGCAAAGCCGTGAAAGCAAGCCGGAAAAAATCACGAAATCCGGCAAGACAAGCCAAGCGGTAACGACAAAGCTGCACCCGACGCAACAAGCAACTAGCTCGGAGTGCACGCAAATGGAATCCACCTCCCCGCCCCTGCTGATGCCGGGCGATCGATTGCTGGGCCTGCCCGAACTCAAGCGCCTCTATCCCAAGAGCACGAGCGGCATCTATGCCGAGATCCGCGCTGGCAAATTCGTCGCGCCGGTACGCATCGGCCGCAACCGTGTCGCTTGGATCGAAAGCCAAGTCCTGGAGCACCTCAACCGACTGATTACATCTGCCGGCGAAGCGGCAGCGTGACCATGGGCGCAGTGTTGACACAGCCTGCATGCGGGCGTACAAATCGCCGTGCTGCCTACATGCAGCCGGGTTTGGCGACCCGAGTACTCAGGCGCGCAAGCGCCCATCCACGATGCTGGCGCTTTTTTCATGCCCGCATTGTCGGGCGCGCACGCACGTTCGCAGTTTTGCGGCGGGCGGCGCGGGGAGGCCGCAAGGCCTGCCGGTCCCTGAGTCCGGTTCGCCAACCCCGTGTCGCCCGCCACCCTTTGCGCAATGCAGGGGCGGCGGTCATCCAACACACGGAGACCGCACCATGAACGCGAAAGAAGAATCCGCACTCATCCTGGCCAATGGCCATGCCGATGACGTCAAGACCGTACTGCTGGAAAACGCACGCTGGATCATCGCCCTGTTCAAGGCAATCGAACGCTGCGACGACGATGCCGACCGGTACGCCTTGGCCGGCATCGGCCAGTACGTTGCCGATCACGGCTGGGCAAACATCGATGCTGACCTGGACCAGCTGAAAGCTGAGCTAACCAAGCTGCGCGAGGTGGCCGCATGAAGCGCCTGACCCACTACATCGGTATCGGCCGCGCCGGGATGATCGTGCAGTTCCCGGACTCCGAAATGGAGCCGTGCAAGGACTTGGCCTTGGAGCTATGCAGAGCGGCCAACGCGGTGGCACGCAACGCCGTCATCGAGCATGAGCGCGCCGACACGGCCCCCGCGCAGACCGCCGCGACGCTGGTAGCACTGGAAGTCCTGACCGGCTTCGCCACTGCCTTGACGCAGGAGGCGCAGACTCATGGATGAGCTCGACTTCAGCACATCGCTGACCCATGTTGACTGGGAAAAGCTGGGCACGCGTGGGCATGAAATCCGTATCGGCGACGCAACTTGCTTGGAGCGGCTGGCCCAAGGCGCTTATGCGTGCGATGCGATTTCCCGGCTGCTGCTCATGTCGGACAACGAGGCCGGCTGCCAAGGCACGCATCCGATCAATGGCAACATCGTGGGTGGACTGCATCACGCGCTGAATGTGATTGCAGGATCGATGCAGGACGACATATTCGCCTTGGCAAATCGTCTGCGCGACAAGCCGGAAGGCGCCGCACAATGATCCGGCACCGCGCCAGGCGCCCGCATTACTTGCGCGTGCTGCTGGACGCGCAGCCGCGTTCCGTGCAAGCGCGCGGGCCTGCGCCCATGCCGCCCGACCCGCCGGAAGGGCCGGATGTGGCGCTGGAACGCCTGTGGCTGCCTCCCCGCAAACCCGTGCGGCCCGCCGCCGCCGTACGCAAATCCCTGCGCTCGGCGTTGGCCGGCGCGGCGGTCATGCTGGAACACGTGGATGCCGCGGGTTCGCGATTTCCGCAGCGTGCGGACAAGGCGGCCAACGCGCTTGCCGTCTACGCCGGCAAGTTGACCGCGCTGACCGACGAACTGAAGCGGGCCGTGTACTGCGAACGTCAGCGCGATCTCTGGCGCAAGGGAAAGCCCTATGACGCCCGCTGACACGCCCGGCAAGGAAAGCGCCCGCAAGCGCGCCGCCAAACGCAGCATCACGGTCATCCATGGATCGCCGCGGGCTTCGGGCCGCGGCGAGGACCGCGCGCCCGGCAGCGTGAGCCTGTACGACGCCGACGGCCGCAAGCGCCCGCAGGCGGATGTGCTGCTGGAGATCGGGCGCCGACATCGCCTGTTCCGGGACCCGGGCGGCGATGCCTATGCGCAAGTGTTGCGCGACGGCCATCTGGAAGTGCACGCGGTGGAGTCCAAGGGCTATCGCGAACACCTGGCTGCGGAGTACTACGCCGCGGCGAACAAGGGCTGCAGTCGCAGCGCCATGACGGACGCCATCGATACGCTGGCCGCGCAAGCGCGGTTTGCGGGCGATGCACGCACCGTATGGCTGCGCACGGCGCGCGAGGATGGTGCGTTGGTCATCGATCGCGGCGACCCGGGTTGGTCCGAGATCCATCTAGATTTTGCGGGGTGGGAAGTCACCACAGGCGGTGGCGTCATGTTCCGTCGGGCGCATCGCATGCTGCCATTGCCATTGCCGGATGAAGCCGAACATTCGGCCACCGCGTTTGCGCGGCTCTGGAAGTACGCCAACGTGGCACCAGCCGACCGCGTGCTGGTGGCTGCTTTCATTCTGGGCGCCTTCAAGCCGGAGGGGCCGTATCCGCTGCTCATGGTGAGCGGCGAACAAGGCACCGGCAAAAGCACGTTCTCGCGCCTGCTGAAACGGCTTATCGATCCATCCGCCGCACCACTGCGCCAACCACCGAAGGAACCGCGCGACGTGCTGGTGGCGGCGATCAACACCTGGCTGTTGTGCCTGGACAACCTGAGTTGGCTTCCGCCGGAACTCAGCGACACGCTTTGCCGTATTTCCACCGGCGGCGCCATCTCGGAGCGCACGCTGTTCTCCAACCTGGACGAAACCCTGGTGGAAGTGCAGCGACCCGTCGTCATGAACGGTATCGAAGAATTGGCAACGCGCCCGGACCTTGCCCAGCGCGGCATCCATATCGAACTGGAACCGGTCAAGCGCGTCATGCCAGAAGCGCAGCTGTTCCGCGAGTTTGATACCGATGCGCCGGGCATCTTCGGCGCCATCCTCAACGCGCTCGCACTGAGCCTGAGCACGCACGAACGGGTCGCGCTGGACCCGATGCCGCGTATGGCCGACTTCGCCCGCTGGGCTGCGGCTGGCATGGATGCGCTGGGCTACTCCACCGGCGAATTCCTGGACGCCTACCAGGCGAACCAGAACGCCGGGCTGCGGCTAGGGCTGGACAGTTCGCCAGTCGGACGGGCGCTGCTGCAGTTCATGCAGGGGCGCAACGAATGGCGCGGCACGGCCACTGACCTGCTGCATGAGATCGGTGCGCTGCCCGGTGTCGACCAACGATCCAAGCAGTGGCCACGTACAGCACGGGCACTGTCCGCCGCGCTCACTCGGCTTGGGCCAGCGATGCGAACGGCGGGCATTGAACGCGAACACGAACGGTCATCGGCGGAAAGAACAATCCATCTTTTCCATTTGTAGCGTCATTGCGTCATTGCGTCATTTCAGCAAGAAAAGCCCTTGATTCATGCGGTTTGTGCGAATGACACAAAGTGACGAAATGACGAAAGCGCATGTTGGTGACAAAGCGAATGACGGGCCGTAACGCTACTGGATTCCTTATTTTTCCTTTCAGTTTCAATGGGTAACACGCAAATGACGAACGCGACGCAAATTCCGGCCAATGCCCAAGCGCTGCCGGACTACGTGGCCCGGCTCCTGGGCTTGCCCCGCATCTCGCCCGGCAGCGTCGCGCGCATGATCATGGTCCACGCCGACCACTGCAGACGAACCCAAGGCGAGGCGTGCACCTGCATTCCCGACATGACCCTGCAGCTTGAAGACGGCCACCAGTTGGACGTGGACGCAACCGGCCATGCCGGCGAGGCGGTCAAGGCATCGTGATGTTTCACGGGAATCAAATGCACGCGGCCATCGGCCCGATTGGCTTTGCAGGTTCTCCCGAAAGAGAGCCTGTTGCGGGTAATTCTGGCCGCGATTGCGGGCTGTTCAGCGACTTTCCTAAAGGGGGTATTCCATGCTTGACCTTGCATCCACTGTGACTCAGACCCGCTTCGGTGAGCTTGTAGGCGTGACCCAGCCCACGGTGTCGGATCTCTGCACGCGCGGCATCCTGCGCGAAGGCGCATCTGTCGCCGAATGGCTGCGCGCCTATTGCGACCGCCTGCGCGAGGTGGCCGCCGGGCGGCTTGGCCGCGAGTCCGGCCTCGACCTGGTGCAGGAGCGCGCCGCACTGGCACGGGAGCAACGCGAGGGGCAGGCAATCAAGAACGCCGTGGCGCGCAAGGAATACGCGCCCATCGGCCTGCTGGCCGACGTGCTGGGCATGGCCTCCAGTGCCGTCGTGGATCGCTTCGACCAGTTGGAGGGTGCGTTGCGCAAGGTCGCACCGGACCTGCCGGACGCAGCGAAAACCACTGTGCTGCAAGTCATCGCCGACGCGCGCAACGCATGGATTAGCGAAACCGCTGCCATCGTGTCCGATGCCGTCGACGCGATGGGGAATGCCGATACCGATGAAACCGACGACGACGCCAACCCCGCGCCATCCCCAGCCCCGCAACCCACCACCTGAAGGAAAGCCAATGGACCGCAAGATGTACGTGCCCGAACCGCCCGCATTGAACGCCGCGCGATTGACTGATCCGACCTACACCATCCGCGGCCTTTCGGAACGTGGCAGCGTGCTGGTGCATTTCGACCCCGCTCGCAATTGCGGCGGCGTCTGCTTTCTGGCTGGCGAAGTATGGGCCGTGTGGGGGCCCATGACCTTCGGCGAATTCGTATCCTCGCTGGGAAGCCGAGGCATCCGCATTGCGGACTGCGATGACCTGGCGCGCTGGGTGCTGTCCTGCACCAGCGTGCCCGGAGAGGCGACGCACTGACCGATGGAAGGCTTCGCGGCCCAACTGGCACGCCTGCGCGCGCATGTGGTCGCGCAGCGGGCGTTGCCGCTGGACCTGGGCACGTGGGCAATCGAGGAACTTTCCCGCATCGCCGGCTCTGTTGAGCTGCGTACGCGTCGCAATAACCACCTCTGCCGCGCCGGCACGATCATTGGCGGCACCGTACGCCAGCGGGCACTTGGCATCCTGAAAGAATCGGATGCGCTGGAACGCACGCTGCGCACTCGCAGCTTCGATGCGAATTCTGGCGATCCGCTGCGCATCGAAGTGCAATCCGCGCGCTTGATCGCCCCGATTCCGGCAGAACGCCAGCTGCGCACGATCCTGGGGAGCGTCGACATGGATGCATGCGAATTGGCAGCGCCGAGTATTCCGATTTCCAACCTTCATGCGGAGTATTTGACGCATGAGCCAGTCCAGCATCGCCACCTATGATCGGGTAAGCAGCCACACGCGCGACTTGGTGCTTGACGTAGGATCTGCAGACGACAGCACGCGGCGCGTGCCTGCCGTGATTTCCACAGAATACGCGGTGGATCGCGACGACTACAGCGAAGTGCTGGTGCATGCCGATGCCGCGATCGACATGACGCGCGCACCGCTTCCCTTGATCGAACAGCACCAGCATGGCCGGCTGAATATCGGCATCGTGGAGAACCTGCGCGTTGAAGGCGCGGTGCTACGCGGTGATGTGGTGTTCGGGCAAAGCGCGCGAGCCACTGAACTGTGGCCGGACGTGAAAGCTGGCATCGTCCGCAACCTTTCAATCGGCTACATGGTGCTGGAGCACCGAATCGAAGGCGGCACCGTCTATGCGACGCGCTGGCAGCCCTTCGAAGTGAGCCTCGTTTCCATCCCGGCCGATCCCGGCGCGGGCTTCTTCAGGAGCATCGACATGAGCAATAACGCATCCGTTTCCTCTGTTACGGGCAACGCCGAACAAGCCGTGCGCGCCGAACGCACGCGCGTGGCCAAGATTCGTGGCATTGCCGTTCGGCATCTCCGCGGCGTGGATGGCGGCGACGCGCTGGAAGCCGAAGCCGTCGAATCCGGCACCGATGTCGATGACTTCCGCGCGAAGGTTCTGGAACACCTCGCTAACATCGACCGCACGGCGGGTGGCCTGCTCAACAAGTTCAGCCAGCAGGTTTCCAGTCCGGCAGCCAACGGCGGCGGTGGCGAGAGTCGCGACTTCATTGCCGCATCGAGCGATGCGCTGCTGTTGCGTTCGGGTGTCCGCATTGCCGAACCCCACGCGGCGGCACGCGACTTCCGCAGCATGAGCGTGATCGACATGGCCGCCGCCTGCGTCCAGCGCACCGGGCGGTCGCTCACGGGTGAAACGGCGCAAGGCATCCTGCGCCGCGCCATGTCCACGTCCGACTTCCCGGCGCTGCTTGGCGACACGCTGGGCAAGGCGATGCGTAACGGCATGGAGAACGAGCAGGCCACACATCGCGTCTGGTGCGCCATTACTGAGGCCGCCGATTTCCGCGTGCAGAGCCGCGTCATCCTGGGCAGCGCTCCCGATCTACTGGGTGTGGGCGAACTCGGCGAGTACCAGAATGGGCCGTTGCAAGAGGACAAGTCCACGCTGGTTCCGGCGAAGTTCGGCCGCATCGTGTCGCTGAGTTGGGAAAGCCTGCTGGCTGACAACCTGGGCGGATTCGTGAACATCGGCCGCAGCCTTGGCCAAGCCGCAATGCGTGTGGAAGCCGATTCCATCTACACGGCGCTCATCTCCAATTCCCTCTCCGGCCCGGACCTGGCCGATGGCATCGCCCTGTTCGATGGCGGCCGCAACAATGCGGTGAGTGTAGCCACCGGCACCGGCAAGCCCATGACCGCCGCGGCACTCGGTGCGGCACGCGCGAAGCTGCGCCGGCAAGTCAACGTCGGCGGCGGTCTGCTGAACCTGGCGCCTCGCACGCTCATTGTCCCGCCCGAACGGGAAACCGAGGCCGAAATCCTGGTGGCGAGTTCGACCATACACCGCGGCCAAGCGGATGCCGATGCGTCCACGCCTGCATGGATCGGCGCGCTGACCGTGGTCGCGGAACCCCGGTTGGTGAATACGGACACGTTCTACTTGGTGGCCGACCAGAACACAATCGGCACCGGTGAGATCGCCGTGGTCGACGACTCGCCACACATCGAGGAAATCGAGGAGCCGCGCGTCGACAGTTTCAGCTGGAAGGCGCGCCATGCGTTCGCGGCCGGATTCGTGGACTTCCGGGGCATCGTGAAGGTCACCCTGACCACCTGACGCCCCTCACGCTGCTGCCTCGTCGGAGGTAGCGGCGGGCCCGCGGAGTTCAAGCCGCGGCGGACAAGCCGGCGAGTGTCCGCAACAACCCCGGATGGTGGAAGAGGCGCGGCATCGCCTGGTTCCCCTTAGCGCCCCGCTCTGCGGGGCGCTTTCTTGGGTATCGGTGAGAGATGCGGGTAACTATGCGGGTAACACGTGGCAATGAACGGAACCAGTCCTAGTTAGATCAAGGCTTACAAGGATTGTTTCGGATGTCCCTGGCCCACCAAATTTCCGTCCTAGACGGTGCGACCAAGGCTGGAAAGACCTGATTTTAAGGGCTTTCCGGCCTTTTTCGTATCCAGCGCAGTCCAGCCCAGACCAGCCAAATCCGGCGGTAAGAGGCGGTAGGTTTGGCGGTAGCAGGGCACTCCCTTAGCCTGTTACCGTCAAGGAGCCGCCCGATGCCTCTCACCGATACCGCCATCCGCAAGGCGAAGCCTGCCGACCCACCAAGACAAGTGCACAGCAGTGCGAAACAGGCCGGATACCCAGCTACATCAATGGGTTCCGGCCTTTTCTTTGTGCGGCCAAGTGGGTGTTGGTGCATTGCAGGCAGTGCTTGTAGGGGCACATCTAAGCCAAGCCAATCCTTGTGCCCCCACTCAGCTCTAGCCCTGTGCAGAACCGAGAAAATCCAGCGCCTGACTACGGCGATCTGGATGCTGAGGATCACGCCTGCTGGCTACCGGCGCATGAAGTACCGCTTCTCTGTCTCCGGGAAGGAGGACTAGCCGACTCTGACCGCCAACGGCTTCCTGGCCATCACTCATAGCATAGAAATGCGATGCCATCGAATCCCGCATAGTGAGGCAGAGCTGCGCCAAGTCATGCGCTACATCATCGCCATCCCGCGCGGACATTCTTCGAGCAAAACTTGGTCGCACCGGGCGCATCTGAACTGGGCTGCGTCCCGAAGAGAATAATGAGAGAACATGTTATGCAGGAAATGAGGCACCTAGACGCCACCCCGCCGATAAATAGCTTTTCGTTTAATCCGACGCCTAGTAAAGGGTCAGCCAGAATCCGACCACCGTTTGACACCCTTCATATTTTCTTATAGAACACGACCGTCACTATCCGTGACATAACTTGTGGAGGGGAAATGAGAAAGTACGTCCGGCACATTGCAGCCGTATGCGTTCTCCTTGCGATTGCAGCGGTCGCCTACGCGGCACCGGCCAATGGCTACGAAATCACCTACTACGATCAATACGGCAACGTCGTTGGCGAAAAAGCGCTCTACTGCAATGGCGTGCGATTCCAGTGGGGCGAAGTCACAAGCTCTTTCAGCAAGGACACTTGGAGCTGCTCCGGAGGCGGCCCCTGAGAAGCCACAAGAAATGCAATTTCGGAGCACGCCGCTTGGCGTGCTCTTTTCCTATCGCCAAATGCTTCGACAAATCCGCGAAGCGATCCGTTGGGCCTGAGCACGAGAAATTCATGTCGCGCATTCCGTTTCTCGATCTCACGCCAACCTGAAATCAGCCAGGCCTCTCGAAATCCAAGAGCATCAATCTGCTTGCGGCCTCAAGTGAGCAAACATTCTTTACCTTGCATCTAAAAACCGCGCCCACTCCCTGGCCTCGGTTTTGACCTTCGTACTGCACAACACGGCCTTTCGTACTGCCGACAGCGGATCATGTCGATGTCGCAGCACCACCCCATGCCCCACGATTTCCGTCTGCAGCAATCACCCAAGACCTTAGACCGGTCTTTTTTATTACCTGATGCAACCCCATGGCCCAAACGCAAACGGGCCGGCGCAAGGCCGGCCCGTCGTGCATCCACGTGGTGGAAACGTCAGTTCAGCGTCCGGCCGAACTCGTCGACTTCCTTCTCGGCGCGCTCCCGCTGCCAGCCGTACTGCTCCTGCAGCTTGCCGGCGAGGTACTTGCTGTCGCCCTCGGCGACATCGAACACGTCGTCGGTGAGGTCGCCCCACTTCGCCTGTGCCTTGCCCTTCAGCTGCTTCCAGTTGCCGGCGATGATGTCTTTGTTCATGCGGGTTGCTCCATTGGGGGAGGAATGTAGCGACGATCCTGCGCCGTAACGGCATCGCTCATCGCCACGCGCCCAGATTGCAGGTTGCCGCGTTGAGGTCGTGTCGATGATGCGTTAGGCGGAAGTGACGGCCGCCCGGCATTCATCGCGCGGACAGGCCGCCCAGCCGGCTCCGGTTCCGCTTCCGAGGGGGCCCGTCGGGGCCGTATACGCTCAAGGTTCCGGCGCCGACGGCGATATAGTCGGATATGACCGCATCACGGGGGCGCGGCCCTGCGTGGCGCGGATGTCCGGTTCGGGTCGAGGGGGAACACCATGCGGATGATCGGGGCGGCAACGAAATCGGTCGTGGCGCGCACCGCGCTGGTCCTCGGCCTTGTCTCCGCCCTCTGCTTCGCCGGCGCGGCCTGGATGATCCAGGACAAGGCGGCGCAGGTGCAGGAAGCGTCCGCGATGAAGGAGCTGGAGCAGCTGGCGCAGGCCGAAGCCGCCAAGGTGCGCGGCGACGCCACCGAGACCCTGTCCCGCGTGCGCGGCCTGGCCGACGCGACGCTGACCATGATGGCGCGCGGCAACGCTGGCCGCGGCGAGGCCTCCGAGCTGGTGCACCGCTACGCCGGCAACGACCCGGCCGCGCTGGGCTACTGGCTGGAGTTCGAGCCCGACGGTTTCGACGGCCAGGACGCCAAGTTCGCCCGCAGCTGGCCCGAGGGCGAGCCCGACGCCGCCACGCTGGAAGACCTCTTCGCCAAGGAAACACCGGACGAGCGCACCAGCAACGACGCCGGCCGCATCTCCATCTACTGGACCCGCGGCCCGTCGGGCGCCACCTCGCTGCAGATCAACACCGGCGCCGAGAACAGCATCACCGTGGTCGGCAAGGACGCGCCCGGCTACTACACGGCGGTGCGCGAGCGCGGCGACGAGCTGATGTTCGAACCCTACCTGGACGACGTCGGCGACGCCAAGGTGCTGATGACCAGCCTGATGGTGCCGCTGAAGGTGGACGGCCAGTTCCGCGGCGTGGCCGGCGCCGACATCGCGCTGTCCGCGATCCAGGCCAACCTCGCGAAGATCCGCCCCTACCAGCGCGGCGTGGTGCGCCTGCTCTCGCCCACCGGCATGGTGCTGGCCGCGCCGGAAGCGCAGACCCTCGGCAAGCCGTTCTCCAGCGACCTCGCGCCGGTGCTGGCGAAGCTCGCCAAGGGCGAGATCGTCCGCCAGCGCGTGTTCGATCCCACCGTGAGCGGCGAGGTGTTCCGCGTCTACGTGCCCGTCACCGCCGGCCGCGCGCCGGACGCGTTCGCGCTGATGGTGTCCGCGCCGGTCGATGCGGTGATGGCGGGCGTGGTCGAGATCCGCAACCGGGTGATCCTGGTCGGCATCGTCAGCGTGCTGCTGCTGGTCGCGGTGGTCGTGCTGCTGCTGCGCCGGCTGGTCGGCGCGCCGCTGCAGGGCATCGTGCGCGGCGTCGACGCGGTGGCGGCCGGGCAGCTGGACTATCCGATCGCGGCCGGCGGCGACGACGAGGTCGGCCAGGTCTCGCGCGCGCTGCGCAAGATGCAGGCCGACCTGAAGGCGCGGCTGGACGCCGAGCGCAAGATCGCCGCCGAGAACCTGCGCGTGCGCATCGCCCTGGACAACGCCGGCACCGCGATGCTGATCGCCGGCGCCGACGGCTTGGTGGCCTACGCCAACCCGGCGATGCGCCGGCTGCTGGCGCAGTACAGGCACGCGCTCGCGCGGCACCTGCCGCGCGCCGATCTCGACACGCTCGAAGGCCAACCGCTGGCGCAGCTGCAACCGGAAGGCAGCGCCGATCCGGCGAAGATCGACGCCATCGGCCAGTCCGAACTGGCGCTCGGCAGCGCGGTGTTCGCGCAGACCGCGGCGCCGGTGGTGTCGCCGGAGGGCGAGCGGCTGGGCGTGGTGGTGGAATGGCGCGACCGCAGCCAGGAAGTGGCGGTGGAAGCCGAGGTCGGCGAGGTCATCGAGGCGGCCGCTGCGGGCGACCTGTCCAAGCGCATCGAGATCGCCGGCAAGAGCGGCTTCTTCCGCCGCCTCGCCGAAGGCGTGGACGGCATGCTGGACGCCAACGCCGGCACCATGTCCGACGTGCAGCGCGTACTCGGCGCGCTGGCGCAGGGCGACCTGACCCAGCGCATCACCGCGGACTACCGCGGCGTGTTCGGGCAGATGCGCGACGACACCAACGCCACCGTCGAACGGCTGACCGACACCATGCGCCGCGTGCAGGCGGCGGTGGACGCGATCCGCACCGCCGCGCGCGAGATCGCCGCCGGCAACAGCGACCTCTCGGCGCGCTCCGAACAGCAGGCGGCCAGCCTGGAGGAAACCGCGGCGTCGATGGAGGAGCTGACCTCCACGGTGAAGAACAACGCCGAGTCCTCCTACCAGGCGCGCCAGCTCGCCACCGGCGCGGCCGACGTGGCCTCGCGCGGCGGCGCGGTGGTCGAGCAGGTGGTCGAGCAGATGAACGGCATCACCGCCGCATCGAAGCAGATCGAGAACATCATCGGCGTGATCGACGGCATCGCCTTCCAGACCAACATCCTCGCCTTGAACGCGGCGGTGGAAGCAGCGCGCGCCGGCGAACAGGGCCGCGGCTTCGCGGTGGTGGCGGGCGAAGTGCGCGCGCTGGCGCAGCGCTCGGCGGAGGCGGCGAAGGAGATCAAGGGCCTGATCGGAGGGTCGGTGGAACGCGTGGATCAGGGCGCGGCGCTGGTCGCGCAGGCCGGCGGCACGATGCAGGAGATCGTCGACGCCGTGCGCCGGGTCAGCGACCTGATGGCGGAGATCTCGGCCGCCTCGCAGGAACAGAGCAGCGGCATCGAGCAGGTCAACCAGACCATCACCCACATGGACGGCGTGACCCAGCAGAACGCGGCGATGGTGGAGCAAGCCTCCGCCGCCGCGCATTCGCTGCAGGAGCAGGCGGACGACCTGGCGGAAGTGGTGTCGGTGTTCCGGATGCGCTGAGCGCGCCTCCGGCGCCGTCCGTCCGCTGCCCGGCGGATGGCGGCGCGACTCGACAAAACCCATCAACCCCGATCGCCGTGCCGGCGCGTTCGCGCTATCCGGCACCCTCGGCATGCCTGTCCCGTTCGCCGGCCCACCTCGAAGGATCACACCGGAATGACCTCCGCCATGACGCTCGGCCGCTTCGCCCTCGCCTTCGCTCTGCTGGCGGGCACGGCCCACGCCGCAACCCCGCAGATCCGCGCCGACGGCGACGTCCAGCTCGCCGCCACGCAGCTGGAATGGACGCTGGACGGCCCGTTCGCGCTGCGCCGCATCGAACTGGTGGTGCGCAATCCGCACGACCGCCCGCTGGAGACGACCGTGCAACTGCCGCTGGCTAGCAACGAACGCCTGCACGGCTATGCCCTGGACGTGGAAGGCGTGCTGCGCGACGCCGTGCCGGTCGAGCGGGTCAAGGCGCGCGCGGCCTTCGAGGACACCGTGCGCCAGCGGGTGGACCCCGCGCTGGCGGAGAAGGATGCCGGCAACCGCTACGGCATCCGCGTGTTTCCGGTGCCGGCCCACGGCGAGCGCCGGCTGCGCGTCGACGTGGCGAGCCTGGCGGCGCGCGAAACCTGCGGCTGGCGCCATCGCCTGGACGCCGGCCTGCCGGCGGGTAGCAAAGTGCAGGCCCGCGCCATCGCCACCACCCGCCCGGTGCCGTCAGGCAACGCCGCACCGGCATGGCGCAAGGCGGCCGGCGGCTACGCCGCGGCGTGGCGGGCCGTCGGCGCGGACGCGGCCGAGGTCTGCCTGGCGGCCCCTCTCGACGATGCGGCCTTCCGCGCCGACTTCGACGACGGCCTGCAGATGCACTGGCTGGAGGTGCCAGCGCGGAACCCCGCGTTCTCCCTCGCGACGGTCGCCCCGCCGACGCGCATCGAGTTGGTCTGGGACGCCTCCTACAGCATGCTGGGCGTGGATCGCGACGCCGAGCTGCAGCTGCTCTCGCGCCACCTGCGCGGCCGCCCGGTCGACGTCACCCTCAGCGTGCTGCGCGAAACCGTGCAACGCCGGCAGGTCCGCATCACCACGCCGGCCGAGCTGGACCGCTTCATCACCGAGCTGGCGAAGGAGCAGCCGGACGGCGCCACCGCGCTGGTGGACTGGCGCGCCGATCCGCGGGCCGAACAAATCCTGGTCTTCAGCGACGGCCTGGCGACCTTGCCGGGCGCGGTCGAACCGGCGGCCCGTGTCCCGGTCTTCGTGATCGCACGACACGTCGCCGATCCGGCGATGGCGCGCCTGCTCACCCGCTCCGGCGGACAGGTGCTGGACCTGGCGATGCTGTCGCCCGAGCGCGCGCTGCAGGCGCTGCGCACGATGCCCCTCCTGCAAGCCCGGCCGGGCCCGCTGGACAGCGACTGGCACGTCGAGCAGCACGCCGTGAACGGCGGCGCGCTGCGCGCCTGCCACGTCGCCACGCATCCCGTCGCCGCGCCCGGCCTGCGGATCGCGCATGCGGCTCCCGGCGGCGCGCGCGTGCGCAACCACAGCGCGACAACGGAGCGCCGCTCGCCGCTGGCCGCGTTCTGGTGCGCCACCTGGCAGGCCGAAGACCTCGAAGCCCAGCCCGGACGCAACCGCGCCGCACTGGCGGCGCTGGGCGAACGCTTCGGCGTCGCCAACCGCGAAACCAGCCTGCTGGTGCTGGAAAGCGACGACGACTACGTCCGCTTCGGCATCCTCCCGCCGCAGGCCGACGCCGCACTGCGCGACCGCATCCTGCGCCAGCGCGGCGAGGCCGAAACCCGCCGGGCCGCAGCCTGGGCGGAGAACCGCGACGCCATCCGGCGCGGCTGGCAGGCGCGGCTGGACTGGTGGAACAAGGCCTTCCCCAAGGACGATCCGCGCCCGCGCTGGGCGGAGCAGCGCAAGCGCGAGGAGGCCGAACGCCTGCGTTCGCGCCGGCTGCAGGAACAGGAAATGCGCGCCATGCCGGCCGGCGCGCCGGCGCCGATGATCGCGGACATGGCCGCCGCCGCTTCCGCACCGCCACCGCCCGCTCCCGCGGCGCCCCCGGCCGGCGACGATGCGGCGCCGGCCACCATCGGCATGCAGCTGCAGGCGGTGACCATGGATTCGCCTTACGTCGCCGAGCTGCGCACCGCGCAGGCGGCGGACGTCCTTTACGACCGCTACCTCGACTTGCGCACGCGATACGGGCAGAGCCCCGCCTTCCACTTCGACGTGGCCCAGCGCCTGTTCGAGCTGGACGACGCGGCGCTGGGCTGGCGCGTGCTCAGCAACCTGCTGGAGCTGATGCCGAACGACCCCGCCAGCCTGCGCCTTGTCGCCTATCGGCTGCAGGAAGCCGGCATGCAGGCGCAGGCGGTGGCGCTGCTGCGGAAGATCCGCGAGCTGGCGCCGGACGAACCGCAGTCCTTCCGCGACCTCGCGCTCGCGCTGCAAGCGCCGGGCACCTGCAAGGAAGCGCTGGACCTGCTGCAGCACGTCGTGGAAACGCCCTGGTCGCCGCGCTTCGCCGACATCGGGGTGATCGCGCTGGCCGAGCGCAACGACCTGCGCACGCGCTGCCCGGCGGGCGCCGCGGCCGACGCCGGCGATCCGCTCGCTCAAGCGCTGTCGGTGGGCCTGCGGGTGACGCTGCGCTGGGATCTCGACGACACCGACATCGACCTGCACGTGACCGACCCGAACGGCGAGGAGGTCTATTACGGTCATCGCGAGAGCTACCAGGGCGGCGCCATCTCGCGCGACTTCACCGCCGGCTACGGCCCGGAGGAATTCGTGCTGCGCGATCCCAAGCCCGGCGAATACCGGGTGGCCGTGCGCTACTTCGGCAGCCGCTTGGCCAAGCTCTCCCGCGGCGCGACGGTCAACATCGCGCTGCAGACCGGTTTCGGCACGCCGGCGATGCGCGAGGCGTCGATCAGCCTGCGGCTGCTGGAGCAATCCGGCGACGTGGCGGTGGGCCGCTTCGTGGTGCAGCCGGGCGGACGCTTGCAGGTCAGCGGGGACAATGTTTCGCCATGAGTATGGCCATGCGGAAGTGGGGTCGATGTTGCGAATGCGCCGATCCGTTCAAGACCCACCACCGGCGCTCAAATACCTCTTGACAACCATTTCATGTAATCCGTAATGTCGATTACATGAAATCCCCGGCCACGCCCCGCCCCTCCACCCTGCACGTGCGCAACTTCCGGGCGCGCATGCGCGAACAGGGCCTGGTCAAGAAGGACGTCTGGATCCGTCCCGAATACGCGCGGGAACTGCAGCAGATCGAGCAGCGGCTGCGCGAACCCGACACCGGCGCAGCGCCGCAGGCTATGCATGCGTGGACGCTGGAAGGCATCCGCCACGCGCTGCTGCAGTCCAGCGCGGTTGGGCTGGGGCTGCTGCAACTGGAGCTGATCGAAGGCGCCGAGCCCAGCCTGCACCTGGTGATGCGCGAATACGGCGACCTGTCCGTGTTCCTCGCCGTCGGCGGCGAGCTGATCGTGGTGGAGGCCTATCTGTGGCCCGCCTCGCTGGTGGCCGACGCCGACGCGTTCAACGCCCACGTGCTGCGCACCCGCAAGCTGCTGCCGTTGTCCGGCATTTCGCTGCAGGACGTGGCCGGCGAACCCGGCTACACCATGTTCGGCGCGCTGGATGCGCATTCCAGTCTGTCCAGCCTGATGTTCGAGATCGAAACACTGGCCGACAACGTGCTCACCGCCGCCGAAGCCTATGCCGGTTTCCTGAAGGAGACGGGCGATGCCTGACAGCCTAGTGCACCTGTTCCGGCGTCTCCAGAGCGGCGTGGGCGAACTCGGCGACGCCCTGCTGGGCGACCGCGCGGAGCGCGCGCTGGATCAGGACATCCGCGCCACCGACGATGCCCTGCGCGAGGCCCGAGCCGACGCGGCGGCGCTGAAGGCGAAGCGGATCGGTTCCGAGGACGCCGTACGCCGCGCGCGTGAACAGGCCCGCGAACGCGAGGCAGAGATCGCCGCGCTGCTGGCGCGACGCCGCAAGACCGCCGCGCGCGAACAGGCGGCGCTGCTGCTGGACATCCGCCACCGTTTGGCCGAACTGGAAGCGCAGGCCGCCGAGGACGCACAGGCCGAAGAGCGGCTGGCGCATCTGGCGGAACAGCTCGAACACCGGCTGCGCCGGCTGAAGCACCAGCTCGGCACCCTGCGGGCGTCCGTCAGCATCCAGCGCGCGCAGGAAGCGGTGGCAAAACGCGGGAACGAACCGCCGCAGCCGGAGCCCGCCCAGGCCGCGCGCAAGCGCGCCGGCGGCACCCGCACCGGCGCATCCACGCATCCCGCCACAGCTGCCGCGCCGGACGACGACGCCGTGGACGCCCTGCTGCGCGCCCTCGATCCGCACGCCCCCCGCCCCGCCGCCCGGAAGCAGAAATGAACGACTTCCTGCAAACCACGCTGACCTTCCCCACCCTGCTTTACAGCATCGTGCTGGCGTTCTGCGTCGCGTACTGGCTGCTGGCCGCCACCGGGCTAGTGGACACCGACGCCGTCGATGGCCTGCTGCTGGGCGACGTCCACGCGCATGCGCACGTCCACCACACCGACGCCGGCGACAGCGCGGCCCCCGCCGGCATGCTGGCGCGGCTGGGGCTGAGCGGCGTGCCGGTCATGCTGGTGCTGACGGTGCTGGCCTTCTTCGGCTGGCTGTGCACCTATTTCGTCCATCTGCTGGTGCTGCGCCACCTGCCGGACGGCCTGCGCCTGCTCGCCGGCATCGCCACACTGGCCGGCGCGCTGATCCCCGGCGCGCTCGCCACCTCGCTGCTGCTGCGCCCGGTCAGCCGCCTGATCCACCGCCTGCGCCCGCCGCTGCCGCGCTCGATCCTCGGCAGCGCCGGCACGGTGATTTCGCCGCACGTCGATGCGCGCGACGGCCGCGCCGCCTTCGACGACGGCGGTGCCGGCCTGATCCTGCAAGTCCGCGCCGCCGACGGCATCCGCTTCGAGCGCGGCGAACGGGTGGTGCTGCTGTCCCACGACGAAGCCGCCAATACCTACGCCGTGATTTCCGAATCCGAGTTCCACCACCGCTGATCCCCCGATCCACCGACACGCGCACAAGGAGTCGCCATGTCCCTGTCCCTCATCCTTCCCTTCCTCATCGGGTTCGGCGTGCTGCTGGCGTTCGCGCTCGGCATCTTCGGCCTGTTCAAGGCGTTCTACCGCAAGGTCGATCAGGGCACCGCGCTGATCGTCAACGACATGAGCGCGCAGCCCAAGGTGCATTTCACCGGTGCGCTGATCGTGCCGGTGCTGTACAAGGCCGAGGAAATGCAGATCAGCCTGATCACGCTGCAGGTGGACAGGCGCGGCAAGGAAGGGCTGATCTGCCGCGACAACATCCGCGCCGACATCTCCGTGGCCTTCTACCTGCGCGTCAACGAAACGCCGGCCGACGTGCTGCGCGTGGCCAAGGCGGTTGGCGCGGCGCGCGCCTCCGACCAGAACTCGGTGGAGCAGCTGTTCAATTCCAAGTTCTCCGAGGCGCTCAAGACCGTGGGCAAGCGCTTCGAGTTCAACGACCTGTTCGAGCAGCGCCAGCAGTTCCGCGACGCCATCGTCGAAGTGATCGGCAAGGATCTCAACGGCTACGTGCTGGAAGACGTGGCGATCGACTACCTGGAACAGACCCGCAAGTCCGATCTCGATCCCAACAACATCATGGACGCCGAGGGCATCCGCAAGATCACCGAGCTGACCGCGCGCCAGAACATCAAGACCAACGAGCTGGAGCAGGACGAGCGGCTGGCGATCACCCGCAAGAACACCGAGACCCGCGAGCACATGCTGGAAATGGAGCGCCAGCAGGCCGAGGCCGAGGCCAAGCAGAAGCGCGAGGTCACTTCGGTGCAGGCGCGCGAGGAGGCCGAGGCACGCAAGGTCATCGAGCAGCAGCGGCTGATGGCGGAGCAGGCGCGCATCGAGGCCGAGGAGCAGATCAAGATCCGCGAGCAGAACCAGATGCGTGAAGTGCAGGTGGCCGAGCAGAACCGCCGCCGCGCGGTGACCATCGAGGCCGAGCGCGTGGAGCGCGCCGGCCAGTTGGAGAAGGTCACCACCGACCGCGAGGTGCAGCTGCAGCAGGTCGAGCGCGACAAGGTGGTCGAGCAGGGCCGCATGGACGTCGCCAACGTGGTGCGCGAACGCACCACCATCGAACAGACCGTGGCCGTGGCCGAGGAGAAGATCAAGGAAACCCGCGAGGTGTCCGAGGCCGACCGCGCCAAGCAGGTCGCGATCCTCGCCGCCGAGGCCGCTGCGCAGGAGCAGTTGGTCAAGGACGTGAAGTCCGCCGAAGCCGCCGAGCAGGCCGCCCGCCACCGCTCCAGCGAAATCGCGATGATGGCCGAGGCCGAGCTGGTGGCCGCCGGCAAGCAGGCCGAGGCGAAGAAGTCGCTGGCCGAAGGCATCCGCGCCGAGAAGGCCGCGCCGGGCCTGGCCGATGCGCACGTGAAGGAAGCGACCGCCAGCGCCATCGAAAAGACCGGCCTGGCCGAAGCCCGCGTGCTGGAAGCCAAGGCGGAAGCCACCTACAAGCAGGGCAGCGCCAACGCGCGTGCGCTGGCGGAGCGGCTGGAAGCCGAGGCCAGCGGCCAGGCCAAGATGGGCCAGGCCAAGGCAGATTCCACCATGGCGATGGGCAAGGCCGAGGCCGAATCGACGATGGCGATGGGCAAGGCGGAAGCCGAGTCCATCGGCGCGAAGATGTCCGCCGAAGCGGAAGGCCTGACCTCGAAGTTCGACGCCATGGGCAAGATGAGCGCCGAGGCGCGCGCGCACGAGGAATACCGCATGTCGCTGGAAACCCAGCTGCGCCATGCGCTGGCCGCGATCGAAGCCGGCAAGGAGATCTCGCGCGAGAACGCCGACGTGCTGGCGGAAGCGCTGAAGGGCGCGAACATCGAACTGATCGGCGGCGACGGCGGCGTGTTCGACGCGTTGACCAAGGGCGTCTCCATCGGCAAGGCGCTGGAAGGCATCGCCTCGCACAGCCCGCTGCTGCAGCAGGTGGTCGGCAAGCTGGCCGGACTGCCCGCGCCGGCAAAGGAGACCGATCCGGCGTGACCCGCCCTTCCCTCTCCCCGTCGCAGTTGGGGAGAGGGTGCCGCAGGCGGGTGAGGGGCAGCGCGCGAAGTGCGCGCACTCTTCTCACCCTCTCCTGCACGCCCCACCCTCGCCCCTCCTCCGCCCTTCGGGCACCTTCTCCCCGCAAGCGGGGAGAAGGAAACCGCCAGAACGATCAATCCGATGACCGATACCAGCCCGCAGGACACCCGCATCGACCAGGCCGTCGCCGAAGGCGGTGCCTACGAAGTCCTGCGCAAGCGCCTGCTCGACCAGGGCCAGCGCCTGCAAGGCATCGCCGAAAGCCTGAACGGCCAGCGCCTGCAGGAGTTCGGCGACTCGAAGATGGAGATCGCCGGCCGCCTGCGCATCCGCAGCGAGCACAACGCGGTGGGCCGCGACATCGTGCAGGTCGGCGACCTGCTGCTGTTCGGCTACAACGTGTTCCTCGGGCTGAAGTCCACCACCGTGGTGGCGGACGTGTTCAGCCTGTACAAGCTGGTGGACACCGCGGAAGGCTACGACGTCACCCCGGTGGACATGGCCGGCAGCTTCCTCGGCGACGCCGACTTCCAGCGCGACTTCAACGAGCTGTACAGCTATTACAAGGACGCCCGCCTGCTGCAGTTGCTGGTCAAGGACAGCAAGCTGCTGGCGGCCTTCCAGGTCGGGCAGAAGTCCACCGACGTGCGCGTGTTCCGCTGGAACATCGCCAGCAGCGGCGAGGTCGGCTACATCGACACGCGCGGCGAGCGCGACATCGTGCTGCCGCCGCCGTTCGACTTCGAATGGACGCGCGCCACCAAGGACATGGAGGTCAGCGGACGCTTCCCGCACCTCAACATCCTCGACACCCTGTTCGTCGAAACCACCGGCGGCGACCTCACCCTCAAGGTCGAGAACAACACCGAAACCGGCAGCGGCGTGTACAGCGAGCCGGTGGAAGACCGCACCCAGTCGCTGGACGATGCGCGCATCGAATACGCGAAAGTCGGCTCGCTGATCCTGCTCAAGGTGCTGCCCTACCGCGAAACGACGTGGCGCGGACTGGTGTTCAACACCCAGACCCGCAAGGCGACGCGGCTGGACGCCATCGTGCAGGCCTGCATCCAGCTGCCGGAAGACCACGGCATCATCTTCCCCGGCGGCTACTACCTGCAGAACGGCGAGCACAAGGCGTTCGACGCCACCGTCGCCGGCATGCAGTACAAGCGCACCATCCGCTCGCCCAACGGCGAGGACGTGCTGTACGTGTTCTACGAACGCGACACCGGCCAGTCCGCGCTGCTGGTCTACAACATGGTGCAGCGCCGCCTGCAGCCGCCGATCCTCGCGCACGGCTACGCGCGGCTGAAGGACGGGCGCATGGTGCTGTTCCACGCCGAGAACGACGACCCCACCCGCGTCCACCAGATGCAGGTATGGAACACGCCGTTCGCCTTCGACGAATACGCGGCGGCGCGCCCGCCGAGCACCAGCTTCATGGGCCGGATCGGCAACGCCGAGCTGGTGCGCACGGTGTCAGACCTGTTCGACCTGGCCCGCGACATCGGCCGCGAGGAAGTCTCCGCCTCGCGCTACCAGCTGCTGGCGCAGGCCACGCGCCGGCTGTTCGACGTGCACCCGTGGATCGACGATGCGCATACCGGCGGGCTGACCGCCCTGCTCCACGGGATCGCCGAGACCGGCGAATCGGTGCTGGACGAATTCCAGAAGGTGCTGGACATCCGCCGCCAGTCCGAAGCGGCGATGGCGAAGGCGCAGCTCGAACACCGCGGCCTGCTGGGCCGCCTGCAGCCCGAGGCGTGGAGCCAGGCGCAGGACTTCGTCGATGCGCTCAACGCCATCGCCGCGCAGCGCGGACAGCTGCTGACCATCCGCGACTACCGCTACATCGACACCGCCGCCATCGACGCCATGTCGGCCGCGCTGGCGCAGGCGCACGAGCGCGTCGGCGTGGCCACCGGCGAGTTCCTCGCCAGTCCGAAGGCGCTGGCCCCGTTCGAGCAGCGCCTCGCCGCGCTGGACGAGCAGGCGCAAAAAGCCGCCACCGCAAGCCAGCTCGCGCTCGCGCTGAAGGACATGCAGGCGCAGTCGCACGACCTCGACATGCTGTCCGCGCTGATGGCCTCGCTGAAGGTGGACGACGCCACCCGCCGCACTGCGGTGGTGGACGCGCTGTCCGGCCTGTACGCGCGCTTGAACCAGACCAAGGCGCGCGCCGACCAGCGCCGCAAGACGCTCGGTTCCGCCGAAGCGGTGGCGCAGTTCGGCGCGCAGTTCGCGCTGTTCGGGCAATCCGTCACCAGCGCGCTGGGCATCGCCGACACGCCGGAAAAAGCCGACGAACAGCTGGCCCGCCTGATGGTGCAGCTGGAAGAGCTGGAGAGCCAGTTCGGCGAACACGAGCAGTTCCTCGGCGACATCCTCGCCAAGCGCGAGGAACTGCTGGAAGCCTTCGAGGCGCACAAGCAGGCGCTGCTGGACGACCGCCAGCGCAAGGCGCAGGCGCTGCTGGACGCCGCCAACCGCATCCTCGAAGGGCTGGGCCGGCGCACCCAGCGCTTCGATTCCGCCGACGAACTCAACGCCTTCTTCGCCGGCGACGCGCTGATCCAGAAGCTGCGCGAACTGGTCGAACGGCTGCGCGGGCTGAAGGATGCGGTCAAGGCCGACGACATCGAAGCGCGCATCAAGGCCGCGCGCGACCAGGCCGTGCGCGCCCTGCGCGACCGCAGCGAGCTGTTCGAGGACGGCGGCAACGTCATCAAGCTGGGGCCGCGCCACCGCTTCAGCGTCAACACCCAGCCGCTGGATCTGACCCTGCTGCCGCGCGGCGACCACCTCGCCCTGCACCTGACCGGCACCGACTACATGGAGCGCGTGGACGATCCCGCGCTGGACGCGCTCAAGCCGTTCTGGCAGGTGACGCTGGAATCGGAATCGCCCGAGCTGTATCGCGGCGAATATCTCGCCGGACTGATGCTGGACGCGGCGATGCAGCACCGCGACGGCCTCACCCTGCCCGCCTTGCAACAGCTCGCGCTCGACCCGGACGCGCTGGCGAAAGCGGTGCGCGACTTCGCCGCGCCGCGCTACCGCGACGGCTACGAAAAAGGCATCCACGACTTCGATGCCGCGCTGCTCCTGCGCAGCCTGCTCGCCCTGCAGCGCGACGCCGGCCCGCTGGTGCATGCGCCGGACGCGCGCGCACTGGCGCTGGCATTCTGGGCCGTGCCGGAACACGCGGAGGCATGGGCCACCCGGATCCGCGCCGCCCGCGCCATCGATGCCCTGCATCCCATCGGCGAGGCCATCGCCACCGTGCAGGCCCAGTTGGCCGATGCGCTGGCGGCCTTCGCGCAAGCCAGCGGCGACGCCTTCCCCGAACCGCAGACTGCCCCGCGCGATGCCGCCGCCTACCTGCTGGACTGCATGCCGGACGCGGAGATGAAGCCGCAGGCCAGCGCCGGTGCCGACACACTGGCCCATGCCCTGCGCGACGCGCTGGCCCGCGACGACGCCGGCAAGGCCTTCCGCGCCGCGCAGGAACACCTGCGACAGCAGCCCGGCGCGGAATGGCGGCTGGTGGCGCAGGCGATGGCGACGCTCGCCGGCCGCCCGGAGCTGGCCGAACACGCGCGCTACGCAAACGAAGCCGCCTCGCTGTACCTGCACGGCGCGCGCCTGCACGCGCAGATTCGGCGCACACCGCTGGCCGCCACCGTCATCGGCCTGCTGGGCGAACATCCACGCCTCCAAGGCGGCAACCTGACGCTGACGATCGACGATGCCTTCGCCCGCTTCCACCGCCACCTGCGCGAGTTCATTCCCGCCTATCAACGTTTCCAGACCCAGCGCGCGCAGGCGGTGCAACAGGCGCGCGCGGCGATGCGGCTGGAGGAGTTCAAGCCGCGCCCGCTGACCAGCTTCGTCCGCAACCGCCTGATCAACGACATCTATCTGGGCGTGATCGGCGACAACCTCGCCAAGCAGATGGGCACCGTGGGCGAAGCCAAGCGCAGCGACCTGATGGGCCTGCTGATGCTGATTTCGCCGCCCGGCTACGGCAAGACCACGCTGATGGAATACGTGGCGCACCGCCTCGGGCTGGTCTTCATGAAGATCAATGGCCCGGCGCTGGGCCACGAGGTGCGCTCCATCGACCCGGCGCAGGCACCGGATGCGACCTCGCGGCAGGAACTGGAGAAACTCAACCTCGCGCTGGAAATGGGCAGCAACGTGATGCTGTACGTCGATGACATCCAGCACACCCACCCGGAGTTCCTGCAGAAGTTCATCTCGCTGTGCGATGGCACCCGCCGCATCGAAGGCGTGTGGAAAGGCCGCACCAAGACCTACGACATGCGCGGCAGGAAGTTCTGCGTGGTGATGGCCGGCAACCCGTACACGGAATCCGGCGAAGTCTTCAAGATTCCCGACATGCTGGCCAACCGCGCCGACATCTACAACCTCGGCGACGTGCTGGGCGGGATGGAAGACGCCTTCAAGCTCAGCTACATCGAGAACAGCCTGACCTCCAACCCGGTGCTGGCCCCGCTGGCGACGCGCGAGATGGCCGACCTCTACCTGCTGGCCGACAAGGCCGCCGGCAAGGAGGTCAGCACCAACGCGCTGAAGCACGGCTACAGCGGCGCGGAGATCAACGAAATCGTCGCAGTGCTGCAACGCCTGATGGCGGTGCGCGAAGTGGTCTACCGCGTCAACCAGCAGTACATCGCCAGCGCCGCGCAGGCCGACAAGTACCGCACCGAACCGCCGTTCAAGCTGCAGGGCAGCTACCGCAACATGAACAAGCTGGCGGAAAAAATTTCCCCGGTGATGAACCCGGCGGAGCTGCAACAGCTGATCTCCGACCACTACCTCGGCGAGTCGCAGCTGCTCACCTCCGGCGCGGAGGAAAACCTGCTCAAGCTGGCCGAACTGCGCGGCGTCATGGGCGAGACCGAGCATGAGCGCTGGAAGCGGATCAAGGCCGATTTCCTGCGCAACAAGGCGATGGGCGGCGACGATGCGGACGTGGGCGGCCGGATGGTGGCGCAGCTGGCCGACATCGCCACCCATCTGGACGCGCTGCGCGGCGAAGCCGCCAGCGGACGCGATGCCGACGCCCCTTGGGACGCGCTGCTGGACGCGCTGCGGTCGCTGCGCCCGGCGGAAACCGCGCAGGCGGATGCCGCGCCATCCGGCACGCTGCTGTCCGCCGCCTTCGACGGGATCAAGGAGCGGCAGGCACCGATGCTGGAAATCCTGCGTGCCAATCTCGCACGCCAGGACATCCTCAACCAGAGCCTGATCGACCTGTTCGACCGTCTTGGCAATGCGCCTGCCGCGCCAGCGCCCGCGCCGACACCGCCGCGCAAGCAGGGCGACGCACGCACGCCGCGCGCGCGCACCGCGCGCGAAATCGCCTTCGACCGCGAACTGGCCAGCCTGCGCTTCCGCGACGACCTCGAAGCCGCCGGGAAACCCGCACCGCCGCAGGGAGGCGCAGAACCCGCCGCATGACCGGGATCGACGCCAGCGCCATTGCCCATGCCGGCGACGCCGCGCTGCAGCCGGCGCTGCACCGCCGCGCCATCGAAGCGCTGGCCGGCTCCCCCTGCCCGCCCTGCTGGACAGCGTGCAGGCGCTGCAGAAGGCGATGCTGGCCGCCGACCCGAAACGCCTGCGCCGCAGCGTGGGCTGGTTCGGCCGCCTGCTGGGCCGCGATATCGGCCTGCAGGCCGAAGCCCGCCAACTGCTGGACGCGCTCGGCGTGCATGCGCTCGCCACCCGCCGGCGGCTGGACGAAGTGAAGGCCCATCGCGACGCATTGCAACCGCTGCACCGCGACCTGCTGCACGCCGTCACCGCGCTGGCGGCGGAAGCCGAAGCGCTGGTGCCCTTGCAGGGCGAAGGCGACGCCGGCACCGCCGCCAGCCAACGCCTGCAACACCTGCTGACCACCGCCGGGGCCTACCGCATCACCGCCAGCCACCTCGAACTGGCCCTCGGCAATCTCGGCCGGCTGGTCGAACGCATCGAAGCCCTGCTGCCGCGGGTACGGCTTCTGCTCGAACAAAACCGCATGCTGCGCGAAGACCGGGCGCGGCAGGATGCGCTGGCCTCGACCAGCGCCGCGCTGGATGCACTGCGCGGCCTTCTCCACGACAATCCCCCGACCACGCCGCCGGCAAGCGCGCCGGCCCCCGACAGGAGCACGCCATGACCGATTCCACCGAGCAGACGCCGCAGTTGTTGCCGGCCGCCCTGAACGAACAGTCGCTGAAGGAACTCGGGCTGGAGAGCACCGACATCGGCCCGGTGCTGGAAGCGGCCAAGGCGCTGCAGGACATCAGTCCCGGCAACCTGCAGGGCTATGCCAGGAGCGCCACCGGCAAGACCGCCGCGTTCAGCACGCAGCTGCTGGACAAGGTGCGCAACACCGACCTGGACGCCAGCGGCGACAAGCTGGGCGAAGTGGTGCGCATCGCCCGCAGCCTGAACCTGGATGCCTTCGGCGCGCGTTCCAAGCTGCCGGTGATCGGCCCGCTGATCGACAAGCTGAAGGCCACCAAGGGCGAACTGGTGCAGCGCTACAGCTCCACCAACAAGCAGATCGACCAATTGATGGGCGACGTGGGCAAGGCGCAGGCCACCCAGCAGCAGCGCGTGCGCGAATACGACCAGATGCACGCGCTGGTGCTGGACGAACGCCGCGACATCGGCATCCACGTGGCCGCGGGCCGTGTGCGCATGACCGAACTGGAACAGGAACTGGCCGCGCTGGCCGGGCAGGAAGACCCGGCTTCGCGCACCCGCCGCGCCGAACTGGACACCGCCCTGCGCCTGATCGACAAGCGCGTTTCCGACCTGCAGGTGCTGCAGCACGCCGCCGACCAGACCCTGCCGATGATCCGGCTGATCCAGGCCAACGCGATCCAGCTGATCGAGAAGTTCGCCGCGGTGCGCGACATCACCCTGCCGATGTGGCGCAACCAGTTCGCCATCCAGCTGTCGCTGGAAGACCAGCGCAACGCGGTGGAACTGAGCAACGCCATCGACGACGCCAGCAACGAACTGATGCGCAGAAACGCCGAACTGGTGCACGGCACAGCGGTGGGCGCGGCCAAGGCCAACCAGCGCTCGATCCTCGACCTCGACACCCTGCGCACGGTCAACGACACCCTGATCCGCACGGTCGAGGAAGTGCGCGAGATTCATCGCGAAGGCAAGGAAAAGCGCAAGCAGATCGGCAGCGAGATCGCGGCGATGCGCGCCGACCTCGAAAAACGGCTGGCCACGCCGACCTGAGAAACCCGCGTGCAAGTGGAACTTGCCCCACTTGCACGCAGCTATGGCGGGGAACCCCCGCGCTGGAACAGCGCCCCGATCTCCAGCGCGGTCCTGTACGGCTCCGGGTCGTTGCGGTTGCTCAGCAGCACCACGGTCAGATGCCGCTTCGGCCAGCGCACGATGACGTTGCGGAAGCCGATGGTCTCGCCGGAATGCCACAGCGTTTCGCCGGTGATGCGCCAACCGAAGCCGTAGTGCGCCTCGTAGCCTTCGCCGGTCACCTCGACCTGCGGGCCGAAGGCCAGCGCGCGCGAGGCGTCCGACAGCAGGCGGTCGTCGTACAGGGCGGCGTCCCAGCGCGCGAGGTCGTCGATGGTGGAATAGATGCCGCCGTCGCCCAGCACCGCGCTGGTGGAACTCTGGTCGGTGCGCTGCCAGCGCCCGTCGATCTCGCTGTAGCCCCAGGCGCGGTGCGGCACGGCGGGGCCGCCTTCGACGTAGGCCAGGGTGTCGTGCATGTTCAGCGGGCGGAAGATGCGTTCGCGCAGGAACTCCGGATAAGCCATGCCGGAGGCGCGCTCGACGATCAGCGACAGCAGCGCGTAGGCGCCGTTGCTGTAGCGGTAGGCGCTGCCCGGCGCGAAGTACAGGCGATGCTCCTGCTCCAGAAGGGCCAGCACGCCGGCGTCGCGGATCTGCCCGTCGTACGGCTCGGCCATCAGGTCTTCGTAGTCGATCAGGCCCGAGGTATGGGTGAGCAGGTGACGCAGGGTGATGGCCTCGTCCTCGCGCGGCAGCGACGGCAGCCACTTGCGCACCGGGTCGTCGATCGCGAGCTTGCCGCCCTGCGCCAGCAGCAGCACGGCGGCGGCGGTGAACTGCTTGCTGACCGAGGCCAGCCGGTAGGCGGTGGCCGGGCCGGTCTCGACGCTGCGCTCCAGGTCGGAGCGGCCGTAGCCGCGCCGCATCACCGCCTCGCCGTCGCGCAGCACCAGCAGCGAGGCGCCGGGCACGTCGCCGTCGTAGCGCTGCATCAGGCGGTCGAGTTCGGCTTGCGGCATCGGTTCCTCGGGGCGGTCACCGGCACGTCGTAGAGCAGGCCGGGGGTCGGTTCCGGCTGGAAGGTGTAGTGCCACCATTCCATCGGGTAATTGGCGAAGCCCTGCGCGGCCATCGCGTCGCGCAGGAGATGGCGGTTGCCGCGCTGCGCCTCGGTGGCGTCCGGCGACTCGGTGTTCGCCTTCGTGCCGAAGAAATCGAACGCCGTGCCCATGTCCAACGGCGCGCAGTCGGCGTCGCGGTCGTCGCATTGCAGCAGGGTGAGATCGAGCGTGGCGCCGCGGCTGTGGCCGGAGACCGGCGCGATGTAGCCGCCCAGCAGCTGCGGCTTGTCGAAGTCAGGGTAGTGCCCGGCTTTGGTCTTCAAGTCGGCGGCATCCTGCGCCCAGCGCATGAAATGGGCCACCGCGCGCGCCGGGCGGTAGCAGTCGAACACGCGCAGGCGCTGGTGGCGCCGACGCAGGTTGGCTTCGACGCGGGCCAGCGCTTCGGCGGCCTCGCGCTTGAGCCAGCAGCGCGGCGCCTCGTAGCCGTCGACGCGCGCGCCGACGAAGTTGTCGCTGCCGGCGTATTGGATTTCCTGCGACAGGTCCGGCACCAGCGTGCGCATGTCCACCATGCCCGCCTCGGCCATGCTGCGTGCGGGCGACAGCACCGGCGCATCGCCCGCGCGTGCGATGCCCAGGCAGGCCAGCAGCGCGGCGATCACCAGCGTTCTAGTCACAGTCGCGCTCCCGCGAAAAAGCCAGGTCTTCGTAGTCGGAACTGAAGTCGCCGTCGGGATCGAACTTCGCCATCCGCAGCGCGCGCGCGGCGCCCTGCCCGGCGAACGTCAGCCACGCGTTTTCGTCCACCGCCTCGTCGTCCCAGACCAGCAGGTAGCGGCCTTCGAGGCGGCCGATCCGGCCGTGCATCTTCGGCGACTTGGCGGAGCGCCATTCCACCGCATCGCCGACCGCGCAGAGCCGCACCTCACCGAACCACGGATCGCGCCAGACGCCCAGCCAGTCGCGCAGTTCCGCCGGCCGCACCGGCGTGCGCTTGGCGATGTCGGGCAACGCCGGCGCCGGCGTCGCGGACGATGCAGGCGTTGCCGGCCGCTCCAGGTCATCGGCGTAGCTGGCCACGCCCTTCGACGTATCCGGCGAGGTGAACAGCTTGAGCAGCGCCTCGCCCAGCACCGTGCGCGCGCTGCCGCCGTCGCCGTTGATCATGAAGACGAAGCCGGAGCGACGGTCCGGCAACAGCATCATCATCGAATACATGCCGCCCAGCGTGCCGGTGTGCGACACCGTCCACTGGCCGTCCACGTCGGCGAGGCGGAAGCCGTAGGCATAGGCGTAGTAGTGCGTGCCGTCCCACTGCCGCTTGAGCCGGGAAATCGGCATCGGCGTGCGCGCCTTCCACAGCTCGGCGCGCTGCGCATCGCCCAGCCACGCCTTCTGCGCGTCGCTCGGCGCCAGCCAGTTGCGCGCCCAGGCGAGCATGTCGTCCAGCGTGCAGCGGATGCCGCCGGCCGGCGCGGACGCGATGGCCGGCACGATGGCGGCGTCGCCGCGCGTGGTCACGATGCGGTCGCCGTCGCGCCCGTGCGGCTGCGCCACGCTGCCGGCGTCCTTCAGCGCGAACTCGCCGACGCGGCAGCCGGACAGGCCCAGCGGCTCGAACACCTCGCGCCGCACCAGTTCCTCGTACGAAGCGCCGCCCGCCGCGGCGGCCACCTGCCCGGCCACCACGTACAGCAGGTTGTCGTAGGCGTAGCCGGCGCGGAAACCGTAGGCGGGCTTGATGTGGCGCAGCCCGCGCACGATGTCGTCGCGGGTGAACAGGTTGGGCTCCGGCCACAGCATCAGGTCGCCGCCGCCTTCGGGCAGGCCGCTGTTGTGCACCAGCAGGTCGCTGACCGTCATGTGCGCGGTGACCCACGGATCGTGCATCGCGAACGCATGCAGGTGCTTCACCACCGGATCGTCCCACTGCAACTTGCCCTGCTGCACCAGCCGCGCCAGCAGCGAGGCGGTCATCGCCTTGCTGTTGGAGGCGATCTTGAACAGGGTCCTGTCGGTCACCGGATCGCCGCTGCCGTGCACGGTTTCGCCGTAGCCGCGCGCGAACGTCACTTTGCCGTCCTCGATCACGCCGACCGCGATGCCCGGCAGGCGGTAGCGCGCGATGGCCTCGCGCACGGTCGCATCCACGGCCTGCGGCGTCGGCCCCGCCGGCTGCGCGGCGCGAACCGTATTCGCCGTCAACAACGCCAGCACCAATGCGATCGCGTGCTTCATGCGCTCCTCCATTCGTCGGCGGGTCGTTCGTCCGCGATCATCGCATCGAAGTCCTGGCGCCTGCGGATCAGCGCGTAGCGGCCGTCGTCGAGCAGCACTTCCGCCGCCAGCGGGCGCGAGTTGTAGGTCGAGGCCATCGATGCGCCATACGCGCCCGCGCCAAGGATCGCCACCAGGTCGCCGGCCTCGCAGCGCGGCAGTTCGCGGTTCTGCGCGAAGGTGTCGCCAGTCTCGCAGACCGGGCCAACCACGTCGTAGGCCAATCGCTCGCATCCGGTGTTGTCGCCGATCCGCACGATGTCGTGCCAAGCCTCGTACAGACTGGGCCGCAGCAGGTCGTTCATCGCCGCATCCAGCACCAGGAAGCGGCGCGCCTCGCCCCGCTTCACCAGCAGCACGCGAGACAGCAGGACGCCGGCCTCGGCCACCAGCCAGCGGCCGGGTTCGACCAGGATGCGGCCCGCGAAGCCGTGCAGCGCTTCGCGGATCAGGGCGGCGTAGTCGAAGGCGTCTGGCGCCTGCTCGCCGTCGCGATAGCGCACGCCCAGTCCGCCGCCCACGTCGATGCTTGCGATGTCGTGGCCGGCCGCCGCGAGTTCCTTCCAGAACGCGGCCATCCGCGCCAGCGCCTCGCGCACCGGATCGAGGCTGAGCAGCTGCGAACCGATGTGCATGTGCAGCCCGTCCAGCCGCACGTTCGGCCATTGCGCCTTCGCGTCGAACCAGCCGCGCGCCTCCGCGATCGACACGCCGAACTTGTTCTCCGCCTTGCCGGTGGAAATCTTGGCGTGGGTCAGCGCGTCCACGTCGGGATTGATCCGCACCGAGGCGACCGCCGTGCAGCCGCGCGCGGCGGCGATGCGCTGGATCGCGTCAAGCTCCGCGCGCGACTCGACGTTGAAGCGCCCGATGCCGGCCGCCAGCGCCGCGTCGATCTCGGCATCGGTCTTGCCGACCCCGGAGAACACGATGTCGGCGGCGGCGATACCGGCGCGCAGCGCGCGCTGCATTTCCCCGCCGGACACGATGTCCGCGCCCGCGCCTTCCTCCGCCAGCAGGCGCAGGATCGCGCCATTGCCGTTGGCCTTGACCGCGTAGCGGATGCCCGCGTCCATGCCCGCCAGCGCCGCGCGCAGTGCGCGGACGCGTTCGCGGATCGCCGGCGCGGAGTACGCATACAGCGGCGTGCCCTCGCGCGCGACGAGCGCGGCCAGGTCGACGCCCGCGAATGTTCCGGTATTGCCGATCAAACCCGACACCTGCATCCGATCTCAAAAAAACGGCGGCCCGGCAACGGGCCGCCTCCAGGGGAACCGCAAATCCGCATCGTCTTCCGATGGAGAGATCAGAAGTTGTAGGTCATGACCAGTTGCATGTAGCGAGGAGACTGCCAACGCGTGCCTTCTCCGAAGAATGGGCGCTTGACGCCACGGGCGGCTTCGTAACGGGAATGGACGTTGACTACTTCCTGGTTGTTGAGCAGGTTGTAGACCGAGAAGCGGACCTTCAGATCCACGTCCGGCACCGGCAGCGTCCAAGTGACGTTCGCACCGACGTCGTAAGTCCACGGCAGCCTGCCGAACGCGCCGCGCGGGGAATACTTCATGACCCAGTCGGCGGGATTGCTGGACGAGCAGTTCTGTTCGCACAGCCAGAACGAACCGCCACCGCCGTATTCGTTGGACGGGCTACCCGCACTGCGGCCATCGTTCGGCCAATAGGTGCCGAAGCCGGTGATCGGACCGCCCGACACCGCCGTGACAGTACCGCCGAACGACCACATGTCGTTGAGCTTGTAGGCGCCGCGCAGCTTGATCTGGTGCCTGTGGTCGTTGAACAGCGGGCCGTAGTCTTGGTTGTTGGCCGGATGGTCGAAGTTCTGGGTGAGGCCGGTATCCGCATATCCGGTATCCGAGTTCACCGGTCCTTCGAAATTGCCCTCGCTCTTCGACCACAGATAGCTGGCGTTGAACGACCACTTGCCATCCCACGCGCGGTCGATCTGGAACTCCACCGCCTTGTAGGTACGCCTGGGCTTGGAATATCCCATCACTACACCCGTAGTGCTGGCCTTGTAGCCGTCCTTCGAGGTATCGATGGTGATGTAGCTATCGGTGTCTTCGCACCACAGCGTTACCTTTTCGCCCGGATTCACGTACGGCCAATCGCCGGAGATACAGCCGTAGGAGTTGATGTTCACATCGTCGACGGTGCGGCCCATGCGGCGGTAGGTCGCGTTCACGCCCCAAGACCATTCCCGGTTCAAAGCTTTCTGGAATCCCAGAATGGCTTCATCCTGGAATGGAGCCTTGATGTTCTTCGCCACCGCTTCGCGGAAGTCTTCCTTCGGCAGTACGTTCTGCGAATCGTCCACCGAGCCGATCTGCGCGCCCAGGATCGGGGCGAGGTAAGACTCGCCCGTTTCGGGATTCTTCTGCTCGCTCCACCCATTCAACACGTAGAACTTGTGTTCGTCGATGGTGCCGCCACCGAAATAGTCGGTCACCTTGTTGGTCACGGGCAGGTAATAGCGGCCCAGGTTACCGAACAGCTTGGTGCTGCCGTCGCCCTTCATGTCGTAGCTGAAGCCGAAGCGCGGCGCCAGCATGTTGTCGATCTTGATGAAGGTCTTGCCGAAGATCTTGTTGTCGAACTGATCCAAACGCAGGCCCGCGGTCAACAGGAACCGATCGGTGACGTTCCAGACATCCTCCAGATAAAACGCCTGGGTAAGTCCTTCGGTCAGGGCGCCGGTGGCGTAATGGCGCGCATCGACGACGTCGGTGACGCCAGCCGGAACAAGCGCGCCGTTGCTCAGTTCATCACCGGGCTTCATCACCGTGGCTGAGTACGCCCAGCCATCGCCCGGATTGAACAGGGAGTTGTCGCTGGTCACCTTTTCATGATCGAAGCCGAAGCGCAGCAGGTGATCGCCCAGCGTCCATTCGAAGTCCAGGCGGGCCGCTTCGCGCTTGTCGTAGCGGCTGTACGGACGCGCATTGGTCGGATGGCAACCGACAGGCAAGCTCGGCTCACCGTATTTATCGTCGTATTCCCCGGACCGGGTGACGATGCTGCATGCCCCGTCCAGTTCTGAACCGCCGGTGGCGCTGAGCTTGTTGATGCCGTACAGCGCCTTGGCGGTGAAGTTGTCGCCGAAGTGGCCGGTATAGGTCAGCGACCAGCTCTCGCCGCCCGAACCGTTCAAGCCCTCGCCGTTCTGGTTCCCCAGCACATCGGCATCCCAGTTGTACTGGTATTGCTTCGTGGAAGATTCCGCCTCGTCGGAAAAGGCCAGGAACTCCAGCAAGTGATCGTCAGCGATCTGCCAATCGAGTTTCGTGCCCCAGAACCCGTTGTCGGCGCGCCCCTTGGTGGCGCTCGACGTGCCGTAACTGTTGGATCTGGAATCGCGCTGTTCGTACATCGCGAAGAAGAACAGCTTGTCCTTCAGGATTGGCCCGCTGGCCCAGATGTTGGATTTGTACCAGCTGGAATTGTCCCGGCTGTAGACCTCATGCAGGCTCCCGTTCTTGTGGTAGCGATCCTTGCCCCGCTCCTGCCAGGCCGCCGGCTCGAACGTCAATTCGAGCCCTCCATGGAACTCGTTGCCGCCGGAACGGGTGACGGCATTGATCACGCCGCCGGTACTGCGCCCGAACTCCACCGAGTAGCCGCCGGTCTTGACCTGGAACTCCTGGTAGAACGCAAACGGCACCGTGGAGTTGCCGCGGCGGAAGAACGGATCGGTCACGTTCAGGCCATTGATGTAGACGACGTTCTCCGCCACCGACGAACCGCCGAACGACAGGCCGCCGAACGTGGCGCCGGAATTGACCACGCCCGGCGCAAGCAGGGCCACCGACGACAAGCTCTGGTCCACCGGCATCCGCGAGATTTCCTCGCGGGTGACATTCGTCGCCGTCTCCGTCGAATACACGTCGACGCGATTCACCACTCGCGAGCCCACCACCTGCACCGCATCGAGGTTGGTCAGGTTGCCTTCGTTGCCGAGGTTGACCGTGGTGGTGCCGCCCAGCGACACGTTCACCGCCAGCGGTTGGCCAACGTCCTGGCCTCCGCGCTTGAGCTGCAGGCTGTAGTCGCCGACCGGCAGCTGGCTCAGGCGGTAGGTGCCATCGCCGGCCACCGTCACCGTGCGGCTGGCACCGGTCGCGTTGTTCACCAGCACGACTTGGTCGCCGGCACTGGCACGCCCCGCCACGCCGCCCGTCGCGCTCTGCGCGAACGCGGGCGACACCGCCAGCGAAGACAGGCAGACGCCCATGGCGATACTGAGTACGGACTTGCGCATGTTGCGGGTGCTGCTCATAACCTCTCCCCGGTCGCTGATCGATGTTGTGGTTGTGGTGCCGCCGCGCGGGAATCCCGCCCCTTCGTCCGACATCGGCACTGGCTGTGCTGGCTGTGTAACACGCGGGAAAGGTGTGGTCAATAATTTATTCTTGGCGTATAACAATCTCGAATCACATATTCCGCAGTGCACAATAGACGCCGCTGCCGGCCCGCCGGCGGGCGACCTTCCGAAGGAGACGGAATGACACCCTCGCGATTCCTGCGTCCCGCATTTCCGGCCGCGCGCGTGCTGGTCTTGGCGCTGGCCCTGGCCGCCCTGCCCGGCATGGCGCGCACCCCGCCGTCGGCCACGTTGGCGGTCCCGGCAAGCGGCGTCATCGGCGTCGAGGACGCCCAGCTGTCGGCGGATTTCTGGATCGCCCGCGCATCGACGCCGGACGCGCCGCTGATGACGCGCGACGCCATCGACGCCCGCAACGCACGCCTGCTGCGCGAAGACGCGTCGATGCACGACCTCGCCGCGCTGCCGGCGACGCTGACGCGCACGCAGGTCGCCGGCTGGATCGAAGACCTCGCATCAGAGCCCGCAAAACCGCTGTGGGACGAAGCCGGCAAGCCGGTGCCGAAGGCGACGCTCGACGCCATCGTCGCCAACCGCGCGCTGGCCGCGATTCCCGAAAGCCAAGCCACCCGCTTCGGCATGGCGGTGGAGCGCGCGGCGCTGCGCGCGATGCCGTCGTCGCTGCGCGTCTTCAGCAGCGACGACGATGGCGACATCGACCGCTTCCAGGAAAGCGCGCTGTTCCCGGGCGATGCGGTCGCCATCGCGCACGCCAGCGCCGACGGCCGTTGGCTGTTCGTGGTCAGCGCGCGCTACGCCGCATGGGTGGAGGCGAAGGCCATCGCCGAAGGTCGCCGCGACACCGTGCTGGCTTATGCGCAACGCACGCCGTACCGCGTGATCACCGGCGCCAAGCCGCGCACCGTGTTCACGCGCGAAGAGCCGCGCCTGTCCGAACTGCAGCTGGACATGGGCACGCGCGTGCCGCTGGCGGACGCCGCGCTGGACAAGCCGGTCAACGGCCAGCATCCCTACAGCGCGTGGATCCTCGACCTGCCGGTACGCAACGCCGACGGCTCGCTCGCCTTCGCGCTCGCGCTGTTGCAGAAGAACGCCGACAGCGCGGCGGACTATTTGCCGCTGACCCGCGCCAACATCCTGCGCCAGGCGTTCAAGTTCCTCGGCGAACGCTACGGCTGGGGCCATTCGTACAACGGCCGCGACTGCAGCGGCTTCGTCTCCGACGTCTACCGCAGCATGGGCGTGCAGATGCCGCGCAACACCGGCGACCAGGCGGTCAGCCCGGTGTTCGCGCGCACCGGCTTCGAGCCGGGCGACACGCGCGACAAGCGCATGGCGGCGGTCAAGGCGATGCAGGTCGGCGACCTGATCTACATCCCCGGCCACGTGATGATGTACATCGGCGACATCGACGGCATGCCCTACGTGATCCACGACACCAACGGCGGCAGCTATCTCGACAAGGACGGCGCGATGCGTTCGATGCACCTCAACGGCGTCTCGGTCACGCCGCTGCTGCCGCTGCGCTTCGGCAAGGACCACGACTACGTGGACCGCATCACCAACATCGTGCGGGTGGCCCAATAATGAAGATCACCGACATCCGCTTCGGCATGCTGCGCGTGCCGCTGAAGACGCCGTTCAAGACCGCGCTGCGCAGCGTGGAGCAGGTCGAGGACGTGGTGGTGATGGTGCACACCGACAGCGGCCGCGTCGGCTACGGCAGCGCACCCGCCACCGCGGTCATCACCGGCGACACCCACGGCTCCATCGTCGAGGCGGTGCGCCAGTACATCGCGCCGCGGCTGATGGGCCAGGAGATCGCCAACCTCAACCACCTCACCCACTTGGTGCAGGGCGCGATGGAGAAGAACACCAGCGCCAAGGCGGCGGTGGAGATCGCCCTCTACGACCTGTGGGGCCAGCTCTACGGCGCGCCGCTGTACAAGCTGCTGGGCGGAGGCGACCCGGCCATCACCACCGACATCACCATCAGCGTGGACTACATCGACAAGATGGTGGCCGATTCGCTGGCGGCGGTGGAGCGCGGCTTCGAATCGCTGAAGATCAAGGTGGGCAAGGACATCGGCCTCGACATCGAGCGCACCAAGGCGATCCATGCGGCGGTCGAAGGCCGCGCGCTGCTGCGCCTGGACGCCAACCAGGGCTGGACGGCGAAGCAGGCGGTGTACGCGCTGCAAACGCTGGAAGACGCGGGCGTCAAGCTCGAACTGGTCGAGCAGCCGGTGAAGGCGCACGACCTCGCCGGCCTGCGCTACGTCACCGAGCGCGTGCACACGCCGGTAATGGCCGACGAGAGCGTGTTCGGCCCGCGCGAGGTGGTGGAGCTGATCCGCATGCGCGCCGCCGACATCGTCAACATCAAGCTGATGAAGACCGGCGGCATCTCCAATGCAGTGAAGATCGCCGACATTTGCAGCCTGTACGGGATCGACTGCATGATCGGCTGCATGCTGGAATCCAGTATTGGTGTCGCCGCCGCCGTGCACCTGGCGGTGGCGAAGTCGGACGTGATCAGCAAGGTGGACCTGGACGGGCCGTCGCTGTGTCGCTTCGACCCGGTCGCCAGCGGCGTGAACTTCAACGAATCGGAGATCAGCGTGACCGACGCACCCGGGCTTGGCATCCGCAGCATCGAGGGCCTCGCGCCCGCGAACGATCTGGCCGCCTGAGGCGCGCGATGACGGCGCTGGTCAAGCTGCGCTCCGAACGCGACCGGATGTCGGCGATCGAGCGCCGCATCGCCGACTTCATCGTCGAGAACGCGCAGCTGCTGCGCGACTACTCCTCGCAGCAGCTCGCCAACGCGCTGGGCATCAGCCAGTCCAGCGTGGTCAAGTTCTGCCAGAAGCTGGGCTTCAAGGGCTACCCCGACCTGAAGCTGGCGATCAACGAGGCGGTGATCCGCGCCGACAGCAACGGCGGCACGCTGCCGTCGCCGGAGGACGTGCCCGCCGCCACCGCGCAGGGCTACGGCCTGTGGCTGCGCAAGTCGGAGGCCGAGGAAGCCACCCGCCTGATCAACCCGCCAGGCACGCTGACCGCGGTGGCGGAGGCGATCGGCCGCGCCGGCACGGTGTTCATCATCGGCCTGGGCGAGGACGACCTGCACGCGCGCGCGCTGGCGCTGCGGCTGGCCCAGCTCGGCATCCTCACCGTGCACAACTTCGACGCCGCGCACATGACCGCCAGCCTGTCCGCGGCCAAGCCGGACGACGTACTGCTGGCGTTCTCCGAACACGGCCTGCAGCCGGCGCTGTGCCAGCTGGCGCGGCACATGCGCAGCCAGCGCGGCACGGTGGTGACCATCACCCGCCACAGCGCGAATGCGCTGCGCGCGCTGGCCGACCTGGCGCTGCTGGTGTCCGCGCACGACGAGCGCACGCACATCGAACCCCTGCTCTACCACTCGGCGCTGCAGCATCTGCTGGATCGCCTGTTCATCCGCCTGTTCGACGCCGACGGCGGCCGCCGCGCGCGCCTGCAACAGACGCTGGAGCGCATCCAGCCGCTGCTGGAGCCGTAAAGCCCCCTCCCTTTCGCCGCAGCGAAGGGGAGGGTTGGGGAGGGGTGCTTTTTCGCGGCTGACTGCAAAAACACCCCCTCCCAACCTCCCCCTTGCGCTACGCGCAAAGGGGAGGAGTAAGTCACCGCGACTTGATGCATCCTTGCCACCTTGTTCCCGGAACCCGCCCCATGCCTCTCCGCCGGATCGCCGCCCTGCTGCTCGCGCTGCCGCTCGCCGCCTGCGCCCATCGCACCGCCCTGCCTTCTGCCGACGCCGAGCATTGGGCGAAGGCGCAGCAGCTGGTGCTGGTCACCTCCGCCGACTGGAACGCCACCGGCGGCGAACTGCGCCGCTTCGAGCGCGAGGGCGACGGCTGGAAGCAGGTCGGCGACGCGATGCCGGTGACGCTGGGCCGCAACGGCAGCGGCTGGGGCCTCGGCCTCAACCCGCAGCGCGGCGACGGCCCGGTCAAGCGCGAGGGCGACGGCAAGGCGCCGGCCGGCGTGTTCGCCATCGGCACTGCGTTCGGTTACGCGGACCGCGCGAAGACCGGCCTGCGCTACCAGGCGATGACCGCCAACGACTGGTGCATCGACGTCCCGGCATCGAACTACTACAACAAGATCATCGACCGCAGCACGGTGAAGGCGCCCTACCTCGACCGGTCCAGCGAGCCGATGCGCCGCGACCTTCATGCCGACGGCGACCAGCGCTACCGCGAGGGCTTCGTGATCGAGCACAACGCCGACGGCGCGGCGCGCCAGGGCGGCAGCTGCATCTTCGCCCACCTGTGGAAAGCCCCCGGCGAAACCACGGCCGGCTGCACCGCGATGGCGCCGGACAGCATGGACGCGCTGCTGGCGTGGCTGGACGCGCGCCGCAAGCCGGTGTTCGTGCTGCTGCCGAACGCCCAATACGCCGCGCTGAAACACGACTGGAAGCTGCCGGAGATCGCCGGCTCGGAGAGCAGCCCGTGAGCCAGACTGCGCGCGTCCTCACCGGCCTCGTCGCCGGCATCGTCCTCGGCATCCTGCTGGCGTGGCAGGCGCCCGACCTCGGCCTGCGCATCGCCGCCATCGTCGAGCCGTTCGGCAAGCTCTGGCTCAACGCGCTGCAGATGACCGTGGTGCCATTGGTATTCGCGCTGGTGGTGGTCGGCATCAACCAGGCCAGCGACGCCGCGCATTCCGGACGCGTCGCGCAGCAGGCAATCGTCAGCTTCGTGATCCTGCTCGCCGCCGCCGCCGCGATGACCGCTGTGCTGGCGCCACTGGCGCTGTCGATGCTGCAGCCCGATCCCGCCGTCGCCGCCGCGCTGCGCGGCCACGCGCAGGACATCGCCACGCCGTCCGGCGGCTGGGCCGACGCATTGATCGCCATCGTGCCCAGCAATCCGTTCGCCGCCGCCGCCGCGTCGGCGATGCTGCCGCTGGTGACCTTCGCGCTGTTCTTCGGCTTCGCCCTGACCCGCCTCGCGCCGGAGCCGCGCGCGCAGGTGGTCGGCCTGCTCAAGGCGGTCAGCGACGCGATGATCGTGATCGTGCACTGGGTGCTGTGGGCCGCGCCGGTCGGCATCTTCGCGCTGGTGCTGGCGCTGACCGCGCGCGCCGGCCTGGGCATGCTGCAGGCGCTGGGCATCTACATCCTGCTGGAGTGCGCGCTGTACGTGCTGGCGGTGGTGCTGCTGGTCGCCGTGGCGGTGACCGTCGGCAAGCGCCGGTTCCGCCACTTCATGGCCGGGCTGGTACCGGTGCAGGCGGTAGCGGCCAGCACGCAGTCCTCGCTGGCGACGCTGCCGGCGATGCTGGACAGCGCGCAGAACCGGCTCGACATCCCCGCCCGCGTGTCCGGGCTGGTGTTGCCGATGGCGGTCTCGCTGTTCCGCATCACCTCGCCGATCCAGTACATCGCCACCGCCTGCTTCGTCGCTTGGGCGCTGGGCGTGGACCTGACCGCCGCGCAGCTGGCCACCGGCGTGGCGCTGTCGGTGCTGGTCAGCATGGGCTCGGTGGGTCTGCCCGGGCAGGCCATCTTCCTCGCCACCAACCTGCCGGTCACCTCGGCGATGGGTTTGCCGATCGCCCCGCTGCCGGTGCTGATGGCGGTGGACGCGATCCCCGACGTGCTCGCTACGGTCGGCAACGTCACCGGCGACATGACCGCGACGGCGGTGGTGGCGGCGCGCAGCGAAGGAAGCCCGGACGCGAGCTGATCTCCGGTTCCGCAGCCGCAGGAAAGATCGTCCGCGTCTGCCGCGTCAGTCCACGTAATCGTCGAACTTGCGCCCGCCCTGGAAGGGCATCAGATGCTGCCGGACGATGCCGTTGGGCACGGTCTCCAGCTTCATCACCCCGTATTCCCGCGGCCACTGGTCCTGGTTGCGCGGCAGCTTGAACGTGCCCATCAGCATGTCCACCAGCGGCAGGTGGATCGCGTAATTGACGTCGACGTACTCCTGCTGCCGCGCGTGATGCCAGTGGTGGTAGCGCGGCAGCACCAGCAGGTATTCCAGCCAGCCGAAGCGGATACCGAGGTTGGCGTGCGCCACCACCGCCTGCAGACCGACCAGGATCACGTAGGCGTTCACCGCCGAGGCCGAGAAGCCCAGCACCAGCAGCGGCAGCAGCACCGCACTGCGGGTCATCACGATCTCGATGAAGTGGATGCGCGAACCGGCCAGCCAGTCCATGTGCCGGCTGGAATGATGCACGGCATGGAAGCGCCACAGCCACGGAATGTTGTGATACACGCGGTGCAACAGCGCCTGCGCCATGTCGGCCACGAACACCGCGATCAGGAACTGCGCCCACACCGGCAGTGACTGGATCGCCGTCTTCAGCGACGGAAACGCGGCCAGCCCGGCGATGCTGGAGGTGGAGGCGGTGACCAGGATCAGGATGAACTGCACCAGCACGTGGCTCATGAAGAAATAGGCCACGTCGGTGCGCCAGCCCGGCCGCAGCGGCGACAGCTCGCGCTTGCCGAGATAGCGCTCCAGCGGCACGAACACCAGCGCCGAGAAGAACAGCGACAGCACGAACCAGTCCAGTCCCAGCGAATACGGCGTTTTCCCGATGGCGTCGAACTGCACGTTGGTGCCGCCGAACAGCACCGCCAGCGTCGCGCCGCCGACGCCGAGCATGGCGACGCGCTTGTTGCGGCCGCGCAGGATCGCGACCGTGCCCATGACGAACGCCGCCGCCAGCCCCACCAGCAGCAGATGGCGCGCGAACTGTTCGTTGTAGACGGCGCGGAACTCGCGGCTGGTCAGCAATTCCGGAAAGTGGAAGCAGGCCACTGCCATCAGGCTCAACAGCCCCAGCAAGGCGGAAGCGTAGGCAAGGAAGGAACGGCGCGAACGGGCCATGCGTGGACTTCCCCTGTCGAGACGCCGGGATTCTGCCCGCGCGCGGCGAACGGCGACAAGCTCGCGGCCCCATGCGAGTGGCGATGCGGATCAGCCCGGCCAGATCGCAAGCCCCGGTCCGCCCGCGGGCTTTGGTAACGGCTAACCTCCCATCGCTACAGGCATGCCATACAGGCCGACAGCGCTTCGTTCCACCCGCAACCACCGCTTGACAAGTTTCGCCGCAGTGCAGCAGAGTCGGCCCATGTCCCGCCGCATGACCACCACCACGACCATTACCACCGGTACCCCGCCGGTGCGGTCGGTCATGCCTGGATAACCCATCCCAGACAACGGCCCCCGCAGCGAAGAGGCGGGGCGCGAATCCCGACTCCACGCGACGCGGGGCTTCCACCGGAGGCTCCATGGATTCGTCGCAGTCCGCACCACCCAAGCTTCTTCGCCGCGCGCACAAGTTCGGCGGCAGCTCGCTGGCCGACGCCGGACGCATCCGCCACGTCGCCGGCCTGCTGCTGGCCGACGATGCGTCGAACCAGATCGCGGTGTCCTCCGCGATGCACGGCACCACCAATGCGCTGGTCGCGCTGGGCGATGCCGCGACCGCCGGCGGCGAATGGAAGGACGCGCTGGAAACCCTGTGCCAGCGCCATCGGGAAACGGCGCGCGCACTGCTGGAGCAGCCCGACGCGCTGCTGGCGAAGATCGATGCGCTCTGCGGCGAACTGGCCGACCTGCTGCAAGCCACGTCGCTGTTGCGCCAGCCGGGGCGCACCGCGCTGGAACGCATCCACGGCATGGGCGAGGTGCTTTCGACCTCGCTGCTGCATGCGCACCTGGTCGAACGCGGCGGCGACTACGCCCTGCTCGACGCGCGCGAAGTGCTGGTCGTGCGCCATACCGATCTCGGCGCGGTGGTCGACTGGGAGCAAAGCGCGCGCAACCTCGCCGACTGGCGCGCGCGCCATCCGCAGTCGCGCGCCAACGTCACCGGCTTCGTCGCCCGCGACGAGCGCGGCCTGCCGACCACGCTGGGCCGCAACGGCAGCGACTACTCCGCCGCGATCTTCGCCAGCCTGTTCGAGGCCGACGAACTGCATATCTGGAGCGACGTCGATGGCGTACTCTCCGCCGACCCGCGGCTGGTGCCGGAAGCGGTGCCGCTGGCCGCGATGAGCTACCGCGAAGCCTGCGAGCTAGCCTATTTCGGCGCCAAGGTGATCCATCCGCAGACGATGACGCCCGCGATCGCGCGCGGCCTGCCGATCCTGATGCGCAACACCTTCCGTCCCGAGTTCCCCGGCACCCGCATCGATGCCGACGGCGACCGCGCCGCCGCCGGCCCGGTGAAGGGGCTGACGCTGGGCGGCCACCTCGCGCTGGTGTGCCTGGAAGGCGCGGGCCTGATCGGCGTCCCCGGCACCGCCGAGCGCGTGTTCGCCGCGTTGCACGCCGCGCACATCTCGGTGGTGATGATCTCGCAGGGCTCGTCCGAACACTCGATCTGCTGTGTCGTCCACGAACGCGAAGCCGCCGCCGCGCGCGACGCGCTGCGCGACGCCTTCGCCCGCGAGCTGGCCGGCGCGCAGGTGCAGGGCGTGACCATGCAGGCCGGCATCAGCGTGCTGGCCGCGGTAGGCGACGGCATGGCCGGCACGCCGGGCGTGGCCGCACGGATGTTCGACGCGCTGGCCCGCGCCCGCGTCAACATCCGCGCGATCGCACAGGGCGCGTCGGAGCGCAACATTTCGGTGGCGATCGATTCCGCCGATGCCGCGCGTGCGCTGCGCGCCGTGCACGCCGCGTTCTGGCTGTCGCCGCAGACGATCGCGTTGGCGGTGATCGGCCCCGGCAAGGTCGGCAGCGCCCTGCTCGACCAGTTGCAGGCCGCGCTGCCGCGCCTGCGCTCTCAGCACAACATCGACCTGCGCCTGCGCGCGCTGGCGACCCGCAACCAGCTGTGGCTGTGCGAACACGGCGGCGACGCCGACTGGCGCGCGCGCATGCAGGGCACGCCGTCCGAGGCCAGCCTCGACACGCTGGCCACGCACCTGCTGGACACGCATCTTCCCCACGCCGTCGTCATCGATTGCAGCGCCAGCGACAGCGTGGCGCAGCGCTACTCGGAGTGGCTGGCCGCCGGCATCCACGTCATCACGCCGAACAAGCAGGCCGGCGCGGGGCCGCTGGAACGCTTCGAGGCCATCCGCGCGGCGCGGGCGAAAAGCGGCGCGCGCTTCCGCTACGAGGCCACGGTGGGCGCGGGCCTGCCGGTGATTTCCACCCTGCGCGATCTGCTGGACACCGGCGACGAACTGCTCGCCATCGAAGGCATCTTCTCCGGCACGCTGGCCTGGCTGTTCAACAAGTTCGACGGCGAAAAACCCTTTTCCGAATTGGTGCGTGAGGCGCACGCACTGGGCTATACCGAACCCGACCCGCGCGACGATCTCTCCGGCACCGACGTGGCGCGCAAGCTGGTGATCCTCGCCCGCGAATCCGGCATGCCGCTGTCGCTGGGCAACGTCGCTGTGGAAAGCCTCGTCCCCGAAACCCTGCGCGGCGCCGACCGCGACACCTTCATGGCCGGGCTGGAATTGCTGGATGCGCCGATGCTGGCACGACTGGAAGCCGCACGTGCCAAGGGCTGCGCGCTTCGATATGTCGCGCGGTTGGAACGCGATGGCAAAGCGTCCGTTGCGCTGCGCGAACTTCCCGCCGACCATGCCTTCGCCCATTTGCGACTGACGGACAACTGCGTGTCGTTCACCACCCGCCGCTATTGCGACAACCCGCTGGTCGTGCAAGGCCCCGGCGCGGGCCCGGAAGTGACCGCCGCCGGCGTGTTCTCCGATCTGCTGCGGCTGGCCGCCGCGCTGGGGGCGAAGCTGTGAGCGCCGCGCGACGCGAAGCGCGCGCCTTCGCGCCGGGATCGGTGGGCAACGTCGGCGTCGGTTTCGACGTGCTCGGCCACAGCATCGCCGGTATCGGCGACATCGCCACCGTGCGCCGCATCGACGAACCGACGGTGCGGATCAACGCGATCCGCGGCACCGTCACCGACCTGCCGCTGGAAGCAGAACGCAATACCGCCGGCGGCGCGCTGATCGCGCTGCGCGAAGCGCTGGCGCTGTCGTTCGGCTTCGAGCTGGAACTGGACAAGGGCATCCCGCTCGGTTCCGGATTGGGCGGCTCGGCGGCGTCCTGCGTGGCCGCGCTGGTGGCGGCAAATGCGCTGCTCGATGCGCCGCTGTCTCCGCATGCGCTGTATCCGCACGCCTTGGCCGGCGAAGCCGTCGCCAGCGGTGGCCGACACGGCGACAACGTCGGCCCGATGCTGCTGGGCGGACTGGTGCTGGCAACGGCCGACCGCTTGACGAAGATCGACGTGCCCGCCGGATGGCACGCAGCCGTGGTGCATCCGCACGCGGTGCTGGAAACCCGCCGCGCCCGCGAGGCATTGGCCGGCGCGTATGCACTGAAGGAGTTCGTCGCGCAAAGCGCCAATCTCGCGCAGGTGCTGTTGGGCTGCGAGCGTGGCGATGCCTCGCTGGTGCGCGCCGGCCTGTCCGACGTGCTGGTGGAGCCGCGCCGCGCGCCGCTGATCGCCGGCTTCGCCGAAGTGAAACAGGCGGCATTGGACAGCGGCGCGATGGGCGCCAGCATTTCCGGCGCCGGCCCCAGCGTCTTCGCCTGGTGCGAGGACGAAGCCACCGCACGGCGCGCGGGTGCGTCGATGGCAGCGGCGTTTGCCAACGCCGGCTTCGCCAGCGACCTGCATCTCACGCCCATCAACGGCACCGCCGCCGAGGTGCTGGCATGAACGCGATCAGCACGCGCGGGCAGGCACCCGCCGTTTCGATTGCCGATGCGATTGCCGCCGGCCTCGCGCCGGACGGCGGGTTGTACATGCCCGAGACTTGGCCATCGTTCACGCCCGCACAGTTCGACGGCGCGGACACGCTGACCGAGGTCGCCACCCGTTTCCTCGCGCCGTTCTTCGCCGGCGGCGCGCTGGAATCCGCCCTGCCCGGCATCTGCCGCGACGCGCTCGCCATCGACCCGCCGCTCGCGGGTTTCGGCAAGCCGGACGACTTCCTGCTGGAGCTGTTCCACGGCCCCACCGCCGCGTTCAAGGACTACGGCGCGGCCTTCCTCGCCGGCTGCTTGGCTGCGCTGCCGCGCGGCGACAAGCCGCTGACAATCGTGGTCGCCACCTCTGGCGACACCGGCGCGGCGGTGGCCGCCGCCTTCCACGGCCTGCCGGGTTTCCGCGTCGCCATCCTCTATCCCGATGGCCGCGTCTCGCCGCGACAAGCGCACCAGCTCGGCTGCTTCGGCGACAACATCCGCGCGTTCCGCGTCGCCGGCAGCTTCGACGACTGCCAGCGCCTCGCCAAGACCCTGCTGGCCGACGCCGGCTATCGCGCCGAAGTCCCGCTGGGTTCCGCCAACAGCATCAGCCTGGGCCGGCTGCTGCCGCAGGCCGCCTACTACGCCTATGCCGCGCTGACGCACTGGCGCGCAACGGGACGACCACTGAACTTCGTCGTGCCCACCGGCAATCTCGGCAACGCGCTGGCCTGCCTGCTGGCGAAGCGGATGGGCCTGCCAATCGGCGAACTGGTGCTGGCGAGCAACGCCAACACCGTGCTGCCGGACTTCTTCGCCGGCGGCGACTACGCGCCGCAGCCCAGCATCGCCACGCTGGCGAACGCGATGGACGTGGGCGCGCCCAGCAACTTCGAGCGCCTGTGCTTCCTGTACCCGGACGCCGGCGAACTGCGCGCGACGCTGCGCGCCGAAGCGGTAAGCGACGAGCAGATCCGCGCCGCCATCGTCCGCACCCGCGAAGCGCGCGGCCACGTGGTCTGCCCGCACACCGCCTGCGCCGCCGAAGTGCTGGACCGCCTGCGCGCGCGCGGCGAGCAAGGCGACTGGGCCGCCGTCGCCACCGCCCACCCGGCCAAGTTCCCGGAAGTGGTGGAGCCGCTGCTGGGCGACCCCGTCCCGCCACCGCCCGCGCTGGCGGCGATGCTGGCCCGGCCCAGCACCGCCGAACCGCTGGCGGACGATGCCGATGCGCTGCGGGAGCGGCTGCGCGATTGACCCCACTCCGCACGCCGGCTTCATCGTCTCCGCATGCGAACATCCCGGTCACGGACGCACCGGAGACGACGCCATGAACGCCAACCAGCGCTTCCTCCACGAAGCGATCGACCTCGCCCGCGACAACCTGCGCAACGGCGGCCGGCCGTTCGGCGCGGTGGTGGTGAAGGACGGCGCCGTGATCGCCCGCGGCGTCAACGAGATCCTCGCCACCCGCGACCCGACCTCGCACGCCGAACTCAACGCCCTGCGCGCGGCCAGCCGTGCCCTCGGCACGCCGAACCTGGCCGGCTGCGCCGTGTACGCCAGCGGCCAGCCCTGCCCGATGTGCATGGCCGCGATGCGGATGGCCGGCATCGCCCAAGTCCGTTATGCCTGGTCCAACGACGATGCCGAACCGTACGGCTTGTCCACCGCCGCCATTTACGCCGACTTGGCGAAGCCTTTCATGGAACAGGTGATGGACATCCGCCACGAGCCCAGCGGTATAGAACCGGATCTGTATGCGGCCTGGAAAGGATTGCAGAGCGATTCGCCAACGCAACCATGACGAATGGAAACGGCTTCGATTGACCGTCGCCAAGCTAGCAAGCCGGATAAAGCCGTCATGCCCGCATGTCGCAGCTCAAGGAGACGCCGCACTGCCCTTCAGGATGTTGGTCGGGCGCGCATGGACATCGAAACAGTACGGGGTCCGCTGCATCCTGTCGCCACCTGCCAGGTGAAGGCGCGCCCCTGCTGGGTCGTCACCCGCTTCCATACCGGCGTATGCCGACTGCTCAGGTAATTGTCCGAGCGGGTCTGGGTGCTGGTTCGGATTCGGGTTAGGGTACCGTATCGGGAGCCGCATAGCTGTGTCGGGTGCCCGCAAGCAACAAGGCCCGCAACACGAGTTGCGGGCCTTGTGCTTATTGAGGATCAGGAAAGTCGACTCTGACCCGGGTTTTCAGATCGCGTAGCAGCTTGAACGTATCCAGGCGCTGCCCGCCGCCGAGCAACGGACCGGGCTATCTGGATGCCGTGCTCGCTGCGCATCAGTAGCCGAACGCCACAACACCGCAAACAATAAGGCCCGCATCGCGGGCCTTGCGTTATGCGCGTGGGCTAATTGTCCCCGTTACCGCAAATTATCTAGGGAAGACCAATTCCCCTGACAAATTCCGCACATGGATCTCTTCTGCAGCGACTGCCAATGCATCTTCCACATCAACTGCCCTCACAAACCCAGCCCGCAGTAATGCATCAATGACAAAGCTCGCAAGCCCTTCACTTGTTAGTCCCTCGTCCTTCTCTGACTGAACCATCATCATTGACTCTCCTGCAAGAACTTAAATTCCCTCGCGCCGAACCCCTTCCAAGCGCTACCCATCAGATCGATTGTGGGCGGTTGACTACCTCGCGTAGATGATTCACGGAAGCCTACCAACGCATTTTCACCGACCCTTACAAGGGTTCCCGGGTAAGTGGAGTTCTTCACGACTTCCCCGCCGCGCGTGGCCTGGCTAAAGGTCGCCTTTGCCTCTGCCATACCCCCTTCAATTAGGCGTATGGCATTACTCGTCCCCGCTCGGCCAAGTAGTTGCCCCTCGGGCTTAAGCACATTGGCAGCCTGCCCCATCAAACCGTTAGAGCCAGACACTCCGCTCACACCCGCCGCGCCAGCAGCCATCTCGCCACCTAGCATCAGCTTGCCGTAGTTCGATCCAGCCCAGACCATCGCTCTCGCATACAAGGGCTCTGCTAGTGGCCCACCTAGCATCGCCGCCGTGACCAAGATTGCTGGTTTCTCGAAGGGCGCATAAACCCTCAAGTTCCCAGCTTCGGCATCCCGCTTGAACTGGTCACCAAATCGATCTGCCGCCGATTGCCGCCCATCAGGATCGGTGAACTTGTAGGGATTGTTATTGGCATAGACATACCGCCCGAAGAACCGCATGTCACCGGTGCTGTAAGCAGTGACCGGATCCACCGAGAGGAAGCACCCGCACTGCGGATCGTAATAGCGCTGCTGCATGTAAGTCAGCCCGCTCGCGCTGTCCATCACATGCCCCGTGTACCCCGCCCGGTCGTCGTTCGCCCGGTTCACCAGCTTCCCGTACGGCTCGTACTCGCTCCGCTCGATCGGCGTGCCCGCACTGTTCGTCTTCGCGATCGGACTCCCCAGCGCGTCCGTATGGAAGTAGCTGAATGTCACCGTGTCCGTCCCGATCGGCCGGCTGATCTCCGACAGCAGGCTCCCCGCGAAGTACACGTTGTTGATCCGCTTGCCCGCCGGCTCGTCCCGCTGCCACACCAGCCGGCCGTCCTTCGCGTAATAGCTGTACTTCAGCTGGCTTCCCGCACTGTCCTGCCGCACCCGCCGACCGTCCGCGTCGTAGCGGTAGGTCAGCCCCGCCGTGCTTCTGAGGCGGTTGCCGTAGTCGAACGCGTAGGCCGTGCCGTTCTTCCCCGACAGGTTGCCCTGCACGTCGTACGCCAGCGTGATCGCCGCCGGGCTGCTCGCGCAGTTCGTCCCGTTGCGCACGAAGTCCAGCCGGTTCGTCGTCGTGTTGTAGCAATAGGTGTGGTCGCGCGGCAGGTTGCCGCCATCGATCCACACCCGCGTCAGGTTGTCCGCAGTGTCGTAGCGGTACGCCACCGTCCCGAACATCGGCGAGGACGCCCCGGTCAGCCGGTCCAGACCGTCGTAGCCCAGGGTCCGGCTTTGCCGGGCATTGCTCGTGTAGGCGACACCCGCAGAAATATCTTGGGAAAAGAACGGTCGATGGCCTCAACGCCAACGACACAAAGAGCAGTAAACCTGATTGAACTACAAGATTCTCTATCAGAAAGTGAGCCTGATTCCGTTAGTTTCCGGCAACGAACGACCCTCATGGATCATTCGTAGCCAGAAAAATCGACTCTGATCCAAATTCCCCCTTGACCAAAGTGCAGGATATCGGCCTCTCGACTGATCTCAACCCATTTTACGCGGGCTTAGCTGAGGCGAACAAAAGAATCCAAGTTGTCACAAGAAATGCTATTGAGCCAAGAATAACCGATACGGCAATTAATTCAGGCCTTCTACTTGCAATGCCTTTTTTTGAATCAAATCTATTGAGTAGGCGATCATGGGAGCCGCCAGAAGCAAAACTTTTATTAACCACAAGAAACACCAATACCGCAACGCCAACAGAAAAAATTTTCACTCCAGGAAAGGCAAAGCTGCGCACATCAAAAACTAAAGCCACTAATGATAAAGCGCCCCCACCAACAATCATCAAAAATAAAGACATCATGATAGATGCCGAATAATGATTCGAATATGAACGACCATACAGGCGTTCGCTAAGCTTATAAAAGCAACAGTAAAGAACACTCAACTTGCCCATAAATTTCCAATCAGCAATTTCCCGAGAGACTGCACATCCCATTTGTCATTGGCTCTACTGTGTATTGACTCACTGCTGGGATTTGCACTCCGAAAGAAGCCAAGCCATACACGCCTGCCCCAAACATTCCGACTGGCCCACCCATCGCGCCAGCAACACCCCAGCCAAGATCCACTCCTGCTTTTGTGACTCCATAGCCATCGCCATTCATCGCGGCCTGAGTGCCATCGACTATTGATATGGTTGCACTTACCGCGAACAGCGCCTGTCCAGCACGCGCGAACTGTTTTGCATCCCGTAAAACGGCACTACGCGCACCAGTCCACCTATTTCCCTGCCAACTTAGGCTGTTCATTTTCCCATTTGCGCCACGCCACATACCATTTGAAACAAGCCACTGTTCTTTGAGCCCAAAGAAATTGCCAAGTGAGTCGGCCAATGTCTTAACTGTTGAGGTAACGGGCGAAGCTGTTACAACGACGGGTTCCAGCGTTTTAGGTTCTGGTGGTGGTGGTGGCGGAACGTAGTCCTCGTGATACTCCTCACTGCTACTGCCAGGACGTGACTGCCTCCCATCTGGGTCTTTGAACTTATAAGGGTTATTCGAGGCATACCAGTAGCGACTGAACGCCCCAATCGGGTTGCTATACGCCGTCACCGGATCAACGGAGAGGAAGCATCCGCACACTGGATCGTAATAGCGCTGCTGCATGTAAGTCAGCCCGCTGGCGCTGTCCATCACATGCCCCGTGTACCCCGCCCGGTCGTCGTTCGCCCGGTTCACCAGCTTCCCGTACGGCTCGTACTCGCTCGTCTCGATCGGCGTGCCCGCACCGTTCGTCTTCGCGATCGGACTCCCCAGCGCATCCGTGTGGAAGTAGCTGAACGTCACCGTGTCCGTCCCGATCGGCCGGCTGATCTCCGACAGCAGGCTCCCCGCGAAGTACACGTTGTTGATCCGCTTGCCCGCCGGCTCGTCCCGCTGCCACACCAGCCGGCCGTCCTTCGCGTAATAGCTGTACTTCAGCTGGCTTCCCGCACTGTCCTGCCGCACCCGCCGACCGTCCGCGTCGTAGCGGTAGGTCAGCCCCGCCGTGCTTCTGAGGCGGTTGCCGTAGTCGAACGCGTAGGCCGTGCCGTTCTTCCCCGACAGGTTGCCCTGCACGTCGTACGCCAGCGTGATCGCCGCCGGGCTGCTCGCGCAGTTCGTCCCGTTGCGCACGAAGTCCAGCCGGTTCGTCGTCGTGTTGTAGCAATAGGTATGGTCGCGCGGCAGGTTGCCGCCATCGATCCACACCCGCGTCAGGTTGTCCGCAGTGTCGTAGCGGTAGGCCACCGTCCCGAACATCGGCGAGGACGCCCCGGTCAGCCGGTCCAGGCCGTCGTAGCCCAGGGTCCTGCTCTGCCGGGCACTGCCGGTATAGTCGGTGACGCTGGCCACGTTGCCGTTCGCATCGAACGCCGTCGCCAGGTCCAGCACCGTGCCGTCCGTGCTGCGGCCGGGCAGTTGCCGGGCGTTCTGCGTCATCGTGTGGATGATGCCGTTGCCGTAGGTGAACTGCTTCAGCGCCCCGTTCGGGTAGTAGCTGGCGTTGCTGGCCAGCGGCGTCGCCGCGCCGCCGTTCACGCTGGCGGTCAGCCCCGTCGCCTGACCGAAGGCATTGACGGTGTAGTTCACCGTCACGCTGCCCGGGTCGGTCTCGCTGACGAGTTGGCCCAAGCTGTTGTAGCCGTAGCCGATGCTCCATGCCGTTTGCAGCGTATCCGGGATCTGGCTTTCCCCAGCCAGCAAGCGGCGCTTGTTGTAGCTATAGCCGTTGCTGACCGTGTTGCCGCCGTTGCTGGTCGTCACCGTGCTGGGCAGGCCATCATTGGTGTACGTCCGGCTCTGGTTGCCGTTGCCGTCCGGGAACGTCAGCGTGCTCAGACGGTTGCGGGCGTCGTAGCTGCGGTAGACGGTTCGGGTGTTGGAGGCCCCGCAGGCCGTGCTCGCGGGCAGGCCCGACGCCGACGAGGCCAGGTTGCCGGCCGCGTCGTAGCTGTACAGGGTGGCGCCTGTCTCCGGCTCCACGCTAAGGCACAGCTCCTGGTTAGCGTTGTAGCTGTAGCTGCGGGTGATGCCGCCGCGGGCCAGGCTCAACGGCTTGCCGAATACGTCACGCGCGATCGTGGTACTCGCGCCGTTCGGGGCGTTGATCGTCAGCGGCCAGTCGGTGGTCGGCTGGTCGTACGCCAGGTAGCTGCTGACCGTCTGGAAGCCGCGCGGGTTGGTCACCCGGATGCGGAAGCCATCCAGGTACTCGGTGGTCGTGGTCAGCGGCCCCAGCTCGCTGTCCTGACTCGCGGATGTCACCCGGCCCAGCGGGTCGTAGAACGTCCACACGCCTGTGCTCGGACTGCTCGATGTCGAAGGATAGGACTGGAAGTCCACCCGGCCATTGGCATCGTAAGTCGTCCTGGTGAAGCGCTCCGTACCCGACACGTTACCGGCGTCGTACTCGCGCACCAGCAGCGGGCGCCACAGGCCGTCGTAGTAGGTGATCTTGACCGCGTTGCCGGTGGCCTCCGTCAGCCGCCAGTGGCCGGCGGGGATCCCGTATTCCGCGCTCGCGACCGGGACGAAACTGCGGGCGGTGTTGGCCCATTTGGAGGTGTTGCAGACGTTGTCCTGCGTCTCCGACGGATATGTGATCCCCGACAGGCGCCCCATCGCGTCGTAGCTGTAGCAGGTCTTGGCGGCCACCTCGTTGGTCACCGACTCGATCCAGCCGGCATTGTTGACCACCGCCGTTTGCGACTTCCCGTCCGCGTACTGGATCGTCTGCGGGATGCCGCGCTTCCAGTTCGAGAACGTGGTCGTGTTGTTGCGGCCGTCCTTCACTGTCGCCAATGTGCCGTCGGCATAGTAGGTCATCGACGATTGCGGCTTGCCGAACGCAGAGGTCGCCGTCGGCAACGCAGTGGCTGGATCGTACGAAGTCGCGGATTGCACCAAGCCGGTAGCCACATCGGTTACCGACGCCACTTGGCCCAGCACCCACTTCGCGGTGTCATCGTAGTAGGTGATCACCTCCGTCTTGCTGAAGCTACCCGAGCTCAGCGGCAACGGCGTCGCTGTCGGCGAGTCTGAGGCCGGGGGCGGAACCGGCGGATTAGCGACGGTAATGGCCGCGCTGCCGGAGTCGGTGGCGGCACCGGCATTATCCACCGCCCGTGCGTAAATGTTGTGGCTGCCGGCCGTGCTTGTCCAGTTCAGGCTGTAGGGCGACGAGGTGTCCTGTCCGATCTTGCTGCCGTCGACGTAGAACTCCACCCGCGCGATGCTGCCGTCGCTATCCGAAGCGTTGGCCGATAGCGTCACCGTGTCGCCGGTAATGAAGCTCTGACTCGTAGTCGGACTGGTTAACGTGATGCTAGGCGCCACATTCGCATTGGCCACCGTGATGCTGGCTGTGCTGGAGTTGGTGGCCGCGCCCGCGTTGTCCACCGCACGTGCATAGACGCTGTGGCTGCCCGCCGTGCTCGTCCAGCTCAGGCTGTAGGGCGACGAGGTATCCTGCCCGATCTTGCTGCCGTCGACGTAGAACTCCACCCGCGCGATGCTGCCGTCGCTGTCCGAAGCGTTGGCCGATAGCGTCACCGCAGTACCGGTGGTGAAGCTTTGGCCGTTGGCGGGACTGCTCAGGCTGACCGTGGGCGGCACGTTCGGCGTGGTGACGGTAATGCTGGCCGTGCCAGAATTGGTGGCCGCGCCGGCATTGTCCACCGCACGTGCATAGACGCTGTGGCTGCCCGCCGTGCTCGTCCAGCTCAGGCTGTAGGGCGACGAGGTATCCTGCCCGATCTTGCTGCCGTCGACGTAGAACTCCACCCGCGCGATGCTGCCGTCGCTGTCCGAAGCGTTGGCCGATAGCGTCACCGCAGTACCGGTGGTGAAGCTTTGGCCGTTGGCGGGACTGCTCAGGCTGACCGTGGGCGGCACGTTCGGCGTGGTGACGGTAATGCTGGCCGTGCCAGAATTGGTGGCCGCGCCGGCATTGTCCACCGCACGTGCATAGACGCTGTGGCTGCCCGCCGTGCTCGTCCAGCTCAGGCTGTAGGGCGACGAGGTATCCTGCCCGATCTTGCTGCCGTCGACGTAGAACTCCACCCGCGCGATGCTGCCGTCGCTGTCCGAAGCGTTGGCCGATAGCGTCACCGCAGTACCGGTGGTGAAGCTTTGGCCGCTGCTTGGGCTGGTCAGGCCCACCGAGGGCGGCACGTTTGCCGGCGCGCTGATTGTGAGGGTCTGCGAGGTGGAAGCAGTGCCTCCGTAATCGTTGCTAGCCTCGGCGCGGAAGGTATAACTGCCTGCGGAGAGGTTGCTAAGCACGGCTTGCAAATAATCGCCAGGCATCGCGTCAAGCAACACATTATCTTTATAGACTTCGACCAAGACGACAGGATACTGCCCGCTCCCTACTCCCGTGGCCTCCACGGTGATCGACGCGGGCGCCACAAAGCTTGGACTGCTGGTGGGCAAAATCGTCAGGGTTACACTAGGCTTTGGTGGCGGTGCCCGCTGGACGCCCCCTGGCGCTTTGTCTTGGGCATGGGCCACAGCAAAGCCACAGATCAACAAGAAAAATGTAGTCGCGTTGCGGATGCACGCCATCCACGCCGCCGTGCGAACCTCTCCCCTGAGCCCCATTTCTCTTCCTTTCCCTGGTTATGGCGATGCGGCACTGTTCTTCACGACCCTGATTGGTCGCGCATAGGCATCGAAACATGGCGCTGTTCCGATTTGCCCGCACGCAAACGGCACTTCCCACATGAAGCTTCTGCCTTGCTGCATGGTGACGGTCCGCCGCACAGGCGCCCACTGGCCCGAAGTCTGCGAATTCTGCCGTGTCTGCTGATCGTTGCCGATGCTCACCGGCCATGGGTAAGGATTGTTTGTCCAGTCGGCCATGGACACAGCCGCATAGGTGTAGTCTTTGGATCGCAACAATTGTCCGGAGGATGTGTAGTCCTCTTCCCGCAGCAACTTGTTCTCCGTTTCATCAAACCTGTTGCTGAAGATGGAGCGACGCCGACTGCCATCCGGACTGGTCACGTCCGTCCACACAGTCCCGGCGCAACTGGTGGGCGTGGGGCAGTTCTGCAGCCAACTGGACGTCGGCGGCGCGTAGGTGTAGGTCCAAGTCGTAGTCGTCAGCCCGGAACCGCTGAGCGTGCGGCTGGTGACTGCGAAGGCGTACCAGTCCTTAGGGTATTTCATGATGCCGCTGTCGGGGATATTGGGGTTCGCGTTGAAGCAGTCCTTTGGTACGTACGAACGTCCAAACATCCGCCGCGTAACGCGGATCACAAGCGTGGCCCCTGAGGGCGAGATGATCGTCTGATCGACATATTCGCCGTTGGGCACGGTGTCGTATGGGCACGTCGGTACCGTCTCGACTTGCGCAACACTCATGGCGCTGGCTACCTGCCAATGCAGGGAGTATTGCCACGTAGAGCCATCTGGCCGGGTGACGGTCAGTTGCTGCTGGGATTCCCCCAGACTCGTGGTGTAGGCGTAGCTCCAGGTCTTTGCCGTGGCGCCGGCACCCACCGTCACGATCGTGCTGCCGGCACTGGGATAGGCAATGCTCACGTGGCGACCATCGCTGGCATCGATGCTGTCCAGCTTGCCCGCCGTGTAGTGGTAGGTCACCCAGTTGCCGAAGCGATCCTCGATCCTGGTCACCAGCATGGCCGCATAACGACGGCTAAGGAAATCGAAGTCGGCGACAATGTTCGGGGTCGGAATGGTGGGGCCGGATGCCTTGTTGGGGGAATCGTTGGTGCGCAACGACGAGCTGCTTCCCGCCCACTCACCGAACAATGGCTTCTGAAGTTCATCCGCGTCTGTGTAAACCAGGTAATTGAACCAGTATTTGGTGCCATCGGGTGCCAATGCGAGGAACGCTTCACCGGGCTCGCCATTACTTGTGGCCGGCAGGCAGCCCAGCAACCAGTTGCTAGAAGTCATCAGCAACAAGTCCGGCCGCACCGTTGTGTTGGCACGCGTCATCACAGGCTGGTCGCTACCGCCATCGTCGACCAGGTGATAGCCATTCCACCACTCATATGCTTCCCAGCCACGGGCCGCGTCGGTCGGGAACGAGATCCTGCCGGGTGCCGAGAACCGGGTACAGCGGGCATTCTTCTCTGTCGCATTGGCGCCGACCACTTGCCAGTCGACTGGGCTGTACGGGCTGACGCCGCCGGTACTTGAGGTGATGGTGCGGATACGGGGGATTTCCAATTCCCATCCACCGAAGCCGTTGCCCGATGTCTCGTGGAAATACTGACCCAAGCCATCGGGATTGAAGATACGCGTAAGCCGGATCGTCGGCCCTGTTCCCGGCAACTCGATGTCTGTGATACGTAGCGACAACCTGCCATCGCGCAGATTCACCTGGTCGCCGAAATCGGCGAAGGCATCAATCGTATTGGAGCGCCCCACGTATTTGGCATATTCCTGTGGCTGAGTGATCTCGCCTGCCATGGCGCCGACACCACAAAAGAACAGCAATGCCGCCCCGAAGCCGCGCGCTCGCGCGGCATGTACCACTGCCATGTGATTCCCCTCCACCTTTACACCCCTAACGCCGAAGCGGTCCCTGTACATGCTTCTACGACAAACCAATAACAACTGCAATCGCCCTTACGAAAATGCGAATACCAAGCTAAGCAAACTATCTGGCTTGCTCGATCTGGCCAATTGCCCCTGACACGTTTGCTTGCCCTCTATGCACAGATCCGCACCACCATCGTTCGCACCCGAGACGCCCGCGACCACGTGGTCTACCCGCACACCGCCTGCGCCGCCGAAGTGCTGGATCGCGTGCGCGAACACGGCGAGTAAGGCGACTGGGCCGCCGCCGCCCGCACTGGCGGCGATGCTGGCCCGACCCAGCGCTGCCGAGGCGCTGGCAGACGATGCCGATGCACTGCGGGGCACCTTACAGACTGCTCAATAGCAACGGGCAATTACAATGAATATGCTCGACGGATCGCAATTCCAACCGACGGATTGGCTGCTTCTCCTGACAACTGCAATAATGGAGAGTCATGGCCCCGTAGCTCAGCTGGATAGAGCGTCCCCCTCCTAAGGGGAAGGTCGCCCGTTCGAATCGGGCCGGGGTCGCCAGGGCAGGCATCCGTGGAGAGGACGCGCGCGTGGGGATTTCCCGCCGCCGCTCGTCCTTTCACTCGTTCCCAGCCCGCTTCGCCAGTCCCCGCTTTCCTTTCCGGAGTCCGCCATGTCCCACCCCGTCCTCACCGCGCTCGGCCTTGCCGCCGTCGAATCCGGCACCTACCTCGGCAACGGCGAATGGTCGAAGACCAGCGACGCCGGCGTGCTGGAGCCGGTCAACCCGACCACCGGCGAGGTGCTGGGCCGCGTGCACGCGTCCTCGCAGGCCGACTACGACCTGATCGTCGAGCGCGCGCAGGCCGCCTTCAAGGTCTGGCGCACCGTGCCGGCGCCGCGCCGCGGCGAGGCGATCCGCCTGTGCGCCGACGCGCTGCGCGAGCACAAGGACGCGCTGGGTTCGCTGGTCGCCCTCGAAATGGGCAAGTCGAAGCCGGAAGGCGACGGCGAGGTGCAGGAGATGATCGACATCGGCGACTTCGCCGTCGGCCTGTCGCGCCAGCTCTACGGCTTGACCATGCACAGCGAGCGCCCCGGCCACCGCATGTACGAGCAGTGGCATCCGATCGGCCTGGTCGGGATCATCAGCGCGTTCAACTTCCCGGTCGCGGTGTGGGCCTGGAACAGCTTCATCGCGGCGATCTGCGGCGACATCAGCATCTGGAAGCCCTCGCCCAAGACCCCGCTGTCGGCGATCGCGTCGATGAAGGTCTGCAACGAGGCGCTGCGCAAGGGCGGCTTCCCGGACATCTTCTTCCTGTTCAACGATGCCGGCAGCGACTTGGCGCAGCAGTTCGTGGACGACAAGCGCGTCGCGCTGGTCAGCTTCACCGGCAGCACCAAGGTCGGCCGCATGGTCGGCGAGCGCGTGGCGCGCCGCATGGGCCGCAGCCTGCTGGAACTGGGCGGCAACAACGCGATCATCGTCGACGAAACCGCCGACCTGAAGCTGGCGATCCCGGCCATCGTGTTCGGCGCCGTCGGCACCGCCGGCCAGCGCTGCACCACCACGCGCCGCCTGATCGTGCACGAATCCATCTACGAGGACGTGCTGGGCAAGCTGGTCACCGCCTACAAGCAGGTCGAAGGCAAGATCGGCGATCCCACCGATCCGAAGAACCTGATGGGCCCGCTCAACAGCAAGGACGGCGTGGACGCCTACCTCGACGCCATCGCCGCGGCGAAGAAGGCCGGCGGCAAGGTGGAGACCGGCGGCGAAGCCATCGACCGCCCGGGCAACTTCGTGCTGCCGGCGATCGTGACGGGCCTGACCAACGATGCCGAGATCGTCCAGCACGAGACCTTCGCGCCGATCCTGTACGTGATGAAGTACAAGGAGCTGGACGAGGCCATCGACATGCAGAACGCGGTGCCGCAGGGCCTGTCCTCGTCGATCTTCACCACCAACCTCAAGCGCGCGGAAGCCTTCCTGTCCGCCGCCGGCAGCGACTGCGGCATCGCCAACGTCAACATCGGCACCAGCGGCGCTGAGATCGGCGGCGCGTTCGGCGGCGAGAAGGAGACCGGCGGCGGCCGCGAATCCGGCAGCGACGCGTGGCGCGCCTACATGCGCCGCCAGACCAATACCATCAACTATTCCGACGCGCTGCCGCTGGCCCAGGGCATCAAGTTCGACCTGTAAGGAACGACGATGAACGCTCCCATCCGCCAGACCAGTTCGCTCGCCGTCATCAGCCTGGTGTTCGGCATCCTCGGCTGGACCCTGCTGCCGTTCCTCGGCAGCCTGGTCGCGGTGGTATGCGGCCACATGGCGCGCGGCGAGATCCGCCGCTCGCAGGGCACGCTGGAAGGCGACGGCATGGCCGTGGCCGGGCTGGTGCTCGGCTACCTGGTGATCGGGCTGACGGTGCTGACGCTGGCGGCGATCTTCCTGTTTTTCGGCGGGCTGATCTGGTTCGCCACGGTGTTCGGGCACTGAGCTTGTACGCGCTGAGCCGCCCGCTGCTGTTCGCCTTCGACGCCGAGCGCGCGCATACGCTCGGGCTGGCGTCGCTGGAGGCGGCGTACCGCTGCGGCCTGTCGCCGCTGCTGGCGACGCCGCCGAAGCCGCTGCCGACCAAGGCGTTCGGGCTGACCTTCCCCAACCCGGTCGGCCTGGCCGCCGGGCTGGACAAGAGCGGCGCGCACATCGACGCGCTGCTGGCGCTGGGCTTCGGCTTCGTCGAGGTCGGCACGGTCACGCCGCTGCCGCAGCCCGGCAACCCGAGGCCGCGCATGTTCCGCCTGCCGCAGCAGCAGGCGGTCATCAATCGGATGGGCTTCAACAGCGGCGGCGTGGACGCGCTGGTGCGCAACGTGGAGCGCGCGCAGCGCAGGAACGGTCTGGTCGGCATCAACATCGGCAAGAACAAGGACACGCCGAACGAGGACGCCGTCGCCGACTACCTGCTCTGCCTGCGCCGCGTGCACGCGCTGGCCGACTACGTCACCGTCAACATCTCCTCGCCGAACACCGCCGGCCTGCGCGAATTGCAGGAGGAGCAGGCGCTGCGCAAGCTGGTCGGCGCACTGCGCGACGAGCAGGAAAAGCTCGCCGGCAAGCACGGGCGGCGCGTGCCGATGCTGGTGAAGATCGCGCCCGACCTGTCCGAGAACGACATCGACGCCGCCGCCCGCGTGCTGGGCGACCTGGGCGTGGACGGCGTGATTGCCACCAACACCACCCTGTCCCGCGAGGGCGTGGAGGGCTCGCGCCTTGCCACCGAGGCCGGCGGCCTGTCCGGCGCGCCGCTGATGAGCCAGTCCACCACCGTGCTGCGCATGCTGCGCACGCGGCTGCCGGATTCGATCCCGCTGATCGGCGTGGGCGGCATCCTGCACGGCGCCGACGCCGCCACCAAGCAGGCGGCGGGCGCGGTGCTGGTGCAGACCTATACCGGGCTGGTCTATCGCGGCCCGGCGCTGATCGGCGAATGCGTGGACGCGCTGCGCCGGCGCAAGGAAGCCCCCAGCCGAGGCACCCTGCCCCCGAATGAACGCCGCCACCGGCACCGGCTACCGCATCGCCGAACACGCGCGGCTGGACGCACGCAACACCTTCGGCGTGCGCGCCATGGCGCCGATGCTGGTAGAAGCCACCGACGCCGCCGCGCTGCCGGAGCTGTTCGGCTACGCGATGCTGCGCGACGCCTCCGCGCTGGTCCTGGGCGGCGGCAGCAACCTGCTGTTCGCGGGCGATGCGCCGGGCGCGGTGCTGGCGCTGGACACGCGCCGGATCGACCTGCTCGAAGACGACGGCGCGCTCGCCATCGTCCGCGCCGACGCCGGCGTGGTCTGGCACGACTTCGTGCTGTGGACGCTGGGCCGCGGCCTGAGCGGGCTGGAGAATCTCGCGCTGATCCCCGGCACGGTCGGCGCCGCGCCGATCCAGAACATCGGCGCCTACGGCGTGGAAGTGCGCGAGCACGTGCATGCGGTGGAAGCCTTCGACCGCGCGAGCGGCGATTTCGTGCGGCTCGCCACCGACGCCTGCGCCTTCGCCTACCGCGACTCGCTGTTCAAGCGCGAGCCGGACCGCTACGTCGTCACCGCCGTCGAGTTCGCGCTGCCGCGCGCGTTCCAACCGCGGCTGGGCTACGCCGGCATCGAGGACGAACTGCGCGCGATGGGCGTGGACGGCGCGCCGCGCGCGTCGCAGGTGGCCGAGGCGGTGATCCGCATCCGCCGCCGCAAACTGCCCGACCCGGCGGTGACCGGCAACGCCGGCAGCTTCTTCAAGAATCCCATCGTGCCGGCGGCGCAGGCCGAGGCGCTGCTGGCCGAACATCCCGCGCTGCCGGTGTTCCGCGGCGGCGATGGGGACAGCCGCAAGCTCTCCGCCGCCTGGCTGATCGACGCCTGCGGCTGGAAGGGCCATCGCGACGGCGACGCCGGCGTGTCGGCGGCGCATGCGCTGGTGCTGGTCAACCACGGCCATGCGACCGGAGTGCAGTTGCTCGATCTGGCGCGACGCATCGCCGCGTCGGTGCAGGAACGCTTCGGCGTGGCGATCGAACCGGAGCCGCGGATCGTGGGGGCGACGTGGTGAGCTCGCTTCGGGCAAACTCCACTCTCCCGATGAAAAAGGGATTGAAGATGAGGGCTCGGACACGTGCGGCAATGCCGGCTTCGCCGTACCCTCATCCGCCCTTCGGGCACCTTCTCCCGAGGGGAGAAGGAAACGCATGACGCCTCCACGCAACGTCCATGCGCGCGCCGCCCTGCTGATGCTGGGCAGCACGCTGGGCTTCGGCCTGATGGCGATCTTCATCCGGCTGGCCTCGAAGGACATCCCGACCTGGGAAGTGGCGTTCTTCCGCAACGCCTTCGGCTTCCTGTCGCTGCTGCCGATGCTGGCCCTGCCCGCGCTGCGCCAGCCGCGGCCCGCCGCCGCGTTCGCCGCCAGCGTGCGCACCGACCAACTGCCGCGCTACGTGATCCGCACCGCCATCGGCATCGCCAGCATGTTCTGCGGGTTCTGGGCGATCGCCCACCTGCCGCTGGCGCAGGCGATCTCGCTGGCCTATTCCTCGCCGATCTTCGTCACCATCGCCGCCATCCTCATGCTCGGCGAGCGCGTGCGCGCGCGCCGCTGGACGGCGGTGGCGCTGGGCTTCGTCGGCGTGCTGGTGATCGTGCGGCCGTGGTCGCACGCGTTCAGCCTGGGCTCGCTGGTGGCGGTGGCGGCGGCGGTGCTGAGCGCGCTGGTCGCCATCCAGATCAAGCAGCTCTCTCAGACCGACAAGGCCGACACCATCGTGTTCTGGACCTATGCGCTGTGGGTGCCGATGTCGCTGCTGCCCTCGCTGTTCGTGTGGCGCTGGCCGGCCGGCATCGAATGGCTGTGGCTGGCCGCGACCGGGCTGATGGGCACGGTGGGGCAGCTGCTGTGGACGCGCGCGCTGAAACTGGGCGACGTGTCCGCGCTGACACCGATCAGCTTCATGCAGCTGCCCGTGGTGACGCTGGCCGGTTGGCTGCTGTTCGGCGAATCGGTGGACGGCGCCACCCTGCTGGGCGCCGGCATCATCCTCGGCTCGACTTTCTACATCGCCCATCGCGAGGCCAAGCTGGCGCGCGAGCAGCGCAGCAAGGCCCCGAGCGAGGCGGTCGAACCCGGCAGTTGAGGCCCATCCGGGCACGTGCATTCCGGCACGGGCGGGCGCTGCCGGCCGGTGTTATTTCTTGCGCATCTTTCTCGAAGGACGACCGCGATGCGCCCTGCCCTGCTGCTCCTGCTCGCCGCGCTGGCCGCGCCCGCGGCCGCCCAGAACGCCCAGACCACGCATGCGCCGCCGCCCGCGCAGCCGGTGAACTTCAGCGTGCCCGCCGCCGCGGACAAGGACGTGGCGAGCGTCGACGCCATCGTGGCCGCGCTGTACGACGTGATTTCCGGCCCGGTCGGCCAGGCGCGCGACTGGAATCGCCTGCGCTCGCTGTTCATTCCAGAAAGCAGGATGATGCCGGTCGGCCAGCGCCCCGATGGCAGCGCCGGCATGCGCCTGCTGCGGGTCAACGACTACGTGGCGATGTCCGGCGCGCTGCTGGTCGAGAAAGGCTTCCACGAACGCGAGCTGGCGCGCCGCACCGAGCGCTTCGGCCACATCGCGCACGTGTTCAGCACCTACGAGGGCAAGCTGGAAGGTGAAGCCGAGGCGATGCGCGGCATCAACAGCATCCAGCTGATGCACGACGGCAAGCGCTGGTGGATCGTCTCGCTGATGTGGGAAGCGGAGAACCCGACGCTGAAGCTGCCGGCGCAGTATCTGCCCGGCGGCGGCTGAGCCTCAGGGCTGCTCCAGTGGCCCGCCCTTGCGTTCCGCTTCTAGGATCATGTCGCGCACCGTCCGTTCGCCCCCATCCAGCGCATCGAGCTTGGCCCGCAGCAACGGCGCGACATAGCGCTCGCGCAGCGCATCGGCAGCGGAGACATCGCCCTGTTTGCGCAGCAGGCGTTGCAGCCGCCAGGCAGTCATGATGGTCTGGTTGTCATCCATGCCATGCGCTTCCTCGCGCAGCGGCAGCAGTTCGCGATAGGAGGCAATCGCCAACGCCGTATCGCCCAGCGCATCCGCACTTTGCCCGCGGATGTCCAGCGCCGCCTGCGTCTGCGGATGCTTTTCGCCCAGCACCTCGCGCACCTGCGGCAGCAGCTGCGTCGCCAGCGCCAGCGCCTCCTTCGGGCGTCCGGCCTGCTTCAGGGTGCCTGCGCGGTTGACGAGGATGTAGAGCGTGTCCGGGTGGCGCGGGCCAAGCAGCCGCGTGCGCGCCTCCGCCACGTCCTGCTGCATCACCAGCGTCTTGTCGAACTGATGCAGCCGCGCGTACACGGTGGACAGGTTGAGCTTGGCGCGCAGCGTCTGCGGATGCTCCGCACCCAGCACGCGCGTGGCGGCTTCGACCACGGCGCTGCCGATGGGCAGCGCTTCTTCCGGCTTGCCACTGTCGGTCAGCATGTTCGCCAGATTGCCGCGCTCGCCCAGCGTGGTCGGATGCTCGGCCCCCAGCCTGCGGGTCTGGATCGCCACCTGCTCGCGCTGCATCGCCACCGCGCCGTCCTTGTCGCCGGTCAGGACGCGCATGATCGCCAGGTTGTGCCGCGCTTCCAGCGTGTCGGGGTCGTCCTTGCCCAGCACCTGCGCGCGCATCGGCAGCAGCGCTTCCATCAGCTTGCGGCCCGCATCGGGCTCGCCCATCCGTCCCAGCAGGATGGCAAGGTTGTTGGTGACCTCCATCGTGGCCGGGTCGCGTTCGCCGCGCAGGCGGATGGCATCGGCGCGCAGCGTCTCCAGCATGCGGCGCGCGCGTGGCCGGTCGCCCAGCCCGGTGATCGCGCCGGCCTGGTCGAGACGCAGCTTGATCCGCAGCGGATCGTTGGCCGGCAGTCGCTCCGCGTTGTGCAAGGCGGCGTCCGCCACGGCCAGCGCGTCCTTGGCGCGGGAGGCGTCGAGCAGCGCGCGCGCCTGTTCCTGCCGGGCCTTCAACGTCTCCGGGGCGGCTTCGCCGAGCGCGCGGGCGCGATAGCCGGCCACCTGCGCGAAGCCGGCCGCCGCCGCATCCGGCAAGCCTAAAGCGACGCGCACGCGCGCCACCGATTCGCGCAGGTCGGCGGCCAGCGCGGGATCGTCGCCGAAGTCGCGGACGATGGCGCGCTCGGCGTTGGCGAGGATGCTGCGGTCGATCACCGACCGCGCGAGGTCGGGCGTGCTGGCATGCGCCAAAGCCAGATCGAACGCGGGCGCTTCGTCCGGCGCCTGCCGGGCGACCTGTGCGCGCAGGTCGCCGGCGATGCCGGCGCCCATCGATTCGATGTCGATGCCTTCCAGCATCGACTGCTGGAACGCCGCCACCTTCTCCAGCTGCGCGTTGCGCTGCTCGGCGATGGCGCGCTGCGCGCGCGCCTGCAGCAGGCCATAGACCGACAGCGCCAGCCCGCCGACCAGCGCCAGCGCGACCAGCGACGCAGCCAGGATGCCGGTGCGGTGGCGCTGCGCGAACTTGCGCCAGACGTAGCGGCGGGTGCGCGGCGCGGCCTGCACCGGCTGGCCGTCGAGGAAGCGCTGCAGATCCTCGGCCAGCGCGGCCACGGATGGATAGCGTTCGCCGCGCTCGAAGCGCATCGCCTTCGCCACCACCCAGTCCAGCTCGTTGCGCAACACGCGGCGCATGCGCGGCAGCGGCTCGCTGCGTGCGTGCGCCACCTTGCCCGCGTCGGCCGGCGACAGCGTGGACAGCTGCTGCGACGGCAGCCGCAGCGTATGCGCGCCGTCGGTCTCGGTCTCGCCGCGCGCGTTCGGCCGCTGGCCGGTAAGCAGTTCGCCGAGCACCACGCCCAGCGCGAACACGTCGCTGCGGGTGTCGACCAGCGCCTGGTCGCCGCCGGCCTGCTCCGGGCTCATGTAGTCGGGTGTGCCGGCGGCTTCGCGGCCTTCGGTCAGCGAGGTGGCGGTGGCGATGCCGAAATCGATGATCTTCGGCAGCGCGCGGCCGTCCACCTCGTCCACCAGCAGGTTGCCGGGCTTGAGGTCGCGGTGGATCACGCCCTTCTGGTGCGCGTGCTGCACACCTTCGCAGACGCGCACGAACAGGGCGATGCGCTCGCGCAGCGGCAAGGCGTGCGCGTCGCAATAGTCGGTGATCGGACTGCCGGCGATGAACTCCATCGCGAAGTACGGGTGCCCGTCGGGCGTGGCACCGGCGTCGAAGATCTGCGCGATGGCCGGATGCCGCATCTGCGCCAACAGCTGCCGCTCGACCTCGAAATACGCCACCCGCCGCGCGTCCAGCTTCTGCGCGCGCAGCAGCTTGAGCGCCACCGTGCGCCGCACCGGTTCGAGCTGCTCGGCGCGATAGACGTCGCCCATCCCGCCGCGCCCCAGCAGTTCCTCGATGCGGTAGCGCCCGAGCTGCGCGCCGGGCGCCAGCGTCTCGCCCACCGACGGCGCGGCCGACGGCGCGCGCGTCGCCAGCAATTCGGTGCGGTCCGGGTCTTCCTGCCTGTCCTGCGCCATCGTTGTTTCCCCCTCGGGCCATTCTAGCCGCCGCGCCATTCCGTCTCCGCGCCGGGGTTACACTCCCCGGATCGCGACTTCGACCCCGCCATGGCCACCGATCCCGCGCAGCAGGACACCACCCAGCGCACGCTGCTCAGCGAGGGCCCGCTGCATCCCGCGCCGCGGTCGGCCTGCGTGGTGGTGATCCACGGCGAAGGGCTGGGCCGGCGCACCGACATCCGCGACGGCGCGCTGCTGGTCGGGCGCTCGCACGAAGCCGACCTCTCGATCCAGCACAAGAGCGTGTCCCGCCAGCACTGCCGGATCTGGCGCGACGCCGCCGGGCAGTACCGCATCCGCGACCTCGGCGCGACCAACGCCACCCGCCTCAACGAAGCGCGGCTGCCCGCCGAGGCGGACGCGCCGCTCAACGACGGCGACCGCATCACCGTCGGCGAAACCATCCTCAAGTTCATCGCCCAGGACAGCGTGGAAGCGCGCTATCACGAGGAGATCTACCAGCTCGCGGTGCACGACCCGCTGACCGAGCTGCACAACCGCCGCCACTTCTGCGAGATGGCGGACAAGGAGATCGGCCGCGCGCTGCGCCACGGCCGCCCGCTGGCGCTGTGCATCATCGACGTCGACCTGTTCAAGCCGGTCAACGACCGCTACGGCCACATCAGCGGCGACGAAGTGCTGCGCCAGATCGGCGCGCTGGTGCGCGGCCATGCGCGCAACGACGACCTGGCCGCGCGCATCGGCGGCGAGGAGTTCGCGCTGCTGCTGCCGGAATGCGAGCTGGAGCCGGCGCTGCGCCTGGCCGAGCGCCTGCGCGAGGCGGTCGCGGCGGCCAGCTTTGCGCCCGGCGGCGAGCCGCAGCGCATCACCATCAGCATCGGCATCGCCACGCTCTCGCCGGAGCGCGACAGCCGCCCGGCCCTGATGGCCGCCGCCGACGCTGCGCTGTACCGCGCCAAGAGCGAAGGCCGCAACCGGGTCTGCGTCGAAGGCTGAAGCTTCAGTCCGGCCGCGCGGCGCGGTAACGCGTCTCCACGTAATCGTCGATCAGGGCGACGAACTCGTAGGCGATGTTGTCGCCGCGCAGCGTCACCGTCTTCTCGCCGTCCACGAACACCGGCGCGGACGGCGCCTCGCCGGTGCCTGGCAGCGAGATGCCGATGTTGGCGTGGCGCGATTCGCCCGGCCCATTCACCACGCAGCCCATCACCGCGAGCGTCATGTTCTCCGCGCCGGGATGGCTGATCTTCCATTCCGGCATCTTGCCGCGCACGTGCTCCTGCACCACCTTCGCCAACTCCTGGAAGAACTCGGAGGTGGTGCGGCCGCAGCCCGGGCAGGCGGTGACCATCGGCGTGAACGCGCGCAGGCCCATCGTCTGCAGCAGCTCCTGCGCGACGATCACCTCCTGCGTGCGCGAGGCGCCCGGTTCCGGCGTCAGCGAGATGCGGATGGTGTCGCCGATGCCTTCCTGCAACAGCACGCCCAGCGCGGCGCTCGACGCCACGATGCCCTTGCTGCCGATACCGGCTTCGGTCAAGCCCAGGTGCAGGGCGAAATCGCTGCGCGCGGACAGGTCGCGGTAGACGGCGACCAGCTCCTGCACGCCGCTGACCTTGGCGCTCAGGATGATGCGCTCGGCCGGCAGGCCCAGCTCCACCGCGCGCTGCGCGGATTCCAGCGCGGACAGGATCAGCGCCTCGCGCATCACCCGGCCGGCATCCCAAGGCTCGGCGCGCTGCGCGTTCTCGTCCATCAGCCGCGCCGCCAGCGCCTGGTCCAGCGAGCCCCAGTTGGCGCCGATCCGCACCGGCTTGCCGTAGCGGATCGCGAACTCGATCAGCTGCGCGAACTGGGTGTCCTTCTTCTTGCCGAAGCCGACGTTGCCGGGGTTGATGCGGTACTTCGCCAGCGCCTGCGCGCAGGCCGGCTCGTTCGCCAGCAGCGTGTGGCCGTTGTAGTGGAAGTCGCCGATGATCGGCACGCGCACGCCCATCATGTCGAGCTTCTCGACGATGCGCGGAATCGCCGCCGCCGCTTCCGCAGTGTTCACCGTCACCCGCACCAGCTCGGAGCCCGCGCGCCACAGGTCCGCGACCTGTCTGGTGGTGGAGGCGACGTCGGCGGTGTCGGTATTGGTCATCGACTGCACCACCACGGGCGCGCCGCCGCCGACCTTCACGCCGCCGATTTCGACCTGGCGGGTGACGTGGCGGGGTTCGGGGCCGAAGCGGTGCGTGGCGGGTGCGTTCATGCGGGCATTTTAGCCGTTGCGATGCCCTGCCAACGCTCGGCTTGCCCGTGGACCCCGTGCGCTTCAAGCGTGCCATGGGTGGGCACGCGCTGCATGCGACGCAAGTGTGCGAACGCTCACCACGAACTGTAGCGGGCCGGGCCACGGACCGGACGTGCACCCGAGCCTCGCAGCTGGCTGGATGCGGAATCCAAGCGGCGAAGCACACGGACCCACGGGCAAGCCGACACGCATTGACGCTACGATTGCCGACATGCAATCCCGCGACGACCGCATCCTCACCCCCGGCCAACTCAACACGCTGGCGCGCGACCTGCTGGAAAGCGCCTTCCCGCTGGTGCTGGTCGAGGGCGAGCTGGGCAACGTGACCCGCCCGGCCTCCGGCCACCTCTACTTCACCCTGAAGGACGCGCGTGCGCAGGTGCGCTGCGCGCTGTTCAAGCCCAAGAGCCAGTGGCTGAAGTTCGCCCCGCGCGAGGGGCTGAAGGTGCTGGCCCGCGGCCGGCTCACGCTTTACGAGGCGCGCGGCGACTACCAGCTGGTCTGCGATTCGCTGGAGGAAGCCGGCGAAGGCGCACTGCGCCGCGCGTTCGAGGAGCTGAAAGCGCGCCTGCAGGCGGAAGGGCTGTTCGAACCGGCGCGCAAGCGTCCCCTGCCCGCCTTCGTGCGCCGGCTGGCGGTGCTGACCTCGCCGACCGGCGCGGTGATCCGCGACGTCATCAGCGTGCTGCGCCGGCGCTTTCCGCTGGTCGAAGTGGACCTGCTGCCGGTGCCGGTGCAGGGCGATGGCGCGGCGGCGCAGATCCGTTCCGCGCTGCTGCGCGCCGACGACTGCGGCCGCTACGACGCGATCCTGCTGGCGCGCGGCGGCGGCTCGCTGGAAGACCTGTGGGCGTTCAACGACGAAGCGCTGGTGCGGGCGATCGCCGACTGCATGACGCCGGTGGTGTCCGCGATCGGCCACGAAACCGACTTCTCGCTGGCCGATTTCGCCGCCGACCTGCGCGCCCCCACGCCGTCCGCGGCGGCGGAATTGCTGGTGCCGGACGCCGTCGGGCTGTCGGCGCGGCTCGCCGGCCTGCATCGGCAGGCGCTGGCGCTCCAGGCCAATGCGCTGCGCCAGCGCATGCAGCGGCTGGATCGCGCCTTCCTGCGCCTGCACGCGCAGCGCCCGCAGGCGCGGCTGGACGCGCTGGCCCGGCGCGCGACGCAGGCGAAGCTGCGACTGGACAATGCCGTCCAGCGCCGGCTGGAGCGCGAGCGTGGCGCGCTGCGGCACGCCGATGCGATCCTGCGCGCCCAGCATCCGCACCAACGCCTGCAACGCCTGCGCGAGCGCCTGCTGGCGCTGCAAAGCCGCCCGCAGGCGCTGATCGCGCAGCGCTTGCAGCGCGAGGCGTTGCACCTGCGCGGATTGGCGCGGTCGCTGCACGCAATCAGCCCGCTGGCGACGGTGGCGCGCGGCTACAGCATCCTGCAGCACCCGGACGGCCGGATCGTGCGCGGCATCGCCGACGCCGCGCCCGGCGACGCGCTGCGCGCGCGCCTGCAAGATGGCGCGCTGGCGGTGCGGGTGGAGCGACGCGAGGAATAGCCCCGCTGGGGAGCATTGAAACAGCCTGGACGCGGATCAACGCGGAAAGACGCGGATCAAATCTTGTTGATCCGGGTTCATCCGCGTCGATCCGCATCAAAAATTTCTTGCAGGCGCGGACCCGCACATGCGCATCACGACAGCGTCAGCCGCCCGGCAGCGGCACCGGCGGGCTGAACAGGAAACCCTGCGCATGCGTGCAACCCAGCTCGATCAGCCGATCGCGCTGATGGCGGGTTTCCACGCCCTCGGCGATCAACTCGATGCCCAGGCTGCTGGCCAGCGCCACGATCGCACGGATCACCGCCACGCTTTCGTTGGCGGCCTCGCTTTCCAGTCCGGCCACGAAGCTGCGGTCGATCTTCAGGCTGGCGATCGGGAAGCGATGCAGGTAGGACAGCGCGGAGAAGCCGGTCCCGAAATCGTCCAGCTGCGCCAGCACCCCGTGCCGGCGCAGCAGGGCCAGGCTTTCCAGCGTGCGCGGCGCGTCGTCCAGCAGGGCGACCTCGGTGATCTCCACCCGCAGCCGCTGCGGCGCCACGCCCGCCGCCTCCACCAGCGCCAGCAGGCGCGCGGCGAAGTCCGGCGCGCGGAAATGCCGCGGCGACACGTTGATCGCCACGTAACCCGGCAGCGCGTGATGGCGGGCGATGTCCTCGACCACCCGCGCGTACAGCTGCCAGTCGATCTGCTCGATCAACCCGCTGTCCTCGCCCACGTCCAGGAACTCGCCCGGCGCCAGCAGGCCGCGCTGCTCGTGCCGCCAGCGCAGCAGCGCCTCGTGACCCACCGCCTCGCCGGTGTCGATGCGCACGATCGGCTGGTAGTAGGGCATGAAATGCTCGGCCTGGATCGCGCGGCGCATGTCCGATTCCATGTCCAGGCTGCGGGTGGCCTCGCGGTGCATCTGCTCGTCGAACATCGCGCAGCGGTCGCGGCCGTCGCCCTTGGCGCGGTACATCGCGGCGTCGGCGTCGCGCAGCATTTCCTCGCCGCTGCGGTAGCGCGGATGCCAGAGGGCGATGCCGATGCTGGCGCTGGGGAACAGCTCGCGTCCGGCCACCCAGACCGGCGCCGACAGCGCGGACAGCACGCGCCGGCCCAGTTCCTCGGCCATCTCCGGCCCGTCCAGCCCTTCGGCGAGGATCGCGAATTCGTCGCCGCCGAGCCTCGCCACCACGTCGTCGCCGCGCACGCTGCCGACGATGCGCCGGCCGGCCTCGACCAGCAGTTCGTCGCCGACCGCGTGGCCCACGCTGTCGTTGACCAGCTTGAAGCGATCCAGGTCCATGAACAGCACCGCGAAGCAGGCCTGCGGCTCGTCCCCCGCCGCCGCGATCGCCCGTCCCAGCCGCTCCAGCAGCTGCAGCCGGTTGGGCAGCCCGGTCAGCGCGTCGTGCATGGCCTGGTGGATCAGCTTGCGCTCGGCGCGCATGCGCTCGCCGATCTGCTCGACCAGTTCGGCGTTGGCCTCGGCGAGTTCGCGGGTGCGTTCGCCGACCCGCTGCTCCAGGTTGGCGTGCGCCAGCACCAGCCGGTCCTGCGCCTGCTTGCGCGCCAGGCTGCTGCCGACGTGGAGCGCAACGAAGGTCAGCAGTTCCTGGTCGCTGACGCCGAACAGGACATCGTCGGAATAGCTCTGCATGGCGATCACGCCGATCGCCCGGTCGCCCCGCAGCAGCGGCACGCCGAGCCAGCATTTCGCCTGCGCGCCGTGGCTGCGCACCTTGCCCTCGGCCTCCAGCGCGGCGATCCGTTCGCGATCGGCCAGCAGCGGCTTGCCGGTCTGCAGCACGTACTCGGTCAGGCCCGCCGCCAGCCGCCGCGCCTTGCGGTTCGGATCGCGCTCGTCCACCGAATACGGGAACTCCAGCATGCCGCCGTCCTCGGACAGCATGGCGATGTAGAAATTGCGCGCGTACAGCAGCTCGCTGACGATGTCGTGGACCTCGGCGTAGAAGCGCTCCAGGCTCTCGCTGGTCATCGACAGCTCGGCGATGCGGAACAGCGCGCGCTGGATCTCCTGCATGCGCTTGCGCTCGAAGATCTCGCTCTGCAATTCGTCGTTGGCGCGCCGCAGCTCGGTGGTGCGTTCCGCCACCCGCTCTTCCAGCCGCTTGCGCGCTTCCCGGCGCTCCAGCGCGGTCAGCACGTGCTGGGCCACGTAGGCCAGCAGGATGCGGTCGTCCTCGGTGTAGACGTCCGCCTGCCGGTAGTTCTGCACCACCAGCGCGCCGGCCACGCGGCCGTCGCGGCTCATCGGCACGCCCAGCCAGTCGGCGCTGTCCGGCCCGCTGTCTTCGCTGCGCGGGATGCCGAGCCGGGTGCGCAGCTCCAGCGACGGGCCGCGCATGGTCTCGCCGCTGCGCAGCAGGTGCATGGTCAGGGTGTTGTCTTCCCGGGTCACCGGGATTTCCCGGTCCGGATCGTTGACCCACGGATCGATCTGGTCGACGAAATAGAGGAACCGCATCGTGCGCCGGATGTCGTCGTACACCACGATGTAGAAGTTCTCGGCGTACATCAGCTCGCCGACGATCGAATGCACCCGCCGCAGCATCACCGGCAGCGCCAGGTTGCTGCCGGCCAGGTCGGCGATCTCGTAGAGCGCCTGCCGCAGCAGTTCGGAACGCTGCAGGGAGTCGATCCGCGCCGCCGCCAGCTCCTGCTGCACGGCCTGTTCCAGCAGCTGGCGCGCGCTGGCCGGCCAGTAGTCGGCGATGCCGGCCGGCCACGGCTGCGGATGGCTGGCCGCGATGCGCAGCGCAGTGCTTTCCGGCCCGTCCCACGCCAGCTGCAGCGCATCGGCGTCGCGCGGTTCGCCGCCGGCGACGTCGCAGCCCTCCCCCAGCGCCGCCTGCCGCCAGTCGACCCGCACGCAGGCGCCGGGCGGCAACGTGCGCGCCAGCCGCTCCGCGATGCCCGCAAGCACTCCCTCGCGCCGCCGGTGATGGGCCGCCTCGATGGAAGCTGGGTGCATGGAGGCCAAGGGAGCGTTCATCTCCGGGACATATTGCCTGCAACGGCAAAAGCCCGCCATGCCGGCAACCCCGGCCGCTGCCGCCGGGCGTTGGCATCGGCATGTCCGCCGTCCCTTGCATGCACGCGTCCCTCTTTCCGCCGGCCGCGCCAGCCCTTACGCTGGCGTCGATGGACATGCCGGACAGCAGCGACGAAGCCCTGATGCTGGCCTGGGTGGCCGGCGATGCCGGCGCGTTCGAGCGGCTGTACGCGCGTCACCGCCTGAAGCTGTACCGCTACCTGCTGCGCCAGCTGCGCGACAACGCGCTGGCCGACGAATTTTTCCAGGACGTGTGGCAGAAGGTGATCGCCGCGCGCGCCGGCTGGCAGCCGGATGCCGGTTTCGCCACTTGGCTCTACACCATCGCCCACCACCGCCTCGGCGACCATTGGCGCGCGCTGAAACATCGCCCTGCCGCGCCCGCCGACGCCGACGAGCGGCTGGCCCGGCTTGCCGATGCCGACACGCCCGAGCGCGTATTGTCGGAATTCGAGCGCCGCCGCCAGCTGCAGCTGGCGCTGGACGGACTGCCCGAGGAACAACGCGAGGTGCTGCTGTTGCGGCTGGAACAGGAACTGACGCTGGAAGAGATCGGCGAGGTGACGGGCGTGGGCCGGGAAACCGTGAAGTCGCGTCTGCGCTACGCGATGGACAAGCTGCGCGCGAGGCTGCCGTCGTGACCCGCTTCCCGCGCGAACCGCTGGACGCCGACGAGCGCGCGCTGGCCGCCGCGCTGCCGCGCCCGCACGGCCGCAACGAACCCGACGCGGCGCTGGACGCGCGCATCCTGGCGGCGGCCCACGCGGCCGCACAGACGCCGGCGAAAGTCCCGCACAAGCGCCGCTGGACGGTGCCGCTGGGCCTGGCCGCTTCGCTCTGCTTGGCGCTGGGGCTGGCTTGGCGCACGCAGCTCGATGTGCCGCAACGCGCAGCCGCACCCAGCGCGCAGCCGGAGCAGGCGCCGCCGGTCGCCACCTACGGCGCGCCCGCGCAGCAGGCGGATTCCGCCGTCGCCGCGCAGCCGATGCTGAAACCGGAACCGGCGGCTGCGCCCGCTCCGCCAGTCGCGCCGCCGTCCGCGATCGCACGCGAAGTGCGGGAAGCGCCGCCCGTCGTCCTCGAAGACGCTCAGCCCGCGCCCGCCAGTGCGCCCATGCCCGCAGCCGCCGCGGCGGCACCGCCACCGCCCGCGCCGCCGGCCCCACCGCCGCCGATCGCCACCGCCGCTGCGCCACGCGCCATGCCCATCGAAACCGGACCGCCTGCCGCGCGCGCGCTGGCGGCTCCCGCCATGGCCGCCAAGGCGCGCAGCACCGAACCGGTGGAGCGCATGCTCGACCTGCAGGCCGATGCGCCTGTCGAGGACGTGCCGCCGGCCACCGCCGATTCGCCGGAGGTCCGCGAAGCCTGGCTGCGCCGGATCGGCGAGCTGATGCGGAAGGGCAAGACCGACGAGGCGCGCGCCAGCCTGACCGAGTTCCGCCGCCGCTATCCGGACGCGACGCTGCCGGCCGAACTGCGCCCGCTGGAGCAGCCCGAACCCTAGCGTGCGGTCTTGCGTGCTTACGAAAGCATTTTCGACGCGGATCAGCGCGGAAAACGCGGATCGGAATCCTGTGATCGGCTTCATCCGTGCCGATCCGCGTTGATCCGCGTCAAACGCGTTTGCGAGAGACAGGCAAGCGCGCCTCCAGCGCCGCCGGCACGACGCTAAAATGTCCGTATGAACTCCCCCGCCCCGGCGCCGGCCAAGGCGCCCATCGGCTCCCTGCGTGCGCTGTGGCCCTTCATCCAGCGCCATCTGGGCCTGTTCGTCGCCTGGCTGGTCGCGCTCGCGGGTTCGTCCGCCGCCACCCTCAGCCTGCCGGTGGCGTTCCGGCAAATGATCGACCACGGCTTCAGCAGCGGCGCCAACATCGACCGCACCTTCGCCTTCGTGCTGGCGGTGATCGTGGCGCTGGCGCTGGCCACCGCCGCCCGCTACTTCTTCGTCACCCTGCTCGGCGAGCGCGTGGTCGCCGACCTGCGCAGCCGGCTGTACGCGCACCTGCTCGACCTCGACGCCGGCTTCTACGACCGCAGCCGCAGCGGCGAGCTGGTGTCGCGCCTGACCGCCGACGCCGAGCTGCTGCGCAGCGTGATCGCCTCCAGCATGTCGGTAGCCCTGCGCAGCAGCGTGACCGTGATCGGCGCGATGGCGATGCTGTTCGTCACCAGCCCCAAGCTGGCGGCGTGGGCGCTGCTGGGCATTCCGCTGGCGGTGGCGCCGATCGTGATCGGCGCGCGCCGCATCCAGAAGGTGTCGCGCGCCAGCCAGGACCGCATCGCCGACGCCAATACGCTCGCCACCGAGGCGCTGGGCGCGGTGCGCACGGTGCAGGCGCACTCGCGCGAACCCTTCGAGCGCGGGCGCTACGCGCAGGCGATGGCGACCGCCGTGTCCACCGCGCGCAAGCGCATCGGCGCGCAGGCGCTGGTGACCGCGGTCGCCATCACCCTGATCTTCGGCGCGGTGATCGTGGTGCTGTGGTCGGGCGCGCACGACGTGATCGCCGGCCGCATGAGCGCCGGCGCGCTGGGCCAGTTCGTGATGTACGCGCTGATCGGCGGCGGCTCGGTGGGCGCGCTGGCCGAGGTGTGGAACGAATTGCAGCGCGCCGCCGGCGGCATGGGCCGCATCCGCGAGCTGCTGGAGGAAACCCCGGCCATCGCCGCGCCCGCGCATCCGAAGGCGCTGCCGGTGCCGGTGCGCGGCGAGATCGTGTTCGACGACGTCACCTTCCACTACCCGCAGCGCCCGGACGCGCCGGCGCTGGAAGGCTTCAGCCTGCACGTGCGGCCGGGCGAGACGGTCGCGCTGGTGGGGCCGTCCGGCGCGGGCAAGAGCACCGTGTTCTCGATGCTGCTGCGCTTCCACGACCCGCAGTACGGGCGCATCGCGCTGGACGGCATCGACATCCGCGAACTCGACCCCGGCACGCTGCGCGAAGCGCTGGCACTGGTGCCGCAGTCGCCGGCGATCTTCGCCGCCAGCGCCGCCGACAACATCCGCTACGGCCGGCTCGACGCCAGCGACGAGGACGTGCGCAAGGCCGCGCGGTCGGCCCGCGCCGACGAGTTCCTCGACGCCCTGCCCGACGGCTTCGCCAGCGAACTGGGCGAACGCGGCACCCGCCTGTCCGGCGGCCAGCAGCAGCGCATCGCCATCGCCCGCGCGCTGCTGAAGGACGCACCGGTGCTGCTGCTGGACGAGGCCACCTCGGCGCTGGACGCGCACAGCGAGCGCGCGGTGCAGCAGGCGCTGGAAAACCTGATGGCCGGCCGCACCACGCTGGTGGTGGCGCACCGCCTCGCGACCGTGCTGAAGGCCGACCGCATCGTGGTGATGGACCACGGCCGCATCGTCGCCGAGGGCACCCACGCCGAACTGCTGGCGCAGGGCGGGCTGTACGCGGAGCTGGCGAAGCTGCAGTTCCTGGACTGAGACGCTCCCGCGCCGCGGACGATTGCCTGTTTCCGTCAACCACCTTGCCAGATCGGCACGGGGAGGCCGCGTCTGCCCCTCCATTCCGCATGCGCGCCGGAACATTGCGAATGACCCAGATCAAGGACATCCCGGCGGCAGGCAATCAAGACTGCCGATGATCGCGCCCAGATCCGCGAGCCGTGGAAACACGATGCCCACGCTGCTGGCGCATGCGTTCGACGACAGATTCATTTCCTCATTTCCGAGGTATCTCCAATGGCTTCCAGCTTGATGCTCTACTGCCTCCTGTTCGCCGGCATCGCGGCCGGAGCCGATGCCGCGGCCCAGGACATCGTTCCACGCAATGCGGATGCCGTGCGGCCCCGGCAGTCGGAAGCGGTGCAATCGCGCGCGGCCGAAGCCGTTCCCTCCAGACAAGCATCGACGGTGCAGCCACGCGAGGCGTCCATGGTGCGGGACACCGCGGTTGTCGGCACCAGCACCAAGGCATGGCAGTGGATGCAGGTCGGAGACACCGGCATCGCCGGCGACGGTGTGGCGCGTGGCTCGCAGGTCAGGAACCTGCGCTGCGCCGGCGTTGCCTGCCGCGTTTACGAGGACAGCGCGGGCGCATGGACGATACGCGCCGAGGGCGGCTTCCCGCTAGCAAGCGGGCAGACGCTCGACGTGTTGGTCATGAGCACGCAAACCAAAGAACAGGAAGGCGACAGCCGGAGCCGCGGCGTTTTTTCCGACGGTCGGTTCTGGGACCAATTTGACACTTGGCGCCTGCCAGCCGGCGGCTACGTCGTGTTCTACCACTGGAAGGAGAAGGACCGAGTACTGGCGGCGATGGCGTTCGACTTGGTGCGGCACGCAACCGGCGACAGTACCGCCGCCGGCCACCGGCGCGTCGATCCGGCCAATGACGCCACCCGACAGAAAGCTCTGAAGACAGCACGCGAGAACCAGCGCTGCCTGGCGATGGCGGCGACCAATCCGGACGTGCGCTGCGTGCCGTAACGGCGGAGATTCCGCCGTGCCGGATGCCTATCGGCCGTGGGCCTGACGAGGTTTCGCTTCCGCTATTTCTGCTTCCAGCTCCCGCCCGACTGGTACCACCAGCCCGAGCGCGCGCTGGCGATCCACTGCTTGGCGAACACGCCGCGGATCTGCTCTTCCCATTCCGGATGACCGTTCGCCACCGCCACCTCGCGGTAGACCGCCTTGCGGTCGCGGTTGTCGTCGGCCACCGCCGAGTTCAGCGCCACGCGGTCCTTCAGCTCCACCTTCGACGCATCGCGCACGGTGATCAGGCCGTCGTCGGTGAAGCCCAGCGCGCCGCTGTCGAAGCCCGCGCGCAGGCTGCCATTGAAGCGGGACTCCATGCGCGACTGGATCGCCTGGATGGCCGGCGTCTTGATGCTGATGTCGGGCGCGGACTGCGCGCGCGCGCTGCCGATGCCGACCAGCACCCACGGGTCGAAGCCGGACAGGTCCGACTCGATGCGCCGCTCCAGCATCGCCATGCCGCCACCGCCGGCCGGCGGCTGCTTGACCTCGACCTTATCGGCCTCGTTGATGACCTTCTCGACGAACTCCTTGGCCGCTTCCTTGGCCTCGGCCGCCGGGAAGTACACGTTAATCGTCACGCACGCGCTCAGCAGCAGCGCCGCCGCGACCGGCATCCCCATCCAATGCTTCATTCCCTGCTCCTTCGTTCGCAATTCACGTCAGGCGGTCACTCCACCACCGGCGCCACGTCGCCCTTGCCGACCGCGACCAGCCGCTCCACCAGCGTCGGCCAGTTCACCGCCCGGTTGTAGCCGACCACGCCCAGGCGCGGAATGCCCTTGCCTTCGACGATAGTAAAGGCGTTGCCCGCTGAATGGAGGCCGGACATCGCGCAGACCTCGTTCTCCAGCCGGCAGCCGATGCCGATGCGGCGGTAGCCGAAGTCGCTGAACAGGCCGATCAGCCGCCCTTGCAGACTGGTGATGAAGGAGGCGTCGCCGACGCTGCTGATGTTCTGCACCGCGCGCTGGCTGATCCGCTGGCGCACGCCGGGGACGGGATCGGTGACGAAGCTCGCGTCGAACGCCACCGGCGTCCAGTCCACCAGCCGCAGGCCGTCGATGCGGCCGTCCAGCCGCCCGGTGATGCTGCCGAAGCCCAGCACCTCGGTGAGCCGCAGCAGGTCGAGGTCGTCCATCGCGATGTCCGCGCTCAGGCTGGGCGCGGTGCCGAACGGGCGCTCCAGCGCCAGCGAGGAGAACGCGACCCGGCCGTCGAAGATGCCCAGCGTCAGCCCGCCGTCGAATTCGATGCGGTCGTCGGCGTAGCGCGCCAGCGGGATGTCGCCGCCCAGCCGGCCCTGGAACGGCGGCAGGCCCAGCGCTTCGGACACCTTGCCGAAGTCGATGTCGGACAGCCGCAGGCCGAAGCGGATGTCGGCGCCGCCGTCGCCCTGCGGCGGGCGGATCACCACGTCGCGCAGCCCCAGCGTGCCGCCCATCAGCGGCACCTGCACCGCCTCGCGCACGCGCAGTTCGCCGCCGGCGCTGGCGAACGGCAATCGCGCCGCGCCGAACGCGAGGCCGTGCAGCCGGCCGGCCTTCCATTCCAGCGCGCTGGCGATCGGTTCCGCCCCGGCGGAATAGCGCAGGTCGCCGCGCAGCCCGTCGAAGCCGAAGCGGCCGGCCGGATCGCGCAGGTCCACGCCGTGCAGCAGCGCGCTGGCGCCGGTCAGGCCGGTGGCGTCGAGATGCGCCTCGACCTCCATCGCGCCGCGCAGCTCCACTTCGCCCAGCCCGACCAGCCCCAGCCAGCCGGACAGGTACCGCGGGCGCAGCGGCGCCATGTCGTCGCTGCGCGCCCGCAAGTCCAGCGCAGCCAGCGTGCCGTCCGGCGCGAGGCGGGCGCTGGCGTCGGCGACCAGCACGCCGCCGTCGCGCCATTCGATGCGCGGCAGCGCCCAGCCAGCGCCGTCCTGCCGGTTCGCCTCGATGCGCAGGCCCACCGGCGTCGGCGGCAGCGCGACGTAGCTGTTGCCGGCCAGGAACTCGCCGCCGCGCAGCTCGCCCTCGACCGTCGCCTGCGTCGATGCCGCCGCGCCGCGGTAGTCCAGCCGCAGCTCGCCGCCCAGGTCTTCGCCGACGATGCTGGCGTCGGCGCTTTCGAACCCCGCGCCGCGCAGCCGCAGCGCGCCCTCGACCCGCAGCCCGGCGCGCGTCGACGCCACCTGCAAGCGCCCGTCCGCGGTGCCGGCCTTGAGATGCCCCTGCGGCCACGCCTGCGCCAGCAGCGCCTGCGCCCAGGCCAGCGGCACGCCGCGCAGGTCGAACACGGTCAGGTCGGGCGAGGCGGCGTTGCGGTCCAGCGCGATGCGCGCAGCGCCCTTCGCCAGCGACGCCTGCGTGGCCGCGGCATCGAAGGCCACCGCCAGCCGCAGCGGCGCGGCGTTGCCGGCCCGCAGCTCGCCCTCGCAGTGCCAGCCCGCGTTCGCCGTGCGCCGCAGCGGGCAGCGCCAGTGCAGATCGCGGAAGCGGTAGCCGAGGTCGGGCGCCTCGACCCTGCCGGCCCACAGCTGCAATTCGCCCGCGTCCGCGCCGTCCGCCCAGTCCAGCCGCGCCCGCACGCGTTCCAGCGTCGCCACCGGGGTGGCGACCTTAACGGCCCGCAGCTGCGCCGTCCGCGCCTGCGCCGGCAGCGAGGCGAGCGCCGCCACCAGGCACAGACAAGCGGTTAGGATCGGGCGCACCATGGACGCAGCATACAAAGGCCGGGAGGCAGCGCGATGAACCATTCCCCCGCCGACATCCCCCGCCTGCTGCTGGTCGAGGACGACCCGACCAGCGCCGCGTTCCTTGCCGCCGCCGCGGCCGCCCTGCCGGCGCTGCCGGTGACGGCGACCAGCCTCGCCGACGCGGAGCGCGTCTGTCTCGACCAAGCGTTCGACCTGTTCCTGTTCGACGCCAACCTGCCCGACGGGCGCGGCGAGGACCTGCTGCGCACGCTGCGCGAACGCGGCATCGGCACCGCCGCGCTGGCGCATACCGCCGACCTCGACGCCGATATGCACGCGCGGCTGCTGGCGGCCGGCTTCGCCGAGGTGCTGCGCAAACCGCTGGGGATGCACGCCTTCCACGCGGCGCTGCGCCGGCACCTGCCCGATGCCGCAGCCCGCCCGTGGGACGATGCCGCCGCCCTGGCCGCGCTGGGCGGCCAGCACGCGCACGTGCAGGCGCTGCGCAAGCTGTTCCTGGCCGAGCTTCCGCAACAGCGCGACCGGATCGTCCACGCCGCGACCCACGCCGACATTTCCGCGCTGCGGGCGGAGCTGCACAAGCTGTCGGCCGGTTGCGGCTTCGTCGGCGCGGCGCGCCTCGGCATCGCGGTGCAGGCGCTGCAAGCGGCGCTCACCGATCGGACGGCCCTGTATGCGCTGGAACGCGCCGTCGACGAGATACTGGCAGCAAGGCCAGCTGCGCCGCCGTAAGCGGCAAAAACCTGGACGCGGATCAACGCGGATTAATCTCAACCAGCGCCTCATCCGCAAATCGCTTTCTCCGCTTACCGCAGCTCCGCCAGCAGCGCCCGCGTCACCGGATCGTCGGCCTCGCTCTCGCCGTACAGCGCCGGCAGCAGCGAATTGGCGACCTGCTTGCCCAGCTCCACGCCGAACTGGTCGAAGGCGTTGATGCCCCACAGCACCGATTGCAGGTAGACGCTGTGCTCGTACAGCGCGATCAGCATGCCCAGCGATTCCGGCGTCAGCGCGTCCAGCAGCAGCAGCGTGCTCGGGCGGTTGCCGGGGTAGCGGCGGTGAGGATCGTCGCTGTCCTGCCCGTTCGCCAGCGCCTCGGTCTGCGCCAGCAGGTTGGCGAGCAGCGCGGCGTGGTTGCGCTCGTGCGCGTGGTCGGCCTGGCGCACGCCGATGAAATCGGCCGGCACCGTCTGGGTGCCCTGGTGCAGCGCCTGGAAGAAGCTGTGCTGGGTGTCGGTGCCGGCGCCGCCCCACCACACCGGCACGGTGTCGAGGCCGACTTTGCCGCCCGCCAGCGTCGCCGACTTGCCGAGGCTTTCCATCACCAACTGCTGGAGGTAGTTCGGCAGCAGACGCAGGCGTTCGTCGTAGGGCAGCACCGCCTGCGTGGCGGCGTGCAGCGCGTTGCGGTTCCACACCGCAGTCAGCGCGTGCCATACGGCGAGGTTGTCGCGCAGCGGCGCTTCGGCGGCGTGCGCGTCCATCCGGCTGGCGCCGTCCAGCAGTTGCAGGAAGCGGTCCATGCCGATCGCCAGCGCGATCGGGAAGCCCACCGCCGACCACAGCGAATAGCGCCCGCCCACCCAATCCCACATCGGCAGAGTGCGCTCCGGCGGGATGCCGAAGTCGGCCACGCGCTGCGCGTTGGTGCTGACCGCGTACAGGCGGCTGTCGTCGCCCAGCCAGTCGCGGACGATGCCCCCATTGAGCAGGGTTTCCTGGGTGCCGAAGGTCTTGGAGATGACGATGGCGGCGGTGCGCTTCGGGTCCAGTCCGGCCAGCGCGCGGCGCGCGGCGTTGCCGTCGACGTTGGAGATGAAGTGCACCTTGAAGCGTGCGCCCGGCAGCGCCAGCGCGTCCGCGACCAGGCGCGGGCCGAGGTCGGAGCCGCCGATGCCGACGCTGACGATGTCGGTGACGTCGCCGGCTTCCAGCGTTTCGATCAGCCCGCGCATCCGCGCCTGCGCGTCCAGCGCCTGCGCGCGCGCGTCGCGGGCGACGGTGGCTTCGGAGGTGTCGCCGCGCAGGGCGCTGTGCAGCGCGGCGCGGCCTTCGGTGGGATTGACGATGGCGCCGTCCAGCAGGCGGCGCATCGCGCCGGCGAGGTCGGCGCGTTCGGCGACGTCGAACAGGGCGTCCAACGCCGCGCGGTCGTAGCGCTGGCGCGCGAAGTTGGCGTACAGCGGGCCGCTGCGCAGGGCGAAGTCGCGCGCCCGCGCGGGATCGTCCGCGATCAGCGCCGGCAGCGGCGTGCCGGACAGTCGTTGCGCTTGCGCATCCAGACCCTCCAGCTGCCCGCCCACGTCAGGCCGCCTGCTTCGGCATCGAGTGGTTGGTGTGGGTCAACCGGTTCTCGCGGTCGACGTAGACGCAGACCGGCTTGTGCGCTTCCGCCTCGGCGGCGTCGCACTGCACGTAGGCGCAGATGATGACCAGGTCGCCCACCCGCGACTTGTGCGCGGCGGCGCCGTTCACCGAGATCACGCCGCTGCCTTCCTCGCCGCGGATCGCGTAGGTGGAATAGCGCTCGCCGCTGGTGACGTCGTAGATGTCGATCCGCTCGTATTCGCGGATGCCGGCGATGTCCAGCAGGCGACCGTCGATGGCGCACGAACCTTCGTAATGCAGCTCGGCGTGAGTGACGGTGGCGCGATGGATCTTGCCCTTGAGCAGGGTCAGTTGCATGGCTTCGACTCCGGTGGAACGCAAGGCCGGGACAGCCCGGAAGTTCGCAGTATAGGGCGCGTTTTGCGCACCGCAACAAACCGGGAATTCCGTTTTATCCGGGCAATTTATCCGGGCAATTGAAACTCGATGTTGTCGATCAACCGGGTGCGGCCCAGGCGCGCGGCGATCAGCGCCACCCGCGCCCCGCCCTCGCCGTCCGCCGGTTCGCTGAAATCGGGGCGGCGGACCACCGCGTAGTCGGGCACGAACCCGGCCGCGCGCATGGCGGCGTCGGCGTCGGCTTCGACCTGCGCGCGCGCCGCGCCGACCTGCGCGGCATCGCGCATCGAACGCAGCACGCGGTGGATGGTCGGCGCGACGGCGCGCTCCTCCGGCGACAGGTACTGGTTGCGCGAACTCATCGCCAGCCCGTCGTCCTCGCGGACGATCTCGCCCGCCAGGATCTCGATGGGCACGTGCAGGTCGGCCACCATCTGCCGGATCACCGCCAGCTGCTGGAAATCCTTGCGGCCGAACGCGGCCACGTCCGGCTGCACCTGGTTGAACAGGCGCGTCACCACGGTGCACACGCCGTCGAAATGGCCGGGGCGGCACGCGCCCTCCAGCACCGAGCTGACGCCCGGCACCTGCACCTTCGCCGCCAACTCCACGCCGAACGGATACATCGCCTCCACCTCCGGCAGCCACAGCGCGTCGCAGCCGGCGGCTTCCAGCCCAGTGGTGTCGGCGTCCGGCGTGCGCGGATAGCGGGTGAAGTCCTCGCTCGGGCCGAACTGAGTGGGATTGACGAACACGCTGGAGACCACGCGGTCGGCGCGCTCGCGCACCAGCGTCACCAGCGAATAGTGGCCGGCGTGCAGGTTGCCCATGGTCGGCACGAAGCCGACGCGCAGGCCCTCGCGCTTCCAGCCGTTGACGCGGGCGCGCAGGGCGTCGAGGGCGGTGAGGGTCTCGATCATGCGTAGCTGTGCTCGGAAGTCGGGAAGGTGCCGGCGCGCACCGCCTCGGTATAGGCGCGCACCGCGCCGGCGATGGAGCCGCCCTCGGCCAGGAAGTCCTTGACGAACTTCGGCTTGCGGTGGCCGGTGTCGATGCCGAGCAGGTCGTGCAGCACCAGCACCTGACCGTCGCAACCGGGGCCGGCGCCGATCCCGATGGTGGGAATCGGGCTGGCGGCGGTGATCTCCGCCGCCAGCGGGGCCGGCACGCCTTCCAGCACCAGCAGCGCCGCGCCTGCCTCGGCCACCGCCAAGGCGTCGGCGCGCAGGCGTTCGGCGGCGGATTGTTCGCGGCCCTGCACCTTGAAACCACCCATCTTCAGCACCGATTGCGGGGTCAGGCCGAGGTGCGCGCAGACCGGAATCTCGCGCTCGACCAGGAAGCGGATCGTCTCCAGCTTGTGGCCCGCGCCTTCCAGCTTGACCATCGCCGCGCCGGCCTGGATGAAGCGCACCGCCGCCGCGTGCGCCTGCTCCGGCGTGGCGTCGCTGCCGAACGGGAAGTCGGCGATCTTCAGCGCATGCTTCGCGCCGCGCGCCACCGCCGCCGTGTGATAGGCGATGTCGTCCACGCGCACCGGCAGCGTCGAATCGTGCCCCTGCACCACCATGCCCAGCGAATCGCCGATCAGGATCAGGTCGATGCCGGCGTCGTCCAGCACACGCGCGAAGCTGGCGTCGTAGCAGGTCAGCATCGTCAGCCGGCGGCCCGCGTCGCGCGCCTGCGCGAGCTGCGGCACGCTCCAGGACTTCTGTTCGGCATGTACGCTCATCGCAGGTTCCGGGTTGGCAAGCGCGGCATTATGGCGCAGAACGCGCGTAGGCCCGTCGCTCCGGATCAGGCGTCGCCGATCGCTTCCACGCCTTCGACGTCGATGCGGCGCAGCGCCTCGCCCACGCTGCCGTGGCCGGGAAACGGCGCATCGGCGGCGATCTCGGCCAGCGGCACCAGCGCGAACGCGCGCTCGTGCAGGTGCGGATGCGGCACGCGCAGGCCGGGCTGGTTGAGCGTGCGGTCGCCGTACAGCAACAGGTCGAGGTCGAGCACGCGCGGGCCCCAGCGCATCGAGGCGGTTTCGCCGCCGCGGCTGCGGCCGGCCTTGCGCTCGATCTCCAGCAGGTGGTCGAGCAGGGCGTGCGGGGCCAGGCCGGTTTCCAGCAGCGCGGCGGCGTTGACGTAATCCGGCTGGTCGACGCGGCCCCAGGCCGGCGTGCGGTACAGACGCGACGCGGCCAGCAGGCGGCTGTGCGGCAGTTCACGCAGCGCCTCGATGGCGTCGCGCACGGCCTCCTGCGGATGACCGATGTTGGCGCCGAGGCCGATGCAGGCCTTGGTCAGCAGGGTCATGGCGCAGCTCCCGGTTTCGCCCGGCGGCGACGGCGGCGCTTGCGCGGCGCGGCGGCATCGTCGCCCTCCTCCGCGTCGGGGCTTTCCGCTTCCCGCGCTTCGTTGGCGGCCAGCACGGCGGAAGGCTCCAGCTGCGCCTCGCGCCAGAACGCCACGTCCTCCGCATGCGAATCGGACGCGGCCAGCCGCAGTTCGAGGAAATCGACGGCGGCGCGGAAACGCGGATGCGCCAGCAGGCGGAACACGCGCTTGCGCTGGCGCAGCGAGAAGCGTGGCTGCAGCAGCCAGATCTCCTGCATCGGCAGCGAGAAGCGGCGCGGCAGCGCGGTGCGCGCGACCTGATGCATGGTTACCCGGTCGGCGGCGCGGCGCTGCGCTTCCGCCGCATGCACGCCCTGCGCCTGCAGCTGCGCCAGCGCGCGGCAGTAGGCCGGCCACAGCAGCACGGCATACAGGAAGGCCGGCGACACCGGCTCGTCGTTGGCGACCCGCGCATCGGTGTTGCGCAGGCCCTGCACCAGCATCCGCCGCAGCGCGCCGGAACTGTTCGAGGCCAGCGCCTTGGCGGTTTCCGGCAGCAGCGCCGGCAGCAGGCCGTGCGCTTCCAGGTGCTCGAAGCTGGCGACCGCGTGGCCGGACAGGAACAGCTTGAGGGTTTCCTCGAACAGCCGCGCCGGCGCGGCGTCGGCCAGCAGCGGCGCCAGCCGGGCGATGGGCTCGGCGGTGCCGGCCTCGATGGCGAAGCCCAGCTTCGCCGCCAGCCGCGCGGCGCGCAGCATGCGCACAGGGTCTTCGCGGTAGCGCGCTTCCGGCTCGCCGATCAGGCGCAGCAGCCGCGCCTGCACGTCGGCATAGCCGCCGACGTAGTCGCGCACCGAGAAATCCTCGATCGCGTAGTACAGCGCGTTGGCGGTGAAGTCGCGGCGCACCGCGTCGTCCTCGATGCTGCCGTAGATGTTGTCGCGCAGCAGGCGGCCGCCATCGTCGGTCTGGCGGTCGCCGTCGTCGTCGCCGCCGTTGGCGCGGAAGGTGGCGACCTCGATGATCTCGCGGCCGTACACCACGTGCGCCAGCCGGAACCGGCGGCCGATCAGGCGGCAGTTGCGGAACAGCGCCTTGACCTGTTCCGGGGTGGCGTCGGTGGCGACGTCGAAATCCTTGGGCTGGCCGCCGATCAGCAGGTCGCGGACCGCGCCGCCGACCAGATAGGCGCCGAAGCCGCCCTCGCGCAGGCGGTACAGCACCCGCAGCGCGTTGGGGCTCATCTGCTTGCGGGACACGCCGTGGACGTCGCGCGGGATCACGCGCAACTGGGGGACGAGGGAAGCGGGGGAATGGTCGGTATCGGTCATGCGCTGCGGTTGGCGGCGGAAATGGAGCGTTGCCAGCGGCAGACGCAGCCTTTTATACTACCAAGCTCGGCAGCCCATCCGGCAAAGCCGGGCCGGTCGTCCAACCGGCTGCACCTTCCAATGCTCCCTTCGTCTAGAGGCCTAGGACGTGGCCCTCTCAAGGCTAAAACACGGGTTCGAATCCCGTAGGGAGCGCCAATCATGAAAAAAGCCCGAGTCTCGCGACTCGGGCTTTTTTCATGATGCGACCGGAGGGATGAGAACCCGTAGGGTTCGACAGATTCGCCGGGAGCGAATCTGGACAGCCGCAGGCTGCCCGCAGCAAAGCTGCGGGCGCGGCACATGGATGTGCCGCGTCTATCCCGTGGCACCAGATGAAAGCTACAGCAGCGCTCGCTTCAACTTCCTCGCCCCGCATGCAACCCCAACGGATCCGCCATCGGCCGCGATCCCGCCGGCAGCGGCGCCCTGCCGCCCTGCACCCCCGGCTCGCGCAGCAGCGCCACCTTCGCCGCATGCTCGTCTTCGACCGCCAGCCCGGGCAAGGCGCGGAACTCGCCGCCGACCAGCGACGCCACCGGCACGCCGTCGCGCAGCAGCAGCCGCGCGCCGGGCTGGCGCGGCACCCTGTCGCCGGCCAGCAGGCCGCCGACGAGGTTGAGCGGATCGGCGGCCGACACCGCGATCATCGCGCCGTCCGGCGGCCGCCTGCGGATCGCGCGCAGCGCGGCCACCGCTTCCGGCAGGGCGAACTGCTGGCCGACCACGCCGGACAGGAAGCGCCCGCCGCGAATTTCGCCGCGCGCCTCCAGCCGCTGGTATTCGCGCAGCAGTTCGCGCCACGGCGGCAGCCACGCGGCCTCGCGCTCCAGCAGCCGCCAGCAGATCACGCCGTAGCGGCGCAGCAGGACGCGGGCGACGTGTTCGACCGAGGCCGGGTCCGGCGCCGCATCGGCCTCCGGCCGCCGCACCAGGCTCCAGCGGCCCGCATCCGCGATCCCGGTCAGCGACGCGCGGCGCCCGTTGCGCGCGTAGCTGGCCGGGCGCTTCGCCGCCGGCAGCAGCAGCGCGCGCAGGCCGGAGAAGCTGTCGCAGCTGGCGCGCCCGCGCGCGACCAGTTCGGCCAGCGCGTCCTCCAGCTCGGTTTCCAGCAGCCGCGCGGCGTCCACCAGTTCGTCGAAGAACAGCGCCCCGCGTTCGCGCAGGCAGTCCTCGACCTTGCGCGCGCGCGAGGACAGCGGTGCGTCCTCGCCCGGCTGCTGGCGCGCGGCCAGCCGCGTCCACAGGCCCAGCTCGCGACGCGGCAGCAGCACGATGGGCGCGGCGCGCACCAGCGTCGCCCCGCCCTCGCCGCCGGTGCGCAGGCGCGTCCAGGCGATGCGGCCGGCGCCGCACAGGTCGTCCAGCCAGGCGATGGAATAGTCCTTGATCCGCGCCGGCAGCAGCTCGCTTTCCCACGCGCCGGCGGCGGCCTCGAAGCCTTCCATCTGCGCCAGCACGCCGGCCAGCGCTTCCGGCCCCTGCACGCGGGTGGCGGGCGACAGGCGCTGCCAGTCGCACAGGAAGCGCACGTAATCGCGCACGTCCACCGGCTCGATCTCGCGCCGCAGACGCGCCACGGTGTTGCGGTGGATACGAGCCAGCAGCAGGCGTTCGCACCACTCCTCACCGACGGCACCGGGACGGAACCGGCCGCGCATGGCGTAGCCCTCCTGCTCCAGCGCCAGCAGGGCGAGTTCGACGTCGCCGTGATCCGTCATCAGCGCCTCGGCCAACGCCGCGACGGTGGTGACGCCCGAGGTCGACAGGCGGCTGCGCACGAGTTCGCACAGGGCGTCCTCGCGCGTCCAGTCGATGGCGTAGCTTTCCGGCACTTCGATTTCGGGTTCGATCGCCGCCGCAGGGTGCAGCGCGCGCAGTTGCGGCAGCCGTTCGGCAGCTACCCATAGCCCCTCTCTCTCCGGGAGAGAAGTTGGGGAGAGGATTCTGCCAGTTGCCGAACCCTCATCCGGCCCTTCGGGTCGTCCTTTCCCGGCGGGAGATGGAATCAGATGCGTCGCACGCCGATCCCCGGCCAGCGCCCGCAACAGATGCGTCCAGCCCGACGCCTCCGCCTCGCCCGCCGTGACCGCGCCCACTGCCATCAACGCGTCGTGCATCTCGTCCGACGTTCCGGCCAGCGGCCAGGCGTCCTCGGCCACGGCGTCGATCGCGTTCGGGTCGAGCCGCCCCAGGTCCTCGACCCGGCCGGCATGGCCCAGCCCGCGCGCGGCCACCGCCTGCGTGCGGCGCTCCTCCAGCGGCGCGTCGTCGAGGAAGGCGTAGGGCCGCGCGGTCAGCACCTCGGCGGTGAACGGCGACGGGCCGGTGAGGTCGCGCGCGGTCACCTGCACCTCGCCCGACTCCAGCCCGCGCAGCAGCGCCAGCCAGCCGTCCACGTCCATCGCATCAAACAGGCAGTCCTGCAAGGTCTGCGCGACCAGCGGGTGGTCCGGCACCTCGCGCTCGCCGACGATGTTCTCCAGGCAGGCCACCTGGTCGGGGAACACCGTCGCCATCAGGTCTTCCGACTTCATCCGCTGCAGCTGCGGCGGCACCTTCTTGCCGCCGGTGAAGCGCGGCAGGGCCAGCGCGGTGGTCGCGTTCCAGCGGAAGCGCGCGGGAAACAAGGGCGCGTCCAGCAGCGCCTGCACCAGCACGTCCTGCGCACTGGACGAATGCAGGTAGCCGATCACCTCGATCAGCGGGAAGCTGTGGCTGGTCGAGAGCGACAGCACGATGGCGTCCTCGGTCGCCGCCGCCTGCAGCTCGAAGTTGAACTTGCGGCAGAAGCGCTTGCGCAGCGCCAGTCCCCAAGCCTTGTTGATGCGGCTCCCGTACGGCGAATGGATCACCAGCTGGGTGCCGCCGGATTCGTCGAAGAAGCGTTCCAGCGCGATGTGCCGCTGCGTCGGCAGCATGCCGAAGCCGACGAGCTGCGCGGCCGCATAGGCCACGATCTGCGCAGCGGCGGAGTCGCCCAGCCCAAGCTTGTCGCGCAGCCAACTCAATGCGGCCGCCTCACCCTCGCCTTCCAGTTTCGCCTGCAGAAGTTCTCGGAAGCGCGACACGCTGGCCGACAGCTCGATGCTGCGCCCCGGCGCCTCGCCCAGCCAGAACGGGATGCTGGGCGGCGCACCCTGCGCGTCCTCCACCCGCACCCGCCCGCTTTCCACGCGGAGGATGCGGTAGCTGGCGTTGCCAAGCTGGAACACGTCGCCGGCGAGGCTCTCGACGGCGAAATCCTCGTTCACCGTGCCGATGTTGATCGCCTGCGGCTCCAGCACCACCGCGTAGTCGCCGACGTCGGGAATGGTGCCGCCGGACTGCGTGGCGGTCAGGCGCGCGCCCTTGCGGCCGCGCAGCTTGCGGTGCACGGCGTCGCGGTGCAGGTAGCTGGCGCGCTGGCCGTAGCGGGTCGAGAAGCCCTCCGCCAGCATCTTCAGAAGCGCATCGAACTCCTTGCGCGGCAGCGACGCGTAGGGCCACGCGCGCCGCACCAGCGCAAACAACGCGTCCTCGTCCCATTCGCGCGCGGCCACCTCGGCCACGAGCTGCTGCGCCAGCACGTCGCGCGGCGCCGGCGGCATGATCAGCGCGTCCAGCTCGCCGCGGCGCACGGCGTCCAGCAGCGCGGCGCCTTCCATCAGTTCGTCGCGGCTGGTCGCGAACAGCCGCCCCTTCGGCACGCCACCGACGTGGTGGCCGGAGCGCCCGACCCGCTGCAGGAACGCGGCGATGCTGCGCGGCGATCCGATCTGGCAGACCAGGTCGACGTCGCCGATGTCGATGCCCAGCTCCAGCGAGGCGGTCGCCACCAGCACCTTCAGCTCGCCGCGCTTGAGCCGCTGCTCGGCGTCCAGCCGCAGTTCCTTCGCCAGCGAGCCGTGGTGCGCGGCCACGTGCTCCTTGCCCAGCAGCTCGCCGAGGTGGCGCGCGGCGCGCTCGGCCATGCGCCGCGTGTTGACGAAGACCAGCGTGGTCGCGTGCCGCTCGACCAGCTCGGCGATGCGCGCGTACACCAGCTCCCACTGCGCGTTCGACATCACCGCTTCCAGCGGCACCGGCGGCAGCTCCAGCGCGAGGTCGCGCGCGCGCGCGTGGCCGATGTCGACGATGGCGCAGTCGCGCTCGCCCGCGCCGGTCAGGAACTTCGCCACCTCCTCGATCGGCTTCTGCGTGGCCGACAGCCCGACCCGCGTCGCCCGCCGCCCGGTCAGCGCGTCCAGCCGCTCCATCGACAGCGCCAGGTGGCTGCCGCGCTTGTTCTGCACCAGCGCGTGGATTTCGTCCACGATCACCGTGCGCACGCCGGCCAGCATCGCCCGCCCGGACTCGGAGCCGAGCAGCACGTACAGCGACTCCGGCGTGGTGGCGAGGATGTGCGGCGGTTTCTTGCGATGCAGCGCGCGCTCGGACTGCGGCGTGTCGCCGGTGCGCACGGCGGTGCGGATGTCCACGTCCGGTAGGCCCAGCGCCGCCAGTTCGGCGCGGATGCCGTCCAGCGGCGCGTCCAGGTTGATGTGGATGTCGTTGGACAGCGCCTTCAGCGGCGACACGTAAACGACCAGCGTCTGCTCCGGCAGCCCGTGCGACAGGCCCTCGCGCACCAGCGCGTCGATGGCGGTGAGGAAGGCGGTCAGGGTCTTGCCCGAGCCGGTCGGCGCGGCGACCAGGGTGTCGCGGCCACTGGCGATTGCCGGCCAGGCCGCGAGCTGCGCGTCCGTGGGCGCCGGGAAGGCGCGCGCGAACCAGCCGGCGACGGCGGGATGGAATGCGTCGAGCGCGGGGTGCGCGGCCATGCCGGCATTATCCGCCCCGCCCCGTCGGGCGGGATGAACGGAATGGACGAAGTCGAAGCGGATCTGCGCGTTCACCCGCGCAGGCTGCGCGGCGGGCGTCTCATCCGGTGAGACTCAGCCGGCGCGGAACAGCGCCTTGTACTCCGACGCTACCAGCGGCAGCAGCACCTGCGCCGGCACGTCCACCGTGCGCGTGCCTTCCACGTAGGGCGCCACCTGGTACGGCGGAAACACGATGCGCAGCGCGCGAATGCTGCCGTCGGCGTTCATCACCGGCTCGAAGCGGGCGAAGTTCTTCGGCTCCGGCGCGGTGCCCTCGTCGATCATCCTGCTGCGGAAGCGCAGTTGCTCCGAGCGCACGTCGCCTTCCAGCGCCTCGTCGTCCAGCTGCCCGGACAACGCGGTCATCAGCTGCTCGCGCACGTAGGCGGAAACCGGCTTCCAGTTGCCGGCATCGGGGATCAGCTGCTCCGCCGCCAGCATCTGCTGCATCTGCGGCAGCCAGACGAAACGCTCCACCAGCGGCATGCCGTGCGCGCCGCCGAGATAGCTGCTGCCGTCGGCGGCCACCGCCACCACGCGCGGCGTTTCCACCACCCGGGTGAACTGCAGGCTGAGGTCGTAGGGTGCGCGCGGCTTTTCGCCGTTCAGCCCGGCGACCGCCTTCATCAGATCGGCGCGCGCGGCCTCGGCGTAGTCGTGCAGCGCCTGCGCCAGCGGCGGGTAATCCGCGGCCATCTGCGGATAGCTGATGCCGACGATGTAGCCGGGCGTGGTTTCGATCACGTCCTTCAGTTCCACCGGCGCGGCGGGCGATGCCGGCGCGGCGGTTTCGGCCGCAGTGCCGGGAGTCGCGGCGACGGGCGCCTGCGGCGCATCGCCACGGCCGCAGCCGGCCAGCAGGGCCAGGGAAAGAACGAGGGGGACGACGCGCGCAACCTTGGGGAATAATCGCTCATGGCGGAACGTGGGAAAAAGAATGGATTCGAACCTGCCGCATAGTCTGGCACGCATGCGGTATCGAACCCATGAACGGATTCGCATGTCCCGGAAACGACAAAGCCCGGCCGAAGCCGGGCTTTGCGTGCGCGAATGCGCGAGGCGAATTACATCGCCTGCACTTCGTCGGCCTGCAGGCCCTTCTGGCCCTGCACGACCTTGAAGGAGACCTTCTGGCCTTCCTGCAGGGACTTGAAGCCGGTGCCCTGGATCGAGCGGAAGTGGACGAAAACGTCCGGGCCGCTTTCCGGGGTGATGAAGCCGAAGCCCTTGGCGTCGTTGAACCACTTGACGGTGCCGGTCTGACGATCAGACATGTTGTTACTCCATTGGAAACAGTTGGTCATGGAAACGCGACTGGCGGAGCCGGCCGCGACTGTCGAGCAAGGGGTAACGCACACGATGAGCGGATCACGAAGGATCTACCGCATCGGGTCACGATGTACCGTGATCCCGCTTGAAACAGTGGGCGAACCTTAACCTGTTTTTGACGGCAAATGTCGATCCCGGCGCAGTTTTTTTTCAAACGGCCGGTTTTGGTTACCAATCGGCGTGTTCCGGCAGCAATCCGCGCAGTTCCGCGTCGGTCAGGTTGCGCCACTGACCAGGCTTCAGACGGCCCAGCTTCACGTTGCCGATCCGCACCCGCAGCAGTTGTTTCACCCGGTAGCCGAAATGCGCCGCCATCAGCCGGATCTGCCGGTTCAGGCCCTGGGTCAGCACGATCCGGAAGCCCTGGCTGCCCAGCTTGCCTGTCTTGCACGGCAGGGTCATCTGGCCGTGCACCGGCACCCCGCGGCTCATTCCGCGCAGGAACTCAGGGGTGACCGGGTGGTTCACCGCCACCAGGTATTCCTTTTCCAGCTTGTTCTCGGCGCGCAGGATCCGGTTGACGATGTCGCCGTTGCTGGTCAGCAGGATCAGCCCTTCCGAATCCTTGTCCAGCCGGCCGACCGGGAAAATGCGCTGCTCGTGGCCGACGAAATCGACGATGTTGCCCTTCACGTCCGACTCGGTGGTGCAGGTGATGCCCACCGGCTTGTTCAGCGCGATGTAGACGTGCCGGCGCTTGCCCTTGGCGGCGGTGCGCGCGGCCAGCGCGTTACCGTCGACGCGCACCTCGTCACCCTCGCCCAGTTCGGCGCCGACGCGGGCGCGCAGCCCGTTGACCGTGACCCGGCCCTCCGCGATCAGGCGGTCGGCCTCGCGGCGGGAGCAGAAGCCGGTGTCGGCGATGTGTCGGTTCAGGCGCATAGGGGCGGGGATTGTACGCGCCCCCGGCCGGATCAGGCGCGCAGCGCCTCGAACTCAGGATGCCGGCGCATCCAGACATCGGCGTAGGAACACTGCGGCACCACTTTGAGGCCGGCGCCGCGCGCGTAGTCCAGCGCGGCGCGCACCAGTTCGCCGGCGATGCCGCGGCCGCCGATCTCGCGCGGCACGATGGTGTGGGTGATGGTCAGGCGGCCGTCGTCCTCGACGTAGTCGAGGTGCGCGGCGTGGCCTTCGGCCTGGGTGACGAACCGCTGTTCGGGGACTTCGTGGAGGATCTCGCTCATGGCTGGCTCCGTTGTGACGCCGCTATCCCAGCAGGCTGCGCGTGAAGTGGCCGGCAACGCCCGGTTCCAGCAGCACGGTGAACAGCACGCCGTAGGCCGCGCCCCACAGGTGGGCGCTGTGGTTGACGTTGCCGCCGCCGCGCCGGTCCATCCAGATGCTGTAGCCGACGTAGAGGATGGCGAACAGGAAGGCCGGGATCGGCAGCGGGATCGGGAAGATGATGAGCTTCGTCCACGGATCGAACAGGATCGCGGCGAACAGCACCGCCGACACGCCGCCGGACGCGCCGAGACTGCGGTAGTTGGGATCGCGCTGGTGCTTGATCCAGGTCGGCAGGATCGAGACGACGATCGCCGACAGGTAGAACAGCACGAAGCCGAGCGGCGTGATCCACTGCGAGAACACCCGCTCCACCACGCTGCCGAACGACCACAGCGTGATCATGTTGAACAGCAGGTGGGTCCAGTCGGCGTGGACGAAGCCGTAGGTCAGCAGGCGGTCGTACTGGCGGTTGCGCTGCACGGCGGGCGGCCACAGGATCAGCCTGCCCAGCAGGCGCTGGTCGTTGAAGGCGCGCCAGCTCACCAGCACGGTGACGGCGATGATGGCGTAGGTGAGCATGGATCAGGCGGCCCGGTAGTTGTCCTGCATCGGATAGGTGCGGGCGTAGGCCGCGAATGCAAGCGCGGCGGCGAACGCGAACAGCGCGAAGAAGAACATCAGGAACGCGTTCTCGCTCCAGCCGGTGCCGGCGATATGCGCGGTCACCGCCTCGTTGCGTACCGCCACGTTGGTCAGCAGCACCCACAGGCTGCCGAAGGTGCTGGTGAGGTACCAGAACGCCATGATCACGCCCTTCATCGACGCGGTGGCCTGGCTGTAGGCGAACTCCAGCGCGGTCGCCGAGACCAGCACCTCGCCGAAGGTCAGCAGCAGGTAGGGCCAGGTCTGCAACGCCAGCGAGGTCTGCGCGCCGCTGTCGATCTCCAGTTGGATCAGCCCGGCGACGATCCAGGCGATGCCGGCGAATACGATCCCCCAACCCATCCGCCGCAGCGGCGTGGGCTGGTAGCCGAGCCGGCGCAACGCGGGATACAGCACGAAGTTGTTGAACGGGATCAGCAGCATGATCAACAGCGGATTCAGCGCCTGCATCTGCCCTGCTTCCTTGACCAGCCAGCTCGGCCACCACCACGCCTCGTGCGGGATGCTCATCGCCTTGCCCTGGATCACCCAGGTGCTGGCCTTCTGGTCGAACAGCGACCAGAACGGCGTGGTCAGCGCGAACACGATCAGGATGCGCAGCACCGCGCGCACGCCTTCCACCGCCGCATCGGGATGCCGGCCGCGCGCACGCTCCAGCTGCATCGACACGCCGATCCCGCCGAACACGATCAGCGCCCCCAGCGCCAGGCAGGCGGTGATGACGAAATGGAAATCCGCCGGCCAGAACGGCAGGTCGATGCCGAAGCCCGCATGCAGCGCCCAGCAGGCCAGCATCGCCACTGCCAGCAGCGCGCCCGCGCCGGCCACCAGCAACCCTGGCCGGCCCTGCCCCGGTGCCTGCGCCAACAGCGCGGTACGCGCCACGTTGAAGAAGGAATCCGGATCCTCGCCGCGGCTCGGCGGCACCCGCACGTATTTGCCTCGCCCCAGCCAGAAGATGAAGGTGGCCAGGAACATCAGCACGCCGGGAATGCCGAAAGCCACCGCCGGCCCGAAGTTGCGCAGGAACAGCGGCATCAGCAGCGAGGCGAAGAAGCTGCCGAAGTTGATCGTCCAGTAGAAGCCGTCGAAGACGAGCTTCGCCAGGTGCTTGTTGGCGGCGGTGAACTGGTCGCCGCAGAAGCTCACCACCAGTGGCTTGATCCCGCCGCTGCCCAGCGCGATCAGGAACAGGCCGGTGTAGAAGCCGGTGCGGTGATCCTCGAACAGCGCGAGGCACGCATGGCCGGCGCAGTAGACCAGCGAGAACCACAGCACGGTGTTGTACTTGCCGAAGAAGCGGTCGGCCAGCCAGCCGCCCAGCAGCGGGAAGAAGTACACGCCGATCACGAAGCTGTGGAACACGTCCTTGGCGACGCCCTGCCGCTCCGCCTCCGGCACGTAGGCCAGGATCACGCTGCTGACCAGGAACTGCACCAGGATGTTGCGCATCCCGTAGAAGCTGAAGCGCTCGCAGGCTTCGTTGCCGATGATGTAGGGGATCTGCCGGGGCAGGCGTGCGGTCGTGGCGGCCGTCGTCTGGCTCATGCGTGGCTCGTCGCTCGGGATTGCCGAAGCCTAACCGATGCGGGCCTCACGCCCACTCGGTCAGCCCCTCGCGCTCGTACAGCGCCTTGAACGAAGGGCGCGCCTTCAGCCGCTGCGCCAGCGCGGCCAGGTGCGGCCACTCGGTGGCCGGCTTCGGCATGTTGCGCGACCAGCGCATCAGCATGGTCAGGTAGAAATCGGCGACGCTCAGGTTCTCGCCAAGCAACCACGGACCATGCGCGGCCAAGTGGTCGTCGATGCGCCGCCACTGCGCCTCGATCCGCGGCGCGCAGTGCGCGCGCAACGCGTCCGCGTTCGCCTCGCCCGCCGGCTCGCCCGGATACCACCATTGGCGGAACAGCGGCTGCACCATGTTGGCGAGGTTGAACATCCACTGCAGGTAATCGGCGCGGCGCGGATCGTCGATGGCCGGCGCGAAGCCCGCTTCGGGATGGCGATCCGCCAGCAGGAGTGCCAATGCGGCCGCCTCGTACTGCGGCTTGCCGTCGATCACCAGCGTCGGCACCACGCCGTTCGGGTTCAGCGCCAGATAGTCGGCCGATTTCTGGGCCTTGCTGTCGAAATCGACCAGGCGCAGTTCGTGCGGCAGATCGAGTTCGAGCAGCAGCCAGTGCACGAGGAAGCTGGCGGAACCGGGGGCGTAGTAGAGCGTGGAGGACATGGCGGGGATCCATCGGGGGATGCGGCATCTTCGCATGTGGTGGTGCTGGGTTGAGGAGTGAGTGGAGAGGAGTGAGGAGTGAGTAGAGGCAGCGCGGCTCTATGGTTTTCTCGCTCCTCACTCCTCTCCGCTCACTCCTCGGCTCCACACCGGCTACCATCCGGCAATCCACCCGGAGCCGCCCATGCGCCGCAGCCTGCTCGCCCTCGCCCTGTTGACCGCCACCGCTTCCGTCGCGATGGCCGCCAAGCCCAACCTGTCCACGTTCGCCGAACGCAGCGGCTACAAGCAGACAGGCCGCTACGACGAAGTGATCGCGCTGTGCGACGCCTACCAGCAGGCCTGGCCGAAGGCGGTGCGCTGCTTCGACTTCGGCATCACCCCGCAGGGCCGGCCGATGAAGGCAATGGCGGTCTCGACCAGCGGCGCGCTGACGCCGGAAGACGCGCGCGAACGCGACCTGCCGGTGGTGCTGGCGCAGGGCGGCATCCACGCCGGCGAGATCGACGGCAAGGACGCCGGCTTCGGCCTGATCCGCGACATGCTGCAGGGCAAGACCGGCAAGGGCGCGCTGGACAAGGCCGTGCTGCTGTTCGTGCCGGTGTTCAACGTGGACGGTCACGAGAACTTCCGCGCCTGGAACCGCCCCAACCAGCGCGGCCCGGAGGAAATGGGCTTCCGCGTCACCGCCCAGCGCTACAACCTCAACCGCGACTACGTGAAGGCGGACAGCCCGGAAATGCGCGCGATGCTGGCGCTGGTCAACCAGTGGGACCCGCTGGCGACGCTGGACCTGCACGTCACCGACGGCGCCAAGTTCCGCCACGACATCTCCATCACCGGCGAGCCGGTCAATTCCGGCGACGAGGCGCTGCGCGAGGCCGGGCGCGGGCTGAAGGACGGCATCATCGGGAAGCTGAAGCAGCAGGGTTCGCTGCCGGTCGGCTTCTACCCCAGCTTCGTCGAGGACGACGACCCGGCCTCCGGCTTCGTCGAAGGCGTCAACACGCCGCGCTTCTCGCACGGCTACTTCCAGCTGCGCAACCGCATCGGCATCCTGATCGAAACCCACTCTTGGAAGCCCTATCCCGAGCGCGTGCGCGCCACCTACAACGCCGTGCTGGATACGCTGGAGCTGGTGGCGGAGCACGGCGCGCAGTGGCGACAAATGGAACTGGACGCCGACGCCCGCTCCGCCGCGCTGGCCGGCCAGCCGGTGCCGCTGGACTACACCGTCACCGACGCCAAACGCTTCATCGAGTTCCTGGGCTATGCCTACACCCGCACGCCGTCCGACATCTCCGGCGGCACCATGACCCATTACGACGAGCGCACCCCGCAATTGTGGATGCTGCCGCTGCGCGACACCGTCGCGCCCGGCCTCACGGTGGCCGCGCCGAAGGCCGGCTATCTCGTCCCGTCCGAATACGCCGAACAGGTCGGCGCGCAGCTGCGCATCCACGGCATCGACTACCGCGTGCTGGACGCCGCGCTGCCGCAGGCCGCGGTGCAGGCGTTCGACGCCGACAGCGTGAAGTTCTCGCCGACGCCGACGGAAAACCACCAGCGCGTCGCCCTAGCCGGCGCGTGGAAGCCCGCCTCCGCCAGCCTCGGCGCGGGCGCGCTGTTCGTGCCCATCGCCCAGCCGAAGGCGCGGCTGCTGATGACGATCCTGGAGCCGCAGGCGCCCGATTCGATGGCGGCCTGGGGCGCATTCAACAACAGCTTCGAGCGCAAGGAATACATGGAGGGCTACGTGGCCGAGGAGCAGGCGCGGCTGATGCTGGCGCGCGACCCGGCGCTGAAAGCCGAGTTCGAGAAGAAGCTGAAGGACGACCCCGACTTCGCCAAGAGCCCGCGCGCGCGGCTGGACTTCTTCTACCGCCGCCACCCGGCCTGGGACGCGGGCTACAACCGCTATCCGGTGCTGCGTACCGATACGGCGTACTGAGGTGCGGGCACTCGCATCGCTGCTCGCGGCCCTGCTTTGCCTCGCTGGCTGCGGCACCAAAGCGCCCGCCGACGGAAAACACGAGCGGGTGCTGTTCGTCGGCAACAGCCTGACCTACGTCGGCAATCTGCCCGCGGTGTTTGCCGCGATGGCGAACGCGAACGGCCACGCCATCGAAAGCGACATGATCGTGCGCGGCGGCGCGTCGCTGACCGAGCCGCTGAAAGATGGTTCCATCGCGCGGGCGCTGGACGGGCGCCGCTACGCCGCGCTCGTGCTGCAGGAGCGCGGCGGCGATCTGCTCTGCGGGTTCGGCCCGGAGTCCTGCGCGGATTCCAGCGCCTCGCTCAAGGCCATCGCGCGCATGGCGAAGGAGAAAGGCGTCGCCAGCGTCGTGCTGCTGGGCACCTACCAGTCGATGCCGTCCGTCTCGAAGGTCATCGTCGAACGGGAAGGCGCGGCTGCGGACGAAGCGGGCATCGCCTACGTCGAGGTCTCGCAGACGCTGCAACGGCTGGGCGGCGCGCAGCCGGCACTGGTCTGGTTCGATGCCGATGGCATGCATCCGGGCAAGGACCTGACGCTGCTGGAGGCGATGCTGCTGCATCGGCAACTGTTCGGCGCGCTACCGGCCGCGCAAGCGCTTGTCGTCGATGGGCCGATCTATGGCGTCCAGAGCGGCCTGACCGGAACCCTGCGCGCGGCCGATGCGCCCGCGCCCAAGGCGGACACGCCACGGTCCATCGCCTACTCCGCCGATACCACCCGCAGCCTGCTCGACGCGTTGAGCGCTGATCGGTAAGCGCTGCGACTGCCCGCCCGACAAACGCCCGTCAACCTGAGCGCAGCGAAGGATCTGCTTGTAGCGATGAAAGTGGATCCTTCGCTGCGCTCAGGACGACAGTGGATTGCCACGCATATGGGACGGAAGCCGTTCGAGGTTGCCCCGCCTCAACAGTTCTCGTACTTCCAGTTCCGCCGCTTGCCCTCGGCCATCCACTCCACCGCCTGCGCCAGCCGCTTCGCGCGCGTCTCCTCGCGCTTGGCTTCGACGATCCACTCGATGTACTCGCGCTTGCAGCTTGGCGGGAACGCATCGAACGTCGCCTGCGCCGCCTTGTTCTTCTTCAGCGCGGCGGCCAGATCCTGCGGCGTTTCCGGCGGCGGCTTGGGCGCGGACTTGCGCGCCGGCGGCTTCACCCCGTCCTCGTTGAGCTTCATCGCCTTGCGGATATGCGCCAGCAGGGTCTTCTTCGGCGGAAGATCCTTCACCGAAGTCATCTTGCCGTAGCTGCCCATGCCGTCGCGCGGCTCGCCCTCGCCCACCACCAGCGCGTGCTTCCAGAAGCCGAACGAGGCGTGCTGCTTGAACGCCGCCATCCCGCACAGGATGCCGCCGGCGTGCACGAAGGTCGGCATGCCCCATTTGATCGTTTCCTCGACCTCCGGGCAGGCGTCGTGCACCCGTTCGCGCACCTGGGCCAGGATCGGCTGCGCGAACGGCGCGGCGCGTTCGATGTAGGCGTCGATGCGGGGGTCGCGGGCCATGTGGCTTGCCTGTCCGGAAGGTCCGGGCCATTCTGCGCCAACCCTTTGGCTTGAGGCGGTTCCATGCGCCGGAAATCCGGTTCCCGATGGTTTCCCTGGCTGCTATTGGCCATCGTGCTGGCGCTGGGCTGGCAGTACTGGCAGCGATCCGCCGGCCCACCCGCGCCCGCCGTCGGCCCAGGCACGGAGGTGCCGCTGCCGATTCCCGCGCCAGCGTCTTCGCCCGCGCCCGCACCCACCACAACGCCTGCGGCTCCAGTCGAAACGCCAGCTTGGCCGGCCTTCCTGCCGCCGGAAGCGCGCGCCACCGTCGAACTGATCCAGCGCGGCGGCCCGTTCCCGCACCGGCAGGACGGCAGCGTGTTCGGCAACCGCGAAGGCCTGCTGCCGCGCCAGCCGCGCGGCTGGTACCGCGAATACACCGTGGACACGCCGGGGCTGTCGCACCGCGGCGCGCGCCGCATCGTCACCGGCGGCAACCCGCCGCGCGACTGGTACTACAGCGACGACCACTACCGCAGCTTCCGCGCCTTCGAGGCGCCGGGGAATACGCCATGAGCGACGCCGGTTCCGATCTGGTCCTGCACGACCCGCAGCAGGCCGGCGTGTTCTTCGTCGGCGGGGACGACATCGCCACGCTGGAAAACGCCGCGCGCGACGCCGGCTTGCTGGTGCGCCGCATCGACCTGCACGGCTGCGCCGGCAAGGACGCGCTGCTGGAGCGCCTGGCCGACGCCCTGTCCACGCCCGAGGGACAGGGCCGCAACTGGGACGCCCTGAGCGACCAGCTGCGCGACCTGTCCTGGCTGCCGGCGCGCGGCTACGCCCTGCTGCTGCCGCACGCGGCCGAGCTGCGCGACGCCGAGGAAGCCAGCTTCGACACCCTGCTGGACATCCTCGACGAGGCCACGGTCGACTGGCAGGAACGCGACGTGCCGTTCTGGGCGTTCCTGGCGCTGCCCGACGACGAGTTTCCCGACGCGGCATCCCTCAATTAAGCAACGCCCGCCCACGCGTTAGCATGGGCGGATGAACGCACTCATTCTCCGCAACGCCACCCCGGACGACGTTCCCGCGCTGGTGGCCCTCGTCACCTCCGCCTACCGCGGCGACGCCAGCCGCGCCGGCTGGACCACCGAAGCCGACCTGCTGGACGGCAACCGCATCGATCCCGAGGTGCTGCTCGCCGACCTGCAGCGCCCGCACAGCCACGTGGTGCTGGCCGAACGCGGCGGCGAACTGCTGGCCTGCGCGCACGTCGCCGAGGACGGCGGCGCCGGCTATTTCGGCATGTTCGCCGTGCGCCCCGACCTGCAGGGCGGCGGCATCGGCAAGCACCTGCTGGCCGAATGCGAACGCATCGCCGGCGACGAATGGCGGCTGCCGGCGATGCGCATGACCGTCATCGACGTGCGCGACGAGCTGATCGCCTTCTACGAGCGCCGCGGCTACCGCCGCACCGGCGACTTCAAGCCCTTCCCCTACGGCGACGCGCGCTTCGGCCAGCCGAAACGCGACGACCTGCGCTTCGAAGTGCTGGAGAAGCCCCTGCGCGCGGAGACCGCGGCATGAGCGAGGTCTGGACCTTCGTCTGCACCACCGACGAGCTGCTGCCGGGCGAGATGAAAGTGGCGTTCGACGAGGTCACCGGCACGCCGATCGCGGTGTTCAACATGGACGGCGACCTGTACGCGCTGGAAGACCAGTGCAGCCACGAGGACTTCGAACTCTCGGCAGGCCATTTCGATCCGGCCAGCGGCCAGGTGGAATGCGTGCTGCACGGCGCCCGCTTCGACGTGCGCGACGGCCGCGCGCTGTGCGCGCCCGCCTACGAGCCGGTGGCGAAGTTCCCGGTGAAGGTGGAAGACGGCCAGGTGCTGGTGCGCGACGACCGCTGACGCGTTCCGTCTTCGCCGGAACTGCCCGCGCTGCGGGCGCGACATCGACGCCTCGAACGATGGCGTTCGCCTGCCGCGAGCCCCGCTTCACGAGCCGGGCGAGGGCGAAAGCCCGCACGACGTGAAGTTTCCGTTGTAAACGGGAATCGTTCTCACTATTATTCCCGCACCCAGCCTGCAGGCGGCGACGCCGTCCGCGCCAGGCCCCACCCCTTCCTTCCACTCGGGAAAGACCCGGCTACAGACCGGTCAACCCACCTTGGCCCGCATCCCAATGACCCACATCAAATCCCGCAAGCACCCGGCGCGCAGCGCGCACGCCCATCTCGCCACCACCGCCCTGAGCGCCAGCCTGGCGCTGGCCCTGCCGATGATGGCCCACGCCGCCGACGACAACGCCGACGCGGACAAGACCAGGAAGCCGGACGCGACCACGCTGGACAAGGTGGAAGTGCGCGGCCTGCGCAGCTTCGTGGTCTCGCCGAAGTTCACCCAGACCCTGCAGGACACGCCGCAGACCATCGAGGTGATCGGCAAGGAACTGCTGCAGGAACAGGGCGCCACCACCCTGACCGAGGCGCTGCGCAACAGCCCGGGCGTCGGCACCTTCTACGCCGGCGAGAACGGCAACACCAGCACCGGCGACACCCTGTACATGCGCGGCTTCGACACCTCGTCGAGCATCTTCGTGGACGGCGCGCGCGACCTCGGCAGCGTCTCGCGCGATCTGTTCAACATGGAACAGGTGGAAGTGGTGAAGGGCCCGGCCAGCACCGACACCGGCCGTTCCTCGCCCACCGGCGCGATCAACATGGTGACCAAGCAGGCGCAGCTGCGCGAAGCGGTCTCCGGCAGCGTCTCCGCCGGCGTGGACGGCCAGAAGCGCGCCACCGCCGACTGGAACACGAAGCTCAGCGATTCCTCCGCGCTGCGCGTGAACGCGATGTGGCAGGACAGCGACGTGCCCGGCCGCGACCACGTCAACAACAGCCGCTGGGGCATCGCGCCGTCGCTGGGCTTCGGCCTGGACGGCAACACCCGGCTCTGGCTGGACCTGCTGTACGTGAAGCAGGACAACGTGCCGGACGGCTTCGTCCCGACGATCGGCCTGCCGTACTGGACGCCGCAGCCGGGCCTGGAAAACCTGGCCGGCCACCCCGTCGATCCGAGCAATTTCTACGGCACCCGCGACGACCACGAGAACGTGACCGCGCAGATGGCCACGCTGCGCTTCGAACACGATTTCAGCGACACCCTGAAGATCAGCAACACCCTGCGCTGGGGCAAGACCGACCAGGACTACCTGCTGACCGCGTTCATGAGCACCGGCGGCACCAATGCCAACCCGCTGGCCGGCAACATCAAGTGGACCGACAAGAACGACCTGTCCACCTACACGCTGTCGCGCAGCAACCCCACCTTCCGCGACAACCAGAACAAGATCCTGACCAACCAGTTCAACCTGCGCGCGGACTTCGGCACCGGCGCGGTAGACCACTTCCTCAGCGCCGGCGTCGAGCTGACCCGCGAGGAGCAGACGGCCCCCGGCATCACCAGCACCGGCAGCCGTCCGGCCGCCAACCTGTACGACCCGGACTGGAACGATGCCGGCACCTTCGCGTGGAGCCACAACGGCACCCATGCCCACGGCCAGACCGACACCAGCGCGCTGTACGTCTTCGACACCATGAAGTTCGGTGAGCACTTCCTGCTCACCGCCGGCCTGCGCGCCGATCACTACACGACCAAGTACTTCGCCAACGCCATCTGCAATACCGCAGGCACCGGCGCTCCCGGCCGCGGCATCGTGTACTGCGGCACCGCGGCGGTCGGCTCCATCATCACCTCCAGCGACCTGAAGGATTCCGACACCCTGCTGAGCTGGAAGATCGGCGCAGTCTACAAGCCGGTGGAAGCACTCAGCCTGTACGCCAACGCCGCGCTGGCGCAGCAGCCGCCGGGTGGCGCCAACTTCCAGCTGGCCGTCGGTTCCTCCAGCGCCAACGGCGTCGATGCCGATCCGCAGGTCGCCCGCACGCTCGAAGTCGGCACCAAGTGGGCGGCCAACGAATCGCTGACCCTGAACCTGGCGCTGTTCCAGACCACGGTGAGCAACGAGATCAACACCCAGGAAAACCCGGCGACGCAGACCGGCAGGAAGCAGGTCAAGGGCGTGGAAGCCAGCGCGGTCGGCAACATCACCGACAACTGGAACGTCTCGCTGGGCTACCTGCACCAGAGCGCGGAAGTGGACAAGGGTTCGCTGGTGGCCGCCGACGGCACGCCGAACCTGACCTACACGCCGTCCGACTCCTTCACCAGCTGGACGACCTACAAGTTCCCGTTCGGCCTGACCGTGGGCGGCGGCGTGCGCTACATGGGCGGCCTGCACCGCGGCACCGACGGCGCCGCCGGCACGCCGAAGCTCACCAAGCCCTGGACCGTGTACGACGCCGTGATCTCGTACGCCGTCAACGACAACCTCACCCTGCGCCTCAACGGCTACAACCTGTTCGACAAGGCCTACGTCGCGTCGATCAACAAGAGCGGCTACCGTTATACCCCCGGTACCCCGCGCACCTTCCTGCTGAGCGCGGACTTCCGCTTCTGATGCAAGACCGCGCGGCGGAGCCAGCCTCCGCCGCGCTTCCCTCCGGAGCCGCCATGCTGCTGCACATCCCGAACGTCCTGACCCGCGACGAACTTGCGCAAATGCGCGCCAGGCTGGACGCCGCGGACTGGACCGACGGACGCGAAACTGTCGGCACGCTGGGCGCGCAGGTCAAGCGCAACCAGCAGCTGCCGGATGCTTCGCCGGTGCGCGCGGAACTTGCGCGCATCGTGCTGGCGGCGCTGGGCCGCAACCCGCTCTACTTCGCCGCGGCGCTGCCGCTGAAGACGCTGACCCCGCGCTTCAACCGTTACGCCGGCGGCGGCGAATACGGCTTCCACGTCGATGGTGCGGTGATGCGCGCAGGCGGCGAACAGCACCTGCGCTCCGACGTGTCCTGCACGCTGTTCCTGGCCGAGCCGGACGAATACGACGGCGGCGAGCTGATCGTCAGCGACACCTACGGCGAACACGAGGTGAAGCTGCCGGCCGGCGACGCCATCGTCTATCCGTCCAGCAGCCTGCACCGGGTGGCGCCGGTGACGCGCGGCGCGCGCATCGCCTCGTTCTTCTGGGTGCAGAGCATGGTGCGCGACGACGCCAGCCGCCGCCTGCTGTTCGAAATGGACGCATCGATCGAACGCCTGCGCGCCAGCGGCGCGGACGCCGACGCCGTGCTCCAGCTGACCGGCATCTACCACAACCTGCTGCGGCGCTGGGCGGAGACCTGACGGCGTGACCGCGGCCAATCCGCTCCCCGATCTCTCCGCGCGGCAGCGCCGCGGCTACTGGCTGCGCACCCTGCACCAGTGGCACTGGATCAGCGCCGCGGTGTGCCTGGTCGGCATGCTGCTGTTCGCGGTCACCGGCATCACCCTCAACCATGCGGCGAAGATCGAGGCCACGCCCGTCGTCGTGCATGTCAACGACGTCCTGCCGGCGGCGTTGTTGAAAAGGTTGCCCGCGCGCACCGAAGGGAATGCCGAACTGCCCGCCCCGGTCGTCGCCTGGCTGCGCGAGAAGCACGGCATCGTGGCCGATGCACGCGAGGCGGAATGGTCGGAGGACGAAATCTACCTGTCGATGCCCGGTCCCGGCCACGACGCCTGGCTCAGCATCCAGAAGGAGGGCGGCGCGCTGGAATACGAGCGCACCGACCGCGGCACGCTGGCCTTCCTCAACGACCTGCACAAGGGTCGCAACGCCGGCGCGGCCTGGAGCTGGTTCATCGACCTGTTCGCGGTGGCCTGCATCGTGTTCACCGCCACCGGCCTGTTCCTGCTCTGGCTGCACGCGCGCCAGCGCCGCGCCACCTGGCCGCTGGTGGCACTGGGTCTGCTGATCCCGATGCTGCTGGCGCTGCTGTTCATCCACTGAAATCCCCCTCGATCCGACAAGGCGAATCCACCATGCGCGTCACCGTCTCCCTCGTCCTCGGCAGCCTGCTCGTCGCCCCGTCGGCGCAAGCCGGCGAACTGTCGCTCAACGTCGAACTCCCGCGCATCAACGCGGCCGAATACCACCGCCCGTACGTGGCGGTCTGGGTCGAGGGCGCGGACGGCAAGGCCGCCGCCGACCTCGCGGTCTGGTACCAGGACAAGGACACCAAGGAAGGCCACGGCACCAAGTGGCTGCCGGACCTGCGCCAGTGGTGGCGCAAGAGCGGCCGCACCCTGAAGGTGCCGGTGGACGGCGTCACCGGCCCCACCCGCCCGGCCGGCAAGCACGCGCTGAACTTCGACGAAAAACACCCCGCGCTGGCGAAGCTGCCGCCCGGCCAGTACACCCTGGTGGTGGAAGCCGCGCGCGAAGTCGGCGGACGCGAACTGCTGAAGATCCCCTTCGAATGGAAGGGCAAGCCGTCCACCGGCAGCGCGCAGGGCAAGACCGAGCTGGGCAAGGTCTCGCTGTCCGCCAAGCCCTGACGCTCTGAAGCCCTCCCCTGCAAGGGGAGGGTTTGGGTGGGGCTGGTGTTCCCGGCAATACCGCAACACAACCCCATCCCCCTCCAACCTCCCCCTTGAAGGGGGAGGCTCAAGCAAAAGCCCGCAGACACTTCGCAAAGGAATCCCCATGAAGCGCACCACCCTCGCCCTCGCCGCCGCACTCTGCCTGCTGCCGCTGTCCGCCGTCGCGCACAAGCAATGGCTGGTGCCCTCGTCCACCGTGGTCGCCGGCCAGGACGCATGGGTCACGGTCGATGCGGCCGTGTCGAACCAGCTGTACTACCCGGACCACGTGGCGATGCGGTTGGACAACATCGTCGTCACCGCGCCGGACGGCAGCGTGTCGAAGCCGCAGAACCCGGCCACCGGCAAGTACCGCAGCGTGTTCGACGTGCAGCTCGAACAGGAGGGCACCTACCGCATCGCCAACCTCAGCGGCGGCGTGTCCGCGCGCTGGGACACCCCGGAAAGCCTGGCCGCGGCCAAGGCGGCGAAGGACGGCAAGGCCCCGGCGGCCGGCGGCATGGGCGGTCCCGGCGGCGGACGCGGCGGCTTCCTGCGCAACGCCACGCCGGAAGACCTCGCCACCAAGATCCCGAAGAACGCGCTGAACGTGCAGGTGACCGAAGGCATCGGCCGCGTGGAAACCTTCGTCACCCATGGCGCGCCGAGCAGCGTAGCCGCTGCCGGCAAGGGGCTGGAACTGGCGCCGGTCACCCATCCGAACGACCTGTTCGCCGGCGAGGAAGCCACCTTCAAGCTGCTGGTGGACGGCCAGCCGGCCGCTGGCGTGGAGATCGAGATCATCCGCGGCGGAACCCGCTACCGTAACGCCCAGGACGAGATCAAGGTAACCACCGCCGCCGACGGCAGCTTCAAGGTGACCTGGCCGGACGCCGGCATGTACTGGCTGGAAGCTTCCACCACCGACGCCAAGACCAGCGTGCCGCAGGCCAAGCAGCGCCGCCTGAGCTACGTGGCGACGCTGGAAGTGCTGCCGCAGTAATCCACGCGCTTCTTTCTTCGGGAGACGAATCGGCGGGATTGCCGGTTTGCACGGCATCCGCCGCCCGAAGGACGAGGCACAGGGATGTGCCGGACGCATGTGCCTGCAGGACGGTTGAGTAGTTCGGTACAAGCGGGAAGCCCCGTACTCGCCCGAACCCTCGCCCCAACCCCTCTCCCGATGGGAGAGGGGCTTCAATCCATGATCCGATGACTGCATCCTCTCCCGCCGCCCTCGCGTTGCATACCCTCGGCGGCGACACCATGGGCACCACCTGGAGCGTGCGGCTGGCCGCCGCACGCGAAGCCGACCTGCGCGCGCTGCACGCCGGCATCGAAGCGCAGCTGGCGCTGGTGGTGCGGCAGATGAGTACCTGGGACAACGATTCCGACATCAGCCGCTACAACCGCGCCGACGCCGGCCAGTGGCTGTCCGTCCCGCCCGAGTTCGCGCGCGTACTGGTCTGTGCGCTGGAGATCGCCGACGCCAGCGATGGCGCGTTCGATCCCACGGTCGGCGCGCTGGTCGGCCTGTGGGGCTTCGGCGCGCACGCCCGCGATACCGTCCCCGACGCCGAAGCGCTGGCCGCCGCCTGCGCGTGCTCCGGCTGGCGACGCATCGACTTCGACGCGGAGAATCGCCGCATCCTGCAACCCGGCGGCCTGCAGCTCGACCTGTCCGCCATCGCGAAAGGCTATGCGGCGGACCAGGTGGCGGCATGCCTGCGCGATGCCGGCATCGCCGACGCGCTGGTGGAAGTCGGCGGCGAACTGGTCGGTCACGGCTGCAAGCCCGGCGGCGAACCGTGGCGGGTACTCGTCGAAGCCGGTCCAGAGGAAGACGACCACCGGCTGGATGCGCGCGTGCTCGAACTCGACGAACTGGCGGTCGCCACTTCCGGCGACCGCTGGCACCACTACATGCGTGACGGTCGCCGCTACACTCACACCATCGACCCGCGCAGCGGCGAACCTGTAGAGCATGCGCCCGCCGCGGTCAGCGTCGTCGCGGCCGACGCCATGCACGCCGACGCCTGGGCCACAGCGCTGGGCGTGCTCGGCGTCGATGCCGGCCACGCCTTGGCGCTGCGGCTCGGGCTGGCCGCGCGCTTCCTCTGGCGCGATGACGACGGCATGCACGAACGCATGACCGACGCCTTCCGCGCGCGTCTGGCCGCATGAGCGACATGAAGCTCTGGCGCCCTCGTCACGGCCTGTCGTTCGCCGGCAACGCGCTGGTGCTGTTGGCACTGGCCGCGTTGGCCGCCTGGCTGCTGCATCTGCAGGCATCGCCGTGGCCCACGCCGACGCCGATGGCAAAGCCGCGCTGGCTGGCCGTCGCCGCGTCGGCGCTGTGGCTGCTGCTATGCGGCCGGACGCTCTGGCGCGGACGAACGCAGGCTCAAACAACAGACAGCACCGACGCCTCCGGCTGGCTGGTGGTCCACGCCACCCAGACCGGTCTGGCGCTGGAACTCGCCGAGCGCACTGCGGATACGCTGCGCCAGACCGGCGCCGCCGCCGAACTGCGCGGCATCGCCGAACTCGATGCCGCAAGCCTGCAAGGCCGGCGCTGCCTGTTCGTCGCCAGCACCACCGGCGAAGGCGACCCGCCTGACGCCGCGCTGGAATTCGCCGGCACCGCGATGGCCGACGCCATCGACCTGCACGGCACGCACCATGCGGTGCTGGCGCTGGGCGATCGCGGCTACGCGCAGTTCTGTTCCTTCGGCCATCGGCTGGACACTTGGCTGCGTAACAACGGTTCGCAGCCGCTGTTCGACCTGGTCGAAGTGGACAACGCCGATCCCGGCGCGCTGCGCCATTGGCAGCATCAGCTGGGCGTGCTCGCCGGCCGCACCGATCTGCCTGACTGGAGCCGCCCGGAATACCGGCCGTGGACGCTGGCCCAACGCCGGTTGCTCAATCCCGGCAGCGCGGGTGGCCCGGCCTTCCATCTGGAATTGCTCCCGCCAGAAAGCGGAATCCCGCAGTGGCAGGCGGGCGACATCGCGGAAATCGGCCCGCGCAATTCGGCACAGTCGATCGCGGCTTTCCTCGACGCCAGTGGTCTGTCCGGCAGCACGCCCGTCGAGTTCCAGAACCAGCGCACGCCGCTGGCGGAAGCGCTGGCGCGCGCGCATCTGCCGGATGCCAGTGCCGTGCGCGGCCTCGATGCGAAGACGCTGGCAAGCCGGTTGCAACCGCTGCCGCATCGCGAATATTCCATCGCATCCATCCCAGCCGACGGCCGGCTGGAACTGCTGGTGCGGCTGATGCGACGCGAAGACGGCCAACCCGGCCTCGGCAGCGGCTGGCTATGTTCGCACGCCGGCATCGGCGGCAGCATCGACCTGCGCATCCGCGCCAATCCCAACTTCCACGCGCCTGATCCGTCGCGACCGCTGATCCTGATCGGCAACGGCACCGGTTTCGCGGGCCTGCGCGCGCACCTGAAAGCGCGCATCGCCATCGGCGCGCGCCGCAACTGGCTGCTGTTCGGCGAGCGCAATGCCGCGCACGACCGCTTCCACGGCGACGAACTCGATGCGTGGCAGCGCGAAGGCAAGCTGGCCCGCCTCGACCGGGTGTTCTCGCGCGACGGCGACGCGCAGCGCTACGTGCAGGATGCCCTGCGCTCGCAGGCCGCGGCGCTGCGCACCTGGCTGGACGAAGACGCCGCGATCTACGTCTGCGGCAGCCTGCAAGGCATGGCGCCGGGCGTGGACGGCGTGTTGGCGGAACTGCTGGGCGAAGCAGGCGTCGCCGCATTGCTGCGGAGCGGGTGCTATCGCCGCGACGTGTACTGATCCGCGCATTGAAACGCCTCGGGCAGGACGCTTAAGTACACGAAGCGCAGCCGGATGACGCGCTCACCCGCGCACAGGATCTCCTAACCGCAACGCAAGACCAGTCGATACGGATAGCCCCGGCATCGCGCAAGCAATCGCCCGAATGGTCCCATCACGGGCGGCGGCGCAAAAAAAGGTGCGGCACATCCTTGTGCCGCAGCGGAGCCGGTTCCTTCGACACCGCCTTGACTGAAAACCCCAGGGGGTGAGGGTTGAACAAAGCCGTCCGGGCTTTGGTCAAATCTCTCCCGCCTTGGTGATCCGGATCAGCAACGCTTCACCCGCGCCGCTGAGGGCGAAACGGGCACGCCCAGCCTCGTCCTGAAGGATGGCGGTATCGCCACGCTCGATGCCGCCAAGCCCGCAGTCGCCGGAAAAATGCGCCTGACCGGCCAGCATGTGCACCACCCAGGTCTCGCCGGGATCGACGAACAGCACCATCGCGCCCACCAGCGGCCGGCGCCAGAGCCGCGCCTCCACTTCGCCGCGCTTCCACATCACGTTGAAGTCCCGGCTGGGGCCGTCGATCAGTTCGCCCACCAGCGGACGCTCGCCGGAGAAACGCAGGGCATCGTGCGGAGGCAGTAATTCGTGCGTCGCCCCGTCGTCGAAGCGCAGGCGCATGCCGTTGCCGCCCAGCAGCACCAGCTCCCGTTCGACGCCGGGGAAGGCGGAGAACGGCGCATCGGTTTCCACCTCGGCGATCGAAAGCCGCCAGTGCCAGTCGTCGGCGTCGGGGACGCGGAGGATCTCCGACGTCCACCCCGCCCCGTTCTTCCAGCGCATGCGGCGGTAATCTTCCGCCCGCAACAGGAAGGACGACCGCGGCGATGCACCTGTCATCGCCGCAGTGTAGCCGCCGCAGCCCGGCTCGCCGTTGGCCCGTTCGGCATTCACCGGCGCACGACCTGCTGCGGCGCGGGCCTGGCAGCCGGCTTGGCGGCGTTGGCGGCGGACTTCGGACGCGCGGCGGCGCCGAACACGATCCGTTCGCGGTTCTTTTCCACCGTCTTCAGGCCGATGCCCTTGACCAGCGCCAGTTGCTCGGCGCTGCGGAACGCGCCATTGGCCTTGCGGTAATCGACGATCGCCTGCGCCTTGGCCGGGCCGATGTTGACCAGCACGCGGTCGATGGTCGCGGCGTCGGCGGTGTTGATGTTGACGGTCTCGCCGGCAACGGCCGCACCGGCCAGCGCGAAGAACAGGATCAACGAGGAAAACAGGGTGCTCAGCGATTTCATGGCATGGCTCCTTGGAGGGTATCTGTGGCCGAACCGCGGATTGCGATCCGGTGCATGCAGATTGCCCACCGGGATGGACGCAGCCTATCGGGTGCCGCCTCCGGGGCCCATCGGATTTATCCCCCACCGTTGGGTAGGAAAAATCTGATCCCTGTAGTCACGCGGCATTCTCGGGGTTCGCGCGACCCGGCGCTACAATGGAAACCGAGAGCCACGACACCACAGGGACGCCATGCACGCCGCCAATTTCGACGCCAACCAGATCCGCGAGTTCGTCGGTGCAAAATGGGACAAGGAAATCGTCCCCCAGCTGATCGACTACATCCGCATCCCCAACAAGTCGCCGATGTTCGACGCCGACTGGGTGAAGAACGGCCACATGGATCGCGCGGTCGCGCTGATGGAGTCCTGGGCGAAGGCGCAGGCGATTCCCGGCATGCAGCTCGAGGTGGTGCGCCTGGAAGGCCGCACGCCGCTGATCTTCATCGACATTCCCGCCGCCAACGGCGGCCGCGACGACGACTGCGTGCTGCTCTACGGCCACCTCGACAAGCAGCCGGAAATGACCGGATGGGACGAAGGCAAGGGCCCTTGGGAACCCATGCTGGAAGGTGACCGCCTGTACGGCCGCGGCGGCGCCGACGATGGCTACGCGATCTTCGGCTCGCTGACCGCGATCATGGCGCTGCAGGCGCAGGGCGCAGCGCACGCGCGCTGCGTGGTGCTGATCGAGGCGTGCGAGGAATCCGGCAGCTACGATCTGCCCGCCTACGTGGACCATCTGGCGGAGCGCATCGGCAAGCCCTCGCTGGTGGTCTGCCTTGACTCCGGCTGCGGCAACTACGAGCAGCTGTGGTGCACCACGTCGCTGCGCGGCCTGGCCGGCGGCAACCTCACCGTGAAGGTGCTGTCGGAGGGCGTGCATTCGGGCGACGCCTCGGGCATCGTGCCGTCCAGCTTCCGCGTCATCCGCGACCTGCTTTCCCGCGTCGAGGACGAAGACACCGGCCGCGTGCTGATCGACGGCATGCACGTCGACATCCCCGCCGAGCGCAAGGCGCAAGCCGCCAAGGTGGCCGAGGTGCTTGGCGAGGAAGTGTTCGACAAGTTCCCGTTCCTGCCCGGCATGTCGCCGATGAACGCGGACCTGACCGAACTGGTGCTCAACCGCACTTGGCGCCCGGCGCTGTCCATCACCGGCGTCGACGGCATTCCGCCCTTGGCCTCGGCAGGCAACGTGCTGCGCCCGTTCACCTCGCTCAAGCTCAGCCTGCGCTTGCCGCCAACACTGGATGGCAAGCGCGGCGGCGAGCTGCTGCAGGAAACGCTGCTCAAGGACCCGCCCTACGGCGCCGATGTCAGCCTGAACCTGGAAAAGGCCAGCACCGGCTGGAATGCGCCGACATTGGCGCCGTGGCTGGAAGCGGCCATCGACCAATCCAGCCAGGAGTTCTTCGGCAAGCCGGCCATGTACATGGGCGAAGGCGGCACCATTCCGTTCATGGGCATGCTTGGCGAGAAGTTTCCCGGCGCGCAGTTCATGATCACCGGCGTGCTGGGGCCGCATTCCAATGCGCATGGTCCCAATGAGTTTCTGCATATTCCGATGGGCAAGGCGGTCACCGCCTGCGTCGCACGCGTGGTCGCCAACCACCATGCCGCCAGCCTGCGCGGGGAAACCACTGGCGTGCCGGCGGCGGCCGGGAATTCGTATGCGGATACCCCTGGTGGGTGCTGCTGAGCTTACCTAGAGGCATCAGGAGAGACGAAAAAACCCGCCTACCGGCGGGTTTTCGTTTGAAGCACCAAGCAGTTTTACCAGCAACCGGCAGTGGCAGGCGTCTTGGTGCCGGCCTGATTGACTGTCAGGGTGCCGCAGGAATCACCTGACTGCTTTCCTTGCGGCGCAGCGGAAATGATGTACTCCTTGTCTTTGAGATCGGCTGCTGGCGCCGTCACGTCGTAGAACTCCAACGCCTTCGGCTCGCAGATCGTGGTATTGGCCACGAAACCGGTATACCTCATGTTGGTGGTGTAGTACCGTTCGGCCTGCTGCGCCAACGCCAGCGCACAGGCTGCGCCGGCGGTTCGGCGGGTCTTGCGCACATGCTCGTTGTACGACGGCAACGCGATCGACGCCAAGATGCCGATGATCGCCACTACCACCATCAGTTCGATGAGGGTGAAGCCTGAGGCGCCTGAATTACGCATGGAAAATCCTTTGGAATCGTGCATCGAATTCAATCCTTCCTGATTTCACGCCAGGAAACCCGGCCCCATTCCTTGCCGACGATACCGCCCGAACCAGGCTTCTCTCCCGCATTGGTGCCGCCCACGATCAGTTTCCCATCCAGGAAAATCGGCAAGGTCGGCATACCAACCCCGAAGTTCACGGAACCCACGGGCACGCCACCGATTTTCTGATCAGTGGTATCCCCGTCCTTGTCCAGATCGAAGAACGATTTACCAGCGCTGGTACCCGTGAAGGCATCAAGGGCATTGATATAGCCAGAGCCGGAGGCTTCGCAGGCATCGCCTTCCGGAATCATGCTGGCAGTGACCAGGATGTTCGATACCAGCTGCGCATCCTGCACGATCCGCTCGCCCTTGCCCGGCAAATCCAGGTACCAGCCGTCATAGGTCGCCAAATCCAGGTCCGCCTTGGCCTCGAAGGTGCGCACCGGATAACCATCCTGGGTCGCCCCTGTATTGCCGATGGTGCGCTTCTTCAATTTCGCGTAAGTCACCGTGGAGCCCGTATCCACGATGCCGTACATGCCCTGCATGTTCGGCGTCTTGTCATCGGCTTCCGTGGTGGTCATGTAGCTGCCGGTACCGAAGAACACCCAGCGCTTGTAGGTCCTGGGATCGGTGGCCACTGTCACGCCACCGGTGATCGGCTGGACAGCACCGGCGCCGCCACTGGACTTGGCGGTGAACATCTTGCTCACCGTCCAACTGGAAGGCGAAGCAGCACTCATGTCGAACTTCCACACATTGCCCAAACGGTCGCCGGCATAGGCATAGGCCAGTGTCTGGCCATCTTTACCCAAGATGCCGGTGGGTGCCGACAAACCATTGGGATTTGCGGCATCGCCGGCGCCAGTATCCAATTTCCTGATGATGGCCCCGGTGGCTGCATTGATGACATACAGTACCGCTTTGTTGTCGGTGCTATTGACGCCATTACCCACGATTGCGGCCACGGTACCGCCCCCCACGCGAGCCAGGATCGGCCGCCCGGTCACCAGCCCCATATCTGCGTCGTTGCCGCCAAGCTCCCAGGTCACATTGCCCGTGCCGAACGAAGCGGGATTGGTCACGTCTAGACCGTACAGACCCTTGCCTCCGCGCCCCATTCCTCCTACAAGATAATTTTTGTTAGGAGTCAGCTTACGAGTAGTAACGGCTACTGGGCCATCCACAAACCATTTGTGAGTGTAATCACCACGACTGAGCTGGCTGAGATCGCCAAAGTTGACCAAGCCAGGTATATAAGCGAACTGCTCAACACCGGTATCTGCATCAAAAGCATGCAGCATGCCATCGTTGGCTCCAACATACAGAGTGTTGGTATCGCTCACATAGGCAGGCGAAGAATTGACAATGTCACCAAGCACGGTACTGGCGCGATTGCGAAGCAAGCCGCCGTGGCGCTCCTCCTTACTGGTATCGCCCTTGATATAAGCCGCATTCTCTGCTCCGGTGACGGGGTAATCCACTGGGCCACCAGTGCGCACCAAAGCCAGCTGTTGGCTACTGGTAGGGAAATTTGCCCCGGATGTGCCATCAAAAGTAAAGACATTCCGACTGGATGGCGCTGGAATTGACGCAGACCAAGCCTGAGTAGACGGTTCATTATTGCTATTCAAAGTCCACGCTTTCACTGCCCCAGTCCAGAGTCCGGAAACATAACTAGCATTGAACACTTTGCCGCCGGTCTTGATAGAAGCTGCATTGGTAGCCACATTGGAAAATGAGCTGGTGCGCTGCGCAATGGCGGCCAAAGCCCTGGCCAAGCCACTGGTAAATGCCGACGGGCTAGATGCGGCCACGAACTGACCACGCCCATTGACTGCCGCATGCAACAGATCGTCGATATTTGCAGCCTTGTCACTACCAGGTTCTGGCCACGCCGGATTGGCCGGCACGTCATCGATGCTGGTCCATCCCTTGGTTGTCTTGAGGCCGATAGATATTCCAAAGGTCACCATGTGCTGCCAGAACGCGGGGTTCGCGTCAGTAGTAGGCACATTGTTCGTCAAGGTACGGAGATCTGTTTTCCAATAATACATCGCAACGTCAGCTAATGTATTCGAAAAACCATCCTTATACGGCGCCACGGGAGTATATTGATAACTAGCCTCCTTAGGGCCCGTTATCAAACTTCCCGATGTATTATCAGCATTTCCCGCTGAAGATCCAGTTTCATTCCAATACCCATCCGTTGTCAGGATGGTGAAATTCTGACGGCAAGAATACTGATCCGCCCCGCTCTCCGGACCATAAGGTCCCGAACTGGAAGTTCCCTTGAAATACTCGCCAGCCTGCTCCAAAACGCTACGAAGAGGGGTGCCACTATTGGCGCTTGCCGCAAACAGCCGCCGGTACCAGGTTGTTCGACTGGTAGTAGCGGGGGACACATTATCGACAAACCGTCCGTCATTCCCATCGCCCACGGGAATATTGAAATTCGAACTCCCGTTCTCATGCAAGCTTCGATACCCTACGCGCACTTTGTTGCCAAGCGGCCTGAATGCCTCGGCAGCGCCTGCTTTAGCCGCCTTGATGCGGGTACGATGATAGGAGTACCAAGTAGCGAAATTGGATTTTTCTTCAGCAAGATTGCGACTCGTGGTCGGCAATGCCGACTCGCAATTGATCCAACCCCAAGAGCCATTACTGTCGCCATCACAGCTGTTGGTAGTGGTAAGAGTTGCTGTAATCGTCAAACCGGAGAACGCACTGTACGCATTGACACCAATATAGTATGAACCCGCACCCGGGGAATTGATTGTGCATGTTTCATTGTTGCCACTGAGATATGGGCGGCAATCGTAGACCGCGTCCGTTGGATCCCCTCCCTTGCGAACATAAAGATCCGCGTCACCACTTCCCCCAGAAATAGCAATCGTCAAAACCGACACCCCGTCCGGAACAGAAACGGAGTAACGCAACCAATTGCCTTTGCTTTGGCTTCGATTGGTCAATGGAAATCCAGCTGCGGCCGTAGTAGTCGCAACAACTTTCCCATAAACGCCTCGCAGGATATCACCACTACCACCAGTCATAATCTGATAACGATAATAGTTATCCACCTTAGAAAGGTAAGCATTATCCGTGCTAGTAACATCCTTTGGGACATAGAATGTCTGGATATTGCCAGAAAGGTTTCTACTCCCTCCGGAACTTCCATTTCCGTCACCGCTCACATAATTAGCACTGCTATAAGCCGATGAATAATTAGACCCTCCGCTAAGGCGATTACCATCAGCCCCATCCAAGGCTGATAGGTCACGGAGGGGTTGTAGTAGAGAGTATTGGTGACGTAATTCTGCTCATACATCGCAGAATTTCCGCTACTTTCACTGTCCTTGCTCGTACCAGTCGTGATGCCATTTGCATCTGGCCCATCGCTGAAACTACCGGATCCAGTAATCTGCGTGATATCCTGGTTGTTCATGTTGCGCCATTCCATCGATCCGGAATCATCCAGAATGAACAGGATATTGGGCGCCACCTTGTTCCCGGTAGTCAAGGGCTCATCTGGAATCGTGATCCCGGCACTGACGGGCAATGCCAATAGCGTGGCCAGACATGCTGCGGGCGTCACCCACCAAGGCCGAGCTGCCACGGAATTATTACGAGCACGATGGATTCGAGTATTCATGACGCGGCTCACAGCTTCGGATTGCGGTAGATGACATCGGTCTGCAGAACCACCAGCGCACGCCCGATTGAGTTGCTGCGCGCGGTGATACGAAACATCGGGCCACGATTGGTTGTTTCGGAGCCTGGAATTACGCCGTTGGTTTCCATAGCCGTCGAATTTTCACCCAGATATTCGATCCAGTATTGCGTGGCGACTCCACGCAAAGTGGGCCCATTCACCCAGCCAGCGCTGCCTTCGTCGGTGTAGGACGGACAAACGCCATTGCTGGTGCAATCTGCTGCCGTGGGCACGGTGGTACGCCATTTGGTGGCTGCATCCAGATTCGCCCGTGCGGTATCCAACGCCGACTCCACCGCCTGGGTAGCCAAGCTGCGATCGCGTAAATTAGCGCTCATACGCTCCTGTAAGGCAGAGCTGCGCAAAACCGCCACGCCGAGTACCGACATGACGACAAGCAACAGCAAGACCACCAGAAGCGAAATGCCCTGCTGCCGGCGCATGGCCGAATGGGATTGGAAGCGGCGGCTCATAGGGTGCGATTCCTGATGCTCACGGCAGAGGCCACATTGCGGTTCACGACGTCGCTCTCGCCCGGCGCCTTGGAGGGCATCACCGCGCGCAGGGGCATGTACATGCGTACGGCATCGACATACTGGAAATTGCCTGGCGCGGCGACGTAGGTATTGGGGTTTCCGTTGGCAAATTGGTGGTACGTCAGACCCATGCTCTGGACGCCGTTGGCCACTTCTTGATCTCCGCCACCATTGCGGTTGACATACAGCGAATTGCCGGTAGCACCACCATTGGCTTTCACCAGCCACTGGTTATTACGGTAACGCGCAATCGAGATACTGGCAGCATCACCATAATCGGTCAGCGAGGGATCGAACTCCAGCTCCGCCGTGAAAGTGACGGTCTGCCCGGAAATGGAGGCGATTTCGGCAAAGCCGGTCATGGCCGCATTGCAAACCATCACCTTGTCGCCCACCTTGAAGATATCGGTTGCGTCAGGGGCGCTTTCCACCAGTTGCACGAAGGATTTCGACGCCGTCTTGACGCGGTAGGAAATGTCATCGGCCGACACAGTGGTGAGCTGGGTCGCACTGCCGGACAGGGGGCCTTGAATGCATTGCTCATGCTGTCCGTACCCAGCACAGAAGCCTCTGCGGAGCAGGCCGAACTGCCGGTGGAGCGCACATCCTTGGACAGCAACTCATAAGCCACGCGCGCATTCTCCTGGACGCGGTTCTGCCCGTCATTGGCATTGAAGGTCCGAAGATTGGACTGGAACACCGCCACCGCGGCGCCGAGCACCAGCAAGCCCAGCATCATCGCAACCATCAACTCGATCAGGCCGAAGCCCACCTGCCGTGAGCGGCTCATATGCGGGCCTCCGTGACAACCGTCCGCGTTGCCCCACCACCGGCGCGCCTGTCATCCCATTGCACCGTGACGGTATAAACACCACCCACTGCGCTGATGCTGCCGCAGGTGGTGGTGTCTCCGACGCCGGTACCAATGGTGGCCTTGAGCCGCGTCACCCAGTTATTGAGGTCATTACCTGCCAACGATGAGCCCGCCCCAGGCACCGTGCCGCAGGCGGCAATGCCGTTATAAACATAGGACGCCGCGTTGGCGCGGTTGGCGCGCATCGCCTCGATAATGGAATTAGCGGCCATCACCGCCTGACTGCTTTCCAGCGAGCCCTGCCCGCCGCGCAGCGCCAGCGCCTGCATGGCCGCCACGCCCAGCATCCCAACGGCCAATACCAATACGGCCACCAATACCTCGATCAGGCTCATGCCGCGAACATTGCGCGGAGAAGATGTCGATTTCATGCGGAATTTCATTAGCAAGCCACCTTCTTCACCGATACCACTCCACTGATCTGGACACAGACATACCGGGCCTCGCCGGACACCGTGACCTGAAACTGCTGTACGCTGTCGGCCAAACCCGTCGACCTGAATTGGGCGCCACCGGCGGAGCCACTGACCTGTACAGTGCCCGGCATCGCGATCTCACGCACCAACTCGATGTTGGCGACATTGGCTGGATCCTGCCAATACACCACGAACCGGCTTGCCGATGCCGCGCAGGTAGTTCCGGATGCAGCGGCACAGGCAGTCATGCGCTGGTTGCGCCGCACTGCTTCAGAGCGTGCCAGTTGCAACGCCGCCGTAACCTCTTCGGACTGCCCTCGAAGCCGGCTGTTATTGATCATGCCAGTCATGGAGGGAACAGCAATCACCGCAAGAATGCCAAGCACAGCTACGGTCACCATCAATTCCACGAGGGTGAAACCACGAGCTCCGGCAGGCCATCGACAGGCATATTGGTGTTGCAAAGTAGTGTCCTCCCCTTTCTGCATGGCCACCTTAGCGCCGCCCAGACATAGGGGCCAGCACTGACCGACAGGCGGCCGCCGGCTGGGAACGGGCGGCGACCAAGCCCGAGAGACGGGGCATCTTCGACTTCCTTGGGAGTGGCAGCTAGGCTTGTCGCTCCTGGACGCCGCCCCGCCCTACAGCGCCCCCTCCATGTCTGATCGCGCAAAAACACCAGAAGAACCCCTTGTCACCCTCTGGCGCCCCGCCGCCCTCATGGGCGTGGTACTCGCGGGGAGGCGCTTGCCACCATCTTGGCACTGGCGCCACCCCGGAACGGCGATCGTATGGTGCACTTCGGCCTGGCCTCCCTGGGCATCCAGTGGGTGGCGCTGGGTACTTTGTGCGTACTGTTCCTACTGCGTAGGCCGCTGGCCAAACTGCCGCCGCTGCATTTGGCCTGGGCCTGCCTGGGACTGTTCCTAGCGATGAGCCTGCTGGTCGCTGCCGCGGCCTGGAGCATCCTGCTCATGACCGGCAATGCAGAGGGTTCGCGAACGGTGTTCGTGCTGCGCATGCTGGCCATGGCCATGGTGGTGGGCCTGATCGGCCTGCTGGCCTTCCAGAACTATTGGGACGCACGAAGGCTTGCGATACGTGCCAAGCAACTGGAGCTTGAAGCGCTGCAAGCACGCATCCGGCCGCACTTCCTGTTCAACACACTCAATACTAGCGCAGCGCTGGTGCACGCTCGGCCGGACGAGGCCGAGCGCGTCTTGCTAGATCTGGCCGATCTGTTCCGAAGTGCGTTGCGCGGGCCGGAATTGATCCCTCTGGCCGAAGAACTGGCACTGACCCGGCGCTATCTGGAAATCGAGGCGCTGCGCTTCGGACCGCGTCTGCAGCTTTCATGGAATGTGCCGGATACGTTGCCGGACGTGCGGGTGCCATCGCTTTCGATCCAGCCGCTGGCCGAAAACGCCATTCGTCACGGCATCGAACGGCTGCCTGAAGGTGGGCGACTGGAAGTGTCCGTCCATGCTGCCAACGACGGAATCGACGTAATCGTCGCCAACGATCTGCCCACATCGACCGGCAATTCGCGAGGCCATGCCGTTGGCCTGGCCTCGGCGCGCGAACGGGTGCTGGCGATGACCGGCAACCAGGGGCGGATCGACGCGGGCATTGAGGATGGCCGCTTCGTGACGCGGGTGCGGCTACCAACGACATAGGGCGAGCCAGAGCGGCTCGCCCTGCTCCGTCGCGTCAGCTCACCACCCTGTAGCAGGGCTTGTAGTCGCCGGCGATCTTCATGCGCCGCTGCTCGACGAACGCGCGCAGCAGCGAATCCAGCGCCTGCATGATGTCGGTGTCGCCGTGGATTTCGAACGGCCCGTATGCCTCGATGCGACGCATGCCGTCCTCCTTGACGTTGCCGGCGACGATGCCCGAAAACGCGCGGCGCAGATCCGCCGCCAGTTCGTGCGGCTTGCGCCCGTGGTGCAGATCCAGCCCCGCCATCAACTCGTGCGTCGGCGAGAACGGCTGCTGGAACTCCAGCGGCACGTGCATCGCCCAGTTGAAGAAGAACGAATCCTGCTGCTCGATGCGCTGCTCCTTGACCTTGCGGATGCCCGTGCTCATGCGCTTAGCGACCTGCGCGGGATCAGCCACGATGATTTCGTAGAGCGAGGCCGCCTCATCGCCCAGGGTCAGGCGGATGAACCGGTCGATCTGTTCGAAATACGGCGCGGCGCCGGTGGGACCGGTCAGGATCAGCGGGAAGCGGCGGCCAGCGTTTTCTTCGCGCAGCAGGATGCCGAGCAGGTACAGGATTTCCTCGGCGGTGCCGACGCCGCCCGGGAACACGATGATGCCGTGGGCCATGCGGACGAAGGCTTCGAGGCGCTTCTCGATGTCCGGCATGATCACCAGGTGGTTGACGATGGGGTTGGGCGACTCGGCCGCGATGATCCCCGGCTCGGTGATGCCGATGTAGCGGGTGCGGCGGCGGCGCTGCTTGGCGTGCGCGATCGTCGCGCCCTTCATCGGCCCCTTCATCGCGCCCGGACCGCAACCGGTGCAGATGTCCAGCCCGCGCAGGCCCAGCTCGTAGCCGACCTGCTTGGTGTACTTGTATTCCTCCTGGCCGATCGAATGGCCGCCCCAGCACACCACCAGATTGGGATCGGCCGGGTGCAGCACGCGTGCGTTGCGCAGCAAACGGAACACCGCGTCGGTGATGCCCGAAGAGGTGTTCAGTTCCTCGTCGCCATTGAGGTCGATGGCGGTGAACGCCAAGTCGCGGACCACCGCGAACAGCAGCTCGGCGACGCCGGCGATGATCTGACCGTCGACGAAGGCCATGGCCGGCGCGTTGCTCAACTCGATGCGCACACCGCGGTCCTGCTGGCGCACCTGGATGTCGAAATCGGGATACAGCTCCTGCGCGGCGCGCGGATCGTCGGAGGCGCTGCCCGAGGTCAGCACCGCCAGCGCGCAGCGGCGCAGCAGGTCATGCAGACCACCGGCGGAAGCGTCGCGCAGGCGGGCAACTTCCTCTCGCGAGAGCACGTCCAGCGCGCCACGGGGATAGATGTGGGTACTGACGGTGGGGAGCGTGGAAACGGGGATTTGTACGGCCGCACCCTGCGGCATGTTTGAGGTCGTATTCATTCGGTCACTTTATCGCAGCGGCGCCAGCATCGCGCACAAAAAAACGCCCGGGGTGCCCCGGGCGTTTCGGACATCGACGTACTACCGATCAGAACTGGTAGCGAACGGTCAACAGCGCCTGCCAGCGGGAGATCACGCGGGCCGGGTTGGTGTAGGTGTCGTACACGCCGAAATCCTGCCAGGACGGCTTGGCTTCCGTTCCGATGTCGTACACGTACTTGCCGTTGGCAACGTCGGTGACGTAGGCCAGACGACGGGTGCCGAAGTAGCCCACGCCGTTCTGCTGCCCCCAGTCCTTGTTGAGCATGTTCAGGAAGTTGTAGATGTCTAGACGGACGACAACCTTGTTGCCCTTGAAGAAGCCCGGCAGCTCCTGCTGGAAACCGACGTCGAGCTGGTTGATCCACGGCTGGTGTGAATCGTTGCGGCCGGCGATCTGGCCGCGGCGCGAACTCAGGTACGGATCGCTGTCGATCAGGTTCTGGAAGGCCTGGATCTGCGCAGCGGTGGTGCCCGCCTTGTAGGTGACGATCGGGTCGTTGACCAGCGGGATGTACGCAAGGTCGACGTTGTTGATGCTGTCGCCGTTCACGTCGGTGCCGAACGTCCAGCTGTAGGGCTGGCCGCTATGGCCGTTGTAGTACATCGAAATGGTGGTCTTGTAGTCGCCGAAGAACGCGTGATCCCAGCTCATCGACGCCTTTACCGACAGCGGAACGTCGAAGCGGGACGTCGCTTCCAGCGAGTCGTTCGGGTTCACGCGCGTCACGTAGTTGTAGTTCGAGTAAGCCTGCGACGCGGTACCCGGGTTGACTTCGGTGCTATGCGTCTGGGTGATGCTGAAGTTGCCGCGGAAGCCGTTCGACAGCGCCTTGGACAACGAGAAGGTCACCGAATCCGAACCGCCCTTGTTGCTGTTGGTCAGCAGGCTCGAGCGGGTGTTGATCTCGGCATACGCACCGTTGTTGGTGCCGTTGCCGATCTGGGTGGTGCTCGCGTTGGGATAGGTCTGCCAGTAGGAATCGCGACCATCCGGCAGCTTGCCCTTCGGGGTGCCGATGTTCGGCAGCATGTAGTCGATGGCGTTCTTCGCCTTGATGTGCTGATACTCGATGCTGCCGGTCAGCCCCCAGGGCAGCTCGGTATCGAAGCCCAGAGCGAACTTCCATGCACCCGGCATCTTGAAGTCAGGATCGAGCACGTCGATCTGGCAGGTGGCGTTCGTCGCGCACACGCCCGCCGCGACGCTGGTCGGACCCGGCTGGTTGTTCGGATCGGCGCTGAAGGGGTCCGTGGTCGAAGCACCGGCAGCCGAGTTGGTGACGCTGTACTGCTTCGCCGACACCACGCCGTTGTTCGTGTAGGCGTTGGTCAGCCACACGTACGGCGGAACGGTCTGGAACAGGCCCACGCCGCCGCGCAGCTGCATCTGGCGCTCGCTGTCGAAGGTGTAGTTGAAGGCGACGCGCGGCTCGATCACCTTGTTCTTCGAACCCAGCGTGGTGGCGCTGGTATAGCCGAAACGGCTTTCCCAGACCGGCTCACCCGCTGTGGCTCCAGGCGCGGTGCTGGTGGCGCTCTCCAGGGCGACCGGCGGCGCGTGGTCGGCCTTCGGAATGTTCACGCGAACGCCGAAGGTCAGCGACAGGTTGTCGGTGGCCTGCCAGGTATCCTGCAGGAACGGGCTGATCTGGGTGTACTTCCAGGTACCGGCGCTGTCGGCCAGATTGACGCCGTCCGGCAGGTAGTTCTTCACGAAGAAACCGTAGTTCTTGGCGAGGATCTCGTCCACCGGCGTACCGTTGTTGTTCTTGTCGTAGAACCCGTACGAACCGTGCAGCAACTGGCCGAACACGTTGGCGACTTCGTTGCTCAGGAAGTCGACGCCGCCCTTGATGGTGTGGTTGCCCGCGTAATAGGTTCCGGACAGCGTGCCGCTGATGCGCGTGCTGTCGATCGAGTTCTCGTGGCGGTAACGGTCCTCGCCCGCGATGACCCAGGGAGCCTTCGCGTTGCTGGCGAAGTTGGTGCAATCCGTCGCGACCGCGGTGAAGCAGGCATACACCTCCGGCTGATCGATCGCGGCGCCGTTGTTGACGTTGTACTTCTGGTAGCCGACCTTGAACTCGGTGCTGAAGTTCTCGCTCCAGTCGCTGAACAGCTGCACCGAATAGTTGTCGGTCTTGGACGCCACCGTGTACCAGTTGCTGGGCAGGATGGCGCTGATGTCCTTCACGTACGAGCTGTACGGAGTGGGCTTGGTCTCTTCGGTGCGCTGGAAGGTGAAGCTGGCGCGGTGGCTGTCGTTGATGTTCCAGTCGAACTTCGCCAGCGAACGCTTGTTCTTCAGGGACACGTCGCCCGCGCTGCCGTAGGTGCCGGCCTTGATGCCGATGGCATCGAACGCGCTGGCGACATCGCCCACCTGCTGCGAGGTCAGCTTGCCGCTGCTGACGGCATCGGTACCGACGCCGGCGAGGCCGCTGATTTCCTGCTCTTCGTACGAACCGAAGAAGAACAGGCGGTCCTTGATGATCGGGCCGCCGAACGTCGCGCCCTTGGTTTCGTTCTTGTCGAAGCCCTTGTAGGCCGAACCGCCAAGGCGGCCGACCATGCTGCCGGCGTCGGTCAGCGTGTAGTACACCGAACCGTGGAAGTCGTTGGTGCCGGACTTGGTCACCGCGTTGATGCTGGCGCCGACGGCGTCGGTGACGACGTCGAACTCGGAGATCTTGATGTCGTAGGCGGCGATGGTGTCCGGCGAGATCGGCGAACCGGTGAAGCCCAAGCCGTTGGCGTTCAGGCCGAACGGATCGTTCACCGACAGGCCGTCGACGCTGATCGTGTTGTAGCGGTTGTTCTGGCCGGCCACGGAGATCGAGCCGTCGTTCTGGTCCGTCACGGTCACGCGCGGATCGAGGCGCGCGATGTCGTCCAGCGAACGGTTGCCGCTCACGGCCGTCTCAAGCTGGCGGCCGCTGATGGACGTGCCCACGCCCTTGTTGTTCGAATCGAACAGGTAGGCGCTCGCGTCGCCGACCACCTGGACGGTTTCGATGTTGGTGACGGATTCGCCCAGGGTCGCATTGACGGTGCTGACCTGGTTCAGTTCCAGGTACACGCCATCCTGGGTCTTCGTACCTTCGCCCGGCTTGTTGACGACGATGGTGTACGGACCGCCCACGCGCAGGCCGCGGGCGTTGTAGCGGCCGCTGGCGTCGGTGGTGGCGCGGCTGATCGTGCCCGACTCGACGTGGGTGATGGTGACTTCGGCGCCCGCGACGGGCTGGCCGCCGGCCGAAACGACCTGGCCACCGACGCCGGACGACGTGCTCTGCGCGAAGACGGGCGCCGCAGCGAGCGCGACCATCAGGCCCAGCGACAGCTTGGACAGCCGGGCGCGGTTCGAATGCTTCATGGTATGACCTCTGAGGATGGAGAAATAACGACAGGCAATGGACGGCGGAAGCCGACATGCCCGTTCCACGACGGTTGCCGGCTGTTTTCGTGGGGTTCCCGCCGCCATACCCTGGCGGACGGGATTACCAAAGTTTAACACGGTAGCCGGGATCGATGACCGGCAGATGACAGGGGGATGGCGGGCAAACGACGCGCAGCCGGGCCGCCCGATCCGTCAGCCCGCGCTGCCCAGATAGGACTTGATGCCGTCCAGGAACATCTGCACCGACAGGGCCACGATCACCATGCCCATCAGGCGCTCGACTGCCGTCAGCACGCGGGTGCCCAGCAGCTTCTTCAGCCAGGTGGCCGAGAACAGGATGAGCGCGGTGGCGCCCCAGGCCAGAGTCAGCGCCAGCATCCAGTCGCCCATCCGGTCCGGTTCCTGGCTGCCCAGCAGCATCACCGCGGCCATGCCGGACGGGCCGGCGATCATCGGGATGGCCAGCGGGACGACGAAGGGTTCGCCGCCCGGCACGTCGCCCATGACGCCTTCCGAGGTCGGGAAGATCATCCGCAGGCCGATCAGGAACAGCACGATGCCGCCGGCGATGGACACCGATTCCTGCCGCAGATGCATCAGTTCCAACGCGTACTGGCCGCCCCACAGGAACAGCATCAGCACCACCAGCGCGATCAGCAGTTCGCGCATCAGCACCTTGCGCTGGCGTGCGGCCGGCAGCCCCTTGAACAGGCTGAGCAGCACCGGGATGTTGCCCAGCGGGTCGAGAATGAAGAACAGCAGCAGGGCGGCGGCGGTGATGGTCATGCCGGCATTCTCGCACGCGCGGGTTTTCGGAAAGATGGCTGAAAGGCGACCAACGAGGCTCGGCCGCCCTTCTTCTTACCCTAGGGTGACGCCGCCTCGCGAATCTTCCCGCGCCACGCCGCGCCCGCCGGCGAGAGCAGTTCCACGCAGGCCGCCGCGTAGTCGGCCGCCGGCCTGGCCTCGGTATCGGCGTTGAGCTGGTAGGCCTTGCCGCGCAGGCCGGTGCGCATCGGGCCCGGACGCAGGCCGCTGACGCGCGGGCCCTGCTCGCCCAGTTCCGCCTGCAGCATCGGGATCAGCGTCGCCTGTGCCGACTGCGCCAGCCCGTAGCCGCCCCAGAATGCGGCGCTGCTGCGGGCGGGATCGTCCAGCACGAACACTGCCGCGCCGGCATCGGTCTTCGCCAGCAGCGGCAGGCAGGCCTGGGTCAGCCACCAGCGCGCGGTCAGGTCGACGTGGACGGCGCGGGCGAAGTCGGCCGGATCGGTGTGCCGCAACGGGGTCAGGCCCTTGAACTCGGCGGCGCAGTGCAGCAGGCCGTCGAGCCGGCCGAACTCGGCGTCGATGGCCTGCGCCAGCTGGTCGTAGTCGTCCGGAGCGGCGCCTTCCAGGTCCAGCGGATACAGGATCGGTTCCGGGCCCACCGCCTTCGCCGCGTCGTAGACCCGGTTGAGCGGCGCGACCTTGCGCCCGAGCAGGATGACGGTCGCGCCCGCCTGGGCGCAGGCGACCGCCGCCGCCGAACCCAGCCCGCCGGCCGCGCCGGCGATCAGGACGACGCGATCCTGAAGCGCCCCCTGCACGCTCACGCCTTCCGCGCGTCGGCGACCAGGCGCGCCAGTTCGCCGGATTCGGCCAGTTCGACGGTGATGTCGCAGCCGCCGATCAGCTCGCCGTTGACGAACAGCTGCGGGAAGGTCGGCCAGTCGGAGAAGCGCGGCAGGTTGGCGCGGATCTCGGGCTCCTCCAGCACGTTGACGGTGTGCAGGTCGGTGGCGCCCGCCGCCTTCAGCGCCTGCACGGCGCGGCTGGAGAAGCCGCACATCGGGAACTGCGCGGTGCCCTTCATGAACAGCACGATGGGATGGCCTTCGATCTCGGCGCGGATGCGCTCTTCCACGGACGACATTGGCAGAACTCCTGAAACGGTGTGGCCCGCGCGTTTCACGATGCAGCAACGGGCTTGGGGGATACAATCGCGCATTGTATGTCTTCGCGCGGCCCCGGCCGCATCCCCTCGCCATCCTTCAGGAGCCCGCCGTGGCCATCGAACTGCCAGCCCTGCCCTACGACCGCACCGCACTGGAACCGCACATCTCGGCCGAGACCATCGACTTCCACTACGGCAAGCATCACCAGGCCTACGTGACCAACCTCAACAACATGATCGCCGGCACCGAGTTCGCCGACATGCCGCTGGAGGAGATCATCCGCAAGTCGCAGGGCGGCATGTTCAACAACGCCGCGCAGGTGTGGAACCATACCTTCTACTGGAACTGTCTGAAGCCGGGCGGCGGCGGCGAGCCGGACGGCAAGCTAGGCGACGCGATCAACGCTGCGTTCGGCAGCTTCGCCAAGTTCAAGGAAGAGTTCACCAAGACCGCCATTGGCACCTTCGGCTCCGGCTGGGCGTGGCTGGTGCAGCGCCCGGACGGCGCGCTGGCGCTGGTCAGCACGCCGAACGCGGCCACCCCGCTGACCGGCGAGGACACCCCGCTGCTGACCTGCGACGTGTGGGAGCACGCCTACTACATCGACTACCGCAACGCCCGCCCGAAGTACGTGGAGGCGTTCTGGAACCTGGTGAACTGGGACTTCGCGGCCTCGCAGATGAAGTAAGCCGATACGTCGGCGCGACGCGAAACGGCCGGGGCGACCCGGCCGTTTCCGTTTGCGCGGCGGGCATCAGGCCTGCGGCGGATGCTCGCCCAATTCCCGCATCCGCCGGATCAGGCCGATGCTGTAGTACAGCGTGTAGGCCACCAGCGCGGCGGCGATCGCCATCGTCAGCACGCTGGGCTGCTGCTGGACGCCCTGCATGCCGCCGCCGTGGGTGAAACGCCAGATCATGCGCACGACCAACGCCAGCGTCAGCAGGCCGCCGACCCACGGATTCGGGATGTAGGTGCGCACGCCGTCGCGCCATTCGGCATGGGTGTGGCGCAGCCCGATCCAGCCCAGCACGCCACCCACCGCCGCGCCGCCCGCCATCGGCAGCAGCGCATGCGGCACGAACACGGCAGCCACCGCCAGCATCAGCGCCACGAGCGCGATCAGCACCAGGCGGAACCAGGTGCGCTTCGGCTTCCACGCCTGCGGTCCGAAATTGCGGCGCACGCGCCTGTACAGCACCCAGCCCACCAGGACCGGCATCGCGTAGGGCAGCATCTGGTTCGGTTGCAGGATCATCGGCATTCGCAGGCGCGGCGGTTGCCCGCATCCTGCCACGGATCGCCACGATCCCGAAGCGCGCGGCCCTTGCGGGTCAGACGAGGCGTTCGATCACCGGCGCGACCTGCGCTCCTCGCTCCAACGCATCGCCGATGCGACGCAGGGCCTCGGCCAGTTCCTGCCGTGAATTCGCGCGCAGCGTCGCGTGCCCGACCTTGCGGCCCGCGCGCGGCGACTTGCCGTAGTCGTGCCAGTGGCCGCCCGCTTCGCGCAGCACCGCGTCGGCATCCGGCATCGCGCCGATCCAGTTGAGCATGCAGGCGTGCCCGACCATGCGGGTGTCGCCCAGCGGCATCCCGAGCACCGCGCGCAGGTGGTTCTGGAACTGGCTGGTCTCGCTGCCTTCGATGGTCCAGTGGCCGGAGTTGTGCACGCGCGGCGCCATCTCGTTGGCCAGCAGCTCGCCGTCGCGGCAGAACAGCTCCAGCGCGAACACGCCGACGTAGTCCAGCGCCTCGGCCAGCTTGCTCGCGTGCGCCAGCGCGGTGTCGCGCAGCGCGTCCTCCACCGGCGCGGGGGCGAGACTGGCCGAGAGCACGCCGTCGACGTGCCAGTTCTCGGTCAGCGGCCAGGCGCGGAACTCGCCGTCGCGGCCGCGCACGGCGACCACCGAAAGCTCGCGCTGGAAGGCGACGAAGCCTTCCAGGATCAGCCCGACCTTCGCCGCCTGCGCGCCCAGCGCGTCCCAGGCGGCATCGACGTCGCCGGGCGACTTGATGCGGAACTGGCCCTTGCCGTCGTAGCCCAGCCGGCGGGTCTTGAGGATGCAGGGCGTGCCCAGCTCCGCCACCGCCGCCTGCAGTTGCTCGCGCGTGTCGATGGCGGCGAACGGCGGCACCGGGATGCCCAGCTCGCGGAACAGGGTCTTCTCGGCCAGCCGGTCCTGCGCCGTCGCCAGCGCGCGCGGGTTCGGGAACACCGGTACGCGCGCGGTCAGCCACTGCGCGGATTCCGCCGGCACGTTCTCGAAGTCGAAGGTCGCCACGTCGATGCGCGAGGCGAATTCCTGCAGTGCGTCCTGGTCGGTGTAGTCGCCCACCACCATCGGCGCGAACTGGCCGGCGCAGGCGTCGGCCACCGTGTCCAGCACCAGGAAGCGCAGGCCCAGCGGCGCGCCGGCCAGCGCCATCATGCGGGCCAATTGCCCGCCGCCAAGAATGCCCACTGTGGTCATCGGGGACGCCGCGGTCACTTGCGCGGATCGTCGTTGTTCACGACGTCCTCGGTCTGCTTCGCGCGGAACGCGGCCAGCGCATCGCCGACGGCGGGGTGGTCATTGGCCAGCATCGCCGCCGCGAACAGCGCCGCGTTGGCCGCGCCGGCGTTGCCGATGGCGAAAGTGGCGACCGGGATGCCGGCCGGCATCTGCACGATCGACAGCAGCGAATCCATGCCGTTCAGCGCCTTGCTCTGCACCGGCACGCCCAGCACCGGCACCGCGGTCTTGGAGGCCAGCATGCCCGGCAGGTGCGCCGCGCCGCCGGCGCCGGCGATGATCGCGCGCAGGCCGCGCGCGGCGGCAGTGTCGGCATACGAGAACAGCACGTCGGGCGTGCGGTGCGCGGAGACCACGCGGACTTCGTGCGGCACGCCCAGCGCTTCGAGCTTTGCAGCCGCGTGCTGCATCGTCTCCCAGTCGGAGCGCGAACCCATCACGATGCCGACCAGAGGTGCGGCGTTGTTGGCAGCGGACATGACAATCCCCGGTCGCTAAAGACGTATTCTAACGGCCCCCGTTTCCCGTTGCCTCTCCGATGGATCGCAAGCTGCTCGACATCCTGGTCTGCCCCGCCACCCGCCAGCCGCTCTCGCTGCTGGACGCGGCCGGGCTCGACGCCTTCAACCGCGCGATCGCCGCCGGCGCCGTGAAGCGCGAAGACGGCACGCCGCAGGCGGACGCGCTGCGCGAGGCGCTGCTGACCCGCGACCGCAAGACCGTCTACCGGATCGACGACGGTATCCCGGTGCTGCTGGCCGAAGAGGCCATGACGACATCGCAGGTCGGCGACTTCCCGGCGGCATGAGCGTGCGCTTCGCCCCGCCGCCGGAGGACGCGGTCGCCGCCGACGTGGCCGCCGCGCTGGCCGAGGACATCGGCCTTGGCGACGCGACCGCATCGCTGCTGGACGACGCGCCCGACAGCGCCTATCTCCTGTGCAAGGAAGACTGCGTGGTGGCCGGCCGGCCCTGGTTCGACGCCTGCCATCGCGCGCTCGATCCCGAGGTGCGCATCGACTGGCGCTGCGACGAGGGCGACCGCATCGCCAGGGGCACCGTCATCGCCACCCTGCAAGGCCGCAACCGCGCGCTGGTCAGCGCCGAGCGCGCCTCGCTCAATTTCCTGCAGACCCTGAGCGGCACCGCCACCGTCACCGCGCAGTACGTCGATGCGGTGCGCGGCACCGGCGCGAAGATCCTCGACACCCGCAAGACCCTGCCCGGCCTGCGCGTGGCGCAGAAATACGCGGTGCGCGTGGGCGGCGGCATGAACCACCGGATGGCGCTGTTTGATGCGGTGATGCTGAAGGAGAACCACATCCGCGCGTTCGGCTCCGTGGCGGCGGCCATCGCGCGCGCGCGCGCGCTGCATCCGGAGCTGCCGCTGATCGTCGAGGTGGAAACGCTGGAACAACTGCGCGACGCGCTGGACACCGGCTGTACCCGCGTGCTGATCGACGACTTCGACGCGGCGACCCGGCGCGAAGCGGTGCGCATCGCCAAGGGCGCGCCTTACCACGGCCGCATCCCGCTGGAAGTCTCGGGCGGCGTGGACATGGACACGCTGCGCGGGATCGCCGAGGACGGCGTGGACTGCATCTCGATCGGCGCGCTGACCAAGCACGTCCGCGCCATCGACTTCTCGTTGAAACTCGGCCCGCCGCCCGCTTGAAGGCGGCACGCGGATGTCGCGTGCCGCCCTTCCCCCCCGGCGCTCAATGCGCGCCGAGGCGCACCAGCAGCAGATCGAGGTCGGTCTTCGCCGTCACTCCGTGCGATTCGCCCGGCTGCAGGTGCAGCACCTGGCGCTCGTGCAGGGGAACGGTCTCGCCGGAAATCTCGAATTCGCCGCTGCCGCCCAGCACGACCACCAGCACCCTGTCCGGCGCGGCATGGGCAGGAAGCCGGGTGCCGGCCTTGAGCTGCAATTGCATGACCTTGGCGGTGTCGTACTGACCCACCTGCACCATCTTGCGCGCCTCGGCCAAGCCGGTGGCGGCAGGCGCGGCGGCCAGATCGGCGAGGCGTGGCGGCGGCGGGACATCGGCGGCGATCGCGCCCGGCGCGATCGCGATGCCCAGCAGCAGGGAAGACAGCAGAAGAGGAAATTTCATGGGCGTTCTCCGTCAGGCTGGATGGATCGGGGGGTTGTTGCTTTGGTTCGCGTCCGCTGGAGCATCGAGCCCGACCGGACGTCTTATGGGCATGGCTCGGCACGGGAAGGGCCGGGGAAACTTCGGCGTTCCCTGCCATCGATCCGTGCAGAACGGGTTCCTCGCTCTCCTCGCGCCGGATCAGAACCGCCAGGTCAGGCCGACCGTCGCGTTGCGACCGACGCCCTGCAGGAAGCCAGGCTGCGCCAGCGTTCCCTGATCCCGGATCACGTAGCTGCTGGCATAGCGGCGATCGGTCAGGTTGTCGGCATGCACGAACGCCGACCAACGGCCATCGCTGGCGGTGTATTCCAGGCGGAAGCCGAGCAGAGCGTAGCCATCCTGGTAAATGGCGCGGGTGTTGGCATGGTCGGTCGGGGTGTCGCCCGGCAACCAGCGCAGGTTCGGCCCCAGGCGCCATCCGCCATGCCGCCACAGCAGTTCGGCGCTGATCAGGTTGCGCGGCACGCCGGCGATGCGGTTGCCGGCGAACTGCCCGCCGTCGAAGGTGAAGTCGCTGTACGTCCACGCCAGCCGGTATTCCAGCGCGCCCGCAATCGCCATCGGCAGGCGGCCATCCAGCCCGGCCTCCACGCCCCGATGGGTGGTTCCGGCGGCATAGTTGTAGGTGCCGACCCGGCTGCCGGATTCGTCCACCATCGACATCAGCTCGTCGTCCACCCGGCTGTGGTAGGCGACCAGCGACCAGTTCACCCCGCCCAGCCGACCGCCGCCGCCGATTTCGACGGTGTCCGCGGTCTGCACCCGCAGCCGCAGCAGCGCTGCCTGGGCGGCCGCGGGATTGTTCGGCGGCGCATCCGCGGACACGATTTCCCACCAGGTCGGCACTTCATTGCTGCGGCTGAGATTGGCGAATAGGCGAAGGTCCTCGCGCGGTTGCCAGATCGCGCCCAGCCTGGGGCTGGCATGGCTGTAACGCTGATCCAGACGGATGCCGCGGGACAGGTCATGGGCATTGCGCTCGACCCGGCTCCATTTGCTCTCGGCCAGCAGCCGCACGTCGCCGCCGACCCGCCACCCCAACCCGGCGACCAGGTCCAGGCTGGACGCCTCGAGCCCGTAATGGCCGAAGCGCTGCAGGCGGCTGCCATTGGCCGGATTGTTGGCATAAAAATCGCGCGCGGTGTCACCGTCGGTCCAGGATGCCCCCAGCCGGTAGTCCAGGCGCCCACGCTCGCCGTTCCACTGGTACTGCGCGCCCCAGGTATCGGAATCGCTGACGTTGTGCACGGTCGGGTTCTTGAACAGGTCATCGGTGCCCTGCCACCACAGGCCCAAACGATGCCTGGAATCCGCGGCGCCCCATTCGGACGCATTGGCTACCCGCAGTTGGCGGGTATCGCGAAGCGGGTCGCGCCGGTAGACGTTGAGCAAAGTGTCCTGCGGCGTCGCGGCATCGCCCATCACCCCGCGCGGGTCGTCTTGGACGCGGTTCTTGGGCACCACGTTGGGAATGTGGAAGAACAGGTCGGTCCACGATAGCCAGGTGCGATTGCTGAAGGTTTCGCCAGCGCGCCAGCCGGTATTGAAATGGACCGCGCTGCGTTCGCCGTCGGCGTGGTGGCGATAACCGTCGTAGCGGTCGTGGCTGGCGCCGATCCACCAGTCGGCGCGCTCGCCGGCGCCACCCCAGGCCAACTGGCCGCCACGGCGGCCGTCGCTGCCGCTTTCCAGGCGCAGGCGTCCCCGCTCGTCGGCGCCGTTGAGGCTGAAGAAATCGATCTCGCCGCCCAGCGTGGTGGCGCCGGGACTGAGCGCATTGGCGCCGCGGCGGGCGCTGACGAACGCCGCGTTGCGCTGCTCCAGCAGGCCGATGACGAAAGAGCCATCGGCTTCGTTGAGCGGGACGCCATCCTGCAGCAGCAACAGGCCGCGGTTGACCGGATTGCTCTGGATTCCGGAGCCGCGGACGTTCAGCCGGGGCTGGTCGATGCCGCCGAAGAACTCCTGCAGCACTATGCCGGGCTGATAGTCCAAGGCATCGCGCAGCGTGGCTTGGCGGCCGGCATCGTGCAGATCGATCAGGTTGGTGCCGCCGGGAACGCGCTCGAGGCGCCGGCGCTCGTCGGTGACGCTGGGCGCCACCGGGGTGGCGATGCTGCGACCGAGCACGGTGATTCGATCCAGATCGACCGGCTCGGCGGTTCCGGGCCTTGTTTGCGCAGCGACGGGATTCCCGGCAAGGACAGAGGCGATACCGATGGTCAGCAGGTGCCGGCGGATGCGGAGGGCGAGCATGTTCGAAAATCTCCAATCAGGAAGAGAAAGGCGCGAAGGCGGTGTGCGCGGACCGAGCCATCGGTCGCGTCGGCCGTGGCGCAGCGCTATCTCAGGCATTTCACAAATAAGAATCATTTACATTTCAAGCATGTTCGCTCCCCCCTTCTCCGTCGCAAATGACATGCGTCAACCCGCGCACTGGTCGTCCACGGAAACTTCCGTTCGACAGTGACTGCACGGCGCTGCCCGGCAGCGGGAACGGGGCGAGCTTGCCTTCTTGGCAAGACGGGTCGGGTGCGACGAGGCGGAAACGGGGGGATCCGAGCCGTCGGCACCGGGCAAGCGCACTTCCACGCCATTCCTCCCAGGAACCGCACAGACCGGGACGCGGTGGCCACCACACGGATGCCGCGGGGCAGCCGGCATCGGCACGGATTTACCGTCGCCGCGCCTTGCGGCACGATGTCGGCATGCCCACCCTGCTCATCCTGATGATCGTCGGCGCCGCCGGCTTCTTCTTTTTCACCGCCTCCCGCGCAGCGGCCGAGCGCGCCGCCGAGATCGGCCGCGACGCCTGCGAGGCCGCCGGCGTGCAGTGGCTGGACCAGTCCGTGCACGCCACCGGCCTGCGCCTGCGCCGCATGGACAATGGCTGGCTTGGCTTGGAGCGCAGCTTCCGCTTCGAGTATTCCGAGGACGGACAGGACCGCCACATCGGCCGGGTCCAGCTGCTAGGCGGCAAGCTGGTGGGCTTCAGCGGCCCGAGTCGCGCCGCGCAGGCGGTGGTGCGGAGCTTTCCGCAGTAGGCCGGCAAGCAGCCGGAACACCGGATTCGCCGCCGATTGATCCGGCCCTCAAATGGTTTCCGGTAGAGCGCAGCTTGCTGCGCTGCCTGGCGTTTAGCCGAGCAAGCTCGGCTCTACACAAAGCGGCGGCGGATGCGACTATTTGAGGGCCGGACCAATAACGGAATTGATGCGTCACGAGCCGCACTGGAATGCGAGGTCGGGCATTCCGAAATGCTGGATCCCCGCCTGCGCGGGGATGACGCAACGCCGGCCGCGCTGAAGCGCGGCGCGTTGCGTCACTTGATGATGCGCAGATGGCTGCCGCGCTTGGGCGGATCGGAGCGCGGCGGCGGGTCGGTATCGGCCGGAGTTTCCGGCGCGGCCGAAGGCGCGGCATCGGCGCCGGCATCCGCGGTTTCGGACGGCAGGTCCGCCGGCAGCGCCATGCCCTGCCCGGTCTCGCGCGCATAGATCGCGATCACCGCCGCCATCGGCACCACCACCGACTGGCTTACGCCGCCGAATCGCGCGGAGAAGCGCAGCGCGTCGTTGTCCATTTCCAGCCGGGCCACCGCGCGATCGGCGATGTTGAGCACCACCTGCCCGTCCTTGACGGTGTGCGCGGGCACCCGCACGCCGGACACGCGCGCATCCACCAGCACGTGCGGGGTCATGCCGTTGTCGGCGATCCACTCGTACAGCGCGCGCAGGATGTACGGGCGCTGGCTGGTCATCGGCGGCAGGACGGGCTCACCCATTGCGCTCGCCCATCAGAGCGTCAGCTCGCGCAGGTTCTTTTCCTGGTCGGTCAGGCTGCGCACGAAGCCGGGGTTGCGGAAGATGCGGTTGCCGTATTCCTCGATCACCTTGCCGTCCTTCGGCAGCGGCACGCCCAGCGCGTCCAGGCGCCAGATGATCGGCGCCATGGCGCAGTCGGCCAGGCTCATTTCGCCGTTGAGGAAGAACTTGTAGGCCTTGAACAGCGGCACCGACTGCGCCAGCAGTTCCTTCAGGCGCTTGCGGCCGGCCTCGGCCTGCTGCTTGTTGCCGAGCTGGATGGCCTGCACCTGCGGCACCCAGTCGTGCTCGATGCGCAGCATCGCCAGGCGCAGGCGGGCGCGGGCCAGCGGTTCCACCGGCATCAGCGGCGGATGCGGATAGCGCTCGTCGAGGTATTCGCTGACCACGCTCGCCGCATACAGCACCAGGTCGCGTTCGACCAGGGTGGGCACCGAGTGGTACGGGTTCAGGTCGATCAGATCCTCGGGCGGATGCTGCGGATCGACGGGGATGAGGTCGTAGGTGACGCCTTTCGCGGCCAGCACCAGGCGAACCCGGTGGCAGAGCACGTCGTCGACGGCGGAAAACAGGGTCAAGGCGTTACGCATGCGCGGACTCACAGCCATCATCAGGATCACTCCCGCGCCCGCCGGACTCCGCCGGACGCACCCGCGCCGCCCGCAGGATGCGGGCGGCAGTCAAGCTTCGTTCCCCGTGGCGGGCGTCCTTGCCATCCGCCGCCGATCAGTGAACGTCCCGCCAGTATTCCTGCTTCAGCAGCCAGGCGACGAAGGCGAAGAAGACGAGGAACAGGACCGCCCACACGCCGACGTTCTGGCGCTTGAGCGCCGCCGGCTCGCCGACGTATTCGAGGAAGGCGGTGATGTCGCGCACGGTGCGGTCGAACTGTTCCGGACTCTGGCTGCCCGGCTGGCTCACGGTGAAGCCTTCCACCGGCAGCTCGCCGGCTTCGGTCTTCTTGCCGTAGACCGGCTGCTGCACGCCCTGCAGCTCCCACAGCGGGTTCGGCATCGAGGCGTTGGCGAACAGGGTGTTGTTCCAGCCGACCGGGCGGCCCTCGTCCACGTAGAAGGACTTGAGGTAGGTGTAGATCCAGTCGCTGCCGCGCACGCGGGCGATCAGGCTCAGGTCCGGCGGCGCCTTGCCGAACGCGGCCACGCCCATCGCCGGCGTCATCGCCGAGATCACGTGGTCGCCGATCTTGCCGCCGCTGAAGTTGAGGTTGGCCATCACGTCGTCTTCGCTGAGGCCCAGGTCCTCGCCGATGCGCGCGTAACGCATGTACTTCAGCGAATGGCAGCCGCCGCAGTAGTTCATGAACAGGGCCGCGCCGCGCTGCAGCGAAGCCTTGTCGTTGAGGTCGACGCCCGACTGCTGCAGGTTGCCGCCCTCGTTCGCCAGGGCCACGGTGCTGAGCAGGAGGCCGGCGGCGAACGTCGCCGCGCGGGTCAGGAAGTTCTTAGTCATGCATCGTCACCCGTTCCGGCACCGGCTTGGTCTTGTCGAGCTTCGACCAGACCGGCATGGTGATGAAGAAAGCGAAATAGAGGAAGGTCAGCACGCGGCCGATGATCGCCTCGACCGGGTCGGTGCCCGGGCCGCCGCCGATCTTGGCCAGCCAGCAGAAGCAGACCACGAACATCAGCAGCATCGCCCAGCTCAGCCAGCCGCGGTAGCGGTAGGACTTGACCGGCGACTTGTCCAGCCACGGCACCAGGAACAGGCAGACGATCGCGCCGAACATCACCAGCACGCCCCACAGCTTGATGCCGAAGAACGAGGGCACCACGCGCAGCATCGCGTAGTACGGGGTGAAGTACCACACCGGCTTGATGTGCGACGGCGTCACCAGCGGGTTGGCCTCGGTGAAGTTGTCGTGCTCGAGGAACAGCCCGCCGAAGGTCGGCGCGAAGAAGATCACGAACGCCGCGATGATCAGGAAGCAGGCGACGAAGAAGGTGTCCTTCACCGTGTAGTACGGGTGGAACGGCACGCCGTCGGCCGGCGCGGTGGGCGACCAGCGGTTGCCCTTCGGGCCCTTCTTGATCTCCACGCCGTCGGGGTTGTTGGACCCCACTTCGTGCAGGGCGAAGATGTGCAGGGTCACCAGCAGCAGCAGCACCAGCGGCAGCGCGATGACGTGCAGGGCGAAGAAGCGGTTCAGCGTCGCGTCGCCCGGGTTGAAGTCGCCCATGATCCATTCGGTCAGGCCGCCGCCGATCACCGGGATCGCGCCGAACAGCGAGATGATCACCTTGGCGCCCCAGTACGACATCTGGCCCCACGGCAGCACGTAGCCCATGAAGGCTTCGGCCATCAGCACCAGGTAGATCACCATGCCGAGCAGCCAGACCAGCTCGCGCGGCTTGCGGTAGCTGCCGTACATCAGCCCGCGGAACATGTGCAGGTAGATGACGATGAAGAACAGCGACGCGCCGGTGCTGTGCATGTAGCGGATCAGCCAGCCCCACTCCACGTCACGCATGATGTATTCGACCGAGCTGAAGGCTTCCGCCGCGCTCGGCTTGAACTGCATCGTCAGGAAGATGCCGGTGACGATCTGGTTGACCAGCACCACGCTGGCCAGGATGCCGAAGATGTACCAGATGTTGAAGTTCTTCGGAGCGTAGTACTCCGACATGTGCTTGCGGTAGAACGGCATCAGGCCGTGCGCGCGCTCGTTGACCCACTCCATGACGCCGTTGGCGGCGTCGCAGGCGGCTTGCGTGATCTTGTTCGCCATGGCTTACGCGGCTCCCTTCGGGTCGACGCCGATGACCAGGGTGTTGTCGTCCTCGAAATGGTAGGGCGGCACCGGCAGGTTGGCGGGCGCGGGCTGCGCCTTGAGGACGCGCCCGGCGAGGTCGTAGCGCGACTTGTGGCAGGGACAGAAGTAGCCGCCCTTCCAGTCGGGATCGAACGGCTCGGGCTTGACCTCGGCGTGCAGCTCGGGCGCGCAGCCCAGGTGGGTGCAGACGCCGACCAGCACCAGCACCTCGGGCTTGATCGAACGCCACTCGTTCTTGGCGTAGGCCGGCTGCTGATCGATGTTGTCCGACTTGGGGTCGGCCAGCAGCGCATCCATCTGCGGCAGCATGTCCAGCATCGACTTCGAGCGCTTGGCGACGAAGATCGGCTGGCCGCGCCAGTTGATGACCATCTGCTGGCCTTCCGCCAGCTCGCTGATGTCCTGGGTCACCGGCGCGCCGGCGAAACGCGCGCGCGCACTGGGGCTCCATGACTTGATGAACGGCACCGCCGCGAAACCGGCACCCACCGCTCCCACCACCGCGGTCGTCGCGGTGAGGAACCGGCGCCGACCGGTGTTGACCTCTTCGTTGGCCATCCCGCACTCCGAAAAAAATACGCAAGAAAACACGGTTGCGGCAGGTCGGCGACGCGCTGGCGAACGCTGGCCGGCCGCAAAAGACAGGGAAGTGTAACGGAACGCTTAACGGGCCGACAATCCGCCCCGCAGCGGCGACGCCACCGGATTCGAGGCGCCGCGATAGCGTTCCGCCAGCACGCCCACGCGCTGGACGTAGCGCTGGGTTTCGCTGTAGGGCGGCACGCCGCCGTACTTGTCCACCGCGCCCTCGCCGGCGTTGTAGCCCGCCGCGGCCAGGGTCAAATTGCCGTTGAAGCGCCGCAGCAGCCAGGCCAGGTACTGCACGCCGCCGCGGATGTTCTGGCTCGCGTCGAAGGCGTTGGCGACGCCGAAGCGGCGGGCGGTGGCCGGCATCAGCTGCATCAGCCCCTGCGCGCCGACCCGCGAGAGCGCGTTCGGGTTGAACGCCGATTCGGCATGGATGATGGCGCGCACGATGGCTTCGTCCACGCCGTGCTCGCGCGCGGCGGTGCGGATCTCGTTCTCGTAGGCGGCGGTGTTCAGCCGCAGAGTGCGGAAGTTCAGCCCGGGCAGGACGCCGCAGGCGTAGCACTTCTCGATGTAGCTGTAGTGGATGGTGCGGATCGACGACGCCGGCAGGCCGCGCGGACGCACGCTGGCGTAGGTGCGCACGCCTTCCTTGTCGACATAGGAGTAGACCTGCCCGCGCACCACCCGCGGCGCGGAGGCGGCGGGCGCGGGCGTGGCCGGAGCGAAGGCGGCAGCCGGAATCGTCGATGGCGCGGCGGCCGGCTTGTCGGCCTCCTTCGCGGCCAGCGCCGTCGCCTGCATCGCCGCCGGCGCGGCCGGTTTGGGCGCGGCGCGTGCGGGCCTGGCGCTGTAGCTGCGCACCAACGTGCATTTCGCGCCCGGCAGGCGCTTGCTGACGTAGCTGGTCACGCCGTCGCCGCTCGCGCACTTGTAGATCCCGCCCGCCAATGCGGGCGCGGACAGCGCGAACAACAGCAACCCCAGGACCGGCCTCCCCTTCATGGGCGGGAAGTCTTACCCCATCGCCGCGCGATGGCAAGTGCAAGTGCTTGATTTTGCGCGCCGAGCCCAGCCCGGCGGCGCGCCTGGCGGTAGAATCGCCGACCCAATCACCGGCCCGGACTACCCGCCGCGCCCCGGAACCCGCCATGACCGACCTGCATCCCCTGCCCTCGCCGCCCGCCGCCCGCGTGTCCCGTCCGGGGGCGAAAAAGCCTGCCGATGCCTCGGCATCGGTAAAAAAACTCTTTATCCAGACCCACGGCTGCCAGATGAACGAGTACGACTCGGCCCGCATGGCCGACGTGCTGCACGCCGAGGAAGGCATGGAGCTGACCACGAACGCCGACGAAGCCGACGTGATCCTGATCAATACCTGCTCGATCCGCGAAAAAGCGCAGGAAAAGGTGTTCAGTCAGCTGGGCCGCTGGAAGGGCCTGAAGCAGGGCGACCGCCCGGTCATCATCGGCGTCGGCGGCTGCGTGGCCTCGCAGGAAGGCGCGGCGATCCTCGACCGCGCGCCCTATGTGGACCTGGTGTTCGGCCCGCAGACCCTGCACCGCCTGCCGGAGCTGATCCGCGCCCGCCGCGAGCAGGACAAGCCGCAGGTGGACATCAGCTTTCCCGAGATCGAGAAGTTCGACCGCCTGCCCGAGCCGCGCGCGGAGGGCCCGACCGCCTTCGTCTCGATCATGGAAGGCTGCTCGAAATATTGCTCGTATTGCGTGGTGCCCTACACCCGCGGCGAGGAGATCAGCCGCCCGTTTGAGAGCGTGCTGACCGAAGTGGCCGAACTGGCCGCGCAGGGCGTGCGCGAGGTCAACCTGCTGGGCCAGAACGTCAACGCCTACCGCGGGCCGCTGGGCGATGGCGAGGAAACGGCGGACCTCGGCCTGCTGATCCGCGCGATCGCCGAGATCGACGGCATCGGCCGCATCCGCTTCACCACCTCGCATCCGCTGGAATTCAGCGATTCGCTGATCGAGGCCTACCGCGACGTGCCGAAGCTCGCCAACTACCTGCACCTGCCGGTGCAGGCTGGCAGCGACCGCATTCTGGCAGCGATGAAGCGCGGCTACACCGCGCTGGAGTTCAAGCACAAGATCCGCAAGCTGCGCGCGGTGCGGCCGGACATCTCGGTCAGCTCGGACTTCATCGTCGGCTTCCCCGGCGAGACCGACGCGGACTTCGAGAAGACGATGAAGCTGATCGAGGACGTGGGCTTCGACCAGAGCTTCTCCTTCATCTATTCGCGCCGCCCCGGCACCCCGGCCGCCGACCTGGAGGACACCACCACCGGCGAAGAAAAGCACGCGCGGCTGGACCGCCTGCAAAAGCACATCACCGCGCACGCGGCGACGATCTCGCGGGCGATGGTGGGCAGCGTGCAGACCGTGCTGGTGGAAGGACCGTCGCGCAAGAACCCGGACGAGCTGACCGGCAAGACCGAGAACATGCGCTCGGTGAACTTCGCGGCGCCGAAGCGGCTGATCGGGCAGTTCGTGGACGTGCTCATCACCGAGGCGATGAGCAATTCGCTGCGCGGGCGGGTGGTGATGGCGGGCGAAGAAGCCGCCGCCTGATCAGTCGCGGCAAACAAATGCCCCACTCAAGCCTGTGCCGCGACGCGGCCCCGGCTTGAGCGAACTGCCAAGGTCACAGCCAGCGGATCGCTACTGCCGCGATCAGCAACACGACGCCGACGGCCGCCACCCAATCGAACCATCCGCTTACGCGCGGCTTGGGCTTGAACGCCTGCCGCAATGGCATGGTCAGGCTGACCGGATTCCTGAATGCCTCCGGCGCGAGCAACAGGAAGCCGAGCCCCGTCAGCAGCCTGAAGCTCTGCCCCATACCGCCATACAGCCAGTCGGCGACATTGAACAGGCCGCAGACCAGAAAGAGGATTCCCCACGCTTTCGAGCGTGGCGTGGCCGCATCGCGCCTAACGGCGTTCTCCGCGCGGGCTTCGATGTCCTTCATTTCTTCTTCGCCTCGTACACGGCCTTGCCATCCACGTAGGTCGCGCGCACGTCCAGCGTGCGCAGCGCCGCCTCCGGCACCGCCAGCGGGTCTTCGGCCAGCACCACGAAATCGGCGCGCTTGCCGGGCGCGAGGCTGCCGACTTCGTTCTCGGCAAAGCCCGCATAGGCCGCTTCCAGGGTGAAGCCGCGCAGCGCCTCGAACGCGGTCAGCTTCTCGTCCGGATACCAGCCGCCCGCCGGCAGGCCCTTGCCGTCGCTGCGGCTGACCGCCGCGTACAGGCCCAGGCGCGGATCGACCGATTCCACCGGGAAGTCCGAACCCAGCGCGAGATGCGTGCCCGCGTCGCGCAGCTGGCGCCAGGCGTAGGCGCCGACGATCCGCTGCGGGCCCAGCCGGTCCTCGGCCCACGGCATGTCGCTGGTCGCGTGGGTGGGCTGCATCGAGGCGATGACGTGCATCTGCGCCAGCCGCGGCAGGTCTTCGGGCGAAAGCACCTGCGCGTGTTCGATGCGCCAGCGGTGGTCGCTTTCCACGTCCTTGCCCAGCGCCTTGGCGTAGGTGTCGAGCGCGACGCGGTTGCCGCGGTCGCCGATGGCGTGGGTCGCCACCTGCACGCCGCAGCGGTGCGCCTTGTCGGCGGCGGCAGCCAGTTCCTCCGGCGACATCACCATCAGCCCGCGGTTGCCGTGGTCGTCGCTGTAGTCGGCCAGCAGCGCCGCGCCGCGGCTGCCCAAGGCGCCGTCGGCGTACAGCTTCACCGCGCGCATCTGGAGGCGGCCGGAAGGATGCCGGTACAGGCCGTTCCTGCACAGCGATTCCAGCGCGGCGTTGTTGCCGTCGGCCATCGCGTAGATGCGCAGCGGCACCTGCCCGCGGTCGGCCAGGCGCTGGTAGCGGTGCAGTTCCTCCAGCGGGATGCCGGCGTCGTGCACGCCGGTCAGGCCGTGTTCGACCGCCGCCCGCATCCCCAGCGACAGCGCCTTCTCGGCAGTGGCATCGCTGGCGGCCGGCTGCGCGGCATCGACCAGCGCCATCGCGTTGTCGACGAACACGCCGGTCGGCTGGCCCTTGTCGTCGCGGCGGATGGTGCCGCCGTCCGGCTGCCAGCTGCCGCTGAGGTCGCGCTTCACCGCGCGCATCGCGGCGCTGTTGGCCCAGCCGGCGTGGCCGTCGATGCGCGACAGCCAGACCGGGCGGCCGGGGAACGCGGCGTCGAGGTCGGCGGCGGTCGGGAACGCCTTCTCCGGCCAGTCGTTCTGGTCCCAGCCGCGCCCGATCAGCCATTCGCCCGGCTTCAGTTCCTTTTCCTTGGCGCGCAGGCGTTCGAGGATCTCGGCCTTGTCCGCGGTATCGACCAGATCGGCGGTCAGCATCGCCCAGCCCAGCCCGGAGACGTGGCCGTGCGCGTCGATCAGCCCCGGCACCACGGTGGCGTTGCCGACGTCCAGCCGCTTCGCGCCGGGATGGCGCGCCAGCAGGTCCTTCGCGTCGCCCACGTCGAGGATCTTGCCCGACGCGTCGAACGCCACCGCCTGCGCCTGCGGCCGCGCGGCGTCCATCGTGTGGATGCGGTGCGCGGTCAGCACGGTGGTCTGCGCCAGCGCCGGGCCGGCCAGCAGTCCCAGCGCCAGCGCCATCATGGAATCCAGCTTCCGCATCGCCCCGTCTCCCTCGCCCGTGTGTGCGGCGACTGTACGAGAGCACGGCGCCGATTGCGACCGTGCCGGCGCGCGCTCAGTCCAGCCGCTTGCGGAAACGCAGCGTCGCCAGCCCCATCATCGCGACGGTGAAGACGATCAGCGCCAGCGCGTCCGGCCACAGGTCCGCGACGTGCGCGCCGCGCAGCATCACGCCGCGGATCAGGCGCATGAAGTGGGTCAGCGGCAGGACCTCGGCCAGCCACTGCACCGCCACCGGCATGCCGTCGAACGGGAACATGAAGCCGGACAGCAGGATCGACGGCAGGAACAGGAAGAACGCCATCTGCATGGCCTGGAACTGAGTCTTCGCCAGCGTCGAGATCAGCAGGCCGAGGCCGAGGTTGGCGACCACCAGCAGCGCCGAGGCGACGTACACGTCGAGCAGGCCGCCGCGGATCGGCACCTGGAACAGCAAGGCGCCCAGCAGCAGCACCAGGGTCACCTGCACCAGCCCGGCGGCGATGTAGGGCAGCACCTTGCCGACCATCAGCTCGCCGCTGGACACCGGCGTGGTGATCAGCAGTTCGAGGTTGCCGCGCTCGCGCTCGCGCACGATGGACATGGCGGTGAACATCACCATGGTCATCGTCAGGATCACGCCGATCAGCCCCGGCACCACGTTGACCGCGGAGATGCGCGCCGGGTTGTACAGCGGCAGCACGCCGATGGGCGATGCCGGCGCGGCGCCCGCGCCGTCCAGCGGCATCATCACCAGCTGGCGCGCGGCGGCCTGCACGGAGGTGTCGCTGCCGTCGACGATCACCTGCACCGCCTCGCGCCCGTCGATGCGGCGACGCTCGAAGTCCGGCGGCACCAGCACGCCGACCTTGATCTTTCCGGCGTGCAGCAGCGCCTGCAATTCCTGCGGCGTGCGCGCGCCGGCGACCGGCCGCACCACGCCGGTGGCGAACAGGTCCTGCACGAACGCGCGCGAGCCGCCGGTGTCCGCCATGTCGGCCACCGCCGCCGGCAGGTTGCGCACGTCGAGGTTGATCGCGTAGCCGAACAGCAGCAGTTGCATCGTCGGGATGCCGATCATCATCGCCACCGTCATCCGGTCGCGCGCCATCTGCCGCACTTCCTTCCACATCACCGCGAGGATCTGCTGCGGCTTCATGCGGCCCGAGCCTCCGCGCGCCCTTGGGTGGCGGCGACGAACACGTCCTCCAGGTTCGGCTCGATGGCCCGCACCTCCGCCTCGATGCCCCGCGCCCGCAGCGCGTCGCGCAGGCGCGCGGCGGCGTCGCCGTTGCCGGCGCAGAGCACGCGCAGTTCGTTGCCGATCTGGGCCACGCTGAGCACGCCGTCCACCGCATGCAGCGCGGCCTGCGCGCGGCGCGGCTCGCGCGCCTGCACGCCCAGCGTGCGTCCGGCCAGCCGCGCGGTGAGCTCGTCCGGCGTGCCGTCGGCCATCAAGCGGCCGGTGTCGAGGATGGCGATGCGGTGGCAGCGCTCGGCCTCATCCATGTAGTGCGTGGAAACGAGGATGGTGGTGCCGGCGTCGGCGAGGTCGAACAGTTTTTCCCAGAAATCGCGGCGCGATTCCGGGTCGACCGCGCTGGTCGGTTCGTCCAGGAACAGCAGTTCCGGCTCGTGCACCACCGCGCCGGCCAGCGCCAGCCGCTGCTTCTGGCCGCCGCTCATGGTGCCGGCCAGCTGGCGCGCGCGGTCGGCCAGGTCGTAGGTTTGCAGCAGCGCATCGACGCGCCTGCGTCGCGCCTCGCGCGGCAGGCCCTGCACCGTGGCGAGGAACTCCAGGTTCTCGCGCACGCTGAGGTCTTCGTACAGCGAGAACTTCTGGGTCATGTAGCCGATCCGCCGGCGCAGCGCCTCGGCCTGCTCGGGGATGCGCAGGCCGAGCACTTCGATGTCGCCCGCGCTCGGCGTCAGCAGGCCGCAGAGCATGCGGATGGTGGTGGACTTGCCGGAGCCGTTGGGGCCGAGGAAGCCGTACACGCTGGCGCGCGGCACCGCGAGATCGACGCGATCCACCGCCAGCAGCGCGCCGAAGCGCTTGCTCAGGCCGTGGGCGCGGATGGCGATGTCAGACATCCTTCAACCTCACGATCCGAACACACCGATGCCGTCATTCCCGCGAAGGCGGGCCGCTTCCGACGAGCGAATGTTTGTCCAATCCAGCCTCTTTGCTGTTGCCTCTGCTTTTCCTATGCAAAGGGAAAAGCGCAAGACGCTGGATTCCCGCCTTCGCGGGAATGACGAGCAAAAACATGACGCGCAAGGCCAGCCGAGCAAAGGCAGGCAATCCGTAATCATCGGACGAACTCCACCCGTACCGGGATGCCCGCGGGCAAGTCCACCGGCGCATCCAGCACGATCTCGGCGAGATAGCTGAGCCTCGCCGCGTCGTCGCCGCTCAGCGCGTAGTACGGGGTGAACACCGGCTCGCTGCGTACCATCCGCACGTGGCCGGCCAGGCTGCCGTCGCGGCCGTCGACGAATACCCGCGCCGCCTGCCCCGACTTCACGTCCGCGCGCAGGCGCTCCGGCACGTAGACACGCGCGTGCGGCGCATCGCCGACCAGCAGGATGGCCAGCGGCGCGCCGACCGGCGCCTGGTCGCCCAGCTTGTACGGCAGGCTGTCCACGCGACCGGCGCGCGGCGCGGCGACGTCGAGCTTGTCCAGCGTCGCCGACTGCACCGCGGCCTGCGCCTGCGCGGCGGCGGCGGCGGCTTCGCCCTGGGCGACGCGCTCCATGCGGGTGCCGTGCAGCAGTTCGTCCAGCGCCGCCTGCGCTGCGCGCACCTGTCCGTCGGCGTTGCCGGCGGCGGCGCGAGCGCGATCGACGTCGGCCACCGCCACCAGCTTGCGCTCGCCCAGCGGACGCAGGCGGGCGTAGTAAGCGCGCGCCTCGGTCGCCTGCGCCTGCGCGGCGGACAGGCTGGCGCGGGCCTGCGCGATCTGTTCGGCGCGCGGGCCGGCCCGCAGTTCGGCCAGCGCCTCGCCGCTCTGCCGCGCCTGCGCCTGCGCGGCCTCCAGCTGCGAGCGCGTGCGGGTCGCTTCCAGTTGCAGCAGCCGCGCGCCCGCCGCGACCCGCTGGCCTTCCTTCACGTCGATGGCGACGATCTTCTCCGCCACCGGCGCGGGCAGCGTGATGCGATCCCATTCCAGCGTGCCCAGCACCTGCGGCTCCTGCCTGGAGCAGCCGGCCAATGCCAGCAACGCCAGCGCGGCCAAAGCGGTCTTCGTCATGGCTTCAGCTCCAGTCCGCGATCCAGCAGCGCCAGCGCATGCCGGCGCACGTCGTCCATGCCGAGGTCGCCGGCGTCGAACATCTGCCGCCAGATCGGCGCGCCGGCGGCGGGAAATAGGGTCAGCCCGACCAGCGTCGGCACCAGCAGGCGCGGGTCGAGGTCTGCGTTGAGGCGGCCTTCGGCCTGCGCCTGGGCGAAGCGCGCGGCCACCAGCCGTGCCAGGTCGGGCGCGATCCGCGTGGTCAGCAGGTCGCGCAGCGCGCCGCCTTCGCACAACACCTCGCGCACCCAAAGCTGCGGCCACCACGGATGCAGCCGCACCGCCTCGGCGATGCCGTGGACGAAGGCGGCGACGAGATCGGCCACGTCGTCGCCCGCGCCCAGCAATCTGTCGCGCACCAGCGCGAACACCGGCATCGCGCGCTCCTGCACCACCGCGTCCAGCAGCTGCGCCTTGTCGCCGAAGTAGTAGTGCAGCAGCGCCGGGGTGACGCCCGCCTCGGCCGCGATGTCGCGCAGCGAGGTCGCGGCGATGCCCTTGCGCACGTAGCAGGCCAGCGCCGCGTCCAGCACGCTGGCGCGCTGGTCGGGCGCGTCGGCGCCGGGCCGGCCGGGCGCGCGGCGGCGCGGTTTCGCGGCGGCGGGCTTTCTTGCGGGGGGCTTGGCCGTGTTCATTCCCATAATTTAATTCAACAATTAATTAAGACGCAACACCCCGTTTCACGGGCCCGCGCGCTACCCTTTCGCGATGCCGATCCAACGCGACTTCACCCTCGACCCCGCCGACACCGAACGCCTCGCCAATCTGGCCGGGCCGTTCGACGCCCACCTGCGCCTGATCGAACTGCGCCTCGGCGTGGAGATCGCCAACCGCGGCAACGTGTTCCGCGTCAGCGGCGACGACGAACACGCCGTGGCGCAGGCCGAACGCTTCCTGCGCCAGCTCCATGACGATGCCGCCGACGAGGCGCTGGACGAACACGCCATCCATCTGCGGCTGGGCGCGTTCGCGGGCGACGAGCCCGCCCCCGTCGCCGTCGGCGACTACGCGCCGCAGGACGTGGCCGTGCGGGTCAAGCGCGGCACCCTGCGCGGGCGCGGCGACAACCAGCGCAAGTACCTGCACGCCATCGCCACCCACGACATCAACTTCGGCGTCGGCCCCGCCGGCACCGGCAAGACCTTCCTCGCGGTGGCGATGGCGGTGGATGCGCTGAACCAGTCGCGCGTGCAGCGCGTGATCCTGGTGCGCCCGGCGGTGGAAGCTGGCGAGAAGCTCGGCTTCCTGCCCGGCGACCTCACCCAGAAGGTCGATCCCTACCTGCGCCCGCTGTACGACGCGCTGTACGAGATGCTGGGCGTGGAGAAAGTGGCGCGGCTGCTGGAGCGCAACGTCATCGAGATCGCGCCGCTGGCCTACATGCGCGGGCGCACGCTCAACGACGCCTTCGTGATCCTCGACGAAGCGCAGAACACCAGCATCGAACAGATGAAGATGTTCCTGACGCGCCTGGGCTTCGGCAGCACCGCCGTCATCACCGGCGACCTGACCCAGATCGATCTGCCCAAGCACCAGAAGTCCGGCCTGAAGGACGCGGTGGAGGTGCTGCGCGGCGTGGAAGGCGTGAGCTTCACCTTCTTCGAGGCGCGCGACGTGGTGCGGCACCCGCTGGTGGCGCGGATCGTCAACGCCTACGAGGCGCGCGATGCCGCCAACGGACAGGCGTAGGATGCGCGCATGACCAAGGGTCCGATCCGCCTCGATGTCGCCGTCGGCTACGCCGCGCCGCGCGCCGGCGTGCCCGCGGCGGCGAGCTTCCGCAAATGGGTGGCGGCGGCGCTGGACGGCCGCATCCGCGAGGCCGACCTCGCCATCCGCATCGTCGACGAGAAGGAAGGCCGCGCGCTCAACCACCACTACCGCGGCAAGGACTACGCCACCAACGTGCTCAGCTTCCCGGCCGAACTGCCGGAAGGGTTGCCGAAGGGCGTGAAGCTGCCGCTGCTGGGCGACTTGGTGCTGTGCGCACCGGTGGTCGCGCGCGAGGCGGAAGAACAGGGGAAGCCCTCCGGCGCGCACTACGCGCACCTGACCGTGCACGGCTGCCTGCACCTGCTGGGCTGGGACCACGAGGACCCGCGCGAGGCCGAGGCGATGGAGCAGCTGGAGCGCGAAATCCTGGCCGGCCTGGGCTTGCCCGATCCCTACCGGGACGCCTGAACGCTGCCTTCCTGCCGCCTTCGCGCGGATTCGCTAGACTTCCCCCGTTGCAAGCCAAGAGGCCCCCACGCCCCATGTCAGAGGACGACAGTCGGCACTCCGCCGACCCCGAAGAACGCCCCGCCGAGAAACCCCATCGCTCCTGGCTGGACCGCATCAGCGCCGCGCTTTCCGGCGAGCCGACCAGCCGCGAGGATCTGGTCGAGCTGCTGCGCGACGTGCAGGCCGACGGCCTGATCGGCTCCGACACCCTGCGGATGATGGAAGGCGCGGTGAACATCGCCGACATGACCGTGGGCGACGTGATGGTGTCGCGCGCGCAGATGGTCGCCCTGCCGGCGGACGGCAAGTTCCTCGACCTGATGAAGCAGGTGGTGGAATCCGGCCATTCGCGCTTCCCGGTGCACGGCGAGGACAAGGACGAGATCCTCGGCATCCTGCTGGCCAAGGACCTGCTGCGCGGCGTGGTCGCCGACAACGGCCCGGCCAGCATCCACGAGCTGCTGCGGCCGGCGGTGCTGATCCCCGAGTCGAAGAACCTCAACGTGCTGCTGCGCGAGTTCCGCCAGTCGCGCAACCACATGGCGATCGTCATCGACGAGTACGGCGGCGTCGCGGGGCTGATCACCATCGAGGACGTGCTGGAGCAGATCGTCGGCGACATCGACGACGAGCACGACGACGCGGCCGACGAATCCGCGCTGATCGCCGCGCAGGCCGACGGCCAGTTCGTGGTCGACGCGCTGACGCCCATCGCCGACTTCAACGAACGCTTCGGCGCCGACTTCGCCGACGACGAGTACGACACCATCGGCGGGCTGGTGACGGCCGCCATCGGCCACCTGCCGGAGGCCGGCGAGGAGCTGGCGCTGGGCCGCTTCCGCTTCCGCGTCGCCAGCGCGGACGCGCGCCGGCTGCTGGCGCTGCACGTGGGCGTGCATGCGGAACCTTGACGCCGTCATTCCCGCGAACAGGGCCGTCATTCCCGCGAAGGCGGGAATCCAGCTGTTGCTTTCATTGAAGCAAGAGCCGAAGAGCTGGATTCCCGCCTTCGCGGGAATGACGAGCCACAATTCCCCTTCGCGGGAATGACGGCCCTTGGCATGCGCATGACCAGACTTTTCCCGATCCTCCTGCTTCTGATGTGCGCAATGGGCATCGCGCATGCGCAACCTGCACAGACACAGGAAACGCCCGCGCCGCGCATCGGCGTGGTGACGATGGGCCCGGGCGAGATCTTCTGGGAGCGCTTCGGCCACGACGCCATCGTGGTGGACGATCCCGCGCAGCCGGCGCCGATCAGCTACAACTTCGGCTTCTTCGATATGGACGAGGACGGCTTCTTCGGTCGCTTCGTCAAGGGCGAGATGCAGTACCGGCTGGTCTCCCTGCCGTTGCAGGACGACCTCGCCTACTACCGCGAGGTCGGGCGCGGCGCGACGCTGCAATGGCTGGACCTGGACCCGGCGCAGGCCCGCCGGCTGGCCGCCGACCTGGCCGAGAACGCGAAGCCCGAGAACGCCCGCTACCGCTACGACTACTACACCGACAACTGCGCCACCCGCGTACGCGACGCGCTCGACCGCGCGCTGGACGGCCGCCTGCGCAAGCTGCTGGACAGCCGCTCCAGCGGCGACACCTGGCGCGGCGAATCGCTGCGGCTGGCCTCGCCCGCGCCGTGGATGTGGCTGGGCTTCGACATCGGCCTGGGCCCGGCCGGCGACCGCGCGCTGACCCGCTGGCAGCAGGACTTCCTGCCGCGCCGGCTGGCCGACGACCTGCGCAAGGTGACCCGCGCGGACGGCCGCCCGCTGGTCGCCACCGAAGTCGAACTGCTGCCGCAGCGGCAGGCGGCGGAGCCGGAGGAACACGAACAGTCGCTGTGGCCGTGGCTGCTGGCCGGCCTCGCGCTGGCCGCGCTGGTGCTTGCCGCGGGCCGACGCCATCCGCGCACGCTGGCCGCGCTGGCCGCCGGCTTCTGGCTGCTGTGCGGCCTGCTCGGCGCGGTGCTGGCGCTGGGCTGGGCGTTCACCGAGCACCGCGCGCTGTGGGCCAACCGCAACCTGCTGCTGCTGGATCCGCTGTGCCTGCTGCTGCTGCCCGGCGCATGGGCGCTGCTGCGCGGGCGCCTGCCCTCGCCGCGCTTCCGCGCGCTGCTGGTGGCGGTGGCGGTGCTGGCCGCGCTGGCCTGCCTGCCGCTGTGGCTGCAAGTGTCGCCGCAGCGCAACGGCCACTGGATCGCGCTGCTGCTGCCGCTGCACGCCACCCTCGCCCGCCTGTGGGCGCGTTCGCCGGACGCTTGATGCCCTTGCCGCGCGAAGGCAGGATGCGGCGATGAACGCCGTCCCCGCCCAACCCGCCTGCGTGGTCAATTGCGCCACCTACGACCGCGACGGCCATCGCCGCGACATCCTGCTGGACGACATCAGCGAGGCGCTGGCGGCCGACGACGGCAGCTTCGTCTGGGTCGGCCTGTACGAGCCGGAGGAGGCGCTGCTGGACAAGCTGCAGGACGAATTCGGCCTGCACGACCTCGCGGTCGAGGACGCCCACCACGCGCACCAGCGCCCGAAGCTGGAGTCCTACGGCAACAGCCTGTTCATCGCCGCGCACACCGCGCAGCGGATCGACGGCCACGTGCGCTTCGGCGAAACCCACGTCTTCGTCGGCCCGCGCTTCCTGCTGACCGTGCGGCACGGCGCCTCGCTCAGCTTCGCTCCGGTGCGGCAGCGGCTGGAGCGCGAACCCGACACGCTCGCCCACGGCCCCAGCCTCGCGCTGCACGCGGTGCTGGACTTCATCGTCGACAACTACCAGCCGATCGTGTCCGACTACGAGGCGGAACTCGACGCGCTGGAACAGGACGTGTTCGCGGAAAGCTACAAGCGCGGCACCATCAAGCGGATCTACACGCTGCGCAAGGAGCTGACCCAGATGCGGCTGGCGGTCGCGCCGATGCAGGACATCCTCTCGCAGCTGATCCGCACGCCGGTGCTCGCGATCCCGGACGAGGTGAAGCCGTACTTCCGCGACGTGCTCGACCACGCCGCGCGGGTCGGCGACAGCATCGACACCCTGCGCGAGATGGCCGCCGCGGCGATGAGCGTGAACCTGTCGCTGGTCACCGTGGCGCAGGGCGAGATCGTCAAGAAGCTGGCCGGCTGGGCCGGCCTGCTGGCCGCGCCGACGCTGATCACCAGCTGGTACGGCATGAACTTCGAGCACATGCCGGAGCTGCACGGGCGCTACAGCTACCTGGTGCTGATCGGCGCGGTGGCGCTGGTGTGCATCGGCCTGTACCGCTATCTCCGGAAGATCGACTGGCTCTGACTCAGGCGCCGGCCAGCGCCTTCAGCGCCAGCCCCAGCAGATAGGCCAGCACCGTGCCGGTGGCATAGCCCAGCGTGCCCAGAAGCGCGCCCACCGGCGCCAGCGCGGGATGGAACACCGAGGCCACCACCGGCGCCGACGCCGGCCCGCCGATGTGGCTCTGCGAACCCACCGCGAAATAGAACAGCGGCGCGCGGATCAGCCGCCCCACCAGCCACAGCACGACCACGTGGAAGCCGAGCCAGACCACGCCGAGCAGCAGCAGCGCCGGCTTGTCGAACACCGCGCCGATGTCCATCTGCATGCCGATGCAGGCGATCAGCACGTAAAGCAACAGCGTGCCGATGGTGGAGGCGCCCACGCCGTCGAGCCGGCGCATGCGGGTGAAGCTCAGCGCCAGTCCGGTGCCGGTGCAGATCGCGATGATCCATACCAGCGGCTCGCCCAGCCCGGCGCGCCTGGCCCACGGCGCCTGTTCGGCCAGCCACGGCGCGAATCCGCCGGCCACCGCGTGCGCCAGGCCGACCGTGCCGAACGCCAGCCCGAAGATCATCGCCATGTCGGTCAGCGTGGCCGGCCGCTCGTGCTGGCTGCGGTAGGCCGCGAGCCGCAGCTTGAGGTCGTCCAGCGCCGCCGTGTCCGCCTTCTGGCGCGCGTCGATGCTGGCCGCGCGCTGCGCCAGCAGCAGCAGGATCGCCATCCACACGTAGGCCACCGCCGCATCGACCACCGCGAACTGCCCGAAGGTGGTGGCGTCGACTTGGAAGATTTCCTTCATCGCCACCATATTGGCGCCGCCGCCGATCCAGCTGCCCGCCAGCGCGGCCATGCCGCCCCAGGTGTCGCCGCCCATCGTCTCCGGGAACAGCGCGCGCATCGCCACGAACGCCAGCACGCCGCCGAGCATGATGCTGGCGGAAGTCGCCGCATACATCGCCAGCAGCTTCGGCCCGAGCCGCAGGATCGCGGGGATGTCCACGGTCAGCGTCAGCAGCACCAGCGACGCCGGCAGCAGCACGCGGCTGGCCACCGGGTTGTAGAGCGCGCTGTGGGCGCCGTCGATCACGCCCGTGCTGTTGAGGATGCCGGGGATGAAGTAGCACAGCAGCAGCGGCGGAACGAAGTCGAAGAACCGGCGCAGCGCGCCCGACGGCCGCGACGAGGCCCAGAACACCCCGCCCAGCACGGCGGCCAGCAGGCCGAGGACGACGATGTCGTTTTCGATCAGCGCCTGCGGCGCCGCGGCGTCGATCATGCCGGCATCCCCGTGGTCGGCGCGGTCACTGGCCGATGTGCTGCTTCAGCCAGGCGTTCACCGTCTCGTGCCACTGCACGCTGTTCTGCGGCTTCAGCACCCAGTGGTTCTCGTCCGGGAAGTACAGGAATTTCGACTCCACGCCCTTGCGCTGGTTGGCGGTGAACAGCGCGATGCCCTGCTCCACCGGAATGCGGAAGTCCTGCTGGCCGTGGATCACCAGCATCGGCACCTTGAAGTTGGCAACAAAGTTGGCCGGGTTGAACTTCTGGTAGCCGGCCGGGTTGTCGTACGGCGTGCCGCCGTTCTCCCACTCGCTGAACCACAGCTCCTCGGTGGCGTAGCCCATCGCGTTGTTCTCGAACACGCCATCGTGACTGACCAGGCACTTCCACGGCTCGTTCCAGTTGCCCGCGATCCAGTTGACCATGAAGCCGCCGTAGCTCGCGCCCAGCGCGCAGGCCTTGCCGCCGTCGAGGAACGCGTACTTCTGCTGCGCCGCCGCCCAACCCTTCTGCAGGTCTTCCAGCGGGCGGTCGCCCCAGTGGCCGCTGATCGCGTCGGTGAACTTCTGGCCGTAACCGGTGCTGCCGTGGAAGTCGATCATCACCACCGCATAGCCCTGCCCCGCGTAGGTCTGCGGGTTCCAGCGGTAGCTCCAGCCGTTGCCGAAGCTGCCCTGCGGGCCGCCGTGGATCAGGAAGGCGACCGGGTACTTCTTGCCGGCGACGTAGTTCCACGGCTTCACCACGTAGCCGTGCACGGTTTCGCCGTTCCAGCCGATGAAGGTGAACTGCTCGTAGGCGCCCCAAGCGACATCCGGCAGCATCTCGCCGGCGCTGGGGGTGATCGCGCGCGCCGGCGCCTTGCCGTCGGCATTGGTGGTCGCGACCACGTCGCCGGTCTTCAGCGAATTGCGCGAGTACGCCAGCGTGTCGCCGGCGAGGTCGAAGGACGAGACGCTGCCGTCCTTGACCACGTTCTCCACCTCGCCGTTGGCGAGCGAGATGCGGAACAGCGGGTGCTGGCCGAGTTCCTGAGCGGTCGTGTAGATCCACTTGCCATCGGCCGAGAGCGCGATGCCGTCGGCGGACGCGTCCCAGCGCGGCGCGATTTCCCTGGCCGTACCCGAGGCGATGTCCATCGCCATCAGCGCGAAGCGGTCGGCCTCGAAGCCGGGGCGCGCCATCGCGCGGTAGTACAGGGTATTGCCGTCGGCGGAGAACACCGGGCCGGCGTCCCAGGCCTTGTTGGCGGCGGTCAGGTTGCGCGCGCCGCTGCCGTCGGCGTCGACCAGCCAGATGTCGAAGTTGGTGCTCCACGGCTCGGCGCGGTCGGCTTGGCGCACGCTCATCGCCACCGACTTGCCGTCGGGCGACCACGCGAAATCGCCGAGGTCGCCGAACGGCTTGGACGGGATGTCGCCGTGGATGTCGCCGCTGAGCAGCGTCGCCGAGGCCAGCATGGCGTCGCCGCCGAGCTTCGCCGCGAACACGCGGTTCAGGCGGCCGTCGTTCCACGTGTCCCAGTGGCGGATGAACATGCGGTCGAACACCTTGCCGGTGGACTTCACCGCGTCGGCGTCGTCGAGCTTCTTCTTCGTGCAGGCCAGGTCGGCCTTGCAGTCCGGGAACACCGCGAACGCCAGCGCGACCTGCGCGCCGTCGGGCGAGAGCTTGTAGCCGTCCACGTCGAGGGCGAAATCGGTCAGGCGCTTCGCCTCGCCGCCGGCGGCCGGCATCGCGTACAGCTGCATCGAACCGGACTTCGCGCTCAGGAAGTACAGGGTCTTGCCGTCCGCCGAAAACGCTGGCGAGTTGACGCTCCAGCCCTCCGGCGACACCTGCTTCGGCGGCGCGTTGTCGCGAGTGACCAGGTTGCGCATCCACAAGGTGGTGGCGGACTTGTTGCTGTCCTTGTTCACCGTGCGCTTGGCGAACACCAGCACGCGCCCGTCCGGCGACAGCGTCGGCGAGGAATAGCGGTCCATGTAGGCCATGTCCTGCACGGTGAAGCCGCGCTGGGCGGCATTGGCGACGGCCGGCAGGGACAGCGCGAGGGCGAGCGGGAGGATGGCGTGGCGAAGAGTCATGGCGATGTCCTTTGGTTCAAGCCCCTCCCCTTTGCGCGCAGCGCAAGGGGGAGGTTGGAAGGGGGGCTTTTTGCGCGCAACCGGGAAAGCACCCCTCCCCGGCCCTCCCCTTCGCCTGCGGCGAAAGGGAGGGAGAACAGCATCAGGCGTTCGGGTTGGCCTTGGCGCCGGTGCGGTAGATCAGCCAGCCGACCACGGCCAGCACGATCAGGCCCACCGTCTGCCCGAAGTGGAACTGCTCCGGCAGCGCCAGCACGTCGGCGCGCTCGCTGACCACGATCGGGATCGCGATCAGGATGCCCATCAGCGCCTCGCCGGTGATCAGGCCGGCGGAGAACAGCACGCCGGGGCGATGCACGCGGTCGCGCAGCGATTCGTCGTGGGTGCCGACGATGCCGTGGCGCTTCTCGACGATGTGCGCCAGCAGGCCGCCGAGGAAGATCGGCACCATCAGCTCCAGCGGCAGGTAGATGCCGATGGCCGCGGCCAGCACCGGCACGCGGAAATTCGAATTGCGCGACTTCAGCCAGCCGTCGAACGCGATCACCAGCGCGCCGATGCCGGCGCCGACGGCGATCATGTCCCAAGGCAGGTGGCCGCCGAACAGCCCCTGCGCCACCGACGCCATCAGCGTCGCCTGCGGCGCCTGCAGCGAACCGGGGCGGGTGGGATCGCCGATGCCGTAGGCCTGCGCCAGCAGGTTCAGCACCGGCGCCATGATCAGCGCGCAAGAGAACGCGCCGATGCCCAGCATCAGCTGCTGCTTCCACGGCGTCGCGCCGACGATGTAGCCGGCCTTGAGGTCCTGCAGGTTGTCGCCGCCGACCGCCGCCGCGCAGCACACCACCGCGCCGATCATGATCGCGGCCACCGCGCCGATCTTGGAGTCGCTGCCCAGCAGCAGCATCAGCACCACCGAGGCGAACAGGATGGTCGCGATCGTGATGCCGGACACCGGGTTGTTGGACGAACCCACGAGGCCGGCGAGGTAGGCCGACACCGACACGAATAGGAAGCCGGCCACGATCATGATGAGCGTCATCGGGATGCTCACGCCCCAGTTCTGCACGATGGCCTGGTACAGGCCCAGCAGCGGCAGCACGAACAGCAGCAGCGCGATCAGCATCCACTTCATCGGCAGGTCGCGCTCGGTCTCCGGCAGGTCGGCGCCGCCCGAACCCTTGCGCGCGGCCGCGATCCCGCTCTTGACGCCCGACAGCAGCGAGTTGCGCAGCGAGAACAGCGTCCAGATGCCGCCGATCAGCATGGTGCCGACGCCGAGGTAGCGCACCTTCTCCGCGCGGATCAAACCGGCGGCGTCGGCGGCGCTCAGGCCGGCGAGCTTGGTGGCAAACACCGGATCGAACGAGGACGCGTAGGCGTGGTAGATCGGAATCGCGATGTTGTAGGCGAGGATGCTGCCGGACACGACCACGATCCCGATGTTGAGGCCGACGATGTAGCCCACGCCCAGCAGCGCCGGCGACAGGCCGGTGCCCATGTAGCCCAGGTACTTGCCGAAGAAGCCGGCGCCCGCCGCGTTGTCCGGAATCATCCGCAGGCCGCTCTCGGCGGCCAGCTTCACCAGCGCGCCAATGGTCGCGGAAATGCCGAGGATCTTCAGGCCGGGGCCGGGATTCTCGCCCGCCTTCAGCACTTCGGCGGCGGCCTTGCCCTCGGGGAACGGCAGCGGCTCCTCGACGATCATCGAGCGCCGCAGCGGCACCGAGAACAGCACGCCGAGCAAGCCGCCGAGGCCGGCGATCGCCAGCACCCAAGAGTATTTGAAGTCCTGCCAGTAGCCCAGGATGATCAGCGCCGGAATCGTGAAGATCACGCCGGCCGCGATAGAAGAACCCGCCGACGCGCCGGTCTGGACGATGTTGTTTTCGAGGATGGTGCCGCCGCCGAGCAGCCGCAGCACGCCCATCGAGACGACGGCGGCGGGGATCGCAGTGGCGATGGTCAACCCGGCGAACAGGCCGAGGTAGGCGTTCGCGGCGGACAGGATCACCGCCAGGATCACCGCCAGTACCACCGCGCGGAACGTGAGCTGCGGCGCAGCCTTACCTGGATTCGACATCGGACGCCTCGTCAGGGATGCAATCGGCGAAACGTAGCCGCTGCGGGGGTGCAAGTCCAGTGCGAGGCGCCGTGCGATGGCGCAGGGATGCGGGGCCGCATCACCCCAACGCGCCCGCTGGAACGCGGGCGCACTCCCCGATACTCGCTTGGTTGGGGCGATGCGGCCCCGCATCCCCCATACTTCTTCGTCTCCGGGGGACACAAATGCAGACCACCACTCAGGCCGATCCGGCCGCACGCAACGACTTCCTCGGCCACCCCAAGGGGGTCTACGTCTGCTTCTTCACCGAGATGTGGGAGCGCTTCTCCTTCTACGGGATGAAGGCGCTGCTGCTGCTCTACCTCACCAAGTACCACCTGTTCGGCGACAAGGCCGGGCTCGACCTGCTCGGCGCCTACGGCGGGCTGGTGTATTGCATCCCGGTGATCGGCGGCCTGCTGGCCGACCGCTGGCTGGGGATGCGCAAGGCGGTGACGTTCGGCGGCGTGCTGCTGGTGCTGGGCCACATCGGCATGGCGTTCGAAGGCCATGCGGCGACCCTGCAGGGCGGCGCGGCGGTGCGCGACGAGGGCGCGCTGAAGGTCATGTACCTGTCGCTGGCGCTGATCATCATGGGCGTCGGCTTCCTCAAGCCGAACATCTCCACCATCGTCGGCAAGCTCTATGCCGACAACGATCCGCGCCGTGATTCCGGCTTCTCGCTGTTCTACGCCGGCATCAATCTCGGCTCGCTGTTCGCCTCGCTGGTCTGCGGCTACGTCGGAGAAACCTGGGGCTGGAAGTACGGCTTCGGCGCGGCCGGCATCGGCATGCTGGCGGGCCTGGCGATGTTCCTTTGGGGACAGAAGTACCTGCACAGCCATGCCGAACCCGCCGATCCCGCCTCGCTGCGCCAGCGCGTCGCCGGCGTGCCGCGCGAATGGCTGATCTACGCGCTGGCCGTGCTCGGCGTGGTGCCCGTCGCCTGGCTGATGTGGGCGGCCGCCAACGGCGCGTTCGCGCTCGGCGGCGAAGTCTCGCTGGCGCTGCTGCTGATGATCGTGGTGCTGGGCGCGGTGCTGCTGTGGTTCGCGTGGTTCACCGGCACCCGCTGCACGCCGGTGCAGCGCCAGCAGATGATCGCGATGATGGCGCTGATCTTCATGGCGCTGGTGTTCTTCACCCTGTACGAGCAGACCTACGGCTCGTGGGTGACCTTCACCGACCGCCTGCTGACCAAGGACATCGTGCCGGCGATGGTGGTGCGCGACGGCACGCCGTGGCCGTGGTCCACGCTGTCGCTGCTGCTGGCGCCGCTGGCGTTCTTCGCGGCCGCGCGGATGTCGGACCGCGATCCGGCATCGACCGCGCCGCGCGCGCTGTTCCTCGCGGTGAGCGCGCTGATCCTGGTGCTGCTGGTGCGCGACTGCGTGGCGCTGCCGCAGACCGCCGGCTCGCTGACCTATCTCGGCGCGTTCTTCCTGGTCGCGCTGGCGCCGCTGTTCTCGGCGCTGTGGGGCTGGCTGGACAAGCGCGGCGCCGATCCGTCGAAGCCGGCGAAGTCCGCCGTCGGCCTGCTGTTCGGCGGCCTCTCGTTCATCCCGCTGGCGCTGGCCGCGCAGCAGGTGGGCGCCAGCGGCGCGATGGCCAGCGTGTGGTGGCTGGTACTGGCCTACCTGGTGCTGGAGATCGGCGAGATGTGCCTGTCGCCGGTCGGGCTGTCGGCGGTGACGCAGCTCGCCGTGCCGCGCGTGGTCAGCCTGATGATGGGCACCTGGTTCCTCGCCACCGCGTTCTCGGAAACGCTGGCGGCGCTGTTCGGCAAGCTGGCCGCCATCGACGTGCCGGAAGGCGAGACCATGGACATGGCCCTGGCCGCCGCCAAGTACGAACACTTGTTCTGGCTGATGACGTGGATCGGCATCGGCTGCGCCGCGCTCGCCTTCCTCGCCGCGCCGTTGCTGCGGCGGATGATGCACGGGGTGAAGTGAAGCTGAATCCGCGGGGCGGAACCGCGCCCGGATGCGCTGCTACACTCGGGCGCTTCCTCGCACCGAGTCCCGCCGCATGCCGACACCGCGCCCGCTTGCCCTCGCCCTGATCGCCGCCCTCGTCGCCAGCCTCGCCTCGCCCGCGAGCCTCGCCGCGAAGAAGAAGCCGGCGCCGAAGAAGGCAACCGTGTCGCCGGCCTGCACCGATTTCTACGCCGAAGCCAACAAGGGCTGGCTGGCCGCCAATCCGATGCCGTCGGCGGGCGCGATCTCCGCGCTGGGCCAGCTCACCGCGCGCGCGCAGCAACAGCAGCGCGACCTGCTGGACGGGGCGATGGGTTCGCCGCAGAACAACGTGCAGAAGCTGCTCGGCGACTTCTGGGCCAGCGGGCTGGACGAAGCCGCCGTCGAGCAGGACGGCGCCGCACCGGTCGCGCCGCTGCTCAAGCGCATCGATTCGATCCGCAAGGCCAAGGACGTCGCCCCGGCGATCGCCGCGCTGCACCAGGTCGGCATCCCGGTGGCGTTCGGCTTCAATGCCGACGTCGACCTGCGCGACCTCGACCGCCACCTCGGCTACTTCACCCAGGGCGGCCTCGGCCTGCCCGATCCGGCCTACTACACCCGCACGGATGCCGACACCCAGGCGCTGGTCGCCCGCTACGCCGACTACATCCGCAAGATCCTCGCCCTGACCGGCGTCGCGCAGAAGGACATCGAGACGCAGACCGCGCTGGTGCTGGATCTGGAAAAACGCATCGCCGCCGCCGCGCGTCCGCTGGTCGACCTGCGCGATCCGCGCAACAACTTCGCGCCGGTCGCCACCGCCGGCCTCGGCAAGCAGTACAAGAACCTGCAGCTGGACGCCTTCCTGAAGGTGCAGGGCGTCAACGACGACACCGTCTCGCTGGCAAACCCGGCGATGTTCGCCCAGCTCGACGCGCTGGTCGGCTCGCTGAAGCCCGAGGAATGGCAGGCCTATCTGCGCTGGCGGGTGGGCGACGCGATGGCGCCGTACCTGGCGAAGTCGTGGCGCAACGCCGCGTTCGATTTCCGCGGCAAGGTGCTGCTCGGCCAGGCCGAGCCGGCGCCGCGCTGGCAGCAGGTGCTGGATGCGATCAACCTCGCCGCCGGGCCGATGCTGGGCCGCGAATACGCCGCCAAGCACCTCTCCGACGCCAGCCGCAAGCAGGCCGAACTCATCGCCGGCCAGGTGCGCGACGCGCTGGTGCAGAACCTCGGCCGCGGCGGCCTGTTCGGCGACGCCGCCCGCGCCGAGGCGCAGAAGAAGCTGGAGCGCCTGCGCATCGAGATCGGCACGCCGCGCCGAGACCTCGACTACAGCGTGCAGCCGATGGGCCGCGGCAGCTTCGGCGGCAACATGCTGATCGCCTCCACCTGGCGGCATCGCGAGGAGATGAAGCGGATCGGCCGCGGCAACGCCGACCGCCGTTGGGACGTGCTGCCGCAGCAGCCGGCGCTGGCCTACGACCTCGCCCACAACCGCCTGATCGTCACCGCCGCGATGCTGCAGGCGCCGGTGCTGGACGAGGCGATGCCGCCGGACAACCAGTACGGTGCGTTCGGCGCCTTGGTCGGGCACGAACTCAGCCACGCCATCGACGACCGCGGCCGCCACGTCGACGCCAAGGGCGACGTGCGCGACTGGTGGGGCGCGGGCGAAACCGCCGCCTGGGGCACGCTCTCCGGCAAGGTGGCGACGCTGTACGGCGCCCTGCCCTATCCGGGCCTGACCGGCGCCAAGGTCAACGGGCAGTTGACCCGCGACGAAGACATCGCCGACCTGGCCGGGCTGGAACTGGCGCACGCCGCCCTGCTCGCCGCGCATCCGGACGGCGGCGCGCAGGCCGACAAGGCGTTCTACACCGGCTGGGCGCAGCTCTGGGCGCAGCAGGTCACCGCCGACGAGGCGCAGATCCGCGCGCAGCAGGACGTGCGCGCGCCGGGCCCCGTGCGCGCCAACGCGCCGGCGATGCAGCAGGCGGCATTCGGCGCGGCCTTCGCCTGCAAGATCGGCACGCCGATGCAGCCGAAGGCGGAAGATCGGGTGATCGTGTTTCCCTGACGGCGCGGGCAAGGATGTTTGACGCGGATCAACGCGGAAAATGCGGATAAAACTTCTGAATCAGCTGTTCATCCGCGTCTTTCCGCGTTGATCCGCGTCCAAGAATCTCGATCCTCCGCCCGCCTCAGCGCACGATCCGCATCTTCGGCCCGCCGCGGCCGCGGCCACCGAACGGCGGCTGCCCGCGCCAATGGCGGATCAGCAGCCAGCCGAACAGCATCCCGCCGAGGTGGGCGAAGTGCGCCACGCCCGGCTGCAGGCCGGTGATGCCCACGCCCAGCTCGAACAGGCCGTAGACGATCACCAGCGTGCGCGCCTTCATCGGGATCGGCGGGAACAGCAGCATCACCCGCTGGTGCGGGAACAGCATGCCGTAGGCCAGCAGCAGGCCGAACACGCCGCCGGACGCGCCGATGGTGGGATAGGGATCGGCGCCCTGCGCCATCGCGTAGGAACCGACCAGCAGCTGGCACAGCCCCGCGCCGACCACGCACACCAGGTAATAGGTCAGGAAGCGGCGCTCGCCCCAGGTGTATTCCAGCGGCGCGCCGAACATCGCCAGCGCCAGCATGTTGAACGCGAGATGCAGGAAGCCGCCGTGCAGGAAGCTGTAACTGAGCAGCTGCCACGGCATGAACGCGGGCGCCATGCCGGCGGGATCGTAGGCGCCGTCGCTCCACGGCCACAGCATCAGCGCCAGCAGGCGGTCGTTGCCCAGCAGCGATTGCAGCAGGAAGCCGATGCCGTTGGCGATCAGCAGCGCCTTGGTGATTTTCGGCAGATTGAACGGCATCCGTGCGGCGTCCCTGTTTCGTTGCAGCGCATCATAGCCGGTCAGCGCGGCCCCCAGACCGCCGCGTCCAGCGTCGCTTCATCCTCCAGCAAGCGCACCCGGCCGTTGCGCACGTCCACGCCCTCGGCGCGCAGGCGCTGGCTCTGTTCGAGGAACTCCGGCGAATCCGCCGGGAAGGCGATGCGCCCGTCGGAGCGCAGGATGCGGTGCCAAGGCAGCGCCGGGTCGTCGTTCTGGCCGAGGATGCGCGCCACCAGCCGCGCCCGCCCCGGCAGCCCGGCGCGGCGGGCGATGGCGCCGTAGCTGGCGGCCTGCCCGCGCGGCACCGCGCGGATCGCGGCGAGGATGCGCTGCTCGGGCGTGGCGGGCTTCGCTTTCATGTTCCGGGTTAGCATAGCCGTTCATCCATCCGCCCGATCATCGCCCGCCATGGACAACTTCGAGCAGATCCGCAGCCATCTGGTCTCCGCCGGCTACCGGCTGATCCTTCAAGAGCCCTTCGTGGTCTGCGTCGAACTGTCGCTGGCGCAGGGCAAGCGCCATCAGGCGATCTTCCTGTCCGAGCTGCAGGACGACGACGGCCGCTGCTACCTGCGCGCCAGCACCGCCATCGCCCCCACCACCGGCATGGACGCGCGCCGCGCGCTGGCCTTCAACTGGGCCAGCCGGGTCGGCTACCTCGCCATCGGCGAACTGGACGGCGTGCCCTACCTGCAGCTGTGCGAGAACCGCCCCTACGACTGCCTGCACCCGGCCGAGATCGACCGGCTGGTGCTGGAGATCGGCGGCACCGGCGACGAGATGGAGCGGCGGATGTCGGCCGGCGGCGACCTGCTGTAGTCGCGGCATCGCGATCCGCATACGGAAACGCCGGCGCGAAGCCGGCGTTTTTCGTTCTGGAAGCCAGAAGCGTTTACGCCCAGCCGGCGAGCGCCAGCAGCCTGTAGAAGCCCCAGGCCACCGCGCCGGACGCGGGGATGGTGAGGATCCACGCCCACACGATCCGCTCGATCGTGCCCAGCTTGAGCTTGCGCGGGTTCTTGGCGAAGCCCACGCCCATGATCGCCGTGGACACGGTGTGCGTGGTCGAGACCGGCATGCCGAAGTGCGCCGCCGTCATCAGCACCGTGGCCGAGCTGGTGTCCACGGCGAAGCCGTCCAGCGGATGCAGCTTCACCATCTTGTGGCCCAGCGTCTTGATGATCCGCCAGCCGCCCGAGGCGGTGCCGGCCGCCATCACCAGCGCGCAGGTGACCACGATCCACGTCGCCACGCCGTCGCCCACCGAACCCTTGGGGTGGATGAAGGACAGCCACGCCGGCAGGTCGTTCAACGCGCCGCTGGCTTCCGCGCCCACCAGGGTCAGCGCGATCACGCCCATGGTCTTCTGCGCGTCGTTGTGGCCGTGCGCATAGCCCATGTAGGCGGCCGAGGCGATCTGCAGCTTGCCGAACGCCGCGTTGATCCAGCGCGGACGCGCCAATCGCCGCAGGAAACCACCGGTGCGTTCCAGCCCGGCGATCAGCGCCCACAGCAGCACCATCAGGGTCAGGCCCAGCAGGAAGCCGACCACCGGCGAGGTCACCATCGGCACGATGACCTTCCAGACCAGGCCCTTGCTCTTGGTCCAGTCGGCGGCGCTCTGGATCCAGATCAGCGAATCCCAGTTGTTGTGCGAGGCCGACATCGCCGCGCCGCACAGCCCGCCGATCAGCGCGTGCGAGGACGAGGACGGCAGCCCGAACCACCAGGTCACCAGGTTCCACACGATCGCGCCCAGCAGCGCGCACAGCACTAGCTGCGAGGACGCCTCGACCACGCCGGTGTTGACGATGCCGGTGGCGATGGTGGCGGCCACGGCGGTGCCGGTGAGCGCGCCGAACAGGTTGGTCGCCGCCGCCAGGCAGACCGCCTGGCCGGGGGTGAGCACCTTGGTCGCGACCGAGGCGGCGATGGAGTTGGCGGTGTCGTGGAAGCCGTTGATGAACTCGAAGACGAGCGCGGCGGTCACCACCACGAGGACAAGCGTCAGCATGGCCCCGGTCCCGTCAACTGTTCTTCAACACGATCTGGTACGCCACCACGCCGGCCTCTCGGCAGCGGTCGATGGCCTTTTCCAGGATCTCGAAGAACTCCTTGAGCAGGAACATCTGCAGGCTGTCGAGCTTGCCGGAGTAGATCTCGCGGTACAGCTCCAGCATCAGCCGGTCGGCCTCGTTCTCGATCGAGCGCAGCTTCTCGTTGAGCGCGGTCATGCGGTCGAGGTTCATCCGTTCCAGCTCGTCCACCATCTGCACCACCACCGCGGCGGCCTGCTCCAGCATCGCCGCGCGCGGGGCGAAGTCGATGTGGGCCAGGTGCTGGGTCGCCAGCGCGTAGCGGTCGGCGAACTTCTCGATCTGCTTGGGAATCTTGTGCAGGGCCGAGCCCAGCGCCTCGATGTCCTCGCGCTCGATCGGGGTGATGTAGCTGTCCACCAGCGCCTGGCTGATCTTGTCGGCGGCGGTGCGCTCGCGCAGGCGGGCCAGCTTGAAGGCGTCCAGCGCCGGCTGGCGGTCGGCCTCCTTCATCATGGCGTGCAGGGCCTTGGCGCTGTCGAGGGCGGCGGCGGCGGCATCGTCCAGCAGCGCGTAGAACTGCGTGCCGGAGCCGAAGATGGTTTGCAGGGAGAACATGGGCGGCCCGGTCTCGATGTGTAGAAATGGTTGCAACGATAAGGCGCAATTATGACGGCTGGATGACAAGCCGGCATGCCGGCCGCCGCCGGGCCCCGCCACGGGACGGCCGGGACGCCCCTGCTATGATGCCCCCGCGCCGCCGGCGCAACACATGGACGCCTCCTTACCGCCGCCGCCCCGCTTCCCGCTCGCCGCGCCGCCTGCCGCGGCCGCCTCGCCGTGGCGCGTCCCCGCCCCTTCCCAAGCCTCCGGTGAAACCCCGTGCTGGAACTGTTGCTCCTCGTCCTCGCCCTGATCCTGCTCAACGGCTTCTTCGCATTGTCGGAGATGGCGGTGGTCACCTCGCGCAAGGCGCGGCTGAAGCAGCAGGCCGCCACCAGCCGGGGCGCGCGCAAGGCGCTGGAGCTGGCGGAACGCCCGGAGCGCTTCCTGTCCACCGTGCAGGTGGGCCTGACCCTGATCACCATCGTCACCGGCATGCTGGGCGGCGACGCGCTCGGCAGCCTGATCGGCCAGTGGCTGGCCGCGCACGTGCCCGCGCTGGGTGAATACGCCGGCACGCTCGGCACGGTCCTGGCGGTGGGCCTGATCACCTACCTGAGCATCGTGCTGGGCGAACTGCTGCCCAAGCGGCTGGCGCTGCTGGCGCCGGAGCGGCTGGCCGCCGCGGTGGCGCTGCCGATGCACTGGCTGTCGCGCATCGCCAGCCCGGTGGTCTGGATGCTCAGCGCCACCGTGAGCGCGCTGCTGAAGCTGATGCGCGCCGGCGACAGCAGCGGCTCGCAGGTCACGGAAGAGGAAATCCAGCTGCTGGTGAGCGAAGGCCACGAGCAGGGCGTGTTCGACCTCGACGAGCGCAACATGCTCAACCGGGTGATGCGGCTGGGCGACCGCACCGCCGACAGCCTGATGACGCCGCGCACCCGGATCGCCTGGCTGGACGCCTCCGCGCCGCTGGCGGACAACCTGGCGACGATGCAGGAGCACGAGTTCTCGCGCTATCCGGTCTACCGCGGCGACGACAGCGACGTGGCCGGCGTGCTGGAAGTGAAGACCCTGCTGGACGAACTGGGCCGGCCGCAGCCGGAGCTGTTCCGCGACATCCGCCCGGCGCTGTTCGTGTCCGAATCCACCCAGGCGATGAAGCTGCTGGAAATCCTGCGCGAGGAACAGCAGTCGCTGGCGCTGGTGGTCGACGAATACGGCGACATCCAGGGCATGGTCACGGTCAGCGACATCGTCGACGCGGTGATCGGCCGGTTGCAGACCGGCGGCGACGGCGACGGCGAGGAGGCGCTGGTGGTGGAGCGCGACGACGGCTCGCTGCTGGTCGACGGCGGCCTGCACGTGGACGAGCTGCGCGAGCTGACCGGCGAGCGCCTGCCCGACGCCGAGGAACTCGAATACCGCACCGCCGCCGGCCTGGCGATCGCCCGCTTCGGCCGCATCCCGCACGTGGGCGAGCATTTCCGGATCGGCCCGTGGCGGGTGGAAGTGGTGGACCTGGACGGCCCGCGCATCGACAAGCTGCTGCTGCAGCGCGACCCGCCCGCGGCACGGATCGAAGGCGACGGCTGACGCGTCCCGCGCTCAGCCCAGCAGCGCGGTGAACTCCTGCCCGGACTGCGGGTGGCCCAGCCAGTAACCCTGCACCAGATCGCAGTCGCGCTCGCGCAGCAGGTCGAACTGCCCCACCCGCTCCACGCCCTCGGCCACCACGGTGACGCCCATCGAATGCGCCATCGCGATGATCGCGCTGGTCAGCGCCAAGTCGTCGGGGTCGCGCAGCAGGTCGGTGATGAAGCTGCGGTCGATCTTCAGGCCGTCGGCCTGCACCCGGCGCAGGTGGCTGAGGCTGGAATAGCCGGTGCCGAAATCGTCCAGCCACACCTTCACGCCGAGCTGGCGCAGCCGGCCCAGCAGCGCGACCGCATTGGCCTCGTCGCTGATGACCGCGGTTTCGGTCAGCTCCAGGTGCAGCCGCTCCGGCGCCAGCCCGCTCTGCTGCAGCGCGCCCGCGACCTGCCGCAGCAGGTCGCCGCTGCCCAGCTGGCGGGCGGAGACGTTGACCGACACGAACGGCGGCTCGCCCGCGCCCGGCGGCACCGGCCAGCTCGCCGCCTCGGCGCAGGCGTTGCGCAGCGCCAGCAGGCCGATGTTCTCGATCAGGCCGCTCTGCTCGGCGACGTCGATGAACACCGACGGCGCCACCGCGCCGTCTTCCGGGTGGTTCCAGCGCAGCAGCGCCTCGGCGCCGACCAGCACCCGGTCGCGGGTGCGGTAGATCGGCTGGTAGACCAGGCTGAGCTCGCCGCGATCCCAGGCGCCGCGCAGGTCGTGCTCCATGCGCACGCGCCGCTCGATCGCCAGGTCCATGGTCCGGCTGTAGAAGCGGTAGCAGTTCTTGCCCGCCATCTTGGCCTGGTACATCGCGATGTCGCCGTTCTTCATCAGCAGCGAGGCGCTGCCGGCGTCCTCCGGGAAGATCGCCACGCCCACCGACGCGCCCAGCAGCACCTGCCGCCCGTGCAGCAGCATCGGCTCGCTCAGCGCCAGCACCAGCGCCTCGGCCAGCCGGATCGCCTTGCCGCGCACGCCCGCGTCGGGCTCCGGCCCGCCGGACTGCACCAGGATCACGAATTCGTCGCCGCCGAAGCGCGCCACCAGCGTGTCCGCGCCCTCGACGCCCTGCACCGCCCGCTCGATGCGCGCGGCGACCTGTAAGAGCACCTCGTCGCCGGCCTCGTGGCCGAGGGTGTCGTTGACCCGCTTGAAGTCGTCGAGATCGGCGAACAGCAGCGCCAGCTGGCAGCCCGCGCCCTGCTGCTCGCGCAGGCGCTGCTCCAGCGATTCGCGGAACGCCAGCCGGTTGGCCAGCCCGGTCAGCGCGTCGCTGTAGGCGACCCGGCGGATGTCGCGGTCGTGCCGCGCCACGCTTTCGCGCATGCGGCCGAAGGTGCGGATCAGGTCGCCCAGCTCGTCCTCGCGGCGGCTGTCCGGCACCGGCGAGGAGAAGTTGCCGGCCTCGATCTCGCGGGCGGCGTCGCCCAGCATCCGGATCGGCTTGACCAGCATGCGTTGCAGGATCGCGGCGCCGACCAGCGACACGGCGGCGAAGCCGCAGCACAGCAGCAGCAGCCAGTTGAGGCTGCGCCGGTTGACGTCGTCGAAGCCGGCGCGCAGGCCGTCCAGCGCGCGCCCCTCGGAGCGGGCGACGGTCGCCATCGAATAGCCGATGCGCACCCCGCCCAGCCGTTCCTCGCCGATCGAGATCGGATACGACACGTCCAGCAGCTCGCCGTTCTGGCGGGTATGCGGCCCCTTGGCGGCGACGATCTCGGCGGCGAACGGGTCGTTCATCGGCCGGCCGTAGGCGGCGATGTCGCCGGAGCCGTCGTGCAGGATGCGTCCGTCGGCGTCGTAGACCAGCACGTAGTCCACGTCCGGCGCGCGCAGCGCAGCGCGGGTGAGGATGCCGATCGCGTCCAGGTCGAAGTAGTACAGCGGGTTCGCCAACGCATCGGCCAGCTGCCGCACCTGCGCCTCGCCGCCGGCGCGCATCTGCTCGGCCAGCAGCGCGTGGGTGCTTTCGCGGACGATGCCGACGATCTCGCGCTGGCTGCCCTGCTGGCGGTTCCACAGCAGCACCATCATCAGCACGACGATCGCGAGCACCAGCAGGATCGCCACCTGGAAGCGCGATTGCAGGGTCAGGCCGGCGCGCTTCACTCGACCTCCGTGCGCACGCGCTGCACGCCGTTGGCGAGGCGGTCGAGCGCGCGCCGGTCGTCGTCGCCGATCGGCACGAAGTGCGCGGTGTCCATGAACCGCCGCAGCGCCTCGCCGGCGTCCGGGTCCTGCGCCGCCGCCATCAGCACCTCGCGCAGCCGCGCCTCCACCTTCGGGTCCAGGCCGCGCCGCGCCAGCATCAGCGCGCGCGGCACGTCGTCGCTGCGGCCGACGATGCGGAAGTCGCGGGCGAACGCCGGCGGCATCCGCGCCGGGTTGATCCAGTCCAGGTTGCTGAGCACGCCGGCGTCGACCAGCCGCTTGTGCACCCAGGTGGTGATGTTGAGCTCGGTGCGGGCGAACACGTAGCCCACCCGGTCCGCGCCCGGCTTGTCCATCGGCGACAGCAGCAGTTCCAGCGATTCACCGTCCTCCAGCAGCTTCGCCGCCGGCAGGTAGTAGGCGCTGGTCGAATACGGGCTCTGGAAGGCGACGCTGCGCCCGGCCAGGTCGTGCAGCGTCCGCACCGGGCTGTCGCGGCGGACGAAGAACAGGCTGTGGTAGCGGGTGGCGCCCTCGCGCTCGGTGATCAGGAACGAGCGCGCCACGCCGCGATGCTCCAGCACCGCGGCGTTGCCGGCGGTCTCGTTGATCCAGTCCACCCGGCCGCGGCGCAGGTAGCTGCTCATCTGCTGCAGGTCCTTGGCCATCAGGATGCGGCCGCCGCGGATGCCGACCGAGGCCATGCGCGGGATGACGTAGTCCAGCAGCGGCTTGAGCTGGTCGTAGTGCGCCTTCGGATCGTCGCTGACGCGGCCCAGCACCAATATGTCGGCGTCGTCCCCGGGCGGGACTTCCCGCGTGCGGCTTTCCTGCGCGAAGACGGAGGGCATCCATGCCAGCAACAGGCACAACAGGCACGACAACGCTGGCGTGAAGCGGCGCATGGATGCGTGCAGAGCCCCCCTGGCTTCCTACGTCGGCAGGCTAACCGATTTTTCCGATATCGGAAGCCTCTCCCGCCAAACGCGCCATCCGCTGCGCATCGGCCAGCACGCCGCGCAGCAGGCGGATCTCGGCGCTGTCGAGGTTGGCGCGCAGATAGAGCCGGCGCAGCTTGCGCATCGCCGACTCGGGCGCGCGGCCCTTGTGGAAATCGATCTGGTCGAGCGTCTCGGCGAGCTGGCCGAACAAGCCCTCCAGCTCCGCGTGCGAGGCCGCGCCCTCGCCCGGCGGCGGCGTGCGCACGTCAGTGGTTGCCGCGCCCGCGTCGCCCAGCAGCGCGCAGCGCAGCTCGTAGCTGAGCACCTGCACGGCGGCGGCGAGGTTGAGCGAGCTGAACGCCGGGTCGGACGGGATGTGCACCGCCGCGTGGCAGAGCTGCAGTTCCTCGTTGTCCAGGCCGGTGCGTTCGCGCCCGAACACCAGCGCCACCGGCCCGCCGGCCGCCGCGACCACGGCACGGGCGGCGGCGTCGCGCGGATGCAGCGGTTCCAGCTGGATGCGCCGGCTGCGCGCGGTGGCGCCCAGCACCCATTGGCAGTCGGCCACCGCCTCGGCCAGGCTGGCGAACACCGGCGCGGCCTCGACCAGGTCGTCCGCGCCCGCCGCCATCGCGTGGGTGTCGCGGTCCGGCGCCTTCTCCGGCGCCACCAGCATCAGCTTCGACAGCCCCATCGTCTTCATCGCCCGCGCCGCGGAACCGATGTTGCCGGGATGCTGGGTGCCGACCAGGACGATGCGCAGGCGGTCGGCGATGGCCGGATTCGATGGTGCATTCATGTGCGAATGGTAAACTTTGCAGCCCGGCCGCTGCGCCGGGATTCGCTCTTTTCCGCCGTCGTCCCCTTCACCTCACTCCACCGAGGCGCTTTCGCCATGCAAAAACCCGTCGTCAACGTCATGGTCAAGGCGGCCCGCGCGGCCGGGGGCGTACTTCTGCGCAACATGAATCGGCTCGACGCGATCAACGTGATCGAGAAGGATCGGCTGGACTACGCCAGCGAAGTGGACGAGCAGGCCGAGCAGGCGGTGGTGAAGGAGCTGCGCCGCGCCTACCCGGACGCGGCCTTCCTCGGCGAGGAAGGCGGCGCGCAGGGCCGCAAGGGCGGCGCGCTGTTCGTGATCGACCCACTGGACGGCACCAGCAACTACCTGCACGGCTTCCCGCACTGGTGCGTGTCGATCGCCATGGTCGAACAGGGCGAGGTCCAGCACGGCGTGATCTTCGACCCGCTGCGCAACGAGCTGTTCACCGCCAGCCGCGGCAGCGGCGCGGTGCTCAACGACCGCCGCATCCGCGTCTCCGAACGCAAGGACCTGGACGGCGCGATGCTCTCTACCGGCTTCCCGCCGCGCGAGCGCGAACGCGCGCCGGCGCAGCTGGAATGCGTGCGCGAACTGCTGCGCAGCATCGAGGACATCCGTCGCACCGGTTCGGCCGCGCTCGACCTGGCCTACGTGGCCTGCGGCCGCAGCGACGGCTATTTCGAGGCCGGGGTGAAGCCCTGGGACATCGCCGCCGGCGTGCTGCTGGTGCGCGAGGCCGGCGGCCGCGTCTGCGACTTCCGCGGCGCGGCGACCGGTCCGCTGGACGCACGCGGCATCCATGGCCGCCAGCTGCTGGCCGGCAACCAGAAGCTCAGCGCGGAACTGCAGAAGGTCATCGTGCAGTCGGGCTACGCCGCCGCGTTCAACTGATCGCGGTCTCGCTGTTCCGCAAAGAAAAAGGCCGCGCACTGCGCGGCCTTTCTTTTTCCCCTCTCCCCGCATCGCGGGGAGAAGGAAATGCTCAGGGCCGGCGCGCCAGCTCCGCGTGGTCCTTCGCCTTCGGCATCAGGTCCTGCTTGGTCACCCGCAGCGGGCCCATGGTCAGCAGCGCGCCGGAGATGAAGATCGAGGACAGCGTACCGATGATGATGCCGATCATCTGCGACTCGGCCATGCCCTTCAGCGAATCGCCGCCGTAGATGTACAGCGCCACCACGGTCAGGAACGCCACGAACGAGGTGATCACGGTGCGCGACAGGGTCTGGTTGACCGACTTGTTCAGGATCTCCACCGGGTCGGCGCGCAGGCCGCGGAAGTTCTCGCGGACGCGGTCGAACACCACGATGGTGTCGTTGATCGAGAAACCCATCACCGACAGGATGCCGGCCAGCACGTTGAGATCGAACTCGTGCCCGCTGACCGCGAACCAGCCGGCGCAGACCACGACGTCGTGCATGGTGCCGATGATCGCGGCGATCGCGAACTTCTTCTCGAAGCGCAGCGAGATGTAGACCAGGAAGCCGATGATCACGAACAGCACCGCGTACAGTCCGTTCAGGGCCAGGTCCTTGCCGACCTGCGCGCTGATCACCGAGCTGCTGCGGCGGGTGGCCGGGTTGCCGTCCAGCGAGGCCGCCTTCGCCACCGCGTCGCCGATGCTGCTGGCCTGGTCGGGACCGCCTTCCTTCTGCTCGTCGGCCTGCAGGCGCACCAGCAGGTCGTTGCCGCTGCCGAAGTTCTGCACCTGCGCGCCGCGGAAGCCGGCCGCGTCGAGCTGGTCGCGCACGGTGTCGACATCCGGCGCCTTGTCGTAGCGCAGCTCGACGCCGATGCCGCCGGTGAAGTCCAGCGCGAAGTTGAAGCCCTTGGTCGCCATCGCGCCGACCGCGACCAGCATCAGCAGCAGGGCCACCGACAGCGAGACCCAGCGCATCCGCATGAAGTCGATGTTGCTGTCGTACGGGAACACATTGAACGGTTTCATCTGGCGTGCTCCTTTAGATCGCGACCGACTTCAGCTTGCGCTTGCCGCCGTAGATCAGCGTGGCGATGCCGCGCGAGACCGACACCGCGGTGTAGGCGGAAGTAATGATGCCGAGCATGGTGGTCATGCCGAAGCCCTTCAGCGGGCCGCTGCCGAACGCGAACATCGCGAGGCCGGCGAGGAAGGCGGTGACGTTGGCGTCGAGGATGGTGCCGGACGCGCGGTCGTAGCCCTCGGCGATCGCTTTCTGCACCGGCAATCCCAATCGCAGTTCCTCGCGTATGCGCTCGTTGATCAGCACGTTGGCGTCCACCGACATGCCCACCGTCAGCGCGATGCCTGCAAGGCCCGGCAGGCTCATGGTGGCGCCGATCACCGACATCAGCGCGAACACCATCAACAGGTTGATCAGCAGCGCGAGGCAGGTGATCAGGCCGAACATGCGGTAGTAGATCAGGAAGAAGCCCAGCGCGAAGATGAAGGAGAAGCCCACCGCTTTCAGGCCGCGGTCGATGTTCTCCTTGCCGAGGCTCGGGCCGATGGTGCGCTCGTCGACGAAGTCCATCGGCGCCGCCAGCGCGCCGGCGCGCAGCAGCAGGGCCAGGTCCGAGGCTTCCTTCATGCTTTCCAGGCCGGTGGTCTGGAACTCCTTGCCCAGCGTGCCCTGGATGGTGGCGACCGAGATGACCTGCTCGTTGGTGCGGGTGGTGTGCACCTCCTGGCCGTCGATGATCTTCACCTCGGGGATGCGCTCGATGTAGACCACCGCCATCAATTTGCCGACGTGAGCGCTGGAGTAATCGAACATGCGCTGGCCGCCGATCGCGTTCAGGCGCACGCGCACCGCCGGGGTGCCGCTCTGCGAATCGAAGAACGAGGACGCGCTCTGCAGCTGCTCGCCGGAGGCGATCACGCGCTTGTTGAGCAGCACCGGCATCGGCTTGCCGTCGGGGCCGATTTCCTTGCGGTTGTAGATGCGGGCTTCCGGCGGGACGTTGCCGCTCTCGCGCGCCAGCACCGCATCATTCGCCTCGCCAACCACGCCGCGGTATTCCAGCGTCGCGGTGGCGCCGAGGATGCGCTTGGCCTGCGCGGTGTCCTGCACGCCCGGCAGCTGCACCGCCACGCGGTCGGCGCCCTGGCGCTGGATGATCGGCTCGGCCACGCCCAGCTCGTTGATGCGGTTGCTGAGGGTGCCGATGTTCTGCTGCACCGCGTCGGTCAGGATCTTGTTGAGCTCCGCCTCCGGGATGCGGACGCTGATGGTCTCGCCCTGGGCGTCGAGCTGGTAGGTCGGCATGTCGCGCACGATCAGGCGCTGCGCCTCGGCCACGTTCTGGCCGGCGCCGAGCTTGGCGACCACGGTGCCGCCGGCGGTCGGCTCGACCGAGACGTAGCGGATGCGGTTGTCGCGCAGCAGGCTGCGGATGTCCTCGGCGGTGGCCTCGAAGCGCTTGGTCAGCGCGGCCTGCCGGTCCACCTGCATCAGGAAGTACACGCCGCCGCGCAGGTCCAGGCCGAGGAACATCGGCTTGGCGCCCAGCCGCTGCATCCAGGCCGGCACGGTCGACGCCTGGTTCAGCGCGACCACGTAGCTGCTGCCCAGCTCGTCGCGCACCACGTCGGCGGCGCGGGTCTGGTCGTCGTCGCTGGCGGTGCGCACCAGCAGGTTGCCGTCGCGGTCGATCTCGGTGCCGATGGCCTTCACCGACGCCTTCTTCAGCGCGGCCTCGACGCGCGCCTTGAGCGCGTCGTCCACCCTCGCGCCGCGGTTGGCGGTGATCTGCACGGCGGGATCCTGCGGGAACGCGTTAGGCACCGCGTACAGCACGCTGAGCGCCAGCGTCAGCAGGATCATCAGGTATTTCAGGCGGGAATATTCGAGCATCGCGGCACCCCGCGCACGCCCCCACGGGCGCGCGCCTCTTGCGGCAGGAAAAGGATCAGGCGGACTTCAGCGTGCCCTTGGGCAGGACGCTGGCGATGGCGCCCTTCTGCACGCGCAGCTGCACGCCGCTGGCGACTTCGACGGTGATGAAGCTTTCGCTCAGGCCGACCACGGTGCCGGCGATGCCGCCGCTGGTGATGACCTCGTCGCCCTTGGCCAGCTTGTCCAGCATGGCCTTGTGCTCCTTCTGCCGCTTCATCTGCGGGCGGATCATCAGGAAGTACATGATCGCGATCAGGATGACCGGGAACAGCAGGGTGGACATCATGCTGCCGCCTGCGGCGGGGGCGCCGGTGGCCTGGGCATGGGCGGCGGGGATCAGGAAATCGAGCGGGTTCATCGGGGAATCCGTGTCAGCGAAACAAGGGAGCTGGCCGAGGCCAGCCGGGGATTATGCCATGCCCAGCTTGTCTCCTCCCCTTGCGAAGCAGGGGGAGGCCGGGAGGGGGTTGCTCTTTTCGGTATTTGGCGCGAAGAGCATCCCTCCCCAACCCTCCCCTTCGCTACGCGAAAGGGAGGGCGCTAAAGCCGGCGCGCGGCGTAGAAGGACTCGCGGAACGCCGCGAAAGTTCCGCCGGCGATCGCATCGCGCATCTGCGCCATCAGCCGCTGGTAGTAGCGCAGGTTGTGCAGGGTGCCCAGGACCGGCCCCAGCATCTCGTTGCAGCGGTCGAGGTGGCGCAGGTAGCTGCGGCTGAAGCCGCCGGCGCAGGCCACGCAGTCGCAGCCCTCCTCGATCGGCCGCAGGTCGTGCTCGTACTGGGCGTTGCGCACCCGCACCACCCCGGTGGAGGTGAAGAAATGGCCGTTGCGGGCGTTGCGGGTCGGCATCACGCAGTCGAACATGTCGATGCCGCGCGCCACCGCCTCCACCAAGTCCTCCGGCCGGCCCACGCCCATCAGATAGCGCGGGCGATCCTGCGGCAGCTGCGGGCAGGTGTGGTCGAGCATGGCGTTGCGCTCGTCCTCGCTCTCGCCGACCGCCAGCCCGCCGACCGCATAGCCGTCGAAGCCGATCTTCTGCAGGCCCTCCGCCGACAGCGTGCGCAGGTCGTGGTGCACGCCGCCCTGGACGATGCCGAACAGTGCCGCGTCGTTGCCCTCGTGCGCGCGCTTGCTGCGCTCCGCCCAGCGCAGCGACAGTTCCATCGACTTCTCGACCACCCGCCGGTGCACCGGCTGGCCGTCCTTGCCGTTCACCGGCGGGCACTCGTCGAAGATCATCACGATGTCGCTGCCCAGCACCTTCTGGATGTGCATGGATTCCTCGGGCCCGAGGAACACCTTGCGGCCGTCGGTGGGCGCGGCGAAGGTCACGCCCGCCTCGGTGATCTTGCGCCGGTGCGCCAGCGAGAACACCTGGAAGCCGCCGGAGTCGGTCAGGATCGGCCCGTCCCAGCGGGCGAAGCCGTGCAGGCCGCCGTGCGCCTCGATCACGTCGAGTCCGGGCCGCAGGAACAGATGGAAGGTGTTGCCGAGGATGATCTGCGCGCCGAGGTCGCGCACCTGCTGCGGCAGCACGCCCTTGACCGAGCCGTAGGTGCCGACCGGCATGAACGCGGGCGTCTCGATGACGCCGCGCGGGAAGGTGATGCGGCCGCGGCGGGCTGGGCCATCGGTGCCGAGCAACTGGAAGGACATTCGGGACATGCGCTTATTATCGCCGACATCGTGCCCCCCCACCCGGCGCGCAATGGAGTTGCGATGCGCCTTGCTCTCGGCCTGCTGCTGGTCTTTCTGGCCGCGCCCATATCAGCCGCCGACCAATGGCCCTACGAGACCGAGTGCCGGAAATGGGCGGATGTCGCGATTCCGCAGCAGGACATCGGCACCGCGCCGACGGACTGCGACACGCGCTCGCTGTACTACGGCGAAGACGGCCACGGACGGGGCCGCGACGACGCGGCGGCCCGCCGCTGCGCCTACCGCGCGCGCGCTGCCGGCGACGCCGATGCGTTCGACGGCAGCGGGGCGCTGATGATGCTCTATGCCAACGGACGGGGCGTGGCCCGGAACATCCCGCTCGCCAAGCGCTTCGCCTGCGAATACGAAGGCGCACCGGCGGAGGTCGAAAGCCGGCTGGAACATCTCGATGCCATCGCCAGCGGCAAGGACAAGGCGTCGCTCGACATCTGCGACGACATCACCAGCGGCATGATGGGCGGCGTCTGTGCGCGGCGGAATGCGGATTTCGCCCGCGTCATCCGCAGTGAACGCCGGGACGCACTGCAGGCGAGCTGGACGCCCGCGCAGCGCGCGGCCTTGGCTGCTCTGCTCAAGGCGGCGGACGCCTATTTCGAGAGCGCCTCCTACAATGAGGAGGACATGAGCGGCACCGCGCACGGCGCGTTCGCGGTGGAAGCTTACGAACGGCTCGACATCGCCCTGCTCCGCGACGTGGAACGCTTCGAGACGGGTATCCGCCCCGACGAAAAGGCGGCCGACTTCCCGGCTGCGGACAAGGCGCTCAACGCCGCGTATCGACGCACGCTGGCCGCGCTCGACGCCGGCAAGGGCGACGGCGCTTTCGGCGAATACGGCACCATCCGGTCAGAAGGCGTGCGCGAAACCGAACGCCTGTGGCTGCGCTACCGAGACGCATGGGTGGCGTTCGCAGCGACGCGCTACCCGGACACTGCGGCGGATATCTGGCGCGCATGGTTGAGCCGGGTGCGCGCCAAGGCGCTATCGGAGATCGCCAGATCCTGATTCGCCCTCGCCGGGCCACAGCAGCATCGCATCGCCGTAGCTGAAGAAGCGGTAGCGCTCGCGCACTGCGTGTTCGTAGGCGGCGAACATCCGCTGCTTGCCGGCGAACGCGGACACCAGCATCAGCAGCGTGGATTCGGGCAGGTGGAAATTGGTCATCAGCGCGTCGATGCTGCGGATGCGGTAGCCGGGGAAGATGAAGATGCTGGTGTCGCCGGCGAACGGGCGCAGCTCGCCATCGACCAGCGCACTCTCCAGCGCGCGCACCACGGTGGTGCCGACGGCGATCACCCGACCGCCGGCCGCGCGCGTGCGCCGCACCTGCGACACCAGCTCCGCGCCGACGTTGATCCATTCGCTGTGCATGCGGTGGTTATGCACGTCGTCCACCCGCACCGGCTGGAAGGTGCCGGCGCCGACGTGCAGGGTGACGTGTCCGGTCTGCACGCCGCGCTCGCGCAGCGCCGCCAGCAGCGGCTCGTCGAAGTGCAGGCCGGCGGTGGGCGCGGCCACCGCGCCGGTTTCGCGCGCGAACACGGTCTGGTAGCGCTCGGCATCGGCGGCGTCCGGGCGGCGCTCGATGTAGGGCGGCAGCGGCAGCTGGCCGGCGTGCTGGAGCCATGCTTCCAGCGGGCCCTCGACTTGGAAGCGCAGCTGCCAAAAGCCGTCATCAAAGCGCGCCAGCACTTCCGCTTCGCCGCCCGCGTCCAGCGCGATCCGGCTGCCGGGCTGCGGCGGCTTGCTCACGCCGAGCTGCGCGCGCGCCTCGTTGCCGGGCAGCAGGCGCTCGATCAGGATCTCCACCCGGCCGCCGGTGGCCTTGGCGCCGAACAGCCGCGCCGGGATCACCTTGGTGTCGTTGAACACCAGCAGGTCGCCCGCGCGCAGCAGCGACGGCAGATCGCGCACGTGCAGATCGGCGAAGCACGCATCGCCCGGCGGCACGTGCAGCAGGCGGCTGGCGGAGCGTTCGGGCAGCGGGGCCTGCGCGATGAGTTCCTGCGGCAGGTCGTAATGGAAATCGGAAGTTTTCAAGGAATGAAGCCGGTGGCTGTTCCGTCATTCCCGCGAAGGCGGGAATCCAGTGGCTTTCATGCCTGTGCGGCAAACACCAAGACGCTGGATTCCCGCCTTCGCGGGAATGACGGGCAAAAGCGGAAAATGCGGTGCGTAGTCTAATCGCTCGGTCAGCGCTCGAACTTCGTCGAAAGAATGATCGAGGTATTGGTGCGCTCCACCCCGTCGACCGCGCCGATGCGGTCGGTCAGCACGTCCATCTCGCCCACCGTGGCGGTCACCGCCAGCGCGATCAGGTCGTGGCCGCCGCTGATCGAATACAGCACGCGCACCTCGTGCATGGCCTGCAGCGACTTCACCACCGCGGTCATCTGCTTGGGCCGCAGGGTGATCAGGATGTGCGCGCGGATGCGGTTGCGCTCCAGTTCGTCGTCGATGCGCACCGTGTAGCCGCGGATCACGCCCTGCTGCTCCAGCCGAGCGATGCGGTTCTGCACGGTGGTGCGCGACAGGCCCAGCCGGCGGGCGATGTCGGCGGTGGCGGCGCGGGCGTCCTCGCGGAGCAGGGACAGCAGCTGTTCGTCGGCGGGCGAAATACGCATATCGACGAATGATACTGGCGATCCGCCCAAAATGCCCGTCGTTCAAGGCGAATCCACCCTACCGAACGACGCCGAACCCGCGATAATTGGAGACTTGCGCCAGTCGCCATCCTGCGGCCCGGCCCCGAAGGGAGACCCTCATGAGCCTGATCGACACCCTCGCCCCGCTCCGCGCCCACGGCAAGGCCCGCACCACCGGCCTCACCGACGCCATCGTCCTCGACTTCGCCGCGCGCGACGCGCAGCTGGGCGAGGCCGTCGCCGCCGCCGCGACCGAGTACGAGCGCATCCGCGCCGAGTTCCCGGAGCTGCTGGACCTGGACGAGGACGCGCAGGCGCGCGAGGTGCAGGCCGGCTTCGTCAACTTCTACGCCGCCGACGCCGCCAACCCCTACGTCGCGCTGACCGCGCGCGGCCCGTGGATCGTGACCCTGAAGGGCGCGGTGCTGTACGACACCGGCGGCTACGGCATGCTCGGCCTGGGCCACGCGCCGCAGGCGGTGATCGAGGCGATGGCCAAGCCGCAGGCGATGGCCAACATCATGACCCCGAACGTGTCGCAGCTGCGCTTCGCGCGGGCGATGCGCAAGGAGATCGGGCAGACCGCCGGCGGCTGTCCGTACACCGCCTTCATGTGCCTGAACTCCGGCTCCGAGTCGGTCTCGCTGGCCTCGCGCATCGTCGACGCCAACGCCAAGTCCCTGACCGACGCCGGCGCGCGCCACGCCGGCAAGGCGATCAAGCGGCTGGTGGTCAAGGGCGCCTTCCACGGCCGCACCGAGCGCCCGGCGCTGTATTCCGATTCCAGCCGCAAGACCTACATCCAGCACCTGGCCAGCTTCCGCGGCGAGGATTCGGTGGTCACCGTGCCGCCGTACGACATGGACGCGCTGCGCAAGGCGTTCGCCGACGCCGACGCCAACGGCTGGTTCATCGAGGCGATGTTCCTCGAACCCGTCATGGGCGAAGGCGATCCTGGCCGCAGCGTGCCGGTGGCCTTCTACAACCTCGCCCGCGAGCTGACCGCGGCGCACGGCAGCCTGCTGCTGGTGGACTCGATCCAGGCCGGCCTGCGCGCCACGGGCTACCTGTCGATCGTCGACTATCCCGGCTTCGAAGGCATCCAGGCGCCGGACATGGAAACCTATTCCAAGGCGCTCAACGCCGGCCAGTATCCGCTGTCGGTGGTCGCCGTGACCGAGCGCGCCGCCGACATCTACAAGCGCGGCCTGTACGGCAACACCATGACCGCCAACCCGCGCGCGCTGGACGTGGCCTGCACCGTGCTGGGCCAGCTCACCCCGGCGCTGCGCGCCAACATCCAGCAGCGCGGGCGCGACGCCATCGCCCTGCTGGAAGCGCTGAAGGCCGAGCTGGGCGGGCCGATCACCAAGGTGCAGGGCACCGGCCTGCTGTTCTCCTGCGAGCTGACCAAGGAGTTCAAGGGCTACGGCGCCGGTTCCACCGAGGAATGGATGCGCGAGCACGGCATCGGCGTGATCCACGGCGGCGAGAACTCGCTGCGCTTCACCCCGCAGTTCGCGGTCACCGAGGACGAGATGAAGCTGGTGGTGTCGATGGTGAAGCGCGCCATCCTCGAAGGCCCGCGCGTGGCCCAGGCCGCCGCGGCCTGAAGCCGGGCTTCATCGGCAGCGCGATCCGGAGGGCGGCCAATGGCCGCCCTTTTCGTTGCGTGGCGACGCGCTGGTCCTGCCCCCAGGATTCATCGCAGAAGGCGAAAGACCGAGCCCGATCCCGCGCAATCGATTAGCCTTGCCGCCATGAAAACCATCGCCGTCGACCATCCCCTCGTCCGCCACAAGCTCGGCAAGCTGCGCGACATCGCCACCGATCCGGTGCACTTCCGCCAGATCGCCGGCGAGATCGCCGCCCTGCTCGCCTTCGAAGCCACCCGCGACCTGCCGACCGAGCCGCACGTCGTGCAGACCTGGGCCGGGCCGCTTACGGTGGAGCGCGTGCGCGGCGAAGACCTGACCCTGGTGCCGATCCTGCGCGCCGGCCTCGGCTTCCTGCCCGGCGTCCAGGAACTGCTGCCGGCCGCGCCGGTCAGCGTGATCGGGCTGCGCCGCAACGAGGCGACGCATCGCCCGGAAGGCTATTACCAGCGCCTCGCCGACCGCATGCCCGAGCGCACCGCCCTGCTGATCGACCCGATGCTGGCCACCGGCGGCAGCGCCGCGGCGGCGATCGAACTGCTGAAGGACGCCGGCTGCACGCGGATCAAGTGCATCTTCCTGGTCGCCGCGCCGGAAGGGCTGCGCGTGCTGGAAGACGCGCATCCCGACATCGAGGTGTACGTGGCCGCGATCGACGAGCGGCTGGACGAGAACGCCTACATCCGGCCCGGTCTGGGCGATGCGGGGGATCGGCTGTTCGGCACGCCGGTGGATTGAATCGTTCTGCTGCCGGGGAGCAATGTCGGGTTCGGCAGACGTGATGCAACGCCTGCGCTTCGTACCCTCATCCGTCCTTCGGGCACCTTCTCCCGGAGGGAGAAGGCAAAGGCGTCACGCCGCCAGTTGCCTTGCGTGCAATTCGGCGTGTTCGTGCGCGGTGCCGAACCGGCCCTTCTCGTCCCGCACCACCTGCGCCAGCGCGCAGCCGGCATCGTGGGTGAAGAACAGGCGCACATCGCGAGCCAGCTTGTCTTCCAGGAACGCGCGCTTCTCGTCGATCAGCAGTTCGGCGTTGCGGTCGTAGCCCATGGTGATCGGCACGTGCACCCACGGCCGGCCGGGAATCAGGTCGGCGCAGAACACCACGCCGCCGTGCGCCTCGCCGTCGACCGTTTCCGGCCCGACGATCTCCGCCAGCAGCAGCCCCGGCGTGTGGCCGTCGCTGTGGTGGAAGCGCACGGCGTCGCCCAGCGCCCGCGAGAAGTCGCCGTCCACCAGCTCCAGCCGGCCGCTGGCTTCCAGCAGGGCCGGCAGCTCCGGGATGAAGCTGGCGCGGTCGCGCGGATGCGGGTGCAGCGCGCGCTCCCAATGCGTCTTGCCGACCACGAAGGTGGCGTTGGGAAACAGCAGCTCCGGCGGGCGCCCTTCCGCCCACGGCGCCAGCAGGCCGCCGGCGTGGTCGAAGTGCAGGTGCGAGAGCACCACCACGTCGATGTCTTCGTGCGAGAACCCGGCCTGCGCCAGCGACTCCAGCAGCACGTGGTTCTCCTCGACCACGCCGTAGCGTTCGCGCAGCGCGGGCGGGAAGAACGCGCCGATGCCGGTTTCGAACAGCACGGTCTTGCCGTTCAAGGGCGAAGCCAGCAGCGCGCGGCAGGCCAGGTCGATGCGGTTGCGCGTATCGACCGTGGTCCAGCGCTCCCACAGCGCGCGCGGCGCGTTGCCGAACATCGCGCCGCCGTCGAGCTTTTGCGAATTGCCGAGGATCGACCAGAGTTTCATGGCGGCGAGTGTAGGCGGCGGCGCGTTACGGCGACGGCAGGACCGTAGCCTTGCTTTCCGGATAGCGCGGGTCGCTGCCGCCCAGCAGGCGGCCGTTGCGGCGATCCCATTCCACCGTCTCCAGGTTGCCCCAGACGTGGCTGGAGCCGCGCCCGCCTTCGGCCTCGTCCGGCGGCAGCTCCAGCGTGTGGCCCATCGCGCGCAGCGCCGCCGCGGCCTCGGCGGAAATCGCCTTCGGCTCGGCGTCGATCACGTCCGGCAGCCACTGGTGGTGGTAGCGCGGCAGCGCGGCGACCTGCTTGGCATCCAGCCCGGCGTCGTAGCCGAGGATGCCCAGCAGCACCATGGTGATGATGCGGCTGCCGCCCGGCGTGCCGAGCACCGCCACCTTGTCCGGCGATTCCATGAAGGTCGGCGTCATCGAGCTGAGCATGCGCTTGCCCGGCTTCGGCGCGTTGGCATCAAAGCCCATCACCCCGAACGCGTTGGGCGTGCCGGGCTTGAGCGCGAAATCGTCCATCTCGTCGTTGAGCAGCACGCCGGTGCCGGGGGCGACCAGACCGGAGCCGTACAGCAGGTTCACGGTCTGGGTGGCGGCGACGCGGTTGCCGTCGGCGTCGATGATCGAGAAATGGGTGGTTTCCTCGTCCTCCAGCGGCGTCGGCGCGCCGGACAGCAACGCGCTGGGCGTGGCCTTGTCGGGATTGATCGAGGCGCGCAGGCCGGCGGCGTAGGCCGGGCTGGTCAGCAGCTTCTGCGGCACCTGCACGAAGTCGGGATCGCCGAGGTAGAAGGTGCGGTCGCGGTAGGCGCGGCGCATCGACTCGACGATCAGGTGCAGCCGCTCCGCCTCCGGCATCGCCTTGAGGTCGTAGGGCTCCAGGATCTGCAGCATCTGCGCCAGCGCGATGCCGCCCGAGGACACCGGCGGCGCCGTCACTATCGTCCAGTCGTGGTAGCGGAAGCGGATCGGGTCGCGCTCCTTCACCGCGTAGCCGGCCAGTTCGGCCAGCGTCCACTGCCCGCCCTGCGCGTTGACGCCGGCCACCAGCTTCTTCGCGGTGGCGCCGCGGTAGAAGCCGTCGAAGCCCTGCTCGGCCAGCCGCTGCAGCGTGTTCGCCAGGTCGGGCTGGCGGAACAGGTCGCCCTCGGCGATCGGCTTGCCGTTCGGCGAGAACACCGCGCGCGTGCCGGGATAGCGGTCCATCACCGCGCGCTTGACCGCGTAGCCGCGCGCCATCCGCCCGTACACCGGGAAGCCCTCGCGGGCGATGCGGATCGCCGGCGCCAGCGACTGCTTCAGCGGCAGCCGGCCGTATTTCTCCGCCACGTGCACCAGCATCGCCGGCAGGCCGGGAATGCCGGCCGACCACGGGCCGTTCTGCGCGCGGTTGCTGTCCAGCTTGCCGTCCTTGTCGAGGAAGCGCTCCGGCGTGGCCGCGGCCGGCGCGGTTTCGCGTCCGTCCACGAACACGTCGCGCCCGCTCTTCGCATCGTGCAGCAGCCACAGTCCGCCGCCGCCGAGGCCCGAGCTGATCGGCTCCACCACCGACAGCGTCGCCGACACCGCCACCGCCGCGTCGAAGGCGTTGCCGCCCTCGCGGACGATCTCGAGGCCGGCGTCGGTCGCCAGCCCGTGCGCGGAGGCGATGGCGGCGCCGGGCGGATGCGCCGGATCGGCGGACGGCTGCGCCGCCGCGGACAGCGGCAGCAGCAGGGCGAACAACAGGACCACGGCTTGCTTCATTGCGTCACTCCTTCCCGCAGGTACTTCCCGCAAAAGAAAAGCGGGAGTCCGGCATCGCCGCACCGGGACGCCGGCTCCCGCCTTCGCGGCGATGCCGATCGCGAGGCGCGGCGGTCAGCCCGGCCGCGCCGCGATCGTCACTTCGCTTCTTCGAAGATGTAGTTGACGCCGGCCGGTTCGACCGCCGCCTTCACGCGCTCGCCCAGGATCGGCGTGCCGATGAAGACCACCTTGACGCCCTTCATGGTGCCCGCGCCGACCGACTTGAACGCGGTCTCGATCATCTCGACTTCCTTCTCCGGCGCCGGCGAGGCGAACACCAGCATGTTGCCCTCGGTGATGCCGCGGCCCAAGTCCTGTTCCAGCTTCTCCACCTGGCGCTCGTACTTGCCGGCGAAGTCCTCGGAATCGGGCATGGGCAGGAAGTAGACGTACGGGCTGTTGGTGATGCCGCCCATGTGCGGGGTCAGCTTGTACTGCAGGTAGGGCACCCAGTCCTTCTGTTCGCCGCTGGCCGGCAGCGGGACGGCGGCCACGGCCTCCACCTTGGGGGCCTCTTCCTTCTTGCAGGCGGTGAACGGCAGCGCGAGGCAGGTGATGACGAGCAGGCGGGACAACGTGTTCATGGGCTTTTCCCCGGGCAATGCGATGGATGGAGACAACGTCGGTGTTGCGGCGCGCGGATTCATTTCGGTCCGCCCCGCCATTGCGCTTCGAGCGCCGTCGCGACGGCGGGCGGCACGAAGCCGGACACGTCGCCGCCGAGGCGCGAGATCTCGCGCACCAGCGACGACGAAATGAAGCCGTACTGCTCGGCCGGGGTCAGGAACAGGGTCTCGACCTCGGGGATCAGGTGGCGGTTCATGCTCGCCATCTGGAACTCGTATTCGAAGTCGGACACCGCGCGCAGGCCGCGCAGCAGCACGCCCGCCCCGATCTCGCGGACGAAGTGCGCCAGCAGCGAATCGAAGCCGCGCACCTCCACGTTGGGATGGTGGCCCAGCGCCTCGCGCGCCAGCGAGACCCGCAACTCCAGCGGCAGCGCCGGGCCCTTGGTGGGGCTGGCGGCCACGCCGACGATGAGTTTCTCGAACAGCGGCGCGGCCCGCGCCACCAGGTCCAGATGGCCGTTGGTGATCGGGTCGAAGGTGCCGGGATAGACCGCGATGCGTGCCGCCACGCTCATGTCGTCAAGGTGTCGCCGCTGCCTGCAATGGCCGGCAGTGTAACCCGCCGGTACAGGGCATAGCGCACGTCGCGGGTGCCGTTTTCGCGATGCAGCGCCCAGTCCGCAGGCAGCGCCGGCGCGTGCCCGGCCGGGCTTTCCAGATACAGCCAGGCGTCGGCGGCCAGCCGCGACGGCAGCAACTCCAGCACCGCCGGCCACAGCCCGGCGGCGAACGGCGGATCGACGAAGGCGATGTCGTAGCGCGGGCCGGTGTCGTCGCGCAGGAAGGCCAGCGCGTCGCCGCGCCGCACCGCGACCCGGCCCTCCGCATCGAGACGCGCCGCCGCGTCCGCGAGCGCCTGCGCCAGCCGTGGATCGGCTTCCACCAGCTGCACCGATGCCGCGCCGCGCGACGCGGCCTCCAGGCCCAGCGCGCCGCTGCCGGCGAACAGGTCCAGCACCCGCGCGCCCGGCAGCACCGGCTGCAGCCAGTTGAACAGGGTTTCGCGGACGCGATCGGAGGTCGGCCGCAGGCCGGGCCGGTCGGGCACCGGCAGGCGCGTGCCGCGCCAGCGCCCGCCGATGATGCGGACACTGCCGGGACGGCCCGCGGGCGTGTTCGCGCGGCCGGCGTTCATCGGGACGAAATGGGGGCGAGTGCTACCATGCGCGCCATTCTCCGACATTCCCACGGCCACATGGTCAGCTGGTTCCGCCGCAAGAAACCCGACGCGCAAGACACCACGCCGGAAGCGGCCCAGCCCACTGCCCCGACCGTCGAGCCGGTCGTACCCACGGACGAAGCAGCGGCGCCGGAAGCGGCCCGGATGCCGGATGTCCCTCCGCAGACACCGGAACCCGACGCATCCGCCATCGAGGCTCCGGCGGAGGCTTCCGCGAAAACCGGCGGCTGGCGCGAACGCCTGCGCGGCAGCGCCTTCGCCCGCACCTTCAGCGGCCTGTTCTCGCGCAATCCGCGCCTCGACGACGACCTGCTGGACGAGATCGAAACCGCCCTGCTCACCGCCGACGTCGGCGTGGCCGCCAGCACCCAGCTGGTCGAGTCGCTGCGCAAGCGGATGAAGGCGCGCGAATTCGCCGACGCCAACGCGCTGCTGAAGGCGCTGCGCGCCGACCTGATCGCGCTGCTGAAGCCGGTCGCGCTGCCGCTGCACATCGACGCGTCGAAGAAACCCTTCGTCCTGCTCACCATCGGCGTCAACGGCGTCGGCAAGACCACCACCATCGGCAAGCTGGCACGCCGCTACAAGGACGAGGGCCGCAGCCTGATGCTGGCAGCCGGCGACACCTTCCGCGCCGCCGCCGTCGCCCAGTTGCAGGCTTGGGGCGAACGCAACGGGGTGGCCGTGGTGGCGCAGGGCCAGAATGCGGATGCCGCCTCGGTGGCGTTCGACGCCTTGCAGGCCGCGAAGTCGCGCGGCGTCGAGGTGCTGATCGCCGACACCGCCGGCCGCCTGCACACCCAGGGCGGGCTGATGGACGAACTGGCGAAGGTCGCGCGCGTGCTGCGCAAGCTCGACACCGAGGCGCCGCACGAGGTGCTGATGGTGATCGACGGCACCACCGGCCAGAACGCGATCAACCAGGTGCGCAAGTTCAACGAGAAGATTCCGGTCACCGGGCTGGTGGTCACCAAGCTGGACGGCACCGCCAAGGGCGGCGTGTTGTTCGCGCTGGCCCGCGAGTTCGGCATCCCGATCCGCTACGCCGGCATCGGCGAACGTCCGGAAGACCTGCGGGTGTTCGACGCCGAAGCCTTCGTCGATGCGCTGCTGCCGGGTGAACTGGGACAGGTCTGACGCGGCATCGCCGCGACGGCCCCTGGCGCATGATGCCGTGCCATGGACGGCAGCCCTGACGCCATGAAGCACGATCCGAACCCCGCGCCGCCACGGCCCGTCCTGCGACGGCTGTTGCGGCTGGCCGCGATCCTCGCCGCGCTGCTGCTGGGCTTCGTGCTGCTGGCCGGCTGGCTGCTGCAACCGCAGCGCGCGGGCCGCTATCTGCTGCATCTGACCGGCGATGCGCTCGGGCTGGAGATCGGCGCAGGCAGCATCGACTACCGCCTGCGCGGCACGCCGCAGCTGGTGCTGGAAGACGTGGCGGCAAAGCGCCCCGGCGACAACGCCGCCCTGCTGCGCGCGAAGCGCGTGTTCGTCTCGCTGCCGTGGCGCACGCTGCGCACGCGCGGTAACGACCTCACCGTGCGGCGCATCGAACTCGATGCGCCGGTGCTGGACGTTCCCGCGCTGCAGCGCTGGCTGGCGACGCGTCCGCCGGGCAAGGAAACCCGCATCCCCGTCCTCACCGACGGCCTGCGCGTGCGCGACGGCCGCATCGACAACGACGACTGGCGCATCGACGGCATCGCCATCGACCTGCCCGCGCTGCATCCGCAGCGCCTGCTGCGGATGCGCGTGCGCGGCCGCTACCTTGATCCCCCGATCTCGATGCCAGCCGACCTCGCCATCGCCGTCGCCAATCCGCAGCGGCTGCTGGACGGCAAGCCCAGCGGCGTGGCCGGCGTCGGCGCGCTGACGGTGGCCGATGCCGGCTGGCGCGTGCCCGCGCAGGTGTTCCTGTCGGGTCCGCTGCGGCTGGGCAAGGATTCCGCGCTGATGAAGCCGGCCAAGCTCGGCATCGCCGCACGTTACGTCTCGGGCGCGACCGTCGCGCTGTTCCGGCTCGGCCTGCACGCACCGATGGCCTTCAACAGCGCGACCTGGCGGTTCGTGCCGGTCACCGTCGTGCTGGACGGCGACGGCCTGGTGCCGGACGCGCGTGCGCGCGGCAGCCTGTCGGTGGGGCGCAGCCTGCGCCTGCATCTGGACGGCGCGCTGGCCGGCTGGCCGGACGCCTGGCCCGCGCTGCCGCCGCCGCTGTCGGCATCGACCTCGCCGCTGCCGTTCGCGCTGGACTACAGGGGCGCGCTGGCGTTTTCCGATCCCGCCTCGCTGTCGCTGCGCCGCGACGCCACCGCGCTCGACGCGCGCTTCCGCCTGCCGGAGGTGCTGGCGTGGCTGGATGCGGGTGGTCAGGGTTCGCCACTGCCCCCGCTGGCCGGCACGCTCTCCGCGCCGCGCGTCGAACTGGACGGCGCGACGCTGGAAGGCGTGGAAGTGGAACTCGGCGAAGAATGAACAACCGCAAGACGCCACGCACATCTCGTCGTCACGAGCACAGCGAAGAGCCCGCTTTGCCGTTGCCGGAAAAGCCTCGAAAGCAGGTTCTTCACCGCGCCCAGGGCGACGGCGAAAGCGCCAGGCGCGACATCGCCGGACGCCTGCTCGCCTGGTTCGACCGCCACGGCCGCTTTGATCTGCCCTGGCAGCATCCGCGCACGCCGTACCGCGTCTGGCTGAGCGAGATCATGCTGCAGCAGACGCAGGTGTCGGTGGTGACCGGTTACTTCGACCGTTTCATCAAGGCACTGCCCGACCTGTCCGCGCTGGCGCATGCCCCGCAGGACGACGTGCTGGCGCTGTGGTCCGGCCTCGGCTACTACGCCCGCGCCCGCAACCTGCACGCGGCGGCGAAGCTGTGCGCGGAGCACCACGATGGCGACCTGCCGCGCGACCTCGATGCGCTCGTCGCCCTGCCCGGCATCGGCCGCAGCACCGCCGGCGCGATCCTGTCGCAGGCCTGGGGCGATCCCGCGCCAATCCTCGACGGCAACGTCAAGCGCGTGCTGTGCCGGGTGTTCGGCATCGACGGCTGGCCGGGCATGCCGGTCGTCGAGAAGCGGCTGTGGTCGATCGCCGAAACGCTATTGCCGCAGACGCGGCTGGCCGACTGGACGCAGGCGCAGATGGACTTCGGCGCGACCCTGTGCACCCGCGCCAATCCCGCCTGCGCGATCTGCCCGCTGCAGGACGTCTGCGTGGCGCGGATCGAAGGCCGCATCGGCGAGCTGCCGGCGCCGAAGCCCGGCAAGGCGCTGCCGCAGCGCGAGGCGCTGATGCTGATCGTCGAGGATGCCGATGGCCGCGTGCTGCTGTGGCGCCGCCCGCCGACCGGCGTATGGGCGTCGCTGTGGTCGCTGCCGCAGCACGAGGACATTATCGAGGCGCAGGCATGGTTCGAGCGCCACCTCGACGGCGATTTCGCCGCCGCGCGCGCCCTGCCCGCACTCGACCACGGCTTCTCGCACTACCGCCTGCGCATCCAGCCGCACCTGATCGCCGTCAACGGCCCGCGCGCCGCCATCGGCGATAATCCCGACCTGCGCTGGGTCGACCGCGCGGAACTGACCGCCATCGGACTGCCCGCGCCGGTGCGGAAACTGCTTCAGGAGCTAACCGAATGACGCGCAACGTGCACTGCGTGGTGGACGACATCGACACCGAAGGGCTGGACTTCCCGCCCTGGCCCGGCGACGCCGGCAAGCGCGTGTTCGAGCAGGTGGGCAAGCCAGCCTGGCAGCGCTGGCTTGCGCACCAGACCATGCTGATCAACGAGAACCGGCTCTCGCCGCTGAACCCGCAGCACCGCGCCTTCCTTGAAGGCGAGATGCTGAAGTTCCTGTTCGGCGGCGGCGCCGACACGCCTGCCGGTTACGTGCCGGAAGCCTGAGCCTTCGGCTTCTCGCGCAGCGCGTTCTCGCCCGCGCGCACCGCCTTGATGTCGAGCGGGCGGATCTCGCGGATCTGGCAGCTGATCTGCGAACCCGGCACGATCACCTTGTCGAACGGCGTCAGCGTGATGCCGTTCGCCGTGGACACCTGCAGGAACGGCGAACCGCTGCCCCAGTTGAGGCACGGGCCGGCCAGGGTGAGCAGCCAGCTTTCGTTGGGCCGCATCTCCAGCACCACGTGCTGGTCGTCCACGCGATCCCAGCCGATGGGATCGAGATAGCGCACCTGCTTCACCGGCGCGCCGGCATGGGCCTGGTACAGGGCCAGCCGATCCGTGTCGCTGATCGGATTGCCGGCGCAGGCGGACAGGCAGAGCGCGGCGAGGGCCGCGGCGAAAACCGCTTTCATGGCGCACCTCCAAAGGTTCGGGACGACCGCCATCATCCGCGATCGAGGCTCAACGCCGCCTTAGCCGACGGGCTTGCCTGCCCGTCCGTTCATCGCGCGGACGGCTTGCCCAAGCCGCCGGCACCCCGTATCATGCGCGGCTCGCAACACCTTTGGCTCGGTAGCTCAGTTGGTAGAGCAGGGGATTGAAAATCCCCGTGTCGGCGGTTCGATTCCGTCCCGAGCCACCATTTCGCAACGCCCAGCCCCGCGCTGGGCGTTTTGCTTCATGGGGCCGCCATGACCGCCAGCAACCACCGCATCCACGGCTGGAGCGGCGACGAGATCGCAAGGCGCAACCCGCCGCTCGACGCCGCGGACGTGCAGGCGTTGCTGGCCGGCTTCGCGCCGCTGCGCGGGCCCGCGCGCATCCTCTGGCACAGCCCGCGCCCATTCTCCGCGGCGGCGCGAGTGCGGACGCCCGCGGGCGAAGTCTTCGTCAAGCGCCAGCACGTCCGCGTGCGCACGCCGCAGGCGCTGGCGGAGGAGCACGCCTTCATCGCCCATCTGCGCGACGGCGGTCTGCCGGTGCCACAGATCCTGGTGAACGACCACGGCGACACCGCGATCCAGTGCGGCGACTGGGTGTACGAGGTACATGCGCCGGCCGTCGGCATCGATCTGTACCGGGACGTGCCCTCATGGACGCCGCTGCTGCGGCTCGACCATGCGCGCAGCGCCGGCCGCATGCTGGCGCGGCTGCATCGCACCGCCGCCGGTTTCGTCGCACCCACGCGCAGCGCTTCGCTGCTGGTCGCGCGCGACGACGTGCTGCGCGCACCGGATTTCTTCGACGCCATCGAGGCGCGGTGCGCGCGGCGTCCCGCGCTGGCCGGCTATCTCGCGAAACGCGACTGGCGCGGCGAAGCGTCGGCGCTGGCCGCACGCCATCGCCGCGTGCAACCGCAGCTGGCGAGCCTGCCGCGCCTGTGGACGCACGGCGACTGGCACGTCTCCAACCTGTTCTGGAGCAGCGAAGGCGACGACGCGGCAGCGGCCTCCGTCCTCGACTTCGGGCTGTGCGCGCCCACCTTCGCCCTGTACGACCTCGCCACCGCGATCGAGCGCAACGCCGTCGCCTGGCTGCAGCTTGAACAGGGCATGCGGGCGGTGTTTCCGGAGACGGCGCAAGCGTTGATCGCGGGCTACGCCGAAGTGCTGCCGCTGGATGCGGCGCAACGTGCGCTGCTGGCCGAATTGCTGCCGCTGGTGCACGTCGATTTCGCGCTGTCGGAGATGGACTATTTCCTCGGGGTGCTCGGCGCGGAAGAGCAGGCCGACATCGGCTGGCGGGACTTCCTGCTGGGGCACGCGGCGTGGTTCGACACCGCTGCCGGACGCGCGCTGCTGGACGCGATCCACGCCACCGCCTGAGCCGCGGATTCACGTCCCATGCGGGGATTCGTGGTTTAATCGCGCCCACTGAAGCGGGGGTGCCCGGCGTCGCCGGGCTGAGAGAGTCCCTTGGAACCTGATCCGGTTTGCACCGGCGTAGGGAGCTTGATTGACGCAGCCTGTCCGCGCGGACGGCGGCGTGCCGTCGCTTCGACCTCCCCACCGAAGGCGACGACGATGACACTTTCCCGCACTCCCCTCCTGCTCGCGCTGCTGCCGCTGCTGGCCACCGCCGCGCCGGGCGACGAACGCGTGGACGACGATCCGCAGATCACCAGGCTGGCGCCGGTGCTCGTGACTCCCGATGCGGACAAGCCGCGCGCCGACGGCATCGACGGCTGGGGCAACGCGCCGCTGCGCGACACCCCGGCGTCGATCCGCGTCATCGGCCGCCAGCAGATCGAGGACCGCCAGATCCGCACGCTCAGCGAACTCGCGCGCGAGGACGCCTCGCTGGGCGACAACTACGCGCCGGTGGGCTACTACCAGAACATCGCGATCCGCGGCTTCGCACTGGACGCCGGCACCGGCTACCGGGGCAACAATCTGGCGATGACCGGCGAGCAGGCCATCGCGCTGGAAGACAAGCAGCAGGTGGAAGTGCTGAAGGGCCTGGCCGGGCTGACCGCCGGGGTGATGGAACCCGGCGGCGTGGTCAACTTCGTCTCCAAGCGCCCGGAAGCCGTGCGCGCGCTCACCCTCGGCACCGACTCGCAGGGCTCGCTCTACACCGCGCTGGATGTCGGCGGCTGGCTGACGCCGACCTTCGGCCTGCGTGCCAACGTCGCCTGGGAGGACATGCAGTCCTACGTCCATCATGCCGACGGGCGACGCAATTTCTACGCGCTGGCCGCCGACTGGAAGATCGGCCCGGACACGACGCTGGAACTGGACGGCAACTACCATAGCAGCGCGCAGCGCTCGGTGTCCGGCTACCAACTGCTGGGCGGCACGGCGCTGCCTGAAGATCCCGATCCCACCCTGATGCTCGGCTACCAGCCGTGGCAGCAGCCGGTGTCCATCCATTCCGCCAACACCAGCGCGCGCCTGCGCCACGCCTTCAACCAGGACTGGCAGCTGCGCCTCGCCGCCGGCCGCAGCCGCAGCGTGATCGACGACAACGTCGCCTTCGCCTACGGCTGCTGGTACGTGGACGCCTGCTGGAGCGGCAGCCCGCCGAACTACTTCGCGCCCGACGGCAGCTACGACATCTACGACTACCGCAATCCCGGCGACACCCGCGTCGGCGACAACGCGCGCGCCACGCTGGAGGGACGCTTCGACACCGGCGGCATCGGCCACGCCGTCAGCCTCGGCGTCAGCGCCTTCCATCGCAGCATCGACCGCCACCGCAACGTCAACGAGTACGTCGGCACCGGCAACATCGCGGGCGGCGAGCCGCCCGCGTTCGCGCCGTCGCCGGAGGAGATCGGCCCGAAGGTGCGGCGGCTGGACAGCTGGCAGCGTTCCGCGTTCCTCGTCGATCGCCTGTCGCTGGGCGAACGCTGGCAGCTGATCGTGGGCGGCCAGTTCGCGCGCCTGCACGAACGCGCGCGCGACAAGCACGACGTGCCGGAACGCGAAACCCGCATCTCCAAGACGCTGCCGCAGGCCGCGCTGCTGTGGAAGCCGGATGCCGCGCTGACCGCCTATGCCAGCTACAGCGAGGGGATTTCGCTGGGCAAGGAAGCGCCGTCGTGGACCAGCAACGAGGGCGAATTCCTCGATCCGCGGCTGTCGCGCCAGCTCGAAACCGGCGTCAAGTACCGCTGGAACGACCGGCTCGATTTCGACGCGTCCCTGTTCCGCATCCGCCAGCCCTACCAGTACGCGCAGCCGGATGCGTCCAGCGCCGGCTTCACCTTCGTCCAGCGCGGCGAGGAAGTGCACGAGGGTCTGGAGCTGTCCGCCAACGGTCGCCTCGCCGACGCGCTGGGCGTCAACGCCAGCGTGGGCCTGATCCGCGCCCGCGCGCAGGGCACCGGCATCGCGGCCTACGACGGCAATCAGGTGGTCAACGTGCCGCGCCTGCGCGCCAGCCTGCATCTCGACTACGCGCTGCCTGCCCTGCCGCAGCTCGGCCTGCAGGCCGGCTGGCGCCACGCCTCGGCCAATCCGGCCACGCCGGACGGCCAAGTGCGCGTGCCCGCCTACGACGTGTTCGACGCCGGCCTGCGCTACGGCGGCCGCGCGGGCGAGCACGACTTCACGGTGCAGCTGGGCATCGACAACCTGTTCGACCGCAGCTACTGGCGCGACACCGGCAGCTCGCTCGGCGACAACTACCTGTTCCCAGGCGCGCCGCGGCTGGCGCGGCTGTCGGTGCGCGTGGGCCTGTGATCACCTTCCACGAAGTCGCCGCCGCCACGCTCAGCGCCAGCGCGGTGTGGCTGACCACCCGGCGCAGCCCCTGGTGTTTCCCGGTGGGGCTGCTGTCGGTGTCGGTCTACATCTGGGTGTACTTCGGCGCGCGGCTGTATTCCGAAGTGCTGCTGCAATGCATCTGGGTGGCGATGCTGGTGACCGGCTGGCTGCGCTGGCTGCGCCACCTCGACGGCACCGGCCACGTCCGCGTGGCCGCGCTGGCGCCGCGCCTGGCCGCCATCCACCTGCTGGCCGGCATCGGCGGCGGGCTGGCGCTGGGCTACGCGATGCATCGCTGGACCAATGCGTCGCTGCCGTGGCTGGACGCCATGCTGACCGCGCTCAGCCTGGTCGGCCAACTCTGGCAGAACCGCCGCCACGTCGCCGCCTGGTGGATGTGGATCGCGGTCGATGTGGTCTACATCGGCATGTTCGTGAACAAGCACCTGTTCGTCACCGCCCTGCTCTACGCGGGCTTCGTGGCGCTCGCGGTGAAGGGCCTGCGCGACTGGCGGCAGGCGGCGCGAAGGGAGGCGGCGCAGGCATAACGCCCGCCCCTCCGCGATGCCGGCACCTCAGCCGCATCGCTGCCCATACGCTGGACGGTTGCCCGTTCCGACGGCCTCGCTTTCCGAAGCGAACCGCCCGCGTTTCGTCGCCCCGTAATAGCGGGAACCGGGACAGTGATAGACATGCGAGCCGGTGTTGATCCAGACCTTCACCGGCCCGTCCGCACAGTCCGGTGCCAATGAGTCGACCACACGTTGCTGCGCGCTCCGGGCCACCTCCCCGGAACATGGATTGCCGTAGGCGGCGCGATAGCCGCTGGCGACGGCGCCCGATTCGGACATGTACTTGCCGCGCTTGGTCGCGCCGTAGTACCGCCCTCCGGGGCAATGGTAGACGCCGCTGCCGGTGTTCACCCACACCTGCGCATCGCCGGCTGACGCAGGGAAAGCAGGCGCGAGAACCAGCAGGATCGCCAGCAGCAGCGGATAAATCGATCGCCACGCCGTCTTCGACACGGGCATCCCCTTCATGCCTACGTCGCGAGTCTAGCTCTGACGCTTGCCGTGGCCTGACGCAAGGCTTGCAGGTTCCACCCTGGCCCAAGCTACCGTCCCGCCCCGGGATTGCATTGCCGATCCGAGATCAGGCATGGGCAATGAGCCCCACGGCTGCATCAAGCCCACGTTCGAGGTCGTTTCAGCGAGCAGCGGACACAAAAAACCCCGCCGCAGCGGGGTTTCCTGTACCAGTACATGGTGCCAAGAGGGGAATCGAACGATCCCTACAGCCCTTTCCAGTCAATGATTCCATTCTGAGAACAGAAAATCTACGCACCCATCTACGCGCAAGATGCGCGGATGCAGGCGGACAGATACGAACAGAAAGCCCCCGCCAGCGCACGGCATGACGGGGGCCGATGCTGGCCGGGATCGCCCGCGACCAGCGATGCCCCATTGCGGGGCGGCGCCGATTTCTTCACGCCAGCTCGGCACGCTGGCGGCGTTCGGGATCGAGGTCATCGCGCGGCCCGATACGCCCATCCCCGCGCTATTCCAATCGCTTGACGTACAGCAGCAGCTCCCGATTCCGGGTGCGGATGTTCTGCGCGCTCACGATCTCGAACGCCTCGCCATCGACCAGCACCCGGTGGCGCGCGTTCACGCCGTCACGCCAGCGCATGGTGACCTTCGCGGCAATCTCGCTCTGCGCCTCAGCTGCGGCGATGAACTCGCGGCCCAGTAGCGGCTCGACCTTGGCGAACGCCTCGGCATAGGTGGACCAGGCCGTCACGATCTCGCCGTCCGGGCCGCGCGTGGTGGTCATGCTCTGGAGCTGGATCTTGGTGTTCAGCTCTTGCGCAGTGAATGCCATTCGGGGTTCCTCAGACAAAGGCCAGCCCGCGGCTGGCGTAGGGGTCAACAGGGGCGGCCTCGGCTTGCTGCCAGCGGCCGATGGCCATGCATGCGGCGACCACGCCGTCGATGCGCTCGGTGCTCTTCGCCTTGCTCGGCTTGAGGTTGCCGGCGGGGTCGGTCTCAACGGTCACGTTGGAGACCATCCAGCGCAGCACCGGGTTGCCGTCGTGCAGCAGCTCGCGGCCGACGATGCGGCGCTCCAGCTCGCGCGAAGGCCCTGCCATCGATGCGAAGCCCTGCCCGAAGCCGACCAGGGCAAGGCCATCGCCGGCCAGCTGCGTGGTCAGCTGCGTGGCGTTCCATCGATCGAATGCCACCTCGCGCAGCTGGTAGCGCTCGGCCAGCTCCCCGATGTCGCGGCGGATGTAGTCGTAGTCGGTCACCGCGCCCGGCGTGGCGGTAATCAGGCCCTGCGCGACCCATTGGTCGTAGGGCACGCGGTCGCGCCGCACGCGCTCGCGGATGGTGTCCTCGGGAATCCAGAAATGCGGCTTCAGGATGAGCTTGTCGCCGACGTGGAAAGCGAGCACGAACGCGGACAGGTCGGTCGTGCTGGCCAAGTCCAGGCCGGCCCAGCACTCGCGCCCCTGTAGCTCTGGCAGTTCGCCGCGGCAGCCGTCCCAGGCATCCATCGCCAGCCAGCGGGAATCCTGCTCAGTCCACTGATTCAGCAGCAGCCGACGGAAGCTGTTTTCGTAGGCCGGCGTCGCCTGCGCCTTGGCGCATTCCTGCTCGAAGTAGTCGCGTTGCACGGTGATCCCGTAGCCCGGATGCGCCTTCGCCCAGGTGGCCGGATCCTTCCAGTCGTCATCCTCGTCTGCAGCGAACAGCACCGGCAGGAAGCTGGGGTCATCGATGATTCCGTCGCGCACCTTGCGCGCGTGCTCCCACAGCTCATAGCAGAGCGAATGCCGGTCATAGCCCGCGGTCGTGGTGACCACGGTCAACGGTTGCCGGCGTGCGCCGGTGCTGGTGACCAGCGTGTCCCACAGCTCGCGCCCAGGCCAGCAGTGCAGCTCATCCGCGCCGATGTAGTGGCAATTCAGGCCGTGCTTCGTGTAGGCGTCGGAAGACAGCACGCGGTAGCTGCTGCCCATCTCCGGCAGCGTGATCGCGTTCTTGAACACGTCGGCCCTGCTCAGCAGCTCGGGCTCGGCCTCCACCATCTGGCGGGCGATGTCGAAGCACAGGCGCGCTTGCTCCCGGTCGGCTGCAGCATTGATGACCTGCGCGCCCGGCTCGCCATCCGCGAATGCGGCATACAGCGCCAGGCCGGCGGCGAGCGTGGTCTTGCCGGCCTTCCGTGGAACCGCGATGAAGGCGGTGCGGTAGCGGCGCGTTCCGTCGGCACGCTTCCAGCCGAACAGCGGTCGGACGATGCGGTCGGCCTGCCACTCAGCCAGGACGAACGGCTGCCCGCGCCATTCGCCGGTAGTGTGGGTCAGGCACTCGGCGAAGAATGCGACGGCGCGCTCCGCAGCGGCCTCGTCGTACCAGTAGCCCAATGCGTGCGCATTGCGACCGCCTGCCCGGCGCTTACGCGGCGAAGAATCGGGCTTTGCCACGCTCGACCTCCGGGGCCTTGTCGGTGGTGATCCGCGCACGCGCGCTCGGGGTCATGCCCAGCTCGCCCATGAGCTGGCGCAGCTGCCCCACCATGCTCATCGAAGCGCCGCCGGCCTTCACCGCCTCCAGGTAGGCCACGAACGTCTCGCAGTAGGTCGCCAGCAGGTCGCGGTCGGATTGCTTCAAGACGCCGGCCGTTGCCAGCATCGGCGCCAGGCGCGCCCAGTGAGGCGTGGCGGCTTGGCTCAGCCATTCCGGCGGTGACGTATCAGCCGGGCCCGTGTCGGGCTCCTGCGTATTTACAGGACGCTTGCCGGCGTTCCCGTTCAACAGCCGCAGCGCGGCAGGCTTCGGGCGCTGCCCTCGGGTCGCCATCTCAGCGCTCCCTGAGACCGGCAATGCGCGGCCGTGCGTGTGAAGGGGGGCGGGCGTGCCGTGGCGATGAACCCTCCAGCGATTTTTCCTCGCGGTTCCACGGGTGATTCGGGTCAAGCGGCATGCCGTTGGCGTCGCAGCCCTTCATGCGCCGCGCGCGCCCGCTCTGGCGCTCCCTGGTGCGCTTGGAGTGGCACGGCTTGCACAGGCTGGATAGCTCTTCGCCGATGACGTTCCGGCTGGTGTCGTCGGTGTTGTGGTCCACCTCCATCGCCGGCGCGCCGCAGTCCTCGCACAGCGGGAAGCGCTCCAGCTGCGCCTTGCGGATGGCGCGCCACTGGGCCGATCCGGTATGCAGGAACCGGCCGCGCTGGCGCTGGTTCCCCTGGTCGCGGACGGTGGCGTCAGACGGTCGGCGCGGGCGATGCGTCGGCAGCTTGGCGGGCATGGTCAATTCCCTCAACGGTGGGCAGGTTTTCCAGACGGCGGGCCTCGCTGGGCAGCAGCCATCCGGCATCGATGCCGCTGGCATAGAAATCGGCGCGGCTCTTGGCATCGCCCCGCAGCAGGCCCTCGACGCTGTGCTCGGCGAACAGTTGCTTGCGGGCCAGCGGCGGCAGCAGCGCGCGGGAAATGGCTTGCTCCCACATGACCAGCCAGCGGCGCAGGGTCATGGTCACGAACACGCGCGACATCTCCACGCTGTTGCTGAAGTTGCCGTGTCGCAGGTCGCCGATCATCGTGGGCGGCACGCGGTAGATGCGGGCCACCTGCTCGACGCTGAACTGCTGGGCCGCGATCCACTGGGCATCCTCCAGGCTCATGCCCACCTGCTGGTAGGTCAGCCCGTTCTCCAGGATGGCGGTCTTGCCGGCGTTGTCGGTGCCCGTGAACTGTGAGCGCCAGGACGTGGCCAGGCGCTGCAAGCTCTCGGCCGTCATCTGGTGCGGGGTCTGGAGCACGCCGGACAGGCGCGCGCCGTTGGCGAACGTCTTGCCGCCGTGCTGCTGCTGGGCATTGGCCAGGCCGATGGTCTCGCGCGCGATCTGGATCCGGCTGCGGCCGGTGATCCCGTTCTCGCTGCGGTCCTTGAGGTGCAGCACCTCATCCTGCAGCAGCCGGCGCACGCGGCCATTGTCTTCGTTCACGTCATAGGCGATGCGCCCGCTGGGCAGCTTGAGCACCGTGACGCGGCCGGGGTGGATCGGGGTCAGCGCCTCGACGTTGCCGGCGCCGTCCCAATGGATTTCCGCGTAGGCATTGCCGCGCAGCAGGACCGCGGCGGTCATCTGCTCCCGGAACTCCAGCGCAGTCTGCAGCTCGTTCGGCTGGTGGTGGAGCACGCCATACAGCGGGTGATCCGTCGCCTTTTCCCGATCCTCGCCCTTGCGGCGGTACAGGTGCAGCGGCAGCGTGCCGATGGTTTCGGCGATGGCCTGCACACTGGCGAAGCATGCCGAAATGCTCTCTGCGGTCTCCGGCGTGATCGTGTCGCCGGTGGCGGTGGTGGCGATGCCGAACAGCTGGGCGGTCACCGGATCGGCGATGCTGCTGCGGGTTTCGGTGCTTCGGCTCCAGGGCCACTTCATCGGACGGTCTCCAGCCAGTAGTGCAGCAGCGCCAGCTGGCTTTCAAGCTGGCGGCTGCGGACGCTCACTTCGGTTTCGCCGTAGGCCGGCCAGCTCTGCACCACGCTGATTTCCCGCAGCTCGACGTTGCGCAGCTCGCGCAGGTCGCCGCTCCAGGTGTCGCCGCCGTCGTGAACACGGAAGCCGAAAGACATGCCGCCCAGGTCGCCACGCTCGGCGAGCGCAGCCAGGTCACGGCCCTTTTGCGTGTCCGGCAGGGTCAGTTCGAAGGCCAGGCCGTCGGCATCCTCCCACAGCGTGAGCGTGCCGGAGCGGGTGCGGCCCAGGACTGCGGCGGGGTCATGGTCGGCCAGCGCGAGAATGTCGGCCCCAGACGCAAGCGAGGCCGTGAAGGCCCCGCGTGCGATCTTTTCCCGGAAGCTGCCGACGCGCGTCTCGCTGCCGAACTTGGCGACGTACCCGACCAGCTTCCGGCCGCTGGCGCGAAGCTCAGCGGCCTGCCGGCGCTCGATGTCAGAGCGCGACATCGCTCGCCACCACGAACGCCTTGGGGTGGCGCACCGCGGTATCGACCGTGGCCATCGCCCGGACCAGCACGCCGCCGCGGGCATAGGCCACGGAATCGAACGGGTTGACCAGGATGTCCAGCTCGGACCAGATGCCCAGCAGCACCTGCGACCAATCGCCCAGGATCAGCTGGCCGGTGTCCGGCGTACCGGTCACCACGGGAACCTGGTTGGTCACATGGACCGGCAGGTCGGCCATCTTGCCGGCTTCCATGAGGTAGCCCGCGATGCCGGTGGCCTTGAGCGTGCTGGCGAGCTTGGTCTTGACCTGCGGCGAGGTCAGCCAATGCGCTGCCTCCGCGTTGGCGATCTCCAGCTTTTCCAGCATCTCCAGCACGTTCGCCCAGCTCAGGGTGGACAGGTTCGCGGTCTGGATGCCGACGGTGCTCAGCAGGCCGACCGGTTCATTCGTGCCGCCGCCGTCGATCAGCGCACCATCGATCGCCTGAGCGATCTGGAACGCCATGTCATCGCGCAGCAGCTGCTCGATGTCCGGGCTGCTCTGCTGGATGAGCTGGCGGCTCATCTCGCTGATGCCGCCGACGTGCTTCGGGCTCAGGCCGACGCTGCCGAATGTCATGTCCGACGCACTGAGGTTGCTGCCTTCCGCAACCCAGCCGGTGGTGGTGGAACTGCCGTGCTTCGGGATACTCAGGTCGCCGCTCAGGCCGGACAGCACGCGCACGCCCAGCTGGCGGGCCAGCAGACGATTGCGCAGCGGCTGGATGTAGTCGGCCGGGCGGTGGTCGGTCGGCACGATCTGGCCGGCGCTGGTGGTGGTGTTGACGCGGGTCTCCAGGGCGCGCATCGGCACCAGGATGCCCTGCGCCTTGCGGCCACTGCGGCGCTCGGCTTCGGCGTGGTATTCGGCTTCGGCGCCGGTCAGCTGGCGGCCTTCCATCTGCGCGCGAATCACGCTCAGGATGGAAACGCGGCTCTCCAGATCGGCCATCGAACGCTCACCACCGCCGACACGCTCGCCGCCCATGCGGCGCTCGGCATCGGCCAGGAACGTGGCGCGGGCTTCGTCGGCCTCCAGCGCGGTGATCTCGCCCTTGATGGTGTCGAAGCTGGCGGACTCTTCCGCCGTGAGGGAACGCTTTTCGCCCTCGGCCTTGGCGACCAGGGCACGGGCTGCGGCGACCTTGGACGCCTTGGCCTCGCGGATTGCTTGCAGGTTCATCGATGAACTCCGGGTGTGTGTTGACGGGATTCCCGGATAGACCAATTACGCGCGCCCGCAAGGGTCTGCAAACATCGGATACCGGCGGTCACGCACGGACGCGAACCGATGTTGGCGATGGGCGGAAATGCGCGAAAGCGGGCACGCGTCGGTCACGCGTCGGTCACGCGTGACAGCAGCGATGCCATGCACGAATCGTTCAACGTGACGTGCACGTGACGTGCAGGCTAGCGTGCTACTAGCACCGATTCCGCGTGCTACCAGCACCGGTTCCGATGCTATGAGCATCGCCGGGTGCCGCGGGGCAGATTCGCCGAGCGTTCGGCGAGCGTTCGGCGAATGCGCTCGATTCCGTGACATGGGCATGCCCAGGCATGCGGCCACAGCAAAACCCAGCGGGTTCGAAACAGAAACCCAGCGGAAACCCAGTGGGTTTTGATGCCGCCGCGCGGCAGATTCCGGCGCGACGCTGAAGGGGCTTGCGAGGGCCTTGCGAGGGGCTCACCGGAAGGCTTGCGGGAAGGCTTTCGGGAAGGCTTTCGGCAGGCCGGCGGTTCTCTGTCCGAGCATTCGGCCGCCGTGGAGCTGGAGCATGTGAGGCAAGGCAGATCAAGAACAACGCCCCCTTGGTAACCATATCTGTGTAGTCGATTTGACTACCGCGAATCTCGGAAAAGGGGCTTTGCGGTAGTCGATTTGACTACCGCGAACCCGATTTTCGGCTTGATTTCCTTGCCCTCTGTAGTCAATTTGACTACCGCCTGTAGTCGATTTGACTACCGCGAAAAATCACGCCGCGTCCTTTTGGTCATCGGGCCGCCAACGCATGTAGGCCTTCGACGCGGTAGATCCAGGCGCGATGTCCGGCTCGTTTTCCAGCCGATAGCTTGTCGCATGCGGAGTCTTGCGACTGAATCCGCCAGGCGTGTGGACTCGAATCCAGCCGCGCTCCAGCAGGTCGGCGAACGCTGCCTGTACCGGCTTCTGGCTGAGCCCCAGCCGCGCCATCGCCTCACGGACGCTCAGAAACACGACATTGCCCTCGCTGGGCCGATACAGCGCCCGCATTTCCACCAGCAGGGCGCGACCGTTCGGGCTCAGTGTTCGCCAGGCCGGCGACTGCAATTCGTGACGGTACAGCCGGACATGCGCCTCTGAGCTTGAGCGTCCTTTTTGCTTCCGCCGCTTAATGTTCGACATGCCGTTCCCTTGGCGGGGCAGTGCTACACTGGCCCCGCATTCGATGCCCTCGATGCGCTCTCAGAAAGCCCAGCCGTTCGCCGCGGTTGGGCTTTCGCTTATTCGCCGTTCGACTCGACCTCGGCCAGCAGCGCCGAAAGCTCACGCATGGCGTTCTCTGCCCGGCCGACTGCGATCTGCATGTCGTGCGCGGGCGACCCGAACTCAGCGATTGCAGGCTGCGCCATCGACACGCCGAACATGCATTCGCCGGCATGGCCAGCAGCTGCCTTCAGGCGATTCCACTGCGCTTCGGTCAGGGTGATGGCCCTCACGCCGCGATCCCCGTCTCGCGCCGGTACGGCCTCAGCAGCGACTCGGCGCGCGCGCGGCGGATGTTGCTTTCCTCCGGCGGCATCTGGTCGCTCATCGTCTGCCCCAGAAACATGATCGCGACCTTGATGTCGGTCGGCACCGGGTTCGGATCGAACTCGACCGCGATGTCGAATCCGACGAACTTCGATGCCTCCAGCTCGGCGGCGTCCAGGTGGGACTGGAGTACCGCATCCAGTTCGACGCTCTGGGCCTCGCGCAGCATGGCGCGGTAGTCGGCAAGCAACACGATGCTCATGCGGCAGCCTCCAGGTTCTCGCCCAGCTTGTCGGCGATGAATCGCCGCAGATCGGCCTCGGGAACCAGCGTGCGGGTGCCGACTTTGAACGTCCGAATCTGGCCGTCGGCGATGAGCTGGTAGATGGTGGTGCGGGAAATGCCCAGCCGGCGGCAGGCATCATTCACGGTATGCGCCAGCGGCGCGGCGGTGCTGTTCTGCATGATCTGTCCTCTGCGGTTTGGTTGCAGGTGTCCCGGCGTGTACGTGCCGGTAAGGACAGATTCATCGCTCCTCAGTTGCGATAACAGGAACCTATTCTTCGGAATTAGTGCGGGTCTCGCCGATGGCATCCAGAAACTGTTCCGCGGCCTTTTGGTTCCTGCGCAGTGCGCGCCCCATTGCCTCGTCAGTAACGCCCCATTTCTCGGCAAGGCCTTGCTGGGTAACGCTCTTGTCACCTGCCCGCACAGCTCGCCAGTAGAACAGCGACACGCCGGCATGATCGAAGTCCTTGGGCCTCCCTGGCGGCTTCGGCTGCACCTCAGACATCCGTTCGGCCTGCCGGCGCAAACACTGGCCCACCATGACTACTTCCAAGCGGCTGAGCGAATCGCCGGCCTCGATCTTGCAGGCGATTCTCTCCAGTGCGTCTTTTTGAGAACGCACAGCCGCGGCGTACTCATCATCCTGGACCGCAAATTCGAGCGTTGCCCCCGCCTCAGCGGGGGGCTTCGTGGGCTTCTTGCCGGTCATCTCAGCGCAGCCCCCAATCTGCGAACGCTTCACGCGCAGCACGCTCGCAATCATGTAGGCGATCATCGTAGTTCGACTTCCCTCCCTCCCGAATCACGCGCGCGTGGATCAGTGCTGCGAGTTTGGCGAGCTCGCGTTCCGGCGAGCCGATGGGCTCTTTGGCGTGCGGGAACGGAATGATGATCGCAGTCATGTCAGCCTTCCATCTCTGCGGCTTCCAGCTTTTCGTGCAGCCCTTCCAGCAGATGGGCAACCATCCACATGGTGCGGCTCAGGTCGGTATTGCCGAGCGCTTCGGCGCCGGCGCGAATCGTGGGCAGCGCGGCGTCGATCTGGATAGCGGCCAGGTTCACAACCGATGCCAGTGCACCACTATCCGACATTCCGCTGCGGCCAGCGGAGGCGCCATCCACAGCGAGTTCCTCGCGGAGGATGGCCACCAATTCATCTCGCAGAAAAGGATTCATGCCCGCTCCTCCGCAAGGTGGCCGTAGGCTTGATCCAGCAGTTCGAACACGCCATCCAGGGAGTCGCAAACGTCCTCATCGACCTCGCTCATATCCCTGGAGCGAAGCGCGTGGCGCGCCACCTTGATCGATCCCATCGCCGCATAGATCTTTCGCATTGCGAGCTGCGCTTCGATGGGCATTGCTACACTTTCAGTTGCCATGATCGTTCTCCTGTTGAACGGTTGTGGAAGGTGCGGCGGGGGAGATTGCCCCTCCCTCGTCGCGCCGCTTGCTACCGGCTCAGCCGGATGCTTTGCGCTTGATCGCCACCACCTTGCCGGCAGGATCCTTGCGCAGGTTGTCGAGGTAGTCCGCCCAGGCCTGCATGACCTCGCGTCGCTGGTCGTCAAATGTGGTGCGGTCGTAGGCCTTCTGAACGTCGCCCTTCTTGGCATGGGCGAGCTGGGCCTCCAGCACGTCGATGTCGACGCTCAGGCGTTCGCGCGCCATCGTGCGCAGCGTGCCGCGAAAGCCGTGGGTGGCATGCTTGCCCTGAAAGCCCATCTCCCGGAGCGCCTTGCTCAGTGCGTCACGATGCAGGTGTGGGGTCTTCTGCTTCGCCGGTGACGGGAAGACGTACTGCCCGGGGTCATTGCCCCGAATCGCCTCCAGCAGCGTCACGGCCTGCCTGGGCAGCGGGACGATGTGATCGTGCCGGGTCTTCATTAGGTGGCCCGGGATGTGCCACTCGCCGGCCTCCAGATCGATGTGCGCCCACTGCGCGGAGGCGATGACGGACGGCCGCAGCGCGGTAAGGGAGGCCAGCAGCAGCGCCGTGCGGGTCACCTGCTGGGAATAGCCGTCGATCGCCAGCAGCAGCGGCCGGAGTTCTGCCGGCTTCGTGATAGCCGGGATGTGGCCGGCGTCGTACTTCACCAGCGTGCCGCGCAGGGACAGCAGCTTGCCGTCCTCGCGGAGCCCCTGCTGGATCGCGTAGGCGACCATGCCGCCGAGGTACTGGCGAGCCTTCACGGCCAGATTGGGCGCCCGCTGCGCGATCTTGTCCAGAACCGGGGTCACGTCCTTCGTCGCCAGCGTGTCGATCGAATGGCGCCGCAGCGAGGGGATGAGATCGCCTTCGGTGACCAGCCTCGCCTTTCGGTAGGTCTCGATACCCACCCGCTTGCGCTTGTACTCCAGCCATTCGGCTGCGAAGGCAGGGAACGCCACCCTGCCCTCCTTGACCTGGGCCGCGGTCGCAGCCCGCTTGCTGGCCATCGGATCCATGCCATTGGCCAGCAGCCTGCGCGCATCCCTGAGTCGATCCCGAGCATCCAGGAGGGTGATCTCGTCCCACTTCCCCAGCGCCATCATCCGGGCCTTCCCGGCGTACCGATACCGGTAGCGCCAGAGCTTCGATCCCGTGGGCGTCACCTCCAGGCACAGACCCTCCCGGTCGGCGACCCGGTAGAGCTTGTCGCGCGGCTTCAGCGCCTTGATGGTCAGCTCGGTCAGCATCTGTGCGTAGGCAGGTTCGGCGGTGCGGTTCGGGTCACACCGAGTTCGGCCTCGGCGCATACGCACACATCTACGCACGTTTGATGCCGGTTGCAAGCGGACACCGACGAACGGTAACGGACTACGACGGAATCACGAAACCAAGCTGCAATGCGGCTTCCAGTGACCTTCAGACACAAAAAACCCCGCCGCAGCGGGGTTTCCTGTACCAGTACATGGTGCCCAAGAGGGGACTCGAACCCCTACGACCTAAATCGCTACCACCTCAAGGTAGTGCGTCTACCAATTCCGCCACCTGGGCATTGCGTGGATTTTAGAACTTGCCGTCTCCGGCGTCACTGACCCTGTGCGGAAGCCGGCTGCGGTGCCGGCGCGGGCTGCGCGGGAGCGGTGGGCACCTGCGCGGCCGGCTTAGCCGGGGCCTGCTGGGCCATCACGCCGAGGTCGGGCTTGGCCGGGCCCTGGCGGTTGGCCTGCTTGCTGGCGTACATCGCCATGCCCATGCTGACCGTGAAGAACACGATGGCCAGCCACTTGGTGGTCTTGCTGAGGAAGTTGGACGCGCCGCGCGAACCGAACACGGTGGCCGAGGCGCCGCCGCCGAAGCCGGAGCCCGCCTGCGCGCCGGAGCCCTGCTGGAGCAGGACGAAGGCGATGATGGCGATCGCCACCAGCACGTAAATGATCTGGATGAGTTGCAACAGCATCTTGCGCGCTCTCTGAGGGTGTTCAGGCCGCCGCGTTGGCGATGGCCAGGAAATCCGCGGCCGCCAGCGAGGCGCCGCCGATCAGCCCGCCGTCCACGTCGGCCTGGGCGAACAGGCTGGCCGCATTGTCGGGCTTCACGCTGCCGCCGTACAGCAGCGGCAGCGAATCGGCGATTTTAGCATCCCGCGCGGCCACTTGGCTACGGATGAAGGCATGCACCGCCTGCGCCTGCTCCGGGCTGGCGGTGCGGCCGGTGCCGATCGCCCAGACCGGCTCGTAGGCGACCACCGCCGCGGCGAACGCGGCCACGCCCACCAGCTCCAGCACCGGGCGCAGCTGTTCCGCGATGACGTCCTCGGTGCGGCCGGCTTCGCGCTCGTCCAGGCTCTCGCCCACGCACAGGATCGGCGTCAGCCCCGCGGCCTGCGCGGCCTGGAACTTGCGCGCCACCAGCTCGCTGCTTTCGGCGTGGTACTGGCGGCGCTCGGAATGCCCGACCAGGGTGTAGCGCGCGCCGACGTCGGCCAGCATCGACGCCGCCACCTCGCCGGTGTACGCGCCCTTGTCGTGGCTGCTCACGTCCTGCGCGCCGAACGCCAGCCCGGCCTCGGCGAAGCGCGCGGCCAGCTCGCCCAGGTACGGGAACGGCGGCAGCACGACCAGTTCGACGCCGGCCGGCGGGGCCGCGGCGATTTCCGCCACCAGCGCGGCGGCGAAAGCGCGGCTTCCGTGCAGTTTCCAGTTCCCGGCGACGATCTTGCGGCGCATGCGGCGCTCCAGTGCGCGAAAAGCGCAGTTTAGCAATTGCCCGCAGGCGCGCCGTATAGTCGCGCCATGAATCGCCCTGCCCCGATGCTGCGCACGCTGCCCTACCGCAAGCCCACCGAGGGCCGCGACTACTGGCTGTTCGACGACGTGCTGCCCAACGCCGACGCCGTGCGCGCGCGCTGCCTGGACAAGCAGGACTGGGCGCTGGGCTTTCCGCACACCGGCGAAAGCTGGCCCGGCAGACGCGCGATCCCGGCGCTGGAGCCGGACGAACTGGCGGTGGTGGAGGAACGCGTGCGGCAGGCCACAGGCATGAAGCGGCTGTGGGTGCAGGGCACGCCCGAGGGCAAGACGCTGAACCACAACTGCGTGCAGGTGGTCGGCGCGAAGGAGGCCGGCGCGCGCCCGCATACCGATTCGCGCGCGCTATGCCGCTACGCCGGCGTGCTCTACCTGACCCCGGACGCGCCGGAACACTGCGGCACCAGCTTCTACCGCCAGCGCATGCCGAACGGCCAGCTGGGCGGCAACACGGTGAACAAGCCGCACAACACACTGGTCGAGGCGCTGGGCACGCGCTTCGTACCGCCGGACGCCTTCGCCGAGGACGTGCGCGTGCCGAACCGCTTCAACCGCCTGCTGGTGTACAGCGCGGCGATGATCCACAGCGCCACCGCCTACTGCGGCGAAGTCCTCGCCGACGAGCGGATGGCGGCGGTGTTCTTCTGGATGGGCGCCTGAACCCTTCCCTTCCCGATCGGCGAAAGAAGAAGGCCGCTTGCGCGGCCTTCGTTCACTTCAGCTTGATCTCGCGCAGGCGCTCCTGCAGGTAGCCTTCCGCGGTGATCGGCTCCGGATAACGGCTGGGGTTGTCCGGCGTGACGCAGGACGGCAGCACGTCGATCAGGAAATCCGGGTTCGGATGCAGGAAGAACGGCGTCGAGTAGCGCGGCTGGCGCGCCTTCTCGCCCGGCGGATTGACCACGCGGTGCGTGGTGGACGGATACACGTGGTTGGTCAGACGCTGCAGCATGTCGCCGATGTTCACCACGATGGTGTCGGCGTCGGCGGTGAACGGCACCCACTCGCCCTTGCGCGACAGCACTTCCAGCCCTTCCGCGCTGGCGCCGACCAGCAGCGTGATCAGGTTGATGTCCTCGTGCGCGCCGGCGCGGACGTTGGGGACGTCGTCGGTGGTGATCGGCGGGTAGTGGATCGGGCGCAGGATCGAGTTGCCGCTGCCGGTCTTGTCGGCGAAATAGCTTTCCGGCAGGCCGATGTGCAGTGCCAGCGCGGACAGCACCTGCGAGCCCAGCGCGTCCAGCGACTCGTACAGGCCGTAGCCGACGCGCTTGAAGCCGTCGATCTCGGTCGGCCACTGGTTCTCCGCCATGTCGGCGGCGTACTTCGAATCGCGCGGGATCTCGCGACCGATGTGCCAGAACTCCTTCAGGTCGAAGTGCTTGGAGCCCTTCGCCGTCTCCACCCCGAACGGCGTGTAGCCGCGCGCGCCGCCGCCGCCCGGCACGTGGTACCGCTTCTTGGTCTCTTCCGGCAGCGCGAAGAACGCCTTGAAGGTGGCGTAGGCCTCGTCGATCTGCGCCTGCGGGATGCCGTGGTTGCGGATGCCGGCGAAGCCCCATTCGCGGTAGGCCGCGCCGAGTTCGTCGATGAACGCCTGGCGGTCTTCCGGGCTGGAAGGATGGGTGAAACGGCGGATGTCGAGGGTGGGGATCTGGCTGCTCATGGCGGTGTCTTCACGGTGGAACCGCGGCAGTGTGCGCCTGCCGGCGGGGAGAGAAGTTGATCGGGATCAGTTCGCGGCGGCGCGCACCGCATCGGCCAGCGCAGCGAGGGTGGCGTCGACCAGCGCGGCATCGTCCGCCTCCACCGTCACCCGCACCACCGGCTCGGTGCCGGACGGGCGCAGGAAGGCGCGGCCGCGGCCTTCGACGGCGCGTTGCGCCTCTCGCAGCGCAGCCTGCACGCTGTCGACCTCGGCCGGCTTGCGGCCCGCCTCGAAGCGCACGTTGACGGTCTTCTGCGGCACCTTGCGCAGGTCCTTCAGCGCTTCGGCCAGGCCGATGCCGCAGCGCTGCAGCACTTCCAGCACCTGCAAGGCGCTGACGATACCGTCGCCGGTGCTGGCGCGGTCCAGGCAGAGGATGTGGCCGCTGGCTTCGCCGCCGAGCACGCCGTCGTTCGCCAGCAGCTGCTGGTGCACGTAGCGGTCGCCGACCTTGGCGCGGACGAAGCCGATGCCGCGCTCGCCCAGCGCGCGCTCGAAGCCGTAGTTGGTCATCAGCGTGCCGACCACCGGGCCGCGCAGGCGGCCGGTGGCCTGCCAGTCGCAGGCCAGCACGTAGAGCAGGTCGTCGCCGTCGCGGACGTTGCCTTCGGCGTCGACGAACAGCACGCGGTCGCCGTCGCCGTCGAAGGCGATGCCGAGGTCGGCGCCGGTTCCGCGCACGCGCGCGGCCAGCGTTTCCGGATGGGTGGAGCCCACGCCGTCGTTGATGTTGACGCCGTTCGGCTCGACGCCGATGGCGTCCACGCGCGCATCCAATTCGCGCAGCACCAGCGGCGCCAGCTGGTAGGTCGCGCCGTTGGCGCAATCGACCACGATCCTCATGCCGCCGAGGTGGAAGCCCTTGGGCACCGAGTTCTTGCAGGCCTCGACATAGCGGCCGATGGTGTCGCGCGTGCGCACCGCCTTGCCGAGGCGCTCCGACGGCACGGTGCGGAACGGCTCGTCCAGCGCGGCCTCGATCGCCAGCTCGGTGGCGTCGTCCAGCTTCTCGCCCTGCGCGGAGAAGAACTTGATGCCGTTGTCGTGGTGCGGGTTGTGCGAGGCGGAGATCACGATGCCGCCGTCGGCGCGCATCGAATGGGTGAGATGCGCCACCGCCGGGGTCGGCATCGGCCCCATCAGCTGCACGTCCACGCCGGCGGCGACCAGCCCGGCTTCCAGCGCCGCCTCGAACATGTAGTTGGAGATGCGGGTGTCCTTGCCGATGACGACCATTGGTTTTCGCCATTCCTGCTGCGCGCGCGCGGCGGCGACCAGCGCGTGGCCGTAGGCGTTGCCCAGGCGCAGCACGAAGTCGGCCGAGATCGGGCCTTCGCCGACCCGGCCGCGGATGCCGTCGGTGCCGAAATACCTGCGCGCGCTCACGCCGCCTCCGCGCCGTCGGCCGGAGCCGGACGCTTCATCAGCATCGCCAGCAGGTGGGCGAGGCGCTCGCGCATCTCGCGGCGGTCCACGATCTGGTCCACGGTGCCGTGCTGGAGCAGGAACTCGCTGCGCTGGAAGCCTTCCGGCAGCTTCTCGCGCACGGTCTGCTCGATCACGCGCTGGCCGGCGAAGCCGATCAGCGCGCCCGGTTCGGCGAGGTTGAGGTCGCCCAGCATCGCGAAGCTGGCGGACACGCCGCCGGTGGTCGGATGCGTCAGCACCACGATGTACGGCAGCCCGGCCGCGCGCAGCCGGCCCAGCGCGGCCGAGGTCTTGGCCATCTGCATCAGCGAGAACAGGCTTTCCTGCATGCGCGCGCCGCCGCTGGCGGTGAAGCAGACGTACGGGCAGCGCAGCTCCAGCGCGCGCTCGGCGGCCAAGGTGAAGCGCTCGCCCACCACCGAGCCCATCGAGCCGCCCATGAAGGCGAAGTCGAACGAGGCCGCGACCAGGTCCTGGCCCGCCAGCTTGCCTTCCAGCGCGACCAGCGCGTCGCGCTCGCCGGTGGACTTCTGCGCGGCCTTGATGCGGTCGGAATACTTCTTCTGGTCCTTGAACTTGAGGACGTCGGTCGGGCCGAGCTTCTCGCCGATCTCCCGGCCCTCGCCGTCGTCCAGCAACGCCGCCAGCCGCGCGCGGGCGCGGATCGGCATGTGGAAGGCGCACTTCGGGCAGACCTCGAGGTTTTCCTCCAGCTCGGGCCGGTACAGCACCGAGCCGCAGCGCTCGCATTTTTCCCACAGGCCCTCGGGCACGCTGCGCTTGCGCTCGCTGCCCGCCTCGGTGCGGATGCCGGCGCCCGGCATCAGTTTCTTAAGCCAGCTCATTCGTTTCGATCACCGTCTGTCGAGCACGATTGCCCGCTCCCGCCCCGGCCGCAGCCGGGACGGCGCCAGTCTACTCCTCAGGCCGGGACGGCCGCCCCGTCCAGGGCCTCGCGCAGCGGGCGCAGGAACGCCCCGGCGCGCGCGGCGGCCTCGGCCTCGTCCGTACTGCCGTCCAGCGCCGACACCAGCGCGCTGCCGACCACCACGCCGTCGGCGTGCGCGGCCATCGCCGCCGCGCTGGCGGCGTCGCGGATGCCGAAGCCGGCGAACACCGGGCTCTTCGCCATCGCCCGCACCTCCGCCAGATGGCGGCCGGCATCGCCCACGTCCAGGTGCGCCGCGCCGGTGACGCCGGCGTAGCTGACGTAATAGAGATAGCCGTCGGCCTGCTCGCACAGGCGCTGCAACCGCGCCTGCGGCGTGGTCGGCGAGGCCAGCGAGATCAGCGCCAAGCCGTTGTGCGCGAACGCCGCGCGGTATTCGTCGGCCTCTTCCGGCGGCAGGTCGACCAGCAGCATGCCGTCCACGCCGGCCACCGCCGCATCGGCGGCGAAGGTCGCCGCGCCGCGGATCTCGACCGGATTGAGGTAGCCCATCAACACCACAGGCGTGGCGGCGTCGCGTTCGCGGAAGGCGCGCACGCAGTCCAGCACCCAGGCGAGACCGGCACCGCGCTCCAGCGCGCGCTCGGAGCTGCGCTGGATCACCGGGCCGTCGGCCATGGGGTCGGAGAACGGCACGCCCAGCTCGATCACGTCCGCGCCGGCGTCCGCCAGCGCGTGCATGACCGGCACCGTCGCCGCCAGCGACGGATCGCCGGCGGTGACGAACGGCACCAGCGCCTTGCGGCCGGCCGAACGCAGCGCGTCCAGCCGTTGTTGCAGACGCGTCATTCGTTGGCCGCAGCCGGCGCGTCCTTGAGGCGGCCGATCTTGACGCCGGCGGCCTTGTACTCGTCGGCCAGCTCGGAATCGCCCACGTCGATGCCGCGCTCTTCGCCCATGCCGTCCAGATGCTCGTTGAGCATGCGGCGGTACATGGTGCTCATGTAGTCGAGGAACGCGGTGCGCTCTTCGGCGGCGGCGATCGGCTTGACGTTGGCCAGGAACACGTGCGCGTTGAAGCGCGCGCTGGCGAACAGGGCGGCGAGGCTGATGTTCTTGTCGCCGTACTTCTGCGACTGCTTGTTGGTCAGCTCGAGGTACTCGTTGACGCACTCGAAGAACTGCGGCGGGAACTGCTGGCCGCCGGCCTGCTGTTCGGCCGCCGGCTGCGTGTTGGTTTCTTCGGCCATGGCCGGAACTCCTGGATAGTGAGGGTGAAGTTGAACCGCGCATTGTCGCCGAAAGCGGGGCGCAGGCCAAATCCCGAGGTTTTCTCCTTACCCTCCGGGGGAAGGCCGGGATGGGGATGGTGTTGTTTGGAATGGCGTCGCTGAACACCATCCCCACCCAACCCTCCCCTTGAAGGGGAGGGCTATAGAGCCAACCCTTCCCGCGCCGCGATGGTGTGCACGTCCTTGTCGCCGCGCCCGGACAGGTTGCACAGCACCAGCGCGTCCTTGGGCAGCTCTCGGGCCAGCTTGATCGCCTGCGCCACCGCGTGGCTGGATTCCAGCGCCGGCAGGATGCCCTCGGTGCGGGTCAGGCGGTGGAAGGCGGCCAGCGCTTCGTCGTCCGTCACGCCGACGTACTCGGCGCGGCCGGCGTCCTTCAGGAAGGCGTGCTCGGGGCCGACGCCGGGATAGTCGAGGCCGGCGGAAATGGAATGGGTTTCGACGATCTGGCCGTCGTCGTCGCAGATCACGTAGGTACGGTTGCCGTGCAGCACGCCGACGCGGCCCGCCGCCAGCGACGAGGCATGGCGTCCGGTGTCGATGCCCTCGCCCGCCGCCTCCGCGCCGACGATGCGCACGCCGGCGTCGTTGAGGAAGGCGTGGAACAGGCCGATGGCATTGCTGCCGCCGCCGACGCAGGCGGTGATGGCGTCCGGCAGGCGGCCGTAGTCGGCCAGCATCTGCGCCCGCGCCTCGCGCCCGACCACGGCATTAAAGTCGCGCACCATGCGCGGATACGGGTCGGGACCGGCGACGGTGCCGATGATGTAGAAGGTGTCGCGCACGTTGGTCACCCAGTCGCGCATCGCCTCGTTGAGCGCGTCCTTGAGCGTGGCCGAGCCGCTGGTGACGGGCACCACGGTCGCGCCCAGCAGCTTCATGCGGTAGACGTTGATCTTCTGGCGCTCGATGTCGGTCGCGCCCATGTAGACCACGCACTCCAGCCCCAGCCGGGTGGCGACGGTGGCGGAGGCGACGCCGTGCTGGCCCGCGCCGGTCTCGGCGATGATCCGCGTCTTGCCCATGCGGCTGGCCAGCAGCGCCTGGCCGATGGTGTTGTTGATCTTGTGCGCGCCGGTGTGATTCAGGTCTTCGCGCTTGAGCAGGATCTGCGCGCCGCCGACCTCGCGGCTCAGGCGCTCGGCGTGGTAGATCGGGCTGGGGCGGCCGACGTAGTGCTTGAGGTCCTTCTCGAACGCGGCGATGAAGTCCGGATCGACACGCGCGGCGTCGTAGGCGGCGGCCAGTTCCTGCAAGGGGCCGATCAGGGTTTCGGCGACGAAGCGGCCGCCGTGGCGGCCGAAGTGGCCGGCGGCGTCGGGATAGGCGTGGAAGTCGGTGGCCGCATCGGTCGCAGCCGCGGTGCTGGGGGTGTTCACGCTGAAGTCTCCGGAATCGGAATGCGCGCAAGGCCGTTGCCCGGCGCAGGTCGAAGTAGGAATCCGTGCGACCGCCGGTGCGGACGCGAAACGCGTGGCGCGTTACCGCACCGCCGCCGCAGGCACGCGCCGCCAGCGGCGCAGCGAGCGGCCGAAGGGCGCGGAGGGGCGATTCGAGGTCTTCATGGCGTGGGCATAGCCTACCCGATCGCGGGCATCGCCGTGCCGGCCGGTTCCAGGTCGGCCGCGCGTACTTGCTCGACGAAGCGCCGCATCAGCGCGCCGTCCTTGACGCCGGGCGCGAGTTCGATGCCGCCGGCCACGTCCACGCCCCACGGACGCACCGCGCGGATCGCATCGCCCACGTTGTCGGGCATCAGTCCGCCGGCCAGCAGCCACGGCACGTCGAGATCGGCGGGCACGCTGGCCGCATCCAGCCGCTGCCCGCTGCCGCCGGCCTGCCCCGGCGCATGGCCGTCCAGCACGAAGCCCGCCGCATGCGGCCAGCGCGCGCGCAGCGTGCGTCCGTCCAGCGCCGCGCCGCCCATGCCCACGCCCTTCAGGTACGGCAGGCCGAAGCTACGGCAGAAGGCGTCGTCCTCGCTGCCGTGGAATTGCAGCAGCGTGGGCCGCGCCTGCGCGATGGCGGCGCGCACCTCGCGCTCGTCGTTGTCCATGAACAGCGCGACCAGATCGACCAGCGGCGGCAACGCCGCATGCAGCGCTTCGGCCTGTCCGGGCGCGACGCGGCGTCTGCTGCGCGCGGCGAAGATCACGCCGACCGCGTCCACGCCCAGTTCGCCGGCCAGGCGCACGTCGCCGGGGCGGGTCAGGCCGCAGAACTTGATGCGGGTGCGGAACGGCGGGCTGGACATGGCGGCAGCGTCGTTGACGGAATCAGGAAGGAAACGCATCGAACGCGGGAATGCGATCCAGATCGTGCTCCCACGCCGCCCTACTGGCGACGAAGAGATGCGCGTCCGGCGCGGCATCGAACGCGCCATCGAGGGAACCGGCGGGCACCACGATCATCCGTTCCGACGCGTAGGGCAAGGCCGAGCCGCAGACGGCGCAGAAGCTGCGGGCATGCCGCGTATCCGGCAGCCGGTAGAGCGTCGCCTTGTCCTCCCCGGCCAGCCAATGCAGCGTCGCCGTCGCCGAGAACAGGTTGGCCGCATGGGCGGAGCCGGTGTCCTTGCGGCAATGCGCGCAGTGGCAGAGATAGAAGCGGTCGAAGCCGCCCTCGATCTCGAAACGCACCGCGCCGCACAGGCAGGAGCCGTGATGGCGCATGACCTGGGTTTCACTCATCGGCGCAAACCTCGTGCGGCAGGTTCCAGTGCGACGGATATTTCGGGCCCAGGAACAGCAGCCCCGCCGACGGCGCGGTGGGGCCGGCGACGGTGCGGTCGCGGCCTTCCAGCAGTTCGGCGATCCACTCGCGCGGACGCTCGCCGCGCCCCACCACCAGCAGCGAGCCGACGATGTTGCGCACCATGTGGTGCAGGAAGGCGTTGGCCTGCACTTCCACCACCACTTCGTCGCCGAAGCGCGCGACGGAAATGTGCTGCAGGTTGCGACGCGCGTGGGTGGCCTGGCACTGGGCGCTGCGGAAGGCGGAGAAATCGCGCTCGCCGCGCAGCGCCTGCGCGGCCTCGTGCATCGCCTCGGCGTCCAGCGGCATGCGCTCCCAGCCGAGGTACTGGCGCTCCAGCCCCGGCCGCGCGCTGCGGTTGAGGATGCGGTAGCGGTAGCGGCGCGCGCGCGCGGAGAAGCGCGCGTTGAAGTCGTCGGCCACCGGCACGCACCAGCGCGCCGCCATCGTCGGCGGCAGGTTGGCGGTGACGCCCAGCACCCAGCCGCGCGCGTCGCGCGTCGCATCGGTGTCGAAATGCACCACCTGGCAGCGCGCGTGCACGCCGGCATCGGTGCGGCCCGAACAAACGGTGTCGATGGGCGCGGCGGCCACCTTCGACAGCGCGATTTCCAGCGCGGTCTGCAGGCTGCCGTCGGCCTCCAGCGCGCCGGCCTGGCTCAGCCGCTGCCAGCCGGAGAACCCGCCGCCGTCGTACTCGACTCCCAGCGCCAGCCGCATCGCGTTCCTCGTGTCCCGCGCCGGCCTCAGCCCACCAGCTTGCTGAGCATGCGCGCGGCTTCGTCGCTGACGGCGTCGTCCTCGTCGTCCAGCAGCTCCAGCAGCAGCTGTTGGGCGGAGAACTCGTCGCCCACGTCGAGGAAGGCGCGCGCCAGCTTGAAGCGCTGCTCGGCGGTGGCCTGCGCGGGCACGTCGGAGAGGTCGGGCAGTTCGATGTCCGGAGCCGCCGCTGCGACCGGCTCGGCGATCGGCTCAACGGCAGGTTCCGCAGCGGCCTGCGACGCAGGAATCGAAGACTCGACCTTCACCCAGCCCGAATGCCAGGTCGGCGCGCGGGTCGGCTCGTCGGCGGCAGAGGCCTCGACCGGTTCCGTCGCGGCGACCTGCGCAGAATCCACCGCCGCGGGCGCGTCGTCTTCCGCTTCGACGCCGAACTCGATCGGCTCGTCGTCCTCCACCACCTCGTGCACGCGCGCGGCGGGCGCCTCCATGCTGGCGGCCAGCGCCTCGCTGTCGAACATGCTGCGCCGCGCCGGCGCCGCCGGCTTGCGGCGGCTGGCCAGCAGCCAGGCCAGCAGCGCCAGCACGACCACGCCGATGCCGCCCCACAGCCAGGGCGTGGTGGCGCCCGATGCCGCATCGGCGGCGGGCGCGGGCTGCTGGGTCGTGGTCTTTGCAGCCGGCTGCGTCGCCGGCGCCTGCTGCTGCGCCTTGTTGGACTCGGCCAGCCGCGCCTGCGCGGCGGCCAGCTCGCTGTCCTTCAGCGTGATCAGCTTCTGCTGTTCGTCCTTGAGTTTTTCCAGCGCGGCCAAGCGCTCCTTCAACTCGCCGATCTCGGCCGACTTGGCCGCGATGTCCTCGTCGCGCTGACGCAATTCCTGCTGCAGCATGCTGCCCTCGCCACCGGCGCTGGTGCCGGACTTGGTTCCTGTGGCCTTGCCCGGCGCGGCCGGCGGCACGATCTGCAGCCTCGCTTCCTGGCGGCGTACCGGCGCGGCCGGCTTGGGTGGAGTGTTCGATGCGGCGGTCGCGGCGGGCTTCGGCGCGGGCTTGTCCGCCGGCTTCGGCTTCGCTTCCACCGCGGTCGCGGCCGGCGTTTCCGGCTTGGCGGCGGGCGTCGCCGGCTGCGCCGAGGCCACGGCCTCCGGCTGGCGCACCGCGCGCCGCGCCTGACGCCACTGGCGCATCTGCTGGCGCACCACCTGCGCGGCCTCGTCGGCGCCGATCTTCGCCACTTCGTCCTGCGCCGGCACCCGCAGCACCGCGCCGCTGCGCAGGCGGTTGACGTCGTCGCCGAGGAAGGCGTCGGGATTGGCCTGCAACAGCGCCAGCATGGTCTGGTCGAGGCTGAAGGCGCTGCGCAGGTCCAGGCCGCTGGCGATCTTCGACAGGGTTTCGCCCTGCTTGACCGGGCCGTACTGCATCGGCGACGGCGCCGCTTCGGCGGGCGGCGCGGGCATCGGCGCGGGCCGTGCCGGCGCAGGCGCCGGCGGCAACGGTTGCGGCGCGAAATCCGCGATGGGTGCGGGCGGCTCCGCAGGCGCGGGAGTCGGCGCCGGGACCGGCGGCGGCTCCACGGCGGCACGCGACGCGGGCGGCGGCGATGGATGGGCGGGCGGCGGCACCGGCGCGGAGGCGACCGCCACCGGCGACGCAGCCGGACGCTGCACCAGGTTCGGCGCCGAGGTCTGCGGCGCCTGCACCACCGGCGGCACCGCGGCGCCGGCCGTGTTCGGCGCGTCCACCAGCGCGGAGTATTCGCGCACCAGCCGGCCCGCGCCCCAATCGACTTCGATCAGGAAGTTGAGCATCGCCTGCTCGACCGGCCGGATCGTGGTCACCCGGATGACCGGCCGGCCCTTGGCGTCGCTGCCCAGGCTGAACTGCAGGTCGGCGGCGACGCCGCTGGGCGGCGCCAGGCCGACCCGGCGGAACGTCTCCGGCGACGCCAGCCGCGCCTGCAGCGCGGCCAGCTCGCCCGGCGTGGTCGAGACGATGGGAATTTCCGCCAGCAGGGGCTGGTTGCGCTTGCTCTTGACCTGTATCTGTCCGAGGCCGAGCGCCCACGCGTTGCCCGCCGCCAGCAACAGCGCGGCTGCCACCGCTGTCCGCAATGTTCCGATCACGTGCGCTCCATCCCCCGCCTTGGCGCTGCGACTCTAGCCGCGCGCGGCCTTCGGCGGCAAGCCTTCGGCCACCAGCAGCTCGGCGATCTGCACCGCGTTGAGCGCCGCACCCTTGCGGATGTTGTCGGCCACCACCCACAGGTCGAGGCCGCGCGGATGCGACAGATCCTCGCGAATGCGGCCCACGTAGACCGGATCGGTGCCGGACGCGTGGGTCACCGGCGTCGGGTAGCCGCCGGGCTTGCGCTCGTCCACCACCTTCACGCCCGGCGCGGCGGCCAGCAGCGCGCGCGCCGCGTCCACCGTGACCTTCTCGCGGGTCTCGATGTGCACCGCCTCGGAATGGCCGTAGAACACCGGCACCCGCACCACGGTCGGGTTCACGCCGATGCTCTCGTCGCCGAGGATCTTGCGCGTCTCCCAGACCAGCTTCATCTCTTCCTTGGTGAAGCCGTTGTCCTGGAAGTCGTCGATCTGCGGGATCAGGTTGAAGGCGATCTGCACCTGGAACTTCGCAGGCGTGATGTCCTGGAAGCTCAGCAGCGCGGCGGTCTGCTTGCCGAGCTCCTCCATGCCGGAACGCCCGGCGCCGGAGGCCGACTGGTAGGTCGCCACGTTGATCCGCTCGATGCCGTATGCGCGGTGGATCGGCGCCAGCGCGACCATCAGCTGCATGGTCGAACAGTTGGGATTGGCGATGATTCCGCGCGGGCGCTGCTTCGCCGCGTCCGGATTCACCTCGCTGACCACCAGCGGCACGTCGTCGTCGTAGCGGAAGGTCGAGGAATTGTCGATCACCACCGCGCCGGCGGCGGCGAACTTCGGCCCGTATTCCTTCGATACCGAACCGCCGGCGGAGAACAGCGCAATATCAATTGACGACGGATCGAACGTCGCCAGGTCGTGCACCAGCAGTTCTTCGTCGCCGAACGCCACCTTGCCACCGGCCGACCGCTCGCTGGCCAGCGCCACCACCGCGCTGGCGGGGAACTTGCGCTCGGCGAGGATCGACAGCATCGTCTCGCCCACCGCGCCGGTCGCGCCGACCACGGCCACCTTGTACTGATTGCTCATTGTTGCCTGCCTCGAAATTTGGATGCGGCGCATCGCAGCGCCTGCGGGGAATGGATTGCCTGCGTATCCCGCTGCGGCGCGCTGCTGCCCGTGGGGGCGAAGCCGGCGGCGCGCCGCTATCGTTTCGCGTCGGACATCGATTTCATGCCCGGAATGCGCGGGCCGATCTCGCCGACGTCGCCGCACTGCGCGCGGTGGCGCAGCGCCTGGTCCATCAGCACCAGCGCCAGCATCGCCTCGCAGATCGGCGTCGCACGGATGCCGACGCAGGGATCGTGACGGCCGGTGGTGACCACGTCGACCACGTTGCCGTCCACGTCCAGCCCTTCCACCGGCAGGCGCAGGCTGGAGGTCGGCTTGAACGCCACCGACACGGAAACCTGCTGCCCGGTGGAAATGCCGCCGAGGATGCCGCCGGCGTGGTTGGACAGGAAACCATCCGGCGTCATCACGTCACGGTGGTGGCTGCCCTTCTGCGCCACGGACGCGAAGCCGTCGCCGATCTCCACGCCCTTGACCGCGTTGATCGACATCATCGCCACCGCCAGTTCGCCGTCGAGCTTGCCGTAGATCGGCTCGCCCCATCCCGGCGGCACGCCATCGGCCACCGCCATGACTTTCGCACCGACCGAATCGCCGGACTTGCGCAGCGCATCCATGTAGGTTTCGAGTTCCGGCACCTGCTCCGCGCAAGGCCAGAAGAACGGATTGCCTTCGACCGCGCTCCAGTCGTGCGCACGCGGCAGCACATCGCCGATCTGGGCCATGCAGCCGCGCACCGCGACCCCGCGCTGCGCCAGCCACTTCTTGGCGATGACGGCAGCGGCCACGCGCATCGTCGTCTCGCGCGCGCTGCTGCGCCCGCCGCCGCGCGGATCGCGGATGCCGTACTTCTGCCAGTAGGTGTAATCGGCATGGCCGGGGCGGAACTGCGCGGCGATCTTCGCGTAGTCCTTGCTGCGCTGGTCGGTGTTGCGGATCAGCAGCGCGATCGGCGTGCCGGTGGTGATGCCTTCATACACGCCGCTGAGGATTTCGACCTCGTCCGCTTCGTGCCGCGCCGAGGTGTGACGGGTCTTGCCGGTGGCGCGCCGCGCGAGGTCATGCGCGAAGTCCTCCGGCGCGATGGCGATGCCGGGCGGGCAGCCGTCGAGGACGCAGCCGATGGCCGGCCCGTGCGATTCGCCGAAGGTGGTGACGCGCAGCAGGTGGCCGAAGGTGTTCAAGGACGTTCCGCAATCCGGTTTGGTTGCAGGTGAGACGGGTTTACCGCTGCGCATGCGGCAATGCAGCAAATGTAACAGCTATGACGAGCAGCAGGGAGGGCTCGCGCAGACAAGCGTGCCGAACCGAGCATGCCCCTTGTGCTTTCCTCTAAATGTCCCTGCACCTTTGTTTGTAGGTTCGGAAGCTCATGCCCTGTCGTGAGCACCCGACCTTACACCTGAGTTAGAAGCGCGATCCTTTTGCGCCTTCTGTACGCGGTTTCGCACGGATGATCGTTGCCATTTAGTGCATCCCTGCTTGCATGGGAACTGCGATCGGCTGGTCGGAGATAGCCTGGTGAACCGCCGTAGTGATCCGGGGGTCCTTGTTGCATGGCTTAGATCACGGACCAGCCGATCGCTTCAACCACAGACAGGACGGTTCCAGCTTTGCCAATCACATGATTGTCGAATCCGATTTTTCATACACGTTTTTTCTTTGGCGAACTGCAAGCCAACAGAAGAAGGAGAAAATTAGCATTCCGGGCAGAGCACCAAATACAAACCCCGCCCCCCCCCTTTAACAAGGCCGACAAGATCAAATAAAATAGTAGACGATACCAATAGCGTCATTGTCGCCCATATTAAGAGCCCTGAAAATTTAGTTACCATAATAACCAATAACGCAATAAGCCAAGCAAAACACGCAATAGAAGCCGCATATACGACCCAACTAATGGCGTTACTCATCGCCGGTCTCATTACCAAAGAATGACCGAGAAATGAAAGCATAGAGTTACTCGAGACTTCCGTGACTTTCAAATAAAGAAGCGGCGTCAACAAGATAATCAGAATGCCAATGGTTGCCCTTATGACTTTCATAAGCCCTCATTGTGTGCAATTGCAATTTTCTATTGTTGCAGGCGTCGCTAACGCGCCTTTCGCTTCGAAATCTATATTAGTGACCTTGGTCCCTTTCGAGGTAAATTTCCCTTTGGCAATACCTGCCGTGACACTGCCATTGGCAGAGCCAATTCCGCCGCTAGACTTGAAACGCAAAACGCCAAGCAAGCTATTAGCTGATGGGGTCGGGGTGCCATCTCCCATCTCAACGCTGCCGATCAGCACCACGTTCGGTAGAATATTTGCATCAACTCCAAATTCCTTTTTCCATCCCGACACAATCGCACTCACCCTCTTCCCTGCCACACAATCACTTTTCAAGTCCAGCTTCAAATTACTGATTGAGAACGCGGATATTTTCTTTACGCCCAGCGATACCTCGCCAAATAAGAAATCCCCCTTCCACTTGACCAAGCCCGTTGGATCACTGAACCCAAGTGGATTATTTGAAGTATAAGCGAACGTGCTAATCCCGCCATTCAATCCAATCTGGTCGCTCTCAACATAGCGTCCAGTGTTGGGGTCGTAATCGCGGAAGTAGTTGTAGTTGAGCCCAGCGGCTTGGTCGTACCGCTGTCCCGGATAACGCAGATCGAAGTCAAAGACTATGCCATCGTTGTCCGAATCCTGATTGGGCGGCGTATTGCCAAACGCTTCGCCGGTGATGGACCACATCCAGATCGGCACATCGCGCACACCATCGATAATGACGCGTGGCGTACCGAGGTGATCTGGCTCAATGTAATGCAACTGCTGGTTTGCACCTGACCCCGCCAACACACCCACGGGCAGATCACCGAACCACAACATCTGCTGCTTGGGCGCGCCACTGGTGTCGTACTCTCCCAGCAAATGACCGGCCTCGTCATACGCGAAGTAGGCACTGTCCGTATCGAGGTAGGCACGGGTCTGTTCGCCTTTCGCGTTGTACTCGTATTGCCGAGTGACGATACCGTTTGCCTTGACCTGTGTCATACGTCCGCTGTTGTCATACACGAATTGCCGCGCGTTGCCTCCAATCTTCATCGTGTTGCCCGAGGCGTCATAGGTCCGTACCACCGCTCCCACTTTGTCCAAGTGGTGTCCGCCTGTGGAATAGGTATAGGCTGTGGTCACACCAGCAGTGATCACGCTCGTGCGGTTGCCCGTCTCATCGTAGGCGTAGGTCTCGATCGGCGTCCCGGTCGGACCGTCCATGACCTGATTCAGACGGTTCAGGGCGTCATAGCTGTACTGGGCTAGGCTCTGGGTTCGCGCGCCGTTCTGCAACATTGCCAGGTTGTCCACCGCATCGAAGCCATAGCCCAGCGACAAGCCGCCTGTTTGTGCGTCATGCACAGCATCCGGCTGGTAGTTGCGGTTCAAGTTACGCAACAGAATGCGCCCGTTACCGTACTGCCAACCTGTCGCCGGGCCGAACGGCGCATAGGTGACACCGGTCAGGACAACCTGCCGGGCACCGCCTGCGGGGGTGATGCCCAGCTCCACTACTTGTCCGTTGGCGTCGTAAATCGCGTCCTGCACCGCACCATCCGGGTAGGTCGTGGAGATCGGCCGGCCATAGCTGTCATACCCGTACTGCGTGGTGAACACAACGTCATTGGTGGTTTGCACCTTGCGGGTCAGCTCGCCGAAGCGGTTGTAGCAGTAACGCGTGGTGCCGCTAGGATCGTTGAAGCCGGAGAGCCGACCTTTGTTCGAGCGTTCCCCCGTCTGGCAGACGGCGCTGTTGGCGCTGTCGTAGAAGTACTTCCGCGTAGGCCCAGTGATCTGAACCACGCGGTTCAATGCGTCGTAGGCATAGGTCTGCACCTTGCCGCGCGCATCGGTCTGGCTGTTGCGGTTGCCGGCGCCGTCGTAGCCATACTGCGTAATGCCGGTGTCCGCGCTGGTCAGCTGGGTCAAATCGCCAAGGCCATTGTAGGCGTAATCGGTGTTCACCCCCTTTGGATCGGTGACACGGGTCAGGTTGTCTTGCGCGTCGTAGGTGAACTGCGTCTGCGCTTCGATACCGCCCACGTCCTGCAAGGTGGCAACCAGTCGGTTCAACGGATCGTAGACGTTAGCGGTCTGGCGACCGAGGGCATCAGTGGTGGACGTGGCGTTGGCGTTGGCGTTGGCGTCGTAGGCGTAGCCCGTTGCATGGCCGTAGGCGTCGGCCTGCGATTGCAGGCGACCCAGTTCGTCGTACACGCGCGACAGGCGACGGGTCAACGTGCCGCTGGGATCGCGGGTGTCTTCCTTGATCCGGTTGCCGGCGTTGTCCAGCGTGTAGCGGATGCGGTTACCGGCATTGTCGTCGATGCCGATGAGGCGCTGGGCCGCATCGTAGTGATAGACGGTGTAGCTGCCATCCGACTGGGTAACGCGCTTCACCAGTCCGGTGGGCCAGTAGGCGATGCGAGTGATGCGAGACTCCGCATCCGAACCGCCGCGCACCTTGCGTAGGATTAGCTGTCCGCGTTGGTCATAGCGCAGATCGGTGATGACGCTGTTTGGATCCTTGACGGCTAACGGACGGCCCGCACCGTCGTAGGAGAGCGTTTCAGTCACATGTCCTAGTGCATTGGTGACCTTCCACAAGTCGCCCTTGCGGTGCGGGCAAGTGGAGGGCGCAGCCGCACAACTCGCATCGTCGCTGGCGTAGTACGTATACGAAGTGGTGTCAGCGGCATCAGTGCGCGCGCCATCCACCGACAACACCAGGCCCACTAGTGGGCATGTCCCAGCTGTCACGTCCGCCTGTTCGCAGTAAATCGTGGTCGTGGTACGGGAATTCGTGGAAACAGGGTCTGTTTTTGTTGCAGTCAGGACCTGGCCGCGGGCGTTGTAAGACCTACTATCTTTTGAGGCGATGTTGCCATCGGCGTCCAAAATAGTTTGCTCTAGCCACCTACCTACCCTATCCCTGATCGTACTAACAGTTCGTTGTTCAGCCGCCCCATATGCGGTAACGGTAGAACTGAGCTGGGCATTGCTGTAGTTGTAGCGCGTCTGAATTCCTGCGATATCCGTATATGTCAATGGGCGACCAGATGCATCATATGACCAAGTCTCAACCCCGTTCTGATCGCTTATCGAAAGTGGTTTCCGCCAATTGCTTCCGCCGTAGTTGTAAGTACGAATGCTGCCATGCATATCGCGCAAAACAGTACTATTTTGACTAACGTAGCTCAGTTCAGTTGTTTCAGTTGGACCGTTAGCGCCATGAAGTACGCTTTTTACAACTCGTCCATATCCATCGTACTCAAAAGTGCCATACCGATCACCAGATTCATAAGTAATACCTGTTAGCAAGCCTAAGCTTCCAGTAGGCGCCAAGTCAGGTTCATCATAATGGTATTTCTTTATCAAGCCGCCGCCAGAATCGACTTCCGTTAAGTTCCCTCTCTCGTCACGCCGATAGCTAATCAACTGGCCATCCGGAAGGGAAATAGCCGAAAGTCGACCATCTTCATACTCGAACGCAATTGATCGACCCGTAAAATCTACGGCACGAGCAAGCTGCTTGGGGCTCACATCGGGGGCATACTCAAGAACGACATTTCTCGTCGGGTCCGCCTGATATGTTCTAGAAGTCAGATATCCATCGCTTCCAAAAATACTTTCGCTACCATCTTCTGCTAAAAACCTATACTCCCCGGACGAAAGGCGCTCAATGTAAGTATTCTGGCTACCCTGAATTCGAAATAGATTGGTACCGACGGCTTCCAGCGGAGAATAATACCCATCTTCACTTATCAGCATAGTCGCATCTGCGGCTATTCTGGTCTGAAACGAATGTGTCCAACCATGCCCAACCCCATCAGCGTAACTCACCTGGCGGAGCGAATGATAAAAACGAGAGAAACTCTGCCCTGCAAAAGTAAAATCAGTTTCAATTCGTGACTTATCGCCGGATGATGGGTGGCAGGGATGTCCCACTTGACATGAGGGACGCTGTCGAATGCGCACTTGGACTGGCACTTCGCCATACCTTTGGCACCATTCTCCAGAATCATAAACCTGCTGCCATCTCGGATCATAATCAGGCGGGTCGTTATAGCTGACCCGATACGGATATAGGTAAAACTGAGCCGGGCAAGTAAAGCGCTGAGTCTTACTGATATAAAAATTTCTGACTGGCGCGGGAACTCCGTCGCAAACAATATGCGATACAACTCGTCGAGTGAGATTATGATCAGGATTGTTGAAACTTATCCAGCGCTCTTCAACACCCACGGAGGACATCTCCGAAACAACGTAAGATCCCGCATTTAGATTCATGCTTTCAATTTCACAGTACCCAGCAACTGCTTGAGTTTCCCATTCTACAATTGAAGCAATCGCTTCCTGCTCTGAAGAACACCCCTCCTCACATACACCTATTGAGGAAAAAACTAGCGGCTGGACCGACGCAGGAGCTGATGTTTGCTCAGCCCGATAACGCCGAAGAACAGTATCTCCGCCATAGTACTCTGTACCTACAAACTTGATTTGCGACCATATATTCCATATATCAGGCCACTGCCGTATGACCTCTTCAGCTTGCTCCACAGTCGGATAGCAAGTTTGAGCATCAAGGCAGAAATCATTCGCGCTTGGAGGAGCACTTGGAGGCAAGCCTTGTGAGTGCAGTGGCTGCATCCAAAATAGCAACATACTCATTCCTAGTACTTTCCAGAATGAAGCAAGAATTTGATTGCTTACCATTTTTCACCCCTACCAATCCGTATCGACTATCTGGAAAATGCGGTCAATCAAATACGCTAGCGACTTGCCGCGAAGTACGAAAAATCAAGAGCAACGGCAAAGTTGGCACGCCGCAAGCCGCGGGGAAGATACCTACAGAGATCTAAGTCGCACACGCATATGGCGCACAAATCACGCCAATCCGCGACTTTTCTGGCCAACCATATCCATCCCTTGTCCTCCCATCGACAGGCCGAATGTCTTGCCAAAGTTCAGGCAAAGTTGCAACGCTACATGCTAGCGGTCAACGGTCGGCATGTGTATGAATCCAGCTTTCGTGCAATTGAATGCTGAAGACGTCCCCTCGCCTTCAGTAGCGGAGCTCTTTAGAGTCCGGGTTTGATCGTAGCGGCTTTGGCCGCTAGCTGTTGGGCATAGGCGGCCGGCGTCAGACCGCCCAGGGTCTTCTTCGGTCACTCCTCGTTGTATTCACGCCGCCAGATCTCGATCTCGGTGCGGGCGTGCAGCAGTGTCGGGAACCAGTGCTCGTTGAGGCATTCGTCGCGCAGCCAGCCTTGAAGCTCTCGATGTAGGCGTCCTGGTCGGCCTTCCCGGCTGGATCAGGCGCAGCTGCACACCGCGCGTGTGCGCCCACGCCACCATCGTCTTGCCTCAGAACTCCTTGCCGTTGTCGGTGCGGATCACCTGCAGCAGACCTCGTGTCAGCGCCAGCAGATCCAACGCTACATACCGGTTCCCGAGAGTTCCGATTGAGCGCCCCCAATTCATACCAGAGGATATTCCGCTCGCAGGCAGCATTTCGCCCACCTGTATAGGCCTCCTTGGGCGAAAGACACCACACATCTCTCGAATTGCCGAGTGCGTCGGCAATGCACTGCGAATAATCCGGCACCTGCGCATGCGCCGCACCAAGGTTCCACCATGCCAACACGACAAGCAGTGCAAATGAAACAAACAGTCCAACGATGCGATCGGCATTGAAAAGGCGATCTTTCACTTCGCATACCCTTGGCTGGCAGTGTTTGACTTGAAGCGGGAAATGCAACACGCGGTGCCCCCCACTGCACTACACGCGCAGTCGCGCATTGGATCGGCTTATGCAAACGATTGCAATGGGTGCGGAAGCGCGGATGCCCGCACGCCTCGATCTTGCTGGCTTTGTGCGCTGATTGCGAAACGCAATGCCGTCATGCCACGTGGGCAGTGGTCAGAACAGACTGTCACCAGCTCCCCGCCCTGCCCCGCGCGCATCCGTCAACTGCGCGATCCGCGCGTTGTGCTCGATCAAATCGGCGCACTCGGCCACGAAGATGCCCATCTGCCCGACCTTGAACTCCACCCAGGCCAGCGGCAGTTCCGGCAGAAGTTCGACCAGCGCGCGTTCGGATTCGCCGACTTCGCAGATCAGCAAGCCGTCTTCCGTCAGGTGCAGCGGGGCGTCGCGCAGGATCTTCAGGGCGAGGTCCAGGCCGTCGTCACCGGCGCGCAGGCCCAGTTCGGGCTCGTGCGCGTATTCGCGCGGCAGGGCGTCGGTTTCGTCGTTGGTGACGTAGGGCGGGTTGGTGACGATCAAGTCGTAGCGCTCGCCGGTCAGGCCGGAGAACAGGTCGGACTTCACGAAGCGCACGTTTTCCACGTGCAGGCGCTTTTCGTTCTCGCGCGACAGCGCCAACGCGTCGTCGCTGATGTCCACGCCATCGACATGCCAGTCCGGGTTGTAGTGCGCCATCGCGATGGCAATGCAGCCGGAACCGGTGCACAGGTCGAGCGCGCGGCGCACCTCGCGGCCGCCCAGCCAGGGCTGGAAGCCGGCTTCGATCAGCTCGGCGATCGGCGAACGCGGCACCAGCGCGCGCGTGTCGCTCTTGAAGCTCAGGCCGGCGAACCACGCCTCGCCGGTCAGGTAGCAGGCGGGGATGCGCTCCTCGATGCGGCGCAGGAACAGGCCCAGCACGTCTTCCTTCTCGGCCTCGGTGACGCGGGCGTTGCCGTAGGCGGGCGGCAGGTCGTGCGGCAGGTGCAGCGCGTGCAGGGTGAGCTGGGTGGCTTCGTCCAGCGCGTTGTCGAAGCTGTGGCCGAAGGTCAGGCCCGCCGCGTTGAACCGGCTGGCGCCGTAGCGGATCAGGTCGATGATGGTCTGCAGTTCCTGGGACATGGCGGCGACACGCGGGCAAGGCCGTGAAGTATAGCGGCGGCGCCCCGGTATCATGGCGGCCCGCCTTCATTCCAGACGTTCATGTCCAGACGCATCGTCCCCCTGCTGCTCGTCGCCGCGCTGGCCGCGGGGGTGGGCTTCTGGGTTTCGCAACGCGCGCATGCGCCGGCCGCGCCCGCCCTGCCCGCCACCCGAGCGGTGACCCTGCTGCCGACGCCGCGCACGCTGCCGACGTTCTCTCTGCAGCAGGCGAACGGCATAGCGCTGACGCCGGAAACGCTGCAAGGCCACTGGACGGTGGTGTTCCTCGGCTTCACCCACTGCCCCGACGTCTGCCCCACCACGCTGGCGCAGCTGGCCGGCGCGCAGAAGCAATGGGCGTCGATGCCGGAAGCCAGCCGCCCGCGCGTGCTGTTCGTGTCCGCCGATCCCGAGCGCGACACTCCGCAGCTCGTGGCCCAGTACGCGCACGCCTTCCATCCCGACACGCTGGCCGCCACCGCGCCGCTGCCGCAACTGGAAGCGTTCGCGCGCTCGCTGTCGCTGGTGTTCATGAAGGTGCCCGGCCCCAGCGACGATCCGGCCGACTACAGCATCGACCACAGCGCCGCGCTGGTGCTGCTGGACCCGCAGGCTCGCATGGCCGGCGTGGCGCAGCCGCCGTTCGACGTGAAGGGGATTGCCGCCGACCTCGAAACCCTGACCAAGACCGCCAGATGAGCCCCGTCACCGCCCTCACCTACGTCCTGCCGCACCGGCTGCTGTCCTCGCTGGCGCGCCGGCTGGCCTATTCGACCAACCGCTCGCTCAAGCAGTGGCTGATCGACACCGTGACCCGCCGGTTCGGCGTGGACCTGTCCGAAGCGGCGGAATCCGACCCCGCCGCCTATCCCAGCTTCAACGCCTTCTTCACCCGCGCCCTCAAGCCGGGCGCGCGCACGCCCGACCCCGACCCGAACGCGCTGCTGATGCCCGCCGACGGCCGCATCAGCCAATGCGGCGACATCGTCGACGGCCGCATCTTCCAAGCCAAGGGCCAGGGCTTCACCGCCGCCGAACTGCTGGGCAGCGAGGCCGACGCCGCGCCGTTCAAGGACGGCGTGTTCGCCACCGTCTACCTGTCCCCGCGCGACTACCACCGCGTGCACATGCCATGGACCGGCACCCTGCGCGAAACCGTGCACGTGCCGGGCCGGCTGTTCTCGGTCGGCACCGATGCCGTGGCTGGCGTGCCGCGCCTGTTCGCCCGCAACGAGCGCCTGGTCTGCCATTTCGACACCGACTTCGGCCCGATGGTGCAGGTGATGGTCGGCGCGCTGCTGGTGTCCGGCGTGGAAACCGTGTGGAGCGGCGTGGAAATCCCCGCCTATGGCGATGCCGTCACGCGCAAGGACTACCGCGGCAAGGGCATCACGCTGGAGCGCTTCGCCGAAATGGCGCGGTTCAACTACGGCAGCACGGTGATCGTGCTGCTGCCGAAGGGTGTGGCCACGTTGGAGCTCGTGCTGAAAGCGGAAACGCGCGTGAAGTTGGGACAGCGGTTAGCGCTGCGCAATTGACGCTACCGCTCAATCAAGTATTGGACAATGACGAGGCCTACAGAGACGCGGACCTTGCTGCCTTATAGGTGATCAAAAAAAAACCGCCCCATGCTTCCAGCCACCCACTTTCGGAGCTTTCTTTTGCTATTCTTTCACCCGACTTGGCTTGAACATTGAATACCGCCGCGCGATGGCTTTCAATTTTCACCCATAAAAAATCTCAAGCAACTTACACCGACCTTCGCGGCAGCGCAGGAAATACATCAAGATTACACTTAATTGACAAAAACTCCTAAATTATCAATAACCCCCCAGCAACCCCAAGGAAAGACAAGGAATATTATGCCAAGGCACGAATGGCCAGATTTTTTTCGATTCGGAATTATCGGCCTCATCGTGCTTTCCTTAGCCGGCTGTGGAGGCGGGGGGAACGGAAAAAAGGGAACCACAACAGGCCATGAAAATGGGAGCGGGAACACCACTCCCTCCAATCATTCCGTGAATAAAAGTTTCAGCTTCAACCCTCTTCAGCAGTATCCCCCGCAACAGCCCAATCAAGAGGGTCTTTATTCGGCCGATTCAGTTGCGATTGGCGATATCACGGGAGACGGCCGATTTGATGTTGTGATCACTGCATCGTCTTTGATTTCAGAGGCCTCAACCCCCGATCTGACAAGCCAAATCATGGTCTTCCCGCAACTATCAAACGGAGCTCTCGGCGCCCCCATCCAAGCCGCATACCTTGACCATGCAGGCTGGATGCAAGCTAGTTTGACTATCAGTGATTTGGACAATGATGGGGCGCAAGAAATTATCGTCGCCCATCAAGACGGACTATCCGTCGCCAAATTCCAATCCAGCACTAACAGTCTCGATGTTACAATTATCAATGAATTAGGAAATTTTTCATCTGTTGTAGCTGCCGATTTTGACAGCGACGGGAAAATAGACGTAATAGCACAAACGTGGAACACTGGCGCCGTGCTGTATAGGGGCAATGGAAAAAGTGAATTGTCACGCTACAAGGAAATTATGACACCTCTTGCCGGCTATAACAGAATTATTGCCCGCGACATGAATCAAGACAATAGGCCAGATTTGGTAATGACTAATGGCCAAGGCTGGGGGTCTTGGTACCTGATGTTGAACCAAGGTGACGGCGCATTCAGGGATGCCACGCCGTACACGCTTCCTCGCCGACCATCCGATAACTGGCCTTGGATGGCCTGGGGTGTGGATGCAAGAGACCTGAATGGAGACGGCCGACGGGATGTCGTCACAAGTTTGGCATCGAATCGACCAGCCGGCATCGGCGTCTTCTTGGCCAAACCTGACGGCAGTTACGAGTTAGACCAGATTCTTGATTCATACGACATCCCGGAACCCGTAACCATTGCCGATCTTGATGGAAATGGCCTGGATGACATCATTACCCTACATGGTGGATTTTTCTCCATGGGCTACTATCTTCAAGGGCCGAACGGCTTTGAGCCTGAAACCTTGATTTCAGTGTCACTGACGGGATGGCCAACATCTCATTACAGACCTGACGGCCTTGCAGTTGGCGATATCAACTCAGACGGATGTCGCGATGTTGCGATTGCCGATTCTCAACACGGCCTGCTTATACGCACAGGCTCCAATTGTAGGCACTGAACGGCACATTCACATAAAACCCGACTTTCTCCCTGCATTGAGACCCGGGCAGAACTGGAAATTCGGCCTTGGGTTGAGAGGTGAATCGCGCGGTGAACTCGGCTGGCAGGCCATCTTAAGGAGTGCATCCGGAAATGGTTGTAATCGAGCCTCCAGTTATCTATTTCCGGCGGACATCGTCGAGCGGCAGAAATCAGTGAGTGTTGAGGCTTTCGTCCCTGAAACTGCCTTTGTAACGACTCGATAAACGGTTGTCGGTGGGCTTGCCGGGGAGTGAGTAGTCCATCGACCACGCCATGATCGTAGACCCAACAATCCGTCATAATTGAGATGAACTCGCTGCCGCTGTCGGTCTAGATGCGTTGTAGCAGGTCACGCTGGTGGCGTGATCGCTCCATCATGCCACGACGTCCCCACCCTTGAGCTGTTGGTCGACCTCGATGGCTAGGCTCTCCTTGGTGAAGTTATCCACGACCGTCATTGCCCGGAAACGACACCCATCGAACAGGGCGTCAGCGACGAAGTCATACTCCAGACCTAAGTTGTGGGCCGTCAGCATCTTGCACTCCAAGCGATGCACCGCGGCCTTGCGTCGATGCGGCCGCTTGCGCCGCAGGTTGAGTCCGGCCTGACAATACAACCGGTACGCGCGCTTATGGTTGACCTTCCAGCGCAGGAGTACGAAGATCCGGCGGACGCGTGTGGCCGCGATATCCTTGATCCGCCGCCGCAGGGCGCATCATCGTTTTCCCGGATTGGCAGCACCTATACCGAGCGACTCTCTCGAACTACATCGCAGGCGCGACGCACGCCAACTTGGTAACGATCGATCAGATGGCCCGCGAGCGTCTTGCGCTGTGCGGGTTTATAGAGCTTTTTTTGCTAGAACGTCCTGCAGCATGACCTTGTCCAGGCTCAGATCGGCGACCAACTGCTTGAGCTGGCAGCTCTCCTCCTCGAACTGGCGCAGCCGGCGCAACTCAGCCACTCCAAGCCCGCCAAACTTCTTGCGCCAAGCATAGAGCGTAGCTTGGCTGATGCCGCATCTTGCGACAGACCTCCTTGACCGTCGTGCCGCTCTCGGCCTGCTGCGATCTGCTCCTCAGTGAACTTAGGCTTCTTTCATGGCGGCGGACCTCTCTGGGACCTGAGTGTCGCCGAATCCTCTACTTCTGGCTGGTCCGAATTACAGGAAAGAAGTCGCAATCGTCCAGCTTCAAACTCTGCCCCGGCTTGATCGCATAACTCGGCTTCTTCAGCTTGTTCGCCTTCGCCAGGTCGCCGATGTCGCATTGCAGCTTGCGGGCGATGCCGCCGAGGGTGTCGCCGCGCTGCACCTTGTAGGTTTTCGGCTTGGCCGGAGCGCGCGGCGGCGCAGCGACGGGTGCCGACGCAGTAGCGGTCGCAGCGCCGGCAGGCATCGGGTCACCCACCCGTACCAGCGCGGAGCGCACGTCGCTGGCGATCAACTGCCTTGCCAGTTCCAGGCGCTTGCCGCGGGTGCAGTTGAAGCGGTACAGCCAGGCAATGCGGCTGGTGGCGTTGAGGGCGGTGCCGGCCGGCAGGGTTTCGTCGGGCTGCCAGCGCGGATTGAGGTTGCGCAGGGCGCGCAGGTAGCCGTCGCGTGAGCCCCAGTTGCCAAGGCAGATGGTGAGTTCGTACAGCGAGGCCGGCTGCGACAGGGTGACGGTGGCCGGGCGGGCGCTGATGCGCGGCCAGCGGATGCCGTAGTCCTTCGGGTGCAGGAACAGCCAGGCGGCGGCAATCACCATCGGCACATAGTCCTTGGTTTCCGCCGGGAACTGGTTGTAGACGTCGATGTCCCAGAAGCTGCGCCCGCCGGTGTCGCGAAACACGCGCAGGGCGCGGCCTTCGCCGCCGTTGTAGCCGGCCAGCGAGAGTTCGATGCTGTTGTTGAGCTGGGCCATGCGCTCGGTCAGGTACTGCGCCGCGGCGTCGGCGGAGGCCGCCGGGTCGTAGCGGGTGTCGAAGCCGGTGCCGTCGTTGCCCAGGCCGAAGCGGCGGCCAGTGGCCGGCATGAACTGCAGCGGCCCCACCGCGCCGACGCGCGAGCCGGCGTGCACCTTGCCGTTGGACTCCTTCGCCATGATCCCGAACAGCAGCGCTTCCGGCAGGCCGTGGCGCTTGAACGCCGGCGACATCAGGTGCTGCATGTAGCGGTAGTTCTCGTAGCTGTCCATCAGCGACGGCCGCATGTCGGTGAGCCAGCGGCGGATGCCGGCCTGCACCGCCGGGTTGAACTGCACCATCTTCACGAAGCGCTGGCCTTCCTCGCTCAGCAACGAGGCGGCGTTGGCGGTATCGGGAACGTCGGCGTCGTCGAGATTGCTCTCGTCGATGGGATCGTCGACGCCGTCGTCGGCCACGGCGTCGTCGAACTGCGGGGCGGCCTTCAGCAGGCGCTCGTAGGTGGACAGCATGGCGTCCATCGAGCAGCCGCGCTGCTTCGCGCAGGCGTCCACCACGGCCTTCATTTCGGTCAGCGAGGCGCTGGTGGCGGTGGCCGCCGCTTCCTCGTCCTCGGCCAGCATCGCGTCGCGATAGCGCTTCTCGGCAGCATCCATGCGCTGTTGCAGGACGGCCACCGCGGCCTGGTCGTGCCGGGATTCGGCGGCGGCGGCGCGGTCGCGCTTCGATTGCGCCTGCGCGGCGGGGGCGGACAGCGCCGCCAGCAGCGACAGGGACAGCGTGGCAACGACGGGCAACGGACGAAGGGGCATCAGGCGCGGGCTTGGCGAAGGGGGCTGGCAGGGTAGCCGCGCCGGCCGCGCGGCGGCAACCCGCGCCGGCCGATGAATGCGCGCGCCATCGCATAGAATCCGGCGACCATTCATTTTGACGAAGCGCCCATGGATCCGATCCTCGTCGGCAAGGCCATCACCACCGAAACCAGCGGCAGCGTGTACCTGCTGCCGAAGTACGGCAACCGCCACGGGCTGGTGGCCGGCGCCACCGGCACCGGCAAGACGGTGACGCTGATGACGCTGGCGGAAGGCTTCAGCCGGCTCGGCGTGCCGGTGTTCCTGGCCGACGTGAAGGGCGACGTGGCCGGCCTCGCGATGCCGGGGACGTCGAACGAGAAACTGCAGGCGCGCATCGAGCAGATGGGCATCGCCGATTACAGGAACGAAGCCGCGCCGGTGGTGTTCTGGGACCTGTGGGGCAAGGCCGGGCATCCGGTGCGCACCACGGTCAGCGAGATGGGCCCCACCCTGCTCTCGCGCATCCTCGAACTGAACGACACCCAGAGCGGCGTGCTGGACATCCTGTTCAAGCTGGCCGACGACCGCGGCCTGCTGCTGCTCGACCTGGCCGACCTGCGCGCGCTGCTGAACCTGATCGCCGAGGAGCGCAAGGACATCAGCACCTCCTACGGGCTGGTCAGCACGCAGTCGATCGGCGCGATCCAGCGCTCGCTGCTGCGGCTGGAGCAGGAAGGCGCGGAGCTGTTCTTCGGCGAGCCGGCGCTGGAGCTGGCCGACCTGATGCGCACCACCTACGATGGTCGAGGCGTGGTCAACATCCTCGCCGCCGACCAGCTGATCCTGAAGCCGCGCCTGTATTCCAGCTTTCTGCTGTGGCTGCTGTCCGAGCTGTTCGAGAACCTGCCGGAAGTGGGCGACCTGGAGAAACCCAAGCTCGTCTTCGTGTTCGACGAGGCGCACCTGCTGTTCGACGACGCGCCGGCGGCGTTGCAGCAGCGCATCGAGCAGGTCGTTCGCCTGATCCGTTCCAAGGGCGTGGGCGTGTATTTCTGCTCGCAGTTCCCGGACGACGTGCCGGCCAACGTGCTGGGCCAGCTCGGCAACCGCGTGCAGCACGCGCTGCGCGCCTACACGCCGCGCGACCAGAAGGCGGTCAAGACGGCGGCCGAAACCTTCGTCGCCAACCCGGGGCTGGACGTGGCGAAGACCATCGGCCAGCTGGGTGTGGGCGAGGCGCTGGTGTCGATGCTGCTGGACAAGGGCGTGCCGATGCCGGTCGAGAAGACCTTGATCGCGCCGCCGCGCTGCCGGATGGGCGCCATTACGGATGCCGAGCGACAGCAGGTGCGCGCCGGCAGCCCGGTGGGCGGCAAATACGACACCGCGATCAATCGCGAATCGGCATCGGAACTGCTGGCCGCGCGCGTGCAGCAGGCCAGCCAGGACGCGCCCGCCGCCAGCGAGGCGGAGGAAGGCGGTTTCGGCCAGAAGATGAGCGAGTTCCTGTTCGGCACCAAGCGCCGCCAAGGCATGGTGCAGAGCGTGGCGAAGCGGACCACCGGCAACGTCGGCGGCTCGATCGGCCGCAGCGTCGGCAGCGCCATCGGCGAATCGGTGATGGGCAAGACCGGCAAGAAGTACGGCGGGCAGATCGGCAACCAGATCGTGCGCGGCATCCTGGGCGGCATCTTCGGCAGGCGCTGAGCTCCCCCCTCCTCTACAACCTCAAGGTTCTCCCTGATGAGCAAGCATCAACGCGGGCTGCTGGTGTTCCTGTTCGTGGCGTTCGTTCCGGTCTGGGCGTGCGACATCTTCATGAGCGAGGACAATCCGCTGTATTGGTACACCGCCCTCTTCTGCACGCTCGGCGGGTTTGCCGCCAGCTATGCCGAAGGCGGCCGGGACGGGCTTCGCGAGTTCGGCCGGCGCACCCTGCGCGTCGCGGGGTCGCTGCGCTTCATCGTCATCGGCTACCTGATCCCGCTCGGCCTCGGGCTCGGGTGGATGGCGTTGCGCGCTGCGGGAAAACTGCCCGCCACGTTCCACCCGGCGTTCGACGCCGGCTTCCTTGCGATGCTGGCCACGGCCTGGATCACCGGGCCGTTCGCCGAGGAGTTCGGCTGGCGCGGCTATCTCCAGACAAGGCTGTTGAACCGCATGTCGCCGTTCCTGACCGCGCTCGTCGTCGCCCTCATCTGGGCCGTCTGGCACCTCCCGGCGTTCTACGACAGCGTGTTTTCCTCGCTGCGTTCCACCCTGGGCTTCACCGCCCATTGCCTGACGTTGTCGCTGCTGCTGGTCTGGCTGGTGCCGCGCGCGGGAGGGTCCGTCTGGCCCGCCGTCTTCCTGCATTGGAGCGCCAATACCCATGCGCGCATCCTGGAAACGACCTTCCCCGGCATCGGCGGCGGCAATCTGCCGGGAGGCGCGTCCAGCGCCCCGTATTACCTGGGCGCGGCGCTGCTGTTCGTGGTGTGGCAGCGCAAGTACTACTTCCATCGCCCGTCACGGATTGGCACGCCCGGGGCCACGCCGCAGGGTGCGATGCCCGCATGAGCCGCTGGCGACCTCCCGCCGAGAAGAGCACCGCGCTGATCACCCCGCAGGGCCACGCGCGGCTGAAGGCCGAGCTGGACGAGCTGTGGCGCGTGCGCCGGCCCGAAGTGGTGAAGGCGCTGTCGGCCGCCGCCGCCGAGGGCGACCGCTCCGAGAACGCCGAATACACCTACCGCAAGAAGCAGTTGGGCGAGATCGACCGCCGCGTGCGCTACCTGAGCAAGCGGCTGGAAGCGCTGCGCGTGGTCGATGCCGCGCCGGCCGACCGCGAGGCGGTGTTCTTCGGCGCGCAGGTCGAGCTGGAGGACGTCGCCAACGGCGAGCTGTCGCGCTACCGCATCGTCGGCCCGGACGAAACCGACGCGAAGCTGGGCTGGATCAGCATCGATGCGCCGCTGGCGCGGGTGCTGCTGAAGAAGCGCGTGGACGACGAAGTGCGGGTGGAGCTGCCCGGCGGGATCGCGCATTTCGCCATCGTGGACGTGTCCTATCCCGCGACGTAGGCGGCGCAGCCGTCAGGCGCCCCGCTGCGCGGCGACGGGCTTGTGCTTCCCCGGCGCGCCATCCGTCACGTCCTCCAGCTTCGCCTCGGCCTGCTTCAGTTCCGCCAGCGCGTCCTTCACCTCCGGCGTGCCGCACTCCTCCGCTTCGTCGCCGCAGTCGCGCGCGTTCCTGGCCAGCGTGGCGTAGCTTTCGTGCACGGCGTCCAGTTCGGACTCTTCCAGTTCCTCCAGGTCCATCAGCTTGTTGTGCGCGCCGCGGGTGGCGCGGATCAGCTCGTCCAGCTTCAGCTGGATCGCTTCGGTATCGCGGTTCTGCGAGCTCTGGATCAGGAACACCATCAGGAAGGTGACGATGGTGGTGCCGGTGTTGATGACCAGCTGCCAGGTGTCGCTGAATCCGAAGATCGGCCCGGTGACGATCCACACGACCACGGCCGAGAGCGCCAGGATGAACGCCATCGGCCGCCCCGACGCCCTGGAGGCCCATTTCGCCAGCCGGCCGAACAGTGGGGTTTGCCGCATGACCGCGCTCCGACGATGGGACGGCGCAGTATGGGGCTGCGGCGTGATCAGGCCGTGTAGTCGACTTCGCCGTACAGATCGTGTTCGTCGCTGCCCATGATGCGGACGTGGGCGAACTCGCCCGGCACCAGCCCGGCCTCGCGACCGTCCTGCACCTGTACCAGGCCGTCGATCTCCGGCGCGTCGGCCATCGAACGGGCGATGGCGAGGTCGCCGTCGATGGCGTCCACGATCACCTTCTGCACGGTGCCGACCTTGGCCGCAAGGCGCGCCTCGGAAATCGCCGCCTGCCGCTCCATGAAACGGGCGAGGCGCTCCTGCTTCACTTCTTCCGGCACCGGATCGGGCAGGTCGTTGGCCTTGGCGCCGTCCACCGGCGAATAGGCGAACGCGCCGACGCGGTCCAGCTGCGCTTCGTCGAGGAAATCCAGCAGCTCCTCGAACTCCTGCTCGGTCTCGCCGGGGAAGCCGACGATGAAGGTGCTGCGGAGGGTCAGCTCCGGGCAGATCGAACGCCAGCGCTGGACGCGCTCCAGGGTCTTGTCCACCGCGCCGGGGCGCTTCATCAGCTTGAGCACGCGCGGACTGGCGTGCTGGAACGGGATGTCGAGGTACGGCAGCAGCTTGCCGTCGGCCATCAGCGGGATCACGTCGTCCACGTGCGGATACGGGTAGACGTAGTGCAGGCGCGTCCAGACGCCGAGTTCCGACAGGCCCTCGCACAGCGCCTTCATCCGCGTCTCGTACAGGTTGCTGCCCCACAGGCGCGGCGCGTACTTCAGGTCGACGCCGTAGGCGCTGGTGTCCTGCGACACCACCAGCAGTTCCTTGACGCCGCCGCGCACCAGCTTCTCGGCTTCGCGCAGCACGTCGTCCACCGGGCGCGACACCAGGTCGCCGCGCATCGACGGGATGATGCAGAAGCTGCAGCGGTGGTTGCAGCCTTCGGAAATCTTCAGGTAGGCGTAGTGCTTCGGCGTCAACTTGAGGCCGTAGTCCGGCAGCAGATCCACGAACGGATCGTGCTTCGGCGGCAGCGCCGCGTGCACCGCGTCCATCACGCTGGCGTAGTCCTGCGGACCGCTGATCGAGAGCACGCCCGGATGCGCCTCGCGGATCACGTCGGCGCGCTTGCCGAGGCAGCCGGTGACGATGACCTTGCCGTTCTCCGCCATCGCCTCGCCGATGGCGTCCAGCGACTCGGCCACCGCGCTGTCGATGAAGCCGCAGGTATTGACCACCACCACGTCGGCATCGTCGTAGGTCGGCACGAGGTCGTAGCCTTCGACGCGCAGCTGGGTGAGGATGCGCTCGGAATCCACCAGCGCCTTGGGGCAGCCGAGGCTGACAAATCCCACTCTGGGGCTAGCGACTCTGGGTTGTTGCAGGGACATGCCACGGCCACTCGAAAAGGTGCGAGATTATACGTCCCGCGCGGGACGGCCCCCGCCGCCCCGCCAGACCGATGGCGCCGCGCCCCGCTCGCCGCGCGCGCCGAGGAGAATCGCATGGGCGAATGGCAAACCCTCTTCACTCCCTGCGGCGCGGTGCAGGCCTGGCTGGCGCGGCCCGAAGGCGAATCGCGCGGGGCCGTGGTGGTGGTGCAGGAAATCTTCGGCGTCACCGCGCACATCCGCGCCGTCTGCGAGCGGCTGGCCGAGGCGGGCTTCACCGCGCTGGCACCGGCGTTCTTCGACCTGATCGAACCCGGCACGGAACTGGCCTACGACGCCGACGGCACCCGGCGCGGACGCGAGCTGGTGGACAAGCTGGGGCTGGACTGCGCGCTGGACGTGGTGGACGAAGCCGCGCGAACGCTGCGGAACCAGGGGCTGGCGGTGGGCGTGGTCGGCTTCTGCTGGGGCGGCAGCGTCGCCTTCCTCTCCGCCACCCGGCTCGGCCTGCCGGCGGTGAGCTATTACGGCGCGCGCAACGTCGGCTTCCTCGACGAACCCGCGCGCGCGCCGCTGATGTTCCACTTCGGCGGCCTCGACGCGAGCATCCCGCCGGACGCGGTGGAGGCGCACCGCCGAAAGCAGCCGCAGGCGCAGGTCTTCGCCTACGACGATGCCGGCCACGCCTTCAACCGCGATCCCGAACCGCCCTATCAGCCCGAGGCCGCCGCGCTGGCATGGCGGCGTACACTGGCCTTCTTCACGGAGCACCTGCGATGAGCGCCTGGCACCTGGACCCGCGGCTGGCCGACGACACCGCGCCGGTCATCGACCTGAAACTGTGCGAAGTGCGGCTGATGGACGACGCCAACCATCCGTGGCTGGTGCTGGTGCCGCGGGTGGCCGGCGCGGTGGAGATCCTCGACCTGGATGACGCCCAGCGCGCGCAGCTGACGCGGGAAATCGACGCCGCGGCGCGCGCGCTGAAGGCGCTGTTCAAGCCGCACAAGCTCAACGTCGCCGCGCTGGGCAATCTGGTGCCGCAGCTGCACGTGCACGTCATCGCCCGCTACACCGACGACATCGCCTGGCCGCGCCCGGTCTGGGGCGCGGCGAACGCGCGCGCCTACGCGCCGGAAGACCTGGTGGAGCGGGTCGGCGCGCTGCGCGCCGCGCTGGCCTGACCGCGCTTACGTGCGCGGCAGGGTGACCCCGGTCTGGCCCTGGTACTTGCCGCCGCGATCCTTGTAGCTGGTCTCGCAGACGTCGTCGGCATCGGCCTGGAAGAACAGCATCTGCGCGACGCCCTCGTTCGCGTAGATGCGCGCCGGCAGCGGCGTGGTGTTGGAGAACTCCAGGGTGACGTGGCCTTCCCACTCCGGCTCCAGCGGCGTCACGTTGACGATGATCCCGCAGCGCGCGTAGGTGCTCTTGCCGAGGCAGACCACCAGCGTGTCGCGCGGGATGCGGAAGTACTCGACCGTGCGCGCCAGCGCGAAGGAGTTGGGCGGGATGATGCACTCGTCCGCCACCACGTCCACGAAGCTCTTGGGGTCGAAGTGCTTAGGATCGACAATGGTCGAATTGATGTTGGTGAACACCTTGAACTCGCGCGAGCAGCGCACGTCGTAGCCGTAGCTGGAAGTGCCGTAGCTGACGATGCGCTGGCCGTCCACCTGCTTGACCTGGCCGGGCTCGTACGGCTCCAGCATGCCGTGCTGCTCGGCCATGCGGCGGATCCAGCGGTCGCTCTTGATGCTCATGCGGTTTCCTCGGATCGAAAGGTGGCGATTGTAGGGTGTTCCGCTCCTCCCCTTTGCGCACAGCGCAAGGAGAAGCCCGGGAGGGGGTCGCGCCGGGCACGGGAAAAGCACCCCTCCCCAACCCTTCCCTTCGCCAATGGCGAAAGGGAGGGGGCAATCATCAGCCGCCCAGCAGCGAGGCCATGATCCCGGCGCGCACCTTCGGCCGCTTGTCCAGCTCGGCCAGCAGCGCCCGCGCGGCGTCGCGGTATGCCTGCGCGGCGGGCGATTCGGGCTGGGCAATCACGATTGGCGTGCCGGCATCGCCCTGCTCGCGGATGCCGATCTCCAGCGGCAGCGCGCCCAGCTGCGGCACGCCGTACTGCTCGGACATCCGCTTCGCACCGCCCTCACCGAAGATGCGCTCGGCGTGGCCGCAGTTGCCGCAGACGTGCACCGCCATGTTCTCGACCACGCCCAGCACCGGGATGGCGACCTTCTCGAACATCCGCAGCGCCTTGCGCGCGTCCAGCGTGGCGATGTCCTGCGGCGTGGTCACGATCACCGCGCCGGCCACCGGGATCTTCTGCGCCATGGTCAGCTGGATGTCGCCGGTGCCCGGCGGCAGGTCCACCACCAGCACGTCGAGGTCGCCCCAGCGGGTGTCGTTGAGCAGCTGGTTCAGCGCCTGCGTCGCCATCGGCCCGCGCCAGATCATCGGCGCATCCTGATCGACCAGCAGGCCGATCGACATCGCCTCCACCCCATGCGCGCGCATCGGCGTGATGCTCTTGCCGTCCGGGCTGTCGGGCCGGCCGGACAGGCCCAGCATCATCGGCACGCTGGGGCCGTACACGTCGGCGTCGAGGATGCCGACCTTCAGCCCCTCCGCCGCCAGCGCCAGCGCCAGGTTCACCGCGGTGGTGGACTTGCCCACCCCGCCCTTGCCGGAGCCGACGGCGATGACGTTGCGGACGTTGGCGAGCGGTTTCAGCTCGCCCTGGACGGCGTGGGAAGGCAGGCGGGACATGGCGGAATGACGCGTGGGGAGTGCGTCGATTCTAGCGAAGCCGTCCCCGCTTCCCCTTGATTCCCGTCATCCGCGCGATGCAGCCGACCGCCTCTCCGGCGACGCGCGCGCTTCGCACGATCTGCAAAGAGCAGTCAATACAAAACCGCTTCGTGCGTTCAGGGATCGGATGTTAATCGGATGTTAGGTTCCGTTGCCTCCGTGTCCGGAGACGCATGCGCCCCGCATCCGTCGCGCATGTCCACAACAAGATCGAAGAAGAAGACCAAAGGAAGTCCCCCCATGTTCGTATCCCACCGTCGCCCGCTGGCGCTGGCGCTTGCCGCCGCATTGCTGCCCGCCACCGCCTTCGCCCAGTCGCAGGCGCCCGCCGATGCCCCCGCCCAGCAGGCCAAGGAGCTGGACAAGGTCGTCGTCACCGGCTCGCTGATCCCGCAGACCCAGGTCGAAACCTTCGTCCCGGTCACCATCATTTCCGCCGAGGACATCAAGGCCCGCGGCTTCAACAACGTGGCCGAAGTGCTGCAGAAGAGCTCGTTCGCCACCGGCGGCGTGCAGAACAGCCAGAGCTCCGGCGGCTTCACCCAGGGCGCCGACACCCTGAGCCTGTTCGGTCTGTCCGCCAGCTACGTGAAGTACCTGATCGACGGCCGCCCGATGGCCAACTACCCGGCGCTGTACAACGGCTCCGACGTGTTCAACAACATCAGCGGCATCCCGGTCGATCTGGTGGACCGCATCGAGATCCTGCCGGGCGGCCAGTCCTCGCTGTACGGCTCGGACGCCATCGCCGGCGTGGTCAACATCATCCTCAAGAAGAACATCGAAGGCAGCGTGCTGAGCGGCCGCATCGGCGGCTACGAGAAGGGCGGCGGCCAGAGCGGCCGCGTCAGCTTCGCCACCAGCGTCAACGGCGCCGGCGGCCGCTGGAACACCCTGCTGGGCGTGCAGGCCGAGAAGGCCGACCCGGTGTGGGCGTCGCAACGCGACCTGACCCAGCAGTTCAACGTCGATGCCCGCAACGGCGCCGCGCCGGTCGCCAGCCGCGACTGGACGATCCTCGACGTCGAGAACGACTACAGCTACGTGTTCCTCGACCCGGCCAACTGCGCCAACCTCGGCAGCGCCTTCGGCGGCACCGAGGGCAAGCAGAGCCGCGACGGCAAGGGCGACTACTGCGGTTCGCAGTGGACCCCGGGCTACCGCACCCTGAAGAACAGCAAGGAATCGGCGCAGGTCTACGCGCATTCCACCTTTGATCTCAACGACCTCGCCCAGGCCTACGCCGACGTGCTGCTGAACCACGAGAAGGTGGAATACAACAGCGGCTCCGGCTACCTGTGGTGGGGCACCGAAGTGGGCTTCGGCGCCTACTACGACCCGAACCAGGGCAAGCTGCTGAACCTGCAGCGCGCGTTCGCGCCGGAAGAAGTGGGCAACTGGAACGACCACAACGACCAGAACAAGAGCAGCTCCTACTCCGTCACCTTCGGCGTGAACGGCACCCTGAGCGAAGACTCGAACTGGGACTACGACCTCAGCCTGACCCGCACCGAGTACAAGCTGACCGAAATCAGCCAGGCGCTGCTGGCCGACAAGGTGGACACGTACTTCCTGGACCGCGTGCTGGGCGAGCAGCAGGGCTGGGATCCGAACTACGACGCCTACCCGGTGTTCACCCCGGACTACGCCGCGTTCTACACGCTGATGTCGCCGGAAGACTTCGCCGGCATCTCCACCTACGTGCGCTCGCGCAGCCGCACCTACGACAACATGCTGCGCGCGCAGTTCACCAACGGCGCCCTGTTCTCGCTGCCGGGCGGCGACGCCGGCATGGCGGTGGCCGTGGAAGCGGGCACCCAGGGCTGGAGCTACGAGCCCGACGCGCGCCTGACGAACGGCGACATCTGGGGCCTGACCGGCGTCAGCGGCAAGGGCCAGCGTTCGCGCTACGCGCTGACCGGCGAGCTGCGCCTGCCGGTGTGGGAACAGCTGACCGTGTCCGCCTCGGCGCGCTACGACGGCTTCCGCATGGCCGGCACCGAGATTTCCAAGCCGACCTATTCGCTGGGCCTGGAATACCGCCCGTTCGAATCGCTGCTGCTGCGCGGCAAGTACGGCACCGCGTTCAAGGCGCCGACCCTGGCAGACCAGTTCCAGGGCGCCAGCGGCTTCTACGGCAAGGCGGTCGACTACTACAACTGCGCCCTGTTGGGCTTCGATGCCGGCCAGGTGACGAACTGCCCGAGCCAGTACTCCGAGATGCAGTACTTCGGCGAGCAGTCCGGCAACCCGGACCTGAAGCCGATCAACGCCACCGTGTGGAGCTACGGCGTGGTGTGGGCGCCGACCGCGAAGTTCTCGCTCAGCGCCGACTTCCACCACTGGGACATCCGCAACGAAGTGGCGCTGCAGGACGTGGACCAGCTGCTGCGTGACGAGGCCAACTGCCGCCTCGGCAAGCTGCCGGCGGATTCCGGCACCTGCGTCGCGGCGGGCAACCAGATCGTCCGCGACGTCAGCGGCAACGTGGAATCGATCAGCCTGGACAAGGTCAACGTCGCCAAGGAAACGCTGAACGCGGTGACCGTGGACACCAACTACAGCGTGGAGCTGGGCAATTTCGGCCTGCTCAACCTGGCCGGTTCGTGGACGCGCAACCTCAAGCACGAGATCCAGACCTACCCGACCGACCCGGTCCGCGACGCGCTGAGCGACCCGTACTGGAGCACCGACGCCAAGTACAAGGCCAGTGCCTCGGCCAGCTGGAACAAGGATCGCTGGACGACCACGCTGTACGCCAACTACCTCGGCCCGACCCCGAACTACAGCGCCACCCTCGACCCGAAGGGCTACGCGTTCGCCGGCGGCGGCCGCCTAGGTTCGTACACCACGGTCAACGGCAGCGTGAACTTCAACGTCACCAACGACCTGACCGTGTCGCTGATGGTCAACAACATCGCCAACCGCATGCCCGACATGGACACCCGTTCCTATCCGGGCACCAGCGACGAGCCGTACAACAGCTACAACTTCGACGCACTGGGCCGCGCCTACTACATCGAAGCCAAGTGGAGCTTCGGCAAGGGCAAGTGATCCGCCCGCGCCATCGCGACACCCTGGACCCCGCCGCGAGGCGGGGTTCTTTTTTGCCTGAACTCCCGGCACCGGGCCGGGCGGGCGGCACCTTCCATACGCCTTCGGATGGGGTATAAAAGCCCGCAAGGGGCGCGCCGCGTCCCGCTGATCCCCGGGAGGGAACGTACATGCGCAAGATGATCCTGGCGGCGGTGCTGGCCTCGCTTTCGTTCGCGGCCACCGCGCAGCACCACGCCTCGCCGGTCGGCAAGTGGAAGACGCTGGACGACAAGACCGGCAAGGCGATGACCATCTCGGAAATCTACGAGGCCAAGAACGGCACGCTGGCGGCGAAGATCACCGAGAACCTCGGCATGCCGGCCAACTGCGACGAATGCAGCGGCCAGTACAAGGGCAAGCCCTACGTCGGCATCGTCACCCTGTGGAACCTGAAGGCCCAGCCGGACGGCACCTGGGGCGGCGGCAACGGCTACAAGCCGTCGGAAGACCGCAACTTCAACGCCAAGTCGGTCAAGCTGATCGACGGCGGCAAGAAGCTGGAAGTGAAGGGCTGCGTGGCCTTCATCTGCCGCACCGCGACCTGGGTGCGCGCGGACTGACCGCAGGCTTCAGCGATCTCCGAAACCCCGGCCGCGCCGGGGTTTCGTCGTTTTGCGCGTGCGATAATCGCCGATCCCCCTGCAACCCGCCTGCCCATGTCCCGCTCCGCGCTCGTCACCAACGCCCTGCCCTACGCCAACGGCCCGCTGCATCTGGGCCACCTGGTCGGCTACGTCCAGGCCGACATCTGGGTGCGGGCGCGGCGCATGCGCGGCGACACGGTGCACTACGTCTGCGCCGACGACACCCACGGCACGCCGATCATGCTGGCCGCCGAGAAGGCCGGCACCACGCCGGAAGCCTTCATCGCCGCCATCCAGGCCGGGCACGAGCGCGACTTCGCGGCGTTCTTTGTTGCCTTCGACCACTACGACTCCACCAACTCGGCCGCCAACCGCGAGCTGACCGAACGGTTCTACGCGCGCCTCGACGCCGGCGGCCACATCGCCCGCCGCAGCGTCGCCCAGTTCTTTGATCCGGCCAAGGGCATGTTCCTGCCCGACCGCTACATCAAGGGCATCTGCCCGAACTGCGGCGCCGCCGACCAGTACGGCGACAACTGCGAAGTCTGCGGCGCGACCTACTCGCCCACCGAGCTGAAGGAACCGAAGTCGGTGGTGTCCGGGGCGACGCCGGAGCTGCGCGATTCCGAGCACTACTTCTTCGAGGTCGGCCGCTTCGAGGCCTTCCTGCGCGACTGGCTGTCGCGGGACACCATGCTGCCCGGCGTGAAGGCCAAGCTGATGGAGTGGCTGGACGCCGACGGCGGCCTGCGCGCGTGGGACATCTCGCGCGACGCACCCTATTTCGGCTTCGAGATTCCGGGCGCGCCCGGCAAGTACTTCTACGTCTGGCTGGACGCGCCGATCGGCTATCTGTCCAGCTTCAAGAACCTGTGCGCGAAAAGCGGCATCGACTTCGACGCCTTCCTCACGCCGGACAGCGAGGCCGAGCTGCACCACTTCATCGGCAAGGACATCGTCAACTTCCACGGCCTGTTCTGGCCGGCGGTGCTGCACGGCAGCGGCCACCGCGCGCCGACCCGCCTGCACGTCAACGGCTACCTGACCGTCGATGGCGCGAAGATGAGCAAATCGCGCGGCACCTTCATCATGGCGCGCACCTATCTCGACGCCGGCCTCGATCCGGAGGCGTTGCGCTACTACTTCGCCGCGAAGTCCTCCGGCGGCGTGGACGATCTCGACCTCAACCTCGCCGATTTCACCGCGCGGGTGAACAGCGACCTGGTCGGCAAGTTCGTCAACCTCGCCAGCCGCTGCGCCGGCTTCATCGACAAGCGCTTCGGCGGCAGGCTGGCCGATGCGCTGCCCGATCCCGCGCAGTACGACCGCTTCGTGTCCGCGCTGGCCGGCGTGCGCGAGGCCTATGAGCGCAACGATGCCGCCGCCGCGATCCGCCAGACGATGGCGCTGGCCGACGAGGCCAACAAGTACATCGACGACCACAAGCCGTGGGTCATCGCCAAGCAGGAAGGTGCGGACGTGCAGTTGCAGAGCGTGTGCACGCAGGGCCTGAACCTGTTCCGCGTGCTGGCCGCCGCGCTGGCGCCGATCCTGCCGCGCACCAGCGCGCAGGCCGCGGAGTTCCTCGCCGCGCCGGTGAAGGGCTGGGACGACCTCGACGCGCCGCTGCTGGCGCGCGGCATCAACGCCTACGCGCCGCTGTTCACCCGCATCGATCCGAAGCAGATCGAGGCGATGGTGGACGCGTCGAAGGAAACGCTCGCCGCGCCCGCGGCTGCCGCGAAGCAGGCGGAAGCGAAGCCGGTGGAGAAGAAACAGGGCAAGCCCGCCGCCGCGCCGGCCGCCGATACCGGCGGCCACATCGGCATCGACGATTTCGCCAAGCTCGACCTACGCATCGGCAAGGTGCTGGAATGCGGCTTGGTGGAGGGCAGCGACAAGCTGCTGCGCTTCCTGCTCGACGCCGGCGATCTCGGCCAGCGGCAGATCTTCTCCGGCATCCGCGCCAGCTATGCCGAGCCTGAAAAACTCGTCGGCCGCAGCGTGGTGTTCATCGCCAACCTCGCGCCGCGCAAGATGCGCTTCGGCACCAGCGAGGGCATGATCCTGTCCGCCGGGTTCGACGGCGGCGCGCTGGCGCTGCTGGACGCCGACGCCGGCGCGCAGCCCGGGATGCCGGTGCGCTGAACGCGCGCCGGTTCCCCGCGCTTTTCCCGTTGCAGGCTGCATGGACACCAGCAAGATCAGGCGCGATCACGACGCGCTGTTCGCGGGCATCGACGCGCTGCGCGCGCTCATGCGGGTGGGAGTCGCGGAGAACGCCGACGCGATTTCCGGCGAGCTGGGCAAGCTCAGCGCGACGATCCGGCTGCATCTGTCGATCGAGGACCGCATGCTGTATCCGGCGCTGGCCAACGCCGCGGACCTGGACATCGCTGCCGCCGGCAAGCGCTTCCGGCAGGACATGGGCGGCCTGGCCGAGGCCTACCGCGCCTTCGCGACGCACTGGAACGCCGGCGCACGCATCGCCGCCGATCCGGACGGGTTCCGGCGCGAGGCGGACGCCGTCTTCGAGGCACTGCATGCGCGCATCCACCACGAAACCCGCGAACTGCTGCCGCTGGCCGAACAGGTCTGAAGGCGTGCGCGGACGGACGATGCCGCCGGACCGGCGCCCGCATGCCGGTGTCGCGTGGGGAGCGCCATGACCGATCTCGCCGAACGCCTGGACCGCCTGCTGCCGCAGACCCAGTGTGGGCAATGCGGTTTCGACGGCTGCCGCCCCTATGCCGAGGCGATGGCGCGCGGCGAGGCCGGTCCCGACCACTGCCCGCCCGGCGGCGATGCCGGCGCGCGCGCGCTGGCGAAGGCGCTGGGCGTGGCGCCGCGCCCCTTTGACCGCAGCCGCGGCGAACACAAGCCGGCGCAGCTGGCCTTCATCGTCGAGGCCGACTGCATCGGCTGCACCAAGTGCATCCAGGCCTGCCCGGTGGACGCCATCGTCGGCGGCCCGAAGCACATGCACACGGTGCTGGACGCGCTATGCACCGGCTGCGAGCTGTGCGTGCCGGCCTGCCCGGTGGACTGCATCGTGATGCGGTGAGCCGCGTCTTTTCCGCGGGGAACATTGGACGCGGATCGAGGCGGATAGTCGCGGACCGGATCCTGGGATCGGTTTTTCCGCGCTGATGCGCATCGGAGCATCGTCCAGGCTCGAAGCCTGCCGCTGCTCCTACTGCTGAGGCGGGAGCGGCGGCACGAACAGAATGGGCTCGCCCGTCTAAAACGGATCAGTCCGCCGCGCAGGCGTCGCACATGCGCTCGACGGTATAGCCCTTGGCTCGGAGCTGCTCCACCAACCCGTCGCCGCCCAGCAGGTGCAGCGCGCCGACCACCACCAGCGTGTTGTCCTTCTTCGAGTCGGACAGGCGCTTCTCCACCTGCGGCAGCCAGGCCTGGTTGCGCTCCACGTCGAGCAGGCGGTAACTCTCCGGGGTCTTGCGCGCCATTTCCGCGCGCATCTCCGCGTCAAGCTTCGCCACGTCGCCGGCACGCCACCAGGCGTGCATGTCGCCCATCTCGCGGATCGACTTCTGCGGGTCGTCGAGGAACTCCTCCAGGCCCTGCGCCTGCTCGGCGTAGGGCACGGCGTCCATCGCCTTCATCTGGTCTTCCACGGTCTCCAGGCCGGCCGCCGGCTTGCCGGCGTCTTGCGCGCGCTCCATTAGCTTGCGGTCCAGCCCCAGCTCCGGGCGGAAGCCCATCGCCTGGGTGATGCCCAATACCAGCCCCAGGTTCACCGCCCACGGCTCGCTGTGCTCCAGCGCCTGCAGCGACCCGCCGCTGGCGGACACCAGCGTGCCCAGCTTGGCGAGCGTGGGCTTGGGCAGCACCGCGCTCAGGGTCTTGCCGTCTTCATAGGCCATGTACTTCTGCATCGCCGCCACCGATTCCGGCGCGGTCATCGCCGCCGGATCGACCTCGAACAGCAGCGAGGCGCTGTCGTCGAAGGCGCGGTCCACTTCCGCCGGCAGCGGATAGTCGTCGGCTTTCAGCAGATGGAACGAGCCGAGCAGATAGACCGAATTGTCGGCGTCGGACACCTTCCACAGCAGCGGCCGCTTGCCGTCCTGCGCCGGCTGGTCGGCATGGGCGGCGGGGATCAGCAGCGCGCACAGCGCGAGGGCGAGCAATCGCGGTTTCATCAGGTGTCCTTGGCCGGAGCGGCGGGTTTGAGATAGGTCTTTTCGCCCGCTTCCACGCGCAGGTTCAGCCGGTTCTCCGGCGGCGGCAGCGGGCAGGTGGCGAACGGGGTGAACGCGCACGGCGGGTTGTAGGCGCGGTTGAAATCGAGCGTCAGCCGGCCCTGCGCGTCCGGCATCGGCGCGTCGAGGAAGCGGCCGGCACCGTAGCTGCCGTGGCCGCTGGTGCGGTCGGCGAAGATCAGGAACAGGGTGCCCTCGCCTTCGTCCAGCGCTTCCAGCCGGAACGGCGTGCCATTGCGGGTGAACTCGACGACGCCGGGGTTGGGGATCTCGTCGGTGGTGCCGATGATGTTGGCGATGGGCAGCGTCCTGCCGGCCGGATGCGGGATGAAGCGCGCTTGCACCTGCCAGCCGGGTCCGCCGGCCCAATAGTCCAGGCCGGTGAAATGCAGGCGGCTGCCGGCATCGGCGTGCTTGACTCGCAGCGCCAGCCGGCCGCCGCGCGCGATCACGGTCGCCAGCCCCTTGCCCTCGTCGAACGCGATGACGCTGGGGCCGCCCTCGTCGGCATCGCTGCGCAGCACGCCGCCCTTGCTGGGCTCGCCATCGACGGCGACGGCAGCGTCCGCCACGAAGCGGGCCTTGCCGTCGCGCACGCTGAACACGCCGAGGTGCGCCGGCCCCATCATCAGGCGGATGCCGTTGTCGGCGGCGCTGCCGACGCGGTGCGTGCCCGTATCCAGCCAGTGCAGGCCGATCAGGCTGGTCCAGCCGTCGGGCTTGGTCAGTTCGGCCAGCCGCTGGTCGCGCCACGCCTGTTCGGACGCGGCGAACTCGGCGGCGGCCTTCGCCTTCGCGGCCTGCTGCGCCGCGCTGGGTCCGGCGGAACGATCGCAGGCCGCCACCAGCAGGGCCGCGGCCAGCAGCGTCAGCGTCCGCGCAGGAACCATTTGTCCATCTCCGCCAGCGAAAAGCGCGTCCAGGTGGGACGGCCGTGGTTGCATTGCCCGGAGCGCTCGGTGGCTTCCATCTCGCGCAGCAGGGCGTTCATTTCGGGGATGCTCAGGCGGCGGTTGGCGCGCACCGCGCCGTGGCAGGCCATGGTCGCCAGCAGTTCGTCGCGGGTGTCGGCGATGCGGCGGGTGCTGCCGTGTTCGCGCAGGTCGGCCAGCACGTCGCGCAGCAGCGCTTCCACGTCGCCGTGCGCCAGCAGCGCCGGCACGCTGCGCAGCAGCAGCGACTGCGGGCCGCTGCGCTGCACTTCGAAGCCGAGCTGCGCCAGCGTGTCGGTCTCGCGCTCGGCCACTTCCGCCTCGCGCTCGGAGACGGCGAGGCTGGACGGCACCAGCAGCGGCTGCGTGCGCAGGCCGGCGCCGTCGTGCGCGGCCTTGAGTTTTTCGTAGCCGATGCGCTCGTGCGCGGCGTGCATGTCCACCACGATCAGGCCGTCGGCGTTCTCGGCGAGGATGTAGATGCCGTGCAGCTGTGCGACCGCGAAGCCCAGCGGCGGCATGCCGCCGGGCGCATCGTCCGGCATCGGCATCGCGGGTGCCGGCTGCATCGGCGCAGACCCGTCGCGCGGCGCGTACAGCGCGGCGTAGGCGGCGGGCGCATCGGCGACGCGCAGGCCCATCGCCTGCTGCTGCGGCGCCGGCGGCATCGACCAGCGCGGCGCATCGGCGGAGACGTGCATCGGCGGCGTGGGTGCGGCGATGCTGCCGGCGCGGGTTTCCGCCAATGCTGCATGCAAAGTGCGGTAGACGAAGTCGTGGACGAGGCGCGACTCGCGGAAGCGCACCTCGTGCTTGGCAGGATGCACGTTCACGTCCACGCCGCGCGGGTCGAGTTCGAGGAACAGCACATAGGCCGGATGGCGGCCGTGGAACAGCACGTCGCTGTATGCCTGCCGCACCGCGTGGGCGACGTTGCGGTCGCGCACGCTGCGGCCGTTGACGTAGAGGTATTGCTGGTCGGCGCTGGCACGGTTGTAGGCCGGCTGCGCGATCCAGCCGTGCAGGCGCATGCCCGCGCCCGCGTGGTCCACGCGCAGCGCGTTGCGCGCGAACTCCTCGCCCAATGCTTCGTGCAGGCGCACGTCGGACAAGAGATTGCCCTCGCCCTTCCAGCGCCGCGACGGCTTGCCGTTGTGGCTGACCCGGATCTCCACGTCGGGCCGCGCCAGCGCCAGCGTGCGCAACCATTCCTCGATGTGCGACAACTCGGTGCGCTCGGCGCGCAAGAACTTGCGCCGCGCCGGCACGTTGAAGAACAGGTCGCGCACCTCCACCGTGGTGCCGTGCGGATGCGCGTTCGGCGCGACCTCGCCGAGCTTGCCACCGTCGATGCGCAACTCCGCGCCGTGTTCGGCGTCGCGCCGGCGCGAGGCAAGGCGGAAGCGGCTGACCGAAGCCACCGACGGCAGCGCTTCGCCTCGGAACCCCAGCGTCGCCACTGCCTCAAGATCGTCGATGGAAGCAATCTTGCTGGTGGCGTGGCGGCTGACCGCCAGCGGCAGTTCGTCGGACGCGATGCCGCCGCCGTCGTCGCGGATGCGGATCAGGCGCACGCCGCCTTCTTCCAGGTCGATGTCGATGCGCTTCGCGCCGGCGTCCAGCGCGTTTTCGACCAGTTCCTTGACGACGGACGCGGGGCGTTCGACGACTTCGCCGGCGGCGATCTGGTTGATGAGGGTGTCGGGGAGTTGGCGGATGCTCACGCCGGGATTCTAAGACACCGCCGAACAAGTCCCGTCATTCCCGCGAAAGCGGGCCGCTTCTCACGGCACAGGCCGTGTGTCCAAGGACGTTCAACACGTTTGAAAAGCGAAAGTCCCTGGATTGGACAGACATTCGTCTGTCAGTAGCGGCCCGCTTTCGCGGGAATGACGACGAAGTTACGGACTGCCGCCCGCGCCGCCGATGCCCGTCATGCCGGCGGGCGCCTGCGTGACCTGCGCGGACTGGTTGGCCTGCGCGCGCGCGGCGTACAGCGTGCCGGGCGGCGGCTGGCGGGCGAAGTAGCGGTCGACGCCGTCTAGGATCGCGCTCGCCAACGTGCGCTGGAACGCCGGGTCGGTCAGCCGCTTCTCTTCGTCGGGATTGGAGATGAAGGCGGTCTCCACCAGCATCGCCGGCATCTTGTCGGAGGTGCGCAGCACCGCGAAGTTGGCGCGCTCCACGTCCGGCTTGTGGTTGTTGCCGACCCGCTTGAGGCCGCCCAGCACGTGCTCGGCGGCGTCTTCCGACGCCTTCATGTTGCCGCTCTGGGTGAGGTCGAGCAGCACCGAGGTGAGGGTGTTGTCGGCGGCGCGGACGCGCTCGCCACCGATCACGTCGGCCGCGTTTTCCTTGTCCGCCAGCCAGCGCGCGCGCTGCGAGGAGGCGCCGCGGGTCGAAAGCACGTACACCGACGAGCCGCGCGCGCCGCGGTTCTCGGCGGCGTCGGCGTGGATCGACAGGAAGATGTCGGCCTTGTTGGCGCTGGCGCGGCGGGCGCGCAGGTTGAGCGGGATGAACACGTCGCTGTCGCGGGTCAGGTAGGCCTTCAATCCCGGCGTGGCATTGATCTGCCGCGCCAGTTCGCGGGCGATGGCGAGCGTGACGTCCTTCTCGCGCGTGCCGTTCAGGCCGTGCGCGCCCGGGTCCTGCCCGCCGTGGCCGGCGTCGATCGCCACCACCAGCGGGCGCATGCCGGACTGCATCGGCAGCCGGGGCGGCGGTGGAAGCGGCGCGGGCTGAAGCGTATCGGACGCAGGCGACGGCGCGGGTGCAGGCGAGCGCGTGGACGCATCGGTGCCGGCCACCGCGGGCATCGGCTGGCTGGCGATCTGCGCGATGGGATCGGACGCGGGCGGAAGCGCGGAGGCGGATTCCGGCTTCGCGGCCTCCTGCTTCGCCGGCACGGACGGCACTGCCGCCGTCATCCTCGGCGCACGGTCGCCGGGCCATTCCAGCACCAGCGTGTAGCCGGTGCCGGCGGTTTCGATGGTGGTGGGGATCGCCTTCACCGCGCCGGCCAGGTCGAACACCACCCGCACCGTGCCCGGCACCGGCTGGCCGGTGCGCACCGCCTTCACCATGCCGGCGGCCGCGGGCATCGCCAGGCCGCGCGCCAGCTGGCTGTCGGGGAAGTCCACCGCCAGCCGCTCCGGGTTGGAGAGCGGGATCAGCTTGTAGGCGCCGGCCTTGTCGAGCTGCAGTTCGGCGCGCGTGCCGGTGGCCCCGGTTTCGATGCGCAACTGCCTGATTTCCGAGGCATTCGCCAGATTCCAGCAAAGCGCCGCCAGCAGCATGGCTGCCAGCAGGATCTGCTCGATGTGGATTCCCCTCAGGCGCATGGCCGGGAGTTAAGCACTTGCGAACCCGGTGCGCAAGCACTTTTCCCTGAATAATCCGTGACCTGCGCGATCTTTCTCGATCAGCGCGCAGCTTCTGGCCGCAACTCAACCGGTTCGCAGCGCCTCCGCCCAGGCCCGTCCCGCCGCCGTTTGCGGGCGCAGGACGCAGCAGCGGCCGTCGCCGTCCACCGCCAGTTCGATGTCCAGATCGGCCGGCGGCAACGCGCCCTGTCCGCGCTCCGGCCATTCCACCAGCCACAGCCGGGCCTCGGCCGGATCCAGCCCGAGGAACTCCAGTTCGCCCGGATTGCCGATGCGGTACAGGTCCAGGTGCAGGGCCAGCCCGCCGGCGGGCAGCAGGTACTGCTCGACCAGGGTGTAGGTGGGGCTGCGGATGGTGCCGGTCACGCCCAGCGCGCGCAGCAGCGCGCGCGCCAAGGTGGATTTGCCGGCGCCGAGGTCGCCGTGCAGGTGGACAACGGCGCGCTCGGGCAGGGTCTGCGCCAGCCGCGCGCCCAGCGCTTCGGTGGCGGCGGCGTCGGAAAGGAGGAGATCGGACATCCGCCTATCGTCGCACCGGATTGGCCAGCCTGCGCAGCCACGGCAGCAGGTCGGAGGGCAGCAGGCCGCGCTCGCCGTCCTCGCGCGCGGCGGCGTCGCCGGCCGCCGCGTGCAGCAGCGCACCGACCACCGCCGCGTCATGGGCGTCGAAGCCCTGCCCGCGCAGCGACACGACCACGCCGGTCAGCAGGTCGCCCATGCCGCCGGTGCCCATGCCGGGATTGCCGGCGCAGATCACCGCCGGCGCGGCGTCCTCGGATTGCACGATGCTGCCCGCGCCCTTCAGCACCACCGCGCAGCCTAGCCGCGCATGCAGCGCGGCGGCGGCGGCGAAGCGGTCGCGCTGCACCTCGGCGGTGGCGCAGCCGAGCAGGCGCGCGGCCTCGCCCGGATGCGGCGTCACAATGTCGCCGGCGCGCAGCGACGCACCGGAGGCGGCCAGCAGGTTGAGCGCGTCGGCATCCAGCACACGCGGTTTGCCGCAGGCCAGCGCGGCATCGAACATCGCGCGACCCCATTCGCCCTGACCCAGTCCGGGCCCGATCGCGACGACATCCACGCGCTCCAGTAGTGGCGCAAGTTCCGCCGTGCCCTCGACCGCATGCACCATCGCCTCCGGGCAGCGCGCCAGCAGCGCCGGCACGTGCGCCGCGCGGGTCGCCACGCTGACCAGTCCCGCGCCGCTGCGCAGCGCCGCCTGCGCGGCCAGCAGGATCGCGCCGCCGCTGCCGGCATCACCGCCGATGCACAACACGTGGCCGTTGCGACCCTTGTGGCTGTCGCGCGGACGCAGCGGGAAGAGCACGGGCAAGGCATCGGCGCGATAGGCCAGCGCGGCCGGCGCGATGCCGTCGAACACGGTTGCGGGAAGCTCCAGCGTCGCCAGCTCCAGTTCACCGCAGCGGTCCAGCGCCGCGCCGGTGCGCAGCCCGCGATGGCGGGCGAGGAATTGCAGCGTGCAGTCGGCATCCACCGCCGCGCCCGGCGCACTGCCGCTGTTCGCGTCGATACCGCTGGGCACGTCCAGCGCCAGCACCGGCGCGCGGTGCGCGTTGACGGCGGCGATCAGCGCGGCGGCGTCCGCGTCCGGCGCACGCGACAGGCCGATGCCGAACAGCGCGTCGACGATCAGGTTGCAATCGCCCAGCGTGTCATCGATCACGCCGCCGATGGCCAGATAGTCCGCACAGGCGCGCTGCGCTAGCGCGCTCGCGGGTTTTGCCAGGCGCAGCACGCGCACGTCGCGCCCGGCCTCGCGCGCATGCCGCGCCAGCACGTAGCCGTCGCCGCCGTTGTTGCCCGGCCCGCACACCACCGCGATCCGCATCGCCTGCGGCCAGTGCTTCAGCGCGCAGCGCCACGCCGCCTGCCCGGCGCGGGCCATCAGCGCGAACGCGTCGCCGTCGCAATGCGCGGTGCCGCGCGCTTCCAGCATGCGCAGCGCGGCGGGATCGAACAGCGGCAGTGGAGCGTGCATGCGGCGATTCCAGGCTGATTCGCTGCGGCCATCGTACCCGCGAAGCGTCCATCGCCGAACTGCCGGCATGGAGGCGACGCCTATACTTCCGCGCCATGGAGACCCCCGACCACGCCTCGCTCGCCGACCGCATCCGCGCGCTGGCGCGCGAGGCCGGCTTCCAGCGCGTGGGGATTTCCGGCATCGACCTGCGCGAGGACGAAACCCACCTGCTCGACTGGCTCGGGCAGGGCCTGTACGGCTCGATGGAGTGGATGGCCCGACACGGCGCGATGCGCGCGCGTCCGGCGGAGCTGCTGCCGGGTACGGTGCGGGTGATCTCCGTCGGTCTGGACTACGGCAAGGACCCGGACGCCGCGTGGGAGAACCTGCGCGACGGCGAGCGCGCCTACGTCGCCCGCTATGCGCTGGGCCGCGACTACCACAAACTGATGCGCAACCGCCTGCAACGGCTGGCCGAAGCCGTGCAGACGGAGATCGGCCCGTTCGGCCACCGCGCCTTCACCGACTCCGCGCCGGTGCTGGAACGCGCGCTGGCGCGCAACGCCGGCCTGGGCTGGATCGGCAAGCACACCTGCCTGATCGACCGCGACGGCGGCAGCTGGTTCTTCCTCGGCGAACTCTTTGTCGACATCCCGCTGCCCATCGATCCGCCGGCCAGCGCACACTGCGGCACCTGCACGCGCTGCATCGACATCTGCCCGACGCAGGCCATCGTCGCGCCATACAGGATGGACGCGCGCCGCTGCATTTCCTATCTCACCATCGAACACGACGGCAGCATCGACGAGGAACTGCGCCCGCTGATCGGCAACCGCATCTTCGGCTGCGACGACTGCCAGCTGGTCTGCCCGTGGAACAAGTTCGCCAGGCGCGCGGACGAGCCCGACTTCCGCGTTCGCAACGACCTCGACAAGGCCACGCTGGTGGAACTGTTCGCCTGGGAGGAGGACGAGTTCCTGCGCCGCAGCGAGGGCAGCGCGATCCGCCGCAGCGGGCACGAGCGCTGGCTGCGCAACATCGCGATCGCACTCGGCAACGCGCCGACCACGCCGGAGGCGCTGGCCGCGCTGGCGAGCCGCCGCGACCATCCATCAAAGGTGGTGCGCGAGCACGTGGAATGGGCGCTGCGCCGGCACCGAAAGTGATAACATCGGTTATAACTTTCCGCCCGAAGCATGCCCATGAAGCTCAAGATCACCGCCATCGGCAATTCCGCCGGGGTCATCCTGCCCAAGGAGCTGCTGGCCCGCCTGCACCTGGACAAGGGCGACGCGCTGTACGCGCTGGAGACTCCGGACGGCATCCGCCTGACCGCCTACGACCCGCAGCTGGCCGCGCAGATGGACGTGGCCGAGCAGGTGATGCGCGAGGATCGCCTGGTGCTGCGCAAGCTGGCGCAATAAGCCGCCATGATCGTATGGATCGGGAAGGCGCTGGCGCTGGCCATCCACGAGCGCCAGCTGGCCGAACACGGCGGCGGCAGCGGCGTGCGCGACGAGGGCATGCTGGATTCGGCGCTGGCCCGTCCGCAACAGCGCCACGCCTATGGCGAGCCGCCGCCCGACCTGGCGGATCTGGCCGCCGCACTGGCGTTCGGACTGGCGCGCAACCACCCGTTCGTCGATGGCAACAAGCGCACTGCGCACGTCTGCTATCGCGTGTTCATCGCCCTCAACGACGGCGAACTGATGGCCGGCGAGGAAGACAAGTACATCGCCATGCTGCAACTGGCCGAAGGCAGCCTCGACGAAGCCGGCTTCGCCGCCTGGCTGCGCCCGCGCATCCAGACCCGGCCGGCGGGCAAGGTGCAGGAACCCGGAGCGGCCTACCCGCGCTAAACCTTAGAATGGACGGATGACCGACGACCTCATCCGCTCCACCTTCCACGGCTTCGAACAGATCCCCCTGCGCGAATACGCCGAGCGCGCCTACCTCGACTACTCGATGTACGTGGTGCTCGACCGCGCCCTGCCCTTCATCGGCGACGGTCTGAAACCGGTCCAGCGCCGCATCGTCTACGCAATGAGCGAGCTGGGCTTGAACGCCGCGTCCAAGCCGAAGAAATCCGCCCGCACCGTGGGCGACGTGATCGGCAAGTTCCACCCGCACGGCGACTCCGCCTGCTACGAGGCGCTGGTGCTGATGGCGCAGCCGTTCTCGTACCGCTATCCGCTGATCGAGGGCCAGGGCAACTTCGGCTCCAGCGACGATCCCAAGTCGTTCGCGGCGATGCGCTACACCGAATCCAAGCTCTCGCCGATCGCCGAGGTGCTGCTGGGCGAACTGGGCCAGGGCACGGCCGACTGGACGCCGAACTTCGACGGCACGCTGGAGGAGCCGACCTGGCTGCCGGCGCGGCTGCCGCACCTGCTGCTCAACGGCACCACCGGCATTGCGGTCGGTATGGCGACCGACGTGCCGCCGCACAACCTGGGCGAGATCGTCAGCGCCTGCGTGCGCCTGCTGGACGATCCGGACGCGACCGTGCGCGACCTGTGCGAGCACGTGCGCGGCCCGGACTATTCGACCGCCGCCGAGATCATCACGCCCGCCGCCGACCTGCTGGCGATGTACGAGACCGGCACCGGCAGCGTGCGCGCCCGCGCGGTGTTCGTGAAGGAACGTGCCAACAAGGAGCAGGGCAACATCGTCATCACCGAACTGCCGCATCAGGTGTCGCCGTCGAAGGTGATCGAGCAGATCGCCAACCAGATGCGCGCCAAGAAGCTTCCGTGGCTGGAAGACATCCGCGACGAATCCGACCACGCCAACCCCACCCGCATCGTGCTGGTGCCGCGCAGCAACCGAGTGGACGTCGAACAGCTGATGGGCCACCTGTTCGCCACCACCGACCTGGAGAAGAGCTACCGGGTCAACATGAACGTAATCGGTCTGGACGGCCGCCCGCAGGTCAAGAACCTGAGGATGCTGCTGGGCGAATGGCTGACGTTCCGGCAGGACACCGTCACGCGCCGGCTCAACCATCGCCTCGAAAAGGTCGAGCGCCGCCTGCACCTGCTGGAAGGCCTGCTGGTCGCCTTCCTCAACCTGGACGAAGTCATCCGCATCATCCGCACCGAGGACGAGCCGAAGGCCGTGCTGATGGCGCGCTTCCAGCTGTCCGAGGACCAGGCCGACTACATCCTCGACACCAAGCTGAAGCAGCTCGCGCGGCTGGAGGAAATGAAGATCCGCGGCGAGCAGGACGAGCTGGCCACCGAGCGCGAACGCATCGCCGCGATCCTCGCCAGCAAGGCCAAGCTGAAGAAGCTGGTCAAGGACGAACTGCTGGCCGACGCCAGGAAGTTCGGCGATGCGCGCCGCAGCCCGCTGGTCGCGCGCCAGGCCGCGCAGGCGCTGGACGAAACCGAGCTGGTGGCGAGCGAGCCGATGACTGTGGTGCTCAGCGAAAAGGGCTGGGTGCGCGCCGCCAAGGGCCACGACATCGACGCCGCCGCGCTGTCCTACCGCGAGGGCGACGGCCTGCTGGCGGCCGCACGCGCGCGCAGCACCCAGCAGGTGGCCTTCCTCGATTCGGCGGGCCGCAGCTATTCGACCGCCGTGCACACGCTGCCCAGCGCGCGCGGCAACGGCGAGCCGCTGACCGGCCGCTTCGCGCCTGCGCCGGGCGAGACCTTCCAGGCGCTGGCCAGCGGCGACTTTGATACCCGCTTCGTGATCGCCTCCAGCCACGGCTACGGCTTCGTCACCCGCTTCGAGAACCTGACCAGCCGCAACAAGGCCGGCAAGGCGCTGCTCTCGCTGTCGGAAGGCGGGCGCGTGCTGCATCCGGCGATGGCGGCCGACGTCGCGACCGACCGCATCGTCGCGGTCACCAGCGCCGGCCACGTGCTGGCGTTCCCGCTGTCCGAGCTGCCGGAACTCGACAAGGGCAAGGGCAACAAGATCATCGAGATCCCGAAGGCCAAGCGCGGCACCGAGCACGTGGTGGCGATCGCGGTGGTGCCGGCCGCGGGCAAGCTGCTGGTGAAGTCCGGCAGTCGCACGATGACGCTGTCGTTCAAGGAGCTGGATCCCTACGTCGGCGCGCGCGGCGCGCGCGGCGGGCTGTTGCCGCGCGGCTGGCAGAAGGTGGACGCGCTGGCGGTGGAGTGATTTCTCCTCCCCTTTCGCGCAGCGAAGGGGGAGGCCGGGAGGGGGTGCCTTTCGGGCCAAAGTGAAAAGCACCCCTCCCCAGCCCTCCCCTTCGCCTACGGCGAAAGGGAGGGAGCAAAAACACGGAGGCAATCGCATGCAACCCGATTTCTGGCACCAGCGCTGGCAGGACAACCGGATCGGCTTCCACCAGGACACGCCCACGCCGCTGTTGCAGAAACACTGGCCGGCGCTGGGCATGCCGGCGGGTGCGAAGGTGTTCGTGCCGCTGGCCGGCAAATCGCTGGACATGCTCTGGTTGGCGCAGCAGGGCCACCCGGTGCTGGGCGTGGAGCTGTCGCAGCTCGCCGTCGAACGGCTCTTCGCCGAACACGGCCTGCAACCCGACATCGCAACCACCCGCTACGGCACGCACTACCGCGCCGGCAACATCGAACTGATCTGCGGCGACGCCTTCGCGCTGGACGAGGCGATCCTCGCCGACTGCGCCGCCGTGTTCGATCGCGCCGCGCTGATCGCGCTGCCATCCGACCTCCGCCAGCGCTACGTCCGCGAGCTTCACGCGCGTCTTCCCGCCGGCTGCCGCGGCCTGCTCATCACCCTGGAATATCCGCAGGACGAACGCGCCGGCCCGCCATTCAGCGTGCCGGAGGACGAAGTCCGCGCCCTGTACGGCGGCGACTGGGACATCGAGTTGCTCGAGCGCCGCCCGATCCCGCGCGATCACGCCGGTTACGTCGACGGCGTTTCGCGCCTGGACACGGCGGTGTATGGTCTGAGCCGGACCTGAGCCCCATCGCCATCGGTTGACCAGGATCAATTCGCAACCACCCGCCCCTGCCTAAGCTGCGCCCATGCATTCCCAGCTCATCGCCTTCGATGCCGGCCTGCTGCGCCGCTACGACCGGCCCGGCCCGCGCTACACCTCGTACCCGACCGCGCCCCAGTTCAACGCGGAATTCGGCGAGGCGGCGCTGCGCGAGGTCGTGCAGGCCAGCAACGAGGAGCCGATCCCGCGCCGGCTGTCGCTGTACGTGCACGTGCCGTTCTGCTTCAGCCCCTGCTTCTACTGCGGCTGCAACCGCATCATCACCCGCGACCTGGCGCGCGGCGAGGCCTACCTGGCGCGGCTGCAGCGCGAGATCGCACTGATCGCGCCGCTGTTCGACCGCGACCGCGAGGTGATCCAGCTGCACTTCGGCGGCGGCACCCCGAACTTCCTCTCGCCCGCGCAGCTGGGCGACGTGGTGGACACGCTGCGTCGGCAGTTCCATTTCGCCGAGGCCGGCGACCGCGACATTTCCATCGAGATCGACCCGCGCTTCTGCGAGCCGGCCTGGCTGCCGGAGCTGGCGAAGATCGGCTTCAACCGCGTCAGCCTGGGCGTGCAGGACTTCGACCCGAAGGTGCAGGAAGCGGTCAACCGCATCCAGAGCGTCGAGGAGACCCGTGCGGTGGTCGAGGCCAGCCGCCAGGCCGGGCTGCGCTCGGTCAACATCGACCTGATCTACGGCCTGCCGGGGCAGAACCTGGAAGGCTTCGGCAGGACGCTCGACATCGTCACCGAGATCCGCCCGGACCGGCTGGCGGTGTACAGCTACGCGCACATGCCGCACCTGTTCAAGCCGCAGAAGCAGATCGACGAGGCGCTGCTGCTGGACGGCGAGGCGAAGCTCGCGCTGTTGCAGCTGGCGGTGGAGAAACTCACCGCCGCCGGCTACGTCTACATCGGCATGGACCACTTCGCCCTGCCCGACGACGACCTCGCCCAGGCGCAGCAGCGCGGCGGCCTGCACCGCAACTTCATGGGCTACACCACCCACGCCGACAGCGATCTGATCGGCCTGGGCGTGTCCGCGATCAGCCACATCGGCAACAGCTTCAGCCAGAACCCGCGCGACCTGCCCTCGTGGGAGGCCGCCATCGACGCCGGCAAGCTACCGGTGTTCCGCGGCATGACCCTGAGCGAGGACGACGAGCTGCGCGCCGACCTGATCCAGTCGCTGATGTGCCAGGGCGAAGTGCCGATGGCCGCGCTGGAGCGCCGCTACGGGATCAGCTTCAACGAGTATTTCGCGGCCGAGCTGGAACGCCTGCGTCCGCTGGCCGAGGACGGCCTGATCCGGCTCCTGCCCGGCCGCATCGAAGCGACGTCGCACGGACGCCTGCTATTGCGTAACATTGCCATGTGCTTCGACCAATACTTGGCCCCGCCCGCTCCCGACGCCCGGCCGCGCTTCTCGCGCGCGATCTGACCTGTCTCCCGAAACGATCGCTCCGGGCCGCGCCGCCGTCGCGGCTCCCGGGCGGCACGCACCCGCGCCGGTGGCAGCCATGAGCAACCTGCCGTTTCCTCGCCTGAGCCCGCAGGTTCTGTCCGACGACGGCGACGAACTGCAGTTCTGCACCACCTGCGCGTTCTCCCACGCCTGCCTGTCGCAGGGCATGGACAAGAACGCGCTGAAGGAACTGCACGTGCTGGTCGAGCACGTCGGCCCGTTCCACGCCGGCGACTACCTGTTCCGCGAGGGCGACCCGTTCGAGGCCATCGCCGCCGTCCGCGCCGGTTCGGTCAAGACCTGCGTCACCGACCGCGACGGCCACGAACACGTGCTGGGCTTCCACTTCCCCGGCGAGGTGATCGGCCTGAACGCCATCGACGGCCACCGCTACCCGTGCGACGCGATCGCGCTGGACACCGTGATGCTGTGCCGGTTCTCGTTCCCGAAGATCTCGGTGCTGGCGACCCGCGTGCCCGGCATCCAGCGCGAGCTGTTCCGCCTGCTCAGCCGCGACATCGGCCGCGCCGCCCTGCTGGCGGGCGACTGGAGCGCCGACCAGCGCGTCGCCGCGTTCCTGGTCGGGATGTCGCGCCGCCTGTCCGCACGCGGCTTCTCGTCCACCCGCTTCCAGCTGACGATGGCGCGCACCGACATCGCCAACTACCTGCGGCTGGCGCCGGAAACCGTGAGCCGCGTGCTGCGGCGGATGCAGGACGAAGGCGTGCTGGCGGTGGACCGCCGCGAAGTCGAACTGCTCGCCCCGGACCGCCTCGAGGCGATGGCCGCGCCGATCCTGCGCGAGTGAAGCCTTCGGCGACGCCCCGGTTGTCCGCGCCGTTCGTTTGACGCGGATCAACCGGAAGCCGATTCGATTCGCGCGCTCCGCTTCGCGTTTTCCGCGCTGATCCGCATCCGGATTTCCGGCGGCATTCGCCGCGCCGCCCGCCACAGCGCCATTCCGCTGCGCCGTTCGCGACATCGCAACGCGAACGCCTCGCTGCGCCGCGGAGGCGGGCCGATGCCTTTCCCGCGCATCCTCGCGCCAAGTTGATTCAAGTCATGGAGCCCCGCGGCCGTTCGGCCGAGGATGCGCCCGCTCGTTCAATACGCCCGTTCCAGATCAGGAGAGTCGCAATGTCCATCACCAAACGGCTGTGGCTGGGTCTGGGGGCCCTGCTCGCCGCCAGCTTCGCCGTCATGCTGTGGCTCGGCGTGGACCTGATCCACACCGCACCGCCCATCCCCGATCGCGTGGTCGCCGCCAACGGCCAGACCCTGTACACCCGCGCCGACATCGACCGCGGCCGCCAGGTCTGGCAGAGCATCGGCGGCCAGCAGCTCGGCTCCATCTGGGGCCACGGCGCGCTGGTCGCGCCCGACTGGTCGGCCGACTGGCTGCATCGCGAAACCGAAGCGCTGCTGGAGTTGCAGGCACGCGGTTCGACCGGCCAGTCCTACGCCAGCCTCGACGACGGCGAGAAGGCGAAGATCCAGGCGGCGGTCAAGCCGATGGTCCGCACCAACACCTATGACGCGGCGAAGAACGAAATCGTGGTCAGCGACATGCGCGCGCAGGCGATCAGCATGGTCGCGGCGCACTACGAGAGCGTGTTCTCCAACGACCCGGCCACGCACGAGCTGCGCGAGGCTTATGCGATGCGCGAGAACACGGTGTCCGACGGCGACAACCGCCGCGCGATGACCGCGTTCTTCTTCTGGACCGCGTGGGCCACCGGCACCGACCGTCCCGGCTATGAGAACCGCAGCTACACCAACAACTGGCCGTACGAGCCGCTGATCGGCAACAAGCCGACCTCGGACAACTTCATCTGGTCGATGTTCTCGCTGCTGTTCCTGATCGGCGGCGTCGGCCTGCTGGCCTGGCATTACGCCGCCTACCACGGCAAGGAAGAACTGCCGACGCCGCCGGCGCAGGATCCGCTGCAGAGCCTGACCATCACTCCGTCGATGAAGGCCACCGCCAAGTATTTCTGGGTGGTGGTGGCGCTGTTCCTGTGCCAGATCCTGCTGGGCGCGACCACCGCGCACTTCCAGGTGGAAGGCCAGGAAGCCTACGGTTTCAAGATCGCGGAAATCCTGCCCTACTCGCTGACCCGCAGCTGGCATACGCAGCTGGCGGTGCTGTGGATCGCCACCGCGTGGCTGGCCACCGGCCTGTACATCGGCCCGGCGATTTCCGGACATGAACCCAAGTACCAGCGCGCCGGCGTCAACTTCCTGTTCGCCTGCCTGTTGATCATCGTGGTCGGCTCGTTCGCCGGGCAGTGGTTCGCGGTGATGCAGAAGATGGGCCTGAAGTACAACTTCTGGTTCGGCCACCAGGGCTGGGAATACACCGACATCGGCCGCTTCTGGCAGGCGTTCCTGTTCGTCGGCCTGCTGGTGTGGCTGACCCTGGTGGGGCGCGCGCTGTGGCCGGCGCTCAAGCGCAAGGACGAGATGTCCTCGATCGTGGGCCTGCTGTTCCTCTCCACGATCGCCATCGGCCTGTTCTACGGCGCCGGCCTGATGTGGGGCGAGAACAGCCACATCTCTGTGGTCGAGTACTGGCGCTGGTGGGTGGTACACCTGTGGGTGGAAGGCTTCTTCGAGGTGTTCGCGGTCGCGGTGATGAGCTTCCTGTTCGTGAAGCTGGGCCTGCTGCGCGGCAAGTCGGCCACCATCAACGTGCTGTTCGCCACCATCGTCTACCTGACCGGCGGCGTGCTGGGCATGTTCCACCACCTGTACTTCGCCGGCACCACCACGGCGGCGGTCGCGCTGGGCGCCACCTTCTCGGCGCTGGAAGTGGTGCCGCTGGCGCTGATCGGGCTGGAAGCCTACGAGACCTGGAGCCACAGCCGTGCCACCCCGTGGATGGCCCGCTACAAGTGGCCGATCATGTTCTTCCTGGCCACCAGCTTCTGGAACCTCGTCGGCGCCGGCCTGTTCGGCTTCCTGGTCAACACCCCGATCGCGCTGTACTACATGCAGGGCATGAACCTGACCGCGCTGCACGGCCATACCGCGTTGTTCGGCGTGTACGGCATGCTCGGCATCGGCCTGATGCTGTTCTGCCTGCGCGGCCTGAAGCCGCAGGTGCAATGGCCGGAAGGCCTGCTGCGCGGCGCGTTCTGGAGCCTCAACATCGGCCTCGGCCTGATGGGCCTGCTGACCCTGCTGCCGATGGGCGTGCTGCAGCTCAATGCGGCGCTGGACCACGGCTACTGGTTCGCCCGCTCGGCCGAGTTCATGAACCGCCCGATCATCGACATGCTGGTGTGGATGCGCATGCCGGGCGACCTGGTGTTCTCGGCGGGCGCGCTGATGCTGGCGCTGTTCATCGCCCGCAAGTGGCTGAAGCCGAAGCTCGCGACGGACTGACGGTTCGATCGCAAGCCGCGTGACCACGGGGACGGCAAACGCCGTCCCCGTTTTGTTTGCGCGCCGGGCGCGGCTGACCTGCATCAAGGCGACCGCCACCGCCCGGCGCGACACTGCCGGCATGAACAGGACTCTCCACAACGACGCCGGCGGCGGCCTCTCGCCCGCGCTGCTGGCGGAAGCGCCGCACCGGCTGCTGTTCTTCGTCGGCGCGGTCAACGTATTGCTGGCGATGACGTGGTGGCTACTGTGGCTGATTGACGTGCGCTGGGGCGTGATTGGTTTGCCCGCCGGCACGCCGTTCGGCGGCTGGATGCACGCCTTCGTCATGCAGTACCAGCTGCTGCCGCCCTTCATGTTCGGCTTCCTGATGACCACCTTCCCGCGATGGACAGGCACGCCCGACCTGTCGCGCTGGCATTACGTGCCGGTCGGGTTGGGCCTGCTCGGCGGGCAGTTGGCGGTGGTCGGCGGGATGCTGTTCGGGCAGCAGGCGATGGTCCACATCGGCGTGGTGATGTCGCTGGTCGGCTGGGCGTACGGGGTGTCGCAGCTGCTGCGGGTGCTGCTGGTCGAGCGCCGCGCCGGCAAGGGGCCGACCTGGCACGCGTGGTCGTGCTTCGCCGCGATGGCGTTCGGCCTGCTCGGCCTGCTGCTGATGGCCGCCTACCTGCACGGCGCGGGGCCGTGGGCGGTGACGGTGTCGATCAAGCTGGGCACGTTCGGCCTGCTGCTGCCGGTGTACGCGACGGTGGCGCACCGGATGTTCCCGTTCTTCGCCGGCAACGTGGTGCCGGGCTACCGCGCGTGGCGGCCGCTGTGGGCGCTGGCCGCGCTGTGGGCGCTGCTGCTGGCGCACCTGGCGCTGGAGCTGGCGCACGCGAACGCCTGGATGTGGCCGGTCGACGCGCTGCTGGCGATCGGCAGCGCGCTGGTGCTGCTGCGCTGGTGGCCGCACGGCAAGGCGCCCGGCATCCTGTGGGTGCTGTTCCTCGGCTTCGCCTGGCTGCCGGTCGCGTTCGCGCTGTATGCCGCGCAGAGCGCGATCCTGGCCGGCGGCGGCGAGTTCGTGCTCGGCCGCGGGCCGGCGCACGCGCTGTTCATCGGCTTCTTCGGCAGCCTGCTGGTGGCGATGGTGACGCGAGTGACGCAGGGCCATTCCGGCCGGCCGATGGCGATGCCGGCGGTGGGCTGGTTCGCCTTCGCGCTGCTGCAGCTGGTGGCGCTGACCCGCATCGCCGCCGAGGCCGCGCCCGACGGCTACTTCTGGCAGGTCGTGGCCGCGGCCGGCTGGCTGCTGGCGTTCCTGCCGTGGGTGCTGCGCTCGCTGTCGATCTACCTGCATCCGCGCGCCGACGGGCGGCCGGGCTGAGGACGCGCGCATGTCGCCGATGATGGAGTTCTACCCGCAGATCAAATGGACGCACGTGCACGCGGTGATGTGCAGCGGCGCGATCTTCGCGCTGCGCGGCTTTGCTTCGCTGCTGGGCGCGCGCTGGCCGCGACACTGGCTGCCGAAGTACGGCAGCTACACCGTCGACACCATCCTGCTGACCTCGGCCACGATGCTGTTCTCGATGCTGCCGGGGGCGATGTTCGGCAACGGCTGGCTGACCGCCAAGCTGCTCCTGCTGGTGCTGTACGTGACGCTGGGTGTGCTGGCGATGCGCGAGAAGCGCAGTCGCGCCCAGCGCACGGTCTTCTACGTGGCCGCGCTGGCCACCTTCGTCTTCATGTTCGGCATCGCCCGCATGCACCATCCCGCCGGATGGCTGCTGCGGCTGTTCGGCTGAACACCCCGGAGTCCTCTTCGATGCAACCCGCTTCCGACGCGCGCACGCGCACGCTCGACGCCTGCTTCCTCGGCCCCTACGGCGAGAACGACGCGCTGCTGGAAAAACTCGTGGTCGAGTTCCTGCGCGACCACGTCTACTGGCGGCGCAACTTCCATCCCGAGGATCCGCCGGCGATCTCCACCACGGCGGCGCAGCATCCGGACTACCAGGCGTTCGAGGCGCGCATGCGCCGCGAGCTGCACCAGCTGTCGGCGGCGCTGAAGAAGTCGGTGCCGTTCCACAGCCCGCGCTACATCGGCCACATGGCCTCCGACCTGCTGCTGCCCGGCCTCGCCGCTCAGATCCTCACCCTGCCCTACAACCCCAACAACGTCTCCGAAGACGCCGCGCCAGTGACGGTGGAGCTGGAGGTGAAGGTCGGCCTGCAACTGGCCGGCATGCTGGGCTACGTCAACGATCCGCAGCGCGCGGACTGCGCCTTCGGCCACCTCACTTCCGGCGGCACGCTGGCGAACTATCAGGCGCTGCGACTGGCGCTGGCGCAGAAGGCGTTCCCGGTCGCATTGCTGGCGGCGGGCGTGCCCGACCTCGCAATGCCGGAGGACGTCTGGAGCGCCTTCAACCTGCATCCGCACGCCGCCACCGCACTGGTGGACGCATGGCAGCAGTGGCTGGCGCAGGCGACGCCGGCCGAGCGCCGCCGCTGGCAGGCGCGCGTGCAGGGCGAGCGCATCGAGCAGCGCGGGCTGGCCGGCTTCTTCGCCGCGCACCCGACGCTGAAGGTGCCGAAGGTGCTGGCGCCGATCACCGCGCATTACTCGTGGAGCAAGGGCTGCAAGCTGCTGGGGCTGGGTCGGTCGCAGCTGGAATTGCTGCCGGAGCGCGGCATGCGCATCGACGTGGACGCGCTGGACGCGACGCTGGAGCGCTGCCTGCGCGAGCGCCAGCCGGTGCTGATGGCGGTGGCGGTGATGGGCACCACCGAATACGGCACGGTCGATCCGATCGACGCCGCGGTCGCCGCGCGCGAACGCTTCGCCGCGCGCGGGCTGGGCTTCGCGGTGCACGTCGACGCCGCCTGGGGCGGCTACCTCGCCACCCTGTTCCGCAGCGCCGATGGCAGCCTGCGCGCGCGCGAGGACGTGGCCGCCGGCTTCGCTCACTTCCCCTCGCCCGAGGTCTATTCAGCCATCGCCGCGCTGGGCGACACCGATTCGGTGACGGTCGATCCGCACAAGCTGGGCTACCTGCCCTACGGCGCCGGCGCCTTCATCTGCCGCGACCACCGCGCGGTCGCGCTGCTGTCGGAGGAAGCCGACTACGTGTTCCACGGCGCGGCGCCCAAGGATTACATGGGCCGCTACCGCAGCCTCGGCCAGTTCATTCCGGAAGGCTCCAAGTCCGGCGCGACGGTGGCCGGCGTGTACGTGACCCACAAGGTGCTGCCGCTGGACCACGCCCACTTCGGCCAGCTGCCGGCGCAGACCATCCGCGCGGCGGAAGCCTTCCACGCGCGCGCGCTGCGCTTCGCCGACGAATTGCGCGAGGTGGTGCGCGCGGTGGTGCCGTTCGCGCCCGACAGCAACCTGGTCTGCTTCGCGCTGAACCCCGCCGGCAACCGCAGCGCCGCCGTCGCCAACGCCTTCGTCCGCCGCCTGCACGACGAACTGCGCGTCGACACCAGCCGCCCCTTGCAGGACAAGCAGTTCTTCGGCTCGGTGACCACGCTGCGGCCCGAGGCGCTGGGCGAAACGGAGACGCGGCGCATCCTCGACGCGCTCGACCTCGATCCCGCCACCCTGGCCGAGGACGGCGGCGACCGGCTGGTAATCCTGCGCCACACGCTGATGAACCCATACCTGATCGACCACGAGAACGGGATCAGCTACATCGACCGCTATTTCGAGCACCTCGGCGCGCGGGTGCGCGCGCTGCTGGCGGCGGGAAATTGAGGATCGGCGGCGGACGCGGGATCATGGGCGCATGAACACGACCACGAACCGCTCCGATTCCGCCGCCCGCGCCTGGGTGAGCGACGCGCTCGCCCTGCTGGAACAGGAGGCGACGCGCTCCGCCGACACCCACCTGCTGCGGCTGGATTTCCCCGGCTTCCCGGACATCGCCTTCTACTTCAAGGACGAGGCCAGCCATCCCACCGGCAGCCTCAAGCACCGCCTCGCCCGCTCGCTCTACCTGTACGCGTTGTGCAACGGCCGGCTGCGTCCGGGCCAGACGGTGGTGGATGCGTCCTCGGGCAGCACCGCGATCTCCGAGGCGTGGTTCGCGCGCCTGCTGGGCCTGCCGTTCATCGCGGTGATGCCGGCCTGCACCGCGCCGCAGAAGATCCGCGACGTGCAGGCGCAGGGCGGCCAGTGCGACCTGGTCGAAGACCCGTCGCAGGTGCACGCGCGCGCCGCGCAGCACGCCGCCAACGGCGCCTGCCACCTCGACCAGTTCGGCCTGGCCGAACGCGCCACCGACTGGCGCGGCAACAACAACATCGCCGAGTCCATCCTCGGCCAGCTGCGCCGCGAGCCGCGGCCGGAGCCGACCTGGATCGTCTGCGGCGTCGGCACCGGCGGCACCTCCGCCACCATTGGCCGCTACCTGCGCTACCGCCGCCTGTCCACCCGGCTGTGCGTCGCCGAACCGACCGGCAGCGGCTACGTGCACGGCTGGCGCGAACGCAGCCGCGACGCGGTGGCCAGCCGGCCCACGCGGATCGAGGGCATCGGCCGCCCGCGGGTGGAGCCGGGCTTCATCTTCGACGTGGTGGACGAGGTGGTCGAGGTCGAGGACGCCGCCTCCATCGCCGCCGCGCTACTGCTGGAAGACCTCATCGGCACGCGCTATGGCGGCTCCTCCGGCACCAACTTCGCCGCCTGCCTGCAGCTGGCCGCGGACATGCGCGCGCGCGGCGAGCGCGGCAGCATCGTCAGCCTCCTCTGCGACCGCGGCAAGCGCTACCAGCAGACCCTGTTCGATCCCGGCTGGCGCGACGCGCACGGCATCGACATCGCGCCCTGGCAGCGCTCGCTGGGCGATGCGCTCGCCACCGGAACATTCACGCCACCCGACGGTTCTTCATGAGCTTCCACGACCTGCGCGCCTTTATCGAAGCACTCGAACGCCAAGGACGCCTGAAGCGCGTCGGCGCGCCGGTCGATCCAGAACTCGAAACTACGTCGCTCAGCCTGCGCGCCCTGCGCAACGGCGGGCCCGCGCTGCTGATGGAGCATCCGATCGGCAGCGACCACGCCTACCTCGGCAACCTCTACGGCCACCGCGACCGCATCGAGGCGGCGCTGGCCGGCCGGCCGCTCGCCAGCCTGCGCGAACTCGGCGAACTGCTGGCGGCGATCCGCGAACCGCGCTGGCCGTCCAGCCTGCGCGAAGCGCTCGGCACCTGGCCGGAACTGGCCCAGCTGGCGCACGTCGCGCCGCAGAAAGTGCGCGAGGCCGCGTTCCAGTACGAGACGCTGGAAGGCGACGAGGTCGATCTTTCCCGCCTGCCGATCCAGCGCTGCTGGCCGGAGGACGCGGCCAAGCTCATCACGCTGGGGCTGGTGGTGACGCGCGGCACCCGCAAGCCGCGCCAGAACGTGGCGATCTATCGCCAGCAGGTGATCGGCAGGAACCGCATCATCATGCGCTGGCTGCCGCATCGCGGCGGCGCGCTGGATTTCGCCGACTGGAAGGCCACGCATCCCGGCAAGCCCTTCCCGGTGCTGGTGGCGATCGGCGCCGACCCGGCCACGCTGCTGGCGGCGGTCGCGCCGATTCCCGACACGCTGTCCGAATACGAATTCGCCGGCCTGTTGCGCGGCGAACGCACCCGCGTCTGGCCCAGCGCGCTGACCGGGCTGGATGCGCCGGCCGGCTGCGAGATCCTGCTGGAGGGCTTCATCGACCCGGCGGAAACCGCGCTGGAAGGCCCGTTCGGCGACCACACCGGCTACTACAACGCGCAGGACCACTTCCCGGTGATGACGATCCGGCGCATGCACCTGCGCCGCGACGCGATCTACCAGGGCAGCTACATGGGCCGCGCGCCGTTCGACGAGCCCTCGGTGATGGCGATGGCGCTGAACGACGTGTTCGTGCCGCTGCTGCGCAAGGTGTTTCCGGAGATCGTCGATTTCCACTTGCCGCCGGAGGCGTGCTCCTACCGCATCGCGGTGGTGTCCATCCGCAAGCAGTATCCCGGCCACGCGCGCCGGATCATGATGGGGATCTGGTCATACCTGCGCCAGTTCACCTACACCAAGTTCGTGATCGTCACCGACGAGGACATCGACGTGCGCGACTGGTCGCAGGTGATCTGGGCGATCGCCACTCGCGTCGATCCGGCGCGCGACAGCGTGCTGATCGACAGGACGCCGATCGACTATCTGGATTTTTCCAGCCCGACGCCGAACCTCGGCTCCAAGCTCGGGCTGGATGCCACCAACAAATGGCCGGCTGAGACCACGCGCACCTGGAGCAAGCCGATCCAGCTTGATCCCGGCGTGGAGAAGCGGGTGGATGCGCTGTGGCGGCAGGTCGCGGCCGGACAGGAAAAAGCGGGCGGCTCCGCGATGGCGTAGGGCGGGGCCCGCACACCGAAACAGACAGCGGCTGCGCAACGCCTCCCTGCGTGCTTTCTGTTCGTCACTCCCGCGAAGGCGGGAGTCCAGCTTGATGCTCTGCGGGCATTTCAGGAGCTGGATGCCCGCCTTCACGGGCATGACGGATCGGGACTTCAAGCGGCCATCGCCTCTGCGCGATCTGCCACTCAATCAGCCGGCGTGTTCCACTCCACATCGTCGAACAGCTGCGGATAGCGCGCCAGCGCCGCGCGCATGTCCGCGATCGCCGCCGCCGGCGCTTCTTCCGACTCGCGCACCGCCTTGGCGCCGACCAGGAACTTCGCCAGCAGGCCGTGCAGCGCGGCGTCCGCGTCGGGCTTCAGCTTGCAGGCCGCGATCATGCCCTTGACCGCCTCGTCGATGTGCTGCGCGGTGTTGCGGGCCTGCACGGCGTCCATGTGGCCGTGCTCGTAGTGCTCCAGCGCCTGCACCGCCTGGCGGATGCCGCGCATGCCCTCGCGCAGGGGCGCGTCGGTGGCCCAGCGCTGCGCGGGCACCGGCGCGGGTTCGGCTGCGGGCGCGGCGTGCGAATGCGCCGCATGCGCATCGTGCGCCGACTGCGCCATCGCCGGCGCCACGGCCAGCGCCGCGAGCAGCGCGGCTGCGGAAACGAGAACGGACTTGCTGGACTGCATGGGTTTCTCCAGGGCAATCGCGGGCAGAGCGCCCGCGCCAGCCGCACCATCGCATCCGCCCGCGCGGCCGGCCATGACCCACGTCAACGCGCGCAAGTCCCGCCGATTGATCCAAATCAATGACGCCCGCGCGTCCGCCGCAAGACCATGCCGGCTTCCCCGTGTCGGAGCCTTCCGCATGCAACTGGTGTGTCCCGCCGGCAACCTGCCGGCCCTGCAGGCGGCGGTGGACGCGGGCGCGAACGCGGTCTATGCCGGCTTCCGCGACCAGACCAATGCGCGCGCCTTCCCCGGCCTGAACTTCTCTGACGACGAACTGCGCGCCGGCATCCGCTACGCGCACGCCAAGAACGCCAAGGTCTACCTGGCACTGAACACCTATCCCGACAGCGCGCGCCTCGCGGACTGGCACGCCGCCGTGGACAAGGCCGCCGCGCTGGGCGCGGACGCCATCATCGCCGCCGAGATGGCGGTGCTCGACTACGCCGCGCGCACCCATCCGCAGTTGCCGCGCCACCTGTCCGTGCAGGGCAGCGCCACCACCGCACCGGCATTGCGCTACGCCTACGAACGCTTCGGCATCAGCCGCGCGGTGCTGCCGCGGGTGCTGTCGCTGCAGCAGGTCGAGCGGCTGTGCGAGAAGTCGCCGGTGGCGCTGGAAGTGTTCGCCTTCGGCAGCCTGTGCATCATGGTGGAAGGCCGCTGCCAGCTCTCCAGCTACGTCACCGGCGCCTCGCCCAACCGCCACGGCGTGTGTTCGCCGGCGAAGTTCGTGCGCTGGGACGAACAGGCCGACGGCAGCCGCAGCGTGCGCCTCAACGACGTGCTGATCGACGAGTTCAAGCCGGAGGAACCCGCCGGCTACCCGACCGTGTGCAAGGGCCGCTTCGAAGTCGGCAACGAGGTCTTCCACGCGCTGGAGGAACCCACCAGCCTCAACACGATGGAGCTGCTGCCGCGGCTGAAGCAGATCGGCGTGGTCGCGCTGAAGATCGAGGGCCGCCAGCGCGGCGTGGCCTACGTCGGCTCGGTCACGCGCACCTGGCGCAGGGCCATCGACCAGGTCATGGCCGACGAGGCGCACTGGCAGCTCAGGCCGGAATGGCAGGCGGAACTGTCGCGTCACGCCGAAGGCCACCAGACCACGTTGGGCCCATACCACCGCGCCTGGCACTGAAGGAACATCGATGAAACTCAGTCTGGGCCCGCTGCAATACTTCTGGCCGCGCGAACGCACGCTGGCCTTCTACCGCGAAGCGATCCGCTGGCCGGTGGACATCGTCTATCTGGGCGAAACCGTGTGCAGCAAGCGCCGCGAACTGCGCACCGCCGACTGGCTAGCGCTGGCCGGGGAGCTGGCGGCGTCGGGCAAGCAGATCGTGCTTTCGACCTTGGCGCTGATCGAAGCCGAGTCCGAATTGAGCGTGCTGGATCGGCAGATTTCGCACGGCGGTTTCTGGATCGAGGCCAACGACCTGTCGGCGGTGCAACTGTGCCGCGAGAAGGGCCGCCCGTTCGTGGCCGGCCCGTCGCTCAACGTCTATAACCATCGCGCGCTGGCGATGCTGGCGGAGGACGGCCTGCGCCGCTGGGTGCCGGGCGTGGAACAGGGCCGCACGCTGATCGGCGAACTGAAGGACGCCTTCGTCGCCGATGGCGGCGCGATGCCGGAACTGGAGGTGATTGCCTGGGGCCGGCTGCCGCTGTCGTACTCGGCACGCTGCTTCACCGCGCGCGCTCTGGACGTGCCGAAGGACCAGTGCGGCTTCCGCTGCATCGACTATCCCGACGGCATGCCGCTGGCGACCCGCGAAGGCCGGCCGTTCCTGCGCATCAACGGCATTTCGGTGCAGGGCGAGGAAGTCACCGACCTTGGCCCGGAGCTGCCCGAGCTGCGCGCGCTGGGCGTGGACATCCTGCGCCTGTATCCGCAGGCCGAAGGGATGGAGGCGGTGGTGCGTCACTTCGACGCGGCGCGCGAAGGCGCGGAGATTCCGGCGCGGATCGGCGAGCGCAACGGCTACTGGCACGGGGAACCGGGAATGCGGATGCCGGCCTGAGCCGGCAAGTTCCTTTCGGCACAGGGACGTGCCGTTTTTTTCCCGCAGGTTCGGATGCAAGCGACTAGGACGGGATGCAGGGCAAGCAACGCGCCCTGTAACTGTCGCGCCACGCCCAATGCTGCCGCCCTCGCATTTCCGGTTTCGTCCTGAGCTCAGCGAAGGAGCTGCTTCTGCCGTTGATGGTGCGAACAAGCAGATCCTTCGCTGCGCTCAGGACGACGGGGTTGAGGTGACGACGGCACACGAACCTGCTCCTGCCTGGGCGATGCCTGCCCCGCGAGCTTCCCGCTTCAATCAAGCCGGAAATGCGCCCCGAGGCTTTCCGTCCGCCGCAGCGCGGCCTCCACCATCGCACGCGCCAATCCGCCCTGCCAACCCAGCTCCGCCAGCGCCGCGCATTCCTCCAGCGCCGGGCGCAGCGCCTCGCCTTCGCGCACCGGCCCCATCGCCCGCATCATCAGCTCGCGCAGGCCCGCGAGGCTCGCTGCATCCAGCGACGGCTTGCGGCGCACCAATGTGAACCGCCCATGCTCGTTGCCGGACTCCGGCAGCACGCGCAGCAGCCGGCCCAATCGGCGGCCGAACACCACACCTTCCAGCAGCGAATTGCTGGCTAGGCGGTTGGCGCCATGCACGCCGTTGCAGGCCACCTCGCCCACCGCGTGCAGGCCCGGCAGCGATGTGCGGCCGTCGGCATCCACTTTGATCCCGCCCATGTGAAAATGCGCCGCCGGCGCGACCGGGATCGGCTGCACGCGCGGGTCGATGCCGCGCTCCATGCAGGCGCGGAACACGGTGGGGAACTGCGACGGGAACGCCGCGCCTATCCGGTGCGCGTCCAGCCACGCGCCGCCCTCGCGACAGGCCCGCCAGACCCGCCGCGCCACGATGTCGCGCGGCGCCAGGTCGGCCAGCGGATGCAGGCCGTCCATCAGCGAGTTGCCATCCGCGTCGAGCAGGCGCGCGCCGGCGCCGCGCAGCGCCTCGGTCACCAGCGGCAGGCTGTGCAGGCCAGGCAGCGCCAGCGCGGTGGGATGGAACTGCACGAACTCCAGGTCGCGCATCGCCGCACCCGCCGCCAGCGCCAGCGCCAGCCCGCTGCCGTCGGCGTCGGGCGGGTTGCTGGTCTGCGCGAACAGGCCGCCGATGCCGCCGGTCGCCAGCACCACCGCGCGCCCGTGCAGGGCTTCGCGGGTGCCGTCCGGGTTCGTCACGCAGACGCCGCAGACGCGGCCGTCGCGCAGCACCAGGCCGTCGACGTCCACCCCCGCGCGCCGTTCGATGTGCGGGGAGCGGCGGGCGACCGCGACCAGCGCCTCCATGACCTTCGCGCCGGTGGCGTCGCCGCCGGCGTGAACGATGCGCGGGCGATCGTGGCCGCCCTCGCGGCCGAGCCGCAGCGCGCCGCCCTCGTCGCGGTCGAACGCGACGCCCTGCCATTGCAGCCATTCGATGGCGGCCGGCGCGCCCTCGGTCAGCACGTCGACCATCGCGCGGTCGTTGCGGTGGCTGCCGGCGTCGCAGGTGTCGCGCGCGTGCGCCTGCGGGGTGTCGTCGGTGCCGACCGCCGCGGCAATGCCGCCCTGCGCCAGCGCGCTGGCCGCATGCTCCGCACCGCGCGCGCGGTTGAGCAGCAGCACCGGCGCGGGCGCGGCGGCCAGCGCGGCGGTCAGGCCGGCGATGCCGCCGCCGACGATGACGACGGGCGTGGGCGCGCTCACACCCGGTCGCGGCGGCCGACCGCCAGCATGCGCTCCAGCGCGCGCCGTGCGCCGGCGATGGTCGCGTCGGGCACCGTCACTTCGTGCTTCATCTTGCGCAGGCAGGCGTGGATGTTCAGCAACGTGATCCGCTTCATGTGCGGGCACAGGTTGCAGGGCTTGATGAACTCCACCTGCGGGAAGCGGTTGCGCAGGTTGTCGGCCATCGAGCACTCGGTGATCATCGCCACCCGCGACGGCTTCTCCTTTTCCAGCCACGCGCCCATCGCGCTGGTGGAACCGACGAAATCGGCCTCGGCCAGCACCTCCGGCGGGCATTCCGGATGCGCCACGATCTTCGCGTCGAAGCGCTCGCGGGTATGCCGCGCTTCCATCGCGGTGAACTTCTCGTGCACCTCGCACTGGCCGTTCCACAGCACCAGTTCGATGCCGGTCTGCTGCGCCACCCACGCGCCGAGGTAGCGGTCGGGCAGGAAGATCACCTTGTCCGCGCCGAACTCGGCGGCGATCGCCTCCACCACCTGCGCGGCGTTGGCCGAGGTGCAGCAGGCGTCGGACTCGGCCTTCACCGCCGCGCTGGTGTTGACGTAGCTGACCACCGGCGCGCCCGGATGCTGCGCGCGCAAGGCGCGCACGTCGGCGGCGGTGATCGAGGAGGCCAGCGAGCAGCCGGCGTCCAGGTCCGGAATCAGCACGGTCTTTTCGGGCGCGAGGATCTTGGCGCTCTCGGCCATGAAGTGGACGCCGCACAGCACGATCAGGTCGCTGTCGCACTCCGCTGCCGCCTGCGCCAGCGCCAGCGAGTCGCCGGTGACGTCGGCCACGCCGTGGAAGATCTCCGGCGACTGGTAGCTGTGCGCCATGATCGTCGCGCCGCGCTGGCGCTTGAGTTCGAGGATGGCGTCGATCCACGGCAGATGCAGCGGCACTTCCATGCACGGGATCAGGCGTTCGAGCTTCTCGACCAGCGGCGCGTGGCGCGCTTCGAGTGCGGGATGCCAGGACGGCGCGGCGGATGCGTTCATGCGGCCTTCGTGTCGGAATCGGGAACGTGGAATGCCCGCGCGGCAACGGCGCGGGCGAGGTGCAAGCGGAACGCCGCTCAGGTTTTCGCGCGATGTGCGGCGCGCGCCTCGCGGGCGAAGCGGGCGCCGCGGTTGAGGGCGATGCGCAGGCCCAGCGGCACCTTCTCCCACGGCAACCGGTCGAGCATGTTGCGCGCGGTCAGGCCCAGCTCGACGTCGCCGGTCAGCACCAGCCGGCGCTGGAAGAACAGCGTGTCGGCGTCCTCCAGCCGGCCGGCCAGCAGCAGCAGGTCGGTGGCGGTGCCGCGCACGGTGGCCTCGGCGGGCGCATCGATCACCGCCAGCCGCTGGCCCTGCAGTTCCACCACCCAGCGCAGGCCGAGGTCGCTGACCTCGATGCCCAGCCGGCGGCCGGCCATGAAGTCGAGCGTGCCGTCCTGCATCGGCCCGGCCAGCACCTTCGCCATCGCGCGCTCCAGCAGGCGCTTCTGCGCCGATGGCGGCAGCGCGCGCAGCAGCGGGGCGAGGCGGCGCGGCGGCGGCACCAGCCGAAGCAGCGGATGCGCCGGCGCCGGCGCGGAGTCGGTATGGGTCTGCATGGTGGCCGCGATCATGCCGCCAGCGTCCCCCGCCGCTCCTTGATCCAGATCAGATGCCAGCCCCTGCGCGCGGCAGGCGTCGCCGATCGCCAGCGCCAGCACGCCGGCGGCGGTGTCCGGCGCGACGCCCAGCGTCGCCGCCAGGGTTTCCGCGCGCCGGCGCACGCGCCGCTCGCGCGCATCGTCGCGTCCGGTCACGCCAGCGTCGGCCTTGATCCGCCCGGCCAGCCGCGCCAGCCGCGTTCGCGCCGCCAGCAGCAGCACCAAGCCGTCGTCCACGCCGTCGATGGCGAGGCGCACGGGCGCTAGGCCGGGCGCGCGCTCAGTCATGGCCGCCTCCCGCGTTCAACGCGCGCGCGGCGGGCAGCGCGTACGCGGCGTACAGCGCTTCGGCCTCGCCGGCGTCGAAGTCGGCGTGCTTGCGCTTCTTCACCCCGTAGTCGGACAGCACCAGATGGGTGTCGGCGACCACGCCCGCGTTGGCAAGACAGGCCGACACGCAGCGCAGCACGCAGCCGTCCAGCGCGAGGATCGGGCGCCGGCTCCGCGCGGTGCGCACCAGCCCGGCCACGCCGCCGCCGACGCCGGCGATGCAGGACATCTCGGCCTCGCCGGCGCGGTCCAATCGAAGCGCCAGATGGTTGGCCATCTGCGCCGCGCTGGAACAGCCCGAGCACGAATACACCAGCGGCAACGCCTTGCTCATTCCCCCGCCTCCCGTTCCCCGACGAACCGCCCCTCCCGCCAGCCCACGCCGCACAGCGCGGCGAAGGCCGCGGCATGCGCCAACCCCAGCGCCAGCCCCGCGGCATGCGCCGCCGCCGGACGCGCCAGCGCCGCCAGCAGCGCCAGCGCGGACGCGCCGTGCAGCGCCAGCACCGTGGCCTTGTCGCGCTCCGGCAACAGCAGCTGCACGCCCGGCAGGCGCACGCCGCGCCCGCAACGGCGCTGCAATCCGATCCAGCCGAGGAAGGCGACGATCTCCAGTTGCATGCCGGTCACCAGCAGCGGCAGGCCGATGCCCAGCGCCAGCACGCCGGCCCGCAGCGCGTTCGCCTCGCCGCCGGCCAGCAGCGCGCAGGCCGCCGCCGCGAGCGCGACGAAGCCCGCGCGCCAGAACAGCGTCAGCGGCGCATCGCGCAGCTTCGACGCGCGCAGTTGCAGCCACAGGCCCGCCATCGCGAAAGCTAAACCAAGCAGGCCCGCACCGATGCGCAGCCCCGGCAGCGCGACGCCGCGCGACGCCATCGCCAGCGCCGCCAGCAGCAGGACGTACAGCGCCGCCTGCCATGCGCCCTGCGCACGCGTCGATGTGGTGGAAGTGCCCTGGAACATCGGCATCACCACCCGCGCCACCGCCGCAAGCAATGCCAGCACCCAGCCCAGCACGCCCCAGCCGGCGTGCGCGTCGGTCAGCGGCGCCAGCGGCAGCGTCCATCGGCCCGACAGCGCCAGGGCCAGCGACAGGCCAAGCATGGCGGCGACCAGCGCCGCGACCACCGCGCCGCCCATGCCCCAGCGCAGGAAGCGCTGGCCCTCGGCTACCCGCATCCCCGGCAGCACCAGCGCGGCCAGCAGGACGAACGTCATCGCCAGCACCATCCCGCCCCATTGTGGCGACAGCAGCGCCGGCCAGCGGAACGCCGCCACCAGCAGCAGCGCCCCCGCGTTCAACGACCCGTGCAGCCACAGCGCCGCGCCGCGTCCGCCGCGCACCCGCACGCCGGCGGCCACCGGCAGGAACTGCAGCAGGCTGCCGAACATCGCGTTGCCGAGAAAGCCCAGCGCCATCGCGTGCACCAGCGCCAGCGTGGCGCCGCTCCAACGCGAGGCCAGCGCGGCGCCGCCGTCGAACGCCAGCAGCGCGCCGGCGATCACGCCCCAGGCCGATGCCGACAGCAGGAACCGCCGCGGCACGGCCGGCGCGGGAGCCTGCTGCGTCGCCAGCTTCGCCATCGCGCCGCGGTCACTGCGCCGGGCGCAGGATCGCCACCCACACGCCGCCGTCGATGCAGGTTTCGACGCGCCAGCGCAGGCCGCGCTCCTCCAGCATCTCCAGCAGCGGCACCGGCATCTGCGGCACCAGCACTTCCACCACGTGGCCCGGCTCCAGCGCATCGGCGGCGGCCAGCGCGCGGGTCAGCGGCTCCGGCGCGGGCAGCTGGCGCAGGTCGATCCGGTTCATCGCGTCAATGCCCGCGCGCCGCGCCACTCCACCTGCAGCCAGAGCTTGGTGTTGTCGCGCGAGAAGCCGTCGGCGCGGTAGTCGGCCAGCTTCACCAGCCCGCTCAGGCCGCCCGGCAGCGGGAAGCCCAGCGAGGCGTTCCACTCGCGCCCGTAGCGCAGGCCGCCGACGTCGGAACGGTAGTCGTGCCACGCCAGTGCCCAGGCGAGCTTGCCGTCGTAGCGGCCGCGGCCGAACTTGCCGCCCGCGCCGAGGTAGCGGTCTTCGAGTCCCTTCGCCGGCGTGGTCGCGAACTGGTCGTCCCAGCCGTTGAACGCGTGCAGCGTCGCCAGCGGCGTCTGCACCGCGGTGACGCCGTCGCCGCCCAGGTGTTCCCAGCCGCCGCGCAGGATCAGCGCGCCCTGCGTCCAGCTCGGCTCCAGCAGCCAGTAGTCGTGGCCGAAGTCGGCTGGGTTGCGCGCGTAGTCGGTTTGCCGCGCGGTCTCCGCGGTCCAGCCGAAGCCGCGGCCGTCATGCACGGCGCTGCCGGTCCAGCGCAGGCCCCAGGTGGCGGTGGAGGCGCCGGCGACGTCGCGGTCCTCGTGCAGGTAGGCGTAGCCGACCAGCTGCTGCGCGCCGCGCTTCCATGCGAGGTTGAGCAGGTGGCTGTCGAGGTCGCGCTCGCGCATCAGCGGATTGAGCGCCTTGTCGCCGGCGGCGCGATGCACCTTGTCCAGCCAGTGGTAGCTCGCGGTCAGCGACGCTGCCGGCTTCCACTGCAACGCGATGGCGTCGAAGGTCTGCTCGTTCTGCCGCCAGCCGACGTTGCCCACCCAGCGCTGGTTGTCCAGCGCGATGCGCTGGCGGCCGACGGTCACGCCGCCGCGCGCGTTCTTCCAGCCGACCCAGAGCTGGTTGAGTTCCGCGCCGGTCGGATCGGCGACGCCCGGATACGCGGTTTCGCCGTTGGCGCCGCTGTTGTAGCGGCCCGCGCCGGCCACGCCCTCGCCTTCGACCAGCACCGTCCAGCCCGCCGCCGGCTGCAGGCGCAGCCCGGCGCGCAGGCGCGCGGTGGACGCGTTGGCGTCGCGGGCGAATCCGGCGGCGTCCACATGCTCTTGACGCAGCCGCAGGTCCCATTCGAACGAGGCCGGCGGCGCGTCGCCGGCATGCAGCGGCGGCGCGGCGGCGAGGGCGATGGCAAGCAGCGAAATCAGTCGTGTATGGTTGGACATGAGGCGCGCCCGTTGGGGAAGTTGGGCGCAAGGTTCTGCGCTTCGCGCGGCCCGCATGTTGATGCAGGTCAAGCGCGTGCGCGAAGTGTTCGATCCGCTGTCGCAGTTTGATCTGGATCAACGTGCGGTCCCCCGCGATCGGACGATGCTTGCCCCCGACAACGCACACACCACCTCAGAAGGGAACTCCACGATGAAACCCGCAGTCCGGTATGCCACTCTGGCCCTGGCCGTCGCGGCCACCCTGGGCCTGTCCGCCTGCCGCGTCGAGCAGCCGAACCCGGCCGCCAGCGGCGCCACCCACCAGGAAGAGACGGGCGGTTCCGCCAAGGGCGATTTCGGCCCGCCGCAGGGCGAGCCGGTCGAGGCCATCCTCACCTCGCCGCCGAACGTGCCGCCGCCGACCGGCCGCACCGCGCCGGCCAAGGTGATCGTGACGCTCGACGTGATCGAGAAGGAAATGCCGATCTCCGAGGGCGTGACCTACACGTTCTGGACCTTCGGCGGCACCGTGCCCGGCAGCTTCATCCGCGTGCGCCAGGGCGACACGGTGGAGTTCCACCTGCGCAACATGCCGGACAGCAAGATGCCCCACAACATCGACCTGCACGGCGTCACCGGCCCCGGCGGCGGCGCGGCCTCCAGCTTCACCGCGCCCGGCCACGTCAGCCGCTTCAGCTTCAAGGCGCTCAACGCCGGCCTGTACGTCTACCACTGCGCCACCGCGCCGGTCGGCATGCACATCGCCAACGGCATGTACGGCCTGATCCTGGTCGAGCCGCCGGAAGGCCTGCCGAAGGTCGACCGCGAGTACTACGTGATGCAGGGCGACTTCTACACCACCGGCAAGTACCGCGAGAAGGGCCACCAGCCGTTCGACATGGAGAAGGCCATCGACGAGAACCCGACCTACGTGCTGTTCAACGGCATGGAAGGCTCGATGACCGGCGACAAGGCGCTGACCGCCAACACCGGCGAGAAGGTGCGCCTGTACGTCGGCAACGGCGGCCCCAACCTGGTGTCCAGCTTCCACGTCATCGGCGAGATCTTCGACAAGGTCTGGTACGAAGGCGGCACCCGCTTCCAGGAGAACGTGCAGACCACGCTGATCCCGGCCGGCGGCGCGGCGATGATGGAGTTCCACATGGAAGTGCCGGGCAGCTACGTGCTGGTCGACCACAGCATCTTCCGCGCCTTCAACAAGGGCGCGCTGGCGATCCTCAAGGCCGAGGGCAAGGAGAACAAGGCGATCTACTCCGGCAAGGAAGTCGATGCCGTGTACCTGGGCGACCAGGCCGCCGGCACCAGCCGCGCGCCGGTGGCCGCCGCCGCCGCCGCGCACGAGGCCGGCACGCTGACCAAGGACGACCAGATCGCGGCCGGCAAGGTGCTGTTCGCCGGCACCTGCTCGACCTGCCACCAGCCGGACGGCAAGGGCATGGAAGGCGTGTTCCCGCCGCTGGCCGGCTCGGACTTCATCAAGGCCAATCCGAAGCGCGTGCCGGAGATCATCCTGCACGGCCTGGTCGGCCCGGTGAAGGTCAACGGCAAGGACTACAACTCCAACATGCCGCCGATGAGCCAGCTGACCGACGACGAAGTGGCCAACATCGCCACCTACGTGCTCAACAGCTGGGGCAACCCGGGCGGCCAGGTGAGCCGCGAGGACGCCGCCAAGGCGCGCGCCACCAAGCCCGCCAACGCCTCGGACGGCCACTGAGCCATGCGCGCGCGACTGGCCGCCCCGCTTCTCGTTCTGGGCCTCGTCGTCCTGCCACTCGCCGGCCTCGCGGCCGGCGCAGTGGCGGGGCGCTATGCCGGAATCCCGGGCGGCCAGTTCAAGTCGGTGCTGGGCTACGAGGACGCCAAGAACGGCGTGCGCGTGAAGACCTTCGCGCTGATGCGCAAGCCGGTGACCAACGCCGAGTTCCTGGCCTTCCTCGGACGCCATCCGGAATGGCGACGCGACCGCGTCGCCGGGGTGTTCGCCGAATCGCGCTACCTCTCGCACTGGGCCGGGCCGGACACGCTCGGCCCGAACGCGCTGCCGGATAGGCCGGTGGTGTGGGTGAGCTGGTTCGCGGCCGAGGCCTACTGCAAGTCGCTGGACGCGCGCCTGCCGACCTGGAACGAATGGGAATACGCCGCGGCGGCCGACGAAACCCGCGTCGATGCCCGCAGCGATCCGGCCTGGCGCGAGCGCATCCTCGGCTGGTACGCGCGCTCGTCCAAGGACGCGCTGCCGCGGGTGGGCCTGCAATCGCCGAACGTGTACGGCGTGCAGGACCTGCACGGGCTGGTCTGGGAGTGGACCGAGGACGCGTCCTCGCTGATGGTGGACGGCGACAACCGCAACCAGGGCGACCCCGACAAGGGCAAGTTCTGCGGCGCGGGCGCGCTGTCGATGAACGACCGCGAAAACTACGCGGTGCTGATGCGGGTGGCGATGCTGTCTTCGCTGGAAGGCCGCGACGCCACCGCCAACATGGGTTTCCGCTGCGCAAGGAGCGCACCATGAAACAGGATTCGATGAAACGACTGCTGCGCGGCCTCGCCGCGACCGTCCTGCTCGGCTTCGCCGCGATCGCCGGCGCCGCCCAGCCCGCGCCGGCGCTGCCCGGCGATTCGATCTACCAGCTGCCGCTGCCGCTCACCGACAGCAACGGCCAGACCCGCGACTGGCGCGCGCTGCGCGGCAAGCCGCGGCTGGTGTCGATGTTCTACACCTCGTGCCAGTACATCTGCCCGCTGATCGTGGAATCCGGCAAGGCGGTCGAGCGCCAGCTCACCCCGGCGCAGCAGAAGCAGCTGGGCGTCGCGCTGATCAGCATGGACCCGGCGCGCGACGATCCCGCCGCGCTGAAGAAGGTGGTGGAGCAGCGCAAGCTGGACGCCGCGCGCTGGACGCTGGCCTCGCCGCGCGCCGACGACGTGCGCGCGGTGGCCGGCGTGCTCGGCATCCGCTACCGGCAGCTGGCCGACGGCGAGTTCAACCACAGCAGCGCGCTGATCCTGGTGGATGCCGACGGCCGCATCCTCGCCCGCACCGAGAAGATCGGCAGCCAGCCCGACCCGGACTTCGTGGCCGCCGTGCGCAAGGCGGTGGGCGGCTGAGGCCGCCCGCGTCGCCTACCGCCACCACAGCGCCAGCGCGAACGCCAGCAGCATGCCGGCGATGCCGGGCAGCAGCCGCAGCGCATAACCGCGACCGCCGCTGGCCCAGGCCAGCCCGAACTTCAACGCCGAGTTGGCGGCGAACGCCAAGGTGATCCCCGGCAGCGCCACCGGCGCGTCGATGCGCCCCGCCGCGACCAGCTGCGCGGCCGAAGCCGCCGCCGCATGCACGTCGGCCAAGCCGGACAGCGCCAGCGTGACGTCCAGCGCCGCCTCGCCCAACCACGCCTGCATGGCGGCGGAGGCCAGCATCGCCGCCGCCAGGATCGCCACGAACAGCAGCGCCTGCTTCGGCTCGAACGCCCGCCCCGGCGGCGCCTCCGCATCGGCCGGCACCGACCGCGCCGCGCGCGCGGCGGCCAGCCCGAACACCGCCAGCACCGTGCCGGACGCCAGCAGCGCCGGCCACAGCCGCGCCAGCAGCGGCGGCGACAGCAGCCCGACCACCACGCCGAGCTGCACCACCGTGCTGATGTTGGAAATCACCCCCGCGCCCGCGCAGGCGACCGCGAGTTCCGGATGCCGCCGCGCCCGCGCGCCCATGCTGGCGATGGTGGCGGTGCTGGAGGCGAAGCCGCCGGCCAGCCCCGCCAGCAGCAGCCCGGTGCGCGCGCCGAACGCGCGCCGCGCCACGTGCCCCAGCGCGCTGATCGCCATCACGATCACCGCCAGCAGCCACAGCTTGCGCGGGTTGATCGCCTGCCATGGATCGACCGCGCGGTCCGGCAGCAACGGCAGCACCAGCGTCGCCGCGGCCGCCAGCAGCAGCGCGTCGTGCAGTTCCCGGTCGGTCAGCACGCCGCGCACGAAATGGTGGGCGCGCGTCTTCGACGCCAGCAGCAGCGCCACCGCCACGCCCAGGCCCGCGGCCAGCGCCAGTTCGCGCATCGCCAGCACACCGAGCAGGAACACCACCAGCATCGCCACCTCGGTGGTCAGCCCCGGATCGCGTTCGCGGCTGGCGCGGTAGCTGGCCAGCGCCGCCAGCGCCACGAACGCGCCGCCCAGGGCGACGCCGACGCCGCCGATCCGCTCCGCGATGGCCCCGGCCAGTCCGATCAGCGCGAACGTGCGCACGCCGGCCACCGCATGACCGGCGTCGTCGCGGCGGCGCTCGCGCTCCACGCCCACCAGCAGGCCCAGGCCCAGCGCCGTGGCCAATCCTTTCAGGGTGTCCGGATCGAACGTCATCGGCGCAGCTTCGCGGAACGCGCCGCCGCGGGCAACGTCAGGCGCGGTCGCGCCTGCGCGGCTGCGGGTTCTGGTCGTCGCCGCAGCCGCTGGCGGCCACCTCCAGCGCCTCCTCGTCGAGGATGCGCACGCGCCGGCCGCGCACTTCGATCACGCCTTCGTCGTGCAGGCGGCTGAAGCCGCGGCTGACGGTTTCCAGCACCAGCCCGAGGTAACGGGCGATCTCGTCGCGACTCATCGGCAACTGGAAGTCGTCCGCCGGCCGGCCGATGCGGCGGTAGCGCGCGCTCAGCCCGTGCACGAACAGGGCGATGCGTTCGCTGGCCTGGCGCCGCGACAGCAGGTCCACGTGGTCGTGGTCGCGGTCGGCGCTCTGCCCGATCACGCGCAGCAGCTGCTGCTGCAGGCTGGGCAGTTGCGAGGCGATGGACGAAAGCTGCGAGAACGGCAGCTCGCACACGCTGGCGTCGGTCAGCGCCACCGCCTCGCAGCGGTGCTGGCCGCTGCCGATGGCGTCCAGGCCGAACAGCTCGCCCGGCAGGTGGAAGCCGAGCACGTGCTCCTCGCCACTGGCGTTCACCACCACCGTCTTGAAGCTGCCCTCGCTGGCCACGTAGACCGCGCGCAACGGGTCGCCCAGCCGGAACAGGCTGTCGCCGCGCGCCAGCGGCCGGCGGCGCTGCACCACCGTGTCCAACCGGCCCATGTCGGCGCCGTCCACGCCGGCGGGCAGGCACAGCTGCTGCAACGAGCATTCCGCGCAACTGCGTCGCAGCCGTACCAGATTCAGCGGGATCGGTTCGCTCATGCCCTGCACACCGCGGGAAGCCACGCGTACAATTATCGCCGATCCCGTCGCCAGTTGCCCGCATCATGCCGGCTACATCGGCCGCGATAGGCCACGTCAATTTGATCGAGGTCAAGCACCCGCAAGCGGTGCTTGGCTAGCATGTCCATGTTTACTCCGGAGACCCGCATGCAAGCCATCACCGGCACCTACAACGACAAGGTGGTGCACCAGTTCGCGGTCGCGACCGTGTTCTGGGGCATCGTCGGCATGGCCGTCGGCGTCCTGTGCGCCGCGCAGCTCTACTGGCCGGCGCTCAATTTCGACATTCCCTACCTGACCTACAGCCGGATCCGGCCGCTGCACACCAACGGCATGATCTTCGCGTTCGGCGGCTCGGTGCTGTTCGCCACCTCGCTGTACGTGGTGCAGCGCACCTGCCACGTGCGGCTGATCAGCGACAAGCTGGCCCAGTTCGTGTTCTGGGGCTGGCAGGCGGCGATGCTGGGCGCGGTCATCACCCTGCCGCTGGGCATCACCCAGAGCAAGGAATACGCCGAGCTGGAATGGCCCTTGGACCTGCTGATCGCGGTCGTCTGGGTGGCCTACGGCTGGCTGTTCTTCGGCACGATTGCAAAACGCCGGGTCAAGCACATCTACGTCGCCAACTGGTTCTACGGGGCGTACGTGATCGCGGTGGCGCTGCTGCACATCGTCAACAACATCGTGATGCCGGCCGGGCTGTGGAAGTCGTACTCGGTCTACAGCGGCGCGGTCGACGCGATGGCGCAGTGGTGGTACGGCCACAACGGCGTGGCGTTCCTGCTCACCGTCGGCTACCTGGCGATGATGTACTACTTCGTGCCGAAGCAGGCGCAGCGCCCGATCTACTCCTATCGCCTGTCCATCGTCCACTTCTGGGCGCTGATCTCGATCTACATGTGGGCCGGCCCGCACCACCTGCACTACACCGCACTGCCCGACTGGGCGCAGTCGGTGGGCATGGTGTTCTCGGTGATCCTGCTGGCGCCGAGCTGGGGCGGCGCGATGAACGGCATCCTCACGCTCTCCGGCGTGTGGCACAAGCTGCGCACCGACCCGATCCTGAAGTTCCTGATCGTGGCGATCAGCTTCTACATGATCGCGACCTTCGAGGGCCCGCTGCTGTCGATCAAGACGGTCAACTCGCTCTCGCACTACACCGACTGGACGGTGGGCCACGTGCATGCCGGCACCCTCGGCTGGGTGGCGATGATCTCGATCGGCTCGCTGTACTCGCTGTACCCGCGCCTGCTGGGCCTGCCGGGGATGTACTCGACCAAGCTGATCGACACCCACTTCTGGATGCACACGATCGGGGTCGTGTTCTACATCGTCTCGATGTGGATCGCCGGCATCACCCAGGGCCTGATGTGGCGCGCCACCAACGCCGACGGCACGCTGACCTACAGCTTCGTCGAGTCGCTGGTCGCCACCTACCCGTACTACCTGGGGCGCCTGCTCGGCGGCCTGCTGATCCTGGCCGGCATGTGTCTGATGGGCTGGCACATGTGGAAGACCTGGCAGATGGCGCGCGGCGTCGCCGAACACCCGGTCATGGCGCCCGACGCCGCCGAAGCGCAGGCCTGAGGACGAAACCATGGGTATCGCACACGAGAAGCTCGAGAAGAACATCGGCCTGCTGGCCGTGCTGGTGGCCGTGGCCGTCTCCATCGGCGGCCTGGCCGAGATCGTCCCGCTGATGTTCCAGGCCGAGGCGATCAAGCCGCTGCCGGGCGTCAAGCCCTACCCGGCGCTGGAGCTGGCCGGCCGCGACGTCTACGTCCGCGAGGGCTGCTACAACTGCCACTCGCAGATGGTGCGCACGCTGCGCTTCGAGACCGAGCGCTACGGCCACTACTCGCTGGCCGGCGAATCGGTCTACGACCGTCCGTTCCAGTGGGGCAGCAAGCGCACCGGTCCTGATCTGGCCCGCGTCGGCGGCCGCTACTCCGACGACTGGCACCGCGTGCACCTGCTGAACCCGCGCGACGTGGTGCCGGAGTCGAACATGCCCGCCTTCCCGTGGCTGGCGAAGAACAAGCTGGACGGCGCCACCGTGCAGTCGCACATGCGCGCGATCCAGCGCCTGGGCGATCCCTACACCGACGCCGACATCGCGGGCGCGCCCGCCGCCGTCGACGGCAAGACCGAACTGGACGCGCTGGTGGCCTACCTGCAAGGGCTGGGCAAGCACGCGCCGCGGGGGAACTGACGATGATTTCCGGAATCGTGACTACGGTGCTGTTGCTGCTGTTCGTCGGCCTGTGGGTTTGGGCGTGGCAGCCGCGCCTGCGCAGCGGCTTCGAGGCCGCCGCGCGGCTGGCGGTGGACGACGGCGTGCCGGCCGGCGAGGCCCTCAACGGCGACGACGCCAACAACGCGAGGACGAACGCATGACCACCGCATGGAACTGGTACGTCATCGCGCTGGTGCTGTTCAACCTGCTGGGCATCACCTGGCTACTGTGGTGGACGGCCAAGCGCCGCCCCGGCGATCCCAAGCCGGAGGACACCAGCCACTACTGGGACGGCGACATCACCGAGTACAACAAGCCGATGCCGCGCTGGTGGATCAACGGCTTCTACATCGCCATCGCGTTCGCCTTCGGCTACCTGTTCTGGTACGGCGGCTTCGGCACCTACGCCGGCTTCGGCAAGTGGAGCTCGCAGGCCGAGCACGACCGCGAGGCGGCGGTGGCGAACGCGCAGCTGGAAAAGACCTTCGCCCCGTTCAAGGGCCAGGCCATCGACGCGCTGGCGCGCGACCCGCAGGCGGTCAAGCTGGGCAAGTCGATCTTCGCCAACACCTGCGCCACCTGCCACGGCTCGTCGGCGAAGGGCGCGATCGGCTACCCCAACCTGACCGACGACATCTGGCACTGGGGCGGCGCGCCCGAGCAGATCCTGCACACCGTGCAGGACGGCCGCGACGGCGTGATGCCGCCGTGGGGCAAGGTGCTGGAAGGCATGGGCGGCCCGGACGCGGTGGACTACGTGATCGCCTACGTGCACCAGCTCGGCGAGGCGGACGGCGGCAACCGCAGCGATTACGCGGCGGCGCGCGGCAAGACGCTGTACGAGGGCGTGTGCGTGGCCTGCCACGGCAAGGACGGCAAGGGCGACCCGAAGGTCGGCGCGCCGGATTTGACCGACGGCTACTGGCTGTACGGCGACAGCCGCGAGGCGCTGCGCGAGACCATCGGCAACGGCCGTCACGGGGTGATGCCGGCGTGGGGTAAAATCCTCGGCGATACCCGTTCACGCCTGGTCGCGGCCTACGTCTGGTCGCTCTCCCACCAGGCCAAGCCAGGCGCCCCTGCCCAGCAATGACCGATTTCACAACCCCGGAGTTCGACCATCCGCCGCGCCCGATGGCGCAGCGGATCGGGGCCATCCTGTGGCCCAGCTTCTTCGCGGCCGGGGTGGCGACGATGGTGTTCTTCGCCTTCATCGATCCGCTGGAACTGCGCGACCTGACCTTCTCGCACCTGTCGATCACGCGCGGGCTGGGCTACAGCATCGGCTTCTTCACCTTCTGGCTGGCGACGGCGTCGTCCAGCCTTTTCACCTGGATCCTGCTGCGGCCCTCCAGCCGCTTCAACGGACCCAAGACCAGGTAACACGGCAGTGAACAAACGCATCGACATCGACCTGCTGGATTCCGGCGGCGATTCCGTCTATGTGAGCGAGCGGAAGGTCTATCCGCGCGACGTGTCCGGGCGCTTCGACCGCCTGCGCAAGCTGGCGGTGTTCTGGCTGCTGGGCATGTACTACCTGTTCCCGTGGCTGAAGTGGGACGGCCGCCAGGCGGTGCTGTTCGACCTGCCGGCGCGCAAGTTCCACGTGTTCGGCCTGACCTTCTGGCCGCAGGACTTCAGCCTGCTGGCGATGCTGCTGATGATCCTGGCCTTCACCCTGTTCTTCACCACCGCCATGGCCGGGCGGCTGTGGTGCGGCTACGCCTGCCCGCAGACGGTGTGGACGGAATGCTTCCTGTGGATGGAGCGCTGGACCGAAGGCGACCGCCAGAAGCGGATGAAGCTGGACGCCGGCCCATGGAACCGCGAGAAGCTGCTGCGCAAGGGCGCCAAGCACCTGCTGTGGCTGGCGTTCGCGCTGTGGACAGGCTTCACCTTCGTCGGCTTCTTCACCCCCATCGCCAGCCTCGGCGCGCGCCTGGTGCCGTTCGACTGGAACGGCTGGGAAACCTTCTGGGTGCTGTTCTACGCGCTCGCCACCTGGGGCAACGCCGGCATCCTGCGCGAGCAGGTGTGCAAGTACATGTGCCCGTACGCGCGCTTCCAGAGCGCGATGTTCGACCGCGACACCCTGATCATCGCCTACGACCCGATGCGCGGCGAGCCGCGCGGCCCGCGCAAGCGCGGCCTGCCCAGCGTGCTGGAGCGCGCGCGCGGCCTGCTCGACGTGCGCGCCGCCTACGACTACGTGTTCCGCGCCAGCCGCCACCCCAGCGCCGCGCAGGCGCGGCTGCAGGCGGGCGGCACGGTGATGCTGGGCGACATCGGCGCCGAGGCCGCGCCGCTGCCGAAGTTCCAGCAGGAGGAACTCGGCGACTGCATCGACTGCACGATGTGCGTGCAGGTCTGCCCGGTCGGCATCGACATCCGCAACGGCCTGCAGTACGAGTGCATCGCCTGCGGCGCCTGCATCGACGCCTGCGACGAGGTGATGGACAAGATGGGCATGCCGCACGGCCTGATCCGCTACACCACCCAGCACGCGCTGGACGGGCAGCAGGTCCAGGTATTGCGCCCGCGCATCTTCGTTTACGCCGCGCTGCTGACCGCGCTGGTGGCCGGCTGGACCTGGGGCGTGTTCAACCGCAGCCCGCTGATCGCCGACGTGCTGCGCGACCGCAACGCGCTGTACCAGCAGCAGGGCGATCGCATCGCCAACGGCTACACGCTGAAGCTGGTCAACAAGACCGACGCCGACCGCAGCTACCGCGTGCGCATCGAACCGGCCGACGGCGCGCCGCTGTCGCTGAAGGACGCGCCGCTGGAGGTGAAGGTGCCGGCCGGCGCGGTGGTGTCGCAGGCGATCGAGATCGGCGCGCCCGACGGCGTGCAGGGCCGGCACGCGCTGGTGTTCGTGGTCGAGGCCGACGACGGCAGCGCCAAGGCGCGCGTCGACAGCACGTTCTTCGGCCCCATGTAATCCTGCATCGGTCCGCCGCGGCGGACCGGTGGCAGGCGCCTTCAGGAGATACGGAATGGAACGCGAATCGTCGCCCTGGCGGCAACCCATCGTCTGGCTGATGGTGGCGCTGGTCGGCGCCGTGGTGGTCGGCAGCGCGATCATGCTCAAGGTGGCCGGCAACGGCGACGCCATCGACTCGGTGCCGGACGAGGTGCAGCGCACCGGCCAGGTGCAACAGGCCGACCTCGGCCCGGACGCGCAGGCGGCGCAGCGCAAGCTGGGCGCGATCGCGCGGATCGACGACGAACACGGCTTCGTCGAAGTGCTGCCGGTGAGCGGCGACTTCGACCGCGCGGCCACGCTCCGGCTGAAGCTGCACCACCCCACCCGCGCCGAGCAGGACGTGGCGCTGGAGCTGGCCGCCACCGACACCGGCTGGCGCGCCGACGCCAAGCCCGCCACCGACCACGACTGGCTGCTCCAGCTGGAGCCCGCCGGCGGCGACGCCTGGCGCCTGCGCGGGCGGATGCCGCGCGGCCAGCTCGCCGCCCAGCTGCGTCCGGCGGTGGGCGACGACGCGCAACCCTGACGCGGTGGACGCCGTGGCCGGGGCCTGCCACCACTGCGGCGAACCGCTGCCGCAGCCGCCGGTGCGCGCCGACGTCGATGGCGCCGCGCGCGCGTTCTGCTGCGAAGGCTGCGCCGCCGCCGCGCGCTGGATCCTCGACGCGCACCTCGACGACTACTACCGCCTGCGCAGCGCGCCGGCCGGCCGCGTGGACGCCGACGCGCCGGCGCTGGCGGCCTGGGACCGCGAGGAACTGCTGGCCGGCCACGCCCGCGACGTCGAAGGCGGGCGCGAGATCACCGTGCTCACCGACGGCATGCGCTGCGCCGCCTGCGCCTGGCTGATCGACCGCGCGCTGGCGCGCGAACCCGGCGTGCTGGACTCCACCGCCAACGCCATCACCGGGCGCATCCGCATCGCCTGGGACCCGGCACGCACCGCGCTGTCGAAGCCGCTGGCGCGGCTGGCCTCGCTCGGCTACCGGCCTTACCTCGCCACCGGCGAAGCGCGCGAACGCGCCCGCCGCAGCGAACGCAACCGCGATCTGCTGCGCATCGGCCTGGCCGGCATCGGCGCGATGCAGGCGATGATGTTCGCCGAAGCGCTGTATCTCGACACCCGCGGCGAAATGCCGCTGCCCACCCGCGACTTCTTCCGCTGGATCACCTTCATGGTGTCCACGCCGGTGGTGTTCTGGGCCGGCTGGCCGTTCCTCGTCGGCGCGTGGAACGAACTGCGCGGGCGGCGATTGGGCATGGACGTGCTGATCGCCGGCTCGACGCTGCTGGCGTGGGCGGCCAGCACGCTGGAAACGGTGCGCGGCGGCGTCCACGTCTGGTTTGATGCGGCGGTGATGTTCGTGTTCCTGCTGCTGGTCGCGCGCCAGCTGGAGCAGCGCGCGCGCGGGATCGCCAGCGCGCAGGTCGATGCGCTGGCGCGCGCGCGGCCCGCGTTCGCCACCCGCGAACTGGCCGACGGCGGCCGCGAATCGGTGCCGGTCGATGCGCTGGCCGTGGACGACATCGTGCGCGTCGCGGTCGGCGAGCCGGTGCCGGCCGACGGCGTGCTGCTGGACGACGACGCCCGCTTCGAGGAATCCCTGCTCACCGGCGAATCCACGCCGGTCGCCAAGCGCGCGGGCGATCCGGTGTACGCCGGCACCGCCTGCCGCGAACACGCCGCAAGGATGCGCGTCACCGAAATCGGCGCCGGTACCCGCCTCGCCGAACTGGCGCGGCTGGTGGAAACCGCGCAGGCGCACCGCCCCGCATTGGCGCGCGGCGCGGAGCGCATCGCCGGCTGGTTCGTGGCCGGCCTGCTGCTGGCGGCAACCGTGGTCTATTTCTGGTGGCGCGCCCATGAGCCTGCGCGCGCGTTCGAGGTGACGCTGGCGCTGCTGGTCATCAGCTGCCCCTGCGCACTGTCGCTGGCGGTGCCCGCCGCACTGGCCGCCGCCCACGGCGCACTGGCGAAGATCGGGGTGCTGTCGGTGCGCCCGGACGCGCTGGACCGGCTGGCGCGCGCCACCGACGTGGTGTTCGACAAGACCGGCACCCTCGGCGACGGCAAGCCGCACCTGCAGGGCGTGGACGCCTGCGCCGGCATCGACGCCGACACGGCGCTGCGCATCGCCGCCGCGCTGGAGCGCGACAGCAGCCATCCGCTGGCCGCCGCCTTCGCGCAGGTATCGGACGTGCCCGCCGCCGGCCACCTGCGCGCGGTGGCCGGACAGGGCGTGGAAGGCACGGTCGATGGCCGCCGCTGGCGGATCGGCACCGCGCCGTTCGCCACCTTCGAGCCCGACGACGGCGCGGTCTGGCTGGGCAATGATGCCGGCGCGCGCGCGCGCTTCGCCTTCGCCGAGCGCGAACGCCCGGACGCCGCCCGCGCGGTCGCGCGCCTGCGCGAGCAGGGACTGGCGCTGCACCTCGCCAGCGGCGACGCCGCCGCGCCGGTGGCGCGCTTCGCCGAAGCGGTCGGCATCGACGATGCGCACGCGCGGCAGTCGCCGGAAGACAAACTGGCGCGGGTGCGCGCATTGCAGGACGAAGGCCGCGTGGTGGCGATGGTCGGCGACGGCCTCAACGATGCGCCGGTGCTGGCCGGCGCCGACGTGTCTCTCGCCATCGGCGACGGCGCGGCGCTGGCCCAGCGCGCCGCCGATCTGGTGCTGTCCGGCAGCTCGCTGGGCAACGTGCCGGCCGCCATCGACATCGCCCGCCGCACCCGCCGCATCGTCCGCCAGAACCTGGCCTGGGCGGTCGGCTACAACCTGCTCGCCCTGCCGCTGGCCGCCGCCGGCGTGGTCACGCCGTGGCTGGCGGCGCTGGGCATGGCATTGTCCTCGCTGGCGGTCACCGCCAACGCGCTGCGGCTCACCCGGGTTCCGAGACGATGAACATCCTGCTGTTCCTGATTCCCATCAGCCTGGTGATGATCGGCGCGGCCGCGCTGCTGTTCGCATGGGCGGTGCGGCACGGCCAGTTCGAGGACCTGGACACGCCGGCGCTGGACATCCTGCGCGACGACGACACGCATGAGGCAACCCGGCCGGCGGTGAAGCCGGAAGCGCCGGCCGACGAGCCCGATGCCGGTTGACCTGCTCGTCCTCGGCGCGGCGCTGCTGACCGGGCTGCTCGGCGGCGCGCACTGCGTGGCGATGTGCGGCGGGATAGCAACCGGCTTCTCCGTGCATTCGCGCGGCGGTTGGTGGGCGGCGCTGCAACCGAACCTCGGCCGCGTCGGCGGTTACGTGCTGGCCGGCGCGCTGGTCGGCGGCCTCGGCGGCGGCCTGCTCGGCATCGCCCGCATTCCGCAGCTCGGCATCGCGATGCGCGCGCTGGTGGGCATCGTGCTGGTCGTGGCCGGGCTGCGCATGCTGGACCGCAGGGGCCGCCTGCCGCGCTTCTCCGGCGGCCCGGGCAACCGGCTGTGGCAGGCGCTGCGTCCATTGCAGCGCCGCCTGCTGCCCGCCGACACCGCCGGCAAACGCATAGCCCTCGGCATGCTGTGGGGCTGGATGCCCTGCGGCCTGTCCACCACCCTGCTGGCCGCCGCGTGGCTGAGCGCCAGCGCGCTGCACGGCGCGCTGACCATGGCCGCGTTCGGCCTCGGCACGCTGCCGGTGATGGTGTCGCTGACCTGGGCCGGCGCGCGCATCGGCCAGCGGCTGCAGCGCGGTGCGTTCCGCAACGCCGCCGGCCTGCTGGTGATCGCCTCCGGCCTGCTCACCCTGGCCGCGCCGTGGCTGATGCGGCTGCCGGCGATGCACGGCGTGCTGGCGGCGCTGGGCTGCCGCAGCCTGCCGGGGTAAACGGCGCGCGCCGCTTCTGTGACCCAGATCAAACTCCGGCGGGACGCCTGTTGCATAATCGCGAGTTGCCGTCCATCGGCAACACCTCCCGCAGCACCGGAAGACGCCTGATGCCGGCCGGTTCCCACTTGGCCCACGCCCGACAACCGATCGCCGCCCTGCCCCAGCGCATCCTGCTGCTGGAGAACTCGCGCGCCTACACGTCGATGCTGCGCGAGGCCATCGAACAGCGCACGCAGCTGCCGATCAGCGTCGCCACCACCCTGGCGGAAGCGCGCGAGCTGCTCGAACGCGAGTCCGACTGGTTCCTGGCGCTGACCGGGCTGGTGCTGGCCGACGGCGACCGCGATGCGGTCATCGACTTCTTCGTCGAACGCCGGCTGCCCACCATCGTGGTCAGCGGCGTCTACGACGACGCGCTGCGCGAGCGCGCGCTGCAGCAGCAGATCATCGACTACGTGCTGAAGAGCACGCCGGACAGCATCGACTACCTGGCCTGGCTGGTGCAGCGACTGGAGCGCAACCGCCGCATCAACGCGCTGGTGGTGGACGATTCGCTGTCCGCGCGCTCCTACATCGCCTCGCTGCTGGCGCTGCAGGGCTATCAGGTCTCGCACGTGGCCGACGGGCAGTCGGCGCTGCGCATGGTCGAGGCCGATCCGGGCATCCGCCTCGTCATCGTCGATCAGGAGATGCCGGGCATGGACGGCATCGAGCTGACCCGCCGCCTGCGCCACCTGCGCGCGCGCGACCGCATGGCGGTGATCGGCGTGTCCGGCAGCAGCGACGCCTCGCTGATCCCGCGCTTCCTCAAGAACGGCGCCAACGACTTCCTGCGCAAGCCCTTCTCGCGCGAGGAGTTCTTCTGCCGCGTCTCGCAGAACATCGACCAGCTGGAGCTGATCGGCACCCTGCAGGACCTCGCCACCCGCGACTTCCTCACCGGCCTGCCCAACCGCCGCAGCTTCCTCGAACAGAGCGAGAAGGTCGTGGCCCAGGGCAGCGGCGGCGACCTCACCGTGGCGATGATCGACATCGACCACTTCAAGCACATCAACGACAGCTACGGCCACGAAGCCGGCGACCGCGCGCTGCGCGCGATGGCCGACATCCTGCACGCGCACACCCGCCGCGAGGACCACTGCGGGCGCTTCGGCGGCGAGGAGTTCTGCGTGCTGATCCACGGCCTCGACGCCGCCGCCAGCCGCGCCCATCTGGAAACGCTGCGGCAGGCGGTGGAAGCGCTGGAGCTGGACATCGACGGCCGCCCGCTGCGCATGACCATCAGCATCGGCGCCAGCCGGCATTCGCCGCAGTTCGACACCCTGCACAAGCTGCTGGGCGAGGCCGACCGCCACCTGTACCTGGCCAAGGCCGGCGGCCGCAACCAGGTACGCGGGCTGGAAGCGGCCTGACTCAGCCGGCCGCCGCGATGGCGTCGTTGTGCACGCCGGCCACCGCGCGGCCCGACGGATCGGCCATCGACGCGAAGGCGGCGTCCCAGGCGATCGCCGCCGGCGACGAGCAGGCGATCGACTTGCCGCCCGGCACCGTCTCCGCGGCGGCGCGGCTCGGGTAGAACTGCTCGAACAGGTGGCGGTACCAGTACCCCTCCTTGGTCTGCGGCGGGTTCACCGGGAAGCGCTTGTCGGCGGCGGCCAGCACGCGGTCGCTGACCTGCGCCTCGGCGTGCGCCTTCAGCCCGTCGATCCAGCCGTAGCCGACGCCGTCGCTGAACTGCTCCTTCTGCCGCCACAGGATCTCCGGCGGCAGGTAGCCCTCGAACGCTGCGCGCAGCACGCCCTTCTCCATCCGCTGCGAACCGTCGCTGCCTTTCTTCACCATCTTGTGCGCGGCGTCCATGCGCATCGCCACGTCGAGGAACTCGCGGTCCAGGAACGGCACGCGCGGCTCCACGCCCCAGGCCATCATCGCCTTGTTGGCGCGCAGGCAATCGTAGTTGTAGAGCGCGTCGAGCTTGCGCACCAGCTCCTCGTGGAACGCGCGCGCGTCCGGCGCCTTGTGGAAGTAGAGATAGCCGCCGAAGACCTCGTCGCTGCCCTCGCCCGACAGCACCATCTTCACGCCCATCGCCTTGATCCGCCGCGCCAGCAGGAACATCGGCGTGGACGCGCGGATGGTGGTGACGTCGTAGGTTTCGATGTGGCGGATCACCTCGGGCAGCGCGTCCAGCCCTTCCTCGAAGGTGTATTCGAAGCCGTGGTGCACGGTGCCCAGCATGTCCGCCGCGACCTTCGCCGCCGCAAGATCGGGCGAGCCCTTCAGGCCGATGGCGAAGCTGTGCAGGCGCGGCCACCAGGCTTCCGATTTGTCGCCGTCCTCGATGCGATGGCGCGCATAGCGCGCGGCCACGGCTGCGACCAGCGAGGAATCCAGCCCGCCCGACAGCAGCACGCCGTAGGGCACGTCGGTCATCAGCTGGCGGTGCACGGCGGCCTCGAACGCCTCGCGCAGTTCATCGAGCGGCACCTCGACGCCCTCCACCGCGGCGTAGTCGCGCCACGGGCGCTCGTAGTACTTCGTCAGCTCGCCGGTCGCCGTGTCGTACCAGTGGCCCGGCGGGAACTGCGCCACGTCCGCGCAGTCGTCCGCCAGCGACTTCATCTCCGACGCCACCCGCAGCCGTCCTTCCGCATCGTGCCCCAGTACAGCGGCACCACGCCCATCGGATCGCGGGCGATGATCGCGCGCCTCTTGGCCTTGTCCCACAGCGCGAACGCGAAGATGCCGTTGAGGCGGTTGAGGAACGACGCCGGTTCGTCCTCGCGATAGAGCGCGTTGACGACTTCGCAATCCGACGCGGTCTGGAACGCGTACGGCCGCGCCAGCTCGCCCTTCAGCGCGACGTGGTTGTAGATCTCGCCGTTGACCGCCAGCGCCAGTTGGCCGTCGTCCGACAGCAGCGGCTGCGAACCGCCGGCCGGATCGACGATGGCGAGGCGTTCGTGCACCAGGATCGCCCCGTCGTCGAGGTACACGCCGCTCCAGTCCGGCCCGCGGTGGCGTTGCCGCTGCGAGCGTTCCAGCGACTGGCGCCGCAGGGTCTGGACGTCGTCGCCGGGCTGCAGCCCGAAGATGCCGAAGATGGAGCACATGGTGGGGATTCCTTGGTGGGTGAGGGGTTCTTGAATCCCCGGCCAGGGATGGCCGGGCTTTTACGGAGGGATTGGTACAAACATCGCGCAACGAAAAAGCCCGCATCTTTCGATGCGGGCTTTGGGTGATTCCGGCTTGCTCTTGCTTCGCCTATGCGCGGGCCCGCAGCCGCGCACGATGGTCCGTGCCGCGATTATTGCGGTTGCGATTGTTGGCGTTGGCGAAGGAGGAGCGCATGGACCGACTATGGCACGCGGGATCGCAAGGGCGCAAGTACGTGCCTTCGCTCATCGGACTACCGACACTTTGGCCAGGAACTCCCGGATCGCCAGGATCGCCGTCCCCTGCCCGCCCGGAATGCGTTCGACCGAGAACTGCGCATCCTCGTAACCCTTGCCGGTATGGATGCGGATGCGGCAATCCTTGGCGGCCACCATCCGCTCCAGCAGCGCATAGGGAATGACAACCGCATTGCGGCTGGACGTGTAGATGGTCCTGGACACGCTGTTGTAGCCGCTGCTGTCCAGCGCCGTCGGCGCATTGGCCGCGTGGCTTGAAATCTCTCCATCGATATTGATGTCGATGCCCGTCAGGTTCATGTAGGCATCGCCGTAGCCGGTCACGTTCGAGTCGTAGGCAAGGACCAAGGCAACCCGGTCAGGCGAAGCACTGGTCCAACGCGCACCAAGCTTCACTCTGTTTCCCGGCCAGCCTTTCCCGTACAGGAACGTGGGAGATGCCGTGACGACGGCAGCGTTGTCGAACGTGGACGTTTCCTGCTTCACCACCCCAAGGCCCGCCACCTTGGACATGCCATCCGCCATGCCGGCACAGCCGCACAAGGCGAACGCGATCAAGCTCGCAAGGATGAGATTGCATCGCATGGCGCCACTCCCTGTCGTTTATGAGATGTATAAACAGTAGAGTTATTTTCTGTAGATTGTCAAACGGTAGAACACAACTCTCGCGGGCATGACGCCTGCCCTGAAATCCAGACCTGCCGCCGCTACCGCCCGGCAACGCATCTCGGCCAACCTCAAGCGCCTGCGCGCCACGCGCGGACTGAGCCAGGAACAACTGGCGGAACTGGCGGACTTCCACCGCACCTATGTCTCGCAGCTGGAGCGCTGCGTCACCAACATCTCCATCGACGGCCTGGAGCGGCTGGCAACCGCGTTGGGCGTCGATGTGACGGAACTGCTGGCCTGACGGATTCGGGGAATCCCCACCCCGCAATGGCGAGATGCACTGATTCCCGAACTCGCCTCACTCACGACAACCTGTCCGTATCCAGGCGATTCGCTCGCCCCACCGCTGTTGCGCACCACGCAACATCCGCGATAGGCTGACCGTGATCAAATCCTTTCGCCACAAGGGCCTTGCCAGGTTCTATCGCTCCGGCAATGCCGCAGGCATCCGGCCAAGCCATGCAAAGCGCCTGCGCTTCCAGCTGGCTGCCTTGGACACCGCACAGGCCATCGGCGATCTGGATATCCAGGGGTTTCGGCTGCATCCGCTCAAGGGCGAGCTCAAGGGCCGCTGGTCGATCTGGGTCAACGGCAACTGGCGGCTGACCTTCGAGTTCGCCGATGGCAACGTATTCGTGCTTGATTATGAGGACTACCACTGATGCCCATGCACAACCCGCCCCATCCAGGCGAATTCATTTCAGGCGTGTACCTGGAACCGAATGGCATCAGCGGCCGTGAACTCGCCACCAAGTTGGACGTTGCACCATCGACGCTCAGCCGCGTGCTCAATGGCAGCAGCCGCATCACGCCGGAAATGGCGCTGCGCCTGTCCAAGACGCTCGGACGCAGCCCGGAGAGCTGGCTTGCGATGCAGGACAGCCACGATCTTTGGGTGGCTCGCCAGAACGTCGATCTGCGCCGCGTCGCCAAGCTTCAGCTGCGCGCTGCCTGAGCTGCGCCGGATCAGCGCAGCAGCAAGCGTTCCATCAGCGCCAGATACACATCCGGCAGGCGCTCCAGGTCGGCCACGCGCACGTGCTCGTCCACCTTGTGGATGCTGGCGTTGACCGGGCCGATCTCGATGCATTGCGCGCCCAGCGGGGCGATGAAACGGGCGTCGGAGGTGCCGCCACCGGTGCTTTCCTCGGGCAGCACGCCGCCGGCGAATCCGGCCAGCACGTCGCGCGCGGCGCGGCGCAGCGCGCCTTCCGGGGTGTGGAACGGCTCGCCGCCGCGATGCCAGTGGATCGCGTACTCCAGCCCGTGCGCGCGCAGGATGGCCTCGCATTCGGCCTCCAATTGCTGCGCGCGCCAGTGCGGGTTGTAGCGCAGGTTGAACAGCGCCTGCAGTTCGCCGGGGATGACGTTGTTCGCGCCGGTGCCGGCGTGGATGTTGCTGATCTGCAGGCTGGTGGGCGGGAAGCTCTCGTAGCCTTCGTCCCAGCGCTTGGCCGCCAGTTCCGCCAGCGCCGGCATGGCCTGATGGATGGGATTGCGCGCCTTGTCCGGATAGGCGACGTGGCCCTGCACGCCGCGCACCGTCAGCGTGGCCGACAGGGTGCCGCGACGGCCCACGCGGAGCAGGTCGCCCAGCGTGTCCTTCGACGAAGGTTCACCGGTGACGCACCAGTCGATGCGCTGGCCGCGTTCGCGGAAGGTGTCGGCGACCTTGCGCACGCCGTCGATGGCGTCGCCTTCCTCGTCCGAGGTCAGCAACAGAGCGACCGTGCCGGGATGGTTGGGATGCGCAGCAACGAATTGCTCCAGCGCAATCACGAAGGCGGCGACGCTGCCCTTCATGTCGGCTGCGCCGCGTCCGTACAGGACGCCGTCGCGGATTTCCGGCGCAAACGGATCGCTGGCCCATGCCTCGCGCGGGCCGGGCGGCACCACGTCGGTATGGCCGAGCAGCGCCAGCAGCGGGCCATCGTTGCCGTGGGTGGCCCAGAGGTTGTCCACCTCGCCAAAGCGCAAGTGTTCGATGGCGAAGCCGGCGGCTTGCAGGCGCTGCGCGATCAGCTGCTGGCAGCCGGCATCGTCCGGCGTGATCGACGGACGCGCGATCAGCTCGCAGGCCAGCGCAAGGACGTCCCGCATGTCAGCCGACGCCGAACAGCTTCTTGAAGCCGTTGTCGGAAAATCCCTGCGACACGCTGCCGTCGTCCAGCACCACCACCGGCCGCCGGATCAGCTGCGGGTATTCCTTGAGCAGTAGCTTCCACTCCGCGTCACTGCCCGGCGCCTTGCGGTTCGGCGGCAATTGCCGCCAAGTGGTCGAGGACTTGTTGATGAGCGCGTCCCAACCGCCCACCGCATCCTTCCACGCCAGCAGCGTCTCCGGCGACTGGCGTTCGTCGCGGTAATCGACGAACGCATGTTCGACGCCGAAGCGCTTGAGCCAGTTCTGCGCCTTCTTGCAGGTGTCGCAGTTCTTCAATCCGTACAGCGTTGCGGTCATGTCAGTGTTTCACCACGGGCAGTTCGATGTAGCTGGCGGCATCCAGCGAATGATGCACGGCATTGTCCGCCACCACCGCCTCGCTTTCGGTTTCGTTCGGCCCGCCGGTGTTGAGGTTGCGGGCAAACTTGGGGAAGTTGGAACTGGTGATTTCCACGCGGATGCGGTGGCCCTTGCCGAACTGGATCGAGGTGGTGATCGGCGTGGGTTTGAGCGTATAGATCGTGCCCGGCTGCATCACTTCCGGTTTGACGTAGCTGTCGCGGTAGCGTGCGCGCAGCATGGTGTCGCCAATGATCCAGGCGGTGCCGTCGGTATCCACATCGACAAGCTTGACCGCGAAATCGGTGTCGCGCGCGCTGGATGAAATTTTCAGTACCGCATCGACGAAGCCGGTGACCTCCATCGCTTCCTTCAACGGCTCGCTGGTATAGACCAGCACGTCGTGGCGCGACTCGATCGGGCGCTGGTCGAACGCGCCCGGAATCACCACGCCGCCGTTGCAGCAGTCGCCGCCGCCGATGGTCTGCACCGGGTTGGCCGGATCGTAGCGGTAGCTGTCCTTCGGCTCGTCGCCGCGCGGCGCCTCGAACGACAGCACGCCGTCGCCGTACATCGAATTGGCATTGCCGTTCGAGCGCAGGTACATGCGCACCGGCTGCGCGGCTTTCGGCGGCCACTGCGCGTCGGACTGCCAGCGGTTCGCGCCCATCGTGAAGTAGCGCACGTGCGGCGTGGTCGCCGGGAACGCCTTGGGCTGGTTCTTCAGCCAGCGATCGAAGAACGCGAAGATCTGCTGGTCGACCGGGAAGCTGGCATCGCCCATCGCGCGGTCGCCGACCTTGTAGTCCTTGCCCAGCCGTGCGAACTGGCAGTGCGGGTTCGGCCCCACCACCACGTACTGGTTGGCGCTGGCTTCGCGGTCGCTGTCGACGCTGCTGGCGTGGTTGTAGAGCGCCATGTTCGGGCCGATGGACACGTCGTACCAACTGTTGAACCACAGCGCCGGCACGCCCCAGCCCATCGAATCGTCGTATAGGCCGCCGTTCTTCCATGCCACATCGCCGGGGCCGCGCGCGATCATCGACTCGAACGTGGCCGGCGGTTCGCCCAGCGAGGACAGCAGGCTGGCGTAGGGCAGATGCCAGATGTGCTTCTTCCACTCGACCTCGGGCTTCTTCGCATCGAGGTCATTGTACCGCGCGATCCGCGCGCGCATCGGCCCGTTCAAGTCCTGCGGCAACTCCGCGCGCATCGGGTTGTCGACGCCGTACATCCAGATCGCGAACAGCGTGCGCGGCACGCCGCCGGTGAAGAAGTTGCCCTGCTCCCAGAACGGCCCGACCTTGCCGATGCCCGCGCCCGCCGCCATCGGCACCATCGCCGCGTGCGCGGGGTGGTTCATCGCCGCCAGCGCCAGCTGCCACTCGGCCGACGAGGAGCAGCCCAGCGTGCCGACCTTGCCGTTCGACCACGGCTGCTTGGCGATCCAGCTCAGCGTGTCGTAGCCGTCGGTCTGCGGGTAGCCGAGGATTTCGTACTTGCCTTGGCTGAAGTAGCGGCCGCGCTCGTTCTGCACGATGAAGGCATAGCCATTGCGCACCGCCTCGGCGGCGAAGCGCGCGGTGGTGCCGCGCAGGACGTGCTCGTTGTACGGCGTTTTCCACAGGATGGTCGGCAACGGGCCGCTGGCGCCCTTGGGCCGCCAGATGTTGGTGGACAGGCCGACGCCATCGCGCATCGGCACCAGCAGCGCGGTGTCGGCATCGGCGATCGACGCCAGCTCCGCGCGCAATCCGTCGTCGCTGTAGCGCGAAAGATCCTGGGCGGAATTGGCGGATGCGGCGGCCAGCGCGGCAACCAGCAAGGTAGTGAGCAACGGCGTTTTCATGGCGCAACTCCTCGATCCTGAAAGCTCTCAACCGGACATGCACAACTGTCTGGAGGGCTGGCCGGCAGGCGGTGTTCGCGACCATCGGCGGCATGGATTCCGCCGATGAGCCTACATGGACGTACTTGCGGCGTGTCGCGGACACCGCCTGCCGGCCGGCCCCGCGACGATGCACGCATTCAACAACTCAATCCGCCAACCCACGCAACAACTCGTTCACGCTCGTCTTGCTGCGCGTCTTCTCATCCACCTGCTTGACGATCACCGCACAGTACAACGAATGGCTGCCGTCGGCCGCCGGCAGCGAGCCGGACACCACCACGCTGTACGGCGGCACCGAGCCGTAGCTGACCTCGCCGGTCATGCGGTTGTAGATGCGCGTGCTCTGGCCGAGGAACACGCCCATGCCGACCACGCTGTGATGGCCGACCACAAAGCCTTCCACCACTTCCGAACGCGCGCCGATGAAGCAGTGGTCCTCGATGATGGTCGGGCCGGCCTGCAGCGGTTCCAGCACGCCGCCGATGCCGACGCCGCCGGACAAATGGCAGTCCTTGCCGATCTGCGCACAGCTCCCCACCGTGGCCCAGGTATCGACCATCGTGCCTTCGCCGACGTAGGCGCCGATGTTGACGAAGCTCGGCATCAGCACCACGTCCTTGCCGATGTGGCTGCCCGCGCGCACCACCGCGCCCGGCACCACGCGCGCGCCGAGCTGACGGAACGCGACCTCGTCGAAGCCGGCGAAACGGGCCGGCACCTTGTCCCAGAACGGCGCGGGCGCGGCATCGACCAGCGCCATGTCCTGCGTGCGGAAGTACAGCAGCACCGCCTTCTTCAACCATTGGTTGACGCGCCAGCCGCCGTTGCCGTCGGGTTCGGCCACGCGCAGCTCGCCGCTTTCCAGCCCGGCAATCGCGCGATCCACGGCGGGCCGCACGCGCGCGGCGATCTCGTCGGCGGTGAGGTCGGTGCGGCGCTCCCACGCATCGTCCAGGGTGGCGCGCAGGGCGTCGGTATCGGTGAGGGTCATCGCTTGTCTCCGTCGAGGGCGGCCAGCAGCGCGGCGCGCAAAGCGTCGCAGCGGTCGGGCGCGAGGGGGTGATTGTGTTCATCGCTGACCAGCAGCAGGTCTTCGGCGCGCTCGCCGAACGTGGCGATGCGCGCGTCGTGCACGCGCAGGTGCTGTTCGCGCAGCACGCGCGCCACGTCGGCCAGCAGGCCGGGGCGGTCGGTGCAGATCAGGCCGATGCGGGTGCCGCCGGCGATCTCGGCGAAGTCCAGCTGCGGGGCGACGCGGAAGTGACGCAGGTGCTGCGGCTGGCTGCGCCGCGCCGGCAGCATGCGCGACAGGTCGCCGCCCAAGGCGCGTGCCAGCGAGGCCGCCAGCAGCGCGGGTTCCGGCGCCTGCCGCTGTTCGGCGGGCAAGACGTGGAAAGTATCGAAGATGGTGCCGTCCGGGCCGTCCAGCACGCGCGCCTGCAAGACGCTCATGCCCAGGCGGTCGAGCGCGATCACGATTGCCGCGAACAGGCCGTCCTGGTCCGGCATGTGCACCAGCACGTCCAGTCCGTCGCGACCGTCGCGGCCCGCCATCGCGCGTGAGGCGACCACCGGCTCGCCGGCGCGCGCATCGCGCAGCGCGGCAGCCTGCCACGCGATCTGGTCGGGGCGGCTGCGCAGGAAATTCTCGGCCGGCATGCGCGCGAACAGCGCGTCGATGGCTGCATCGTCGTGGCCGCTGGCAAGCAGCAGCGCACGCGCCGCTTCGCGGTTCTCGGCGATGCGTTCGTCGGCGGCCACCGGCTGCCCCAGCCCGCGCCGCAGCGCCAGGCGCGTGGCGGTGTGCAGGTCGGCGAGCAGGCGGTCTTTCCAGCTGTTCCACAGCTTGGGCGAGGTGCCGGCGATATCGGCGCAGGTGAGCAGGTAGAGATGGTCGAGGCGCTGGCGGTCGGCCACCTCGCCGGCAAAACGGTGGATCACCTCGGGATCGGTGATGTCCTGTTTCTGCGCGGTCACCGACATCAGCAGATGCCGACGCACCAGCCATTCCACCAGCGCGGTGTCGGCCTCGGACAATCCCATCGCCTCGCAGAACGCGCGCGCATCCACCGCGCCGAGTTCGGAATGATCGCCGCCCCGGCCCTTGCCGATGTCGTGGAACAGGCCGGCCAGCAGCAGCAGTTCCGGCTTGCGCAGCGAGGGCCAGACCTGATGCGCGATGGAGAAGCGCGGATCGGGCTCGCCGCTGGCGAAGCCGGCCAGATTGCGCAGCACCGCCAGCGTGTGCTGGTCGACGGTGAACACGTGGAACAGGTCGAACTGCATCCGCCCGGACACGCGCTGGAACGCCGGAATCCAGCGCCCCAGCACGCCCGCGCGGGCCATGCGCTCCAGCGTCTGCACCGGCTGCGGGCCGCGCAGCAGCTGCATGAACGCCTCGCGCAGCGCGGGCGATGCGTCGGTGTAGGCGGGAATCTGCGGCAGCTCCTGCGCCAGCTCGCGCGCGGTCTGCGAGTGCAGGCCGCGCAGCGACGGATCGACGGCCCACGCGGCGAACAGCGCAAAGATGTGCGCAGGATCGCTGCCCAGCCAGCCCGGCACGCGCGCGGCCAGATACCCGCTGCGGCGCTCGAACTCGGCGTCGATGGGTTCGGGCGCGGCGACACCCTCGAAATGTTCCTCGAAGCGTTGCAGCAGCCGGTCGCCGATCCGCCGCACCACCGCCGCGCTGCGGTAGAAGCCCTGCATCATCTTCTCGACGCCGAGCGAGTCGGCATCGTCGGCATAGCCCAGCCGCGCGGCCAGCAGCTTCTGGTAATCGAAGCGCAGCCGCTCCTCGCGCCGCCCCGCCACCAGGTGCAGGCCGTAGCGCAGCCGGCACAGCGCGCGGCGTTCGCGCTCCAGCGCGGCGGCCTCGTCCCAGCCCAGCCGGCCCAGCTCGATGAGCTTGTCCAGCGTGTGCACGCCGAGGCTGCGCAGCGCCAGCCAGCCCAGCAGGTGCAGGTCGCGCAGGCCGCCGGGGCCGTCTTTCAGATTGGGCTCGAGATTGTCGGAGGTGTCGCCGAAGCGCGCGTGGCGCAGGCGCTGCTCCTCCAGCTTGGCTTCGTAGAAGTCCTCGGGCGGCCACACCTTCTGCGGCGACAACACTTCCGCCAGCCGGGCCGCCTCGTCTTCGCCCGCCGCCAGCGGACGCGCTTCGATCAACGCCGTCAGCACGCTCTGGTCGGCGGCGGCTTCGGTGCATTCGCCCGCCGAGCGCACCGCGTGGCTGGCCTGCAGGCCGGCGTCCCACAGCAGCGCGATGAAGCGCGCCAGCGCCGCCTGCCACGTCTGCTGCGCGTCGGGTTCGGCCAGCACCAGCAGGTCGACGTCGGACTGCGGGAACAGTTCGCCGCGCCCGTAGCCGCCCACCGCGAACAGGGCCAGCGGCGCGTCAGCGGGAATGCAGCGCCGCCACGCCGCGCGCACCTGCACGTCGACGGCGCGCGCGCGCAGCGCGATCAGGCGGTCGGCGCGTGCGCCGGCGTCGAAGCGGCGGGCCAGGCGCGCATCGGCCTGCGCCAGTGCGGCCTTGGCCGCGGCGGACCAGGCAGGATCGTCGCCCGCCTGCGCGCTCACAGGTCGTTGTCGTCGCCCGGCACGCGGGTCAGGATCTCCACGCCGTCGCGGGTGACCGCCACGGTGTGCTCCCACTGCGCCGACAGCTTGCGGTCCTTGGTCACCACCGTCCAGCCGTCCGGCAGCAGGCGGGTGTGGCGCGCGCCTTCGTTGATCATCGGTTCGATGGTGAAGGTCATGCCTTCCTGCAAGACCATGCCTTCGCCGGGGCGGCCGTAGTGCAGGATCTGCGGATCGTCGTGGTAGACCTTGCCGATGCCGTGGCCGCAGTACTCGCGCACCACGCTGAAGCGCTCGGCCTCGGCGTACTGCTGGATCGCATGGCCGATGTCGCCCAGCGTCGCGCCCGGACGCACCGCACGGATGCCGCGGAACATCGCCTCGCGGGTCACGTCCACCAGCCTCTTGGCCATCACCGACGGCGTGCCGACCATGTACATGCGGCTGGTGTCGCCGTGCCAGCCGTCCTTGATGACGGTGACGTCGATGTTGACGATGTCACCGTCCTTCAGCACCTTCGCGTCGCTGGGGATGCCGTGGCAGATCACGTTGTTGACCGAGGTGCACACGGTCTTGGGGAAGCCCCGGTAGCCGACGTTGGCCGGAATCGCGCCCTGCACGTTGACGATGTGGTCGTGGCAGATGCGGTCGAGTTCCTCGGTGGTGACGCCCGGCTTCACGAACGGGGCGACCACCTGCAGCACTTCGGCGGCCAGGCGGCCGGCCACGCGCATCTTCTCGAGGTCGGCGGGGGTTTTCAGATGGATGCTCATGGGCGGATTATCCGCCATTTGCGCGCGCCCTGCCCGCGTTCAGGCGCCCTCGCGCGGCTGCACGAAGCCCAGCACGTGGCCGTCCGGATCGCGCACGTGGAACTCGCGGCCGTAGGGCATCTCGCGCAACGGCAGCGCGATGTCCGCGCCGTTCGCCAGCAGGCACGCCAGCAGCGCGTCCGCATCGCCGGTGCCGATGCACACGTCGATGTGCTGCTCCGCCTCGAAGGCGCGCTGGTCGCGCGGCGTCGGCGCGGCCAGCTTCAGGTGCAGGCGGCAGCCGTCGCGATGCAGGCCGGCATAGAACGCCGCATGGACGAATTCCACCTCGAAGCCCAGCGCGTCGCGGTAGTACGCCAGCGCGCGGCCGAGGTCGGCGACGCGCAGCACCGGCGCCAGCTGGGTGAACGCAGGACGCGTCATCGAACGGCTCCATCGACGGGAAGGTTGTGGCCGATCCGCCAGAGCACGCCGGACGGATCGGTCAGGGTGAAGTCGCGGATGCGCCACGGCCGGTCTTCCGGCGCCGACAGCCGCACGCCGAAGCGTTCGACCACGCCGGACGCCGCCACATGCGCATGCCAGGCGTCGGCGTCCTCGACCAGCAGGTGCATCATGAAATTGCCCGCGTGTTCCGGCACGTAAAACCGTTGCAGCAGGAAGCTGGCATCGCCGTAGCGCACGTAGGCCAGATCGTCCGACGGCCACGGAATCTCGAAGCCCAGCGCCGCGTAGAACGCCAGCGATGCCGCGAAATCGCGCGCCGGCACGAACGCCTTCATCTCCACCGTCGCGAGGTTCATGCGCCGCCCTCCGCCGCGTCGTCCTGAATGGCCGCCAGCGCCAGCAGCACCGAGCGCGCGTGCGCGATCTTCGCGGCCGGCACGCGCGCGGCCAGCCTGGCGTCGATGCCGGCGGTCGCGGCGCGAATGGCGTCCGCCGCCGCGGCGCCGCGCGCGCTGGGCGCGACGAGCAGCCGGCGGCGGTCGTCGGGATCGGCCACGCGCTCCACGTAGCCGCGCAGCGCCAGCGTATCGACCAGTTGCCCGGCGGCCTGCTTGGTCGCGCCCAGCGCGCGCACCAGCGTCGCCATCGGCAGGCGCTCGCGCGCCACCGCGCCGATCACGAACAGGCCGTTGCCGGGAATGTCGTCGAAGCCCGCCTCCGCCAGCGCGGCGCGGATCGCCCGGCCGTAGGTGGCCCGCGCCGCCCGCAGCAGTGCGGGAAAGGAAATCTCGTCGCGTTCGCGCTTGTCCATGTCCGGGATGATAGTCAAACAACCATGACTGTCAATATTTATTTACCATCATCCCGCCATGGCCGACGCGTCAGCCTGCCGGCGCTTTCTCCGGCACGTAGATCATGCTGCCGTCCTTGAGCCGATAGGCGGTGCCGGCGCGCATGCCCTCGCCTTCGCCGATCTCGCCGCTGGCCTTGTAGCGCTCCAGCTTCTTGCCGTCCTTGACCACGATCTCCATGTTGGCCTGGCCGGGGTTGGCGACCATCACCACCTTGTCGTGGCTGAAGGGGTTGAACGGATTGCGGATCAGCGCGATCAGCAGGATCGCGACGATGACCAGGAACACGTCGATCAGGTTGACCACCGACAGGATCGGATCGTCCTGTTCTTCCTCGTCCAGATAGCGGCGGCGCATGGCTCAGGCGCTCCTTGCGGCGATGGCGAGTTCGATCCGGCGCAGGTCCTGCAGCAGCCAGCGCCGCCGCACCACCAGCACCGCGTAGATGGCGGAGGCCGCCAGCAGCGAGACGATCACCGCCGCGAAGGCGACGCCGACGTGATGCGCCACTTCTTCCATGCGGCCATTGGACAATCCGGTCAGCGCCGGGCCCATCGGGATCATGGTCGCCACCAGCCCCAGCATCGGCGCGGTGCGGGTGCCGATGCGCAGCGGCTCCAGCCGCTTCAGCATCCACAGTTCCATTTCCTCCAGCCCGCCGCCGTGGCGCTGCCAGTGGCGCTCCATCGCATGTGCGCGGCCGCCGCGGCGCTGCCACGCCTCGACCGCGAACGCGCCCAGCGCATAGCAGGCGTACAGGAACAGCACGAGGATCAGCACCAGCACCGGCGCGAGGAACCAGCCGGACAGCTGGTGCAACAGGGATTCGATCAACTTCATGGGAACGGCCTTTCAATCGGAAGGGAATGGAGGAAGGAAAAATCAGGCGCGCGACTGCCGCCAGCCGCCGAGGCCGAAGGCCAGCAGCGCGGGCAGCAGCGCCAGCCACAGCGACAGCGGCGAGCGCGGCGGCGATGGCAGTACCTGCCGCAGCTGCATGCCGCTGACGCGCTGGGCGGCCGGCTTCGGCGGCGCGGGTTTCGGCGCATCGGCGCCCGGTGCGGGCGCGGGAGGCGCCGCTGCGGACGGTGCGGGTGCGGATCTGCTCGCCGCAGGGCGCGGCGCGTTCAGGCCGAACGCCGCTGCCAGCTTCGCCACGTGCGGCAGCAGCTTGTCGCTGCCGGGCAACACGTCATGCTCGGCCTGTAGTTGCCGCCAGGTGCGCACCAGCTTGCGCAGCGTGGCGTCGTCGGGCTTCCAGTAGCCCTTGCGGTTGGCTTCCAGCATGCGCTCGACGATCTGCGCCAGCGCGTTCGGGTTGCTGCGCTCGAACCATTCGCGCGTGCCCAGGTTCAGCTTGTCGTTGACGTAGACGTCGTTGAACTCCTGCCACTGGTCGGCGCGCACCGTGCCGGGATCGACCGCCTGCCAGCCCCAGAAGTTGTCCATCGAGCTGACCACTTCCAGCGTGCCGGCGTAGCCTTCGGCCTGCATCTGCTTGATCCAGCCCGGATGGAACTGGCGGGTCTGCAATTCCCTGGCGAGGAAGCGCGCGGCGTCCTCGACCTTGCTGCCGGCGGGATTGCGCAGGTTGGAGATGTACAGCGACGGCGCCGCGCCATCCAGATGGCGCACCGCCAGCGACAACCCGCCGAGGTAGGAGAACGGATCGTCGGTGGTCAGCATCCCGTACAGGTTGGACGAGCGCGACAGCACCGCCGCCTGCGTTCCGCGCAGCTGCTCGGCGTAGGCGTTGACGCCCTTGGGGATCTCGCCCCAGTGCTTCGGGTCGGGGCCGTAGCCGTACTGCATGCGCGCCAGGTACGACTCGGCCAGTTCGCCGTCGCCATCCCACTTGCCGGTTTCCAGCACCTTGCCGCCGAGGCCGCTGCCGTAGCTGCCCTGTTCGCTGGAATAGATGCGGGTGCGCGCGTAGCGGTCGGCGACGTCGGCCTCCAATCCCTTGTCCAGCAGGCGCTTGCGCACCGCTTCGGTGTGGCGGGCGATAGTGTTGTCGCCGCCGTCCGCCGCCGCGGCCAGCGCCACCGCCTCGTTCATGCGCTGCATCAGCACGCCGAACTGGTCGCGGTACAGGCCGGTAGCCGAGAGCACCACGTCGATGCGCGGACGGCCCAGTTCCGAGGCCGGGATCAGCTCGACCTTCTCGATGCGACCGCCGTCGTCCCACACCGGACGCGCGCCCAGCGCGGCGAACACCTGCGCTTCGAGGATGCCGTTGTGGCGCATGGTCTCCACGCCCCACAGCGAGAACGCCAGCTTGTCCGGATATGCGCCTGCGTGGCTTCCGCGATAGCTGTCGACCAGCTGTTGCAGCGCAGTCTGGCCGGCTTCCCACGCCGCGCGCGAAGGCACCCGCTGCGGATCGAAGCCGTACAGGTTGCGCCCGGTCGGCAGGCTCTCCGGCGTGCGCAGCGGGTCGCCGCCGAGGCCCGGCGTGGAATAGCGGCCGGCCAGCGCATCCAGCAGGCCGGCGAGTTCCGGCGCTGCGTCCAGCGAAGAGTAAGTGCGCTGCGCGGCCTGCAACAGCTCGCGCTGCGCGGCGGACGCATCGACCGGCAGCGGCTGTTGTTCGATCAGATGCCGTTGCAGCCACACGCGGCCCGCTTCGTCTGCGCGCGCCGTGTAGTCGGCGGGCGCCTTCTTGCCGAGGCCGAGCGCCGCGTCGATGCGCTTGCCCAGCATCAGCCGCACGGTGTCGCCGCGCCGCGCCGCGTCCTCGCTGACGCCGAAGCTGTGCAGACCCAGCGGCTGCGCCTGCTCGCCCAACTCGTCCAGGTATTCGTGCAGTGCGCCGAGGAAGCCGTCGAAGTCGGCCTCGGTGCGCGCGGCATCCCACTTCAGATCCTTCGCGATGCCGCTCTTGCCGGCCAGTTCGCGCAACTGCCGCGCCGCCGCATCGCGCACCGCGCCGTGGTCGAGCGCTTGGTATTCCTCGATCAGCTGCTGCAACCGCAGCCCGTCGCCGTGCAGGCCCGCCGCGCCGAACGCCGGCGTCTGGTGGCTGACGATCACCGCGCGCCCGCGCCGCTTGGCCTGCAGCGCTTCGCCCACGTCGTCGACGATGTACGGATACACCACCGGCACGTCGCCGACCAGCAGCATCGGATTGTCGAACACCGACAATCCGCGCTCTTTGCCATAGCTCCATTCCTGCGTGCCGTGGGTGCCGAAGTGGACGATGGCGTCGCGTCCTGCCTGCTCGCGCAAGTATTGGTAAGCGGCGAGGTAGAAGTGATCGACCGGGCGGGTGACGTCGTGGTAGCTGGCGCTGCTGTCGTGCGCGCCGTCGCTGCCGGGCGCGGCGCGCGCGGGCTGCGGCAGCAGGGTGACGTTGCGCAATTGCAGGCGCGGGATGGCGAAGCCGGCTTCGCCGTTGCGATGGCGCAGCCACGGGCTGGATTCCGGCTCGCCCCACGCCGACACGATCTTCGCGCGCGTCGCCTCCGGCAATGCATCGAACCAGCGCCGGTAATCGCGCAGCGGCAGCCAGCCGGCCAGACCTTCGCGCAGCAGCGCGTCCACTTCGCCGACGCCGCGATACGAGGGCGACAGCAGCCGCTGCAAGGAGGCCAGCAGGCCGTCCTCGGTCGGCAGGTCGGTGCCGTAGCCGGCCTCGCGCATCGCCGCTAGCGCGGCGTGCAGGCTGCGCGGCAGGTTCAGGCCCGATGCGCCGAGGTTCTTCTCGCCCGGCGGATAGTTGTAGAACACGATGGCGACGCGCTTGTCCGCCGCCGGCAGGTGCCGCAGCTTGGCGTAGTTGAGCGCCTTGTTCGCCAGCGCGCGGATCTGCGCCTGGATCGGCTGCGGCGGCGTGCGCGACTTGCCGGCGGCCACGATCAGCGGGTCGATCATGCCGGCCTGTTCGGGGATCGCCAGGTAGAACGAGGTCATGCCCGGCGAGATGCCCTGACGGTCGGCCTGCCACACCGGCTCCGGCCCGTCCCAGTAGGTGATCGCCTGCAATACCGGCACGCCGAGGCGCGCGTAGTCGCTGCCGATGTCGCCGCGGTAGAGGATCTCGAAGTTCGCCAACGCGTCCACGAAAGGCTTGCCGTCGCGCATCAGCAGCGACTCCACCGGCACGCCTCCGTCGGTGTCGCGGAAGAACGGCAGCGCGATGCCGCCGCGCGCTTCGATCTCGCGGATCAGCGCGTCGATGTGGGCGGTGGAATCGCTGCCGATCGCCGAGGCGAACATCGAGATGCCGACCACCGGCTGGCCCGGCTTCACCTTCGGCCCCAGCCAGCGCAGATAGTCGTCCAGCGAGGAGAACGCGAGGTCGCGGTAGTCCGGGTGGTAGATGCCGGTGCGCGGCATCACCAGCGCCGGCTGCGGATCGGCGGGCGGCCTGCCCTCGGCCTTCCACTGGCGCAGGTAGCGCAGCAGCGCGGTCAGGTTGCGCTCGCCGCCGTTGCGCGCGTAGGCCGCGAGCAGCGTGGCCTGCGCCTTGTCCAATCCCCGTGCCTGCTCGCCGTCGCGGTCGATGACCAGCGTGCGCGGCAGCCCTCCCAGCTGCCGCGGCAATTTCTCGTCGCGCCACTGCTGCACCGGCGGCAGTTCGGCCAGCACCAGATCCGCGCCGTCGAGCGCGGCCAGCGCCTCCGGCGTCAGCGGCGTGCTCGCGTAGTCCAGCCGCACTCCCTCGCGCGCGGCAAGCTGCCGGTACAGGGCCAGCTTGCCCTGCGGAAAGAAGCCGCTGCCCACCAGCGCCAGCCGCGCCTCCCCCGCTTGCGGCGATGCCGCCCGCACGGCGGCGGACGGCATCGTGAGCATTCCCGCGACGGCCAGCAGCGCGGCGCCGCACCATCGTGCCCAGCGCGTCATCGTCAGAACCCGATCCCGAACATGGCGTACACGTAGCGGCCGCGTTCGAGGTAGTTGTAGGCGCCGTCATCCTCGACGCGATGATCGGCCAGGTTCTCCACGCCCACCTGCACGCTGGCGTTGCCGAACAGGCTGCGCTTGAGCGAGGCGCTCCACAGGCGGTAGGAACGCTGATGTTGGCCAGCGGCGGTGAGCTGGTTGCCGATGTAGTCGTGGCGCAGTTCCCACTGCCAGGCGCGGTCGGCGCTGCTCCAGGCGAGGCGCGCGTTGCCGCTTTGCAGCGGCCGCTCGGCCAGGCGGCGGTCGGCGGTCGCGTCGCGCGCGTCGGTGTAGCCGTAGTTGCCGCTCAGGCGCAGGTTGTGCGGCAGCTCCACGCCCGCTTCCAGCTCCGCGCCGCGAATGCGCGCGTCGCTGACGTTCTCGTAGCGGTACAGCCGGCCCAGCGGCTTGGCGCACAGGCTGATGCAGACCGCGTCGATCAGGCCCTCGACCTTGTTGCGGTAGGCGGTGGCGCGCAGCCAGTAGTCCGCGTTGGCGTAGCCCAGCGACAGCTCGAAGTTGCCGCTCTTCTCCGGCTTCACGTCCGGGTTGCCGATGAAGCTGTGCGGGCCGTCGAAGCGGTACTCGGGCGAGATCTGCTTGAGCATCGGTGCCTTGAAGCCGCGCGAGTAGCCGCCCTTCAGCATCCAGCCGTCCGCCGGCTGCCAGACCGCGTACAGGCGCGGGCTGACTTCGTTGCCGAACAGCTCGTGGTGGTCGAGGCGCGCGCCGGCGACGAGGTCGAAGCGGTCGGTCAGCGTCCACTCGTCCTGCAAGAAGCCGGCGTACTGGCGCAGCGCTTCGTGGCCGCGCGCGAACGAGGGATGCTCCAGCCATTCCTCGCGCGCCTCGAAGCCGGCGGTGAGCTGGTGGTCCTCGCCCAGCGCGATGCCGTAGTGGCCGTTGACGGTGGTTTCGCGCGCGCCCTGCTCCGGCGACGGCGCGACGCCGTTGGTGTTGCGTTGCACCTGGTGGATGTCGGCCACCTGCGCGGCCAGGTGCAGGGTGCCGCCGCCGATGCCGGCGTCGTAGCTCAAGCTGATCTGGCTGCGGTCGAAATCGTAGGACTGCCGGTAGTACAGCGGCACCTTGCCGGTGCTGGTGCCGTACCAGCGATCCTCGTCGCTTTTCATCATCGTCAGCGCCAGCCGCTGGTTCTCGCTCGGCCGCCACTGCAGGCGGGCGCGCAGGCTGGACTGCTCCTGCCCCTCGCGTTGGTCGATCCGCGCGTTGGCCGGATCGGGCTGCGGCTGCTGCTTCTGCCAGGCCGCATCGACCACCAGCGAGACGCGTTCGCCCAGCGGCCCGGCCAGGTGCACGCTGGCCTGCTTGTTGTCGCCGCCGGCGTCGCGGGTGGTGTTGCCCGCGGTCAGGCGCGCGCCGCCGCTCCATTGCCTGCCGGCGTCGCGGGTGATGATGTTGATAACGCCGCCGAGCGCATCGGAGCCGTACAGCGAGGACAGCGGCCCGCGCACGATCTCGACCCGTTCGATCGCCTCCATCGGCACCCAGCCGAACTGCAGGTCGCTCAGGCCGAACACCTGGTCGGTGGCGGCGATGCGCTCGCCATCCACCAGCACCAGCGTGTGCCGGCTCTCCATGCCGCGCATGCTGACCACCCGCCGGCCCAGCCCGCCGACCGCGCGGATGTTCAGGCCGGGCGCGTCGCGCAGGGCGTCCAGCACGTCGCGCGCCGGGCGCGCGCGCAGTTCCTCGCCGGTGACGACGGTGACGCTGGCCGGCGCGGTGTCCGCGCTGCGCTCGCTGGTGGTGGCGGTGACGACCACCTTCTGCAACTCGGTGACCGGCTTGTCCTTGTCGGCGTCGCCATCGGCGGCGAACGCCGGCGCGTGCAGCGCCAGCAGCATCGACAGGGCCAGCAGCCGGCGGCGCTGCCGCCGTCGGGGGGAAACGCGGGAAAGACGGGTCACGGGACGATCTCCAGAGGGAAAGACGCGGCCCTGCGACGGCGTCCAGGGCGAATGCCGCAGACGTTAACGAAACTGATTCTCATTTCATTTGACGCAGATCAACCGCCCGCGCCATGCCCGCCCTTCCCCGCATTGGAAGGCTGCGGATGCGCGGCCTCCGCGCCCGCGATCCCCGGCGATTTGCCCCGAATGCCAGATTCGGTCATACTTCCGAGGCTTTATCGCCGCCACGACGAGCGCATCGTCGAATCCACACCTGTCGGCAATCCCCGCTCCGGGGTGCCCGCGCAAGCGGGTTCGGAAGCGGTGACGACGGGGAGGCCCAACCCCGGAATCCAGCGCCCGCCGCTCGCGGCCAGGCGCAGCGCCTTCATTCCCCCGGCGCGGATTCCATACATCGGAGTTTCTGCAATGCCCCAGATCACCATGCGCCAGATGCTGGAAGCCGGCGTCCACTTCGGCCACCAGACCCGCTACTGGAATCCCAAGATGGGCCCGTACATCTTCGGCGCCCGCGGCAAGATCCACATCATCAACCTGGAAAAGACCGTCCCGCTGTTCAACGACGCGATGAACTTCATCAGCGGCGTGGCGCAGAAGCGCGGCACCATCCTGTTCCTGGGCACCAAGCGCAGCGCGCGCGAGGCGGTCAAGGAAGAAGCCGAGCGTTGCGGCATGCCGTACATGACCCAGCGCTGGCTGGGCGGCACCCTGACCAACTTCGCCACCGTGAAGAAGTCGGTCGCCCGCCTGAAGGAACTGGAAGCCGCGGAAACCGACGGCACCTTCCAGAAGCTGGTCAAGCACGAAGTCATGGGCCTGCGCCGCGAGCGCGACAAGCTGCAGGCCTCGCTGGGCGGCATCAAGGACATGAACCGCCTGCCCGACGCCCTGTTCGTGATCGACATCGGCCATGAAGACATCGCCATCAAGGAAGCCAAGAAGCTCGGCATCCCGGTGATCGCGGTGGTCGACACCAACTACGATCCGGCCCTGGTCGACTACGCCATCCCCGGCAACGACGACGCCATCCGCGCCGTGCAGCTGTACGCCCGCGCCGCCGCCGACGCCGTGCTGGAAGGCAAGGCCGCCGCGCCGAACTCGGCTTCGGTGCGCGAAGAGGACTTCGCCGCCGCCGTCGAAGGCGAGGAAGCTGCCAAGCCGGCGCGTCGCGGCAAGAAGGGCGAGTAATCGTCCCGTCACGCGGCCGCGTCATAGTGCGCGGCTGCGGTTTCGCATTTGCATTTGCTCGTCATTCCCGCGAAGGCGGGAATCCAGCTTTCCCAGCATTTCAGCGGATCAACCGCTGGATCCCCGCCTTCGCGGGGATGACGTTTACATACATCTAGAGGTATTCCCCAATGGCTGAAATCACCGCTTCCCTCGTGAAGGAACTGCGCGAGCGCACCGGCGCCGGCATGATGGAGTGCAAGAAGGCGCTCACCGAAACCAACGGCGACATCGACGCCGCGGCCGAAGCGCTGCGCAAGTCCGGCGCCGCCAAGGCCGACAAGAAGGCCGACCGCGTCACCGCCGAAGGCCGCATCGGCGTCGCCCAGGCCGGCGGCAAGGCCGTGCTGGTCGAAGTGAACTCGGAAACCGACTTCGTCGCCAACGACGTCAACTTCAAGTCCTTCGTCGATGCCGTCGCGCAGGCCGCACTGGCGTCCGGCGCCGCCGACGTCGAAGCCCTGAAGGCCGCCAAGCTGGCCTCCGGCGAGACCGTCGAGGAAGCCCGCGCCGCTGCCATCCAGAAGCTGGGCGAGAACATCCAGATCCGCCGCCTGGTCAAGATCGACGGCAACAACACGGTCGGCGCCTACGTGCACACCAACGGCAAGATCGGCGTGCTGGTCGACCTGGCCGGCGGCAGCGCCGAACTGGCCAGCGGCCTGGCGATGCACGTCGCCGCCATGAACCCGCCGCACAACAAGGCCGCCGACGTGCCGGCCGAGTTCATCGCCAAGGAAAAGGAAATCGAACTGGCGAAGATGAGCGAGAAGGACAAGGCCAAGCCGGCCGACATCCTCGAGAAGATCATCAGCGGCAAGCTCAACAAGATCGTCAGCGAAGTGACCCTGTACGGCCAGAACTACGTGCTGGACAGCGACAAGACCGTCGAAGCCGTGCTGAAGGCCGCCGGCGCCGACGTGGTCGGCTTCCAGCGCCTGGTGGTCGGCGAAGGCATCGAGAAGGTGCAGGAAGACTATCTGGCCGAAGTCGCCAAGGCGATGCAGGTCTGATCTTCCGCTTCACCCGATGCACGAAGAACCCGCCGGCGACGGCGGGTTTTTTGTTGCGCGGCATCCACTCGACGGACGCCGTGCCGCCGGCTAGAGTGCGCGCAGGAGATGGCGTTCCTCCCGTGAATCGAACCGCAGCGTCCGCTGCTGATGACGCCTACAGCCACCTGACCAACGTCGGGGCTGTAGGCACGCGCCCACGCCCCGCATTGGTCGGCCCGATGAATCTTCGAGCAACGACCAATGCCATCCTTTTTCCATCGTTCCGAACAGATCGAACTGCTTCCCCGATTGGGGAAGTGGCTGATCATCGCCAGCCTCGTCGCCGTCCTCGCCGGCAGCGCGTCGGCGTTCTTCCTGCTCGCCCTGGACCGCGCCACCGCCTGGCGTGAGGCCCATCGCTGGGCGATCTGGCTGCTGCCCGTCGCCGGTTTCGGCGTGGGGCTGGTCTATCACCTGCTGGGCAAGCAGGTGAATGCCGGCAACAACCTCATCATCGACGAAATCCACGATCCGAAGAAGGTCGTGCCCCTGCGCATGGCGCCGCTGGTGCTGGGCGGCACGGTGGTGTCGCACCTGTTCGGCGCATCGGTGGGCCGGGAAGGCACCGCCGTGCAGATGGGCGGCGCGTTGGCCGACCAGCTCACCCACCTGCTGCGCCTGCAGCGCGAAGACCGCCGCGTGCTGCTGATGTGCGGCATCGCCGCGGGCTTCGCGTCGGTGTTCGGTACGCCGCTGGCCGGGGCGGTGTTCGGGCTGGAAATCCTCGCCATCGGCCGGATGCGCTACGACGCGCTGTTCCCGTGCATGGTCGCCGGCATCGTGGCCGATCAGGTGTGTCTGGCCTGGGGCATCCATCACACGCCGTATGCGGTGGCCGGGATCGTGCCTGTGGGTGCGTGGAGCGTGCTGGCGGTGGTGATCGCCGGCATCGTGTTCGGCCTTGTCGGCATGCTGTTTTCCAGCGCGGCGCATGGCCTTGGCGCGCTGGTCAAGCGGCGGATCGCGCAGGCGCCGCTGCGGCCGTTCGCGGGCGGCCTGGCGATCGCCTTTGCGTTGTGGGCGCTGGATGGCTATCGCTATATCGGGCTGGGCATCCCCGACATCGTGCGTGCGTTTCAGCAGCCGATGGCGCCGTGGGATTTCTTCGGCAAGTTCGGCTTCACCGTGGTCTCGCTGGGCACCGGCTTCAAGGGCGGCGAAGTGACGCCGCTGTTCTATATCGGCGCGACACTGGGCAACGCGCTGGCGCCGCTGCTGCACATGCCGTTTTCGCTGATGGCGGGCATCGGCTTCGTCGCGGTGTTCTCCGGCGCGGCCAACACGCCCATCGCGACCACGCTGATGGCGATGGAACTATTCGGCGCCGAGATCGGCCCGCTGGCGGCCATCGGCTGCGTCACCGCCTACCTGTTCTCGGGCCACACCGGCATCTACCGCGCTCAGCGCATCGGCCACGGCAAGCACCACAAGCGGCGGCTCGCCGCTCCGGAACACCTGCGCCTCGCCGAGCTCGCGCTGTTCCGCAGCGCGGAAGCCGAACGCGCCGGCGCGCGGCCGGCATGCGATCTCCCGACCGCGACCACCACCGAGGAAACGCGTCCATGAGCTCCCGGCAGGCACCGACCATCGCCGCCCTGCGGCTCTACTTCCCGCACGTCGCCCAAGCCAGGCCGACGCGTTTCTGGCATCGGCTGAGCGCGCCGGCGCTCGCCCGGCATCTGCTGCTGGCGGCCCGCGAGGCGCAGATCGTGCAAGCGATCCTGCATCACGTCAGCTCCGGCTATCTTCCCGGCGAGCGACTCTCGCACCACCATCCGGAACTCACGGACATGCGCCATCCGCAGTGCCTGGAGCTGCTGGACACCGAACAGCGGCTGCGCGATTTCATGCGCGAGCACGCGGAGGAACTGCGCAAGGTGCATGCCGTGCTGTTCCTGTGCGAATTGCCGCTGGAGCACGAGCGCACGGGGTGATGCAGCGCGGCAGGCCGCCCGCGTCCGCTTCAGGCGCGATGGTAGGGATGGTTCGCCAGCAGCGCCGCCGCGCGATAGAGCTGCTCGGCCAGCACCAGCCGCACCAGCATGTGCGGCAGGGTCAGTGGGCCGAGCGACCAGTGTTCGTCGGCGCGGGCGATGACCTCGGGCGCGTGGCCTTCCGGGCCGCCGATCAGGAAGGCGAGATCGCGGCCCTGCCCGCGCCAGTGTTCGAGGCGCTGGGCGAGGTGTTCGGAACTGTGCATCTTGCCGCGTCCGTCCAATGCGACGACGTGGGCGCCCTTCGGCAGCGCAGCGAGGACGCGCGCGCCTTCGTCTGCGGTCGCCCTGACGGTGTCGCGGCCTTTGCCGCGCACGCCGGGCTCCACTTCGACGAGGTCGAGCGGCAGCCAGTGCGACAGCCGCTTCTGGTATTCGGCGAAACCCTGCGCCACCCAGCCGGGGGCGCGTTCGCCGACGGCGACGAGGCGGGCTTTCATTCCGAGAAATCAGCGACGAGGAAGGCGCAGCGGGCGCTGCGGCTCACTCCTCTTCGTCGGCACTCGCCGCGGCCGGCGGCTGGTCGCCCACCGACCACAGCCGCTCCAGCGCGTAGAACTCGCGCACGCGCGGCAGCATGACGTGGACGACCACGTCGCCGAGATCGACCAACACCCATTCGGCCTCGCGCTCGCCTTCCACGCCGAGCGGGACGACGTCGAGCTTCTTGGCGAAGCGCACCACTTCGTCCGCCGCCGACTTCACGTGGCGGGTGGAGGTGCCGGAGGCGATGACCATGAAATCGCAGACGCTGCTCTTGCCGCGCACGTCGATCTGCACCACGTCCTTGGCTTTCAGCTCCTCCAGTCCGCCGTGCACGGCCTTCAGCAGGGCCTCCACGGAGGGCGGCGGGGTGGGCAGGCTGGTCTTGATGACGTGGGCGGCAGTGGTCAAGGGCGAACGCTCGATGAAGATGCAGGCAGTATAACGGCCGGGTCGCGGTAGAGATTGAGCTGGACGATACGGGCCGCGACCCGTTCAGGAACCCAGTCCCGCCACTGCTCGCCCGCGGCGATGCGGCGGCGAAGCTCGGTGGAGGACTCCGGGCGCAGCTCGGCCAGCGGCAGCAGGGCGAAGCCGCCGTGCGGGCTGTCCGCCAGCGCGTCCGGCGGCAGCCAGCGCTGGCCGATCTCCGCCAGCACCTGGGGAGCCTCGGCGCGCAGGCGGGCGGCATCGACCTCGGCCCCCGGCCGCTGCACGGCGACGATGTGGGCCAGGTCGAACAGCTCGCGCCAGCGGTGCCAGGTATGCAATTGCAGCAGCGAATCCGCGCCGATCAGCCATGCCAGCGGCGCGGAGCCGCCGAGGTCGGCGCGCAGTTCGGCCAGCGTGTCGCAGGTGTAGGACGGGCCGGCGCGATGCAGTTCGCGGCGATCCACGCGCAGGGCCGGCTCGCCTTCGATCGCCAGCTCCAGCAGCTCCGCGCGCTGTTCGGCGTCGGCGTGAGTGGCGGCCTTGTGCGGCGGATCGCGGGCCGGCAGCAGCGCGACCTCGGCGTGCAACGCATCGCGCGCGGCGCGGGCGATGGCGACGTGCCCGTTGTGCACGGGGTCGAAACTCCCGCCGTAGAAAACGCGCAGCGGGCCGCTCACGAGGCCAGCAGGCGCAGCGCGCCCTTGTCCGCCACCGCCAGCAGCAGGCGCTCCAGCTGCAGCCAGGCATCGGCGGATTCCTTGCCCGGCCGCACCCGGCCCTTGGAGACGCGGTCCACGCCGCCGGCGTCCACCAGCAGCCGCTGCCAGCGCTCCGGCGTGTGCCGCGCCAGCGCGCGCTTGTACACCGCCTGCTTGGAATCCCAGATCCGCAGCGCCTTGCACTCGGCGGCGAAGTTGCGCGCCCGCGCCAGCGCGGCGACGGTGTTCAGCTCCTTCACCACCATGCCCATCAGCGCCGGAATCGCCTCGCCTTCCGCCTTCAGGCCGGCGATGACGCGCGAGACCTGCGCGGGCTGCCCGTTCAGCGCGGCATCGACCAGCCGGAACACGTCGAAGCGCGCGGAGTCGGCGACCAGCGCGTCCATCCGCTCGGCGTCCAGCACCTCGGCCTGCCCTTGCAGCAGCAGGGCCAGCTTGTCCACTTCCTGCGCCGCCGCCAGCAGATTGCCTTCCACCCGCTGCGCCAGCCGCGCCACCGCGTCGGGCGTGGCCTTCACGCCGCGGCTGCGCAGGCGCTGGCCGATCCAGCCGTTGAGTTCGTGCGGCTTGACCGGCCAGGCGACCGCGAGGTGGCCGGTTCTGGCGACGGCCTCGCTCCATTTGCCGGCATGCGATTTCGACCATTCGCCGGCCACGATCAGCAACACCACGTCCTGCGGCGGCGCGGCGCAGAAGCCGGAAATCAGCTTCGCGCCCTCCGTGCCGGGCTTGCCGGTGGGCAGGCGGATTTCGATCAGGCGCCGGCTGGCGAACAGGCTGGGCGCGTGGATCGAGGCGTCCAGGCCACCCCAGTCGGCGTCGCGGCCTTCCATGTCGTGCACTTCGCGCTCGCCGATGCCCTGCGCGCGTGCGGCGGCGCGCACCGCGTCGGCGGCTTCCAGCACCAGCAGGGGCTCGCTGCCGGCCACCAGATAGGCGGGCCGCAGCGGCTCGTTGGCCAGTTGCCCGGCGAGGCGGTCCGCGCTCAGTTCCATGCGATCGGCCGCACGCCGGCCTTACGGCGCCGGCTTGGAAGCGGCATCGACGCGGCGCAGGATCGCCGCCGCCATGTCGCGGCGCAGCTCACGCACCAGCATTTCGCGCTCGCTGGCCTTGCCGATGGAGTCCACCGCCGGCGCCAGATAGTCGCGCGACAGCTCCACCGCCTGCTGCGGCACCGCGGCGGTGCCGTCGGCGCGATGCAGGCTGAACACCACCGCGTAGCGCAGCGCGTATTCCTGCGCGCGGCCGGACTGGTCGTTGCTGATCGGCGTGTCCGCCCATTGCTCGGACACCACCTGCAGGGTCGCCACGCCTTCGGTCGCCTCGGACGGGGCCGCCTGCGCGCCGGCGCGCTGCAGGCCCTCGGCCAGCATGTCGGCCAGCGGGCTGTAGCGGTCGGCCGCGAGGACGCGCACCGGGCCGAGGTTCTCCGGCAGGTTGAGCGCGTTGCGCAGGTGGAAACCGCAGCCGGACAGCAGGGCGGCGGACAGGGCGAGGACGGAGAGGCGGGATTTCATGTGGGGGAGTCTAAGCCATCGCGGCCGTCATCCCCGCGAACGCGGGGATCCAGCGTCTTTGATGTTTATCCGTGTGAAAGACACTGGACTCCCGCGTTCGCGGGAATGACGAATCGAAATCACACCACGATGTTGACGATCTTGCCCGGCACCACGATCACCTTCTTCGGCGCCTGCCCGGCCACGAACGCGGCCACGTTCGGCTCCGCCAGTGCGGCGGCTTCGATGGCCTCGCGCGGGGTGTCCACGCCGACCTCGATCGTCCCGCGCAGCTTGCCGTTGACCTGTACCGCCAGCTTGACCGCGTCGCGCACCAGTGCGGCGGGATCGGCCTGCGGGAACGGCACGTCTTCCAGCAGCGTTTCCGGGTGGCCCAGTGCCTGCCACAGCGCGTGCGCGATGTGCGGAGTGATCGGGTTGAGCAGCAGCACGATGGCCTCGAACGCCTCGTGGCGCACCGCGCGCCCCTGCTCGCTCATGTCGCCGAACTTGCCGACGTGGTTGAGCAGTTCCATCAGCGCGGCGATGGCCGTGTTGAAGCTGTGGCGACGGCCGTAGTCGTCGCCGACCTTCTGGATGGCTTCGTGGGTCTGCCGGCGCAGGGTTTTCTGCGCGGCATCGAGCTGTGCGGGATCGACCAGCGGATGATCCGGCTGCGCGGCGTGCGCGTGCACGTCGCGCCACAGGCGGCGCAGGAAGCGCGCCATGCCTTCCACGCCGGCCTCGCTCCACTCCAGGGATTGTTCCGGCGGCGCGGCGAACATCGAGAACAGGCGCACGGTGTCGGCGCCGAACTTGTCCACCAGCACCTGCGGATCGACGCCGTTGTTCTTCGACTTCGACATCTTCTCGGTGCCGCCGATCTTCACCGGCTGCCCGTCGGCGATCAGCGTCGCGCCGGTCACGCGACCCTTGTCGTCGCGCTGCAGCTCCACGTCGGCCGGGTTGATCCACTCCTTCGCGCCGTGCTCGTCCTCGCGGTAGAAGGTGTCGGCGATGACCATGCCCTGCGTCAGCAGGCGCGTGGCCGGTTCGTCGCTGTGCACCAGCCCCGCGTCGCGCAGGAGCTTGTGGTAGAAGCGGAAATACATCAGGTGCAGGATCGCGTGCTCGATGCCTCCGATGTATTGATCGACCGGCAGCCAGTAATTCGCGCGCTCGTCCACCATGTCCGCCGCGCCCGGCGAAGTGTAGCGCGCGTAGTACCAGCTCGACTCCATGAAGGTGTCGAAGGTGTCGGTTTCGCGCTCGGCCGGCTTGCCGCACTGCGGGCAGGTGGTCTTGCGCCATTCGGGATCGGACTTGATCGGCGAATGCACGTCGCCCGAGGCGAAGGCGTCGGCCACGTCCTCCGGCAATACCACCGGCAACTGGTCTTCCGGCACCGGCACCACCCCGCAGCTTGCGCAGTGGATGACCGGGATCGGACAGCCCCAGTAGCGCTGGCGACTGACGCCCCAGTCGCGCAGGCGGAAATTGATCTTGCGCTTGCCGGTGCCCGCAGCCTCGAACTTCGCTGCGAGCGCGTCCAGCGCACCGTCGAAGTCCAGCCCGTTGAACTCGCCGGAGTTGATCAGCCAGCCACGCTCGGTCTGCGCGCCGTCTTCCTCGATGCGGCGCAGGTACTCGCGCACCACCGACACTGCGGCGTCGATTTCGAACACGTCCACCGGCGCGTGGCCGCCCAGCGCGACCGCCATCGGGTCGTCGTGTTCCTTCAGGTGCGCGGACATTTCCTCCAGCGCGTCGCGCGTGGCCGCATCGACGATCACCGGCTTCACCGGCAGGCCGTAGGCCTTGGCGAACTCCCAGTCGCGCTGGTCGTGCGCCGGCACCGCCATCACCGCGCCGGTGCCGTAGCCCATCAGCACGAAGTTGGCGACGTAGATCGGCACGTCGTCTCCGGTGATCGGATGCCTGGCCCATTGGCCGGTGGCCATGCCGCGCTTTTCCTGCGTTTCGAGTTCGGCCTCGGACACGCCGCCCTGCTTCAGGTCGGCGAGGAAGGCGGCCAGCTCCGGATTGTCCTGCGCGGCCTTCAGCGCCAGCGGATGCTCGCCGGCGATGCTGATGAAGGTGACGCCCATCAGCGTGTCGGGGCGCGTGGTGAACACGGTCAGCGGCTCGGATTCGCCATCGACCGCGAACTGGATTTCCAGGCCTTGGCTGCGGCCGATCCAGTTGCGCTGCATGGTCTTGACCGAATCCGGCCAGCCGTCGAGCGTGTCCAGTTCGTCCAGCAATTGCTGCGCGTAGTCGGTGATGCGCAGGAACCACTGCGGGATCTCGCGCTTCTCCACCAGCGCGCCGGTGCGCCAGCCGCGGCCGTCGATCACCTGCTCGTTCGCCAGCACGGTCTGGTCGACCGGATCCCAGTTCACCACGCTGTTCTTGCGATACGCGACGCCCTTCTTCAGCAGGCGCACGAACATGCGCTGCTCGTGGACGTAATAGTCCGCCTTGCAGGTGGCGAACTCGCGGCTCCAGTCGATGGCGTAGCCCAGCGACTTCAGCTGCGCGCGCATGTGCTCGATGTTGGAATACGTCCACTTGGCCGGCGCGGTCTTGTTCTTGATCGCGGCGTTCTCGGCGGGCAGACCGAAGGCGTCCCAGCCCATCGGCTGCAGCACGTTGTGCCCGGTCATACGCTTGTGGCGGCTGATCACGTCGCCGATGGTGTAGTTGCGCACGTGGCCGACGTGCAGTGCGCCCGACGGGTACGGCAGCATCGACAGGCAGTAGTACTTCGGCTTGCCGGCGTCTTCCTTCACCTCGAAGGCGCGGTTGGCGGCCCAGAACGACTGGGCGGCGGATTCGACGGTGCGGGGATCGTAGATGGCGGGCTCGGACACGGCGGAAAACGCTGGAATCGGGGTTGGAAGCCTACCGCAGCGCAGCAAAGGCCGCCATTGCCTCGCCCTGCGTCCGGCCCGCGCGCCAGCGGGCGGAGCCGTCCCCTGGCCGGTCGTTATCCAGCAGGCGCTTGTGCGGCATCGGCGCAGCGGCGAGGATGTCCGCCGCTGCCGCGCCGCGCAGCCCCAGAGCCGGGAGCCGGATACCGATGGAATTGCTGACGCTGGAACACTTCGCCGGCTGCGTGAACGAGCCCTTCTCCGCCGCGCTGAACGGCATGGATGTGGAGTTCGTGCTGGTCGAAGCGCGCCCGCTGCCGCCGCCCCCGAGTTCCGCGAACGCGGCGCGCGCACCTTTCTCGCTGCTGTTCCGCAACACCTCGCCGGTGCTGTTCCCGCAGCAGATCTATCCCATGCGCCATGCGCGGGTCGGCGAGGTCGGGATCTTCCTGGTGCCGATCGCGCAGGAGCGCGCCGGCTTCCTGTACCAGGCCGTCTTCAACTGAGCGGAACGAACCCGGCATCGCCCGGCTCCCCTGAGTGTCTTACCGAAAGCGGCCCTGCGTCAGGACGACGCCGGCGACCATCGCATCGCCCGATATCCGCCTTCGCCGCCTTCCACCACGAAGCCCAGCCGCTCGTAGAGCCGACGCGCTCCGGGATTGGCCTCCAGCACATGCAGCCGCATGCCGCGCGCCAGCGTGGCCGCCTCCCGCTGGCTCTGGCCGATCAGCGCGCTGCCCAGCCCGCCGCCGCGCAGCGTCGGGAACAGGCTGATGTCGATGAGCAAGTGGTCCGGCGTCGCGCGCCGCAGGTAATAGCGGCCGACCGGGCCGCGCCCTTCCTGCTCCAACGCCAGGAAATCGGCATCGCCGTAGTGGGCGAGGTAATGGCGATGCTGCAGGTCGAACTGCTGGTCGAGGAACGCGCGCTTGGCGGCCTCAGGCCACGGCACCGGCGCCATTTCCTCGGCGCGGGTGGTGGCGTACAGGTCGCGCAGCCAGGGCAGATCGCCCTCGTGCAACGAACGCAGCGAGAAGCCCCGCATCGCCAGCGCTTCGGGAATCCGCATGCGGTCGGGCCGTTCCCGGGGGAACGGCGCCGGCCGGGCGGAATGCTCCGCCGTCATGTCACGGGAAGGACGGGAACACGCCCTGCAACGCGATGCAGAAATTCACCCCGAGGTAGGGCTGCTGGTTCTGGTGGGGCTGGCCGCCGCCTTGGCTGGGGCTGATCATATTGGGGGCGAAGGTGGTGTTGGGCGCGCTGGAAGAGAAGGGCCTGTTCGCGGCGATGCCGGGCTGCGACAGGCCGCCGTTCGTGGCGGGCGAGCCCGAATTCGACGGTACGAACGCGTTGATGCCGTGATTGTGCTGCGGGATCTGCTGCGTGGTCAGCGTCACCGTGTTCACGCCGAAGGTTTCGCCGATGGTGCGCGGCGTGAGGCCCGGCCCCTGGCCCTGTTCGCAGCCGGCACGGCCGGCGAAGTTGGGCAACTGGAACGTGGTCTGGCCGTTGCCGCCGTACTGCGTGCCGAGCAGCGAGAACAGCGCGGTGTTCTGCTGGATCGGCATGGTGGCGCCGTTGCAGAACGCCCAGCCGCGCGGATTGAAGTTGAAGCCGAACAACTGGATTTCGCCGATGAAGGGTTCGGTCATGATGTGTGTCCTCCGATGAAGGATGCCGCGCCGGCATGGCGCGATGGAATGCGTTTCGTGCGTGCGGCAGCTCAGCCTTGCGACGGAAAGATGCCCGCCCATGCGATGCAGTACTGCACCGTCAGCGTGGGCATGCAGTTCTCGTGCGGCTGGCTGCCGCCGGCGAGGCCCGTCGATTGCGCCGACATCGGCACCGCCGTCGCCCCCGTGATGTCGGACGCATAGAAATTGTCGCCGCTGACCGCGCCCGGCAGCAGGGCGATGCCTGGCGTCAGAGCGGTCGCCGCTCCGGTCGTCGCCACCGCCGTGTGCGTGTGCGCCGGCATCTGCTGGCTGAGGAGGGTGACCGACTCGGTGCCCGACTTCTGGCCGATGACGTAGTTGCTCAGTCCCGGCCCGGTGCCTTGGTGGATGGGCAGGCGGCCGCGCAGGTCAGGCACTCCGAAAGTGGACTGGCCGTCGCCGCCATAGGTGGTGCCAAGCAGCGTATACAGAACCTCGTATTCGGCGATCGGCAGCAGGGTGCCGTCGCAGGCCTGCCAGCCGTTGGGGGCGCCACGGGAGCCGAAACCGAACATGCGGATCTCGCCGACATAGGGTGTACTCATGGGAGGTACTCCGGAAGATTGTTGTGTGGATATCCGCCAGGTTCGAGAACGCGGGCATCCAGCGTGAGTCGGTGCGCCTCAGTTGCGCGACGGGAAAATGCCCTGCAGTGCGATGCAGAAATTGATCGTGGTGTAGGGCTGGAGATTCGGATGCGGCTGGCTGCCGCCTGCCGGAGCGACGGTCTGGGGGTTCAGGGGAACCGGGGAACCCGTGCTGGCGGAATACAGATTCGGCGGAGGCGCTCCGGCATTGGTGCTGGTGGCGAAAACGCGCCCGCCCGCGCTGCGATTGTCTCCGCCGGCCGTCGATGCGTTCATCGAATGGGTATGCGGCGGGAGATTGGTCGACAGGAGGGTGACGTTCTCGACGCCGTCGGTCTGTCCGATCTGCACCGAAGGCGGCTGCCAGCCGGGATCGACCGAGGAGGCGTAGCCCACGGGCGTGCGGCTGCGCAGATCCGGCAGCGCGAAGTTGGTGACGCCGTTGCCCCCGTACTGCGTCCCCAGCAGCGAGAACAAGGCCTGGTTCTGCGCGATCGGCAGCAGTTGCCCATTGCATAACGCCCAGTATTTCGGCGCGAAGTTGAAACCGGCCATCATGATCTGGCCGATGAAGAATTCGCTCATCGTGATCCTTCCCCTCGATTGTGTGGACGCCCTGCACGATTGCACGACGCCTTTTTCACTCTGAACGCGTATCGGCAGCCCCACAATCCCGACGGCGGCGTATGGTTTTCCCGATTTCGTCCCTGAGCTTCCTCTGACAACGCGATCCTGTTCCAATACCAGCCAGCCGCGCCGGCACGCCATTCCATTTGGCCGATCCCGGACCCGGCCTGCGTTGGGGTGACAAGTACAGCAAGCGTCAATGGTCGATGCGACCGCTCCGCGTCACGCGGATGGATTCCCGGGGAAAAACACATGCATATGCTTTCGAGGCTTCTGATGCGTCGCCGCGGCGGTCGCCGGTTCCTGTCTGGTTGCCATCTGCTGCTGTGCAGCCTGGCGTTGCTCTGGCCCGCGCTGGCAAGCGCGCAGCATACGTCCGCGGAATGCCCGGCCCAGACCGCCACCGTCAGCGCTGGCGGCACGGTGACCATCAACGTCTCCGATTGCGAATTCTCCAGCGGCTTCGGCGGAGACGGCGCCATCGACGGCGGCAGCTACGGCCCCGCCGATTTCGAGGACTACGGTACCGCTACGCTTCGGCATACCGGCGGCCAGTGGTTCCTCGACTACAGCAACACCAGCGGGAGCGTCGGCTCGACCGATGTCTTCGAATTCGCCGATGGCTCGCTTACCGGCGCCGGCGACGTCCGGGTGAGCATCACCATCACCCCGGCCGCCTCGGCCATCACCGTTTCCCCCGGCTCGCTGCCGACCCTGACGGCTGGTACCCCCTTCTCGCAGACGCTGACCTCCAGCGGGGGCGTGGCGCCCTACACCTACTCCCTAGCGGGCGGCGTCCTGCCGCCCGGATTGACCCTGACCGCCGGCGGCGTCCTGAGCGGCACGCCGACCCAGCGCGGCGCTTACAGCTTCAGCGTGCGTTCGACCGATTCGACATCGCCCACCGCGCAATTCGTCGACAAGGGCTATACCGGCACCGTCCAGAACCCCAGCCTGAGCCTTGCCGCCAACGCCGGCACCGCCATCCAGGGCGCGGCGTTCACGCAGACCCTGACCACCAACGGCGGCGTGGCGCCCTATACCTACCTGCTTGAGACCGGCAGTTTCCCGGCCGGCATCAGCATCTCCGGCACCGGCATCATCAGCGGCACCACGTCGGCGGCACCCGGCAACTACCCCGTCACCCTCCGCGTCACCGATGCCAGCACCGGCCCGGGCAGCTATTTCGAGGTCGAGAACTTCACCCTCACGGTCAGTCCGCCGCCCAGCGTCTCGATCGCGGTGGCACCGGCCAGCGTGTCGGAAGACGGCGCGACCAACCTGGTCTACACCGTCACCCGCAGCCTCAACCTGAGTTCGCCGACGGTGGTAAACATCACCACGAGCGGCACCGCGACGGCGGGCACCGACTACACCGGCGGCGTGCCGACCGTCACCATCCCGGCCGGCGCCACCACTGCCACCATCGTCATCGATCCGGTCGCCGACGGCACCGTCGAATCCAACGAAACCGTCATCCTGACCGTCGCCGCCGGCACCGGCTACACCGTCGGCGCGCCGAGCAGCGCCACCGGCACCATCCTCAACGACGACGTGCCGACCGCATCCATCGCGGTCGCGCCGGCCTCGGTCGCCGAAGACGGCGCCACCAACCTGGTCTATACCGTCACCCTGAACCAGGCCGCATTCAGCGCGACCTCGATCAACTTCACGGTCAGCGGGTCGGCCACGTCCGGCACCGACTATGCGGCGGCGACCTCGCCGCTGACCATTCCCGCCGGCAGCACCACCGGCACCATCACGATCGACCCGACCGCCGATGCCACCATCGAGGCGGACGAGACGGTCACCATCACCCTGAACGCAGGCGCCGGCTACATCGTGGGCGTGCCGAACAGCGCCACCGGCACCATCCTCAACGACGACCTGCCCAACCTGTCGATCAACGACGTCAGCGCCAGCGAAGGCGACGCCGGCACCACCAACTTCACCTTCACGGTGAGCCTGAGCGCGCCGGCCGGTCCGGGCGGCGCGAGCTTCGACATCGCCACCGCCAACGGCACCGCCACGGCGGGCGTCGACTATGCCGCGCAAAGCCTGACCAGCCAGACCATTCCGGCCGGCAGCAGCACCTACACGTTCACCGCGACCGTCAATGGCGACACGCTGAACGAGCCGAGCGAGACGTTCTTCGTCAACGTGACCAACGTCACCGGCGCGACCGTGGTCGACGGCCAGGGCATCGGCACCATCGTCAACGACGATCCGCAGCCGAGCCTGTCGATCAACGATGCGAGCGTGGTCGAAGGCAATAGCGGCACCGTCAACGCCACCTTCACGGTGACGCTCAGCGCGGCCAGCGGCCAGACCGTGACGGTCAACTACGCGACCGCCGACGGCACCGCCACCTCCGGCAGCGACTACACCGCCGCCAGCGGCACCCTGACGTTCACCCCCGGCCAGACCACGCGGACGATCACCGTCGCCGTGCTGGGCGAAACCGTGCCGGAAGCGAACGAGACGTTCTTCCTGAACCTCAGCGGCGCGACCAACGCCACCATCGCCGACAACCAAGGCGTCGGCACCATCACCAACGACGACGTACCGGTGACGGTCAGCCCCGGAGGCGGAGCCCTGCCGGGCGGCACCGTGGCGACGGCCTACAGCCAGACCTTCACTGCCAGCGGCGGCGTCACGCCCTATTCCTTCGCGGTGACCGCCGGCACGTTGCCGACGGGTCTGACCCTGTCGATAGGCGGCACGCTTTCCGGCACCCCGACGGCGGGCGGCACCTTCAACTTCACCGTGACCGCGACCGACGCCAGCCCGTTCCCGGGCCCCTTCAGCGGCAACCAGGCGTACAGCATCACCATCGACGCGCCGACGATTTCCCTGCCGGCCGCCACCTTGGCAGGCGGCACGCTGGGTGCGGCCTATTCGGACGGCATCGCGCCGGCGTCGGGCGGCACCGCGCCGTACGCCTACGCGGTCACCGCGGGCGCGCTGCCGGGCGGGCTTTCCCTGAATGGTTCGACCGGCGCCATCACCGGCACGCCGTCGGCGCTGGGCACGTTCAACTTCAGCGTCACCGCGACCGACAGCAGCACCGGCACCGGGCCCTACACCGCCACGCAGGCCTACGCCATCACCGTCATCGACGTGCCGCCGGTGGCGAACCCGGTCAGCGCGACGGTCGCCTATGACAGCAGCGCCAATCCGGTCACGCTGAACATCACCGGCGGCGCCCCGACTTCGGTCGCGATCGGCACCGCACCAGCGCACGGCACCGCGATCGCCAGCGGCACCACGGTCACCTACACGCCGACCGCCGGCTATGCCGGCCCGGACAGCTTCACCTACACGGCAACCAACACCGGCGGCACGTCGGCGCCGGCAACGGTGACCGTCACGGTGAACGACGCGACGATCACCATCACGGCTTCCGGCGGCTTCGCCGCCACCACGGCCGTGCCGTATTCGCAGACGTTCACCTTCAACGGCGGCGCACAGCCCTGGAGCGGCTACCAGGTCACCAACCTGCCCGCGGGCCTGGCGATCACCGGCACCACCGCGAATACCGTGACCGTCTCCGGCACCCCGACCCAGGCCGGCACGTTCAACCTCAACGTGTCCGCCACCGACAGCAGCACCGGCAACGGCCCGTACACGGTCGGCGAGTCCTTCGTGCTGACCGTCGCCGCCCCGACCCTGGCGATCTCCCCCGCCAGCGCCACCTTCAATCCGCCGTACGGCGCGCCGTATTCGCAGGCCTTCACGGCCAGCGGCGGCACCGGCCCGTACACCTACGCGGCCAGCGGCTCGCTGCCGCCGGGCGTCACCCTTAGCGGCGATACGCTGTCCGGCACGCCGACCGCACCCGGCAACTACAGCTTCTCGATCACCGCCACCGACACCGGTTCGACCGGCACGGGTTCGCCGTTCACCGTCACCGGCAACTACACGATCAACGTCGCGACGCCGCTCATCGTGGTGGACCCCACCTCCCTACCGAATCCGTCGACAGGTACCGCCTACAGCCAGACCATCAGCGCCAGCGGCGGCGTCGCGCCGTACAGCTTCGCGGTGACTGCCGGCGCGCTGCCGGCCGGGCTGACCCTCGCCACCGACGGCACGCTGTCCGGCACCAGCAACACGGTGGGCACGTTCAACTTCACCGTGACCGCCACCGACCACAATGGCCAGACCGGCAGCCGCGCCTACACGCTGACCCTCGCCGCGCCGACGCTCACGCTGACGCCGACCTCCGGCACGCTGACCGCGTCCTACGGCGCGCCGTATTCGCAGGCGTTCACCGCAGCGGGCGGCTCGGGCAGCTTCAGCTACGTTCTGACCGGCACCCTGCCGGCCGGGTTGAGCTTCAGCGGCAATACCGTCTCCGGCACCCCGACCGCGCCCGGCAGCTATCCGGTCACCGTCACCGCCACCGATACCGTGCTGACCGGCACCGGCGCGCCGTTCTCGATCGCGCAGAACTACACGATCGATGTGCCCGCACCGACCGTCGTGGTCGCTCCGGCCACGCTGCCCGATCCGACCCCGGCCGTGGCCTACAGTCAGACCATCAGCGCCAGCGGCGGCGTCGCGCCCTACACCTTCGCGGTGACCGCCGGCGCGCTGCCGGCCGGGCTGACCCTTGCCGCCGATGGCACCCTCTCCGGCACCAGCAACGCGGTGGGCACGTTCAACTTCACCGTGACCGCTACCGACGACCACGGCCAGACCGGCAGCCGTGCCTACGCGCTGACCCTCGCCGCGCCGACGCTGACGCTGACGCCCGCCGCCGGCACACTGACCGCGTCCTACGGCGCGCCGTACTCGCAGGCGTTCACCGCCTCGGGCGGCTCGGGCAACTTCAGCTACGTGCTGACCGGCGCCCTGCCGGCCGGGTTGAGCTTCAGCGGCAATACCGTCTCCGGCACCCCGACCGCGCCCGGCAGCTACCCGGTCACGGTCACCGCCACCGACACCACGCTCACCGGCACCGGTGCGCCGTTCTCGATCGCGCAGAACTACACGATCAACGTACCGGCGCCGACCGTCGTGGTCGCTCCCACCACGCTGCCCGATCCGACCGCGTCCGTGGCCTACAGCGAGACGATCAGTGCCAGCGGCGGCGTCGCGCCCTACACCTTCGCGGTGACTGCCGGCGCGCTGCCGAGCGGCATCACGTTGGCATCCAACGGCACGCTGTCCGGCACCAGCAACACGGTGGGCACGTTCAACTTCACCGTGACCGCCACCGACGACCACGGCCAGACCGGCAGCCATGCCTACACGCTGACCCTCGCCGCGCCGACGCTGACGCTGACGCCCGCCGCCGGCACACTGACCGCGTCCTACGGTGCGCCGTACTCGCAGGCATTCACCGCGGCAGGCGGCTCGGGCAACTTCAGCTACGTGCTGACCGGCCCCCTGCCGGCCGGGTTGAGCTTCAGCGGCAACACTGTCTCCGGCACGCCGACCGCACCCGGCAGCTATCCGGTCACGATCACCGCCACCGATACCGTGCTGACCGGCACCGGCGCGCCGTTCTCGATCACGCAGAACTACACGATCGACGTGCCCGCACCGACCATCACCGTCGATCCGGCCACGCTGCCGGGCACCACGGCGGGCCTGGCCTACACCCAGGCGATCAGCGCCAGCGGCGGCGTCGCGCCCTACGCCTTCGCGGTGACCGCCGGCGCGCTGCCGGACGGCCTGACCATCGCCGCCGACGGCACGCTCTCCGGCACCACCACCACGTCGGGCACGTTCAACTTCACCGTGACCGCCACCGACCACAACGGCCAGACCGGCAGCCGCGCCTACGCCGTCGTGGTGGCGGTGCCGACGCTCGTGGTCACTCCAGCCACGCTGCCGTCCGGCATCGCCGGCAGCGCCTACAGCCAGACGCTGACGATCAGCGGCGGCATCGCGCCGTACACGGTCGTCGCCAGCGGCGCGCTGCCGACCGGAATCGCGTTCGATTCCGCCACGCTGACCTACAGCGGCACGCCGACGCAGTCGGGCACGTTCAACGTCAGCGTGACCGTTACCGACAGCACCGGCGGCACCGCGGCGACCGCGACCAACAGCTATACGCTGACCATCGCCGCGCCGACGCTCACGCTGACGCCCGCGACGGTGCCGGCCGGCACCGCCGGCGTGGCCTATGCGCAGACGTTCGTCGCCAGCGGCGGCATCGCGCCGTACGCCTACACGGTGTCGGCAGGCGCGCTGCCCGCGGGCGTGACGCTGGATGCCGCCACCGGCGCGCTGTCCGGCACGCCCACCGTGGCCGGCAGCTTCGGCTTCAGCGTCACCGCCACCGACAGCACCACCGGCACCGCCGGTTCGATCACGCAGACGTACACGCTGGAAGTGTCGGCGCCGACGATCACGCTGACGCCCGAAACCCTGCCGGCGGGCACCTTCATGGTCGCCTACGCGCAGCAGCTGACGGCGACCGGCGGCACCGCGCCCTACCACTACGCGGTGACCACCGGCGCGCTGCCGGCGGGCATCACGCTGGACCAGGACGGGCGGCTTTCGGGTTCGCCGGAGGCGGCAGGCACCTTCGCCTTCACCGTCACCGCGACCGACGCGCTGCACTTCACCGGCAACCGCGCCTACTCGCTGGTGGTCGCGCAGCGTCCGGACCCGTCGCAGGATCCCGAGGTCCGCGGGTTGATCAACGCCCAGGCCGAGGCGGCTCGCCGCTTCGCCAACACGCAGGTCAACAACTTCCAGCAGCGCATGCAACGGCTGCACGGCCACGGCAACGCTTCCGGGTTCAGCAACTCGCTGTCGATGGCCTCGCGCCAGGCATGCGTCCCGGGGACGGACATCGCGCCCGGCAACAACCGCTGCGACATGCAGCGCCAGCAGCCGTTCGACGCCAACGGCGCCGCGCCCGGCGATGGAAATGCGACAGACTCCGGCGCGTCCTCCAGCGTATCCACGGCCTTCGGTACGTGGGCGGCGGGCATGCTCCGCTCCGGCAGCCTCGACAGCCGCGGCGCCACCTCCGAGCTGACGTTCGAAACGGACGGCGTGTCCGCCGGCGCCGACTACCGGATCAGCGACCGCGTCGTGCTCGGCATGGGCGTCGGCTACGGCCGCGACCGCACCCACGTCGGCGACAACGGCACCCGCAGCGACGCCAGGGCCTACACCCTGGCCGGCTACGCCAGCGTCAGCCCGGGCGAGCGCTTCTTCATCGACACGGTGCTCGGCTATCAGACGCTGGACTTCGACCTGCGCCGCCACGTGACGGCGGACGGCAGCACGGCCGCCGGCTCGCGCGACGGCTCGCAGTGGTTCGGTTCGGTCTCGGCCGGCGCGGACCTCGCGTTCCGGAACCTGCAGGTCACGCCGTACCTGCGGCTGGATATCGCCCAAGGCGAACTGGACGGCTATGCCGAGCAGGCGGACGCACCGAACGCGCTGACCTACGGGAAGATGGACGTGGAGAGCACCACCGGCAACGCGGGCGTGCGGTTCGACTGGCGCCGGCAGACCGCGTGGGGCTCGATCTCGCCGCAGCTGAAGGCCGAGTACCAGCACGACTTCAGCGGCAGCGGGACGGCCACCGTGCAGTACAGCGACCTGCTGCAGATGCCGTTCTACCGCACCACCCTGGAGGGCTATGCGCGCAACCGCTGGATCCTCGGCGCCGGCCTGCAATTCAACTGGGGCACCGGCTGGGGCCTGCGCGTGGACTATCGCGCGCAGATGGGCGGAGACTCGAGCGACCACGGCGTGGAGTTCCACCTGGACGCGCAGTTCTGACGCCCGCTCCAGCGAACGGCCGGATGCGTCCCAGCGGGCGCATCCGGCAAGTACAGGCCCGGGGCAACCCGGGCTTGTGCGTTTCAGGAGGACGGCTGCGCCTGCCATGCCGCCCACAGGCGACACGACGCGCCGGATGCGGGTGATGACGCGGCGCGTTCGCAGCGCATTGCGGACGCCGCATGCCACACTCCGACGCCCCTGACGGAGAGAAGCCGATGCCCCGCGCGCCATCGTTCAACGCTCGCCCGCCCGGCAACAGTGGAACCACCCTCATCGCGCTCAGCCCGCTGGCCGGCATCGCCTTCAGCGGAAGCGCTGGCGCATCCACCCTGATGCTGGCCGATCCGTCGTGGCACATCGCAGGCATGCGGCAGCCCGAGTTCGCGACGGAACCCGGCATCGCCCGTCACGACACGGCGCAAGGATCGAAGCGATGAGCCTGGAATGGATCGGCGCCCTCGCCGCCACCTGCACCACCCTGTCGTTCGTCCCGCAGGCGGTGAAGACCATCCGCAGCCGCGACACCCGCGGGATTTCGCTGCTGATGTACGCGACGTTCACGTTCGGCATCGCGTGCTGGTTCGGCTACGGGCTGGTGCTGCACTCGTGGCCGATGATCGTGTCGAACGCGGTCACCTTCGTGCTGTCGGCGACGATCCTGGCGCTGAAGCTGAAGCACGGTTGAGCGCGAACGCCGCATACAGCCACCAGCCGAACCACACCAAGAACGCCAGCCGCTGCGCCAGCCCCACCCACGCCCCGACCGGCGCCAGCACCGCCAGCACCAACACCAGCGCGCCGGCCAGCAGGCAGGCGACGGCGAAGCTCGCGCCACGCCGCGCACCGACGGCCAGCAGCGCCATCGCCGGCACGAACGCGATCCACCAGATCATCCACGCCAGCGCATGCAGCCGGCTGGCATCGCCGTCCAGCTCGCGCGCGTCCAGCGGCAGCGCGCCCTGCATGGCGAACGCCAGCGCCGACAGCTGCGCCAGGGTCAGCCCGATCCGCGCCGTCCAGCCCCGCGCCGCCAGCGTTGGCCGCAGCGCATGCGATGCCAGCAGCAGCGCGATTCCCGGCAACAGGAACGCGGCGGCGTTGAACGGCATGGCGCCCGGCAATCCGGCCGCGCCGCGCAGCGCGACCGGGTGGAGGCGGTGCGAGTATTCGGGCAGGCCGGCGCCGGCCAGCAGCAGCGCCAGCGCGAACGACGCCAGCGCCAGCAGGACCAGCGGCACCGCCGCGCGCCTCATCGGCAGGTCTCCGCGAAACGGGTCTTGAGGAACGCCTCCATCTTCGGGAACTCGTCCAGCGGCTCGGCGTGGCCGCCCTGCACCACCAGATGCTCGGCATGGTGACGGAAGCCATGCGCCTGCAACCGCCGCATCATCGCGTCGCCCATCTCCTTCGACGGCCACATCTCGTCCTGCGCCGCGGACACGAACAGCACCGGGCCGTTGATCCGCTCCACCGGGATCGCCGCGCGCGCCATCGCCGCCTCGTCGCGCATCATCGTCTCGAACGCGGCGCGCAGGTCGCGGGTGAACAGGTACGGCGTCGCGCTCCAGGTCATCGGCACGAACGGCAGCGGCTTGTCGTGGAAGGAGAAGCCCGCCGTGGTCATCGCGTCGGTCAGCGCCGGGAACACCGCGCTGCCCGGCACGATGGCGACCACCGCCTTGATGTCCGGGTAATGGCTGGCCAGCAGCAGCGCCAGCTCGGCACCGCGCGAACCGCCGATCACCGCGATGCAGCGGCCGTCCACGCGCGGATCGCGGGCGACTCGTTCGATGGCCGCGTGCACGCCGTCCAGCGAGATGCGGTCCAGATGCTCCGGCGAATGCGGCGTGCCGAAATAGCCGACCGCCAGCATCGCGTAGCCCTGGTCGAGGAAGCGCTCGCGCTGCTTCTTCCAGGTCTTCGTCGCCCACGCGTTGCCGCCCTCGCCGCCGCCGAGGCCGACGATCAGCGGATGCCGGCCACCCTCGCGGGCGAACAGTTCCGCATCCACCTGCCCGTGCCGCGCCGGCAGCGTCTTCGTGTCGAAGCGCGCGACCACCCACCACAGGTACGCCGCCAGCAACAGCGCCAGCGCGACCACGACGCCCAGCGCCCACTTCAGGAACCGTAAGAACCCGTTCGCGCGTTTGCTCACTTCGGTCTGCTCCATTGGAAGACGTCCTCGATGCGCACGCCGAGCGCGTCGGCGATGCGGAAGCCCAGTTCCAGCGACGGCGCGTAGCGCCCCGCCTCCAGCGCGATGATGGTTTGCCGGGTGACCCCGCAGGCGTCGGCCAGCGCCTGCTGGGTCATCTCGCCGCGCTCGAAGCGCAGGCGGCGGATCTCGTTGGCGATCGAAGTGCCGGTCATGCCGGCGCCCGGCGATCGCACCAGTAGCGGTAGGTCCTGACCGCGCCGTTCACCGCCACGGACACGGCGATGCACAGCAGCAGGTACAGTTCCAGCCAGCCGTGCGGACGCAAGCGCAGATAGTCGGCGAAGCCGGTTGCCCGGATCAGCGTCCCCGACACGAACACCATCAGGATCAGCGCGAAATACCCGGCCTCCATGCCTGCCGCCTTGATCTGCCGGTCGCGCTCGTCCTCCAGCGGCCCGTTGCCGTATTTCTGGATCGCCATCGAGCCCAGCAACAGCGCCGCGAACAGCTTGGCGACGTTGTCGCGCATGCCGCCCAGCGCGCCTTCCGAAGCCGCGGCGCCCGGCGCGAGGAACAGTTCCCACGCCAGATACACGGCGCCGGTCAGCGCCACCGCCAGCATCACCAGACCGATCTTTTCCTGCTTGCTCATTCCCGCATCGCCTCCGGGCACCGCGTGCCCTTCCGATTGCCTCGACATGCGCCGGCTGCGCTCACTGCCTGTCGCGGCGATAAAGCACCGCCACCGTCAGATGCCCCGTGAGGTTGGCGACGACCACGCCCAGCAACAGCAGGCCGGGAATCGCGCAATCGTTCGCCGACAACGCCCCGCGCCCGGCATCGAAGGACAGCGCCAGCGCCAGCAGCGCGAACCAGCAGGAGGCGGCGATGCGGAAGGCGCGGTCGGCCTGCGCGCGGATCGCGGCATCGCGCTCGTCCTCCATTGTCTCGCCGCGCCTGCGCTCGTCCGCCGCCGCGCGCAAGCGGAAGCCGAACGTCAGCGGCAGCGCGATCAACGTTGCGACGACGGCGATTTCGCGCCCGCCGAGAATCGCGCCGAACGTGAGGTACAGCGCCATGCCCGCGAACATCGCGACCATCCGCCACGCGAAGCGTTCGCCGAACGCCTGCGCATCGGAGCGGGCCAGTCTCCGCCCCAGGAGATTCATGCCTGCGCTCCGCGGCGGTCGCGCCAGTACAGGATCGCCGCCACCAGCTGGTCCAGCCACAGCCCCACCAGCAGCGCCAGCATCAGCATCTGCGCGATGAAGGGATAGCTGAACTGGCGCAGCCGCTCGGTGTCGGAAAAGCCCAGCATCACCGCAATGGCAATGACGCAGACCGCGGTGGCGCAGCGCGCCCACTGGCTGGCGACCAGTTCGATCCGTGCGTCGCGCTCGTCGGCCAGCACCTTGCCGGCCCAGCGCTGCTTCAGCACGTGCGAAAGCACCAGCCACGCCACGAACAGGGTGCCGATGGAGCGGCCGGCCGCGCTGACCTCCGGGTTGCGGCCAATCGGCACCTCCGGCAGGAACAGGTGCGCCTTGAGCAGGCTGGCCGCGATCACCGCGCCGACGAAGGCCACGCCGATCCAGGCCTGCCATTCGCCGGGCGCAACCTGCGCCTCCTCCTCGCTCTGCGGGACGTCGTGCAGCCGGGCCACGGAAAACCACACCGCCGCGACGAACAGGAACGTGCCCAGCCATCCCACCGGGAAGGGAATGTCGCGGTAGTCGCCGCTGAAGAACAGCGCCAGCCCGACGCCGGCCAGCAGCAGCCAGGCGACGAAGCGGGTACGCGGGGACAGGCCAGCCATCGTGTCATCTCCAGCGGACTAAATGTAATGTTCAATTTACATTGACGACCCGCGATGTCAACTATTTTTTACATCGGCTTGCGAATGCGCCCTTCGTCGCCATCTACTGGGGCATGTTCCCGCCCCTTGATGCCATGACCGACACCGCCCACCCCCACGTGTTCGACGCCACCGCCGCCCGCTTCGAGGAGGAGGTGATCCGCAAGTCGCTGGAGACGCCCGTGCTGGTGGACTTCTGGGCCACCTGGTGCGCGCCGTGCAAGACGCTGGGGCCGATCTTGGAGAAGCTCGCCGCCGAGTACCACGGCGCGTTCGCGGTCGCCAAGGTCGACGTGGACAAGGAGCAGGAGCTGGCCGCCGCGTTCCAGATCCGCTCGGTGCCGACGATGGTGCTGTTCAAGGACGGCCAGATGCTGGGCGCGATTCCCGGCGCGCTGCCGGAAGGCCAGCTGCGCGAGATGCTGGCGCAGGTGGGCATCGAGCCCGCCGCCGCGCCTGCGGAAGAGTCCGTGCCCGAAGCCGCCGCGCCGGTCGATCCGCACGAGGACGTGATGCGCCTGCGCAAGGCCATCGAGGCCGAGCCGGACAAGGACGAGCTGAAGCTCGACCTGGCGCTGGCGCTGCTGCAGACCGGCGCCGCGGTCGAGGCCGAACAGCTGCTGGACAGGCTGCCGGCCAACCTCGCCACCGACGACCGCACGATCAAGGCGCGCGCGCGGCTCGGCTTCGCCGCCCTGCTCAAGGACGCGCCGCCGGCCGAAACGCTGGAAGCCGCCATCGCCGCCGATCCGGGCGACCTGCGCGCGCGCCACCTGCTCGGCGTGCGCCAGCTGGTGGCCGGCGACGCCGAGGCCGGGCTGGCGCAGTTCATCGAGATGCTGCGCCGCGACCGCAGCTACGGCGACGGGCTGGCGCGCAAGTCGCTGATCGACGCGTTCCGCGTGGTCGAGGACGAAGACCTGGTGGGCCGCGTGCGCCGGCAGATGTCGGCGCTGCTGCTGGTCTGACCGTGCGGGCCGGCCTGTTCCGCCACGGGATCAACCTGTGGCCGCCGTTCCTGTTCGCCGGCATCCACCTCGCCGAACTGTCGGACGATTACCGGCATGCGCGGGTCGAGCTGCGCATGCGGCCGTGGAACCGCAACTACGTCGGCACCCACTTCGGCGGCAGCCTGTTCGCGATGACCGACCCGTTCTGGATGCTGATGGTGCTGCACCACCTCGGGCGCGACCACTACGTCTGGGACAAGGCCGGCGAGATCGAGTTCGTGAAACCCGGCCGCGGCGTCGTGCAGACCGCCTTCGCGCTGGACGACGGCGTGCTGGACGGGCTGCGCGCCGAGGCCGCGGACGGCGGCAAGGTGCTGCGCTGGTTCGACAACGCCGTCGTGGACGCGCAGGGCGAGGTGGTGGCGCGCGTGCGCAAGCAGCTCTACGTGCGCCGCAAACCGGAACGCTGAAGCGTTCCATCCCGCGGCGTCTCCGTCGTATGCTCGGTGCGGGCCAAGGGAACGACGGCGCAGTGACGGACAAGACCAATCCCAGCATCCAGGGCTATCGCATCCTGCGGGTCATCGGCCAGGGCGGCATGTCCACGGTCTATCTGGCCGAGCAGGAATCGCTGGGCCGCAAGGTCGCGCTGAAGGTGATGCTGGCCGACGTGCTGGCCGACGAGGTGAGCCGCGCGCGCTTCGAGAACGAGGCGCGCACCATTGCCCGGCTCGAACATCCCAACATCGTCGGCATCTTCGAGGTCGGCCGCACGTCCGACGGCCTGCCCTTCTATTCGATGCCCTACCTGTCGCGCGGCCACCTGGCCCAGCGCCGGCTGGCCGGCGACCAGCCGAAGGTGGCGTCGATCCTGCGCAGCCTGCTGCAGGCGCTGGACTACGCGCACGTGCGCGGCGTGGTGCATCGCGACGTGAAGGCGGAGAACGTGCTGTTCGACGACGCCGACCGGCCGATGCTGGCCGACTTCGGCATCGCCCTGCGGCGCGGCAGCAACCCGCGCCTGACCACCGCCGGGCTGGCGGTGGGCAGCACCGCCTACATGCCGCCGGAGCAGGCGCGCGGGCAGGACGTGGACCGCCGCGCCGATCTCTACAGCATCGGCGTACTGGCCTGGGAAATGCTGGTCGGCCGGCTGCCGTACAACGCCGGCGATGCGCTGTCGATGGCGCTGCGGCACGTGCAGGAACCGATCCCGCGCCTGCCGCCGGCGCTGAAGCAGTGGCAGGGCTTCATCGACAAGGCAATGGCGAAGCGGCCGGAGCAGCGCTTCGCCAGCGCCCAGGAAATGGTGGATGCGCTGGACGCGCTGGAGCGCCGCAGCAGCCGTTCGTTCGCCGCGGTGGAAGTGCCGACGGCGTGGATGCAGGAAGCCCCGCCGGCGTCGCCGCGCCCGCGCTGGCTGCCGCTCGGCGCGGGCGCCGCCGTGCTGGCCGCGCTCGGCATCGGCCTTGCCTATGTCGCGACCCGCGACGATGCGTCGCCGCCACCCGCGCCCGCCGTTGCCGCCACCACCACGGCTCCGACGCCGCCCGCCGCGCCCGGCTACGACGAGGCGCAATCCCTTCCGGGCGAGGCGATCGTCAGCGGCGGCAGCGTGGCCGCCTACGTCGCCAACGCCGAGCAGCAGCTGCGCGACGGGCGCCTGCTGGCGCCGCGCAACGCCAACGCCTGGGACAGCCTGGACGCGGCGTGGCGCACCAACCCGACCCATCCCGACACCCTGCGCCTGACCGCTGCGCTGTTCGACGCGCTGAACGCCGCCTCGGAGCGCGCGCTGCGCGCGGGCGACGTCGCCGGCGCGCGCATCACCTTCCAGCGCGCGCAGCAGCTGGACGAACGGCGCGGCGGCACCGGCGCGTCCGTGGCGCTGCTGCGCAAGCGCTTGGCCGACGCGCTCGACCAGCGCCTGACCGGCCTGCTGGCGAAGCCGGACACCCGCCCTGCTGCTGCCGCGCTGCTCGCCGACATCGCCTGGCTGGACCTCGATCCCGCGCGCGAACGCGCCCTACGGACGCGGGTGGGAACGCTTGCCGACAACAGGACGGCCACCGCCGCGGCCACTGCGCCGACCGCGGCCGTGCCCATCGAAATCGTCGCCGTCACCCGTGCGGATTACGCTCGCTTCGCCAGCGCCAGCGGCCGCGCCGCCGCGGAATGCGGCAAGGGCTTCCTCGGCCGCAAGCTGAAGTGGAACAACACCGGCAGCGACCGCAAGCCGGTGGTCTGCGTGTCCGCCGCCGACGCGCTGGCCTACGCCGCCTGGATCGGCGCGCAGGACGGCCGCCACTACCGCCTGCCCAGCGCCGGCGAGCTGCGCGCGCATCCCGCGCCGGCCGCCGGCTGGCTGACGCTGTGCGCCGACCGCAACTGCGGCACCCGCATGGTCAGCGACCGGCCGAAGCCGCTGGACGCCTCACGCGGCTACGACGACATCGGCCTCCTGCTCGCGCGCGCCCGCTGACGCCTCGTCGCGCAGCCGGAAGCGCGCCACCAGCTCGTTCAGCGACCGCGCCTGCTCGGCCATCGCGCACGCCGTCGCGCTGGCCTCCTCCACCAGCGCCGCGTTCTGCTGGGTCGCGCCGTCGAGCTGGGTGATGGTCTGGTTGACCACGCCCACGCCCATCGCCTGTTCGTCCGTGGCGGCGCTGATTTCCGCGACCAGCGCGGACACCTTGCCGACCTCGGCGACCAGTTCGCGGATCGTGCCGCCGGCCTCGCGCACCTGCCGTGCGCCCTGGTCGACGGTCTGCACCGAATCCTCGATCAGCGCCTTGATCTCCTTCGCCGACGCCGCCGAGCGCTGCGCCAGCGTGCGCACCTCGCCCGCCACCACCGCGAAGCCGCGTCCCTGCTCGCCGGCGCGCGCCGCCTCCACCGCCGCGTTGAGTGCGAGCAGATTGGTCTGGAAGGCGATGCCGTCGATCACCCCGACGATCTCCTCGATCCGGTGCGAGGCGCGGGTGATGCGCTGCATGGTGTCCACCGCGCCCGCCACCACCTCGCCGCCGCGCCCGGCGATCGCCGTCACCCCTTCCGCCAGCACCCGCGCGTTGCGCGCGCTGGCCGCGTTGTTCTCCACGGTCGAGGCCAGTTCGTGCATCGACGAAGCGGTCTTTTCGAGGCTGATCGCCTGTTGCTCGGTGCGGATCGACAGGTCGTCGTTGCCGCTGGAAATCTCGGCCGCCGCCATGCCGATCACGCCCACCGCCTCCTGGATCTGGCCGACCATGTCCGCCAGCCGGTCCATGGTGTCGTTGACGCATTCGGCAATGCCGCCGAACGCGCCCTGCAGGCCCGCGTCGGCGCGGCCGGTCAGGTCGCCCTGCGCCAGTCCCTGCAACACCAGCCGGATGCCCTCGAAGGCCGCGTTGATGCCGTTGAGCATGGCGTTGAGGTCGCGCGCCAGCGCCAGGTGGAAACCCTGCTTGCCGTGCTCGCCGATGCGGCGGTCGAGCTCGCCGCGCACCGCGCCGGTCACCAGCTGGCCGATTTCGCGCTCGATCGACAGTTCATCGGTGCGGTCCCGCCATTCGGCCACGTAGCCGAGCAGCTTGCCCTGCTCGTTGCGCACCGGCGTGACCGTGGTGTCGAACGTCATCGCGCCCAGCGCCAGCGTTTCGACGTGCGCGGCGGTCAGGCCGCCCAGCCGGCTCCGCCACTGCGCCGGCTCCGGGTGCAGGTCCTCCAGGCTGGAGCCCACCACGCGCTCGGCGCCGAACCCCGGCAGCGCCTGCGCGATCGCGGCTTCCGCGCCGCCGAACATCGCCAGCATGGCGCGGTTGGCGAACACCACCTTGCGGTTCGAATCCGCGACCAGGATGCTGGCGGTCGCGGAGGCCATCGCCTCGCGGGTCATCGCCCGCTCGCGGCGCAGGTCCTCGACCTGGAAGCCGAGCCGGATCTGCATCGACTTGATGCCCAGCAGGATGCTGCCAACCTCGTCGCTGCGCGAGGTGTCGATGCCGCCGGTGAACACGTCGCCGGCGATCTCGCGCAGCGCGCGCCGGGCGTCGTCACAGCGGCCGACCACGTCGCGCGACAGCCAGCGCGCCGAATACAGGGCGAAGCCGAGCCCGGCGCAGAGCAGCGCCCAGTCGGCGATGCCGGCACCGCCTGCGCGCAGCAACAGCGCCGCCGCCAGCGCGGGCCCGAACAGGGCAAACAGGTACAGGCGCGCGGTCAGCGGCAGCTTCCAGAGCGGATTCAGCCGCTCGGCCAGCGGCACCGGTTGCACGCGGCCGTTGCGGATCGCCACGTTCTTCAGTGTGCCGGCGCGCAGCTGCGCGTAGGCGCGCTCGGCTTCGGCCACGCGCTCGCGCGAAGGCTTGCGCCGCACCGACATGTAGCCGGTGACCTTGCCGGCCTGGTCGAGGATCGGGGTGACGTGCGCGTCCACCCAGTAGTGGTCGCCGTTCTTGCAGCGGTTCTTGACCAGCCCCATCCACGGCTGCCCGGCCTGGATGCGCAGCCACAGGTCGGCGAACGCCGCCGCCGGCATGTCCGGATGGCGGATGACGTTGTGCTGCCGCCCGATCAGCTCGGCCTCGCCGTAGCCGCTGATCTCGCAGAAATATTCGTTGACGTAGGTGACGATGCCGCGCAGGTCGGTGCAGGAGACGATCAGCTCACCGTCGCGGAACGGGATTTCCACGCCGGTCACCGGCTGTTCCAGCAGTTCCTTCCGCGACAGCGATCCGCTGGCGCGGCGCGGAGGAGGCAGGACGGAGTCCACGGCATCGACATCGGGAGACGCGATCATCAACCTGCTCCTCGGCAAGTAGGTCGCCGCGGCCGACGGCCCCGGCGTCGGCAATGGGGAAGGGTCAGCCGCAGCTGCCGCAACAGGTGGTGCCTTCGGCATGCTCCGGCGCCAGGGTGGCCGGGTAGCCGGCGGCGCGCAGGGCGTCGCTGATGTCGTTCTCCTTCAGGCTGCTTTCCACCAGCAGCCGGCCGCGGCCGATGTTGGCGGTGATCTTGGCCTGCGGGTCCAGCGCGTGCACGGCGAAGGCGATGGAACGGGCGGTGGTCTCGTCAACGAGGCCGAGGACGTCGAACAGCATGGGGAAACTCCGTCATGGCACATGCGCAGCGCGCGGTGGTGCCATGATCGGGAGGCGGCGACGGCGGCGCCTTGACCGGAATCAATCAGGCGGCGGCGGGAATTCCGGATTCGACGCTCACGCCGTGCCGGCGGCCTGCTCGCGCAGCTGCGCGGCGCGGTCATGGCCCAGGTAGCGGTGGATGCCGGCGCGGGCCAGGTACAGCAGCGGGATCAGCGCGATGGCCGCCAGCATCTTGTAGCAGTAATTGAGCGTGCCGACGGCCAGGAACAGCGAGGTCGGCCAGTGCTGCGGGCCGATCACGAAGGCGATGTACAGCACCACGAAGCTGTCCACCAGCTGCGACACCGCGGTGGAGCCGGTGGCGCGCAGCCAGGCGTGGCGCTCGCCGGTGCGGCGGCGGATGTGGTGGAACACGTGGATGTCGATCAGCTGGCCGATCAGGAACGCGACCAGCGAGCCCACGGTGATCCACATGCCCTGGCCGAAGATCGCGGCGAAGGCGGCCTGATAGTCGGGCACGCCCTGCTCCTTCGCCGCGCCCACCCACCACGTCGCCGGCGCGAGGTGGATGGCGATGTAGGCGAACAGGAAGCCGTAGGCCACCAGCCCGGCGGCCAGCCAGCTGATCATCCGCACGCCGCGCTTGCCGAAGTACTCGTTGACCGTGTCGGTCATGATGAACACGATCGGCCAGATCACCGTGCCGGCGGTGAAATCGAGCGTGCCGCTCTGGCCGAGCAGGTTCCAGTGCAGCGGGGCGATGCCCAGCGTGCCTTCCAGCGCGAAGATCTTGACCCCGATGAACTCCGCCAGCACCGCGTTGGCGCAGAAGAACGCCGCCAGCGCGACGAACAGCCGGACCGCGCGGTCGTCGAGCTGCCGCATTCTCAGGACGCCGTCGCCGGCGGCGGCGATGGCGGCGCGAACGGGATGCTGTCCGGCGCCACCGCGCCGCCGCTGATGATGAAGCTCATCGCCTGGTCCACCGTCCAGTCGGTGGGCGTGATCTTCTCCATCGGCACGATCTCCAGGTAGCCGGAGGTCGGGTTGGGCGTGGTCGGCACGTACACCGCCGCCAGTTCGCGGCCAGTGCCGATCTCGCGCATGACGCGGGTGACGAAGCCCAGCGTCTTCATCTCGTTGTGCGGGAAGTCGATCAGCACCACCCGCTGGGTGCCGTCCGGCTTGGTCTGCAGGATGTCCAGCAGCTTGCGCGCACTGCCGTAGATGGTGCTGGCCAGCGGGATGCGCGCCACCAGCGCCTCGAACCAGCGCAGCAAGGTCTGCCCGACCACGCGCCGGGCCAGCCAGCCGGCCAGCAGGATCGCGCCGACGGTGGCGACCATCGCGATCGCGTTCTTCACCCACGGCTCCACCAGCCAGCCGAAGGTGCGCGGATTGCCGGCGGCGATGCCCTGCAGGCCGGGCTCGATCAGCGGCTGGCTGAGGCCGCCCAGCAGCACGAAAACGAACTTCACCACCACCCAGGTCAGCCACAGCGGCAGCAGAGTGAGCAGGCCGGTCAGGAACAGGCGCTGCAGGCGTTGGCCGAATGAAGGAGATGCGGACATGCGCGCATTCTAGGGGAGCGCGGGCGGGTAGAGGCGAAGTCTGCCAGCCGCCGCCGGAGCGCGGCCTTCGACCTGGTCAGCCGTCCAGCGTCCCGTCGCCGGCCAAGTCCGCCAGCGCGACCACGCGGTCGCGGCCCTGCTGCTTGGCGCGGTACAGCGCGGCATCCGCGCCGCGCACCAGCTGCTCCACCCGAGCGCCGGCGTCGGCATGCACGCCGACGCTGACCGTCACCTCGCCCGCCGCCGCAGCCGCATGCATCGCCCGCGCCTTCACCGCCGCGCGGATGCGTTCGGCCACTTCCAGCGCCGCCGCCGGCCCGGAGTGCCGCAGCAGGACCGTGAATTCGTCGCCGCCGGCGCGCTCGAACAGGTCGTCCGCGCGCAGCTGCTCGCGCACCGTTTCGGCCAGGCGGCGCAGGGTGTCGTCGCCAGCGGCGTGGCCGTGGCGGTCGTTGATGGCCTTGAAGCGGTCGATGTCGAGGCTGATCGCGGCGTCGGGCGCCGCGCCGGCGGCCAGCGGATGCGCGCGCGAGCGCAGCGCGTCCTCGACGCCGCGCCGGTTCAGCGCGCCTGTCAGCGGATCGGTCATCGCGCTGCGGCGCAGGCCCTCGGCGGCGCGGAAGCTGGCCAGCATCAGCATGCAGAAATTGAGCATGAACCAGATCGAGACGTCCACGCTGACCCAGATCTCGCCGAAGCCGAAGTGTCCGCGCGACCAGCCGGGCACCACGCTGCCGTACAGCACGAACAGCACCGCGCAGCACGCCACCATCAGCCGGGCCGGCACGCGTTCGGGCCGGTTGCGCAGGGCCAGCAGGTGCCAGCCCATCAGCAGGAACGCGCCCAGTTCGACGATGGTCAGCGCCACCGTCTGCGCATCGCGCCCGCCGCCGCCGATCCAGACCGCCAGCGACAGCGCCGCGCCCGCCGGCACCAATCCGAGTTCCCACTGGCGCAGCGGCCGCTGCCGCACGAACCCGATCACCGCCACCGCCAGCCCGGCCATGCCGGCGCAGGCCAGCATCACTCCGCCGTGCATGACCGCCACGGCCAGGCCGGGATGCCCCGCGCCGGCCACGATCGGCGCGATCGCGTCCAGCACGGTGGCGCCGGTGGTGTAGGCGAAATGCGCCGCGCCCCAGGCGGCCACGCCGCGCACGTCGCGCGACAGCCGGGCCACGTAGGCGAACAGGGCCAGCAGCGCCGACGCCAGCAGCAGATCCATCAACAGCGCTTGGTAAACCCCGTCGTCCAGCGGCTGCATCCATGTCCTCCTTGGCCTGCCCGGAGCATAGAACATCGCCCCGCTCCCGCCACCGGTCTTCACGTTGCCCGCACCCGCCCGCGGCGCGACAATACGCGGATGTCCAGTGCAAGCATCGATGCTTCCCGCTACCCCCGGCTGTCGCGGATCGACAGCCCGGCCGACCTGCGCCAGCTGCCGGAATCCGACGTGCGCGCGGTCGCCGACGAACTGCGCGCCTTCCTGATCGAATCGGTGGGCAAGTCCGGCGGGCATTTCGGCGCGGGCCTGGGCGTGGTGGAGCTGACCACCGTCCTGCACTACCTGTACGACACGCCGGACGACCGCATCGTCTGGGACGTGGGCCACCAGTGCTACCCGCACAAGATCCTGACAGGTCGTCGCGACCGCATCCACACGGTCAAGCAGAAGGACGGCGTGGCGCCGTTCCCCAAGCGCGAGGAGTCCGAGTACGACACCTTCGGCGTCGGCCATTCCTCGACCTCGATCTCGGCCGCGCTGGGCATGGCGATCGCCAACGCCCGCGCCGGCAACGACCGCCGGGTGGTGGCGGTGATCGGCGACGGCGCGATGACCGCGGGCATGGCCTGGGAAGCGCTGGGCCACGCCGGCGGCATGGACGAGGACCCCGATCTGCTGGTGATCCTCAACGACAACCGCATGTCGATCAGCGAGGCGGTGGGCGGGCTGACCAAGATGCTCGGCCGGATGAGCGGCAACCGCACCCTCAACGCGATCCGCGAGGGCGGCAAGAAGCTGCTCGGCGACAAGAAAAAGAGCCCGCCGGCGCGCTTCGTCAAGCGCTGGGAGGAACACTGGAAGGGCATGTTCGTGCCGTCCACCCTGTTCGAGCAGATGGGCTTCCACTACACCGGCCCCATCGACGGCCACGACACCGACGCGCTGCTGGCGACGCTGAAGACGCTCAGGGGCCTGAAGGGCCCGCAGCTGCTGCACGTCATCACCACCAAGGGCAAGGGCTACGAGCTGGCCGAGGGCGACCAGATCGGCTACCACGCGGTCAGCCCGTTCGATCCCGAGAAGGGCGTGGTGTCCAAGCCGGGCGCCGCGAAGAAGCCCACCTATACCGACGTGTTCGGCGACTGGCTCTGCGACATGGCCGCCGCCGACCCGAAGCTGCTCGGCATCACCCCGGCGATGCGCGAAGGCTCCGGCCTGGTGCGCTTCAGCCAGGAATATCCGCAGCGCTATTTCGACGTCGCCATCGCCGAGCAGCACGCGGTCACGCTGGCCGCCGGCATGGCCTGCGAGGGCGACAAGCCGGTGGTCGCGATCTACTCCACCTTCCTGCAGCGCGCCTACGACCAGCTGGTGCACGACGTGGCGATCCAGAACCTGGACGTGCTGTTCGCCATCGACCGCGGCGGCGTGGTCGGCCCGGACGGCGCCACCCACGCCGGCAACCTCGACCTCAGCTACCTGCGCTGCGTGCCGAACATGCTGGTGATGGCGCCCGCCGACGAGAACGAATGCCGGCAGATGCTCAGCACCGGCTTCCGGCACGAAGGCCCGGCCGCCGTGCGCTACCCGCGCGGCACCGGCCCCGGCGTGGCGGTGCGGCCGACGCTGGACACGCTGCCGGTCGGCAAGGCGGAAATCCGCCGGCAGGGCGCGCGCCTCGCCCTGCTCGCTTTCGGCGCGCTGGTGCCGGCGGCGCAGCAGGTCGGCGAGGAACTCGGCCTGAGCGTGGTCAACATGCGCTTCGTCAAGCCGCTGGATCGCGCGCTGATCCTGGAACTGGCGAAGACCCACGAGGGCTTCGTCACCCTGGAAGACAACGTGGTGGCCGGCGGCGCCGGCAGCGGCGTGGCCGAGCTGCTGGCCGACGCCGGCATCGCCCTGCCGATCCTGCACCTCGGCCTGCCCGATGCGTTCCAGCACCACGCCAGCCGCGAAGACCTGCTGGCGGAAGCCGGGCTGGACGTCGCCGGTATCCGCGCGGCGGTGCTCAGGCGCTGGCCCCGGCTCGCCGCGCAGGCGACGGACGCGGCGCGCAGCGCCTGAGACACACGCGCCGGCGATTCATTCGTCCGGCGCGATCACCGTGTAGCCCTTCGCCTCCAGCGCGGCCAAATAGCCGTTCGACCCCAGCAGGTCGTTGAGGTTGAGCAGGGCGAAGCTGACCGTGTTCTTGTCCAGCGCCGCGTCGACGGCGGCCAGCCACTTCGCGCGCACTTTCTGCTGCGCGTTGCCGTACCCCAACCGCTTGCCGATGCCGGTTTCGGAGATCGCGCTTTCGCACGCCTCCCACTGCTCGGCCGGCGGCAGCGCGCGCAGGGCGGCCATGTCGCCGGTGGCCCAGGCGTTGGCGCGCGCGCGCATGGTGCCGATGTCGGTTTCGACCAGCCGCATGGAGTTGTCGAAGCAGGCCATGTCATCCATGGTGGTCTTCGACCATTCCTTGAGCAGCGGCTTGACGTCGGTGACGGTGATGGTTTCCTTCACCACCGTCACCGTCGGATGGTGCGCTTCGATCGCCGCGCTCACCACCGGCCAGGCCAGATCGTGCGTGTCCAGCCCGTTCTTCTTCATCGCCGCCACGTACAGCTCCTGCGCGGCGAACAGCGGGCGGCGCTTCTCGACGCCGCCGTCGCTGCCGATATAGCGCTCCTTCAGCGCCAGCCAGCGCGCGTAGGAGGCCGGCGACACCACGTCCTTCAGCTTCTTGTCGTCCGGATTGTTGCGCACGCCCAGCAGCTTCGGCATCAGCATCAGGCCCTTGAAGAATCCGACTTTGGCGTCGATGTCCACCCCGCGCATGCGGATCACTTCCTGCGCCTGCGCCAGCACCTGCTGCACCTGCGCGGACTGCCACTGCATCTTCGCGGGCAGCGGGCGCAGCGTGCCGAGGATGTAGAGGTCGTGGTTGCCCTTGCGCACCAGCCACAGGCCGGGACCGGGCTGCTCACCCTCGACGACGATGGTGGCCTCGGTGCGGATGCCGTCCGCCGGCGGCGCGGCCTGCTGCGCCTGCAGCGGCATCGACATGCAACCCACCGCAACCGCAACCGCCAGCATCGCGTTCCGCATCCGTCCGTCTCCGTGGTCCGTCGTCAGGGCGGCAGTGTGACGGCATCCGCGCGCGAAAGTTCAACCGACGGCTGAATCCGTGGGATGCTTTCGCCATCGCCGCCGAGGAGGAACTGCGCCATGGCCATCCGTGTGGTTCGCCTGGGAACGCCGCGCGCGAAGGGAGAAGGGTTGCGCATCGGCACCGTGCGGCGGCCGCCGCGCGGCGTGCCGAAATCCGAGTTCGCCAAGCGCGATTTCCACGACATCTGGCTGCCCACCGTGGCGCCCAGCCAGGAGGCGATGGACATCGCCCATGCCGCGACCACGCCGGCGCAGTGGCAGGCGTTCCTGCGCCGCTACCGCAGCGAGATGAAGCGGCCGGACGCCGCGCACGCGATCGAGCTGCTGGCGGCGATGTCGCACGCCAGCGACTTCAGCGTGGGCTGCTACTGCGAGGACGAGGCGCACTGCCACCGCCACGAGCTGCGCAAGCTGCTGCTCGCTGCCGGCGCGGTGATCGCGAACTAGCCGCGCCGCTTCAGTCCTGCGAGCGCGCCACCGCCTGCTTCGCGCCGGCCGCCGCGTCGGCGATCCGCCACAGGTAGAAGCTGGCGTAGCTGCGGTACGGCCCCCAGCGTTCGCCGCGCGCGGCCAGTTCCTTCGGCGCCGGCATCGCCTCCGCCTTGTCCACCGCCTGCGCGCCCTTGCGGATGCCGAGGTCGTCGATCGGCAGTACGTCGGGGCGGCCGAGGCGGAACATCAGCATCATCTCCACCGTCCAGCGGCCGATGCCGCGCACCGGCACCAGCGCGGCGACGATGGCGTCGTCGCTCATCGCCGCCATCCGCCGCAGGGTCGGGATTTCGCCCGCTTCCTCGCGCCGCGCCAGGTCGCGCAGCGCCAGCATCTTGTTGCCGGACACGCCGCAGCCGCGCAGCGCGGCATCGTCGATGCGCGCCAGCGTGTCGCAGTGGAAGCGGTCGCTGGCGATGGCGGTTTCGACGCGGCCGACAATGGTCGCCGCCGCCTTGCCGCTGAGCTGCTGGTAGAGGATGGCGCGGGCCAGGGCATCCACTGGATCGAACGGCTTGCGCCAGCGCGGATCGGCCTCGATCGGCCCGAGCCGGCGCATCCACGCGCCCAGCTTGCGGTCGCGCCTGCACAGGTGCGCGAACGCCTCGTCGGTATCGAATCCCCTCGCCTGCTTCGGCATTGCCCCGTCTCCGTCAGCCGCGCAGGCGGTCGTAGGCATGCAGCAGCCAGCCGGCGATCATCAGCGCGCCGCCGAACGGCGCCAGCATCGGCGACAGCCCCAGCAGCGCCGCCGCCAGCAGGCTGCCGCAGAACAGGAACGCGCCGGCCAGCAGCATCGCCAGCGCCAGCAGTCCTGCGAGGCGTTGCGCCAGCGGCGCCAGCGCGGTCAGCGCCAGGCCGTGCGCGAAGGCGAACACCGCCGCCTGCAGCATCCGCCCCTGCGCGGCCGGCTCCGCCGCATGCATGGCGTAGGCGGACAGGGCCACGGAGAGTCCGGCGAGCAGGCTGCCGATGGCGGCGAGGTAGCGTCGCAGGACGACGAAGGCGGGCGTGCCGTGTGCGTTCATCCGGGCATTGTGCCAACAACGGCGCCCGCCGCAAATGCAGACGCCGCGTCGGAACGCGGCGTCTGCGGGTATCGCGATGGCTTGCGCGGTGCGTTTACTTCACCGGCCAGTACACGTCGAACTCGCCGTTTTCGGTGAAGGCGCCGGTCACGCCGGACTTGTAGTCCTCGAACGCGCGGTCCTTCACTTCGTAGCCGTGGGTGGCCGCCCAGGCGCGCAGCGCGTTGCGGACGTTCTCCAGTTCGGCCATGTAGCCGGTGTAGGACGCGGTGGCGGCCTTCGACGCCGGCGCCTGCACGTACTGCACGGGACCCTGCGTCGCGACCTTGCCGACCGCGCCGCCGTCCTTCTTGCGCACGGGCTGGACCACGTCGAAGGTGTAGGTTTCGCGGCCGAGGTCGGTGGTGACGATGCGCACCGGGCCCACCGCTTCCAGGCCGTTGGCGTCGATCACGCGCTTGATCCACTCGCTGTTGGCGGCGATCGAGGACTGGATCTGCGTGTTGCCGCGCTCCACCGCGCCGGCGTTGACGAACAGCAGGTCCTCGGCGGGACGCTCGACCACCTTCGGGGTGGTCATCTTGCTGTCCTTCACCGCGTAGTCGACGTTCGGCACCGAGGCCAGCATGTTGACCAGGCGGGTCAGGCCCATCTTCATGTCGTCGCCGACGTGGCGGGTGACGTACAGGCCGGCGTAGCGGCCCAGCAGGTTCCAGCCGTAGTCGACGTCGTAGGTCTGGGTGATCTCGACGTTGCGGTTGTTGCGGCCGGTCGGCTTGAAGGTGAACTCGGTACGCTTGTTCTCGCCGCGCTCGACGTTGTCGATCTTGAAGGCGATCTTCTCGCGCGGCACGCTCTCGGTGATCTCCCACGAACCCTGGCCCAGGCCGTGCTCCTTCGAGTCGTAGTCGAGGCGGGCGCCGACGCCTTCCTCGGGACCGGACAGGGTCATCTGCATGCGCGGGTCGCGCAGGGACAGCGTGTTCCAGTCCTTGAAGCGGCGGAAGCTGTTGAGGGTGTCGAACACGATGGTGAGCTTGCGGTTGGTTTCCGTCTTTTCCACCAGGTGGCGGGAAGACGGCAGCACCAGGCCAACGACCAGGTACAGCGCCACGACGATCGCAAGGGAAATCAGGATCTCGAGCAAACGAGTCATTCAGGAATCTCCGGAAAGGCCGCCAGCGGCCTTGAGCCGCACAGACCCGCCATCCTAGCAAACTGGAGCCGGCAACGGCGAGGGGCGGGCCGGCAAAAAAACGGGACGGCGGCCCCAGTCTCCGCCACCGCGCTCACACCAGCTGGAGCTCGAACGCCTTCAATACCGCCCGCGTGCGGTCGCGCACGCCAAGCTTGGACAGAATGTTGGAAACGTGGTTCTTGATCGTGCCCTCGGCCACGCCCAGCGAATTGGCGATTTCCTTGTTGGAGAAACCCGAGGCCATCAACCGCAGGATCTCGGTTTCGCGGTCGGTCAGCGGATCGGGTCGGTCGAGGCTGACGAATTCGTTGCGCATGTGCTCCAGCCCGGACAGCAGCCGCTGGGTCACCGCCGGCTGCACCAGCGAGCCGCCGCCGGCCACGGTCTGGATGGCGTCGACCAGTTGCTCCAGCGACACGTCCTTCAGCAGGTAGCCCTTGGCGCCAGCGCGGATGCCGGCCAGCACCAGCTGGTCATCGTCGAAGGTGGTCAGGATGATGGTCGGCGGCAGCGTGCCCGCGCGGCCCAGCGCCTGCAGCGCCTCCAGCCCGGACATCGCCGGCATGCGCATGTCCATCAGCACCACGTCGGGCTTCACCTGCGGAATCTTCTCGACGGCCTGGCGGCCGTCGGAGGCCTCGGCGACCACCTCGATGCCCTCCGCCAGCGACAGCAGGGAGCGGATGCCCTGGCGCACCAGGGTCTGGTCGTCGACCAGGAAGACACTGATGGAAGCGGGGCTGATCGGATCGGAACGGTTCATGCGGCAACTCCTTCCGGGAGGCGGATGGCGGCGTTCGGCGCCACCGGCAATGTGATGGTGAGCTGGAATCCCTGCCCGCGCCGGGTGGCGATGTCGAGCCGGCCGCCGTGCTGGCGCAACCGCTCGCCGAGGCCGCGCAGGCCGTTGCCCGGCGTCACCTGCTCGCTGCCGCGGCCGTCGTCGCGCACCTGCAGGACGACATTGTCGCCCTCGCGGCGCGCGCTCAGCCACAGCCGGCCGGCGCCGGCGTGGCGCACCGCGTTGGTGATGGCTTCCTGCGCGCAGCGCAGCAGCACGTGGGCGCGCTCGGGATCATCGACGGTCAGCGGCTGCTCGATGTCCATAGCGATGGCGAGCTTGGGCACGTTCTCGGCCAGCGGGCGCAGCGCGGCGCCGAGGTCGATCGCCCCGCCCTCGCGCAACTGGCTGACCGCTTCGCGCACGTCGGTCAGCAACAGGCGCGCCAGCGTGTGCGCCTGCTGCACGTGCTCCTTGGCGCGGCCTTCGGACAGGTGGCCGGCCACTTCCAGGTTGAGGCTGAGCGCGGTCAGGTGGTGGCCCAGCAGGTCGTGGAGCTCGCGCGAGATGCGGGTGCGCTCGTTGACCCGCGCGCTGTCGGCCAGCAGTGCGCGGGTGGCGCGCAGCTCGGCGTTGAGCCGACGCTGTTCCTCCCGCGCCTGCGCCTGCTGCAACGCAACAAGACTGACCACGAACACGAAGCCGGAGAACCCCGCATACAGCATCGACTGCATCAGGGCTTCCATCGGCGGGAAGTGCAGCCAGCGGATGAACACCGGCGCCACCGCCAGCTGGCTGACCAGCAGCCAGGCCACGCCCAGCGGCAGCGGCAGCAGCCACGGGAACACGCAGGCCGCCACCATCAGCAGGACGCTGCCCATGCCGGTGCCGCTGAAATAGCTGACGCCCAGCGCGGCCACGGTCAGCACCAGCAGCAGCATGTAATCGGCGGCGTTGCGACGGCGGCCGCCCAGGTTGCGGGTCAGCCAGACGTAGCCGGCGCCGAACGCCAGATAGGCCACCCAGCCCTGCCAGGGCATCGCCAGATTCTCGCCGATGGCGGCCGGCTGCGGCCGCAGCCAGAAATACAGCAGCGGCAGCCCCACCATCGCCCAGGTGAACAGGCCGGCGTAGCGCAACAGGCGGGTGTGGGAAATTCGCGCGAACATGGCGTTTTATACCGCCTCCCGCCCCAACCCGCCCTGCATCGAAGGTCATGGGGGGCGTCCCGGCGGCACCCGCCATGCGATAATCGCGCACGGCTCGCGCAGACGGGCCATCCGCAGCAGTCATCGGAGTTTCAAGGAATGTCGATCGCCATCCGCGACGTGCGCGAGCACGAGCTGGATTCCGTTCTGGCCCTCAACAACGCGGCAGGCCCGGCGATCCTCCCCCTGGATTCGGCCAGGTTGCGCCGCCTGTTCGACAGCGCGGAATATTTCCGCGTGGCCGAGCGCGACGGCGCCATGGCCGGTTTCCTGATCGGCTTCGGCTCGCACGCCCGGCACGAGAGCAGCAACTTCTCCTGGTTCCGCGAGCGCTATCCGGACTTCTTCTACATCGACCGCGTGGTGGTCGCCAGCCGCCGCCGCGGCGGCGGCGTGGGCCGCGCGCTGTACGCCGACGTGCAGAGCTACGCCGAGCTGCGCTACCCGCAGCTGGCCTGCGAGGTGTTCCTGGAACACGGCGCGGATCACGCGCTGCTGTTCCACGGCAGCTTCGGCTTCCGCGAAGTCGGCCAGAACGTCATGCCCGAACACGACCTGCGCGCCGCGATGCTGATGAAAACGCTGTGCAGCTATCCGTGGGTGCGCGACACCTACGGCGACGCCCTGCCCGACGAACCCTGGCTGCAGCGCCCGCGCGCCATCGTCGCGGATGCGCCGGTCGCGGTGAGCAGCAAGGGAGCCTGCGCATGAGCGCGCAGGTGGATTACGCGCAGGCCGGCGAACTGAAATTCGGCCAGGTCGGCATCGCCAACCTGCGCGTGCGCACGCTCGACCCGGCCCAGCTCGCCGAGGAGATGCGCGAGCGCGTGCAGCGCGCGCCCAACCTGTTCGCGCGCGCCGCGGTGGTGCTGGATTTCGGCGGGCTGAGCAAGACGCCGTCGCTGGACGAGGCGCAGGCGCTGGTGAACGGGCTGCGCGAGGCCGGCGTGCTGCCGGTGGCGCTGGCCTACGGCACCAAGGAGATCGACGCACTGTCGCAGCAGCTCGGCCTGCCGCTGCTGGCGAAGTTCCGCGCCCAGTACGAGCGCGCGGACGATGCGCCGCCGCCCGCCGCCGCGCCTGCGCCGGCCCGCCAGCCCGAACCGGCGCGCGCCGCCGAACCGCCGAAGCCCGCGGCCGCGCCGCAGGGCGCATCGCCCGGCCTGATCCAGACCGCGCCGGTGCGTTCCGGCCAGCAGGTCTACGCCGAGCAGCGCGACCTGACCGTGCTAGCCACCGTCGGCGCCGGTGCGGAAGTGCTGGCCGACGGCAGCATCCACATCTACGGCGCGCTGCGCGGGCGGGCCCTGGCCGGCGCGCAGGGCAACGAAGGCGCCCGCATCTTCTGCCGCGAGTTCCACGCCGAGCTCGTCGCGGTGGCCGGGCACTACAAGGTGATGGAAGACATTCCGGCGGACCTGCGCGGCAAGCCCGTGCAGGTCTGGCTGGAAAACGGACAGCTCAGGCTCGCGGCGCTCGACTGAAGCTGAACCGCCGCCGCTTGCACGCGGCGGGCAGTCGGGCAAACTCGGCTCCACGCAAGAAGAAAACCAACGACTTAAGGACGGAGAACGCGCAACGTGGCAGAGATCATCGTAGTCACCTCGGGCAAGGGCGGCGTGGGCAAGACCACGACCAGCGCCAGCCTCGCAACCGGGCTCGCCAGCCGCGGCAAGAAAGTGGCGGTCATCGACTTCGACGTCGGCCTGCGCAACCTCGACCTGATCATGGGCTGCGAACGCCGCGTGGTGTACGACTTCGTCAACGTGATCCACGGCGAGGCCACGCTCAAGCAGGCGCTGATCAAGGACAAGCGCTTCGACAACCTGTTCGTGCTGGCCGCCAGCCAGACCCGCGACAAGGACGCGCTGAGCAAGGACGGCGTGGAGAAGGTGCTGAAGGACTTGGCCGCCGACGGCTTCGATTACGTCATCTGCGACAGCCCGGCCGGCATCGAGAAGGGCGCGTTCCTGGCGATGTACTTCGCCGACAAGGCCATCGTGGTGGTAAACCCGGAAGTGTCCTCGGTGCGCGACTCCGACCGCGTGCTGGGCCTGCTGGCCTCCAAGACCCACCGCGCCGAGCGCAACGAGGGGGAAGTGTCCGCGCATCTGCTGCTGACCCGCTACAACCCGCTGCGCGTGGAAGGCGGCGAGATGCTGTCGATCGCCGACGTCGAGGAAGTGCTGGGCCTGAAGACGATAGGTGTCATCCCCGAATCGGGCGACGTGCTCAACGCCTCCAACAAGGGCGAGCCGGTGATCATGGACGGCGAGTCCGTCGCCGGCCAGGCCTACGCGGACGCGGTGGCGCGCCTGCTGGGCGAAGACCGTCCGCTGCGCTTCACCACGGTGGAGAAGAAGGGCTTCTTCAGCAAGCTGTTCGGAGGCTGACGCATGGCCATCTTCGATTTCCTCAAGCCCAAGAAGAACACCGCCTCGGTCGCCAAAAATCGCCTGCAGATCATCATCGCGCAGGAGCGCAGTTCCGCCGGCGCGCCGGACTACCTGCCGCTGATGCGGCGCGAGATCCTGGAAGTGATCCGCAAGTACGTGAACGTCGACGCCGACGCGGTCAAGGTCGACGTGGTCAAGGACGGCGAGCACGACGTGCTGGACATCTCGGTGTCGCTGCCGGAACGCGGCGCCGCGCCGGCCTGACGCGCGGGCCCTTCCGGCCGCGGAAGGGCCCTGGTCCGAACGGGATTCCCGCAGACAGGCATCGCCATGCAGGACAGGCAATCCCATCCCCTCGCCGGTTCCCGTGCGGACGCGGCGGGCGAAGACGGCGTGCTCACCCTCGCCGACATCGGCTTCAACGCGCCCGCCGCGCTGCTCGCACGCTACGGCCTGGCACTGGCGCGGGTGGCCGACGGCGACGCCATCCCCGGCAGCTACTGGGGCGAGCGCGAGGCCGGCATCATCGGCTGCACCGTGTACGCGCGCGCCGACACGCCGGTGCATTCGCTGCTGCACGAGGCCGGCCACCTGATCGTGCTGCCGCCCGAGCGCCGCGCGCAGGTGCATACCGACGCCACCGACTCGGTGCCCGAGGAGGACGCCGTGTGCGTCCTGCAGGGCCTGCTGGGCGACGCCCTGCCCGGCGTCGGCCGCGCGCGCGTCTGGGCCGACATGGACGCGTGGGGCTACACCTTCCGCCTCGGCTCGGCGCAGGCCTACGTGGAGCGCGACGCCGACGACGCCTGGCGCTGGCTGCGCGAACGCGGCCTGGTCGACGCGGACGGCGCGCTGGCCGTCGCCTAGGAAGCCATCTCTACCGTCCGGAGACGTTCGTGTAGCCTTGCGCCTGCCCTTCCGCGCAGCCCGAGGACCGTCCCGTGAAGCCACGCCATGCCCTGCTCGCCGTCGCCATCGTCGGCGCGCTCGCCCTGACCGCCTGCAAGCGCGACGCCGAACCGGCGCCCGCCGCCACCGCGCCCGTCGCGCAGCAGGGCGAAACCGCCGACCAGTTCGTCGCCCGCGTCAACGAGGAAGTGCGCAAGCTCAGCACCGAGCTCAATTCCGCGCAGTGGCTGTCCGCCACCTACATCAACGGCGACAGCGAGCTGGTGGCGGCCAAGGCCAACGAGCGCTGGCTGGCCCAGCTCAACGTCTGGATCGAACAGTCCAAGCGCTTCGACGGCCAGCAGCTGAAGCCGGAAACGGCGCGCGCGCTCAAGCTGCTGCGGCTGTGGACGTCGATGCCCGCGCCGAAGGATCCGAAGAAACTCGAGGAGCTGACCCAGCTCGCCACCCACATGGAAGGCATGTACGGCGCCGGCAGCTACTGCACCGGCGAAGGCAGCGCCCGGCAGTGCCGCGACATCGGCCAGCTCAGCGACGTGCTGGCGAAGAGCCGCGACTACGACGCGCAGCTGGACGCATGGCAGGGCTGGCACACCATCAGCATCCCGATGCGCAAGGACTACGTGCGCTTCGCCGAGCTGGTCAACGAGGGCGCGAAGGAGCTGGGCTTCGCCGACGCCGGCGAACTGTGGCGCTCCGGCTACGACATGACGCCGGCCGAGCTGGCCTCGGAAAGCGACCGCCTGTGGGGCCAGGTCAAGCCGCTGTACGAACAGCTGCACTGCTACGCGCGCGGCAAGCTCGACGCGCAGTACGGCAAGGACAGGGGCGAAGTCGCCGGCGGCCTGCTGCCCGCGCACCTGATGGGCAACCTGTGGCAGCAGGACTGGAGCAACCTCTGGGACATCCTGCAGCCGTACAAGGACGCCGGCAGCCTGGACGTCAACGGCGCGCTCAAGCGCCTGGCCGACGCCGACCTCGCCCGCGAACTCGGCAAGCCCGCCGCCTCCAACGCCTCCGCCGCCGAGCGCAGTTTCATGGCCCAGCGCGCGGCGCAGCTCGCCACCGCCAAGGCGATGACCGAGCGCGCGCAGGATTTCTACGTCTCGCTGGGCATGCCGAAGCTGCCGGAGAGCTACTGGCAGAAGTCGCAGTTCGTGAAGCCGCTGGACCGCGACGTGGTCTGCCACGCCAGCGCCTGGGACATGAACATGGCCGGCGACGTGCGCACCAAGATGTGCATCGCGCCGACCGAGGAAGACCTCACCACCATCTACCACGAGCTCGGCCACCTCTATTACGACCTGGCCTACAACAAGCAGCCGCCGATCTTCCAGAACGGCGCGCACGACGGCTTCCACGAAGCCATCGGCGACACCATCGTGCTGGCGATGACGCCGAAGTACATGGCCTCGGTCGGGCTGGTGGACGAGCCCGCGCAGAGCCGCGAGGCGCTGATCGACGCGCAGATGCGGATGGCGCTGGCGAAGGTCGCGTTCCTGCCGTTCGGGCTGATGATCGACCGCTGGCGCTGGGGCGTGTTCGACGGCTCGATCAAGCCGGACAGCTACAACCAGGCGTGGTGGGCGCTGAAGGCGAAGTACCAGGGCGTCGCTCCGGCAACGAAGCGCGGCGAGGAGTTCTTCGATCCGGGCGCGAAGTACCACGTGCCCGGCAACACGCCGTACACCCGCTACTTCCTCTCGCACATCCTGCAGTTCCAGTTCTACAAGGCGCTGTGCGACGCCGCAGGCCACAAGGGTCCGCTGTACGAATGCAGCTTCTACGGCAGCAAAGCGGCCGGCGACAAATACTGGGCGATGCTGTCCAAGGGCAGCAGCCAGCCCTGGCAGCAGACCATGAAGGAACTGACCGGCGGCGAGAAGATGGACGCCAGCGCAGTGCTGGAATACTTCGCGCCGCTGCAGGACTGGCTGAAGGAACAGAACGCCGGGCAGCAGTGCGGCTGGCAGGCCCCCACTGCGGGCGCCTGATCCGCCGGGGAAGGCGCGGGAAAAGGCCGGCCCACGCCGGCCTTTTCATTGCCCCAGGCCACGGGATCGGCGCGATACTGCCGGCATGGACGCCGACCTCACCCCGCAGCCGCAAGCTACCGCTACCGCCCTGCCCGCGCGCTTCTACGCGGAGCCGGCGATGGCCGCCACCGACCGTCGCGCGATCTTCGACCGCGGCTGGCAGTTGGTCGCGCATGTCTCGCAGCTGCGCGACGCGGGCGACCACGTGGTCGCCAACCTGGCCGGATTGCCGGTGATCGCGGTGCGCGGAGCGGACGCCGCGATCCGCGCGTTCCACAACGTCTGCCGGCACCGCGCCGGACCCATCGCGCAGTGCGACGGCCTCGGCGCGAAGGCGCTGCGCTGCCGCTACCACGGCTGGACCTACACGCTGGAAGGCCAGCTGCGCTCCGCGCCGGAGATGAAGGACGCGGCGTGCTTCGACGTCGCCAACGTGCGCCTGCCGCAGCTGGCGGTGAAGGTCTGGCAGGGACTGGTGTTCGCCGCCGTCGATGCGACGGATGCGCCCGACTTCGGCGCCTTCGTCGCCGGCATCGACGCGCGCCTGGGCCCGGACCGCCACATGGAACGCTACGGCAACCACCACCGCGCCAGCTACGACATCGCCTGCAACTGGAAGGTCTATGTCGACAATTATCTGGAGGGCTACCACGTCCCGTTCGTGCATCCGGGCCTGAACCGCCTGCTCGACTACCGCAGCTACCGCACCGAACTGGAACGCTGGCATTCGCTGCAATGGAGCCCGCTGGAAAGCGATCCCGCGCTGTACGGCAACGGCGACGCGCTCTACTACTGGCTGTGGCCGAACACCATGCTCAACATCCTGCCCGGCCGCCTGCAGACCAACACGGTGGTGCCGCTGGGCGCGGACCGCTGCCGCGTCACCTTCGACAGTTATTACGACGCCAGCGGCGACGCGGCGAAGCGCGCCGCCGACCTGGATTTCAGCGACGAAGTGCAGCACGAGGACATCGGCATCTGCGAGGACGTGCAGCGCGGCATGGCCTCCGGCAGCTACGTGCCGGGCCGGCTCAACCCGCTGCGCGAAACCGGCGTGCACCACTTCCACGAGCTGCTGCGCGAGGCGTATCGCGCGGACGCCGGCGCATGAGCGGCGCACGCCCGCTGGGAACGTGGTCGGCCATCGCGCTGGTGGTCGGCAGCATGATCGGCAGCGGCGTGTTCCTGCTGCCCTCGGCGCTGGCGCCCTATGGCGGCGTCAGCCTGCTGGGCTGGGCGATCACCCTGTTCGGTGCGCTGGCGCTGGCGCTCACCTTCGCCCGGCTGGCGATGCGCTGGCCGCAGACCGGCGGCCCCTACGCGTTCGCCCGCAACGCGTTCGGCGAAACGCCCGGCTTCCTGGTCGCATGGAGCTATTGGGTGTCGATCTGGAGCGCCACCGCCGCGATCGCGGTCGCCTTCGCCGGCAGCATGGGCGCGCTGCTGCCGGCGCTGGTGTCGACGCCGCTGCGGGCCGGCGCCTGCGCGCTGGCGTCGCTGTGGCTGTGCATCGCCATCAACCTGCTGGGCGTGCGCGAAGCTGGGCGCACGCAGGTGGCGCTGACCGTGCTCAAGTTCGTGCCGCTGGCGCTGTTCGCCGGCATCGCGATCTGGTCGGTCGATCCGGCGCAGTTCCAGCCGTTCAACCGCAGCGCCGAGTCGCTGCCGGCGGCCACCCACGCCTGCGTCGCGCTGGTGCTGTGGGCGCTGCTCGGGCTGGAGGCGGCCACCGTGCCGGCCGGCGCCATCGCCGATCCGGCGCGCACCATTCCGCGCGCCACCGTGATCGGCACTCTGCTGGCGGGCGTCGCCACGGTGCTGGCGGTGACCGCGGTGATCGGCATCGTGCCGGCCGCGCAGTTGCAGGACTCCGCCGCGCCGATGGCCGACGCCGCGCGCATGCTGTGGGGCGGCTGGGCCGGCGTCGGCATCGCCGCGGTGGCCGCGATCTCCTGCCTCGGCGCACTCAACGGCTGGGTGCTGCTGTCGGCGCAGGTGCCGCTGGCCGCGGCCGAAGACGGCCTGCTGCCGCGCGCCTTCGCCCGCCTGGACGCGCGCGGCACGCCGGCGTTCGGCATCGTCGCCAGCGGTCTGCTGGCCTCGCTGCTGGTGGCGGCCAATTTCAGCCGCTCGCTGGTGCAGCTGTTCACCTTCTCGATCCTGCTGTCCACCGCCGCCACCCTGCTGCCCTACCTGGTCGGCAGCGCCGCCTGGCTGCTGCGCGGTGAACGCAGGGGCCGCTTCGCCGCGCTGTTCGCGCTGGCGTACAGCGGCTACGCGCTGTTCGGCGCCGGCGGCGAGGCGCTGCTGTGGGGCGCCGCGCTGCTGCTGGCCGGGCTGCCGGTGTACGCGTGGATGCGCGCGGTCAGAGCGCGCTAGGCTCCAGCGCCGCCGGTTCGTCCGGCATCCGCGGCGGCCGCGGCGAGACGCGCGCCTCCCACCACCAGAACAGCCAGCCGCCGAGCGCGAACGCCGCCGCGCCCAGCGCCAGGTGCAGGCCCGAGCCGCTGAGCAGCGGCGACAGCATTCCGGCGATCAGCGCATTCGCCAGCAGGCCGACGAACGCCTGCAGCGACGACGCGCCGCCGCGCTGGCGCGGATACATGTCGAGGATGGCGAGGGTGATGATCGGGAACGCCAGCGCGATGCCGAAGGCGTAGAGGCTCATCGGCAGCACCGCCCACGGGATCGACGGCATCTCAACCAGCAGGCCGTAGCCGAGGTTGAGCGCCATCGCCGTGCCGCAGCAGGCGAAGCCGATGTTCGCCAGCTTCGCGCCGTCGATGCGCCCGGCCGCGCGCCCGGACACGAACGCGCCCAGCATCATCCCGCTGATCATCGGGATGAAGAACCAGCCGAACTGGCGCTCGCCCAGATGCAGCAGGTCGAGCACGAAGGCCGGCGCCGAGGCGATGTAGAGGAACAGCGCGCCGAAGTTCAGCGCCGCCGCCATCGACAGGCGCAGGAAGCGCGGATTGCGGGCGATGCTCCAGTAGCCGCGCAGCAGCGTCGCCGGATGCAGCGGCAGCCGCGCCGCGGGCGGGTGGGTTTCCGGCAGCGCGCGCCAGACCATCGCGATCAGCGCCAGCGCGAACGCCGCCAGGAACCAGAAGATCGACGGCCAGCGGTGCCAGCCCAGCAGCCAGCCGCCCAGCACCGGCGCCACCGCCGGGGCGATGCCGAAGATCATCGACACCTGGCTCATCAGCCGCTGCGCGTCGTGGCCGTGCAGCACGTCGCGGATCACCGCGCGGCCCACGATCAGGCCGACGCCCGCGCTCAATCCCTGCAACGCGCGGAACGCCAGCAGCTGCGGCAGCGACGTCGCCAGCGCGCAGCCCGCCGAGGCCAGCGTGAACACCGCCAGCCCGGCCAGGATCACCCATCGCCGTCCGAGCGCATCGGACAGCGGCCCGTGCACCACGCTCATCGCCGCGTAGGCCAGCAGATAGACGCTGATGGTCTGCTGCATCGCCAGCTTGTCCGCGCCCAGCTGCGCGCCGATCTGCGGGAACGCCGGGAAGATGGTGTCGATCGAGAACGGGCCGAACATGGCCAGCCCGCCGAGCAGCAGGGCCAGGCGGCGGGTCGAGGGTGCGGGAGATGCGGGCATCCCTCCAGTTTACGGAAACGCCGCGCGGATCCGGCCCGCACGAATCCGCCCATCCGGCCGGCCTCCATGCCGGCCGGGAATGGCGGAATCAGTATTTGTCCTTCTCGCTGCCGTTGATCGTCTCGAGCAGTTGCTCGAAGCCGTCCGTCGATTTGGCGACGCTGACCACCACGCTTTTCAGGTCGTCGCCGCTGGCGTCGGCGGGAATCTGCGCGACGTAATAGAACGCCTGGGTGTCGTCGGTTCCCTTCAGCACCCAGCCGCCCAGCTTCTTCTTGCTGGCGTCGAGCAGCGCGGCCGTCGCCACCACGGCCGCGCTGGCCACTTCCTCGTCGTTCCTCGGCTTCGGCGACTTGCCCGCGATCGACAGCACCTCGCGGATGCGCATGTTGCCCAGCGTCTCCACCGGCGAGCGCACCCAGACGATCTGCGAGCGCCCGTTCTCCACGTCGAACAGCAGCTTGTAGTCGCCGTCCGCGTCCACCTCGTACTTCAGCCCCAGGGCGTCCAGCTTCTTGCCCACGGACGCATCCGCATTGCCCGCGCGGGCCGCGCCCGGCGCGCCTGCGGCCATCAGCAGGCAGCAAACCGCCAGCGTCGTCTTGGTGTTCATCGTGCGTTCCCCCGTGTCGTGTGGATGGAGCGGTTCAAAGGCCCGAACCGAGCTTCCCGGCGAAGGCGTTGGCGGCTTCCGAAATCAGCCCGCCGAAGACCTCGCGATAGGCGTCCGCGCTGGCGGGCGTCACCGCGCTGGTGCCGCTTTTCTGCGCCCCGCCGGAGCCGGTCAGGAGGCCGATGGCGGCGGCGATGCCGTTGCCGCGCTTCATCGCGGCGCTGGTGGTGTCGGCGGTGGCGAACAGGTCGGCGTCGCTGGTCAGCGCGTCGTCCAGCGCCACCCAGCCGTTGTGGCGCATGCGCCCGTTGCCGAAGGTGCGGCCGCCGGCCTCGGTGACGAACTGCAGCTCGGTGTCGTCCGCCCACAGCATCGGCGCGACCTTCACCCGCGCGCGCGCGGTGCTGCCGCTGAACAGCGCGTTGTGGCTGCGCTTGTTCGGCTGGCCGTAGGCGGCGAGGTAGTGGACGTGCAGCAGCGCCGCGTCCAGCGCCTTGGCCACTTCGCCTTCCTTCTTCGCCCGCCCCTGATTCTGCGCATCGATGTTCTTGCGCACGCTGCCGCGCCCCTCGGCGATCTTCAGGCTGGACTGGTAGAAGGCGCGCATGCCGGTCGGCGCGTAGATCTCGCTGATCTGCGCGTCCACGCCCATGTGCTTGTCTTCGTTGAGATAGGGGGACGGATGGCCGTACTGCGCGTCCAGCTCGCGGTAGGTGGCGTTGTCCTGCAGCACCGCCGGGTCGAGCACCTCGAAGCCGGCGCGCTTCAGCGCCGCCACCGTGTCGGCATAGGCCTTGTCGGCGATGGCCTGGAAATCGGCGCCGTCCACGCCTTGCAGCCGGGTGGTCATCGACGCGCCCACCGCCCCGCGCTGCGAAGCCGCCGCGATCTGGGTGAAGAACTCCACGCCGAACTCGGCGATCACCACCCGCCGATGCCCCTTGATGGCGGCGACGGACACATCCAGCTGCGGCGTCTGCGCCAGCAGCGGCAACGACGACAGCAGCAGCAACGCCGCCAGTGCATGGCGCGCCAATCCGGTTTTCATGCGGTTCCCCTTGCGTGATCCGGGCGGACGGCCCGATGCCGTCGACCCCAGCGGCACGGTAGGCAATCGCCCGGCGCGCGCACATCCCCTGTTCGGGGGGATCGCCGCCCGCGGCGCTTGACGGAACGCCGCGCCGCCGCCCAGTCCGCATGGGCCGCGCAGGGGGACGAGCGAATGAAATCCGGGCTGGTGCTGGAAGATCAGGCGACGCTGGCCGGCTGGCTGCGGGAGACGCTGGAGGAATGCTTTCCCGGCATCCGCGTGACCCACGCGGACACGCTGGCCGCCGCGCTGCGGCACGTGGAGCAGGAGGTGCCGGACATCGCGCTGGTCGACCTCGGCCTGCCCGACGGCTCCGGGCTGGACCTGATCCGCGCGTTGAGCGCCCGCCCCAGCGCCTGCGAGATCGTGGTGACCACCATCTACGCCGACGACCATCACCTGTTCCCCGCCCTGCGCGCCGGCGCAAACGGCTACCTGCTGAAGGACCAGCCGCGCGCGAAAACCGTGCAGGCGCTGCGCGGCATCGCCAACGGCGAGCCGCCGCTGTCGGCCAGCATCGCCCGCCGGCTGCTGCGGGTGTTTTCCGGCGAAGCCACGGACACGCGCAGCGAAGCGCTGAAGCTCTCGCCGCGCGAAAGCGAAACCCTGGTGCTGATCGCCAAGGGCTACAAGATCGCGGAAGTCGCCGCCACGCTGGGCGTCAGCGCGCACACGGCGCACGAATACGTCAAGGGCGTCTACCGCAAGCTCAAGGTCGGCAGCCGCGCCGAAGCCACGCTGGAAGCGGCGCGGCGGGGACTGGTGAATCCCCATGCCTGAAGCCGCCATGCCCGAGCCCGCCGTGGGTGACGCCGACGCGCTGCCGGAGCGGATCGGCCCGTACGCCATCCTCGGCCTGCTCGGCGAAGGCGCCAGCGGCCGCGTCTATCTGGCCAGCGACGCCACCCTGCCGCGCGACATCGCGCTGAAAGTCCTGCGCAGTCCCGCCCTGCCGGCGGAGGCGCGCAGCCGCTTCGCGCGCGAGGCGGAGCTGCTGGCGCGGCTGGAGCATCCCAACATCGCGCGGCTGTACGCGGCCGGCGTGGCCGACAGCGACGCCGGCCCGCTGCCCTACCTGGCGATGGAGCGCATCGACGGGCAGGACCTGCTGGCGTGGGCGAACGCCAGTCCCGCGCCCGGCCTCGACGCCCGGCTCGCGGTGCTGGCGGCCATCGCCCGCGCCGTGCATCACGCCCACAGCCGCGGCATCGTCCATCGCGACCTGAAGCCGGCCAACATCCTGGTGGACGCGCAGGGCCAGCCGCACGTGCTGGATTTCGGCGTCGCCCGGCTGTTGGCGGACGAGGCCGCGGCCACCCGCGAAGGCCAGGTGCTGGGCAGCGTGCCGTACATGAGCCGCGAACAGCTGCTGGGCGCGCGCGCGTTCGACGACCCGCGCCTGGACGTGTACGCGCTGGGCGTCATCGCCTACCAGCTGCTGAGCGGCGCGCTGCCCTACCCCGGCCTGTCCGATTCGCCGGTGATCGAAGCCATCGCACTGCTGCGCGAAGTCCACGTGGAGCGCCTGTCGCGGCGCCTGCCGCAGGCGCGCGGCGACACCGAAACCGTGGTGATGAAGGCGATGGCGCCGGAGGCCGCGCAGCGCTACGGCTCCGCGGCGGAGCTCGCCGACGACCTGGAGCGGGTGCGCCAGCGGCAGCCGATCGCCGCGCGCCCGCCGACCGCCGGCTACGTGCTGGGCCTGTTCGTGCGCCGCCACCGCGCGCTGGCCGCCGCGCTGGCCTTCGCCGCGCTGGCGCTGGTCGCCGCCAGCGCGATCTCGCTGCGCTACGGCCTGCGCGAAGCGCGCGCCCGCGCGCAGGCGGAACTGCGGGCGGAGCAGCTGGACGCGGCCAACGCGTTCATCGACGGCATCCTCGCCGGCGCCGATCCTGAAATGCTGCGCCAGCATCCGCCCAGCCTGCGCGAGTTCCTCGACGACGCGCGCATCGCCCTCGACGGCAACCGCTCGCTGCCGCCCGCGGTGCGGGCGATGGCCGCGCGCACGATGGCGCTGGCCTACGCCCGCAGCGGCGACGTCGCCATCGGGCTGAAGCAGATCGAAGCCGCGCAGGCGGCGCTGGACGCGATGCCGTCGACGGACGGCTATACGCGCAACCGATTGCGCGTGGCGCATGCGCAGGTGCTCGCCGCCGCCGGCCGCTACGCCGATGCGCTGGCGCGGCTGCGCCCGCTGCTGCTCGCCAACGCGCCGGGCGACGCGCTGTCGCGGCGGCTGTGGCTGGAAGCGCGCGCGGAGGCGGTGACCGACACCGCGGGCCTGGGCCGCATGCGCGAGGCCGCCAGCGACGCCGCCGCCCTGCAAGCGGACGCGGCGCACTGGTTGGAACGCAACGACCGGCTGCTGCTGGACATCGCCTTCCAGCAGGCGGAGCTGCGCCACCAGTCGGGCGACGGCAGGGGCGCGCTGGCCGATTTCGACGCGCTGTTGCCGCGCCTGCGCGACGCCCTCGGCCCCGGCAATTCGACCACCCTGTCCGCGCGCCTGGCGCAGGCGGCCATCGTGCGGGAGCTGGGCGACTTCGCCGAGTCCGAACGCCTCACCCGCGCGCTGATGGCCGACGCCGACCGCGCCCTCGGCACCGGCCACCCGCTGTCCATCACCAGCCGCTACATGCTGGCCGCCGCGCTGCAATCGCGGACGCCCGATTCGCCCGAAGCGGTGGCGCTGATGCGCGACGTGCTGGCGCGCTACGAGGAACGGCTGGGGCCGGACCATCCCTATGCGCTCAATGCGAAAAGCACGCTGTCGCTGTTCCTGCAAAAGCAGGGACGATTCGCCGAGGCCACCGCGCTGGCCGGGCAGGCGCTGGCCTCGATGCAGAAGCTGGGCTTCGCCGACGGCCCGGAAACCCTGCCGCTGCGCAACGCCTACGCGCTGGGCCTGATGCGGCAGGGCAAGCTGGACGAAGCCTGCCCGCGCTTCGAGGACCTGCTGGCGCGCGCGCGCAAGGCGCTGGGCGATGCGCACCTGCAAACCATCACCTATGCCACCAACGCCGCCGAATGCCTGCTGCTGGCGCACCGCCCCGCCGACGCGCTGGCGATCATGGGACCGGCGCACCGGCAGGCCGTGCAGCACTTGGGCGCGGCGCATCCGCAAACCGTCGCCGCCGCGAGCCGGTTGGCCGGGATCCGGGAAGCGCTGACATCGCACGCTAAGCGTTGAACACGTTCGCCAAGCAAAACCTCCCGCGGGGGCAAGCATCCAGCGTTGCCGGTCGAGAACAAGAAAGCTGGATACCCGCCTTCGCGGGTATGACGTCTTTCTGATCTTCGTTTCTCTGGCGTCCCTTCGGGAAAACCACCATAATCCGGCGATGCCGTGGCTTGCGCTGCTCGTTTTCGCCGTCCTCGCCCTCGCCGCGTTCGCATTGGCGATGCATAGACGCGCACGCGCGCTGCGGAAAGCACTGGAGCGCCTGCGCAACGACACCGCCGCACGGCTGGAAGACGAACGCCGGCAGGGCGCGGACGCCGAGCGTCGCCGCCTGCTGGACGACCTGCACGACGACATCGGCGCGAAGCTGCTCAACCTGATCCACTCGCTGGAACGCCCCGAACAGGCCGACTTGGTGCGCGCGGTGGTGCAGGATTTCCGCGACGTGGTCAGCCGCAGCCACCAGGACGCCTGCACGCTGCTGCAAGCATTGGGACAAATCCGCGAGGAAACCGAAGCCCGGCTGGACGCCTGCGGCAGCCGGCTCGACTGGCAGCAGTCCCCCGACACGCCCGATCCCGACCTCGACGAACAGCAGACCCTGCACCTGTTCCGCATCGTCCGGGAAGCGGTGACCAACGCGCTGCGTCACGGGCACGCCACCCAGGTGCGGATGCGCATCCGCGCCGTCGCGGACGAACTGCTGCTCGACCTCACCGACGACGGCCCCGGCCTTCCCGCCCCCGGCGCGGGCGCGGCGGGGCGCGGCATCGCCGGCATGCGCCACCGCGCCCGGGCCCTGCACGGCAGCATCGGCTGGGAAGCCGGGACGCTGGGCGGCACCAAGGTGATCCTGCGCTTCCCGCTGCCTGCCGGCCCCCTTCCGGCGACGACCGGCAGGGTATAATTCCGCCCGCACGGAGGGAGAAGCGCGCGGACCTCGTCCCGCAGCGCTGCCGAAGGCGCAACCGCCCGGAATCGCTCAGGCCCAAGACCGCCGTGTGACCACACTCTGGAGAGATCGGCCGGCCCTCGGGCCCGCGCCGGCGCCGAAGGGGCAAGAAGCCGTGCGGACTCCCCTCCCCACCGCGCGCTTCCAAACTCTCAGGCAGAAGGACAGAGCGGGCATCCCCTTCACGCGCTGCCGCGCTTCGGATGCCGCCATGACCCAACCGTCCCTCCGCTCCCTCGAACACCACGACGCCTTCATCGAACGCCACATCGGCCCCAACGACGCCGAGATCGCGGCGATGCTGAAGGTGGTCGGCCACGATTCGCTGGAAGCGTTCACCGACGCCATCGTCCCGGCGTCGATCAAGTCCGCCACGCCGCTGGCGCTGCCGGAATCGATGACCGAGGTGGACGCGCTGGCGAAGATCCGCGCCATCGCCGACAAGAACCAGGTGCTGCGCAGCTTCATCGGCCAGGGCTATTACGGCACCCACACGCCGAACGTCATCCTGCGCAACATCCTCGAGAACCCGGCCTGGTACACCGCCTACACGCCGTACCAGGCGGAGATCTCGCAGGGCCGCATGGAAGCGCTGATCAACTTCCAGACGATGGTGGCCGACCTCACCGGCATGGACATCGCCAACGCCTCGCTGCTGGACGAAGCCAGCGCGGCGGCGGAAGCGATGACGCTGGCAAAGCGTTCGGCGAAGTCGAAGTCCAACACCTTCCTCGTCTCCGGCGACACCCATCCGCAGACGCTGGAAGTGCTGCAGACGCGCGCCGAGCCGCTGGGCCTGAACGTCGAAATCGTGCGCTCCGCCGACGCCTTCCACGCGGCCGTCGCGAAGGGCGACTACTTCGGCGTGCTGGTGTCGTATCCGGCGTCCAGCGGCTGGATCGCCGAATGGGACAAGGACGCCGAGGCCATCCACGCCCACGGCGCACTGTTCGTCGTCGCCACCGACCTGCTGGCGCTGACCCTGCTGAAGTCGCCGGGCGATATGGGCGCGGACATCGTGATCGGCAACAGCCAGCGCTTCGGCGTGCCGTTCGGCTTCGGCGGCCCGCATGCCGCATTCATGGCCTGCCGCGACGCCTACAAGCGTTCGATGCCGGGCCGCCTGATCGGCGTGTCCATCGACGCCGACGGCAACCCCGCCTACCGCCTCACCCTGCAGACCCGCGAGCAGCACATCCGCCGCGAGAAGGCCACCTCCAACATCTGCACCGCGCAGGTGCTGCTGGCGGTGATGGCGGCGATGTACGCCGTGTACCACGGCCCCGACGGCCTGAAGCGGATCGCCCGACGCGTCGCCCGCTATGCCGCGATCCTCAAGGCCGGCCTGCACGAACTGGGCTTCGCCGCGGTGCATGCGACCGCGTTCGATACGCTGTGCATCGACGCCGGCGACAAGTCCGCCGCGCTGCTTGAGCGCGCCCGCGCGCACGGTGCCAACCTGCGCGTGCGCGGCAACGGCTCGATCTGCATTTCGCTCGACGAAACCACCACACGCGCCGACCTCGAACTGCTGTGGCGCATCTTCGGCGGCGACGACGCGACGCTGCCGTCGATCGACGCGCTGGACGCCACCGCGCCCTCGCTGATCCCGACGGAACTGGAGCGCAAGAGCGCCTTCCTCACCCACCCGGTGTTCAACACCCACCACAGCGAACACGAACTGCTGCGCTACCTGCGCACGCTGGCCGACAAGGATCTGGCGATGGATCGCACCATGATCCCGCTGGGCTCGTGCACGATGAAGCTCAACGCCACCGCCGAGATGATCCCGGTGACCTGGCCGGAGTTCGGCAATCTGCATCCGTTCGTGCCCGCCGAGCAAGCGCAGGGCTACAAGGAACTGATCGCCGGCCTCGAAGCCATGCTGGTGGAAGCCACCGGCTACGATGCGGTGAGCCTGCAGCCCAACTCCGGCGCGCAGGGCGAATACGCGGGCCTGCTGGCGATCCGCGCGTACCACGCATCGCGCGGCGAAGCGCATCGCAACATCTGCCTGATCCCCGAATCGGCGCACGGCACCAACCCGGCCTCGGCGCAGATGTGCGGCATGAAGGTCGTAGTCACGAAGTGCGACGCCAACGGCAACGTCGACGTCGAGGACATCCGCGCGCAGGCCGAGAAGCATTCGGCCAACCTCGCCGCGATCATGATGACCTACCCGTCCACGCACGGCGTGTTCGAGGAGGACGTGGTGGAGATCTGCGGGATCGTCCACAAGCACGGCGGTCAGGTCTATACCGACGGCGCCAACATGAACGCGCTGGTCGGCCTCGCCAAGCCCGGCAAGTGGGGTTCGGACGTTTCGCACCTCAACCTGCACAAGACCTTCTGCATCCCGCACGGCGGCGGCGGTCCCGGCGTCGGCCCGTGCGCAGTGAAGTCGCACCTCGCGCCGTTCCTGCCCAAGGCGTTCGGCGACGACGGCGTGCGCACGGAAGGCACCGGCGGCGGCGCGATGGTGTCGGCGGCGAGCTTCGGCAGCGCCTCGATCCTGCCGATCAGCTGGATGTACATCGCGATGATGGGCCGCGACGGCCTGCGCAAGGCGACCCAGGTGGCGATGCTCAACGCCAACTACATTGCGAAGCGTCTGGCCCCGCACTACCCGACGCTTTATACGGGCCGCAACGGCTTGGTGGCGCACGAGTGCATCCTCGATCTGCGCCCGCTGGAAAAGCTGTCCGGCATCAGCGCCGAGGACGTTGCGAAACGCCTGATCGACTTCGGTTTCCACGCGCCGACGCTGAGCTTCCCGGTCGCCGGCACGCTGATGGTGGAGCCGACCGAGAGCGAATCGCAGCACGAACTCGACCGCTTCATCGACGCGATGATCCAGATCCGCGCCGAGATCCAGGACGTGATCGACGGCAAGCTCGACCGCACCGACAACCCGCTCAAGCACGCCCCGCACACGGCGGTGCAGGTCTCCGCCAGCGAGTGGCCGCACGCCTACCCGCGCGAGCTGGCCGCTTTCCCGCTGCCCGTGCTCAAGCAGGTCAAGTACTGGCCGCCGGTCGCGCGCGTGGACAACGTGCATGGCGACAAGAACGTGTTCTGCACCTGCGTGCCGATCGGCGATTTCAAGGACGAGCCGGAAGCCTTCAGCGAGCCGCTGGCGGTCTGAGTCAGGCCCGGTCATGCAGGAACAAAGGCCCCGCATCGCGGGGCCTTTTCCTTTCGCCGGCAGGCTCAGGCCGCGCCGACCCGCTCGAACGAGAACAGGTTGGCCAGCGGATGCCGGCGGCGCTCCACCCGCGCCCGCAGCAGGTCGGCACCGAGCATCGAATAGGTAATGCCGTTGCCGCCGTAGGCCATCGCGTGGTGCACGCGCGGGCCGGTGGCGCGGTGCGGGCCGAAGAACGGCAGGCCGTCCTCGGTTTCCGCGAACGTGCCCGCCCACGAGAACGCCGGCACGATGGCGGCATCGGGAAACATCGACCGGATGCGGTCCAGCAGCTTCGCCGCCTTCTTCGGCACGCGGCGGTCGCGGCGCGCGGGCAGGTCCACGGCGTCGTCCTCGCCGCCGACCAGCAGCCGGTTGTCGGGCGTGATGCGGAAGTACAGATAGGGGCGCGCGGTTTCCCAGACCATGGTGTCGCGGAACGCGTCCAGCGCGCCGGCGTCCAGCGGATCGCTGATCGCCGCGTAGCTGCTGCGATTGCGCGCGACGCGCACCGGCAGCCAGCGCTGGGTGGCGTAGCCGGCGGCCAGCACGACGTGCTTCGCCATCACCCGCGCGCCGCCGTCGGTGCGCAGCAGCACGTCGCGCGAGCGCGGCTCGATGGCCTCCACGCGGGTGCGGTCGAACACGCGCGCGCCGTCCTTCTCCAGCCGCTGCAACAGACGCATCGCGAACCGGTACGGGTCCACGCCCGCCGCGGGTCGGGTCAGGATGGCGGCGTGGGCGTCGAAGCCGTAGCGCTCGCGCACGTCGATGCGCTCCAGCCATTCCACGTCGAAGCCGTGGCGGGCGCGGGCCTCGCACTCCCGCAGCAACCCGCGCCGGTCGCGGCGCCGGCTGGCGAAGTACAGGCTGTCCGACCTGCGGAAGCCGACGTCGCCCAGCCGCGCCAGCAGCGCTTCCAGCGCCTCCACGGCGGCCACGCAGCTGCGATAGGCCAGCAGCGCGTCGGCCTCGCCCAGCCGCTTCGCCAGATCGACCAGATGGGTGTCGATCTCGTATTGCAGCAGCGCGGTGCTGGCGGCGGTGCTGCCCCAGGCGATGTCGCGCTGTTCGATCACCGCGATGTCGTGACCGTGCGCCGCGAATTCGCGCGCGATCAGCGCGCCGGTGATGCCGCCGCCGACGATGGCCACGTCGCAGCGCAAATCGGCCTGCGCGCGCGGAAACGCGTGCATCAGCCCGTTGCGCACCGCCCACCACGGATAACCGCTCTTGAGGTCCATGGCGCTTGATCGCATGCCGCCGCTAACGGCGGCGTGAACGCTCCGGTGTCGCCGGTGAGGGGTCACTCCCGCCCGCAAAAAGAACGGGCCCCGCAATCGCGAGGCCCGTCTTTTCCATCGTTCGACGCGGCGCCTTACTTGCCGTGCTGCTTCAACCAGGCCTCGATCTGCGGCCGGCGGGCGGCGGTGAGCTTGATCCGGGTCTGGATGCCGGCGATCGCGGTCTCGGTGTCGCGGCGCGAGGTCGGGGCGATGTGCTTGTCGGCGAAATCCTTCAGCTTCTGCACCATCTCCGGCTTGTCGGAACCGCCGCCCAGGCCCGGGTAGTAGCGCGAGATCGATGTGGTGTCGACCAGCTTGTCCACCTGCTCGCGGTGCGCCACGGCGAAGTCGAACGCCATGTCCGGATGCTCGTAGGCGACGCGGCTGATCATCGAGGCACTGTTGGTCGCGCCGGGCTCATCGGTCAGGGCCATGTCCAGCGCCCGCTGCGCCAGCGCCTTGTCCTTGGTGATGGCGAGCAGGCCGTAGTACTGGTCGCGGATCATCGACGAGGTTTCCGCCTTCGCCATCGCGTGCAGCTTGTCCCAGGTGGCGGCGTCGGCGTTGTAGGCGACGATGCCCAACACCGTGCGGCGCAGGTCGGCCGGCAGCGCCTTCGGATCGGTGGCGCTGGCTTCAAAGCGGCGGCGCGCCTCGGCCAGCACGTCCTTGTCGCCCAGGCTGCTGAGCTGGGCGATCAGCGCCGTGCGCAGCTGCTTGGTGGTGGACGAATCGTTCGGCTGGTTCTCCCAGCCCAGCTTCTTGAACACCGGCGACAGGCGCGAGAGCGCATAGCGCTTGGCCGGCGCCGCGGCCTTCTCGTCGTCGCCGAAGACGCCGACCATGCCGCCCAGCGTGCCGGCCACGTTCTGCCACACGTCCGGCGAAGCATCCAGCGGCACCTGCGTGGTGAGGTCCAGCGAATCGGCCACCGGCTGCAGGCCCACGGCGGACAGCGCGCCCACATCCATCATCACGCCGAGCTGGTCGACCGTGGCGAGCTTGCCGAAGTTGCCGGCCAGCGCCTTGAACTGCGCCGGCGCGTACTGCACGCGGTAGTAGCCCTTCTGGCCGGCGTTGACCAGCACCGGCGCGCCGCAGCCCGGCAGCTCGACGCTGGCGCTGCCGTCCACCAGCACCTTCACCGGCTTGCCGCCGACGCTCTGCAGCGCGACCGGCACGCGCCAGCGCAGCGGCTGCTTGTCGGGGCGGTCGACGGTGAATTCGCCCTGCTGCAGCGACACCTGCGTCTTGCCGGCTTCGCACTTCGCGTCCACCTTGATCAGCGGGATGCCCGGCTGCAGGGTGAAGTCGTGCGCGACCTGCACGAACTGCTTGCCCGGCGCCACCTGTTCCATCTCCGCCCACAGGTCATCGGTGGCGGTGTTGGAGTAGGCGTGCTTCTTCATGTAGTTGCGCACACCGTCGCGCCACGCGTCGGCGCCGATGTAGTCCTCCAGCATGTTGATCACCGCCGAGCCCTTGCCGTAGGTGATGCCGTCGAACGCCTGGCTGGCCTGCTCCACGGTGGCCACGTGCTGCACCACCGGGTGGGTGGTGGCGATGCTGTCGCGGCCCATCGCGCCGCGGCTGGTGTAGACCGCGCCCACGCGGTCCGGGTCCCATTCCGGGTGCAGCTTGTCGGTGGTGCGGTCGGCCATCCACGAGGCGAAGCCTTCGTTCAACCACAGGTCGTCCCACCACTGCATCGTCACCAGGTCGCCGAACCACTGGTGGGCGATCTCGTGCGCGGCCACGCCGAAGATGCGCTGCTGGTCGCCGACGGTGGCGATGCTGGGGTCGAGCAGCAGGGTGTTCTCGAAGGTGAAGATCGCGCCCCAGTTCTCCATCGCGCTGAAGAACTGGCTGCGGCCCGGCGCCGCGATGTTGTCCAGCTTCGGCAGCGGATACGGCACGCCGAAGTACTCGTTGTATTCCTTGAGCGTGTCGCGGCTGGCCTCGAGGCCGAGCTTGGCCTGGTCGACCTTGCCCTTGGGCGTGATCACGCCCACCTCGGTGCCGCCCTCGGTCTTCATCGTGGCGCGCTCGAATTCGCCCAGGCCGAAGAACAGCAGGTAGGTGGACATCTTCGGCGAGGTCGCGAAACGCACCAGGCGCTGGCCGCCCGGCAGGTCGCTGCTCTGCGCCACCGGCATGTTGCTCACCGCCATCTGCGCGGCCGGCACGGTGGCGACCAGGTTGAAGGTAGCCTTGTAGTTCGGCTCGTCCCACGACGGCACGAACTTGCGCGCGTCGGAATTCTCGAACTGGGTGTACAGCGCGCGCTTCTTGCCTTCCGGCGTGGCGTAGTCCAGCGCGAACAGGCCGTTGGCCTGGGTGCCGATCTTGCCGGTGTAGTCCATCGACAGGACGTAGCTGCCGACCGGCAGCGGCTGGTCGAAGGTGAAGGTGGCGGTCTGCGCCTCGGCGTCGATGCCGGTCTTCGGCGCCAGGCTCTTGCCGTTGGCGCGGCCCAGCCGGACGTTGGCGAAGGTCATGTCGACCGCGTTCAGCGTGATCGCATTGGTGGGTTCGAGCACGTCGACGTTGATGCGCACCTTGCCGTCGAACGTCATCTTCTCGGCGTGCGGCACGATCTCGATGTCGTAGTTGGTCGGGCGCACGCTGCGCGGCAGCTGGGTGGTGACGGACGCCTGCGCCGCGGCGGGCGCGGGCGCGGCGGCTTGCGCGTACGCGGCGCTGCCGGCGCCGGTCAGGGCCAGCGCGATGGCGGTTGTCAGGATGCGGCGCATGGAAGTCCTCGGGAAAATGATGGGCACAGGGGCCCGATCATCCCGCCTGCCGTGACCGCCGCACACCGCCGGAAGTCATGCCGATTGCACGCCGGGAAGGCGTTTTCGACGCGGATCAACGCGGAAAGACGCGGATCAAAGTCATTGAATCAGGTGCTATCCGCGTCGATCCGCGTCAAAAACGCTCCTGGAAGGCGACGTCTCCCTTCAAAGCAGATGCAGCATCACCGCCGCGTAATGGCAGACGCTGCCGGCGATCACGAAACCGTGCCAGATCGCGTGCGACCAGCGCATCTGCGGGCGCATGTAGAAGACCGTGCCCAGCGTGTAGGCCACGCCGCCGGCCAGCAGCCACAGCAGCGAGGCGGTCGAGAGCGCATGCAGCATGGGCTTGATCGCGAAGACGATCAGCCAGCCCATGCCGATGTAGATCAGCGTCGAGATCCGCTTGAACCGGCCGGTATAGAACAGCTTGAACACCACTCCAGCCAGCGCCAGCGTCCAGATCGTGGCGAACAGCCACCAGCCGGCGGAACCGCGCAGGCCGACCAGGGTGAACGGCGTGTAGGTGCCGGCGATCAGCAGGTAGATCGCGCAGTGGTCGAACACCTTCAACCGGCCCTTGACGACCGGATGCGAGATCGCGTGGTACAGCGTCGAGGCGGTGTAGAGCAGCAGCAGGGCGACGCCGAACACGATCGCGCCGGCCAGCTGCCAGCCGTCGCCGTAGATCGCCACCAGGGTGATGAGCACCGCGCCCCGGCCAGCGCCGCCGCCGCGCCGAGCCCGTGGGTCAGCGCGTTGGCCAGTTCTTCGCCGGGGTGCGGGACGAGGTTGCGTCCGTGGAGGGCGTGCTGCATCGCAGCAGCATACCAGCCGGTATGGGCGTATCGCATGCGTGCCCTGTTGACCGGACTGAATATCTGTGTATATTCACTATACACACTATTCACGAGGCGACATGCGCGCCGATCTGCTCCTCTCCCCGTATTCCAGCACGCCGATGTATGCCCAGATCGTGGAGCAGGTCGTCGCCAAGGTGATGGCGGGCGAGTGGAAGGCCGGCGAGCCGCTGCCCTCGATCCGCGAGCTCGCCGCCGGCAGCCAGGTCAGCGTCATCACGGTGAAGCGCGCCTACCTGGAGCTGGAGCGTGCGGGGGTGATCGTCACCCGGCAGGGCAAGGGCTCGTTCGTGGCGGATGCGCTGGACGCCACCCGCGCCCTCGCCTTCGCCGAATTCCAGACGCACTTGAAGGGGCTGCTGGACGCGGCCGGAAAGCTCGGGCTGGACCGCCAGGACCTCGTCGACCGCATCGACCAGGCGCTGGCCGGCCCGCAGGACGCATCGCCATCCACCACCGAACCGACGCACAGAAGGACGCCGGCATGACTCCCGCCATCGCGCTGAAAGGCGTGCGCAAGCGCTACGACACGTTCGCCCTGCACGACATCGACCTCGAACTGCCCGCCGGCCAGGTGATGGGCCTGGTCGGCGTCAACGGCGCCGGCAAGTCCACCCTGCTGCGGCTGCTGATGGGTCTGGTCCGCGCCGATGGCGGCGAGGTCGAGGTGCTGGGCCAGCGCCTGCCGCAGGCGCAGGTCGCGGTGAAACGCGAGATCGGCTATGCCTCGGACGACATGCGCCTGTACCGCGGGCAGACGCTGCGCTGGCACATGGACTTCGTCCGCAGCGTCTATCCCGGCTGGGACGAGGCGTATGCGCAGGACCTGCTGAAGCGCTTCGATCTGAAGGAGCAGCAGAAGACCGGCGGCTTCTCGCACGGCCAGCGGGTCAAGGCGCTGCTGCTGTTGCTCTTTGCCCGCCATCCGCGCCTGTTGCTGCTGGACGAGCCGACCACCGGACTCGATCCGGTCGCGCGCGGCGAAGTGCTGGACGCGCTGGCCGAGGTGCTGCGCGACGAGGAACGCTCGGTGCTGTTCTCGTCGCACAACACCGCGGACATCGAGCAGATCGCCGATTCGATCACCTTCCTGCACGGCGGCGCGGTGCTCGCCTCGCGCGACAAGGAATCCTTCCTCGACGGCTGGCGGCGCATCCTGTGCCGGGGCGAATGGACCGACGCGCTGCGGCAGTTGCCGGGCGTGGCGTCGGTGCGCAACAGCGCGCCGCTGATCGAGCTGAAGACCGGCGCGTTCGACGCCGCCACCCTGCCCGCGCTGCAGGCGCTGGGGCTGGCCGTGGAATCGGTCGAGCCGATGCCGCTGGAAGACATCTTCGTCACCACCGTCCGCGGGAGCAACGACGCATGAACTGGCTCGCATCCGATGCGGCGATGGTCCGCAAGCTGGTCGTCAAGGATTGGCAGGTGTACCGCAAGCAGCTTGCCGGGTATGTCGCCGGCCTGCTGTTCGCGCTCGGGCTGGTCGGCATGGGGTCGCCGCTCCTGTCGGCAGCCGGCGGGCTGTTGCTGCTGGTGCTGCTGATCGTGGTGGGCACCTTCGCGATCGGGTCCTTGATCATGGCCGAACGCAAGGAGCAGACCCAGCCCTTCGTGATGAGCCTGCCAGTGACGCCGATGGATGTGTTCTGGGGCAAGCTGCTGGCCAACCTGGCGATCTACCTGGTGCCGTTCCTGCTCGTCACCGGCGGCATGTTGGCCCTGATCCTGGGCACGCCGAGTCCCGACGGAGCCGTGCCGTGGGTGCTGCTGATCGCGCTGTTCGTGCTGGTGAATTTCGTCGTCTCGCTGTGCGTGGCGATCGCGGTGGACTCGGATGGCTGGAACGCATTCGCGATGCTGGCGCTGATGACCCTGATCGGACCCTTCATCTACTGGGTCACCTGGATGGATGGCATCCGCGAGCACCTGCAGGGCGATGTCATCGTCTGGAGTCCGCAGGTGCTGTGGCTGATCGGCGGCGAACTGGCGGTGATCGGCATCGCCATCCTCGCCGCCGGCTGGGTGCATGCGCGCAAGACCTCGTTCCTCTGAGGCCGCGGCGATGCAGTCCGGCGAGCGCATTCACTCGATGGACAACCTGCGCGCGCTGGCGATGCTGGCGGGCGTGGTGTTCCACGCGGCGCTCGCCTACAGCCCCTTGATGCATCCCATCTGGCCGGCGGCCGATGCCGGGAGATCGGTCGTCGTCGATGCGCTCGCCTGGTTCCTGCACATGTTCCGGATGCCGCTGTTCTTCGTCGTCGCGGGCTACTTCGCGGCGCTGCTGGTGGCGCGTCGCGGCATGGCTGGCCTGTTCCGCAACCGTTGCGCGCGCGTGCTGTTGCCGCTGCTGCTGTTCCTGCCGTTGGTCGTCGCCAGCATGGAATGGCTGACCGCGCACGCCGCCGCCACCGTCGCGCACCCATCGCCGGCGCTGGCCTGGATCCGCAGCTACATCGACGCACATGGCGCGCTGCCGTCCATGCCGGGGTGGGCGCATCTGTGGTTCCTGTTCTACCTGCTGCTGTTCACGGTGCTGGTCTGGGTCGCGTCCGCGCTCGAACTGCGGCGCATCGGCGCGTGGATCGCATCGCTGCCCCCGCTCGCGCTGGCATTGGCGACGCCCGTGTTGCTGGCACCGGCGCTGGCCGGTACCGGCGTGCCGTGGCCGGCGCCGGAGTTCTTCGTTCCGTCGCTGTGGGCGCTGGCGTTCTTCGGCGCGTATTTCGCGCTGGGCTACCAGGCGTTCCAGCGCGGCGACCTGCTCGACCGCCTGCGTCCGCTGTCGCCGCTATTGCTGGGCGGCGCGATCGCGGCCTATGCGGCGCTGTTCTGGCTGACCGACGGCTTCGCCAACGCGCGCACCGCGTCTTCTTCGCAGCACCTCCTGCACGCCCTGCTGGAAGCGTGCGCGGGCTTCTGGATGATCCTGTGGTGCCTGCTCGCCGGCAGGCGCTGGCTGGACAGGCGCAGCGCGGCGATGCGCTGGCTCGCCGACGCTTCGTACTGGACCTACCTGGTGCACCTGCCGCTGCTGTTCGCGATCCAGTACCGGCTGCTGGACCTGCCGCTGCACTGGATGGCGAAGTTCGCGCTCTCCACGGCCGTCACGCTGGCGCTGTCGTTCGCCAGCTACCAGCTGCTGGTGCGGCATACCCCGATCGGCAGGCTGCTCAACGGCAAGAGGGCGATACCGCAATCGCCTCGCGACGTGGCGAAAGCCGCATAGGAACATTCATCGCGGACAACCAAAAAGAAACCCCGCATCGGCGGGGTTTCTTCTTTTCGCACCTGCGTTCGCCTCAGGCGAACGGATCGCGCAGCACCATCGTGTGCTCGCGGTCGGGGCCGGTGCTGACAATACTGATCGGGCAGCCCGCCAGTTCCTCCAGCGCGCGCAGGTAGGCGCGCGCCGCCGGCGGCAGCCTGTCCCACTCGGTGATGCCATGGGTGTTCTCGCTCCAACCCGGGAACTCCAGGTAGACCGGCGTGCACTCTTCCCAGCCCTGGGCGTCCAGCGGCGCGTATTCGCTGCGCTTGCCGCGGTATTCGTAGGCGATGCAGACCTTCAGCTTCTCCATGCCGTCGAGCACGTCGAGCTTGGTGATGCACAGCCCGCTGATGCCGTTGATCGCCACCGCGCGCTTGAGCGCCACGATGTCCATCCAGCCGCAGCGACGCGGGCGGCCGGTGGAGGCACCGTATTCGGCACCGCGGTCGCGGATGCCCTGGCCCACTTCGTCGTCCAGTTCGGTCGGGAACGGGCCGCCGCCGACGCGCGTCGCGTACGCCTTGGCGATGCCGAGCACGTAGTCGATCGCGTCCGCGCCCACGCCGGTGCCGGCCAACGCGCCGCCGACGGTGGTGTTCGACGAGGTCACGTAGGGATAGGTGCCGTGGTCGATGTCCAGTAGCGCGCCCTGCGCGCCCTCGAACAGCACGCGCTTGCCCTGCTTGCGCAGCTCGTGGCAGATGCCCGCCACGTCCGACTTCATCGGATCGACGTACTCGCCGAAGGCCAGCGCCTCGTCGAGCGTCTGCTGGAAGTCCACCGCTTCGACGCCGAGGTACTGGGTCAGCACGAAGTTGTGGTAGTCCAGCGCAGTGCGCAGCTTCTCGGCCAGCGCCTCCGGATAGTGCAGGTCGGCGATGCGGATGCCGCGGCGCGCCACCTTGTCCTCGTAGGCCGGGCCGATGCCGCGGCCGGTGGTGCCGATGGCCTTGCCGCCGGCGGCCTTCTCGCGGGCCTGATCCAGCGCGATGTGGTACGGCATGATCAGCGGCGCGGCCGGGGAGATCTTCAGCCGGCTGCGCACTTCCACGCCCGCCGCTTCCAGTTCCTCGATCTCCTTGCGCAGCGCGGCCGGCGAGATCACCACGCCGTTGCCGATCAGGCACAGCGCGTCGTCGCGCAGGATGCCGGACGGGATCAGGTGCAGCACCGTCTTCTTGCCGTTGATGACCAGCGTATGGCCGGCGTTGTGACCGCCCTGGAAGCGCACCACCGCGCCGATGTCCTCGGTGAGCAGATCGACGATCTTGCCCTTGCCCTCGTCGCCCCACTGGGCGCCCAACACCACGACCGACTGGCCCATGGCCACACTCCTGAGTTTCTGGCGGCCATCGGGGCCGCTGGATGGGTGCGTCCGGAACGCCGCCCGCCGCGGTCGAACCGCCATCGGGGCGATTCGGGCCGGACCGGCTCCAGACACGGAAAAAGCCGAGGCGAGCCCCGGCTTTTGCGCATTCTACCCGCTTCGGCCCCGTGTCGCGACCGCCGCGTTCAGCCGCCCCGCACCAGCCACAGCGACACCAGCCCCAGCGCCAGCACGATCCCGCCGATGCGGCGGACGTGCTCGTCCGGCATGGACAGCATCTGCTCGACCGCGCGCTTCCACGCGCCCGGCGCGGCGAACAGGAACAGGCCCTCGACCACCGCCACCAGGCACAGCGCCGACCACAGGTCCGACATCGGTCAGCGGTCGCTGCGCATGTATTGCAGGAAGGGATCGTTGCGCTCCAGCACGATCACGCTGTCGTTGCCGGAGAACGCCTTGCGGTATGCCTCCAAGCTGCGCTGGAAGGCGTAGAAGCCCGGGTCGCGGTTGGCCGCCTCGGCATAGATGCGCGCGGCCTCGGCGTCGCCTTCGCCGCGCAGCTTCTGCGCGTCGCGCTCGGCCTCGGCGATGATCACCTGCTGGTCGCGGTCGGCGCCGGCGCGGATCTCGTTGGCCTGCTCCTCGCCCTCGGCGCGCAGGCGGCTGGCCACCTGCTGGCGCTGGGCGCGCATGCGGTTGTAGACGTCGTCGATGACGCGGCTGTCGGTGGGCAGGTCGAGCTGCTTGATGCGCAGGTCGAGAATGCGCACGCCCAGCGTGGCGGCGCCGCGGTTGATCACGTCGAGCTGGCTCTTGACGATCTCGGTGCGGTCGCCCGACACCGCCTGCTGCAGCGTGCGCGAGTTGATCTCGTTGCGCAGCGCGTCCTTGATGATCGGGGCCAGGCGATCCACCGCCGCGCCCTCATCACCGCCGGTGGCGCGGTAGAACGCGCGGGCGTCCTGGATCTGGCCGATCGCGAAGAAGTCCACGCTGACGTCCTTGCGCTCGGAGGTCAGGTAGCGCTCCGGCTCGGCCGGCAGCACCTGCAGGCGGCGGTCGAAAATGCGCGCGCTTTCGATCAGCGGCAGCTTGAAGTGCAGGCCGGGGCCGATGTCCACGCGCGACACGCGGCCCAGGTTCAGGACGATGGCGGTGTGGCCCTCGTTGACCACGAACACCGAGCCCATCAGCAGCACCAGCGCGGCGACCACCGCCGCCATCCATGCGGGGAACCTCATCGCACCACCTCCTCGCGGCCCGTCGGGCGTCCGCTGCGGCCCGGGCGTGCCGACGCCTCCGGCGCCGTGGCTTCCACCGTGGGCGAAACCAGATCCGGCAGCGCGGCCGGTGCGGTCGGCATCGCCGGCTTCGACGCGCCGTCCAGCGGCGCCCAGATCAGCTGGCGGCCGTCGCCGCCGACGATCTTGCGGTTGCGCGCCAGCACGTCCTGCACGGTTTCCAGCCACAGCCGCTTGCGGGTCACGTCGGGCGCGTTCTTGTACTGCTGCACCAGCAGGGTGAAGCGCTCGGCGTCGCCGGTCGCACGGGCGATCTCGGCGGTCTTGTAGCCTTCCGCGACGGTGCGCACGCGCGCCGCCTGGCCGCGCGCCTCGGGCACGATCTTGGCGGCGTAGGCGCGGGATTCGGAAATCAGCCTTTCCTTGTCCTGCTGGGCGCTGTTGACGTCGTCGAACGCCGGCTTGACCTGCTGCGGCGGACGCGCGTCGGGCAGGTTGAGTTCGGTCACGACCAGGCCGGTGCGGTACGCCTCCAGCGACTTCTGCAGGCGCTCGCGCGCCGACACCGCCAGTTGCTCGCGCGCGCCCAGCACGGTGTCGAGGTCGGAGCGGCCGACCTGCTCGCGCACGGTGCTCAGCGCGGCCTGCTTCAGCACTTCATCGCCGTTGCGGGTGCCGAACAGGTACAGCTTGGGATCGGCGACCTTGTACTGCACGTTCACCGCGACCTCGACGATGTTCTCGTCGCGGGTCAGCACCGGCACGCGGTCCTCGTAGTTCTTGATCTGGGTGGCGTTGACCTTGATCACGCGCTCCAGCGGCCACGGCAGCTTCAGGTTCGGGCCGGGCTGCATCACCCGCGCGACCTGGCCGAAGCGCAGCACCACGCCGCGTTCCTGCTCGGCGACCAGCACGAAGCAGTTGAAGGCCAGCCACAGCGCGAACGCCAGGCCCACCCAGCGCAGCGGGCCGCCACCGCCGCCGAAGTCCGGCAGCTTGTCCAGCAGCGAGCCGAAGCCGCCGCCCGAGGACTTTCCGGCGCTGCCGCCTGGCCGGTTCCAGGCCATCCAGGCCGCTCGTGGCCCGCGCGGGCCGCTGTTCTTCGTGGTCATGCGTCGGATTCTACCGGGAAGCGATCTTCGTGAATCTCCGGCGCCTCGGCCGGCAGCAGCGCGCGCAGCGGCGCGCCGTCGGGCTGCGCTGCCAGCCGCGCGGCGTCGGCCAGCGACAGGTCGATGTCGAGGCGCCAACCGTCGGCCTCGTGGCGCTCGTCGCGCACCGCGCCCAAGGCGTGCAGGCGCGCGCGCAGGCGGCCGGCGTCGGTGGGCAGGTCGATGCCGCCGGCGATGCGGCGCAGGCCCAGGCGGTCGCGCAGCGCCTCGCGCAGCAGGTCCAAGCCCAGTCCGTCGCGCGCCGACAGCCAGACCGCGCTGCGCTGTTCCTCGTCGCCGTCGATGCGCGGCGTCGCGCCGTCGATGCGGTCGATCTTGTTGAACACCCGCAGCTGCGGGAGGTCGCCGGCGCCGATCTCGTGCAGCACGGCGTCCACCTGCGCCATGCGCTCGTCGCGCAGCGGGTCGTCGGCGTCGATGACGTGCAGCAGCAGGTCGGCCTCGCGCGCTTCGCTCAACGTCGAGCGGAACGCGGCAACCAGTTCGTGCGGCAGGTCGCGGACGAAGCCGACGGTATCGGCCAGCACCACGTCGCCCTTCGAGCGTTCGTTGCCGCTCAGGGCGATCCGGCGCACGGTCGGGTCGAGGGTGGCGAACAGCTGGTCGGCGGCGTAGGCGTCGGCGCCGGTCAGCGCGTTGAACAGGGTGGATTTGCCGGCGTTGGTGTAGCCGACCAGCGCGACCCGCGGCAGCTCGCTGCGCACCCGCGCGCGGCGCATCTGGGTGTGCTGCACCTCGACCTTCTCCAACCGCTTCTGCAGCATTTCCATGCGCTTCTGCAGCAGGCGGCGGTCGGTTTCCAGCTGGGTTTCGCCGGGGCCGCGCAGGCCGATGGAGCCGCCGCGCTGGCGCTCCAGGTGGGTCCAGCCGCGCACCAGCCGCGTCGCCATGTGCTTGAGCTGGGCCAGCTCAACCTGCAGCTTGCCCTCGGAGCTGCGCGCGCGCTGGGAGAAGATGTCGAGGATCAGGCCGGTGCGATCCACCACCCGGCGCTCCAGCGCGCGCTCCAGGTTGCGTTCCTGCACCGGCGACAGCGCGTGGTTGACCAGCACCAGGTCGGCGCCGGTCGCCTCGCAGGCGGCCTTCACTTCCTCCAGCTTGCCGCTGCCGATCAGGGTGGACGGGTTCGGCTTGTCGATCTTCGCGGTCAGCACGGCGGCCACGGTGGCGCCGGCGGAACGGGCGAGTTCGCCGAATTCCTCCAGCACGCCCTCGGCCGGCGGGCCGCCGGCGTGGGGCTGGATCAGCAGGGCGTTTTCGCCGCCGCGCGAGCGTTCGAACAATTGGCTTGGCATCGGACTCCAGATGCGGGCGCCGGCCCGCGATTGCAAGCCCGCGGCCCGGCCGTGTCAGTCGGCCTCGGCCGCCGCCGGTTCGCCAGCCTCGGCGCCGTCCTGCGCCGCGCCGCCCAGGCGCACGTTGCGCGCCGGCACCACGGTGGAGATCGCGTGCTTGTAGACCATCTGGCTGACGGTATTGCGCAGCAGGATCACGAACTGGTCGAAGGATTCGACGGTGCCCTGCAGCTTGATGCCGTTGACCAGGTAGATGGAGACCGGCACGCGCTCGCGGCGCAAGGCGTTCAGGAATGGGTCCTGCAAGGACTGCGACTTCGTCATGGATTCCCCGTGCTGTCGTGCGTTGTTGTTTGTATTCGTGGGCCGTCCGCCGTGGCGTTCCCCGGCCCCGCGCCCGTCCATCGCGGAGGGCGCCGCCCGATGTTAACGCAGGAGCGGCGGCAGCGGGGCATGCCGCCGCCGGTCACGCGCCGAGGAAGCCCGCCACCGCCGCGTCCAGCGCGCCGCGCTGCGACAGCGGATCGAACCAGCGCGCGTCCAGCTCGCCGCGCAGCCAGGTGTACTGGCGCTTGGCGAGCTGGCGGGTGGCGGCGATGGCGCGTTCGCGGAACTGCGTTTCCTTCTCACTTTGGGAGAAGGTGGCACGCAGCGCCGGATGAGGGGTCGGAACAACTTGAGATTCATCGCCCGCCCGTACCCTCACTTCAACCCCTCTTCCGGCGGGAGAGGGGCTTTCGGTCGCATCCAGATACTCCCATGCCTGCCGGTAACCCACCGCGCGCAGCGCCGGCAGGTCGAGCGGACGCGGATGCGAGGCCAGTTCGGGCAGCGCGCGCAGGGCGCGCACTTCGTCGAGGAAGCCGGCCTCGAGCATCGCGTCGAAGCGGCGTTCGATGCGCTGGTGCAAGGTCGCCCGCTGCGGCGGCGCCAACGCCAGCTTCAATACCTTCAGCGGCAGGCGCCGGCCGCGCGCGCCGCGCTGCCAGTCGCTGATCGGCCGGCCGCTCAGCCGGAACACTTCCAGCGCGCGCTGGATGCGCTGCGCGTCGGTGGCGTGGATGCGCGCCGCCGCGTCGGGATCGATCTGCGCCAGCTCCGCGTGCAGCGCCGCCCAGCCGCGCTCCTGCGCTTCCGAGGCGATCGCGGCGCGCATCGTCTCGTCGGCCTCAGGCATGTCGGACAGGCCCTCGAGCAGCGCGCGGAAATACAGGCCGGTGCCGCCGGCCAGGATCGGCAGCCGGCCGCGCGCGACGATGCCGTCGATGGCGCGCTGCGCGTCCGCCGCGAAGTCCGCCGCCGAATACGGCTGCCACGGCGCGCGCAGGTCGATCAGGTGGTGCGGCGCCTGCGCCTGTTCCTCACGCGTCGGCTTGGCCGCACCGATGTCCAGGCCGCGATACACCAGCGCCGAATCGACGCTGACGATCTCGCCGCCGTAGCGCCGCGCCAGTTCGATGGCATACGCGCTCTTGCCCGAGGCGGTCGGGCCCATCAACGCGATCGCGCATGGGCGCGGGTCGGCGCTCCTCGTCATGGCGCCCGCGCTCAGGCGTCGCGCCCCTTTGCCAGCAGGCTATTGCGGCGCGCATAGACCACGTAGACCAGCAGGCCGAACGCGTTCCACAGCAGGCACCACAGCTGGGTGCGGGCCGGCAGGCTCCAGAACAGGTAGGCGCAGCCGAGGATCGCCAGCGGCCCCACCAGCCAGGCCATCGGCGTGCGGAACACGCGCGGCCGGTCCGGGTCGCGCTTGCGCAGCACCAGCAGGCACGCGGCCACCGCGACGAAGGCGATCAGGGTGCCGGCGTTCGCCAGCGCGGCGATCTCGTCGAGGCGGGCGACGCCGGCCAGCGAGGCGGTGACCAGCGCGGTGAACACGGTGATCGCCACCGGCGTGCCGCGCTTGCCCACCTTCGACAGGTTGCGCGGCAGCAGGCCGTCGCGCGACATCACGAAGAAGATGCGGCTCTGGCCGTAGAAGAACGCCAGCAGCACAGTCGGCAGCGCGATGATCGCGACCACGCCGATGGCCAATGCCGCAGTGCCGTGGCCAAGCTCGCGCATGATCAGCGCCAGCGGCTCGGCGCTCTTGCCGAACACGCTGAAGCTCATCGCCCCGACCGCCGCCAGCGCGACCACCAGGTAGATCAGCGTGCAGCCGACCATCGAACCGACGATGCCGATCGACAGGTCGCGGCCCGGATTCTTGGTTTCCTCGGCCGCGGTGGAAATGGCATCGAAGCCGTAGAAGGCGAAGAAGATGATCGCCGCCGCCGCCATCACTCCGCGCTCCACGCCGTCCGGGCCCAGCGTCTTGGAGAAGCCGTAGGGCATGAACGGCTGCAGGTTGTTCGCATCGAACGCAGGCAGCGCCACCGCCACGAACACCGCCAGCGCGATCAGCTTGAACACCACCAGCACCGCGTTGACGGTGGCGCTCTCGCGGGTGCCGACGATCAACGCGCCGGCGACGAGGAAGGTGATGCCGATCGCCGGCAGGTTGAGGATTCCGCCCGCATGCGGCCCGGCGGCGAGCGCGGCGGGCAGGGTCACCTGCCAGCCGGTCTGCTGCTGCAGCCATTGCAGGAAGCCGGTGAAGTAGCCGGACCAGCCAACCGCCACCGTGCTGACCACCAGCGTGTATTCCAGGATCAGGCTCCAGCCGACGATCCACGCCAGCGTCTCGCCCAGCACCGCGTAGCTGTAGGTGTAGGCGCTGCCGGCGGCCGGCATCATCGTGGACAGCTCGGCATAGGCCAGCGCCGCGCAGGCGCAGACCAGCCCGGCGATCACGAACGAGAGCAGCACCGCCGGCCCTGCCTTGTCCGCACCGACGCCGATCAGGGTGTAGATGCCGGTGCCGACGATGGCGCCGATCCCCAGCGCGATCAGGTGCGGCCAGCCCAGCGTGGGCACCAGCCGCCGGCCCTCCTCGTGGACGGTGACCTGGTCGATGTCCTTGCGCCGCAGCCATGCCTGCATGGGGATCCCCGCATCGGTGAGTTGGAAGGGAACAGTGTAGCCATCGGATGGAAGGGTGGTTCCTTTTCCATCGCCGGCGGGCCACCGCTTTTGGCTCCTTCCCTTTACGCGCAGCGCAAGGGGGAGGTCGGGAGGGGGTAGCTCTTTGAAGCCGTGATCCGATAGCGCTGAAAAGCACCCCGCCCCAACCCTCCCCTTCGCCACGCGAAAGGGAGGGGGCAGAGTGTCGTCAAGGACGACATGCCCTAGTCGTCGGGCCAGACGATGGTGGGCTTGCCCGCGTCCTTGCGCGGCGCCGGCACCGCCGCCACGGCGTTCCACACCTTCAGCGCATCCACCGTCGCCGCCACGTCGTGCACGCGCAGCAGCATCGCGCCGTTCTGCGCGGCGATGAGATGCGCGGCCACCGAGCCCGCCGCGCGTTCGCGCGGGTCGCTGCGGCCGGTCAGCTCGCCGATGCTGCGCTTGCGCGACAGCCCCGCCAGCACCGGCACGCCGAGCTCGGTGAAGCGCCGCAGCTGCGCCAGCAGTTGCAGGTTGTGCGCGGTGGTCTTGCCGAAGCCGAAGCCGGGATCGATCAGGATGTTTTTCTTCGCGATGCCGGCCATCTCGGCGGCGAAGATGCGCTCGGCGAGGAAGCGGTGCACCTCGCCGACCACGTCGTCGTACTCCGGCGCGTCCTGCATCGAGCGCGGTTCACCCAGCATGTGCATCAGCACCACCGGCACGCCCAGCGCCGCCGCCGCGTCCAGAGCGCCTTCGCGGCGCAGGCCGTACACGTCGTTGACCATGCCGGCGCCGGCTTCGATCGCCGCGCGCATGACCTCGGGCTTGCTGGTGTCGATGCTGATCGGCAGCGCGGCGTCCTTTGCCAACCGTTCGATGACGGGGATCACCCGGCGCAGTTCCTCCTCGGCGGAAACCGCCTGCGCGCCGGGCCGCGTGGATTCGCCGCCGACGTCGAGGATGTCCGCGCCCTCCTCCGCCAGCTTCAAGCCGTGCGCGATGGCCGCTTCGGCGTCGAAATGCGCGCCACCGTCGGAGAACGAATCCGGGGTGACGTTGACGATGCCCATCACCCGCGGGCGGTCGAGCCGGAGGATGCGGCCGTTGCAGTCGAGCTGCGGGGAGGTGTCGAACATCGGGAGAGCGCCAACGAAAAAGGCCAGAGCGGACTCTGGCCTTTTCGTGGTTTCGCGGCAAGCGCGGTCAGGTCTGCGCGGCCGGTCCGCCGATCGGCGCGGCCGGCGGCGCGGCGTCGGTGCGGCTGCCGCCGGACTTGTTCCAGCCCATCGGCGGCGGCACGTCGCGGCCGTCCATGATCGCGTCGATCTGCGGCACATCGATGGTTTCGTACTCCAGCAGCGCCTTCGCCATCGTGTGCAGCTTGTCGATGTTCTCGGTCAGGATCTGGGTGGTGCGCGCGTAGGCGCGGTCGAGGATGCCGCGCACCACGTCGTCGATCCTGCGCGCGGTGTCGTCGGAGACGTTCTTGTGCTGGGTCACGCTGCGGCCCAGGAACACCTCGTCCTCCTCCTCGCCGAAGGTGATCGGGCCGAGTTCGGACAGGCCCCACTTGGTCACCATGTTGCGCGCCATCTTGGTCGCGCGCTCGATGTCGTTGGAGGCGCCCGTGGTCACCTTGTCGGCGCCGAAGATCAGCTCCTCGGCCACGCGGCCGCCGTACAGCGAGGCGAGCTGCGATTCGATGGCGATCTTGTTGTAGCTGTACTTGTCGCCTTCCGGCAGGTACATGGTCACGCCCAAAGCTCTTCCTCTGGGAATAATCGTGACCTTGTAGACCGGGTCGTGCTCCGGCACCAGCCGGCCGACGATGGCGTGGCCGGCCTCGTGGTAGGCGGTCAGGGTCTTCTCCTGCTCGCTCATCGCCATCGAGCGGCGCTCGGCGCCCATCAGGATCTTGTCGCGCGCCTTGTCGAAGTGGTCCATGCGGACTTCCTTCGCGTTCTCGCGCGCGGCGAACAGCGCCGCCTCGTTGCAGAGGTTGGCGAGATCGGCGCCGGAGAAGCCCGGCGTGCCGCGCGCGATGGTCATCGGCTCGACGTCGTCGGCCAGCGGCAGCTTGCGCATGTGCACCTTGAGAATCTGCTCGCGGCCCTTGACGTCGGGCAGGCCCACGACCACCTGGCGGTCGAAGCGGCCCGGGCGCAGCAGCGCCGGGTCGAGCACGTCGGGGCGGTTGGTCGCGGCGATCACGATCACGCCCTCGCCGCCCTCGAAGCCGTCCATCTCGACCAGCAACTGGTTGAGGGTCTGCTCGCGCTCGTCGTGGCCGCCGCCCAGGCCGGCGCCGCGGTGGCGGCCGACCGCGTCGATCTCGTCGATGAAGATGATGCAGGGCGCATGCTTCTTGGCCTGCTCGAACATGTCGCGCACGCGCGAGGCGCCGACGCCGACGAACATCTCGACGAAATCGGAACCGGAGATCGAGAAGAACGGCACCTTGGCTTCGCCGGCGATGGCCTTCGCCAGCAGGGTCTTGCCGGTGCCCGGCGGGCCGACCATCAGCACGCCGCGCGGGATCTTGCCGCCCAGCTTCTGGAAGCGCGAGGGATCGCGCAGGAACTCGACCAGCTCGGCCACGTCCTCCTTGGCCTCGTCGCAGCCGGCGACGTCGGCGAAGGTCACCTTCACCTGATCGTCGGACAGCAGCTTGGCGCGCGAGCGGCCGAACGACATCGCGCCCTTGCTTCCGCCGCCGCCCTGCATCTGCCGCATCATGAACAGCCAGAAGCCGATGATCAGCAGCACCGGCAGGAAGTTCAGCACCAGCGACACGAACGAGAAACCGGACTCCGGCGGGGCCTGCTTGATCTCGACCTTGTGCTCGATCAGGTCGTTGATCAGGTCCTTGTCGCGCACCGGCGCGGTGGTGGTGCCCTTCTCGCCGTTGGTGCGCACGAAGCTGATCGTGCGCTCGTTGCTGGCGATGTCCACCGTCCGGATGCGGTCGGCTTCGACGTCCTGCACGAACTGCGAATAGACCACGTCCTGGCCGGCGGCCAGCTTCGGCGAAAAGCTCTGGAACACCACCATCAGCACGGCGGCGACCACCACCCAGAGCAGCAGGTTTTTCGCAAGATCGTTCATGTCGTTCTCTGAGGGTTCCTTACGCTTGCTTCATCTGCGCCAGTTTGCCGGTCGCCAGCGCGTACACTTCCGGCGACCGCTGGCGGGAGGCCGCCGGCTTGCGGATCACCACCTTGGCATAGCGCCGCCGCAGTTCCCGCACGTAGGCGTCGAATCCCGTTCCCTGGAACAGCTTGATCAGGAACGTGCCGCCGGTCCGCAGCTGGCCGTCGGCGAAATCCATCGCCAGTTCGGACAGGTGCATCGCGCGCGGCTGGTCCACCGCATCCACACCGCTCTTATTGGGGGCCATGTCGGACAAGACAAGGTCGACCTGTTCCCCGTTCAGCAGCTCCAGCAGCCTCGATAGGACGGCATCGTCCCTGAAGTCGCCATGAAGGAACTCGACGCCGGCCAGCGAGGGCATCTCCAGGATGTCGCTGGCGATGACCCGGCCGGGCCTGTTCGGCGACAGCCGGTCCAGCTCCTGGCGGATCCATTGCGACCAGCCGCCCGGCGCCGCGCCGAGGTCCACCACCACCATGCCCGGCTTGAGCAGGCGGTCGCGCTCGACCAGTTCCTCCAGCTTGTAGGCGGCGCGCGAACGCATCCCTTCCGCCTGCGCCTTCTTCACGTAGGGGTCGGAAAAGTGTTCCTTGAGCCAGCGCTGGCTGGATTTGCTGCGGGTCGCCATGCGTCTCGTCTCCCTCCCGGCGCGGGAGGGTTGCGGTGGGGGCCGGAGGCCGCCCGCGGGCGGCCTCCATCGCCCGCATGATACCCTGCGCACCCCTGATTATTCCGCCGCGTGCCGCATGCCCATCGCCCTGACCAACGCCCAGATCCGCTTCCTGCGCGGGCAGGCGCACGACCTCAAGGCGATGCTGCAGGTCGGTGGCAAGGGCATCACCGACGCGCTGGTGGCCGAGGTGGATCTGGCGCTGGAGCACCACGAGCTGATCAAGGTGAAGGTGGCGGCCGAGGACCGGGAGCTGCGCGACGCCATGATCGTCGACCTCGCCGAGCGCACCGACGCCGTGCTTGTGCAGCGCATCGGCCATACCGCCGTGCTCTACCGGCCGGCGAAGGAGAAACGGCAGATCGTGCTGCCGCGCTCCTGACCGCCCATGCAGCTGAGCCTCGAACGCCCGGACTACCGGTACTTCCTGCGCGGTGCGGACGGCGAAGGCGCGCTGGTCAACGAGCGCCGGCTGGCGTCGAGCTTCATCATCGCCCCCGATGCGCTGGTCGAGGACTGGCCGGTGTGCGACGCCCGCGCGATGGCGGCGTCCGACCTGGACGCCCTGCTGGCGCTGGAACCGGAGCTGGTCGTGCTGGGCACCGGCGCGACGCAGGCGTTCCCGCCGGCTGCGGTCATGGCCGCCTGCCTGCGGCGCGGGATCGGCCTGGAAGCGATGACCAACGCCGCCGCCGCGCGCACCTACGCGGTGCTGGCCGGGGAAGGCCGGCGGGTGGTGGCCGGGTTCCTGTTTCCCTGACCGTGGCCGGCTGAACGGTCGCGCCGCTGCGGTTGCCGCCCCGGCGATTCGGGGCTAATGTTCCCCCACTTCCAGAACACCCGCGGGCGACGCGCCAGCCGCGCCGCCCGCATTGCTTTGCAGGAGCCTTGCCGAAATGAACACCGCCAGCCGTGAACGTCCCGCCCTGCTGCTGTCCCGCGTGGACGTGGAGCGGATCGAGGACCTGCTGGAGCGTCCGCAGTACCGCGGCCTGAACACCGAGGCCCTGCGCGAGGAGCTGGAGCGCGCCGAGCTGGTCGAACCCGGCGACGTGCCGGACGACGTCATCACCATGAACTCCACCGCGCTGGTGAAGGTGGTCGACGGCCAGAGCGAACACGAGCACGAGCTGACCTTGGTGTATCCGCGCGACGCCGATGGCGGCAGCGACAAGGTGTCGATCCTGGCCCCGGTCGGCAGCGCCCTGCTCGGCCTGCGCGCGGGCAGCAGCATCGACTGGCCGATGCCGGGCGGGCGCAGCGCGCGCCTGCACGTGCTGTCGATCCGCTACCAGCCGGAAGCGGCGGGCGAGTTGCACCGCTGATTCGAGATGCGTGCGATCATGGCACCGCCTGCATTTCCTCGCTTCGTCGCTTTGCCGCGGGCGTGCTTTTTACTCGTCATTCCCGCGAAGGCGGGAATCCAGCTTTCGATCTCTGCACATGAATAAAGAGCTGGATTCCCGCCTTCGCGGGAATAACGGCAATCCGTGACGACGCTTCGCCCATCCACTTCGTCACCGCCCCCGTTCGGCGCGCCCAGGCGCCCAAGCTCGCCCAGCATTTCCCACGACTTCAATCCGCGCCCACCCAAGTGATGCAGCAGCACCGCGCGCAGCGGCAAGCGCAGGCTGGACAGGTCCTCGCTTTCCGGCTGCGCGTCGGCGGACAGCGCCAGCAGCGCGCGGCCGGTCGCCGCGTCGCGGCGGTCGCCGGCGCGCTCGCTGAGCAGACGGCGCGGGCCCTCTTCCGGGTCGAGCCGATAGCGCGCCGCGGGGTCGACGTCGCGTTCGCCGCCTTCGGTCGAAAAATCCAGGCCGAAGCCCAGCGCCTCCAGCAGGTCGCGCTCGAACCGGCGCAGCGTCCACGCCAGCGTCCCGCCCGCGCGCAGGCGTTCGCGCACCTGCGCGTAGGCGGCGTGCAGCTCGGGCTGCGGGGCCAGCCGCGGGGCCAGCCGCAGGCACAGTTCGTTGATGTAGAACACAGCCAGCGCGGCGTCGCCGTGCAGCAGCGGCGCGGCGTCCGCAGCCTCGGCGGCGGCGAGCTGGGCCAGTTCGCCCTTCTGCACGGCGTCGAAGCGGATCGACTGCAACGGTTGCAGCGCGGCGCGCAGCAGATGCCGCTTCGGGCCCTGCACGCCGCGCGCCACCAGTCCGACGCGGCCGTATTCGGCGCTCAGCACTTCCACCAGCAGGCTGGTTTCCCGCCAGGGACGCGCGTGCAGGACGAAGGCGGGTTCGGCGACGAAGCGCACGGATCAAATCCTTCCCGGGCGCGGCGCGCAGGAGAACGTCGGGAGAGGCTGCTTTTCCGATTCTGGCAAGAGCAAGAGCACCCCTCCCCGGACCTCCCCCGCTTCGCAAGGGAGGGAGAAAACCTCAGTCGTGGTAGCCGAGCGCGCGCAGCGCCGCTTCGTCGTCGCTCCAGCCTTCGCGCACGCGCACCCAGGTCTGCAGGAACACCTTGGCGTCGAACAGCCGCTCCATCTGCTCGCGGGCGCGCTTGCCGATCTCGCGCAGGCGCTCGCCGCCCTTGCCGATGACGATGGCCTTCTGGCTGTCGCGCTCGACCCAGATCACCGCGTCGATGCGGTACATCACGCCGGCCTGCGGCGAGGGCTCCTCCTCGAACTTCTCCACCTCCACCGTGGTGGCGTAAGGCAGCTCGGCGCCGAGCTGACGCATCAGCTGCTCGCGGATCATCTCGCCGGCCAGAAAGCGCTGGCTCTTGTCGGTGATCTCGTCCTCGCCGTACATCGGCGCGGCCTCCGGCATCAGGTCCAGCAGCGTCGCCACCAGCGGCTCCAGCCCGCTGCGCTTGAGCGCGGACAGCGGCACCACGGCGGCGAACTCGCGGCCGTCCGTCACCTTGGCGATGAACGGCAGCAGCGCGGTCTTGTCCTTGACCTTGTCCACCTGGTTGACCACCAGCACCACCGGCAGTCCGGCGTCGCGCAGGGCGTCGAAGGCCAGCCCGTCCTCGTTGTCCCAGCGTCCGGCCTCGATCACCAGCAGCGCCGCGTCCACGCCTTCCAGCGCGCCGCGCGCCGCGCGGTTCATCATCCGGTTCATCGCCTTGCCGGAGCGCTTGCCCTGCTCGCCGTGGATGCCGGGCGTGTCCACCAGCTGCAGCTGGCCGCCGGGGAAGGTGGCGATGCCGAGCAGGCGGTGCCGCGTGGTCTGCGGGCGGTTGGAGGTGATGCTGACCTTGGCGCCGACCAGGGCGTTGACCAAGGTGGATTTGCCGACGTTGGGGCGGCCGATCACGGCCACCGCGCCGCTGCGGGAAGATGCGTTCATCCGGCTATTGTAGAGGCCGGGCTCGCCCACCGGCGCCGACCGATCCCGCTCTGTAGAAGCATTTGACGCGGATTGACGCGGAGAACATCTGATTTCCAACACCTGATCCGCCTTTTCCGCGTCAATCCGCGTCAACAGGCGCTTGCGGCACAGGGCTTACATGGCGTCGAGCTTTTCCAGCATCGCGCCGGCGGCGGCCTGCTCGGCGGCGCGACGCGAGCTGCCCTCGCCTTCGGTGGCATGCGCAGGTTCGGCCAGGGTGCAGGACACGCGGAAGATCCGCGCGTGGTCCTCGCCGCCTTCCGACAGCAGCGCGTACACCGGCAACGGCCGCTGGCGGCCCTGCAGCCATTCCTGCAGGCGGGTCTTGGCGTCCTTGCCGACCTTGTTCGGCGGCGGCAGCGCCGCGATCATCGTATCGAACCACGGCAGCACCACCTCGCGACAGCGCTCGAAGCCGGCGTCCAGGTAGATCGCCGCCACCACCGCCTCCACCGCGTCGGCCAGGATCGAATCGCGGCGATGGCCGCCGGTCTTCATCTCGCCCGGTCCGAGCACCAGCTTCGGGCCGATGTCGAGGGTGCGTGCGATGCCGGCCAGCGCGGATTCGCGCACCAGCTCGGCGCGGGCGCGGGTCAGCGCGCCTTCGTCGGCCTTCGGCCAGTACCGGTACAGCGCCTCGGCGACGAACTGGTTGACCAGCGCGTCGCCGAGGAATTCGAGCCGTTCGTTGTGCGGGCTGCCGGCGCTGCGGTGGGTCAGCGCCTGCGCCAGCAGCGCCGGTTCCGCGAACGCGTGACCGGCGAACGCGCGCAGCGTCGGCTCAGTACCCCCCGGCACCGCGCGCCATCACCTGTTCGGCGTGGAACTTGCCGACCACGTCCAGATTCGCCATCAGGTTTTCGCGGCGTTCGTAGTCCACGATCATCTTCATCCCGCCGTCGGTGGACTCGATCTTCAGCATGTCCGGCTTAATGACCTTGACGTAGTCGATCTCGAGACCCCTGCGGAACAAGTCGCGGATCTTCTCCTTGGAGCCATTGGCTGCCTCGGGATTCTTCGAGATCGTGGCCAGCATCTTCTTGACCGAGTAGTACTCGATGTACATCGGCACGATCTTCATCGCGCAGAAGGCGAAGAAAATGCCAAGGCACAGCACCATCAGGAATCCCAGCATGGTCATGCCGCGTTGCGTCTGCTTCATTCGTGCATCCCCTCTTGGTTGAACCGCCGGACCATCTCTGTCAAGGAATACGCGTTCCGATGCGGGAAACGTCCACCCAGCGGTCGGCGCTGGTGTCGAAGTTCATCCACACCATGAACGCCTTGCCGCGCAGGTTGGCTTCCGGCAGGAACCCCCAGAACCGGCTGTCCTCGCTGTTGCCGCGGTTGTCGCCCATCACGAAATAATGCCCCGCCGGCACCGTCCAGTCACCATCGGCGACGCTGAACTCGCGCTCCAGCACGAAATGCGGGCGGCCGGGCAGGCCCTCGGTCAGCCGGGTGTCGCCGGTCTCGCCGATGCCCTGCCCCACCCCGGTATAGACGCCCTCCACCCGGTACGGCAGCACCTGCCCGTTCACGCTGACCTTGTGGTCGTGGTAGCCGATGCGGTCGCCGGGCACGCCGATCACCCGCTTGATCCAGTCCTCGCGCGGGTGGTGCGGCGGGCGGAACACCACCACGTCGCCGCGCGCCGGCTCGCCGATCTCCACGAACTTGCGGTTGTTGATCGGCAGCCGCAGGCCGTAGGCGAACTTGTTGACCAGGATGAAGTCGCCGATCAGCAGGGTCGGCATCATCGAACTGGAGGGAATCCGGAACGGCTCGGCGACGAAGCTGCGCAGGCCCAGCACCAGCGCCAGCACCGGGAAGAACGCCTTGGAGTAGTCGACGAGCAGCGGCTCCTTGGCCTCGTCCAGCGGGCCGGCGGCGGCGGCGCGGCGCTTGGCCAGGAACAGCTTGTCCAGCAGCCAGACCAGGCCGCTCAGCGCGGTCAGCAGGACCAGGATCGTTTCGAACCACACCATCATGCGATGTCTCCTTTGACCCCCTCTCCCTCCGGGAGAGGGGTTGGGGTGAGGGTTCGGCGCGAGAGTGTTGCCGCACCGCTGCGGCGTACCCTCATCCGCCCTTCGGGCACCTTCTCCCGAAGGGAGAAGGAAAATCAAAAGCACGCCTCCCCCGCTCAGCGGAGGAAGGAAAAGCGATTACTTGCTGTCCACCTGCAACACGGCGAGGAAGGCCTCCTGCGGGATTTCCACCCGGCCGACCTGCTTCATCCGCTTCTTGCCTTCCTTCTGCTTCTCCAGCAGCTTCTTCTTGCGCGTGGCGTCGCCGCCGTAGCACTTCGCCAGCACGTTCTTGCGCAGCGCCTTGACCGTGGTGCGGGCGATGATCTGCGCGCCGATCGCGGCCTGGATCGCCACGTCGAACATCTGCCGGGGAATCAGGTCCTTCATCTTCTCGGTCAGTTCGCGGCCGCGTCGATCCGCGTGCGAGCGGTGCACGATGATCGACAGCGCATCGACGCGGTCGCCGTTGATCAGCGTGTCCACGCGCACGAACGGGCCGGCGTCGAAGCGCAGGAAGTGGTAGTCCAGCGAGGCGTAGCCGCGGCTCACCGACTTCAGCTTGTCGAAGAAGTCCAGCACCACCTCGGCCATCGGCAGCTCGTAGCTGATCTGCACCTGGCTGGCCATGTAGGTGATGCCGATCTGCACGCCGCGCTTTTCCTCGCACAGCTTGATGATGTTGCCGATGTAGGCTTCGGGCGTGAGGATGTTGGCGCGGATGATCGGCTCGCGGATCTCCTGCACCTGATTGATCGGCGGCAGTTTGGCCGGGTTGTCCATCGGCACGGTGCTGCCGTCGGTCTTGAGCACCTCGTAGATCACCGTCGGCGCGGTGCTGATGAGGTTGAGGTCGTACTCGCGCTCCAGCCGCTCCTGCACGATCTCCATGTGCAGCATGCCGAGGAAGCCGCAGCGGAAGCCGAAGCCCATCGCCTCCGAGCTTTCGGGCTCGAAGCGCAGCGCGGCGTCGTTCAGGCGCAGCTTGTCCAGCGCCTCGCGCAGCGCCGGGTAGTCCTCGGCGTCGACTGGGAACAGGCCGGCGAACACGCGCGGCTGCATTTCCTGGAAGCCGGGCAGCGGCTTGGGTGCGGGATCGCCGGCCAGGGTGAGCGTGTCGCCCACCGGCGCGCCGTGCACGTCCTTGATCGAGGCGGTGATCCAGCCCACTTCGCCGGCGCGCAGCACCGGCAGCACCTTGCGCTTGGGCGTGAACACGCCGACCGCATCGACCTGGTGGGTGCGGCCGGTGCTCATCACCAGCATCTTGTCGCCGGGCTTCAGCTCGCCCTGCATCACGCGCACCAGCGAGACCACGCCGAGGTAGTTGTCGAACCACGAATCGATGATCAGCGCCTGCAGCTTGTCGGTGTCGCGCGGCCGCGGCGGCGGGATGCGCTGGACGATGGCTTCCAGCACGTCGCCGACGTTCAATCCGGTCTTGGCGGAGATCGCCACCGCGTCGGCGGCGTCGATGCCGATGACGGCCTCGATCTCCTCCTTCACCTTGTCGATGTCGGCGGTCGGCAGGTCGATCTTGTTCAGCACCGGCACCACTTCCAGGCCCTGCTCCACCGCGGTGTAGCAATTGGCGACGGACTGCGCCTCCACGCCCTGCGCGGCATCGACCACCAGCAGCGCGCCCTCGCAGGCGGCCAGCGAGCGGCTGACTTCGTAGCTGAAGTCGACGTGGCCGGGGGTGTCGATGAAGTTCAGGAAGTAGGTATTGCCGTCCTTCGCCTTGTACGGCAGGGAAACGGACTGCGCCTTGATGGTGATGCCGCGCTCGCGCTCGATCGGGTTGGAGTCGAGCACCTGCGCTTCCATCTCGCGCGCCTGCAGCCCGCCGCAAAGCTGGATGATGCGGTCGGCGAGGGTCGACTTGCCGTGGTCGACGTGGGCGATGATGGAGAAGTTGCGGATGAACCGCATCGCGTCGTGCTGCATGGGGGACCGTGCTGTGGGCGGCGACGGCGGCGGGAGCGCAGCCTGTCGTGAAGTGAGCCGTTCATTATCGCACAGCCCCGCCCGCGCCTTGCCGGGGCGCGGGCGTCACCGGGGCGGCCCGGCGGATCAGCCTTCCGCCGGGTTGACCGTGACGTAGCGAGTGCCGCCGCCGCGCCGCACCAGCAGCATCACCGGCTTGCCGGTGCCGGCCGCCTTGAGCTGGGCGTTCAGCGCCGCGGCGCTGCCGACGTCGTTGCGGCCCACGGCCAAAATCACGTCGCCCGGCCGCAGTTCGGCCTCGCGCGCGGCCTGCCCGTCGATGCGGGCGATCAGCACGCCTTCGCCTGGCTGCAGGCCCAGGCGGCTGCGCTGCTGCGCGGTCAAATCCTGGCCGACAATGCCCAGCGCGTTGGCCTGCGCGGGAGCGGCGGGCTTCTCGCTGTCGCGCGGCGCGGCGCCGCCGGCCGACGCGACGGCGTCCTCATCCAGCGCGGTCAGCGTGGCGGTCAGGGTGCGCGGCTTGCCGTCGCGGATCACGTCCATCGTGACCTTCGAACCGGGCGCCATCGCACCGATGATCGGCGGCAGGTCGCTGTATTCGTTGATGGCCTGGCCGTTGACGCTGCGGATCACGTCGAGGCGCTGCACGCCCGCCTTTTCGGCCGGGCCGCCCGCGACGACTTCCTGCACCAGCGCGCCGCGCGCGTCCGGCAGGTTCAGCGCACGGGCATCGTCGCGCTGCATCGGCTGCATCACGATGCCGAGCTGCCCGCGCGTCACCTTGCCGGTCGCCTTGAGCTGCTGCACCGCGCTCATCGCCACGTCGATCGGGATGGCGAAGCTGACGCCCATGTAGCCGCCGGAATTGCTGAAGATCTGCGAATTGATGCCGACCACCTGGCCGCGCGTGTCCAGCAGCGGGCCGCCGGAATTGCCGCGGTTGATCGCCACGTCGGTCTGGATGAACGGCACGTAGCGCTGGTCGGCGGCCGGGTTGGCGCGGCCCACCGCGCTGACGATGCCGGCGGTGACCGAATGGTCGAGCCCGAACGGCGAGCCGATCGCCACCACCCACTGGCCGGGCTTCAGCGTCTTGGAATCGCCGACGCGCAGGGTCGGCAGGCCGGTCGCGGCGATCTTGAGCAGGGCGACGTCGGACGCCTCGTCGCTGCCCACCACCTTGGCGGTGAACTCGCGGCGGTCGGACAGCTTGATGCGCACGGTGTCGGCGCCGTCGATCACGTGGTGGTTGGTCAGCACGTAGCCGTCGGGCGAAATGATGAAGCCGGTGCCCAGCGAGGTGCCGCGCGGGCGCGCGTTGGGCATGCCGGGCATGCCCGGCATCGGGGTCATGCCCGGGCCGAAGAAGCGGCGGAAGAACTCGGGGATCTCGTCGTCGCCCTCGCCTTGATCGTCGTCCGGCATCTGCTGGTCGCGGCGCGCCTGCGCGGCGGGCTGCGGCTTGCTGCCGATCTCGGCCTGCACGCTGACCACCGCCGGGCCGACCTGGTCCACCAGCCGGGTGAAGTCCGGCAGGCCCACCACCAGCTCGGGCGCGGGCGTGGCGGGCTGCGTCGCCAATGGGGTCTGCGCGTTGGCGGGGGTCTGCCCGCTGCAGGCGCCGACGCCGGCCACGGCCAGCGCCGTCGTCAGCAGCAGGGGACGCAGGAAGGAAAGGCGGTTGGCAGGCATGGGGACTACATCCTCTTCGCGTGGACGGGACTGCGGAACAAATTCGGGAAGGGGGGCGCGCCAGGCGCGCCGGCCCGGCTTAGGGCTGCGGCTGCGCCTCGGCGGAGGCTTCGCCCTGCGCGGGCGGCGCGGCGTCCGCCTGCGTCGGCTTGCGCCCGGACGACAGCGTCGGCGGCGCGCCGAACACCGGCGGCGCGAACGGGTTGTCGGCGGCGCGCGGCAGATGTTCGCCGAAGCCCACGGTCAGGCCGCTGCTGCCGCCGTACTGCGACAGGATCGAACGCGGCCACGGGCGGGTGACGATTTCGGATGCCGGCGGATCGACGTGCAGCTCCACCGCGGGCGTGCGTTGTTGCTCGGCGACGAGTTCTGGCGCGGCTGCCGGTGCGGCGGCGGGCCGTGCGGAGCGCGCCGGCGTCCGGCGCACCGGCTTGGCGGCGACCGCCACCGCGGCGGCCAGCATGGCCGGCGCTTCGGCCAGCGGCGCGGAGGGTTGCGGCTGCGGCGCTTTCGGTGAAGCGGGCGAGGACGGCGGATTCGCCGCCAGTTGCACGGCCGGCGCGGCATCGCCCTGCGGCGATTGCGGGCGTTCCAGTTGCGGGCGCGCCATCAGCGCCACCACCGCGAGCGCGGCGGCCATCGCGGCGCCGCCGCCCCAGCGCAGCCAGGCGGGACGACGCGCGGCGGGCTGCGGCGCGGCGACGCTTTCGCCGTGCAGCGCCGCGGCGACGCGCTCGGCGAAATCGTTGGGCAGGCGATGCGCCGGGGCCAGCCCGCGCATCGCGTCGCCGGCGATGCGCCAGCGCTCCCAGCAGCCGGCCAGCGGCGCGTCGTGCTGCAGGCGGCGCAGCAGGAACCGGGTCTGGTCCTCCGGCAATGCGCCGTCCATCAGCGCCGAGAGCTGCTCGCGGCTGCTGAGCTGGGTGAGGTCGATGCAGTGGCGGTCGGTATCGGTAGTCATCGGCGTCATGATGCGTACGAGCGCTTCGGCAAGGGGTCGTGGTCCAGCAGGGGCCGCATGCGGGCGTCGATCGCCTCGCGCGCGCGGAAGATGCGCGAACGCACCGTCCCGATCGGGCAGCCCATGCGTTCTGCGATCTCTTCGTAACTCATGCCCTCCACTTCGCGGAGGGTGATCGCGTCGCGCAGGTCCTGCGGCAGTTCTTCGACCGCGGACAGCACGGTTTGTTCCAGCTGCTGGCGCATCAGCTCGCGCTCCGGCGTGTCGTTGTCGCGCAGGCGCAGGCCGGATTCGAACTGCTCGGCGTCCTCGATCTCGATGTCCTCGCCGGGCGGGCGGCGGTTGTGCGAGGCCAGATGGTTCTTGGCGGTGTTCACCGCGATCCGGTGCAGCCAGGTGGAGAACTGCGCGTCGCCGCGGAACCCGCCGATGGCGCGGTAGGCGCGGATGAAGGTGTCCTGGGCCACGTCCTGCACTTCCGCCCAGTCGTGGACGTAGCGCGAGATCACCGCGGCGACGCGGTGCTGGTACTTGCGCACCAGCAGGTCGAACGCGGCGCCGTCGCCGCGCTGCACCCGCGCCACCAGATCCTGATCCAGCGCTTCCGACACCCGATCCTCCGCCATTTGCGCCGCGCCTCGCAGGTTGGGCCCGGTCGCTTCCGGGCGGGTGTGACAGGAATACGCCGGGAAAGTTCCGCGACACCCGGATGAGGTGAAGGCGTTTAGACAAGTATTCAAGTTTTCGCGGGCTACGATAGCCGCTTCCCCAGGTTCGGATGGCAACCCCATGGCCGCAAACGGTTTCGACGGACTCCGCCTTCGCCACTGGACGCCCGAGCGCCGCGACGACGGCGTGCTGGTGCTGTACTTCGATCGCGCCGACGCGCCGGTCAACGCGTTCTCGCAGGACGCGCTGATCGAGCTGGGCGAGGCGCTGGAGCGCATCGCCATCGAACCGCCGAAGGCGCTGGTGATCGCCTCCGGCAAGAGCAGCGGCTTCATCGCCGGGGCCGACCTGAAGGAGTTCCAGGAGTTCGACCGCCGCGGCACCGTCAACGACGCGATCCGCCGCGGCCAGGACACCTTCCAGACGCTGGCGACGCTGCCCTGCCCCACGGCCGCGGCGATCCACGGCTTCTGCATGGGCGGCGGCACCGAGATTTCGCTGGCCTGCCGCTACCGCGTCGCCAGCAGCGACGTCTCCACCCGGATCGGTCTGCCGGAAACCCAGCTCGGCATCTTCCCCGGCTGGGGCGGCAGCGCGCGCCTGCCGCGCCTCGTCGGCGCGCCGGCGGCGATGGACATGATGCTGACCGGCCGCGCGCTGTCGGCGAAGGCCGCGCGCGCGATCGGGCTGGTGGACAAGGTGGTGGAGCCGGCGCAGCTGATCGACGACGCCGCCGCGCTGGCGCTGAAAGGCACCGTGCGGCCGTTCAAGCAGCGCGCGCTGGGCTGGCTCACCAACACCTTCGTCGCGCGCAAGCTGCTGGCGCCGCAAATGGCCAAGCAGGTCGCGCGCAAGGCGCCCAAGGCGTTCTATCCCGCACCCTACGCGTTGATTTCGACGTGGGAACGCAGCGGCGGCGGCGGCATCCGCACACGCCTCGACGCCGAACGCCGCGCGGTGGTGAAGCTGGCCGGCACGCCGACCGCGCGCAACCTGATCCGCATCTTCTTCCTCACCGAACGCCTGAAGGCGCTGGGCAAGGGCGAGTCCGGCATCGCGCGCGTGCACGTGGTCGGCGCGGGCGTGATGGGCGGCGACATCGCCGCGTTCGCCGCTTACAAAGGCTTCGAGGTGACGCTGCAAGACCGCGAGCAGCGCTTCATCGACGGCGCGCTGCAACGCGCGCAAACACTGTTCGAGAAGAAAGTGAAGGACGAAAGCAAGCGCCCGGCGGTGGCGGCGCGGCTGAAGTCCGACCTCGACGGCGCGGGCGTGAACGAGGCCGATCTGGTCATCGAAGCGATCATCGAAAATCCGGAAGCCAAGCGCGAGCTGTACCAGTCGGTCGAACCGCACATGAAGGCGGACGCATTGCTGACCACCAACACCTCGTCGATCCCGCTGGACGAACTGCGCGAACACATCGCGCGCCCGGCCTTGTTCGCCGGCCTGCACTACTTCAACCCGGTGGCACAGATGCCGCTGGTGGAAATCATCCGCCACGATGGTATGGCCGCCGAGACCGAACGCCGGCTGGCCGCGTTCTGCAAGGCGCTGGGCAAGTTCCCGGTGCCGGTGGCCGGCACGCCGGGTTTCCTGGTCAACCGGGTGCTGTTCCCGTACATGCTGGAGGCCGCCACCGCCTACGCCGAAGGCATTCCCGGCCCGGTCATCGACAAGGCGGCGACGCGCTTCGGCATGCCGATGGGGCCGATCGAACTGCTCGACACCGTCGGCCTGGACGTGGCCGCCAGCGTCGGCCGCGAGCTTGCACCCTTCCTGGGCCTCGACGTACCGGCGGCGCTGGCGACGGTCGAGGCCGGCAAGCGCGGCAAGAAGGACGGCCAGGGCATCTACAAATGGGAGAACGGCAAGGCGGTGAAACCGGAACTGCCGGCGGGCTTTGTTGCGCCCGATGACCTGGAAGACCGCCTGATCCTGCCGCTGCTCAACGAAGCGGTGGCCTGCCTGCACGACGGCGTGGTCAGCGACGCCGACCTGCTGGACGCCGGCGTGATCTTCGGCACCGGCTTCGCCCCGTTCCGCGGCGGCCCGATCCAGCATATCCGCGCCGTCGGCGCCGACGCGCTGCTGGTGCGGCTGGAAGCGCTGCGGGCGAAATACGGGCAGCGCTTCGCCCCGCGCGCCGGCTGGGACAGCCCGGCGCTGCGCGAGCCGACGGCGTAAGCCGACTCCGCGCCCGGACTCCGGGCGTACAGTGGCGGCTGCGACGAAACCGCGGAGCCGCCATGCATCCCGACACCCTGGCCTACAACGATGCGCAATCGCCGGACGACAAGGCGATCTGCGACCTGCTGGCGCGCGAAATCGAACAGACATTGCCGGATGCCGAAAACAAGGTCTGGCACCGGCATCCCGTCTGGTTCCTCGACGGCAATCCGGTCGTGGGCTACGGCAAGCTGAAATCCTGCATCCGCCTGCTGTTCTGGAGCGGGCAATCCTTCGACGAAGCCGGCCTGCAAAACGAAGGCAGCTTCAAGGCGGCCGAGGCGCGCTATACCGCTGCCGCACAGGTGGATGTCGAGGCCTTGCGGCGCTGGCTGATCAAGGCACGCGACATCCAGTGGGACTACAAGCACATCGTCAAGCGCAAGGGCAGGCTGGAACGCATCCGCTGAACCGCGCCTTCAGGCATGCGTGAGCCGCCCTCGACGCATGCGCCGCAGTTCGCGGATGCCGAAGGCGATGGCGGCCAGAGCGGCGTCGAGACTCGCTACCGCCACGACGGCTTCTCCGCCTTGCGCCGGCATGCCGGGCGCGATCGTCACCAGCGTTGTATCGCAGGCGATCGCCGCGCCGACCAATGCCGCGGCGGTCAGCAGGATCGCGATTGCGGTGGTCTCAGATTTTTCATGCTTCGAATCTCCAGCAGTGATGCGAGTCGGATGGGCATCAGCGCTTCGACAGCAGGTCGGCATCCTTGTCCACGATGCGCAACGCCGGCTTCAGGTAATCGTGCAGCGCGGGGCTCGGCGGTTCCGGCTTCGCGCCGCCGAGGTAGCGATGCAGCATCGCTTCCATCAGGTAGACATAGGCCTCGCGCGGCAGCGGTTCGGTCGGCGAATGGCCGCCGTCCGCTTCGACGTACAGGCTGACGTCCTTGCCGAGGCGGCGCAGCACCGCGGCGTAATGGATCACTTCGCGGATCGGCACCGTGCGGTCCTCGCCGCCTGCGAGCAGCAACAAGGGACGGCGCAGCTTGCCGGCGTTGGCCAGGGGTGACTGCGCACGCAGGTGCGCGTAGCTCGCGGCATCGCCGACATCGACCCCGAGCAGGCGCAACTGCGCCGTCAGCGAACGATCCGGCCGTGCGCCCTGGTTGCCGAACTCGTGCAGCCAGCGCATCGACCAGCCGAAGTCCGCAGGCGGCGCACCGGCCACGCCGACCTTGAACAACTCCGGATCGAAGGTCACGCCGAGCAACGTCGAATAGCCGCCGAACGAATGGCCGACGATGCCGACGCGCTGCGGGTCGCCAATGCCCTGCGCCAGCAGCCAGCGCACGCCTTCCACGATGTCCTGCTGCACGCGGCCGTTGCCGTAGTCGCCGTGCGGCGACAGCGCGTAGTCGCGGCCGTGTCCGGTGGAGCCGCGGAAATTGGACTCGAACACCGCATAGCCGCGATTGGCGAGCAACTGGGCGATGCCGTCGTAATCGCCGGCGTGGAAATGATTGATCGGGCCACCGTGCACCTGCGCGACCAGCGGAACTCGCGCGGGATCGGCGCCCGGCGGCAACAGCAGGAACCCGTGCACGAGCATGCCGTCGGAGGCGCGGTAGGCGAACGGCAGCTTGCGCGCCAGCGCTGTTTCCGGCGGCGGCGGCGAGACCTTCGCCTCCTGCTCGAGGATGCGGCGGAAACGGCCATTGCGCGGGTCGTACAGGTGCCAGCGCGCATCGCGCAGGGTGCCGGCGCGCTCGGACACCAGCCATCGGGCGCCGGGGCCATTGCCGATGCTGATGCCGACGTCGCGATCGGGGAATTGCCTGGTGATCGCCGCCACCTGCGCCTGCGCGGCGCCGATCCCGTAGGTCGCGGCCACGATGCTGCGATAACTCGCCACCACCGGCTGCTGCGTGGCCGGATCGAGCGCCACCTGGTCGAGATCGGCTTCGCCGCGCGGATCCGCATGCACGGTGTGCAGGACGTTGTCGCGATCCAGCCGCAACACGCGGCGGAAATTGCCGCCCGCGTCGCTGTCCAGCAACAGGTCGCCCTGCGGGGTGACGGCCAGCAGTTGGGCTTGGTCGCGGATGACGGTCCAGCGCAGCGCTTCGCGCAGGCGGCCATTGCCCTCGACCCGGTACAGCGCGTCGTGGTCGCCATCGAAACGCATCAGCGCCACCAGCCGGCCGCGCGCATCCAGCGCCACGTCATGGATGAAGCGCGGGTCTTCCCACAGCAGCGTGCGCTTGCCGCGCGCGTCCCGGCGCACCACCCGCCAGCGCTCGCCGGTGGGCGTGCGCACGCGCTCGCGCAGCACCACCGCCGCCGGTTGCGAAGGATCGACCCGCAGCATGCCGCGCGGATTGTCGAGGGCGATGCGCATGCCGCCGCGACCGCCAATCTCCAGCGTCATCAGCGTGCGGCTCGCCTTGGCGAACAGCCATCGGCCATCGCGCGACCAATACAGCTCCTCCGCTTCGGTGCGCGGCAGCAGTTGCCGCGCCGCGCCGCCGGCGGTCGGCAGCAGCCACAGGCTGCGTTGCTGGCCGAGCTGGCGCAGGTAGGCGACATGGCGGCCATCGGGCGACAGCCGCACCGACTGCAGCGCGCGCGAGGCCTCGAACGCGGCGCGCGGGTACTGCGGCGCCGGCGCGCGCGCGCGCGCGGCGGCGACTGCGGTGCGCAAGGCCTGCGCGTCGTCGGCGCGGGCAGGCGTCGCCGCCCACAACAGGACGCTGCAGGCCAGCGCCCCCAGCAATTTCGGGAACGTCATTTCGATGATCTCCTTTTTTCGCGCCCGTCATCCCCGCTTTGAACAGACATTCGTCTGTTAGATGCGGCGCGGGAATGACGATCAAAAGCTCAGGCGGCGGCGGGCCGCGCGAGCCGCAGGTCGTCCAGCCGCTCGCGCATCGGGTACATCAGCCACAGGCTGACCAGCGCGGGCAGGCCGACCACGCCGCACAGCAGCACCCATGCCCAGCGCGCGCGCCGCGAATGCGACTGCCGTCCGCTCACCCAGATCGCGCCGAGCAGCGACGCCACGCAGCAGGTCAGCGCCAGCCAGACCATCCCGCGCGGCACCGGCTGCGGCGCGGCGCGCAGCGGATCCTTTGCCGCGAACAGATCCTGCGCGCCCAGGCACAGCGTGCGCAGCACCGGCGACAGCCACCAGATGCGCGTGGTGTAGGCCGGCGGCAGATCGACGTTCAGCGCGCGACGCGCGACCGTGCGCACGTTGCCATTGCCGTCGACCCGCAGCACCTGCTGGAACGGATGCTGCATTTCGCCCGACCACACGCCCCAGGTATAGGTCAGCGACACCAGGTAGCCATCCAGCAGCTCGATCATGTCCATCCGGCTGAGGTTGCCGACGTGGCCCGGCATCGCCACGCGCAGCAGCGGCTGCAGCAGGTCGAGCCCGTTCATCGCCTCGCGGCCGGGATAGAAATAGGCGGCGCGGTCGCTGAGCACCAGGATGTTGTCGCCGGCGGGTGCCGGCGGACTGGCCATCACCTCGTCCTGCGGCAGGCGGACGCGTTCGAACATCCGCTGCTGGTCGCTGTCGTACTGGTAGGCCGCATGGGCGTTGTACAGGTAGGTGGGGCCGTACGGCATGGTCGGGGCCGGGAATGGCGCCTGTTTCCCGCCCACGCCCAGTTCGCCGATCGGGCGCTGGTCGCGCAGGCCGCGGGTGACGAAGCGCTGGCGGTCGTGGCTGAACACCAGGAAGACATTGTTGTCGCCATCGGCGAATTCCAGCGGCGACAGGTTGGTCATGCTGCCCTGCACCGGCAGGTTGCGCAGCGGGTAGGTCGTGTACACGTCGGACAGCGCGATCTGCTCGCGCCACAGCGCGGCCTCGGGATCGCGGCTGCCTTCGAGCCCCAGCAGCAGGATGCTCTTGCCCTCGGCGCGCTCGGCTTCGATGTAGCCACCCTTCGGCGGCGCGGGCATGTTGAGCGGATGGGTGCCGCTCACCGTCCACAGCAGTTCGATGCCGAAGCCCAGCATCCAGATCAGGAAATACGCGCCCACCTGCACCGGCAGCGCAACCGCCAGCACCGCCGCCGGATTGCGCGGCTGCGCGGCCGGATCCGGCTTGAACGCGATCGCCAGCAGCAACGCGAGGAAGATGATGACCACGAGCTGCACGCCCAGCATCGCCACGCCCGAGGCCTGCGCATACATGAACAGGGTCGGCAGCAGGAAGGCGGCGAACGAATAGCGGCGGTTGGCGACCATCGCGTAGGCGCCGGCGAGGTAGCCGGACACCGCGATCAGCCACGCCGCCACCGGCAGCAGCCAGTGGCGCAGGTCGACCACGCGCGCGGTCATCGTGTCCTGGTAGATGCAGACCAGCACGACGGGAAGCGCGACCGCGGCGAGCAACAGCAAGGCGCTGGCGCCGCTCAGGGCACCGGCGATCCTCAGGCGATGCAACGGGCGGTGCAGCAGGCTCAGCCACTGGTTCGGCTTGCGGTACGTGCCCATCTGGTACAGCCCCAGCAGGATGCCGGCCACGGCGTACACCGCGGCGAACACCTGGTAGACGAAGATCGGCTGTTGCGCCATGTCCACCATGCGGCTGAGGAAGCCCAGCACGGCGAGATTGACGATGGCGGCGATGCCGGCCCACAGGCGGAAGCGCAGCAGTTCGCCCTTGAAGAGATCGATCATGGTGGTGTCCTCGTGTCGCGCGCTCAGGCGGCTGCCGGCGCGGCGTGGTTCTTGGCAAGGAAAGCGTTGACGGCGCGGTCCAGGCTGACCGGCATCGATTGCACGTTGCGGGCGCCGGCTTCCCGCAGGAAGCGCTCGAAGCCGTCGTCCTGGTCCAGCACCAGGTAGTGGTGCAGGCCGTCGAGGCGCTGCACCTCCAGCAGACCAGGCACGGTGTGCGGATCGGGGCCCTTGAACGGCACGTCGGCCACCCAGTGGCTCACGCGCGCGGTGAAGTCCTCCGGTGCCGACATGTGCCGGAGCTGCCCGCGTTCGAGGATGATCAGGTTGTCGGCGACGCGCTCGATCTCCTCCATCTGGTGCGAGCAATAGATCACCGTGCAGTCGGCGGCGGCGTTGCTGTACATCAGCGACTCCAGGAACGCGCGCTTGGCGACCACGTCCAGGCCCAGCGTCGGTTCGTCCAGCACCAGCAGTTCCGGCCCCTGCGCCAGCGCCAGCGCGAGGTTGAAGCCGGCGCGCTCACCGCGCGAGAGCTGGCCGACCTTCTGGTCCGGCAACACGTTGTAATGGCCGATCACGCCGTCGTAGGCCTGCTGGTTCCAGCGCGGGTACTGGTGCTTCTGCATCGCCGCGACCTGCGACACCCGCATCCAGTTGGCCAGCGTGTGTTCCTCGTTGACGAAACCGATCCGGCTGCGATCCTGCGGCGTGAGTGCCTGGCTGTCCTTGCCGAGGATGCGTGCCTCGCCCGCGCTCGGCGGCATGAAGCCCATCAGGATGCGGAACAGGGTGGACTTGCCGGCGCCGTTGGCGCCGACGATGGCGTGGATGCGGCCGCGCGGGATCGCGAGGTCCAGGCGGTCCAGCGCCAGCTTGCGGCCGTAGCGCTTGGAGAGCGCGCGGGTTTCGATGACGTAGTCGTGGCTGGGCATGGTTGTGCTCTCTGGGCTGCCGTTCCGGGCACGGGGGAAGAACCCGCCTGCCGGGGCGGCGTGATGAAGCAGGTCCTTCGCTGCGCTCGGGACGACGGGGAACGGGAGATCGCGTCAGGCGGTCTTGCGCGGAACCAGCTGCCGGAATTCGTGGGCGACCCGGTCCTGCACCTCGTCGGGCGGGAACCCCAGCGGGATCACGTCGTTGACGAAGCGGCCGATGGCGTCGTCCAGCCGGCGCTCGCGCTCGGCGTCGGACAGCCGCTGGCGGGGCGCGGCGACGAACAGGCCGGTGCCCTGCCGCGATTCCAGCCAGCCTTCGGTGGTCAGCTCGGCGTAGGCCTTGGCGACGGTGTTCGGGTTGATCATCAGCTGCTGGGCGAGGCCGCGCACGCTGGGCAGCTGGTCGCCTTGGATGAGTTCGCCGGTGGCGATCTTCATGCGCACGGCATCGACGATCTGGCGGCCGATCGGGCGCGGATCGCCGGTGGCGACCTGGATCATCAGGGGGCTGGTTCGAGCCATGCGCGCACCGTCCTATCTGTACTATTTGAAATAGTACAGTACGAACGAGCAGCGATCGTCAAGCCGGTTGCGACGAAACCGCCTCCCGGCACGACGAAACCGCGCAGGACGGGTGCGGGTGCCCCAAGGTTGGGTGGATTTCAGCGCGCCATGGCCGCGAGCGGGTCGCGGCGAATGACGGATGGGTGCAGGACTGGATGGGCGGCCGGTAGCCGGCTCCCCGCTTCGCGCGGGGATTGCCATCGCGCTTACATCGTCTGCGTCGGCTGGTCCGCGTTGAGGGTGCCGGCCAGGATGGTTTCGATCTTGCTGCGCACCGCCTCGCCCTCGGCGGTCTCGGCGAACTGCACGCCGATGCCGGCGGCGCGGTTGCCCTGCGCGCCGGTGGGCGTCACCCACACCACCTTGCCCGCCACCGGCAGGCGCTCGGAGGAATCCGGCAGGGTCAGCAGCAGGAACACTTCGTCGCCGATGAAGTAGCGGCGCGTGGTGGGCACGAAGATGCCGCCCTGGCGGATGAACGGCATGTAGGCGTTGTACAGCGCCGCCTTGTCCTTGATGCCCAGCGACAGGATGCCCTGCCTTGCCCCGCCCATCGGATTGCTCATTCGTTTTTCCCGTCAGATGCCACGCGAACGATCGTTGTTCTTCAGCGCCACGCCAGCAGCGCCTCCATCACCGCCAGATCCGCCCGCACCGTGGTGCGCAGCAGGTCGCGCGCGCGATTGGCCGCGTCGAAGCGCGCGGCCAGCGTGCGGGTTGCGGCCGGATCGGTCAAGCCCGCCGCCTCGCGCAACGCGTACTCGGCCAGATGACCCAAACGTTCCGCCGCGCGCCCATCGGCCACCCAGCGCTGCGCCACGTCGCTGGCCTCGGCCTGCCCGCGCTGCAGCGCCTGCGCGTCCTTCACCGCATCGCGGCGCAGCGACAGGCCGTCGCCCGACGCCCAGGCGTCGGCCAAACCGGGATGCCCGCGCGCGGCGTCCAGCGCTTCGCTTGCCAGCGTTTCCGCGTGCCCGCGCTGGCGCAGCCAGGCCAGCGCCTCGTCGCGCGGCGGCAGGCGCAGTTCCAGCCGCTGGCAGCGGCTGCGGATGGTGGCCGGAAGCTGCGCCGGATTGGACGCCAGCAGCCACAGGTAGCGGCCCGGCTGCGGCTCCTCCAGCGTCTTCAGCAGCGCGTTGAAGGCGCTCCAGTTGATCGCGTCGCAGGGATCGACGATCACCACCTGCGCGCCGCCGAGCTGCGCGGTCAGGCCCATCTTTTCCGACAGCGTGCGGATCTGCTCGATGACGATCTCGCCGCGCGGCTTGCCGGTCTTCTGGTTGACCTCGTAGCCGAGGAACTGCAGGTCGGGATGCGCACTGTGCCCCCACGGATGCGCCGGCGAACCGTCCGGGCGCAGCTCCGGCGTCTCCATCTGCGCGCGCGAGGCGAACAGCGTGCAGCTCTTGCACGCGCCGCAGGCTTCGCCGTCGGCGCGCGGCGACAGGCACAGCACGCGCCGCGCCAGGTGCTCGGCGAGCAGGCGCTTGCCGATCAGCGCGGGGCCGACGATCAGCGTGGCGTGGCCGAAATAGCCGCCAGCAAGCGCGTCGGCCGCCTGCGCGTAGGCGCGCTGCTGCCAGGGCGAGAGCGGCGGCAGGTTCATTCCAGCCCCTTGCGATAGTCGGCCAGCGCGGCCAACGCGGCGGCGGCGACGGTGGCCGCGTCCGGGCTGGCGTCGAGCACGCGGATGCGCTGCGGATGCCGCGCCGCGCGGGCGAGGAAGCCGTCGCGCACGCGCTCGAAGAAATCGTCGCGCTCGGATTCGATGCGGTCGGGCGAGGCGCCGCCGAGCAGGTCGCGTCCGCGCGTGCGTTCGCGCGCATGCGCGACGCCGAGGTCGAGCAGCAGGGTCAGGCCCGGTTCGATCCCGACCGCGCGCCGCTCCAGCTCGGCGATGAAGGCTTCGTCCATGCCGCGCGCCGCGCCCTGGTAGGCGTAGCTGGAATCGGTGAAGCGGTCGCTGATCACCCACGCGCCGCGCGCCAGCGCCGGCAGCAGCACCTGCCGCACGTGCTGCGCGCGCGCCGCGAACATCAGCAGCAGTTCGGTGTGCGGATGCACCGGCTCGTCGCCGGCGTCGAGCAGCAGCCCGCGGATGCGCTCGGCCAGCGGCGTGCCGCCCGGCTCGCGCGTGCAGACCACCTCGCAGCCGTCGGCCAGCAACGCGTCGCGCAGCGCCGACAGCACCGTGCTCTTGCCCGCGCCCTCGCCGCCTTCGATGGTCAGCAGGCGCTTCTGGCGATGCAACACCTGCGTCACTTCGGCGTCGCTCCCTCGCGCTCGGCCTGGCGCTGCGCGCGGTAGCGCTGCACGTAGTCGCGCACCGCGCTGTTGTGCGCGTCGAGCGAGGCGCTGAACACGTGCCGCCCGCTGCCGTCGCCCACCGCGACGAAATACAGCGCGTCGCCCGGCGCCGGATGCGTGGCCGCGCGCAGCGCCGCCTTGCCCGGCATCGCGATCGGCGTGGGCGGCAGGCCGGTGCGGGTGTAGGTGTTGTACGGCGTGTCGGTGGTCAGGTCGGCGCGGCGGATGTTGCCGGCGTAGTTCGAGCCCATGCCGTAGATCACCGTGGGGTCGGTCTGCAACCGCATCCCGGTCTTCAGCCGGCGCACGAACACGCCGGCGATCTGCGCGCGCTCGTCGCCGACGCCGGTTTCCTTTTCGACGATGGAGGCCAGCGCCAGCGCCTGGTCGCGGTTGTCCAGCGGCAGGTCCTGGTCGCGGGATTTCCACGCGTCGTCCAGCGCCTTGTCCATCGCCGAATACGCGCGCTGGAGGACGTCGAGGTCGGCGTCGCCGCGCACCCAGGCATAGGTTTCCGGCAGGAAGCGGCCTTCCGGGTGCTGGCCGGCATGGCCCAGCGCGCCCATCAGCGCGGCATCGTCCATGGCGGCGGTCTTCTGCTCCAGCAGCGGCACCTTGCGCAGCGCGGCGCGCAGGTCGCGGATGTTCCAGCCCTCGACGATGGTGAACTTGCGCCGCACCACCTTGCCGTCGCGCATCGCCCGCAGCAGCGCGCCCGGCGAGACGTCCGCCGGCAGCGCGTATTCGCCCACCTGCAGCCTGCCGGCCGCGCCAGTCTGCCGCGCCAGCAGCTGCCAGGACAGGCGATCGCCGGTGGCGACGCCCTGCGCCTGCAATTTGCGCAGCACCTTGTCGAGGTTGTCGCCGCGCTCGACCACCAGGCTGGCGTCCGCCTTGATGCCGGCCAGCGGCGCGTCGGCGAACGACTGGAAGCGCTGCCAGTACCAGCCGGCCGCGATGGCGGCCGCCAGCAGCACGAACAGCAGCAGGCGGCGCGCCTTCACGCCGCCACCGCCGGGTTGGAGAACATCGGATACGCCATCGCCAGTCGCGCCTGCAGGTCGGTGATCGCCGGGTGCGCCGCCCATGCACGGGCGCCCAGCATCGAGACCGGCAGGATACCGCGCACGGCGTTGCACAGCGCCAACGCGTCGGCGCACTCGACGTCGTTAGCGGTCAAATCCGCGACCTCCGCCAACCCCTGTTCCAGCAGCCAGCCGCGCAGCACGCCGGCCACGCCGCAGCGCTCGACCGGCGGCGTCAGCCAGCGACCGTCGCGATAGACCAGCAGGTTGGCCGAGGTGGCGCAGGCCGGGCGTCCTTCGGTGTCGCGCATCATCCCTTCCTCACAGCCGGCGCGCTCGACCTCGGCGCGTGCCAGCACCTGCTCCAGCCGGTTGCAGTGCTTGATGCCGGCCAGCGCGGGCTGGATCGCCAGGCGCGTTTCGCAGAGGTGCAGGCGCAGCGCTGCAGGCATCGACGGCAGCGGATGCAGCGCCAGCGTCCACACCGGCTGCGCATCGACGGGCGGCGCGTAGCCGCGGCCGCCGTCGCCGCGCGTCAGCAGCAGCTTGAGGACGCCGGCTTCGGTGCCGGCGATGGTTTCCTCAATGCGCGCTTCGATGAAGACCGGATCGGGCAATGCGATGCCGAGCCGCTTCACGCCGTCGCGCAGCCGCGCGAGGTGGCGCGGCCACAGCGGCAATGCGCCGCGATGCACGCGCATGGTTTCGAACAGGCCGTCGCCGTAGTTCAGGCCGCGGTTGGCAACGGAAATTTCACCCACGCACTCGCGACCAATGTATCCGGCGTACGTCATGGGATTCGACTCACCAAGCGAGTACCGGGGAGTGCCAGCGCAATTGCGCTGGCATGAGTCGAATCCCATGACGTACGCAAGCAGCCAAGCCTCGCCCTCATCACTCGGCCACTCCCAACGCCCGCAGCATCCCGCGCGCCTTCGCCCGCGTCTCGTCCAGCTCCCGCCGCGGATCGGAGTCGATCACGATGCCGGCGCCGGTACGGAAGCGCAACGCGTCGCCCTCCACTTCCGCGCTGCGGATCAGGATGTTCAGGTCCATGTCACCATCGCGGCCCAGCCAGCCCATCGCGCCGGTGTAGGCGCCGCGGCCGACGCCTTCCAACTCGGCGACGATCTGCATGCAGCGCACCTTCGGGCAGCCGGTGATGGTGCCGCCGGGGAACACCGCGGCGATCGCCTGTCCGGGCGTCACGTCGGCGCGCAGTTCGCCGCGCACGTTGCTGACGATGTGGTGGACGTGCGCGTAGCTCTCCACCGTCATCAGCTCGTCCACCCGCACGCTGCCCGGCGCGCAGACGCGGCCGAGGTCGTTGCGTTCGAGGTCGATCAGCATCACGTGCTCGGCGCGTTCCTTGGGATGGCCGACCAGCTCGCGGATGCGCGCCGCGTCGTCGTCGCCTGCGAAGCGCGCGCGCGTGCCGGCGATGGGGCGCGTCTCGGCCACGCCCTGCCGTACCGAGAGCAGCCGCTCCGGCGAGGCGCTGACCACGCTTCCGGAACCGCTGCGGAAGATGCCCGCGAACGGCGCGGGATTGTGCGCGCGCAGGCGCCGGAACAGCGCTGCGGGATCGAGCGCGCCGTCGAACGCGGCCCGCCAGCCTCGCGACAGATTGACCTGGAACACGTCGCCGGCGGCGAGGTAATCGAGAATCCGTTCCACGCCGTCGAGATAGCGCTGCGGCTCGTCTTCGTCGATGCGGATCGGCGGCGTGAATGAAGGCGGCGGCGGCAGCGCGCGCGCGCGTCCGGCATCGTCGGCGATGCGCGCCAACCACCCGCCGGCATCGGCTTCGGCCACCGCGACGCATTCGCCGCTGGCGCGATCGCGCAGCAGCGCCGCCGGGCAGCGCAGCGCCACCGCGACGGGCAGCGTGCCGTCGGCCTGCGGAAGATGCAGGACGGGTTCCACCTGCTGCGCCAGTTCGTAGCCCAGCAGCAGCGCCCAGCCGCCGCGGAACGGGAGCGCGGCATCGTCGTCGCGATCGATGCGCGCCGCGCGCCAGTGCGCGTCCAGCACGTCGAGGAAGCGGCCTTCGACGACCTCGCCGGACAGCGTGCGCACCACGCCGTCGCGATGCAGGACGAAACCCTCGCCCGCATGCGCCAGCAGCATGTCGCGGCGGCCGTGCGCGCCGGCGGCGCTGGATTCCAGCAGCACCGGATAGCGCGCCGGATCGAGCCGATACAGGTCGAGCAGGTCGACGTCGGATGGAATCGCGCGGGTTCGGATCATGGGTGCCAGTCGTTCCCGCTTGAAGCCCCTCTCCCGTCGGAAGAGAGGTTTGGGTAAGGGTTCGGCGCGTGCGGTATTGCCGCTTCGTCGTACCCTCATCCGCCCTTGACTCACGCCATCCATGGCGTTCGCCCTTCGGGCCAGCTTCGCTGTTCGCGGGCGCTCCGGCGCCCGCGGTGGGCACCTTCTCCCAAAGGGAGAAGGAAAAATCAAAGGCGCTTGAACACCAGCGTCCCGTTGGTGCCGCCGAAGCCGAAGCCGTTGGACACCGCCACGTCCACCTTGGCCTCGCGCGCCGTGTTCGGCACGTAGTCCAGGTCGCAGCCTTCGCCCGGATTCTCCAGGTTGATGGTCGGCGGGATGATCCCGGTCTCCAGCGCCTTGATCGTGTAGATCGCCTCCACGCCGCCGGCCGCGCCGAGCAGGTGGCCGGTCATCGACTTGGTGGAGCTGACCATCGTCTTGTACGCGTGGTCGCCCAGCGCGCGCTTGATCGCCAGCGTCTCGGCCAGGTCGCCCAGCGGCGTGCTGGTGCCGTGCGCGTTGAGGTAGCCCACGTCGGTCGCGTCGATGCCGGCGTCGCGGAACGCCATCGCCATGCAGCGCGCGGGGCCTTCGCCGTTCTCGCTGGGCGCGGTCATGTGGAAGGCGTCGGAGGACGCGCCGAAGCCGGCCAGCTCGCAGTAGATGCGCGCGCCGCGGGCCTTGGCGTGCTCGTATTCCTCCAGCACCAGGATGCCGGCACCGTCGCCCAGCACGAAGCCGTCGCGCTCCGCGTCCCACGGCCGCGAGGCGCGGGTCGGGTCGTCGTTGCGGGTGCTCATCGCCTTCATCGCGCAGAAGCCGCCCATCGAGGTCGGCGAGCTGCCGCGTTCGGCGCCGCCGGCGAACATCACGTCGGCGTCACCGTACTGGATCATGCGCATCGCCATGCCGACGGAATGGTTGGCGGTGGCGCAGGCGGAGACCGCCGAGAAGGTCGGCCCCTTCAGGCCGGTCAGCAGCGAGAGCTGGCCGGGCAGCATGTTGATGATGGTCGAGGGGATGTAGAACGGGCTGATCTTGCGGACGCCGCCCTCGTGCAGCTTGATCGCGGTTTCCTCGATGCCCCAGATGCCGCCGATGCCGGCGCCGATCAGCGCGCCGATGCGCTCGGCGTTGGCCTCGGTGACCTCCAGCCCGGCGTCGTCCTTCGCCATCAGCGAAGCGGCGATGCCGTAGTGGATGAAGTGGTCCATCTTCTTGGCGTCCTTCGGGTTCACCCAGCGGGTGACGTCGAAGTCGCGGATCTCGCCCGCGATGCGGGTGGGGTAGGTGGACGCATCGAAGCCTTCCACCGGGCCGATGCCGGAGCGGCCGTTGACGATGCCGTCCCAGTTGCTGGCCAGATCGTTGCCCAGCGGCGAGACGATGCCCATTCCGGTAATCACAACGCGGCGCTTGCCCATCATCCTGTCCTCCACACGCTCGTTACGTTCGATGCAAACACAGGGGGCCGCATGCGCGGCCCCGGGGTACCACTGGCGGACGCCGGGCTTACGCCTTGACGTGGGCCTTGATGTAGTCGATCGCCGCCTGCACGGTGCTGATCTTTTCGGCGTCCTCGTCCGGGATCTCGCACTCGAACTCTTCCTCGAGCGCCATCACCAGCTCCACGGTGTCCAGCGAATCCGCGCCCAGGTCGTCCACGAACGACGCGCTGTTGGTGACGTCTTCTTCCTTGACGCCCAGTTGTTCGACGACGATCTTCTTGACGCGCTCTTCGATGTTGCTCATGTGGGTTGCTCCTCCCGGAAATCGGGTCGTTCGGTGGGTAAGTGTACGGGAAAGCCGGCGGGCATGATCGCACGCCCGCCGGCGGAAAAAATCACGGCATGTACATGCCGCCGTTGACGTGCAGGGTCTCGCCGGTGATGTAGCTGGCATTGGGGCCGGCGAGGAAGGCGACGGCGCGGGCGATGTCGGCCGGCTCGCCCAGGCGGCCGAGCGCGATCTGGCCCAGCATGGCCTCCTTGGCCGCTTCCGGCAGGTCGGCGGTCATGTCGGTGGCGATGAAGCCGGGCGCGACGACATTGACGGTGATCCCGCGGGAACCAATTTCCTTCGCCAGCGACTTGCTGAAGGCGATGATGCCGGCCTTGGCCGCGGCGTAGTTGGCCTGCCCGGCGTTGCCGGTCACGCCGATGACCGAGGCGATGTTGACGATGCGGCCCTTGCGCGCCTTCATCATCCCGCGCAGCACCGCCTTGGAGGCGCGATAGACGCTGGTGAGGTTGGTGTCGAGGATGGCCTGCCAGTCCTCGTCCTTCATCCGCATCAAGAGGTTGTCGCGGGTGATGCCGGCGTTGTTGACCAGGATCGAAACGCCGCCGAACTCGGTGGCGACGGCATCGACCAGCGCCTCGATCGCGCCTGCCTCGTTGACGTTGAGGCGGCGGCCGTGACCGCCGGCCGCGGCCAAGCGATCGCCGATGGCCTGCGCGCCGGCGTCCGAGGTGGCGGTGCCGATCACGGTCGCGCCCTGCGCGGCCAGTTCGTCGGCGATGGCCGCGCCGATGCCGCGCGATGCGCCCGTCACCAGCGCCACTTCACCTTTCAGGATTTCGGTCATGCAATTCTCCCAAAGAGCTGTCTTTGACGCGGATCAGATCTGATGGGCACGGATAAACCTTTATAAATGGCTTTAATCCGCGCTCATCGGCTCTGATCCGCGTCGAAAAATCCTAGTTCCAATCTTCGAGCGCACCGGCAAACTCCGCCGGCGTGCCCAACGCGCGCGCGTCGAGCGACTTGTCGATGCGCTTGACCAGCCCGGCCAGCACCTTGCCCGGGCCGCATTCGCCGATGCACGAAACGCCGCGCGCGGCCAGCGCCTGCACGCAGCCGGTCCACTGCACCGGCAGGTAGAGCTGGCGCACCAGCGCGTCGCGGATGGCGTCGACGCTGTCGTGCGCGCGGGCGTCCACGTTCTGCACCACCGGCAGCGCCGGCAGGTGCCAGTGCAGGCCGGCCATCGTCTCGGCCAGCCGGTTGGCGGCCTCGCGCATCAGCGGGGTGTGCGAGGGCACGCTGACCGCCAGCTTCACCGCCTTGCGCACGCCCTTTTCCTGCAGCAGCGCCAGCGCGCGGTCCACCGCCGCGGCATCGCCGCCGATCACGATCTGGCCCGGCGAGTTGTAGTTGGCCGGCACCACGACCTGCGCGCCGGAGGCTTCGGAGCAGACCGCCTCGACCAGCGCGTCCTCGGCGCCGAGCACGGCCGCCATCGCGCCGATGCCGACGGGTGCGGCGTCCTGCATCAGCTGGCCGCGGATGCGCACCAGATGCGCGCCTTCCTTCAGCGACAAGGCGCCGGCCGCGACCAGCGCGGTGTATTCGCCCAGGCTGTGCCCGGCCAGCACGGCCGGTTGCGCGCCGCCCTGTTCGTTCCACAGCCGCCACACCGCCACGCCCGCGGCCAGCAGCGCCGGCTGCGTGTATTCGGTTCGGTTGAGCATTTCCTCGGGGCCGCCCTGCGACAGCGCCCACAGGTCGACGCCGGCGCCGTCCGAGGCTTCCTCGAACGTGGCCTTCACCGACGGATGCAGTTCCGACAGTTCGGCCAGCATGCCGACCGCCTGCGAGCCCTGCCCCGGGAACACGAGGGCGAGGGAATTGGAATGGGAAGCTTCGCTCACGCTGGAAAACCGTGCAGGAGATGCGCAGGCCCGGGGCCCGCAACAGGGCCGGGAATGATACGAGCAATTGCTCTAGCGCGTCTGTACCACTGCGTATGGTGGAGCCGCTTGCCGCAACCTGCGGCAAGCGGCCAGTCCCGCACGGTCAATCCAGATAGTCGACCACCTGCTGGACAGCATCGAGCTGGCGATCCCCGGCGTAGTCCCAGGCCAGCCCCAGGCAGGCCAGCGCCAGCAGCCCGCCGAGCGCCGCCGAACGCAGCGCCAGGATCGCCCCGGCGATGCGCCGCGCGCGTTCGCCCAGCCGGCCGGCGATGCGGGCGACGACGCCCAGCCGCTCGCCGGCCTGCCCCACGCCCATGCGCACCGGCGGCGCGGCATCGCGCAACGCCTCGACCAGGATGTCCGCGAGTTCCCGCTCCGGCGCATCGAAATAGCGCGACACGCCGGCGGCGAACACCAGCCAGTCGCGGACCTGCGCCTGTTCCAGCGGCATGACCTCGCGCGGGTCCTCCTCGAAATCGAGGAAACCGATCCGGCCGGCCTCGTCCACCGCGATGTTGCGCGCCAGCGGCTGGCCGATGCAGCCGCTGCGCGCGTGCACCTCCGCCAGCGCCCTAGCGGCGGCCAGCACCAGCCGCCGGCGCTCGTCCGGCCCGGCTCCGCGCAGGCGGGACGCCAGCGTCTCGCCGATGTCGCTCAGCAGCAGCACCTGCCCGCTTTCGCCCAGCACCTCGGGCACCCGCACCTGCAGCGCCGCGAGTTCGCCCAGGCGGCGGCGCTCGACCGCACGCGCCGCGTCGCCGCCCGGATGCGGCGGCGGGCGCAGCGCGGGCACGCCCAGCCGGCGCGCGGCCAGATCGAGCATACGCAGCCTGAGGCGGCGATCGCCGCGTTCGTAGGTTTTGAGCCAGGCCCTGCGGCCCTGCAAGCTCAACTGGGTCACCATGCGTGCCGCTTCCCTTGCCGGCCGTGTCGTTCGCCCTTCCGTCCCGCTCAGCGGATACGCGGCACGCGGAGGAACCCGGTCAAACGGAACCCGGTGCGCCGCGGGCGATGCCGGGCGCACGGGCATCGCTGGTGCGATCAATAGCGCAGCAACGCCGAACCCCAGGTGAAGCCGCCGCCGAAAGCTTCCAGCAGCACCAGCTGGCCGCGCTGCACGCGGCCCGAGCGCACCGCCTCGTCCAGCGCCAGCGGCACCGAACCCGACGAGGTGTTGCCGTGCCGGTCCACGGTGACGATCACCCGGTCCATCGGCATCGCCAACCGCTTGGCGGTGGCTTCGATGATGCGCAGGTTGGCCTGGTGCGGCACCAGCCAGTCCAGCGCGCTGCGGTCCAGGCCGTTGGATTCCAGCGCCTCGTCGACCACCGAATCCAGCGCCTTCACCGCGTGCTTGAACACCTCGTTGCCGGTCATCATCACCCGCACGCCGGCGTTCTTTTCTTCCGGCCGGAAGCCGGCGGACACGCCCACCGGGTTCCACAGCAATTCCTTCTTGCTGCCGTCGGCGTGCATGTGGGTGCTGAGGATGCCGGTATCGGTATCGGCCTTGAGCACCACCGCGCCGGCGCCGTCGCCGAACAGCACGCAGGTGCCGCGGTCGTTCCAGTCCAGCATCCGGGTCAGAGTTTCCGCGCCGATCACCAGGGCGGTCTTGGCCGCGCCCGAACGGATGAACTTGTCGGCGATGGTCAGCGCGTAGATGAAGCCGGAACAGGCGGCGTTGACGTCGAACGCCGGGCAGCCGGCCACGCCGAGCTTGTGCTGGATCAGGCAGGCGGTGGACGGGAAGATCAGGTCGGGCGTGGTGGTGCCGACCACGATCAGGTCCAGTTCGTCCGCGGCGACGCCGGCGGCTTCCAGCGCGCGCAGCGCGGCCCGGTAGCCGAGGTCGCTGGTGGTCTCGCCCTCCGCCGCCACGTGGCGCTCGCGGATGCCGGTGCGCGCGGCGATCCACTCGTCGCTGGTGTCCACCATCTTCGCCAGGTCGTCGTTGGTGAGCACCTTCTCGGGCAGGTAGCTGCCGGTGCCGGCGATGCGGGCGTAGAGGCGGCGGTCGGTCTGGCTCATGCGGACGGTGACTCCCTGGAACGAGCGGGCGGAGCGCGCTGAAAAGAAGCGCGAAGCGGACAAGAGTAGCCGATGCGGCCCTGCGCTGCGTCCGTCGCGGACGCGGGCGCCGTCGGCTCAATGGCGGCGAGCGGGCCGGCCTCCACGCGCCGGCCGATCAAATCACGGACGCAGAAACGCCAACGGCCGCGCCTGATGGCGCGGCCGGGCGTCGTGCGGGTCGGCGGCCTTGCGGCCGGCGATCACTCCTCGTCGACGACCTTGGTCTTCGGCGCGACGACCTGCTTGCCGCGGTAGTAGCCGTCGGCGGTCACGTGGTGGCGCAGATGGGTCTCGCCGCTGGTCGGATCGGTGGCCAGCTGCTTGGCGGACAGGGCGTCATGGGCGCGGCGCTGGCCGCGGCGGGACGGGGAAACACGGGACTTCTGGACGGCCATGGGACAACTCCAAGAAAAACGTTTGTGACGCGCGATGCGGCGATTATCGCACTATTCCTTCTTCCACCCCGACAACGCCGCGAACGGGTTGGCCTGGGCGGTTTCCTCCACGGTGGGCGCGAAGTCGCGCTCGACCGTTTCGGCATCGGGCGACACCGGCACCACCGGCAACGCCAGAATCAGTTCGTCCTCCACCAGCTCGGCCGGACGGAGCATGCCGTCGTCGGCCACCAGCAGGGCCTCGTAGTCCGGCGGCAGGGCCGCTTCGTCGGCCTCGTCGCGGATCAGGCCCAGCCGCTGCACCAGCCGCACCGGCAGCAGGAACCGCTGCAGGCTGCGCTGGCATTCCAGCGGCAGCTCCGCCTCGATCCGCAGTTCGGCGAACGGCACCCGCAGCGCGTCGGTGTCGAAGGCCAGCGTGTAGCGGGCCTCGCCTTCGGCATCGAGCAGGCTGCCTTGCAGGCGGGTCATCGACGCCAGCGGAACCCGGCCTTCGAACTCGCGCCGCGCCGCGACCATGCGCCAGACGTCCAAGACTTCTGGAACCCGGCTTGTCGGCTGTTCGGACATAAGCCGCAAAATGCTACGCGTCGCTGCCGATGCTGTCAAATCCCCCGCCAGTCCGCGAACCGCGCGCCGGCCGCCGGTTTGCGGCCCCCGCCCGCCTCGCGCAGACTGCGCGGATGGACATCGCCCTGCCCATCATCGTCGTCGCGCTCGCCGGCTTCGCGTTCTGGCTGGCCTTCCGCCTGCGCCGCGGCAGCCTGCAGCGGCAGCAGGCGATCTCGCAGCTGCTGGACGCCGCCGACGCGCTGGAAGCCCGCCTGCGCGCGGCGCGGGCCGAGATCGAGGCGGTCGCCGGCAGCGAGGAGAATCCGGTGCGCGCGGCGATGCAGGACCTGCTGCGGCAGCGGCTGTGGCTGCAGGACAACGCGCAGACCGCGAGCCTGGCACAGCTGCACGGCGTGCGCGACGCGCTGGACGCGGCCCGCGCCAGCATCGAACGGCAGCTGCAGCGGGTGGACCGCGCCCGCACCGGAGCGGCCTGACCATGCCGCGGCTGGTGCTGGCCTCGACCTCGCGCTACCGGCGCGAATTGCTGGAGCGGCTGCGGCTGCCGTTCGATGTCGCCCGACCCGAGGTGGACGAAACCGCGCTGCCGGGCGAACCCCCGCAGGCGCTGGCCGTCCGCTTGGCCGAGGCCAAGGCGCGTGCGGTCGCACGCGTGCTGGACGGCGACGGCTGGGCGCTGGGCTCCGACCAGGTGGCGGATCTCGCCGGCCGCGCGCTCGGCAAGCCGGGCCACCGCGAGGCCGCCATCGCCCAGCTGCGCGCGATGTCCGGCGGCGCGGTGCGGTTCCATACCGCGCTCTGTCTGGCCCATCCGGACGGCCGCGCGCTGGCCGCCATCGACTTGACCGAAGTGCGGTTCCGCACGCTGACCGACGCCGAGATCGAACGCTACGTCGATGCCGAACAGCCGTTCGACTGCGCCGGCAGCTTCAAGTCGGAAGGGCTGGGCATCGCCCTGTTCGAGGCGATCGACAACCGCGACCCGACCGCGCTGATCGGATTGCCGCTGATCGCGACCTGCGCTTTGCTGCGGCAGGCGGGATTCGCGTTGCCTTAGTCGTTTAGTCGTTGTCCGCGGCATCACGGTCGAACGGTGCGAAGCCCCAGCGCTTGAGCAGGGCCAGACGCTGCCGCGCGACAGCGGCCCGGTCGCCGTAGGCCTGTTCCATCAAAGCATCGTCCAGCCGCGGGTATTGCGCGCGGATCTGCCCAGCATAGCCGACCGCGCGCTGGTGCGCGCTCCACGCCTTCTTGCCCAGATGCAGGCCGTTGATGGTCGCGAATGCCACCGTGGCGACCAGCAGCGGACGCACCCAGCGCCGCCACGTCGTGCCGTCATCGCGCCACGCCAGCACCATCAGCCCCAGCCAGCCGATCCAGAACGGCAGCGAGAAACTGGCGTAGCGGGTCACGAAGGCGTGCTCGGCGCCGAACGTGCCGGCGCGGCCCAGCGCGGTGAGCAGCGCGCAGCCCAGCGCGAACGCCATCAACGCCAGCCATGGCCGCACCTGCGGGCGATGCCGGCAGCGCAGCGTCGCCGGCACCGCCATCAGCAGGGCGAGCAGCGTCCACCACGGCGCGAGCTTCTCGGCGAAGCGCAGCACGCCGCCGCCGAGATAGTTGAGCGAATACAGCGCCACCACGCCGGCGTCGGGCAAGGGCGCGGATGGCCCGCGCGCCGCCAGCAGCCACGCAACCATGCCGCCGCCGGCCAGCAGCCAAGGCAGGGCGAACGCGAAGCGTCGCGACCACGGCCATTCGCCGCGCGTTCCGATCAACGCAAGCGCCACCGGGAAGGCCGCCAGCGTGGTGGAGAAGCCCAGCACGCCGACCACCGCCAGCAGCACGCCGGCGAAATTCAACGCATGCGTGGGCCGCTCGAGCGTCAGGAAACGGATCGGTGCGACCGCGCCCAGCAGGCTGATGAACACCGCCACCTGCCAGCCCCATTGCAGGTTCGCCAAGTGGCCGGGATGGACGATCAGCAGCAGCATCGCCCACCACCAGCCGCGCCCCACCTGCGCGCCGCGCCAGCCGTTGGCGACGATGCGCCACAGCGTCCACGCCAGCAGCGCGTAGAACGCCCATCCGGCCACGCAGTCCAGCCACGGCCGCCCGCCCGACAGCCAGGTCGTGGCGAGCAGCACCGCATAGGCGGCGGAATGGAAGTGGCTGCCGTCGTGGAGGCGCCAGAACTGCGAGGCGGCCAGTTCGCCGTGCCGCCAGGCATCAATGATCGGCACCAGGTCGATGTGATCCCACAGCATCAGCGGCAGATGCAGCCACAGGGTGGCGGCCAGCAGTGCGCACAGCGCCAGCGGCAGCGCCCAGGCGGGAATCGGCGACGGGGGCGTGGCGATGCGCGCGGCCATCGGTCAACGCAGCTCGACGGGCTGCTCGACGCTGTCCTCGACCGCCCCGTCGCCGCCGGTGATCCGCAGGCCGAGCCAGTGCAGGCCCGCCGGCAGCCCGGAGGCGTCCACGTCGGCGACGAAGCGGATGGCGGGAACGGCCGGGTCGCGCGAGCGGCCTTGCAGGAACGTATCGACGATCCATCCGTTCTCGCCATCCCGCCGCGCGGTGGCGACCGCGCGGCCGTCCAGCAGCACCTCGACCTTGCGCACGCCGACGGTGTCCTTGACCGCCCACGCGGCGACCTCGAACCGCCTGCCGATCCGCGCGCCGGCTTCGGGTGCATCGACATGCGACACCGCCGGTGCGACGCAGGCCGCATCGTCACGGCTGGCCGGCAGCGCGAACAGCAAAAAGCGCTGGCGGCCGTGGCGCACGTTCAGCACCTGCGGCGGCGGCAGCGTGCCCACCAAGCCGCACAGGTGCTGGAAGTAGGCCACCTGTTCGCGCAGGTTGATGTGGTGGGTCGCGACCACCAACAGGGTCGGCGCGCTGCGCGAACCGTCGCTCTGCAAGCCCCACAGCGCCAGCTGCGGCGCGCGCCCGTGCTTGTGGTTCAAGGTGTGGTCGAGCGCGGGGATGTCGGCGTCGCCGCGCGCGAAGCCGAGCTCCGAAGCGATCTTGAAATCGCCGGCCAGCAGCCGGGTGTCCGGCGGCATCGACGCGAGCCGCGTGCGCACCGCTTCGTCCAGCTCCGTCCAGCCGGCGAAGTTGGCCGGATACAGCATGTCGTTGCTTCCGCGCTGGCCTTCCCCGGACGTGGTGGCGAGCGCGAAGTAGCCGAGCATACCCGCCAGCCCCAGCGCGGTGGTCGCCAGCGTGGCGATGCGCCAGAAGCGCGGCCAGCCCGCCAGCACCGCCGGCACCAGCGGCAGCAGCGCGACGAAGCCGGGCAGCGGCCAGTGGAAGCTGATCCGCTCGCGGTCGGCGAAGAAGCCCAGCGCGAGGAAGCCCAGCACGATCAGCGCGCCGCACAGCGCCAGCCAGCGCGCCGCCGGGCGCGGATCGCGCAGGCCGCGCCATGCGGCCACGGCCATCGCCGCCAGCAGCAGCGGCGTGGCGGTCATCAGCTGCATCAGGCCCAGTTCGATGCCGGCGCTGCCGAACTGCCACGGGTGCCGATCCACCAGCTGGAAGCGCAGGCCGGCGTCGGCGTTGTGCAGGTTCCACAGCAGCAGCGGCAGCCAGGCCAGCGCGCCGACGGCGACGGCCACCCACACGCGCCAGTCGCGCAGCGCGCCGCGTCCCTCGCGCAGCATCAGCAGCACCGCGAAGCCGACCGCGATCACCGCCGCGAAGCGATAGTGCGTGAGCCCGCCCATCGCCAGCCCGAGCGCCAGTTCCAGCGCGGCGACGCCGCTCACCCGACGCAGCAGGCGCAGGCCGGCGTCCAGGCACAGCAGCGTCGCCAGCAGCAGCGGCACGTCGGGCAGCGCCAGCACGCCCAGCGTGCCGGCCAGCGGCAGCAGCAGAGCCAGCAGGCCGGCGCGATAGCCGGCCTTGGCGTCGATTTCGCGCGCGGTCATCCGCACCAGCAGCCACGGCACCAGCGCGCCGATGAGCAGGAACGGCATCCGCAGGCCGAGCTCGTGCTGGCCGAACACTGCCACGCCCAGCCGCGCCAGCCAGGCGGTCAGCCCCGGCAGGTCGGAATAGGCCCAGGCCAGATGCTGGCCTTCCTGCCAGTAGAAGGCTTCGTCGACGAACAGCGGCACCTGCGCCGCCAGCGCCAGCTTGAGCGCACACAGCAGCAGCCACGTGCCGACGAACCCTCGCCGGGCCGACCGCGCCGCTTCCGCGTTCCCTGCATCCCGCATGTCCGGGCGTCCTCGCTACACTCGCTGCACTTCCCGAGAATCCATGCCCAACGACATGTCCGCGACCTCGGCACCGGCGCAAATGCTACCCGATGCACTGAAACAGGCCCTGCGCGAGGCGCAGGCGCAGGTGAACACGCTGGTGCTGGGCAAGCCCGCGCAGGTGCGGCTGGCCTTCGTGGCCCTGCTGGCCGGCGGGCACCTGCTGATCGAGGATCTGCCCGGCCTCGGCAAGACCACGCTGGCGCACGCGCTGGCGGCGACGCTGGGGCTGGACTTCGCGCGCGTGCAGTTCACCTCCGACCTGCTGCCTTCGGACATCCTCGGCGTGTCGGTGTACGAGGCGCAGGCGCGGCGCTTCGAGTTCCATCCCGGCCCGGTGTTCACCCACGTGCTGCTGGCCGACGAGATCAACCGCGCGCCGCCGCGCACCCAGAGCGCGCTGCTGGAGGCGATGGCGGAGCACCAGATCAGCCTCGACGGCCAGACCCGCGCCCTGCCCGATCCGTTCCTGGTCATCGCCACGCAGAACCCGGTGGACCTGTCCGGCACCTACCCGCTGCCGGATTCGCAGCTCGACCGCTTCCTGCTGCGGCTGGCGCTGGGCTATCCCGACGAGGCGGCGGAACGCGCGCTGCTGGCCGGCGCCGACCGCCGCGACCTGATCGCGGGCGTCGCGCCGCTGCTGGACGCGCCGCGCATCCTCGCGCTGCGCCGGGCGGTGCTGGACGTGCACGCCAGCGATGCGCTGCTGGACTACGTGCAGGCGCTGATCGCGCGCAGCCGCAAGCAGCCGGGCGTGCGTGTGGGGCTGTCGCCGCGCGCCGGGCTGGCGCTGCTGCGCGCGGCGCGGGCGCACGCGCTGCTGCTGGGGCGCGGCCACGTGATTCCCGAGGACGTGCAGGCGCTGTTCCCGGCGGTCGCAGAACACCGACTGGTGGCGGACGCCGACGCCTCCGCCGCCGGCCTGGCGAAGGCGATCCTGCACGCGGTCGCGGTGGACTGAGTGTTCGCGGCGCTGCGCAGGCGCATCCGCGCGTTGACGCGTCCGCGCGCGCTGGAGGCGTTGCCTGCGCGGCTGGACCGCCACCGCATCTACGTGCTGCCGACCGCCAGCGGCCTGTTCTTCGGCCTGCTGCTCGGCACGATGCTGCTGGGCGCGCTGAACTTCAACAACAATCCGGCGCTGCTGCTGGCGCTGCTGCTGGCCGGCGCGGCGCTGGCCAGCCTGATCGCCGCGCACATGCAGCTGTCCGGGCTGCGCATCGACGCGGTGGCGGCCGAGCCGGTGGCCGCCGGCGAAGCCTTGCATCTGCGCATCGCGCTGGCGGCCGACGACGCGCGCCAACGTCGCGGCCTGCGCATCGCGCATGAGGAACACGCCGCGCACGTCGCGCTGGACCCGCGCGGCACCACCGCCGAACTGCGCCTGCCCACCGCGCGGCGCGGCCTGATGCCGGTGCCGAAGCTGGAGCTGTCCACCGTGCAGCCGTTGGGGCTGGCGCGCGCCTGGGCCTACGCGTGGCCGGCGCAGTCGCTGCTGGTCTATCCCGCGCCGGAAGCGCAGGCGCCGCCGCTGCCGGTGCCCGCCGGCGAGCAGGGCCATCCGCAGGCCGCGCGCGCGGGCGACGAGCCGCACCATCTGCGCGCCTATCGTCCGGGCGACGCACCGCGCTCGGTGGCGTGGAAAGCCTCGGCCCGCCACGACAACCTGCTGGTGCGCGACTACGAGCAGCAGCGCGGCGGCGAACTGCTGCTGGACTGGCAGCACACCGCCGGCCTGCCCTACGAACAGCGCATCCGCCGGCTGGCGCGCTGGATCGACGACGCCGAACGCGAGGGCCGCCGCTACGCACTGCAACTGCCGGCGCAACCAGTGATCGCGGGCGACCAGGGCGCATCGCACCGGCACCGCTGCCTGCGCGCGCTGGCGCTGCTGCCGCAGGATGCATCCCCGTTGGAGCAGGCCGATGGCTGACGCGCATTCGCCGCAGATGGGCCGCGCCGCGCGCGTGCAGGTCCAGCTTGCGGCGGCGGCCTGCCTGCTGCCGCTGCTGCTGCAACTGCCGGCGTCGCTGGGCATCGGCTTCGGCCTCGGCGCGCTGGCGGTGATCGCGGCATCGTGGCGCAGGCCGATGCCGGCCCTGCTGCGCCTGATGCTGGGCGGCTGCGCGCTGCTGGCGGTGGCGCTGGTCGCGCCCGGCATCGGCCGCGACACCGCCTGCGCGGTGCTCGCCGCGATGCTTGCGCTGAAGCCCGCCGAAACCTCCACCCTGCGCGACGGCCGCAGCCTGGTCGGCTTCGGCCTGTTCGCGCCGTTCGCCACCTTCCTGCTCGACCAGGGGCCGATCAGCCTGCTGCTGGCGCTGGCGGCGGTGCTGCTGGCGCTGCTCGCCTTGCAACGCCTTGCCGCCGACGAGGGCGAAGTGGCGCAGGTGTCCGCACGCGGCGCGACCGTAGGCGTCGTGCGCCTGTTCGCGCTCGGCCTGCCGCTGGCACTGGCGGCGTTCTGGCTGTTCCCGCGCCTGCCCACGCCGCTGTGGGGCCTGCCGCAGCGCTCCATCGCCACGCCCGGCCTGTCCGACACGATGACGCCCGGCGGCATGTTCGACCTGCTGCTGGACGACAGCCCCGCCGCGCGCGTGCAGTTCTTCGGCGCGACGCCCGCGCCGCAGCAGATGTACTGGCGCGGCCCGGTGCTGTGGGATTTCGACGGCCGCACCTGGCGGCAGGCGCACGACCTGCAACGCTACCCCGCCGCGCCGATGCAATCCGCGGGCGCGGGCTGGGACTACCGCATCGATCTCGAACCCACCGAGAACAGCCAGCTCATTGCGCTCGACTTGCCCACGCAGCTGCCCGACGGCGCCTACGCCAGCCGCGACTACACGCCGTGGGCGACCGCCGCGCAGTACAACGTCTCGCGTTGGCGCATGCGTTCCGCGCCGCCGGTCTCGTTCGAGGCCGACCTGCCGCCGCCGCTGCGCGCCCGCGCGCTGGCGCTGCCGCCGGGCTACAACCCGCGCACCGTCGCGCTGGGCAGGCAGTGGCGGCGCGAGGCCGGCAGCGCTGCGCGAGGCCGCGCCGACGCCGCCATCGCCGAGCGCGCGCTGGCGATGATCCGCCGCGATTTCGCCTACACCCTCAACGTGCCGCCGGCCGGCCGCAACGAGGTCGACGATTTCCTGTTCGACCGCAAGGAAGGCTATTGCGAGCACTTCAGCTCCGCCTTCGTGGTGCTGATGCGCGCCTCCGGCATCCCCGCGCGCGTGGTCACCGGCTACGCCGGCGCGTACCGCAACCCGATCGGCGGCTACTGGCTGGTGCGCAAGTCCGACGCGCACGCATGGGCGGAAGTGTGGCTGCCGGCGCGCGGCTGGGTGCGCGTCGATCCCACCGCGGCGGTCGCGCCCGAGCGCGTGTACGACACCATCGCCGACCGCCAGCCGGGCCGCATCGCCGGGCTCGACGCGCTGGTGCCGGTGTTCAACGCCGGCGACTGGCTGCGGCGCGGCTGGAACGACTTCGTGCTGGGCTTCAACGCGCAGCGCCAGCAAAGCCTGCTCAAACCGCTGGGCTTGGACAAGCTGGGCGCGAGTGCGCTGGCGGCGCTGTTCGGCGCCATCGCCGCGCTCGCGCTGGCATGGATGGCCTGGCTGATCGCGCGCGGCGAGCGCCAGCGCGATCCGCTGCTGCGCGCCTGGCATGCGCTGGAAGCGCGCTATCGCAGGCTGGGGCGCGGCCGCGCGCCGCACGAGGCCGCGCAACGCTGGGCCGCGCGCGTAGCCGCCGACCGGCCGCGCGCCGGCGAACATCTGGCGGCGCTGGCGCGGCGCGTCTCCGATGCACGCTATGCGCCGATCGCTTCACGCGAAGCGCTGCGCGAACTGGTGCGCGACCTGCGGCGGCATCGCCCGTGATGTGCATGCGTGCGCAGGCGACACGCCTCAAGGCCTATCGCCGGAGGCGGATGCCCGCCGCGTGCGCGTCCTTGTTTTCTGACGCGGATCGACGCGAAAAAAGCGGATCAAACGCTCTTGAATCCGTGCCGATCCGCGCTCAATGGCCTTGGACGCGCAAGGCCGTCATGTGGCTCAGGGCGTGCCGAATCGCCCCAGCGGCGCGCCGGCCAGCAGGTGCAGATGGATCTGGAACACGGTCTGCCCGGCGTCGCCGTTGCAGTTCATGACGATGCGATAGCCGTTCTCCGCGAACCCCTCCTGTTTCGCGTAGCGCGCGGCGGCGGTGGCAAGACGGCCGACCACGACGGCGGCGTCCTCGTTCACGTCGTTGAGCGTGGCGAAATCCTGTTTCGGCACGAACAGCACGTGCACCGGCGCCTGCGGGGCGATGTCGCGGAACGCGATCAGGTGCTCGTCCTCGTGGACGATGTCGGCGGGGATTTCGCGGCGGATGATCTTGTGGAAGATGGTGTCGGACATGGGCGAGGCGCGGTCGGAAGGAACCAGCGCCGAGTGTAGGGCAACGGCCGGTTCACACCGTCCCACTCACTCCCGGATTTCGACGCGGCTGCCGAACGCGTGCGACAGCGTGCCGCGGTCCACGTATTCCAGCTCGCCGCCCAGCGGCAGGCCGTGCGCCAACCGGCTGGGCTGCACGCCGCGCGCGCGCGCCAGCTGCGCCAGGTAGTGCGCCGTCGCCTCGCCTTCCACGGTGGGATTGGTGGCGACGATCAGCTCGCGCACCTCGCCTTCCTCCAGCCGCTGCGCGAGCAGGTCGAGGCCCAGCTCGCGCGGGCCGATGCCGTCCAGTGGGCTGAGCCGCCCTTGCAGCACGAAGTACAGGCCGCGGAAGCCGGTGGCCTGCTCGATGGCGAGCCGGTCGGCCGGCGTTTCCACCGCGCACAGCAGCTGCGCGTCGCGCGCGCTGCTGGCGCAGGTGGGACACAGCTCGGTCTCGCTGAAGTCGCGGCAGCGCTTGCAGTGGCCGATGCGCTCCATCGACTCCGCCAGCGCATCGGCCAGCCGCCGGCCGCCGTCGCGCTGGCGCTCCAGCAGGTGGTAGGCCATCCGCTGCGCGGATTTCTGGCCCACGCCGGGCAACACGCGCAGGGCGTCGATGAGTTGTTCGAGGAGGGAGACAGTCATGTGTTCTTGATCGTCATTCCCGCGAAGGCGGGCTACTTCTGACAGACGAATGCCTGTCGCATCCAGGGACTTTCTTCCGACATCAATCCCGAAATCGCTTAAGACGCTGGATTCCCGCTTTCACGGGAATGACGGCAAAGACTCAGAACGGCAGCTTCATCCCCGGCGGCAGCGGCATGCCGGCGGTGGCCGCGGCCATCTTTTCCTGCGAGGCGGCGTTGATCTTGTTGACCGCGTCGTTGAACGCGGCGGCGATCAGATCCTCGGCCATCTCCGGGTCGGCCAGCGCGGCCGGGTCGATGCGCACCTTGCGGCAGTCCATGCGGCCGCCCAGGGTCACGCTGACCATGCCGCCGCCGGCGTTGCCGGTCATTTCCAGCGCCGCCACCTCGTCCTGCGCGCGCTGCATGTTTTCCTGCATCTTCTGCGCCTGCTGCATCAGTTGGGCGATGTTTCCACGCATGTCGTTCTTCCGTAGTCGCGATGGTTTGGGAGTGAATCAGGAGCGGTCGAGCGGGCGGATCGAATCCGGCACGATCTGCGCGCCGTGCGCCTGCACCAGCCGCTGGATGGCGGGATCGGCGGCGAAGCCGCTCTCGGCATCCGACTGGCGGGCGTCGCGCTCGCGCGCGTTGCGCACGTTGGCGGTTTCGCCGCGCGGCTGGCCGATCTCGAAGCGCACCTGCACGTCGCCGCCGAGCTGGCGGCCGATGGCGTCGCACAGCTGCAGCACCAGGCTGGGCGACTTCAGATGTTCCTGCTCCGGCGCCAGCGACAGTTTCAGCACGCCGTCGCCATGCGCCAAGAAGGCGGCGTTCTCCGCCAGCAGCTTGGCCGGGCCGCGCAGGCCGCAGCGCGCGACCAGCTCCAGCCAGTGCTCGGTGTCGGTGACCAGCATCGTGCTGGCCGCGGACGCGTAGGCATGGCCCGCGGGCGCGACGTCCGCCACGCGCGGCTTCGGCGCAATCGGCATTTCCGCGGGTGCGGAAACCGGCGCAGCGATTGGCGCAGAAACCGGCGCAGGCGGCGGAGCCTGTGGCGACGCCGGCGCCGCTTCGGCCATCGCCGCGCGCGCGCGCGCGGCGGCATCGGCGCGCGCCTGCGAGGACTGCGACGCGGTGTGCGCGGTGGCAGGTTGCGGCTGCGGCATCGTCGCCTGCGCGCCCGGCGCATCGGGCCGGAACGCCAGCATCCGCAGCAGGGTCATCTCGAAGCCGCTGCGCGGGCTGGGCGCGTAGCCGAGGTCGCGGCGGCCGTTCAGCGCCATCTGGTACCAGAGCTGCACCAGCTCGGGCCGCAGCCGCGTCGCCAGCGTTTCCACGTCGATGGCGTCGCTGCCCACGTCCACGCCCGGCACCAGCTGCTTCACCTGGATGCGGTGCAGCGCCTGCGCGAACGCGTCGAGGATGCTGGCCCAGTCCGGCGAGAACTCTGCCAGCTGCGCAGCTTCGTCCAGCAGGCGCGCGCCGTCGCCGTCGGCCAGCGCGGCCAGCAGCGCCTGCACGCGGCTGCGGTCGACCGTGCCCAGCATCGCCGCCACCGCTTCGCCGTCGAGCCTGCCGCCTGTGTAGGCGATGGCCTGGTCGAGCAGCGACAGCCCATCGCGCAGGCTGCCGTCGGCGGCCTTCGCCAACTGGGCGACCGCATCCTCGTCGGCTTCGATGTTCTCGGCGGCGAGGATCTTGGCGATCTGCCCGCGGATCTGCGCCTCGTCCAGCCGCTTCAGGTTGAACTGCAGGCAGCGGCTCAACACCGTCACCAGCAGCTTCTCGGGATCGGTGGTGGCGAACAGGAACTTGACGTGCTCCGGCGGCTCTTCCAGCGTCTTCAGCAGCGCGTTGAACGCCGCCTTCGACAGCATGTGCACTTCGTCGATCAGGTAGACCTTGTAGCGCCCGCGCGACGGCATGTACTGCGCGTTCTCGATCAGTTCGCGGACGTTGTCCACGCCGGTGTTGGAAGCGGCGTCGATCTCCAGCAGGTCGATGTAGCGGCCGGCGTCGATGGCCTTGCAGGTCTCGCACTCGCCGCAGGGATCGGCGCTGGTGCCGCGCTCGCAGTTCAGCGACTTGGCGAAGATGCGGGCGATTGTGGTCTTGCCCACGCCGCGCGTGCCGGTGAACAGGAAGGCGTGGTGCACGCGGCCGGTTTCCAGCGCGTTGGTCAGCGCGCGCACCACGTGTTCCTGGCCGACCAGTTCGGCGAAACGCCGGGGGCGCCACTTGCGGGCGAGCACGAGATAGGACATGCCGCCATTGTGGCATGCGCCGCCGCGCGGCCGGGAGCCGCCCGGCGGGGTTCTGTTGTGGAACCGCCGGGCCACCGCTAGAATGCGCGGTTCCGGAGAGGTGTCCGAGTGGTTGAAGGAGCACGCCTGGAAAGTGTGTAAGCGTCTAAACCGCGCTTCGGGGGTTCGAATCCCCCTCTCTCCGCCAGTTTCTACAAAACCCCTGATTTTCAGGGGTTTTTCCGTTTTTCGGAGAGAAACGGCCTGGTACATGGATTGGTACATTCATGCGCCTGCCCCGCTATCTGCTTCTCCGCCCCAGCGGCTACACCTTCCGTCTGGTTGTTCCCAAGCACCTGCGCCGCCACTTCGACGGACGCGGCGAGATCAGGCGCAGCCTGCGAACGCATGACCCGCGCCTAGCCCTGGCATGGTCTGGCGCGTTGTTGCTGGCCTACCATGCGGCCATTGCTCGCGTGGAGAAGACCGGCATGGTGTGGCGGAAAAACGACGATGACGAACTGGCGCAAGCGCTGGGCCTGACTGGCGGACGCAAGCCGAAGGATTGGAAGGTGGTACATCCGTCCGGCGCGTACCACGAAGGCCCGGACACCGACGACAAGGCGGCCGATATGGCCGCCGCGAAAGAGGCGGCTAAGTTCCTAGCCGAGTTGTACGGCGGAGCCGGCCCTCTCGGCCCGCCGGGCCAGCGCCCGGCCTCCATGACTTTGCCTACTCCGCCCCCGCCTGGCCCACCGCCTGGAGTAAAAACCTTCAGCACGGGCGCGGCTGTGTCGGCCTGGCTCAATGCCGAGCGGCCAAACTTCACCACGCCGGCCCGCAAAAAGACTTTCGGCAAGTTGAAGAAAACCGGCGACACTTTCGCCGTGCTGGTCAAGCCTGGATCACGGCTCTACACCCTGGGCCGGAGCGATTGCGGCGGCTTCTATGACCACCTCATGGCTGGTGGTCTGTCGCGCAAGTCCGCGCAGTCCGTCCAGTCCTACCTCAAGCGGTTTTTTACCTGGGCCACCGCCCACGGCTACTACCCCGAGGACAAAGCCAACCCGGCTGCGGGTCATATCCGCCTGACCCGGGCCGATAAAGCCAGCCGACGCGGGACAGGCTTCCAAGCGTTCAAGGTGGAGCAACTACGGGCGATGTTCGCGCCCGAAGCGTTCGCCGCCTTGCCGACGCTAAAAGATCGCTGGATGGCCGTCCTTGCGCTTTACACCGGGGCCAGGTCAAACGAACTGGCCCGGTTGGAACTGGTGGACGTGGGGCCGGACGAACACGAGGGCGTGCCCGTTCTGGACATCAACGAACTGGCCGAGGACAAGAGCCTGAAAGCCGAGGCCAGTATTCGCCTGGTGCCAATCCATCCCGACCTACAGGCCCTGGGTCTGCTGGAGCGGGTGGAAGCCAGGAAGGCCGCCGGGGAAGCCCGGCTATTCCCTGGAAACCTGCTGACGCAGAACGGCCCCGCCGCGTCCAGTCAAAAGGCGTTTCTGGCGGCCCTGAAAGCGTGGGGCATTGCCCCACGCGGCAAGGGCCGTATGGGCCTTCACTCGTTCCGTGCGACCGTCATCCAGCGGATGACCACGAAAGGCGTAGCCCAGGGCTGGCGCGAGTTGTTCGTTGGCCACGAGGTCAGCGAAAAGCCGAGCACGCTCGACGGCGACCACATGGACACCTACAACCGCGATGAGAAAGGCCGACGCCTGACCCCTCTAAAAGCGACGGCCGCCGCCTGCCTGCCGGCCCTGAACTGGGCTGCCGAGGGTGTCATTGACCTGGACGGCCTGCGGCCTCTGCTGGCCGCTGGAGCGGCCCCGGAGCAGGCGACAAGCGGACGCCGGAAAAAGGCAACGGTCTAAGGTGGGAAAGCCACTGCCCCTGCCTCAGCCTGGGGCGTTCAGTTTCGTTTTTCGTTCTTCGTTTCCACTCGCGCAAACAGGTTCCACAGGGTCTAGCCGACACCCCCGCATTGCCTACCCTGGGGCATGCGCGCAAAAAACGAACCTGAACGGAGCCGCCGCTCCTCCCCATTGTCGGGCGCGCTAGCGTCCGACAATGGGGGGAGTTTTGCCAGGCAGGAGCGCGAGCGAGTGCCGAAAAGGCAAAACGGGGGCGCAGCCCCCCGCGTCCGGGACGAGAGTTCCGGGCGCTCGCGGTCAACGGAGTTGGCCGCGCAGGACGCGCCGCCCAGGTATGAACGGGCGCGGCTGGCGGGTGGCTGGGAGGCTGCGCACGCCGGCCCCTTAGCCGAGGCGAAGCAGGCCGCCCAGCAAGCCACCGCCCGGTCAGGCAAGCCCTGGACACTGGAAGCCGACACGCAGACCCGCGCGATCCTGGACGACTTCCCGGCGCGACCAGTCAAGGCGGACACGCTGGCGAAGTATCGGGCCGACTATGACCGGCTACGGGCGCGGGGGGTGTCGCCACTGGAGGCGGCCGCTACCCCGGCCCATTGGCAGAGACTGCGGACGGCCTGCCGCTTCTGTATGGCCGAGGATGTGCGGCGCTGGCGGGCGGCCAGTGAGCGCGCCCGCAAAGCGGGCGACCTGGACAACGCCCAGCGCATGACTGCCGAGGCCCACCGCTTGGCGGTGGCCCTGGATGGCTGGTTTTGCCAGCCCCGCACGCGGCTGAACTGGGCCGCCAAAGCCAAAGCCCTTGCCGCCCAGGGAAGGCGGCCCAAGAGCAAGAGCCGGCGGCGGGATACTCCGCCGGCTCCAGATCTGGCCGTGGCCGCCCTGCTGTTCCCAGCAGCCAAGGGCGGCCCCCCGGTACGGGGGCAGGCCTTGGCCGAACGCCACGCCGAACGGCTGGCCGTCCTGGCCCTAACGGGCTTGCGGCCAGCCGAGATGATGGCGGGCGTCCGGGTACGGGCGACCGTCGAAGCCGGCCGCCCGCTGCTACAGGTGGAAATCAAGGGCGCGAAGGTGGACGATCAGCGCGGCCACTATGGCCGCGTGCTTGTGCTGGAAACCACCGGGTCGGCGGCGGCAGCCCTGCGGGCCGCCGCAGAGGCCCAGGGCGGCGCGTTCACACTGGCGACCACGGAAGCGGACTACCGGAGCCTAAACCGCGCCCTGGCGCGTCATGGGCTGTCTTGCTACTCGTTCCGCCACGCCTTGGGGTCTGACCTCAAGGCGTGGGTCTGCTCGCCGGCTTCTGCCGCCTACATGAAGCCAGGGGAGGCGGCCAAGGCCGCCGCCCAGGTGATGGGCCACCGCTCCACCGAAAGCCTGGCGTATTACGGCACGCGGGCCGGCAGTCGCCGGGGCGGACGGCCGCCCCTGTGGGCGGCCAGCGCCACAGAAGCCGATCTCATCCGCGAGAAATCCCCGGCCTATCGGCGTAGCCGTAGCCTGCCCCTGGTGCGGTTTCCGGCGCGCGGCAGCGCGCCCCCGCCGCCTGCTCCAAAACAACAACCCGCGCCAGGGGCGCGGGCTTTCTCGAAGCCGAAGCCGCCGGGGTTCTAGCCCCGACCCTTCGCCTTGAGCGTCGTCGCTGGTAATCAGCGAAGCCGACGCCTAGCGCGAGGTTTCGGACGCGGGCGCAGGCCGATGAACTCGTCTTCATCGCCGCCGTCGCTCCACCAGTTTTCCCCCTGCTGCCCTTTGTTGAACTCCTTTACGTTGACGCGCGTCCGGCGTGTGCCTGGCGCGGGCGGCTCCTGCGCTTTCGGCGCGGCTAGTGATTTCGCCATTTCATCCAGCAGAGCGCGCAGGACGGCGTGAGTGGCTTTGGTGTTGTCGGGCATGGTCGTACTCAAGGCGGGGACATAACTCCTAGCAGACAAAGCCGAAGGCGCAAGCGCAGAGCGCTTGCCATTCCATCCCACCACACCAGGAAGCCCGCGCCTAAATCGATGCCACCGAGGCGTTAGCGCTTGTCTTTGGCCTTGAGTGTGGGCGCAAACCTTCCGCCGCGCGTGTCCTGCGCGGCGGTCAGGTGTTGCCGCCTCTCTTTGTCCATGCGGGTAGCCAGGCCCTTGGCAAAAATGGTGGAGTTGACGAACAGGTGGCCGTCTTTCCTGACGAAAAAACCGCGCTTTTCCAGAGACTTGAAATGCTTGGAGATCGCCTGCCTGGAACAGCCGAAATCGTTAGCCATTGCCGTTTGCGACAAGCTGACCAGGTTGCCGTATTCCATCCTCTCCAGGACATAGGCAACAACTTTCATCTCGTGAGTGGTGGTGCCTGCGTCAAGCAGTTGGCGGAAGTTGCCAAGAAACGCAAGGCAAAACGCTGCGCCCTTTTCGATGGCAACGGGTGAGGTTTCGCGGTAGGTGGTGCGCTTCTCGATCACGCCACCGGCAGCGGCTGCGCCTGCTAGGGCTTGTTTCGCGTCATCGGTTAGGCCGCTCTCTGCGTCCAACTCGTTGCGGACTTCATCGGCGGGGACGGTTTCTACTCGGGTCTGGAATGTCATGGGGTTCCTTCGCGGGAAAGTGCGAAGGAAGGCAAGCCGCCAACCTCGCCTAAAGCATTCAATGAAAAAGGCGCAACCTGTCAAGCGACAAGCGCAACCCAAACGCGACACCGCGACAACCTCGACCGTCAACCTTCAGGGGTTGCGGGCTGTCAGCCTCTGGAGGTTGACAGGGCTACAACCTCTAAGCGTTGACAGAAAGATGGGGGAACAGGCCCAAGAGGCTTGTTTTTACGAGGTTCCGTCAGTGGGTAAGAGATAGAACAGGTAAGAGACAAAGCCGCCCCGCCGGCCCGCTGCGGCGCTGCGCGCCTTGCGGACGCCCCCCAGGGGGCTGCCGGTTTAGCCGCCTTCGGCGGCTGTTCTCCTGGCCGTGGGCCAGGGCCTGGGCGGGCGCTTCCGCGCCACGCCTGTAGGCGACTAGCGGCCCTTGCTTCCCTGCTTTATTTTGATTATTGTTGAAATATGGAAACGATAGCCGCTGTCCCACTACTTGCTGCCTTGGCCCAGGAAACCCGCCTGTCGGTCTTTCGCCTGCTCGTGGAACAAGGCCCAGGCGGTATGCCCGCCGGCCAGATCGCCGAGCGGTTGGGCATTAGCCCGGCCACGCTTTCGTTTCACCTGAAGGAACTCACCCATGCCGGTCTGACGCTATCCCGGCAAGAAGGGCGCTACGTCATCTATTCCGCGAATTTCAAGGCGATGGACGACCTGCTTTCGTTCCTCACCCAGAACTGTTGCGCCGGTACGCCGTGTGGCGTCGAAGGCGTGTCCTGTAAGACCACCGCTACCTAACGGAGTTCGCAATGAAGCGCCTACACGTCCATGTCTCTGTGAAAGACCTAGACCAGAGCATTGAGTTCTATTCCGGCCTGTTCGCTACATCCCCCAGCGTTCGCAAAAACGACTACGCCAAGTGGATGTTGGAAGACCCGCGCGTCAACTTTGCCATTTCGACACGAGCCGACGCCGTAGGCGTCAACCATCTTGGTATTCAGGCTGAAACCGCCGAGGAACTCGCGGAGATCGAACGCCGCGCCGCCGTCGCTGGCTTGAACGCTGAACCGGAGACGGGGGCCAACTGCTGCTATGCGCGTTCGGATAAGCATTGGCTGGAAGACCCGCAGGGCGTCGTTTGGGAAGCGTTCCACAGCCTGGGCGATATCCCCGTCTATGGCGGAGAACGGGCCGCCGGCGAAGCCTGTTGCGTAGCGAAGCCGGAAAGCACGGCAACGGCCTGTTCTTCTGGCTCTGGCTGCTGCTGAGGACAAACGGCAATGAACACCCAGCCCTATAACATCCTGTTCCTTTGTACGCACAACAGCGCCCGCAGCATTTTGGCCGAAGGGTTGGTAAACAAACTCGGTAAAGGGCGTTTCAAGGGGTACAGCGCCGGCAGTCAACCCAGCGGCAAGGTCAATCCGCTGGCGCTGGACACGCTCCAGTCTCTTGGTATCGACACCGCCGGCATGGAAAGCAAGAGTTGGGATGTGTACGCCACACCCGACGCGCCACAGATGGATTTCATCATTACCGTCTGCGACAACGCGGCGGGCGAAGCCTGCCCGTACTGGCCCGGCTCGCCCATGACCGCGCACTGGGGATTTCCTGACCCTTCACTAGCCGAAGGCGACGAAAGCGCCAAGCGCGCAGCGTTCGGAAAGACGGCGCAGGCGATCGCTCACCGCTTGAGCCTGTTCCTGAGCCTGCCGCACGACACCCTGGATCGCATGTCGCTGTTGAGGGAAGTCAAAGCCCTGGGCAACGCCTAAATGCGACTTCCAGGCCGTATGTTGGCCGAGGCTATCGGCACGGCATTTTTGCTGGCGGTCGTAGTCGGCTCCGGGATCATGGCCGAACGCCTGGCCGGGGGAAATATCGCCCTGGCCTTGCTGGCAAACGCCCTAGCCACGGGCGCGGGATTGTTCGCGCTCATCATGACCCTGGCGAGCGTCTCCGGGGCGCATTTCAATCCCGCCGTTTCGCTGGCTATGCGATTGCGCGGCGAACTCTCCACCGCCGACACCCTGGGCTATGTCTCCGCCCAGGTCGTTGGCGCTCTAGCAGGCGTTGCCATCGCTCACGGCATGTTTGATCTGCCAGCGTTCACGCTCTCCCAGCATGTGCGGGAAGGCGTGTCGCAGGTAGGGAGTGAGTTCGTTGCGACCTTCGGCCTGGTGCTGGTCATCCTGGGTACGGCTCGGCACGGGTTGCTGGCCGTCGCCCTATCGGTCGCCGGCTACATCGTGGCCGCGTACTGGTTCACGGCTTCGACTTCATTCGCCAACCCTGCGGTATCGCTTGCCCGAGCCTTCACCAACTCATTTGCCGGGATCAAGCCCAGCGGCGTGCCCTGGTTCGTTGTGGCGCAGTTGCTGGGAGCGATAGCGGCGACGGGCGCGGCGCGCCTTCTGTTCGATGGCAAGAGCGCGGACGCTTCCGCCTCGCACCCGTAGGCTGCTACCATACGCCCCGACGTTGGTACGTCCGATGGTACAAACTCTCACCGGGTTGTTTCTCTCGGAAAATCAAAGGTTTTGAGGTGGTTTAGGGACTTCCCCCTCTCTCCGCCAGATACGCAAAACGCCCCCTCGTGGGGCGTTTTGCGTATCTGGCGGAGAGCACGGAGGACGAGCAGTCCCCCGCTTGGATTCGACACATCGGCAGGACTGCCGATGTGGACAGCCCAAGGCTGCCCGCAGGGCGAGGGCCAAGCATGGCCCGAGCTATCCCCGCCGCGACATCCTTGCTCGCGTATCCAACTACGCCGAAAACACCGGCCAGCGGTCGACGATCCTCCCCCCGCGCACCACCACCAGATCGCCGAACTGCAGCAGCACCGCCTCGCTGATCTGCGGCCGGAAGAAGACGTGGTCGTCCACGTCCAAGCCGACGCCCGGCGAGGCGGTGACGATTTCCTGGTTGGCGCTGTGGCCGAACAGCTCGTTGAACTGCAGGCCCTTCGGCGATTCGTAGTCGGCCAGCCACCAGCCGCCGTAGATGAAGAAAGTCTCGCGCTGGTTCGGATCCCACCACGAGAAGATCCGCGACTTCGCGTCCAGCGCCGGCAGGTCGATCGGGCCGGCCTTCTTCAGCACCGGCGTGGCGATGAACGCCGCCGGCACGTGCTCCTTCAGCGTTTCGATGTCGTAGTGGGTGGGCTTGAGCAGCGCGGTGCCGACGCTGATGTCGTTGCTGACGGTTTCGTGCGCGTGCAGCGCGTAGCTGGGGCTGCCGCCGGAGTTCAGGGTCAGGTCGTCGCGCCACAGCGATGCGTAGTCGCGGCGGGCGACGTCGACGAAGCCGCGGTAGCGCGCCATCGCCTTGTCCAGCAGTTCGCGCGCGCTGCCGAGCACCGACGGCACGCCCATGCCGACGTGCGCGTCGTAGCCCATGAAGCCGGCGAACTCCAGCTGCTGAGGATGCGCGGCGATCACGTCCAGCATCGCCTTCAGTTCGCGCCCGTCGCGCGCGCCGCCGCGGTGCAGGCCGACGTCGATCTCCAGGCTGGCGCGCATCCTGGTGCCGAGCCCGCGCGCCAGCTCGGCGTATTCGCGCAGGCGCTGCGGCGTGTCGAACAGCCACTGCAATTGCCGCGCGGGATCGAATGCGCCCTTGAGCCCGGCGTAGAACTGCGCCGCCGCGCGCACCGGCAGCGGCTTGCCCATCAGCACGTCGAAGCCGGGGAAGAACTCGGCGTCGTGGCTGAGGAAGGGCTGATGGAAGGACATCAGCCGCGTGGTGCCCGCGCGCCCGGCGACGTACTCCAGCAGCTTCGGCGAGGGCAGCGATTTCTCGACGATGCGGTAGTGCTTGCCGGCCGCGCGCAGGGTGCGCGCCACCCGGTCGAGGTTGGCGTCGAGGCGGTCGAGGTCGACCACCATCGCCGGCTCCATCGGCCCGTTGCGCTTCAGCTCCGCGTTCAGCGCGCGGAAGTACGGCGCATACGGCGCACCGTGGTCGCCCGGCTTCTTCCACCACAGCGCCGCCGCGCCCAGGCCCATCGCGCCCAATACGAAGTTGCGTCGTTTCATTCCGTCCTCGCTTCCCTCACGGCACGCTGCGCACGCGCAGCGCCAGCAATCCGCCCGCCATCGTCACCGCCGCCGTCGCCAAGTACAGCGCCGGATAACCGCCCAACCGCGTCACCAAGAGCGCCGCCAGCGCCGGCCCCAGCACCTGCGGCGCGGAGTTGGCGACATTGAGCACGCCCAGGTCCTTGCCGCGCCCGCTGGCCGCCGGCAGCACCTGCGACACCAGCGCCTGTTCGACCGCGATGTAGATGCCGTAGCCGAGGCCCAGCAGCGCCGCCGCGCCGATCGCCACCGGCCATGCAGGCCACAGCCCAAGCAGCGCGGAGGCCGCCGCCATCAATGCGCTGCCCGCCACGATGTTGCGCCTGCGCCGGCCGCTGCGGTCGGACGCCGCGCCGCTGGCGAAGGCGCCGACGACCACGCCGGCGGTATAGGCCAGCACCAGCACCAGCAATCCGTCCTCCGCGCTGCGACCGGGGAACAGCCGCTCGAAGCCGATCGAGTCGCGCAGGAAATACAGCAGGTACAGCGTGCCCAGCGCCGAACCGAGCTGCACCAGGAAGCGCATGCACCAGGCGCGGGCGAAATCCGGATGCGCGCGCGGGTCGATCCAGAACCCGCGCAGGAATTCCCTCCAGCGCCACGGCGGACGCTGCTCCGGCCGCAGCCGCGCGTTGCCGGCCAGCAGCAGGAACGGCAGCACGCAGGCCAGCAGCGCCAGCGCCACCGCGAGATAGCCCATGCCGATGCCGCTGACGGCGGCGGTGACCAGCACCGTGCCCACCACTACGCCCAACGGCTGGGTGATGCCGGTCCACGCGCTGCAACGCGCGCGCTGCGCCACCGGCACCTGGTCGGGCAGCTCCGCCATCAGCGCGGCCAGCAACGCGTTCAGCGCGAACTGCGCCACGCACCACCACAGCAGCACCCCGGCGATGTCGCGCTGCCGCCCCAGCATCGCCAGCGCCAGCACGCCCAACAATGCGCCGGCGAAGCTCCACGGGCGACGGCGCCCCCAACGCGAGGTGGTGCGGTCCGACCACGCGCCGCACAGCGGATTGGCGATCAGCGCAACCAGCGCGCCCGCACCCGTCACCCAGCCCAGCGCCGCTTCCTTGTGCAGCGGCGCGATCGCTTCCATCTGCTCGGCCAGCAGCACCTGGATCGGCGCGAAGAACGCCATCCACAGGCCGAGGAAGGCCAGCGAGTAGGTGCCGACGAAGCGCGCGCCGACCGGCAGCGTCGGTTCCGCCAGCGCATCGCGCACGGAAGGCTTGCCGTCGTTCATCGCTGCGCCGCGATCTGCTCGCGGTACCAGTGGTAGGACGCCTTGGGCGTGCGCCGCTGCGTCGCGTAATCGACATGCACCAGCCCGAAACGCGGCCGGTACCCTTCCGCCCATTCGAAATTGTCGAGGATCGACCAGACGAAATAGCCGCGCACGTCGATGCCGGCGTCGATGGCCTGCCGCAGTTCGGCGAGGTGCTGGCGCAGGTAGTCGATGCGGCGCGGATCGTCTATGCATCCCTGCGTATCCATCGCGTCGGGAAACGCCGCTCCGTTCTCGGTGACGACGATCGGCGGCAGCCGCTTGCCGTAGCGCGCGCGCAGGCCGCGCAGCACTTGGCCCAGCCCGGTCGCGTCCACCGGCCAGCCCATCTCGGTGCGCTCGAAGCGTGCCGGCGGTTCGGCCTCCTCGATCGGTGCGGCGCTGCCGCGCGGGGCCATGCGCACGTACTGCGGGTTGTAGAAATTGATGCCGAGGAAATCCAGCGGCTGCGCGATGATCTCCAGATCGCCGTCGCGCAGCGCCGAGCGGTCCTGCCGCAGCAGCGCCAGTCCGCGCGGGTAGCGGCCGAGCAACAGCGGATCGGTGTGCATGCGGTCGTGCACCGTATCCAGCATCCACGCCGCGAAGCGGTCGCGCAGGCGCTTCGACGCCGGCCGGGCGCTCTGCATGCTCTGGGCGATGCCGACCTGCGCATCCGCGCGCGCGGTCGCGCGCAGCGCCTGCACCGCGCGGCCGTGCGAGAGCAGCAGGTGGTGCACCACGTCGAAGATCGCGAGGCCGTTCTCCTCGCCCGGCGCATGCACGCCCAAGGCATGCCCCAGCACCGAATGCTCGAAGGTTTCGTTGTGGGTGATCCAGCGCGGCACGCGGTCGCCGAGCCGGCGCGCGACGTGCTGCACGTACTCGGCGAAGCGCTCGCAGGTGTCGCGCTCATGCCAGCCGCCGGCATCCTGCAACGCCTGCGGCAGATCCCAGTGGTAGAGCGTGGGTACGGGCTGGACGCCGCGCTCCAGCAGCGCATCGACCAGCCGCGCGTAGTGGTCGAGCCCGGCCTGGTTCGGCGCGCCGCGCCCGGACGGCTGGATGCGCGGCCAGGCGATCGAGAAGCGGTAGGCGCCCGCGCCCAGACCCGCGATCAGTTCGACGTCCTCGCGCCAGCGGTGGTAGTGATCGCAGGCCCGGCCCGGATCGTCGCCATTGGCAATAGTGCCCGGCCGTGCGCAGAACGTGTCCCAGACCGACGCCCCGCGCCCGTCCTCGTCCAGCGCGCCCTCGATCTGGAACGCCGAGGCCGACACGCCCCAGAGGAACCCGGCGGGAAACCGCATCGACGCCATGCCCGCGTCAGCCCACGCCCAGCACCGACCGCAGGTGCGCATTGAGGAACTTGCCGCCCGGATCGAGCGCCTCGCGCACCGCCAGGAACTCCTTCCAGCGCGGATACAGCGGCGCCAGCAGACGCGCGTTGAGGCTGTGCAGCTTGCCCCAGTGCGGGCGGCCCTCGTACTTCCAGAAGATCGGCTCGACCTGCGCGAACACGTTGTGGTGGTCCATCCGGTAGTACTGGTGCACCGAGATCGCGCAGGTGTCGCGCCCCTGGAACATCGACAGCATCGCGTCGTCGCGGCGGACGTAGCGGTATTCGATGGGGAAGAAGGTGTCGATCTTCTCGTCGCGGATCTTCTTCAGGATCTCGCGCAGGCAGGCCGGGCCGGCCTCGGCGGGCACCTCGTATTCCATCTCGTTGAAGCGCACGTCGCGAACGTTGGCGAACACCTTGTACGAATCGTCGATGACCTCGGGGAAGGACACCGCGTGCTTGACCAGGAAGTTGAGCACGCGCGCGTAGCCGCGCGGCGAGTTGCGCCATTCCAGGTGGACGCGCTGCAGCAGCGCGACCTTGTCCACGTCGCCGCCCGGCTCCTTCGGGATGGTGCGCGGATCGTCGGTTTCGTCCATCGCCATCGCCACCGCCATGTCCGAATGCAGCAGCACGTTCATCTCGAAATGGTCGTGCTCGCGCAGCAGGCGCGGCATGTCTTCCAGCAACTCCTCATAGCGCTGCACCCATTCGCGACGGTGCAGCCGGAACGCCTTGCGATTTTTCATGCGCACGCGAGTGACCACGCCCAGCGCGCCGAGCGAGCAGCGCGCGGCGTCGAAGACGTAGGGATGGCGCTCGGCGTCGCAGTCGATGACGTCGCCGTTGGCGGTGAGCAGGCGCAGGCCGGTCACCTGGTCGGAATACGAGCCGAAGCGCGGGCCGGTGCCGTGGGTCGAGGTCGCGATCGCGCCGCCCAGGGTCTGGTAGTCGATGTCGGCCATGTTCGGCAGCGCCAGGCCCGCCCGCTTCAGCGGCGCGCCCATCTGCGAGATCGGCGTGCCGGCCCACCATTCCGACGTCAGCGCCTGCGCGTCGTGGCCGATCATGCCGTGCAGGTTGGCGAGCGACAGCACCGCGCCGTCGGTGGGCACCAGCGCGCTGAACGAATGCCCGGAACCCACCGGCCGCACGCCGGCAGCCGCCTTGCGCAGCGCGTCGGCGAGTTGCTCCTCGCTGGCCGGCGCGAGCCGCGCCATCGGCAGGCAGGACTGCGCGCCGGACCAGTTGCGCCACGGGATCGGCCGCGCGCCCTTCGCGTGTGCGCCCAGCGCGCCCAGCAGCCCGAGCGCACCGAATCCCTTGAGCAGTTCGCGGCGGGTCGGCTTCATCGTCAGCGCTCCCGGCCGGTACCGGCCATGTAGGCGATCAGCGCGCGATACTGCTCCTCGCCGCAATCGGCGCAGGCGCCAAGCGGCGGCATCGCGTTGAAGCCGTTGATCGTGTGGTCGAGCAGCACGTCCTCGCCCTGGGCGATGCGCGGCGCCCACGCGACGGCGTCTCCCGCCTGCGGCGCGCCGGTAGCCGGCACGGCATGGCAGGTGGCGCAGCTGCGCGCGTAGATGGCCTGCAATTCCGGAGTAAGCGCAGCCGTGGTTGCGGCGGGCGGCGGTGCGGCGGCGGCGGGAGGCTCGCCGCAGCCGGCCAGTAACGTCGGGAGCAACGCGAGGAAGGCGAAAGCGAAGCGTTTCCGGTGTCGTGGCGACGGCGTCATCGGGCGACCTGCGAACATGGCTTGCGCCTACTGGAGCACGTCGGACCACGGCGGGACAGGGACAGATTGCGGCCAAATCCCGCGCGCAAAGCGATCAACGCGGCGGGCGCAGTTCGCCCGGCGCCAGCCCCTGCCAGCGCTTGAAGGCGCGCCGGAACGCGCGCGCGTCGGAAAACCCCAGCTTCGCGCCGGCCTCGGCCACGGTCAGGCCGCCGGCCTCCAGCAGCTCGCGCGCCGCCTGTGCGCGGACCCGGCCGCTGATCGCGCGGAACGAAGTACCCGCCTCGTCCAGCCGCCGCCGCAGCGTGCGCGGGCTGAGGTCGAGCGAACGCGCCAGCTGCGCGATCGACAGCGCCATCCCGCCGGGGCGCGCCAGCAGGCGTTCGATCGCGGCCACGGTGTCCAGCGTTTCCTGCCGCGCGTGCTGTTCGAGCTGCGCGCGGATGTTCGCGGAAACGGCGGGGTCGTGGCGCGGCATCGGCCGGGCCAGCCAGTCCGGCGCGAGTTCGAGCCGGCTGCGCGCGCCGCCGAAGCGCGGCTCGCAGCCGAAAAGCTCGCGGTAGCGCGACGCGTGCGCGGGCGCCGGATAGCCCAGCTCCAACGCATGCAGTACCAGCGGCTCGCCCAGCTCGCGGCGGAACAGGTCCAGCACGCTGGCCAGCAGTTCCTCGACCAGGAACATCGCCAGCCGCGGATCGCGCACGCGCGGCCGCAGCTCCAGCGCCAGGCCGCTGGTGGACGGCGCCAGTTCGATATCGACCAGCGCGCCGCCGGCCGGATAGTGGCGCGCGCCCAGCCGGATCGCTCCGCCCACGTCCGGCGCGGTGACGAAGGCTTCGCCGAGCAGGCCGAACTTCTCCAGCCCCTGGCCCAGCCCGACCTCGATGCCGAGATCGTCGCGGCCACCGAGCTGCAGCGCGCGCCGGATCATCCGCCACGCCTGCCGGCGCGACACCAGCACGCCCGCGCGCAGCGCCGGCAGGTCGAAGCCCAGCCCGGCGCACAGGCGCTCCGGCGCGATCCCCATGCCGACCGCGCGCTCGCACAGCGTGACCAGCAGGTAGGGAATGATCTCGGGCGCGAACTGGCTGGGATCGAGCTTGCTGCGCGACATGGAACCGATGGCCTCCCCGGCGGGCGTTCCGCGCGCGGCGATGGCGGCCTTCGCCGCGCTGCCGCGCGTCAAAAGCATGTAAACTAGCACCTCGTCACGCGGTATCAGGCGTCGCCGGCATCCGGCACCGATTCGACAAGGATCGCGCCCGTACCAAGAGCCGAGGTTTCCACGGCTCGCACCTATGGTGGCCCCGTCGGCCCCTCGCGACGCTAGGTCGAAAACCCCGCCAGGGCCGGAAGGCAGCAACGGTATCGACTGACGCGGGCGCCGAGGTCAGCCGGCGGGGCTACCGCCTTTCCGGAACCTGCATCCCGCGCGATGGCTCGCTTGGGCTCAGCCCGGCGCCTGCACGCAATCCACCACCTGCTGGATCAGATCGTTGACCGCGATCGCAGTGGCATCCTGCTCGTAGGCGCCTGCCGTGGCGACGACAGCCAGGTCGAGTTCCGGGACGATGTACAGGCGCTGGCCACCGTTGCCGAAGCCCGCGAACCAGCGCAGCTCCCGGCCCTGCCAGCGAGCGGTGCCGGACCACCATTGCTGGCCGTAGCGGAAATCGCGCAGGCCGGTGACCATGCGCGCCGACTTCGACGCCTCCACCCATGCCCGCGGCACCAGCTGCCGTCCCTGCCAGTTGCCGCCATCCAGCACCAGCTGGCCGATCTTCAGCAGGTCGCGCGGGCGCAGGCGCAGGCCGTTGAAGGCCATCGGCCGCCCGTGCAGGTCGCGCACCCATTCCCAGTCGCGAATGCCGAGCGGTGCGAACAGGCGGCTGCCCGCATAGGCATCCAACGACATGCCGGCGCCATGCGAGATCAGGTCGGACAGCACCGCGGTGCCGCCGCCGTTGTAGTTGAAGGCCGTACCCGGCACCTGCGCCATCGGGTGTCCGAGGACATAGGCGGGGATGTCGCGCTTCCAGAACAACCGGAATTCGTCGTTGTCGCCGCGCCCGCCTTCCTGCCAGCGCAAGCCGCTGGCCATGTCCAGCAGATGCTGGATGCGGATGCCGCGCACCGGCGGCGCGACGCTGCCCGCCAGCGCCGGATAGGCATCGAGCACGGGCGTTTGCGGTGCCGGCACGCGGCCTTCCTGCAGGGCGATCCCGTACAGCAGGCTGGTCACGCTCTTGCCGATCGAGCGTACGTCGTGCCGTTGCGTGGGCCCGAACGCATGGCGCACGGAAAACAGCGCATACACCGAGCGATCCAGGCCGCCCTGGTACCACTCCGACACCAGCCGGCCATGGCGCGCCACCAGCACCGCATGCACGTCCAGCGGTGCGTCCAGCAATGCGCGCACCTGCCGCTGCAAGGCGGCATCGTCGATGCCGACACTGGCCGGCGTCGCCAACCGCCAACCATCGTCCAGCGCCGCCGGAACCGGGCCGATGCGCGGTGGCAACGGCCGCAACAGCGCGAACCATGCCCAAGCCAGCGCAAGCCCGACCGAGATAGCGAACAGCCACCAACGGATCCGCTTGCGGCGCGCCTGCATCATGGGAACTCCTCGTGAACGGGGACGGCGGATCGCGGGTTCAGGGATGCAGCCAGCCGGCATCGCCTTCGGCGCGGCACTCGTGCTTCCAGACCGGCACCCGCGCCTTCACCGCGTCGATGATCCAGCGGCAGGCGGCGGAGGCGGCGTCGCGATCGACATCGCTCAGTAGCCCCGATCCCACGCCACCGCATAGGCAGCGCGCAGGCGGGCGAAGTCGGCATCCACCTGCTCGATGCTGCGCTGTCCGCGCAGCTTGCGCAGCGAACGCAGCAGACGTTGCAGGTTGGCTTCGCGCCAGGCCGTCGCGGGGATGCGCAGGCGCGAGCGGTCGAAGTCGATCATCCAGCCCTGCCCCTGCGCGTCGAACAGGATGTTGTGGGCGTTGAGGTCGGCGTGGTCCAGGCCGGCGCGATGGAACCTGGCGATCAGCTGGCCGGCCGCTTCCCACGGCGCCGCACCGGCGTCGGCCAGCGACGCCAGCGAATGCACGTCGCGCAGGCGCTGCATCAGGATCGCCGCGCGGTAGTGCAGACCCTCGCGGCGATACCAGGCCGCGAACGGCAGCGGCACCGGCAGCTTCTTCGCGCGCAGCACGCGCATCAGGCGGAACTCGGCGAAGCTGCGCACCCGGTTGATGCCGCGCCACAGGTGGCGGTCGCGACTGAAGCTGGCCGCCAGGCCGCCGCGCAGGTACTGCCGCAGCACCGCCTCGCCCTGCCCGAAATCGATGAACCAGGCGCCGCCGCGCCCGCCGTCGGACACCTGCTGCGCGGCCATGCCCCAATGTTCCGGGTCGAACCATTGCGGCTCGGGTTGCCGCAGCTGCGTGCGGTCGAACAGAATCGCGCCGTAGCCGCGCGCGTCGCGGAACGGCGTCAGATGCTCGTTGGCGTCGAAACCCGTCATTCCGTCGAGTGTAACAACCGCGTGCAAAAAGCCCATGCCCCGCAATCGATCTGCCTGCTGCGCCTGTCCGCGCTGGGCGACGTCACCCACGTGCTGCCGCTGGTGCACACCCTGCGAACCGGGCTGCCCGGCGTCGAGCTGACCTGGATCATCGGCAAGGGCGAGCGCCGCCTGCTGGACGGTCTGCCCGGCGTGCGCTTCGTCGAATACGACAAGAAGACCGGGCTGGCCGGCATGCGCGCTTTGCGCCGCGAACTCGGCCAGCGCTTCGATGCGCTGCTGCAACTGCAAGTCTCCGCGCGCGCCAACCTGCTCTCGGCCTTCGTGCCGGCGCGGCGGCGGATCGGCTACGACCGCTCGCGCAGCAAGGAAGGCCACGGCCTGTTCGTCAACGAACGCATCCCCGACCGCCCCGGCATCCACGTGCTGGACGCGATCGGCAGCTTCTGCGAACCGCTGGGGCTGGTGCGCGACGAGATCGTCTGGGACCTGCCGGTGCCGGACGAAGCCCACGCCTGGGCGCGAGCGCAATGGGACGACGACGGCCGCCGCACGCTGATGATCTCGCCCTGCTCCAGCCACGCCCTGCGCAACTGGCGCGCCGAGCGCTACGCCGCGCTGGCCGACCACGCCATCGCGCAAGGCTGGCGGATCGTGCTGTGCGGCGGGCGCAGCGAACTGGAGCGCAGCACCGGCGACGCCATCCTTGCCGCGATGGCCGCGCGCGAGGGCGTGCTCGACCTGATCGGCAAGGACACGCTCAAGCAACTGCCCGCCCTGCTCGCCCGCGCCGATCTGCTGGTGACGCCCGACTCCGGCCCGATGCACATCGCCAACGCGATGGGCACCAAGGTGCTGGGCCTGCACGCCGCCACCAACCCGAATCGCAGCGGGCCGTATTCGGATCGCCGCTATTGCGTGGATCGCTATGACGATGCCGCGCGCAAATACCGCGGCAAGCCAGCGTCGGCACTGAAATGGGGCACGAAGATCGAGGCCGAGGGGGTGATGGATCTGATCGCGGTCGAGGATGCGGTGGCGGCGTTCGAACGCTACGTCAGCGAAGCTCGATAACGCCACACGCGCCGCGAACTCAATTGTCGTTGAGGCCGTCCAGTGCGCGGGTATGCAGGCGGAGCTTCCACGTATTTTCCGCCGCCACGACGTCGGTGGCCTCGGCATCGTGGTTCAGCAATTGCAGGATGCTGAACTCGAACCGATCCGGGTTCAGTTCGCGCAGCAGTTTGTTGCCGCCATGACCGCTGGCCGCGTAGTTCAACCAGCGCCCGAGTAGGTTGTCCTGCCCGTAAGCGGAGCCGACGTAGCCCTTCCCGCTGGCTTTGTCGCGGATGTAGGAAATGCCGCACCATTGCTGCAACGCCGCCTGCCAACTCATGGGCAGCGCGCGCAATTGCTTCCAATCCAGCACCAACTCCTGCCAGCGCGGCATCGGTGCCACCAGCAGGCTTTCCGCGGCGATGGCATGGACGGGAAACACGTTGTTCGCCGCCCAGCGCCGCCACGCGCGTTCCAATCCAGGCCAGCCGCAGACAAGACGCCCCGACCACTCCGACATCGCGGCCAACGGTTCGAGGTCGAACAGCAGGCAAGCATCCCGCTCGGCCATGCCCTTCATACCGAACTCGGCCAGTTGCCGATGTTCGGGCATCGCCCAGTAATCGTCGCGGCTGATCCGCACCGACCCGTTCACCCGGTACAGACCCACGAACACGGCCTTGCCTGCCGCATGGCCGAAAAACGAGGCCACATACGCCGCCCGCGCTACCGATGCCTCGACCGGCTTGCCGTGCGTGCTCTGATAGGCGTTGAACAGATCGCGCCGTTCGGCGATCAGCCACGGGAACAGCTTGCGCAACTCCGGCTCGTAAGGCCGGTGCCGCAGCACGACGACGCCTTGCGGATCGATACCTTCCGCTTGCAGCAATGCGTTGAGATCGAACGCCGGCATCGGCGACGGCTTACGCGCCCTGCCCGCTCCCGTAATCCTGGTACGACTTCTCCTCGACGTAGGCCGAACCCAACGCCAGGTTGATGTCCTTCTTCACCCGCGCGCGCACGTCGTTCTCGAAATAGACTGAGCGGGCCAGCCGGACGAACTCGTCGTCGAAGGCCTGCGCCTTTTCCTTCAGGCGGATATCGTCCTCGATCACCCACAGGCGCTCGTTGACCGCCTTCAGCTCGGCGCGCAGGGTGGCGATGTCCTGGCCGGCGGCGGGATGGGCCATCCAGGTCTTTTCCAGCGCGGACAGCTCGTTGCGCACGTTGGACAGCTTGGCCGGGTCGGTCATCCGCTCGGACTTGATCTGGAGGATGGCGATCTTGTCCAGCAGCTCGCCGAACGACACGGGCACCAGGATTTCGGACATGGGACGCGGCCTGCGGAGGGGCGGCCAGTGTACCCGCCTTGCCGACGGGCGGCGGGCCCCGTATCATTTGCGGCCCACTTCCGGAGAGGTGGCAGAGCGGTTGAATGTACCTGACTCGAAATCAGGCGTAGGTTTATAGCCTACCGAGGGTTCGAATCCCTCCCTCTCCGCCAGATACGCACAGCGCCCCCACGGGGGCGTTTTGCGTATCTGGTTAAGCGGTGACGGACGAGCACCCTCGCAGGGTTCGACTGATCGGCAGGAAGGCCGATCAGGACAGCCGCAGGCTGCGCGAAGCGCGAGGGCCAAGGATGGCCCGAGTCCATCCCTCCCGTTTCCTTCCTCGCCGCCCATGCCGAACTTCCGGCACAGGCGCGCTCCCGCGATCTCCACAACCATCGTCCAATGGCAGCGCAGCCCCGCATTGCCGCCACGTCCGGTTCCCGCGCATGATCCCGTTACCCCACATGAACCCCGGACGATTGCCGCCCGCATGATCGAATTCGGACACCTCACCCATGTCGGCCTGCGGCGCGAGCTGAACGAGGACACCTATTACGGCGACAGCGACCTGGGGCTGTGGCTGGTCGCCGACGGCATGGGCGGCCACGAGTACGGCGAGGTCGCCAGCGCGCTGGCGCGCGAGGCCATCGTCCGCGAGGTGCGCGCCGGCAGCACGCTGGCCGAGGCCATCCGCGTGGCCGACGAGGAAATCATCCGCTGCTCCAAGCGCCGCGGCGACAGCCTGCCGATGGGCACCACCGTGGTGGCCGCGCGGGTCAACGGCAACCGCTTCGAGGTCGCCTGGGTCGGCGACAGCCGGGTCTACCTCTGGCGCGACAGCGTCCTGACCCAGATCTCGCACGACCACAGCTACGTGCAGGAACTGATCGCGCAGGGCGCGATCAGCGCCGACCAGGCGCGCAGCCACCCGCACCGCAACGTCGTCACCCAGGCGCTGGGCGTGACCGCGCCGGAGCAGCTGAACGTGGAGACGCTGGCCGGCGAGCTGCGCCCCGGCATGCAGCTGCTGCTGTGCAGCGACGGTCTGACCGAGGAAGTGGACGACCGCCACATCGCCCAGGTGCTGGCGCATCGCGAATGCAGCGCGCAGGAATGCGTGGACGGGCTGGTGGCGGCGGCGCTGGATGGCGGCGGCTCGGACAACGTGACGGTGGTGCTGGTGCGGCGGCATTGATCGCTAGTCATTCCGCGAAAGCGGGCCGCTTCTGACTTTAGTTCTCCGCACCCATCCCGAAAGCAGTAAAGACGCTGGATTCCCGCTTTCGCGGGAATGACGGGACGCCCTAAGCGACGGCTTCCTGCTCCAGCCAAAGGCAGCGTCCCGCCTTCTTCTGCAAGCCGGCCAACCGTGCCGCATGCGCCTCCGCCTCGTCCGCCTCGACGCGCACGCGCGGCCGCAGCGCGGCATCGCCCACCTCCATCATCACCGCCGCGACCACAGACGCCTGCGTGGCGTCCACGCTGCCGAATCCGATCTCGTGCTGGCCCGACGTCAGCGCGAGGTACACATCCATCAGGATCTGGGCGTCGAGCAGCGCGCCGTGCAGCTGGCGCTGCGAATTGTCCACGTCCAGCCGCTTGCACAGCGCATCCAGCGAATTGCGCTGGCCGGGATACCGCTTGCGCGCCATCGCCAGCGTGTCTTCCACCGTGCAGCGGTCCTCGATGCGGCCCGCGCCTTCCAGCCGCGACAGCTCGGCGTTGAGGAAGCCGAGATCGAACGCGGCGTTGTGGATGACCAGCTCGGCGCCTTCGACGAATTCGAGGAACTCCTTGGCGACTTCTGCGAAGCGCGGCTTGTCGGCCAGGAACTCCAGGGTCAGGCCGGTCACTTCCTGCGCGCCCGGCTCGAACTCGCGTTCCGGGTTCAGGTAGCGGTGGAAGGTGCGCCCGGTCGGTCGCCGCTCCAGCAGCTCGACGCAGCCGATTTCGACCACGCGGTTGCCCTTCTGCCATTCCAGGCCGGTGGTTTCGGTATCGAGGATGATCTGCCGCATCAACTTGCCTGTCCTTTGTATTGCAACGCCTGCGCGCGCGCCAGTTGATCCACGCGCTCGTTTTCCGGGTGACCGGCGTGGCCCTTGACCCAGCGCCAGTCCACCGCATGCCGGCCCGCCGCCGCGTGCAGTCGCTCCCACAGGTCGCGGTTCTTGACCGGGTCGCCGCCGGCGGTCTTCCAGCCGCGCCGCAGCCAGCCGGCCATCCATTCGGTGATGCCCTGGCGGACGTACTGCGAGTCGGTGGTCAGCACCACCTCGCAGGGCTCGCGCAGGGTTTCCAGCGCGACGATGGCCGCCATCAGCTCCATCCGGTTGTTTGTGGTCTGTTCCTCGCCGCCGGCCAGTTCGCGTTCGATCCCGCGCCAGCGCAGCAGCGCGGCCCAGCCGCCCGGCCCCGGATTGCCGAGGCAGGCGCCGTCGGTATGGACTTCCACCTGCTTGCGGGTCACGCCGGCGTCCCCGCCGGCAGGGCCAGCGCGCGCGGCTTGCGCAGCGGCGTCAGCGGCAGGCGGCGCTTCTCCGCGCGCAGCAGGAAGGCCGCGCGCAGGCCGACGCCGTCCTGCAGGTGCGCGTCCGGCAGCACCTCCCAGACCGGCCCCAGGCCCCGCGTCAGCGAATCCGGCGCCAGCCCGGCCGCGCGCAGCCGCTTGCGCCAGGTGACCGGCTCGCGCGCGCGCAGGCCGTGGCCACGCCAGCGCAATCGGTAGGGCGAGAGCGGATTCAGTGCCAGCAGCCACAGCCAGCCGCCCGCCACCAGCACCCGCGCGCACTCCTCCAGCAGGGCCGCATGGGCGTCGCCCGCATCGCCCGGATGCTGGACCACGACGACCGCGCAGGATTCGCTGGCCAGCGGCAGCGGCAACCCGCAGCGCAGCTGGCCGAGGAAGGCGGGACCGCCCGCCCAGTGCAGGCGCAGCGGCGTGGGAGCGCCCAGTCCTTCCGGCATCGCCGCCGCGGCCGGGCCCAGCCACAGCGCCGCCTGCCCCGGACGCTGGCGCAGCGCCTCGCCGACGCAGGCGGTCTCGCTGTCCAGCAGCGCCTGTCCCGTGTCGCCGGCGAACCAGGCATCGGCGGCGACGGGATCGGGTTGTGAACGAAAGGCGGACAGCGGCATGATCGGGATTCTGCGGGAAAGCCCGCCCCCCGTCACGGCTGGACAAATGGAGCCGCTGCCGCTTCCGGCGTTCGACGACAACTACATCTGGCTGCTGCGCGACGCCGCCGGCCGCGCGCTGGTGGTCGATCCGGGCGATGCCGCGCCGGTGCTGGCGGCGCTGGGCGACGGTCCGCCGCCGCACGCGATCCTCGTCACCCACCACCATCCCGACCACATCGGCGGCCTGCGCGCGCTGCTGGAGCGCTGGCCAGGCACCCCGGTATACGCGCCGCACGAAGAGCGCATCACCGACGCCAGCCATCGCGTCGGCGACGGCGACGAACTCGCCATCGGCCCCTGGCGCTTCCGCGTGCTGGCCGTGCCCGGCCACACCCGCAGCCACGTCGCCTACGTCGGCGAAGGACTGCTGTTCTGCGGCGACACGCTGTTCAGCCTGGGCTGCGGGCGGATGTTCGAAGGCACGCCGGCGCAGATGCACGCCTCGCTGTCGAAGCTGGCCGCGCTGCCTGGCGACACGCGGGTGTGCTGCGCGCACGAATACACCCAGGCGAACGCGGCGTTCGCGCTGGCGGTCGATCCGGACAACCCGGCGCTGCGGGCGCGGGCGCGCGACATCCATGCCCTGCGCGCGGCGCATCGCCCCACCCTGCCGGCGCGGCTGGATCAGGAACGCGCCTGCAATCCGTTCCTGCGCTGCGACGATCCCGTCGTGCGCGCGGCGGCGCAGCGGCATGCCGGCCGGCTCTTGGCGGACGCCGCCGAGGTATTCGGCGCGCTGCGCGCCTGGAAGGACGGCTTTCGCGGATAAGCGCAAGGGCCTCCCGACGCGGATCAACGCGGAAAGAGCGGATCGAAACTGTCGAATCGGCTCTTATCCGCCCTTTCCGCGTTCATCCGCGTCAAAAAGCTCTTCCAACCCACACGCCTGCAAGGCGCGGACTGGCCGCCGGCAGCGGCGCAAGGCAAACTAGAGCATTCGCTCGGAGCGCCCCGCGCGCAACATCAAGGAGACACCATGGGATTCCTGCAAGGCAAGCGCGCGCTGGTCACCGGCATCGCCAGCCAGCGTTCGATCGCCACCGGCATCGCCGATGCCATGCGCCGCGAAGGCGCGGAGCTGGCGCTGACCTACCAGAACGACAAGCTGAAGTCGCGCGTCGAGGACGCCGCCGCCGAATACGGCAGCAGCATCGTGCTGCCGCTGGACGTGGCCGACGACGCGCAGATCGACGCCTGCTTCGCCGAACTGGGCAAGCACTGGAGCGACGGCTTCGACATCCTCGTCCACTGCATCGCCTTCGCACCGCGCGAGGCGATCGAGGGCGACTTCCTCGACGGCATCACCCGCGAGAACTACCACATCGCCCACGACATCAGCGCCTACTCGCTGGCCGCGCTGGGCAAGGCCGCGCGCCCGCTGATGAAGGGCCGCAACGGCAGCATCCTGACCCTGTCCTACCTCGGCGCGGAGCGCGCGCTGGCGAACTACAACACGATGGGCGTGGCCAAGGCCTCGCTGGAAGCCACCGTGCGCTACATGGCGATGGCGCTGGGCCCGGAAGGCACCCGCGTGAACGCGATCTCGGCCGGCCCGATCCGCACGCTGGCGGCGTCCGGCGTGGCCAACTTCCGCAAGATGCTCAGCCAGTTCGAGGCGGCCGCGCCGCTGCGCCGCGTCGTCACCATCGAGGACGTGGGCAATGCCGCTGCGTTCCTGTGCTCGGACCTCGCCGCCGGCATCACCGGCGAAGTGACCTACGTCGACGCCGGCTACAACATCATGGGCATGAGCGGGATCGACTGAACGCGCCCCACCGCAACGAAAAAACGCCCGGCATTGCCGGGCGTTTTCGTATCCGGGCGATGGCGGCGCGATCCGCCGCGCCGCTCGCCGCGCATCGGATCAGAGGCGGTCTTCCGCCACCTTGATGCTGTACTTGGCGCGCGCCGCGCGCACGAACGCGTCCTGCGCCTGCATGCCGGTCGCCGCCGACACCTGCTGGCGCAGCGTGGCGCGCTCCTGCGGCGTCACCTGGCCGATGTCCGCATCGCGCACGCCGCGCACCGCGAACACCACGTACTGGCCGCCGACCAGCACCTTGTTGACCGGCACCTGGCCGGCCTGCGGGCGCGGCTCGTCGAAGAACGCGCGCGCCGCTTCCGGCGAGGGCACCGGCATGCCGCGGGTGACGTCGTTGGCTTCGCCGACGGCCAGCCCGGCGTCCTTCGCGGCCTCGGCCAGGCCCTTGGCCTTGGCCGCCTTCACCAGCGCGTCGGCGGCGGCATCGGCCGCCTTGCGCTGGCGGTCGGCGCGGATCGCCGCGACCACCGCGTCGCGCACCTGCGCCAGCGGCAGCGCCTGTTCCGGCGCGTGGTCGATGACCCGGATCAGCACGGTGCGCTCCGGCCCGAGTTCGATCGGGTCGCTGGCGGTGCCGTCCTGCAGCATCGTGTCGGAGAAGGCGACGCGCAGCACCTTCGCATCGCCGGCGATGCCGGGGCCGCCCGCGCGGCTGAACGCCGGCGTGGTCTGCAGCGGCAGGCCCAGCGCCTTGGCGGCGGGCTCCAGCGAGGTCGGCGTCTTGTAGGCGGCGTCGACCAGTTTGCCGGTCAGCTCGTTGAAGGCGCGCTCGCGCGAGCCCTCCTGCGCTTCCTTCTCCAGCTCGGCGCGCACCTCCTCGAACGGGCGCTGCACCGCGGCGCGCACGTCGTTTACCTTGATGACGTGCCAGCCGAAGTCGGTCTTGACCGGGCCGCGCACCTCGCCCGCCTTCATCGCGAACGCGGTGTCGTCGAACGCGCCCGGCATGCCGCCCTTGGCGAGCCAGCCGAGGTCGCCGCCGTTGGCCTTGGAGCCGGTGTCGTCCGAACTGGCGCGGGCCAGCGCGGCGAAATCCGCGCCCGGCACCTGCGCGTCGGCGGCCAGCTTCTTCGCCTTCGCTTCCGCCGCCTTCTTGTCCGCCGCGCTGGCGTTCGCCGCCACCGCGATCAGGATGTGCGAGACCTCGCGCTTCTCGGCCGAGGAATACTTCGCGATCTGGTCCTGGTAGCGCTTGCGCAGCTCCGCCTCGTCGGCCGCCGTCGCGGTCAGCGCGCTGCCGTCGACTTCCACGTACTCCAGGCGCACCGTCTCCGGCCGCCGGTAGTCGCTCTTGTGGGCCGCGTACCACGCGTCGATCTGCGCGGCGGTCACCTCGGCGGCGTCGGGCGCGGCCGGCGGCAGGGTCACGAAGCTCACGTCGCGATGCTCGCCCAGCAGGCGCATCAGCCGGTCGACCTCGAGATCGGTGACGAAGGCCGAGCGCGCGATGCCGGCGGGGATCAGTTCGTTCTTCAGGCTGTCGCGGATGCGTGCCTCGAAGCCCGTCGGCGACAGCGGCGGGTTCTGCGAGGCCAACAGCAGCTGGTAGCGGTCGGCGTTGAACGCGCCGTCGACCTGGAACTCGGGCATCTTCTGGATCGCGTCGCGCACTTCCGCATCGCTGATCACGATGCCGTCGCGATCGGCGGCGAGCTTCATCAGCTGTTCGTCGATCAGACGGTCGAGGATCCTGCGCTTGTTCTCCACCGACTCGAACGCCTTGGCGTCGAAGTTGTCGCCCTGTTGCTCGCGCATGTTGAAGCGCATGGTTTCGAGGCGCTCGCGGTAGACCTGCGCGTCGATGTCGTGGATCGACCACAGGTAGGTGACCGGCCACACCTGCGGCGCGGATTTCCACCACGACGGCGGTTGCGCGATGCGCGCGGCGTAGGTGTCCACCTGCTGCGACATGTACGACTCCACGCCGAAGAAGGCGAAGGGGACGATCAGCAGGCCGAGGATCACGGTGGCGATCCAACCGGAAGTCTTTTCGCGGAGTTTCTGCAGCATGGGCAAACCGGCAATGAGACGTAGCCGGGTAGTTTAACCCGTGCGGCGCGCGCGTACCCGCCGCGCCGGAAAGCAAAAAGCCCCGCATCGCTGCGAGGCTTCTGCTTGTAGATGGCGGAGTGGACGGGACTCGAACCCGCGACCTCCGGCGTGACAGGCCAGCATTCTAACCGACTGAACTACCACTCCGCTGGGAGCCCGCAATCATACCGACATTTTCCGCGGGCGCAACACTTTTTTCTTCTCGACCTGGTGGGCACTGAGGGGATCGAACCCCCGACCCGCTCCTTGTAAGGGAGCCGCTCTACCGCTGAGCTAAGTGCCCCGGCCACGCATTATCGCAGCAGGGCGCGCGCAACGGAACCGCCGCGTGCGGAATCCCGCACGAACGCCGTGCACGAAAAAGCCCGGCTTGCGGCCGGGCTCTTCGGGCTACGCCATTGGAGCCGCGATCAGTTGACCGCGTCCTTCAGCGCCTTGCCGGCCTTGAACGCCGGGTTCTTGGAAGCCTTGATCTTGATGGTGTCGCCGGTGCGCGGGTTGCGGCCGGTGCGGGCGCCACGCTTGCGGACCGAGAAGGTGCCGAAGCCCACGAGGGTCACGGTGTCGCCCTTCTTCAGGGCCTTGGTGATGGCGGCGACCATCGCATCGACGGCGCGGCCGGCATCGGCCTTGGTCAGTTCGGCGTTGTCGGCCACGGCTTCGACGAATTCGGCTTTGTTCATTTGCTTATTAGCTCCGTTGCGGAAGGGTGAAGCGGAGAATTCATTGACCGGCTCCGGCGACGCTCCCCTGCCGCGGATCCGGGTTTGCCGCGGCGCATCGACAGGCCGCCGCGGTTGCCAACCTTATACCAGCGCCGTTTCCGGCGCGCAACACGAAAGCCAGCGCTGATGCGGCTTTCAGGCACATTCCGATGAATGGGCCCGGGTTTTCGATGCGGCCTTCAGTGCTTCACCGCCGGGCGCACGCCGGTTTTCCCGCGCGGCTTGCCCTTCACCGGCGTCACCGCGGTCCGCTTGCCCGCGCTCCGACGCGCCGGCAGCGGGCGCTCCAGCGCCAGGTCCAGCACCTCATCGATCCACTTCACCGGCACGATCTGCAGGTGCCTGGTCACCGTGGCGGGCAGGTCGGCGAGGTCCTTCCTGTTCTCGTCCGGGATGATCACGGTCTTGACCCCGCCGCGCAGCGCCGCCAGCAGCTTCTCCTTCAGCCCGCCGATCGCGCTGACGCGGCCACGCAGGGTGATTTCGCCGGTCATCGCCACGTCGTGGCGCACCGGGATCTTCGTCAGCATCGACACCAGCGCGGTCGCCATCGCGATGCCGGCGCTGGGGCCGTCCTTGGGCGTCGCGCCGTCCGGCACGTGCACGTGGATGTCGTGCTTCTGCAGGAAATCCAGTTCGATGCCGAGCTGTTCGGTGCGCGCGCGCACCACCGACAACGCGGCCGACGCGGATTCCTTCATCACGTCGCCCAGCTGGCCGGTCAGGATCAGCGCGCCCTTGCCCGGCACCAGCGTGGATTCGATCTGCAGCAGGTCGCCGCCCACTTCCGTCCACGCCAGGCCAGTGACCAGGCCGATCTCGTTCTCCGCCTCGGCGCGGCCGAAGTCGAAGCGCTGCACGCCCAGGTACTTGTCGAGGTTCTTGTCGGTGACGACGATGGTCTTCGGCTTCGCGGCCTTGCCCTTCTTCGGCGCCGGCTCCGGCCCCTTCAAGGCGATCTCCTTCACCACCTTGCGCGCTATCTTGGCGATCTCGCGCTCGAGGTTGCGCACGCCCGATTCGCGCGTGTAGTAGCGCACGATGCCGGTGATCGCGCTTTCGTCGATGCGCAGCTCGCCTTCGCGCAGGCCGTTGGCCTTGAGCTGCTTGGGCACCAGGTAGCGCATCGCGATGTTGAGCTTTTCCTCCTCGGTGTAGCCGGGGATGCGGATCACTTCCATGCGGTCGAGCAGCGGGCCGGGGATGTTCAGCGAGTTGGAGGTCGCCACGAACATCACCTCGGACAGGTCGAGGTCGACCTCCAGATAGTGATCGTTGAAGGTGTGGTTCTGCTCGGGATCGAGCACTTCCAGCAGCGCCGAGGACGGATCGCCGCGGAAGTCCATCGACATCTTGTCGATCTCGTCCAGCATGAAGAGCGGGTTCCTGGTGCCGACCTTGTTGAGGTTCTGCACGATCCGGCCCGGCATCGAGCCGACGTAGGTGCGGCGGTGGCCGCGGATCTCGGCCTCGTCGCGCACGCCGCCCAGCGCCATGCGCACGAACTTGCGGTTGGTCGCCTTCGCGATGCTCTGGCCGAGAGAGGTCTTGCCCACGCCGGGCGGGCCGACCAGACACAGGATCGGGCCCTTCATCTTGGACACGCGCGACTGCACCGCGAGGTATTCGAGGATGCGGTCCTTCACCTTCTCCAGGCCGTAGTGGTCGGCGTCCAGCGTCTCCTGCGCCAGCTTCAGGTCCTTGCGCACCTTGCTGCGCTTCTTCCACGGCACGCCCAGCAGCCAGTCGAGGTAGTTGCGCACCACGCCGGCCTCGGCCGACATCGGCGACATCTGCTTGAGCTTGGCCAGCTCGGTCTTGGCCTTGGCCTCCACCGCCTTCGGCATGCCGGCGGCGGCGAGCTTGCGGGCGATCTCGTCGAGGTCGTTGGGCGCGTCGTCCAGCTCGCCCAGCTCCTTCTGGATCGCCTTCATCTGCTCGTTGAGGTAGTACTCGCGCTGGCTCTTCTCCATCTGCGACTTGACCCGGCCGCGGATGCGCTTCTCCATCTGCTGCACGTCGATCTCGCCGTCGACCAGCCCCACCAGCAGTTCCAGCCGCTCGGCGGTGTCCAGCGTCTCCAGCAGCTTCTGCTTGTCGGCCAGGCGCACGCCGAGATGGGCGGCGACGGTGTCGGCCAGCCGCTCCGGCTCCTCGATGCCGGACAGGGTCTGCAGCAGCTCCGGCGGCAGCTTGCGGTTGGTCTTGATGTACTGCTCGAACAGGGACAGCAGCGAGCGCACCAGCGCCTGGATCTCGTGCGGCTCGCGGGCCTCGTTCGACTCCACATCGACCGCCTTCGCGAACAGCGCGCCGTCCTGCGCACGCACGTCTTCCGCGCGCGCGCGCGACAGGCCTTCCACCAGCACCTTGATGGTGCCGTCGGGCAGCTTCAGCAGCTGCAGCACCTGCGCCATGGTGCCGATCGGGTGCAGGTCGGCGGCGCCGGGATCGTCGGTGTCGGCCGCCTTCTGTGCCACCAGCAGGATGCGCTTGTCGCCTTCCACGGCGATGTCCAGCGCGCGGATCGACTTTTCGCGACCCACGAACAGCGGGATCACCATGTGCGGGAAGACCACCACGTCGCGCAGCGGCAGCACCGGCAGCAGGTGGGAGTCGGATCGGGAGGGGGCAGCCATGGGGGAACTCCGGTTGCGGCTGCGGCGCGCCAGGCGCCGCCGTGTCTCGTTTTATGGGGATGTTGCGGCCGGGTTGCAAGCGGATGCCGCGGCATCCGGGCAAACCGACGGCGAATCAATGCGTTGCGGCGCGGCAGGCGCGGCGGGAACGCCCGCCGGGGCGGCGCCAGAAACGCGGAAGCCGCCCGATGGGCGGCTTCCGGAGACGACCATGGAAACGGCGTCAGTCGGCCGAAGCAGCCTTGGCCGGGGCCGGCACGCTCTGGTAGATCAGGTACGGCTCGGACTTGTGCTCGATCACCGATTCGTCCACCACCACCTTGCTCACGTTCTCCTGCGACGGCAGGTCGTACATGGTGTCCAGCAGCACCGATTCGACGATGGTGCGCAGGCCGCGCGCGCCGGTCTTGCGCTTGAGCGCCTTCTTGGCGATCGCCGAGAGCGCGTCCGGGCGGATTTCCAGCTCCACGCCTTCCATCTCGAACAGCTTCTTGAACTGCTTGGTGATGGCGTTCTTGGGCTCGGTCAGGATCTTGACCAGCGCGGCCTCGTCCAGCTCCTCCAGCGTCGCCACCACCGGCAGGCGGCCGACGAACTCGGGGATCAGGCCGTACTTGATCAGGTCCTCGGGCTCGACGTTGGCCAGCACCTGGCCGATGTCGGCCTTGCGCTCGGCGCTCTTCACCTTGGCGCCGAAACCAATCCCGCCGGCTTCGGTCGAACGCTGCTGGATCACCTTGTCCAGGCCGGCGAACGCGCCGCCGACGATGAACAGGATGTTGCGGGTGTCGACCTGCAGGAACTCCTGCTGCGGATGCTTGCGCCCGCCCTGCGGCGGCACGCTGGCGAGCGTGCCTTCGATCAGCTTCAGCAGCGCCTGCTGCACGCCTTCGCCGGACACGTCGCGGGTGATCGACGGGTTCTCGGACTTGCGGCTGATCTTGTCGATCTCGTCGATGTAGACGATGCCCTGCTGCGCCTTCTCGACGTCGTAGTCGCACTTCTGCAGCAGCTTCTGGATGATGTTCTCCACGTCCTCGCCGACGTAACCGGCTTCGGTCAGCGTGGTGGCGTCGGCCATGGTGAACGGCACGTTGAGCATGCGCGCCAGCGTTTCCGCCAGCAGCGTCTTGCCCGAGCCGGTCGGGCCGACCAGCAGGATGTTGGACTTGGCCAGCTCGACGTCGTCGTTCTTCTGCCGGCTCTCGATGCGCTTGTAGTGGTTGTACACGGCCACGGCGAGCGTCTTCTTCGCCCGCTGCTGGCCGATCACGTACTGGTCCAGCACCTCGAGGATCTCGCGCGGCTTCGGCAGCGAGCTGCGGCTGGACTGCGCCTTCTCCTCGAGTTCCTCGCGGATGATGTCGTTGCAGAGTTCAACGCACTCGTCGCAGATGAACACGCTGGGCCCGGCGATCAGCTTGCGCACCTCGTGCTGACTCTTCCCGCAGAAGGAGCAGTACAGGATCTTGCCGTTGTCGCCGGTGTTGCGTCCCTGACGGTCTTCGCTCATTCGCCACTCGCTCGCCGCGCTGCGCGGCTTCTGCCCGAGAATACCATACGCCCCCGCCGGGCCCTGCCGGGGCGGTTGTGCTGTGTTGATCGATATCGGCCGATGGGCGGAATCCGTGAATCGCGGATTCCGCCGCCGGTCAGGTCGACTGGATCGATTCTTCCGGACGCCGGCTGAGCACTTCGTCCACCAGCCCGTAGTCGCGGGCCGCTTCGGCGCTCTTGAAGTTGTCGCGGTCGGTGTCGCGGGCGATCACGTCGATCGGCTGGCCGGTGTGGCGGGCCAGGATCTCGTTCAGGCGCTCGCGCATCGACAGGATCTCGCGCGCCTGGATGTCGATGTCGGCCGCCTGGCCCTGCGCGCCGCCCAGCGGCTGGTGGATCATCACCCGCGAGTTCGGCAGCGCGTAGCGCTTGCCGGCCGCGCCGGCGGCCAGCAGCACCGCACCCATCGAGCAGGCCTGGCCGACGCAGATCGTGCTCACGTCCGGCTTGATGTACTGCATGGTGTCGTAGATCGCCATGCCCGCTGTCACTATCCCGCCCGGCGAGTTGATGTACAGGCTGATGTCCTTCTCCGGGTTCTCCGCTTCGAGGAACAGCATCTGCGCGACGACCACGTTCGCCACGTGGTCGTCGATGCCGCCGACCAGGAAGATCACCCGCTCCTTCAGCAGGCGCGAATAGATGTCGTACGCGCGCTCGCCGCGGCTGGTCTGCTCGACCACCATCGGCACGAGGTTGAGGGCTTTGATCGGGTCCATGGATGTTCGCTCGGAAAGGGGGAAAGGCCGGCCGCTTACTGGCCGATGGCTTCCTGGAACGAGAGCGCCTTCTCGGTGTGCGTGGCGCGCTCGGCGATCCAGTCGGTCACCTGCTCTTCCATCACGCGGTTCTGCAGGCCCTGCATCAATTGGGGATCGTTGCGGTACAACGCAATGACCTGCTCCGGCTGTTCGTAGGTGGAGGCGATCAGGCGCATGGTTTCGTTCAGGCGCTCCGGCTCCAGGCGCAGCTCGTTGCGGCGGGCCACTTCGCCCACCAGCAGGCCGACCAGCACGCGCTTGCGCGCGGCGTCCATGAAGGCGTCCGCGCCGGCGGCCAGCTGCTGGCCCTGGCGGCGCGCCTGCTCGGCGGCGTTGGCCTGCAGCGCGCGGGCCTCGCTCTCGACCAGGCGCGGCGGCAGCTCCACGTCCTTGTAGGCTTCGACCAGCTGCTCGCCGACTTCGCGGCGCAGGCGGTTCATCAGCGCGCCCTTCAGCTCGCGCTCCAGGTTGCTGCGGATGTCGGCCTTGAACTGCTCCAGGTCGCCGCTCTTGACGCCGAAGCTGCGGATGAACGCGGCGTCGACTTCCGGCAGCGCCTGCTCGGCCACGTCGACCAGCTTGAAGGTCGAGGTGACGGTCTTGCCGGCAAACTGCGCGGCGTGCCAGTCGGCCGGCAGGGTCACGTCGATGGTCTTTTCCTCGCCCGGCTGCATGCCGGCGATGGCGGATTCGACTTCCGGATAGATGGCGGCGGAGCCCAGCACGGTGCTGGTCTTCTCCACGCCCTCGGCCGGCATGCGCACGCCGTCGATGACGCTGCTGGTTTCCACGTTGACCAAGTCGCCGGCCTTGGCGGCGCGCTCGACTTTGTTCCAGCTGGCGCGCTGCTGGCGCAGGTTTTCCAGCATGCGGTCGATGTCGGCGTCGGTCACTTCGGCGGTGTGGCGCACCACTTCCAGCTTGCCCATGTCGAGCTCGCCGAACTCCGGCACCAGCTCGACCGAGGCCACGTACTTCAGCTCGCCCTCGGCGGCGTCCTCGCCCGGTGTGACCTGCGGCAGGCCGGCCACGCGCAGCTCGTTCTCGCGCACCGCCTGGTCCAGCGCCTGGCGCAGCAGGCCGTCGACGATCTCGGCGCGCACCTGGCCGCCGTAGCGCTGCTCGACCACCTTGGCCGGCACCTTGCCGGGGCGGAAGCCCTTGATCCGCACGTTCTGCGCGATCTCGCGCAGGCGGCTGCCGGCCTGCGCCTCGACATCGCCCGCGGGCAGGCTGAGGGTGACGCGGCGCTCGAGGTTGCCGGTGGATTCGACCGAGACTTGCATGATGCGATGACTCCTGGGCGGGTTCGCGCGAACCCGTTTGTTTGCGGTTGGACGGCGGAAGTGGATGGATGCCGGAACGCTCCGGAACCCGGGCGCGGCCACGACCGCGCGGAACTTGCTAGTTTCCCCGATTTCCGCCCGCCTCGCCACCCGTCCGGCCATCGATGCGTTGACAGACGCCGCGCGGGGTCGGACAATGCGCGGCCTTTCGTTGCGCCGGCGCGCCTCGGAAGTCAGTGATCGCAGCAGTCGGGCGGCCGCTGGAATGATTCGGTTCCATCGGGCGGGGTATAGCGCAGTCTGGTAGCGCGCCTGCTTTGGGAGCAGGATGTCGGGGGTTCGAATCCCTCTACCCCGACCATTCCGGCATCGTCCGGTGCAGGTTTCCGGCACGGGCGCCCGTAGCTCAACCGGATAGAGCACCGGCCTTCTAAGCCGGTGGTTGCAGGTTCGATTCCTGCCGGGCGCGCCAATGCAGTGAAGACGTGTTTCCGTGGTGGCTGTAGCTCAGTTGGTTAGAGTCCTGGATTGTGATTCCAGTTGTCGAGGGTTCGAGTCCCTTCAGCCACCCCATTTTTCGATCGGCCTTCCGCATGATGCGCTTGCAGTCGGCCGAACGTTTGCTACAATTCCGTTTCTCCGGGCCGTTAGCTCAGCTGGTAGAGCAGTTGACTCTTAATCAATTGGTCCAAGGTTCGAATCCTTGACGGCCCACCAAACCCGAGACGCCCGGCCACAAGCCGGGCGTTCTCTTTTGCAGCGCTCTTTGCCGGCACCGCTACAATGCCGGCGCGCGAAAGTGGCGGAATTGGTAGACGCCCTGGATTTAGGTTCCAGTGCCGCAAGGCGTGCGGGTTCGAGTCCCGCCTTTCGCACCATCCCGTGACGGGCGCCCGCGTCCCGGGCTATCCTCGCTGCATCCCGGCAACCGCCGGCTCACGCACAGGATGGATCGACATGCGCAGCGGCAATCCCGCACTGAAGGAAAACACCTTCCTCGACCTCGGCAGCGGCACGCTCGTACAGGGCGACGCGGGCGCGATGTCGCTCAACGGCACCGTCAACAAGACCGCGCTGCTGCTGGTCGTCACCCTGGTCGGCGCGATGTTCTCCTGGTCGCAGTTCACCGCCGCGATGGCCGCCGGCAATCCGGGCGCGATCATGCCCTACGTGTGGGGCGGCGCGATCGGCGGCTTCGTGGTCGCGCTGGTGACGATCTTCAAGAAGGAATGGTCGCCGTTCACCGCGCCCGTCTACGCGGCGCTGGAAGGGCTGTTCCTGGGCGCGGTGTCGGGCATGTTCGAACTGCGCTTCCCCGGCATCGTGATGCAGGCCGTGGGCCTGACCTTCGGCACCCTGGCGGCCCTGCTGCTGGCCTACCGCAGCGGTCTGATCAAGGCGACCGAGAACTTCAAGCTCGGCGTGGTCGCGGCCACCGGCGCCATCGCCCTGCTCTACCTGGTCAACATGGGCATGCGCCTGTTCGGCTTCGGGGGCATGGGCTTCATCCACGAGTCGAGCACGATCGGCATCCTGTTCAGCGTGGGCGTGGTGATCGTGGCTGCGCTGAATCTGGTGCTGGACTTCGACTTCATCGAACAGGGCGTGGAGCACGGCGCGCCGAAGTACATGGAGTGGTACGCCGCGTTCGGCCTGCTGGTGACGCTGGTGTGGCTGTACCTGGAGATCCTGCGCCTGCTCAGCAAGCTGCAGTCGCGCAACTGACGCAGCCGCGTCGGGCATGAAAAAGGGCACCGCGAGGTGCCCTTTTTCGTTGCGGAATCACCGGCGGCGGAAGCGCCGGGCATTCGCTTCGCGGCCGGGAATGCCGCTGCGCGAACGCCCGGCACTCCCGCCGCCTGCATGGCGATTACAGGCGCGAAGCGATCGCCTTGGCGAACGACAGCGTGTTGCCCTCGCCGCCCAGGTCCGGGGTCAGCGAATCCTTCGCTTCCAGCGTGGCGACGATGGCGTCGCGCAGGCGCGTGGCCTGATCCGGCTTGCCGAGGTGGTCGAGCATCTGCGCCGCGCCCAGCAGCAACGCGCAGGGATTGGCGACGCCCTTGCCGGCGATGTCCGGCGCGGAGCCGTGCACCGCCTCGAAGATCGCCGCGTCGGCGCCGATGTTCGCGCCCGGCGCGAGGCCGAGGCCGCCGACCAGGCCGGCGCACAGGTCGGAGATGATGTCGCCGAACAGGTTGGTGGTGCAGATGATGTCGAACTGCTCCGGCTTCATCACCAGCTGCATGCAGGTGTTGTCGACGATCAGCTCGTTGCACTCGATGTCCGGGTAATGCGCCGCCACTTCGCGTGCGGTCTTCAGGAACAGCCCCGAGGTGGACTTCAGGATGTTGGCCTTGTGCACGATCGTCACCTTCTTCCGGCCGGTCTTGCGGGCCAGCTCGAAGGCGTAGCGGACGATGCGCTCGGAACCCTTGCGGGTCACCTTCTGGGTCAGCACCGCGGTCTCGCCGTCGGCGGAGACTTCCTGGCCCTCGCCGATGTAGGCGCCCTCGGTGTTCTCGCGCACGGTGATCAGGTCGACGCCGCTGGTGAAGCGCGACTTGGTGTTCGGGAAGCACTTGGCCGGGCGCACGTTGGCGTACAGGTCGAAGCGCTTGCGCAGCTCGACGTTGATCGAGGAGAACCCGCCGCCCACCGGGGTGGTCAGCGGCGACTTCAGCGCGATCCTGTTCTTGCGGATCGAATCCATCGTCGCCGCCGGCAGCAGCTCGCCGTGCTTCTCCAGCGCGACCATGCCGGCGTCCGCGAATTCGTAGGAAAGGCCCAGCTGCATCGCGTCCAGCACGTGCAGGGTGGCGTCCATGATTTCCGGGCCGATGCCGTCGCCGCGGATGACCGTGATCGTTGTCATTTTCGATGTTTCCAGACAGGCCGACGCCACGCGCGAGGGCGTGGCGGCGATGGGGGTGATTTATAACCGGCGATTATGACAGATGCCGTGCGCCGGCGTATGCCGGACAGCATTCAACCATGGTCGTGGGTGGCCGGCGCTTCGGCCTCGCCCTGTTCCAGCCTGTCCAGGAAATCCACCGCGCGGCGCAGGTGCGGGATGACGATGGAGCCGCCCACCACCAGCCCGACCGAGAACGCCTCGAACATCTCCTCGCGGGTCACGCCGGCGTCCTTGCACTGGGCGACGTGGTAGCTGATGCAGTCGTCGCAGCGCAGCACCATCGAGGCGGTCAGCCCCATCAGCTCCTTGGTCTTCACGTCCAGCGCGCCGGGCTGGTAGGTCTGGGTGTCGAGCGCGAAGAAGCGCCGCACCACCTGGTTGGGCTCGTCGAGGATGCGCTTGTTCATGCGCTGGCGGAACTCGGTGAACTGCTTCACCCGGTCGTCGGCGTCGCTCATGCGGGCTTGCCCTCGAGCAGCGGCTCCAGCTTGCCCTCGCGGTGCAGCGCCATCATGTCGTCGTAGCCGCCGACGTGGACGTCGCCGACGAAGATCTGCGGCACGCTGGTGCGCCTGGTCAGCGCCACCATCTTCTCGCGCTCGGCCGGGTCGGTGTCGATGCGGACCTCGGTCCACTCGCGGCCCTTGCTCTTGAGGAAGTTCTTGGCCATCACGCAGTACGGGCACACGGCCGTGCTGTAGATGGTGATGGCGGGGGTGCTGGCGTCGCTCACGGCGGTCTCCTGAACCGGAAGGCGGGATGTTTGTCGAACGATTCTGGTCGAATATGGGGACGCGGCGGGATTTCCCAATCGCTCCCGCCGCTCAAGCCCCATTCACGCCGCCCCGCCGTCCAGCCCGCATCCTGTCCGAATGAACCGTCGCCCGATCGCCGCCGCCCTCGCCTTCGCCCTGACCGCCTGCATGGCCGCGGCCACCGCCCAGCAGCGCAACAGCCTGCCGGACATCGGCTCGTCCGCCGGCACCGTGCTGTCGCCGGCGAAGCAGGCCGAGTACGGCGCGATGGTGCTGGCCCAGCTCCGCCACGAAGGCTACGTGCTGGACGACCCGCTGCTGGACGGCTGGCTGGGCGACGTCGGCCAGCGACTGGCCGGCGCCAGCGACCGCCCGCAGCAGAGCTTCACCTTCTTCCTGCTGCGCGAGCGCCAGATCAACGCCTTCGCCACCCTCGGCGGCTACGTCGGGGTGAACGCCGGGCTGGTGCTGGCCGCCGACCGCGAGGACGAGGTGGCCGGCGTGCTGGCCCACGAGATTTCCCACGTCACCCAGCAGCACGTGCTGCGCGGCGCGGAGAAGGCGCAGCGCGAAAGCCTGCCGATCCTGCTGGCCACGCTGGGCGCGATCGTCGCCGCCCAGCAGGTCGGCGGCAATTCCAGCGGCGACGCCACCTCGGCCGCGCTGATGACCGGCCTGGGCGTGCTGCAGCAGCGCCAGATCAACTACACCCGCGACAACGAGGCCGAGGCCGACCGCATCGGCATCCGCACCTTGGCGCACGCCGGCTACGACCCGGAGGCGATGGCGGATTTCTTCCAGACCCTGCAGTCGGTGGTGCGGATGAACCAGGGCGACGAGCGCGCCGCCGTACCCGGCTACCTGCAGACCCACCCGCTCACCCTGGCGCGCATCAGCGAGGCGCGCGAGCGCGCCGCCAAGCTCGAACCGACGCTGGCGAACACGGCGTCCGTCGCCAGCAGCAACCCGCTGCTGCCGCCCGGCCTGCAGATCGCCACCGGCGCGCGCAGCCGGCAGGGCCAGGGCAATACCGGCGACTTCGGCTGGGCACGCGAGCGCCTGCGCGTGCTCAGCGCCACCACCCCGGCGCAGGCGATCCGCGAATACCAGCAGATGCGCGCCAAGCAGCCGCTGGACGAGGCGCGCCGCTACGGCCTGGCCTTCGCCCACCAGCTCGCCGGGCAGAACGGCGAGGCGCTGGCCGAACTGGCGCCGCTGGCGCAGGCGCATCCGGACAACCTGTGGGTGCAGATCGCGATGGGCGAGGCCGAGGCGCATGCCGGCAAGCTCGCGGAGGCCGACCGCCGCTTCGAGGCGCTGCTGGCGCGCATGCCCACCCACCGCGCGCTGGCGCTGGCCTACGCGCGCCTGCTCGGCGAGCGCGACACCCGCGAGGCCGGCGCCCGCGCGGTGGCGGTGCTGCGCCCGCTACTGGGCGGCGTCGGCGGCGACCTGCCGTTCCAGCAGGCCTACGCCCGCGCCTGCGAGATCGCCGGCGAGCCGGTGCGCGCCGGCGAGGCCTGGGCCGAGGCCGCCTACCTGTCCGGCCGCCCCGAGCAGGCGCTGGTGCAGCTCAACAACCTGAAGAAGCGCGACGACCTGGACTACTACGCCCGCGCCCGCATCGACGCACGCATCGCCGCGATCACCCCGACCGTGCTGGAGCTGCGCCGGCAGGGCGTGCGCGACGAGGAAGCCACCGGCGGGCGACTGAGCTTCGGCATCGACGGCGGGCGCTGAGCCGGTCACGAAACTGTCACCAAACCGTCGTGTAATGATGCGGCGCCCCTCCCGCGGCGCGATCAACGGACGACATGCAAAAGCACATCCTGATCGTCGAAGACGAGCCCGCGATCCGCGACATGCTGGCCTACGCGCTGCGCAAAGGCGACTACGCGCCGCTGCTGGCCGGCGACGCGCGCGAGGCGCAGGAACGGATCGCCGAGCGCGTGCCCGACCTGATCCTGCTGGACTGGATGCTGCCCGGCACCAGCGGCCTCGAACTGGCGCGGCGCTGGCGGCGCGAGGCGCTGACCCGCGACATCCCGATCATCATGCTGACCGCGCGCGGCGAGGAGAACGACCGCGTCGGCGGGCTGGAAGCCGGCGTCGACGACTACGTGGTCAAGCCGTTCTCCGCGCGCGAGCTGCTGGCGCGCATCCGCGCGGTGCTGCGGCGCTCGCGCGACGACGACGACGACGGCAGCGTGCAGGTCGGCGCGCTGCGCATCGACGGCGCGGCGCACCGGGTGTTCGCCGATCTCGACGGCGCTTCGCACCCGATCCAGATGGGCCCGACCGAATACCGCCTGCTGCATTTCTTCATGACCCACGCCGAGCGCGTGTACACCCGCACCCAGCTGCTCGACCACGTCTGGGGCGGCAGCGTGTACGTGGAGGAGCGCACCGTCGACGTGCACATCCGTCGCCTGCGCAAGACGCTGGAGCCGCATCGGCTGGAAGCGATGGTGCAGACGGTGCGCGGCGCGGGCTACCGGTTCTCGGCGGCGGTGTGAGCGGCGGTTGTTGCTGCGATCCGCGTCGTTCCGGGCACGGCGAAGCTCCTGCTGCATCGCTCCACGCATCGGCAACGGCGCCTTCGCCGCATCCGGCATGACGGCCCGGCTGCGCCGAAGCCGCTGACCGGCATCGCGCCAACGCCTGCAACACAACCGCACTAGACTCCCTCCATGCCCAACGCCGTCCGCACCGCCTGGCTCCGCACCCTCGCCCAGCTTGCGCTGGTGCTGGCGGCCGGCCTGGGCGCCGGGTTCGCGCTCGGCCATCCGTGGCCGGCGCTGGCGCTGACCGCGCTGGCGGTGGTCGGCTTCCACTACTGGCGCCTGCAACGCGTGCTGCAACGGCTGGCCGCGCGCCAGCGCCTGCCGCCCGGCGGCGGTTCCGGCGCATGGAACGAACTCGACGCGCTGCTGTTCCGCGGCCAGACCGAGATGCGCGCGCGCAAGCGCCGCCTGCTGGCGATGCTGCGCGCCTACCGCGCGGTGGCCGCCGCCCTGCCCGACGCGGTGGTGCTGGTGGAACGCAACAGCCAGCGCGTGCTGTGGTTCAACGAGGCGGCGACGCCGCTGCTCGGCCTGCGCTATCCGCGCCACCACAACGCCTCGCTCGCCGACGCGCTGCGGCCGCTGCCGATGGCGCAGTGGCTGGCCGCCGGCCGCAATGCCGAGCCGATGGAGGACGTGGCCTCGCCGGTCGATCCCGAGCGCCGCCTGAGCCTGCGCCTGCTGCCCTATTCCGAGGACCTGTGGCTGCTGCTGGCGCGCGACGTCAGCAAGCTGCTGCGGCTGGAGCACATGCGCCGCGACTTCGTCGCCAACGTCTCGCACGAACTGCGCACGCCGCTGACCGTGATCCACGGCTACCTGGAAATGCTGGACGCCGACGACAACCCGGAATGGGCGGCGCTGCTGGCGGAGATGCGCCGGCAGTCGCAGCGCATGACCCGGCTGGTCGAGGATCTATTGACCCTGTCGCGGCTGGAAGCGCGCGACCAGCTGCCGGACGAGCACGTGGCGATGGCGCCGATGCTGGCCAGCCTGCGCCGCGAAGCGGAAGCGCTGAGCGGCGGCCGCCACCGCATCGACATGGAGGACGCCGCGCAGGTCGACCTGCGCGGCGCGACCAAGGAACTGCACAGCGCGTTCGGCAACCTTGTCAGCAACGCGGTGCGCTACACGCCCGACGGCGGCAGGATAGACATCCGCTTCGCCAGCGACGCCGACGGCGGCGCGACGCTGTCCGTGCGCGACACCGGCTACGGCATTCCCGCCTCGCACCTGCCGCGCCTGACCGAACGCTTCTACCGCGTCTCCACCAGCCGCTCACGCGAAACCGGCGGCACCGGGCTGGGCCTCGCCATCGTCAAGCACGTGCTGGGCCTGCACGGCGCGCAACTGCATATTTCCAGCGACGTCGGCGCGGGCAGCACCTTCACCTGCCGCTTCGCCGCCCCCCGCGTGCTCGCGCGCGATCCCGATCCTTCTTCCGCCCGCCATGAACGCCGAACCCAGCCCCGCTCCGCACGCCATGTCCCTGCACGATCCGTCGCTGTACGCCAACCGCGAACTGTCGCAGCTCGACTTCAACTTCCGCGTGCTGGCGCAGGCGCAGGACCCGTCGGTGCCGCTGCTGGAGCGGCTGCGCTACCTGTGCATCTCCTGCACCAACCTCGACGAGTTCTTCGAGATCCGCGGCGGCGCGGTGCGCCATGCGGTGGAGCTGAACCTGCCGGCCGGCATGGACGGCCTGGAACCGGCCGCGCTGCTGGAGCGCATCCACGAGCGCGCCGCCGAACTGGTGGACGCGCAGTACCGCTGCTTCGACAAGGAGCTGCGCCCGGCGCTGGCGGACCAGGGCATCCGCCTGCTCCAGCGCGAGCAGTGGACGCCGGAGCAGACCGAATGGCTGCGCGCGCACTTTCGCGACGAGATCATGCCGGTGCTGTCGCCGCTGGGCCTGGACCCGGCGCATCCGTTCCCGAAGATCCTCAACAAGTCGCTCAACGTGGTGGTGCAGCTGGAGGGCCGCGACGCGTTCGGGCGCGAAGGCCACCTGGCGATCGTGCGCGCGCCGCGCTCGCTGCCGCGGATCATCCGCCTGCCCGATGCGGACGGCGACGGCGACGCCTTCCACGACTTCGTGTTCCTCAGCACGGTGCTGTCGGCGTTCGTGCACGAGCTGTTCCCGGGCATGCAGGTCAACGGCGCGCACCAGTTCCGGGTCACCCGCAACTCCGAGCTGATCGTCGACGAGGACGACATGGACAACCTCGCGCTGGCGCTGCGCGACGAGCTGCTCGGCCGCGGCTACCTGCGCGCGGTGCGGCTGGAGATCGACGAACGCTGCCCGCAGGCGGTGGTGGACACGCTGCTCGCCAACTTCGACCTGTCGGAAAGCGCGGTCTACAAGATCAACGGCCCGGTCAACCTCAACCGGGTGGTGCAGGTCTACGACATGGTGCAGCGGCCGGACCTGAAGTTCCGGCCGTTCCAGCCGCGCCTGCCGCGCGACATGGACGCGATGTTCGACCTGATCCGCCAGGGCGACGTGCTGCTGCACCACCCGTTCGACGGCTTCGCGCCGGTGCTGGAGCTGATCCGGCAGGCGGCGGAAGACCCGGACGTGCTGGCGATCAAGCAAACGCTCTACCGCACCGGCAAGGATTCGCCGATCGTCGAGCACCTGATCCAGGCCGCGCGCAACGGCAAGGACGTGACCGTGGTGGTGGAGCTGCGCGCGCGCTTCGACGAGGAAGCCAACCTGCGCCTGGCCGACCGCCTGCAGGACGCCGGCGTGCAGGTGGTGTACGGCGTGGTGGGCTACAAGACCCACGCCAAGATGCTTCTGATCGTGCGCCGCGAGGGCAGCGCGCTGCGCCGCTACGTGCACCTCGGCACCGGCAACTACCACAGCGGCACCGCGCGCGTGTACACCGACTTCGGGCTGATGACCGCCGATCCCGGCATCGGCAACGACGTGCACCTGATCTTCCAGCAGCTCTCCGGTCTGGCCGCGCCGCTGACCCTGGCGCATCTGCTGCAATCGCCGTTCACGCTGCAGCGCGGCGTGCTGGAGCGGATCGGACGCGAGGCCGCGCACGCGCGGGCCGGCCGGCCCGCGCGTCTCATCGCCAAGATGAACGCGCTCAACGAGCCGGAGGTGGTGCGCGCGCTGTACGAAGCCTCGCAGGCCGGGGTCGAGATCGACCTGATCGTGCGCGGCGCCTGCGCGCTGCGGCCAGGCATTTCGGGCGTGTCCGACAGCATCCGCGTGCGCTCGGTGGTCGGCCGCTTCCTCGAACACCACCGCGTGTGGTGGTTCGGCAACGACGGCGAGCCCGAGCTGTTCTGCTCGTCCGCCGACTGGCTGGAGCGCAACCTGCTGCGCCGCGTGGAGACCGCATTCCCGATCCTCGACCCGCAGGTCGCCGACCGCGTCCGGCGCGAAGGGCTGCTCAACTACCTGGCCGACAACCAGAACGCCTGGCAGCTGCGCGCCGACGGCCGCTACGAGAAATGCGCGCCGGGCAAGGGCGAGCCGGCGTTCTCGGCGCAGCTGGCGATGCTCGATGCGCTGGACGGCTGAGATCGTGTGCGTCATTCGCCGGAAGCGGGAATGGCGGACAAAACGGCGGCGACGATTTCATAATGCGCGCATGACGCCATGCCGTACGACGACTTCCCGCGCATGAAGACGCTGCCTTCCCGCGCCGTCGGGCCACTGCGCGACGGCGACCTGCTGGCCGCGCTGGACCTCGGTTCCAACAGCTTCCACATCGTGGTGGCGCAGCGCGTGCTGGGCCAGCTGCGGGTGGTCGACCGCCTGCGCGAAACCGTGCGCATGGCCGAGGGCCTGAACGCGCTGGGGGGGCTGTCGCCGGAGGTGTGCGAACGCGCGCTGGCCTGCCTGTCGCGGTTCGGCCAGCGCATCGCCGACATCCCGCCGCGGCAGGTGCGCGCCGTCGCCACCAACACCGTGCGTCAACTGCGTTCGCCGGAGGCGTTCCTGGGCCCGGCCGAAGCCGCGCTGGGGCATGCCATCGACGTGATCTCCGGGCGCGAGGAAGCGCGTCTAGTCTACCTCGGCGTGGCCCACGAGCAGCCGCCGCAGGATGACCAGAAGCGGCTGGTGATCGACATCGGCGGCGGCTCCACCGAATGCATCATCGGCCGCGGCTTCACCCCGCTGGAGCGCGAAAGCCTGCAGGTGGGCTGCGTCGCCAGCACGCGCCGGTTCTTCGAGGGCGGCAAGCTCACCCGCAAGCGCTGGAACGCCGCGCTGACCGAAGTGGCGCTGCAGTTCCAGCAGTTCGCCGCGCCCTACCGCAGCCTGGGCTGGGACGAGGCGATCGGCACCTCCGGCACGCACAAGGCGATCGGCAACATCTGCGCGTCGATGAAGCTGACCAAGGGCGCGATCACCCGCGAGGCGCTGGCCGTCGTGCGCGACCGCATCCTGCAGGCCGGCCGGATCGAAGACATCGACCTGCCCGGCCTGTCCGACGACCGCCGGCCGGTGATCGCCGGCGGCGTGCTGGTGCTGGAGGCGGCGTTCGACGCGCTGGACCTGTCGCGCCTGCAGGTCAGCAAGGCGGCGCTGCGCGAAGGCGTGCTGTACGACCTGCTGGGCCGCGGCGGCGCCGACGATCCGCGCGACGTCTCGGTGGCCGCGCTGATGCAGCGCTACGGCGTGGATGCGGCGCAGGCCGCGCGGGTGGAAGCCACCGCGCTGGCGCTGTTCGACCAGGTCGCGAAGGCGTGGTCGCTGGGCGCCGAAGACCGCGCGGTGCTGTCGCGCGCGGCGCACCTGCACGAAATCGGCCTCGCCATCGCCCACAGCGGTTACCACACGCACGGCGCCTACGTGCTGCAGCATTCCGACATCGCCGGCTTCTCGCAGCAGGGCCAGCGCTTCCTGGCCGCGCTGGTGCGCGCGCACCGGCGCAGCGTGCCGAAGTCGGCGTTCGAGATGATCCCCGACCGGCTGCTGGCCAACGCCCGCCACCTCGCCGCGCTGCTGCGGCTGGCGGTGCTGCTGCACCGCTCGCGCGGCAACGAGACGCCGGCCGGGCTGCAGCTCCAGGCCGAAGGCGAGAAGCTGGTCCTGCGCATGGACAAGCGCTGGCTGCAGGCCCGCCCGCTGCTGCGCGCCGACCTGGAAAGCGAGCCCGAGGACATGCTGGGGCTGGGCATCAACCTGAAGCTCGCGCTCGACTGATTTTCCTTCTCCCCATCGCAAACGGGAGAGGGATCAAAAACAAAGGGCCGGCAAACGCCGGCCCTTCGCATTCCCGCGCTGGAACCGCTTACTTCGCTTCCACGAACGGCTTGCGCGGCAGCTTCGCCGGACGCATCGCAGTGTTGTAGACGAACGAGGCGACGATCGCCGAGGCCTGCTTCAGGTCGTCCGCCACCGCGTGGTCCTGCACGTCCAGGTCGGTGTGGTGGACATGGCTGAAGTAGTCCAGCTGGTCCTGCACGAACTGGAAGCCGGGGATGCCGATCGCGTCGAAGCTGACGTGGTCGGTGCTGCCGGTGTTGCGCTGGGTGACGATGGTGGCGCCGACGTCGTGCCACGGCTTCAGCCATTCCTCGAAGATCGGCGCGACGGCGAGGTTCTCCTGCGCGTAGACGCCTCGGATCTTGCCGCTGCCGTTGTCGAGGTTGAAGTAGGCCGAGACCTTGCCGTAGTCCTGCCCGCGGATCAGCTTGCCCTTGCTCTGGCGGAAGAACGCCGGCAGCGCCTTCTGCTCCGGATCCTTCGGTTCCTCGAACTTGCCGAAGTGCTTGCCGACATAGTCCTGCGAGCCGATCAGGCCCTGCTCCTCGCCGGTCCACAGCGCCACGCGGATGGTGCGGTTGGGCTTGGCGCCCACGGTCTTGAGGATGCGCATCGCCTCCATCATCACCGCCACGCCCGCGCCGTTATCGTTGGCGCCGGAGCCGGTGTGCCAGGAGTCCATGTGCGCGCCCAGCATCACCACTTCGTTCTTCTGCGGGCCGGTGCCGGGAATCTCGGCGATGGTGTTGTAGCCGGGCTGGTTGGCCTCGTCGAGGAAGCGCGCGGCGACGTTGAGGCGCAGCTTCACCGGCTCCTTGCGATCCAGCGCGCGCATCACCGTGTTGTAGTGCTCGGCCATCATCACCAGCGAGGGCACGCCCACCGATTCGCCGGCCTTGCGCGAGCCGCCGCCCATGACCCGGACGATGCCGTCGTTCCAGCTGCTGATCGACACGGTGGCGACCACGCCCTCGTCGATCAGGAACTGGTTGAGCAGCGGCGCCAGCTCCATGCGCGCGCGGAAGCGCGCCATCATCGCCGGATCGACCTCGCGCTCCTTCGGCAGCGGGTAGGACAGCAGTTCTTCCAGGCTGTCGTGGTCGTGGCGGCTGAAGTCCGACTTCTCGTTCGGCTTGTACGGGCGCAGCTCGTCGGTGAAGACGATCTTGCCCTTCAGCTTGCCCTTCCACTTCTCCAGGTCGGCCTTGGATTCGATCTTGGCGAAGACCGCCTCGCCTTCCACCGCGCCGGTGGTGCCCGGCGTCCACGCCTTGGGCAGCGCGTGCAGCGGCATCGCGCGCGGGCTGAGCATCTCGACGCTGGCGTCGGTGAACGCCCAGCCGCGGCCGAGGTCTTCCACCGCCTCGTCGTGGACGTTGGACAGGCCCCACTCGGTGAACTTCGAGCGGGTCCAGCGGTTGGCCTCCGCCATCGACGGCGAATTGGTCAGGCGCGGGCCGATCACGTCGGTCAGGTGGTTCAGCGTCGCCATCACCTGCGAGCGCTGGAACGCCTCTTGGCGGATCTGCGCGGTCATGTCCAGATCAACCTTCTCCTGCGCGGCCACACCCTGCGCACCCACCAGCCCGGCCGCCAGCAAGGCGGTCGTCAACATCAGTCGCTTCATCATCGTCCCCGTGAACTGCGGCAAAGGCCCGAGTCTAGCCAGCGCCGGGGTTGGACTTCCCGGGCCTTTGGTCATGCCCGGCGGCGGCGGACGTGACGCAGCGCACGTTCCGCCGCCGCGCGCGTCAGCGCGGGCCGCCGTCCGCTTCGCGCGAGGCCAGCTGGTACCAGTCCACCCGGCGGGTGGCGACCATGATCGCGGCCAGGATCGCGAACAGCAGGCCCGAGCCCAGCGCCAGCGCGTTGTCCTCCGACAGCAGCAGGCCGTACAGGGCGGCGTACAGCGTGCCCAGCATCGCCGCGAAGCCCAGCCCGCGCAGGCCGCCGCGCAACACCGCCGACAGGTAGAAGCCGATCAGGCCGATGCACGCGAGCGACGCCAGCAGGTAGGACAGGCCGAAGGCGATGTGCTCGCTCAGGCTGACCAGCAGCAGGAAGAAGATCGCGATCGCCATGCCCACCAGCAGGTACTGGATGGGATGCACGCGCACCTGCCGGATCAGTTCGAACATGAAGAAGCCGACGAAGGTCAGCAGCACGAACAGCAGCCCGTACTTGCTGGCGCGGTCGGCCTGCACGTAGGGATTGACCGGATCGAGCAGCGACACGCTGACCGCATCGCCCGGCGCGGTCCACGGCATGCCGCGCTCCAGCGCCGCGCGCGCGGCGTCGGACAGCCGCGCCTCCGGCGCCAGCGACGGCTCCTGCAGGTAGCGGCGCTGCGCGTTGTTCGCTACCGACGCGATCTGCCAGCGCGCCCGGAAGCCGCCGTCGCCGACGTCCTGCTGCGGCGAGCGGCCTTCGAACTTCGGATGCGGCCACGTCGACCGCAGGCGCAGGTCGTTGTCGTTGCCCAGCGGCAGCATCGCGAAGGTCTCGGTGCCGCGCAGGCGCAGCGCGACGCGCACATCCAGGCGCAGCCGCTGCCCTGCCGCCGGCACGGCCAGCCGCGCATGCACGCCGGAGCCGTCGGCATGGCCCAGCCCCTGTTCGACCGCCACCGGCGCGCCGTTCACCCGCACCTGCGGCGCGCCGTCCAGCCCGCCCACGTCGGCGATGCCGACGCTCAGCCACGGCTGGCCGATGCTGCGCTGCACGCCGTCCGACTCGGCCGGCACGGCCGCGTCGAAGCGAGCCACCGCGTTGCCGCTCCATGCGTAGACGCGCACCTGGTGCAGGCCGCGGCGGCGCAGGTCGGGCTTGAGTTCGCCGTCGATGGACAGGGCGTCCGGGAAGAACGTCCACTGCCCGGTCTTCCTGCGCACGACCTGGCGCACGCTGCCGTCCTCGCCGTTGACGGTGTCCACCACGCGTTCCTCGTAGGGCACCACCAGCACCGGCCCGGCCAGCACCTGCCGCCCGCCGAAGCCCGCGGCGATGTCGCGCACCGCTTCCTCGCGGTACTGCTGGCGGTCGTGGATCACGCCGCGCACCATCTGCAGCGGGATCAGGATCGCCAGCGTCAGCACCGCCACCATCGCCATCTTGAACGCCAGTCGCATCGCCCTGCTCCATGGTGAGGATGGGCGCAGCGTGGCGGCGCCGTTCGATGGCACGGTGGCGCGACGATGAAGTGAAGGTGAGGTGCTCCGCTCCCTTCCTTGCGAAGCAGGGGAGGGCTGGGGAGGGGTGCTCTTTGCGAGCCCGCTCAATCCGGCGAAAAGCACCCCTCCCCGGCCCTCCCCTTCGCTGCGCGAAAGGGAGGGAGCAAAGCGCTGCAATGCACGAAAATGCGCGAGAAACGAGGAGCAGAGCGCCTGCGATCCGCGCCTACGCGAGCGGAAGCATGACGGTCGCCACCGCCCCCCCGCCGTCGCGGTTGCCCAGGCTCACGTCGCCGCCGTGCAGCTTGGCGATCTCGGCGACGAAGTTCAGGCCCAGCCCGCTGCTGCGCGCGCCGCCGTTCGGGCGCGGCAGCGAGTAGAAGCGCTCGAACGCGCGCTCCAGCGCGAACGCCGGCACACCCGGCCCGCGATCCGTCACCTCGATGCGCAGCTGGTCGCCGACGCGGCCGATGCGCAGCTCGACCGCGCCGCCGGGCGGCGAGAAATCGATGGCGTTGTCGATCAGGTTGCCCAGCAGCTGGCGCAGCAGGAACGGATCGCCGTGCAGCGGCGGCAGGCCGATGTCGGCGTGCAACTGCAACTCCACCCGGTGCGCCAACGCCCTCGGCAACGCATCGTCGAGCGCCTCCTGCGCCAGCGCGTCCGGCGCCACCGGCTCCGGCGCGTCGATGCGCTGGCGATGCTCCAGCGCCGCCAATTCCAGCATCCGGTCCACCATCCCGGCCATGCGCCGGCTCTGCGCGTCGATGCTGGCGACGAAGCGGGCGCGGTCGGCCTCCGGCAGCGGCCCTTCCAGCAGCTCCGCCGCGCCGCGGATCGCCGCCAGCGGACTTTTCAGCTCGTGGGTCAACGCATGCACGTAGCGTTCGACATACCGCTTGCCTTCCAGTTGCCGGCGCATGCTTTCCAGCGCGCGGCCGAGGTCGGCGAACTCGCCGGCGGCGTCGGGCAGCGAGGCGCGTTCGCCCCGCGCCACCGCATCGGCGTAGCGGCGCAATGCGGCCAGCTGGCGCGACAGCCACCACGCCGCCAGGACGCCCACCAGCAGCGCGCTGCCCAGCAGCACCCAGCCCCAGCGCAGGATGGTGTTCTGGCTGCGCTCGATGAAGGGCTGGATGCTGCGGTTCGGCTTCGACACCGTGAGCACGCCGGCGATCTTCCCGTCCGCAGCGAAGATCGGCGCGGCCACGTACATCACCGTGCTGGTTTCGTCGTCCGGATCGTCGCGAGTGGAGCGCGCGCCGTACTGCCCGCGCAGCGTGCGGTGCACGTCGTTCCAGCGCGAGCTGTCGCGCCCCACCTCCTTGCCCGCCGAATCGAACACGACGATGCCATGCGCATCCGTCACCTCGATGCGGTAGCTGGCATGGCGCTTGGCTTCGCCCCAGATGCGCGCATCCAGGTCGCGCCGCGCCATCGCGCGGACGCGCGCCGCGAACCGGCCGTCGGCGATGCGCCCGGCCAGCAGATCGTCGGTCGCCAGTTCCGCCAGCACGTTGGCGGTGTCGGCCAGCGTGTCCTCCATCGCCTGCCGCACGCCGGGCTTCACCTGCTGCACGAACACGTTGCCCAGCAGCAGCGCAGCCAGCGCCACGATCAGGAAATAGCCCAGCAGCACGCGCAGCGCGATCTTCACCGGGCCTCAGTCCACGTCGATGGAATAGCCCAGCCCGCGATGGGTGCGGATCGGGTCGCGCGCGGGATCGAGCTGGCGCAGCTTGGCGCGCAGCGTCTTGACGTGGGTATCGACGGTGCGCTCGCCGGATTCCAGCGCATCGGCCCACACACGGTCGAGCAGCTGCGCGCGGCCGAGGATCGCGCCGGGGCGACGCAGCAGCTCGGCCAGCAGCGCATGCTCGTAGCGGGTCAGCTCCAGCCAGTGGCCGGCGTAGCGGATGCGATGGGCGGCGGCGTCGATCTCGAACCGGCCGCGCTGGCGCGCCTGCCCGCCCTCGTGCCGGCGCAGCCGCGCGCGCACCCGCGCCACCAGTTCGCGCGGCGAAAAGGGCTTGGCCATGTAGTCGTCCGCGCCCAGCTCCAGCCCCAGCACGCGGTCGATCTCGTCGCTGCGCGCGGTCAGGAAGATCACCGGCACCGCGCTGGCCTCGCGCAGCTCGCGGCAGACGTCGAAGCCGCTGCGGTCCGGCAGGCCGACGTCCAGGATCACCAGGTCGATGCCGCCGCGCGCCAATCGCGGCAGCACCTGCCCGCCCAGCAGGACGTGCTCCGCCTCGAAGCCGTCGGCGCGCAGCGCGTACAGCACCGTCTCGGCGATGGCGGCTTCGTCCTCGGCCAACAGGATGGTGATCGGCATGCCGGCATCGTAACCGGCCGGGCGCCGCCGTTTGGGGGGCGAATGTGAAGTCCGCGGCGATGCGACAATGCGTCGATGAACTACCGCCACGCCTTCCATGCCGGCAACCACGCGGACGTGCTCAAGCACGTCGTGCTGCTGGCGCTGTGCGACGCGCTGACCGCCAAGCCTTCGCCCTGCTTCGCGCTGGACACCCACGGCGGGCGCGGCCTGTACAAGCTGGACGGCGAGGCCGCGCAGAAAACCGGCGAGGCGCAGGACGGCATCGCCCGCCTGCAGGCCGAGGCGCCGCGCGATCCCGCCGTGCAGCGCTACCTGGCCGCGGTGCGCGCCTGCCGCGCGCAGCACGGCGCGCACGCCTACCCCGGCTCGCCCTGGCTGCTGGCGCACGCGCTGCGCGAGCAGGACCGGATCGCCGCCTGCGAGCTGCATCCGGAGGAAGCGAACGTCCTGCGCGGCCACTTTACCGGCGATGCGCGGATGGCCATGCACGCCCGCGACGGCTATGCCGCGATCAAGGCGCTGCTGCCGCCGAAACAGGGCGCAACGAAATTCGCGCGCGGGCTGGTGCTGATCGACCCGCCTTACGAGGCACAGCTGGACGAGTTCGACATCGCGCTGGCCGCGCTGAAGGAAGGCCTGGCGCGCTGGCCGCAGGGCATGTTCGCGCTGTGGTATCCGATCAAGCAGGGCCGCGCGCTGCAGCCGTTCCGCCGCGCCGCCGGGAAGCTGCCGGCGAAGTCCGCGCTGCTGCTGGAGCTGCTGGTGCGCCCCGACGACTCGCCGCTGCGCATGAACGGCAGCGGCATGCTCCTGCTCAATCCGCCGTGGCAGTTCGACGCGGCGATGCGGCCCGCGCTGGACGCGATCCGCGCTGCGCTCGGCGAGCCGGGCGCCTCCGCCCGCGTGGAATGGCTGCGCGCACCGGCCTGATGCGACACTGGCCCAGACCTTCCGGACCTCCTCCATGGCCTCCAGCTTCTTCGCCCTCTTCGACGACATCGCCAGCCTGCTGGACGACATCTCCGCCATGACCAAGGTGGCCGGCGGCAAGACCGCCGGCGTGCTCGGCGACGACCTCGCCCTCAACGCGCAGCAGGTCACCGGCATCCGCGCCGAGCGCGAGCTGCCGGTGGTGTGGGCGGTGGCGAAGGGTTCACTGGTCAACAAGGCGATCCTGGTGCCGGCGGCGCTGGCGATCGCGGCGCTGGAAGGCTGGCTGAAGTCGCGCGGCATCCCCGTTCCGCTGATCCTGCCGCTGCTGATGCTGGGCGGCGGCTACCTCTGCTACGAGGGCGTGGAGAAGCTGGCGCACAAGTTCATGCACAGGCAGGAGGAGCGCCAGCACCACGCCGAACACGCGCGCGCGGTGGGCGACGCCTCGGTGGATCTGCTCGCCTTCGAGCGGGGCAAGATCAAGGGCGCGATCCGCACCGACTTCATCCTGTCCGCCGAGATCATCGTGATCTCGCTGGGCACGGTGGCGGCGAAACCGCTGCCGGTCCAGCTGGGCGTGCTGGTGCTGATCGCGCTGGTGATGACCGCCGGCGTCTATGGCCTGGTGGGCGGCATCGTCAAGCTGGACGACCTCGGCCTGCACCTGGCCCGGCCCGGCGCTGGCAGCGTCCGCGCGAGGCTGGGCCGCGCCATCCTCGCCTTCGCGCCGCGCCTGCTGAAGGCGCTGTCGGTGGCGGGCACGGCGGCGATGTTCCTGGTCGGCGGCGGCATCCTGGTGCACGGCATCGGCCCGCTCCATCATTTCATCGAGGCGCATGCCGGCGGCGCGCTGGGCTGGTTGTGGAACGCCCTGTTCAACGCCGCGTTCGGCGTGCTGGCGGGGGCGCTGATCCTGGGCGCGGTGTCGCCGCTGGCGCGGCTGCGCCGCCGGCCGGCCACCTGAGCCGGCCCCCGCCCGCCAGACACGCGCCGTTCATTTTTTTAACGTCCCTCACGCGAAGATGCCGGAATGGCCGCACGCAACCGCATGCCCCCGTGGCACGAAAACGTCCGTCTCGCCAACGGCCGGGACATCCTGATCCGCCCGATCCGGCCGGAGGACGCAGGCCCGATGCAGGCCGCGTTCACCCTGCTGGAGCCGGACGAGATCCGCCAGCGCTTCCTGCATCCGATGAAGGAGCTCAGCGCACAGCAGGCCGAACGGCTGACCCGGCCGGACCCGCGCCGCGATTTCGCGCTGGTCGCCGCCGAGCCGCTGCCGCCGGGCGAGGCGCTGGTCGGCGCGGTGGCGCGCATCTCCATCGACGCCAACGGCAAGGACGCCGAGTTCGCGATCCTGGTCAGCCACTACGTCAACGGCATGGGCCTGGGCCGCCACCTGATGCGCCGGCTGGTGCGCTGGGCCAAGGGCCGCAAGGTGCAGCGCGTGTACGGCGACGTGCTGGAAAGCAACCTGCCGATGCAGGCGCTGGCCGCCTCGCTGGGCTTCCGCCGCGAGCCCATCGGCCAGGCCGGGCTGGTGCGCGTGGTACTCGATATCCCGCCGCCCAAGCCGAAGACGCCGCCGCCCCCGCCGCTGATGTCGCTGCCGCCCGGCGCGTAAAATCGCGGGACAACCCGATCACGCAGCGCTGGATGCCCGCATCCGGCGCCGCCGCGTTTTTCCGAAAGTGAGCTGATGCCGCATTCCGCCCTGTCCTTCGACGTTCCCTTGCCGCGCGCCGGCCAGCAGCGCGCGTACTGGCGCGCACCCGCCTCCGGCACCGCGCTGGCCGCCGCCGTGCTGGCCGCCGCACAGCGCCACGCCGGCCCGCTGCTGCTGGTCGCGCGCGACAACCACGCCGCGCATCAGCTCGAAGCCGACCTGCGCACGTTGACCGGCGGCGGCGACGCGCTGCCGGTGCTCGGCTTCCCCGACTGGGAAACCCTGCCCTTCGACCGCTTCAGCCCGCATCCGGAAATCGTCAGCCAGCGTCTGGCCACGCTGGCGCGGCTGCCGGAACTGAAGCGCGGCGTGGTGGTGGTGCCGGCGGCCACGCTGATGCAGCGCCTCGCCCCGCGCACGCACGTGCTCGGCAACCGTTTCAGCGTGCGCGTGGGCCAGCGCATGGACATGGACGCCGAGAAGCGCCGGCTGGAAGCCGCCGGCTACCGCAACGTGCCGCAGGTGTTCGATCCGGGCGACTTCGCCGTGCGCGGCGGCCTGCTGGACGTCTATCCGATGGGCGCGGACGCGCCGTTCCGGGTGGAGCTGCTGGACGACGAGATCGACAGCATCCGCGCCTTCGACCCGGAGAGCCAGCGCTCGCTGGAGAAGATCGACGCCATCGAACTGCTGCCCGGCCGCGAAGTGCCGATGGACGACGCCAACGTGCAGCGCGCGCTCGACGCGCTGCGCGAGCGCTTCGACATCGACACCCGCCGCAGCGCGCTGGTGCAGGACCTGAAGGCCGGCCTCGCCCCCGCCGGCATCGAGTACTACCTGCCGCTGTTCTTCGCCCCGCAGCGCGGCGGCGCGGGCAGCGCGGAAACCCTGTTCGACTACCTCGCGCCGAACGCCCTGCCGCTGCTGTGCGACGGCGCGTTCGACGCCGCCGAGCACGCATGGAAGCAGATCGGCGAACGCTTCGAGCAGCTGCGGCACGACGTCGAACGCCCGCTGCTGCCGCCGGCCGAACTGTGGTTGTCGCCGGACGCGCTGCGCGAAACCCTGAACCGCGTCGATCGCATCGAAGTCTGCGGCGCGCAGCATCCTCGCCACGACGACGCGCACGCGCTGCCGGTGCAGCCCGCACCCGCCCTGCCGCTGGCGGCGAAGGACCATGCGCCGGGCGAGGCGCTGCGCGCCTTCCTGTCGAACTATCCGGGCCGGGTGTTGGTCGCCGCGGATTCGCCGGGGCGACGCGAGGCGCTGCTGGAGGTGATGCAGGCGGCGGGGTTGAAGCCGGCGGTGGTCGAAAGCTGGACCGCATTTGCTTCCCCTTCTGCCTCCGGGAGAAGGTGGCGCGAAGCGCCGGATGAGGGTTCGGTCGCGGGCCGAATCCTCATCCCAACCCCTCTCCCGGAGGGAGAGGGGCCTGAATTCGCCATCGCGGTCGCTCCTTTCGACGACGGCTTCGCGTTGGATGCGCCGCAACTGGTCATCCTCACCGAACGCCAGCTGTTCCCCGAGCGCGCCAGCCAGCCGCGCCGCCGCAAGCGCGCCGGCCGCGAACCCGAAGCGATCATCCGCGACCTCGGCGAGCTCACCCTCGGCGCGCCCATCGTCCACGAGGACCACGGCGTCGGCCGCTACCGCGGGCTGGTGGCGATGGACGTCGGCGGCATGCCCGGCGAATTCCTCGACATCGAATACGCCAAGGGCGACCGCCTGTACGTGCCGGTGGCGCAGCTCGACCGCATCAGCCGCTACTCCGGCGCGAACCCCGACACCGCGCCGCTGCACAACCTCGGCGGCGAGCAGTGGGCGAAGGCGAAGAAGAAGGCCGCCGACAAGGTCCGCGACGTCGCCGCCGAGCTGCTGGAAATCCAGGCCAAGCGGCAGGCGCGGCAGGGCCTTGCCATCGACGTCGACCGGGCGATGTACGAGCCCTTCGCCGCCGGCTTCCCGTTCGAGGAAACGCCCGACCAGCACGCCGCCATCGAAGCGGTGCTGCGCGATCTCGCCAGCAGCCAGCCGATGGACCGCGTGGTCTGCGGCGACGTCGGCTTCGGCAAGACCGAAGTCGCGGTGCGCGCCGCCTTCGCCGCCGCCAGCGCCGGCAAGCAGGTCGCGGTGCTGGTGCCGACCACGCTGCTGGCCGAGCAGCACTACCGCAACTTCCGCGACCGCTTCGCCGACTGGCCGCTGCGCGTCGAAGTGCTGTCGCGCTTCAAGAGCAAGAAGGAGATCGAGGCCGAGTTGCAGAAGCTGGCCGAGGGCAAGCTCGACGTCATCGTCGGCACCCACCGCCTGCTGCAACCGGACGTGAAGTTCAGCGACCTGGGCCTGGTCATCGTCGACGAGGAGCAGCGCTTCGGCGTGCGCCAGAAGGAGGCGCTGAAGAAGCTGCGCGCCAACGTCCATCTGCTCACGCTGACCGCAACGCCGATCCCGCGCACGCTCAACATGGCGATGAGCGGATTGCGCGACCTCTCGATCATCGCCACGCCGCCGGCCAATCGCCTGGCCGTGCAGACCTTCGTGCACGCCTGGGACGACGCGCTGCTGCGCGAAGCCTTCCAGCGCGAGCTGGCGCGCGGCGGGCAGGTGTATTTCCTGCACAACGACGTGGAAAGCATCGGCCGGATGGGCGAGGAACTGCAGGCGCTGGTGCCCGACGCGCGCATCGGCATCGCCCACGGGCAGATGCACGAACGCGAGCTGGAGCGCGTGATGCTGGACTTCCACAAGCAGCGCACCAACGTGCTGCTGTGCTCGACCATCATCGAATCCGGCATCGACATCCCCAACGCCAACACCATCCTCATCAACCGAGCCGACAAGTTCGGCCTGGCGCAGCTGCACCAGCTGCGCGGCCGCGTCGGGCGCAGCCACCATCGCGCCTACGCCTACCTGCTGGTCCCCGACCAGCGCAGCATCACCGGCGACGCGCGCAAGCGGCTGGAGGCGATCAGCTCGATGGACGAACTCGGCGCCGGCTTCACCCTCGCCACCCACGACCTGGAAATCCGCGGCGCCGGCGAACTGCTGGGCGAGGACCAGAGCGGGCAGATGGCGGAAGTCGGCTTCAGCCTCTATACCGAGCTACTGGAGCGCGCGGTGCGCAGCATCAAGCAGGGCAAGCTGCCCGACGTGGACGACGCCGATCGCCACGGTGCGGAGGTCGACCTGCACGTGCCGGCGCTGATCCCCGACGACTACCTGCCCGATCCGCACGCGCGCCTGACCCTGTACAAGCGCATCAGCGCCGCGCGCGACGGCGATGCGCTGCGCGAATTGCAGGTGGAGATGATCGACCGCTTCGGCCTGCTGCCCGATGCCGCCAAGCACCTGTTCGCCACCGCCGAGCTGAAGCTGGCGGCGACCGCGCTCGGCATCCGCAAGCTCGACCTCGGCGGCAACGGCGGGCGCATGCAGTTCGTGGAGAAGCCCAGCGTCGATCCGATGGCGGTGATCCGCCTGATCCAGGGCCAGCCCAAGCACTACCGCATGGACGGTCCGGACAAGCTGCGCATCACGCTGGAGCTGCCGGACGCGGCGACGCGCTTCAACGCCGCGCGCGGCCTGCTGGCGGCGCTGCGGCCGGGATGAAAAGGACATTCATGGCGGCCGGGCCTATCATCGGCGCATGCGCTTCCTCCTCGTCATCGCCTGCCTGTGGCTGGCCGCCTGCGCCAGCCGTCCGGACGCACCCGCAACTTCCGCCACCTACTTGCTGGTGCGACATGCGGAAAAGGACGTCGCCGCGGGCAAGGATCCGCCGCTGACCGCCGCCGGCGAAGCTCGCGCGCAGCGGCTGGCCACATTGCTGGCGAACGAGCCGCTGGATGCGATCTACAGCTCGCCGACCCGGCGCACCCGCCAGACCGCGGCGCCCGTCGCGCATGCGAAGGGCCTGACCATCGTCGACTACGACGCCGCCAATGCCGACGCTTTCGCCCGACGCCTGCGCGCCGAGCATCCCGCCGACACGGTGCTGGTGATCGGCCACAGCGACACCCTGCCGCCGCTGGCCCGCGCCCTGTGCGGCTGCGCCGTACCCGACATGGACGAGCGCATCTACGGCATCCGCTACACCGTCCGCCTCGGCGCGGACGGCCGCACCACGCTGCGCGAGTTCCGCGACTGATGGACACCGCACCGTCCCTGCCGGACTGGGCCGGCGACACCGCCGCGCTGCGCAACCTGCAACGCCAGCTCGCCCAGCAGGTGGAACTGCGCGACGACTTCCCGAAGCCGCTGCGCACCGTGGCCGGCTTCGACGTCGGCTTCGAGGACGGCGGCGCCACCACCCGCGCCGCCGCCGTGCTGCTGGACGCGGACACGCGCGAGGTGATCGACCAGCAGGTCGCGCGCCTGCCGACGCGCATGCCCTACATCCCCGGCCTGCTCAGCTTCCGCGAACTGCCGGCACTGCTGGAAGCGCTGGCGATGCTGGAACATGCGCCGGACCTCGCCTTCATCGACGGCCACGGCATCGCCCATCCGCGCCGGCTCGGCATCGCCGCGCACTTCGGCGTCGCCACCAACCTGCCCTGCATCGGCGTCGCCAAGAAGATCCTCGTCGGCGAAGCGCGCATGGCCTTGCACGACATGCGCGGCGCCTTCACGCCGCTGCGCGACGGCCGCGAGCAGATCGGCTGGCTGCTGCGCAGCAAGCCCGGCTGCCTGCCGCTGATCGTCTCGCCCGGCCACAAGGTGGCGATGCCGTCCGCGCCGGAGCTGGCGATGCGCTTCGTGACCACATACCGCCTGCCCGAACCCACGCGGCTGGCGGACCGGATCGCTTCGCGCCGCGACCGCAAGCGCGGCGAGCGCTGAGTCCCCGAATCGCGGCATGTTCATCGCGGTTGTGGCATACAGGACACCCAATCACCGCACGGTGCCATCGCCATGATCCGCATCGCCACGCTCCTCGCCCTTGCCCTGCTGACCGGCTGCGCCAGCGCGTCGCAGGATCCCGCCCCCGCCGCCTCTCCAGCCGCAGACGCTCCCGCGCAAGCCGCTGCCGGTGAGGCGCGCATATTGACGCTCGGCGTCGGCGAATCGGCCGCGTTGGCCGATGGCAGTCGCCTGACCTACCGGCAGCTGGTCGACGATTCCCGCTGCGCACCCGATGTCCAATGCGTCTGGGCCGGCGATGCGGAGATCCTGCTGCGCTGGCAACCGGCCAAGGGCGGCGGCGCAAGCGAGGCGTCGCTGCATACCAGCCCGCTGCAGGGCAGGCAGACCGAGGCAGTCTTCGGCCCGCACCGCGTCCATCTGGAAACGCTGGAACGCGGCGTCGCCCCCAAGGCCACCCTTCGCATCAGCGGGCATTGATTTCCCGCGAGCCTCAGCGATCCAGCGGGCTGGCGACGCCGTTCGGTCCACGGTTGAGGACGTGGGTGTAGATCTGCGTCGTCGCCACGTCCTTGTGCCCCAGCAACTCCTGGATGGTGCGGATGTCGTAGCCCGCCTCCAGCAGATGGGTAGCGAACGAGTGCCGCAGCGTATGCGCGGTGACATGCTTCACTAACCCGGCGCGATCGCGCGCGCTTTTCAACGCGCGCGACACGAACTCCGCATCGACATGGTGCCGGCGCTCGCGGTCGTCGCGCTGATCCAGCGAGCGCTTCCGCGCCGGGAACACGTATTGCCATCCGAACTCGGCGGCGGCATTCGGATATTTCCGCGCCAACGCGTAAGGCAGCCACACTGCCCCGAATCCCAAAGCCAGATCGGCGGCATGCAGGACGCGGGCACGCTCGATCTCAAACTGCAACGGCTCCACCAGACTGCGCGGCAAGATGGTGCGCCGGTCCTTGCCGCCTTTTCCGTCCCGCACCGTGATTTCCCCGCGAGCGAAATTGACATCCTTCACCCGCAGGCGCAGGCATTCCATCAACCGCATCCCGGTGCCGTACAGCACGCTCGCCAGCAGCCACGCCCGCCCATCCAGTTGCGCCAACAGGCAACGCACCTCATCCCGCGCCAAAACGACGGGCAATTTCCGCGCCCCTTTCGCCCGAACCACCTCCTCCATCCATTCCAATCGCATCCGCAACACGTCGCGATACAGAAACAGCAATGCCGAGAGCGCCTGATTCTGGGTCGAAGGCGCAACCTTTCCCTCCACCGCCAGTCGGCTCAGAAAAGCCTCCACCTCCCGGTGCCCCAACTCCTCCGGATGCCTCAGATGGTTGGCCAGGATGAACCGCTTGATCCAGCCCAGATACGCCGTCTCGGTGCGAATACTGTAGTGCCGGACACGCAAAACCCTGCGAACATCGGCGACCAGCGCTGAAATGCGCTCAAGCTGGCTTTCGTTTCCCTGCCAGCCAGGCTCTGCCACACGGGTGGCATACTCCGGGCTTTCGATGAGATAAAACATGGTGCTTGGCCTTCGTGGGATAGGAAGAAGAGCGTGTCGCTCGGCCTCCCCACGATCCAGAGGTAAACTGCTGATTTGAAGGTGAGTCTTCACCTACGGCCCAGTTGGCGAAGATGAATGTCTTGGGCTTATTTCTTATATTCATCAACTACTAGTTGTTATGCGTCATGTTGAGTGAACAGCAAATTGAAGCAAATAGAGATGCTTTGTTCGAGACAGCTCGGCACCTCAATGGCCCGCAGATTGGAGGTATGGTTTTTCACGCAAAAGTACCTGTCTGCCTGTTTATTGGAACTGATAAGATCGTTGATAAACAGATATATTTGGTTAGATTTGTACATGACAAGAATTGGCCAAAGCTCCAGATAGACAACTTAGATAGCGTGAATTTCCATACTGAATTTTCAGTAGCTTGGCAGCACATGAAGTTCAATGCGGAAAAGGCGTTGTTGATAGTTAAAGGCACGAGCGATAGAGTGCCAATCGGTTACAAGCTACATCTTCATGTTCGTGGCAAGAGAGCTATCGCGTGACGCATAACAATTCATTCAAGCCGACGCCGCTTCGCGGCGCGGCTTAATTCAGGCGTTAGGCCCACAACCAACGCTCCAAAGCGATCTGCCAAAAAACAATGGATCACTCCCTGCAAATCATCGCGCCAGGCCCTCGGCCACCCTACTTTCAGGTTGCCGAGCACCTGTGGGGCGTCGGTTGCAATATAGACTCTGACGGCAACAGCGTCACCCCAGAGGATCACCAATGGACAGAGCTAACCGTTTGCTTGCGCAGCAATCCGGGGCAACGGGTGGACATAGACCCACTTTCCAATGATCCTTTGATTCTGGTGGTTCGCTCTTCGGATCAATCGCTTTGCTGGCAGACAGCGGAGTTCATCACTTCTGTCTCTGGCGGCGAGATCCGGCGGGCCTAACAATTCATTCAAGCCGACGCCGCTTCGCGGCGCGGCTTAATTCAAGCGTTAGGTTGCTTATGAAAGTTTCAGGCCATTTCGTCCCAATTGCCGGAGGCTTGTCGCTTCTGCTTCTGCAATGTGCATTGTCTTGGCTTGTTCCTTGGTTTGGAGCAATTTCTTTTCTTCTTACAGGGCGATTCCTTCAGTTCGCGCAAGGATCAAGTTCAATCTTTGCTTATCAAGCGGGAGAGTGGCTGCTCTTCACTCATGCAGGCTGGCTCATAGCCTTCATTGGATGGTTCTGTATCTGGTCATGCTTGGCTTATGCGTTATTCTCACTCAACCAGTTGCAACGCGGTCGCAGCTGCGCAACCTAACAATTCGTTCAAGCCGACGCCGCTTCGCGGCGCGGCTTAACTCAGGCGTTAGGGCGCGCATGATGTACGTCATAGCCATTGCTCTTTTCTTGCCTTTCCTCGCCATCGCGTTTGGCATCACGTTTATCGTGGCTTGCCTTACACGGGGCTTGAGTCGGAGCGCATGGATCGCGCTGATTGTGGTTGTTTCAACACTGCTCATAACACCCACGATGGGTCCAGCCACAATTGCTGTTGTGCCAGTAACCTTCGGGTGGCTCCTGATTCCATCTATCGCAACTGGGTCGTGGTCAGAGCTCGGAGGCTGGCTGGCGATGTATCCCATGTGGCACGCGTTCGCGTTCCCGGTGACCGCTGCCCTTTCATACTTGGTGCTACGCAAGGTGCGCCCTAACAATTCATTCAAGCCGAAGCCACTTCGTGGCTCGGCTTAATTCAGGCGTTAGGCCTTATGTCTCGATTCTCGCAACTTGAAACAAATCTCCGCAGAGCGGGTTACGTGCTCTTGGCTGAGGTCTTGGGTGGCGTGGCCCTCGGCATACTGCTCTCGCACCTCGGTCACGGGATAGAACCGGCCATACTTTTTGTTTGGATCGCCAATTTGCCAGCAGCTTGTTTCCTGGCAAAGGCAGCCAGGCTCCAAGGACGTAACGCTTGGCTGACGGGCTTGACCTCACTGCCTCCGCTGCTGGCTGTAGTGAACTTTTGGTTGCTATGGGCCACTTCCAGCTTGTATCGTCCTGGCAGGCTTCCTGGCTGAGGCCTAACAATTCATTCAAGCCGACGCCGCTTCGCGGCGCGGCTTAATTCAGGCGTTAGGCCAAAGAGGGAGACTCCATGATTGACACTTCAAACATCGACATCGCAATCACCATGACGGACGACGATTTCATTGCTATTGCCGAGCAAGGGGACGCTGGGCCAATCATCAACGTAGTAGAAGTTAAAGATCGTGGCTGGGCAATATACGGGCCAAGTGGCGTTTATGCGGCTGATGGCGTACGCACATATTCTGACCTCGCAGAGGTTCATCGCCTCATATCGGGCTGGGGCATCAAGCAGTTCGTTCAAGGTCAGGTTGTACTCGCACTCCCGTGATTTGGCCTAACAATTCATTCAAGCCGACGCCGCTTCGCGGCGCGGCTTAATTCAGGCGTTAGGCCACTCAAAGCAAACACATTGGGAAATAGCTCGCTTTCTTGCCGTTGTCATTCGGCGGCATAGCAATTCCAAGGTTCATCTCACTTTTCTTCGTTGCGACTCCCAGCGCTACGGCGCAGCACAAAGCGGCCGCGCCTCCGCCTTCGTCATATCTCGCTCGTTCCAAGAACCAGATCAGCAGTACACTCGGGCCAGGTCATTCGCCATCATCAAGAGCAGTGGCCTAACAATTCATTCAAGCCGACGCCGCTTCGCGGCGCGGCTTAATTCAGGCGTTAGGCCACTAAAAGCGAGTGCACTGTATTGGCACTTTGCGCGCTCTTGCTGCTCTTACTATCCACTGCCGCAACCGTCAGATTTGTCGCTCGTTGCTTCGCCGCAGTTCGCTGCGCTACGGCGCAGCACAAAGCAGCCGCGCCTCCGGCTTCGCAATGTCTCGCTCGTTCTTCAAGAGCAACAACCGCAGTACACTCGGACCAGGTCATGCACCGTCGGCAAGAGCCGTGGCCTAACAATTCGTTCAAGCCGATGCCGCTTTGCGGCACGGCTTAACTCAGGCGTTAGGTGCCGCTGGAAGATTTTCGCCAATGAAAGGTCGGCTACTTATAGCACTCTGCTTCCTACTGTCTGCCGCGCTACTCGGCTGTGACGACGGCTATCTGCGTGGCTCTGTTGCCCCATCAAAAGATGGTCGCACGTATCTGATCGTTGCTGATGACAATGGAGGCGCTTGTGGCCCGCTGCTCCTTGACGGAAAACCATGGCCTTACAAGATCAATCAGCCTGGTCTCGTATCGTCTGGGAGGCACAGGATTGAATGTGGTGGCTGGATCGAGTTTGATATCCCTCAGGGTGTTGTCTTCAGGTTCGACTATTGGGGGCCATGAGGCGGCACCTAACAATTCATTCAAGCCGACGCCGCTTCGCGGCGCGGCTTAACTCAGGCGTTAGGTGGCGGAATGAGCAATCTCGCACTCGTAATAGGCAACACGTACTACCGTGTCACTTATGCGGACCGCGACTTGACCATGCCAGGTGTCGAGCCATTGGTGTATATCGGTGATGGCACTGGCGAGACTGGTGAGCCTTTCCATGCGTTTCAGGACACAGTCTCGTATGTTCGCTATGGGTCACGCTTTGCGCCCGGCTCAACTGAACGGGACGACCTGCTTGTCTACTTTCTTCCTTCGAGCGAGATCGGGGTAGACGTTGTTGATCTCAGGCGTGTCCAGAGCTTGTCCAAGACTGCATTGAGCGTGCAACTTCAACAGGGTGGCCAGTTCTCCCCGTCGTGCGTGACGGGTGGTCCGCCGCCACCTAACAATTCGTTCAAGCCGATGCCGCTTCGCGGCACGGCTTAACTCAGGCGTTAGGCCGCATGACACTACTCGCAATCCCAGCTGGATCCATTCTGATTCTGATTGCAATCTCGTTGCTCTTTGTAAAACGCCCAGCAAGCGGAACGAACTGGCCATCCTTCATTGCAAAATGCTTGCTGTTCGCCACGTTGGTTCTGTTTTCATGGGCATGGCAATACAATAAATTCTTGAACAAACATGGTGCGTACAACTTCAGCCAAACACATGGCGGCATGCTTGAAACCGCATTCCACATCATCATGCTTGCGGTCATCTTCGTATTCTTGTGGCGGCACCATAATGCAAATGACTGACCATCGCGTGCGGCCTAACAATTCATTCAAGCCGACGCCGCTTCGCGGCGCGGCTTAATTCAGGCGTTAGCTGTCACAGGATGCATCATGGTCGTTGATCCTCAAGAAATCTGGCGCGACTACTATTTTCGCAAGCGCATGCAGCGCACACAGGAAGCCGCAGGCGTTTGGCGAACACTCGTCTTGGCCGGTGCAACACAAGACACGGTTTTAGCCATTGACTTCGTACACATAGGTGCCAACCGCGATGGGATTGACTCTCTCGCTCAGCAGCTATCGGAGAACTACGCCGTTAGTGTTTCACCCAATGGTGCTGGATATTGGCTAGCAGCAGGCACAACCCGCCCTTCTGGAGTTGTTCTAACGCAAGACGAACATGTTGCTTGGGTTCAATTTATGTGTGATGTGGCTCAGTCGCATAGCTGCGTATTCTCAACCTGGTCTCTAGAGGCACCATCTATTGGCGCTGTTGCTCGCAGTGAGAGTGTCGCGAGTGACAGCTAACAATTCATTCAAGCCGACGCCGCTTCGCGGCGCGGCTTAATTCAGGCGTTAGCCCTCATGAAGGTTGTTATCGACAAATCGTTTCTTCAAGGAAAGTGCTCAGAACAACTTGCACTAGATCAAGACAGATTTGATTTTGTGATCACAGAGAGCTTGCTCTACGAGATATGCAAGACCAAAACCCGCCACAGAAAATCAGCTGCGCGAAAGCTTCTTTCTCTGCCCAACAACGTGTACTACACCTCTGTCGCCAAAGTTCTGGCTTATGAAGCAGAGACTTCTGTTGCATTCCAAGCTAGTCAGCTTTCCCCTCAACCACCTAACATCTCACTCCTCGAAGATCTTGCATCGAACAGCAACCTAACGACTGAAATTTATCGCTCAATAGAAACTACGGATCGGTTCTATCAGGATCTATATGCCGCTTATATTCCTCATCTAGAAGCTTGGAAAAATCAAACAATCGAAAGTGGAATTTCAGCCATAAGGCGATCCTCAGCCGCGAACTTTCCGACCCATGATATCGATAACACCTGGGGAACTTACAGTCTGATCGCGTGCCTCAGATATTACGCAGAGAGCATATTCTCTCGCTATCAACCAAAAAAATTATATGGCAATCCACCCTTACGTTTACTGCATGACTTGATTGATCTCGATTACGCGGTGTTAGCAATCGTATGTGGCGGAATAGCTACTCGCGACAAACCGCTTATCAATTGTCTAAAGAACGTATGCGGCAAGAATCATCCTGAGATTATCCAGTGAGGGCTAACAATTCATTCAAGCCGACGCCGCTTCGCGGCGCGGCTTAATTCAGGCGTTAGGTTGCTTATGAAAGTTTCAGGCCATTTCGCCCCAATTGCCGGAGGCTTGTCGCTTTTGCTTCTACAATGTGCATTGTCTTGGCTTGTTCCTTGGTTTGGAGCAATTTCTTTTCTTCTTACAGGGCGATTCCTTCAGTTCGCGCAAGGATCAAGTTCAATCTTTGCTTATCAATCGGGAGAGTGGCTGCTCTTCACCCATGCAGGCTGGCTCATAGCCTTCATTGGATGGTTCTGTATCTGGTCATGCTTGGCTTATGCGTTATTCTCACTCAACCAGTTGCAACGCGGTCGCAGCTGCGCAACCTAACAATTCGTTCAAGCCGACACCGCTTCGCGGCGCGGCTTAACTCAGGCGTTATGCGCGGGCAGGCAAAAGTCGCATTGTCTTGCGCAAGCTTGCCAGCATCCGAACATCCAGCCAGTCGCATATCCCGCTCGGCCACGCACTGCATCGTGCAAAAGAGCCAAGTTCATACCCGCCCACCATCAATGACCTTCGTCTGGTGATTCCTCGCGTACCACTTCCCGCTGGCTCAAGATCACTTCAGCAGCTTGCTTCACCGGTTGTCGCAGGCTGCATAACAATTCATTCAAGCCGACACCGCTTCGCGGTGCGGCTTAATTCAGGCGTTAGCCACTCATGGGGAACTATGGACACTCAAGCAATTTTTTGGATCGTGCTTATTGTCATTGCCTTCGGCGTAATCGCATTGTTGGCAATTTACAAATTCGGGCATTCCTTATTTGGTCGCTTCTTTGCGCGTGAGTGGCCTGACTTCTTCATGCACTATCGGCATGGACCGCAACCATTGCCAGCACGATCAGTCGTTGATCTGATTACCGATTTCAGAGAGAGGCGTAACGACTTCTGGCTCGCCTACGGTCAAATCGTAATTGCCTTGATCATCGCCGTTCTTCTCACAGTATTGCTACTCACCAAAACGATTTCAGCTGAGGCTGGCCTTCCAATTCTGTCGGCGATCTCCGGATTTGCCATTGCCAAAGGCACTACCGCAGCTCGAGTTCGTGCGCCCGATGACACGCCGGATCGTGGCTAACAATTCATTCAAGCCGAACCCGCTTCGCGGGTCGGCTTAATTCAGTTGTTAGGCCACTAAAAGCGGCGCATCGCATTTGCAGTTCTGCACGCTCGCATCATCCCATTTTTCGGTGTCGCAGATATCAGCCTCACCGCTTGTCACTTCGCCGTAGTTCACCGCGCTACGGCGCAGCACAAAGCAGCCGCGCCTCCGGCTTCGCAATGTCTCGCTCGTTCATCAAGAGCAACAACAGCAGTACACTCGGGTTGGGTCATACGCTGTCGTCAAGAGCCGTGGCCTAACAATTCGTTCAAGCCGACGCCGCTTCGCGGCGCGGCTTAACTCAGGCGTTAGGCCACTAAAAGCGTCGCAAGGTATTGGTGCTTTTACATGCGCTCCTGCTCTTGTTGCCGCGTATCGCAATCGCCAAGCCTCATTGCCCGTCGCTCCGTCTCAATTCCCCGCTCTACGGCGCAGCACAAAGCAGCCGCGCCTCCGGCTTCGCAATGTCTCGCTCGTTCTTCAAGAGCCAGATCAGCAGTACACTCGGGCTAGGTCATTCGCCATCGTCAAGAGCAGTGGCCTAACAATTCGTTCAAGCCGATGCCGCTTCGCGGCACGGCTTAACTCAGGCGTTAGGCCACTAAGAGCAGGTGCATCGCAGCAGGTCATGCGCATGCTTGTTTGTTCGCGCTCCTCAGCAAGAAAGCCGCTGCACTCTAGCACTGCAAGTCTCATCGGGCCGCACTTCGTTGAGACACCTCGCGCTACGGCGCAGCACAAAGCAGCCGCGCCTCCGCCTCCGTTATGCCTCGCGTTCATCAAGAGCCAGATCGGCAGTACACTCGGGTGCAGGTCATGCACCATCGTCAGGAGCAGTGGCCTAACAATTCGTTCAAGCCGACGCCGCTTCGCGGCGCGGCTTAACTCAGGTGTTAGGCGCCATGAAAACGAAGTTGGGCTTCTGGCTCTATTTCATCGGTCTACAACTGGTTCCAGCATTGGTCGTAGTAAGCACTATAACTACACCTCAAAGAACAACATGGAATGAGTTCCTACATCTTTGGCTCTTTTTTGGATTCCCTCAGCTTCTGACTGCCTCATTTGCTCTCGCAAAAAGCCTCAGAGACTCAAGCCTACTGGCTTCACTTCTGTTATTAGACCTCGCGCTCATTGGCTTTAGCTGGTGGGCTTCAACCAGATCTGACCCAGCATCCGCCGGAGATCCATGGCTTGCATACCTTCCTTTTGGTCTGATCTCGTTTCTAGTCTGTGGGCTGCTACCATCGGCAGCAAGCTACTTATGGCGTCGCGCTTCACGGCTCGGCGCCTAACAATTCATTCAAGCCGACACCGCTTCGCGGCGCGGCTTAATTCAGGCGTTAGGGGGCTATGGAAGTGTCCAAGAGTCGTGCCGCATTACTTCGTGAGATTTTCGCGCAAGGTTTCCGGACCCCGGACTGGCGTCACAAAGAACCACCACCTGTTGTTTCGGCGGAGATGTTCTTTGCCGATAACGACGACAATGAGTGCATCGCTGTCAATCTTGACGATCACCCCGGCGTAGACTTTTTTAGGAGCAAGCTTGCTGATATCGCAGCCAAGCCCGAGGTAGCTGCGGTGCTAGTCAATATCTATGACCTAGACCCGGTCATCTATGGCGGCTGGCCGTATGCGGAGAACGTCCACATACTTACCTCAGCTCCTGAGGAGATAGTCCAGGATTGGGCCGCCGAGCTGCACTCCGATGGGGCTGCAGAGGGCTGGCCATACGGTGAACCACGGCAGCACCCGCAGGCGGTGGACGGTCAACGTTGGTGGTGGCTGTCTTGGGACTAGCCCCCTAACAATTCATTCAAGCCGACACCGCTTCGCGGCGCGGCTTAATTCAGGCGTTAGGTGCGCAACGGGCATGCCAAGCAACCCCTACTCTGCCGTAATCGGTCGCTATTTCGAGATCGCGCTTTGTTCAACTGGCGCAGCACTGTTTTTGTACTTGGCAACTTATTGCATCTCATCAGGACGAGCGTCTGGCCTAGGGCGCTACAGCAGAATCGCGGGACAGTCCTACACTGCCGCAGACAATCCATCACAATTCTGGCTCATCGTTCTATTTCACATAGTCGCGGGTGCGTTGTTCGCGCTGTTTGCTTGGCGCGCATACCGCAGGTAGCGCACCTAACAATTCATTCAAGCCGACGCCGCTTCGCGGCGCGGCTTAATTCAGGTGTTAGGCGCTTATGGGCATGACAGCTAAGAATCGAGAGTTTCTTGTTCTCGCAGGCTTGATCGCCGGTGCCGCAGCGGCCTTGCTCCTGTTCCGTGACGGCATTGGCATTGTTGTCTTTCTTGCACTTGTCGTTGCCACTCTCATCCAATTAGTCCGTGTTGCACTTGGCAGCGGCAAGAGCAAAACTCTAGGTCAACTATGGGCTGCTCTCAAAGACGCTTTCTGGGGCATTGGTTGAGTCGGCGTGTGCGGGGACGCGTCTAACAATTCATTCAAGCCGACACCGCTTCGCGGCGCGGCTTAATTCAAGCGTTAGCCCTCATTGGAGAGATTATGGGTGATTCAAAGATCGCGAAGATTCCGTACGATGAGAGGACGGATGATCAGAAGCTCGCCTCAAATTGGAAGAAGGCGGCCGGGCAATTCGAACGTGAGGAGTGGTCAGCATCTGTTGTTCGTGTTGCAACGTCCGCGGAAATTTCAGCAAACATCTACATCAGACATTTCTTAATTGATCGCTATGCACTGCCTTCAAGTTATGTAGACGAGCTTCTTTTTAGTGCTAACGGCTTAGAGGGAAAATTCAACAAGCTCGTTCGGCCGGCTGCGCAGCACCTCGGCACTTGGAACGACCTGAGGCGGCTCAAAACCAGCAAGATTGAGGTGCTCCACAAGCACCGAAATGGTGTAGTCCATGCTGGCAAGTTCAAGAGTAAAGCCGATGCCAAGTCGGCGTTTGCGCTGAGCTTGGCCATCATCACTGCGCTTGCCCCTGATCAGGCAGTGCATCTACGTCTGCCATATGAGGGCTAACAATTCATTCAAGCCGACGCCGCTTCGCGGCGCGGCTTAATTCAGGCGTTAGGCCACTAAAAAGCAAGCGCACCAATTTGCACTTCCGTGATCTTCGGGTTCTTGCTGTCCACTATCGCAATCGTCAGATTTGTCGCTCGTTACTTCGCCGTAGTTCACTGCGCTACGGCGCAGCACAAAGCGGCCGCGCCTCCGCTTTCGTCTTGGCTCGCTCGTTCATCAAGAGCCAGATCAGCAGTACACTCGGGGCAGGTCATGCGCCATCGTTAAGAGCCGTGGCCTAACAATTCATTCAAGCCGACACCGCTTCGCGGTGCGGCTTAATTCAAGCGTTAGGCCACTAAGAGCAAGCGCATCGAAACAGGTTATGCGCGTGCCTATTTGCTCCCGCTCCTCGGCAAGGAAAGCCGCTGCATTCTGCCCTGCAAGTCTCACTGGCCGCACTTCGTTGAGATACCTCGCGCTACGGCGCAGCACAAAGCGGCCGCGCCTCCGGCTTCGCAGTGTCTCGCCCGTTCTTCAAGTGCCAGATCGGCAGTACACTCGGGCCAGGTCATGCGTCGTCGGCAAGGGCAGTGGCCTAACAATTCGTTCAAGCCGATGCCGCTTCGCGGCACGGCTTAACTCAGGCGTTAGGCATGCCGGGACACACCTCATCATCTTGGAAGATTCTCTTAGCGACAATGACGCTCTTGCCGCTCATCAGCTGCTCATCGCCTGACAACCACAACAACAAACCGGGTTCACTAATTGCCGAAAGTGAAGGACTTGAGATAAGCCAGAAGGCTGCCGAGAAACATGGCTATGACCTTCGGCAGTACAGGCTAGACACCTTCGGTGATCGAACAGGTGGCGGTGACAAAGAGTGGCTCTTCGTTTATCTATGCACTCCCGGGCCCGCACCACCTGGTTGCAGTTTTATGGTTGTGGTAGATAGGCAAACGGGCAGTGCAGAAGTTCATCCGGGCATGTAGCGGCTGCATGCCTAACAATTCATTCAAGCCGACGCCGCTTCGCGGCGCGGCTTAATTCAGGCGTTAGGCCCCTTAGGAGACAGGCTCGTGCTTTCAGCCGCTGAAAAGCTTATGCAAACCACAGTGCGGCTCGAATGCCTGCTCCGAAACGGCAAGACTTCCACTGGCACCGGCTTCTTCTTTTCGTTCAAGCTAGACGAGAAGACACGCATTCCTCTGATAGTTACGAACAAGCACGTAATTAACGACAGCACCAGGGGCACCTTCGTTCTTACAAAACGAGACGACGCAGGTGAGCCGATAGTCGGGTCTTATGAGCCAGTTCAATTAGATCACTTCGAGTCTCATTGGCTGAAGCATCCTGATCCTAACGTTGACTTGGCAGTATTTCCTATGGCGCATCTTCTCAACGGCGCTGAACAAGCCGGAAAGAATTTTTTCTTTCTGCCTCTGGATGAGTCGTTTATTCCATCGAGCGAGGTGTTGGCTGGACTCGGAGGGATCGAAGACATAACAATGATTGGCTATCCCAATGGGATATGGGACATTCGGAACAACATGCCCATAGTGCGAAGGGGCATTACCGCCACCAACCTAAAGCATGATTACAACGGCCTTCCAATCTTCGTAATAGATTGCGCGTGTTTCCCTGGCTCAAGTGGCAGTCCTGTATTGATCTTCAATCAAGGCGGCTACATGGATGCAAATGGCAATCTGACTCTTGGTGGTACGCGGGTCATCTTGTTAGGCGTTCTTTTTGCTGGTCCTCAACATGTCGCAGAGGGCGAGATCAAAACTATCGACGTGCCGTTACAGCAGCTCTCTATTAGCATGTCCAAGATTCCGAACAACCTCGGATTTGTCGTTAAGTCACAGAAGCTCCAAGATTTCCGGGCCCAACTGGCAGCAGGGGCCTAACAATTCATTCAAGCCGACGCCGCTTCGCGGCGCGGCTTAATTCAAGCGTTAGCCAGCACTGGAGAATGCAATGAAATTCGCAGGAAGAAGAGTGGAAAAATCTCGCACTGCTTATCTTCACATTATGCTTGTCGCCTTGATTTGCATCGCAGCCGCACCGACGCATGCGCAAGAAAAGCCAAAGCAAGGTGCCGACATCAGTCGCGCGACTGATGCAGTAATGAGAGATTATGAAGACGCAGCAAAGAATGACATTCGCCGCTTTTGCTCCATGGAATGGCCGGAAGACTTCTCCATGCAAAAGCACTGCGTAGAAGAACAAACTGAAGCCCGAGACAAGGCCCAAAAGATAGACATCACGGCCTCACAAGTAGCAATGAAAATATGGGGCCACTGCACATCAGAGTGGACAGACAAGACCACCGATCTAACTGATTGGGCAATGATGTATCACTGCTATGAAGAGCAGATGTCCGCATACCATTCTTTGAACCCGTGAGCGCTGGCTAACAATTCGTTCAAGCCGATGCCGCTTCGCGGCACGGCTTAACTCAGGCGTTAGGCCACTGAGAGCAAGCGCATCGAAACAGGTCATGCGCAAACTTGTTGTTCCCGCTCCTCGGCAAAGAAAGCGGCTGTACGTCATTCAGCAAAGCGCACTAAGCCGCACTTCGTTGAGACACCTCGCGCTACGGCGCAGCACAAAGCGGCCGCGCCTCCGGCTTCGCAATGTCTCGCTCGTTCATCAAGAGCAACAACAGCAGTACACTCGGGCCAGGTCATGCGTCGTCGGCAAGAGCCATGGCCTAACAATTCGTTCAAGCCGACACCGCTTCGCGGCGCGGCTTAACTCAAGCGTTAGCCACTCATGGGGAACTATGGACACTCAAGCAATTTTTTGGATCGTGCTTATTGTCATTGCCTTCGGCGTAATCGCATTGTTGGCAATTTACAAATTCGGGCATTCCTTATTTGGTCGCTTCTTTGCGCGTGAGTGGCCTGACTTCTTCATGCACTATCGGCATGGACCGCAACCATTGCCAGCACGATCAGTCGTTGATCTGATTACCGATTTCAGAGAGAGGCGTAACGACTTCTGGCTCGCCTACGGTCAAATCGTAATTGCCTTGATCATCGCCGTTCTTCTCACAGTATTGCTACTCACCAAAACGATTTCAGCTGAGGCTGGCCTTCCAATTCTGTCGGCGATCTCCGGATTTGCCATTGCCAAAGGCACTACCGCAGCTCGAGTTCGTGCGCCCGATGACACGCCGGATCGTGGCTAACAATTCATTCAAGCCGAACCCGCTTCGCGGGTCGGCTTAATTCAGTTGTTAGGCAGCGCTGGAACTAGATCTTTAGCATTCGGGGTCAAGAAGCTTGAAGTTGTCCGCACGCCCCACCATTCAAAGCCTCGGCCACAGTCTCCGTGCAGCCTTAAAGCGGCTGCACTCCATCTGCGGGACAGTCCTTTGCAAGAAGCATCGGCAGGCCACACAAGAGCAGTTTCGCTTTGTTCTTGCGGTGTTGCATCCCGGCCAGTCGCTGCCTAACAATTCGTTCAAGCCGATGCCGCTTCGCGGCACGGCTTAACTCAGGCGTTAGGCCACTAAAAGCGGCGCATCGCATTTGCAGTTCTGCACGCTCGCATCATCCCGTTGTTCGGTGTCGCAACTGTCAACCTCACCGCTTGTCACTTCGCCGTAGTTCACCGCGCTACGGCGCAGCACAAAGCGGCCGCGCCTCCGGCTTCGCAATGTCTCGCTCGTTCATCAAGAGCCAGATCGGCAGTACACTCGGATGCAGGTCATGTGCCATCGTCAGGAGCAGTGGCCTAACAATTCATTCAAGCCGACGCCGCTTCGCGGCGCGGCTTAATTCAGGCGTTAGGCCTCTCATGATCAATCCGCCGTGGACCAGCGAAGGAAAGACTGTCGCACAGCTGATAGAAGAGCTGCAGTCCTTCAGTGATCACTCCCTAGAAGTGCGGCTTTCCGTAGACGGCGGCGCTACCTCGGTGCCAATCTCGCTCGTCGCGAAAGTTCAAGGGAAATATGCGGTTCTGGAGAACTGCCAGGATGTCCCGACAGCTATCCAGCATCGTGGCTGAGAGGCCTAACAATTCGTTCAAGCCGACGCCGCTTCGCGGCGCGGCTTAACTCAGGCGTTAGGCCACCAGGAGCAGCGGCGTCGAAACAGTCATACGCATGCTTGTTTTATCCCGCTCTTCGGCAAAGAAGCGGCTGTACTTCATCTGGCAAAGCGCACTGAGCCGCATTTCGCCGAAACACCTCGCGCTACGGCGCAGCTCAAAGCGGCCGCGCCTCCGCCTTCGTCATGTTTCGCTCGTTCATCGAGAGCAACATCGGCAGTACACTCGGGTTGGGTCATGCGCTGTCGTCAAGAGCAGTGGCCTAACAATTCGTTCAAGCCGACGCCGCTTCGCGGCGCGGCTTAACTCAAGCGTTAGGCAGCGCTGGAACTAGATCTTTAGCATTCGGGGTCAAGAAACTTGAAGTTGTCTGCACGCCCAATCATTCAAAGCCTCGGCCACAGTCTCCGTGCAGCCTTAGAGCGGCTGCACTCCGTCTGCGGGATAGTTCTGACAGGCCACACAAGAGCGCTTTCGCTTTGTTCTTGCGGTGTTGCATCTCGGCCAGTCGCTGCCTAACAATTCGTTCAAGCCGATGCCGCTTCGCGGCACGGCTTAACTCAGGCGTTAGGTGCGCATGGAAATCTTCGGTTGGCACGGAGGTTGGGGTAACTTCACATCAGTAGATCCTCGGCACCTTGGGTCTGGAGAGGGAGATGCTCAAGGCCGGGGATTCCATTTCGCTGAGACCCTAGCTGGGGGTCAGTACTACGCTACATGGGCAAAAGAACGGAAGGGACAAGGATTCCTTCACCGCGTCAAGTTGACTGTCCCAGAAGGATGCCTGTGGAGGCACCCCGATGAATCAGCATGGCACCCCGCCAAGGGAGACGCTTACACCTACTCTAGTTCTAGTTATTGCATCCTTCGGCGAGATCGCGGTGATATCGTTGCTGCCAACCATCTAAAGTCGCTAGGTGTCTGGGCGTTTATGATCTGGGAGCATAACCCACCAGCCCACGGACATACATATGTGGTACTTGAGCCGTCTGCGATCTCTATAGTTGAGTCGAGACCATATCCGTAAACAGGTGTTCATTCATCCCGCGTGCGCACCTAACAATTCATTCAAGCCGACGCCGCTTCGCGGCGCGGCTTAATTCAGGCGTTAGGCACCACATTCAACATAAGGGCAACTCATGCACGACGAAGAGCTTGCAATCCCACCTGATGCACTCAGTGACCCGGACGCCTTTGAGCTCATGCGTCTCTGGGCAGCTCACGAGCAATTGCACGTGACAATCAGCAGCGATGTTAGTGGCGGTGCAGAGGCCTTTGGCGAGCTACTTGCAGACCTCTTTGAGCATGCCTCACGCATGTTCGCCCAACGAGACAAGGTTCCACTTAGCAAGTGCCGGGACTTGATGCTCCAAGACTTCTTGCGGCGGGTAGATTCGCCCAAGGCGAGTGTTGAGGGGTCGCTCCCGGTGGAGCACTAGGTGGTGCCTAACAATTCATTCAAGCCGACACCGCTTCGCGGCGCGGCTTAATTCAGGTGTTAGGCGGCAGAGAAAGGGGATCGCTGCATGAGGCAAGAAATAACTCAGCGCTTTGATCGAAATATTGCGCGAGTCAAGAACCTCGTCTCAATTTATCGCAATCAGCTTGCAGGGGCTGGTCGAGGCCGACGAGGACATCAACAAACGGACGTTCTCCGTGCCGCTACCGTTTTGCTTCATGCATCCTTAGAAGACGTCTTACGCAGCTTGGCCTACTGGAAGTTACCTACTGCACAGGCCACAGTGCTTGATCAAATCCCCATCGCTGGCGGAACAGCCATGAAGATTTCACTGGGCGCACTCTCTGCACATAAAGGGAAAAGCATCGACGATCTGATTAAGGAATCCACAGACGCAAGTTTGGAAAGATCCAACTACAATAATCCCACTGAAGTTTCCTCTTTACTTCAGGCAATTGGTCTCAACACAGCACCACTCGCCCCATACATGGCGCAGTTAGAAGAAGCAATGAAGCGTAGACACCGCATAGTCCACCGCGCAGACGAGAATCCAAATGGAGGACGCGGCAACCATAGAGTTGCATCAATTTCAACGCCTACGCTTGATGCGTGGATCGGCAATACACAGAATTTTGTGCGTGACGTGTTGGCGCAAGTGTAACATGCAGCTGCCGCCTAACAATTCATTCAAGCCGACACCGCTTCGCGGCGCGGCTTAATTCAGGCGTTAGGCTTCAATGTCAATTCTTTTGGACATCTTGACAGCACTCATCCTGGCATCAGCAGGTGTGTACTGTTTTTGGCACGGCATCAAAGCATTGAAAACACGGGCTGTCTCGTCACCAACAATGATGAGTCCCGGCATCGTTAAAGCATCTGAATCTCCAAAGACCTATTGGCTCCATGTTTCGTTCTGGTTCTTTGAGGCAGCAGTGCTTTTTGCGTTCGTGCTCAGGTGGCTTCGTGCAATTGAGGCCTAACAATTCATTCAAGCCGACGCCGCTTCGCGGCGCGGCTTAATTCAGGCGTTAGGCAGCGCTGGAACTAGATCTTTAGCATTCGGGGTCAAGGAACTTGAAGTTGTCTGCACGCCCAATCATTCAAAGCCTCGGCCACAGTCTCCGTGCAGCCTTAGAGCGGCTGCACTCCGTCTGCGGGACAGTTTTCCGCAAGAAGCATCGGCAGGCCACACAAGAGCGCTTTCGCTTTGTTCTTGCGGTGTTGCATCTCGGCCAGTCGCTGCCTAACAATTCGTTCAAGCCGATTCCGCTTCGCGGCACGGCTTAACTCAGGCGTTAGGCATTGATCACAGCTTTCAAGCTCGCTTCAATTTTCTTCGTAGTGCTCATCGCGGCGCTTGGTTGCTGCCCATCTCTCTTTTCGTTCCCGCTCATGCTGTACATGAGCAAGGATTGGAAGCCCAAGCAACAGGACAGATTTCGCAGCGCGGTAGCCCTACACGTTATCGCCATTGGTCTGCTTGGCTCATACATTTTCCTTGCACTAACCGCTAAAGATCCTGGCGGTTTAGGATCACTTGGATTCCCGCTCTACATCGTCTGCGCTATTGTTTGCTGGATTCTTCACGGGTTCGCAAAGGCAGAGGAACGAGCAGCATATGAAGCTCCACGAACCAATGCCTAACAATTCGTTCAAGCCGACGCCGCTTCGCGGCGCGGCTTAACTCAGGCGTTAGGCCACTAAGAGCAGGTGGATCGAAACAGGTCACGCACTCGCTTGCTTGCTCTCGCTCCTCGGCAAAGAAAGCCGCTGCACTCTGCACTGCAAGCCTCACTGGCCGCACTTCGTTGAGACACCTCGCGCTACGGCGCAGCACAAAGCAGCCACGCCTCCGCCTCCGTTATGCCTCGCTCGTTCATCAAGAACCAGATCAGCAGTACACTCGGGCTAGGCCATGCGTCATCGTCAAGAGCAGTGGCCTAACAATTCGTTCAAGCCGACGCCACTTCGTGGCGCAGCTTAACTCAGGCGTTAGGCCCCGTATGAAAGTTCCGCAGCTTGAGCCACTTCTTGCAATGGCACGCCAGCTAGACGGGCGACCCGGCGTGGAAGATATCTTTGCTTTCGTTCAAAGCAAGGTGGAGTCAGCCGCTACACCCAGCATGGGTCAGAGTGTCTGCTCCCAAGTCATTGAGCTCTGTCACCCCAAGGCTTGGGGCGATCGCATGGTTACTGGCATTGGTAACGTTGAGTGGTGCACTTGGCTGTCTGCTCTCTCTCAGCAAGCTGAGGACTGTGGACAAGCCATCTACATGGCTTCCAGCACATCCAGTGCCGGGGCCTAACAATTCATTCAAGCCGACGCCGCTTCGCGGCGCGGCTTAATTCAGGCGTTAGGCCCCGTGATCATTTCCTTTGAAGGTCCAACATTCTTTGCACCAGCGGATGAGGACCACTTCTTCGGCTGGCTAAGAGCATTGCCCGAGCACCAAGACATCCAGGGCGTGGGTACTATCTTGGAGCTGACGCTGACTTCCCCAGTGAGCTCGGACACAGTGCGGCAACTTCTTGTAGTCTTTCGGCGCTGGCACATAGAGATCACGCCATTGCTGCCTTTGCGCTCGCCGGCGACAAATGGTTTCGTGCTTTGGAATACTGCGCTAGGAGAGGCCTCGTCCGGGGCCTAACAATTCATTCAAGCCGACCCGCTTCGCGGGTCGGCTTAATTCAGGCGTTAGGCCACTGAGAGCAAGCGCATCGAAACAGGTCATGCGCAAGCTTGTTGTTCCCGCTCCTCGGCAAAGAAAGCGGCTGTACGTCATTCAGCAAAGCGCACTGAGCCGCACTTCGTTGATACACCTCGCGCTACGGCGCAGCACAAAGCGGCCGCGCCTCCGGCTTCGCAATGTCTCGCTCGTTCTTCAAGAGCAACAACAGCAGTACACTCGGGCCAGGTCATGCGTCGTCGGCAAGAGCCGTGGCCTAACAATTCGTTCAAGCCGACACCGCTTCGCGGCGCGGCTTAACTCAAGCGTTAGGCCACTAAGAGCAGGTGGATCGAAACAGGTCACGCACTCGCTTGCTTGCTCTCGCTCCTCGGCAAAGAAAGCCGCTGCACTCTGCACTGCAAGCCTCACTGGCCGCACTTCGTTGAGACACCTCGCGCTACGGCGCAGCACAAAGCAGCCACGCCTCCGCCTCCGTTATGCCTCGCTCGTTCATCAAGAACCAGATCAGCAGTACACTCGGGCTAGGCCATGCGTCATCGTCAAGAGCAGTGGCCTAACAATTCGTTCAAGCCGACGCCACTTCGTGGCGCAGCTTAACTCAGGCGTTAGCGCTCACCCAATGAATATGAATTTCGATCGTGACAACGACCCTCAGCCAATCCCCGTTGATCTTGCAATCTCACGCGGGCAACTGTTGGTAAACGGCCCCGTCCAGATCTTGCTGCTTTCCGGCGCCGCGACCGCTTACTTTCTTCTTGATGTATCTACAATTGCCTGCTTCGTCGCCGTTGGTCTTGGCTTTATTCTCGCATGGCTTTGGTGGTCATATTTCATCCCGCAATGGAGAGAATGGGCACATGCTCGCGGCGCTGACCCAGAGGAACTTCAATTTGAAGCAGTCCGCTCCAAGCTTACATGGCCCAAAGGATCGTTCTTTGAGCGCACCGAGATTCGTCGCCGTGAGCGCTAACAATTCATTCAAGCCGACACCGCTTCGCGGTGCGGCTTAATTCAGGCGTTAGGCGACACATGGAGATTCAATGAAGCCCATCTTGCTCGCGTTAGCATTCATCTGCGTCGCCAGTTTCAAGTTCTTCGCTGCCATGTCGGAGAACGAGTTCATTCCGGGGGCAATCATGTTCACCGCAATGCTCGGAGCACCACAGCTGATCTGGCTCTGGTTCCTGCGTACAGGCCCGCTGAATGATGGCCAGATCAGATCCGCAGCCTTTACGCTCACTGCCTTCCTCTTTACTTCTGTCCTGTTTGGGTCTTTTCCTGGCGTTTCGCGGCCATCCTGGGGTGGCGAGGGTCACTTTGAGGTTCCGGCTGCACTCCTCGTCGAGGGCTTCATCAGCGTTCTCGGAATTCTTGTATTCGTTGCGCGCGGGAAGCGGAAAAATGAGAGCGTCGCCTAACAATTCATTCAAGCCGACGCCGCTTCGCGGCGCGGCTTAATTCAGGCGTTAGCCGTTAATGGAAGATATCGATATATCGGTGACACGACTACAAGCGTTTCTCGTAGATGCCTCGTACGGTCGAGCGTTGAGGATGGCTCACCTCCTTGAATCCCGACTCGTAACATTCTTGATGTGCCATGCCATTGAGAACAACTACCCCATTGATAAAGATGGCATTAAAAAGATGACGCTTGGGGTTCTAGTCAAAGAATTTATTGCAAAATTCAACCCTTCTGAGCAGATTGAAGAAGAACTCGACAATATGGTCTTCTTCCGAAATGAGCTTGCCCATAGAATTTCTGAAACAATCATCTCGGCTACAGTTCATAAAGATTGGCAAGATCGCGTTGTCAAAGAACTAACAGAAATAACAGGCTATTTCCAAGAAACGCTCACTTTACTTGAACCTTACGTAGAAAGAAGCTATCGAGCAATGAATGTCTCAGAAGAAGTCCTGCTCAAGATTATTGGAAAACTGTATCCGGGCATTAAAGTTAACGACTAACAATTCATTCAAGCCGACGCCGCTTCGCGGCGCGACTTAATTCAGGCGTTAGGCGTGCCATGGCATATGCATCGCTATCCATGAGTGACATCTCCAGTTGGGACGACTTTCATGAAGCGTCTCGCTTTGCCTTTGGCTTCCCGGATTTCTATAGTCGCAATAACAATGCTTGGATTGACTGCCTCAGTTATCTAGACGAGGGAGATGGCATGTCTGCGTTCATGCTTGGCAGAGATGAAACCCTTGAAGTTCTTCTCGTCGGTTACTATGAATTTTCGGAAAGACATCCAGATATTGCACTCGGAATCACGCAACTCTTTGCTGCCGTCAACTCGCGCTATTCTGAGCGCGGTGATTTTCTCAGGCTGCGTCTCTCGCTTACGTGAGGGGCACGCCTAACAATTCATTCAAGCCGACGCCGCTTCGCGGCACGGCTTAATTCAGGTGTTAGCCGCTAAAAGCACATGCCGCACAGCATCATTCTCGGTTGGGGCTCGTTGATCTGGGACACGCGCCCGGACTTCGGACAATTTCATGGGGCTTGGGAGCTGGATGGCCCCATGCTTCCGCTGGAGTTTTCTCGCGTCTCATCCAGCCGCGAGGACGCACTGACGCTCGTACTAGATGAGGACAATGGTTCGGCTTGCCGTGTGGCCTTTACACGTAGCAAAAGGCAAAACCCAGACGACGCTATCGCAGATCTGCGCTGTCGCGAGGGCACGACGCTGCGCAACATTGGTTACTACTTTCGTGATGGCTCAAGGCGCAACTCGAGATCTGAGAGCAACCTTTCGGCCATAGCTGCATGGGCCAATGAAAAATCTATCGATATTGTGGTCTGGACTGACCTGGCGTCAAACTTTGAGTCAAAGAGCAGTCAAAAATGTCCATTCAGCGTTTCTGCTGGAGTCGCACATCTACAAGCTCTCCCTGTAAGTGCAAAGGCTAAAGCTGCTGAGTACATGTGGCGGGCACCCCGTTTGTCGACACTCCACTCCGTCGTATCATTCAGGCTGAGCCGTGGTTCAAAGAGCGCGGCTAACAGTTCATTCAAGCCGACGCCGCTTCGCGGCGCGGCTTAACTCAGGCGTTAGACCGCAAAGGGGAAAATTGTGACGCGGAACCAACAATGCTTGCTCGCCGCAACTTTTACGATCGTTTTGGCAGCAGCATCGAGGCAGCTCAGCCAGCTGAAAGATCCAGGTCTTCTTTTTGGGCTTAGCTCAGACTTCTTTGCTGGCGTGCTGATTGGTTTTACTATCGTTCTCGGCATAGTGACCGTCGTGAAGTTTCTCCCAAAAGTTGCAGGCAATCAGCATAGCTAGCTGATGCTCTTCAATGAGCAGACTTTGGCAGCGGTCTAACAATTCATTCAAGCCGACGCCGCTTCGCGGCGCGGCTTAATTCAGGCGTTAGGCCGCTCCAAGCATCATTGCAAGCGAGGGCAATGTGGAACATCCACTAATACTTCCAATGGTGGCTCATGTAGCGCTTGCCTCGTTCCTCTACGTTCTTCTTACAATTGCACGTGCTCCAAAAATTTGGGGCATCGGTCAGCGCCCTGATGGCTCCAATCCTTGGGCCACAGTCGAACCGCGCATCAGCGCAAACCTTTCCAATCAGTTTGAGTGGCCCCTGCTCTTTTACGCAGCGTGCCTGCTACTCATTCAGAGTCACTCTGAGGCATCTATCGCGTCTCTACTTGCCTGGACGTTCATTGTTGGCCGCGTGGCGCACAGTTGCGTCCAGGTTCTGACCACAAACATCCGGCTGCGCGGCTTGGTGTTCACGGTCAACTTCCTCGCTACACTCGGACTTTGGGTGGTCGTTCTCCAGCCAAGGACAGCGGCCTAACAATTCAATCAAGGCGAGACCGCTTCGCGGTCCGCCTTATTTCAGGCGTTATGCGCGGGCAGGCAAAAGTCGCATTGTCTTGCGCAAGCTTGCCAGAGTCCAGACATCCAGCCAGTCGCATATCCCGCTCGGCCACGCACTGCATCGTGCAAAAGAGCCAAGCTTATGCCCACCCACCACCAAAGACCTTCGTCCGGTGATTACTCGCGTACCGATTCCCGCTGGCTTAAGATCACTTCAGCAGTCTTGCTTCAACTGTTGTTGCAGGCTGCATAACAGTTCATTCAAGCCGACGCCGCTTCGCGGCGCGGCTTAATTCAGGCGTTAGGCCACTAAGAGCAAGCGCATCGAAACAGGTCATGCGCTTGCTTGCTTACTCCCGCGCCTCGGCAAAGAAAGCAGTTGCACCTCGCCTCGCAGCATGCACTCAGCCGCACTTCGTTGAGACGCCTCGCGCTACGGCGCAGCACAAGGCAGCCGCGCCTCCGCCTCCGTCATGGCTCGCTCGTTCATCAAGAGCCAGATCAGCAGTACACTCGGGACAGGTCATCCGCCATCGTCAAGAGCAATGGCCTAACAATTCGTTCAAGCCGACGCCGCTTCGCGGCGCGGCTTAACTCAGGCGTTAGGTTGCGGAGCAAGTATCAATGCGATTTCTAGCCACGATTCTTCTAGCAATTGTCTCAGCCAATTGCCTTGCGCAATCGTTCAGTGGCGAATGGAAAGTTGATCTCCGGAGCCAAGAGCAAAAGTCAAAGCATGTTGAGTGCGGCTTCGCATCTTTCAACCTCACCCAGCAGAACGCAAAGATCAGAGGCACCTTCTCCGCGGGCACACCAAACTGTGGTCGCATGGACGACGGCGGGCAAGTTCGCGGCATGGCGACATCGCCCAAGAGTGCGGTCCTCATTGTTCAAAGCGCCAGGGACAACTCAATTTCTATCGGATCCGCCTCAATTTCTCCCAGCGGAGTTCTCTCTTGGGAGACTAGCGATCATCTCTTTGAGCAGGGCGATAACTTGATCCCCTTGCGGGCCATCTTTCATAGGTTGCCGTAGCCGCAACCTAACAATTCATTCAAACCGACGCCGCTTCGCGGCGCGGCTTAATTCAGGCGTTAGGCCCCTAGAGACACATCATGGCGACTGAGTTTCCACCCTTCTCAATAGAGACTGCTCGGCAAATGCTCCGCTGGGGCTCTGATCCAGAAGCATCGCCATTCACTCACAAGCAGATCGCTGAATGGTGTGATCGGTTCTGGTGCTCCTACTTGGACACAGATGCACCAGCAGAGATTGAGAAGGCGTTACCGGTACTCGCTGATGTTGACGTCCAGTGGGATTTGTTCTTGTCCAATACATACACACTTGAGCAGCTTCGCACCATCAATCTGGAGCAGGTACGCTTGCCCTCAGAGTGGTTCAACTCATGGGCTTCGCAGCTAGGAGCCTAACAATTCATTCAAGCCGACACCGCTTCGCGGCGCGGCTTAATTCAGGCGTTAGGCCTTGCACCATGCAAAACCGCGATCTTGACCAGTTGATAGAGCATGCCATCTTCACGACAGACGCATTTGTTGAGGTGCTTACTGCGGAGGAGCTGCCCGGCTGGGCCGCTCGCTTCTCAGCCATTGCATCTATGCTCCGAGAGGGTGATATCCGTGGTGCGGTGCATAACCACAGCAACTGCTCTTACGGCGGCCCCGGAAGCCTCAGTGATGTCTTTACCAAAGATCAGCGGCAATTCGATAAGGCTTGGTCAGCGTGTGGCGCAAGTCTCCGCGCGCTCGGCAAGGCCTAACAATTCATTCAAGCCGATGCCACTTCGTGGCACGGCTTAATTCAGGCGTTAGGCAGCGCTGGAGCTAGATCTTTAGCGTTCGGGATCAAGGAACTTGAAGTTGGCTGCATTCCCAAGCATTCAAAGCCTCGGCCTCAGTCTCCGTGCCGCCTCAAAGCGGCGGCACTCCGTCTGCGGGACAGTTCTCCGCAAGAAGCATCGGCAGGCCACACAATAGCGCTTTCGCTTTGTTCTTGCGGTGTTGCATCTCGGCCAGTTGCTGCCTAACAATTCGTTCAAGCCGATGCCGCTTCGCGGCACGGCTTAACTCAGGCGTTAGACGGCTATGCTTCCAAAGACCCGGTGGGTACCCATCCTTAATCGTACTGAATTGTTTCAGCGATTGGCTCATGTTTTTCACCCGACCGAGGGCAGCTCAGAAGAAGATGACAACATAATGCTGCTAGAAATTTGCATAAATTGCCCTGATCCAGGCGGCGCAATGGATGCAATCATTGAAGCTCCACAGGGCGTCATTACGGAACTTCTCCTCGATGAAATATTGGCAATGCCAGAGCGAAGTCCTGCAAGCTATGACGAGTCAGAGTTATCTATGGATCACCCCCTTCGACACTGGCGCCTTCAGCTGAGGGCCGTCTAACAATTCATTCAAGCCGACGCTGCTTCGCAGCGCGGCTTAACTCAAGCGTTAGGCCTCACTGGAGATTACTGAGTGCTTCAACTTTCATCGGAAACGAGCGCTGAACTCGACCGCCTTTGCGCACTTGGTGATCAGCATGCCGAAGCAAAAGATTTTTCTTCGGCTTTAGAAGCTTATTGGTCGGCCTGGGACTTGTTACCGGATCCAAAAGAGAACTGGGAGGCGGCAACATGGATACTCGTTGCTGTCGGAGACGCAAATTTCCTCAGTGGAGATTTCGCAGCCGGTCGGGATAATCTTTCCCAAGCCATGCATTGCCCTGATGCGATTGGAAACCCATTTATTCATCTGCGCCTTGGCCAATGTCAGTTCGAGCTTGGCAATCTTGATCGCTCGGCAGATGAGCTCATGCGTGCTTATATGAGCGCCGGTCCCGGGGTCTTCGCCAAGGACGACACAAAATATCTAGAGTTCTTGAGCACGCGCGCAAAAGATATTCAATTGCCTCGCAAGAAATCCAAGTGGAAGTTCTGGGGGTGAGGCCTAACAATTCATTCAAGCCGAACCCGCTTCGCGGGTCGGCTTAATTCAGGCGTTAGGGCTTAGAGGAGACAATGATGCAGCTTGAGGAAATCGCGAACTGGGTATTCGTTTGCACTTTTATATTCTTTACCGCATTTGCTGTCTCTGAGCGTTTCTTGCGCTCAAGAGGTCGCGGATTCTCGCCGCGCGTGAGAGCCATCTCAGTACTCCTGCTCTGCTATGGCCTTGCAATCCCCTCTGCTATAACTTTTATCTATCTACCTCACAAGAATGGGCTTGTTCTTCGCATATCCCAATACGGCACTGACAAACTTGTACCCCTCTCTAGCCCAAGCGCAACCCTGACCTTGGTGTTCAATATTGGGCTTCTTACTCTTCTGTTTCTCGGCGGCACATATATGGCACTATTCCTATGGCGCAGAGGCGCTTCTAAGCCCTAACAATTCATTCAAGCCGACGCCGCTTCGCGGCGCGGCTTAATTCAGGCGTTAGGCCACTAAGAGCGATCGCAGCGTATTTGCATTTCTTGACGCCTGTATGCGCTCGTTGTCCGGTTTCGCAACAACCAAGTTCACCGCTCGTTTCTTCGCTGTAGTCCATCGCGCCACGGCGCAGCACAAAGCAGCCGCGCCTCCGGCTTCGTAATGTCTCGCTCGTTCATCAAGAGCCAGATCGGCAGTACACTCGGCCTAGGTCATGCTTCGCCTTCAAGAGCGGTGGCCTAACAATTCGTTCAAGCCGATGCCGCTTCGCGGCACGGCTTAACTCAGGCGTTAGGCACCATGACAGACTCTTGGCTAATCCTTTCAAAGCGCTATGGCGGAGATCGACGCTCCCCAACCGCCAACGAATTGAGTAGCGCGGTTCATGAGCTATTCCATGAATCAATTCCTGGAATGATGGAAAGCGACTATGAGGAGCATGGCTCTGCATCCCTGCGTTATGGATGGGATCAAGGACCAATGTATGTTCTGGATATTTCTCGCAATGGAACAGTTACGTTTGAGCAATGGGCAGATCAAGACTATGAGCAGGAACTTTCACCCGGACAATCGATGAGAGTCTCTGAACAACGTGCTCTAGAGCTTTTGTCATTACTTGCTTCTGGCCAGCCAGATCAACTCCGCACTGAGTTCAAGACTGGTGCCTAACAATTCATTCAAGCCAAACCCGCTTCGCGGGTCGGCTTAATTCAGGCGTTAGACCGCGGTGAAACAACACGGAGGTTACATGCTCAAGGCACAAGAAGTTCTCTTTGAGATAGCGGTTTCGTTCCTCATTGGTGGCCTTCCCGTACTGATCGCGTACTGGATCGGAGGCTTCCCCTTCTTGGATGCGTCACTTAAGGCCCTGCTGCCTAACGACTTCCCATTGTGGTACGCCGTTGGGCTCAGTGGGATTACAGTAGCAGTTCTTTCTGCCCTCAAAATCAGCCCGTCTCTCTCTGGGCCGTCATTGCCAAAGAAGATTCTTCTGGAGGTACATAGTGACCTTCATGCAGTCTATAGACTTGGAGCAGGTGCTTTGTTGACCTTTTCGGCTCTATGGGTGTGCGTTGACCGAGCTTCTCTGCACCGCGGTATCCTCCTTTTGATTATTTATGGACTGGCGAGTCTCTTGGTATGCATCTTCTACGGCAGACTTACACAGTGGCTTGAGGACAGGGCTTCGTCGACCGCGGCCTAACAATTCATTCAAGCCGACGCCGCTTCGCGGCGCGGCTTAATTCAGGTGTTAGGTCCAATGACAGTCTCCGACGAGTTCATTCCAAACACCGCCGAGTTGCAAGCATTTTTAGCTGCGGCGCTGACTCCAGAAATTTCTCGGGCCTCGGCAGACCTTGGTGTTGAGAGCACCTATTCTGCTCATGCGTTTGCTCGCGGCAAGGAGACTCTATTGCTGGATTCTGCCGCATCCGCTTGGACTGTCCGGGCGACCTTCAGAGCTTCGCACTCTCCCGGCCGAGCGCTCGTGCAACTTCAAGCAAAACTTGCGGCACCTCACCCCTCTGGCTACAGCGGCTTCACCCTCAAAGGCGGCTATGATCTCGGCAGTCCAAATACGTTTGCGGCAAGGTCAAAGACCAATGAATACAACACTGCTGGTTTCCGGGCTTGGGCCTAACAATTCATTCAAGCCGACGCCGCTTCGCGGCGCGGCTTAATTCAGGCGTTTAGACATGCGGACATCCATTCTCGCAGTCATAGCTTCATTCATCGCTCTGCTGCCTGCAGCATCATATGCGTGCAAGTACCCAGAACCGCCATCTTTTAGATCCGCCCTAAAAGACGCAAACAATGTTTTCGTCTTCCGCCTAGACAGTGCCGAGTACAAGCGAGAGGATCTAGGCAGTGGAGCCTATACAGCATGGGTCGAGGGCAAGATCAGTCCCGTTCAAAACCTTTTTGGAAATCCAACTGGCTACAAGAGCATTAAGTACTCAACCTTTTGGTGCGGCGGGGTAAATCTGGTAGTTGGACACCACTACCTAATTGCCACAAACGCAAAAGGCTCCAACATCGAACTTGTCAGCGCTGATGGTTCCGTCCTCGACATAGATAACTTCTACAACCCTGCCCAAAAAAAGGCCAGTCTTCGCTCGCAGTTGATTCTTCCAGTGATAAAGGCTATCTACGGGGTTGAGCCATTACCTGCCAGCTTTCCGCCACGAGACATTGTAGCCCGCACGGTTGTTCAACCACCGCCACCGCCACCAAAAAAGCCGCATGTCTAACAATTCATTCAAGCCGACGCCGCTTCGCGGCGCGGCTTAATTCAGGCGTTAGAGGTCACAAGAGATGCTGTCGCCACCTTATGAAAAGCTGTTACGGCTAGTGGCAGGACGCGGCGAGATTCGGGCGCAAGAGCTCGTTGCTAAGGTCGACCGGAAACACGGCAACTACACCGACTTCTATACGCTAGCCGCAATGCTACATGCCGGCTACATAACAACCGATTCTACATTTGAATCTGGAGGGGAGAAGAGGCGGGGAACACTTGGGCTGGACACACAGGGCACAGCGGTCTCGCTGTGTCAGTTGGCCTTAGCCAAGGGTGAGTCATTTACTTTCAATGAGTGCGCCCGCGACTCATGGCATGATGCGGAGCTAAAGATCTTCATCACTTCTGCTGGCCTTCTGAAGGTTGAGGAGCTTGATGAACGCACTGAGAACAAAAGACAAAAGAGGTTCGATTACTTTTTTGCAATCTTTATAGCCATCCTGGCTGCAATAGCTGGCGGCTTCGCCACGAGCTACTTCACACCGCAAGCAGACATAGCACCTGTCACCAATGCCCAGTCAGCTGCGCCGAGTGACCTCTAACAATTCGTTCAAGCCGACACCGCTTCGCGGCGCGGCTTAATTCAGGCGTTAGGCCCCGACCATGCTTTTTCAGCTATCCCCAAAGGACAACAACTCATACATGGTGGGCTCATGCGATCGAGTTAATCCGGCCAGTGGAGTTCCCATCTGTGGCACATGTGGTTACCGCACCGCTCCAGACTTCACGAGCCAAGCCTTTCGGCTCAAGGGGGCCCGCTTCGACATTTCCTGTTGCTACGACGGAGCGGTAATTGCTAGTGACCGCTTCCTGGCGCTGTATCAATCACTTGGCGGTTCCAACATGCGCTTTGTAGTCCTCCCCAACGCGCTTGGCTTCTATCACCTCAAGTGTGAGCAGCCGGCTGCTCTTGACTATGCAGCTATGGAAACCCGGTTCATGCGGCCATGCTCCGATTGTGGCCGCTATCTAGATACAGTCGGCTATGCCTGCATTGCGCTCCAGCCTGATGCCCGCGTCGCAGACAACGAAATGGCGTTTTCGGACAAATATTTCGGCTCCAACAATGAGGCCAGCCCACTTATGCTCTGCGGAGCGGGTCTTGCAACGGCGATCCGGACCTCCGGTCTTACCGGAATAGATTCGTGTGAGCCAATCGGGGCCTAACAATTCATTCAAGCCGACGCCGCTTCGCGGCGCGGCTTAATTCAGGCGTTAGGCAGCGCTGGAACTAAATCTTTAGCATTCGGGATCAAGGAGCCTGAAATTGGCCGCACGCCCAACCATTCAAAGCCTCGGCCACAGTCTCCGTGCAGCCTTAGAACGGCTGCACTCCGTCTGCGGGACAGTTCTCCGCAAGAAGCATCGGCAGGCCACACAAGAGCGGTTTCGCTTTGTTCTTGCGGTGTTGCATCTCGGCCAGTCGCTGCCTAACAATTCGTTCAAGCCGATGCCGCTTCGCGGCACAGCTTAACTCAGGCGTTAGGCCGCAGACAAACACCAACATGAATTACCAAGCACTCCCCATTACACTCGCTCCCATCTTCTTCGGCATAGTCATTGTGTGGTTCATTCTTATCAAGCTGTTATTCAATCGGCTGGAGCTATATCACCCGCAAAAGTACGAGGCAATGGGCCGGCCATCGCTCTTTCTGCGTAACACCATTGCTGGCGGCTGGGCCACTCTCAAGTTCCTAGTTGCTCGTGAGCACAAGTCGCTCAATGACAGCTATCTATCCAAGCTCTCCGACTTCATGCTCGTTTTCTTTGCAGCCTATCTGCTGCTGTTCTTTGGGCTGTTCTTCATAGTCGCTGGACACACATCCAGCTCGGCGGCCTAACAATTCATTCAAGCCGACGCCGCTGCGCGGCGCGGCTTAATTCAAGCGTTAGGCGGCACGCAATCAGGATCGCAACTTGAAGGAAGAGAAAGCTAAGTTCAGCTGGCGTCGCACGGCAATCATTGCCGTCGCACTCATCGTTCTCGGTGTAGTTGCCTACGCTGCCTCTATGCTGCGCCTTCGAGGCCCTGCGGAACCTCCAGCTGCGGTCAAGGCAACTTCTCCTAAGTCCCCACCGGCAGCCTCGATCTCGTTCCTCCCGCCAGAGGTCCAACGAGCACTTACATCACTGTGCAGCCCTTGCGCCTTTGCAGACTCTAACGCGCCATGGAATGCCACAGACGTGGTGGGTGACGGCCTGCCGCAGCGTCGCTTGGTAAAAACCGAGAAACGTGGGCCGGATTGGTTTGTTCAGTATCAGCATGGCGGCTTCGCTATTCACAACCACACGGTTGTTTTCTCGCTCACGCCAACTGCCCATCTTGCTCCCGGCAGTTCATGTAATCCGGCGCAGGAGAAGTGTGAGTGGTAGTGCCGCCTAACAATTCATTCAAGCCGACGCCGCTTCGCGGCGCGGCTTAATTCAGGCGTTAGGCAGCAAACCAAACAATGCCGCACTTCAAAGTCATACTGTCCGGTCAAGAAATCGAATTGCTGTTTGACGGCACGCCAGTCGTTGAATTCTTCACCACTAGACTCGTTCGTGCCGCAGACTTGGCGGCTGCGGAGCGACAGGCCAAGGATCTTGTTCTGTTGGAGTGGCAATCTGGTGACATCTATGGGACCACCAATCGCGGCTCCATCCCGGCACTGAAAGTTGAAGATTCTTTTCCGGTCAGCTTTCTGGCCGGCACGTTCGGGCGCAAGCCCTCTAGCTACACTTTCTACCGCCATGAGGACTAGACTGCTGCCTAACAATTCATTCAAGCCGATGCCGCTTCGCGGCACGGCTTAACTCAGCGTTAGGGCTCACACGGGAAATTCTATGCAGGTCGAACAAAAGCAAAAGCGAGGCCGGCTAAGAACGGCCATCTTTACAGTAGCGGGAATCTTTTATCTCTACCAGTACGTTCAAACCCAGCAAATTCCGCTCCTGATCACGGCGGGTGGCTTTGCCATGATCTTGCCTAACACCTTTCTCTACCCAGTGAACTGGCTCAATCCAATGAAAGCCGGCGGGACAAAGCCGAATCCCGCGCTGACATTGCTTACATTCGTCTGAGCAACTTGCATCATTGGTGGGCTCATCATGCAATGGCAGTGAGCCCTAACAATTCATTCAAGCCGACACCGCTTCGCGGTCCGACTTATTTCAGGCGTTAGGCCGCTTTAGACAATATGGCAAACCCGTACCTGTTATCCGGAGCTGCGCTGAGCGCGATCGCGGCCCTACTTCACCTTGGCTGCATCTTCTTTGGCCCATCGTGGTACCGCTTCTTCGGTGCAGGTGAGCGTATGGCTCAACTCTCAGCTGCCGGCCATATCGCCCCTACCCTCATCACGACCGGAATTGCTGCAGTGCTCGGCGTCTGGTCGCTCTACGCTCTTTCCGGTGCCGGCGTCATTCCAAGGCTCCCGCTTATTCGCACCGGTCTTTGCGTCATTACCGGCATTTACCTGCTGCGCAGCGTAGCGGGATTCGTGCTCGCAGCCGTTGCACCCGGTGAACGCAGCGTGGCCTTCTGGTGCTGGAGTTCCCTGATTTGCCTAGGCATCGGCACGCTGTATCTTGTCGGTACTCGACAGGTCTGGTCCGAGCTTTCTCGCGGCGCGGCCTAACAATTCAATCAAGTCGAGACCGCTTCGCGGTCCGACTTATTTCAGGCGTTAGGCCACTCAAAGCGGCGCATCGCATTTGCAGTTCTATGCGCTCGCACTATCCCGTTGTTCGGTGTCGCAACTATCAACCTCACCGCTTGTCACTTCGCCGTAATTCACCGCGCTACGGCGCAGCACAAAGCGGCCGCGCCTCCGGCTTCGCAATGTCTCGCTCGTTCATCAAGAGCCAGATCAGCAGTACACTCGGGACAGGTCATGCGCCATCGTCAGGAGCCGTGGCCTAACAATTCGTTCAAGCCGACGCCGCTTCGCGGCGCGGCTTAACTCAGGCGTTAGGCCACTAAGAGCAGGCGCATCGAAACAATTCGTGCGCTCACCTGCTTGCTTCCGCTCTTCGGCAAAGAAAGCGGCTGCACTTCACCTAGCAAAGCGCACGGAGCCGCACTTCGTTGAGACACCTCGCGCTACGGCGCAGCACAAACCAGCCGCGCCTCCGGCTTCGCAATGTCTAGCTCGTTCATCAAGAGTAACAACGGCAGTACACTCGGGTTGGGTCATGCGCTGTCGTCAAGAGCCGTGGCCTAACAATTCGTTCAAGCCGATGCCGCTTCGCGGCACGGCTTAACTCAGGCGTTAGGTTGCACATGATATTCCTCGGCAAGCCAACAAGAGCAAAGAACGCGCTGTTCGCCGCGCTCTGCTTTCTCCTCAGCGGCATGATGTTCTATTCGTGGGCTATGTTCGAGGGCATTCCAGCGCGCACGGAACTGCGGCCGGCCTCTGGCAGGGTGACTTGGGTTCAGGACGGAAAGTACGGCATCAAATTCGCCCTTGATGGCGTTCCCAAGTCCTTTGACTACGCATCAAAAGGCAACGCCATGGGCCTCGTGCATGACGCCTTGTCACGCCCCGATCGACCTGTTGTCACCGTGCTCTACGATCCAAGTAATCCGGGCGGCCCCATCTACTCAAAAGATATCTACTACGGAGTTTTTGAGCTGTCGATCGCAGGCAAGCCCTTCCGTAGCCACGTCGAGATAGCTGAGGCATGGCAGACTGACGAGAATCTGGCCGTCTGGCTTGGCTCATTCTTCGTTCTCGGCGGCATATACCTGGCATGGGCTGCTTTCCATAATCGCGGTGCAACCTAACAATTCATTCAATCCGATGCCGCTTCGCGGCGCGGCTTAATTCAGGCGTTAGGCGTTGGAACAAACATGATCGCATCCCCAGAAAAACTGCATGAGCTTCTGAGGTACTGCATCGACTTCGGCAAGACCATGCTTACCAACTCTGGTGAGTTCCATCCGTTCGGCGCCACGCTCGGCCTTGACGACAAAGTAAGCGCTGCCGGTGGTTACAATGGCGAGGAGCATCCCGCCGCACAAGATATCCATCGTCTTCTCGGAGAGGCTTTTTCTTCCAGCGCCGCCGAGGGCTCCATTGCCGCAGCCGCGCTAGCAGCAAACGTGAACATCCCACGTGAGTACGACCCGCCCGCTCCGGACGGAATACGAGTCCTTCTTGAGAGCAAGGACTTCTCAAGGCTCATATACATCCCGTATGTCATTAAGCGGCAGGGACTCTTCACCAAATCCAACTCCGTGACTCTGTTTGAGCCAATTGCTGTACAGGTTGGCCCTGGCATCTTCAAAGCTGCCGCCAATGCCTAACAATTCATTCAAGCCGACACCACTTCGCGGCGCGGCTTAACTCAAGTGTTAGGGCGCAACCAAATTTAAGGGGGTGTTGTGGACTACATCACAGCGGGAATCAATCTTCTAGGTTTGGTAGCGCTATTTTTATATCAACGCTACCGCTTGAGTCTTTTGTCCGAGGCCTTGGCAAGACAAGGAACGTTGCTGACAGAGACAAAGAATGTTGTTTCACAACAAGCCACAGCAATTAGCAGTCAATCAGCCGTAGTGGATGCTGCTGTCAAATACTCCCAAGCGTTCTCCCCAGATCGAATTGAACAAATGGTGCGCCGCGAGCTCGAAATAGAGCACAAGGGCGAGAAATGCGAGCTTGAACAGAAGGTCCAAGCGCTAAGTGACAATCAAGGAAGAATTATTACCAACTCCATGGGCCAAATTGCCGACAAGATAAGCGAGCGATTCTCCCAAGTTTTCACGCCGATTTTGTCTGGTTATGCAATTCACTTGTTGAAGCTCCCGGATGAAATAAGAGACGCTGAGATACAGAAGATTGAACCTTCTGAATCTCGCGAGCTCGTCAAGTCCGTAGTTGTGAAAGGAAAGGAAATGCTGGAGGCGGCAGGAATGGGAACAGCGCCCTAACAATTCGTTCAAGCCGAGCCCGCTTCGTGGCTCCACGCAAAACCGGTTCTCCGTGGGCGGGCCGGCTTAACTCAGGTGTTAGGGCGCAAAGGAGAATTATGCGAGTTGCTGTAAGATTTATTGCAGTGGTTCTTTTTCTAGTTTCGTTTCCCGCTGCGGCTTCAGATTTTGGGATTGGGTTCCTGATTGCAATGGCGGGAATATTTATGATCGCAATCTGGCCACTGGTCTTGCCTTTGTTTTATCTTCGCGGATCCAGTAGGAAGCTCACGTTGTACTTTGTACTGGCGTTGACAGCCTTTGGCCTTGCGGGCCTGTTGAGCGCGCCATTTCAATTACTGGGCTTGATCGGTCTGCCGGCCCTACTTGGCGGCTCACTTAGCTCTGATAACATTCCTGGTGCTGGCGTGCTCTACTTGGCACATCCATTGGCATTTGCGGCTAGCTTGTGGGTTCTACCCAAAATCAAACGTCTAGTGGCTAGCCACGCGATTGCGCCCTAACAATTCATTCAAGCCGACGCCACTTCGTGGCGCGGCTTAATTCAGGCATTAGGCAGCGCTGGAACTAGATCTTTATCGTTCGGGATCAAGGAACTTGAAGTTGACCGCATTCCCAAGCATTCAAAGCCTCGGCCACAGTCTCCGTGCAGCCTTAGAGCGGCTGCACTCCGTCTGCGGGATAGTTCTTTGCAAGAAGCATCGGCAGGCCACACAAGAGCGTTTTCGCTTTGTTCTTGCGGTGTTGCATCTCGGCCAGTCGCTGCCTAACAATTCGTTCAAGCCGATGCTGCTTCGCGGCGCGGCTTAATTCAGGCGTTAGGCCGCATGAAAGATGATCGCGTTTACAGAACCGAATTTAGAAGCTATGCCCTATGGTTAGGGCTGCTTGGTCTACCTCTGATACCGATTGCAGCGGTTCTGGTCAGGTTCGGCTGGGTGCAATTCCAAGCCAAGGGAATGGTGCCGCCTTCTGTGCTTTGTCTCTTGGTCTTAGTGGTGGTATTTATCTGGCTCTCTCGTTATCAGCTTACCTTCTCGTCTTCCGACATTACATATCGCTCCTGGCGCAAATCTTGGACGGTGTCATACGCCAACATCGCAGAGGTATCGGCATCTCGTGTCGCGCCCATCTCACAAGCGCCAATCGGTGCGTATATCCATTTCAAGGACGGGCGTCGTGAGCTCATCTACACAAAGGCTTTTCCCATGGCTGCAATCAGGGATCTTTTTGCCCTTGGCGCTGCGGCCTAACAATTCATTCAAGCCGACGCTGCTTCGCGGCGCGGCTTAATTCAGGCGTTAGGCAGCACATCCGAGTACATCGATGGCCAAGAAGAAGACAGCCAAGATCCCTAGCACCGCGACTCAAGCAGCCGCTTTGCTTGTCAAGTCTAAGAAGGGATTCATTGTTCCGACACCCGCCCAGAAGAAGCGCATACTTGTTGCTCTAGCCAAGGCCGGAAAAGTTGTTTACGGTCGCGCCTACGACATCATTAAGATCAAGGGAAAGCCCATAAATCTTAACGATTCTTATGATGTGGAAAGGAACATCAAGCGGATCATGATTTATGAAATCAAGTCCACTAGGCGTGATCTCGGACCAAATTTTCAAAAGTACTTCTTCGCTTTAACGACTGCCGAGCTACTTGTCGCTCAGAGCCTCAAAGAGCAATTCAAGTTTGTCTTCGTCAATATTAAGCGCCGGCATATCCTTGAGCAGACTCTAAAACAAGTCTTTCAGCGCGCCACAGGCATCTATCCTTCGTGGAGCATCAGTTTCTAGGGCTGCTGCCTAACAATTCATTCAAGCCGACGCCGCTTCGCGGCGCGGCTTAATTCAGGCGTTAGGGCGCACACCGAACCTTATGGCAACCAATCAACAGCTTGAACTCGCCGGAAAGAAATACGGCGAATGCGCTAAGCAACTGACCTCGAAATCAGAAAACCCTAACGAACCGACAGCGACAGAGTCGGAGCTCCTGATTGCTTTTGGAATTGCGTCGGACTGGACACGCAGAGCTGCCGCGCTAGACATTGATTACAGTAGCCGCTTAATGCGCAGGGCAAAGAAAACGCCCAGCGTCTCAGAGATGGTCAGATTTGGGCTTGCTTGGTCTGGAATGAATGCTCTGTTCTCACGCAATTCCATCTTCGACCTTCTAGCTATTCGTGCGCCAAAATCTGAACTCGACCGGTTTAAAGCACTAGTTGCTATATCCCTTAGTTCCCCAACCCAGCTAGACAGTGCGGCACCGCAACAAGTGCGCCCTAACAATTCATTCAAGCCGACGCCGCTTCGCGGCGCGGCTTAATTCAGGCGTTAGGCAGAGCCATGCAAAATCTTCGCAATTGCTAAAGCTCGTCCGCGCGTTCATCGCTTCTCACCTCACCGCAACCAGTCATGGCCACATGCTCCGCGCAGCCTCAGAGCGGCTGCACTCCGCCTGTGGGACGGCTTCTCGCAAACAGCCCGCAACGTGTGCGGCGTTACCTGCCACCTTTCACGCTTGGTCGCTTCGGGACAATTCGTATAGCCCGCCTTCATCTCAGGCACGCGCAGTGCCATGCTCTGTCGGATATCACGGTGGTTGCGGCCAAAAGCCCGGATGGTCTCTGCCTAACAGTTCGTTCAAGCCGAGACCGTTTTGTGGCCACGACGTGGCATCGTATAGTGAGCCATCGTCGCGGCCAGAAAACGGTCCGACTTAACTCAGGCGTTAGGTGCGCAACGGGCATGCCAAGCAACCCCTACTCTGCCGTAATCGGTCGCCATTTCGAGATCGCGCTTTGTTCAACTGGCGCAGCACTGTTTTTGTACTTGGCAACTTGTTGCATCTCATCAGGACGAGCATCTGGCCTTGGGCGCTACAGCAGAATCGCGGGACAGTTCTACACTGCTGCAGACAATCCATCACAATTCTGGCTCATCGTTATATTTCACATAGTCGCGGGTGCGTTGTTCGCACTGTTTGCTTGGCGCGCATACCGCAGGTAGCGCACCTAACAATTCATTCAAGCCGACGCCGCTTCGCGGCGCGGCTTAATTCAGGCGTTAGGCACAGAGGAAGGGGTCACCTCTACCAATGACCTCAAACCGGGGACAAGGAAATGAATAAGATTGCTTTGTTTGCTTTACTTCTCTCTGCTTCAACAGCATCGCAAGCCGGTTCGGTCGAAGATCTTAGTGCTGTTTTAAATGGTCGCATTGGCTCCTCTTCCGAGGATAGAAGGCACGACGTAAATCAAGACATAGGAATTACCAAAATAAGAATTGGATGCAAAGGAGACACCCTTGAATCCAATGTCCAGATTACTGGCGTCTCTGGAAAATTGGAGGGCGATACTGCGGTTATGTCTGTCACCTACTCTGGCTCTTACACTCGCCAAGGTTGGGATATTCCATGCCAAAAAATTTCGTCTAACCTAGGCGGCGTTGAAAATAGAAATGTGAGCGGAACGTATCAATTCCGTGTTACTGGAAAAGCATTCCAGAAGCCAACAATTACGTGGGGCTCAGGATCTGGATTTGGCGAAGTTGCTGACGCAGGGCATGATTCAAACGTATTTGCAGTACGTGCAGTTCAGAATGCAATTGCAAGCGCATTCTAGGTATTCGCCTAACAATTCATTCAAGCCGAGCCCGCCTCGCGGGCCGGCTTAATTCAGGCGTTAGACCGCACAAGCATGACCGCCACCGACCGCATCGCATGGATCTTTCTAGCAATATGGTTCTGGGACAAGAATCCAGTTGATCGACAAGAGGTCGTACATTCCGCGGATGCCATTCACCAAGTGGAACCTCTTGAGAGTGACATAGACATGGCTGTCTGCTTTCTGACACAACATGACCTTCTTGAAGCCAACGGCGACCTCTTCAGCATCACAGAATCGGGGCAAGTTATGATAGGTGCAGCCAACACAGGGGCTGGCAATATTTACGACACCTTGAGATCGCTGACAGAGAGCATCACCTCGCTGGATGCCGTCTAACAATTCGTTCAAGCCGACGCCACTTCGTGGTGCGGCTTAACTCAGGCGTTAGGGCCCATATGAAGAATCCTGAAATCTCGATCTGTAATTCGCTTGATGATGTTCGATCAAATATTGATCGCATCGACCGTCAGATTGTCGCCCTCTTGGCCGAGCGTGGCGGCTACGTCAAGCAAGCCGCCAAGTTCAAGAAATCCACAGATGATGTTCGTGCACCTCAGCGCGTGGAGCAGGTAATAAGCAAGGTCGTAGCACTGGCCGGAGAGCTAAGCGCTAATACAGACATTACGGAGCAGGTGTACCGGGCAATGATCTCTGGCTTCATCAATGCGGAACTTGCTGAGCATGCCGCACTTCAGAATACCGTGGGTGGGCCCTAACAATTCATTCAAGCCGACGCCACTTCGTGGCGCGGCTTAATTCCGATGTTAGCCACTATGAAGAGTACCAAGTCATCGGAGTACGAGAGCCTAGTCAATCTGCTCATGAGCGATCTTTGCGGAACAACCCCCGGCACATCTGTTCGCGGCGGTGGCTCCAACTTAATCAGTGGCGCCTCGGGGCACAACCACCAGATCGACGTCTCAATTCACTCGCCAGGCGAACTCGTACTGATAGAGTGCAAGCATGTTGGTAAAAACCTACAGCCGCATCACGTTCTAACTCATGCTGCTAGACTACTGGACATTCGAGCGGCGCACCCAAACCTCTCGGTTAGCGCCTCTGTCGTCTCAATCAAGTCCGGATCTATCGGCGCCAAGCGGATTGCGGACTATTTCGGGCTAGAAATGGATCTCGCCCTCAGTCTTGAAGACTACTGTGTGACCATCAAGGAAAGGCACCATGTTGGCACTGTCATTCGAGCACATGCCGCTGACAGCGCAGATGCAGAGATAAGGCGCCGCGGCTAACAATTCGTTCAAGCCGATGCCGCTCCGCAGCATGGCTTAACTCAGGCGTTAGCTGCTTTCCAAACAATATCGCTAGGGGGCTGATTGCATGGACATCACGCGCAATGGAGCTGAACGGAATCGCGGCACTACGACCATCGTTTCCGGGCTTTCTTTCAAGACCACTGGCAAGCACAGTTTCATGGATCGCCTTCTAGTTGGCGCCTTCACTCTAGGTGGGTTTTACGTCGGCTCACGCTATTTCTTTGAGAACCCCAGACTGGGCGTCCCTCCACTTGTCGCGGGCAATGAGTTGGGCCTGCTTGTTGCGGTCATGTTTCCGACACGCAAGATCTAACAGTTCATTCAAGCCGACGCCGCTTCGCGGCGCAGCTCAATTCAGGTATTCGGACGCAAAGGAAGCCTATGCGACGCGGTGTCATGGCCATTACAAGCAGCCTGCTCTTGGTTTCACAGCATGCTTCGGCTTCAGATTTCGGCACCGGATTCCTGGTCGCAACGCATGGGAGTTCTTGCAATCGCAATCTGGCCGCTAGCCTTGCCTTTGTTCTACCTTCGCGGAGTCAACAAGAAGCTCAGGCTGTACCTTGCTCTGGCGCTGACAACATTTGGGTTCTTGGCCTTGCTGAGCTTGCCGTTTCAGCTATTTGACCTGATCGGCATGCGATCGATGCTTGATGGTGCTGTCAGCCTAAAGAGCACCCCAGGCATAGGCCTCCTCTACTTGACGCATCCATTGGCGTTTGGAGCAAGCTTGTGGGCTCTACCAAAAGTCAAGCGACTGTTGACCAACACTCCGTCGACGCCATAACGGTTCATTCAAGCCCAGGCCGCTTCCCGCTGCAGCTTAATCAGGTATTGAGGCGGTGCGAGAGAATTACAGCAATTCAAATTCGACTTTCTGACAGCGAGGCTTTCTTGGCAACCCGTTACATTTGACTCGCCATCCGCAAGCCAAGCTGATCACTCGTCCGAACTTCCTGCTCGCGAGCGACCCGACATGGGCGCGACGGCAAATTTCTACGCCGTGTTTGAAGCCCATTACTCAGTTGCCGCTGCACTCTCATCCATCCTGACCATCATCGCACATGTCATAGATCCGGACAGTTTCCGACCTTCGGTAATCCAGCCTCTTCAGATCAAGCATTCACCGGCACCATGACCGACCACCGCGTCAAATTCGACTTCATCGTCCACTTCACCAACGGCGGCAGCCTGTCCGCGCAGGATTTCCGGTTGGACATCCCGGGCAGCGACATCGCCGACGACCAGTTGGCCGCCTATCTGATCCAGGACATGCGCCTGCTGATGGCGGGACGGGTGGAGATCGCCAACAAGCAGATCCTGCGCGAGCCGCACAAACGCGCGGCGATCTCCATCGAAGGGTTGCCTCAGGCCACGATCGATCTTTCCGGCAGTGGCCCCGATGCCGGCCTGTCGGCGGCGGAGCTGCTAGCGCGGGCAAGCCGGCAACCACTGCGCGTGGTGGCGCCGGATGGAGAAAGCTACACGGTGGCAAGATTGGCGACCTGACCTTTCTTCGGAGCAGCCATGAAGCGCGTGACCGGCATCGGCGGAATCTTCTTCAGCGCAAAAGACCCCGCGGCGCTGCGCGCTTGGTACCAGGCGCATCTGGGGATCGACGTGCAGGTGTGGGGCGGCGCGGCGTTCCGCTGGGTCGACGATGCCGATGTTCCCACCGGCGGCACCACGGTGTGGTCGATCGGCGACGGCGGGAACTTCGCGCCTGGCAAGGCGTTCATGGTCAATTACCGCGTGGCGGATCTGGACGCGCTGCTGGCGAAGCTTCGCGAGGAAGGCTGCGAGGTGCTGGACGAATCCCACGATTCCGAATACGGGAAGTTCGGCTGGGTCGTCGATCCGGAAGGCAATAAGGTGGAGCTGTGGCAGCCGCCGGAAGGCCAGTGAGGAGCGCGCCATGGCGACCGATCGCGACTTCATCGACTACGTGGCGGAACAACTCGCGCTGGGCGAGCGCCTGACCCACAAGAAGATGTTCGGCGAATACGCGCTGTACGTGGACGAGAAGGTGGTCGCCTTCGCCTGCGACAACAGCCTGTTCGTCAAGCCGTCCGCGGCGGCGGCGGAACTCGCGCCCGACCTGCCGCAGCGCCCGCCCTATCCCGGCGCCAAGGACTATCCGGTCGCCGACGAATTGCTGGACGACGCCGACAATCTGCGCCGGCTGATCCTGGAAACCGCCGCCCTCATGCCCATGCCGAAACCGCGCGCGCCGCGCAAGCCGAAGGCCGCGCCGGCGCGACGCCGCTGAGAAGCGGCGCGATCAGTCGACGCGGCGGATGCCGGCGCCCAGCGCGGACAGCTTGGCCTCGATGTTCTCGTAGCCGCGATCCAGGTGGTAGATGCGGTCGATGGTGGTTTCGCCCTCGGCCACCAGGCCGGCGAGGATCAGCGAGGCCGAGGCGCGCAGGTCGGTCGCCATCACCGGCGCGCCGCTGAGCTTGGCGGCGCCGCGCACCACCGCGGTATGCCCGTCGACGCGGATGTCCGCGCCGAGGCGCAGCAGTTCGTTGACGTGCATGAAGCGGTTTTCGAAGATCGTTTCGTTGATCACGCCCACGCCGTCGGCCGCGCAGTCCAGCGCCATGAACTGCGCCTGCATGTCGGTGGGGAACGCCGGGTGCGGGGCGGTGGTGAGGTTGACCGCGCGCGGGCGCTTGCCGTGCATGTCGAGGGTGATGCGGTCGCCGTCGATGGCAATGTCCGCGCCGGCTTCGCGCAGCTTGTCCAGCACCGCGTCCAGCGTATCCGGGCGCGTGTGGGTGGCGGTGACGCGGCCGCCGGTCATCGCCGCGGCGACCAGGAAGGTGCCGGTTTCGATGCGGTCGGCGATCACCGCGTGCTCGCAGCCGCCAAGCTTCTCCACGCCCTCGACGACGATGCGAGGCGTGCCGGCACCGCTGATCTTCGCGCCCATCGCGTTGAGGCAGTCGGCCAGATCGACGATCTCCGGCTCCATCGCGGCGTTTTCCAGCACGGTGGTGCCGTCCGCCAGCGCGGCGGCCATCAGCACGTTCTCGGTGGCGCCGACGCTGACCAGCTCGAACACGTGCCGCGCGCCCTTCAGCCGGCCGGCGCTGCGCGCGTGGATGAAGCCGCGATCCACCGTGATTTCCGCACCCAGCGCCTGCAGACCCTTGATGTGCAGGTCGACCGGGCGCGAACCGATGGCGCAGCCGCCGGGCAGCGAGACTTCGGCGTCGCCGAACTTCGCCAGCAGCGGCCCCAGCACCAGCACCGAGGCGCGCATGGTCTTGACCAGTTCGTAGGGCGCGACGTGGCTGTTCACGCTGCGCGGATCGACGGTCATCGCGTCGCCCTCGTGGACGACGCCCGCGCCGAGGCCGGCCAGCAGCTTGGCCGTGGTCAGCACGTCGTGCAGGCGCGGCACGTTGGTGATCCGCACCGGCGCGTCGGCCAGCAGGGTGGCGCACAGGATCGGCAGCACCGCGTTCTTGGCGCCGGAAATGCGGACTTCGCCGTGCAGGCGCGCGCCGCCGGTGACGATGATCTTCTGCATCAGGCGGCCGCCTCCTCGGGCGTCAGGGTGCGCAATTGCAGGGCGTGGATCTCGCCGCCCATGCGTTCGCCCAGGGTCGCGTAGACCATGCGGTGGCGGGCCAGCGGCAGCTTGCCGGCGAACGCGGCGCAGACCACGGTGGCTTCGAAATGCACGCCGTCCTCGCCGTTCACGTCGGCGCGTGCGCCGGGCAGGCCGGCTTCGATCAATTGGCGGATGGCGTCGGCATTCATGGCTGGGCAGGGAGACTCGCGTAAACTGAACGGCCCAGTTTAGCGGAATCCCGCCGAGCCTCCGCCATGTCCGCCCGCCCCGACAGCTTCGATTTCGCCGCCAGCGGCCGCCGCGTGTTCGCCATCGAGGGCGAGGCGCTGGCCGCCGTGGGCGGGCGCGTCGACGGCGCGTTCAGCGACGCCTGCCGGGCGATGCTGGCCTGCCGCGGCCGGGTGGTCTGCACCGGCATGGGCAAGTCCGGCCACGTGGCGCGCAAGATCGCCGCCACCCTCGCCTCCACCGGCACGCCGGCGTTCTACGTGCATCCGGGCGAGGCCGCGCACGGCGACCTCGGCATGGTCACCGACGCCGACGTCGTGCTGGCGCTGTCCTATTCCGGCGAGAGCGACGAGATCCTGCTGCTGCTGCCGGCGCTGAAGCGCCAGGGCAACACGGTGGTCGCGATGACCGGGCGCGAGGCGTCGACGCTGGCGCGCGAGGCCGACATCCACCTCGACGTCGGTGTGCCCGCCGAAGCCTGCCCGCTGAAGCTGGCGCCGACCTCCAGCACCACCGCCACGCTGGCGATGGGCGACGCGCTGGCGGTGGCGCTGCTGGAGGCGCGCGGCTTCACCGCCGACGACTTCGCCCGCTCGCACCCGGCCGGCGCGCTGGGCCGGCGCCTGCTGCTGCACATCACCGACGTGATGCACGTCGGCGACGAGGTACCGCGGGTCGGGCCGGAGGCCACCCTCAGCGAGGCGCTGATGGAGATGAGCCGCAAGCGGCTGGGCATGACCGCGGTGGTCGACGGCGACGGCCGCCTGCTCGGCCTGTACACCGACGGCGACCTGCGCCGCAGCCTGGACGACGCACGCGTCGACCTGCGCGCGACCCGCATCGACGCGGAGATGACCCGCACCCCGCGCACCATCGGCGCCGACGCGCTGGCGGTGGAGGCCGCGCAGCTGATGGAGGCGCACCAGATCAACGCGCTGCTGGTGCTCGACGGCGAGCGCCGCGTGGTCGGCGCGCTCAACATCCACGACCTGCTGCGCGCGCGGGTGGTGTGATGACGATGCCCGCCTTCCCCGCCGACGTGCTCGAACGCGCCGCGCGCATCCGCCTGATCGGCTTCGACGTCGACGGCACCCTGACCGACGGCGGCCTGCAGTTCGACGGCGACGGCCGCGAGCACAAGCGCTTCCACGTGCAGGACGGGCTGGGTCTGGTGCTGCTGCGCCAGGCCGGCATCGAGGTCGCGCTGGTCAGCGCGCGCCACAGCGAGGTAACGCTGGCGCGCGGGCGCGAGCTGAAGGTCGCGCGCCTGCACATCGGCGAGCGCGGCAAGCTGGACTGCATGCGCCGGATCGCCGCGGAGATGGGCATCGGCATGGACGAGGCTGCGTTCATGGGCGACGACCTGCCGGATCTCGCCACCCTGCGCGGCGTCGGCCTGGCGATCGCCCCGGCCAACGCGCATCCGTGGATCCTGCCGTCGGTGCACTGGACCACCCCGCACCGTGGTGGCGACGGCGCGGCGCGCGACGCCTGCGACCTGCTGCTGCACGCGCAGGGCCGCGTCGACGCCCTCCTCGAACACGGCGAGCATCCGTGAACTGGCGCCTGACCCTCACCGTGGTCCTGCTGCTGGGCGCGATCGCCAGCGGCTGGCAGGTCTGGCGGATGTCGCATCCGGGCGGGGACGACGTCCTGCGCACGCGCCCGGACTACGTGCTGCGCGACTACGAGATCACCTCGCTGGACAAGCAGGGCCGCGAGTCGTTCACCCTGCGCGGCCCGGTGCTGCAGCGCGATCCGGCCGACAAGACCATGACCCTCGCCACGCCCCGGTTCCAGGTGCCGGACCGCAGCGGCCGCTACTGGGACGTGCAGGCGCAGCAGGGCTTCGTCCCCGCCGACGGCAACCAGCTCGAACTGCGCGGGCAGGTCCGCGCCGACAGCCCGCCGGACGCGCCGCCGGCCACCCGCATCGAAACCGACCGGCTGACCCTGGACATGCGCGCGAACCTCGCCCGGACCACCGAGGAAGTGACCGTCACCCGCCCCGGACTTACAATGCGCGGCTTGGGACTGGAGGCGGATTTCGACCGCCAGCAGGTTTCCCTCCTTTCGCAGGTGCACACCCGTTATGTTCCGTCCCACTGACATCGCCGCCGGCACGCTGGCACTGGCACTCCTGGCCGCCTTCGGCAGCGCCGGCGCGCGCACCTCCGACCGCAGCCAGCCGATGGACATCGAGTCCGCCAGCGGCGTGTGCGAAACCGGCCAGAACGCCGTCTGCACCCTGACCGGCAAGGTGTCGATCACCCAGGGCACGCTGCGCATCCAGTCGGAGAAGGCGGTGGTCACCCAGGCGGGCGGCAACCCCAGCCGCGCCCAGCTCAGCGGCGGCGTCACCCTGCAGCAGGAAATGGACGACGGCGACCACATCGACGCGCGCTCGGCCAACGTCGACTACGACATGCGCAACGAGGTGATCGTGTTCACCGGCAACGTCAACATCGCCCAGCGGCGCGGCAACCTCAGCGGCGAGCGCGTGGTCTACAACCTCAAGACCGGGCAGATGGAAAGCGGCGGCAACGGCGGCCGGGTCAAGATGCGGATCCTGCCGAAGGACGCGCAGGGCGGCGGCCAGAGCGGCGGCAAGGGCTCGCCCTGATGCTGGTCGCCGAGGGGCTGCGCAAACGCTACCGCGCGCGCGAGGTCGTGCGCGACTTCGGGCTGACCCTGAAGCCCGGCGAAGTGGTCGGCCTGCTCGGCCCGAACGGCGCCGGCAAGACCACCTGCTTCTACATGATCGTGGGCCTGGTGCCCGCCGACGCCGGCCGCATCCTGCTGGACGGCAAGGACATCACCGACCAGCCGATGTACGCGCGCGCGCGCCTCGGCCTGGGCTACCTGCCGCAGGAGCCGTCGGTGTTCCGCAAGCTCAGCGTGGCCGACAACCTCCGGCTGGTGCTGGAGCTGCGTCCGGATCTGGATGAGGACGGCCGCGAGCACGAATTGAACGCGCTGCTGGACGAACTGCAGATCGGTCACGTCACCGAGCAGCTCGGCGCCAGCCTGTCCGGCGGCGAGCGGCGGCGCGTGGAGATCGCCCGCGCGCTGGCCGGCAAACCGCGCATGATCCTGCTGGACGAGCCCTTCGCCGGCGTCGATCCGATTTCGGTGAACGAGATCCAGCGCATCGTCCGCCACCTCAAGCAGCGCGGCATCGGCGTGCTGATCACCGACCACAACGTGCGCGAAACGCTGGGCATCTGCGACCGCGCCTACATCCTTGCCGAAGGCGGCGTGCTGGCGCAGGGTTCGCCCGCCGAGCTGCTGGAGAACCCGGACGTGCGCCGGGTCTACCTGGGCGACAGCTTCCGGCTGTAACGCGGCGTTCCTTGCGTCCCCCGCCCGCTGCCGGTGGCAGGCGGCATCGCGACGCCGGAAACAACGCGCTCCGAACATTCTTTTCGCATCGCGGGCGCTATGCTGCGGGCGAATGAAGCAACGCCTGTCCGCCGCGACGCAGCAGCACCTGGTCCTGACCCCGCAACTGCGTCAGGCGATCCGCCTGCTCCAGCTGTCCGCGACCGAACTGGAAGCCGAGGTGGCCGAGGCGGTGGCCAACAACCCGCTGCTGGACTGGCAGGAAGCAGGCGCCGAACCCGCACCATCGCCGCAGGGCGAAGCGGACAACGGAACCGTCGCGGAAGCCGCGCCCGAGCCGGAACCGCCGTGGGAGCACGACGCCGAGCCGTGGCAGGAATCCCCCGGCGCGTACCACGGCGACCACGGCGAGACCGACCATCCGAGCGCCGAGGAAACCCTGCAGGATCATCTGCTGTGGCAATTGCACCTGGGCCATTTCAGCCCGCGCGACACCCGCATCGGCATCGCCCTGATCGACGCCATCGACGACGACGGCTACCTGCGCGAGGACCTCGCCGCGCTGGCCGCCAGCCTGCGCCCCGACCTCGAGACGACGCCGGACGAGATGCTGCCGGTGCTGCACCGCATCCAGCAGTTCGATCCGATCGGCGTGGGTGCGTGCGACCTGGGCGAATGCCTGCGCCTGCAGCTGCGCGCCTTGCCGGAGGACACGCCGGGCCGGGAAGCCGCCTTCGCGATCGCGGCGGGGCCGTTGCAGCAGCTGCCGAAGATCGGCATCGGCGGTGTCTGCACGGCGCTCGGCTGCGCCGCGCCCGAGGCGGAAACCGCGGTGCAGCTGCTGCGCACGCTGGACCCGCGCCCCGGCGCCCAGCACGGCGCGCTGCCCGCCGGCACCTACGTCAGCCCCGACTGCGTGATCTGGCGTCAACACGGCCTGTGGCGGGCGGCGCTGGCGGCCGGCGCGCTGCCGCGCGTCGCCATCCAGCGCGACTACCAGCAGATGATCCGCCACGCCAGCGCGGACGATGCCGACTACCTGCGCGGCCACCTGCAGGAAGCCCGCTGGCTGCTGAAGGGGCTGGAATCGCGCGCCGACACCCTGCTCCGGGTGGTGCGCTGCTTGGTGCGCGAGCAGGCCGCGTTCCTGGAGTTCGGCCCGCAGGCGCTGCGCCCGCTGACCCTGCGCAGCGTGGCGGCGGAGCTGGGCCTGCACGAGTCCACCGTGTCGCGCGTGATCGCCCGCAAATACGTGCGCACCCCGCGCGGCACCATGCCGCTGCGCGACTTCTTCGCTTCCGGCATCGACACCTTTGATGGCGGCAGCGCGTCCAGCACCGCCATCCAGGACCGCATCCGCCAGCTGGTGGCCGGCGAGAACCCGCGCAAGCCCTTGTCGGATGCGCGGCTTGCCGATACGTTGAAGGTGGAAGGCGTGCCGGTGGCGAGGCGGACGGTGGCGAAATACCGCGAAGCCCTGCAGATCCCGGCGTCGCACGAACGCGTGCGCATCGGCTGAGCCGGTGCGCGCCCCCGCCGCGGGCACCCCGTCCGCGGCCCATTGCAGAAGGAGGTCAAGATGCAGATCGAAACCTACGGCCAGCAGATGGAGGTCACGCCCGCCCTGCGCAGCTACGTGGAAAACCGCTGCGAGCGCCTCGGCCGGCACTTCGAGGGCGACTGCGCGATCCGCGTCCAGCTCGGGCTGGAAAAGCCCGCGCACAAGGCCGAAGCCACGGCCACGCTGGCCGGCCGCACCCTGCACGCGGACGCCTCCGGCGCGGACATGTACGCGGCCATCGACCTGCTGGTGGACAAGCTCGACCGCCTGCTGGTGAAGCACAAGGAAAAGCAGATGGAGCAGCGCCGCAGCGAAGGCCTGGCCAAGAGCAGCGCCTTCGATTGAAAGTCTCCCGATGACATTCCTCCAACCGGTCGCCGCCCCGTGAGCGCGGCCCGCATCACCGCCGCCGAACTGTTCGCCAACCAGCAGGAACGGCTGGCGCTGCGCTGGCTGGCCGGGCAGGAATCCGGCGGCCAGCGCGTGCTGGAAGCGGTGGACACGGTGGCCCGCCGGCCTTCGCTGGCGGGCTACCTCAACGCCATCTATCCCAATCGCGTGCAGATCCTCGGCACCGAGGAACTGGAATGGCTGGACGGGCTGGACGCCCGCCAGCGCTGGGAGACCATCCACAAGATCATCGACTTCCGCCCGCTGGCGCTGGTCATCAGCAAGAACCAGTCCTGCCCGGAAGACCTGCGCATCGCCGCCGAGGAATCCGACACGCCGCTGTGGGTGTCGCCGCGCCGCGGCCACGAACTGCTCAACCACCTCCAGTACATGCTGGCGCGCACGCTGGCGCCGCGGGTCACGCTGCACGGCGTGTTCATGGAGATCTATTCGATCGGGGTGCTGATCACCGGCGAATCCGGCTCCGGCAAGAGCGAACTGGCGCTGGAGCTGGTGACCCGCGGCCACCGGCTGGTCGCCGACGACGCGCCGGAGTTCACCCAGATCGCGCCCGACGTGCTCGACGGCGCCTGCCCCGAACTGCTGCAGGACATGCTGGAGCTGCGCGGCCTCGGCGTGCTCAACATCCGGCAGATGTTCGGCGACACCGCGGTCAAGCGGAACAAGTACCTGCGCCTGATCGTGCACCTCAGCCGGCCGTCGCTGGAACCCAGCCCGAGCGGGATGGAGCGGCTGACCGGCGACCTCGGCATCCGCCGCGTACTCGACCTCGACGTGCCGATGATCACCATCCCGGTGATGGCCGGCCGCAACCTGGCCGTGCTCACCGAGGCCGCCACCCGCATGCACATCCTGCGCAGCAAGGGCATCGACCCGGCCGCCGCGTTCATGGCCCGCCACAGCCACTTCCTGGAGCACGCCGCGCAATGAGCACCGGGGACACGCCGACCATGCTGATCGTCAGCGGCATGTCCGGCTCGGGCAAGTCGGGCGCGCTGCACACGCTGGAGGACCTCGGCTACTACTGCGTGGACAACCTGCCGGCAGAGCTGCTGCCGGAGTTCGTGCGCATGCTGCAGGCCAGCGAATCGGCACCGTCGAAGGTCGCGGTGGTCATCGACGCGCGCAGCCTCGGCGATCTGGCGGAAGTGCCGACCGCGCTGTCGCAGGTCGGCGCGCTCGGCGCCAATCCGCGCCTGCTGTACCTGGAAGCGCGCGACGACGTGATTCTGCGCCGCTACGCCGACACCCGCCGCCGGCATCCGCTCAGCCATCTCGGGCTGGTGCTGGCCGACGCGATCTCGCTGGACCGGCAGGCGCTCAAGCCGCTGCGGCAGATCGCCGACATCCGCATCGACACCAGCGAACTCAACGTCCACCAGATGCGCCGGCGCGTGCTGGAGGAATTCGGCCTGTCCGGCACCGGGCTGTCGCTGCTGTTCCAGTCCTTCGCCTATCGCCACGGCGTGCCGCCCGACGCCGACTTCGTGTTCGACGCGCGGGTGCTGCCCAACCCGCACTGGGATGCGCGCCTGCGGCCGCTGTCCGGGCGCGACGCCGAGGTGCGCGAACACCTCGACGCGGAACCCGACGTGGTCGCCTACGTCGCCCAGGTGCAGGGCTTCCTCGACACCTGGCTGCCCAGGCTGCGCTCGGAAACCCGCAGCTACGTCACCGTCGCCTTCGGCTGCAGCGGCGGCCGCCACCGCTCGGTGTACCTGGCCGAACGGCTGGCCCGGCACTGCCGCGACACCGGCTGGGCGGAAGTGGCCGTGCACCACCGCGAGCTGGACTGATCTGGCCCCCTCCCCCTGCGCTGCGCGCAAGGGGAGATTGGGAGGGGGTGCGTTTGCTCTGGCGCTCGTTCGCCCCTCCCCTGCTGCGCAAGGAAGGAAGCAAAACGCTTTCGCGGCGTCGCCCGCGTCTGCTAATTTTGCGCAATGTCCGTCGGCATCCTCCTCGTCACCCATGAAGGCTTCGGCAGCGCGCTGCTGGCGGTCGCCACGCGCCTGCTGCGCAACCTGCCGCTTTCTTGCGAGGCGTTCGAGGTGCCGTTCGACGGCGACCCGGACGCGCTGCTGCCGCAGGCCAGCGCCGCGATGCGCCGGGTCGACGGTGGCCACGGCGTGCTGGTGCTGACCGACCTGTACGGCGCCACCCCCGCCAATATCGCCGCGCGGCTGGCGCGGATCGGCACGCCGGTGCGGCGCGTCTCCGCGCTCAGCCTGCCGATGCTGCTGCGGGTGATGAACTACGCGGAACTGGATCTGGACGATCTGCCGGCGGTCGCCGCCGCCGGTGCGCGCAACGGAGCGATCATCGATGACGCCTGACCACCCCACCACCACGAACGCATCGGGAGACGGCGCGTGATCCGGCGCGAACTCACCATCACCAACCGCCTCGGCCTGCACGCGCGCGCCACCGCCAAGCTGGTGCAGCTGCTGTCCGGCTTCCGCTGCCAGGCCACGCTGGAGGCGCGCGGGCGCGAGGTCAACGCCAAGAGCATCATGGGCGTGATGCTGCTGGCCGCCGGTCCCGGCGCCGAGGTGGTGCTGCGCGTCGACGGCGAGGACGAGCAGGCCGCCGCCGAGGCCGTGGCCGCGCTGTTCGAACGCCGCTTCGACGAGGACGGCTGATGCGCCAGCTCCTGTCCGGCAATGCCGCCGCGCGCGGCAGCGCGCTTGGACGGGCCCGCGTGCGCCTGCCGCACGCGCTGGACATCGAGGAAGCGCGGATCGGCGCGGAGGACGTCGAGGCCGAACTGGCCCGCTTCCACGAAGCCGTGGACACCGTGCGCGCGGAAATGCGCGAGCTGCGCGAGCGCCTGCACGGCGCGCTGGCGCACGAAATCGGCGAATTCCTCGACCTCCACGCGCTGCTGCTGGACGACCCCGAGCTGCTGTCCGGCATCGACGCGCTGGTCCGCACCGGCCTGTATACGGCCGACTATGCCCTGCGCCTGCAGCGCAACCGCATCGCCGCCGTGTTCGAAGGCATGGACGATGCCTACCTGCGCAGCCGCATCGACGACATCGACCAGGTGATCGGCCGCCTGCATGCCGCCCTGCACAGCCACAAGGCCGCATTGCAGGGCGTGTCCGGCGAGATCCTGGTCACCGACAGCGTCGCGCCCGCCGAACTGGCGCAGCTGCAGGCGCAGGGCGTGGTCGGGGTGATCACCGCCGGCGGCAGCCCGCTCTCGCACAGCGCGATCCTCGCCCGCAGCCTGCACCTGCCCCTGGTGGTCGGCGCGGCGCAGGCGCTGCTGAAGGTCAACGACGGCGACGTGCTGGCGATCGACGGCGGCACCGGCCTGGTGGTGCTGGAGCCGGACGCCGCCGACCTGCGCGAACACCACCAGCGCGTCGCGGTGGCGCGCCGCGAGCAGCGCCAGCTCAACCGCCTGCGGCGCGAACCGACCCGCACTCTCGACGGCACCGACGTCAAGCTGTGGGCGAACGCGGAATCGCGCGACGACGTGACCGAGGCGCACGCGCTGGGCGCGGCCGGCGTCGGCCTGTACCGCACCGAGTTCCTGTTCCTGGGCAGCAGCGAGCTGCCGGACGAGGACACCCAGTTCCACGCCTACCGCGACGCGGTGCTGGCGATGACCGGGCGCACCGTCACCATCCGCACCCTCGACCTCGGCGCGGACAAGGCCGACAAGACCGGGCTGGCGCTGCGCGACGAACCCAATCCGGCGCTCGGCCTACGCGGCGTGCGCCTGTCGCTGGCCCGCGACGGCCTGCTGCGCACCCAGCTGCGCGCCATCGCCCGCGCCTCCGGCTATGGCCCGGTGCGCGTGCTGGTGCCGATGGTCAGCGGCGGCGAGGAGATGCGCGCCGTCCGCACCGCACTGGACGAGGTGCTGCGCGAGCTGCGCGCGGAAGGCCGCGAGACCGCCGCGCAGCTGCCGCTGGGCGCGATGATCGAAGTGCCCTCGGCGGCGCTGGCGCTGCCGTCCTTCATCGGCATCTGCGATTTCCTGTCGGTCGGCACCAACGACCTGGTGCAATACCTGCTCGCCGCCGACCGCACCAACGAGGCGCTGGGCGGCCTGTATTCGCCGCTGCACCCGGCGGTGCTGCGCGTGCTGCGCGACGTGGTGCGGATCGGCCAGCGCCGCGGCCGGCCGGTCACCGTCTGCGGCGAGATCGCCGCCGATCCGGCCTTCACCCCGCTGCTGCTGGCGCTGGGGCTGACCGAACTGAGCCTGCATCCGGCCACGCTGCTGGAAGTGCGCCGCACGATCCGCGCCAGCGACCTCGAACGCCTGCGCGCCTCCGCGCCCGCCCTGCTGCGCGCGCGCAACCGCGCCGGCATCGAAGCCTGGTTGACGGCCCAGGCATCACGCACGCATTGAGCGCACGGCGCACGGCGGTTTCTGCCACACTGGGGCCACACCATACCTGCACCGCACGATGGCCCAGACCTCCGTCAATCTGGCCGGCATGCGCCCGCTCAGGCAAGGCGACCTGCAAGTGGGCAAACCGCTCGCCTGCGCGATCTACGACCGACACGGCATCCTGCTGCTGCAGCGCGGCGGCGTCGTCGAGAACGAAAACCAGCTGGAGACCCTGCTGGAACGCGACTGCCTGATCGCCAGCGCGTGCGCCGCCGGCGGCAACGACGCGCAGGCGGACGCGCCCGCGCCTTGCGCGCCGCCCACGCCCTTCGAAGCGATGGACCAGTTGCAGCGCGACGTCGGCCAAATGCACCGGCGCCTGCTCGCCGGCAGCGCTAGCGGCATCGGCAAGCAGGTGGCGCAGATGGCCGCCAGCATCGACGACGCCCTCGCCCGCGACACCGACGCGGCGCTGGCCTCGATGCAGTTGCAGCTCGACCCGAACGACCACGCCGCGCGCCAGGCCCACGCCGCCATCATCTGCGTCTTCGCCGCGCGCACCCTGCATCTCGACGCCGACGCCCTGACCGCGCTGACCGGAGCGGCGCTGACCTACGATGTCGCACTGGGCCCGCTGGCCACCCAGCTCAACAGCCAGAGCGAACGCCTCAGCGCCGACCAGCTAGACCAGGTGCGCGCGCATCCGGAGGCGAGCCGGCGGATGCTGGAAGCCGCCAGCGTCGACGATCCGCTGTGGCTGGAGGCCGTGCTGCACCACCACGAACGCCTCGACGGCTCCGGCTATCCGCACGGCCTGCGCGGCGACGGCATTCCACACCTGGCCCGGCTGCTGGGCATCGTCGACATCTACACGGCGATGCTGCGCCCGCGCACCTACCGCGACGCCGTTCCCGCGCGCATGGCGCTGCGCAACATCTTCCTGGAGCGCGGCAAGCAGGTCGACGAAGCGCTGGCGACATTGCTCATCAAGGAACTGGGCGTGTATCCGCCGGGCACGCTGGTGCGGCTGGCCAACGACGAAATCGGCGTCGTCCTCCACCGCGGCGGCGATGCCGCTCATCCGCAGGTATCGCGGCTGATGACGGCGGAAGGCTACCGGGCCAGCGTCGCCGTGGTGCGCGACACCCACGCGGCGGAATTCCAGATCGTCGACTCGGTGCCGCACGGCCGCTATCCCGGCCTGTTGCCGAACATCGCGGCGCTGTGGAACTGAAGAGGCGCGCGCGAAGCACGCGGGAAGCCCTCGTTTCTTCCCGCCACTCGGGGGATAATGCGCGGACTATGAACGCCTGATTCCGCCGCGGCTTGCAGGGCATCCGTCGATGCCCGTGGACGCGGCTCCCCTCGCCCACCGGACGCCGCGCATGGCCGAACCCATCCGCCACGACAAGACCGCGCGCCAGCTGCGCCTGCTCAGCGACGCGCTGGACAGCGGCCGGCTGGGCCCGGTGCGGCGGCTGGTCAACACGCTCTCGCCCGCCGAGATCGGCAACCTGCTGGAATCGCTGCCGCCGGGCAAGCGCACCGTGGTCTGGGGCTTGGTCGATCCGGAGGACGACGGCGAGGTGCTGGTCCACGTCGGCGACGAGGTGCGCGAAGGCCTGATCGCGGACATGGACCAGGACGAACTGGTCGCCGCCGCCTCCGACCTCGACATCGACGACCTCGCCGACCTGGTCGAGGACCTGCCGGACACGGTGATCGACGAAGTCCTGAAGTCGATGGATCGCGAGAACCGCGAGCGCCTGGAGCAGGTGCTGTCCTACGATGAGGACAGCGCCGGCCGCCTGATGAACCCCGACGTGGTGACGGTGCGCGCCGACACCACCATCGACGTGGTGCTGCGCTACCTGCGCCTGCGCGGCGAACTGCCCGACCACACCGACCACCTGTACGTGGTCAGCAAGCGCCACCAGTATCTCGGCCGGATCGCGCTGCAGGCGCTGCTGACCCACGAGGCCGGCACGCCGATCAACCAGCTGCTGGACGACGAGCAGCCGGCCATCGACGTCAACGAAACTTCGAACGAAGTGGCCCGCCAGTTCTCCGACCACGACTGGATCAGCGCGCCGGTGGTGGACGAGAACAACATCCTGCTCGGCCGCATCACCATCGACGACGTGGTCGACATCATCCGCGAGCAGGCCGAGCACCAAGTGCTGTCCGCCGCCGGCCTGGACGAGGACGAGGACCTGTTCAGCCCCGTCTGGCGCGCGATGCGCCGCCGGCTGGTGTGGCTGTCGATCAACCTGTGCACCGCCTTTCTCGCCGCCAGCGTGGTCGGCCAGTTCGAGGGCACCATCAACCAGCTGGTGGCATTGGCGGTGCTGATGCCGATCGTCGCCGGCATGGGCGGCAACGCCGGCACGCAGGTATTGGCGCTGATGGTGCGCGGCCTGGCGCTGGGCCAGGTGGGCGCCTCCAACATCAAGCCGCTGCTGTGGAAGGAATCGCGCGTGGCCCTGCTCAACGGGCTGGTGCTGGGCACGGTGCTGGGCCTGATCGTGCTGCTGTGGTTCCACAGCATCGGCCTGTCGCTGGTGATCTTCGTCGCGCTGACCTGCAACCTGCTGTTCGCCGCGTTGGCCGGCGTGACGGTGCCGGTGATGATCAAGCGCGCCGGCTACGACCCCGCCCTCGCCAGCAGCATCTTCCTCACCACCGTCACCGACGTGATGGGCTTCTTCACCTTCCTCGGGCTGGCGACGCTGGTGTTGTTGCGCTGAGGGCGCTCGTTCTCCCGCGCAATCGGGTCATGTCAGGCACATGGGGCCTGGCGAAGATAGAAGACGCGATTGCACAGCATTGGCAGATGGCAAAGCGACAGCAGATCGATCGCCATCCACCGCGGGTTTCCGCACTCAAGCTCGATAGAGGCCAGACCGGCAGGCACTCGGAAGCGTCGGCTCCCTATTGCTCCCTGCATCGAAACACGCACCTCCGCCGTATCGTCTGACACCGTGGCACTGAACCGTTCGCTGACCCGAACCTTCCCGACCGGCTGACCGTCAACAAGCACGTCGAGCGGCACCAACTGCCCGATATGACCAGAATGTCGATAAAGGCGAAGTTCCACGGCATCCACCATCCAAGCAAGCCCACGACACAAGGCGGTGTCGGCTTGGACTGTCAGGGACTCGAACGCCTGTTGCTAATGCGTTCAATGAATGTCCCAAGGCATCCCAATGCAATGTATAGCGGCAGGATTGCTGCAACTGAAATTGATGGCCCAGGAATCAGAAGCAACGGAGCCATGACGAGTATCGCGCCAATGGTGGTCGCGGCAGCTCCGTGAATGTAGTGGCGAGGTGGCGCGTAATGCGATGCCATGGAGCCCGTAGCGATCGGGATTAGAGCTGCCAGGGCAATAAAGGACTGGGGCGCAAGGACATTGCCGAGAAAAGCAATGGCTGCGACGCCAAGAACGAAGGTCAGAACTCCATAACCGATGGCCTTGAGATCGAGGTCTAGCCGCATGGGTGCGTAACACCTGGATTGAATCGAATCAGACGCATCGTTTGTGTTGAACCGAGCGCCTGGAAGTTGGAAGCAACGCTCACGTTCACGTGAGCGAAGAATCGTCAGACGTTGTGTGACTCGACGACCACTGCCGTCCCGTAGCACAGCACTTCCGTAAGGCCCGCCATCAGCTCGGTCGCGTCGTAGCGGACGGCGACGATGGCGTTGGCGCCCAGGGCGCGGGCGTGCCGCACCATGTCGCGGTAGGTCTCGTCGCGCGCCTGCTCGCAGAGTTCCGTGTAGATCGTGATGTTGCCGCCGAACAGCGACTGCAATCCGCCGAAGAAGTTGCCGACGATGGAGCGCGAGCGGACGGTGATGCCGCGCACGAGGCCGAGGTTGCGGACGATGCGGTAGCCGGGAAGCTCCTGGGCCGTCGTCACCATGGCGTCGTTGAGCACCGCGACGGCGGGCTGGACGTAGCCGGAGTTGTAGGGATCGGTCATCGCGTTCTCCCGGGAGCTGTTCCCGACACTCTACTCAACCCAGCAGCGCTTCCAGCGCCGCCATCCGCACCGCCACGCCGTTGGCGACCTGCGCCAGCACGCGCGACTGCGGGCCGTCGGCGACATCGTCGGCGATCTCGACGCCGCGGTTCATCGGCCCCGGATGCATGACGATGGCGTCCGGCGCGGCGCGGCGCAGGCGCGCGGCGGTCAGGCCGTAGTTGCGGTGGTAGTCGTCCAGCGATTCGACCAGCCCCTCGACCATGCGCTCGCGCTGCAGGCGCAGCATCATCGCCGCATCCACGCCGTCCAGCGCCGCGTCGAAGTCGTGAGTGACGGTGCAGCCGGCCAGGGTGCCGTCGTCCGGCAACAGCGCCGCCGGGCCGCACACTCGGATCTCGCCGCAGCCGAGCTTGCGCAGGGCGTGCAGGTCGCTGCGGGCGACGCGCGAATGCTTTACGTCGCCGACGATCGCCACCTTCAGCTTCGAGAAATCGTCGCCCTTCGCCTGCCGCAGCGTGAGCATGTCCAGCAGGCCCTGGGTGGGGTGGTGGCTGCGGCCGTCGCCGGCGTTCAGCACCGCCACGCCGGGGTTCGCCGCCTCGGCCAGCGCGGCCACCGCGCCGTCGCCCTTGTGGCGCACCACGAAGCCGCGCACGCCCATCGCCTGGATGGTGCGGAAGGTGTCGAGGTCGGTTTCGCCCTTGGTGGCCGACGAGGTGGAGGCGTCGAAGTTGAGGATGTGCGCGCCCAGCCGCTGCGCCGCCAGCTGGAAGCTCAGACGGGTGCGGGTGGACGGCTCGAAGAACAGCGTGCACACCGCCGCGCCGGCCAGCGCGGACGGCGCCTGCGCGCCCTCGGCGAACGCCTGCGCGCGGCGCAACAGCGCGTCCAGCCGCTCGGCCGGCAGGCGCTCCAGGTCCAGCAGGTGGCGAAGGCGGCCGTCGGCGTCGATGTGCGGATTCATGTGGGTGCGGATGCGGAAAGTGAGGGAAGAAAGGAATCAGTCCACCGGCTGCGCGTCGCGCGGCGAGGACAGCCAGCGCTCGACGATGACCGCCGCCGCCACCGCGTCCAGCACCTCGGCGTCGCGGCGCTTGCGGCGGCCTTCGGCGCGCGCGTCGGCGAAGCGGCGCGCCGCCTCCTGCGAGCTGTTGCGCTCGTCGATCATCGCCACCGGCAGCCGGGTGCGCAGGCGCAGTTCGGCGGCGAAGGCGCGTGCGGCCTTGCGGATCGGCTGGTCGCCGCCGTCGAGGGTCATCGGATCGCCGACGACCAAGCCATCGGGCCGCCACTCGCGCAGCAGGCGTTCGGCGTGCGCCCAGTCCGGACCGGCGGCGTGCACGTCGATCACCGCCACCGCGCGGGCGCTGCCGGTCATCGCATTGCCCACCGCCACGCCGATCCGGCGCATGCCGACGTCGAAGCCCAGCACGGTGCCGTCGGCGCGGATCTGCGGCGCGGCGTCTTCGCTCATGCGTGGCCGCTGTGGCTGGCGTGGTTGAGCAGGTCGATGCCGATGCCGCCGGCCGCCGCCTGCCAGCGCTGCGCCAGCGGCAGCTGGAACAGCACGTCGCCGCGATTGGGCGCCAGCAGCCAGCTGTCGTCCACCAGCTCCAGTTCCAATTGCCCCGCGCCCCAGCCCGCGCAGCCCAGCGCCACCAGCGCCTGCTTCGGGCCGTCGCCGCGCGCCATCGCCTCCAGCACGTCGCGCGAGGTGGTCAGGAACAGGCCGTCGGCGACGGTCAGGCTGGAATCCCAGCTGCGCTCGTCGTCGTGCAGCACGAAGCCGCGCTCCGGATGCACCGGGCCGCCGGACAGCACGATCTGCGATTGCAGCGCCTCGTCGTCGCTGGCGATGCCCATCTGCTGCAGCACTTCGCCGATCGTGTATTCGGAGGCGCGGTTGACCATCAGCCCCATCGCCCCGTCGCCGTCGTGCTGGCAGATCAGGGTGACGCTGCGCTCGAAGTAGGGGTCGCGCAGCGACGGCAGCGCGATCAGCAGGTGGTTGCCGAAGCGTTGGCCGTGCTCATCCATGCCGCGCATTCTAAGGCAAGGCGAGGCCGGTCCAGCGTGATGCCGTCGCGCACGACGGCGCTCAGCGCGCCTCGGCGACTTCCACCCCGTCCAGCCCCTGAGCCAGCGTGCGGGCGTCGCCGCCTTGCGCCAGCTTGATGCGCAGGCGCACCTCGTTGGCGGAGTCGGCGTAGCGCAGCGCGTCCTCGTAGCTGATCTCGCCGGCCTGGTAGAGCTCGAACAGGCTCTGATCGAAGGTCTTCATGCCCAGCTGCACGGACTCCTTCATCACTTCCTTGAGCTTGTGGATCTCGCCGTCGCGGATGTAGTCCTGCACCAGCGGCGTGCCCAGCAGGATTTCCATCGCCACCCGGCGGGCCTTGCCATCCGGCGTGGGGATCAGCTGCTGCGCGACCACGCCCTTGAGGTTCAGCGACAGGTCCATCAGCAGCTGGTCGCGGCGATCCTCGGGGAAGAAGTTGATGATGCGGTCCATCGCCTGGTTGGCGTTGTTCGCGTGCAGCGTGCACAGCACCAGGTGGCCGGTTTCGGCGAAGGCGATGGCGTGGTCCATGCCCTCGCGGGTGCGCACCTCGCCGATCATGATCACGTCCGGCGCCTGGCGCAGGGTGTTCTTCAGCGCGTTCTCCCAGCTGTCGGTGTCGATGCCGACCTCGCGCTGGGTGATGATGCAGCCGTCGTGCTTGTGCACGAATTCGATCGGGTCCTCGATGGTGATGATGTGACCGGTCGAATTGGCGTTGCGGTAGCCGATCATCGACGCCAGCGACGTCGACTTGCCCGTACCGGTGGCGCCGACGAAGATGATGATGCCGCGCTTGGTCATCGCCAGCGTCTTGATGATCGGCGGCAGGTTCAGTTCTTCGACGGTCGGGATGCGCGTCTCGATCCGGCGCAGCACCATGCCCACCTGGTTGCGCTGGTAGAAGCAGCTCACTCGGAAGCGGCCCACGCCGGCGACGCCGATGGCGAAGTTGCACTCGTGGGTCTTCTCGAACTCCTCGCGCTGCGAGGGCGTCATCACGTTCAGCACCAAGTCGCGCGACTGCTGCGGCGTGAGCGGGTTCTGTGTGATCGGGCTGAGCTTGCCGTGCACCTTCATCGACGGCGGCATGCCGGCGGTGATGAACAGGTCCGACGCCTTCTGGTGCGCCATCAGCTTGAGGAACGAGGTGAAGTCGATGCTGCTCATCCGGGATGCTCCGATGTCCTTGGCGCGCCTGCGTCGGCGAGGCGCCGCTTATTCGAACAGCCGCTTGTCCTTGGCGTACTCGCGGGCCTGCTGGCGGCTGACCATGCCGCGCTTGACCAGTTCCTGCAGGTGCTGGTCGAGCGTCTGCATGCCCTGGCCCTGGCCGGTCTGGATGGCCGAGTACATCTGCGCCACCTTGTCCTCGCGGATCAGGTTGCGGATGGCCGGGGTGCCGACCATGATTTCCCAGGCCGCGGTGCGGCCGCCGCCGACCTTCTTCAGCAGCGCCTGCGCGATCACCGCACGCAGCGATTCCGACAGCATCGAGCGCACCATCGGCTTCTCGCCGGCCGGAAACACGTCGATGATGCGGTCGATGGTCTTGGCCGCCGAACTGGTGTGCAGGGTGGCGAACACCAGATGGCCGGTTTCCGCGGCGGTCAGCGCCAGGCGGATGGTTTCCAGGTCGCGCAACTCGCCGACCAGGATGTAGTCCGGGTCCTCGCGCAGCGCCGAGCGCAGCGCCTCGTTGAAGCCGTGGGTGTCGCGGTGCACTTCGCGCTGGTTGATCAGGCACTTCTGCGAGGTGTGCACGAATTCGATCGGGTCTTCGACCGACAGGATGTGCGCGTATTCGTTCTTGTTGATGTGGTCGATCATCGCCGCCAGCGTGGTCGACTTGCCCGAGCCGGTCGGGCCGGTCACCAGGATCAGGCCCTGCGGCTGTTCGATCAGGTCCTTGAAGATGCGCGGGCAGCCCAGGTCTTCCAGGGTCAGCACTTCCGAGGGAATGGTGCGGAACACCGCGCCGGCGCCGCGGTTCTGGTTGAAGGCGTTGACGCGGAAGCGCGCCAGGCCGGGGATTTCGAAGCTGAAGTCGACTTCGAGGAATTCCTCGAAATCGCGGCGCTGCTTGTCCGACATGATGTCGTAGACCAGCGCGTGGACCTGCTTGTGGTCGAGCGCCGGGATGTTGATGCGGCGGACGTCGCCATCGACGCGGATCATGGGCGGCAGGCCCGCGGACAGGTGCAGGTCCGAAGCCTTGTTCTTGACCGAAAATGCCAGAAGTTCGGCGATATCCATTTGGCGCTACTCCCCGTGGTGCGCGGCGTTTCCCCTGCCGCGCGAATCGTCGTTACCGCATCGTGGCGCTCCAGCCCCGTCGCGACGTTTCGAGTCCCGGGCCCGTCCCTTGCGGGATCGCACCCGTCCTCGCGTGCCAGCGCACCGACGCCGAAGCGGCGGAGCCCGGCGGGCGCAGCATCCTTGCAGCGCCCTTGAACCCGCTGTCCAAGGACAGGGGGCCGTGGTGGAGTATATGCCTCCCGCAGAACGCGACAATGGCGCCATGAAGCACGCCCGCCAAACCCTTGCCGACCTCCTGCTTGCCGTGGATAACGCAAGCCGCGCCGCCGCCCGGCCATTGGCCGCCCGCCTGCTGGCCGTGTCCAAAACCCGGGACGCGGACGAGATCGCCGGACTGGCCGATGCCGGCCAGCGCGCCTTCGGCGAGAACTACGTCCAGGAGGCGCTGCCCAAGATCGAAGCCCTGCGCGGCCGGGGCCTGGAATGGCACCTGATCGGCCACCTGCAATCGAACAAGGCCGACGCCGCCGCGCGCGTCTTCGACTGGGTGCAGTCGGTAGACCGGCCCAAGCTGGTGGCCGCGCTGGCGAAGCATCGCCCGGACGCGCTGCCGCCGCTGAACGTGCTGCTGCAGGTCAACATCGACGACGAGACCAGCAAGCACGGCTGCGCGCCCGACGAGGTCGACGCGCTGGCCGACGCCGTCGCCGCCGAACCGAGGCTGCGCCTGCGCGGGCTGATGGCGATTCCCGCGCCGTTCGCCGACATGGCCCGCCGGCGCGAGGCGTTCCGGGCGATGCGCGGCCTGTTCGACGCGCTGCAGGCCCGGCACCCCGGCATCGATACCCTGTCGATGGGCATGAGCGAGGACTTCGTGCCCGCCATCGAGGAAGGTGCGACGATGGTGCGCGTCGGCAGCGCCCTTTTCGGGGCTCGCGCCGAAAAGAAATAGGCAACGACGGTGCTCGCACCGATAAAGAAAACAGGCATCGACGGCCCGCGATCCGCGAAGCCGTGATGGCCGCCCTCCCGGCCAACGCCGGGCGACGATTCCTTCCAATACCAGATCCGCAATGACCACATCGACTTCGAACATCGCCTTCATCGGCGGCGGCAACATGGCCCGCAGCCTGATCGGCGGGCTGATGGCGCAGGGCCGCGACCCCGCCTCGATCCGCGTCGCCGAACCCTTCGCCGCGACGCGCGACGCGCTGCGTGACGACTTCGGCGTGGCCGTGTTCGAGGTCGGCGCGCAGGCGGTCGATGGCGCCGCCACCTGGGTGCTGGCGACCAAGCCGCAGGTGCTGCGCGCGGTCTGCGAGGGCCTGGCCGCGCAGGCGCAGGCGGCGAAGCCGCTGGTGGTGTCGATCGCCGCCGGCATCACCGCCGCGCAGATCGAGCGCTGGCTGGGCGGCGGCATCGCGGTCGTGCGGACGATGCCGAACACGCCCGCCCTGCTCGGCGCCGGCGTCACCGGGCTGTATGCCAGCGGGTGCGTCGATGCCGCGGGCCGCGGCTTCGCCGAATCGCTGCTCTCGGCCGCCGGCAAGACGGTCTGGATCGACGACGAGGCACAGATGGACGCGGTCACCGCCGTCTCCGGCAGCGGCCCCGCCTACGTGTTTCTGCTGGCGGAGGCGATGACCGACGCCGGCATCCGCGAGGGCCTGCCGGCCGACGCCGCCCGCGCGCTGGCGCTGCAGACCGTGCTGGGCGCGGCGCGCATGCTGACCGAATCCGACGTCGACGCCGCCGAGCTGCGCCGCCGGGTCACCTCGCCCAACGGCACCACCCAGGCCGCCATCGAAACCTTCGAGGCCGGCGGCTTGCGCGGCCTGGTCGAGGCCGCCATCCACGCCGCCCGCGTGCGCGGCGCGGAACTGTCCGCCGCCAACGACTGAGGCACCGCCATGCGCAAGATCTTCGCCACCCTGTTCCTGCTGCCCTCGGCGCTGGCGCTGACCGCCTGCGGCCGCGACGCGGCCGTCCCGGCGACGCCGCTGGCGTCCGCGCCCGCCGCCACCAGCGTGACCAGCGTCGGCGGCGCGACCCTGCAGGCGTCCGCCGTCGCCATCGCCAACCTCAACGAAACGGTCGCCACCCGCTACGGCCTCGACCGCAGCCACGACGGCGCGCTCCTGCTGGTCACCCTGCGCGACGCCGACGGCAACGCCCTGCCGCCCGACGACCTGCGGCTGACCGCCACCGCGACCGTGCTGCCCGATCCGCCCAAGCCGCTGGAGCTGCAGCCCATCGCGGTCGACGGCATGACCGACTACATCGGCGTGTTCGCGGTCCGGCCGCCGGCCAGCGTGCAGTTCCGCGTCACCGCGATCCGCGGCGGCGCGCGCGCGGAAATCGCGACCTCGGCGGAGCTCTATCCGCGCTGACGGCCCTCGCCCGCCTCAGCGCTGGTTGATGGCGTAGCGGCCCGGCCCCAGCAGGGCCAGCGCCACCGCGGCGGCCAGGTACATGCCCTGCAGTTCCAGCGCCCAGCCGCCCTGTTCGTTGAGCTGCCCGAGCTGCGCCATGTGCGCCAGCGCGAAGGCGAACAGCATGTTGACCGCGACCAGCAGCGCGCCGATCCGCGCGTAGAACCCGGTCATGATCAACGCCGGCGCCAGCACTTCGCCGACCAGCACGCCGTAGGACACGAAGCCCGGCAGCCCGTGCGCAGCCACCATCTCCTCGACCGGCCCCAGCCCGTTGCGCAGCTTGGAAACGCCGTGCAGCAGGATCAGCACGCCCAGCGCCACGCGCAGCGCCAGCCGGCCGAGATCGTCCATCGTCGTCCTGTCCATTCGCCACCTCCCCGTGGATTCGACCGGATCATACGCCGGCGCGCGGGCCGTCAAGCCGCGCGGGCCGCCCACGCCCGGACGATCCGCGCGATCTCCGCTACGCCCTCGGTCAGCGCCGCCGGGCCCGGCTGCAGGATGAGCGGCGACTTGATCTCGTGCAGCTCGCCGTCGCGCACGGCGGGAATCGCCGCCCAGCCCGGCCGTGCCGCCACCTTGTCCGGCCGGAACTTCTTGCCGCACCACGAGCCGAGGATGATGTCCGGCGCGCGCCGCACCACCTCGTCCGCGTCCTCCAGGATGCGGCCCTTCGCCATCGGCTCGGCGGCGCGCTCGGGGAAGATGTCGTCGCCGCCGGCGATGCGGACCAGCTCGGCCACCCAGCGGATGCCGGTGATCGGCGGCTCGTCCCACTCCTCGAAATACACCTTCGGGCGACGCGGCAGCAGCGCGGCCTCGCGTTCGATGGCCTCCAGCCCGCGCCGCAGTCCATCGGCATAGGCATCGGCGCGCGACGCGACGCCGACCAGCGCGCCGAGCCGGCGCACGTAATCCAGGATGCCGTCGACGCTGCGGTGGTTGCTGATCCATACCTCGACGCCGCACCGGATCAGCTCGGCCGCGATGTCGGCCTGGATGTCGGAGAAGCCGACCACGAAGTCCGGCTCCAGCTTCAGGATCTCGCCGATCTTCGCGCTGGTAAAGGCGCTGACCTTCGGCTTCTCCTTGCGCGCCCGCGGCGGGCGCACGGTGAAGCCGCTGATGCCGACGATGCGGTCCTGCTCGCCCAACGCGTACAGGACTTCGGTGGGCTCCTCGGTGAGACAGACGATGCGTTGGGGGCCGGTCATTCTCTTGCGCTCTTGCCCGTCATTCCCGCGAAGGCGGGAATGACGGCAGGGAAAGCACGCCTGTCCCGGAACGAAGCATCACGGATACAGCATCCGCTTCGACCAGGCCCCGTCCGCATCGCGCTCGTACAACCAGCGCTCGTGCAAGCGGTATTGCGCGCCGAACCAGAACTCGACCGCGCGCGGCACCACCCGGAACCCGCTCCAGCGCGGCGGACGCGGCACCTCGCGTCCTTCGAACTCGGCCTCGAACTTCGCCAACCGCGCCTCGAAGGTATCGCGCGCGTCCAGCGTCTCCGACTGCCTCGACGCCCACGCCCCGAGCTGGCTGCCGCGCGGCCGGCTGGCGAAATAGGCGTCGGCGTCGGCGTTGGACACGATCTCGACGTCGCCCTCGATCCGCACCTGCACGCCCTCGCGCACGCGCGGCCAGTGGAACAGCAGCGCGGCCTGCGGATCGGCCTGCAGCTCGCGACCCTTGCGCCCGTCCAGATGCGTGTAGAACACGAAGCCGCGCGCGTCATGCTCTTTCAGCAGGACGATGCGCGCGGAAGGCCGCCCGCCCGCGCCGACGGTGGCCACCGTCATCGCGGTGCGGTCGGGCTCGCCGGCGGCGAGCGCCTCGGCGAACAGGGTGTCGAAGGTGGCGAGGATGTCGGTCGGCAAAGGAGTCATGCGCGCATTGTCGCGCGCACGCATCCGGAATTCATGCCCCGGCCGATGACCGGCACCTGTCTCCCTCCGAAGGCAACGGGTCTCGCCCCGTCACCCCGCGCCTGCCGGCAATGGCCGCGACAGCGCCTCGTCGAGCATGGCATTCGCCTGCCGCATCCGGTTCCCTTGGAACAATACGAGTCCGCCAAACGCGAGAAAAAAGACCCCGATGAGGAAAATGAGCGTCATGATCCCCAGCAGGATCAGGATGCCCGCCAGGACAAACATCAACGTGGCCGGCGCATGGGTGCGCGTCTGCCGGTTGCGATTGGCGAAAACGGACGAGTGAATCCCGTTGGATTTCCGCGTCCCCACCGCCACCACCCAGTCGCCATCGGCGACGACGATGGGGTCTTGATGCCTGAGGGTGACGACCTGCCCACCCATGTCCAGCGTCACGGCGCGGAACGAATTGATCTGACCCTGTACGCGGCCGCCGCTGCTGCTGATGTGGCCGCGCGTCTCGACGTCGCGTTCGAAAATCTTGACCGGCCCCTGCACGAGTTCCAATGCCATGCTCATTCTCCTCTTGGATTTTCCGATTGCACGAATGTCACTTCCGTCCTGCCATTGCCGGTTCCCGCCGCCAGCGGCAGCAGGTCAGTTCCACCAGGACGGCCCTTTCGACATGCGCCGCTTCCATACCCACACGCCTGCGAGGGGCACGGCAGCGGCCAGGAACCCGATGGTCAAAATGATTGCGGATGCAATGATCCTGCCCGTCAGCTCCGCTTCCTGACCCTGTGCGACGAAGGCGGCGACAAGCGCGAGGGCGGTGATTCCCGCGGCAGCCAACCGGAATTTGACGAAGCGCTTCTCCAGGCGCTCCCGGGTGAGGACGCCGTAGGCGCTGTGATAGCCATAGCCTTTGCGGGCCTTGCAACCGGGGCAGATGACCGCCTGATCGTCAAGCGACGTGCGGCAGAACGGGCACTTCGTCATGGGTTGGTCATTCTCCGTATGGGTCGAAGGCGGAACCCCGGCGCACGCATCGCAAGGCGCTCATTCCCGGCGTTTCTTCCGCTCCTGCATCTGCCGCCGCACGAGATCCGCGGCGCCGCCATCGGCAAGCGCCTGCATGCGCCGGGTGGTTTCCTCGTACGACTGGCCGCGGCTCGCGCGCTGGTAGCCGGCCATCTTTTCCCAGGACTCGACCATGCTGCGCGCGTTCTGCAGCTGGCTGCGCGCCAGGTCGTCGTAGTCGGCCTGGTACTGCGGGCGGTAGAAATAGCGGGCGACCGGCCCGCGTGCGGCGATTTCGAGGAACTGCTCGTGGCCCGCCACCACGGCGCGGTAATGCGCCAGCTGCTGCTCGGCATTGCCCGTGGCGCCCGCGCCGCCGAACTGTCTGGAATAGTCGCCGACGTCCCAGTACGCGAAGGGCAGATCGGGGTCGATGGCGCGCGCCTCGTTGCGCAATGCCTGCGCGGCGTCGGGATCGGCTTCGTTGCGGGCGGCGATGACCAGCATCGCGGCATCGCGCTTCCGGCGGCCGATCTCGACCATGTTCGCCAGCAATTGGTCGCGGCCGAGGAACGCCTTGCCGACGTTCCGGTACAGCTCCGCGGCATCCAGCTTGTTGGGCGCATGCTCGCGGTACAGCGCCTGCAACTGCTCCCATGCGCCGGCGTTGTCGCCGCGCTGCATGTTCAGCACCCAAGCGTTGTGAAAACGCTCCGCCGCGGTGTTCGGCTTTTTCACCAGTTCGCTGCCCGACATGATTTCGCGCATCGCGCTGGTGTCGTCGCGAATGATCGTCGTATCGCCCTTGATGTCTTCGACGCCGCGCTGGATCAGGCCCAGCTGGGTGCCGATCTTCTCGGTGGCGGTGGCCCCCTGCCCGGCCAGCGCCAGCATCGCGCAGACCAGGCAGGCGAACAGCCCGACCCGGAAGAGATTGCAGATGCGGCAGTCGTAGGCGTCGTCCCGCTTTTCCGGCAGATCCGCCACCACCCGGTTCCGGCACGGCGCGAACAGCAGCACGGCCAGCAACAGGCCCAGGGCCACGGGCGCCCACACCCAGGGCGCGGAGATGTCGCCCACGAAGCCGCCGACATCGCTCAACAGCCCGATGATGCCGCCCACGCCGGCGAGCAGCGGGCCGCTTTCCGGCCAGATCATCCGCCAATAGGAAACGCCGCTTTTCATTCCGCCCTCCGGCAATCGCCCGGAAATCCGGGAACCCCCGTCGTGGCCGTCCGACCATTGGTGCGTCGCATATCCGCCCAGCCCCCTCCCGTTCCTTGGGCAGCCCCAAGGCAGGGAAAGATGCTGGCCGCATGGCCGCCCTGCGTCCTCACGGAATCTTCAAGAAACCCTCAAGCGCGCCGCCGGTTTGCCGCCAACGCCACCGTTTGCCAGTATTCGGGCATGTCGTCGGCCCCTTCTCCACATTCAGGACATGCCCTCTATCGCTGGCGCTTCGGCGAGGTCGAATTCGACGAAGCCCGCCGCGAGCTGCGCGTGGCCGGCCTGCCGGTGGACATGGAGCACAAGCCGCTGGAAGTGCTGTCGCTGCTGCTGCGGCATGCCGGCGAGGTGGTGACCAAGGACGAGCTGTTCGAGATCGTCTGGGCCGGACGGGTCACGGTGGACAACGTGCTGTCCACCGCCGTGGGCAAGCTGCGCAAGGCGCTGGACATCGGCGGCGACGGCCGCATCGCCACCGTGCCCAGGATCGGTTACCGCTTCGACGGGCCGGTGGAGCGCATGGCGGTCGGGGCCGCGCCAGCCAGCCCGCTGGCGCTCGACGCCGGCAAACCGGTGCCGGGGCGCGAGCAGTTCGTGCTGGAACGACAGTTGGGCCGCACGCTGGGCAGCGAGGTGTGGCTGGCGCGGCATCCGCGCAGCCGCGATGCGCGCGTGTTCAAGTTCGCGCTGGACGGCGAGCATCTGGCCACGATCAAGCGCGAGGCCACCCTGCTGCGCGTGCTGCGCGAGGCGCTGGGCGAGCGCGAGGACATCGTCCGCCTGCTGGACTGGAACTTCGCCGCGCCGCCGTTCTTCCTCGAATGCGACTACGGCGGGCAATCGCTGGCGGAATGGGCGATGCAGGACGGCCACTTGGCCGGGCTGGACATGGCGCAGCGCATCGCCTTCTTCGCATCCATCGTCGAAACCGTGGCCGCCGCGCACGCGGTGGGCGTCCTGCACAAGGACCTGAAGCCGGCCAACGTGCTGGTCGCCGCGCGCGGCGATGGCTGGCAGGCGCGGCTGACCGATTTCGGCAGCAGCCGCCTGTTGCAGCCCGAGCGGCTGGCGGAACTGGGCATCACCGCGCTGGGCATGACCATGACGCAGGTGGGCGGCGACAGCAGTTCCGGCACGCCCCTGTATCTGGCTCCGGAACTGCTGGCCGGACAGCCGGCCACCGTGCGCAGCGACGTCTACGCCCTGGGCATGCTCCTCTACCAGTGGCTGGCCGGCGACCTGCGCAAGCCGCTGACGCCGGGCTGGGAGCGCGACATCGCAGATCCGCTGCTGCGCGAGGACATCGCACACGCCACCGACGCCGATCCCGCCCGCCGCATCGCCAGCGCCGCCGAGCTGGCGCAGCGCCTGCGTCGCCTGCCGGAGCGTCGCGCCGAACTTGCGCGGCGCGAAGCGGACGAACGCGCCGCCGCCGAGTTGCGCGGCGCATTGGAGCGCAGCCGCGCGCGCCGTCCGTGGGCGATGGCGGCATTCGCCGCGCTGCTGCTCGGGCTGGGCGGCAGCCTGTATTTCTGGCGGCACAGCGAGCAGCAACACCGTCTCGCGGAGACGCAGCGCGACATCGCCGAAAAGCAGGCGGCGCGCGCCAGCGCGGTGGTGGCCTTCCTCAGCAACGACCTGATCGGCGCGGTCAGCCCCGGCGGCGCCGTGTTCGAACGCGACCCCACCATCAAGGACATGCTGGACGTGGCCTCGCGCGGCATCGACGGCAAGTTCGGCCACGACCCGGCGATCAGCGGCAGCATCCATGCGGCGCTGGGGCAGTCCTGGCGCACCCTGGGCGAAGGCGAACGCGGCGCGGATGAATTGCGTGCCGCCCTGCGCGACTTCACCGCGGCCTTCGGCGCGGACGACCCGCTGTCGCTGCGCACCGCCTACGCGCTGGTGCGCACGCTGGCCTATGCCAGCCGCGGCACCGATTTCAGGGAAGCCGGCAGGCTGCTGGACGAAACCGACGCCAAGGCCGGCGCGCGCCTGCAGCAGGAAAGCGAACTGGCCCTGGATGCGGCCTTCGCCCGCGGCATCTTCCATCACCAGCAGATGCAGATCGAGCGGGCGCTGCCGGCATGGGTCCGCGCGGATGCGCTGCAGCGCCGGTTGTTCCCGCTGGACGCGCAGCGCGCCATCCTGATCCGCGAGAACCTGGCCGACGCGCTGAGCCGCTCCGGCGAAACCGACAAGGCCATCGCGCTGATGCGGGCGATGCTGGCCGATCCGCTGCTGAAGGCGAAACAGATCGGCGAAACCAACTTCGCCTCGGTACAGATGAACCTGGCCCGCGCGCTGCGCAAGCAGGGCAAGTACGACGAAGCCCTGCCGCTGGCGCAGGCGGCCGAAGCCGTTTCGGAAAAAATCTACGGCCCCGACAACTACCAGACGCTGGTGCAGCGCTCCACCATCGCCAGCATCCACGACATGGCCGGCCGCTGCCCCGCCGCGCTCCCGATCCAGCGCGACGTGGCGCGGCGCATGGCCGCGCGCTACGGCAAGGACAAGCAGGCCACGCTGGTCGAGACCGGCAACCTGGGGCTGATGGAATACAACTGCGGTGACCGGCACGCCGGCATCGCCCTGCTGCGCGAAACCGAGCGCGACCTGCGCCGGCACTTCGGCGACAGCAATGCGGCGGCGCAGAGTTTCCGCATGTCGCTGGCGGAAGCGCTGATCGAACAGGGGCAGCGCGATGAAGCTCGGCGCCTGCTGGACGGCCTCACCGAGCAGGCGATGGAAGCCGCGGGCGGCGACAAGGCGGAACTGGCGCGCGTGCGCGGGCTGCTGGCGGACGCCTAGCGCCCGCCCGCGCCGCGGCGTCCGCGCTCACTCCACCACGAAGCTCACCCGCAGGTTCACCCGCCACTCCTGCACGTTGCCGGCGTCGTCGGTGACGACCTTGATCTCGTTGACCCAGGCGCCCTTGATGTTCTTCACCGACTCGGCGCACTTCTTCAGGCCGTGCTTCACGGCGTCCTCCATGCTGGTCTTGGACGAGGCGTTGAGTTCGATGACCTTGGCGACGGACATGGCGCAGCTCCCGGTTGGCCGGCGGGATTGCCGGACCCGCAGCTTTGCCGCGCATGCGTTAATTCCGCGCAGTCATGGCCGCGGCGGCGCGCGCTGCTAGCATGTTGCGATGCGCAATCGCGATCACATCGTCCTGGTCGGCCCGATGGGCTCGGGCAAGAGCACGCTCGGCCGCGCGCTGGCGGCGCGGCTGGGGCTGGGCTTCATCGACGTGGACGAACGCATCGTCGCGGAGGCGGGCCGCAGCATCGCCGAGCTGTTCGCGAGCGAAGGCGAGGCCGGTTTCCGCGCCCGCGAAGCGCGGACTTTGGCGCAGGCGCTGGGCGAGGCCGCCGCGGTGGTTGCCACCGGCGGCGGCGCGGTGCTGGCGGAGGCGAACCGGGCGGCGATGCGCGGCGCGGGCCGGGTGGTCTATCTGCGGGTGGACGCCGACGCGCAGCTCGCGCGGCTGCAGGGCGACAGCACACGCCCGCTGCTGCAGGGCGAAGACCGCGCGCGCACGCTGGCGGCGCTGCAGGCCACCCGCGAGCCGCTGTACCGCGCCGCCGCGCACCTGCTGTTCGACACAACGCAATTCGCGCCGGACGCCGCCGCCGCGGCGCTGGCGGAACGGCTTCGCACTCTTCGGGACGACGCGGACATGAGCGACACGCTGCACACGGTCGAGGTCGGTGGCGCCACGCCCTACCGCATCCACATCGGCCCCGGCCTGCTGGACGACGGCGCGCTGCTGGCGCGGACGCTGCGCGGCCGGCACGCGCTGATCGTCAGCGACGGCAACGTCGCGCCGCTGTACGCCGATCGCGTGGAAGCCGCGCTGCGCGCCGCCAAGCCCGAGCTGCGCATCGCCCGCCACGTCGTGGCCGCCGGCGAAGCGGAGAAGACGCTGGCAAATTTCGGCGGCGTGATCGACGCGCTGGCCGCGCTCGGCGCCACCCGCGACGCCTGCGTGTTCGCGCTGGGCGGCGGCGTGACCGGCGACATGGCCGGCTTCGCCGCGGCCTGCTGGATGCGCAGCATCGACTGCGTGCAGCTGCCGACCACGCTGCTGGCGATGGTGGATTCCTCGGTCGGCGGCAAGACCGCGGTGGACATCCCGCAGGGCAAGAACCTGGTCGGCGCGTTCCACCCGCCGCGCGCGGTGATCGCCGACACCGCCGCGCTGCGCACGCTGCCGCCGCGCGAGTTGCGCGCCGGGCTGGCCGAAGTGATCAAGTACGGCGCGATCGTCGACGCCGACTTCCTGCATTGGCTGGATGCGCACTGCGATGCCCTGCTGGCCGGCGACGACGCCGCGCTGGCCGAGGCCATCGCCCGCAGCTGCGCGCACAAGGCGGCGATCACCGAGCGCGATCCGTTCGAGCACGGGGAGCGCGCGCTGCTCAATCTCGGCCATACCTTCGGCCACGCCATCGAGGCCGAGCAGGGCTACGCCGACGGCCTCAACCACGGCGAAGCGGTGGCGGTCGGCATGCTGCTGGCGGCGCGGCTGTCGGCCACGCTGGGCCTGGCCTCGTGGGGCGACGCCGAGGCGTTGCGCGCGCTGCTGCTGCGCTTCGGCCTGCCGGTGGACATTCCGGACGGGCTCGCGCCCGAGGCGCTGCTGGCGCGGATGCGGCTGGACAAGAAGGCGCAGGCCAGCGGGCTGCGTTTCATTCTTTGGAATGGGCCCGGCGCGGCCAAGGTGGTGGCCGACGTCGACGAGGCCGCGGTGCTGGCGGTGCTGCGCGGCGGCTAGTTCGCCTCGTCCGCGGCGCTGCCGTGGTGGCCGAGTCCGAGGCCCATGCCCATCCCGGCGCCCATCCCGCCGGCGCCGCCCATCCCGCCGCCCCCCTTTCCACCATTGCCGCCTTCGCCTCCGGTCCGGCCACCGCCCTTGCCGCCGCCGCTGGCGATCGCGCGCAGCGGCCCCTGTTCGGGAATCGCCACCCCGGCCGGCACCGGCTCCAGGTCCAGCGCGCCGCGGATGAAGGTGCGCAGCGACACCACCAGCGCCGCGGTCTGCACCGGCCGCCCGGCCGCCATGTCGGCGGCGGCCTGCGCAGCCAGGCGCACCTGCTCCTCGGTGCCCAGCAGGATCACGTCCGACAGCGCCGCCTCCACCGCGTCGCGGATGCGCCGACCGCGCTCCGACGCCGCATCGTCCAGCGCCTGACCCGCTTCCGCCGCACGCCGGCGCAGCTCGCGCAGGTGCGTGGGGTCCACATGGAGATCGCCGGTGAACGAGCCGCCCAGCGTCTTGTAGGCGGCGATCAGGGTCTTCAGGCGCTCGTTGATCTGGCGGTTCTCGCGCTGCTGGCGGCGCTGGATGGTCTGCATCGCCAGCAGGCGGATGCCGACCGCCACCAGCGACACCAGCACCAGCCCCACCAGCGTGCTGAGCAGGGCGTCCCAGGAACTGAAATCGAGATTGCGCATCGGGCTTTCCGTAGCGTGGCGGCGTCGGCCAAGCATACGGCCCGGCGCGTGCGCGCCCCGTCGCCTTTACAATGCGGCCCCATGCGCCTCCTGCTGCAACAACGCCCCGACGGCCGCGAAGCCCCCCGCTTCGTCCAGCTCCAGCTCCAGCCCGACCTGCTGGGCGGCTGGGAGCTGCTGCGCGAAACCGGCCAGACCGGCGGCCGCAGCACGCTGCGCCGGGAGCTGTACGGCGACCAGGCCAGCGCGATCGCCGCGCTGGAAGCGGCGCGCGACGCACAGCTCAAGCGCGGCTTCCAGCTGGTGTTCGCACAAGGTGCGGATGCGCCGAAATAACTCATAACCGTCATTCCCGCGAAGGCGGGAATCCAGCTTTTGATCTTCGCGACAAAAACACAAAGCTGGATTCCCGCCTTCGCGGGAATGACGAGCGAACCGGAGAACCCCCTTGTCCACGCCCCTCAAGAACGACCCTGCTTTCAACAGCAGATTCCTGCGCGCGCTGCGCCGCGAACCCGTGGACGCAACGCCGGTCTGGCTGATGCGCCAAGCGGGCCGCTATCTGCCGGAATACCGCGCCACCCGCGCCAAGGCCGGCAGCTTCCTGGCGATGGCCAAGAATCCGGAGCTGGCCTGCGAGGTCACGCTGCAGCCGCTGCGCCGCTTCCCGCTGGACGCCGCGATCCTGTTCTCCGACATCCTCACCGTGCCCGACGCGATGGGCCTGGGCCTGTATTTCGCCGAGGGCGAGGGCCCGAAGTTCGAGCGCCCGGTGCGCAGCGTCGCCGACATCGAAAAGCTCGCAGTGCCGGACATGGAAACCGAGCTGCGCTACGTGATGGACGCGGTGCGCACCATCCGCCGCGAGCTGGACGGCAGCGTGCCGCTGATCGGCTTCTCCGGCAGCCCGTGGACGCTGGCCTGCTACATGGTGGAAGGCGGCGGCAGCGACAACTACGGCAAGGTCAAGGCGCTGGCGCTGAACGAGCCGGCGGCGATGCACAAGCTGCTGAACGTGGTCACCGACGCCGTGATCGCCTACCTGTCCGCGCAGCGCGCGGCCGGCGCACAGGCGCTGCAGGTGTTCGACACCTGGGGCGGCACGCTGTCGCCGGCGATGTACCGCGAATTCTCGCTGCCCTACCTGACCCGCATCGCCCGCGAGCTGAAGCGCGACGGCGCGCCGCTGATCCTGTTCGGCAAGGGCAACGCGCCGCACCTGGAAGCGCTGGCCGACAGCGGCGCGACCGCCTTGGGCGTGGACTGGACGGTGACGCTTGAAGACGCCGTGCGCCGCACCGGCGGCAAGGTGGCGCTGCAGGGCAACCTCGACCCGGCGATGCTGTACGGCAGCCCCGATGCGGTGCGCGCGCAGGTGCGCAACGTGCTGGACAGCTACCGCGACGGCAACGGCGGCAGCCGCGAGGGCCACGTGTTCAACCTCGGCCACGGGATGTCGCCGGACATGAACCTGGAGCACGTCGCGGTGCTGGTGGACGAGGTGCATCGCTACAGCGCGCGGTGACGGTTGCGGGTTGCGGCGCCATTCCCGGCTTCGCAACAAACGGATCCGATCACGGCGCGGCGCCGCGCACCACGTCGCCACTGTCCACCGGCCCGTCGAACGGCGCGCTCCAGCCGTCGCCGGTGCGCAGCCGCACGTTCTCGAAATACGCCGGCAACCCCTCCTCGAAGCCCGCGCCCGACTGCAACTGGTAGTGCAGGTGCACGAGGAAGGCGTCGCCCGACATGCCCATCGCGCCGATCTGCGCGCCCCGCGCGACGCGCTGGCCCGGCTTCACCGCCACGCTGCCCTGGCGCATGTGCGCAAGCAGGCTGTATTCGCCGTTGCCGTGGTCGATCAGCACGTAGTTGCCGAGGAACAGGGTGAGGTCCTGCATCAGCGCGTCGCGGCCGAACGCCGGCGGCGCGCCCTTGCGATTGTCCGCCATGCCGTCGCGCGCCGCGCGCACCACGCCGTCGCCGGGCGCGAACACTGGTGCGCCGTAGCCGAACCAGTCCTCGGGCGCGGCGCCGTCGTTGCGGTACAGCCGGCCCTGCGCGTCGGCCACCACAAAGTCGTGCGCGTAGCGCATGAAATTGCCGGTGATGCCGAAGTGCGTGGTCATGCCGCCGGTGACGTCGAGGCGGCGATGGTGGGCGTAGAAATCGTGGCCGTCGTGGACGAACGCCTCGCCGCGCAGCGGCAGCGACAGCCGCGTGCGCGGCACGAATGCGCGCGGCTGCAGGTCGATGACGCTGCGCTGTTCCGGCCCGTCCTCGCCCGCCGCAAACACCGCCTCGACGCGGATGCGGTCCAGCGCCGCATCGGCGTCGAAGCGCGCGAACGGGTTGAACACGACGAGTTTCCCGTGCGCCGGCAAGGCGCGGTTCGGCACGGTCGCAATGCCCATCGTGGCGCCGTCGCCGTTGCGGTCGAGCCGGCGCTGGCCGATGAAGCGGCCGGCGCGGTCGAAGCGGGTCAATTGCAATTCGACCAGCTCCAGCGGCGCATCGCCCGGGTTCTCGAACAGCAGGTCGAAGTTGAGCTGCTGGCCGTCGCGCAGGCGCTCGACCAGCGGCTGCGCCGGCAGCGCGCGTACGGTGGGCGTCGCGGCGACGGCATGGCCGCACAGCGACAGGACGGCGAACAGGAACGGCAACAGGCGGGAACGCATCGCGGCAAATCCGAAGGGAGTTGCGCAACGGATACGGGCGACACGTCCGCGGTTGCAGTCAGCGCCGCAGCGCCGCGGCCAGCGCCTCCGCCAACTGCGCGCCGGTGACGGGCTTGCGCAGGAAGGCGTCGAAACCGTCCGCGCGCGCCTGCGTTTCCGCTTCCGCGTCGGAACGCGCGGTGACCGCGAGCAGCGGCGCGCGGAACCCCTGCGCACGCAGCATCCGCGCCAGCGCCAGCCCGTCCACGCCCGGCAGGTCGAGGTCGAGCAGCGCGGCGTCGAACTGCCGCGCGGCGATTTCCGACAGCGCCGCCAGCCCGTGCGCGACATGCGTCACCGCGTGCCCCTGTTCGCGCAGCAAACCGCGCATCACCTCGGCCACGATCGGATCGTCCTCGACCAGCAGCAGGCGCAGCGCGTCCGTGCCGGAGGCCGGCGCTTCCGGCATCGCCGGCTTCGCCGGAACTTCCGCATGCGCCAGCGGCAGTTCGACGACGAAGCGGGTGCCGCGCCCCGGCTCGCTGTCCACCGCGATGCGCCCGCCCATCGCAGCCGCCAGTTCCTGCGAAATCGCAAGACCGAGCCCGCTGCCGCCGTAGCGCGAAGCGGTGCGCGCGCCGTCGGCCTGCTCGAAGCGCCGGAACAGCCGCGACTGCTGCTCGCGATTGAGGCCCGGCCCGGTGTCGGCCACCACGAAGCGCACGCCCTGCGGCGCGAGCGCTTCGGCCTCCAGCGAGACGTGCCCGTTCTCGGTGAACTTGATCGCGTTGCCGAGCAGGTTGAGCAGGATCTGCTGCACGCGGGTGCGGTCGCCGTGCAGGCCGATCGGCGCGTCCGCCGCCAGCCCATCGACGAACACCAGCCCCTTGCGTTCCGCCACCGGCGCCATCAGCCCGGCCACTTCGTCCAGCAGCGGGCGCAGGGCGAAGTCGGCGTTCGCCAGTTCCAGCTTGCCGGCCTCGATGCGGGCCAGGTCCAGCGCGTCGTTGACCAGCCGCAACAGGTGTTCGCCGGCGCGGTGGATGGCATCGACCTGGCCGCGCTGCCGCTCGTCGAGGCGGCTGCCGCGCAGCAGTTCGCTCATGCCCAGCACGCCGGTCATCGGCGTGCGCACTTCGTGGCCCAGCGTGGCGAGAAAGCGCGACTTCGCTTCCGACGCCTGCTCGGCCAGCGCACGCTTGTGTTCGGCCAATTGCCAGGCGTGGCTGCGCCGCAGCCGCGCGCGGTAGGCCAGCGCGATGGCGGCGAGCGCCAGCGCCGCGAGCAGCGCGAATCCCGCCAGCGCCCACCAGGTGCGCCACCACGGCGGCGGCACCGCGAAGACCATGCGCTGCTCGCGGGCGGCATTGCCAGCGGCTTCGCGCGCGCGGACGCGCAGGACGTAGCGGCCGGGCGCAAGGCCAGTGAAGCTGCGGTCGCCGCTGGCGCCGAGCGCGACCCAGTCGCGGTCGAAGCCGTCGAGCTTCGACCAGTAGCGGTTCGAGGCGGGATCGTCGAAGGCGAGCAGGCGCGCGCCGACGCGGAACTCGCGGTCGTCGCGCCCAAGTGCCAGCGCCGCGCCCAGCGGCAGGTCCTGCCAGCCGCCGTTGCGGCGCACCGAGGCGCGATCGAAGCGCAACGGGGGCAATGCGGGCGGCGGCTCGGTCGCCGCGGTATCGACCAGCAGCAGGCTGCCGTCCGCCGCGGCCGCCGCCAGCACGCCCTGCGCGCTCATCGCCAGCGCGCGGTCCTGGTATTCCTGGCTGCCGCTGTCGTCCTGCGCGCCGTGCCGGCGCAGCACGCGCGTCCGCGGGTCCCAGCGCAGCAGCCCGCGCGAGGTGCTGATCCAGACGCGGTGGCGGGCGTCCACGCGCAGGCCCGCCGCGCCGAGCGCGGGCATACCCTGCGCGGCGTCGATGCGCGCCTCCCTCGTCCATTGCCCATCGCGGCGGCGGTACTGCTCCAGCCCGGGCTGGCGCTGCAGCCACAGCAGGTCCGGCCCGTCGAAGGCAAACGCATAGACGCGTCCGTCGCCCAGCGCGGGCAATGCGCGGAAGCGGTTCGCGGCCGGGTCGAGCACGGCCACGCCTTCGCTGCTTGCCACCCACACGCCGCCATCGGGCGACAGCGCCAGCGCCTCAATGTCGGCGCCGCCCAGACCACTGGCGTCGCCGGCCGGGAAATCGCGCAGCACGCGGCCGCTGGAGACGTCGCGCTGCTGCACGCCGCCGCCGGGCGCGGCCAGCCACAGGCTGCCGTCGTCGGCGATTTGCAATTGGTCGATCTGCCCGGCCGGCGCCGCATCCTGCGCGTCCTTCGGACTCCATTCGTCGATGACGCCGTTGGTGCCGATGCGCATCAATCCGGAGCGATGGCCGAGCCACAGCCGGCCGTCGCGATCCTCGGCGATGGACAGCGGCTTCACGCTGCGCAGCCGGTCCAGACTGGCCTCGTCCAGCGATTCGACGCTGCCGTCCGCGTGCAGCCGCTCCACCACGCCGTTGAAGCCGCCCAGCCAGAAGCCGCCGTCGCGCGCGGGCGCCAGCGCCCGGTACAGCGCGCCCTGCAGGCCGTCCTGCGGGCCGTCGAGCCGGGCCAGCTGCCGCCAGCCCGAATGCAGGTAGCCCAGGCCGAGGCCGGCCACCGGTACCCACAGCGCGCCGTCCGGCTGCCGCAGCAGGGTCAGCAGCACGCGCGGGATGGCCGGCCCGCCGGTGTGCACCGGCGCGGGCGCTTCGCTGCCGTGCTGCCGCCACAGGCCGCGCTGGCTGGCGATCCAGTGGCCGCCGTCAAGGTCGGAGGCGATCGCCATCATCGCGTTGGGCCGGTGGAACATCGGCGACCAGTCCGGCTGCGCCCAGCGCCCGTCGCGGTTGCGCCAGACCCCCAGCGAACTGCCCACCCACAGCCCGTCGGCCTGCGCGGTGAGCGAATAGATCAGCGGCGCTTCCTCGGCGCCGGGCAGCGCCACCGGCACGAACGCATCGCCGCGCAGCTGCGCCACGCCGTCGGTGGTGCCCGCCCACAGCGCGCCGCGCGCATCCACGGCCAGCGCCAGCACGGTGTCCGATGGCAGCCCGTCCGCCTGCGTGTAATGGCGCATCCGGCCGGAGGCGTCGACGCGGGCCAGCCCGCCCTCGAACATGCCCAGCCAGACCGCGTCGCCCTGTCGCGCCATCGCCCACACGTCATCGCCGGCCAGTTCGGGATGGGTGGCCTTGCGGTAACGGACGAAGCGCTGCCGGCGCGCGTCCAGCACGCTGACGCCCTCGCCCTCCACCGCGACCCACAGCCGGTTGCCGGCGTCCACCAGCAGCGCCTGCACGTTGTTGCCGGGCAGGCCGTCGGGCCGGGCCGGGTCGTAGCGCCAGACCCGCATGCCCACGCCGTCGTAGCGCGCCAGGCCGTCGGCGGTGCCGATCCACAGATAGCCGTCGGCGTCGCGCGCCAGCGCCTTGATCTCGGTCGAAGGCAGGCCCTGCGCGGTGCCGACGATGCGGAAACGCGGGCGCTCGGGCACCCCCGCCAGCGCGCAGGCGCAGGCCAGCCACAGCAGCAGCACGAACCGGAATCGATGCGTCATGTCCCCTCCCCGGCCGCCGATGCTGGCAACGCTACGTTGCAGTTGCAAGCACGCCATGCCGCGCGCGCGCCGCCTAGAATCCCCGCATCCCCTTCGACGCCGAGGCGATCCGCGATGCCGACCCCATTCCCGCGCACCGACTGGTCCGCGCTGAGCAAGGCGCTGCACTGGCTGATCGCCGCGCTGATCCTGGCGATGGCGTGGATCGGCCTGACCATGGGCGACATGCCCAACGGGCCGGACAAGATCGCCACCTACGCGCTGCACAAGTCGATCGGCCTGAGCATCTTCGCGCTGGCGGCGCTGCGGCTGGGCTGGCGGCTGTATGCGGGCGCGCCGGCGCCGGTGACGGGCACGCCGCGCTGGCAGGAGCGCATCGCCAGCGCGACCCACGTGGCGCTGTACGTGTTGCTGCTGGCGCTGCCGCTGACCGGCTGGCTGCTGAACTCCGCCGCGGGCTTTCCGCTGCAATGGTTCGGGCTGTTCAACCTGCCGTCGATCGCGGCGCGCGACGAGGCGCTGCATACCTTGGCCGTGCAGACGCACGAAGCATTGTTCTGGGCGCTGGCCGTGCTGGTGGTGATGCACGCGGCGGCCGCGCTCTACCACCACCTGTTCCTGGGCGATGCCACCCTCGCCCGCATGCTGCCGCGCGGCTGGCTGCGCGCGCCCGCCAACGACACTCCGGAGACCCCCTGATGCGCAAGCTGCTGCTGCCGGCCCTGCTGACCCTGTCCACGCCCGCCCTCGCCGCCGATTACGTGCAGGCGCCCGGTTCGACGCTGGCGTTCGCCGGCAAGTACCAGGGCGAGGTGTTCGTCGGCCGCTTCCCCGACTTTTCGACCAGGCTGTCGTTCGATCCGCAGCAGCTGGACGCATCGCGCCTGGAAGTGAGCATCCCGCTGGCCACCGCCACCACCCGCAACGCGGAGTACGACGGCGAGCTGCGCGGCGCCTCGTTCTTCGATTCGGCGAAGTTCCCGCAGGCCAGCTTCGTGGCGACCAAATTCCGCACGCTGGGCGGCAACCGCTACGCTGCCGACGGCACGCTGACCCTGCGCGGCGTCGGCAAGCCGGTGACGCTGACGTTCGAATGGACGCCGGGCGCGAAGCCCGTGCTGTTCGGCCGCGCCGCGGTGCAGCGGCTGGACTTCGACGTGGGCGGCGGACAGTGGGCGGACACCAAGCTGATCCCGAACGCGATCGCGGTCAGCACGCGGGTGGTGTTCGAACCGGCGCCGTAGCTTTTTTGACGCGGATCGGAGCGGATGACACGGATCAGAAGCAATGCGGAGATGGACTTGCTCTATCCGCGCCATCCGCTCTGATCCGCGTCAAACGCTGTTTGGCCGCCTATTCCAAGCCGCAGAAGCCACGCAGGCCATCCGCGTCGAACGGCCAATCCAGATCCGCATCGCGCGCATCGTCGCGCAACACCGGCACGCGCAGGCCGTAGCGCGCTTCCAGCGCGTCGTCGTCGTCGATGAAGACGCTCTCGAACTCCGGCACGCGGGCAACCGCCAGCGCGGCCAGCGCAAGGTCGCACAGGTGGCAGTGGTCGCGCTGGTAGAGGATCAGGGCCATACGCTCGCGTCCTTCGGCGGGGCTTCGGCGTCCTAGAATAGCGTTCCCCCACCGCCCGGCAGCCTCCGCCACCATGGCCGTTTCCACCTTCGACCTCTACAAGATCGGCATCGGTCCCAGTTCCTCGCACACGGTCGGGCCGATGCGCGCCGCCGCCCGCTTCGTCAGCCACTGGCTGGTGGAGAACGGCGCGCTGGAGCGCACCGCGCGGGTACGCGCCGAGGTGTTCGGCTCGCTGGCGCTGACCGGGCGCGGCCACGGCACCGACAAAGCGGTGCTGATGGGGCTGGAAGGCCACTGGCCGAACGAGATCGACCCGGACATCATCCCCGCCGCGCTGGAGCGCATCCGCGCGGAGAAGAGGATCCTCCTCGGCGGCCTCCGCCCCATCGCCTTCGACGAGAAGCGCGACCTGGTGATGAACAAGCGGCAGAAGCTGCCCTTCCACACCAACGGCATGCGCTTCACCGCCTTCGACGCCGACGGCGGCGAGATCGCCACCCGCGATTACTACTCGGTCGGCGGCGGCTTCGTGGTCAACCAGGACGAGGCGGCGGAAGACCGCATCGTCGCCGACACCACCCCGCTGCCGCACCCGTTCTCCAGCGGCGCGGAGCTGCTGGCCGAATGCCAGCGCAGCGGCCTGACCATCGCCCAGCTGATGTTCGAGAACGAGAAGGCCTGGCGCGGCGAGGACGAGATCCGCGCCGGCCTGCGCGAGATCTGGCAGGCGATGCAGTCCTGCGTGGCGCGCGGCATCCGCGCCGGCGGCACCCTGCCCGGCGGGCTGCACGTGACGCGGCGCGCGCCGGCCCTGCACGCCGAGCTGTCGGCGCGGCCGGAGGCGGCGATGCGCGACCCGCTGACCGTGCTCGACTGGGTGAATCTCTATGCGCTGGCGGTGAACGAGGAGAACGCCGCCGGCGGCCGCGTGGTCACCGCGCCCACCAACGGCGCGGCCGGCATCCTGCCCGCCGTCGGCCACTACTACGAGCGCTTCTGCGCCAGCGAGAAGGACGCCGCCGCGCGCGAAGCCGGCATCTTCACCTTCCTGCTCACCGCCGCCGCGGTCGGCATCCTCTACAAGGAGAATGCCTCGATCAGCGGCGCCGAGGTCGGCTGCCAGGGCGAGGTCGGCGTGGCCTGCTCGATGGCCGCCGCCGGCCTGACCGCCGCGCTCGGCGGCACGCCGGGACAGGTCGAGAACGCCGCCGAGATCGGCATGGAGCACAACCTCGGCCTGACCTGCGACCCGATCGGCGGGCTGGTGCAGATCCCCTGCATCGAACGCAACGCGATGGGCTCGGTGAAGGCGATCAACGCCAGCCGCATGGCCCTGCGCGGCGATGGCCAGCACAAGGTGTCGCTGGACAAGGTCATCAAGACCATGCGCGACACCGGCCGCGACATGCAGGACAAGTACAAGGAAACCAGCCGCGGCGGGCTGGCGGTCAACGTGATCGAGTGCTGAAAACCGCGATCGCGTTCAAGTTTCCCCCCTGCGAGCCGCTACCGGTTTGGATGTAATCTGGAACCGGCCGGGAGATCCTGGGGGGAATCTCTATCGTTTGTCCATCCGCCACACGTCATGTACCCGGATTGCGTCGGGCCTGCGCGCGCCTGCTGCGATGCGGCGCGCTGCTGCTCGCGCTGACGGCGGCCCTGCCGTCGGCCGCGCTGGAGACCGACAAGCCGTTCCGCGACTACGTCATCGATACCTGGGACGTGAAGCAGGGGCTGCCGCAGATCACCGTGCCGGCGATCACCCAGGACGCCGACGGCTACCTGTGGTTCGGCACCCAGGCCGGCCTGGCCCGCTTCGACGGCGTGCGCTTCCGCCGTTACAGCCAGGAGGAAGCGCCCAACCTGGACAGCTACATCCAGGCGCTGCTGGCCGATGACCAGCGGCGGCTGTGGATCGGCACTTCGCGCGGCCTGCTGGTGATGGAGGACGGACGCTTCCACCGGATCGACCATGCCGCCGCGGGCGGCGTGGCCGACCACAACTTCCCGGTGCGCGCGCTGGCGATGTCGGCGGGGCGCGTGCTGGTGGCGGGGCCCGACGGCCTCTACACGCCCGACGGCCACAAATTGCAGCGCCTGCAGGCCCTGTCCGGCCCGGCGCTGAGCCTGCTGGTGCGCAAGGACGGCGTGTGGGTGGGCAGCATCGGCCAGGCGCTGCGGATCGACGGCGGCAAGGTCGAAGCCCTGCCGCTGCCGGCGGCAGCGGCGGGCAGCGCGGTCACCACGCTGGCGCAGCACGACGGCGAGCTTTGGGCCGGCACCAACCGCGGCCTGTATCGCCTGCACCGCGGCGCCTGGCTGCCGGTCAGCGGCAAGCTGGATTCCGCCGCGCAGACCGTGGAAGCCATGGCCGCCGACCGCGACGGCAACCTGTGGGTGGCGACCTCGCAATATCTCGAGCGGATCAACCGCAACGCGACCCAGCCGTCCGAACGCATCCAGAACGTCCCCGGCAGCATTGCCATCCGCTCCATCTACGAAGACCACGACGGCAACCTCTGGCTGGGCAGCCAGACCGAGGGCGTGGCGCGGGTCTGGAACGGCTACACCCGGCGGCTGGACGGCGCCTACGGCCTGTCCAACCTGCTGCTGTGGTCGATCGCCGCCGCGCCCGGCGGCGGCGTGTACGTGGGCAGCGGCAACGGCGTGGACCTGTGGCGCGACGGCCGCTTCCAGCGCGCGGTCGGCGGCGCGCAGCTGCCGCACCCGGAGGCCTACAGCCTGCTGGCGGAACCCGGCCGGCTCTGGATCGGCACCCGCGCCGGCGCCGCGCTGCTGCGCAACGGCAAGGTCGAGGAGCCGCCCGCGCTGGCCGCGCTGCGCAACATCCAGGTCAACGGCATCCTCCGCGACCACGCCGGCCGGCTGTGGTTCGCCACCGGCGACGGCCTGTTCCTGCTCGCCCCGGACGGCAGCCGCCTGGTCCGCTACGGCGAGGCGGAAGGGCTGGTCGACGTGCGCATCCGCATCGTCCACGAGACCCGCGACGGCCGCCTGCTGATCGGCTCCACCCGCGGCCTGTACGAATGGCGCGACGGCAGGATCGTGGCGACCGGCCACCAGACCGGCCTCGACGACGACATCGCCGTCGTCTCCTTCCTCGAACTCGCGGACGGGCGCTGGGTGGTGGGCGCCAGCAACGGCGACAACCTGCACGTCTTCGACGGCAAGCGCTGGCACGCGCTGGGCAACCGCCGCAACCTGCCCACCAACGCGCCGTTCTTCCTCGCCGAGGACGCCGGCAACCTGTGGGTGGCCGGCATGCAGGGCGTCTACCGGCTGCCGCTGGCGCAGCTCGACGCCGCGCTGAAGGACCCGCAGGCGCGGCTGAACCCGCAGCTGGTCATCAATTCCGGCTTCGACCGGCCCGGCGGCCAGCAGGACAAATGCTGCAACGGCTCGGGCAACAGCCGCGGCCTGCTGCAGGACGGGCAGCTGTGGCTGCCGACCCGCGAAGGCGCGCTGCAGGTCAAGCTGGAAGCCGCCACCGGCGGCGAGCCGAGGCAGGTGCGGATCGAACGCGTGCTGGCGCAGGGCCAGCCGCACGAACCCGGCAAGGGCGTCGCGCGGCTGCCGCTGGACGCGCGCGACCTGCGCTTCGAATTCACCGTCCCCGCCTTCCAGCCCACCCAGATGCCGCAGCTGCGCTACCACCTGGACGGCTACGACGAAGGCTGGCGCGAGCTGGACAATCCGACCCTGCGCTCGGCCAGCTACGTCAACCTGCCGCCGGGCCGCTACACCTTCGAGGTCGCCGACTTCGCCCGCCCCAACCCGCTGGCCGGCGCGGCGCGGATGCAGCTGGAGCTGCCGCCGCACCTGCACGAAACCCTTGCCTTCCGCCTGCTGGCCGGGCTGTTCGCGGTATCGCTGGTATGGCTGGGCTACCTCGGCCTGCGCCACCGCTACGCGCGCCAGCGGATGGTGCTGGAGCAGCTGGTGCAGGAGCGCACCCGCGACCTGCAGGCCGCCAACGCCCGGCTCAAGGAAATCAGCTTCACCGACCCGCTCACCTGCCTGCACAACCGCCGCTACCTGGCCCAGCAGCTCCCCATCGACCTGTCGTTCTACGAGCGCGACGCGGCCTATGTCAGCGGGCGCGACGCGGTGGTCATCGCCCTGCTCGACGTCGACCATTTCAAGGCGATCAACGACACCTGGGGCCACGCCGCCGGCGACCGCGTGCTGGAACAGCTCGGCCAGCTACTGGGCGAGTTGAAGCGCAGCGGCGACTACGTGGCGCGCTGGGGCGGCGAGGAGTTCCTGCTGGTGCTGCGCCCGCTGGCGCGCGGCAGCCTGGCGCAGATCGGCGAGCGCCTGTGCTCGCGCATCTCCGGGCACGTGTTCGACCTCGGCAACGGCGTGGAGCACCGGCTGACGGTATCGGTCGGCCTGGTCGAATGCCCGCTGTTCCCGGACCACCCGCACCTGCTCGACTGGGAGCAGCTGGTCACCCTGGCCGACCGCGCCATGTACCGGGTCAAGACCACCGGCCGCAACGGCTGGATGGCCTGCCGCCCGCGGCCGGATGCGCGCCTGCCGGCCGACCTTTCGGCGTTCCAGGGCAATCCGCGCCAGCTGCTGGACAGCGGCCTGCTGGAGCTGTTCGGCGACGGCAACCGCCAGCCGGCGGACCCGCCATCGGAGCGGACGCGCGCGGCGCCTCCGTCCCTGGGCCAGGGATGACGGCATGCGAAGCGCAGTGGCCACCGCGTTGCGTGGAGTGCTGCTGACCGGCCTGTATTTCGCCGGCGCCGTGATCGCCCTGCTGTACCTGCGCACGCCGGCCGACGTCACCCTGTTCTGGCCCGCCGCCGGCATCGGCTACGCGATGGTGCTGCGCTACGGCCTGCGCTACGCGCTCGCCATCCCCGCCGCGCAGCTGCTGCTGCACCTGCTGGTGCTGCCGGTGCCGCTGGCGTTCCTGCCGTTCTCGGTGTCCGGCAACTTCTTCGGCACCCTGGCCGCCTGCGCCTACGTGGCCAGCCGCCAGCCACGGTTGCGGCTGCGCATCAGCGACGGCTTCCTGCTGCTGCGCGGCGGCGTGCTGCTGTGCCTGGTCAGCGCTCTCACCGGCACGCTCGGGATGTACATCGCCGGCATGGCGAGCGCCGGGGAACTGCCGCGCGTCTACCTGCAATGGGCGCTCGGCGACCTGCTCGGCGTCACCGCCACCACGCCCTGCCTGCTGTTGCTGTTCGCTCGCCACATGCGGATCGCACCGCCGCTGCCGGTGGTCGCCAGCGTGCGCGAACGCGCGACGTGGATCGTGGCGATGCTGCTGGCGCTGGTCGGCGGCATGGCGATCGTCCACGACGGCAGCCTGTATCCGCTGTCGGTCGCCACCCTGCCGCTGGCGCTGCTGCTGTGGTCGGCCGCGCGCTTTCCGCCGCTGTTCACCGCGGTGGCGGCGATGGCCGTCACCGTCACGCTGGGGCTGACCGTGGGCATCGGCCTGGGCGGCTTCAACCGCCCCGAGCTGCTGAGCGACACCCTGCAGGTGATGAGCACGCTGATCGTGAATTCGCTGATCCCGATCCTGCTGGTGGCGTCCTACCACGAGCGCGCGGAGACCATGGCGGCGCTGCACGTCCGCGCCACGTTCGATCCGCTGACCGGCCTGCTCAACCGCGATGCGTTCGAGGAGCGCGCCCGCGCCCGGCTGTCCCGCAACGCCGGCCCGCAGACGCTGCTGTACGTCGACCTGGACAACTTCAAGCTGGTCAACGACGCCACCAGCCATGCCGCCGGCGACGAGATGCTGCGCCACGTGGCGGGGCTGGTGCGCGACGGTTTCGACGACGGCGCGCTGGCCGCGCACAGCGGCGGCGACGAGTTCACCATCCTCGCCCCGCAGGACGCGGAAACGGCGGCCGCGGCGGGGCGCCGCCTGCTGGAGCGGATCGAGGACATGCGGGTGGCGTGGCAGGGCGGCAACCTGCGCGCCACCGCCAGCATTGGTCTCGCCTCCAGCCAGCCGCCGCACGCGAGCTTCGACGAACTGCTGTCGAAGGTGGACACCGCCTGCCACGAGGCCAAGGATCTCGGCGGCAACCGCCTGCTGGTCGCCGGGCAGAACGCCGAAAGCCTGCGCAGCCGCAGCCGGATGATGCGCAACGCGCTGGACGCGCGCGAGGCGCTGGACCAGCGCCGCTTCGAGCTGTGGTGCCAGCCGATCGTGGACCTGCACGCGCCGGGCGCGGGACAGGCGCATTTCGAGGTGCTGCTGCGCTGGCGCGACGGCGAGGGCCGGCTGCGCCCGCCGGCGGCCCTGATCGCCGCCGCCGAACGCTACCGGCTGGGCCCGCGCCTGGACCGCTACGTGCTGGACGCGGTGCTGGACTGGTTCGAGGCGCACCCGCAGGCGGTGCCGCTGGTCGAGCAGTGCGGCATCAACCTCGGCGCGGCCACCCTGGTCGACGAGGAGTTCGCCGAGTACGTGGCCGAGCGGTTCCGCCGCAGCACCCTGCAGCCGGGGCAGCTGTGCCTGGAGATCACCGAGACCAGCGTGGTGCGCGACCTCACCCGCACCCGCCGCTTCATCGCCCGCATGCGCGACCTCGGCTGCCGCTTCGCGCTGGACGACTTCGGCACCGGCTTCTGCTCGTTCAGCTACCTGCGCGACCTGCAGGTGGACTACCTGAAGATCGACGGCAGCTTCGTCCGCAGCCTGGCCGATTCACGGCTGTCGGAAGCGGTGGTGCGTTCGATCACCGAGATCGCGCATCTGCTGGAGATGCGCGCGGTGGGCGAACAGGTCGAAACCGAGGCGCAGCTGGAGCAGTTGCAGGCGCTGCGGGTGGACTGCGCGCAGGGCTACGTGTTCCAGCGCCCGGTGCCGGTCGGCGATTTCTTCGGCATGCCGGCCTGAGCGGCGTCCGCCTGGATCGCCAGCGCGTCGTCCAGCAGCGCCGCCGCGGTGACGCCGGCGCCCGCGCCCGGCCCCTGCACGACCAGCGGCTGCTGCGGATAGCGGTCCGACCAGATCGCCACCCGGTTGTCGGTGCCGCCGCCGCCGACCAGCGGATGGTCGGCGGGCAAGGCTTCCAGCCCCACCGTGGCGCGGCCGTCCGCGTGCAGCCGCGCGACGAAGCGCAGCTTCGCGCCGTCCTTGTAGGCGGCGGCGTAGCGTTCGCGCAGCGGCGCGTCGAGCGCCGGCAGCGCGGCATCCAGCTCATCGCGCGGCAGCGCCGCCAGCGCGGGCGGCACCAGCGACTCCACCCGCACCGCATCGGCCTCCAGCGGGAAGCCCGAGGCGCGCGCCAGGATCAGCAGCTTGCGGCGCACGTCCTCGCCGGACAGGTCCTCGCGCGGGTCGGGTTCGGTATAGCCGGCGTCGCGCGCCTGCCGGACGAAGCCGGAGAACGGGCGCAGGCCGTCGTACTGGTTGAACAGCCAGGCCAGCGAGCCGGACAACACGCCGGCGATGGCGTGGATGCGGTCGCCGCCGTCCTGCAACGCGCGCAGCGAGCGCAGAATCGGCAGGCCCGCGCCGACCGTGGCGCTGTCGCCGTAGCGGGTGCCGCCGGCCCGGCGCGCGGCCTGGATGGCCTGCCAGCGCGCCAGCGACGTGCCCTGCCCCAGCTTGCAGGCGGTGACCACGTGGATGCCGCGCGCCAGCCAGTGCGCGTGGCGGTCGGCCACGTCGTCCGACGCGGTGGCGTCGAGCACGATGCGGGTGCCGCGGCCGGCCAGCGCCTCCTCCACCGCGTCCAGCGAGCTGGCCTGCGGCGAATGCTGCAGCAGCAGTTCGCCGGCGTCGCTGGGGATGCCGGCCGGATTGCCCAGCGCGAAGCGCGAATTGGCCGCGTGCACCAGCGACAGGCGTTGGCCGAGCGGCGTGCCCTGCCAGTCCGCCAGCCGCGCCCAGACCGCGCTGCCCACCGTGCCGGTGCCGAGCAGCGCCACCCGCGCCGACGACGACGCGCGCAGCGTCGCGACCCGCGCGCTCACTTCGCGTCCTGGCGTTTGCCCGGACACGCGGCCTGCGCGCGCTCCAGCGCGGCGGCGAGGTCGGCGACCAGATCGTCGGCGTGCTCGATGCCCACCGACAGCCGCAGCAACCCGTCGGAAATGCCGGCCGCAGCGCGCGCTTCCGCGCTCATCGCCGCGTGGGTCATGGTGGCCGGATGCGCGACCAGGCTTTCCACGCCGCCCAGCGATTCGGCCAGGGTGAAGTAGCGCAGTCCGTCGACGAAGGCGCGCACCGCCGCCTCGCCTCCGTCCAGCTCGACGCTCAGCATCGCGCCGAAGCCGTGCTGCTGGCGCGCCGCCAGCGCGTGGCCCGGATGCGACGTCAGCCCCGGATAATGCACCGCGCGCACCGCCGCATGGCCATCCAGCAATGCCGCCACCGCCGCCGCGTTCTCCTGGTGCACGCGCAGGCGCGCGTCCAGCGTGCGCAGGCCGCGCAGGGTGAGGAAGCTGTCGAACGGCGAGCCGGTCAGGCCCAGCGCGTTGGCCCACCACGCGAACTGCTCGTGGATCGAGGCGTGCTTCGCCACCGCCGCGCCGCCGACCACGTCGCTGTGGCCGTTGATGTACTTGGTCGTCGAATGCACCACCGCGTCCGCGCCGAAATCGGCGATCGGCCGCTGCAGCGCCGGCGACAGGAAGGTGTTGTCCACCACCGCTAGCGCGCCGGCCTTGTGCGCGGCGTCGATCACGAAGCGCAGGTCGGTGATGCGCAGCAGCGGATTGGATGGCGTCTCGATCCACACCAGCTTCGGCGCGCGCGCCAGCACCTCGGCCAGCGCGCGCGGATCGGTGAGATCGCAGGTCGCCAGTTCGAACGCGCCCTTCTTCGCCAGCGCGTTGAACAGCCGCCAGCTGCCGCCGTAGCAATCGTGCGGCACCACCAGCACGTCGCCCGGCTGCAGCAGCGCGTTCAGCACCAGCGTCACCGCGCCCATGCCGGTGGCGGTGATGACGCCGCCGGCGCCGCCTTCCAGCTCGGCCAGCGCCTCGCCCAGCAGGTCGCGGGTGGGATTGCCGCTGCGGGTGTAGTCGTAGGTGCGCTTGTCGTTGAAGCCGGCGAAGCTGAAGTTGCTCGACAGCACCAGCGGCGGGGTCACCGCGCCGAAGGCGGTGTCGCGGTCGATGCCGGCGCGCACCGCGCGGGTGGCGGCGCGGCTGTCCTGGGTGTCAGTGCTCATGCGGGGGAACTCCGGTGGATGCGTGAAAGTGGATGCGTGAAAGTGGATGCGTGGAATGAGGAATGCGGAAATCAGGCGCGGCGCGCGGCGGCGCCGAACAGCTCGCCGGCCAGCAGCGCGTCGATGCGGTCGGTTTCCTTGAGGAAAGCGTCGTGGCCGAAGGAGGAACGCAGCACGCGCAGCCGGCCGCGGCCGCCGAGCCCTTCGATCAGTTCCACCGCATCGGCCATCGGCACCAGCCGGTCGCCCTCGACCGCGATCACCGACACCGGCACGCCGACCTGCGCGGGATCGACCCGGTGCAGGTCGATGGATTCGGACAGCCGCAGCCAGGCGGTGGCGGTCACACGCGCGACGAACTTCGCGCCGGCGGCCTCCAGGTAATCCTCGGCGGCCACCCGCACCTGCCCGTTGCAGATGTCCGGCGGCGCGTCGAAGCGCTCGGCGAACTCCTCCGGCGTGCGGTAGCTCAGCATCGCGAACTGTCGCGCCAACGACAGCCCCTGCTCGTCCGCGCACTGCAGGCGGCCCAGCGCCACTGCCTTGCGTTGCAAGGCGCGCCATGCGGCGGCATAGGGATGCGGGCGATGCACGCCGCTGACCGCGACCAGCCGGCGCAGCCGCTGCGGATGCCGCACCGCCAGCTGCAGGCCGACCAGCGCACCGTAGGAATAGCCGACGTAGCCTTCCAGCGCGTCGATGCCGAGCGCGTCCAGCAGCAGGGCGACGGCGTCGGCCTGGTCGGCGGTGTCGATCGGCGCATCGATGCCGCCGTCGGCGCCGACGTAGTCGAAGGCGAGGATGCGCAGCTTCGCCGGGTCCAGCGTGCGGCCCGCGTCCAGCAGGCCTTCCGCCCAGCCGGGACAGCGATCCAGCGCGTTGGCGGCGACGTGGCGATGCGCGGAGATCCCGCCGGCCACGAACACCACCGGCGCGCCGGCCGGACCGACCAGTTCGTAGTTCAGCTTCAGCCGGCGCGCGCCGGCGTGGCGCAGGGCGAGCACCACATCGAGACTGCCGCGGTCGGCCTCGACCGCCGCCGCAGCCGCCGTGGCCGGACGCAGCGCATCCGTCGCCCGGGGGAGGGGCTGGCGAGGGGCTTCGATGCGTTCGGCAAGGTTCACGGCGGACTCCGGCGATGGACGGCCCATCGGAGTCGCGCGGGGGATGCGGGAAGAAGGCCGACGGGTCGGCGTCGCGGGCCGCGCGGGGCGGCATCGCAACCATCTTCCGGCAGACGCTCAGGTCCCCGCAGGATTTGGCACCTCGCCGACGGCTTGCGCTGTCGTCAGGTTGCCCCGGCATCAAAGGGCCTGTCCCTCCGCCGGTCTCGATGGATGGCGGCCAGTCTGGACATGCCCCGGCGGCATGTCAATCTCTTTATCCGGATTGAGCGATGTAAATAACAGTTCGTCATAAGCGGGCATTCGGCATACTTCCCCGATGCCCCGCCTGTCGCCTCTCCTGCTGCTCGCCTGTCTGTGCGCCGTCGCCGTCGCAGGCGACGGCGGGCGCGACGCGCAGGCGGAGATCGTCCGCCTGCGCATCGAACCGGCCGACGGCGAATACCTGGCCTGGGCGGACAACCTGCTGGCCGGCCCGATCGAAGTCCGACTGGACGTCGCCGGCGGCGAACCGCCGCCCAGCCAGCCGGCGCTGCCCGCGCGCGCCGGGGTGCCGGCCGGCGGCAGCGCGCTGGTGGCGCGCCTGCAGACGCCGGGCGGGCGCGAGGGCTGGATGCGGCTGCGCCTGCGCGGCGTGCCCGGCAGTTCCAACGCGCGGCCGCGCGACGTTCTCTACCTGCCGCCGCTGGCGCAGCCGGACGCGCGCATCGACCAGGGCTTCGAGGGCGAGTTCAGCCACCGGGACGCGGAAAACCGCTACGCGCTGGATTTCGCCGCTCCGGTCGGCACACCGGTGCTGGCCGCCCGCGCCGGCATCGTGATGCAGGTGCAGGACGGTTATCGCGGCCACGGGCTGGACTACGCGCACGACGGCGGGCGCGCCAACTTCATCCGCATCCTGCACGACGACGGCAGCATGGCGCTGTACGCGCATCTGGCCGAAGGCGGGATGCAGGTGCGCGCGGGAGAACGGGTGGAGGCCGGCCAGCGCATCGGCCTGTCCGGCAATACCGGCTACAGCACCGCGCCGCACCTGCACTTCGCGGTGCAGGTGAACCGGGGAATGCAGCTGCAGTCGATCCGCTTCCGCATGCGCGGGCTGGCGGAGTGACCCGCCCGCGGCGAACCGGCGGCGCTCAGGCCACCTCGTCCAGCGCCGACGGCTCCACCATCTCGCGCCACTGCGGCAGCTTGTCCAGCATGCCCACCGAGCGCAGGTAGTCCTGGTCGGGTTCGCGCTCCGCCACCAGCGCGGTGGCGACGTGCACCGCGCCGGTCACCCAGAAGCCGCCGGTGCGCATCTGCCCGGGCCGCTGCTGGTAGGCCACGGCCTCCACGATCGGCATCGGCAGGCCCCACAGGCCGAGCAGGTAGGCGCCGGCTTCGGCGTAATTCAGTCCCTCGCCGCCGTCGCCTGCCGCCACGCCCGGCAGCAGGCGCCCCACCTCGGCCAGCAGGCCGGCGGTGGCGGCCAGCTCGGCGCTGGAGCCCGGCAGCAGCTTGCGCGCCAGATTGGACGTGCGCAGGGCGCGATCCTGCACCTCTTCGCGCTGCTTGCTGCTGGCGCCCTGCCCGCCGAACGCCTCGATGGTCAGCACCAGCCGCAGCAGCGCCTGGTGGCCCAGCCGCAGCACCGCCGAGCGCATGTCGCTGATCTCGCGCCCGCCGGAGAAATACGCGGAATTGCACAGGCGCAGCACCTTGGCGGCGATCGCCGGGTCCTGCGACAGCGCCTGAGCGATGGCCTGGTTGCTGGCCTCCGGGTCGCGCAGCAGGCGGGTCAGCTGGAGATAGAGCTTCGGCGGCGGCGGCAGCGAGCTGACCCCGCCCAGCGTGCGCTTGAGCGCTTCGTTGTCGAGCAGTTCGCGCAGGTCGATGACGCTTTCCACCGCCGCCACCAGTTGGTCCGGGTCCAGCGGCCGGCCCAGCACGCGGTGCGCGCCGTCCAGCCCCTGCGCCACGTCGGCGCCGGCCTCGTCCTGCGACTGGTCCAGCAGCAGGATGCGCACCGCCTGCGGGAACAGCGCGGCCACCCGCGCCAGCAGCTCCGGCCCGCCGACCGGGCCCGGCCGCAGCCCGCAGACGAACACGTCGAACGCCGGCATGTCCGGCTCCACCGACGCGCCTTCCGGCAGCCATTCGATCGTCCAGTCCAGCCCGAAATCGGCCAGCAGCCCATCGAACTCCGCCGCCCGGCCCGCATCCTCACCGACAATGACTATGCGCACTACGACACCCTTTCAGCAGATCAGCCTTCCGGCGGCAGCAACGTCGGCGGCCCGGCGCGGGAATCCCGCACGGCACGTGCCGCCTCGCTACACCGGAACGAACGCGAAAACCGGACGTCGCCGGCCCCCTGCGGCCATGCTGCCCCCGCCGGTATAATTTCGCAATGTCAGAAGTCAGTTCCGAAGCTGCGCGCCGTCGCACTTTCGCCATCATCTCCCATCCCGACGCCGGCAAGACCACGCTCACCGAAAAGCTGCTGCTGTTCGGGGGCGCGATCCAGATGGCCGGTTCGGTCAAGGGCCGCAAGGCCGCCCGCCACGCGACGTCCGACTGGATGGCGCTGGAGAAGGAGCGCGGGATTTCCGTCACCAGCTCGGTGATGCAGTTCCCGTACGAGGGCCGCATCGTCAACCTGCTGGACACGCCCGGCCACGCCGACTTCGGCGAGGACACCTACCGCGTGCTCACCGCGGTGGACAGCGCGCTGATGGTGATCGACGTCGCCAAGGGCGTGGAGGAACGCACCATCAAACTGATGGAGGTGTGCCGCCTGCGCGACACGCCGATCATGACCTTCGTCAACAAGCTCGACCGCGAGGGCAAGGACCCCATCGAGCTGCTGGACGAGATCGAATCCGTGCTCGGCATCCAGTGCGCGCCGGTGACCTGGCCGATCGGCATGGGCCAGCGGCTGAAAGGCGTGGTGCATCTGGTCACCGGCGAAGTGCATCTGTACGAGCCCGGCCGCAACTTCACCCGCCAGGATTCCACCATCTTCCCGTCCATCGACGATCCGGGCGTGGAGGCCGCCATCGGTGCGCCGATGCTGGCCGAACTGCGCGAGCAGCTGGAACTGGTGCAGGGCGCCTCGCACCCGTTCGACCAGGACGCCTATCTGGCCGGCCAGCAGTCGCCGGTGTTCTTCGGCTCCGGCGTCAACAACTTCGGCGTGCAGCCGCTGCTGGACTTCTTCGTCGAGCACGCGCCCGCGCCCGGCACGCGCGCCACCACCACCCGCGAGGTCGCGGCGACCGAGCCGAAGCTGACCGGCTTCGTGTTCAAGATCCAGGCCAACATGGACCCGATGCACCGCGACCGCGTCGCGTTCATGCGCGTGTGCTCGGGCAAGTTCAGCGCCGGCATGAAAGCCTTCCACGTTCGCAGCGGCAAGGAAGTGAAGCTGGCGAACGCGCTGACCTTCATGGCCTCCGACCGCGAGATCGCCGAGAGCGCCTTCCCGGGCGACGTGATCGGCATCCACAACCACGGCACCATCTCCATCGGCGACACCTTCAGCGAAGGCGAGCAGCTCAGCTTCACCGGCATCCCCAGCTTCGCGCCGGAACTGTTCCGCCGCGCGCGCCTGCGCGACCCGCTCAAGCTCAAGCAGTTGCAGAAGGGTCTGGCGCAATTGTCGGAAGAAGGCGCGACCCAGTTCTTCAAGCCGCTGATGAGCAACGACCTGATCCTCGGCGCGGTCGGCGTGCTGCAGTTCGACGTGGCCGCGTATCGCCTGAAGGACGAGTACGGCGTGGAAGCCGCGTTCGAGCAGGTGGGCGTGGCGACCGCGCGCTGGATCCGCTGCAACGATGCGAAGAAGCTGGAGGAGTTCCGCGAGAAGAACGCGATGAACCTCGCCATCGACGCCGCCGGCGAGCTGGTCTATCTCGCGCCCAGCCGGGTCAACCTGCAACTGGCGCAGGAGCGGGCGCCGGCGGTGGAGTTCCTGGCGACGCGGGAACACGCGTACGCGCAGGCGGAGTGACGCACGCGGCGCGGCGTCCGTTGCGCCGTCAGGCTGAACGCAGCCCGACGGAATGAAGGCGGTTTTCACCCCGCATTGACCGCAGGGTCGCGACGGTGGACGCATGCCCACTCCGCCGCCGCCTTCCCGTTCCATCGGCGCGACGCTGTCGCGCCACCCGCTTCGCACCGCGCTGGCGGTGGCGGCGCTCGCCCTCGTCGTGCTGCTGTTGCTGTGGGACTGGAACTGGTTCAAGCGCCCGATCGAACGCATCGTCACCGCGCGCACCGGCCGCGAATTCCATATCGACGGCGACCTCGACGTGGACCTGGGCCGCACCGCCACCATCCGCGCCGACGGGCTGCGCATGGCCAATGCGCCGTGGGCGCAGGCGCCGCAGTTCGCACGCATCGACCGGCTAGCGTTCGACCTGCGCCTGTGGCCGCTGCTGCGGCGGCACGCGGTCATTCCGCGGATCGCCTTGCAGGGCGCGCAGCTCCAGCTTGAGCGACGCGCCGACGGCAGCGGCAACTGGACGTTCGAACGCGGCGGCGGCACCGGCAGCCTGCCGGAGTTCCGCAACGTGACCGTCAAGGCCGGGCAGCTGGTCTTCCTGGACCCGGCGAACAAGACCGACGTGCGCTTCAAGCTCGACAGCGGCAAGCGCGGCCCGGACGACGCCGAGGCGCCCATCGCCGTCACCGGCGGCGGGCATTGGGCCGGCAACGCGTTCGCGCTGGAAGGCACGGCGGAGTCGCCACTGGAACTGCGCGACGCGGCGCGCCCCTACCGCATCGACGCGCGCGCCCGTGCCGGCGCCACCCGCGCGCATGCGCGCGGCACGCTGACCGATCCGCTGCATTTCCGCGACTTCGACCTGCGCCTGGCGTTGTCCGGCAAGAACCTGGCCGATCTCTACCCGCTGATCGGCGTGGTCACTCCGGACACCCCGCCGTACGCGCTGGACGGGCGGCTGACCCGCGATCTCGGCGGCCGCACCACCACCTGGCACTACGACGGCTTCACCGGCAAGGTCGGCGACAGCGACCTGCGCGGCAGCGCCGCGGTGACCACCGGCGGCGCGCGGCCGCGGCTGGTGGCCGACCTGCGCTCGAACCGGCTGGACTTCGACGACCTCGCCGGCTTCGTGGGCGGCGCGCCCAGCCCCGGCGAATCCAGCAACCCCGAGCTGCGCGCGAAAGCCGCCGACCAGACCGCGCGCGACCGCCTGCTGCCCGCCACGCCCTACAGGCTGGACAAGCTGCGCGCGATGGACGCCGACGTGCGCCTGCAAGCGGAGCGCATCGACGCCCCGCGCCTGCCGCTGCAGAAGATGGATGCGCACCTGCTGCTGGACGACGGCCTGCTGCGCCTGGCGCCGCTGGACTTCACCGCCGCGGACGGCCGGGTTCGCGCCAACGTGCGGATGGACGCACGCGGCGCGCCCATCCGCACCCACGCCGTCGTCGGCGCCTCGGGCCTGGACCTGCCGCAGCTGATGCCCGGCGTGAAGCTGGGGCAGACCGCGGTGGGCCGGGTGGACGCCGACATCGACCTGCAGGGCCAGGGCAACTCGATCGCCGCGATGCTGGGCAGCGCCAGCGGCCACGCCCGCGCCGGCATGGGCCGGGGCCAGATCAGCAAGCTGCTGATGGAATTCGCGGGGCTGGACCTGGCCGGCATCCTGCGCATCAAGCTCACCCACGACAAGCAGATCCCGATCCGCTGCGTGCGCGCGGACTTCGCTGTGGACAACGGCGTGATGAGCGCGCGGCAGCTGGTGTTCGACACCACCGAAACCCTGTTGAAGGGTCGCGGCACCGTCAACCTGCGAGACGAGACGCTGGATCTCGCCATCCAGCCCAGGACCAAGGATTTCAGCCCGCTGTCGCTGCGCTCGCCGCTGTACGTGCAGGGCCGCTTCACCCATCCGTCGTTCAAGCCGGACTATGGCCGCATCGGCCTGCGCGCCGGCGCCGCCGCGGCGCTGGCGACCTTGGCCGCGCCGGCCGCCGCGCTGGTGGCGACGACGGACGTGGGCGATGCGAAAGACGCGGCCTGCGGCGAGCCCGAGCCGACAAAGCGCAAGGGCTGACGCGCGGCGATCTCTTCAGCCGGCGATGTAGCGCTGCAGCTGGTCGATGTCCTGCCGCTGCATCTCGATCACCGCCTTGACCAGGTCGCCGATCGACAGCACCCCGGCCACGCCGTCGCCGTCCACGACCGGCAGATGGCGGATGCGGCGGTCGGTGACCAGCTGCATGCAGTGCCCGATGCTGTCGCCCGGCGCCACCGTCACCACCTCGCGCGTCATGATGTCGCGCACCGGCGTGTCCTTCGACGAACGCCCCTGCAACACCACCTTGCGGGCGTAGTCGCGCTCCGAGAGGATGCCGGCCAGCGTCGGCCCGTCCATCACCAGCACCGCGCCGATGCCGCGTTCGGCCATCAGACGGATGGCGTCGATCACCGGCGCATCCGGCCCGATCGCGATGATCTCAGCCGGTTTCGCCTCCAGCAGTTGCCGCACCGTGCGCATGGCGGACTCCTTGCGGTTCGGGAAGAAGCTCGGGACGCCGGGCCGAGGATACTCCGATTGCCGGCCGCCAGTCGTCGATCAGGTACAGCGGGCGCTGCTTGGATTCCTCGTACAGCCGGCCCAGGTATTCGCCGATCATGCCCAGCGCCATCAGCTGCACGCCGCCCAGGAACAGGATCACCGCCATCATCGACGGCCAGCCCGCCACCCGGTCGCCCCACAGCAGCGCCTTCGCGATCACCCAGCCGCCGTAGCCGAACGCGAGCAGCGACGTCGCCAGCCCCGCGTAGGTCGCCATCCGCAGCGGCACGGTGGAGAAGCCGGTGATGCCCTCCAGCGCGAAGTTCCACAGCTTCCACGCGTTGAACTTGCTGCGCCCGGCCGCGCGCGCGTCGCGCTGGTAGGGGATCGACACCGCGTTGAAGCCGATCCAGCCGAACAGGCCCTTCATGAAGCGGTGCCGCTCGCGCAGCTGGCGCAGCGCCGCCAGCGCGCGCGGCGACAGCAGCCGGAAGTCGCCGGTGTCGCGCGGCACCGGCGTCTTCGACAGCGCGCCGATGACGCGGTAGAACGCATGCGCGCTGGCGCGCTTGAACACGCCCTCGCCCTCGCGGGCGACGCGGGTGCCGAACACGTCGTCGTAGCCTTCGCGCCATTTCGCCACGAACTTCGGCAGCAGCTCCGGCGGGTCCTGCCCGTCGGCGTCGAGGATCAACGCCGCGCCGCGCTCGACCCGGTCCAGCCCGGCGGTCAGCGCCGCCTCCTTGCCGAAATTGCGCGACAGCCGCAGCAGCGCCACCCGCGCATCCTCCTGCGCGAAGCGCCGCAGCAGCTCCCAGGTGCCGTCGCGGCTCCCGTCGTCGATGTACAGCACGCGCGCCTCCAGCCCTTCCGCTTCGGCCATATCCAGCGCCGCGCGGACGCGCGGCTGCATGCGCGGCAGCGCCTCCGCCTCGTTGAAGGCGGCGATCACCAGGGTCAGGCAGCGGTCGGCGGGTGCGATCTCGGACATGCGGGAAAGTATGCCAGTGCGGCGGTGACGCTCAGTCGAGCGCGCGCAGATAGCCGGTGCCGCCGATCCCGGCCATCTGCCGCTGGATCGCCGCCGCGCGGCGCTGCACGTACGGCCCCGGCCGCGCCGCGCTGTAGCGCTTCGGGCTGGGCAGCACCGCCGCCAGCCGCGCCGCCTCGGACGCGGACAGCCTCGAAGCGTCCTTGCCGAAAAAGCTGCGCGACGCCGCCTGCGCGCCGTAGATGCCGTCGCCGAACTCGGCGAAGTTCGCGTACATCTCCAGGATCCGCCGCTTCGGCCACAGCGCCTCGATCAGCGCGGTGTACCAGACCTCCAGCCCCTTGCGCAGCCAGCGCGTCGGCCCGACGCCCTGCCACAGGAACAGGTTCTTGGCGGTCTGCTGGCTGATGGTGCTGGCTCCGCGGATGCGCTTCACCGGCGTGCCGCGCTTCTCGGCGCGCGCGCGCATCTTCTCGTTGTGCGCCTGCGCCTTCTCGATGGCGTCGAAGTCGAAGCCGTGGTGGCGGGCGAAGTTCTGGTCCTCCGCCGCCACCAGCGCCAGCGGCAGGTTCGGCGACATCGCCCGCAGGTCGCGCCAGTCGTGGGCGATGCGGAAACCGGGATGGCCGGCCAGCGCCGCATCCACCCAGCGCGCCGCCATGAACGCGGAAAACGGCGGATCGACGAAGCGCAGCGCCAGCACCTGCAGCACGCTGAAGACGGCGAACAGCAGCGGCAGCTTCCACCACCAGCCGCGCAGGCGGCGCTTCCGGGCCGCGCCGTTCATGCGCCAGCACCTTGCGATCGGCGCCCGCGCGCCCCATTTACACTCATCATCCTTTCCCCCTTTGCGCCCGCGCATTATCCGCGCGCGGGCCACTCCACGGTATCGACATGACCCGAACCAGCGACACGCAGCTGCGCTTCCTGCTTCCCGCCGCCGGCGTCCGCGGCGTCGCCGTCCATCTGGACGAGGCCTGGCGCAGCATCGCTGAGCGCGCCGACTATCCGCCCGCCGCCGCCGAACTGCTGGGCGAGGCCGCCGCCGCCGCCGCGCTGTTCACCGGCCACGCCAAGGTCGACGGCCGGCTGTCGGTGCAACTGCGCAGCAGCGGCGCCATCGGTACCCTGTTCGCCGAATGCACCGCCGCCGGCACCCTGCGCGGCATCGTTCGCCTGAACGAGGCCGCCGCTGCGCCGCCCTCGCGCGACCTGCGCGCGCTGGGCGAGGACGCGCTGCTCGCCATCACCATCGAGAACCCGTCCCTGCGCGGCGACGAGCCGATGCGCTACCAGGGCCTGGTGGCGCTGCAGGCCGCGCGCTTGGACGAGGCCTTCGAGGACTATTTCCGCCAATCCGAACAGCTACCCACCCGCCTGCTGCTGGCCTGCGACGGCCAGCGTGCCGCCGGCCTGCTGCTGCAGAAACTGCCGGGCGAGGAAGGCGACGAGGACGGCTTCCGCCGCGCCAGCGCGCTGTTCGACACGCTGGGCGGCGAGGAACTGCTGGCGCTGCCGCCGGCCGACATCGTCCACCGCCTGTTCCACGAGGAAACCCCGCAGCTGGTCGGGGAGAAGCCGCTGCGCTTCGCCTGCTCCTGCTCGCGCGAACGGGTGGAGGGCGTGCTGGTGTCGCTGGGCCGCGAGGAAGCGGACGCGGCCGTGGCGGCCGGCGACGGGACGGCCTCGATCCTGTGCGAGTTCTGCGGGCAGGGCTACGGCTTCGACGCCGGGGAGATCGCCGCCCTGTTCGCCCGCGAGGCCGGCGCGCAGCCGGCGGCGCCCGGCCTGCAATGACGGGGCGCCGCCAAACACGAGCCGCGTGAAGCCTTTGCGGCGCTATTGTTAAAGAAACATAAACCCGCTAGGCTTCCAGTCCCGTATTCGGCCCCCGAAGCGGGAACTTCGTCCATCCGGGCCGGTCAATCGCCTCGCATGAATCTGCGCCTGCTGCCACTCGCCGCTGCCGTGTTCGCTCTGGCCTTCGCCAGCGGCGGCGCGCACGCGCAGGCGAAGAAGGCGCAGCGCGGCGATTCCAAGGTAGTGCCGGTCCTGAACAAGGACAGCGGCAAGCTCGAAGCCGTGCTGCTGCTGGAACCGGCCACCGATGGCGCGACCGGCGCCGGTGCGCGCTGGCGCTTCGGCAACACCACCCTCGAAGCCACCTACGGCCTGCAATCCGGCGACTCGCTGGCGCTGCTGTGCGACCGCCGCAGCGGCATGGCGCCGGCCATCGGCCAGCTTGCCAGCAACTGCGTGCTGGCTTCGCTGGGAGACGACAAGCCCGGCAGCGGCATCAGCCGCCATACCAGCGCCGGCGTCAGCCTGGGCCGCAACGGCAGCAAGCTGGGCATGAGCTTCGGCAACGGCCGCGACACCCTGCCGGCCTGGCTCTCTCCCGGCCAGCTGGGCGGCGCGCGCTATAGCCAGAACGACTTCTCCCTGTTCGCCGAAAAGTCGATCAGCCGCGAAGGCTTCGTCAGCGTCGGCGGCACCCTCGCCCGCGCGCGGCTGGTGCCGGCGGCCGACGTGCCGCGGTTGGCCGACCAGTGGAACACCCGCAGCCTGAGCGTCGGCGGCGGCTACGGCGCCTTCGGTGCCAACGTGGTCGGCCGGGTGGTCAACGTGCCGGGCGAAAGCGAAGTCTGGAAGGGCCTGGGCCTCGGCCTGACCTGGCGCACGCCTTGGAACGGTCAGCTCAGCGTCGGCGCGGATAACGTGGTCACGCGCGGCAAGAATCCGTTCTCGGTGAAGGGCGACCAGGGCGACGAGGGCACCGTGCCCTACGTGCGCTACCAGCAGGACCTTTAACTCCTTCCGCGAGCCGTCCGCCGGCTCCGGATACGAAGAAGGCCGCACCCCGGGATGCGGCCTTCCTGTTTGCGGCCTTCGCCGACAGGCGAAGGCTTCAGGGCATAATCAGGCGCGCATCGCCCGAGAAGGTCTGGATGCGGACGTCGCCCTTGCCGCTGCCGTAGCGCGTACGGAAGCTGGAACCGGGGCCGAATTCTTCCTTCCTGATCTTCGCGCCCGGCGCGGCGAGATCGCCGCTGAAGCTCTCGCCGGACACTTGCGCCGACAGGTCGGCAGGCAGGCGCAGCATCAGGTCGCCGCTGACGCTTTCCATCCGGATTTCGCCGTCCTCCGCAAGGCCCAGGTTCACGTCCATGTCGCCTGACACGGTATTGGCCGACAGCTTGCGCACGCGCTCGCCCAGGGTATTCAGGCGCAAGTCGCCGGACACGCTTTCCAGCGCAACTTCACCGTTCAAACGGCCCTGCGCGATCAACTGGCCGCTGACGGTTTCCACCCTCAGGCTGGGGCTGTTCATCGCCAGCCGGATGTCGCCGCTCACCGAACTGACGTTGCCACGCCGCGGCGCGCCGTTGGCGACGATGTCGCCGCTGACCGACTCCAGTTCCAGCTCGCGCGACGCCATGCCGGTCACGCTGATGTCGGCCGAGACGGTTTCCACTTCCAGATCGGCCAGGATCGGCATCTGCACTACGAGATTGCTCGGCTCGACGTTGCGGCTACGCGCGGGATACTGGACCTTGATCCGCAGCACACGGCCGTCGCCTTCCACCGACAGCTTCTCCACGCCGTCGCCCAGCGTGCCGGCCAGCTTCACCTCCGGCCGATCCCAGGCGACCACTTCGACGCGGCCCTTCACGTTGTCGATCTCCACCCGCCCGCGCGCGTCCAACGGCTTCGTCTGGTTGATCGGAGTACCCGCGAGGGCGGGGAGCGCGACGGCTCCGGCCAGCGTCGTCAACAGCAATTTGGCAAAAATTTGCATAGCGTTTCCTCAGGCAAAAATCGCGCGGCGCGACAGGGCGAGCCGGCGTGTGTAGATCTGGCGCAACTGCTCCAGCAGTTGCGCCGACTCGGGACTCTGGCGCAGGGCCGCCAGGATCTGATCGGCGCTGCGATCCAGCGCTTCCAGACCCGGCTGCCAGCTGGCAGGCGCGGCGCGCACGTCCAGCTCGCGCAACGCGGCCTGGTAATGGGTGGACATGGCTTCGGCCTCCTTCGGCAAAGGCTTGGCCGCCACCTGCTCGCCCACCGCCACCGGACGCACGTCTTGCGGGCCGCTGCCCTGCCACGCCAATCCCAGCGCCAGCAGCATCGACGCCGCCAACGCCACCGGCCAGACGCGGCGCGGTCGCGGCGCCTGTCGCTGCAGCGGCAGGCGCGCCGCGATGCCCGGCCACAGGTCGTGTTCCGGCTCGATGTCGCGGCGAAGCGCATGCAACGCCATCCGCAGTTCGGCTTCGCCGATCTCGTGTTTCCCGTTCATGCCATCTCTCCGATCCGCGCGCGCAGCAACCCGCGCGCGCGATGCAACTGTGCCTTGGAACTGCCTACCGCCATACCGAGTTCCCCGGCAATTTCCTCGTGTTTCCAACCTTCCACGTCGTGCAACACCAGCACAGCGCGCGCCCGCGGCGGCAGGCTGGCAACCGCACGCTCAAGATCGCGGCCAAGCACCGCCCGACCGGCGGTGTCCGGCGTGGCCACCGACTCCAGCGCATCGCCATCGTCTTCCTGCCACGGCCGGCTGCGCCGCGCGCGCAGCTCCATCAGCGCTGTGTTCACCGCGAGCCGATGCAACCAAGTCGAGACCGCGCTCTCGAAACGGAAACTGGGCAATGCCTGCCAAGCACGAACGAATGCTTCCTGAGTCAAGTCTTCCGCACGCCCACTCGCTTGGCCCACCAGCCGCACGATCACGCCATGCACGCGGCGGTGATGGCGGCGATAAAGCTGCTCGAAGGCCGCAACATCGGCGGTGGCTGCACACCGAGCCAGGGTCGCATCTTCATCCGCAGCGTCGGCGGTGGCGGTGGCGTGGCTCTGTGGCATCGGCATGATCTGCATCAGCATGTTGATCCTGATGCCTTGCGGCGGCAAAGGGTTTAAGTGGGCCCAAAAGAAGGCTTTCTTCGTCTAACTCCGGAAAAGCAGCGAGGACCTTGAGGAAGAAGTAGGCGCCATTGCGGAATCCTTAGGCCATCCTGGCTCACCCCCAACCCTACTAGCGATTACGCGGAACAGGCCATAGACCAGTTGACGTTCGGGCATTGCGGGCCTCCAAGCCATAGGCGGTATTCACACCGTCGCCATGGCTTGCACTCGGACACAACGCTCGGGCCGAGCAGCTCGAAGAAAGAACGTATATCAGCGCGGGAAAGGCCCAGCCAGCATCCGCTTGCGTTCCGCGCGTCGACCACGACGAGGCATAGCGAGGTCTTCTGAATCGCGCACTCAGCAATAATCAGCCTGGTACGCCCGGCCGATTTATGCCGAGCTGGATTTTCGCTGCCTCCGCTTTCGCCCGGTAACGCGCGCCGGGGTACTGGCTGCCGCGGCCGTGGTGAAGGACCAGGCCTGCTTCGGACGGGGGCTGAAGCAGCATGTCGAGCACCCGCTCGGTCAGGTCTAGTTGATCGTCCATCGCCCAGCCGACGACGCGACGGCTACAGGCATCGACGAGCGCGGCGATGTACAGCGGCCCTGACGCGTAGGCAGCACGGTGATGTCGCCAACCCACAGCCGGTCTGGTGCATCGCTGGCGAATGACCATGTGCATAACCGCGCTGCGGCAGGCATACGCTGCGAGGCGGCGCATGCGCGCAGGAATCGGCGGCGACGGCGTGTCCAAAGGCCGTACTCGCGACGCAACCGATCCATGCGATGGCAACCACACTCGACGCCATCGTTACGCAACGTACACCACAAGCGACGGCTGCCGTAGCGCTAGCGGAACTCGCGATGCGTGGCTGCGATCATGGCGGCGAAGGCGACCTCGGCGATGGTGCGGGCGCTCGAAGCACACGCTTTCCTTGCGTGGTAGCCGTCGGTCGAGAAGCGCAATGTCCGACACAGGCCGACGAGCCAATGGTTCACTCGCCACCCTCAATCCAGGCGTATCGCGCTTGGACGCGCTGGCGAAGCGCACCGTGGCTTTTTTAGGATCGCGTTCTCTTCCTACACCCGAGCCAGCCCGCGGTGCAGGTGCGTGAGTTCGAGTTATTCGAGTGAACGACGACCATAGCCAAGGAACGCATGATCGCCTTGCGCGCGCAGAGTTTCTCTCCACTTATAGAGCCGGTTGCGCGGCACGCCAAGTTTGAGCGCCAACTGCGTGACCGGCTTGTCGCCATGTTCCGGCAACCTAACCGCCTCACGCTTGAGTTCCACGATGACCCGCTGCATCGCCATCCACGCCTCCGCGCTTGCCCCCATTCTCAGGTGTCTGCGGCAGACGGGCCAATCCATAAATCCTGCTCGGCTACGACCGGCCCGAGCTTGTTGCTTCAACACCAGCAAGTCTGCCAGACCGGTTGTGCGCCTTTCTCCACTCATATGGGCGAAGAACAAAAAAGCCGGCCCCATTGCTGGGGCCGGCTGATTTTTGCAATTGACACTTAGCGATTAGAAATCGTACCGAACAGTGAAGCGCACACTACGCGGACTGGTGTAATACGACACCTTGTTGAAGGTCGGATCAACCGTGCTGCGCGAGTTGGCCGAACGCGGGTTGTACGCGGTAGCCGTTTGCGTGTTGAACAGGTTGAGCACGTCCACCGAAGCCGTCAAACCTTCGAGCCAGCTAGGGGTGTAGGTGAAGTTCATGTTGAAGGTGGCGACCCACGGAGTCTCACCGGCGCTACCACGCGGAGAGAACACGTACCCATCATTCGGAACGACGTTCGGATTGTTCACCGCAGTCTGGGCACCCGGCACACCGCAATAGAAGTAATAGAAGCCGTTGTTGTACAGACCGGGCTTCGCATACGGGTAGTAGCTCTTGCAGTCCTTCGGACGTCCGCTCTGGATGATCACCGAGCCGCCCACACGGAATTGATCGCTCAGCTTCACCGAACCAAACGCCTTGACTTGGTGCTTGCGGTGATTCGGCAGCAGACCGTTGGCACCTTCCAGCAGTTCAGGCAAGTCCCAATCGGAAGTCACGGACACGTCAGCCTGTCCACCGGTACCGGTGTCCAGCGAGGAGTTCAACTGACCTTCGGCGTTACCCCAGTTCTTGGACAGGGTGTATTCCACCTTGGCGAACAACCCGTCGTTGACGTACTGCCCATACAGATCCAGAGCCCAGTACTTGCGCTTCAGCTTCGGGAAGCCCAATTCTTCAACCGTGTAGCTTTGCTCGGTGTAGGTACCGTCACCGTTCGGGATCAGGAAGGTTGCTGCTTCACCCGGGTTGAAGATGCGGCATTCGCTCGGGCAGGTATCGTCGATCGCGCTCTTGAGGTCGCGATAGGTCATCTTCGCGCCCCAGGAGAACATCTCATTTTCAACACGCTGCATGCCAAGGATGAATTCATCCTGGTAGTGCGCCTTCAGGTCCTTGATGGCAACGGTAGCCGGGTCCGGCGCGGTACCGCATTCCAAGTTGGTCGAAATGCCACCGTTGGGGCACAGGCGATCCTGGTGGATCAACGGAATCGCATTCGTCCCGGTCGGAGTGCCATCGGCCGCGATTCCGGTGTAGGTGAAGTACTGCTGGGTGCTCAACGACGCGTTGGCGCCACGAATGGCCACGTTGTTGGGCAGGGCCAAATGGTAACGGCCCACATTACCGAACACCTTGAATGAGGAATCGCCGTTCACATCCCAACTGAAGCCCAGCCGCGGGGCCCAGTTGTTCTTCTGCTCAACGTAGGCCAGACCATCGCCGTTGTAGTTGGTGAAGCTGTCGTTACGCAGGCCGAGCGACAGCAGCAAATTATCGGTCACCTGCCAACGGTCTTCGATGAACCAAGCCTGCTGTTCAGTGGACACCGAGCCGCCATGCGACGAATAACGCTTCGAGACATAGTAACCCTGCGACCCCAAACCACCGCCACTCGCCGGACTGCCCACGCCGTCGCTGGCACTGATGGCTTCCGTCGGCGTGTCCATCTTGCCATAAACCCAGATGTAGCCCGGACCGGTATAGCGGTCGCCGATGTAGGACGTGGCTTCGAAGTGGTCAAGACCCACGCGGATTTCGTGGTTACCAAGCAGATAGTTGACGTCGAAACGATAACCCTTGGTCTTATCCGTGCTCGGGTCGGTGATGGTCAGGTACGGCTGCGGATTCGTGATGGAAGCGTACTGAGCCGGCACCGTGGTGGCACTGAGCGCGCTGATGTACGTCTTGCTCGGGTCATAGCCGGTCAGTGCATCCGGAACATGATCCACCTTCTGCTCGCCGTACTGAGCGGAGATGGTCAGATTGTCCGTCAGGTAACCCGTGTACTTGCCGATGTAGAGACGCGAATTATCCTTGGTCTGGTGGGGACCGTTGTAACTCACATTGTCACGAGTCATGGTGTCGTAGTTGAAACCGTAGTACTCGTAATCGGTTGTGGCGTTGTCCTGGACAGCGGTCAACTCCAGGATGTGATCGTCGGTGATGTTCCAATCGGTCTTCACGGTCCAGCGCGGATAGGTGAAGGTGTTCACGCCCCACGCCTGCACGAGGTTGGTCGCCGAGATTGCCGACCCACCCGATGCGTTCTTGCCTTGCAGGTTACCAGTGACGCGCGACGTTTCCTGATCGATCTCGGTGCGCTCGGCGTTGGCGTAGATAAACAGGCGATCCTTCCAAATCGGACCAGCCGCCCACAGACCATAGGTCAGGGTAGTTTGTGTGTTGCCACGGTTGTAATCGAACAGCTTACCGTCAGTGTAGAACTGCGGCTGACCGTTCTGCGACGGATAATGGTTTGCCTCGCTGTAATGACCGGTATCCGGATAGTAAATGTCCTTCGCCGACGACCTCAGCGAATTCGGGGCGTAAATGGCATAAACGCCGCCATGCCATTCGTTGGTGCCCCTCTTGGTGATGAGGCTAACCACGCCACCAGTGGAACGACCGTACTCGGCACCATAACCACCAGTCAGCACCTGCTGCTGTGCAATGGAGTCAAAGCCCAAGGTAGTCGCACCGAGATTGGTCAGCGGATTGGTGACCGGGTAGCCGTTGATGTAGTACGCATTCTCGGAAGCCGCCGAGCCACCGAAGCTGCCGATGTTGGACTGGGCGAAGTTGTAGCTCGTGCTATTGATGACGCCCGGGGCCAGCAATGCAACGGAGTTGACATCACGGGGCAGCGCGAAAGTCTTCAGATCTTCAGCGGTGAAGACGGTACGTGTATCGGTTTGGGAGACGTCGACGTCCAGATGGGCAGTGCCCTGCACGAGAACGGCATCCAGAGTGGTGGCTGCGCTGAAGTCGACCTGCGCACCGCTACCGACCCTGACGACCACGTCACGAGTGGTACCACCGGACGTGACCTTGTAGTTGCCTGCGGGCAGCGTCGTGACGTTATAAGTACCGCTGGCATCCACTGTCAGGTTGCGGGTCAGGCCCGTTTCGCTGACGATGGTGACAGTTTGGCCAGCCTCGGCTTTGCCGAAGATCGAGCCGCTGGTGCTCTGCGCATTGACGCCGCCAGCGAAGCACAGACCCAGAGCGACGGTGAGCGCGCTCCGCTTCAGGCTCTTGGCAATGTAATTAGAAGCCATTGTGTGTAACCCCCATGTGGGACGAAGTGGTGACTAAAGGTGTACTTAGACGCCCGGCCTGAAGCGGCCTGACCTTCCGACTATAGAGCAGTCAACATTTCTTTAACAAGCCCCTCAGGCCCCATTCACGTTGATAAGGCGCATTCAGTTTCAGGGGCAACCGCCATTCATCGCAGCGTAGCCGGCACCTGTTGATAGCAGTCGAGCACCGGCCTCAGCACCTCCTCGAGCGGTGACAGCCATGGCTCGAAATGCCGCCAATGATCAAGTCCCTCTCGGTAGATCGGCTTCCTTACCTGTTCCGAGCTCGCCGTCCGCACAGCTCGATCGTTCTCGAAGAAACGGAGGCAGCGCGGATCAAACTCGAGGCCGCAATAGGTCAGCAACGCGCGTACCTGCTGCTCGGTGTCGTTTACCAGCTCCTCATAGATGATCCGATGCACACGCCCTGGCAGCACATCATCAAAGTGTGCCATCAGTGCCACATAGTCCGTGTAGTAGCGCCCCAGATCGTCGAGGTCGTAGCTGAAAGTCTGACCGCGTGCGAAGTGTTGCTTGAAGTTGGAGAAGCAACAGGCCATTGGGTGTCGCCGGACATCCACGATCTTCGCGTTCGGAAGGATCAGATGGATCAACCCCACGTGGGCAAAATTGTTCGGCATCTTGTCGATGAAGAACGGACGTCCGAGCTTGCGTTGCACCCGAGTGCGCTGAAGATAGCGCACTCCCAACGCTGCGAGCTCATCGCGATCCAAGTTTGCCAGCACATGATGGTACGTCTTGTCTGGATCGCCGCACCTCCTCTCCAACTCTTGCGCAATCGCAATGACCGCTGGCAGCTCCATCGTCCCTTCAACCAGAGGGTGGCTGGCAAGAATCTGTTCGACAAGTGTAGATCCTGAGCGCGGCATACCCACCACGAAGATCGGAGCGTCCGCCTGGCTACCGGTCCCGTTGCGTGAAGCAAAGAAATCACGCGTGTATGCGATCTGCGCCGACTGGCGCTGCCGCGTGTTCCGATTGGCGTCGTATTGCACACGACTGCGACGGATCGCATTGCCCCGCAGATAGTGCTCAAACGCAGCCTCGTAGTGTCCGGCGTCCTCCAGCGCCTTGCCTAGTGCGAACTCCAGGTGGAAGCGCTCACTCTCTTCCAGATCGTTCCCAGCCAACTGCTTGCGCATTTCTGCGACATCGTAATGATCGAATCGAACCGTCTTCAGGTTGGACAGACTCCACCACGCCTCTCCGAATCCCGGCCTCAACTCGACACATCGACGATAAGCCGCAACCGCATCAGCGGTACGTCCCGCTGTTTTCAGCGCATTGCCGTAATTGATCCAGACATCCGCCTGCCCAGGTTCGCGAGAAAGCACCGCTTCGTAGGTCGCAATTGCGCGGTTGAACTCGCCCAGCTTTCCAAGGATCACTGCCGCCATGTTCTTTAGAACTTGGTTGTCTGGATCGCGTTCGAGCAGGAACTCGATCTCCGCCAAAGCCTCGCCGTGCCGATTCAGACGATTCAGTGCAACCGCCCGGTTCTGCCGCGCGATGTCGAAATCCGGCACCCGCTCAAGGACTTGGTCAAGCAGACGCAACGCTTCATCGTTACGCGCCTGGCGCATGCGCAACTCTGCAAGCATGCGCATCACCGCGACATCGCCCGGTTGGCGCCGGAGGCGCTTCTGCAGCCGTATCTCGGCCTCCGCCATCGCGTTCCGGTCCAGCGCCGAAGCGGCGGCCATCAACTCTGGGTCATGCGGACTCTGCCGCAAGTGTTCGAGGTACGCTTCGTTGGCGCCACTAGCGTCGCCGTCCACTGCACGCAATTCCGCTAGCGTGAGCCATGCACATGGAAGATGGGGCTGCAGGGCCACCGCCCGTATTAGAGCCTCGAGCGCGAGCTCGCTCTGCCCTAGACCGATCCTGGCAACGGCCAGCTCGAGCCAACCTTTCGCCATCGCGGGGTGCGCCTGCACGAGTGGTTCCAACACTGCCAAGGCGTGCCCAAAATCCCGCTCCACGTTCGCAGCCACCCCAAGCAGCAGCACAACCCCAGGATGTCCGGGAACCACCTTCAGCAATTCGCGGGCTTGCCGGGCGGCGAGCGCCGGCTGCTCGTCAAGTAACCTGGCGACATTGGCGAGCGCGGCATTTACCCCGGCCATCGGAGTTGATGCGTTCATTGGCTTCTTGCTGTCAACTGGGTCATATCACCCGAAATTTACGTCAATCCCCGACAAGAACAAAGGCCGCCGGCAAGCCGGCGGCCTTCATCTCTGAATCTCTAACTTGAAACGAAACCGATCAGAACTCGTAGCGTACCGTGAACTGCCCGGAACGCGGCGCCTGATAATTGACAATGTTGCCGTAATCGGGGTCCGCGTACTGCTCCACGTTCGTACTGCCAAGTTCAGAGAACTCGTTGTATTTGGTGACGCGCTGTGCGTTCAACATGTTGAACAATTTGACCTCGAAGGTCAGCTTCTTGTTGCCCCAGTTCGGCTTGTAGGCAATCCCTGCGTCCAGCGTGGTGATCCACGAGGTACGACCGCGATCACCGCGATGGCCGAGCACTGGGTTGCCACTGCTGTCCTTGCAGTAGAAGCTGTTGCCCGCCCAGTGATTGGCCACGTAGTAGTCGTACACCGGGGTGTTCACGTCGGAATCGTTGATCGAGGGATCATCCAACGGGATGAAGCCGTAGCAGCTTTTCGGGCCGCCGGACTGAATCAAAAGATTACCGCTCGCACTCCATTCATCGGAGAACTCGTAGACGCCGAACACCTTCAGCGTATGGCGGCGATCATTCGGCAGATAGCCGTACGTTCCATCGGTGAAGGGCTTGAAGTCGAAATCCTGGGTGATGCCGGCATCAGTCTGCACCAAGGTCGAGTTCACGTAACCTTCGGACGTACCCTTGCTCCTAGCGTAAGTGTAGGAGCCCTGCAGATACCAATTATCCGACTTGAATCGCTCGAATAAGATCTCCAGCGCCTGGTACTTGCGGCCGAACGCAGGCAAGTTGAAGTACGATGCCGGGACGGTCGCTTCGATGAGGTTGCCGTCGCCATAGGGGTCAACCATCAGGCTGACATCCTCACCCGGATTGATCATGTAACAGGTCGGCGCAGGGCCACCCACATACGCGGAATCAGCCCACCACGCATCGGGATAGCCGTTTTCCTCCAGCCATCGCTGGATAGGCTGGTGCATGCAGATGTCGTCCATGCCCGCCTTGACGTCGCGGTAGATCGCGCGCGCGCCCACCATCCAGTTTTTGTTGACCTGGAACTGCGCGCCCAAGATGAACTCGTCTTGGTACATCGGGCTAAGATTGGTTGCCGCCACAGAATGCGGGTTCGGCGCGACCGGGTTCGGCGCGTTGAACACCGGATTGATGCGGGCACCAAGACCGCCTACCGGCAAGCCGGTTGCCGGATCAATCTGACCGCTGTAGAGATAGTAATTGGTCGCCGTCGATTCGCCGCCAGCCATGCGCACGCTGGTGTTGCCTGCAATCGGTATGTAGTAACGGCCGGCGTTGCCGAACACCTTCACGCTGGAATCGCCCTTGACATCCCACGAGAAGCCTAACCGCGGCGCCCACAAGGTATCGGACTTGGCGAACGCAATGCCATCGGCGTTCCTGTTCTCGAAGCTTTCACCGCGTGCGCCCAGATACAGCAGCACGTTGTCGGTGACCTGCCAGGAATCCTCGAGGTAGACCGCATCATTGAGCACCTCGAAGTCACCCGAGGTATTGCGGAAGTCCCATGTGCGAACGTAATCCGTCCCCGCGGGAATCACTACCCCCATGCCGGTGTCGAAATCGTCGGTACGCTTGAAGTAGCGGTAATACAACCCATCACCGGAATACGACGTGCCAGCGCGGCGTGACACGAACTTTTCGGCGTCATAGCCAAAACGGAGCTTGTGGCTGCCTAGGATCCACTCGCCATCAATACGCCAAGCATTGCGCTTGTCGAAGTCCGCCGAACGGGTTTGATCACGAACGAACGGATTGGCCTCGTTGTAGCAACCGATATAAACGGTATCGCCCGGGTTCGCACGGCTATCGTAGGCACGCGAACACATGTCGGCACCCAATAGTGCAGGATCGCGATCGCCTACCAGCGACTTGAGTTGGCCCACTTGGGCGGACAGAATGAAATTGTCGCCGAAGTAGCCGGTGTACTTGCCAATGTAGGTTTCACCACCGGTCAGGGTGGAGTAATTGAACTCCTCGGCACCGTGCTCGCCAGTGTAGTACTGGCCGGTGGGATTACGGTAGGTAGTCGTTCTGACCTTGTCGCGATTTGAAATGGCAGTCAACTCAACGACGTGACTGTCGGTGATGTTCCAGTCCAGCTTGACCAAGCCATGTGGCTGCGTATTCGAGGTATGGCTGCTGGTGTTCTCGCCAAAGGTGTTATCCGTGTCTTTCCGACCTTCGATCAGGCCGAATACGAAAAGCTTGTCCTTGATGATGGGACCACCACCATAGATGTTATAGGCGATGCTGTTGGAATCGTCGTCGTGATTGTATTGGTAGTACTTCTTTCCAATCGAAGACAGGCTGGTGTCGCGCGTGAGCACATTGGCACTGTGCTTGCGGAGGAATTCAGGATCCCAGTAAACGCTGGCTCCGCCTTTCCACTCGTTGGTGCCTCGCTTGGTGACCAGGCTGATCACGCCGCCAAGCGAGCGACCGTACTCAGCACCGTAACCGCCAGTCTTGACCTGCTGTTCCGCAATCGCATCAAACGGCAAACCGGCATAGGACAGGAAATTGAAAATGTTGGTGACGTCGAAACCGTTGATGTAGTAACCGTTTTCCGCAACCGAGGAGCCACCGAACGACGCAAGATTGCCGAAACCGGCATCGCCCTTGACGGTGCCCGGCGCAAGCAGGGCGACATTGGTGATGTCACGACCCACGGGAAGCGCCTGGATCTGCTGTTGCGTGAATACGGTGGACGACTCCACCGAGGAGACGTCGATGGGATTGATCGCCGAAACGCCCACGACCGTCACTGCATCCAGAGTCGTGGCGCCACTGTCACCAACTGACGCAAGGCTGACTTGGGTACCCGTACCGACCTTGACCTGCACCTCGCGCGTCACACCTCCCGAAGTCACACGATAGCGACCCGGAGCAAGTTGCGAGAAGGTGAAGTGGCCGGATGCATCCGAGTTGATCTGACGGGAAGCGCCCGTATCCAAGTTCTCGATGGAAACAGGAGCGCTTGCGCCCGTGTCGCCAAAGATCGAGCCTACCGAGCTCTGCGCCTGCACGCCGCCCACGAAGCACATGCCCAAGGCGACGGTGAGCGCACTGCGCTTCAGCCCTTTGGCAAGGGAATTGGATTTCATGTGTGACCCCTTCTTTAGTTCTTTTCTGATTGAAAACACCCATGACCATGCGTTAGGCCATGCAGAACGCATCCGGCCAGATCGGCCCGGTATCCCGACTATAAGTAGGCAATGACTTCTTAACAAGTTCACCACCCATTCATCTTGCCCCCACGCAGCCCACCGGCGGTCAACCCAGCGCTTTCGCAATGCGCTCTTGCTCATCCAGCAGCGCCCGCGGCAACCGCGGGCCGTACTCGGCCAGGTACTCGCCAATGCTCGCGAACTCGGCCTGCCAACCTGCGCGATCAAGGCCGAACAGCTTGTCGCGCGCCTCGTCGGACAAGGCCACACCTTCGAGGTTGAGCCCCGCTTCGCCCGGCAGCAAACCGATCGGCGTCTCCACCGCATCCGCCTTGCCTTCCACGCGACCGATCATCCACTCCAGCACGCGCAGGTTGTCGCCGAAGCCGGGCCACAGGAACTTGCCATCGTCGCCCTTGCGGAACCAGTTGACGTGGAAGACCTTGGGCAGCTTCGCGCCCGGGGTGTCGAACGACAGCCAGTGGGCGAAGTAGTCGGCGAAGTTGTAGCCGCAGAAGGGCTTCATCGCCATGGGGTCGCGGCGCATGACGCCGACCGCGCCGGTGGCGGCGGCCGTCGTCTCCGAGCCCATCGCCGCGCCGACCAGCACGCCGTGGGTCCAGTCGCGCGCCTCGAACACCAGCGGCACCAGCGAGGCGCGGCGGCCGCCGAAGACGATGGCGGAGATCGGCACGCCGTGCGGGTCTTCGGCCATCGGCGAGTACGACGGGCACTGCTTCGCGCTGACGGTGAAGCGAGAGTTGGGATGCGCGGCCGGACGCTTGGCCGGATCAAAGGGCTCGCCGCGCCAGTCGGTGACCGGCACCTGGCCGTTGTCGATGCCTTCCCACCACGGCTGGTTGTCGGCGGTGACGCCGACGTTGGTGAAGATGGTGTTGGACTGGATCGACGCCAGCGCGTTCGGGTTGGACTTCGCCGACGTGCCGGGCGCGACGCCGAAGAAGCCCGCCTCCGGGTTGATGGCGTACAGGCGGCCGTCGGCGCCGGGGCGCATCCAGCAGATGTCGTCGCCCACCGTCCACACCTTCCAGCCGTCGCGGCGGTAGCCTTCCGGCGGGATCAGCATGGCGAGGTTGGTCTTGCCGCAGGCGGACGGAAACGCGGCGGCGATGTAGTGCGTATCGCCCTGCGGGTTCTCGATGCCGAGGATCAGCATGTGCTCGGCCAGCCAGCCTTCCTTGCGCGCCTGGTGCGAGGCGATGCGCAGGGCGTGGCACTTCTTGCCCAGCAGGGCGTTGCCGCCGTAGCCGGAGCCGTAGGACTTGATCGTCAGCTCCTCGGGGAAGTGGACGATGAAGCGGCGCTCGGGGTCGAGTTCGCCGGTGGAGTGCAGGCCCTTCACGAACGAACCCTCGCGCTCGATGCGCGCCAGCGCCGGCGCGCCCATGCGGGTCATGAGCCGCATGTTGGCGACGACGTAGGGCGAGTCGGTGATCTCGACGCCGCAGCGCGACAGCGGCGAGTCGATCGGCCCCATGCAATACGGGATGACGTACATCGTCCGACCGCGCATGCAGCCGTCGAACAGCGCGTCCATCTTCGCGTGCGCCTCGGCGGGCGGCATCCAGTGGTTGTTGGGGCCGGCGTCCTCGCGCTCGGGCGTGCACACGAAGGTGAGGTGCTCGACGCGGGCCACGTCGTCCGGATGCGAGCGGTGCAGCCAGCTGTTCGGATGCGTCTCCGGATTGAGCGGCAGCAGCGTGCCGTCGGCCTGCATCTTCGCGATCAGCGCGGCGTTCTCGGCGTCGCTGCCGTCGCACCAGTGGATGGCGTCGGGCTTGGTCAGGGCGGCGACGTCGGCCACCCACCGGTTCAATGCGGCAAGCCGGCTGCCGGCCGCGGAAGGTACTTCTGCATTCATTGGCGTCTCCCCAGGCCCATGCGGGCGAATCGTTGTTGTATGAAGCTGGAACCTCGTTGCGTTTTCCGTTCTTGTTGTTCTTTTTGTTCTTTGTTGCTTTCGTGTCGTGAAGCTGGAACGTGGCGGCGGCGTCAGACCTTCGGGATCAACGTCGTCATCATGTGTTCGATGTAACCATCGAAGCCTTCGATGGGCTGGCGGTTCTGGAACTTCGGCAGCTCCAGCTGCAGGACGCCGACGTACATCGCGTAGGTCATGCGCGCGCGGTTGAGCGCGTCCTTCTGGGTCAGGCCGGCCTGCCGGAACGACTTGAACAGGAAGCCGGTGCGCCGCTCCAGCACGTGGCCCAGCACGACGTCCACCGCCGGGTGGCCGGCGGCCTTCAGCAGTTCGGAATAGATGATGTGGGTCTTGTTGTGATGGGCGATCAGGCGGAACAGCGTGCGCAGGCGCTCGGTGGCGTCGTCGATCGACTCCAGCGCGACGTAGGCGGTCTGCTCGTCGCGCTCCCAGCGTTCCAACGCGGCCTGCAGCAGCGCGTCGCGCGACGGGAAATGCCAGTAGAAGCTGCCCTTGGTGACGCCCAGCCGGCGCGCCAGCGGTTCCACCGCCACCGAGGCCACGCCCTGTTCGGCGATCTGGTCGAGCGCCTCGCGGGCCCAGTCGTCGGCGCTCAGGCGCCCGCTGCGTGGTGCGGTTGCGGTCATCGCGGCAATCGTTCCATACGGTGTCGGTGGGTGGCAGTATGCTGAGTTTTCACTCTTTTTTGCGCGTTGACAGTCGCAGCGCAAATGCCATACTCAGCCGTATGGTAGGCAATGGCGCCACGTGCGCGCAATGCCCGCCTCCCAAGACCGACGCGCCACCGGGAGCCCCGACATGAGCTTCGCCCTGCCGTTTCTCGCCATCCTCGCCGCCGGCGCCTTCGCCGCCTACCACCGCCTGCGCCTCGCCGTCTGGGCCGCGATCACCGCCTCGCTGCTGGTCGCCTGCTGGCTGCTGGGCGCCGATCCCGTCGCCACCGCCATCGCCGCCGCGCTGACCGCCTTGGTCGCCGCGCTGCTGCTGGTGCCGGCGATCCGCAAACCGCTGCTGACCGCGCCGGCGCTGGGCTTCCTGCGCAAGGCGCTGCCGCCGCTGTCGCAGACCGAGCGGATCGCGCTGGAAACCGGCTCGGTCGGCTTCGAGGGCGACCTGTTCACCGGCAAGCCCGACTGGAACAAGCTGCTGGCCTATCCGAAGCCGCAGCTCAGCGCCGAGGAACAGGCCTTCCTCGACGGTCCGGTGGAAGAGCTGTGCAAGCGCATCAACGACTGGGAGATCACCCACGTCCACGCCGACCTGCCGCCGGAGCTGTGGGACTTCATCAAGCAGAACAAGTTCTTCGGGATGATCATCCCGAAGCAGTACGGCGGCCTGGGCTTCTCCGCGCTGGCGCACCACAAGGTGATCCAGAAGATCGCCTCGATCTCCAGCGTGGTCAGCGCCACCGTCGGCGTGCCGAACTCGCTGGGCCCGGGCGAGCTGATCAACCACTACGGCACCCGCGAGCAGAAGGACTACTACCTGCCGCGCCTGGCGATCGGCCAGGAAGTGCCCTGCTTCGGCCTGACCGGCCCGTTCGCCGGATCCGACGCGACCTCCATTCCCGACTTCGGCATCGTCTGCAAGGGCGAGTGGAATGGCGCCAACGTGCTCGGCATCCGCCTGACCTTCGACAAGCGCTACATCACGCTGGCGCCGGTTTCGACGCTGATCGGCCTGGCGTTCCGCATGTACGACCCGGACGGCCTGATCGGCGACACCCGCGACATCGGCATCACCCTGGCGCTGCTGCCGCGCGAGACGCCCGGCGTGGACATCGGCCGCCGCCACTTCCCGCTCAATTCGCCGTTCCAGAACGGGCCGATCCACGGCAAGGACGTGTTCATCCCGCTCAGCCAGCTGATCGGCGGCGTGGAGATGGCCGGCAAGGGCTGGAACATGCTCAACGAATGCCTGGCGGTGGGCCGCTCGATCACCCTGCCCTCCACCGCCAGCGGCGGCGCCAAGGCCGGCGCGCTGGTGACCGGCGCGTACGCGCGCATCCGCAAGCAGTTCGGGCTGTCGGTGGGCCGCTTCGAGGGCGTCGAGGAAGCGCTGGCCCGCATCGGCGGCAAGGCCTACGCGATCAGCGCGCTGTCGCAGGCCACCGCCGCCGCGGTCGACCGCGGCGACGTACCGTCGGTGCCGTCCGCCATCGCCAAGTACCACTGCACCAGCGCCGGCCGCGACGTCGCCAAGGACATCATGGATGTCATCGGCGGCAAGGGAATCATTCTGGGCCCGCGCAACTTCGCCGGACGCGCCTGGCAGGCCGCGCCGATCGCGATCACGGTGGAAGGCGCCAACATCATGACCCGCAGCCTGCTGATCTTCGGGCAGGGCTCTATCCTCTGCCATCCGTACATCCTCAAGGAAATGCGGGCGGCGCAGGATCCGGACGCGAAGGCCGGCCTCGACGCGCTCGACGCCGCGCTGTACCCGCACATCGGCGGCGCGATCTCCAACGCGGTGCGCTCGTTCTGGTTCGGCCTGACCGGCTCGCGCCTGCAGGCCACGGCGGGCGATGCGTACACGAAGAAGTTCTTCCGCAAGCTCAACCGCTACGCCGCCAACCTGGCGCTGCTGACCGACGTGTCGCTGGGCGCGCTGGGCGGCCGGCTGAAGTTCAAGGAATCGCTGTCGGGCCGCCTCGGCGACGTGCTCAGCCATCTCTACATGATGGGCGCGGTGCTGAAGCGCCATCACGACGAGGGCTGCCCGGACGCCGACAAGCCGTTGCTGGCCTGGGCCTTCCACAACAGCGCCTACGAAATCGAACTGGCGCTGTCGCAGGCGCTGCGCAACTTCCCGATCAAGCCGCTGGGCTGGCTGCTGTGGCCGCTGGTGTTCCCGTGGGGCCGCCGCGCGGTGGCGCCGGGCGACCGCCTCAGCCACCGCGTCGCCACCCTGCTGATGACGCCGAACGACGCGCGCGACCGCCTCGGCAACGGCGCCTTCCTGACCCCGGGCGAACACAACCCCGGCGGCCGCATCAACAGCTATCTGGCGAAAGCAATCCTGGCCGAGCCGGTGGAGCGCAAGTTCCTGAAGGCGCTGAAGACCAAGGACATCGAAGCGCTGGACTTCGCCTCGCAGCTCGACGAAGGCGTGCGCGAAGGCTGGATCACCGCCGACGAGCGCCGGCAGCTGGAAGAACTGCACGCGATCACGCTGGACACGATCACCGTGGACGACTTCGATCCGCACGAACTGCGCGCGGCCAGCTACTACGACCTGCCGCAGCACGGGCGGCATCCGCGCGAAGCGGCCTGATCCGCGCATCGCAACCGGACGGCGGGCCTCGGCCCGCCGTTTCCGCATCCAGGAAACGATCGGAACACGCCATGAGCCACCGGATCCTGTCGACCTACCGCACGCTGTCCGGCAAGCCCGGCGGCAAGTGGCTGTTCTCGAAGCTGGTCTGCTGGAAGGCGCCTTACTTCTCCAGCATCGCGCCGCGCATCGAAGCGCTGGAGCCGGGCCGCTGCGTCGCCACCATCAGGCATCGGCGCGCGGTGACCAACCACATCGGCACGGTGCACGCCATCGCGCTGTGCAACCTCGCCGAGTTCACCGGCGGGCTGGGCTGCGACGTCAGCATCCCGGCGTCGATGCGCTGGATCCCGAAAGGCATGACCGTGGCCTACCTCAAGAAGGCGGTCGGCACCATGCGCGCCACCGCCACGCCCGCGTTCGCGCCGCGCGAGGCGGCGGAAGGCTACGAATTGCCGTTCGAGGTCGTGGTGGAGAATCCGGCCGGTGAGACCGTGTTCAAGGCGACCATCGCGATGTGGGTGTCGCCGAAAGGTTGACCGGGCGGAATCAACCCGCCCGTTCGCCCTCTCTTTCGCCGCCGCGCGCGTCCGGCAGCTTCTTCGCCTCGCCGACCACCCGCCAGGCCCCGAAGGCGAACGCCGCCGCGACCAGCGTGCCGACGCCGAACACCGCGGTGGAACCGAAGCCAGACAGCAGCTTGTGCGTCCACACGAAGGTCAGGTCGCCGCCGCGGTAGATCACGGTGTCGATGGCGGCGCCGGCCTTGTAGCGCCATTCGCGCGCCACCCGCGTGTAGATGGTCTCGCGCGCGGGCTTGTTCAACGAGAACTCGCTGCTGCGGGTCACCACCTGCACCACCGCCACCAGCAGCGGCAACGGCGCCGCCGCCAGCATCGCGTAGCCCAGCAGAATGGCGAACGCCGGGATCAGCAGCGCCGGGGCGATGCCGTAGCGCGACAGCAGGGCGCGAGTGATCCGCAGCTGGATCAGCAGGGTCAGCACGTTCACCGCCAGGTCGATGCCGGCGTAATACGCGGTGGCGGCCTTCGGGTCGGGATAGAACTGGCGCACGATCGCCGCCTGCTCGTTGTAAAGCAGCGTCCCCACGCCCACCCCGAACACGCACAGCACCGCCAGCCAGCGCAGCAGCGGCTCCCTGGCGATCAGCCGCAGCCCCGCCAGCACGGTGCCGCCCATCGGCACTTCGCCGCTGGCCAGCTTGCGCTGCGCCTCACGCTGCACCGCGTAGCGGCGCAGCCGCAGCAGGCAGACGATGCACAGCATCAGGAAACCGGCCGACACCAGCATCAGGTGGGCGATGCCGATGCGCTCCACCAGCGCGCGGGTCAGCATCGGCCCGAGGATCGCACCGACCGTGCCGGCCGCACCGATGTAGCCGTAGTAGCGGCGCGCCTCGACGTCCGACCAGACGTCGGCCATGAAGCTCCAGAACACCGCCACCGCGAACAGGTTGAACACGGTGATCCACAGGAAGAACGCCATCCCGCGGCCCGGCACGCCGCTGTCGAACAGCGCGTAGAAGCCCAGCAGGGTGACGATGAAGAAGCCGTACACCGCCGGCAGGAACACCCGCCGCGGCCAGCGGCTGACCAGCCAGCCGTACACCGGCTGCAGCGCCAGCATGATCAGGAAGGTGCAGGTGAACAGCACCTGCAATTGCAGTTCCTTCAGCGCGATGCCGCGCTCCGCGAAGAAGCCGATCATCGCCGGCGGGAACAGCGCGGACACGTCGGACGAGGCGCCCATCGCCTCGCGCACCGGGCGCAGCACGTAGTAGCCGCAGAGCAGGCAGAAGAAGTACAGGAACGACCACAGCAGCGGCGGCGATTCGCCCAGCGCGGTTTTGAAGCGACCGAGACTGCCGGTGGCGGCGGGGCGTTGAGACATGGTTGCCGGAGGCGGTCAGCGATGCGCAACGGTAACCGCTGGCAGGCCTCCGGCGCCAGCCCGCGTAAGAGCAATTGCTCTAGCCGCGCCGCATAGGTTCGACCGGTCATCGCAGCGGGACAGCGCGTGTTCGACTACATCATCATCGGCGCCGGCTCGGCCGGCTGCGTGCTCGCCAACCGCCTGAGCGAAGACCCCTCGGTCAAGGTGCTGCTGCTGGAAGCCGGCGGCCGCGACTGGCACCCGTTCGTGCACATGCCGGCCGGCCTCGCCAAGATCGCCGGGCTGAAATCGATCAACTGGGACTACGCCACCGTTCCGCAGCCGCAGCTCGGCGGACGCGTGCTGTGGTGCCCGCGCGGCAAGCTGCTGGGCGGCTCCAGCTCGATCAACGCGATGTGCTACATCCGCGGCGTCGCCGGCGACTACGACGCGTGGGCGCAGACCGCCCCGGGCTGGGATTGGGACAGCGTGCTGCCCTACTTCAAGCGCGCCGAAGGCAACGCACGCGGCGGCGACGCCTGGCACGGCGCGGACGGCCCGCTCACCGTGTCCGACCTGCGCCACGTCAACCCGCTCACCCACGCCTTCATCGATGCCGGCAAGCAACGCGGACTGGACGTCAACGACGATTTCAACGGCGCGCGCCAGCAAGGCGTCGGCCTGTACCAGGTGACCCAGCGCGACGGCGCGCGCTGCTCTGCGGCGGTGGCCTATCTCGATCCGGCGAAGACACGCCCGAACCTCACCGTCCGCACCCATGCCGCCGTCAACCGCATCACCTTCGACAGGGGCCGCGCCAACGGCGTGGTCTGCTCGATCAAGGGCCAAGGCTTCCATTTCGAGGCCGCGCGCGAAGTGATCCTCAGCGGCGGCGCCATCAATTCGCCGCAGCTGCTGATGCTGTCCGGCATCGGCCCGGCCGACGAACTGCGCCGGCTCGGCATCGACGTGCTGCACGACGCGCCCGGCGTCGGCGCCAACCTGCAGGACCATCTCGACGTCACCACCCTGCAGCACTGCACGCAGCCGGTCAGCTACGACCGCATCAGCGAGGTGAAGACGGCGCTGCAGTATTTCCTCGGCGGCCACCAGGGTCCCGGCACCAGCAACGTGGCCGAGGGCGCGGGCTTCGTGCGCTCGGCGCTGGCGCCGGACGCACGCGCCGACATCCAGCTGCACTTCATCCCGGCGATGATCGACGACCACGGCCGCAACCGCCTGCCCGGCGACGGCTACACCCTGCACGCCTGCTTCCTGCGCCCGCGCAGCCGCGGCACGCTGCGGCTGGCCAGCGACCGCGCCGGCGACAAGCCGCTGATCGACCCGAACTACCTCGGCGACGCCGAAGGCTTCGACATGAAGATGATGGTCGAATGCGCGAAGCTGTCGCTGGAACTGCTGTCGCAGAAGGCGTTCGATCCGTACCGCGGCGCGCCGATCTTCCCGAGGGAAACGCCGCGCAGCGAAGCCGACTTCATCGAATTCGTGCGCAACCGCGCCGAAACCGTCTACCACCCCATCGGCACCTGCCGCATGGGCGGCGACGACGCAGCGGTGGTCGATCCGGAGTTGCGCGTGCGCGGCGTCGAAGGATTACGCGTGGTCGACGCCTCGGTGATGCCGGATCTTCCGGGCGGCAACACCAACGCGCCGACGATCATGATTGCCGAGCGCGCTGCGGACCTCATAAAAGCAAGTTGACCCGCATTTTTTGCCTGTTTTCATATTGAAGAACGCCACGCGACGCACCCTGCCAACCCGCCAAAAACCCCGCCAAACCGACACATTTCTTCCAATATTCTTCCAACCAATCTTCCAACACAGGCTCGGCTCGGCGCGTGGCATGATCGCGGCAACCCGGCAGACAGCTACTTATGGCGTATTGCACCGACAAGCAGGCCGCCCTGGATGCCAATGGGGCGTGGATCCTGAAAAAGCTGGAGAAGCGGTTTGGAGAAGACCGTCTGGGCCTGAACACGCAGGAGATTGGTCAGGTCTTGGACTCAATGATGGGGCCGGCCTACGACGACAAGGGCACGCCCACGCCCCAGCGACAGGACCCGGCCGAAGCCGCCCGCCGCTGATCGCCCAAGGGGTCATCCACGATGGCCATCACGGCAAGATCCAGGTCGGCAAGGGAGGCCGAATGCTATCCGTCCCCCTGCCCGCCCTCGCCGCCAGCCTGGCGTCGATGATGATCGATCCCCAAGGCGAGGAAGCCGATTGGGTCATGGGCCAGAACGATGCATCGGTGGCCAAACCGCCTGTCATTACGCAGACCCGAGGCCCACGCTCCCTGGGCTTCATGATCGCCGGCGCTGATACACCAGTGCCGCAGGGTGGCTAAGGCCACACAGAATGGTGTTGCTCGAGGCAATGGAGGGTACTTTTGCCCCGGCCGAAGAACGGGAGTACGTGTGGCGCTGGGTGGCGCATACCGCTGGCTGGACCGTCTACGTCCGGCCGCCCAACTTGGTAGTGAACCTTGGGCGGCGTATGCCGTGGTGGCGCCGGCTGGAAGCGTGGCGAACCCGGCTTGTATTGGGATGGCCGATCTAAGCCCCACTGCTTAGATTCAGATGCTGGCCTACACTGCTGCTTTCACTAACAGCATCCCTCGCCCATGGAAGTCAGGCTCCTGCATGTACTCAGGCAAGTTCGATCTGGGAACGAAACTTTCAAGCCGAATGACAGCACATTGGAAGAGTTGAAGCGGTTTCAACCTATTGCCAACGCTGTCATGCATGCCAAGGATATTGGCTATGTGCGTGATGCGATATCCATTATGGAGAGCTACGGTGGTCAGATGTACTGCAAAACCGTGGTTACGAGGGGCGGTCTCACTTACGCCGGCGAAGAAGCGCTAGCTGAGGAGATCGGCCCAGCAGAGGTCGTCGAGCAACTCGTCGATGAACTTGCCGCAAGCGATAACAGAACTGTGCTGCGAGACAACTGGGATCGCGCCATCCAGCGAAGCAAGCATGACCCCATGGGGGCGATCACTGCGGCCAACAGCTTCCTTGAGTCCGTTCTGAAATGGATTGTCGAACAAGATGGCCAAGCCGCGCCTGAGAACCGGAAAAAGCTATTCGAGCTTGCGGTTCAACAACTGAGTGATGACTCCTTCGACGGCCAACACTCGGCCATCCTTGGGCACTTCGATACGATCATGCGGGAGATCGGATCACTTCGGAGCAAGATCGGCGATGCGCACGGATCCACCTCCACAGCCCGAACGCCGAGTCCGGGCGAAGCCATGCTGAGCGTAAACCTTGCAGGCACATTGGCCTTGTATCTGCTGGACTCGTTCGACCACCAGACCCGCTAAGACTAACGCTGCATTCCCTGCTGCCGTCGCAACACCTGGTCGTACTCCTGTTCCATCGTCGGCGCTGGAGTCCTGGGCTTCCAAAGGCCTTCTTGGGTAGCGTTCTGCTTCAAGCGGTCTGCACCCAGCCGAGTGCGGACTTGATCTAGCTCGATCTCGGCTCCGTACATGCGATAGCGATCGGACGTGAGACGGGTGTTTTAGTTCGCTGGCCCACCCTTCCCGAAGTAGGCGTGCGCCGCCTCGTAGGGTGGCCGCACCAGTCGGTCCATGGACTCGGGGTCCAGCGGTGACAGCGACATGGCCACCCCAAGCCCGAGCTGCACGAACACCAGGATGTTATCCACGGCCTCGATCAGCTCGTCCCACTCAATGGTGATGTCGCCCCAGGCATCGTGTTGGGTGTAGATCGCCAACACTTCCTTGCCACCATGGACCAGACCCGACAGATCCTTGTAATGGCTCTTGACCGTTCGCAGCAGCTTGTCTTCGTCCCAACCTAGGTGTTCGGCGGCTTCCTTGGCTACATCGGCCAGATAGCGCTTGTTCTTGCCGCGGTTGGCGATCCTGCCGGTGCGGCGGAAGGTTGCGACTTCTCGTTCGCTGGCCGCCTTGGCAAAGAACGCTGCCCGCAGCACGTACTCCATCTGCGCCCGCTGCATGATGAGCGCGGCCACCCAGGACTTCTCCGGCTGGTTGATAAGCAAGGCGTAGATGGCCTCGGCCGTATCCATCGAGGCCAGCACAAGCGGCAGGACCGTAGCCGTTCGCTCAGAGCCGATATGGCCCATGTCAGACAGCGTATTGCGTGTCTGGTGCAAGACTTTCAACGCATCATTGGCGCGCTGCCGCAGGTTCTTGGAGTCAGCCATGATTCCCCTTCGGGGGAAGTGTGCCGTATTTCGGAGAAACCTTCCGCCGTAAGCGAAACGGCGGAAGGCGCCTGTGAGTGACCAATGCCAGACTCACCTACTCATCGACCGCGAAAGACCGCAGCGCCGAGGAATGCCAAGGCCAACGCGCCGCAGGAGGCCGACAGATTCTTGAAGAGGATTTTCCGCCGTTCGCCGCGCCGCCATTGCTCTTGACGCTGACGACGCAACTCCCCCTCAAACCCCGCTTGGCGCTTATCGCGCTCAGTTTCGGTCTCAGCCTTGCCGGCCAACTCTGAGTAGACGCGGCCCGTTGCCTCGGCCTGTGCCTTTGCAACCCCTTCTTCAGCGGTGGCGAAATCGGACAAGGCGGCATAGCCCTTACCCAACCCAGGATCGCCTAGGCGAGAATACAAGGCACCAAGTGGATTGGCGCCCGAGCGCTTATCTGCGGCACCTTGCTTGTTATTATTAGATTTCGGCGGGCGAACGTCATCGCCGCAATTCTTCAATGTCGTCATGGAAATTCTCTCTTAGCCCCGACCAGGGGAACCGAGAGGCTCCATGCGACCTGGTCAGGTCAATGCAGATTTTGGGTCAGTCGTGCCATCAATGTGTCGTGGCGACTTCGGAAAGTGATCATTGCATTCACCAGTGCTTCTTTTCGGGTGGGGCTGCTATCGCGAACGGCGTGGCCCACCAACCCCGCCGACTTGAATGCCAAGTCTACACTTATGATCGTCGTTACAACAGTATTGGTGAACTGCGGCCCCGTCCCAATCGTCGGGAGCGGTGAATCGTCTGCCATGTAAAATTTGAGTAGTATGTTCCCACCGTGCAGCAATCCATTGAGTCCAGCCCACAATCCGTTGGGCATCTTATCTTCCCTTTCAACATAAGCTGCGAGGTCTATTTCTAGGCCTTTTTCTCTAAGCTTCCCCTCTAAGGCTTGAGCGATGGCAGAAATACTCATCGTGTTCTTGCGATCCAGAAAATCATCTAAATTTTCACCGTTGAAGGGATTACTCGATGAGGCCCTCTGCCCGTCCTTGTGCTTCCGACGCCGAAGTTTATCGTTTCGCAAAAACTCTGTGACTTGAGCTTCTTCGGCGTTGAAGTAGATCCATCCAGCACGTATGAAGGTCTCAATCTGGGGGCGGAGCAAGGCAGGACCTACTGCACAGAACCCGACAGGATCATCTCTGAGGAGCTTCAGCATGGCGCGGCTGTAATCCAACGATGCATGCATAAGAACGCACATCAAGTATGGCTTGGTGTCGGCTAGTAGATATGGCGCGCTCGCTATCCATCGCTTGTAGATATCTACCGTATGTAGAGCGTCATCCAAGTACCTCTTTATGTCGCCGGGCGTTACGTTCCGATTGGCCGGTTTCGACTTTGTTGTCATGCATGCCCCCCTAGTTGCGGACAAGTATGCATCAACAACAAGAGCGATCCGACTTACACGTCAGGCTTCATCTCCCGGACCTGGAAGCTGCTGCAGGGCGGGATGGTCTAGGACGACTTGCGCGCACTTTTCGCCGCCAGGGCTGGAGCACTGCGTCGGTGGAAACCGCCCTGTCCATCCTGGACGGCGAGCTTCACGGCCGCACCTGACTATTCGTCGGTTAGCGGTTGTTCCGATCTGGCTTCGCAGGCGGCACAGCTAGTGTCTTAGATGCTGCTGTCCGAAACCATCAGTGAACAGCGCGGCGTCGGGTCAGGAAATGCTTACTAGCCACGCGCAGTGGACAGACACGATGTATCCAGGGCGGAGCCGCAGCCGACAGGTCGCATGAGACCAAAGGCCCAGATCACAGATCACGTGTAACCGCTACTTCAGGCCGCAGATTTTCAGTTCCGCCTTCTCGCTCACATACTCCATGGTGCGAGAAGGAGACAAAGGGGGCCGCATCGATCTCATGCTCGCCCGTTCCATCCAGCCCACACAAGACACGCGCGAATACCTGGTGGTTGAGTTGAAGCGAGCCAGCGAAAAGATCAACCCAGAGTTCTTGGCTCAGATTGAGAGCTATGCCATCGCTGTCGCAAAGGACAATAGATTCCATCAGAGCCGCACTAAGTGGACCTTCATGATCGTTGCAAACGACATGGACGAGTACGCTCGGCTCAAGGCCCGCCAGAAGAACCGCCCCGACGGACTCGTCTTTGATAGCGACGAACTGAACATCACGGTATGGGCCAAGACATGGTCAGAGATCCTGAGCGATGCTCGGGCACGTCTGAACTTCTTCAGCCAGCAACTCGATTATCAAGCGGACTCCGACAGTGAGCTGGAGTATTTGAAACGCGCCCACTCGAAGTACATCCCGAGCGACCTAGCAGAAATTGCAACCGGCGGCAGCTTGGTGGACGGCGAACAGGATTAGTCGCCGCTAGACTGTCTTCTGGCCCTTGTACTGCTTGGCCATGTCACTGGCGCACAGGGGCGTACCCTTGGGATGGCCATTGGCCACGAGAAATGCAGCCGCCTTGGTAATGCTTTCCAGGCCCTCCTTGGTCATGCCGTCTTCGGCCCAGTCATCAGGTAGTTGGGCAATAACGCCCAACGCCTCCTTGCCCGGCAGGTACTGTATGGAGGTCAAGATTGACCACTGCGTGCCGGTGGCTTCGCGCAACATCCGCCCCACCTCTTCCTCGCTCATGCGTTCGGCCAGGACCGCGGCAAGCGCGGACGCCGCTAGCTTGACCTTGACTAAGGGGGCCAACTTCTTGCGGGGTGGAGTGAGGTTGTGGTCGCGGATCATGCCTTTGTCCTTGGGATGTTAGCCGTGGCCTTGCAGCCGTCGCGGAAACGCGAGCATCCATAAAAAGGGCCATTCTTGCTCTTCTTCTCCTGGATCACGCCTTGTTCGCACACCGGACAGGTTTGCCCAGCCACCACCGGCACGGTGATGCGCTGGGATCTGCGCACAGCGGCCGGATCGGCCACCTTGCGTGTCTGGTTGCAGGACGGAAACTGCGAACAGCCCAGGAATGAGCCATCGCCACGCGGCACCATGACGCCCCCGCATCCTGGACGGGCGCAGGGTTCCAAGCCCTCCCCGTCCAGAGGTTCAATGGTCAGGTACTTGCGCTTGACGAGTTCCACCAAGAACTGCGAGGGCTGGGCCAGGGTGGTGTAGAAGCGCACCTGCTTGCTGGCCCGGGTCATGGCCACGTAGAACAAGCGGCGCTCTTCGGCGAAGGGATAAGGATCGGGTGCGGGCATGGCCAACTGCAGCGCGGGGTCGTCCTGGATCTGGCTGGGGAAGCCATGGGTGCCCTGGAGGACATTGAGAACGAAGACGTACTCGGCCTCCAACCCCTTGGAGCCGTGGGCGGTCTTGAAGTCGATCTTCAAACGGTCGCCGAACTGCTTCTGCCACTGCGCTAACGCGTCCGGGATATCGCGCCGATAGCGGCCCAACAGCAAGATGGTGATGTGCTTGCCCTTGGCCGGTAGGAGCTTGCCCGCTGCGGCATAGCGGTGCATGTCGGCCAGTTGCTGCTCGATGTAGCCGGGGATCGCGTCTTCCTGGGAGAAGCCGTAGGCCAGCATGGGGGTCTTGGTTAGTGGATTGGTGGTCTTGACCTTCTTTTTGATCTGAGCGGGGTTTGCCTGGATGAAGGTACTCGACACGTCGCACAAGTGCTGCGGACAGCGGAATGTCGTGTTGAGCGTCAGTCGCGTGGCGAAGTCGAAGGTCTTCTCGAACTCCGTCATGACAGAGATATCGGAGCCGGCGAACCGATTGATCCCCTGCCAGTCGTCGCCGACCACGCACAGGTGGGTGGGCACGCCCGGGTTGCCGGCCAGGGCTTTCAATAGCCGGATGCGGGCGCGGGAACTATCCTGGAACTCGTCGGCCAAGATGAGGATATAGGGGCTTTGGTAGGCCCTGGATTCCACGTGCGTGGCTGCCTGGATCAGCATGTCCTCGAAGTCGATGAACTGCCCCGCCCGCAAGCGACGCTCCCACTCGGCGGCGATGCGTTCGTAGATGGCCAGATACATGCGCAAACGTGCGCCGTAGCCGTCCTCGGACTGCTCCTTCAACGCTGCCTGCAGTTGGGCATGGGTCAGCCCATTGTTCTTGACGTGCTGTTGGAATACACGGAACGACCGGGCCAGATCCGCCTCGTCGACCGGGGGCAACCCGATGCTTTCCCGTGTGGGATCGAACACTGGTTTGACGCCACGCGCTAACAACGCTTTTTCCAGATCGGGAATGGCCTGTCCGACCAACAAGCCGTGCGAGGTGGTCTCGACCAGCACTGTGCCTTTGTCCACGTGGAGTTGGCGCTTCCACTCCACGCCCTCAAGGTAGTCCTTGAAATGCGAGGGTGCCTCGCCGACTTCGTTGAGGGCAAAGTGTTCGTGATAGAGGTTGGCACCCGGGTAATAGAAATCGGGGAAGTATTGGCGATGGTGCTCGTCAGCCGTGTCGTGTTCGTAGGCGCGCTCGTAGGCGTAGTCCACGCCGTTGTAGAACAACCAGTCGGCGATGATTCGCTCTTCCTTGCTCTTGACGATTTCGCCATGGGCGGTAAGGAACCCCCGCTGGCCATCGGCATAGGCGTCAGGCGTTTGGGGTTGCCCCCACTTGCCCACGTCGCGCGCATAGACGGTGCGGAACAGGTCCCAGTCACGCTTGAACGTGGCATCCTGGTTCGACAAGGTCTTGATGATGTCGGACACTTCCCGAATGTCCGCCCCAGGGTTGGAAGGATCCACCCAAGGCGCAAGCGACGGTCGCTTACCTGTGGCCTTGCCGATTACTTCGATGCCGAAGGCATGGAAGGTGTTGGAGCGCACCTTGTCCACTTGGGGCACGTCGCGTAGCCGCTCGGCAATCCGCTGCCCCACCTCTTCAGCCGTAGCCTTGTTGAACGCCAGCAACAGGATCTGTTCGGGCGTGGCCAGTTTTTCGTGCAGGGCGTAGCCGGTCTTGGCCACCATGGTGGAGGTTTTGCCAGAGCCTGCGGCGGCCACGACCATGACGCTGTCGTCCATGCAGATGCAGGCATGGATCTGCTCGTCGGTCAGCGGGTTCTTCTCCACCGAGTTGAAGAAGTCCCTTCGCACCACCTTTTGGCGTGCCAGGTGGGTGGCATTGACCTTATCGAACTGGTGCCGCAAGGTCTCTTCGGGCGACGTTTGGCCGACCGCCTGCTGCCAGGTCTTGCGCGGGTGCGTGGGCGCGGGGTGCTGGGCCAGGAACCGCCTTACGGTTCCCTTGGGAATCCAGCGCCCACTGCTCACCACGGCCGACAGATGCGCCACCCATTGGTCGAACGCGCCTTTGAACCGGTCGTCTTCCCGCTTCTGGTTGGCCCGCCGTTCTGCCTCAAGAACGGGATCGACCGGAGGTGGCGGCGCGATCTTGGGCTTCTTGTTGCCGAAAATCGTCCCGATGAGCCATACCAGCCCAATGAAGATCAAAAACTCCATCTAGCCCCTGCCCCGCGCTCCCCTGTCTCCTCGGGGTCAGTTTGCCACGTGAGGCACTGCCGCCGCTTTCCCAGGCCTGGACTGCCACCCTGAACTACGGGACTGCCACCACGGCGCCGTGCGCCATCATCGGATCCCAGGGCGCGTTCCAAGCGTTCCTTTGCGTTGCGCGGCGGCGTCGGTTTGACGGATCTGGTGAGGGCCAACCAGCGGCAAGCCGATCTGTTCTTCGGCCCCGACGTGAAGCGCGAGCGGAACATGGATGTCATGGACCGCATCAACGCCAAATGGGGCCGCGGGACCATGGGCATTGGCACCACCGGGTGGCGGGTCGGGGGTGCGCTTCCTGGTGAGCGGCGGATTGCGTCGCCAACGAGGGGTACGAGGCTTCGCTGGAACTGCGCAAACTCTACGAGTCGCTGCCGGATGCGGATGCGGCCAGGCATGGCCAGTTGCGCGTCATCGACGAGTCCGGCGAGGACTATCTGTTCCCGGCTTCGTTCTTCGTCGCCGTGACGCTGCCCGAGCCTGTCATCGAGCAGGTATTGCGCGCGGCTTGATCGCCAGGCACGCGTCTTCCTCTTTCCGTCTTCCATAAGACTTCCGCAGGAAAAGCAGCCGTCACCCCTGCTCCAGCATCGGCGGCAGCGGGCAATGCAGCACGCCGCAGATGGTGCGCAGCAGCTCCGCTTCGGCGACGCTGATCCGGCCGTCGCTGCTGATCGCGTCGGTCACCGCTTCCACCATCGCCTGCTTGGCCAGCGGGTCGAGCGCGTCCAGCGGTTCCCACACCGCATCCAGCGCCTGCACGCCCGTGGCGGGCGGCGCATACGGCAGGTGGTCGCGCGGCAGCACGCGTTGCAGACCGGCGAGGTAGGCGCGACGCGCGGAAGCCTCGTCCTCGTTGCCGTAGCGCGCGACCACCGCCAGCAGGGTGGCGAACTCCTCGCGCACGTTGCCGGGCTTGCGGCGGCCGAAGCGGGCGTAGCGCGCCGGGTCCAGCGACTCGCGCACCTGCACGGTCAGCAGCTGTGCCAGGCAGTATTCGAACAGCGAGATTTCGCCGTCGGCGTTCGCCACCGCCTGCACGGTGTCGAGGAAGGCGTCCAGCTGCGGGCGCGGGCGCAGCCGAAGCACCGGGAAGGCCAGCGCCGCCAGCGGCAGGCGCAGCATCGGGTGCAGGTCGGCGACGAGCTGCTGGTGGATGCGCACGGCGTGGTCGGCCACGGCCTCGCCCAGGCGCGCGGCGATGTCCTGCCGCTGCCGGTCCAGCATGTCCTCGTCTTCCGCGAGCAGCAGCGCCAGCAGCAGCGGCATCACCGCCTCGCGGTCGCGCGCCAGATCGCGCAGGGCGTCGGGGAGCGAACCGAAGATGGCGTCCGCGCGCCGGTAGTCGTCGGAGGCCGGCGTCGCCACCTGCGCGGCCACCTGCGGCGGCGATACCCGCACCTGCTGGCGCGCGCCCGGCAGCGGACCGCCGGCGCCTTCGGCCAGACCCAGCGCCATGTCTTCCCGCATGCCGTCCGGCGGCGACGCCAGCCATTCGGCCTTGAGCCGCTCCAGCTGTTCGCCGCGGAAGCCCGGCTCCAGCGCGCGAATGCGTTCCAGCAGCGGCGGATGGGTGGCGAACAGGCCGGAGAAGCCGATGCCGTCGCCGAACAGCATGTGGCTGACTTCCTCGGCGTCACCGCGCTGGTTCAGGCGCGAGCCCTCCTCCACGCCGGCGATCTTCTTCAACGCGCCGGCCAGGCCGGCGGTCTGGCGGGTGAACTGCACCGCGCTGGCGTCGGCCAGCCGCTCGCGCGAGCGGCTGACGCCGGCCTTGATCATCCGCCCGAAGAACAGGCCGATGTAGCCGACCACCATCGCCACCAGCGCGGCGATCAGGATCGCGCCGCCGTTCTTGTTGCGGCCGCCGCCGAAGCGCCCGTACTGCAGCACCTTGCGGCCGATCAGCCCGATCATCAGGATGCCGAACAGCACGCCGATCAGGCGCACGTTGAGCCGCATGTCGCCGTTGAGGACGTGGCTGAACTCGTGCGCGATCACGCCCTGCAGCTCGTCGCGGTTGAGCCTGTCCAGCGCGCCGCGGGTCACCGCCACCACCGCGTCGGACGGGCTGAAGCCGGCGGCGAAGGCGTTGATGCCGGCTTCCTCTTCCAGCACGTAGAGCTTGGGCACCGGCACGCCGGAGGCGATGGCGATCTCCTCGACCACGTTGCGCAGCCGGCGCAGCGAGAGATCGCTGGTGTCCGCCGGCACCAGCGTGCCGCCCATCTGCTGCGCCACCGATTCGCCGCCGCCGCCGAGGCTGGCGATGCGGTACAGCGAGCCGAGCAGGATCGTCGCCACAGTGACGCCGGTGGTGAAGGCCAGCATCCGCCACGACGGCGCCACCAGCCACGCGGCCAGATCGACCGCCGCGACGATGCCGATCACCGCCAGCACGAACAGGAAGACCAGCCGCGCCGAGGCGCGGCGGGCGTTGACCTGGTGTTCGAAGAAGTTCATGGGGCGAGGAGCGAGAAGTGAGCGTGGAGGAGTGAGAAGTGAGAAGTGAGGAAAGCGCTTTCGCTCACTCCTCGTAATCTCTTCACTCACTCCTCAGAACTGCACCTTCGGCGCTTCGCGCACCTGCGCCTGCTTGTCGGCCGGGATTTCCAGCAGGGTGGCCGGCTGGAAGCCGAACATGCCGGCGAACACGCTGTTCGGGAACACTTCGCGCTTGTTGTTGTAAGCCATCACCGCGTCGTTGAAGGCCTGCCGCGAGAAGGCGACCTTGTTCTCGGTGCTGGTCAGCTCCTCGGTGAGCTGCATCATGTTCTGGTTGGCCTTGAGGTCCGGGTAGGCCTCGGCCACCGCCAGCAGGCGGCCCAGTCCTGCGTTGAGCTGGCCCTGCGCGGCGGCGAGCTGCGCCATCGCCTCGGGATCGCCGGGGCTGGCCTTGGCCGCGGCCAGGCCGGACTGCGCGGCCGAACGCGCGGCGATCACCGCTTCCAGCGTCTCGCGCTCGTGCGCCATGTACTTCTTGGCGACCTCGACCAGGTTCGGGATCAGGTCGAAGCGGCGCTGCAGCTGCACGTCGATCTGCGCGAACGCGTTCTTGTAGGCGTTGCGCGCGGTCACGAGACCGTTGTAGATGCCCATCGCCCAGAACGCGATCACCGCCACAATCACGATGAAAATCAAAAGACTAGACATCCAACCTCCCCTTGTTCATGCAATCGTGGAAACAGGCGCTAGAATCGACCGGTCGTTGCAGCATACGCAGGGGGCATAGCCGATGAAAGAGCGCATTTTCCGGCACGCCTGGAAGGCCGGTCTGGTGGCGGCCCTGCTGCCGCTGGCCGCGGGTTCCGCCAACCAGGGCACCGCGCCGTCGAACGGCACCGTCACCCGCCTGCAACCCGCGCCGCTGCCGCAGCCATTGCCCGATGCCGGCGCCATCGCTGCCGCGCACGCCGCCACGCTGGACATCCCGCGCTTCGAGGCGATCGCCGAGGCGCTGGTCGCCAAGGGCCGCATTCCCGGCATGGCGATGGCCATCGTCAAGGACGGCCGCATCCTCAGCGTGCGCGGCTACGGCATCACCGACGTGCGCGCCCCGCTGCCGGTGGATGCGCACACGGTGTTCCGCCTCGCCTCGCTGTCGAAGTCGTTCGCCGGCGCGATGACCGGCATCCTGGTCAACGACGGCGTGCTGCGCTGGGACAGCCGCCTGACCGACTACGTGCCCTCGTTCCAGCTGTCGATGCCGGAAGCGGCGTCGCGGATGACGGTGGCCGACATCCTCAGCCACCGCACCGGCCTGACCCACAACGCCTTCGACCGCGACCTAGAAGGCAACGCGAACTACCACGACCTGACCCTGCGGATGGCCAACGCGCCGATGGCCTGCGCGCCCGGCCAGTGCTATGCCTACCAGAACGTGGCCTTCAGCTTGATCGGCGACGTCGTGTTCGCCACCACCGGCCGGTTCTACAGCGAGGAAGTGGCGCGCCGCATCTTCAAGCCGCTGGGCATGAACGACGCCAGCTACGGGCTGGAAGGCATCGAGGCCAGCGCGCGCTGGGCCCGGCCGCACGTGCGCGGCCGCGGCGGCTGGGTGTCGCTGGTGCCGAAGCCGACCTATTACCGCGTCGCGCCCGCCGCCGGCGTCAACGCCAGCATCAGCGACATGGCGCAGTGGCTGCTCGCGCACACCGGCCACCGGCCCGACGTGCTGCCGGCGCCGCTGCTGGCGACGCTGCACGCGCCGCTGGTGGACACGCCCACCGAAACGCGCGGCTCGTCGTGGCGGCGCACGCGCCTGACCACCGCCGGCTACGCGCTGGGCTGGCGCGCCTACAACTATTCCGGCCACGACGTGGTGTTCCACGGCGGCGCGGTGCAGGGCTATCGCGGCGCGATGGCGCTACTGCCGGAACAGGACCTGGGCGTGGCGATCCTGTGGAACAGCGAAAGCCCGCTCCCCAGCGGCCTGCTGCCGACCATCCTCGACAACGCGCTGGGCCTGGTCGGCGGCCAGTGGTTGGACGACGACACCGTGGACGGGTCGGACGACCTGCTCTACGCCGGCCGCGACGCGCTGCCCGTCGGCGCCAGCGCCTCGGCCGCCAAGGCCTCGCCGCCACCACCCTGATCGGATCGCTTCGATCGCGATGATCGCCGGCACCTGACGCCGGCAAAAAGAAACCCTTCCCGCCTGGGCAACGGGAAGGGCCTTCAGGGTCTTGCAAACGCCGGAGCGGGCAACGCCCGCGCCGGTCGCGTATTACAGGGACGACACCGGTGCCGAAGGCATCTGCGGCGCAGCGGCCGGCTTGGCCTTCTTCGCGGCAGGCTTCTTGGCAGCCGGCTTCTTCGCAGCGGCCTTCTTGGCGGCCGGCTTCTTGGCGGCAGCCTTCTTCACCGCCTTCTTGGCGGCCGGCTTCTTGGCGGCAGCCTTCTTCACCGCCTTCTTGGCGGCCGGCTTCTTGGCAACAGCCTTCTTCGCAACCTTCTTCACCGCCTTCTTGGCGGCCGGCTTCTTGGCGACAGCCTTCTTCGCAACCTTCTTCACCGCCTTCTTGGCGGCCGGCTTCTTGGCGACAGCCTTCTTCGCAACCTTCTTCGCTGCCGGCTTCTTGGCGGCAACCTTCTTCACCGCCTTCTTGGCGGCCTTCTTCGCCGCCGGTTTCTTGGCAGCGGCTTTCTTCGCAGCTTTCTTCACAGCCATGGGATGGCTCCTCGTCAATGGGTAAATCGGTAAAGCCCAGTTACGAAAGACGCCGCAGGTATCGGACCTGCGATCGACCGCCGGCGCGCCAGGCGCGCCGGAACGGATGCTTCACCGATGCGCGCGACGGGCGCCGCATCGGCCGGGACCTTCCCTTCCCACGAAAAAACCTGCGGCGCGATACGCGGCAGGCTTCGCAGTGGACACCGCCGGAAGCCGGGAAGTTCGCTTTCGCCTGAGGGACGGATTGCCTGCCTCCACCGTTCGTTGCCTCGGGTGGAATTGCGTGTCTTGCCGTCGGCTCTTGCGCTCTGCTCGCTCACTTGCTTCTGCAGGGAATGTCTGCTGGGCGAAACCTAATCACGCTTTTTTCGGGTGTCAACAATCTTTCGCGAAGTTTTTTTGCGGCGCTCCGCCGACGCGCGCGCGCGACGTACCGATCGCGGCATCCATCGACGCACCGCACGCATGCGACACGCGCATGCGTGCGCGACGCGCATCGCCTGCGCGCAAGCATTGGCGCGGCTTGCAGCATTCCGTCGATGCGCGCGCGCGATGCATCGATGATCTTCACTCCGCATCGACAACGCATGCGCGCGACGCGCATCGCCGTTGTGCATTCGTTTGTCGAAGGCCGCCGGATTTCGCGTCGCACAAGCGCGTTTGCGCGAAAACTGCGCGAACTTTTCCGCGCGCGCTCGCCGTCCGCGCGCGTCGTCGCCGATGTCGACGACGAAAAAACCCGCGGCGTTTCCGCCGCGGGTTCCGGGTGTTCCGGCGAAAGAACGAAGCGTCAGTGCTCTTCGTCTTCCAGCAGTTCGGCGTAGGCGTCGGGCTCGAGCAGTTCGTTGAGCTGGTCGGCGTCGGCGATCTCCACCACGAACAGCCAGCCGTCGCCGTAGGCGTCCTCGTTGATGGTCTCCGGCTTGTCGGCCAGCGCGGCGTTGACCTCGATCACCTTACCGCTGACGGGCGCGTACACGTCGGACGCCGCCTTCACCGATTCCACCACCGCGCAGGCGTTGCCGGCCTCGACCGTGTCGCCGACGTTCGGCAGCTCCACGTACACCAGGTCGCCGAGCAGGCCCTGGGCGTGGTCGGAGATGCCGACGGTGGCGCGGCCGTTGCCTTCGGCACGGACCCATTCGTGGGATTTGAGGAACTTGAGGTCGCCGGGGATCTCGCTCATCGGGATGACTCCTGTCGCGCAGTGCGTGGGGGGTTGGGAAAGTCTAGCGAAGCGGAAGCGGAAAGGTCAGATGCCGGGCTGGACGGTGTTGTCGCGGACGAAGGGGAACTTCACCACGCGCACCGGGACTTCCTTGCCGCGGATGTCGACGCGGACGTCGCCGGGCTCGCCGGCGGGGATGCGGGCGAAGGCGATCGCCTTGCCGATGGTCGGCGAGAACGTGCCGGAAAGAATTTCACCCTCGCCACCCGCGGTCAGCACTTTCTGGCCGTGGCGCAGCACGCCCTTCTCGTCCATCACCAGGCCGACCATCTGGCGCGCGCTGCCGGATGCCTGCCGGGCTTCCAGCGCGGCGCGGCCGATGAAGTCGCGGCCCTCGTCGAGCGAAACGGTCCAGGCCAGCGCGGCCTCGAACGGCGACACGTCCTCGTCCATGTCCTGGCCGTACAGATTCATGCCGGCTTCCAGCCGCAGGGTGTCGCGCGCGCCGAGGCCGGCCGGCTTCACGCCCGCCGCCAGCAGCGCGTTCCAGAACGCGACGGTCTGCGCTTCCGGCACGATCACCTCGAAGCCGTCCTCGCCGGTGTAGCCGGTGCGGGCGACGAACACGTCCACGCCGTCCGTGGTCTGCGCGGCGCGGGCGGAGAAGCGCGCCAGCTTCGACACCGGCGCGCGGTCGTCCTCGCGCAGCAGGCCGATCACCTTGTCGCGCGCGGTCGGGCCCTGCACGGCGACCATGCCGAACTCGGGACGCTCCTTCACCTCGACGCCGAACGCCCTGGCCTGCTCGCCGATCCACGCCAGGTCCTTGTCGCGGGTGGACGCGTTGACCACCAGCCGGAACCAGTCCTCGGACATGAAGTAGACGATCAGGTCGTCGATCACGCCACCGCGCTCATTGAGCATCGCGGTGTACAGCGCCTTGCCCGGCTTCTGCAGCTTGTCGACGTTGTTGGCGACCAGATGGCGCAGGAACTCGCGGGTGCGCGCGCCGTTGAGGTCCACCACGGTCATGTGGCTGACGTCGAACATGCCGGCATCGCGGCGCACCTGGTGGTGCTCGTCGATCTGCGAGCCGTAGTGGATCGGCATGTCCCAGCCGCCGAAGTCGACCATCTTGGCGCCGAGCGCGCGATGGGTGTCGTTGAGGATGGTCTTGTGCGTCATGGGAAGCCTGCCTGCGTGGGGACCGGCATTATCCCAGACCGGCGCGCCCCTACGCGCCGGTATGCGCGGCCGCTTCGACCTGCAGGGTCATGGCGTCGCCGCCGACGATCCGCACCGGCGTACCGGCCGGCAGGTCGGGGCCGGCGACGTCCCAGTAGGCGTCGGCGATCTGCACGCGTCCGCGGCCTTCGACGATGGCGCGCTCCAGCGGCACCACCCGCCCGACCAGCGCCGCCGTGCGCCGGTTCAGCGCGGGCTGGTCGCTGGGACGCTCGCGGTTGCGGAACCAGCGCCGGTAGACCTGGATCGACACGAAGCTCAGCGCGACGAACGCCGCCACCTGCACCAGCAGCGGGATGCCCGGCACCAGCAGCACGCCCAGGAACACCGCCGCCGCGGCGAAGCCCAGCCACAGCATGAAGGCGCCGGGCGCCATCGCCTCGGCGGCGAACAGCAGCAGCGCGAACGCCGCCCATGCAAACACGTCCCAGCGCATCGTCAGTTCCCCTTCGCCGACGCCTTGCCCATGGCTTCCTTCGCCAGCTCGGCGATGCCGCCGAGCGAGCCGATGATCCCGGACGACTCCATCGGCATCATCACGAACTTCTGGTTCGGGGCCTGCGCCAGATCCCGGAACGCCTCGATGTACTTCTGCGCGACGAAGTAGTTGATCGCCTGCACGTTGCCGCCGGCGATCGCCTCCGACACCATCCGGGTGGCGTTGGCCTCGGCCTCGGCCAGGCGTTCGCGCGCTTCGGCCTGACGGAACGCGGCCTCCTTGTCGCCTTCGGCCGAGAGGATGGCCGACTGCTTCTCGCCCTCGGCCTTGAGGATCGCCGACTGCCGCAGACCCTCGGCCTCGAGGATGTTGGCGCGCTTCTCGCGCTCGGCCTTCATCTGCCGGGCCATCGAATCGACCAGATCGCGCGGCGGCTGGATGTCCTTCAGCTCGATGCGGTTGACCTTGATGCCCCAGGGATGGGTCGCTTCATCGACGGCGTGCAGCACCTTGGTATTGATCTCGTCGCGCTTGGACAGCGACTCGTCCAGGTCCATCGAACCGATCGCGGTGCGGATGTTGGTCATCACCAGGTTGAGGATGGCCACTTCGAGCTGGGCCACCTCGTAGGCCGCCTTGGCCGCATCCAGCACCTGGAAATAGACCACGCCGTCCACCTTCACCACGGCGTTGTCCTTGGTGATGACATCCTGGCTGGGCACGTCCATCACCTGTTCCATCATGTTGATCTTGCGGCCCACGCCGTAGACCACCGGCATCAGGAAGTGCAGGCCGGGCTCCATCGTGTGGGTGTAGCGGCCGAACCGCTCCACCGTCCACTCGTAGCCCTGCGGCACCATGCGCACGGTCTTGGACAGCAGGATGATGCCGGCGAGCAGCAGGATCAGCGCAAGTACGGGTGCCATTCGGATGTCCTCCCTGGATGATGCGTCCAGTATAGGGACGCGCGCCCCGCGCCGGGGCGCCGATGCGGGCTGCGACCCTTTCGCGCCCCGGCGCATCCACAGACAGGAATGACCGGCCCGACTTCCAGCTTCGCGATCGACGTCCCCGCCGCCCTGCTCGCCCGCGCGCGCGGCGGCGAGGCGGCGGCGCTGGAGCAGCTGTTCCGCTGGTTCGAGCGGCCGGTGTTCACGCTGGCGCTGCGCATCTGCGGCGACCGCAGCGAAGCGGACGACGTGCTGCAGGACACCATGCTGAAGGTGTTCTCCTCGCTCGACCGTTTCCGCGGCGACGGCGGCAGCCCGTTCTGGGGCTGGCTGCGGCAGGTGGCGGTGAACGAGGCGCTGATGCGGCTGCGCCGCAGCCGCCGGCTGGACGTGGACGACGACGCGGTGGACGCGCTGGCCGAAGACCTGGTCCCGCCGCCGCCCGCGGCCGCCGATGCCGCCCTGCTGCAGCGCGCGCTGGCGCAGCTGCCCGACGCCACCCGCAGCGTGCTGTGGCTGTACCACGCCGAGGGCTATACCCATCAGGAGATCGCCGAGGCGATGCAGCGCAGCGTGAGTTTTTCGAAATCGCAGCTGGCCCGCGGCACCCGCCGCCTGCGCACGCTGCTGCAAGTCGACACGCCCGCACCGGACAAGGAGCACGCCCATGCCTGACGCCAGCGGCCACGAACGCCATTCCCTGCCGCCGCGCTGGAGCGACGCGTTCGCGGCGTTGCCCCTGGACGCCGCGCCGCCGCAGGCGTGGGAGCGGTTGCGCGCGCGGCTGCCGGCGAAACCCGTGCGCGTTCGCGGGCGCTGGCCGCTGTGGCTGGCGGCCGCGGCTTCACTGGCGGCGGTCGGGATGCTGTCGATGCCGATGTGGGGACCATCGGGAAACGTCGGCAGCCACTCTTATACAAGCGCGACTCCCGCGACCTCGGCTGCCGTACCACCCGTGGCCGCAAGCCCGAACTCGCCCGTCGGCGCGAACCCGATTGCGCTGGTCACACCGGAGCGAACGGCGCAGGACTCCCGATCGCAAGGTAACAGCGCATCGCGCTCGGCATCGACGGCCGCCGCCCGCGAACGCCCGCGCGAAGAGGCCATCGCGGCAACGGCAACCAGCCCCCGGCGCATCGCCCCTTCCCGTCGCGCGCGCCCCGAATCCAACCTCGAACCCCTCTACGCCGAATCCGCGCAGCTGGAAGCGCTGCTCGCCGTGGCGCGCGACGACCGCATCGCCAGCAGCGGCGCTGCCGCGCTGACCGACAGCCTCGACGCCGAGCTTGCGGCGATCGACGCGACCCTGATCCAGCCCGGCCTGGACGCGCCGCGCCGCGCCGGCCTGTGGCGCCAGCGCGTGGACACGCTGCGCCAGCTGGCCGGCGTCGAAACCACCCGCCGCCTGCTGTCCGCGCGCGGCGAAACCTACGACGCGGCGCTGGTCAGCATCGATTGATCGCCCGCCTTTTCCCAAGCACCACAACGAGGACGCCCATGAAGCTCGCCCCCCTTTGCAACGCCCTGACCTTGGCCCTGGGACTGACCGCCGGCGCCGCCGCCGCCGCGCAGGACGCGCCCAAGGCGCCGCCGACGCCGCAGCAGAAACAGGAACTGGACGCCGCCCGCAGCGCGCTCGACAAGGCGGCGGAGCGCTATGCCGACCTCGCCGCCCGCTACGGCGGCGCGGACAAGATCGTGCGGATCGAACGCAGCGCACTGCGCAAGCCGGTGATCGGGGTGGTGCTGGCGGCAGACGAGCAGGCCGGCGTGCGCATCGCCGGGGTGACGCCGGACAGCGCGGCGGCCGCGGTGGGCCTGAAGAGCGGCGACCGGCTGGTCAGCATCGACGGCAAGCGGGTCGACGCGGCCGGTGCCGCCGCGCGGGTCGACCAAGCGCGCGAGCTGCTGTCCGCGCTGGACGCGAAGACCGCGGTGAAGCTGGGCTACGAGCGCGCGGGCAAGCCCGGCACGGTGTCGGTGACGCCGAAGGTCGGCGAGCGCGTGCTGGTGGTGCCGCGCGGCGCGCGGTTCGACGGCGACACCAAGGTCTTCGTCGGCGGCGATGGCGTATTCGACATCGAGGCCGACCGCGTGGACGGCGAATTGGCGGCGCCCGCGCGCATCGCGATGGCGAAGGCGCTGTCGTCCACGGGCGGCGCGCGGCGCGCCGGCGAACTGGCCTTCGCGATCGCGCCCGACGTGCGCCGCGAGATCATCCGTCTCGGCAGCGACTGCGAAGGCAAGGACTGCAAGCTGCCGGCGCTGGCCGAGGCGCTGCGCTGGAACGGCCTCAACCTCGCCGCGGTCGATGCGCAGCTGGGCCGCTACTTCGGCACCGACACCGGCGTGCTGGTGCTCAGCGCAGGCAAGGACCTGGACGCGCTGCAGGGCGGCGACGTGATCCTGAAGATCGCCGGCAAGCCGGTCGCCAGCCCGCGCGAGGCGATGGAGCTGCTGCGCGCGCAGCCGGCCGACGGCAAGGTGGCGGTGGACTACCTGCGCGACCGCAAGGCCGGCGCCGCGCAGGTCGCCGTGCCGAAGGCGCTGCCGTTCCCGGCGTTCCATGTAAGCGCGCCGGTGGCGGGCGAAGGCACGAACGTGCGCCGCGTCATGGTGATCGACAAGGACGGCAAGACCCAGGCCTGGGAAGGCGGCAAGGACGACGCGCCGCCGGCCTGGGTGCAGGCGCTGCCCAAGGACGGCCCGCACGCGGAAAAGCGCGTGCAGATCATCCGCAGGGACGCCGCCGGCGCCGACGCGCCACCGGCGGAACAAGGCGACTGACCGGAAACGACGAAGCCCCGCCATGCGGGGCTTCGTTTCGCATCGCACCGGGCAGGGTCAATCGCCTGTCCGGTTCGCCAGGTGCACCTTCGCCTGCTCGCGCACGAAGCGGCGGCCGGGATTGGAGCCCCGGATCCAGTCGTCGGGCGCGAACAGCTCGAACAGACCGACCTTGAACAGGGTCGGGATCGATAGCGCGAGCTCCCGCTCCACCTCGCCGCGCTCGCCGGCGTTGTACAGGCCGATGTTGTGCAGCATGGCGGCGACGGTGCCGGTCTGAACCCGGCTGCCGTCCTTGAGCAGCACGGACGGCAGCATCTCGCCCTCGGAAACGATCTTATGGTTGATCTCCGCCAGCCGGGCCGCATCGTCCGCAGGCATTCGCACCTCGCCGGATTGCTCGCGTTCCATGCACGGCGCCGTCAGCGGTTGGCCGCCGCACCGGTCACCGCCGCCGGCTCGACCCAATCCGCGAACGCCTTGTCGATGTCGGCGTCGGCCACCGCCTTGTCCTGCTGCACGTCGTCGGCCTGGGTGAACAGCGCCATGATCAGCTGCATGCCGTCGATCTTGGTCTTCAGGTGCAGGCCCGGCGACACGTCCAGCAGCGCCGACCAGCGCGCGCGCACCTTCGCCCAGTAGTCCTTGGTGGCGTCCCAGTACGCGTAGGCGGGCTTGAAGTCGGTGTCCTCGACCTTGCGGTAGTCGTTGAAGCCGAACTCGCGGACGATGTCCTCGCGGCTGCCGTCGGCCTTGCGCAGCACCTTGGTGTTGAGCTGCTCGTGGGTCCAGCCGCCGGCGACGATGGTGTGGCGGTTGATCACCTCCAGCGCGTTGTAGTCGCTGCGGCGGGTGTATTCGCGGCGCGGCAGCGGGCGCCAGGTGGTGTCGCTGGTCCAGGTGGAGACGCCGCGCTCGTGCGTCCACTTGCCGGTGCCGCAGTAGCGCGGCGCGTCGTCGACCTCGAAGACGCACTGCGTCCACGCGCCGCGGGTAAGGTCGGCCGGGATGCCGCGCACCGCCCAGGTGCGGCCGCCGTCGAACTCGAAGCGCTTGGCCGCCTCGAACGTCCAGTCCTGCCGCCAGTGCTTGGTGACGTGGCCGCTCTTGGGATCGACCAGCACGTGCTGCAGCACGATCTTCGCCGGCGTGTCCTCGACCACGATCACCGCTTCGTCGCCGGCCGCGCGCTCGGCGGCGGCGCGCTCGTAGCCGGGCTTGAGCAGGGTGGTTTCGTCGAAGGCGAAATCGACTTCGTACCCGCCCTGCATCGCCAGGATCGCCTTGCGGTCCGCGTCCGGCGGATCGCCCGCGAAGGCGGGCCCGCAGGCGCACAGCGCCAGCAGCAGGGAAACGAACGGCTTGACGGTCATGCGCACATCCTCGTGTCGAACAAGTGGATATCTTCGGGGGTTTTCATGGTGGATGCCGCATCGCGGCCACGGGGATTGTCGAACAGCGCGTCGCCGGCGATGCCTTCGCGGCGGACGATCCGGCCCGCCACGTCCAGGCCGCAGGCCGACAGCCTCGGCAAGCTGGCCGCCAGCAGCGGCAGGTCGGCGAAGCCCGGTCCGCCCGACACGGCGTGCAGGCGCAGCACGCTGGCACGCCAGCCCGGCCCGCTTAGCCGCCGCGCCACGCGCCGCCACAGGCGTTCGCCGATGCCCAGCTCCGGCTCCGTCGTGCGGCTTTCCGGCAGGCCGGCCACCGCCTGTTCCCAGGCCAGGAAGTCGGTGTCCGGCAGCAGATGCAGGCGCCAGCAGCAGCGGCCTTCGCCGTCGAAGAACTGCAGGCTCTCGCGCAGGCCGTCGTTGTCCAGCGCGCGCTCGCAGGCCACCCGCGCCGCCTGCGACCAGCCTTCCAGTTCGCTGCCGGCGCCGCTGCGATACAGGCACAACACGGCGCCCAGCGCCGCCAGTTGCTGCGGATGCGGCAGACGCGGCAGGCCGGGCGGCGCGACGGACGGCATGGCGCGCTACCACTCCACCTGCACGGAGGCGGAGATCGTGCGGCCGGGCGCGGTGTAGCGATCCAGCACGGCGCTGGTCGAACCGGCCAGCGGCACGTCGCCCGCCGCCCAGTACTTGCGGTCGCCGAGGTTGGCGATGCCCACGTTGAACTTCATCTGCGGGCCCAGCTGCCAGTGCGCGAACAGATCGAGCACGCCGTAGCCGGGCGAGGCGAAATACGTGGCGCCCGGCGGAGGCGTCGGCATGCGGTCGCGGCGGCCGGCGAAACGGCCGGCCAGCTCCACGCCCAGGCTTCGGCGTCGTAGGCCAGGCCCAGCGTGGCGGTGCGTGGATCGACCGATTCCAGCGGCTCGTCGGCGCTGCGGTCCTCGCCGCGCGACCACGACGCCGCGCCGCGCAGCGACCAGCCCGCCAGCGCATCCGCCAGCGCGCCCAGCTCCAGCCCGGCCTTCAGCTCGACGCCGTGGATGCGCGCGTCGGCCACGTTCTGCGACTGGTAGACCATCAACCCCTGCTGGTTGAAGCCGGTGAACACGAACGATTCGATGAAGTCGCGGTAGCGGTTGTCGTAGCCGCTCAGGCTGGCGTAGGCCGCCGGGCCGGAATAGCGCAGGCCCAGCTCGACGCCGTTGCTGGTTTCCGGCTTCAGATCGGGGTTGGCGATGGCGGTGTAACCGAACTGCACGTTGGTGAAGCCGATGTTGACGTCGGCATACGGCGGCGAGCGGAAGCCGCGCGCGTAGCCGCCGAACAGCGACCAGTCCTCGTTGAAATGCCAGACCGCGCCGAGCTTGGGCGACACGCTGGTCTTGGTCAGGCCGCTGAGAGTCACGCCGGGATTGTCGCCGGCGAAGATCGCGTCCATGTGCGGCTTCAGTTCGTAGCGGTCCACCCGCACCGCCGGCACCAGCCGCAGCGCGCCGCCGACCAGCGCGATCTCGTCCTGGAAATACGCGGCCGCGTTGGTGGTGGTGCTGAGCGGGAAGTCGCGCACCGGGAAATTGTCGGGCGGCATGTTCGGCGTGCTCGCGCCGGTCAGCGGGTAGCTGCGCAGGCCGTCGCGGCGCTGCTCGGTCCTGGTGCGGGCCACGTCCAGGCCCCAGGCCAGATCGTGGCTCACCGCGCCGCTATCCAGCGTCTTGCGGAAGTTGGCCTGCACGCCTTCCACGCGCTGGTCGAAATGGAACCAGCGCTCGCGGACGTCCTGCAACGTCGGCGGCGGCAGCTGCGTGCGCTCCTCGACGGTGTACTGGGTGGTGGTGCTTTTTTGCGTGTATATCTGCCAGTCGATGGCGTCGGCGAAGCCGCCGTCCAACTGGATCTGATGGCCCAGCGAAACGCGCGTGCGGCGTTGCTCGTCGCGCGCGGCCACCCGCGTGTTGTTCGCGCCGGTCAGCGCCTGCACGCCCTGCGAAGTGAGCATGTCGGTGTCGGCGTTGTCCTCGTTGCCTTCCACGGCCAAGGTGAAGCGCTGGGCGGCGCTGGGCGCGAACACCAGCTTGCCGAGCACGCTGCGGCCGTCGCGATCCTGCGGATTGGGCTTGGTGCGCGCGGAACCCGTGCCGTCGTTCTCGCCCTGGTTGCGCGTCTCCTGCCCCTGCCGGTGGCTCACCGCCAGCAGGCCGGACCAGCGCTCGCCGCCGAACGCCGCAGTGGCGCCGGCCGACAGCCCGCTCCACTCGCCGTCGAAGCCGAGCTTGAAACCGAAGTAGGCATCCCTGCCCGCCTTCAGGTAGTCCGAAGGATCCTTCGTCACGAACGACACGGTGCCGCCCAGCGCGTCCGAGCCGTACAGCGAACTGGTCGGGCCGCGCACGACTTCGACCCGCTTGAGCGTGTCGAGGTCGACGAAATTGCGGTTGGCGTTGGAGAAGCTGCCGATGGAGAACGCGTCCGGCACCGCGATGCCGTCGGTCTGGATGCGCACGCGGTTGCCGCCGAGGCCGCGGATGCGGATGTCGCCGATGCCGAAGCGGCCGAAGCTGGTGCCGACGCTGATGCCCGGCTCGTAGCGGAACAGGTCCTTCAGGTCGCCGACCAGCAGCTCGTCCATGCGCTTGCGGTCGATCTCGTCCACCGTGTTCGGCACGTCGACCAGCGCGCGCTCGGTGCGGGTGGCGGTGACGACCACGCGGTCGAACACCTTGACGTCGGCATCGGCATCGGCGGACACGGCGGCGGGGCCGGATCGGGTCTGGGCGTGGAGCGGAACGGCGGAAACGGAGAGCGCGGCGAGCAGCGCGAGAGACAGCGGGTGCGAACGCATGGGACTTCCAAAGGGTCGGGGTCGTCTGCTGGCTCGCGCTCGCATGCGCTGGCTGGCGGGAAAACCGGCGCGACACGCGCCGGCGGAGCGGTTTACTTGGTGAGGATCAGCTTGTCGTTGCGGGTGTGGCGCAGGCGGTAGACCTCGTCGCCGTGGCGGATCAGCACCTCGCATCGCCCTTGCAGCAGCTGCCGGCTTTCCAGCTGCGTCGGCTGGCCGTGCAACGGCGCCGCGGGCTTGGCGATGGCGCGCGGGGCAAGGCGGAAGGACGGCTCGAAGATCGTGGTCGCGGACATGGTCGGGACTCGAAAGGTGGTGGCGCAATTGATGATAATGATTCTCATTATCTAGTCAAGCGATCGCCGCGTGCTTGAATACGCGCCCTCTTCCTCCGGGGAGTAGCCCGCCGCGGCGCGATGCCGCGGCCCGCGCGTCAACACACTTGGCCGGCAGGCCATGGCGCGCAGCGGCGCTTCGATTCCGAGGCGGCGCGGGCAAGACCGAAGGCAGACGACGCGCACCCGGCCGGGCGACGCGGCGTTTGCCTTCGCGTCCTTCGCGAATGCGCCCGGCCCGGAGTTCCCCATGTTCGACGCACTGCTCGTTTCCGCCGGCACCGTGGCGCTGGCCGAGATCGGCGACAAGACGCAACTGCTCGCCCTGCTGCTGGCCGCGCGCTTCCGCCGCCCGTGGCCGATCGTGGCCGGCATCCTGGTCGCCACCCTGCTCAACCACGCGCTGGCCGGCTGGGTCGGCACGCTGGTGGCGCACTGGCTGACGCCCGACGTGCTGCGCTGGATCGTGGCGATCAGCTTCATCGCCATCGCGCTGTGGACGCTGAAGCCGGACAAGCTCGACGAGGACGAGAAACTGCCCGCGCACGGCGCCTTCATCGCCACCACCATCGCCTTCTTCATCGCCGAGATCGGCGACAAGACGCAGGTGGCGACGATCCTGCTGGCCGCGAAATATTCGCCGCTGTGGCAGGTGGTCGCCGGCACCACCGTCGGCATGCTGCTGGCGAACGTGCCGGTGGTCGCGCTGGGCAGCCGCTTCGCGGCGAAGCTGCCGCTGAAGGCCGCGCGCATCGCCGCCGCCTGCGTGTTCCTGGCGCTGGGGCTGTGGGCGGCGCTGGCCGGAATCGGCGCCTGACCGCCCGCCATTGAGCCGTTCCCGGCGTCGGCCTATCCTGCACCTGGAACGGGGGAAGGCGTGAACATCATCGGACTCGGACTGCGTGAGTTCTGGCAGCGGCTGCGCGCGCCGCCGGACGCGCTGATGCTGGAGATCGGCGTCGGCGGCGAACTGCTGGTGGCGAAGCTGCGCGCCGGCCTGTCGCTGGCATTGCTGCTGCTGCCGCTGGTCAACATCGCGACCGGCGAATACACGCCGTCGGAAGGCATCGCCGGGATGTTCGGGGTGATCCTGGCGGTGGCGGCCTCGCAGGCGCTGCTGGTGCTGGCCCACCAGCAGCGCCGCTTCCGCTGGCTGCCGTGGCTGACCACCAGCTACGACGTCTCGCTGACCACCTTCGTGCTGGCGCTGCTGGCACCCGGCTCGCTGGCCGCCAGCCTCAACAGCATGGTGGTGTGGGCGTTCTATCTGATCGCGATCTGCATGACCGCGCTGCGCAACGACGGCCGGCTCACGCTCTACACCGGCGCATTGGCGATCCTGCAGTACGCGGCGCTGGCGGCGGTGGTGTTCGCGCTCGCGCGCGCGCCGGAGCAGCTGGCGTCGGCGGACTACGGCACCGCGCGGGTGTCGACCGTGCTGCAGCGACTGCTGCTGATCGGGGTGATGACCGCGATCACCGCCACCGTGGTCTACCGCATGCAGCGGCTGGTGGAGCTGTCCGGCACCGATGGCCTGACCGGGCTGCCCAACCGCACCCTGCTGGTGCACCACTTTCCCGGCGTGCTCGACGGCGCGCGCGAGAACGGCGGTTCGCTGACACTCGGCTTGGTCAACCTCGACTACTTCCGCCGCATCAACGACGAAGCCGGTCCCGCAATTGGCGACCATGCGCTGCGCCACGCCGTCGGCGTGCTGCGCGAGAGCCTGGAAGGCGGCGACCTGCTGGTGCGGCTGGGCGGCGAGGAATTCGCACTGCTGATGCCGCTGCCGGCCGGGCGCGCCTGGGAGCGGCTGGAAACGATGCGCCGCGATCTCGCCACCCGGCCGTTCGTGCCCGGCCAGGACGCCTCGCCGCTGCGGCTCACCTTCAGCGCCGGGTTGGCCAGCTGGCCGCAGGACGGCGCCGACCTGTCGCAGCTGATGCGGCGCGCCGACCTGCGCCTGTCGCAGGCCAAGCTGGAAGGCCGCAACCGCGTGGTGGCGCGCTGAACCGCGCGGTTCCGCTTGCCCGCGGTGCCGGCCATGACTAACCTGCGCCGAGCAGGCGCGCCGTGCCGCCTCGCATGGGAGCCTACGTGAGCCTGAAGCTGCGCCTGACCATCATGAACTTCCTCCAGTTCTTCATCTGGGGGGCGTGGCTGATCACCATCGGCGCCTACTGGTTCCAGCACAAGCAGTGGTCGGGCACCAGCTTCGGCGCGATCTTCTCGACCATGGGCATCAGCGCGCTGTTCATGCCGGCGCTGATGGGCGTGGTGGCCGACAAGTGGATCAACGCCGAGAAGCTCTACGGCCTGCTGCACCTGGCCGGCGCGGTCATGCTGTTCTTCGTGCCGACGGTGAACGACCCGCACACCATGTTCTGGGTGATGCTGGCGACGATGATCTGCTACATGCCGACCATCTCGCTGGCGATCGCGGTAGCCTACAACGCGATCAAGCGCGACGGCCTGGACGTCGTGCGCGACTATCCGCCGATCCGCGTCTGGGGCACGGTGGGCTTCATCGCCGCGCTGTGGACGACCAGCCTGCTGAAGCTGGAGACCTCGCCCGGCCAGTTCTACATCGCCTCCATCGCCTCGCTGGCGCTGGGCCTGTACGCCTTCACCCTGCCGCCCTGCCCGCCGACCCTGGGCAAGGCGCAGGCGCGCTCGCTGGTGGACGTGCTGGGGCTGTCCTCGTTCCGCCTGTTCCGCGACCGCAACATGGCGGTGTTCTTCGTGTTCGCGATGCTGCTGGGCGCGGCGCTGCAGCTCACCAACGCCTACGGCGACACCTTCCTGCACGACTTCGCCGGCGTCGACGCCTACAAGGACACGCTGGCGGTGAAGTACCCCGCCATCATCATGTCGATCTCGCAGATCAGCGAAACGCTGTTCATCCTGACCATCCCGTTCTTCCTGAAGCGCTTCGGGATCAAGACGGTGATGACCATCAGCATGCTGGCCTGGTTCCTGCGCTTCGGCCTGTTCGCCTACGGCAACCCCGGCTCCGGCCTGTGGATGATCGTGCTGTCCTGCATCGTGTACGGCATGGCGTTCGACTTCTTCAACATCTCCGGCTCGCTGTTCGTCGAACAGCAGGCCGACCCGCGCATCCGCGCCAGCGCGCAGGGCCTGTTCATGCTGATGACCAACGGCATCGGCGCGGTGCTGGGCAGCGCGATCAGCGGCTGGATGATCGACCGCTGGTTCACCGACGCCGCCGGCGCCAAGGACTGGCACGGCATCTGGACCACCTTCGCGCTGTACTCGCTGGCGATGGCGGTGGCCTTCGTGCCGCTGTTCCGCCACCGCCACGACCCGCACAAGGCCGTGCCCGCGCACGGCGCCGCCGACGTGGGCAATCCCTGAGCATGCCGCGCGTCTTCGTCGCCGGCTCGTTCAACGTCGACCACGTCTGGCGGGTAGCCACGCTGCCGTCGCCGGGCGCGACCCTGAGCGGCAGCTACGCCACCGGCCCCGGCGGCAAGGGCTTCAACCAGGCCGTGGCCGCGCGCCGCGCCGGCGCGGACACGCGCTTCGTCTGCGCGCTGGGCCTTGATGCCGGCGCGCAGCTGGCGCGCGCGCTGTGCGATGCCGACGGCATCGACCTGCACGCCGCCACCGCCGACGCGCCCACCGGCACCGCCGGCATCTACGTCGATGCGCAGGGCCGCAACTGCATCGTGATCGGGCCCGGCGCGAACGCCGCGCTCGACGCCGAGTTCGTCGCGCATGCGCTGGCCGGCGTCGCCGCCGGCGACGTGGTGCTGGCGCAGCTGGAATCGCCACTGGACGCTGTGGCGCGCGCGCTGGACGCCGGCCGCGCGGCCGGCGCGACCGTGCTGCTCAACCCCGCGCCCGCCAACGTCGCCATCGACGAGACCATGCTGGTCCGCGCCGACGTGCTGACCCCGAACGAAACCGAATTCGCCGCGTTGCTGCTGCGCCACGTCGGCGAGCGCATCGACGCCGATGCGGTGGGCAATCTCGACCAGCAGCGCCTGCACGCGCTCTGCCGCGAACTGCTTCCGCACGGCAGCGTGGTCGTCACCCTCGGCGCCAGCGGCTGCTTCGTCTCGCATGCCGACGCCGAGCCGAGAGGCGACACCGCCACTTTCTACCGCGTCGCGGCCGAGCCCGCGCAGGCCATCGACACCACCGGCGCCGGCGACGCCTTCAACGGCGCTCTTGCCGCCTCGCTCGCGCAGCGTCCGGAGCGCGCCTTCATCGAGCACGTCCGCTTCGCCGGCCGCTTCGCCGCACGCTCGACCGAACAAGCCGGCGCGGCGCTGGCGATGCCGCATCTGGTGGTCGAATAGCCACGATCCGGCCGCTTCGGAAGAGGCGGCCGGCGTTGTCGATCGGCATCAACGAATCGCGTCCGATTCGGAGACCGGTTGCTTCGCGAAAATGGTGTTTGGCTGGCAATCGAACCCAGTTCCAGCGGGTTGAGTCCGATTCGGAGACCGACTGCTTCGCAAGAAATAGCGTGTGGGCTGGGAATCGAACCCAGGGCCAGCGGGTTGAGTCCGATTCGGAAACCGACTGCTTCGCAAGAAATAGCGTGTGGGCTGGGAATCGAACCCAGGGCCAGCGGGTTGAGCCCGATTCGGAGACCGGCTGCTTCGCAAGAAATGGTGGGTTGGCTGGGAATCGAACCCAGGACCAGCGGGTTGAGTCCGATTCGGAAACCGACTGCTTCGCAAGAAATGGTGGGTTGGCTGGGAATCGAACCCAGGACCAGCGGATTAAAAGTCCGATGCTCTACCGACTGAGCTACCAACCCGTTGCTGAAACACCCGGCATTGCGCCGGGGCGCGCATTCTAACCGATGCGGGCGTCGACGTAGCGCGTCGGATCGGCCACGCCGGCTTCGGCGAAGCCCTGCGCTCGCAAACGACAAGCGTCGCAACGGCCGCAGGCGCGGCCGTCGGCGTCGGCCTGGTAGCAGCTCACGGTCTGGGCGAAGTCCACGCCCAGGCGCATGCCCTCGCGGGCGATGTCGGCCTTGGACATCCGCATCAGTGGTGCGTGCGCGCGGAAGCGGCTGCCTTCCACGCCGGCCTTGGTGGCGAGGTTCGCCAACGCCTCGAAGCCGGCGATGAACTCAGGGCGGCAGTCGGGATAGCCCGAGTAGTCCACCGCGTTGACGCCGCAGAACAGGTCGGTGCTGCCCAGCACCTCGGCCCAGCCCAGCGCCACCGACAGCATGATGGTGTTGCGCGCCGGCACGTAGGTGGACGGGATGCCTTCGCCGATGACGTGGCCGTCGGTGTCGGTCGGCACGTCAATGTCGTCGGTCAGCGCCGAACCGCCGATGCTGCGCAAGTCGACGTGCACGGTCTTGTGCGCGACCGCGCCCAGCGCCGTCGCCACCCGCGCGGCCGCGTCCAGCTCGGAGGTGTGGCGCTGGCCGTAGCGCACGCTCAGCGCATGCGCGGCGAAGCCCTGCTCGCGCGCGATGGCGAGCACGACGGCGGAATCCATGCCGCCCGACACGAGGACGACGGCGGGTTTGCGTGTATCGGTCATCGTCCCGGCTCCTCGCCCCACAGGATCTTGTGCAATTGCATCTGGAAGCGCACCGGCAGTTTTTCTTCGATGATCCAGTCCGCCAGCGCGCGCGCCTCCACCTGGCCGGCGCTGGGCGAGAACAGCACGTCGCAGACCTCGTGCAGGCGATGCTGCGCCAGTATTTGCTTGGCCCAGTCGAAGTCCTCGCGCGAGCAGATCACGAACTTGACCTGGTCGTGCGCGGTCAGCAGCGGCAGGTTGCTCCAGAGGTTGCGCGCTTCCTCGCCGGAGCCGGGCGTCTTGACGTCCAGCACGCGCGAGACGCGCGGGTCGACGCCGGCGATGTCGAGCGCGCCGGAGGTTTCCAGCGACACCGCGTAGCCGGCGTCGCACAGCTTTTCCAGCAATTGCAGGCAACGCTTCTGCGCCAGCGGCTCGCCGCCGGTCACGCAGACGTGGCGCGCGCCATGGCGGGCGACTTCGGTGAGGATCGCGTCGATCTCCCACCACTGCCCGCCGTAGAAGGAATAGGTGGTGTCGCAATAGGTGCAGCGCAGCGGGCAGCCTGTCAGGCGCACGAACACGGTGGGCCAGCCCGCGTCGCGGGCTTCGCCCTGCAGCGAGAAGAAGATTTCGGTGAGCTTGAGGCGCTCGGTCTGGCGGGCCGCCGATGCGGCGGCCGCATCGGCGACGTCGTTCATGCGGGCATTTTACCGGGTGGCCGCCATCTGCATCGAGCGCAGCCGGTCGTCGGCGATGCGGGCGACGTCGGTGCCCGGATAACGCTGGACCACCTGCCGCAGCGTCTCCGCGGCGGCATCGGTCTGGCGCTGGCCGTACTGGGCCAGGCCCAGCTTGAGCAGCGCGCCCGGGGCCTTGTCGTTGCCCGGATAGCGGTCCAGCAGGGCGCGGAACTGCTCGCCGGCGAGCGCGTAGTTCTGGGTGACGTAGTAGCTCTCGCCCAGCCAATACAGCGCGTTGGGCGCGAGCTGGCCGCCGGGGAAGGCGGCGAGGAAGTCGCGCAGACGGCGCGCGGATTCCGCGTAGTCGCCGCTCTTGAGCGCCTCGAAGGCGTAGCCGTAGGCGCCCTGCTCGTCCTTGCCCGCCATCGCCGAGGACGGCGCGGACGACGACGGGGCTGCGGGCAGCGTCACGTCCGGCGTGGCCGGCGCGACGGCCTGCGCAGGCGCCGCGGTGCCGCCGCCTTCCAGCCGGTCCAGCCGGCCGCTCAGATCCAGATACTGCGCGCGCTGGCTCTGCTTCGCCTGCTCGAGCTGCTGCTGCAGCTGTTCGAGCTGGCCGCGCAGCTCCTGCACTTCCGCGCGCAGCTGGCCGATCTGGTTGACCAGCTCGGTGCCGTTCTGGTCGCCGACGGGCCGCGCTTCGAGCGCGGCCACGCGGTCGGCCAGGCTGGCGCGCTGGGCCATGGCCAGCGGCGATGCCATCAGCATCGCCGCCGCCAGCAGGGAGATGCGCAGGCGCATCACTTGTCGGTGTAGACCAGTTCGACGCGGCGGTTCTTGGACCAGCAGTCTTCGCCGGACTCGTTGCAGACCGGGCGCTCCTCGCCGTAGCTGATCACGGTCAGCTGGCTGGCGCCGCCGCCGTTGGCCTGCAGCGCGGACGACACGGCGTTGCCGCGGCGCTCGCCCAAGCCCATGTTGTATTCGCGGCTGCCGCGCTCGTCGGCGTTGCCTTCCAGGCGCAGGCGCGCGCTCGGGCGGTCGCGCAGGTACTTGGCGTGGCAGGACATCGCGGCCTGGAACTCCGGCTTCAGCGCGTCCTGGTCGAGATCGAAGTACACCACGCGCTGGCGCAGGCAGGCGTCGCTGTCGAGATCGGCGGGGGTGTAGGCGCCCGGCGTGGTGCTGGTGACCGGCGCGGTGGTGGCGCCGCTGTTGTCGACCGGGGTTTCGGCCGGCGGGGTTTCCTTCACCTTCTTGGAGCAGCCCACCGCCACGGCGGAGGCCAGCACGGCGATGGTCAGGAATTGGGCGGCGCGTGGGAGCGAGACGGTCATCATGGAATCCTCGTCGAAGGGTCGATACAGCGGGAAGTTCGCGCCGGTCAGTCTAGCCGGTTCCGGCGTGAGCGAATTGTGATCAGCGCTTGCGGTACGGCGACCACGCCGGCTCGCGCACGTCGCCTTCGGCCAGCACCAGCCGCTGGCGCACACGGCCGTCGGCGGAAACGGCGTACAGCACGCCGCGGCGGCCTTCGCGCGCGGCGTACAGCAGCATCGCCCCGTTCGGCGCGAAGCTCGGCGACTCGTCCAGCGAGCCCGGCGAGAGCATGCTCCAGCGCGCGCCGCCGGTGCTGCGGTCCATCAGCGCGATGCGGTAGGTGTTGCCGGCACCCTGCGCGGTCGCCAGCTTCTTGCCGTCGAACGACAGCGACGGGCTGGCGTTGTAGCTGCCGTCGAAGCTGACCCGGCTGGCGCTGCCGCCGCTGGCCGGCATCTGGTAGATCTGCGGCCGGCCGCCGCGATCAGAGGTGAAGTAGATGCTGGCGCCGTCGTGGCTCCAGGTCGGCTCGGTGTCGATGCCGAAGTGGTTGGTGAGCTGGGTCAGGTGCTTGCTGCCCAGATCCATCACGTAGATGTCCGGATTGCCGCCCTTGGACAGGGTCAGCGCCAGCCGGCCGCCGTCCGGGGAGAAGCTGGGCGCGCCGTTGATGCCGCGGAAGCTGGTGAGCTTCTCGCGCCCGCCGCTGGCGATGTCCTGGATCCAGATGCCGGAGTTGCCGCCCTCGAAGCTGACGTAGGCCAGCTTGCGCCCGTCCGGGCTCCACGACGGCGACAGCAGCGGCTCGGTGGAATTGACCACGGTGCGCGGGTTGTAGCCGTCGGAATCGGCCACCACCAGCGCGTAGCGGGTGCCGCGGCCCAAGCCGCTGGAAGTGACGTAGGCGATGCGGGTCCAGAACGCGCCGGGCACGCCGAGGATCTTCTCGTACACCGCGTCGGCGATCTGGTGCGCCACGTCGCGCATCGCGCCGGCCGGCGCGGTCAGGGCGAAGCCGAGCAGGCGCTCCTGCTTGGCGACGTCGAACAGTTCGTACTCGGTGCGGTAGCCGTCGCCGCCGGCCACGCAGCGGCCGATCAGCAGGTAGTCCTGCTTGAGCATGCGCCAGGTCGGATAGGCGACCTCGCTGCCCTGGGTCGGGCGCTCGGGCAGGCCGGCCGGATCGGGGCTGCGGAACTGGCCGGAGCGGGTCAGGTCGGCGCGCACCACGCCGTCCACGTCGGTGTCGCCGCAGCTGCCGCCGAACGGCACCACCGCGATCGGCAGGGCCGCGGCGTTGCCGCCGACGATGTCGATTTCGAGACTGCCCCGCGACTGCGCCAGCGCCGCGCAGGCGGGCAGCAACAGCAGCGGGACGAGCAGGCGGCGGACGATGCGCTTCATGCGGCCTCTCTGAACGGGATCAAGATGAACAGGGTGGACGATACCGATGGCGGCAGGATGAACGCCAGCGGACTGGCGAGGAACGGCGCCGAACGCGCGAGGATCAGCGGTCTTCCGGCACGAAGTTGAGGTCGAGGTTGCGGTTGAACACCGTCTCGAACCCCGCGTAGGGCAGCGGCGAGGCCTTCAGCACCGCGCGCTCCACCGACTGCTTGCCGAGCGTGTCGTAGGGACAGGACGGCGAGATGGTCACGTCCACCACTTCGCCGCCGGGCAGCTGGCGGATCGAGATGCGGCAGCGCTGGCCCAGCGGCACCGTTTCCGGGCGCACCCACTGGCGCAGGATCGCCTGCTGGAGGGCGGCGGCGTACTTGGCCTGCAGGCCCGGATCGGTGCCGTGGTTGCCGGGCGGCGGCGGCGCGGTGGACGTGCCGGGCGTGCGCGCATCCGCCAGTTGCTGCGCCTTCTGCTCGGCCATCGTGCGTTCGCGCGCGGCCTGTTCGCGCAGTTTGCGAAGTTCGGCGATCTGCTGCTGCTTCTGGCGTTCCAGCTCGGCCTGCTTCTTGGCATCCAGCTCAGTCTGATCGGGCTGTTTGCGCTTCTGCTCCTGCTCGCGCGGCACCTTGGCGACCTGCGGCAACGGCGCGTCGCGCTGCACCTTCTCCTGCTCGACCGGCGCGGGCTCGGGCACCGGCGGCGGCAGTTCCTTCGGCTGCGGCGGGGGCGGCACTTCGTCAGGCACCGGCTCGGGAAGCGGTTCCGGCTTCGCCGGTTCGGGCGGCGGCGCGGGCTGTTCCCTGGGCTCGCGCCGCAGCGCGCGCTGCATCGACGCGCTGAGGTCCGACACCGCCACCAGGTCGGCCTCGATCGGATCGCCCTGCGCGGCTTCGACGATGTTGCGCTGCGACCAGAACAACCCGGCGAACATCAGCGCGAACAGCAGCACGTGCAGGGCCAGCGCCTGCAGCAAGGCCACCCACGTATCGGTGCGCGTCTGCTTCACCCGCGGCCCATCACTTCTTCGGTTCGCCCATCAGCCCGGCGCGCGACACCTTGGCGTCGCGCTGCAGCAGCGACAGCACCTCGTACACGGACTGGTAGCTGACGTCGCGGTCGCCGGCCACGTACACCGCCAGCTCCGGATCGGCTTCGACGAACGCGCGCACCTTGGCGACCAGCTGCTCCGCATCCACCGCCTGCGGGCGATCCACGCCTTCGTAGGTCAGCGCCAGCGCGCCGTCCTTGCCGACCTGCACCACCACCGGCTGCTTCTTCTTTTGCTCCAGCGACTTGGCGTCGGCCTGCGGCAGGTTCACGTCCACGCCGACGTTGAGCAGCGGCGCGGTCACCATGAAAATGATCAGCAGCACCAGCATCACGTCGATGTAGGGAACGACGTTGATCTCGGCCTTGAGCTTGCGCTTGCGGTGCCGGCGGCTTGCGGTTGCGAGTGCCATGCGCGCCTCAGTCGTCGCCGTGGGTCTGGCGCTGCAGGATCGAGGAGAACTCCTCGCTGAAGGTGTCGTAGCGCACCGCCATGCGCTCGGCGCGGGTGGCGAAGCGGTTGTACGCCCACACCGCCGGGATCGCCGCGAACAGGCCCATCGCGGTGGCGACCAGCGCCTCGGAGATGCCCGGCGCAACGGTGGCGATGGTCGCTTCCTTCATGCTCGCCAGGCCCTGGAACGAAATCATGATGCCCCAGACGGTGCCGAACAGGCCGACGTAGGGGCTGATCGAGCCGACGTTGGCGAGGAACTCCAGGTTGCGCTCCAGCCCGTCGAGCTCGCGCGAGGACGCGGCGCGCATGCCGCGCTGCGCGCCTTCCAGCTGCATGCGCGCATCGACGCCGCGGCGCTGGCGGATGCGGTTGAACTCGCGCATGCCGGCCTCGAAGATCGCCTCCAGCCCTTCCACGTTGCGGTGACGCTCGGTGGCGGACGCGTAGAGCTTGGTCAGCTCGGTGCCGGACCAGAAGCTTTCCTCGAAGCGGTCGGCCTCGCGCTCGGCGCGGTCCAGCACCCGCTTCTTGCGCAGGATGATCACCCACGAGGCCAGCGAGGCCAGCAGCAGCAGCGCCATCACCAGCTGCACCGGCAGGCTGGCGTGCAGCACCAGCTGCAGGATGTTGATGCCCTGGTCGCCGTGCACGGCGGCGGCCTTCGCGCCGGCGTCGGCCAGTTCCACGGTGCCGGCGGCGGCGGTGTCGGGCAGCGCCTGCGGCAGCGATTGCAGCATGGTCGAAACGGGCATCAAGGGGTCTCCAACAGGGGCTTGAGTTGCGACAGCAGGGAATCCGGCAGCGGACGCGGACGGAAGCTCGATGCGCGCAGCGCGGCGATCTTCACTTTCGCTTCGACCAGCAATGCGCCATCGCGTTCGATCCGCTGCGCCAGCACGAGGCTGGCACCCCGGCATTCCAGCAGGCGCACGCTGACCGAAAGCTGATCGTCCAGCCGGGCCGGGGCGCGGAAGTCCACGTCCATCGCCCGCACCACGAACACCAGGTCGTCGCGCTGGCGCATCGCGTCTTGGTGCAGGCCGATGCCGCGCAGCCATTCGCTGCGCGCGCGCTCCATGAAGGCGAGGTACTGCGCGTGGTACACGACGCCCCCGGCGTCGGTGTCTTCCCAGTAGACGCGGACCGGCCAGACGAACGCTTCAGCCATTGTCGGCCTCGAACAGTCCGGGCGTCGCCGCCTTCGGCTTGAAGCCGAGGTGGCGGTACGCCTTCGGCGTCGCCATGCGCCCGCGCGCGGTGCGCACCAGGAAGCCCTGCTGGATCAGGTAGGGCTCGATCACGTCTTCCAGCGTGCCGCGCTCCTCGCTCAATGCCGCCGCCAGCGATTCCACGCCGACCGGGCCGCCGTCGAAGGCGTCGATGATGATGCCGAGCATGCGCCGGTCGAGTTCGTCGAAGCCTTCGGGATCGACTTTCAGCATGTCCATCGCCGCACGCGCGGCGTCGGCGTCGATGCTGCCATTGCCCTTCACCTGCGCATAATCGCGCACGCGCCGCAGCAGGCGGTTGGCGATGCGCGGAGTGCCGCGCGAGCGCCGCGCCAGCTCGCCCGCGCCCTCGGCGTCGCAGGCGATGCCGAGGATCTGCGCGGAGCGGCGCACGATCCGGGTCAGTTCCTCCGGCGAATAGAACTCCAGCCGCTGCACGATGCCGAAGCGGTCGCGCAGCGGCGCGGTCAGCAGGCCGGCGCGCGTCGTCGCGCCGATCAAGGTGAACGGCGGCAGGTCGAGCTTGATCGAGCGCGCGGCCGGGCCCTCGCCGATCATGATGTCGATCTGGCAGTCCTCCATCGCCGGGTAGAGGATTTCCTCGACCACCGGCGACAGGCGATGGATCTCGTCGACGAACAGCACGTCGTGCGGCTGCAGGTTGGTCAGCAGCGCGGCGAGGTCGCCGGCCTTCTCGATCACCGGGCCGGAGGTGACGCGCAGATTGACGCCAAGCTCGTTGGCGATGACGTGCGACAGCGTGGTCTTGCCGAGCCCGGGCGGGCCGAAGATCAGCACGTGGTCGAGCGCCTCGCCGCGGCCTTTCGCCGCCTCGATGTAGATCTGCATCTGCTCGCGCACCGGCTGCTGGCCGAGGTACTCGTCCAGCCGCTTCGGGCGGATGCTGGCCTCCAGCGCCTCGTCTTCGCGGGTGGCGCCGGGGGCGATGATGCGGGGGTCGGTCATGCCCCGATTATCGCGGCTTTTGCCGCGGCCGTCGCGATGCGGCCCGGCCGGCATGCCCGCAGGCAGGCGCCATGCCGTTGTCCTCCCCCGACGCGGCGACTAAGCTGCCGGCATGATGCAGGCCGTGAAAACGCCCGCACCGCTCGCCGAGAGGCTGCCGCGACTTGCCCTGTTCACCCTGGCCGTCGCCGCCTGCGGGTGGTGGTCCATCCACATGGCGCTGGGGCCGTCGGGCTTTTCGATGCTGTGGATTCCCAGCGGCATCCTGTTCGGCGTCCTGCTGACCTCGCCGCGCGGCCACTGGCCCGCCTACCTCGTCTGCGCGCTGCTGGCGTTCCTGGCGTCGAACCTGCAGCGCAACGGCGCGGGCCTGCTGACCCTGGCGCTCAGCCTGTGCAACCTCTTCGACGCGTGGTTCGCGGCGCGGCTGGTCACGTCGCGGGTGGGCGATGTCGGCCAGCTGGCGAGCATCAACCGCACGCTGCGCGTCGGCGGCGTCGCCACCCTGCTCGCCTGCACGCTCTCCGCGCTGGCCGCCGCCACCGCGCGGCAGGCGTTGATGCCGCAGCAGCACGGCTTCGGCGTGCTGTTCGAGACCTGGCTGGCCTCGCACGCGCTGGGCATGGTGATCTTCGGGACGCTGACGGTGATCGCGCGGGTCGAAGGCCGCCGCATGCTGGGCCCGCCGGCGCGGCGGCTGGAGCTGGCGGCGACGGTGGCGCTGGTGGCGGCCAGCACCTGGCTGATCTTCGCCCAGTCGGCCCTGCCGGTCTCGTTCCTGCTGCTGCCGCCGCTGCTGCTCTGCGTGCTGCGGCACCGCTTCAGCGGCTTCGTGCCGGCGATGGCGCTGATCGCGCTGATCGCGGCGATGGCCACGGCGGCGGGCCACGGCCCGCTCGTGCTGGGCGCCGGCGCCGACGACGACGTGGCGCGCTCGCGCATGCTGCAGCTGTTCCTGCTGTGCTGTTGCTGGGTCGCGTTCCCGGTCGCCTCGGTGCTGACCGAACGCCGCGTGCTGACGCATCGGATGGCGCGCAGCGAGCAGCAGTACCGGATGCTGGCCGACTATTCCCGCGACCTGATCATCCGCATCGGACCGGAACGCAGCCTCGACTACATCTCGCCCTCCGTGACCGAACTGCTGGGCTGGACGCGCGAGGAATACGAACGCGCGCGCTGGGAGCTGATCCATCCGGAGGACGTGGCGATCCTGCAGAACACGATGTCGCCGCTGTACGAAAGCGGCGGCATGGCGAGCATCGTGTACCGCTGCCGGCACAAGCAGGGGCACTACATCTGGCTGGCGGCCAACGTGCGCAGCGCGCGCGACGGCAAGGGCCAGCCGGCGCTGGTGTATTCCGGCCGCGACGTGACCTCGCGCATCGAGGCCGAGCAGGCGCTGGAGCAGCAGGCCCGGCGCGATCCGCTCACCGGCCTGGCGAACCGGCTGCTGTTCGACGAGCGCCTAGCGCTGGCGCTGGCGCGCGGCTGGCGCAACCGCACCCGCGTCGGGCTGCTGTACATCGACGTGGACCATTTCAAGGCGATCAACGACACCCACGGACACGCCGCCGGCGACCACGCGCTGCGCGAATTCGCGCTGCGCCTGGGCGGCTGCATCCGCTCGGTGGACCTGGCGGTGCGGCTGGGCGGCGACGAGTTCGCGGTGCTGGTGGAGGACATCGCCACCCCGCAGAGCCCGCAGTTCGTCGCGGACAAGCTGGTCGCGGCGATGCGCGAGCCGATCCGGTTCGAGGGCATCCCGCTGCGCATCAGCGCCAGCATCGGCATCGGCATGAGCGGGCCGGGGCATTCGGACGCGGCGGCGCTGATGCGGCTCGCCGACGAGGCGCTCTACCAGGCCAAGGCCGCCGGCCGGAACACCTGGCGGCTGGCGGTCGCGCCGACCTGGCCGGAGCGCGCGTCCGCGTCCTGAACCCGGACGCGGCGCCGCGCGCGCCTCAGATCTCCACCTGCGCGCCCAGCTCGACCAGCCGGTTGCCGGGAATCCGGAAGAACGTGGTCGCCGGCGCGGCGTTGCGGTGCATGAAGGCGAACAGCTTGTCGCGCCAGATCGGCATGCCGCGGTGGCGGCTGGCGACGATGCTCTCGCGGCTGACGAAGTAGGTGGTGTCCATCGGGTTGAACACCAGGTCGCACTGGTCGCAGCTGCGCATCAGCGCCACCGGCACGTCCGGCGTTTCCATGAAGCCGTAGCGGATGATCACCCGGTGGAAGTCGTCGCCGGCGATCGGCGAGATCTTCATCCGCTTCTCGCGCGGCGCGTACGGCACGCCCAGCGTCTCCACGGTCAGGAACACGTTGCGCTCGTGCAGCACCTTGTTGTGCTTGAGGTTGTGCAGCAGCGCATGCGGCACCACGTCGGGGCTGGCGGTCAGGAACACCGCCGTGCCCGGCACCCGCACCGGCGGCGCCAGCATCAGGCCGGGCAGGAAGGTGTCGAGCTGGATGCCTTCCTTGCGCACCTCGGCGGTGAGCAGCTCGCGGCCGCGGCGCCAGGTGCGCAGCACGGTGAACACCAGCAGGCCCAGCGCGATCGGGAACCACGCGCCGTGGAAGAACTTGGCGCCGTTGGCGACCAGGAAGCCGAGGTCGATCACCAGCACCACCGCGCACACCGGCAGCACCCACCAGCGCGCGCGCGTCCAGGTGGACTTGGCCAGCAAGGCCAGCAGCAGGGTGTCGATCAGCATCGTGCCGGACACCGACACGCCGTAGGCCGAGGCCAGGTTGGTGGAGCTGCGGAACGCCAGCACCAGCGCGATCACGGTGAGCATCATCAGCCAGTTGATGCCGGGCACGTAGATCTGGCCGATGGTGTCCTTCGAGGTGTGCCGCACCAGCATGCGCGGGATGTAGCCCAGCTGCATCGCCTGCCGCGACACCGAGAACGCGCCGGTGATGACCGCCTGCGAGGCGATGATCGCGGCCATCGTGGCCAGCGCGATCATCGGCCACTGCGCCCAGTCCGGCACGCCGACGTAGAACGGGTTCTTGACCGCGTCCGGGTTCTCCAGCACCAACGCGCCCTGCCCCAGGTAGTTCAGCATCAGCGCCGGCAGCACCAGGAAATACCAGGCGTAGCGGATCGGCCTGGCGCCGAAGTGGCCCATGTCGGCGTACAGCGCCTCGCCGCCGGTCACCGCCAGCACCACCGCGCCGAGGATGAAGATGCCGTGCCAGCCGTGGGCCATGAAGAACTTCACGCCCCACCACGGGTTGAGCGCCTGCACCACTTCCGGGTTGTGGCGGATGTTGAGGACGCCGAGCGCGGCGATCGACAGGAACCACACCAGCGTGATCGGCCCGAACACCCGCCCGACCTTCTCGGTGCCGAAGCGTTGCGTCGAGAACAGCACCAGCATGATCACCACCGCCAGCGGCACGATCCAGTCGTGCAATTGCGGCGCGGCGACCTCGATGCCTTCCAGCGCGCCCAGCACCGACACCGGCGGCGTGATCACGCTGTCGCCGAAGAACAGCGAGGCGCCGAAGATGCCGAGGATGCCGACCGCGTACGCGCCGCGCCCGCCCTTGGGCAAGGTGCGCTGGGCCAGCGTCATCAGCGCCATGATGCCGCCCTCGCCCTCGTTGTCGGCGCGCATGATGATGGCGACGTACTTCAGCGTCACCATGACCATCAGCGCCCAGAAGATCAGCGACAGCAGGCCGAGCACTTCCGCGGGATCGCGCGCGTCCAGCCCGTAGTGCGGGATGAAGGCTTCCTTGATCGTGTACAGCGGGCTGGTGCCGATGTCGCCGAACACGACGCCGATCGCGCCGACGACCAGCCCGGTCAGGCCGACCTGGCCGTGCCCGCGGCTGCGCCGGCCCGCCGGCTTGTGGTTTGCGTTCGCCATGATGGGTTCGACCGTGTGTCCTTGCCGGCCCGGCTCAGCGGAGCGCGGACTGTAGCGCTTTTCGGATGATGGTTTCGGCGGCGTCGCCGTCGCCCGCGGCCTTCTTCGCCATGCGTTCGGCTTCGGCCGGCTTGTAGCCCAGCGCCTGCAGCGCGGTGATGGCCTCGGACAGCGGATCGCCCGGCAGGCCGGCGCTGGCCGCGACCGGGCCGCCGGCCAGGTCGGCCGCGCGGTCGCGCAGTTCGACGACCATGCGCTCGGCGGTCTTCTTGCCGATGCCGGGGATGCGGGTCAGCGCGGTGACGTCGGCGGTCTGCACCAGCCGCGCGAACTCGTCCACCGACACGCCGGACAGCACCGCCAGCGCGATCTTCGCGCCGATCCCGCTGACCTTCTGCACGTCGCGGAACAGCCGCCGCTCGGCCTCGCGCAGGAAGCCGTACAGCGAGACGCTGTCCTCCTTCTGCGCGTAGTGGGTGAACAGGAATACCTCGCGGCCCACGTCCGGCAGGTCGTAGAAGGTGCTCATCGGCGCCTCCAGCTCGTAGCCGACGCCGTGCACGTCGATGACGAGCCACGGCGGCGCCTTGTGGATGAGGATGCCCTTGAGACGACCGATCATGGCTGCACTCCGGCGCCGGCGCCGAGGAACAGCACCGCGATATACATGAGCCCGCCCAGCAGGACCAGCAGCAGGGCGAACAGGAACAGGAACATCCCGAAGGCGGCCTTCGACGCATCCTTCCGGAATACCTGCGAATGCGAGAACCGCAGGCCGAGCGTGGAGACGATCACACCGGTCCGCGCATAGGCCGCGAGCACGCCGATGGCCGACAAACACCACGCCGCCCACAGCGCGAGCAGCAGCGTCCGCTCCAGGCCGGCCGGGCCATCGAGGAAGAAGCACGCCAGCGCCGCGACCACGAACGCGGCCATGCTCACCGCGGCAAGCATCCCGGCGTTGCGTTGCAGATGCGCCGCGGGCTCGTCCATCCGCGCGCTCATCGCCGCCCCCTGCCCTTGCGGCCCCACGCCTCGCGCGCGGCCACGCCCAGGCGGTTGGCGCTGGCGCGCACGTGCGCATGGGTGATCGCCACCGCCAGCGCGTCGGCGGCGTCGGCCTGCAGCTTGCCGGTCAGGCCCAGCATCGCGCCGACCATGTGCTGCACCTGCGCCTTGTCGGCGCCGCCGCTGCCGACCAGCGCCAGCTTGATTTCCTTCGCCGCGTATTCGCTCACCGGCAGGTCGCGCGCCACGCAGGCGGCCACCGCCGCGCCGCGCGCCTGGCCCAGCTTGAGCGCGCTCATCGCGTTGTTGGACAGGAACACCTGCTCCACCGCCACTTCGTCCGGCGCGTACTGTTCGATCAGCGCCCACAGCCCGTCCAGCAGCTTGCGCAGGCGCAGCGGAAAGGTCTCCGCATCCAGCAGCACCAGCGGCTGGTGATGCACGTGCGTCACCCTGCCGTCGCCGGCGATGTCGATGATGCCGACGCCGGTGCGCTGCGAGCCGGGATCGATGCCCAGCACGCGGACGGAGGCCGGGCGCTGGAGCGTGGAAGGTGACGCGGGAAGCATGGCGGGATGGCCGACGGGCGGCGTCGAGGCTCAGCCCAGGCCCGCGGCGTTGGAATAGACGTTCTGCACGTCGTCCATGTCTTCCAGCCAGCGCAGCAGCTTCTGCACCTGCTCGGCGGTCTCGCCGTCGACCGGCGAATCGTTGTCCGCGCGCATCGTCACTTCGGCAAAGCCGGGCGCCAGGCCCGCCGCCTCCATCGCCGCCTTCACCTCGGCGAAGGCGTCGGGCGAGGTCAGCACGTCGATGGCGCCGTCTTCCGGATACACCACCACGTCGTCCGCGCCGGCCTCGATGGCGGCCTCGGTGATCCTGTCCTCGTCGGCGCCGGCGTCGTAGCTCAGCACGCCCAGCTTCTTGAACATGAAGGCCACCGAGCCTTCGGTGCCGAGGTTGCCGCCGAACTTGCCGAAGGCGTGGCGCACGTCGGCCACGGTACGCACGCGGTTGTCGGTCAGGCAGTCGACGATCACCGCCACGCCGCCCGCGCCGTAGCCCTCGTAGCGGATCTCCTCGTATGTGACGCCTTCCAGCTCGCCGGTGGCCTTCTTGATGGCGCGCTCGATGACGTCCTTGGTCATGTTCGCGGCCAGGCCCTTGTCGATCGCCACGCGCAGGCGCGGATTGCTGTGCGGGTCGCCACCGCCGGCGCGCGCCGCCACCGAGATCTCGCGGATCACCTTGGTGAAGATCTTGCCGCGCTGCGCGTCCTGCGCGTTCTTGCGGGCTTCGATGGAGGGGCCACGTCCCATGACAATATCCGGCCGGAAATGCGAAGCGGCGGATTATACGGCGGCCGGTTCGACTGCGCGCTCGAATCGCCGGCCCCGGCGTACCATGCGGCGGACCCCGCTTCCGGACCCGCCATGCGCCTTGCTTCCCGATCCGCCCCGACGGCGCTGCGCGCGCTCCTGCTGCTGGTCTGCCTGGCCGTTGGCGCCGCGGCCTGCGCCGGCACCGCGCCCACGCCGGCAGCCGCGGACGACGGCCCCTACGTGTTCCGGGCGGAAGGGAGCAAGCTGGACGCCGTCTGGATCTGCGACGGCAAGCTGGTGCGCACGACCCGGCCCGCGCGCGACGGCGCCACGATCAAGCCGCGCTGCGGCTATCCGCATCCGCTGGTCATCCCGGCCGCGATCGAACCGGGCGAGGCGCCGCTGGCGCCGGGCGCGCGGATCGTCGCGCTGTCCGACATCCACGGCCAGTACGGGCTGCTGGTGCGGCTGCTGCGCGCCCATCACGTCATCGACGGCCGCGACCGCTGGGCGCTGGGTCGCGACCATCTGGTCGTCGCCGGCGATGTGTTCGACCGCGGCCCCGGCGTCACCGAGGCGCTGTGGCTGCTGTTCCAGTTGCAGCAGCAGGCGCGCGCGGCCGGCGGCGCGGTGCATTTCCTGCTGGGCAACCACGAGACGATGGCGCTGTACGGCAGCCTGCGCTACGTCAATCCGAAATACGTCGCCACCGCCGAACGGCTGGGCCGCTCCTACGCCGACCTGTTCGGCCCGGACTCGGTGCTGGGCGGCTGGCTGCGCACGCGGCCGGTGCTGCTGAAGCTGGGCGACACGCTGTTCCTGCACGGCGGGGTTTCGCCGGAGAACCTCGACCTGGTCGCCGCGATGGACGCCACCAACGCCGGCTACCAGCGCACCCTCGGCATGCCCCGCGAACAGGTGAAGGCCGACCCGGCCATCGCCCGCCTGTACGACTCCAAGGCGAGCCCAGTCTGGTACCGCGGCTATTTCAACGGGCAGTTGGACACGCCGGGCGTGCGGGCGCTGGTGGCGAAGCTGGGCGTCGCGCGGATCGTCGTCGGCCACACCACCATCGGCGAGGTCGCCAGCTTCCACGACGGCAAGATCATCGCCATCGACAGCGGCATCAAGCGCGGCAAGTCCGGGCAACTGCTGTTCATCGACGGCGACACGCTCAGCCGCGGCCTGCTGGACGGCAGCCGCGAACCGCTGCCGGCGCTGCTGGATGTGCCCGACGATCCGGAGTGATTCGGCGTGATGTGACGTGAACATGCGTGAGCTTGCGCCCGCATCGGCCGACATGGCCGGTCCCGTCCTCCCCTTCCCGTTGCATGCTGCTATAACGCCTTCACGGTGCCATTCGGGCCGCCCGTGACCGATCCGGGCATCCCAGGGACAGGGGGAGAAGGAGGGATGCAGGAGTACCGGCACATTTTCGACGCCGCGCCGGACGGCATGCTGGTCGTCGACCACGACGGCCTGATCGTCCAGGCCAACGCCGCCGCGCTGGCGCTGTTCGGCTACGGCGCCGACGAGCTGATCGGCAAGCAGGTCGATCTGCTGGTGCCGCGCCGCTTCGGCGCGCACGCCGGCCACCGCGACCGCTACGTCGCCGCGCCGCGCACCCGCGAGATGGGCGGCGGCCTGAGCCTGTTCGGCCAGCGCAAGGACGGCGGCGAATTCCCGGTGGACGTGATGCTCAGCCCGCTGGAACAGGGTGAGCGCGTGCTGTGCGTGGTCCGCGACATCTCCGAGCGCAAGCGCATCCACGACGAGCGCGCGCGGCTGGCGGCGATCATCGAATCGGCCACCGACGCGATCATCGGCAAGGATCTGGACGGCACCATCCAGGTCTGGAATCCGTCGGCCGAACTGCTGTTCGGCTACACCGCAGCGGAAGCCATCGGCCGCAACATCGCGATGCTGATCCCCGAGGACCTGGTGGAAGAGGAAGCGCGGATCATGCTGCGCATCCGCGCCGGCGAGCGCGTCGAATCCTACGAGTCGGTGCGCCGGCGCAAGGACGGTTCGCTGGTCGAAGTGGGCCTGACCGTCTCGCCGGTGCGCGACGCCAACGGCGAGGTGGTGTCGGCCTCGAAGATCGTCAACGACCTGAGCCACCGCCGGCGCATGGAGCGGCAGTTCCGCCAGCTGCTGGAATCGGCGCCGGACGCGATGGTCATCGCCGATGCGAGCGGCGTCATCCAGCTCGCCAATTCGCAGGCCGAGCGGATGTTCGGCTACGCCGCGGCGGAGCTGATCGGCCAGCCGGTGGAGCTGCTGATGCCGCAGCGCTTCCGCGGCCGCCATCCGGGCCACCGCAAGGACTACGCCAGCGCGCCGCGTGTGCGGCCGATGGGCAGCGGGCTGGAGCTGTTCGGGCAGCGCAAGGACGGCAGCGAGTTCCCCATTGAGCTGTCGCTCTCGCCGCTGGAAACCGACAGCGGCATGCTGGTGTCCAGCGCGATCCGCGACATCAGCGAGCGCAAGCGCGCGGAGAAGCTGACCCTCGATTCGCTGCACGAGAAGGAGATGCTGCTGAAGGAAGTGCACCACCGGGTGAAGAACAACCTCGCGGTGATCGCCAGCCTGTTCTACCTGCAGCAGCGCGACCTGAGCGACCCGGACATGATCCGGGTGATGCAGGAAAGCCAGGACCGCGTGCGCTCGATGGCGATGGTGCACGAGAGCCTGTACAACTCCGATTCGATGGCCGAGGTCGATTTCGCCGACTACGCCGACAACCTCGCGCGCCAGCTGATCGACAGCTACAGCCGCGACGACCACATCCGCCTGACCACCACGCTCGAACCGGTGAGCATGAGCATCAACACCGCCGTGCCGTGCGGGCTGATCCTCAACGAGATCGTCGCCAACGCGGTCAAGCACGCCTTCCCGGACGGCCGCGCCGGCAGCATCCACCTGTCGCTGTCGCAGCCCGATCCGCGCACCTGCGTGCTGGAGGTGCGCGACGACGGCACCGGCCTGCCGGACGGCTTCGACCCCGCCGGCGGGCACTCGCTCGGCCTGCACCTGATCCGCTCGCTGACGCGGCAGGTGGACGGCGCCTACGAGTTCCTGCCCGCTTCGCCCGGCACGCTGGCGCGGCTGACCCTCCACGTCCCGCCGAGGAAACCAGCGACTGGATGAACGCGAACGCCGACCCCCACTGGAAGATCTTGGTCGTCGAGGACGAGGCGCTGCTGGCCGAGGAGGTCCGCGACCGCCTGCAATGCCTCGGCCACGAGGTCGTCGGCGTCGCCGACAACGGCGCCGACGCGATCGACATCGCGCGGCGCACGCGGCCCGACCTGATCCTGATGGACATCCGCATCAAGGGCGACCTCAACGGCATCGAGACCGCCGACCTGATCCACGGCGAACTCGGCGTGCCGGTGGTGTTCTCGACCGCGCATTCCGACCGCGACACCTTGCAGCAGGCGCAGATCGCCGGCCAGTTCGGCTACCTCATCAAGCCCTGGCGCGAGCAGGACCTGGTGATGGCGATCCGGCTGGCGATGCACCGCCACCAGACCGAGACCGCCGCGCGCCGCCACCGCGACAGCAGCCTGCACAGCCTGCTCGAAACCGGCATCCACCCGGTCATCCTGTGCAACGCGCAGGGACGGATCTGCGCCGTCAACAGCAGCGCCGAATCGGTGTTCGGCTATCCGCGCGAGATGCTGGCCGGGCAGCCGTTCGAACTGCTGCTGAGCGAGCAGGAGCGCGGCGCGTGGCACGTGCTGCGCGAGCAGGCGTTCGCCCGCCACGCCGCGCACGCCACGGACGACATGCCCACCTTCAGCGCGCAGCGCCGCGACGGCCAGGCGTTCCCGGCGAAGGTCTCGCCGACCTACATCGAGACCAGCGCCGGGCCGTCGCTGTGCCTGATCGTGCGCGACCTCAGCGACGCGCACACGCCGTTCGATCCGGTCACCGGGCTGCCCAACCGCGAGAAATTCCGCGACTCGCTGGTCGCCGCACTACAGCCGCCGGGCGGCCGGCTCGCCCTGCTGCTGCTCGACCTCGATCACTTCAAGGAGATCAACGACACGCTCGGCCACGAGACCGGCGACCGCCTGCTGGCCCACACCGCCGAACGGGTGCGCGAATTCGCAGGCCCGCACGGCGCGCTGGCGCGGCTGGGCGGCGACGAATTCGCGCTGATCCTGCCCGGGCTGGACGGCCTGCACGCCGCCGAGCGCACCGCGCAGCGGCTAGTGGAGAAGCTGAGCGTGCCGTTCGACATCGACGGCAAGCCGCTCTACCTCACCGCCAGCGCCGGCATCGCCACCTGCCCCGACGACGCGCTCACCGCCCCCGACCTGCTGAAGTACGCGGAGCAGGCGATGTACGCCGCCAAGTCCGGCGGGCGCAACCGCGTGGTCCGCTTCTCGCCGGAGATGCAGGACGGCGCGCAGAAGCGCCGCGCGCTGAGCGATGACCTGCACGGCGCGCTGCAGCGCGGCGAGTTCTCGCTGCACTACCAGCCGATCATCGATTTCGCCGACGGCCGCGCGACCAAGGCCGAGGCGCTGCTGCGCTGGCGGCACCCGCAGCGCGGCGCAATCCCGCCGCTGGACTTCATCCCGCTGCTGGAGGAAACCGGCCTGATCCACGAAGTCGGCGAATGGGTCTTCGACGAAGCCGCCGCGCAGGCCGAACGCCTCGCGCGGCGGCTCGGCCGCACCGTCCAGATCAGCGTCAACATGAGCGCCGTGCAGTTCGCCGCGCACGGCGCCGGCGCGATCGACTGGGGCGCGAAGCTGGCCGCTTTGCCGCCGCCGGACGGCCGCCTCGGCATCGAGATCACCGAGAGCGTGCTGATCGAGGATCAGCAGCGGGTGAAGGACTGCCTGCTCGACTTCCGCCGCCACGGCATCGCCGTGTCCATCGACGACTTCGGCACCGGCTTCTCGTCGCTGTCCTACCTCAAAACCTTCAGCATCGACTTCCTGAAGATCGACGCGTCCTTCACCCGCGGCGTCGCCAACGACGAGAACGACCACGCGCTGACCGAGGCGATCATCGTGATGGCGCACAAGCTCGGCTTCCGCACCGTCGCCGAAGGCGTCGAAACCGCCCAGCAGGCGGACATCCTCCAGCGCATGGGCTGCGACTTCGCGCAGGGCTACCTGTTCTCGCGCCCGCTGCCGGCGGACGAATTCGAGGCATACCTGCTGGCCAGCGACGGATAGCGGCGCGGCGCTCAGGCCGGGCGAGCGAAGCGTCCCTCGCGCAGGAAGTGCGCCGCCTGCGCCGCCGCTTCCGCCGAGAACACCAGGCCGGTATGGCTGCAATGCACGACGCAATGGTCGGCGAGGCCCGGCAGGCGGGTTTCCGCCACCGCCACGGTGCCGTCGGAGGCGTCGTCGAAGCGGGCGAACAACTGCCCCATGCCCTGCGCCACGTCGCCCGCGACCACGCCCAGCGCCGCCGTTCCGTCCCAATGCACCAGTCCGGCCTGCAACAGCGCGGCGCTGCGTCCCAGCAGCGGCCGCGTCCATCCGCGCGCGGCCAGATGGCGCGCGATCCGGCTGCCGCGCAGCGGCGAGCCCAGGCAGACCGCCCGCGACACCGCCGCATCCGGCGCCCGCCGCAGCGCTTCCAGCGCGATCAATCCGCCCAGGCTGTGCCCGATCACGCCATGGACCGGCGCGGCCCGCAGGCGCTCGACCAGCGCCGGAATTGCCCGCTCCGGGCCGCCGAACACGCTGGCATAGCCGAACGGCTCCGGCTCGAAGCCCTCGCTCCGCAGCCGCGCGGCCAGTGGCCGCAGCCACCAGCGGGCGTTGTGCAGGCCGTGGACGAGGAGCAGGCGGCGGGTCATGGGCGGGCGATCGGCGGGGCGGTTCCAGGAAACCTATGGCCGCCGACGCCGCTCGGCAAGCCGCCGCTGGCGCGGCTTACGGCTGCGCGGGCCGCCGGTACATGAACTCGCGGTCGCGCTGCTCGCCGACGACGAAGGCGTATTCGCCGGCGAAGTCGAAGCCGTAGCGGGCGTAGAAGCGCTGCGCGCCGAGGTTCTCCGACCACACCGACAGCCACAGCGTGCGCGGGCCGTCGCGCAGCAGCCACGCCATCGCCGCGTCCATCAGCGCGCGCCCGATGCCGCCGCCCTGGATGCCGGCGCGCACGTACAGCCGCTTCAGTTCGCCGTCTTCCGGCCGCACGTCTTCATGCGGCAACCCGCAGCAGCCGGCCTGCGCGTAGCCGATGGCGCGGCCTGCTTCGTCTTCGGCGAGCCACAGCGCGTAGTGCGGATTCGCCAGCGCCTTGGCGTACGCCTCGATGGTATGGCTCTCGTCGAGAAACGCCTGCAAATCCTCGGGCGTGTAGAGATGGCCGAAGGTTTCCACGAACGTCGCCGCACCGAGTTCGGCGAGGGTGGCGGCGTCAGCGACGGTGGCGCGGCGGATGGGCATGAGCGAGGAGTGAGCGGAGAGAAGCGAGGAGTGAGTGGAAACCAGAGCGTTGCTCTCGCTCACTTCTCACTCCTCCACACTCACTCCTGCTTTTCCCGCACCTGCACGTGCACTTCGGCCAGCTGCGCGTCGGCGATCGGCGACGGCGCATCGGTCATCAGGCATTGCGCCGAGGTGGTCTTGGGGAAGGCGATCACGTCGCGGATCGACTCGGTGCCGGCCATCAGCGCGGCGATGCGGTCGATGCCGAAAGCGATGCCGCCGTGCGGCGGCGCGCCGTACTTCAGCGCGTCCAGCAGGAAGCCGAACTTGGCGCGCTGTTCCTCCGCGCCGATGCCGAGCAGGTCGAACACCGCCGACTGCATCTGCGGGCGGTGGATGCGGATGGAGCCGCCGCCGATCTCGTTGCCGTTGAGCACCATGTCGTAGCCTCGGCTCACCGCCGTCTTGGCGTTCGCGCGCAGATCGTCGATGGAATCCACCGCCGGCGCGGTGAAGGGATGGTGCAAGGCCACGTAGCGGTTTTCCTCGGCGTCCCACTCGAACATCGGGAAGTCCGTCACCCACAGCGGCTTCCAGCCGTCCTGCACGAGACCGAAGTCCTTGCCGGCCTTCAGGCGCACCGCGCCCATGAAGTCGCTGACCTTGTTGTACGCGCCCGCGCCGAAGAACACGATATCGCCGTTGCCCGCACCCACGTGCTTGAGCAGCGCGTCGAATGCGCCCTCGGCGAAGAACTTGGCGACGGGCGAATTGACCGCGCCGGCCTCGTCGATCTTGGCGTAGGCCAAACCCTTCGCGCCGTACTTGGCGGCGTGGGCGGCGTATTCGTCGATCTGCTTGCGGCTCAATGCCGCGCCGCCGGGAATGCGCAGCGCGGCGACACGGCCGTCGGCATCGTTGGCAGCGGCGGTGAACACGCCGAACTCGCAGTCCTTCACCAGTTCGGCCACGTCGACCAGTTCCAGCGCGATGCGCAGGTCGGGCTTGTCGGAGCCGTAGCGGCGCATCGCCTCGGCCCAGGTCATGCGCGGGAACTGCCCGTCGAGCTCGACGCCGATCACTTCACGGAACACGCTGCGGATCATGTCCTCGGTGAGATCCTGCACGTCGCGCTCGGACACCCACGCGAACTCCATGTCGAGCTGGGTGAACTCCAACTGGCGATCGGCGCGCAGGGCCTCGTCGCGGAAGCAGCGGGCGATCTGGTAGTAGCGGTCGAAGCCCGCCATCATCAGGATCTGCTTGAATAGCTGCGGGCTCTGCGGCAGCGCGTAGAACTCGCCGGGGTGCATGCGCGCCGGGACGAGGAAGTCGCGCGCGCCTTCGGGCGTGGCCTTGGTGAGGATCGGGGTTTCGATGTCCTGGAAGCCGCGCGCGTCAAGGTAATGGCGCAGCGCCGACACCAGCTTCGTGCGGGTGCGCATCTTGCGCTGCATGTCCGGGCTGCGCAGGTCGAGGTAGCGGTACTTCAGGCGGATGTCCTCGCCCGGGTTCTCGTGGTGGTGGAACGGCAGCGGCTCGGCCTTGTTCAGCAGTTCGATGCGCTCGGCCACCACTTCGACCTGGCCGGTCCTGATCTTGTCGTTCACCGACTGGCGGCGGCGCACGGTGCCGGTGACGCGCAGGCAGTCCTCGTAGCCCACGGCGGCGGCGGCCGCCAGCATGTCGGCGTTGCCTTCGACCTCGGCCGGCTCGGCGACGATCTGCACGATGCCTTCGTGGTCGCGCAGGTCGATGAACACGATCTGGCCCATGTTGCGGGCGACGTCGGCCCAGCCGCACAGGGTGACGGTCTGGCCGATCAACGCTTCGTCGATCAGGCCGCAGAAATGGGTACGCATGGAAGCTCCGGGGGACGCGAGGGCGCGCGGGCGGTGGCCTGCGCGGAGCCGGGTATTTTAGCTGATGGGCGGGTGCGGAAAGGCGGGGCTACGCGGGCGGGACAGGGCCGGCATCGCAAGTCGCTTCCCGATACTCGCTTGGTTGCGATGCCGCCCCTGTCCCGCTGGAGAGATTCGGGCGGCTTGTGACATGAAAAGCTCGTCACTCCCGCGCAGGCGGGAGTCCAGCCTTTCAGCGCGCCTGCGCGGGCATGACGGCGACGTGGCTTACGGCTTGCTTTCAGTCGCGGGCTTGGCAGCTTCCGGCTTCGCCTCGGCCTTGGCGTCCGCCGGCTTGGCGGCGTCGCCGGCCAGGTTGCGCTTCTTGTCGCCGTCCTTCTTGAAATCGGTCTCGTACCAGCCGCCGCCGGCCAGGCGGAACTGCGGGGCGGTCAGCTGGCGATGCACGCGCCCTTCCGCGCCGCAGGCCGGGCAAACGGCGGGGTCGGCGTCGGACAGCTTCTGCAAACGGTCGAAGGTGTGCCCGCAGGCGTCGCAGGCGAAGGCGTAGATCGGCATGGCGATGGAATCGTGTGGTCCGGATTACTGCCCCGGAGTGGGGACGGCGGCCGTATTTTCAACCGCGGCGGGCATGTCGGCCAGCGTTGCGGGGGCATTCTCCTGCATCGGGTCGACGTCGAACGGCACCCGCAGCAGCAGCGACGGCAGCAGCGTGTTGAGCGTGGTGTACAGCACCAGCGCGCCGGTCAGGGTGCCGGACAGGCCGAAGCGGCTGTGCAGGATTTCCGCCAGCACCAGGGTGAAGACCAGCGTGGGCGTCAGCGCCACGGACACGCGGAAGGTACTGTGCCGATGCTCGCGGAACAGCACCCGCCGCTGCAGCCACACCATTCCCACCCGCAGCGGCACCACCAGCGCGGTGAGCAGCAGACCGAGGCCGAGCGCCTCCAGCGTCAGCGCGTCGCGGGCGATCTGGGTGCCGGCGTGGAAGAAGTAGAACGGCACGAAGAACGAGGCGAACAGACGCAGCGCGTGGATGTTCTCGTCCGAGGCCATGCGCGGGATGCGCGCGCGCAGCAGCCGCGCGACCAGCCCGGCGATGAACGCGCCGACCAGGTAGTACACGCCCAGCTTGTAGGTGATGAAGGCGGCGATGAAGCCGGCCATCACCAGCAGCGAGAACTCCGAGCCCGGCGCGTGCGGCACGATCCAGCGCCCGAACGCGACGTACAGCAGCGGCAGCCCGACCAGCAGCGCGAGCATCGCCAGCGTGGACAGGCCCAGCTGCACCGGATCGCCTGCCTGCAACACCACGAACAGCGCCGCCAGCGCCAGCAGCTCGCCGGCGATCGCCTTGCTGGTCACCCAGAAGCGCTCTTCCTCGTCCAGCCCCAGCCGCTCCAGCGTGTCGAGGATGAAGCCGGTCGAGGGCGTGAGCAGCGCCAGCGCCAGCAGCGCGGCGGCCTGCCAGCCGAGCGCGAGATACCGCCAGCCCAGCCATGCCAGCAGGCACAGGCTGGCGATGCGGATCGCCAGGTGCGCCAGCAGCGGCCACAGCCCCTTGCGCAGCGCGCGCATGTCCACTTCCAACCCGGCGAACAGGAACAGCGAGGAGATGCCGAGCGTGGACAGCAGGGTCACCACCGGGTCGTGCACGCCGCCGCCCAGCACCAGCATCGCGCCGATGCCGAACGCCAGGCAGGTGATCGGCGCGGGCAGCCGGAAGCGCTGCAGGGCGCGCGGGATCACCAGCAGGCCGAAGATCAGCAGCAGATAGACGAGTTCGCGGCTCATGCGGACGACCGTTGCGCTTGGACGATGCCGCGACCGTACCTGAATGCGGCAGGCATCGCGTTACGAATCCGTCAGCCGTACAGCGCCAGCAGCTCGGCCTCGGCCTCGTCCAGCTCGCCGCGCAGCTGCATCTGCTGGCGGCCGAGGTCGGCGACCTTGCCGGCGTCGGCATAGACCGCCGGGTCGGCCATCAGAGCGGCGCACTCGGCCAGCTTTTCTTCCAGCCGCGCCACCCGCGCTTCGGCCTTCTGCAACTTGTGCGGGTTGACCTTGGCCGCCGGTTTTTTCGGTTCGGGCGGCAGCGGTGCGGGCAATGCGGGTTCGGCCTTCGGCGCGGGGGTCTTGGGGTTGTCGCTGCCGGGACGCGAGCGCAGCCACGCCGCGTATTCGTCGAGGTCGCCGTCGAACGGTTCCACCTTGCCGCCGGCCACGCGCCAGTAGCTGTCGCAGACCAGGCCGATCAGGTGGCGGTCGTGCGAAACCATCACGATGGCGCCGTCGAAGTCCGCCAGCGCCTCGGCCAGCGCCTCGCGCATGTCGAGGTCGAGGTGGTTGGTGGGTTCGTCCAGCAGCAGCACATTGGGGCGGCGGTAGGCGATCAGCGCCAGCGCGAGGCGCGCCTTCTCGCCGCCGCTGAAGGTGTCGATGACCTCGAAGGCGCGGTCGCCGGGGAAGTTCCACTTGCCGAGGAAGTCGCGCAGTTCCTGATTGGCCACGTCCGGCGCGATCTTGCGCAGGTGGTCGAGCGGCGAGGTGCCGGCCACCAGCGATTCCACCGTGTGCTGGGCGAAATAGCCGATGCGCAGGTCGGGATGCGCCTTGCGCTCGCCGGTCATCGGCGCGAGTTCGCCCACCAGCGTCTTCACCAGCGTCGACTTGCCCGCGCCGTTGGGGCCGAGCAGGCCGATGCGATCGCCGGCCTCGAGACCGAAATTGGCGTTGGCGAGGATGCGCGCGTCGTCGCCGTAGCCGCAGTCCGCATCGTGCAGCGACAGCAGCGAGTTCGGCAGCTTCAGCGGCTCGGGGAAGTCGATGCGCAGCGCGCGCTCGACGCGCACCGCCTCGGTGCCGGCCAGCTTCGCCAGGCGCTTGACCCGTGACTGCGCCTGCTTCGCCTTGCTGGCCTTGGCCTTGAAGCGGTCGATGAACGATTGCAAATGTGCGCGCTCGGCCTGTTCCTTCTGGTGCGCGATCTGCTGCTGGCGCAGGTGCTCGGCGCGCTGGCGCTCGAAGTCGGTGTAGTTGCCGACGTACAGCTTCGCGGTGCCGTCGTGCAGGTGCAGGATGTGGGTGGTGACGTTGTCGAGGAACTCGCGGTCGTGGCTGATGACCAGCAGCGTGCCGTCATAGCGCTTCAGCCATTCCTCCAGCCAGACCACGGCGTCGAGGTCGAGGTGGTTGGTGGGTTCGTCGAGCAGCAGCAGGTCGGACGGGCACATCAGCGCGCGCGCCACGTTCAGGCGCACGCGCCAGCCGCCGGAAAAGTCGGAGACGGGCTTTTCGTGGGTCTCCGTCGGGAAGCCGAGGCCGTGCAGCAGCCGGCCGGCGCGGGCGCTGCCGTCGTAGCCGTTCACTTCCTCAAGCCGCTGGTGCGCCTCGGCCACCGCTTCCCAGTCCTCGTTGGCGAAGGCATTGGCCTCCATCTGGATGGCGGCGTGCACGGCCTCGTCGCCGGACAGCACGAAGTCGATGGCCGGGTTCGGCAGGTGCGGGGTTTCCTGCGCCACCGAGGCGACGCGGGCCTTGCCGGGCAGGTCGAGGTCGCCCTTGTCGGGCTCGACCTCGCGCAGCAGCGCGGCGAACAGGCTGGACTTGCCGGCGCCGTTGCGGCCGACCACGCCCACGCGCCAGCCGGCGTGCAGGGCCAGATCGACATCGGACAGCAGGAGACGTTCGCCGCGACGGAGGGCGAAATTGCGGAAGGAAATCATGGGGCGGCGATTCTACCGTCAACGCCCGCCGGCCAACGCCTTCCGACCGGCGGCTTGCCAGCCGGTGGCGACGGGGCCGCCGATATCAAGGGTGCGAAACTCCATACCTTAGCGCATGTCCGCATGGCGCGGGCTTGTTTGCAGCGGGGTTAAGCCGGTGTTAAACAGGTGACTGTCGTCACCGAACCAGGAAGGCCCCATGCCCCGCATCTCCCCGCTCGCCCTCGCCCTGTCCTCGCTGCTGGCCGCCACCCCGGCGCTGGCGCAGGACGCCGGCAAGGACGCCCGCACCCTCGACACCCTGATCGTCACCGGCACCCGCGTGGCCGACCGCACCGTGGCCGAATCGCAGTCGCCGATCGACATCATCACCCCGGAAACGCTGGAAGCCACCGGCACCACGGAGCTGGCGACCGCGCTGGCGCGCGCCCTGCCCTCGCTGAACTTCCCGCGCCCGGCCATGGCCGACGGCACCAGCGGCGTGCGCCCGGCGCAGTTGCGCGGGCTGTCGCCGGACCAGGTGCTGATCCTGGTCAACGGCAAGCGCCGCCACATCTCGGCGATGGTGAACGTCAACGGCACCATCGGCCGCGGCTCCTCGGCGGTCGACCTCAACACCATCCCGGTGGCCGCCATCGAACGCGTCGAAGTGCTGCGCGACGGCGCCTCCGCACAGTACGGCTCCGACGCCATCGGCGGCGTGGTCAACATCGTGCTCAAGGGCTCCGGCGAAGGCGGCAGCCTGGCGCTCGGCGGCGGCCGGTATTCCGAGGGCGACGGCAAGCAGTGGCAGCTGTCCGGCGACACCGGCATCACCCTGAGCGGCGGCGGCGGCACGATCCACGTGGCGGCGCAGACGGGCCACCAGGACATGACCAACCGCTCCGGCGCCTACACCGGCACGGCCCCGAACACCGGCAACTTCCCGGGCGTGGGCGAAACCGCGTTCAAGCTGGGCGATCCCGACGTCGACCAGTCGGCGCTGTCGGTCAACGCGGATCTGAAGGTCGGCGACAACACCAGCCTCTACCTGACCGCGATGGGCAGCAAGCGCGACATCACCTCGTTCGCGTTCTATCGCTCGAAGACCCACAACAACCAGGGCGCGCTGCTGGCGCAGGTCTACCCGGACGGCTACGTGCCGGAGATCAACCAGGACGCGCGCGACCGCAGCGTCGTGCTGGGCCTGAAGGGCACGAGCGCGGGCGGCTGGAACTGGGACGTCAGCTACAACCTCGGCGACAACCGGCTGGATTTCCGCACCCAGAACACCGTCAACTACACCCTGGGCGCGTCCAGCCCGCGCAGCTTCTACGACGGCGCACTGCAGTACACCCAGCAGGTAGTGAACGCGGATTTCTCCAAGCCGATCGACATCGGCCTGGCATATCCGGCCACGTTCTCGTTCGGCGCCGAGTACCGGCAGGAAGCCTGGGAACAGATCGCGGGCGAACCCAATTCGTACATCGATGGCGGCCTGGGCATCCCCGGCTCGCTGCCCGGTGCGCAGGGCTTCGGCGGCTTCACGCCGCGCAACGCCGGCGACTACGAGCGCCACAACTACGCGGTGTACGCGGGGCTGGAAGGCGACTTCACCGACAAGTTCTCCGCCGGCCTGGCCGGCCGCTACGAGGACTACTCGGACTTCGGCGACCAGTTCTCCGGCAAGCTGTCGGCGCGCTACGCGTTCACCGACGCGGCCGCGCTGCGCGCCACCGTCGCGACCGGCTTCCGTGCGCCGTCGCTGGCGCAGCAGCACTACCAGGCCGTCACCACCAACATCAACAGCGGCGTCGCCTACGAGACCGGCACCTTCCCGGCCGCCGGCGCGGCGGCGCAGGCGCTGGGCGCGGAGCCGCTGAAGGCGGAAACCTCGCTGTCCTACAGCCTGGGCCTGGTGCTGCAGCCGGCCGAGCGCGTCTACGTGACCGTCGACGCCTACCAGATCGACATCGACGACCGCATCGTGCTCTCGTCCAACCTCAACATCGCAGGCAACGCAGCGGCGCAGGCGCTGCTGGCCAATCTCGGCATCACCAACGTCACCAGCGCGCGCTACTTCAACAACGCCATCGACACCCGCACCAAGGGCATCGACGTGGTCGGCACCTGGAACGTGCCGCTGGACGCCAGCAGCCTCAACCTGACCGCCAGCTACAATTACAACAAGACCGAGGTGACGCGGATCGCGCCGAACCCGGCGGCGCTGGACGCGCTGGGCGCCAACCTGGAGCGCATGGGCCGCGACGAGCGCGGGCGCATCGAGGAAGGCTTCCCGCGCGACAAGTTCGCGCTGACCGCCGGCTGGAACCTGCAGCGCTGGGACTTCAACGCCGGCGCCACCCGCTACGGCAGCTTCACCGGCCGCCACGCCACCAACCCGGCGCAGGACCAGACCTACAGCGCGAAGTGGACGCTGGACCTGTCCGCCAATTTCCGCCCCAGCGAGCACTGGATCGTCACCCTGGGCGCGGACAACGCGCTCGACGAATACCCCGAGGAGAACACGCCCGCCAACTCGACGTTCGGCCTGATCCCGTACAGCCTGTACTCGCCGTTCGGCTTCAACGGCCGCTACGTGTACGGCCGCGTCTCCTACAAATGGTGAGCTGAATCCGCGGTTCATTTTTGCACTCGCGCCCCGGCCATCCGGGGCGCTTTTGTCTCCGGCCCTGCAATTTCGCGTGCGATGATCGGGGCATCGACCCCACGGAGCGCCCATGCCACACCACACCTCGCTGATCGCCATCCTCGTGTTCGGTTTCGTGCTCGCCTTCGTGCTGGGCGCGCTGGCGAACAAGCTGCGGCTGTCGCCGCTGGTGGGCTATCTGCTTGCGGGTGTGCTGGCCGGGCCGTTCACGCCCGGCTTCGTGGGCGACGCGGAGCTGGCGCCGCAGCTGGCCGAGATCGGCGTGATCCTGCTGATGTTCGGGGTCGGCCTGCATTTCTCGCTGCGCGACCTGATGTCGGTGAAGAACATCGCCATTCCCGGCGCGGTCGGGCAGATCGCGGTCGCCACCCTGCTCGGCTGGGGCCTGGCCGAGCTGATGGGCTGGCGCCATATCGAAGGGCTGGTGTTCGGCTTCTCGCTGGCCACCGCCAGCACCGTGGTGCTGCTGCGGGCGATGGAGGAGCGCCGCCTGCTCGATACCCGCCGCGGCAAGATCGCCGTGGGCTGGCTGATCGTCGAGGACCTGGCCTGCGTGATCGCGCTGGTGCTGATCCCGGCGCTGGCCGGCGCGCTGGGCGACGGCGGCGGAGGTTCGGTGAGCGCCGGCGACGTGGCCAAGGCGCTGGCGGTCACCTTCGGCAAGGTCGCCGCGTTCGTCGCCTTCATGCTGATCGTCGGCCGCAAGGCGATCCCGTGGGTGCTGGAGCGGATCGCCGGCACCGGCTCGCGCGAACTGTTCACGCTGGCGGTGCTGTCGATCGCGATGGGCGTGGCGTTCGGCTCGGCGGCGCTGTTCGGGGTGAGCTTCGCGCTGGGCGCGTTCTTCGCCGGCATGCTGCTCAACGAATCCGAGTTCAGCCACCAGGCGGCCAACGATTCGCTGCCGATGCGCGACGCGTTCGCGGTGCTGTTCTTCGTCTCGGTCGGCATGCTGTTCGACCCGCGCATCCTCGTCGAACAGCCGCTGCAGGTGCTGGCGACCACGCTGATCATCGTGTTCGGCAAGTCGGTGGCGGCCTATGCGATCGTGCGCGCGTTCGGCCATCCCAATGCCACCGCGCTGACCATTTCCACCAGCCTGGCGCAGATCGGCGAGTTCGCCTTCATCATCGCCGGCCTCGGCATGACCCTGAAGATCCTGCCCAAGGACGGCCACGACCTGGTGCTGGCCGGCGCGCTGATCACCATCATGCTCAATCCGTTGCTGTTCATGGTGCTGGACCGCTGGCAGGCGCGCGAGGACGCGCGCGTCGCCGCGCGCGCGGAACCCGAACCGGAAGTGGTACCGGTGGACATCGCCAACCACGCCATCGTGGTCGGCTACGGCCGCGTCGGCAGCCAGCTGGCGCAGCTGCTGCAGGAGCGCGGCGTGCCGGTGGTGGTGGTCGAGGAAGACGCCGACCGGGTAGCGCAGGCGCGCGGCAACGGCTTCCCCACCGTGCGCGGCAACGTCGCCAACCGGCGGGTGATGCTGGAGGCGGCGCCGGAGCGCGCCAACCTGGCGATCTTCGCGATGCCGCAGGCGCTGGAGGCCGGCGAGGCGATCGAGCGGCTGAAGGCGATCAACCCCGCGCTCAGCGTGCTGGCCCGCGCGCACAGCGAGGCGCAGGTGAAGCATCTGCTGCAGCACGGCGCGGACGCGGCGGTGCTGGCCGAGCGCGAGCTGGCCTATTCGCTGACCGAGATGGTGATGGCGACGCCGCCCTACCGCGCGCTGCGCACGCAGGCCGCCGCGCAGCCGGCCTGATTCGCCATCGGCATCAGCCGTGGCCGATGCGGGCCGGCGCCGCCTCGGGCGGTTCCGGCCGGGTTCCGCCTTCCTGCCGGTGCATCCAGCGCATGCCGTCCAGCAGCGGCATCGGCTTCGCGTACAGGTAGCCCTGGCCCCAGTGCACGCCCAGCTTGTGCAGGCAGCCGGCGGTTTCCTCGTCCTCCACGTACTCGGCCACCACTTCGGCGCCGCAGGCGCGCGCCACCGCCACCGACGCCTGCACCATCGCGTAGTCGCGGTGGTCGCGGACGATGTTGCGCACGAACGAGCCGTCGATCTTGATGACGTTCACCGGCATCTCCTTCAGCCGGGCGAAGCTCTGCATGCCCACGCCGAAGTCGTCGATGGCAATGCGGCAGCCGCGCGCGCGCAGTTCGTCCAGCAGCCGGCTGGCCTGTTCGGCGCTGAACACCGCCACCGTCTCGCTGACCTCGAAGCACAGCCGCGACAGCGGCAGCGGCGCCTGTTCCAGCAGCGCGAACAGGTGCTGGCGGAAGCTGGCCGAGGCCAGGCTCTGCCCGGTCAGGTTCACCGACACGCTGGCGCAGGCTTCGACCAGCTCGGGCTCGCCGCGCAGCTGCGCGAACAGCGCGGCGATCACCGCCAAGTCCAGCTCCGGCCCGCGCCGCGCCGCTTCCAGCGCCGGCAGGAACTGGCCCGGCGCCAACAGCTGGCCGTGCTCGTCGCGCAGCCGGCACAGCACCTCGCCGACGATGCGGCCGTCGCGCAGGGCGCGATTGCGCAGCGGCAGCACCGGCTGGAAATACAGCTCCAGTCCGTCGGGCCGGCGCAGGTGCGCCAGCGCCTCGCTGGCGCCCTGCATCCGCGCCTGCGCCTGCTGCAGCGTGGCCTGCGCCGCGTCCGCGTGCAGCGGCTCGACCTCGTTGCTGCCGCGCGCCTCGAACGCCAGGCTGGACGCCTGCATCAGCGCCGCGTCCAGGTCCAGTCCGGTGTCGCCGCCGAAACGCGCCACGCCCAGGTACGGCAGCAGGCGCACGTTCTGCCCGGCGACGCTGAAGCCGGGCTGCTCGATCCCGTGCAGCAGCTCCGCCCACGGCGTCTCGCCGCAGCCGCCGGCCAGCAGCGCGAACTGGCCGCTGCCGAGATAGCAGGGCGTCACCCCGCTCTCGCCCAGCCGCGCGGCCACCGCGGTCATCACCGACGACTGCGCGCCAAGTCCGTAGCCCACCGCCAACGCGTCGGCCTGGTCGAGCAGCAGGCAGCCCAGCTCGCGCACGCCGTGCCGCCGCGCGGCCTGCTGGCGCAGCGCGCGCAGGTTCGGCAGACCGGTCAGCGAATCGTGCTGGGCTTGGTCGGCCAGCCGCTGCGCCATGTCCTCGCGGTCGCGGTTGGCGACCAGGTAGTACAGCATCGCCATCGACACGATGCCCAGCTCCAGCGCCAGGTGCAGCAGGTTGACGAAGCCCAGCGAGGTGTTGCCCAGCTCAGCGGTGCGGCCCAGCCCGAACACCATCGACAGCAGCGCCAGCGACAGCAGCGGCAGAGCCAGCGCCACCCGCAAGTGCAGCATGCACCACGCCACCACCGCCAGCGCGGCGATCCGGTAGTCGCTGAACACCACGTCGCCGCCGCCCAGCGCAGGCAGCCCGCTGCGGACGCGCATGCCCAGCGCCGCGCTCGCCAGCAGCCCGAACCCGAGCAGCAGCAGCCACGACCGGCGCGCGCTGCTTTCCACCAGCGGCGGGCGCCTGCGTTCCGTCCAGGCGATGACCAGCGGCAGGGTGACCACCACCACGCCGAAATACTTGGCGAACAGGGTCTGGATCAGGCTGCTGAGCTGGCTGGTGACGCCGAACGGCGCGCCGTACAGCAGGGCCAGCACCGCGTTCCCCAGCGGATACGCCAGCAGCCCGAAGGCGATGAACCGCAGCAGGTCGGCGCGCGAGGCGTGCTCACGCTCCGGCGGGCGCGGCCAGCCCATCGCCTGCGCGCACAGCAGCGTCCAGACGCAGCCGATGGCGGACACGACCACGCCGATGCCGATCTGCGCGGGCGTGTAGGCGAACGCCCACGCGCGCACCAGCCAGCCGACGATGATCAGCGCGTAGCAGCCGGGCATCACCCAGCGGTCGCGCGAGAGCATGGCGATGGCCAGCAGCAGGCCGGTCTGGAGATGGATCAGCGAGGCGTCCTCGCGCGTTCCTCCCAGCTCCAGCGCATAGGGAACGGCCACCTGCTGCAACAACAGACACAGTCCGCCGAGCAACAGGATCTTGCCGCCGCGGGTTGTGGCCCATTGGTGCATCCCGATCCCCCGACCGGTCGCTTGTGCCCCGTGCCGGCGGCGTCGCCCCAGACCTCTAAATACATCCACCGCTCCGCCAAAAGCAACACGCCGCCCCGGCGATGGCCGGGACGGCGTGCAGGATCGCGCGGGCGCGGGCGGTCAGTCCCTGGCGAACGCCAGCCTGCCGCCCTCGGCGTCGACCTTGACCGCGTCGCCGCTGCCGAACCGGCCGGACAGGATTTCCTGCGCCAGCGGGTTCTCGATCTGCTGCTGGATCGCGCGCTTGAGCGGGCGCGCGCCGTACACCGGATCGAAGCCGACGTTGCCGAGCAGATCGTAGGCCTTGTCGGACAGCTCGATGCGGATGCCGCGCTCGGCCAGCCGCTTTTCCAGCCCGCGCAGCTGGATGCGCGCGATCTGCTTGATCTGCGCCTTGTCCAGCGGATGGAACACCACGATGTCGTCCAGCCGGTTGATGAACTCCGGGCGGAAGTGCGCCTGCACCACGCCCATCACCGCCGCCTTCATCTGCATGTAGGCCTCGGGGCTGTCGTCGCCGTTCATTTCCTGGATCTGGTGCGAACCGAGGTTGGAGGTCATCACGATGACGGTGTTGCGGAAGTCCACCGTGCGGCCCTGGCCATCGGTCAGGCGGCCGTCGTCCAGCACCTGCAGCAGGATGTTGAACACGTCCGGATGCGCCTTCTCCACCTCGTCCAGCAGGATCACGCTGTACGGGCGGCGGCGCACCGCTTCGGTCAGGTAGCCGCCTTCCTCGTAGCCGACGTAGCCCGGAGGCGCGCCGATCAGGCGGCTGACCGCGTGCTTCTCCATGAACTCGCTCATGTCGATGCGCACCATCGCGTCCGCGCTGTCGAACAGGAACTCGGCCAGCGCCTTGCACAGCTCGGTCTTGCCGACGCCGGTGGGGCCGAGGAACAGGAACGAGCCGCTGGGCCGGTTGGGATCGGACAGCCCGGCGCGCGAACGGCGCACCGCATCGGACACCACCTTGATGGCCTCCTCCTGGCCGACCACGCGCGCGTGCAGCTGCTCCTCCATCTTCAGCAGCTTCTCGCGCTCGCCCTCCAGCATCTTGCTGACCGGGATGCCGGTCCAGCGCGACACCACCTGCGCGATCTCCTCGGCGGTGACCTTGTCCTGCAACAGGGTGAAGCCCTTGGTCTCGGCCTCCTGCGCGACGGCGAGCTGCTTCTCCAGCGCCGGGATGCGCCCGTACTGGATCTCGCTCATCGCGGCGAAGTCCTGCTTGCGCTGCGCGGCTTCCAGTTCGAGGCGCGCGGCCTCGATCTGCTCCTTGATCTTGGTCGCGCCTTGCAGCGTCGCCTTTTCGGCCTTCCACACTTCTTCGAGGTCGCTGTATTCGCGCTCCAGCACCTCGATCTCCTTTTCGAGGTCGGCCAGCCGCTGCCTGGATTCGGCGTCCTTCTCCTTCTTCAGCGCCTCGCGCTGGATCTTGAGCTGGATCAGCCGGCGCTCCTTGCGGTCCATCTCCTCCGGCTTCGAATCGATCTCCATGCGGATGCGGCTGGCGGCCTCGTCCATCAGGTCGATGGCCTTGTCCGGCAGCTGGCGGTCGGCGATGTAGCGGTTGGACAGCGTGGCGGCGGCGACGATGGCCGGATCGGTGATCTCCACGCCGTGGTGCACGGCGTAGCGCTCCTTCAGCCCGCGCAGGATGGCGATGGTGTCCTCCACCGACGGCTCGCCCACGAACACCTTCTGGAAGCGGCGCTCCAGCGCGGCGTCCTTCTCGATGTACTTGCGGTATTCGTCCAGCGTGGTCGCGCCGATGCAGTGCAGCTCGCCGCGCGCCAACGCGGGCTTGAGCATGTTGCCGGCGTCCATCGCGCCCTCGGCCTTGCCGGCGCCGACCATCGTGTGCAGCTCGTCGATGAACAGGATGATCTGGCCTTCGTTCTTGGCGAGGTCGTTGAGCACCGCCTTCAGGCGCTCCTCGAACTCGCCGCGGAACTTGGCGCCGGCGATCAGCGCGCCCATGTCCAGCGACAGCAGGCGCTTGCCGCGCAGCCCCTCGGGCACTTCGTTGTTGACGATGCGCTGGGCCAGGCCTTCCACGATCGCGGTCTTGCCCACGCCCGGTTCGCCGATCAGCACCGGGTTGTTCTTGGTGCGCCGCTGCAGCACCTGCACGGTGCGGCGGATCTCCTCATCACGCCCCACCACCGGATCGAGCTTGCCGCTCTCCGCGCGGGCGGTCAGGTCGATGGTGTATTTCTCCAGCGCCTGGCGCGCGTCTTCCGCGTTCTCGTCGGTCACTTTCTCGCCTCCGCGCAGCTTGTCGATGGCCGCTTCCAGTTTCTGCTTGTTCGCGCCGGCGGCCTTCAGCGCCTTGCCGGCCTCGCCCGAATCGTCCAGCGCCGCGAGCAGGAACAGCTCGCTGGCGATGTAGGCGTCGCCGCGCTGCTGCGCCAGCTTGTCGGTGACGTTGAGCAGGCGGACCAGGTCGTTGCCGGCCTGCACGTTGCCGGCCTGACCGCTGACCTTGGGCAGCTTGTCCAGCGCCTCGGCCAGCCGCTCGCGCAGCACCGGCACGTTGACCCCGGCCTGCGCCAGCAGCGGGCGCGCGCCGCCGCCCTGCTGGTCCAGCAAGGCCAGCAGCAGGTGCGCGGGTTCGATGAAGTTGTGGTCGCGGCCGACGGCCAGCGACTGCGCGTCCGCGATGGCCTGCTGGAAGCGCGAGGTGAGCTTGTCCATGCGCATGGTGAAGACTCCGCCATTGGGGGATGCCGTCATTCCCGCGAAGGCGGGCATCTTTTCGCAGACCCTATGTCTGCGTATCCAGCTTTCGCCCTTGGCCGTGGAAGTCAAGAGCTGGATTCCCGCCTTCGCGGGAATGACGAGCGGTGAAGGAATGTCCGCTACATGCGGTCCACGCGCCGTGATTCAAGTCAAATCGCACGGGCCGTTGAGACGACGTTCTGGGTTCCCGTAAAAACAGCGAGGGCGCCCATGGGGCGCCCTCGTGCGAACGATCGCCGGCTTGCGCCGACCCCGGCTCAGTAGCGACCGACCACGTTGAGGAAGAAGCCCTTGTGGTCGTAGTCGAAGTTGGTGAGGTCGTCGCTGAAGTCGGTGAAGTTGTAGCCGATGCCGATGCGGAAGTTGCGGCCGATGTCGCGGTCCACGCCGGCCAGGAAGCCGGAGCGGTTGCCGCCGTCGGTGACGCCCAGCCAGCGGAACTCGCCCAGCGCGTGCCACTGCCCGCCGATGTCGTAGCGCACCTGCCCGGCCGCGAAGCTGGTGGTCGCGTCCGCCCACACGCCTTCCAACCGGCCCATGCGGACCTCGCCGGTGCGGCGCGCCAGCTTGCCGGCGAACTCCCAGCGGTCGTCCGCCTTGTACACGCCTTCCAGCGAGAGCACCTGGCTGCGCTGGTCGTAGTTGGCCACGTTGTCGCCGATCTGCGGCAGCGCGGACACGTCGTACAGGTAGGTGTAGCGCCCGAACAGCGCCCAGCGGGTGCTGTCCCACGGCCGCCAGGCGAAGCCCAGGTTGCCTTCGATGAACTTCGCGCCGGCGCTGGCGTCCAGTTCGTCGGTGGTCTTCGAGTAGTTCAGCCGCGCGGCGATGCGGAAGCTCTCGCTGATCTTGTGGGTCAGGCTGTTGGTGGTCACCCACTGCTCGCGGCGCTCGGCGCCGGTGTCGCGGCGGAACTCCAGCTTGCTCTGCCACTGGGTGGCGTTGGAGGTGCGCCCGCCGTTGACGCTGACCGCGCGGCGGTCGACGTCGCCCGCGCCGGTGTCCAGGTCCGCCTGCTGCAGCGCGAAGCCGACGTTCCAGCCCAGCGCCGGGTAGAAGTCCATGCCGAAGGTGTGCGCCAGCCCCGACTGGTTCGGCGCCTTCAGCCACTGGCTTTCGTTGTACAGGTTCACCTGGTTGGACAGCCGCCAGCGCTGGCCCAGCGTCCAGCCGGTGTCGCGGCGGGCGTTGAACAGCGGGTCGTAGGGGCTGCGGTCGGTGCTGTGGGTGTAGTTGGCGTACAGCGAGTGGTTCGGGTTGAGCCGGTACTCGGCGCCGACCACGGCCGCGTCGCCGCGGTCGCCGCTGGTGAACTCCGCGTTGACGCTGGACAGGTCGCCGAACAGGTACTTGCCGCCAATGGTGATCGCATCGTTGTCGGCGTACTTGCCGCCATCGTCGTCCACGGTCTTCTGCGCGGTGCCGTACAGCTCCAGCGAGGTGCCGAAGCGGTGCTTGTACTGCACTGCGGCCAGCAGGCCGGCGGCGCTGCCGCCGATGCGATTTTCCTCGACGCGGCGCAGTTCGGCCGCCAGGGTGTCGAAGTCGCTGATCCGCCATTCGACCGTGGCCTGGCCCTGGGTCAGCGCTTCCAGCCCGCGCTCGGCGCGGCTGTAGCGGGCGTGCAGGCTGAGGTTCGGCGTGAACTGCCCGAGCAGCTCGCCGCCGTATTCCTCGATGTCCATGCCGGTGTCGAAGCGCGAGATCGAGAAGCCGGCATCGACCTGCCGCCACCACGCGGCGCTCGACCAGTCGAGCTCGGTCCAGCCCAGCTCCTTGAAGTTCGCCCGCGCCTCGACCGCGCGCGCGTCGCCCTTGCGGACGCCGGACGTCGGGTTGGTCTGGGTGAAGCTCAGGCCGCCGTTGCTCGAGAAGAACACCGGCGCGCTGGTCGCCTCGGTGCGGCTCTGCTCCACCTTCAGGTAGGTGCCACGCCCGGCCTGCAGGGTGATGTCCACCCCGGCCAGGGTGTAGTCGTCGCCCGCGCGGTTCTCGTCGACGTAGGTGCCGCCGATGGCGAGGTGGTCGCCGAACCAGTGCTTGCCGCGCACGCCGGCGGTCATCTCGTCGGCGTCGAAGCCCTGCGGGATGTACTCGTAGTCCACCAGCAGCACCTGCAGCAGCCCGTCCAGCGGGGTGTCGCGGGTCAGGCTGGGCACGTTCTCGCGGGTCACCACCGACAGCGGGCGGGTCAGGATGATCCGGCCCTGCATGTCGTCGATCTGGTAGTCGGCGCCGTCCTGCAGCTCGACGCGGGCCTCGGTGCGGCCGGTGGCCGGATCGCGGACCTCCAGCACCACGCGCTCGGAGCCCGGCAGCACGTCGGTGTGCTTGAGGTAGTACAGGCTGCCGCCTGTGCCGAGGAATTCGCTGTGGCCCGGCGCGGTCTGCGCCTCGGAACCGAACACCTTCAGCTCGCTGCCGGCCTCGCCCTGCGCGGTGCTTCGCCGGCTGCGCCAGCTCAGCGCGCCGCCGTAGAGCGAGCGCGAGTACTGGCCGTACTCGGTGCCGGTGATGCCGGTGTTGAAGTTGCCCCACAGCGCCTGGCTCTTGTCCCAGTCCACACGGACGTACAGGCGGCCCATGGTGTCCACGTCGCGGTAGGTCGTGGAGTCGTCGCCGTAGACCGGGTAGTACTGGTCGGGGTCGAGGCGGCGGAAGATGTCCTGCGGCTCGGCCTTCCAGAAGCCGTTGAACAGGTCGCTCACCTCGCGCTCGCGGGTGTCGGCCTGGGCGGTGACCAAGTATTTGCCCTGGATCTTGCCCTTCAGGTAGAAGGCCAGGCGGCCGTCCACGGTCAGGTCCTTCTCGAAGTGGTCGTCGCCGGCCAGCGGCTCGATCGAACCGGACACGCTGTTGCCGGATACGGTCACGTCGGCCAGCGCCACCGCGAACATGTACTTGCCGCTGACGTCCACGTCCAGCGTGCGCTGGATCGGCGCGGGCAGGCCGGCGCCGCCGACTTCGATGTCGAAGCGGTGGTGCCCGACCGGCGCCAGGTATTCGGCGACCAGCTTGCGCTCGATGTCGAGCGGGAAGGTGCGGCCGTTGATCCTGACGCTGGCGTTGTCCGGCAGGTTGCGGCCCTGGATGCGGATCCGCGAGCCGTGGATCGGGATGTTCTGCACGCGCAGGTTGTTGCTGCCGAACACGCCGTCCACCAGGCTGGCGGATTCCGCGTCGTCGGCGCCCAGGCTCTGCCCCAGCTTGCGCTCGGTGGCATTGCGCAGGGCCTGGCTGCCGCGTTCGGCCTCGTCCGGCGTCACCAGCTGCATGCGGCGCGGATAGGTCTCGTCGAAGCTGCCGTCCTGGCCGTAGGCGCGCACCAGGTAGACCAGCTCGTCGCCGGCCCGCGCCTGGAAGCTGGCGGGCAGCGTGCCGTCCCATTCGGCGTCGGCCACCGCCGCCACCGGCAGCGGAATGGTCGCCACCGGCGTCACCAGGTCGGCGTCGCTGGCGCGGAACACCAGCACCTCGGCGCGTTCGATGAACGCGCTGTAGTTGCTGTAGCCGTAGAAGCGCACCGGCTTGGTGATCCGGCTGCCGTCGAACGGCACGATCGCGCTGGCCGACACGTCCAGCTGCGGCTGGCCGAGGCTGGGGTCTTCGGTCGCCCACAGCACGCCGCCGTTCGGCAGCTGCACCGACCACTTGCCCAGCGCCACGGCCTTGCCGGGCTGCTCGGTTTCCACGGTGACGCGGCGGTCGGGCTGCAGCGCCGGCGAGGTGTCCGCCGCGCCGGCCGTCTCGGGCTGGCGCTCGCCGCGGGTGCGCACCCGCATCAGGATCTCGCCCTTCGCGGCGCAGCCGGCGTCCGTGCAGTCCACGCCGGTGGCCGCATCGGCGGCCGGCGCGGCCGCTTCCTGCGCTACCGCGCCCTGCGACGCCAGGCCGGCCAGGATGCCGATCAGGGCGCAGTCCAGAACCTTCATCTTCATCGTCTTCATCACCGTTCCCCTCAGCGGCTCTTCAGGCCGACCGGGGCCGTCGGGTCATCGTTGATTTCCACCCGCAGCCGGCTGCGCGCCTCCGCGCCCAGCCTGGCCGCGATGGCCTCGTACACCGCCTTGGCCCGGCGCAGGCCCAGCGCCACGTTGTAGGCGTCCGACCCGCGGCGGTCGGCATGGCCGATCACGCCCACCACGCCGCCACCCAGCTTCTCGATGTCGGCGGCGATCTTCTCGATCACCGGCGCGAACTCGGGCTTGATCGCCGACTTGTCGGTGTCGAACAGCACCGTACCCAGCACCGGCGACTCGCCCAGCGACAGCAGCGTGCTGCGCGGGTCGGCCAGGTCGGTGCGCAGGCTGACCGTGGTCGCCTGCGCCAGTTCCGGATCGAGCTTCGCCAGCAGCGCCTCGCGCACCGCCTTCGCGCGGTCGTAGGCCAAGGCCTCGCGCTCGCCGTTGGCGGAGATCACGACTTCGCCGGCGCCGTGTTCGCGGATCTGCGCGGCCATCTTCTCGACGACCGGCAGGTACTCGCTGCGCAGGCTGGCGCTCTCGGGATCGAACAGCACCTCGCCCAGCTCCAGCTCGACCGGCTGCGTGCCGCCTTCGATCAGCCCGGCCGGCAGCTTCACGCCGAAGTCGAAGCGCACCGGCAGGCCCGGGGTGACCCGGCGCAGGCGCGGGTTCTCGGTGGTGAACACGCTGCCCGGCGGCAGGGTGGCGGGGTCGGCCTTCAGGATGAAGTTCCGGCCACGCTCCCAGCGCCCGCCGTCGATGCCGGTCAGGTGGTAGCGGCCGAACTGGTCGGTCTCCACCAGCAAGCCTTCCACCGAGGCGATGCGCACGCCCGGGATGCCGCGCTCGTCGACGCCCGCGTTCTCGATCACGTAGTCCACGCGGTAGCCGTCGGCCACCTGGCTGACCGTGCGCGACACCGTCGGCGCGGCGGCGGTCAGGCCCTTGGCGGCCTGGCCCGCGCGCTCCGTCGTGGTGTTGCCGGCGGCGTCCATGCGCACCGTCACGCCTTCGTCGCTGGTCAGCACGAAGTCGCCGGTGAAGTCCAGCGCGGACAGCGTCTGGCTGACCACCACGCGGTGCTTCGCGGCCGGATCGGCCTCCGACTCGCGCCCGGCGATCGCGCCGAGGGCGATGCCGTGCAGCAGCGGCGCGCTGGCGTCGGCTTCCGGCTGCGCGCCGTTGCCGCGGTCCACCGTGGTCGAGCCGGCCACGTAGGCGCCCGGCGCGAAGCCGCCCTGCACCTTCACCCCGCCCAGCGCGGCGCTGTCCTGCCAGCCGTCGCCGTCGCGGTCGTCGAACACCGTGCCCACGATCAGCGATTCGTCCAGCATCGGATCGGCGCTCAGCTGCACGCTGGCCGTGGCCACGTTCGACACCGTCTCGCCGCCGTCGCGCATCAGCGCGCTGTTGGTGTGGATGCCGGCGCGCACGCCCGCGCCCACGCGCAGCAGGTAGGTGACCATCGCGGTCTGGCCCGCCGGCAGGTCGATGTTGGCGATGGTGATCGGGTGGATGCCGGTCAACTGGCCCGCCTTGTCGGCATCGTCCACCGCCAGCGAACCGTCGACGTAGCTGAAGCCCGCCGGCGGCGTATCGACGATGGTGCCGCCGACCAGCGGCGTGGTGCCGGTGTTCTGGATCGCCAGCGTGTAGCGCACCAGGTCGCCCACCTTCACGTCGTACGGGGTCGCCGACTTGACGATGCGGATCTGCATCGGGTCGGGTTCGACCATCACCACCGCGTTGCCGAGCGCGGTGACGCTGAACGACACGCTGCCTCCCGTCGTCGCGATGCCGGTGGCCACCACCTTGTTGTCCAGGCTGCCGCCGGTGCGGTTGGCGTCCTCCACCGTCACCGTGTGGGTATAGGTGGCGCAGGTCGCGGTCTGGCCCGGAGCCAGCGTGGTCGGCGTGCAGGCTAGCGTGGTCGGGGCATAGCCGTCCATGGTGTCCTCCACCGCCACGTCGTTGAGGGTCACGTCGCCGGTGTTGGTCACCGTCACCGCGTAGGTGATGACGTCGCCGATGTTGGCCTTGCCCGGCGTGGCGTTGTCCACGGTCAGGGTCGCCGTCTTGGCGGTGGCGATGGCCGGATGCTGCGCGATCGGCGTGTCCACTTCATGCGGCTCGCTGGTGACCGGCGTCGGCGTCGGACCGCCCGGCACCGAAGGCGGCGTGCCGGTGGCGGTCGCCACGTTGTGCACGTTGCCCGCTTCGACGTCCGCGGCCGTCACCGTGTAGCTGCCGGTGCAGGTGGTCGAGGCGCCCGGAGCGAGCGTCGTGACCGGGCACACCGCCGGCGCGTCCAGCAATGCGTCGTTCACCACGATGCCGTCCAGGGTCACGTTGCCGGTGTTGGTCACCACGAACTGGTAGGCGATCACGCTGCCGGCCGTGTACGGACCCGTCGAGGTCACCGACTTCACCACCGACAGCGCCGGATGCTGTTCGGTCGGCGTGTCCACCGCGCTCGGCGGCGTGGTCACCGGGGCCGGCGGCACCGTGCTGCCCGGCGGGGTCGGCGGCGTACCGGTCGCGGTCGCGCTGTTGTGCACGTAGCCGGCGGCCACTTCCTGCGCGGTCACCGTGTGGTTGCCGGTGCAGATGGTCGTGTCGCCCGGGGCCAGCGTGGTCGCCGGGCACACCGCCGGCGCGTCCAGCAGCGCATCGTTGATCACGATGCCGCTCAGGATCACGTCGCCCGTGTTTTCCACGACGAACTGGTAGGCGATCACGCTGCCCACGCCGTACGGGCCGGCCGAGGTCACCGACTTCACCACCGTCATCGCGGGGTTCTGCGCGGTCGGCGTGTCCACCGTGCTCGGCGGCGTGGTCACCGGCGGCGGCGTCGGACCGCCCGGCGGGGTCGGCGGGGTGCCGGTCGCGGTCGCACTGTTGTGCACGTAGCCGGCGGCGACTTCCTGCGCGGTCACCGTGTGGCTACCGGTGCAGGTCGTCGAGGCGCCCGGAGCGAGCGTGGTCACCGGGCAGACGGCCGGCGCGTCCAGCAGCGCATCGTTCACCACGATGCCGGTCAGGGTCACGTCGCCGGTATTGGTCACCACGAACTGGTAGGCGATGACGCTGCCCACACCGTACGGGCCGGCCGAGGTCACCGACTTCACCACCGTCATCGCGGGGTTCTGCGCGGTCGGCGTATCCACTTCGCTCGGCGGCGTCGTCACCGGCGGCGGCGTCGGACCACCCGGCGGGGTCGGCGGCTGGCCGGTCGCGGTGGCGCTGTTGTGCACGAAGCCCGCGGCGACTTCCGTCGCGGTCACCGTGTGGCTGCCGGTGCAGGTCGTCGAGGCACCCGGAGCGAGCGTGGTCAGCGGGCAGACCGCCGGCGCGTCCAGCAGCGCATCGTTCACCACGATGCCGGTCAGGATCACGTCGCCGGTATTGGTCACCACGAACTGGTAGGCGATCTGGTCGCCCACGCCGTACGGGCCCGCCGAAGTCACCGACTTCACCACCGTCATCGCGGGGTTCTGCGCGGTCGGCGTGTCCACCGTCGTCGGCGGCGTGGTCACCGGCGGCGGGGTCGGGCCGCCCGGCGGGGTCGGCGGCTGGCCGGTCACCGTCGCACTGTTGTGCACGTTGCCCACGGCGACGTCCGCCGCGGTCACGGTGTGGCTGCCGGTGCAGGTGGTCGAGGCGCCAGGCGCCAACGTGGTCACCGGACACACGGCCGGCGCATCCAGCAGCGCATCGTTCACCACGATGCCGCTCAGGGTCACGTCGCCCGTGTTGGTTACCACGAACTGGTAGGCGATCTGGTCGCCCACGCCGTACGGGCCGGTCGAGGTCACCGACTTCACCGCCGTCATCGCGGGGTTCTGCGCGGTCGGCGTATCCACCGTGCTCGGCGGCGTCGTCACCGGCGGCGGCGTCGGGCCGCCCGGCGGTGTCGGCGGCTGGCCGGTCACCGTCGCGCTGTTGTGCACGTTGCCCGCGGCCACTTCCGTCGCGGTCACCATGTGGCTGCCCGTGCAGGTGGTCGTAGCGCCCGGAGCGAGCGTCGTCAGCGGGCACACCGCCGGCGCGTCCAGCTGCGCGTCGTTCACCACGATGCCGCTCAGGATCACGTCGCCCGTGTTTTCCACGACGAACTGGTAGGCGATCACGCTGCCCACGCCGTACGGACCAGCCGAGGTCACCGACTTCACCACCGTCATCGCCGGGTTCTGCGTAGTCGGCGTATCCACCGTGCTCGGCGGCGTCGTCACCGGCGGCGGCGTCGGGCCACCCGGCGGGGTCGGCGGCTGGCCGGTCACCGTCGCACTGTTGTGCACGTAACCGACGGCCACTTCCGCAGCCGTGATCGTATGACTGCCAGTGCATGTGGTCGAGGCACTCGGCGCCAGCGTGGTTACGGGGCACACGGCCGCCGCATCCAGCTGTGCATCGTTCACCACGATGCTCGTCAGCGTCACGTCACCGGTGTTGGTCACCACGAACTGGTAGGCGATCTGATCGCCCACGCCGTGCGGACCGGTCGAGGTCGCCGACTTCACCACCGTCATCGCCGGGTTCTGCGCGGTCGGCGTGTCGGTGGCGCTCGGCGTACTGGTCACCGGGGTCGGCACCGGACCATTCGGCACTGCAGGCGGCGTACCCGTCGCGGTGGCACTGTTATGCACGTTGCCTGCGGCGACTTCCGTCGCCGTCACGGTGTGGTTGCCGGTGCAGGTCGTCGAGGTGGCAGGCGCCAGCGTGGTCATCGGGCATACGGCCGCCGCATCCAGCTGCGCATCGTTCACCACGATGCCCGTCAGCGTCACGTCGCCGGTGTTGGTCACCACGAACTGGTAGGCGATCTGATCGCCCGCACCGTACGGGCCTGCTGACGTCACGGACTTGACAATGCCCAGCGACGGATTCTGCGCGGTAGCGGTATCCACTTCACTCGGCGGCGTCGTCACCTGCGGCGGCGTCGGACCACCCGGAGGCGTCGGCGGCTGACCGGTCGCGGTCGCACTGTTGTGCACGAAACCCGCAGCCACTTCCGCCGCGGTCACGGTGTGACTGCCCGTGCAGGTGGTCGTAGCGCCTGGGGCGAGCGTCGTCAGCGGACACACCGCCGGCGCGTTCAGCTGCACGTCGTTCACTACGATGCCCGTCAGCGTCACGTCGCCCGTATTGGTCACCACGAACTGGTAGGCGATCTGATCGCCCGCACCGTACGGGCCGGCCGAGGTCACCGACTTCACCGCCGTCATCGCCGGGTTCTGCGTAGTCGGCGTATCCACTGTGCTCGGCGGCGTCGTCACCGGCGGCGGCGTCGGGCCACCCGGCGGGGTCGGCGGCTGGCCGGTCACCGTCGCGCTGTTGTGCACGTTGCCCGCGGCCACTTCCGCCGCGGTCACGGTGTGACTGCCCGTGCAGGTGGTCGTGTCGCCCGGATTGAGCGTCGTCAGCGGACAGACCGCCGGCGCGTTCAGCTGCGTATCGTTCACTACGATGCCCGTCAGGGTCACGTCGCCCGTGTTGGTCACCACGAACTGGTAGGCAATCACGCTGCCGACGGTGTACGGGCCGGCCGAGGTCACCGACTTCACCGCCGTCATCGCCGGGTTCTGCGCAGTCGGCGTGTCCACCGTGCTCGGCGGGGTCGTCACCGGCGGCGGCGTCGGGCCACCCGGCGGGGTCGGCGGCTGGCCGGTCACCGTCGCGCTGTTGTGCACGTTGCCCGCAGCCACTTCCGCCGCGGTCACGGTGTGACTGCCCGTGCAGGTGGTTATGTCGCCCGGATTAAGCGTCGTCAGCGGACAGACCGCCGGCGCGTTCAGCTGCGCATCGTTCACTACGATGCCCGTCAGGGTCACGTCGCCCGTGTTGGTCACCACGAACTGGTAGGCAATCACGCTGCCGACGGTGTACGGGCCGGCCGAGGTCACCGACTTCACCGCCGTCATCGCCGGGTTCTGCGCAGTCGGCGTGTCCACCGTGCTCGGCGGGGTCGTCACCGGCGGCGGCGTCGGGCCACCCGGCGGGGTCGGCGGCTGGCCGGTCACCGTCGCGCTGTTGTGCACGTTGCCCGCAGCCACTTCCGCCGCGGTCACGGTGTGACTGCCCGTGCAGGTGGTTGTGTCGCCCGGATTAAGCGTCGTCAGCGGACAGACCGCCGGCGCGTTCAGCTGCGCATCGTTCACTACGATGCCCGTCAGGGTCACGTCGCCCGTGTTGGTCACCACGAACTGGTAGGCAATCACGCTGCCGACGGTGTACGGGCCGGCCGAGGTCACCGACTTCACCGCCGTCATCGCCGGGTTCTGCGCAGTCGGCGTATCCACCGTGCTCGGCGGGGTCGTCACCGGCGGCGGCGTCGGGCCACCCGGCGGGGTCGGCGGCTGGCCGGTCACCGTCGCGCTGTTGTGCACGTTGCCCGCAGCCACTTCCGCCGCGGTCACGGTGTGACTGCCCGTGCAGGTGGTTATGTCGCCCGGATTAAGCGTCGTCAGCGGACAGACCGCCGGCGCGTTCAGCTGCGCATCGTTCACTACGATGCCCGTCAGGGTCACGTCGCCCGTGTTGGTCACCACGAACTGGTAGGCAATCACGCTGCCGACGGTGTACGGGCCGGCCGAGGTCACCGACTTCACCGCCGTCATCGCCGGGTTCTGCGCAGTCGGCGTATCCACCGTGCTCGGCGGGGTCGTCACCGGCGGCGGCGTCGGGCCACCCGGCGGGGTCGGCGGCTGGCCGGTCACCGTCGCGCTGTTGTGCACGTTGCCCGCAGCCACTTCTGCCGCGGTCACGGTGTGACTGCCCGTGCAGGTGGTTGTGTCGCCCGGATTAAGCGTCGTCAGCGGACAGACCGCCGGCGCGTTCAGCTGCGCATCGTTCACTACGATGCCCGTCAGGGTCACGTCGCCCGTGTTGGTCACCACGAACTGGTAGGCAATCACGCTGCCGACGGTGTACGGGCCGGCCGAGGTCACCGACTTCACCGCCGTCATCGCCGGGTTCTGCGCAGTCGGCGTGTCCACCGTACTCGGCGGACTGCTGACTGCCGGGCCACTGGGCGGTGTACCGGATGCCGTGGCACTGTTGTGCACATTGCCCACGGCGACTTCCGCCGCGGTCACGGTGTGGCTGCCAGTACAGGTCGTCGACGCACCCGGCGCCAACGTGGTCACCGGACAGTTGGCCGGCGCATCCAGCTGCGCATCATTCACCACGATGCCGGTGAGAACCACGTTGCCGGTGTTCTCGACCACGAAGCCATAGGCAATGGCGTTGCCCAGGGTATACGGGCCGGTCGAGGTGACACTCTTGGTTACCGTAAGCTTGGGATCCGGGGTCGAGAACGTCACATGGAACGCGCAGTCCTCCGTCACCGGGCTGACGCTGTAGGTGTAGTTGCCGCCAACGGGACCGGTCAGCGTGCCGGGGCAGGTGTTCGCGCCGCCGGGCGTGGTGATCACCGGCACCTGGCCCGGCGTGCCGGGGGTGATGGTGAAGCTGGTGCCCTGGCCGTCCTCGACCGTCTGCGGAGTATTGGGAGTGATGGTGCCGCCCACGATGGAAGGCGTTACCGTCCAGACCTTGGCGAACACCGCCGTGACGGAGAGATCGACCGTGCCCATCTTCACGTAGCACTGGTTGCCGGTGATGGTGGTGCAGTCGCCGGTCCAGTTCTTGAAGATGGAACCCGGATCGGCCACCGCCGTCAGGTAGGCCTCCTGGTCCTTGCCGAGAAGCTGGCTGTTGCAAGGCGCTCCGCCGGGCGAGGCGCAGGCCAAGGTGGCGGGAACCGCATTGACGCGTCCCGTGCCCGAGCCGGTGGTATTGACCGTCAGGGTGTGCTGTTCCGCGCTGACCGGCGTGCTCAAGCCGTCGGTGTTGTTCGACGACACGCTGTCCGAGGTTCCAGCAGGCGGGGCGACTTTGACCACGGTGACGACCGGCGTGCCCGCCGCCGTCGCGGTGATGCCGGAGACGGTATAGATCAGACTTTGGTTCAACGGCAGATTGCCGGTGGTCGTGATCGGTCCGGTGCCACTCGCGACGCCGCAGACTGCGGTGCTTCCCGGCGCCGGGGCGCAGGTCCATGCAGCCGTGCCGCTCACGCCCGTCAGCGTCTGGGTGATGATCGCGCCGGTGACGTCGATCGGACCGTTGTTGGTCACTGTCACCGTATAGGCAACCGCTCCGCCCACCACATAGGACGGCACGCCGCCGTTGCTGACGGTGATGCCGAGGTCCACCGTGGGCGTGGCGCTGGGCAGAATGATGGTCTTGACCAATGGCCCGATGAACGGACTGACTGTGCTCGCACGGATGTCGTAGTCGCCGTTGTTGATGACGTTGTTGGGCGACGTGGTGGCCGCGCCGGCCGGAACCGTGAAGGTGACCTGGAAATTGCCGCCGTCGCCGTCGTTCAGATTGCCCACCGGACAATCGATGTAATCCGCGCGCGGCGAGGTGCCCGTATGGATGCCCGTGCATCCGGGCGGCCAGGAGCCCGGCACGAAGGTGAGATGCAATCCGTTCTCGGTAATCGGCGCGGCCAGGCGCACCCACGAGTCAATGGCGAACACGCCACTGTTGTTGATGTAGTTGTAGGTGTAGGTGATCTGCTCGCTGGGCTTGGTGATGGCCGGCCCGGTGGCGTAGACGCTCAGGCCGGGCATCTTGGAGCCGAACACGTCAACGTAGACCTGACCGGTGTGATCCGCGGCGCCCTGGGCGCAGTTGGAGACGTAGATCTTCAGCAATACCTGATCGCCCACGTCCAGCAATCCATTGCCGGGAGAAATGTCGAACCCCTGCCAATTGGTGTACTGGTAGTTGCCCACGCTCTGCCAGGGAATGCCCGGCTGGTTCGAATAGTTGAAGGTGTTGAAGAGCGTGCTGTTGCCCTTGGTCTGGTTGATCACCTCGACATAGAAGAAGGGCTGCTGGTTCGCGGGATGGCTCGGATTGTTCAATAGAGGCGCCATCGCGAAGCGGATGTGCACCTTGCCATCCACCGGATCGACATCGGACAGGGCCATGGTGGCCACCTGCTCGATCGAGGTGCCCTTGAGGCCGCCGTTGCCGCCGATCAGCGCCGACGCGTTTCCGGAGAACGGATATTTCAGGTTGCCGTTGGTGTTCGGCGCCGTGCCCGGGCTGGTCAGCACCGAGCTGCGGAAGCCGGTGCCGTTGCCTCCGTTCGAGACCGTGCCCGTCGCCGTCAGGCCCAGCTGCGAGCTGCTCGTGACCGGCATCGTCGAATTGCCGCGGTTGTAATCGCGCAACGTCCAACTGGAGAAGCTCCCGGTTTCGAAACCGCCGTTCTGGATCTGCGCCTGCGCCACCGGAGCGACCAGCAACAGGGCAAGCACGGCTCCGCCACACAGGCGATTCCGGATATCCGTGCGCAGATTGCGCAATGCCTCGGCAATTCGCATGACCCACCTTGTCCCGATTGCAGACGAACGAGAAACCTTCATGGACATATCCTCAATGGGCGTGCTTTTCCGCACGTCCGATGTCATCGACCACATTCACCTTGATTCCGTTGGGGAGCGTCATGTCGCCCGGGCGCTGGCCCGGCTTGCAGCTCCCCAACCAGCGCCCCTGGAAATCGACGGATCCGGTGTTCCCCATCGGGGCTCCCGGGTATTCGACCTTGTAGGTACCGCTGTAAATCGATTGCAGATCGCCCCGCAACTGCACATTCATGACGACGCGCTGGTCATGCACCCTGCACGCCCCGGCGATGTCGTAGCCGCCTTGACCCTTGCGCTTCGCGACCTTGAACTGACTGCAGTTTTCCTGTCCCGGCAGGATGGACAGCAGCATCACCCGCTCCGCCTTGACATTGGTGCATTGCTGCACTGTTTGCGGCGGTTGCCGCATTCCGCCCATGCCCCGCGGCGCATGCGCCTGCACAGTCACTTCCCAGAGCCCGGCCTTGCGCACCGGCAGGCTGGCGCGCGGATCGGCGTGTCCTGCATCCGCGGCCTTCTTCGCGCCTTGCGCGGCGGCGGACAGGCTCGCGGCGAGCAACAGACCCACGGCAACGCAGCAGCGGACGGCAAACGCCATCCGCACTCCTGCATTTCCAGCGCGCGCTGCAATTCCGAAACTTGCCACGACCCCGAGATTCCCCTGTCGAGCGGCTGACCGCTCCTCCACTGTGCGATGCCCGGTCAGGCACCACTTCGCTCATGCACATCCGCTCAGCCCCTGTCGTCCCTGCGCCATAGTCCGGAAACCGGAACGGCGCCAAAGCAGGATCGAGATCAGGGTCTTGCTGCAAATGTTACTTCAATCACGCTTCCTGAAATGCCCCTTGACTTCGCTTTTCTGATTCACTAGCCCTTCGATGCCCATATCTGACGCAATGCGTCAGTCGCACCCGAGCAGCCGCCCGCCAGCAACTCCGAAACGCCAGGACGGACGCGCGCCGATGCGTTCGGTGCTGCGGAATCACGCCTGGAACCCCTGATTGCAGGCGGCAATGTAGAGAGCAAGGGGCATGCAATGCACGCACGCAAGCTCACCTCATATGCAATGAAAGGTGAAATTCGGTGAAGTTGGAGCGAGTCAAGGCAGGAACAGATGCCCTACGCCGCGCACGGTGACGAGCGGCAGTTCCTCGCCGGCCAGCGTTTGCACCTTGCGCCGCAGCCGATGCACCAGCATCTCGAGCCGGTGCGGATCGAAGTCGTCGTCGTTGCCGCACAGGTGCTGGAGGATCGTCTCCTTTTCCACCGCCGTCCCTGCGGAATCGGCCAGCAGCGTCAACAGCAGGCGCTCGCCCTTGGAGAGCGCGACCTGGCTGCCCGACGGCGACACCAGCTGCCAGCCCTGCTGCTCCAGACGCCAGCCGGACGAGGCGTGCGGCGCCGGCTCCACGGTCGAAGCGTCGGGCGCCATGCGACGCAGGACGCTGCGCAACGTCGCGGCCAGCACGTTCACGCCTATCGGCTTCGCAAGATAGGCATCCGCGCCGCCGTCCAGGCCGCGCACCCGGTCCTCTTCATCGGCGCGCCCGGTCAGCATGACGATGCCGACGCCGCCCAGTTCGCGCAGGTGGCGCACCACCGCGAAACCGCTTTCGTCCGGCAGGCCGATGTCCACCACGAACATGCCGTAGGACCGCAGGTTCAGCGCGCGATACAACGCCATCGCACTATCGACGCCATCCGCATCGAACCCTTCGCCCCGCAGTCCGGGCACGAGGATGCGATCGCGCAATTCGTCGTCGTCCTCGACGACCATGACGGAGGGTCTACCAGTGTTTGTCTGCATGCGGACCGGGGGGAGTGAGCGACAAGCGACATGCGCATTCTAGTTTTTTTGCGACGCCGGGCACATTCCACTTTTTCATGCCCGCCAGGTGGCCGGGAAAGCAGGAGCGGTACAGAGATCCCGGCCGCCGCGCGATACTCGCGCCATGTCGCTGCCCCGCAAGCTCGCCGTCCTGCTGACCGCCTTCGGGCTGTGCCTGCTCGCGCTCAGCCATTACCACTACGGGCTGGCGGCGCAGCAGGGGCTGCTGATCGGCATCGTGCCGCTGCTGTTCGCGGGCCTGCTGCTGGGCCGCACGGGGCTGTGGGCGACGGCCGCGGCCTACTTCGCGGTCCTGCTGATCGGTGCCTGGGCCGACCAGCGCCACGGCGTCGCCGATGCGTCCACCTGGACCGAAGCGCTGTCCAACCTGCTGCAGCCGGTCATGGGCTGCGCGATCGTGGCGCTGATCCTGGACCGGCTGATCCTGAAATCCGACGCCAGCCGACGGCGCAGCCACGATCTGGCGCTGCTGTGCCGGCAGCTGGAAGTGGAAATGCAGGAGAAGGAACGCTCGCAGGCGCAGCTGGTCCATTCGCAGCGCATGGACGCGCTGGGCAAGCTGGCCGGCAACGTCGCCCACGATTTCAATAATCTGCTCAGCGTGATCCTGGGCTACGCCACCCAGCGCGACGGCGGCGACGCGGCCGGACGCATGGCGGGGATCGCCGCCGCCACCCAGCGCGGCAAGCAGATGACCGACAAGCTGATGACGCTGGCGCGGGCGACGCCGCCGCGGCGCGAGACCTTCGACGTCAACGATGCCGTCGCCGAACTGCTGCCGATGATCGAATCGATGTTCGGCAAGCGCATCCGCGTGGTCGCGACGCTTTGCCGGCAGGCCGCGTGGATCCACATGGATCTGGCCGAGTTCGAGGCCGGCGTGCTCAACATCGCCAAGAACGCCGGCGACGCGATGACGGGCGAAGGCACGTTCTGCATCGAAACCGAGATCGCCGACGGCGACGTCCTCCTGCGCCTCGCCGACGACGGCTGCGGCATGCCGCCCGGTGTCGTCGCGCGCATCTTCGACCCCTTCTTCACCACCAAGCCGGCGAAGCAGGGCACCGGCATCGGCCTGTCCGTGGTCTACCGCACCGTCACCGAATCCGGCGGCCGCGTCGACGTGGACAGCGCGCCGGGGCAAGGCACCTGCTTCACCCTGCGCCTGCCGCTGCGCGCGGCGCCGACCGCCGCGATGAAGGCATCGACGCTCTGACTCAATCGTCCCGCGCCGCATCGGGCTGGCGCAGGCGCGCCAGCAATGCGTCGTCCACGTCGGGCACCGCGCGCTCGCGCGTCATCCACAGCAGGGCCAGCAGGCTTGCGAGACTCACCGCCATCCACACCCACTGGTATCGGTACCAGGGCCGCGGGCGATCCAGGCGCAGCGTCGCGGATGGCGACCACGCGCCACCCAGCTCGCGCGCCTGCACCTCGAACGCCAGCCGTCCCCACGGTACCGACGGCAGCAGCAGGCTGCGGTTGTCGCCGGCGTCGATCCAGCCGCTCTCGTCGCCGAGACCAGTGACGCGGTAGCGGAAGCGGACCTTGTCGGGGTTGAGCAGGTCGATCGCGCCGTAGCGGATTTCCAGGTTCGCGGCGTTGACGCCGAGCGCGACGGGCCGCGACACGTCCAGCGCGACTTGCGACACCGCCGCATGGTCGATGTAGGCGGCAGGCACGGCGCTGCCCATCCAGCCGCGCAGCCGCGCCGGCGTCACCCGCGCGAAGCCGGTCATCATCGCGAACCACAGGTGCCCCGCGCCGTCGTCCGCGCAGGGCGGCACCGGGCTGCCGTTGAGTTCGGACGGATCCAGCCCGTCGTCGACGGTCAGAGTGCGCATGAGCGGACCGTCGGCGCCGATGTCGCGATCGAGCAGCAGGCCGATGCCGCGGTTGCCGGCCAGCCACAGCCGGCCGTCGGCGCCCGGCAGGATGCAGGACACGGTGTCGTCGAACAGGCCGTTCGCCTCGGTGTACTGGCGCACCCTGCCGCGCTCGATGCGGATCAGCCCGTAGCCGTAGCTGCCGATCCACAGCACGCCGTCGGCATCCTCGTGGAGCGCGCGGAAGAAGCGTCCGCTGATGCCCTGCGCGGGCGTCCAGCGCTCGACCACGGCGCCGCCGGCCACCCGGAACGCGCCGCGGTCGCCCACCACCCAGACGCCGCCGGCGCGCGCGTCGAGAATGCGCTTCACCTCCATGCCGGCGAGCTCGGGAACGTGTTCGACCACTTCCACCGTGCCGTCGTCGGCGAAGCGCAGGCGGCCGACGAAGCGCAGGTTCGCCGTCCAGAAGCTGCCGTCCCGCATCTTCCAGATGCCGACCTGGCTCGACTGCGGCCACGTCGCCACGCGCTCGACGCGCCCGCCGGCCAGGCGCGCCAGGCTGCCGCCCGAGGTGCCGATCCACAGCGTGCCGGTGGCCGCATCGTGTAGCAGGCTGTGGATGCAGCCTTCGCCGACGCTCGCCTCGACCGGCCAGGCGGTCTGCCGGCCCTTGGCATCGAGGTGCCACAGCGACATGCAGCTCATCGCCAGCCACATCCCGCCGGCGCCGTCCGCGGCGAGCACGCGGCCCGGCGCGTCGGGCACCGCCGTCGAACGCAGCAGGTCCACCCGCGAATCCCGCAGCAGCCACAGGCCCTTGCCGGGCGTGCCGATCCACAGCGCCCCGTCCGCGTCGGCGACAAGGCTGATCGCGTGCAGCCGCTCCGCGCCTTCCAGCGGCGTCTCGACGCCGTCGCGCGCGAGCCGGCGCGTGCCTTCGATGTCGTCGGACACGTAGAGGCCGCCGGCGCCGTCGGACAGCACCCGGGCCACCCGGCCCAGATTGCCGCGCATGGCGGTCCAGCGCCCGCTGTCGAGGTCGAGGCGATACAGCGCGCTGCCGTCCAGCGTCATCCAGGCGGCGTTGCCGTCGCCGACCATCGAGCCGACCCAGCGATGCCCGTCCGGCAGCGGCACCGGCTCGAAGCCCGCCCCCGCGTAGCGCAGCAATCCCGACAGGCCGCCCACCAGCACCTGCCTGCCGATGCGCGCGCTGAGACTGTATTCGCCTTCGATCACCGCCGAGTCCACTTCCCGCAGGCGGTCCGGGTCGATGCGGACGATGCCGCTCGACGTCAGCGCCCAGACGTCGCGGCCGTCCGTCGAGAACACGCGATGGACCAGGCAGCGCCCGCCGCAGACCGGCAGCTGGCGGAAGCGGCCGCGCTCGTAGACGCTGATGCCGGCATCCTCGGTGCCGATCCACAGCCGCAGCCTCGCGTCCTCGTACAGCGACACGATGCGCCGGCTCGGCGGCCCGCCGTCGCCGCCATCGGAACGGAAAGTGCGGAACTCGTGCCCGTCGAACCGGACCAGCCCGCCGAACGTGCTGATCCACAGGAACCCGTCGTGCGTGCGCAGCAGCGTGTTGGCGCTGACCTGCGGCAGGCCGTCGGCCGCGCCGTAGTGGCGCAGCACCGGCGGCGAATGCAGGGCGAGCGCGTCCTCCGGCGCTCGCGCGGCATCGGCCGCCGGCACCGGCGGCGCGGCCAGCAGCCACGCCAGCGACACGATCCATCCGAGGAAAGCAGGCGCCCCGCGCATTGCCGTCATGTCCTTCCCTGCACGCCCAACCGGATCCAGCATGCCATCGCGGCGTTCCGGCGCCGCGCCGGCTGCGCTATGGTCGCGCCATCCTCGCACGCTCTTACGCCGATGCCCCGACTCGCCGCCCTCGCCTGCGCCCTGCTGCTTGCCCTGCCCGCCGCCGCGCAGCCGGCGCTGGCGCCGACCGAGCAGCGCATCGCCGCGGCGGTCGATGCGCGCAACGAAGACGCCGTCGCCCTACTCGGCCGGCTGGTGGAACGCAACAGCGGCACCTATCACCACGCCGGCGTGGAAGCGGTGGCGGCGATGCTGCGGCCCGAGTTCGAGACGCTGGGCTTCGCGGTTGAATGGAAACCGATGACGCATGCCGGCCGCGCCGGCCATCTGATCGCCACCCACGCGGGCAACGGCAAGGGCAAGCGGATGCTACTGATCGGACACCTCGACACCGTGTTCGAGCCGGACAGCGCCTTCACCGGATTCCGCATCGAAGGCAACCGCGCCATCGGCCCCGGCGTCGGCGACGACAAGGGCGGCGTGGCGGTGATGCTGCTGGCGCTGCGCGCGCTGCACGACGCCGGCGCATTGCGCGACGCCGACGTCGTCGTGGTGCTGACCGGCGACGAGGAGGACGTGGGCCAGCCGGTGGCGCAGGCGCGCGCCGACCTGATCGCCGCCGGCAAGCGCGCCGACGTGGCGCTGGATTTCGAGAACCTCTCGCATGCCGACGGTCGCGACATGGGCTCGATCGCGCGACGCTCCTCGAACACCTGGACGCTGACCGTGCGCGGCGAGACAGGCCACAGCTCCGGCATCTTCTCCGAATCGATGGGCGACGGCGCGGCATTCGAACTGGCGCGCATCCTGGCCGCGTTCCGCACGGAGCTGCCGGAGCCGAACCTGACCTTCAACGTCGGCCTGCTCGGCGGCGGCGAACAGGCCGCGTTCGACGCCGGCAGGACCCGGCTCAGCGCCAGCGGCAAGGACAACATCGTGCCGCCCGTCGCGCTGGCGCGCGGCGACTTCCGCACGCTGAGCGCGGAGCAGACGAAACGCGTCGGCGAGAAGATGCGCGCGATCGTGTCCCGCCATCTGCCGCGCACCGACGCGACGCTGGAGATCGAGGAGAACTACCCGCCGATGGCGCCCACCGCCGGCAACCGCGCGCTGCTGGCGAAGCTCAACGCCGTGAACCGCGACCTCGGCCTGGCGGAGATGGGCGAACTCGATCCGCTCGCGCGCGGCGCCGGCGACATTTCCTTCGTCGCCGCCGACGTGGACGGGCTGGTCGGCATGGGCGCGTCCGGCGGCAACAGCCATGCCGATGGCGAGTACGTCGAACTGGATTCGCTGCCGCGCCAGGCCAGGCGCGCCGCGCTGCTGATGCATCGGCTGGCGCAAGCGCCGCGATGAGCGCAGAGCGATGAGCGACGGCTGGCACCTCTACCTGCTGCGCTGCCGCGACGGCAGCCTGTACGCCGGCATCGCCACCAACGTCGAACGCCGCTTCCGCCAGCACGCGACCGGCAAGGGCGCGAAGTACACCCGCTCGCATCCGCCGGAATGCGTGCTCGGCAGCCGCGCCTATCCGGATCGCGGCAGCGCGCTGCGCGCCGAGTGCGCGCTCAAGCGCCAGCCGAAGGCGCGCAAGCTGGCGTGGCTGCTGGCCGAGGCGGATGCGGCGACGTAGCGGTCAGTCGGGAAAGGGCTCAAAGATTGCCGTCGTTCCCGCGTTGCTGCTGACAGACGTATGTCTGTCCAAAGCGGGCCGCTTCCGACAGACGCATGTCTGTCCAATCCATGGACTTTGGATTTCAACGGGCTAACGTCCATGGATCCCCGCTTTCGCGGGGATGACAAGCAAAAGCGGAAGTGTTCGGAAGCGTCTAGAGAAAGCGCTGCCGATGTTCGGGCGCAGGCAGCGCGCAGGCGTCGTGCCGGCCGAACCAGCGGTAGCGGTTGCGCGCCAGCCAGCGGTACGCCGCATCGCGCAGCCCGCGCGGCAGCAGCGCGATCGCGTGCGCGAGCTTCCAACCGCCGCCCAGGCCGACCAGCACGCGACGGATCGCATCGGTATCGGTGGAGGCGCGCGGCGTCGGGCCGGCGTCGTATTCCAGCAGCAGGAAGGACGCCGGATCGTCGGGATCGAGCCCGTGCCGCGCGAGCAGCGCGCGGCCGGATTCGGACTGCATCGCGGCGAAGCGGTAACGGCCGGTGCGGTCGTGCCGCAGCAGGAAATCGACCCAGCCGTTGCAGAGCACGCACACGCCATCGAAGACGATGACGGCTCGGCCAGCGTCAGCGCTCGGCATCGTCCACCGGCAGCAACCAGCCTTCGTAGCGGACGACCAGCCCGATCAGCGGCAGGCTCGCTTCGACCAGGAATTCGTAGCGACCGTCGTGTTCGCGCTCGCGGCAGCGCACGCCATCGAACCAGCCGGCCGGCAGCGGCAGCAGCCCGAACGCACGCACGCCGGCCACCTGCCACCACAGCGCATCAAAGCCCGGATGCAGGTGGTAGCGGAACTGCAGCGGCCCCAGCCGTTCGCGCAGCAGCCCGCCCCTGAACGCCAGCCGCGTCTGCATGCGCGTGCCGCCGAAATCGCGGCGCCAGGTTTCGCGCTTCGAATCGGCGACGAACTCCACGGTGAGCGGCACGTCCCGCATCGGCTTCGGCAGCCCGGCGATGCGCGCGCACAGCCGCGCCAGCGGATTGCGGCCGCGCTCGACGGCGGCGACGCCGGCAAAACGCGCCGTGCCGCGCACCGCGTGCAGGCGGCGCACGGCTTCGGGCAGGTTGTAGAAGGCCGCGCCCAGCGCCTGCTGGAACAGCGTCGCCTGCGGCGCGTTGTTCAAGGCGCGATCCATGCGAGCGTGGCGATGCGGCCGCTGCGACCGTCGCGGCGATGCGAGAAGAACCGCGCCGGATCGGAGATCGTGCACAGGCCGCCGCCGTGCACGTCGAACACGCCCGCATCGAGCAGGCGCTGCCGCGCCAGCGTGTACAGGTCCACCTTCCAATGACCGGGCCGCGTGGGCAGGAAGGCCATCCGCGCGCGTCCGTCGCGGGCGGTGAAGGCGTCGAAGACCTCCTCGCCGATTTCATACGCCTGCGGCCCGGCCGCGGGGCCGAGCCAGGCCATCAATCGATCCGGCGGCGTGCGCATCGCCGCCACCGTGGCTTCCAGCACGCCGGCGCACAGGCTGCGCCAGCCGGCGTGCGCGGCGGCGATTTCGGAGCCGTCCTTCGCCGCCAACACCACCGGCAGGCAGTCGGCGGTGAGGATGGCGAGGACGGTGCCGAGCGTGGACGTGACGGCGGCATCGGCTTCTGGCTCCTCGCTTTCTCCTCCCCTTTCGCGCAGCGAAGGGGGAAGTCGGGAGGGGGTCGCTTCCGCTTGTTGTGCCGATGACAGGCCCTCCCCTTCGCTGCGCGAAAGGGAGGGAGCGAAGCGGGCCACCTCGACGCCGTGCATCTGCCGCAGCCAGCGCGGCGCAGACGGCAGCGCCAGCGCGGCTTCCAGCTGCCGGCGGTTTTCGGCCACGGCTTCGGCATCATCGCCGCAGCGCGAACCGAGATTGAACGTGTCGAACGGCGGCTGCGACATGCCCAAACCGAAGCGCGTCGTGGTCAGCGCGCGGACGCCGGGCGGCGCGGGCCAGTCGGCGCCGAGGAAGGCGCTCATCGCCGCGCGCGCTCGGCTTCCGCGTGCGCCGCGGCGTCCTCGCGCAGCAGGCGCATCAGCCGCTGCATGTCCTCGGGCACCGGCGCTTCGCAGCGCACCGGATCAAAGGTGACGGGATGCGCGAACTCCAGCACTTCCGCGTGCAGCGCCTGCCGCTTGAAGCCGCGCAGCGCCACGATCAGTTCCTCCGACGCGCCCTTCGGCAGCTTCAGCGACCCGCCGTACAGCGGGTCGCCGACGATCGGATGCTTCAGGTGCGCCATGTGCACGCGGATCTGGTGGGTGCGGCCGGTTTCCAGCCGGCACTCCAGTGCGGTGTGGGCGCGGAAGCGCTCGCGCAGGCGGTAATGCGTCACCGCGTCCTTGCCGTCCTCGCGCACGGCCATGCGCAGGCGGTCGCGCGGGTGGCGGTCGATCGCCGCATTGGCAGTGCCGCCGGAGACCAGCGCGCCCACCACCACCGCCAGGTACTGGCGGTGCACTTCGCGCGCGGACAGCTGCGCCACCAGCGCGGTATGCGCCTGCAGGGTGCGGGCGACGACCATCACGCCGCTGGTGTCCTTGTCGAGGCGGTGGACGATGCCGGCGCGCGGCAGCTTGTCGAGGTCCGGGTCGCGGTGCAGCAGCGCGTTCACCAGCGTGCCGGCCGGATTGCCCGCGCCCGGATGCACCACCAGCCCGGCCGGCTTGTCGATGACGAAGACGTGCTCGTCCTCGTACAGGACGTCCAGCGGGATGTCCTCGGCGACGGCGTGCGTCTGCACCTCCTCCACCGCGTCCAGGGCGATGGTCTCGCCGCCGCGCACCGGGTCGCGCGGGCGGGCGGACTCGCCGTCCACGGTCACGTCGCCGGACTTGATCCAGGCCGACAGCCGCGAACGTGAATACTCGGGGAAAAGCTCGGCCAGCACCGCATCCAGCCGGCGGCCGGCGCAGGTGTCGGGAACGAGGGCGGTGCGGGATCCGGTCTGGGGCATGAAAGTTCCGTAAGCCGCCGGCAACGGCGGGAAGCGCCCGGGCTTGATCGCGGCCGGGGGCTGGTATTATCCAGCGTTCATGCCCCCGGCGCCCGTTCGATGCCCATGACCCAGCGTTCCGCCCTGCTGCGCCCCGTCCTCGTGCTCATGCTCGTCCTTGCCGCCAGCGGCTGCGCGAGCATCAAGAACAAGTTCAAGGACAAGGACAAGAACGAAGGCCTGCCGGTCAGCGAACTGTACGACCGCGCCCACGGCTACATGGAGAAGGGCCGCTGGAGCAACGCGGGCGAGGTGTTCGGCCGCCTGATCGCGCAGTACCCCTACGGCCCGTACACCGAGCAGGCGCTGATGGAGCAGGCCTACGCCGAATACAAGGCCGGCAAGCACGAAGACGCGATCTCCAGCATCGACCGCTTCATCCGCACCTATCCGACCCACCGCAACATCGCCTACCTCTACTACCTGCGCGGCCTGTCCAACATGGCCCGCAACACGGTGTTCATGGCGCGCGCGTTCAATCTCGACACCAGCACCCGCGACCTGGCCGCGCCGCTGCAGGCGTACACCGACTTCAACACCGTCGCCACCCGCTACCCCAACAGCCGCTACACCGGCGACGCCCGCCAGCGCATGGTGTTCCTGCGCAACGAGTTCGCCCGCTTCGAGCTGAACACCGGCCTGTACTACCTGCGCCGCGGCGCCTGGGTGTCGGCCGCCGACCGCGCCACCTACCTGCTGGAAACCTATCCGCAGAGCCAATACCAGAACGACGCGGTGGCGCTGCTGGGCGAGGCCTACACCCGCATGGGCAACACCGCACTGGCGGCGGACGCCCGCCGCGTGCTGGAGCAGAACGACCCGCAGCACCCGTGGCTGGCCGGCCACTGGCCGAAGGATCCGAGCGTGTTCAAGCGCCTGAATCCGTTCACCGGCGAATCGCGCTGATCCTCGCCCGAACGCGGATAAAGGAAGGCCGGCGGAAACGCCGGCCTTCTTCGTTTCGATGCCTCAATCGCGCCAGCCGCTGGTGACCGGGTAGCGCCGCTCGCGCCCGAACGCGCGCCTGCTGACCTTGGGCCCCGGCGCGGCCTGGTGGCGCTTCCACTCGCCGATCCGCACCAGCCGCAGCACCCGGTCCACCACGGCGGGGTCGAAGCCGGCGGCCACGATCTCCGCGCGCGACTGCTCCTGGTCGACGTGGCGCAGCAGGATCGCGTCCAGCACGTCGTAGGGCGGCAGCGAATCCTGGTCGAGCTGGTTCTCGCGCAGCTCCGCCGACGGCGGCCGGTCGATCACCGCCTGCGGGATGATCCGGTCGCCCACCGTGTTGCGCCAGCGCGCAAGCGCGAACACCTCGGTCTTGTACAGGTCCTTGATCGGCGCATAGCCGCCGCACATGTCGCCGTAGATCGTCGCGTAGCCGACCGCGTATTCGCTCTTGTTGCCGGTGGTCAGCAGCAGCCCGCCGAACTTGTTGGACAGCGCCATCATCAGCGCGCCGCGGGTGCGCGATTGCAGATTCTCCTCGGCGGTGTCCACCGGCCTGCCGGCGAAAACCTCGGCCAGCGTGTCCAGATAGCCCTGGAACGGCTTTTCGATGGGCAGCGTCAGCAGCGTCACGCCCATCGCGTCGCACTGCTCCTGCGCCAGGTCGTTGGACAGGCCGGCGGTGTAGCGCGACGGCATCCGCACCGCGGTGACGTTCTCCGCGCCCAGCGCGTCGGCGGCGATCGCCAGCACCACCGACGAATCGATGCCGCCGGACAGCCCCAGCCACACCTTGTCGAAGCCGTTCTTGCGGCAGTAGTCGCGGGTGCCGCGCACCACCGCGCGCCAGGCCAGCGCGTCGCGGCTCTCGTCGCCGTCCACCGTCCACTGCAGCGGCGCGAAGCGGCGCGTGGCCGGATCGAACTGCACCACCAGCCACTGCTCGTCGAACGCCAGCGCCGCCGGATGCACCGTGCCGTCGCCGTCGGCCACCACCGAGGCGCCGTCGAATACCAGCGCGTCCTGCCCGCCGACCACGTTGAGGTAGGCGATGGCCGCGCCGGTTTCGCGCGCGCGCTCCGCCAGCAGCGCGTCGCGCTGCGCGTGCTTGTCGTGCTCGTAGGGCGAGGCGTTCGGCACCAGCACCAGCTGCGCGCCGGCGGCCACGGTCGAAGCGATGGGCTCGGCGAACCACAGGTCCTCGCAGATCACCAGCCCGACCGGCACGCCGCCGACCTCGAACACGCAGTCCTCGCGGTCCGGATCGACGTCGAAATAGCGGCGCTCGTCGAATACCGCGTAGTTCGGCAGCTCGCGCTTGCGGTAGGTCTGCTCGATGGCGCCGTCGCGCAGCACGCTGGCGGCGTTGTAGACCACGCTGCCGGCCGCCTGCGGCCAGCCGACCACGGCGACGATGCCGGTGGCCGCCTTCGCCACGTCGTTCATCGCCTCCTCGCACGCGCGCAGGAACGCCGGCCGGTACAGCAGGTCTTCCGGCGGGTAGCCGGACAGCGCCAGCTCGGGGAACAGCACGACGTCGGCGGCGTACTCGTCGCGCGCGAACGCGATCATGTCGGCGATGCGCCGCGCGTTCCCGGCCACGTCGCCGACCGGGAAATCGAATTGCGCCATCGCGATGCGGAGGGGGAAGTCATCTCAGATTCCGTGGGTGAGGAAGTCCAGCGCACTGACGATGGCTGTGCGCTCGGCGGACAAATCCGCCTCCTGCCGGCCCAGCATCTGGATCGGCACGTTGGTGATCTGCGCGGTGTCCATCGCCATCCGTCTGCCCGCAACGTCCAGCAACGGCATCAGATCCTTGATCAACGGCCCGGCCTGCTGGAGCGCGATCAGCGGCACGACCACTCGGGAATCCGCGATGCCGATCAGATCGCTCTGCACGTTCAGCCAATACGGGATGGCGCGCTTCGATGCCGCATCCTCATTCGCATAGACGCAGAACTGGCTCATGCCGTGGACGACGCCTTGAGCGCCGCCTTGAAGGCGCGCACCTGATCGCCGGCAAGCCCGTCGCGGGCGATCCGCGCGTTGTACGCCGCGATCGCCTCGCGGTTCTCCTCCAGCCATTGCTCGCGCCGGCGCGCGCGCACTTCCGCTTCCAGCGCGCGCTCCAGCGTGGCGGACAGGTTGATGTCCAGCGCCTTGGCGTCCTCCAGCAGGCGCTGGTTGACGCTGACGTTGGCGGCGCGCTTGCCGTAGGCGGCGTATTCATCCCGGATGCGCATGACATGTCCTCATCGAATGCGCATTCATCATGCGCATCTAGCTCCCACCCGTCAAGCGCACCGACGCCGCCGGACACGCGCGGGCGCATGGCGCCGCCCCGCTCCGCTAAAATGCGCGTTCTCTCCCCCATTCATCACCGCCGCGCCCCCTCCGGGTGCGGCCAGCACGTCGGAGCAATTCCCCATGGGTCTGGACCTCGTCCCCACCGGCAAGAACCCGCCGGACGAAATCAACGTCATCATCGAAATCCCGAAGGACGCCGAGCCGGTCAAGTACGAGGTGGACAAGGCCTCGGGCGCGATCTTCGTGGACCGCATCCTGTCCACCCCGATGCGCTATCCCTGCAACTACGGCTACGTGCCCTACACCGTCTGCGGCGACGGCGACCCCGCCGACGTGCTGGTGATCCTGCCGCTGCCGCTGGTGCCGGGTTCGGTGATCCGCTGCCGCCCGGTCGGCGTGCTGAAGATGAGCGACGAGGCCGGCAGCGACGAGAAGATCCTCGCCGTTCCGATCGACAAGGTATTCGCCGGCTACAGCCACATCGACGACATCGAAAAGGTCAGCAAGCACTGGCTGCAGCGCATCGGCCACTTCTTTGAGCACTACAAGGACCTCGAAGACGGCAAGTGGGTGAAGCTGGACGGCTGGGGCGGCGCCGCCGAAGCCAAGCAGATCCTGGTCGACGCGATGGCCCGCTACCAGGCGAGCGACGACAAGCCGAAATTCTGACGCCGCATCTGCAACCGCAGCACGAAAAAAAAACCGCCGGCAACAATGCCGGCGGTTTTTCGTTACGGAGCGTCGAACGGTTCGGTCAGAAGTCGTACTGCACCGAGAACGTCACCGTGCGCGGCGCGACGAAGCCGCGCGGATGCAGGTAGGTCGAGAGCGGCGCGCCGGCGGTGCCGTCGTCGCGCGCGTCCTGCACCCGGTAGTAGTCCTTGCTGTCCAACGCGTTGCGGACGGCCACGCTCAGCCTCAGGCCCGGCGCCCACTTCGGCTCGTAGCCCAGCCGCAAATCCAGCTCGTGCGCCCAACCGACCCGGCCCGCCGTGCCGCGCGGCTTCAGATATGACGCATAGTCACCGCCGCCGGTTTCCGGATCGTAGTACCCGCAATAGAACGATTCCGCGCCGTAGTTGCCCGCGGTCGGATTCGGACCGCTGTCCGGGTACACGCCGAAGCAGTTGTAGGGACGCCCGCTCTGGACCAGCAGGCTGGCGCCGAGCGTCCATTCCTCGGCCAGCTTGTAGGCGCCGAACACCTTCAGGCTGTGGCGGCGGTCGTTCGGCAGGTAGCCGTAGCCGCCGTCCATCAGGCCGGGGAAGTCGAACGACGTGGTGATGCCGGCGTCGTCCTGGCCGTTGTCGGAACGCACGTAGCCCTCGGTGTTGCCGACGCTCCTGGCCCAGGTGTAGGAGGCCTGCATCGACCACTTCTCGTCCCAGGAACGCTCGACGAACACTTCCAGCGCGCTGTACTTGCGCTTGGCCATCGGATAGCCCATCGCCGACGCCGGCACGTCCACGCGCACCAGCTTGCCGTCGCCCTTCAGGTCGGCGTTGATCGACAGGTCGTTGCCGGGGTTGGTCAGGAAGCAGTGGCCGATGGCGTCGCGGATCGCCTCCGCCTCGTCCGGCGTGTAGCCGTTGGCGACCGCCCATTTCTGTGCGCCGGTGCCGTCGCACACGTCGTCCATGCCCGACTTGAGGTTGCGGTGGATGCCGCGCAGGCCGAGCGACCATTTCTCGCTGAGCGCCAGCTGCATGCCCAGGATGTATTCGTCCTGGTACATCGGGGTCAGCTCGTTGTCCACCACGGCCTTCGGGTCGGGCACGTCGCCGTCGCCGGTGTAGAAGCGGTCGCCGATCTTCGTGCCCAGGGTCGGCGCGCCGGTCGCCGGGTCGATGCCGGTGAAGGTGTAGTACTCGATGTAGTCCAGCTCCGAGCCGGCCAGGCGGACGTTGGTGTTCGCGTACACCGGGATGTAGTAGCGGCCGGCGTTGCCGAACACCTTCAGGCTGGAGTCGCCGCGCACGTCCCAGGAGAAGCCGAGCCGCGGCGCCCAGGTGTTCTTGACGTCGATGAAGGCGCCACCCAGCGAATTGAGGTTGGTGAACGATTCGTTGCGGATGCCGAGGTAGGCGAGGAAGTTGTCGGTGACGCTCCAGTTGTCCTCGATGTACCAGGCGCTGTTCCTGGTCACGAAGCTGCCGCCGTTCTCGAAGTAGCGCAGGCGCACGACCTCGGTGATGCCGCCCGGCACCACCGCGCCGTTGCCGGGCAGCACCTGGCCGGCGATGACGTTGGAATAGCGCCAGTAGACGCCGCCGGGGGTTTCCGGCTCGTAGTCGGTGCCGGTGTACACGGAGCCGTCCACCGTCGAGAACTCCTCGCGGTCCAGGCCGAAGCGGATCAGGTGGTCGCCGAGCGCCCACTCGCCGTCGAAGCGCCACGCCTTGCGCACGTCGCCGGCATTGGCGTCGGCCACCTGCCCGGTGCCGATCCAGCAACCCTGCACGCCCAGCGGGCCGACCGCGGCCGAACTGCGCGCATCCACCACCAGCGGGCACTTGGCCGAATTGGTGTCGGTGGCCCCGCGCGAATATTCGCCGCGCCCGTACAGCGCCGACAGGGTGAGGTTGTCGGTGATGTAGCCGTTCCAGCGCAGGACGTAGTTCTCGCCGCCGGTCTTCGCATAGCTGCGTCCGTTTTCGGTGCCGCCGCCCAGGCCCAGGTCGCCCGCCGTGCGCAGGTAGGTCACGGTGTCGGTTTCCAGCGTGTCGCGGAATGCGGTCAGCTCCAGGCTGTGGTCGTCGCTGATCTGCCAGTCGAGCTTCACCAGGCCCTGCGGCGAATCTTCCTTGATCATGCCGCTGCCGCCCTCGAAGATCTGGCCCTCGTCGTTCTTCTGACCCTGGTACAGGGCGAACACGAACAGCCTGTCCTTCACCAGCGGACCGCTCGCGTACAGGTTGTAGCGCAGCTCGTCGCGCTTGCCGCCCTCCTCGACCGTATAGCTGCCGTCGCGCTGCGGGTCATAGGCGAAGCGCAGGCCGCTGGCCAGCGAATCGGGGCTCCAGTAGACGTTGCCGCCGAATTTCCATTCGTTGGTGCCGCGCTTGGTGATCATGTTGATCACGCCGCCCAGCGAGCGCCCGAACTCCGCGCCGTAGCCGCCGGTCTTGACCTGCTGCTCGGCCAGCGCCTCGAACGGGATCTGGCTGAAGGCCAGGCCCTTGACGATGTTGGTGACGTTGAAGCCGTTGACGTAATAGACGTTCTCGGCCACCGACGCGCCGCCGAACGAGGCCAGGTTGCCGAAGCGGTTGTCGCCGCGCACCGTGCCCGGCGCCAGCAGCGCCACGCTGGTGGCGTCGCGCCCCACCGGCAGGCGGTCGATCTGCGCTTCGGTCATGATCGTGGCGGATTCGACCGAGGACACGTCGATCGGGTTCACCACGCCGCTGCCGACCACGGTCACCGCGTCCAGCGTGGTGGCGTCGCCGGCGAAATCGACGCCGGTGGCGGTACCGACGTTGACCGTCACGCTGCGCGCCGCGCCGCCGTTGCGGCTCAGCTGGTACTGGCCGGTCGGCAACTGGGCGAAGCGGTAGCTGCCGTCGCCGCCCACGGTGATCGTGCGGCTGAAGCCGGTCGCCGGATTGCTGATGGTGAGGGTGTCGCCCGCGACGGCGCGGCCGGTCACCGCACCTGCGGTGTTGGTCTGCGCCTGCGCGCCGGCAGCGAAGCAAAGGGCTACGGCGAGGGCGAGCGCCTTGCGGCGCTGCCGGTTGGAACGGGTGTTGATCGTCACTTCGGTTCTCCAGCGTGATGGTGGCGGTGAACCCGAAACCGCGGCGATGCGGCTTCAGGATTTCTTAACGATTCGATGCTAGGTGCGGCCCATACCGGTCCGCTTTGCCGGACTTGGCGGTATGCGCGATGCCGCGGACGGGTGCGCATCGCGCGCGCCGTTCGCTCGGCGCAACCAGGCCACTAGGCTGCCGGCCTCGCGCACGGGTTCCGTTTCCGCACGCGGCGGCGCCGGCAGCAGTCCGGCGGAGCGCTGGTGGGCGCGCGACGCGAATTCGCGGTAGCGACGCACCCAGAAGAACAGCGAACCTTCGCTGACGCCCAGCTCCGCGGCCACGTCGCAGACGCGGCAGCCGTCCTCGACCACGCGGCGCACCGCTTCGACCTTGCGCGAAGCGGAATAGCGGAAGCACCGGTTCATCGCACGCTCCACGCGCATGCGGCGGCCGCGCCGCCCGCATCGCCGCCGCGCGCATGGCGCAGGCGATAGTCGGACGCGGTAGTGCCGAAGCGCGCGCGGAACGCGCGCGCGAAGCTGCACGGGTTGTCGAAACCGCAGGCGGCCGACACCTCGGTGATCGGCATGGCCGTGGTCGCCAACAGCCGGCGCGCGCGCTCCAGCCGCATCCGAGCCGAAAACTGCAACGGCCCGATCCCGTACAGCGCCTGGAACAGCTTGCTGAAATACCAGGGCGAGAAATGGATGCGCTGCGCCAGCTCGCCGATCCGCAGCCCGCCATCCACTTGTCCCTCCAGGCACAGCCGCGCGCGCTGCATGCGCAACAGCACCTGCCGCTTGCGGCGCTCGGAATGGCCGGGACAGCGCCCGATCCGATCGGCCAGATCGGCCTGCAGCGCGGCCAGAAACGCAGGCACCTCATCCGGGGCGTCGAGCGTGGCGGCGCCGTCGAAGGCCCCGCACGAGCGCCAGATCCGCAGCGCCTGCCCGCGCGCGCGCGGCGGCATCCGGCCGCGCGCCGGAAACAGCAGTCCCGACTCCACGGCCACGCCCGGCGCCACGCCGACGCCCAGCAGCAACGTGCCAATGCGGCCCAGCGCGCGGGGCGCGGAGTCGCCGGCCAGCGAGATCCAGTCGCCGGGGCCGAGGACGAACTCTCCCTCGCGCGCCGACACATCGACCTGTCCGCGCAGCACCAGCCAGAGCACGGCGGCATGTCCCGCCGCATCCATCGAAACGGCGCCTGACGCGGCGGACAGATGCAGCCGGTTACCGGCGCCGGGCGTCGGAACGCACGGGCGGTTCCGCCCGGCGAAGGAAGGAATGGGAGGCACGGCCGGCTCCTGCGAAAGGGTCGGCCGCCATCACTGCGGCGAGCGGTTCGGAACGTCAGGAAATCCCGGCGAAAACCGCCCGAAATTTTTCCGAACCCTATGGAATCAAAGGGTTGCCGAAGCCAAGTCCTTCAATGCGTCGAGATCCATCAGGCCGATATCGCTGTTTTCCTGCCCGGCGGTCATGCCCGCGTACAGCCATTTCCCGTCGCGCGACACCATCAGCGCCTGCGTCGGCACCCCGCGCCGGTCGGGGTCGAGGCAGCCGGGCGCGGCCTGCTCGCCGGGGCCGAGCCAATGCCAGTCCGCCAGGCATGCGGGCGCGGCCGTGCGCAGCGCGAACGGCCGCCCGGCCAGCACGCCCCAGCGGCGCAGCCAGTAGCCGGTCGGCCTGCGGTCATCCACCGACACGGGCGAGCGCAGATCCGGCCCGGCCCGCCACAGTCCCGGCTGCCCGACGCGCACGAAGTACACGTTCCCGCTGTCGCGGTCGAAGCGCGCCTCGCCCACGTCGTCCAGCGTCGCCATCATCCGCATCGGCGCCGTCCCCACCACGATCCACAGCGACAGCCTGCCGGCGCCCCTGTCCACCACCAGCAACAAACGGTCGTCCGGCAGGTACTGGGCGAAATACGGCGTCGCATCCGCGACCGCCAGCACCCGCGACCGGCCGCTGGCGGCATCGACCTCGTACAGCCGCGGCCGATGCACGCCGTCCGCATCGGCCTCATCGCCGATCACCAGCAGGCGCCGGCTGTCATCCGACCATTGCGCGGGATGCCGGGCCACCGGCGTGATGCCTTCGATCATGCGCAGGTGTTCGGGTTGGTCGGGCTCGCCCAGCCACAGCCGCGCCTCGCGGCTGCGGTCGGAGAGGAAGGCCAGCAAGCGTCCGTCCGGCGAGGGCGACGGCAGCATGTCGTCGCCGGTCGAAGCGAACAGCGGCTCGGCGCGAACGCCCGCGCGCAACGGCAGCGGGTAGCGGAACATCGCGACGCGCGCGTCGTCGACAGCGAACACCATCGCGCCGCGCCGCGCCGCCACGTCCAGTCCGCTCGCCGGGAACCGCCCCAAAGCCCGCGTGAGGCCGCTGGCCAACTCGTGCCGGAACAGCTGCGGCGGATTGCCGAGGAAGCCGAACAGCAGCGCACGTCCGTCCGGCGTCCAGTCCCAGCCGGTGATGTTGCCCTGCAGGCGCGTGAGCCGCGTCGGCGCCCCGCCCGCCGCCGGCATCGCCCACAGGTCCGAATGGCTGAGGCCGCGACGGAATCCCAGCCGCGTGCCGTCCGGCGAGAAGCGCGGGTCGAAATCCACGCTGCCGGCGTCGGCCGGATACGCCATCGGCCGCCATTGCCCGCTGTCCAGGCGCAGCACCGACAGGCGTGCGGATGCGCCGCCTTCGGGCTTCAATCCCGCCACGATGCCCGTACCGTCGGGCAGCCAGTCGTAGCGGCCGTTGAGGCGGTCGCAGCGCCCCACCGCGCGGGTCGCGCCGCCGCTGGCCGGCATCAGCAGCAGTTCGCAGCCGCCGGTGTCGTCGATGCGGGCGAACATCAGCTGGCGTCCATCGGGCGACCAGCGCGGCAGGTGGTCGGAATGACCGGCCGGAGGCGCCGTCAGCTGGCGCGGCGGGGTCGGCTGCGCGGTCTGCACGAAAATCGCCGGCGCATCTTCCGGAGCACCCGGCGGCATCGCGTACGCCACCAGCGCGCCGTCCGGCGACAGCGCGGGCTGCGTTTCCGGGCCGGGGCGCGCCGTCAGCAATGTGTAGGGCAGATCGGTCGTCGGCGCATCGGCAGCGGCCTTCTCCGGCGGCGATGCCTGCGGCTTGCGCCAGTGCAGCGTTCCCCATGCCAGTGCCGCTGCCGTGGCCAAGCCCAGCAGCGCCACCATCCATCCGCGGCGACGGTCGCCCATCGTTCCGGCGGGAAGCGGGGCTTTCGGCATCGGCACCTCGGCGCCCCTCGACCATTCGACATCCGCCAGCAGGCGATAGCCCGCCTTCGGAATCGTCTCGACATAGGCCGGCGCATCGCGGTCGTCGCCCAGCGCCTTGCGCAGCAGGGTGACGGCCTGCGTCACCACATCGTCGGTCGGCATGGTGCCCGCCCAGACCGAGTGCAGCAGGGCATCGCGGCTCACCACCTGCCCCGCGTGCTCGGCCAGCAGCACCAGCACCGCCATCGACTTCACGGTGACGCGCGTTTTCGCACCATCGGCGCGCACGATCTCGCGCAGCGGCACGTCCACCGTGCACGCACCGACCCGCAGGCGATTCGCCGGCAGCGCATCGGTCGGGCCCGGTCGGTTGGGAGGCATGGCTTCTGTACTGCGCGCCGGAGGAACCGGAATCATAAGTGCGGCCGTCATGCCCTTGGCAAGCACGCGGCGCATCGCGGGCAGTTCCGGAGCATTCCGACAAACCGGGAAAAACGCTCCGACGCTCCGCTGGCATAGGCTGTCCGCCCACTCATCTTCGCCCTGCCCGCCATGTCCTTCAGGATTCGCGCTTTGTTCCTGCTGCTCGCAATGCTGGCGACGCTTCCGGCGCATGCGCGCTGCGCGCTCTCCACCGACGCGCACGATTCCCTGAAGCGCTGGAAAGCCGCCGGCTTCGACGTCGCCGACGCTGTGGGACGCAACGCTCGCGCGCTGGCGTTGGTGGATTGCCTGGGCGACGCCGATCCGTTCCTGCGCGACGGCATCGCCTTCGAGGCGCTTTCGAGCTGGATGCGCGGCGGCCTCCTCGACGATGCGTCGCTGCTTGCGATCGAACCCCGGCTGCTGGCACAGCTCGATGGCGAAGACGGCGACGGCTTCCGCAAGCCGTTCGCGGCGCTGGTGCTGTCGGAAGTCGCGCGCACCGACCGCATCCGCCCGTGGATGACGCAGGAGCAGCGCACGCGGTTGGTCGATGCCGCGGCGGCCTATCTGCGCTCGGTGCGCGACTACCGCGGCTATGTCGATGGCGAAGGCTGGCGGCACGGCGTCGCGCACGGCGCCGACTGGGCGATGCAGCTGGCGCTCAACGAAGCGCTGCAACCGGCGCAGGTGTCGGCGCTGCTCGATGCCGTCGGCAGCCAGTCGATGCCTGCCGACGATCGGGCCTATGCCTTCGGCGAACCCGCCCGGCTCGCGCGCGCGGCCGTCTATCTAATCGCGCGCGGCGATCTCGAACAGACGGCAGTTGCGGCATGGCTGAACCGGCTGGTCTCTACACTCGGAACGCGGCCGGAAACCGATCCGCAGGCGGCATGGTGGACGCGGCGCGCGAACCTGGAGAACTTCCTCAATGCGCTGGGCAGCGCCACCGCAGTCAGCGCCAATCCGGCCCTGTCCGCGCTGGCCGGCGACATCCGCAAGACGCTGGCCGCCCTGCCCTGACGCTTACCCGCGCGCGTCGCCGCGCACGATGGTCAGGCCGATCAGCCGCGACACCACCGCGGCGATGTAGCCCACGCCGGCGAACTGCTCCAGCATGGTCAGTACCTTGGCCGGCGCGGTCAGCGGCAGCGTGTCGCCCAGGCCGGTCGCCGACAGGTTGCTGAAGCTGTAGAACAGCAGATCGAGCCAGCGGCGCTGCCGCTCCGGTTCGATGCCGGAGAAGCTGCCGGGGAACCAGGCTTGGCAGACGAAATAGGCGTAGGCGAAGCCCCAGGCCAGCAAAGTGAAGGTCGCACCGGCGGCGAACAGTTCGTCGGAGGTGACCTTGTGGTCGCGCAGCATGTAGGCGATCAATCCGCCTGCGGCGTAGAAGTACAGCGCCGCCTCCAGCATCGCGGACACCGGCAGCAACGCGGCGTGCTCGAACAGCACGCCGAACACCGTCAGCACCATCGCCGGGATCGCCAGCAGCCAGCCGATCCAGCTCATCAGCGGACTGCGCATCACCACCCACAGCGCCAGCGGCACCACCACCAGCGCGACCGCGCCGAACAGCAGGCGCCCGCCGCTGCCGTCGTTCATCAGCGGATAGAGCAGCAGGCTCAGCAACTGCGCCGCGAGCAGGAACGCGGACGGATGCCGCTTGACGATCACCCGCCAGCGGCGCGCGCGCCAGGATCCCATCTCCATGGATTTCCCCCGCCGCCGGCGTCCCCGGTTACGGCGTGGCCCGGTACGGATACTTGACGAAGATGGCGGTGATGGCCTGGTCGATGCCGGCCATGCGCTTCTCCGCCGGCGTGTTCTTGCCCGCCACCGGCGCGCTGGCCGCGCCCGTCCACACCATGCGGTTGCGCTTGCCGTCGACCAGATCCACGGTCAGCGTGCCCTCGCGGTAGCGGCTCACCTGGGTTTCGTCGTACCACACCGGCACCGCGACGTAGCTGCGGCGGCGGTAGCTGTAGAACCACTGCACGTCGCTGCGCGGCACGCTCCAGACGGCGGTCTTGTCTTCCACCACGCCCTGGAAGTTGACCAGCAGGTCGGCGCCTTCGGCGGCGTAGCGGTAGCCGCGCGCTTCCATTTCGCGCTGCACGTCGGCACGGATGCGCTCGGAGATCCAGCTGGAATAGCCGGACTGCTCCATCGCGATCGGCTTGTAGAAGCCCCAGGTGCGGTACTGGCCGAAGTCGGCGGTGGGATCGGAATCGGTGCGCACCGTCGGACCGGTCGCGCAGGCGGAAAGCCCCAGCGTGGCGGCGGCCAGCAGGGCGCAGGCAAGGATTCGGATGGAACGCATGGTGGCTCTCCCGGCGGGACGTCTTGGAGGATGATCGCACCGGCGTGAATACGGCGCATGAACGGCGGCCGGCGCCGCAAAAACGGAAGCCCCGCAGTGCGGGGCTTCGCGTCGACCAACCGGATCGGGCCCGGTCAGTGGCGCAGGTTCTTGCGCAGGCGCTCCAGCGCCTGCAGCTGCGCGGTGACTTCGGCCAGACGCTTCTGCGCCTCGGCGATCTCCATCGCCTCGCCGCGGTGGGCGATGATCCGCTCGGCCTCGTCCTTGGCGGCACGTACGGCGGCTTCGTCGATCTCGTCGGCGCGGACCGCGGTGTCGGCCAGCACGGTCACCACCGTCGGCTGCACCTCGAGGATGCCGCCGGAGATGGCGAAGTCCAGCTTCTCGCCGCCCGGCAGGGTGACGACGACCTTGCCCGGCTTCAGGCGGGTGATCAGCGGCGCGTGCTTGGGCGCGATGCCCAGCTCGCCGAGTTCGCCCGTGGCCACGACCAGCTCGGCGTCGCCGTGGAAGATCTCGGCTTCGGCGCTGACGATGTCGCAACGGATGGTGGATGCCATCGTGATTCCTCAGGTTACGGGAAGCGGGCGGATCAGGCCGCCAGCTTCTTCGCCTTCTCGACGGCTTCTTCGATCGAGCCGACCATGTAGAACGCCTGCTCCGGCAGGTGATCGTAGTCGCCGTCGCAGATGCCCTTGAAGCCGCGGATGGTTTCCTTCAGCGGCACGTACTTGCCCGGCGAGCCAGTGAACACTTCCGCCACGTGGAACGGCTGGCTGAAGAAGCGCTCGATCTTGCGCGCGCGGGCCACGGCCAGCTTGTCCTCTTCCGACAGTTCGTCCATGCCCAGGATCGCGATGATGTCCTTCAGCTCCTTGTACTTCTGGAGCGTGGACTGCACGCGGCGCGCGGTTTCGTAGTGTTCGTTGCCGATCACGTTCGGGTCGAGCTGGCGCGAGGTCGAGTCCAGCGGATCGACCGCCGGGTAGATGCCCAGCGAGGCGATGTTGCGGCTCAACACCACGGTCGCGTCCAAGTGCGCGAAGGTGGTGGCCGGCGACGGGTCGGTCAGGTCGTCCGCGGGCACGTACACGGCCTGAATCGAGGTGATCGAACCGGTCTTGGTCGAGGTGATGCGCTCCTGCAGCACGCCCATTTCCTCGGCCAGGGTCGGCTGGTAGCCCACCGCCGACGGCATGCGGCCCAGCAGCGCCGACACTTCGGTACCGGCCAGCGTGTAGCGGTAGATGTTGTCCACGAACAGCAGCACGTCGCGGCCTTCGTCGCGGAAGTACTCGGCCATGGTCAGGCCGGTCAACGCGACGCGCAGGCGGTTGCCCGGCGGCTCGTTCATCTGGCCGTACACCATCGCCACCTTGGACTTGGCGTGCTCCTGCACGTTGACGACGCCCGACTCCTGCATCTCGTGGTAGAAGTCGTTGCCCTCGCGGGTGCGCTCGCCCACGCCGGCGAACACGGACAGGCCGCTGTGCTCGGTGGCGATGTTGTTGATGAGCTCCATCATGTTGACGGTCTTGCCCACGCCGGCGCCGCCGAACAGGCCGACCTTGCCGCCCTTGGCGAACGGGCACATCAGGTCGATCACCTTGATGCCGGTTTCCAGCAGCTCGGTGGTGGAAGCCTGATCTTCGTACGACGGCGCAGCGCGGTGAATTTCCCACGTGGTGTCGGCGGCGACCGGGCCGGCCTCGTCGATCGGGTTGCCCAGCACGTCCATGATGCGGCCCAGCGTGCCGATGCCGACCGGCACCGAGATGGCGCGGCCGGTGTTGTCGGCGATCAGGCCGCGCTTCAGGCCGTCGGTCGAGCCCAGCGCGATGCAGCGCACCACGCCGTCGCCCAGCTGCTGCTGCACTTCCAGCGTGATGGCGGTGTTCTGCACCTTCAGCGCGTCGTACACCCTCGGCACGCTCTCGCGCGGGAATTCGACGTCGACGACCGCGCCGATGATCTGTACGACCTTGCCCTGGTTGCTCATGGTTGTTTCCTCGAAAACTCTTGAATGCTGCTTCGTTGTGTCAAACCGCCGCGGCGCCGCCGACGATTTCCGAAATCTCTTGCGTGATCGCCGCCTGCCGCGCCTTGTTGTAGACGAGGTTCAGCGTGCCGATCAGCTTGGTCGCGTTGTCGCTGGCGGCCTTCATCGCCACCATGCGCGCGGCGTGCTCGGAGGCGACGTTCTCCATCACCGCCTGGTACACCAGCGACTCGATGTAGCGGGTCAGCACGTGCTCCAGCACGGATTCCGCGTCCGGCTCGTAGATGTAGTCCCACTCGTGCTTGGCCATCTGCGTTTCCGCCGCCGGCAGTGGCAGCAGCTGGTCGAAGGTGGCCTTCTGGGTCATGGTGTTCACGAAGTCGTTGTACGACAGGAACACCTTGTCCACCTTGCCTTCGGTGTAGGCGTCCAGCATGACCTTGATGACGCCGATCAGCTGTTCCAGCTTGGGCGCGTCACCCAGGTGGGTGACCGAGGCCAGCATGCCGACCTTGACGCGGCGGAAGAACACCGACGCCTTCTGGCCGATGGTGACGACATCGACCTCGATGCCCTGTTCCTGCAAGGCGCGGAACTCGACCAGCAGCTTGCGGAACATGTTGTTGTTCAGCCCGCCGGCGAGGCCGCGGTCCGACGACACCACGACGTAGCCGACGCGCTTCACGTTCTCGCGCTGCACCAGGTACGGGTGGCGGTAGTCGGTATTGGCCTGCGCCAAATGGCCGATCAGCTGCTTCATCGCGCGCGCGTACGGGCGCGACGCCTTCATCCGATCCTGCGCCTTGCGGATCTTGGAGGCCGAGACCATTTCGAGCGCGCGCGTCACCTTGCGGGTGTTCTGCACGCTCTTGATCTTCGTCTTGATTTCGCGTCCGCCTGCCATCTCTTTTCTCTTTGCTCGTCATTCCCACGAAGGCGGGAATCCAGCGTCTTGATGTTCAACGTCCATGGACTCCCGCTTGCGCGGGAGTGACGGAATGACTTACCAGCTACCGGTGGTCTTGAAGTCCTCGATGCCCTTCTTGAACGCGGCTTCGATTTCGTCGTTCCAGTTGCCGGTGGCCGCCACGTCGCCCATCAGGCTGCCTGCGGTGTTGGCGAAGTGGGCCTGCAGGCCGGCTTCGAACGCCAGCACCTTGCCGACCGGCACGTCGTCCAGATAGCCCTTGTCCACCGCGTAGATCGACAGCGCCTGCTCGGCGACCGACATCGGTGCGTACTGCTTCTGCTTCATCAGCTCGGTCACGCGCTGACCGCGCTCCAGCTGCTTGCGGGTGGCGTCGTCCAGGTCGGAAGCGAACTGCGCGAACGCGGCCAGCTCGCGGTACTGCGCCAGCGCGATGCGGATGCCGCCGGACAGCTTCTTCATGATCTTGGTCTGCGCCGCGCCGCCCACGCGCGACACCGAGATGCCGGCGTTCACGGCCGGGCGGATGCCGGCGTTGAACAGGTCGGTTTCGAGGAAGATCTGGCCGTCGGTGATCGAGATCACGTTGGTCGGCACGAACGCGGACACGTCGCCGGCCTGCGTTTCGATGATCGGCAGCGCGGTCAGCGAACCGGTCTTGCCCTTGACGGCACCGTTGGTGAACTTCTCCACGTACTCCTCGGACACGCGCGCGGCGCGCTCCAGCAGGCGGCTGTGCAGGTAGAACACGTCGCCCGGGTAGGCTTCGCGGCCCGGCGGGCGGCGCAGCAGCAGCGAGATCTGGCGGTAGGCCACGGCCTGCTTGGACAGGTCGTCGTACACGATCAGCGCGTCTTCGCCGCGGTCGCGGAAGTATTCGCCCATCGCGCAGCCGGAGTAGGCGCTGATGTACTGCATCGCGGCCGACTCGGAGGCCGAGGCGGCGACGACCGTGGTGTACGCCATCGCGCCGTATTCCTCGAGCTTGCGCACGATGTTGGCGATGGTCGAGTTCTTCTGGCCGATCGCCACGTAGATGCAGCGGATGCCGGAGGACTTCTGGTTGATGATGGCGTCGATGGCCAGCGCGGTCTTGCCGGTCTGGCGGTCGCCGATGACCAGCTCGCGCTGACCGCGGCCGATCGGGATCATCGAGTCGACCGACTTGTAGCCGGTCTGCACCGGCTGATCGACCGACTTGCGCCAGATCACGCCGGGAGCAATCGTTTCCACCGGCGAGGTGGTCTTGGCGTCGATCGGGCCCTTGCCGTCGATCGGCTCGCCCAGCGCGTTGACCACGCGGCCCAGCAGCTCGGGGCCGGTCGGCACCGACAGGATCTGGCCGGTGGTCTTGGCCACGTCGCCTTCGCGCAGGTGCTCGTAGTCGCCCAGCACCACCGCGCCCACGGAGTCGCGTTCGAGGTTCAGCGCCAGCGCCGTGGTGCCGCCCGGCAGTTCGATCATTTCGCCCTGCATCACGTCGGCCAGGCCGTGGATGCGCACGATGCCGTCGGACACCGAGGTCACGGTGCCTTCGTTGCGGGCTTCGGCGGAAAGCGCGACCTTCTCGATGCGGGTCTTGATCAGTTCGCTGATTTCGGACGGGTTGAGCGTGGTGGTGGCCATCTTGGTTTCCTTGGTGCCGGCGTTGCCGCCCGCGTATGCAAATGAATTAGTGCGACAGCGCCGTCTGCAGGCGCGCCAGCTTGCCCTTGATCGAGCCGTCGATGACGATGTCGCCGGCGTCGATCAGCGCGCCGCCGATCAGGCTCTCGTCGATCGCGGTCTCGACCTCGACGTCGCGACCGAAGCGCTTGCGCAGCGCGGCCTTGATCGTCTCCAGCTCGCCGTCCGCCAGCGTCGCGGCGGACGTGACCTTTACGCGCACCACGCGCTCGGCCTCGAAGCGCAGCTCGTCGAACAGGCCGGCGACTTCCGGCAGCAGCGCCAGGCGGCGGTTGTCGAACAGCAGGCCGAGCAGGTTGCGGAACGTCTCGTCCGCGCCTTCCGGCGCGAGCAGCGCGACCACGTCGGCGCGGGTCAGCTTCGGGTTGTCCAGCAGCACGGCGGCCTGCGGCTCGGCCGCGGCGCGGGCGGCGAAGCCCAGCGCGGCCGACCACGCCGGCAGCGCGCCGGCCTCGCGCGCCACCGAGAAGGCGGCGCGGGCGTAGGGACGGGCGAGGGTCAGGCTCATCGTTCGGGCCTCAGAGCTGCGCGGCCAGTTCGTCGATCAGCGCCTTCTGGTCGTTGGCGTTGATCTCGCGCTTGAGCAGCTTCTCGGCGCCGGACACGGCCAGCGCGGACACCTGCTTGCGCAGGTCTTCCTTGGCGCGGTTGGCGGCGGCCTCGATCTCGGCCTCGGCCAGCGCCTTCTGGCGCGCGCCTTCGGCGATCGCGTCGGCCTTGGCGGCGTCGATCAGCGCGTTGGCGCGCTGGTGGGCCTGCTCGATGATCTCGTTGGCCTTGGCGCGGGCGGCCTTCAGCTCGTCGGCGACCTTGGCGTCGGCCTGCGCGAGATTCTTCTGCGCGTTGTCGGCGGCGGCCAGGCCTTCGGCGATCTTCTGCTGACGTTCCTCGATCGCCTTGATCAGCGGCGGCCAGATGAACTTGACGGAGAACCAGATGAGGATCGCGAACGAGATCATCTGGCCCAGCAGGGTGATATTCGGATTCATGTCGTGACCTGACGTTCCAAAAGGCCCAGTGCGCCGGGCCTTTCAAGGCTGCGCTGCGGCGACATGCCGCAGCGCGGTGTTGCCGGCGCGCGCGTCCCGAAGGTTGCGCGCGCCTTGTCGCCCAGCGCGATCAGGCGCCGGCGGCAGCCTGCACCGCGGCCAGCAGCGGGTTGGCGAACGCGAACATCATCGCCACGCCGACGCCGATCAGGAACGCCGCGTCGATCAGGCCGGCCAGCAGGAACATGCGGCCCTGCAGCATCGGCACCAGCTCCGGCTGGCGGGCGGCGGATTCGAGGAACTTGCTGCCCATGATGCCGATGCCGAGGGCGGCGGCGAGGGCACCCAGGCCGACGATGATGCCGATGGCGATGGCGGTGTAGGCCTGGACTTGGGCGATGAATTCCATGGTGGATCTCCAGTTGCGGTGCTTGCGGTGAATTGAAGGTGGAACGACGGAAGGTGAAGCGAAGATGCTGGAACGCGAATCAGTGGTGCTCGTGCGCCATCGCCAGATAGACGACGGTGAGCACCATGAAGATGTAGGCCTGCAGCAGGATGATCAGGATGTGGAAGATCGCCCACATCGACTGGAACACGATGCCCGGCAGGAAGGTGAACCAAGAGACGAACAGGCCAGCGATCAGCATGAACACCAGCTCGCCCGCGTACATGTTGCCGAACAACCGCATGCCCAGGCTGACCGGCTTGGACAGGTACTCGACCACGTTGAGGAACAGGTTCGGCAGCGCCAGCACGATCTTGGCGAAGGTGCCCTCGGCGTGGAACGGCGCGGTGAACAGCTCCTTGGTGAAGCCTCCCGCGCCCTTGGCCTTGATCGAGTAGAAGATGATCAGCAGCAGGACGGTGAGCGACAGGCCGAAGGTGGTGTTGATGTCGGCGGTCGGCACCCAGCGCAGATAGGTGTGGTGCGCGGCTTCCTTGCCGGCCACGGCTTCCACGGCGGCGCTGGGGATGTCCAGCGGCAGCAGGTCCATCGCGTTCATGAAGACCACCCAGACGAAGATGGTCAGCGCCAGCGGCGCGATGAAGCGGCGGTCGCCGTGGAAGGTGTTCTTCACTTCGGAATCGACGAACTCGACCACCAGCTCGACGAAGGCCTGACCCCTGGACGGCACGCCGGAGGTCGCCTTGCGGGCGTACCACCACAGCCAGAAGCTGGCCAGCAGGCCCAGCGCCAGCGCGACGATCCACGAGTCCATATGGACTTCGCCGAACGAGAACTGCTTGGTGTTGTGGGTCAGGTGATGGACGATGTAACCGGTCAGACCGCCGCCGGTTTCGCCGCCTTCAGGTGCCAGCCCCATTGCTTCCAGGATCACGCGTTCGTCCTCGTCGTACTGCGCTGCGCCACGAATCTCATCGAAACCACGAAGGCCGCCGCGGCCATCGCCGCTCCGGCCAATACCGGCACCGCCGGCAATTTCCACACCGCCATCGCCAGATACAGCCCGACGATGACGACCAGCCATTTCACCGCGGTGCCCAGCAGCAGGCGCCCGAGCGCCACGCCGGCTCCCGCCACGCCGCCGCCGAAGGCGCCCCAGGCGGCCAGCATGCTGCCCAGCGCCATCGACCCGCCGCCCGCCAGCGCTGCCAGGGCGGCGCGCGGGCCGCTGATGTAGCAGGCCGCCGCCGTCGCCAGCGTGGCGATGATCTGGAAGACCACCACCCGCAGCGCCAGCCGCCAGCCCGCGTTGACGGAATTGAGCACGCGGACGTTCCCTGCAAAATCAGCCGGTATCGGCACGGACTCGCGGGGCGGTTGCGAAAACCGTCCTGCGAAGCCGCCGAATTATAGCAGGCGCTCTTTTTCACCGGCAACCGCCAAAAGCTGCCGGAATCCGCCGGAACTTCCCGTCGTGGCGCCTGTCACAACCGTGGCGTCCGCAACATCCTCGTCGATCCCCGTGCGGGCGTGCGCGAAGCCCCGGCCCGTCCCCGGCCGGGGCTTCTTTTTGCGCGCCCGTCCGATCCGCCATGCAGGGCGCGGATCGCAGCCATCGACAGCCTCCATTGGACAGCGCGCGCTCCGGCGGTAAGATGAGAATAATTCCCATCTTCTAGGTCGCCATGCGCAAGACCCTGAGCTTTGCCGCCCTGCACTTCACGGTGGCGTTTTCGGTCGGCTGGCTGATGACCGGCAGCTGGCTGGTCGGCGGCGCGCTGGCGCTGGTGGAGCCGGCCTGCAACACGGTGGTGTTCCACTTCCACGAGAAGGTATGGAAGCGGATCGAGGCGCGCCGCAACGCCAATCGCACGCCGGATCGGGACGTCGTCACGGCCTGAACGAAAACGGCGCGGATCAGGCCGCGCCGTCGACGATGCCGCATCGGCGGATCGAGACCGCCCTACTTCTTCTTCGGGATGTACAGGTCGGTGATGCTGCCGTCGTACACCTCGGCCGCCATGCCCACCGACTCGCCCAGCGTGGGATGCGGGTGGATGGTGTGGCCGATGTCGTGCACCTCGCAGCCCATCTCGATGGCCAGCGCGATCTCCGAGATCAGCTCGCCCGCATGCACTCCCACTATCCCGCCGCCGATCACGCGGTGGCTGTCCTCGTCGAACACCAGCTTGGTGAATCCTTCGGTGCGCGACAAACCAATCGCGCGGCCGGACGCCGCCCACGGGAACTTGCCGACGCCGATCTTCAGGCCCTTGGCCTTCGCCTCGGTTTCGGTGACGCCGACCCACGCGATTTCCGGATCGGTGTAGGCCACGCTCGGGATCACCCGCGCCACCCATTCCTTCTTCTCGCCGGCGGCGACTTCGGCGGCCAGCTTGCCCTCGTGCGTGGCCTTGTGCGCCAGCATCGGCTGGCCGACCAGATCGCCGATGGCGAAGATGTGCGGCACGCTGGTGCGCATCTGCGCATCGACCGCGATCAGTCCGCGCTCGCCGACGCGCACGCCGGCCTTTTCGGCATCGAGCTTGCCGCCGTTGGCGCTGCGGCCCACCGCGACCAGCACGCGATCAAACAGCTTGCCCTCGGGGATGCTGTCGCCCTCGAAGCTGCAGGCGATGCCGTTCTTCTGCGCCTTGGCTTCGACCACCTTGGTCTTGAGGTGGATGGCGACTCCCTGCTTCTTCAGGCGATCGGCCAGCGGCTTGACCAGATCGGCGTCCGCGCCGGGGATCAGCTGCGGCATGAACTCGACCACGGTGACCTCTGCGCCCAGCGCGCGATAGACCGTCGCCATCTCCAGCCCGATGATGCCGCCGCCGACGACCAGCAGCTTTTTCGGCACGTCGGCGAGGTTCAGCGCGTCGGTGGAATCCATGACGCGCGGGTCATCCCACGGAAACGACGGCAGCTTCACCGGCTGACTGCCCGCGGCGATGATGCAATTGGCGAAGCGCAGCAGCTGCGTCTTGCCGTCGGCATCGGCGATTTCCAACTCATTTGCCGAGACGAACTTCGCCGTGCCCTGCACCGTCCGCACCTTGCGCTGCTTGGCCATGCCGGCCAGGCCCTTGGTGAGCTGGCCGACGACTTTCTCCTTGTAGTCGCGCAGCTTGTCGATGCTGATGCGTGGTTTTCCGAAATCAACGCCGTAGTCGCTGGCGTGCGCGGCCTGCTCGATCACGTCGGCGGCATGCAGCAGCGCCTTCGACGGGATGCAGCCGACGTTGAGGCAGACGCCGCCAAGGGTGGCGTAGCGTTCGACCAGCACGGTGTCGAGACCGAGGTCGGCGCTGCGGAACGCGGCGGTGTAGCCGCCGGGGCCGGCGCCGATCACCACCATCGCGCATTCGACGTCGGCCTTGCGGCCCGAGGACGCGGCGGCCTGCGGGGCGAGCGCTGCCGGCTCCGCCTTCGCGGCCGGCGCGGCGGCAGGCTTCGGCGCTTCGGCCTTGGCCGGGGCGGGGGCCGTCGGCGCCGCCGCAGTGTCGCCCGCCACGCTCTCGATGACGGCGATCACGCTGCCTTCCGTCACCGTATCGCCCAGCTTCACCTTCAGCGCCTTGATCACGCCGTCGGCGACCGCCGGGACTTCCATCGTCGCCTTGTCGGATTCCAGCGTGACCAGGCCCTGGTCTTTCTTCACGCTGTCGCCGACCGCCACCAACAGCTCGATCACCGGCACCTTGTCGTGACCGCCGATGTCCGGAACCTTGCTTTCGATGTCTGCCATGTCGCGCTCCTTACAGCATGGCCCGACGCAGGTCGGCCAGCAGTTGTCCCAGATAACTGGTGAAGCGCGCGGCGGCGGCGCCGTCGATCACGCGATGGTCGTAGCTCAGCGACAGCGGCAGCATCAGGCGCGGCTGGAACTGCTTGCCGTCCCACACCGGCTTGGTGTCGGACTTCGACACGCCGAGGATCGCCACCTCCGGCGCGTTGATGATCGGCGTGAACGCAGTGCCGCCGATGCCGCCCAGCGAGCTGATGGTGAAGCAGCCGCCCTGCATCTGCTCGGGCTTGAGCTTGCCGTCGCGCGCCAGCGCGGCCAGCTCGCCCATTTCCTTCGCGATCTCCACCACGCCCTTCCTGTCGGCGTCGCGCAGCACCGGCACCACCAGTCCGTTCGGCGTGTCGGCGGCGAAGCCGATATGGAAATACTTCTTGAGGACGAGGTTGTCGCCCTCCAGCGAGGCGTTGAAGGTCGGGAACTTCTGCAAGGCCGCCACGCAGGCCTTGATGAGGAAGGCGAGCATCGTCACCTTGCCGCTCTTGCCGGCGGCGATGGCCTTGGCGTTCTCGTTGTTGAGGGCGACGCGCAGGGCTTCCAGCTCGGTGATGTCGGCCTCGTCGTGCTGGGTGACGTGCGGGATCATCGCCCAGTTGCGCGACAGGTTCGCGCCGGAAATCTTCTGGATGCGCGAGAGCGGCTTCGTCTCGATCTCGCCGAACTTGGCGAAGTCCACCTTCGGCCACGGCAGCAGGTTGAGGCCACCGCCGCCACCGCCCGACGCCGCCACCGGCGCGGCGATGCCGCCGGCCAACGCGGCCTTGACGAACTTCTGCACATCCTCCCTGGCGATGCGTCCGCCGCGCCCGCTGCCCGCGACCTGCATCAGGTCCACGCCCAGCTCGCGCGCGAACAGGCGCACCGCAGGGCTGGCGTAGGGCACCTTGGCCGGCAGCACCGCGTCGGCCTCGAAGCGCATCGGCGGGATGCCTAGCTGGCCGGGTTCGGCCACCGGGGCCAGCGCCGGCACCGGCGCGCCGCTTTCCACCGGCGCGGCGGCGGTTGTGATCGACTGTTGTGTCAGGCGGTCAGGCGTGACCGACACGGCCACCGGCTCGACCTTCGCGCCAGTTTCCGCGCTGGCGACTTCGGGGGCGGCAACCGGTTCGGCGCGCGCGGCCTCGGCGCTCTCGATGATTGCCACCAGCCCGCCCTCGGAGACGGTATCGCCCAGCTTCACCTTCACTTCCTTGATGACGCCGGCGAACGGCGACGGCACTTCCATCGTCGCCTTGTCGGATTCCAGCGTGACCAGGCCCTGGTCCTTGGTCACCGTGTCGCCGGGCTTGACCAGCAGTTCGATCACCGGCACGTCGTTGTGCCCGCCGATGTCGGGGACGCGCGCTTCCTTCAGCTCGGCCATGGCCGGGACTCCGCTAGGTGGGAAACCGCCATGTCAGCACATCCCGGCGCGCGGCACAAATCGCAGCGCAGCAATTCCCATGTTTTATCCGGGCAATTACATTCTCAGAGCGAAAAATAGCGGAAACCCGCTCACGGACACGCCGAACAGATGGTTTTCATCCCTGGCGAAATCACGGATGTTCCGCTTCCGCATGCACCCGCTCCCGGCGCAACAGGTACAACCCGCTGGCGACGATGATCCCCGCGCCGACCCACGTCACCGCATCCGGCAGCACGCCCCACAGCAGCAGATCCAAGGCCACGCCCCAGACCAGCGCGGTGTATTCCAGCGGGGCGATGAGGGACGCCTCGCCGACCCGGAACGCCTCGGTGATGGTGTACTGGCCCAGCGCGCCGGCAACGCCGATCGCAGCGACGATCCACAGGTGCTCGCCGCGCAGCGCCACCCAGTCCGGCAGGGCCAGCGCCCCGCCCCCAGCGCCATCAGCGCCAGCAGCCAGAAGGTGATCGCCTGGGTGCTGTCGGTGCGCGCCAGCACCCGCACGGTGATCGCCGAGACCGCGTAGCCGAACGCCGCCAGCAGCACCGCGCCGCCGGCCAGGGTCAGCATGCCCTGCCCGGTCGGCCTCAGCACCACCAGCACGCCGAGCAGGCCGATGGCGATCGCCGTCCAGCGGCGCGGGCCGACCCGCTCGCCGAGGAACGGCACGGACAGCGCGGTGATCATCAGCGGCGCGACGAAGAAGATCGAATAGGTGGTCGAAAGCGGCAGGCGCTTCAGCGCGTAGACGAAGCTCGCCATCATCAGGATGCCCAGCGCGCCGCGCAGCAGGTGCAGCGGCCAGCGCACCCGCAGCAGCGCGCGCGGCCCCGCCGTCCACAGCGCCCAGGCCAGCACCAGCGGCAGCGACGCCGCCCCGCGCAGCGCCGCCACCTGGATCGGCGGGTAATGCGCGGACAGGGTCTTCAGGGCCGCGTCCATCAGCGCGAACAGCGCCACCGAGACCAGCATCAGCCAGAGGGCGCGGCGCGGCTGCGGATCGGGCATGGCGGGTTTCGGCGGCATCCGTCCAGCATGCGGTAACCTGCGCGCCCCGTCACCGTGCCGAATGCCATGCCTTCCTTCGACATCGTTTCCGAAGTGGATACCCACGAACTCACCAACGCCGTGGACCAGGCCAACCGCGAGCTGTCCACGCGCTTCGACTTCAAGGGCGTGGACGCGAAGTTCGTCCGCGAGGAGAACGTCATCAACCAATCCGCGCCCAGCGACTTCCAGTTGCAGCAGATGACCGACATCCTGCGCGCGCGGCTGATCGCGCGGAAGATAGACGTGCGCTGCCTGGAGTTCGGCGACGTGGAAACCAACCTGGCCGGCGCGCGCCAGAAGGTGACGGTGAAGCAGGGCATCGAGCGCGAGTTGGCGAAGAAAATCCAGGCCGCGCTCAAGGATGCCAAGTTGAAAGTGGATTCGCAGATCAACAGCGACAAGCTGCGCGTCACCGGCAAGAAGCGCGACGACCTGCAGGCGGCGATGGCCCTGCTGCGCGGACAGGAGTTCGAACTGCCGCTGCAGTTCGACAACTTCCGCGATTGATCGGCTCGCGCAAGCGCTCACCCGCAGAGACTGATCCGATGACGCAGGACACCACATTCGACGCCGAAGCGATCGAAACCGGCGTACGCCGCTGGCTGGAACGCGCGGTGATCGGCCTGAACCTGTGCCCGTTCGCCAAGGCCGTGGTCGTGAAGCAGCAAGTGCGGATCGTGGTCAGCGACGCCAGCACCGAACGCGCCCTGCTGGAGCAATTGGGCGAGGAACTGGCGCTGCTGCGCGACACGCCCGTCGACGCCATCGACACTACCCTGCTGGTGCATCCGCAGGTGCTGGCCGACTTCCTCGACTACAACGATTTCCTCGGCGACGCCGATGCGCTGGTCGAGGCGATGGAACTGGACGGCGTGCTGCAGGTCGCCAGCTTCCATCCGGACTACCAGTTCGCCGACAGCGCGCCGGACGACGCGGCCAACCTGACCAACCGCGCGCCGTATCCGATCCTGCACCTGCTGCGCGAGGCCAGCATCGACCGCGCGGTGGCGGCGTATCCGGAGCCCGACGCGATCATCGAACGCAACATCGCCACGGTGCGCGAGCTTGGCTTCGACGGCTGGGACAAGCTGCTGGAAGACTGAAAGAACATCCCGGCGATCGCCGCTTCGCGGAAACGATCAACAGAACCCGAAACGGCGTCAGGCCGTCGACACAGCAGGAGGCTCCATGAAGATTTCCTCCGGAAAAATCGCGCGCTTCTCCAGCGCCTTCGCGCTTGCCCTCCTTGCCGGCTGCTCCTCCAACGAACCGGGCCAGGCTGCAGCCATCGCCAACCCCGCGTCCGAGTATTGCGTCGAGCAAGGCGGCAAGCTCGAAATCGTCAGGGACGCCTCCGGCGAGAAGGGCATGTGCCACCTTCCCGACGGCACCGTCGTGGAGGAATGGGCGCTTTTCCGCCGCGACAACCCGCAGCGGTAAACGGCGGCATCCCGGCCAACGCAATCCACTCGACGACGACGCGCGGTGCGCACTGATGCGGGCAACAGCGCCCGCAAGACGTCAGGCGGCCAGGCGCGCTTCCAGCAACAGCCGCGCATCGTCCAGCGACGCGACGATGCGATGCCCCAGCGCGAGCGTGGTTTCATCCGGCGCCAGCAGATCCGGCACCTGCACCGGCGTCATGCCCGCCGCCAGCGCGGCGCGCACGCCGGTCGGCGAATCCTCCAGCACCAAGCAGAGGGCCGGCGCGACGCCTAGCGTTGACGCCGCCAGCAGATAAACATCCGGTGCGGGCTTGGGCCTTTGCACGTCGCTGCTGGTGCAGACCGCATCGAAGTACGGCAGCAGCCCGGCGGCGGCCAGCTTGCGCATCGCCAGTGGGCGGCGGGTGGAGGTCGCCACCGCGCGCGGCATCCCGCGTGCGATCAGCCATTCCAGCAGCGCGACGACGCCCGGCCGATGGTCGATGCCGGCGTCGGCGACCGCGTCGTACAGGACTTCCGCATGCGCCAGCAGCGCCACGCCGGCCGCGTCGCCGATGTGGCCCGCGAGCAGGCGCCGGCACAGCCCTTCCCCGCCGCCGATCATCCGCAGCCACAGCGTGTCCGGCACGTCATGGCCGAGCTCCCGCGCGGCCTGCGCCATGCAGGCGTTGATCGCGCGCTCGCTGTCCAGCATCAGTCCGTCCATATCGAACAGCACCGCCTCGGGACGGAACGGCAGCGGCGCGACCGCGCTCATGCCGTGTCCGTTGCGAACAGCACCGCACGCGCCGCATCGTCCAGCGTTCGCCACTCGCCGGCCGGCAGCTCGCCCAGCGCCAGCCCGCCGATACGTTCGCGATGCAGGGCGGCGACGTGGTTGCCGACCGCCGCGAACATCCGCCGCACCTGGTGGTAGCGGCCTTCGTGCAGGGTCAGCCGCGCGGTGCGCGCGTCGAGCGGCTCCAGTTCCGCCGGCAGCAGCGGCGTCTTCTCGCCGTCGAGCATGAGCGCGCCGCTGGCGAAAGCCGCCGCCTCGTCGCCGCGCAGTTCGTCCGCAAGCTGCGCCACGTACACCTTCGGCAGCTTCGACTTCGGCGCGATGATCCGGTGCAGCAGCTGGCCGTCGTCGGTCAGCAGCAGCAGGCCGGAGGTGTCGCGATCCAGCCGGCCGACGGTGGACAGCGCCGGGCTGCGCAGGCGGAAGCGCGGCGGCAGCAGGTCGTACACGACGCGGCCCGGATCTTTGGTCGAGCAGGTGATGCCGACCGGCTTGTGCAGCATCAGCAGCAGGCCGGACGGCGGATCGAGCGGCTCGCCGTCGATGCGGATGGCGTCGTGCTCGACCCGGTCGTCGGCGTACAGCACCTCGCCCGCCGCGTCGGTGACGCGGCCTTCGCGGAACATCCACTGCACGTCCCGGCGGCTGCCGTAGCCGAGGTTGGCGATGTGCTTGACCAGCTTCATTCGGATTCCTTGCAACGTATCGATGTCATCCATGGCGAAACCATGCAGTCTCCGGACACCATGGCCCGGCCATCCATGGCCGGTCGTTCAAAGGCGCAGCAGATGCCTTGAAGGCGTCCGCTAGGCGCGCGCCTTTTCACCTTCCACGATCTTGAAGCCGCCGTCCTGCGCGACGATGCGCACCCGCGCGAAGCCCGCGCCCAGCGCGTCCTCGTAGGGAAGATGGCGGTTGGCGACCAGCCACAGCCGGCCGCCGGGCTTCAGCGACGACGCGGCGGCGGCGATGAAGGCGCGGCCGATGTCGGGCCGCTCGCCGCGCCCCAGCGCGTGGAACGGCGGGTTGCAGACGATGGCGTCGAAGCGTTCGGCCACGCCCTGTTCGACGTCATGCCAGTGGAACGCCACTGGGACACGAGCGTCCGCCAGGTTGCGCCGCGCCAGCGCCAGCGCGCGCGCGTCGGCCTCGAACAGGTCGAGCGAGGCGATCCGCGGGCAGCGCGCCAGCGCCTGCATCGACAGATAGCCCCAGCCCGCGCCGAAGTCGGCCACGCGGCCCTGCAAATCGGCCGGCAGCACGGCGGCGAGCATGGCCGAGGCGGCATCCACGCGATCCCAGGCGAACACGCCGGGCCGGCTATGAAAGCCGCCGCCGGGCACGTCGGCCGAGGCGATCCGGCGCGGCGCGTCGAACTGCCGCCACTGCGCGACCAGCGCCGCATCGAAGGCCGCGCCGGGCTGCGTCCAGAACGTGCGGCAATGGAACTTGCTCTGCGCGGCGACGCCGCCGGCCAGTTGCTTCAGGTCGGCCTCGCGCGATTTCGCGCCTTCGTCGTTCGCCACCGCCGCGACCACCATGCCGCCCGGCGCTACCGCCACGCAGGCCTTCGCCAGCAGCGCGCGCGCTTCCTCGCGCTGGCGCGGCGGGAGTACCAGCGCCAGCGGGTAGGCGGCGTCCGGCAATGCGTCCTCGTCCAACAGGTCGATACCGAGGCGCTCCAGGCGTTCGGCTTCCGGCCGGAACGGTTGCGTCGCGACCAGCGCGGACGGACGCGCCGCGTGAAGGGCCGCGCCTTCGCGGGCGCGCAGGAACAGCACGCCGCCTTCGCCCGGCCAGCGCAGCGGGCCGTCGGCGAAGGGGTGCATGAGGGCGTCGAGGGGGTTGTCGCGCAGGCCGGAAGACATGGGCAAAGTTTACAGGCCCGTCTCTCGATGCCGTGCGCAGGGCACACCTTCCATCATTTCCGGAGGCGCAGGACTATCCGGAGAAAAATTCGGAGGTGATGCGTGCTCCTCCCCTTTGCGCGCAGCGCAAGGGGGAGGTTGGGAGGGGGTTGTTCTTGAGAAGCAAAAGCACCCCTCCCCAACCCTCCCCTTCGCCTGCGGCGAAAGGGAGGGAGTCATTCGCTCAAAAGGCCGGCGCGACCCACCGCCGCTTCATTGCGCCCAACCCCCAATTCCCCAGCAGGCAAACGGCAGCGGCGGCGCACCACCCCAGCGCCTCACCACCGCCCGGCAGCGTCGCCGCCAGCGCCGCCGCCCAGCCGCGCCCGTACCAGGCCACGACCACCGCCGCCGATAGCGCGAACACGAAGCCCAGCCCGCGCAGCAGGCGCTGTTCCAGCAGCGTGGACGCCTCGGCCCGCGCGCGCGCCTGCGCGGCGGCGCTTCTCGCGACGGCAGTCGCGAAATCGGGCGGCAGGTCCACCGGCGGCGCGCGGCGCAGCGCGCGGGCGATGCGCAGGTCGCCGGCATCGGCGTCGGGATCGCCCCGGCGCGCCTGCTCCTGCGCCAGCCAGCGCTGGGCGTCGATGGCATGCGCGGTGCGGTCGTGTTCGCGGTCGTGGGTGGTCATGCGGCGACTCCGATGCGCGGGGCGAGCAGCTCGCGCAATCTGTTGCGGCTGCGGAACAGGTGGCTCTTGATCGTACCGTCGGCCAGGCCGGTGATGGTCGCGATCTCGCCGATCGGCAGCTCTTCCAGGTGGTACAGGGTCAGGATCGTGCGCTGCAGCGGCGGCAGGCGCTCGATGGCGGCGTGCAGTTCGCGCTCGGCCTCGGCGCCGGCGTGCGCGGCGGCGAGGTCGAAGCCGTCGCCGATGTTGTCGAGCAGGGACAGGCCGTCCTCGTCGCCCGCCGGTTCCGCCAGCGGGATGCGCTTGCGCTCCAGGTGCCGCTTCGCCACCGAATAGGCCACCTGCCCGATCCACGACTTCAGCGGACTGTCGAAGCGGTACTGGTGCAGGTAGCGATGCACGCGCAGGAAGGCGTCCTGGCACAGCTCGCGGGTGTCCTCGGGATGCCGGACCATGCGCTGGATCACGTGCCAGCACAGCCCCTGGTAGTCGCGCACCAGCCGCTCGAACGCGCCGGGGCGGTTTTCGAGCACGGCTTCGACGAGGGCGCGATCGGCATCCATCCGGCATGGGATACGCCGAGGGGCCGGAGGGTTGCAACGGATTTCGAAATAATCGACTGCAACCGCCCGCCGCCCGGCCGTATCCCTTGCCCCGAACGGCCAGCACGGCCGCCCGACCCCAAGGAGACACCCATGAATTTCGAGCTGCTGATCCCGATCACCCTGTTCCTCTGCATCGCCTACTCGATCAAGGCCGTGGTCGATGCCCGCGTGCGCAAGCAGCTGGTCGCCAGCAACGGCGATCCCTCGCTGGTGCGCAACATCCTGGAAGGCGACGAAACCGCACGCCGCCTGTCCTCGCTACGCTGGGGCATCACCCTGGTGGCGCTGTCGCTGGGCTTCGGCATCGTCGAAGCGCGCGGCTGGGAGCAGATCACGCCGGGCGCGATCGCGGTGCTGGTCGGCGCGCTGGGGCTGGGCAACCTGGTCTTCTTCGCGGTTTCGCGCAAGCTGCGCTGATCGACTCCGGTATGCTGTCGGCCCCGCAACGCCGACAGCATGCCCATGTCCGACGCACCGCCCGACCGCCTTTCCAACGACCCGCGCAGCCCGTTCTACCAGCCGGAATTGCTGGAACGCGGCATCGGCATCCGCTTCAACGGCACCGAGCGCAACAACGTCGAGGAATACTGCATCAGCGAAGGCTGGGTGCGGGTGCAGGCGGGCCGCTCGCTGGATCGCCGCGGCATGCCGATGACGATGAAGGTCAAGGGCAGCGTGGAAGCGTGGTTCCTGGACGCCGCCGGGGAAGCCGAAACGCCGGCTGACTGATCGGCGCGGCGCACCTCCCGCCCGCGCTGCGGCGGGGGCACACTGCGGGCAGACCCCACGCGGAGAACGCCCATGCACGCCAAGCTCACCGCATTCGCACTGGCCCTCGCGCTGGCCGGCTGCGCCTCCAGCGGCGGCGCCAACATGCTGTCCGCCGACGCCCCCCGCGCCCTGCCCGACGCCGGCCCGGTCGGCGTCGCTTGGGCCGACCCGGCCACCTTCACCGAGCTGCGCCACAGCCGCAACCGCTGGGACAGCGAGCGCGGCAGCTGGCTGACCGATCTGGCCAAGTACATGCGCAAGCGCGCCGAAGCGCAGCTGCCGGCCGGCGAGCGCCTGCAGCTCACCATCGTCGACATCGACCGCGCCGGCGACTACGAGCCGTGGCGCCATCCGGGCCAGCAGGACATCCGCATCATCCGCGACATCTATCCGCCGCGCATGACCGTGCAATACAAGCGCTTCGACGCCAGCGGCGCGGTGGTCGCGGAAGGCGAGCGCAAGATCACCGACCCGGCCTTCCTCGTCAACGCCGCGCCGTTCAACGACACCGATCCGCTGCGCTACGAGAAGCGGATGATCGACAGCTGGCTGCGCCGCGAGCTGCGCGAGCCGGTCGCGGCGCGCTGAACCCACCGCGATGCGCCATGCGCGAAGCCGCCTGCGGGCGGCTTCGTCGTTTCAGGCGCAGGCGCAGGCGGCGGCGCGCGCCAGCAGCGTCTCGCGCTCGCGCGCATTGCCGGTCAGCGACGCCGCGCGAGCGAACTCGGCGCGCGCCTCGTCCAGCCGGCCCAGCTGCTGCAACAGGTCGCCGCGCACCGCCGGCAGCGGCGCGTAGTCGCGCAGCTTCGCATCGACCGCGAGCGCGTCCACGATCGGCAGCGCCGACGCCGCGCCCTGCGCCCGCCCCACCGCGACCGCGCGGTTGAGTTCGACCACCGGCGACGGCGCCACCCGCATCAGCCGCGCGTACAGCGCCGCGATCCCGGTCCAGTCGGTGTCCTCGAAGCGCAGCGCGCGCGCGTGGCAGGCCGCCAGCGCCGCCTGCAGCGCGTAGGCGCCGTCCGCACCGCCCAGCCGGCGCGCATGCTCCAGCGCCTGCAGGCCGCGCTGGATCTGCAGCCGGTCCCAGCGCGCGCGGTTCTGCTCGGCCAGCAGGATCGGTGCGCCGTCGGCCCGCGTGCGCGCGGGGATGCGCGAGGCCTGCAGCTCCATCAGCGCGAGCAAGCCGAACACTTCCGGCTCGCGCGGCAACAACCCGGCCAGCACCCGGCCCAGCCGCAGCGCCTCCTCGCACAGCGCCGGGCGCATCCAGTCCTCGCCGCTGGTGGCCGCATAGCCTTCGTTGAAGACGAGGTAGAGCACCTCCAGCACCGCATCGAGGCGCTCCGGCAGCTCCGCCTTGCGCGGCACCTCGAACGGCACCCGCTTCTCGGCCAGCGTGCGCTTGGCGCGGACGATGCGCTGCGCCACCGTCGCCTCCTGCTGCAGGAAAGCGCGCGCGATCTCCGGCGTGGACAGCCCGCCCAGCATGCGCAGGGTCAGCGCGACCCGCGACTCCATCGGCAGCGCCGGGTGGCAGCTGGCGAACAGCAGGCGCAACAGGTCGTCGCCGATGTCGTCGTCCGCGTAGCGCTGGGCATCGTCGCCTTGCATGTCGGCTCCGTGCAGCGTGAGTTCGATGCCGAATTCGTCCTGCTTGCGCGCATGCAGCAGGCGCTGGCGGACGTGGTCGATGCCCCGGTGCTTGGCCGCGGTCATCAGCCAGGCGGCCGGATTGTCCGGCACGCCTTCGCGCGGCCAGCGCTCCAGCGCGGCGAGCAGCACGTCCTGCGCCAGTTCCTCGGCGGTGTCGATGTTGCCGGTGATGCGGGCCAGCCGCGCCAGCAGCTTCGGCGATTCCATCCGCCACAGGGCGTCGAGACGGCGATGGAGGTCGTCGGCGTTCATCCCGCCGATGACACCATCGCCCGCCCCCGCCACGCAAGCGGCCGCTTACTGCTGCGGCGCAGGCGCGGCGTCCATGTGGAACACGCCCCACTGGTGGCCGTCGAGATCGACGAAGGCCCAGGAGTACATGAAGCCGAGATCTTCCGGGTCGTGGCCTTCCGTCGCGCCGGCCGCGATCGCCTTGCGCACCAGCGCGTCCACCTCCTCCCGGCTGTCCAGCGACAGCGAGAACAGCGCCTCGGTGGCCTTGCGCGGATCGGTGATCGGCACCTTGGACAAGGTGGAGAAGAACGATTCGGCCACCAGCATCACGCTGGTGCTGTCGTTGATGACCAGGGCGGCGCCGTTTTCGCTGGTGAACTGCGGATTGAACGAGAAGCCGAGCGCCTCGAAGAAATCGACGCTGCGCTCCAGGTCCTTCACCGGCAGGGTGACGTAGAGATTGCGGGGCATGGGATGTCCTTTGTATTGGATTGCGGAAGGTGCGATCAGCCTTGCGAGGGCGTCCAGTCGGCGGCGGCCACGACGTTGATCATCCACGGCACGCCGAACCTGTCGACCAACGAGCCGAAGCCGGGCGACCAGAAGGTCTCGCCGAACGCCATCACCGTCCGGCCGCCTTCGGACAGCCGCTCGAACCAGCGCCGGGCCTCGTCCGCGTCCTCGGTGTGCAGGGTGACGTCGAAACCGTTCTTCGGCTTGTCCACGTTGGGCGCCCAGTCGGTGTCCATGTCGGCGCCCATCAGCGCCTGGTCGCCGACTTCGAGCCAGCAGTGCATGAGCCAGCTCTTGTACTTCTCGTCGGTCGGCATGCCCGGCGGCGCGTCGGCATACGCGAAGGCGGCGGTGATCCTGCCGCCCAGAACGTCGGCATAGAACTCGAACGCTTCGCGGCATTGGCCCCGGAAGCTCAGGCTGGTGACGATTTTCATGATGTGGTTCTCCTCTGGCGGATAGTCGTCAATGATCGAGGCGTTCGCGCAGGCGGTCTTCCCGCTCGCGCAGCTCGGGGATGAATTCGGCGCCGAAATCCTTCGAACAGAACAGCGGGCGGATTTCCAGCTCGGACGGGCCGGGCATCGGGTTGGGGCAGCGCTTGGCCCATTCGATCGCCTCGTCCATCGAGCGAACCTCCCACAGCCAGAACCCGGCCACCAATTCGCGGGTTTCGGCGAACGGGCCGTCGATCACCCGCCGCTGCGGGCCGTCGAAGGCCACGCGCACGCCGCGCGAACTGGGATGCAGCCCCTCGCCGGCCAGCATCACCCCGGCGTTCACCAGCTCCTCGTTGAACTTGCCCATCGCCTCCAGCAGCTCGGTGCTGGGCATCGCGCCCGCTTCGGAATCGGCCGTGGCCTTCACCATCACCATCACTTTCATGTCGTCCTCCGCGCGGGCGGCGTTGCCCGCTTGCATGGAAGGCGACGACCGGCGGCGGCCGGGATCGACACGTCCGAAAAAATTCTTTCGCGCATTCAGTTTGTGTCGACCGAACCGGGCCGGCATCATCCGCGGGCCATTCCCGCGGAGCGCGCGATGCAGTACCTGACCCTGATCCACATCGATCCGGCGCTGCTGGCCGAACTGCCGCAGGACGACTACGACCGGCTGATGCGCGGCTGCTTCGAGAAGGCCGACGCCCTGCGCGACGCCGGCCACCTGCACGGCTCGCAGCAGCTGCTGGAGCCGGACACCGCGCGCACCCTGCGCGTGCGCGACGGACTGGCGCGGATCACCGACGGCCCGTTCGCCGAGACGCGCGAGTTCCTGGCCGGCTTCAACCTGATCGAGGCCGAGTCGATGGACGCGGCGATGGAGATCGCCCGCCAGTTCCCGTGGTCGCGCTTCGGCAGTATCGAGGTTCGCCCGGTGCGCGACATGCAGGCGGTGCGCGAGCGGGTGGGCGCGGCCTGAGCCGCGGGAAAGCCTGACCCCGATCCGCGCCGCGCGCCGACGGCGCCGCCGCGCTACGGGCGCGATGCTGGTTCCACGCCCGCATCGAGCCTCGTCATGGAGCCGCGCACCGCCCTGCTTGCCCTGCTGCTGTCGACCGCGCTGCTGTCGCCATCGCCCGCGTTCGCGTCGTCCTCGCTGCCCGCGCCGATGCTGGCGACCCGCTTCCACGACAGCGGCGATCTCTCCACCTGGCTGGTCAGCGAAAAGCTCGACGGCGTGCGCGCCCGCTGGGACGGCCGCCGGCTGCTGACCCGCAACGGCGATCCCATCGACGCGCCGGGCTGGTTCACCGCCGGCTGGCCGGCGCAGGCCATCGACGGCGAACTGTGGATCGCGCACGGCCGCTTCCAGCAGGTCAGCGACCTGGTGCGCGCCCTGCGCCCGGACGAGGCCGGCTGGCGCACCGTCCGCTTCATGGCCTTCGATCTGCCCGGCAACGCCGGCGCGTTTTCGCAGCGCGCAAACCGCCTGCGCTCGCTGGTCGCGCAGGCGAACGCGCCGCAGCTGCACGCCATCGCGCAGACCAGCATGAACAGCCGCGCCGCGCTCGACGCCCGCCTGCACGCGGTGGTGGCCGCTGGCGGCGAAGGGCTGATGCTGCATCGCGCGAACGCCCACTACCGCGGCGGGCGCAGCGACGACCTGCGCAAGTACAAGCCCGCCGACGATGCCGAGGCCCGCGTCGTCGGCTACCGCCCCGGCCAGGGCAAATACGCCGGCATGGTCGGCGCGCTGCTGGTGGAGGACGCGCACGGCCGCCGCTTCGCGCTGGGAAGCGGCCTGTCCGACGCCGAGCGCCGGCATCCGCCACGCCAGGGCCAGTGGGTCACCTTCCGCTACAACGGCCTGACCGCCAAGGGCACGCCGCGCTTCGCCCGCTATCTGCGCGTGCGCGGGGAGTTGCCCCGCGCACGCGACTGACTCGCTCACTGACTCACCGCCCCAGCGGCATCCGCGCGGTGTAGTAATCGACCAGTCGCTCCACTTCCGGCGGATCGAGGTTGGCGAGGCCGATCACGATCTCGTCCTGCGCCGGAAAGAGTTCCAGCGCGCCGTTCATCCCTTCCGCACCGCCGCCGTGGCCGAAGCCGGCCACGCCCTGGCGCTCGCCGACCATGAAGCCGTAGCCGTACCACGGTGTCTGCCGGCGCGTGGCCTCGGCCAGCAGCGCGGGCGGCAGCAGCTTGCCGGCGCGCAGCGCGCGAGCGAACTTCAGCAGGTCGGCCGCGGTGCTGTAGCCGCCGCCGGCCGCGGTGCCGCGGTGCCGCGGTATGGCAGGGTGCCGGCGGCGTCGATCCATTTGCCGTCCTTGCGCGTGTAGGCATGCGCGCGTCCAGGCACCTCGGCGTCCTCCGGCAGCGAACCGGTGTCGCGCATGCCGGCGGGCGCGAAGACGTGCTGCTCGACGTAGTCGTAGTACGACTGCCCGCTGACGTGCTCGATGATGTCGCCCAACAGCACGTAGCCGTAGTTCGAGTATTCGTAGCCCTTGCCCGGCGGCTGGGTCGGGCCGCGCGCCCCGTACAGGCGCACGTAGTCGTCATGGGTCTTCAGCGACAGCCGATGCTTGTCGAACTCGGGCCCGAAGATGTCGCCGGTGCCACCGGCGTGCGTCAGTAACTGGCGGATCATGACCTTGGCGATTTCCGCGTTCGGATAGCCCGGCAGGTACTGGCCGACGCTGCCGTCCAGCGACAGCTTGCCGGCATTCACCAGTTGCAGCACGGCCACCGCGGTGAACATCTTGTCCATCGAACCAAGACGGAACCTGGTGTCCAGTGTCACCGGCGTGCCGGCGGCGCGATCCGCGAGCCCCCACGCGCGCTGCAGCAGCACCTCGTCGCCATGCGCGACCAGCAGCACGCCGGAAAACGCATCCTTCGCCGCGTCCGCGTCCGCCTTGGCGGCCAGCGCCGTGATCGCGCGCGCATGGTCCAATCGCGGAATGCGCAGGTCGGCGGGCCGTTCGATCGCCTCGATATCCAACGCCAGCGGCTTGCCCTCGCGCAGCGTCACCCGCGCGACGGTTTCCGATTCCGCCTCCTGCACCAGCGCGCGCGCCGATCCCGGCGCGGACGGCTCGCGCCGAAGCAGGCGGAAACCGCCGGTCTGGCCGTGGAAATCAAGCATGCCGTTCACGTCGAACGTGGGCAGATAGCGATCGCGGAACGCTTCCAGCCGCGCGTGATCGTTCGCGTTGAAGGCGTCGAGCCACGCGTCCAGCGCCTGTCGCGCGGGATCGCTGGCAGGCGCGATGGCCTGGGCTGCGGCAGGCGCCGTTGATTGAGCGTGCGCCGCCAGGGGTAGCAGCGCGGCGAGAAGCAAGGCGAAGCAACCGGCCATGATGCGATTCCGGAGAAAGGTGCTTATCCGGATACGGTCGGCGCACGGCCGGTTGCATGCTTCTACTCCCGACGCACACCGGGTGGCACCACCCGATGCGCGCTTTCACGCCGAACGGCGCGACCGGCAAGCCGCGCTGCCGCGTTGCGCCGTCAGGGCTTGCGGTACAGATGCACGAAACGATCCGTCTTGCCGCGGATCGCCGGATCGAACACGTTCTTGCTGTGGTCGTCGGCCGGGTTGCGCAGCATCGGCATCGCCGCTTCCCATTGCAGGCCGTGCTTGCGGAAGTCGGCGATGGCGAACTGTTCGTCGATGCGGTGCAGGGTTTGCGCATCATTGCTGCCGGTGCCGGACTTCGCGCTGTGGTCCACCACCAACAGCACGCCGCCGGGCTTGAGCGCGCGCACGATCTGGTCGAGGAACTGGCCGGCGTCGATCTTCGGCCAGCCTTCCTTCTCGTCCACCCAGTAGAGGTCGTGGTAGGACATCACGATCACCGCGCCGTCCAGCACGTTCTCGCCCATGCCCAGCGCGTCGCTGGGGCCGACGACGTGAACCACGTTGGGCAGGCGGTCGTTGGCGAGGCGCTCGGCCAGCGCCTTCTTGCCGAAGGCCTCGTAGCCGGTGTTGTTGACCAGCAGCACCTTGCCGTTCGGACCGACGATGCCGGACAGGATCTCGCTGTAGTAGCCGCCGCCAGCCAGCAGGTCGGCCACGGTGTCGCCGCGCTTGAACTTCGCCAGCGCCAGTACCTCGGCGGGCTTGTCGCGGGCGTCGCGCTCGCGGTCGGCGGCGCTGCGCGCGGGATTGGCGAGCACGCGCTCGATGCCGGCGGATTCGTTGATGCTGACGCCGGCGCAGCCGGACAGCGTGGCGACGGCAAGGCAGGTGGCAAGCAGGGGCAAGCGCATGGCGGGTTCCCGGTGGATGTTTCGCGCATCATGCGCCATCCGCGTCTGCGGGCGCGGGCCGGAGGTCATGCGCGAAGGCATGCGGGACTCGGCCGTTCATCCGCGCCGTTAGCAGATCGGCACGTCCGGCACGCGCCGCCTGTTTCGAGGTCAGTCCGTCGCAGCGACGCCCGTCGCCAATGCCGCACGCCGCTCGCGCCGCGCGACCAGATACACCAGCAGCCCGCCCACCGCCGTCGCCGCGCCGACATAGCCGGTCGAAGTCCAGCCGTAGCCGGCGGTGATCGCCATCCCGCCCAGCCACGGGCCCAGCGCATTGGCGGTGTTGAAGGCGGAATGGTTGGAGGCCGCCGCCAGCGTCTGCGCGTCGCCGGCCACGTCCATCAGGTGCGATTGCAGGATGGTGGCGAGCGCGCCCATCGTGCCCACCGCCAGCACCGCCGGCAGCACCGTCCACACCGAATGCGCCGCCCACGGATACAGCAACAGGACGGCGATCGACCACAACAGCACCAGCGCCGCGGCGCGGAAGCCGAAGCGGTCGAACAGCCAGCCGCCGGCCAGCGATCCCACGATGCTGCCGACGCCGAACACCACCAGCCCGGCCGGCACGAAGGCTTCGCTGACGCCGGTCACCTGCACCAGCGTCGGCGGCAGGTAGCTGAACACCGCGAACATGCCGGCAAAGCCAATGGCGCCGATGCCCAGCGCCAGCCACACCGGCGCGCGGTTGAAGGCGCGCAGTTCGCGCCTGGCGTCGGTGCGCGGCGCGCCCATGCCGGACGGCAGGCGCCACGCGGTCATCGCCACGGTGGCCAGCGCGATCGCCGCCACCAGCACGAACGCCACCCGCCAGCTCCACGTCTGTCCCATCCACGTCGCCAGCGGATTACCCACCAGCAGCGCCACCGACAGTCCCAGCATCACCTTGCCGACCGCGATGCCGCGCTGCTCCGGCGGGCTGACGTGCGCGGCCACCAGCGCCGCCACGCCGAAGTAGGCGCCGTGCGGCAAACCGGCGACGAAGCGGAACGCCATCATCCAGTGGTAGGACGGCGACAGCGCGCTGGCCAGGTTGCCGACCGCGTAGAAGCCCATCAGGCACAGCAGCAGGCTGCGGCGGCGCATGTTCGCGCCGAGGATCGCCAGCAGCGGCGCGCCCACCACCACGCCCAGCGCGTAGGCGCTGACCACGTGGCCAACCTGCGGCTCGGTGACGCCGAAGCCGCGCGCGATCTCGCTGATCAGGCCCATCACCACGAATTCGCTGGTGCCGATGGCGAAGCCGCCCATCGACAGTGCGAACAGCACCCACGCGGCCTGGCGCGGGGTCAGCGGGGCGTGCGGGGGTGGCGCGGTTCCGGTGGCAGTCGTCATCCGCGCATTGTGCATCGCAACATCCCCGGCATGGCGTGAATACGATCGCAGCGCGCGCTTCGGCGCGCCGATCCCCGCGTTCGTCGCCGGGCCGGCGGCTTCGTCGCACGTCCGCTTCCGCCTGCGGCCGACGCGGCTATCCTCGCCGCCATCCACTCCGCGACCCGACCTCCATGTTCAAGAAGCTGTTCTTCCTCCTGCGCATCGCCACCGCCTGGGGCCTCGGCGTGATGCTGGTGGTCGGGCTGTACTCCGCGCTGCCGCTGATCGGCCAGCTGGAGTTCCCGGCCATCCTGTTCTCGCTGTTCACCATGAGCCTGGTGATCGCCGGCGCGTTCTCGCACCTGCACCGGGTGCGGCTGATCGCCGGGCGGGTCGACAACGAGACGCTCGACAACCGCCAGAAGCGGATCATCGAAATCCCGCTGGAAGCCGGCGAAGCCTTCGACCTGGTCGATGCCGCGATCCGCGAGCTGCCCGGCGTCGAAGGCGTGCGCAGCGCGCGCGACAGCCTGCAGGTGCGGGCGAAGATCGCGCGCCCGCACCTGTACGGCGAACCGCCGCTGCGGCGCTGGAACCCGCTGCTCTGGTTCGCGCCCGACTACAACCAGCTGCAGGCCACGGTGACGCCGGCCGGCGACAGCGGCCGCGTGACCCTGATCTGCGAGCCGGAAAGCCCGGCGTGGAGCGACTGGTTCCTGGTCGACGACGGCACCAACTTCGAGAACGCCGAAGCCATCGCCCGCGCGATCACCCGTCGCATTGGCGAGCGCCGCCGCGGCGAACGCGCCAGCGCCGCGCAGACGGCCACCGAGAAGGAACTGACCGAGGCCAAGCTGCATCTGCTGCACGCGCAGGTCGAACCGCACTTCCTCTACAACACGCTGGCCAGCGCGCAGCTGCTGACCCGCAGCGACCCGGCCCGTGCCGAGGCGATGCTGGGGCACCTGATCCAGTACCTGCGCCGCTCGCTGCCGAACGCCGAGGACGACATGTCCACCTTGGGCATGGAGCTGGAACGCGCGCTGGCCTATCTCGAAATCCTGAAGATCCGCATGGGCGACCGCCTCGCCGTGCAGGTGGAGGTGCCGCAGGCGCTGCGCGCCACCCCGCTGCCCGCGATGATGCTGCAGACGCTGGTGGAGAACGCGATCAAGCACGGGCTGGAGCCGCGCACCGGCGGCGGCACCGTGTGGATCCGCGCGCACCGCGACGACGGCGGGGTCGCGGTGACGGTGGCCGACGACGGCGAGGGCTTCAACAGCAAGACCAGCGGCACCGGCATCGGCCTGAAGAACGTGCGCGAGCGCCTGCGCCTGCGCTATGCCGGCGGCGCCAACCTGTCGGTGATCGCCAACTTCCCCAGCGGCGTGGCCGCCACGATCACCGTGCCTTCCAACGGAGCCGGCCGCCATGACTGAAACCCATCCGACCAAGACCTGGACCTGCGTCGTCGCCGAGGACGAAGCGCTGCTGCGGCAGGCGCTGGTGGCCGAACTCAAGCGCGCCTGGCCGGCATTGCAGGTGCTGGCCGAATGCGAGGACGGCGCCAGCGCGGTGGAAGCGCTGGCCGAGCACCAGCCCGACGTCGCCTTCCTCGACATCCGCATGCCCGGCCTGACCGGCCTCGAAGTGGCGCAGGTCGCCGCCGAGGCCAGCCCGCGCACGCAGATCGTGTTCGTCACCGCCTACGACCAGTACGCCATCGACGCCTTCGAGCGCGGCGCGATCGACTACCTGCTCAAGCCGGTGAAGCCCGAGCGGCTGGCCGCCACCGTCGAACGCCTGCAGGCACGCGACGCGTTGCCGGATGCGGCGTCGCTGGCGGCGTTGCTGGACAAGCTGGGCGCGCTGCCGAAGCAGGCCGGCGCGGTGGAGCCGCTGACCTGGCTGACCGCCAGCGCGGGACGGGAGACGAAGCTGATCCTGATCGACGACGTCGCCTATTTCCGCGCCGACCAGAAATACACCACGGTGGTCACCGCCGACGGCGAAGCACTGCTGCGCAGCTCGCTGCGCGAACTGCTGCCGCGGCTGGACGGCACCCTCTTCAAGCAGATCCATCGCTCCACCATCGTCAACCTGAAGGCCATCGCCGGCATCGTCCGCGACGACAGCGGACGCGGCACCGTGCGGCTGAAGCAGCGCCCGGAAACGCTGATCGTCAGCCAGCCGTTCATGGCGCTGTTCAAGCACATGTAGGCCTGCCCGTGCCGCGCCATGCCGTGCGCGTCGAACGTGCGCGAGGCGCCGGCGGAGACGGTCCACAGGAAGGATGCGCGGCACGACGCCCGCATCCGCAACAGCCACGGCGCCACGCCTCCCGCGCGGCGCGCCACCACGGGACATTCCAATGGCCGAGCTCGTCATGATCGCCCGACTCCTGCTTTCCCCGCTGCTGCTGATCCTGTCCGCCTGCGGCGTCGGCGGCACCAGCTACAGCAACCGCATCGGCAGCAACGGCCACGACGTGCTGTACAGCAAGGCGCACGTGAAGGACGGCGTCGCCCGCTTCGAATGCAAGGCCAGCGACAGCGGCGCCTGCCACTACACGCTGTACCCGGATGCCTGCGCCGGCAAGGCGGACTGCACGCTGGCGCCGCTGCAACGCTTCAGCGTGGCGCGCGGGGAAACCCGCCAGGTCGCGGGGCTCGACGCGTTCCGCGTCTGCGTCGGCATCGACGCCGCCGCGCTGGGCCCGGACTGCCAGCCGGCCGGCAAGGCGCCCTGACGGCGGTCCGAAACGCTGCGCCTGCTGCTGGGCGCGGCCGCGCGCTTCGAACTGCTGCCGCGTCGGCCACGACCGCAAGGCGCTCCACCGCATTCTTTCAATAGGTGCTGGACGCGTCGCGCTGAAGCGTTCGCGTCATCGCCCAGCGCCTACCATGGGCGCATGAACTACCTCGCCCACGCCTGGCTGGCGCGACATTCGGACGACGCCATTCTCGGCGCGCTGCTCGGCGATTTCGTGTTCGGACAGAGCGCGCTGCCGGACTGGCCGGCGCCGGTGCGCGTCGAGATCGTGCGCCACCGCCGCATCGACCGCTATACCGACGACCATCCGGCGGTGGTCGCCGCGCGCGGCCTGTTCGACGCCGCCGGCCTGCGCCGCTATGCCGGGATCGTGCTGGACGTGTATTTCGACCATTGCCTGGCGCGCGGCTGGACGCGCTGGAACGCCGCGCCGCTGGCCGGGTTCACCGCGCGCGTCTATCGCATCCTGTCCGAACGCCGCGCGGAGCTGCCGCCGCGGCTGGCCGCCATCGCGCCGCGCATGGCCGCGCACGACTGGCTGGGGTCGTATGCGCATCGCGAAAGCGTGGACCACGCGGTGCGCGGCATCGCCACGCGGCTGTCGCGCAACGGCGAGAAGCTGGTGGCCTGCCTGGACGTGCTGCGCGCCAACGAGGACGCGGCGCAGGCGGCGTTCGAAGCGTTCTTCCCGGATCTCGTCGAGGCCGCGGCGCGGATGCGGGACGCGCTCCGCGTCGACGATTGACCGATCGGGCAGACGAAGCGCGGGGCTTCAGTCTTCGAGCACCAGCGTCAGCGGCTTGCCCTGGCGCAGCACCTTGAACGTCACCGGCTGGTCCGGCTTCAACGCCTTCCAGTAGGACTGGACGTCCTTGGCCTTCCGGCCCGGCACCGGCTGGGCGTTGATCTGCACGATCTCGTCGCCCTGCTGCAGCTTGCAGTCGAATCCCGGCTTCACCGACTTCATGGAGCGCACCGTCAGCTTGTCCAGGGTGGGATTGAGGAAGAACCCGCTGGTGACCGGATTGATGTCCAGCTTGCAGTTCCCCGCGTGGCCCGCGAGCGGCAGGACGAGGAGAGCCAGGACGCTCGCGGCGAGGAACGGAGTCTTCATGGGTGCGATTCGGAAGGGTTGAAGGGGAAAGGGTGGCGGGACGATACCCGAAATCCTTCCCGGTTCAGCGGCAGCGGAACAGCGCCGGCTGCGAGGCCACGTAGCTGCGGGTGCGGACGTAGCCGCTGCTGCGGCCGTAGCCGATGCCGAATTCGCGTTCACCGGCGGCGCGCGGCTGGAATTCGCGGGCGTTGGCGCTGCGCTCGCTCTTGCGGCGTTCGACGAAGACCGGACGGGGGAGCTGGGACGTGAACATGACTGCCTCCTGAATTAGTGTGTTAGTAATGTAATACACCAGACCATTGCGGACATGGGCAGGAAGTCATGGTCGCGACTCAGGCAGAGAGCCCGGCAGGGAGCGGTTCAGCTATCCTGCCCGCCCGTCCTCAGGGAAGTTCGATGCCGCACGCCGCCATCGCGTTGAAACGCTGCTTCTGGGTCGACGGCTCGGCGCTGTACGACGCCTACCACGACCACGAATGGGGCCGCCCGGTGACGGACGACGTGCGCCTGTTCGAGAAGATCTCGCTGGAAGGCTTCCAGGCCGGCCTCAGCTGGATCACCATCCTGAAGAAGCGCGAACGCTTCCGCGCCGTCTTCGACGGCTTCGACTTCCACAAGGTCGCCGGCTACACCCAGCGCGACGTGGCGCGCCTGCTGGACGACGCCGGCATCGTCCGCCACCGCGGCAAGATCGAAGCAGTAATCCACAACGCCGGCCGCGCCATCGAGCTGCAGCGCGAATTCGGCACGCTGGCGCGCTATTTCTGGCGGTACGAAGTGGACGTGTCGAAGCGCCCGAAACAACTCACCCAGGACGTCCTGCGCGGCATCACCACCGCGCCCGAAGCCATCGCCCTGTCGAAGGACCTGAAGAAGCGCGGCTGGAAGTTCGTCGGCCCCACCACGCTGTACGCCTTCATGCAGGCGATGGGGCTGGTCAACGACCACCAGCACGACTGCTTCGCCCGCAAATCCGTGGACGATGCACGCAAGGAGCTCTCCCGATGACGCACCGCATGCCTCTGCTGTTCCCGCTGGCCCTGCTCGCCTGCATCGGCATCGCGCAAGCCGCCGAACCGGCGCCCGCTTCGCCGCAGGCGCGCGTGCGCGTGGCCTTCGACCGCGACGGCGAAACCGGCGTGCGCGCCGAGGGCCTGGCCGACGTGGCCGCCGGCCGCGCGCTGACCGCCGACGATCCGGCGCGCATCGCCTCGGTCAGCAAGCTGGTCACCACCATCGGCGCGCTGCGGCTGGTCGAAGCCGGCAAGCTGTCGCTCGATGCCGATGCCTCCGTCCTGCTCGGCTTCCCGCTGCGCAACCCCGCCTTCCCGGACGCGCCGATCACCCTGCGCATGCTGCTCTCGCACACCTCCAGCCTGACCGACGACGCCGGCTACTGGAACGTGCCGCTGGGCGAGGACATCCGCCTCATCACCGGCAAGCCCGAGGCCTGGGACGCGAAGCACGCGCCGGGCACCTACTTCCGCTACACCAACCTCAATTTCCCGCTGGTGGCGCAGGCGATGGAACGCGCCAGCGGCGAACGCTTCGACCGGCTGATGCGGCGGCTGGTGCTGTTCCCGCTCGGCATCGACGCCTGCTTCAACTGGTCGGGCTGCAGCGACGGTGCGGTCGCGCGCGCGGTGGTGCTGTACGACGAAGCCGGCAAGCCGCAGAAGGACGACCTGCACGGCAAGCGTTCGTCCTGCCCGGTGATCGAAGCCCGCGACGGCAGCTGCGACCTGTCGCGCTGGCAGGCGGGCGTGAACGGCACCCTGTTCTCGCCGCAGGGCGGCCTGCGCATCTCCGCGCGCGGGCTGTCCCGCATCGGCCGGATGCTGCTGGGCGACGGCGAGCTGGACGGCGTGCGCGTGCTGACGCCCGCCTCGGTGGCGCTGCTGGCGACACCGGTGTGGCGCTACGACGGTAGCAACGGCGTGATCGGCGAGGAGGACGAGCCCAACCGCGGCGGCTTCTTCTGCGCCTACGGACTGGCGACCCAGCACCTCGCGCAGGGCGACGGCAAGACCTGCCGCGACGATCTGTTCGGCGACGGCCGCGCGCGCATCGGCCACAGCGGCAACGCTTACGGGCTGCTTTCTGGCCTCTGGATCGACCGCGTCGCCGGCACCGGCGTCGCCTATTTCGCCACCGGCGTCGCCAACGATTCCAGCGGCGCGCATTCCAACTTCAGCGCCACCGAGGAACAGGGCGCGACCGGCTGGTAAATGCAACGTTTTTGCCCCTCCCCTTCAAGGGGAAGGAGAACAGCTCAGCCGCGCGCCCAGGCGGCCAGCAGCACCGCCGTCGCCGATGCGACGTTGAGGCTTTCCACCGCGCCGCTGCCGGGGATCGACAGGCGCATGTCGCAGGCGGCGGCGAGCTCCGCCGACATGCCCTCGCCTTCCGCGCCGAGCACGTAGACCAGCCGCCGCGGCAATTCCGCCGCGAACAGATCCTCGCCTCCGCGCACCACGGTGGCGGCAAGCGTGAAGCCCGCGCCGCGCAGCTGGGCGATGCTGTTGTCCTCGCGGCCCAGCCGCACCATCGGCACCGCTTCCGCGCCGCCTTCGGCCACGCGCGCGGCCGCACCGGACAGCGCCAGCGTCGAATGCTTCGGCAGCAGGATCGCGTTGATCCCGAAATGCGCCGCGCTGCGCAGGATCGCACCGAGGTTGTGCGGATTGCCCACGCCGTCCAGCCACAGCGCGCACTGCGGGCCGGCCGGCAGGTCGCGCAGCCAGGTGGACAGCGGCAACGGCTCCTCGCGCAGCACCTCGGCGACGACGCCTTCGTGGTGCGCGCTGGCTGCGAGCTTCTGCAAATCTCCGTCTTCGACCACGCGATAGCCGACGCGGTGGGCGACGCACCACTTCAGCAGCGGCTGCAACTGCGGAATGCGCGACTCCAGCAGATAGAGCTTGCGCAGCGCCTGCGGCCGGCGCTCGAACATCGCGCGCACCGCGTTCAGCCCGTAGAGACGCAGCTCCGCGTCGCGGCGTTCGCGCGCGGGATGCGCGGGCACGTCTTCGGTTTGCGCGTCGTGGCGCGGCATCGCATCGCGCGAGGTTTCGTGGCGCGGCGCGTGCCGCTGTGGCGGCGCGCCCTCGCGCGGCGGACGCGGGCCGCGCGGCTTCCACGGGGAGTTGCCGTCGCGATCACGCATGTCCGCCCGCCTGCGGGGTTTCCGCTTCCAATGTGTCAAGCTTGTGCGCCAGTTCTTCCGGCGAGCGCGTGTACTTCGCCAGCAGCGCGTAGAACGCCGGCACCACGAACAGCGACAGCAGGGTCGAGAAGGTGACGCCGAAGATCACCACGATGCCGATGGTCGCGCGGCTGGCCGAACCCGGCCCGCCGAACACCACCAGCGGCACCGCGCCCATCACTGTCGCGATCGAGGTCATCAGGATCGGGCGCAGGCGCACCGACGCGGCCTCGACGATGGCGTCGTGCACCGACTTGCCGGCGTCGCGCAGCTGGTTGGCGAACTCCACGATCAGGATGCCGTTCTTCGCCGCCAGGCCCACCAGCATCACGATGCCGATCTGCGAGAACAGGTTGACCGTGCCCTTGGTCACCCACAGGCCGATCAGCGCGCCCAGCACGCCCAGCGGCACGGTCAGCATGATGACCAGCGGATGCAGGAAGCTCTCGAACTGCGCCGCCAGCGCCAGGTACACGATCAGCAGCGCCAGCGCGAAGGTGACCAGCACCTCGCCGCCCGACTGCTGCAGTTCGCGCGCCTCGCCCTTCCAGCTGATCTGCGCGTAGTCCGGCAGGCTGGCGCGCGCGGTCTGCTGCGCCCACGCCACCGCGTCGCCCAGCGGATAGCCCTGCGCCAGCCGCGCGCTGAGGGTGATCGAGCGCAGGCGGTTGAAGCGGTTGAGCGTGCCCGGCTCGGCGATCTCCTTCAGCGTGACCAGGTTGGACAGCGGCACCAGCGAGCCGTCGCCCGCGCGCACCTGCAACGCGTCCAGCGCGGCCACCGAATCGCGGCCCTTGCGGTCGGCCTGCAGCATCACGTCGTATTCCTCGCCGTTGTCGACGAAGGTGGTGACGCGCACGCCGCCCATCATCGTCTCCAGCGCCGCGCCGATCGCCGCCGCCGACACGCCGATGTCGGCCGCGCGCGCCTTGTCCACCACCACGCGCATCTGCGGGCGGGTTTCCTTGTAGTCGGAATCCGCGCCGACCAGGCCCGGGTTGTCCGCCATCTTCGCCAGCATGATGTCGCGCCAGGCCGACAGTTCCTTGTAGTCCGGCCCGCCCAGCACCATCTGGAACGGCTGCCCGCGGGTGCGCACCAGCCCGCCGCCCGCCTGCGTGCGCACGCGCACGCCGGTCAGGCCGGCGAACTTCTTCTCCAGCTCGGCGGCCAGCTCCACCGTGCTCTGGTCGCGCTTGCCCCAATCCTGCAGGAAGATCATCGCGCGGCCGGTATGCATCTCCTGGCTGGCGCCGAAACTTCCGGGCACGCGCGGGTTGGCGCGCAGGATCGGCTTGTCCGGCCCGGTCTCGCCGGCGAGGATCGCCTCCACCTGCTTCATCTGGCCGACGGTGTAGTCGAAGCCGGCGCCTTCCGGGCCTTCCATCGTCAGCTGGAACGCGCCGCGGTCCTCGGTCGGCGCCAGCTCGGTGGGCAGCAGCTTGAACAGCAGCACCAGCCCGACCACCGCCGCCAGCATCAGCGCGCCGAACAGGCCGGCGCGATGCACGTGGCGGTCCAGCACGCGGCGGTAGCCGCCGGCCAGGGTCTGGAAGCGCGCGTTGATCCATTCGCTGACGCGGTTGCCGTGCACCGCGTGCGGGCCGGTGTGCGGGCGCAGCAGTTTGCTGGCCATCATCGGCGTCAGGGTCAGCGCGACGAAGGCGGAGATCGCCACCGCCGCCGCCAATGCCACCGACAGCTCGCGGAACAGGCGGCCGGTGTTGCCCTGCAGGAAGCCGACCGGCAGGAACACCGCCACCAGCACCGCGGTGGTGGCGATCACCGCGAACGCCACCTGCGCGGTGCCGCGCTTGGCCGCGACCAGCGCCGGTTCGCCCAGGTCGACGCGGCGCTGGATGTTCTCCACCACCACGATGGCATCGTCCACCACCAGGCCGATGCACAGCACCAGCGCCAGCAGGGTCAGCAGGTTGATCGAGAAGCCGAACGCGTACAGCGCGATGAACGAGGCGATCACGCACACCGGCACGGTCACCGCCGGGATCAGCGCCGCGCGCACGCTGCCGAGGAACAGCCAGATCACCAGCAGCACCAGCACCAGCGCTTCCAGCAGGGTGTGATAGACGCGCTCCACCGCCGCCGAGATGAAGGTGGTGCTGTCGTAGGCGACGTAGATGTCGGTGCCCTTGGGCAGCGTCGGGCGGATGCGGTCGGCCTCGGCCTTGGCCGCGTCGGCCACTTCCAGGCTGTTGGCGGTGGAGGTCTTGACGATGCCGATGCCCAGCGCCGGCTCGCCGTTGCTGTGGTAGTAGGCGCGGCGCTCGGCCGACTCCAGCGCGACCCGCGCCACGTCGCCGAGACGCACCACGTAACCATCCTTACCCTTGCCCAGCGGCAGCTGCGCGAACTGCCCGGGGCTGGTGTAGTCGCGCGCCACGCGCAGGATGAAGTCGCGGTTGGTGGACTCCAGGCTGCCGGCGCCCAGCTCGACGTTCTCGGCGCGCAGCGCGCTCTCCACGTCGGCGGCGGTCAGCCCGCGCGCGGCCAGCGCGTCGCCGTTGAGCCACACCCGCATCGCGTAGCGCTGGCTGCCGCCCAGCCGCACCTGCGCCACGCCCTCCAGGCTGGAGAAGCGGTCGACCAGGTAGCGCTGCGCGTAGTCCGACATCTGCATCTGATCCATGCCGGTAGAGCGCAGGTTGAACCAGATGATCGGGTCGGAATCGCTTTCCACCTTGCTGATCTCGGGCGCGTCGGCCTCCTCCGGCATGCGGTCGGCGACCCGGCTGACCGCGTTGCGCACGTCGTTGGCGGCGGCCTCGATGTCGCGCGAGGCGAAGAACTCGATGCTGATCCGCGAGCTGCCGTTCTGGCTGTTGGAATCGATGGTGTTGATGCCCTCGATGCCGGCCAGCGCGTCTTCCAGCGGCTTGGTGATACGAGTCTCGACGACGCCGGCGGAGGCGCCCGGATAGTCCACCTGCACCGAGACGATCGGCGGATCGATGGCCGGCAGCTCGCGCAGGGTCAGGCGCAGGAACGACATCGTGCCCAGCACGATCAGCAGCAGGCTCATCACCACGGCCAGCACCGGCCGCTTGATGGAAAGGTCGGACAGCTTCATGGCTTACTTCTTCGCGCCGTCGGCGGCGGGCGCGCTGCCGCCTTCCGCCACCTTCGCGCCCGGCTGCAGCTTGCCGGTGCCCTCGACGACGATGCGCTCGCCGGCGCGGATGCCGTCCTTCAGCATCACCTTGCCGGGGATGCGCCCGCCCACGACCACGTCGGCCTTCTCCACCGTGTCGTCCGGCTTCACCCGCCAGACGAAGGTTTCGGTGCCGATCTGCTGCACCGCCAGCTCCGGCACCACCAGCGCCGGCCGGGTGCCGCGCACCAGCGCCACCTCGACCAGCATGCCGGGCTTGAGCAGGCGCTCGGGATTGGCGAACTCGCCGCGCACGGTGACCGCGCGGGTGGCGACGTCGAGCCGCGCCGACACGGTGGCGACGCTGCCGTCGAAGCGGCGGCCCGGATACGCGCCGGCGCCGCCGGTCAGCGCTTGGCCCGGCGCGATTTCGGCCAGCTCGGTTTCCGGCACCGGGAAATCGACGTAGACGCGGGCGATGTCGTCCAGCGTGGCGATCGCGGTGCCCGGCGTCACCAGCGCGCCGGGGCTGACCTGGCGGATGCCGAGCACGCCGGCGAACGGCGCGCGGATCACCCGGTCGGAGAGATTGGCGCGAATTTGCGCGGCCTGCGCGCGGGCGGCGTCGCGGGTGGCGCGGGCGGTGTCCAGCGACGCGTGCGCCACCAGCTGCTGCTTCACCAGCTGCTCCATCCGCCGGAACTGCTGCTCGGCGTCCTTCTGCGTGGCCTCGGCCGCTGCCAGCGCGGCCTGCTGCTGCTGGCCGCTCAACGTCACCAGCGGCGCGCCGCGCGCGACCTCCTGGCCGCTTTCGAAATGCACCTGCTGCACGGTCTCGCTGACCTTGGCGGTCACCGTCACCGCCTCGTGCGCCTGCACCGTGCCCAGCGCGCGCAGGGTGTCGCTCCAGTCCTGCTGCTGCACGGTCTGGATCTCCACCGGCACCGGCTGGTTGCCGCGCCCGCCGCCCGGCCCGCCCTGGCCTGGCGCGGCCTGCTTGCCGCAGGCGCAAAGGGCGAGGGCCGCGCAGGCGGCGAACAGCGGGGAAACGCGGCGGATCTGCGGCATGGCGCGGCTCTTGCGGGGGCCCGCGATTCTAGCCGGTGCGGATGAAGCGCCTCCTGTGCCATCGGCTGGGCCGGGCGCTGTCAACGCGGGCCGCGCCGGTGCGTTCCCCGACCCGGCTCACAGTCCGCCGAACGCCAGCCAGGCCGCCAGCGCCAGCAGGCCAAGCACGATCATCACCCAGCGCAGGTGGCCGGGCGCCTCGCCCATCACCACCGTCGGCGTGCGGTTGTGGGCGTGCAGCGCCTGCGCGGCGCTGCGGGCGTGCGACTGCAGGCCGTGCAGGTCGGCGGCGGCCCGCTGCAACCCGTCCTTCATCGCGGGATTGCGGCTCACCGCCTGCGCCTCGACGTACTGCATCGCCTCGCGCAGCGAACCGGCGCCGGCCTCGCGCACCAGCTTCACCGCGGCGAGCTTGTCGCCCCGCGCCAATGCCTGCATGACCTGCGCCGCCAGAAATTCGTCCGCCATCGCTGCTCCCCGCGTCGATGATCGGAGCATACGACGCAATCGCGGCGGGGAGTCGAAAACGAAAAACGCCGGCGCGGAGCCGGCGTTTTTTCGCTGTCATCCTTCGCTGTGTTTCAGGACGACGGCGGCGCGATGCGCGGGAAGATCAACCCTCCCATTGCCCCAATGCCGCCAGGCCGTTCGCCTTCGCGCGCTCGAACACCGTCTGCTGCGCCTTGGCCCAGTTGCCGGCCATGTCCTTGGCCCACAGGCCCAGCGCGGCCTGCTGCATCGCGCGGCCGTAGGAGAACGACAGCGGCCACGGATTCGGACCCATGCGGTTCATCGCGTCGAGGTGCGCGGTGGCGTCCTCGTCGCTCTGGCCGCCGGACAGAAACACGATGCCCGGCAGGATCGCCGGCACCGCCGACTTCAGGCACATCAGGGTGGATTCGGCCACTTCCTCGACGCTGGCCTGCTCCGCGCAGCCCTTGCCCGGCACGACCATCGAGGCCTTCAGGATGGTGCCTTCCAGCATCACGTTCTGGTTGTACAGCGCGTCGAACAGCGCGCGCAGGGTGACCTCGGTGACCTCGTAGCAGGTCTCGATGTCGTGGTCGCCGTCCATCAGCACCTCGGGCTCGACCATCGGCACCAGGCCCTGCTCCTGGCACAGCGCCGCGTAGCGCGCCAGCGCGTGGGCGTTGGCCTCGATGCAGGTGCCGGAGGGCATGTCCTCGCCGATGGTGATGACCGCGCGCCACTTGGCGAAGCGCGCGCCGAGCTTGTAGTACTCCTTCAGGCGCTCGCGCAGGCCGTCCAGGCCCTCGGTCACCAGCTCGCCGGGGAAGCCGGCCAGCGGATGCGTGCCCTTGTCTACCTTGATGCCCGGGATCATGCCGTGGTCGGCCATGTACTTGGCGAACGGCACGCCGTCGCGGGTGGACTGGCGGATGGTCTCGTCGAACAGGATCGCGCCGGACAGGTACTGGTTGACGTTGGGTGCGGTCAGCAGCAGCTCGCGGTAGGCGCGGCGGTTTTCCTCGGTGCACTCGATGCCGACGCCGTCGAAGCGCTTCTTGCAGGTGCTGGAGGATTCGTCGATGGCGATGATGCCCTTGCCCGGGGCGACCATGGCGCGGGCGGTTTCGGCGAGTTGTTCGATGCTCATGGCTGGCGGTCCGGCGGCGGGAAAGACCGCGATTATAGCCGCCGGGCATACAGGTCGGCTTCGCCGGCCGGCCGCGTCTTGAACCGCTTCACGCCCCAGTCGTAGGCCTCCGGCGCCCGCCGCACGCGGGCTTCCACCCAGGCGTTGTAGCGGGCTGCCGCGGCGACGCCGTCGCGGCCGGGGAAGTCCGGCAGCGGCGGTTCGAACACCAGCGCGTAGCGGCCGTCGGGCAGCGGCCGGGTCCAGGTCGGGACGATGGTGCCGCCGGCCCGGCGCAGCAGCACCGGCATCGCATCCAGCGTGGACGCGGCGACGCCGAAGAAGGGTGCGAACACGTTGCGCACGCGGACGTTGACGTCCGGCGTGTACACGGCGGCCTCGCCGCGATGCACGGTGGCGCAGAACGCGTGCAGGTCGCTGCGCGCGATCGTCCCGCCCAGCCGCTGGCGGCGGCGGGCGTTGATTTCGCCGTCGACGCCGGCGTCGCGGAACGCGCGCACGATGGGGCTGACGGGAATCCCCGCCAGCTGCCGGATCGCGCGCATGTGCAGCTCGCTGCCGTGGAAATGCGCGCCCAGGATCACCACGCCCCGGCCCTGCGCGACGGCGCCGCGCAGGTGCTCCAGGCCCTCGACCTCGTACAGTTCCTCGACGCGCAGTTCGTCCGCGTACCAGGCGGCGCAGGCGTCGAGCAGGCCCTTCACGTTCGCCACCAGCATGCGGCCGAGCAGCGCCTCGCGCTCCCGCTCCGGCATGTCGGGGAAGCACAGCCGCAGGTTGGTGCGGGCGACACGCCGGCGCTTGGCGGCCAGCACGGCGGCGACCGGCGCCAGCCAGCGCGCCAGCGCCAGCCGTCGCGCCGGCGTCCTGCCCGCGACCCAACCGGCCAATGCGCGGAAGGCCCGCACCCGCAACGACATGCTCATCGCCGAATGATTACATGCGCGAGATCACATGCGCGGCGGCGCGCTGCCGCCCGGCGTCAAAGCTCGCCGAGCCCGGTGGCGTAGCCGTCGACGCCGACTTCCAGCAGGCGCAAGGTGTTGGTGGCGCCGTGGGTCTGCATGTGCTCGCCGCTGGTGAAGACCACGCGGTCGCCCGGCGCCAGCAGGCCGGCCTCGACCAGCAGCCGGATGGCGCCGCGCGCGGCTTCGCGCGGGGTCTGGCCGCGGCTGTCGTAGTCCATCGGGAACACGTCGCGCATCAGCGCCATGCGCCGGCGCGCGTGCGCGTGATGCGAGAACGCGTAGATCGGCACCGCCGAGCGGAAGCGCGACAGGTAGCGCGCGGTGCCGCCGGATTCGGTCATCGCCACCACCGCGCGCACGCCGATGTGCTCGGACAGGAACATGGTCGCCATCGCGATGGCCTGGTCGGCGCGCTCCAGCCCGCGCCGCGCCTTCTCGAAGTCGATGTCGGAGGCGAACTGCCGCTCGGCGCCGCGGCAGATCCGCGCCATCGTCTCCACCGCGCGCGCCGGCCAGCTGCCGGCGGCGGATTCCTGCGACAGCATCACCGCGTCGGTGCCGTCGATCACCGCGTTGGCGACGTCCAGCACCTCGGCGCGGGTCGGCATCGGGCTGTCCACCATCGACTGCAGCATCTGCGTCGCGGTGATGACCACCTTCTCGCGCGCCACCGCCTCGCGGATGATCTTCTTCTGCAGGCCGGGCAGCTCGGCGTCGCCGATCTCCACGCCCAGGTCGCCGCGCGCCACCATCACCACGTCGCTGGCCTCGACGATCTCGGCCAGGTTCTCGATCGCCTCGGCGCGCTCGATCTTCGACACCAGCGCGGCGCTGCTGCCGTGCGCCTTCGCCACCCGCCGCGCCTCGTGCATGTCCTCGGCGTTGCGGCAGAACGAGACGGCGATGAAGTCCACCTGCATGCCGGCGGCGACCGCGATCAGCTCGCGGTCGCGCTCGGTGATCGCGCCCAGCGACAGCCCGCCGCCCTGCTTGTTCAGGCCCTTGCGGTTGGACAGCACGCCGTCGTTGAGCACGGTGGTGACGATGCGCTCGCCTTCCACCGCGTCCACCTGCAGCTGCACCAGGCCGTCGTCCAGCAGCAACACGTCGCCGGGCTTCACGTCCCCCGGCAACTCGAGGTAGCTGACGCCGATCTGGCTCACGTCGCCGGGCGGCGCGTCGAGGCGGGCGACCAGGTCGAAGCGGTTGCCGGCCTTGAGCTGCACCTTGCCGTCGGCGAAGGTCTCGATGCGGATCTTCGGCCCCGGCAGATCGGCGAGGATGCCGACCTCGCGGCCGATCTTCGCGGCCATCGCCCGCACCGCCTCGCCGCGCGCGACCTGCGCGGACGGGTCGCCGTGCGAGAAGTTCAACCGCACCACGTCCACCCCCGCGCGCAGCACCGCCTCCAGCACTTCCGGCGGATCGGTGGCCGGGCCGAGGGTGGCGACGATGCGGGTGTGGCGGCGTTGTTCGGAGGCGGCGGGAGCGGTCATGGACGGCGATGACATCGTTGTCAGAGATGATCGCCAACGCTACCACAGCCCTGCGGCGCGGGAACGCCGTCGCAGGGCACTGCAATCGACTTCAGCCGGCGCGCGCTTCCAATGCCGCCACCGCCGGCAGAGGCTTGCCTTCCAGGAACTCCAGGAACGCGCCGCCGCCGGTGGAGATGTAGGAGACGTCGGAGGCGATGCCGAACTTGTCCACCGCCGCCAGCGTGTCGCCGCCGCCGGCGATGGAGAAGGCGCGGGACGAGGCGATCGCGCGCGCCACCGCTTCGGTGCCGGCCGCGAAGGCGTCGAACTCGAACACGCCGACCGGGCCGTTCCAGACCACGGTGCCGGCCTTGGCGATCATTTCCGCGTAGCGCTCGGCGGTGGCCGGGCCGATGTCGAGGATCATGTCGCCCTCGCCCACCGCGTCCACCGGCTTGACCGTGGCCGGCGCGTCGGCGGCGAAGGCCGGCGCGACCACCACGTCCACCGGCAGCGGAATCTCCGCGCCGCGCGCCTTCGCGTCGGCCATGATGTTTTTCGCGGTGTCGAGCAGGTCCATTTCCACCAGCGACTTGCCGACGCCGTGGCCCAGCGCGGCGATGAAGGTGTTGGCAATCCCGCCGCCGACGATCAGCTGGTCGACCTTGCCGACCAGGTTGCCCAGCAGTTCGAGCTTGGTGCTGACCTTGCTGCCGGCGACGATGGCCAACAGCGGGCGCGCGGGGTTCGCCAGCGCCTTGTCCAGCGCGTCGAGCTCGGCCATCAGCAGCGGGCCGCCGCAGGCGATCGGAGCGAAGCGGATCGCGCCGTGGGTCGAGGCCTGCGCGCGGTGCGCGGTGCCGAAGGCGTCCATCACGAACACGTCGCACAGCGCGGCGTACTGCTTCGACAGCGCCTCGTCGTCCTTGCCCTCGCCGACGTTCATGCGGCAGTTCTCCAGCAGCACGAGCTGGCCCGGTGCGACTTCGACGCCGTCCGTCCAACCCTTCACCAGCGGCACGTCGCGCGCCAGCAATTCGGACAGGCGCGCGGCCACCGGCGCCAGCGAATCGGCTTCGCTCCACACGCCTTCCTTCGGCCGGCCGAGGTGCGAGGTCACCATCACCGCCGCACCCTTCTCCAGCGCCAGCTTCAGCGTCGGCAGCGAGGCGAGGATGCGCTGCTCCGAAGTGATGTGGCCGTTGCCGTCGATCGGCACGTTCAGGTCCTGGCGGATCAGCACGCGCTTGCCGGCGAGGTCGAGATCGGTCATGCGGAGGATGGACATGGGGGTTCCTGCGTGGGCGAAGACGGCCATTGTCCGGGTCGGTGGCGGGCGTCGCAAACGGGAGCGACCCTCATCCGCCTTCGGCACGTTCTCCCGCTGGGAGAAGGAAACGCGGGGCGCTTTCTGTTCCCCGCTGAAAAGAGGATGCCGGCTGCGGCGCATGAGCGCCCGCGAGCAAAGCCGGCCCGAAGGACGAACGCGATGGCGGCGTGCGTCAGGCGGATGAAAGACGCTTTTCGAGCAAAGGGAGCCGATGCCGAAGCAGGCCCCACCCCGCCCTATTTTTTTCGCAGGAGCGAGAGCGCGAATCCCGCCACCAGCGCCGCGCCGGTCACCAGCAGCGCCCACAGCAGCCAGCGCTTCCAGTCGGCGCGCGGCAGCGCTTGCAGCGCGGCGTCGCCGGCCTGCGCCTGGCGCGCGCCGAGCGTGGCGGCCGCCGGCTGCCAGTCCTTGCCGCGCGCGGTGCGCAGGGCATCGACCAGCTGCGGCAGCGGCGAAACCGGCCGCGCGGCGCGCGCGCTGCCGGCCAGCAGGGCGAACGGCGGCTGGCCTTCGGCGAGGAACACCACGGTTTCCGGGCGATAGCCGAGGCGCAGCAGCGGCGCCTCGATCGCGCTGCCGTCGCGCGTGCGCAGCCGCCATTGGCGGTCGCGCGACAGGCCGTGCAGCGGCTGCGGCGGCGAGCGGCTGGACTGGCCGCCGCTGTCCACACGGTAGGCGACCCACGGCGATGCCGCTTCGCGCCACGCGGCGTCGGCGCCGTCGCGGCTTTCGAGCAGCCAGCTGCGGGTGCTGTTGCCGGCCACGGTCACGTCGGCGGCCTCGACCGGGAAGCGGCCTTCCAATGCGTATTCGAAGGCCACGCCGTCGCGCCCCTCGATGCGGCGGCCGCGCAGTTCCTCCCATTGCAGCGCCGGCGCGGCGACGTGGCCGGCCAGCTCCGCGCGCACGTCGGTCAGCGCCAGCGGCGCGGGCTGGCGCGCGTTCGGCAGCAGGCGCAGGTACTTCGCGCGCACGCCCGACAGGACGATGCGGTCTTCGACGATGCGGCGATCGCCGTTGCGCAGCTGCAGCAGCCGGCCGTCGGCTTCGACCTCGCGCCACTGGCGCAGGTCGTCGGACGCGCCGACGCGATAGCCGCGGTCGAACGCCTCCGCATCCAACCAGGCGAAGCGCAGCGCGACGACCGGCTCGCGCAGGCGGCTGGCGTCGATCACGAAGCCGTTGTCGCCAGCCGCGCCGGCATCCGCGCCGCGCAGCTCGACCCGGCGCAGGCTGCCGTCGGTGGCGATTTCGCTGATCGCGGCGATGTCGAGCGTCGCCGCGCCGGCATCGCCCGGCAGCGGGAACCACGGCAGCGCGACGCTGTCGCCGGCCTGCGCCAGCGGTGCGTCGGGCGGGAACACGGCGGTGGCGACGGGCGCGCCGTCGGCGTTCACGACCACCAGGTCGCGCAGGCCGGGCGACTGCATCTGCCGATACACGCTGGCGTCGAGCACCACCCTGTAGGCGCCGCCGTCGCCGCGTTCCAGCGCCAGCGGCCAGCGTCCGGCGTAGTCGTCGCCGACCGCCGCCAACGCGGCCAGCGGCAGCGCCAGCAGCCATGCCCATCGCGTCATCGTCTTCATGCGGACACCTCCGTCGCATCCTCGTCGGCGCGCTTCGGCGGCGCCGGCGCGAAATAGCCCACCACCGTGCATAGCAGGCCGTAGGCGATGAACGAGCCGATGCCGAGCAGGTTGCCCAGGTGCTGGCGGTCCACCAGCACGAGTTTCGCCAGCACCACGCCCATCAGCACCGCGCCGGCCAGCCACAGCATGCGCTGGCCGCGCTTCGACCCCACCACCCAGCCGATCACGCCCAGCACGCTCCAGATCACGGTCAGGCTGGTCTGCGCCAGGCTGGTCGAGAGCAGGCCGTCGCCCCACGGTTCGCCGCCCCAGTGGTGCACGGTGCGCAGCACCAGCGCGGTCACCCAGGCGAAGGCCAGCGCCGCCAGCAGCACGATGCGACGCGGCGGCAGCGTGCGCGCATCGCCCAGCTGCCAGCGCAGCGCCAACGCCAGCGCGGCGAGCTGGGCCAGCTCCAGCGGATTGAGCAGCGGCAGCCACGGCAGCGGCGCGGCGTCGCCGGCCTGGAACAGCGCGCCCAGCCACCACAGCGCGAGCAGCGCGAACACCACCGACAGCAGGCGTTCGCGCCAGCCGTCGAACAGGTCGCCGAGCGGCGTCGCCACCCACGCCCAGCGCAGCAGCGCCAGCGCCGCCGTCGCCAGCCACGGCAGCGCGACCAGCGCGATGCGCCAGCCCTCGCCCATCGCCTCGAACCGTCCCGGCAGCCACGTCAGCAGCAGGCTGGCCGCCAGCGGCCAGACCATCCACATCACGAACTGCGCGACCGGCGCCATCGTCTTGTCGTCGCTGTCGCGCAGGCACAGCAGGCCGCGCAGGCCCAGCGCCACGTACGCCAGCCACGCCCACAGGCCGTAGCCGGCGAACGGCTGCTGGTGCGCCGCGCTCTGCCACAGCGCCAGCGGGATCGCCGAGGCCAGCGCGGCCAGCGTCGTCCACGCCAGCGCGCGCGCCGGGCTGCGGCGATGCGCTTCCGCCGCCAGCCAGCCGGTGAGCGCGGCGAAGGCGAGCAGGGCGTCGGGCACGACGCCGTCGGCGAGGAAGGCGTCGATCTCGTGCACGCCGTTGCCCAGCCACCACAGCAGCGCCCAGCCGTAGTACGGGCCGGCGACGTCGTCGCGGCGCGCGGCGCGATAGGTCCACGCGCTGGCGAAGCCGGCCAGCGCGATCAGCAGCGCGCCCATGAAGCCGGCGTTGGCGAACATCGCCCCGTCCGTCGCGCTGCCGTCCAGGCCGATGGCGAACGCGACCGCCGCCGCCAGCTGCAAGCCCGCGCCGGCGAACTGCGGCAGCCGCCGCTGCCGGCGCAGCCCCAGCCACGCCAGGCCCGCGCCTTCCAGCGCGAACACGCTGGCGGTGGCGCGCGCCGACAGCGCCAGCGGCACCGCCAGCGTGGCGAAGCCCACCGCCAGCATCGCGTAGGCCTGCACCAGCACGCCGTAGTCGCGACGCCGCCGCAGCCACCACGCCAGCGCGACGTACAGCGCGCCGAGGCCCAGCGCGCAGAACGCCAGCGGCATGCGCTGGCCTTCCAGCAGGCCGGCCTGCAGCGAGAACGCCACCAGCGGCACGCCGAACAGCAGGCAGCCGTCGATGGCGTCGCGCCGGCCGGGCGGCTGGCGGCGCGCGAACAGCAGCGGGATCGCCAGGTAGAACAGGAAGAACAGCGCGAGGAACGGCTGCGTGCTGGCGTATTTCTCCGGCGCGTAGTCCAGCGCGCCCCAGACCGTGCCGATGCCGAAGGTGAAGGCGAAGCCCAGCAGATTGAGCAGCCGCCACGCCTTGCGCCAGGCGATGCCGACGATGGCCGCGTTCAGCACCGCGTAGTAGGAGAACAGCGCGACGTGATTGCCGCCGCCGGTGGACAGCCAGATCGGCGCGAGGAAGCCGGCCAGCAGCGCGAACACCGCCAGCGCCTTCGCGTCCTGCAACACCGCCAGCACGCCCGCGCCCGCCACCAGCACGATGCTGAGCGCGAACGCCGCGCCCGCCGGCAGGAAGCCGAACATCTTGAACGCCGCGAACACCACCAGCAGCAGCACGCCGATGGCGCCGCCCTGCAAACTCAACGCGAAGCTGCGGTTGCTCTCGCGCTTGCGCCAGGCGAACGCCAGCGCGCCCAGCGCGGCGGCGGCGACGCCGGCCAGCCGCAGCTCCGGCGGCAGCGTCAGCCAGCCCTGGTCGGCCGCGTACTTCAGCAGCGCGGCGACGCCGGCGAACAGCACCAGCATGCCGATCTTCACCGGCACGTTGCCGACGCTGAACCAGCGTTTCACCGCACGGAAGGCGAGCGTGACCACGTCCGGGCGCGCGGGCTCGGGAGTCGGCGCCGGACGCGGCGGCAGCGGTCGTGGCGGTAGCGACGCTTCGGCGGCAGCCGGACGCGCGGGCGGCGGCGATGGCGCGGAAGGCTGCGGCTCAGCGCGCTCCACCGGCGCAGGCGCGGATGGCGCCACAGGCGGCGACGGCGACATCTGCGGCGATGGCGGCGCCTGCCGCATCCAGTCGTCCAGCGTGGGCTCGGCAGGCGCCGCCGCGCGCACCGTGTCCGATGCCGGCCGCCGGCGCAGCTGCGCCACTTCCGTCTCCAGGTCGGCCACGCGCCGCTTGAGCCCAGAGACGGACACCAGCGCTACCACCAGCAGCACCGGCACCGCCAGGACCGCCAGCACCAACAATCCGATCAGACCTTCCATGCCGTCCCCATCCGTTGCCGATCCCGTCATCGGCCGGATGCAGGATACCGGCGAACCGCGCGCTGTCGCCGCCCCGGCCCGCGCGCCGGGTCAATCGCTGATGCCGTCGCGCCCCGCCGCCTTGGCCCGGTACAGCGCGGCGTCCGCGCGCTTGAGGATGTCCTCGATCTCGGCATCGCCCGGCTCCAGCGCCGCCACGCCCACGCTCACCGTCAGCCGGCCCTTGAGCGAGCCGGCGTGCACGATGTCGGCGTCGCGCACGCGCTGGCAGACGCGCCGGCCCACGTGCATCGCCTGTTCATGGGTGGTGGCCGGCAGGAACACGATGAACTCCTCGCCGCCGGGCCGCGCCAGTACGTCGTCGGAATGCAGCAGCGCACTGCGCACCGCGCCGGCGAACCGGCGCAGCGCGCTGTCGCCCTCGGCGTGGCCGTAGAGGTCGTTGTAGAGCTTGAAGTGGTCGATATCGAGGGCGAGCACGGCCAGCGGCTTGCCGCTTCCAGCAGCTTCTTCCCACAGCCGCTCGCCGGCCTCGACGAAGCCGCGGTAGTTCAGGCTGCCGGTCATGGCGTCGGTGCGGCTGAGCCGGTCCAGCTCGGCCACCGCGCGGCGCAGCGAATCGGTGCGCGCGGCGATCACGTTCTCGCGTTCGTCCAGCACCTGCTGCAGTTCGTCGAAGGCGGCGTTCATCCGCGCGCCGAGTTCGCCGATGCCGGCGGCCAGCGGCTGCAGTTCCTCCGGCAAGGTGTCCGCCTGGGTCGGGCCGAGCCTGCCGCCCAGGGCGTAGCCGCGCAGGCTCGCGAGCAGGTAGCCCATGCTCTTGCGCAGCAGCTGGCGCTGCCGCCACAGCGCCCACAGCACGCCCAGCAGGGTGGCCGCCACCAGCGCGGCCAGCAGCAGCATGCGCGACAGGATCGGCGCCAGCAGCTGGCCATGCGGCGCCACCAGCACCAGCGTCCAGCCGTTGCGCATGGCGACCGCCTGCACGTAGGCCTTGTCGCCGTCGCGCAGCAGGCCCTCGCGCAGGGTGGCGTGGCCCGCTCTGTCCGGCTCGACGGCGGTGCGGCGGATCGCCTCGCCGGCCGCACCGGCGTCCTCCAGCAGCGCCAGGCGCAGGCGGTCGCCGGCATAGACCACGCGGCCCGCGCGGTCGAGCAGCAGCAGTTCGAGGTTGCGCCGCGCCAGGCTCTCGGCGCTCAGCCGGACGAAGCCCTGCACCGGGATCTCCGCCTGCAGCGCGCCCTCGAAGCGGCGCCCGCGCACCAGCGGCGCGGACACGCCCACCACCGCTTCGCTGCCGTAGGCGCGGCGCTGGTAGACGTCGGACACGTAGGGGCGGTACTGGCTGCGCGCCGCGTTGAACCAGTCCTCGTCGGACACCAGCCCCGCGATCGGCAGCAGCGTCCGCCCGCGCGCGTCGCGCACCGCGACCACGTCGCCGTGCGCGTCGACCTGCAAGGCGCGCAGCATCGCCGGATACACGTACAGCAGCCGCGCCAGTTCCTCGCTGCGCACCGCCGGGTCTTCCGACATCCGGTCGGCCAGCAGGCGCACGCCGGCCAGCTGCGCGTCCAGGAAGTCGTCGATGACGCTGGCGCTCAGGCGCGCGTTGGCGTCCAGCCGCAGCAGCAGGTCTTCGCGATTGCGCTGCCACTGGCTCAGCAGCAGCGCCGCGCCGAACAGCAGCACCGGCAGCAGCGCGGTCAACACCAGTCCTTGCGCCAGCCGCCGGCGCAGGCTCCACGGTGGTTTGGCCGCCGGTTCGATCATTCGATGCCTTCTACCATAGGCACGCCGGGCGCACAGCCCGCGCTTGATCCAGGTCATGCGGGGCGCGCGGGCCCGCGGCGTAAGCTGGCGCCATGGCTTCGTGGTATCCGCTGATCCTGCTGCTGCACCTGTCCTGCGCCATCGTGTTCGTCGGCGCGGTGTGCTTCGAGGTGCTGGTGCTGGAGTCGTTCCACCGCAGCTTCGACCACGCGCTGATGGAACGGATCGAAGCGGCGGTGATGGCGCGCGTGCGCCGCTTCATGCCGGTGGTGGTGGCGCTGCTGTTCCTCAGCGGCTTCGCCCTGTTCGACATCCGCTGCAACGGCTTCGCCTGCATCGGGCCGACGTTCGGCTGGGGCTGGCTGCTGCTGCTCAAGGCGGCGCTGGCGTTCGCGGTGCTGGCGGTGTTCATCGGCGCGATCCGCGCGGGGCTGCGCGGCGGCATGGATCCGTGCCGGTTCCGCCACACCCATCGCATCGTGCTGGCCCTGATGGTCGGCATCGTGGTGCTCGCCAAGCTGATGTTCTACGTCTGATCGGCGGTCGCGCCGTCAGCCGCCGCGCAGCAGCGGCAGGCGCGGCCCCAGCGGCAGCGGTTCGCGTCCCGGCTCCGGCAGCCCCAGCCCGTAGCGCAGGCTGCGGCCGATGCGGCTGGCGTATTCGTGCACCAGCTCGGCCTGCGCCGGCGCCAGCAACTCGTCGGCGGTCGCGCGCCACAGCTCCAGCCACTGCACGAAGTGGCGGGTGGTGATGGGATGGCCGTGGTGCGCCGCCATCGGATTGCCGCGGTAGGTGCCGGCGCGCAGGATCACCGAGGTCCAGAACGAGGTGAGCAGGCGCTTGTGCGCCGGCCAGTCGTGCACGGCGGCGTTGAACACCGGGCCGAGGTCGGAATGCGCCTGGATGCGGTCGTAGAAGCGGTCCACCAGCGCTTCGATCTGCTCGAAGCCGGGGATCGCGCCGTCGGTGTCCGGCGATGCGTCGGTCTGGTTCATGCGGTCCGGGTCATGCTGCTTGCGGTCCTCGCGGCGCGGCGTGCGCCGACGGCTCGCCATTATCGCCTGCCGCGTGCAGGCGGCCTTGACGCGGCATCGCGCGACCGCGGAAACGCGAAGCCCCGCGCGTGGCGGGCTTCGCGGCATCGAATGGATGGCGGCTTACTTGCCGGCCATCACCCGCACCATTTCCAGGCACTTGTTCGAATAGCCCCACTCGTTGTCGTACCAGCTCACCAGCTTGACGAAGCTGTCGTCCAGCGCGATGCCGGCCTCGGCGTCGAAGATCGAGGTGCGCGCGTCGCCGCGGAAGTCGGTGGCGACCACCTTGTCCTCGGTGTAGCCCAGCACGCCCTTCAGCGCGCCTTCGCTCTGCGCCTTCATCTCCGCGCAGATCTCGGCGTAGGTGGCGGGCTTCTCCAGCTCGACGGTCAGGTCGACCACGGACACGTCGCTGGTCGGCACGCGGAAGCTCATGCCGGTGAGCTTCTTGTTGAGCTCCGGGATCACCACGCCGACCGCCTTGGCCGCGCCGGTGCTGGACGGAATGATGTTCTCGAGGATGCCGCGGCCGCCGCGCCAGTCCTTGTTGGACGGGCCGTCGACGGTCTTCTGCGTCGCGGTGGCCGCGTGCACGGTGGTCATCAGGCCGCGCTTGATGCCCCACTTGTCGTTCAGCACCTTCGCCACCGGCGCCAGGCAGTTGGTGGTGCACGAAGCGTTCGAGATGATCTGCTCGCCCGCGTACTTCGCATGGTTCACGCCGTACACGAACATCGGCGTGGCGTCCTTGGACGGCGCCGACATCAGCACCTTCTTCGCGCCGGCGTCGATGTGCTTGCGCGCGGTCTCTTCGGTCAGGAACAGGCCGGTGGATTCCAGCACCACGTCGGCGCCCACGGCATCCCACTTCAGGTTGGCCGGATCGCGCTCGGCGGTCAGACGGATGGTCTTGCCGTTCACCACCAGCTGGCCGTTCTCGACCTTCACGTCGCCCTGGAAGCGGCCGTGCACGGAGTCGTAGCGCAGCATGTAGGCCAGGTAGTCCGGCTCCAGCAGGTCGTTGATGCCGACGATCTCGATGTCGTCGCCGAAGTTCTGCACCGCCGCGCGGAACACGCAGCGCCCGATGCGACCGAAACCGTTGATACCGACCTTGATGGCCATGGAACGAACTCCTGACAGGACTGGGCAGACCGCCATTCTACCGAATCCCCTCCCCGCACCCGGCCGCCAAGGTTGATCCCGGTCAACGCCGGCGCGATGCGCGAACGGCATGACGTCATGCCGCGGACGCAAGGCCGGGGTATCCTGCCGGCATGACCAAACGCCGCCGCTCCCGCCTCCTGATCGCCGCCCTGCTCTGCCTGGGCATCGCCACCACCGCCTATGCCTGGAGCCGCCTCGGCCACGGCCTGGTCGGCGAACTGGCGGAACGCCACCTCGACCCGAAGGCGAAGGCCGAAGTGGTCCGCCTGCTGGCCGGCGAACCCGATCCGACCCTCGGCGGCATCGCCTCCTGGGCCGACGACCTGCGCAACACCGATCCCGAGCGCTTCAAGCAGACCTCGCGCTGGCACTACATCAACGCCAAGGGCGGCGGCTGCGACTTCGACATGGCCCGCGACTGCCCGGACGGCAACTGCGTGGTCGGCGCGATCGAGAAGCAGCGCGCGATCCTGGCCGACCGCAGCCAGCCGCTGGACGCGCGCCGCGACGCGCTGAAGTTCGTCGTCCACCTGGTCGGCGACGCGCACCAGCCGATGCACGCCGGCAACCGCACCGACAGCGGCGGCAACGGCTACCAGATCAGCCTGCGCACGCCGATCGAACCCGAGGCCTACGCGAAGAAGAACTACGTCGACGGCGTGATGGGCACCAACCTGCATTCGATCTGGGACTACTACATCCTCGCCGACAAGGGCCTGAGCCTGAAGGACTACGCGGACCGGCTGGACAAGCTGCCGTGGCCGCCTTATGCGGCGCCGGCGCCGCAGGACCTGATGCCGATGCCGTGGGCCAGGGAATCCTGCCGCCTGATCGACGCGCGCGGCCTGTATCCGCCCACCCACACGCTGGACAGCGCCTACCTCGACGCGCTGCGGCCGCTGGCCGAGCAGCGCGTGCGGCAGGCGGCATGGCGGCTGGCGCGCCTGCTCAACGAAACCATCGGCGAACAGGCGCCCTGATCGCGCGTCTCAGCCGCCCGCTTCCACCACCGCGCGGCCGTTGAGCTGGCGGAAGGTGAAGCGGTAGTCCTGCGTGAACGGCAGCGGCTCCACCTGCCTGCCGGTCACGCGCTTGAGCGGGAAGAACGTCCAGCCCCGCACCGCCGCCAGCACCGCGTCGGCGAACGCCGCTTCGCCGCCGCCATCTTCGACGATGCGCGCGTCGGCCACCTTGCCCGCGCCGTCGACGATCAGCCGTACGACCAGCGTCACCGGCGGCAGGCGCCGGTCCAGCAATGCGGGCGGGTATTCCGGCTTCGCGTTCTCGCGCACCGGCAGCGGGCTCAGGTAGCTGCTGCCGGGCACCGGCTGGTAGCGCGCGCTCTCGTCCGCCGCGTCCACGATCTCCGCGCTGACTGCGCCATCGGCGGCGTAGCCTTCGCGCGGCTCCGGCGCACGCGGCGACGAGGCGCAGCCGGCGGCGAGCATCGCGGACAACGCACCGGCCAATGGAACGCGGAGAACGACGAAACGCACGGCTCAGCTTCCGCGCGCGTCGGCAGTCGGCTGGGAATAGAAGTCCGAACCGTTCCCCGCGCCGCCCTGCGGCCCGAAGCCCAGCGGCACGCGCACCCGGCCGGCCACCGGCTGACCCTGCTTGAGCGCGGGCTCGAAGCGCCACTGGCGCACCGCGTCCAGCGCGGCGGCATCGAACACGCCGGCCGGGCTCGACTGTTGAATCGTCACGCGGGTCGGCTTGCCCCGCGCATCGACATCGACCAGCAGCACCACGTTTCCGGAAATGCCCTGCTTCTTCGCCGCAGCCGGATACGCGGGCGGCATCGTCGCCGCGATCCGGGCCGGACGTTCGCCGACCTGCGCATCGGCAGGTTCGTCCATCGCGAACTCGACCGGCACCCGCACCTTGCCGGCTACCGGCTGGCCCTGCTTCATCGCCGGATTGAACCGCCACTTCTCCGCCGCTTCCTGCGCGGCGACATCGAGCCGCGCATCGCCGGAGGAACGCTCGACCTTCACGTCGATGACGCCACCCTGCGCGTCAATGGCGACCACCAGCACTGTCACGCCGGTCTTGCCTTCCTTCAGCGCGTCGGCGGGATAGCGCGGCGGATGCAGCGCGCGCGATTCGTCCAACACTTGTCCCGGTTGGAGGGTATCGCTCTTGGTCGGTGCTGGCTTGACGGAGAGGGTTTGGCTGGATGCCGACGCGTCGGTTAACGTGACATCGAGTCGCAGCCCCTTGAATGCCTTGCTTCCATCCTTTGCCTGGATCTCGGAACCGAGTTGGACGGCAGCCGGCTTGCCGCTCAGCACGACCAGCGACGGCGCCGCGATCCGCTTCCCGTCCTCGTCTATGTCCATTTTCAGTGCCAGCGCGGGCTGGCCTTGATGCTCGATGCGCGACACGGTTCCGGCAATGGCGAAGTGCTTGCCGCCTGCATCCGTTTTCAATGAAAACGGCTTGTCCGCCTCGCTCACGATGCGCAGCGCCCGCGGCGCCTCCTCGTCCACCCGCAACACGATGTCGGCGGCGATCCCATCTGCCGGGACGGCCACCGGCACCGCCGGCTGCGCTGCCCATGCGGCATAACCACCACCCAGCAACATGCAGAGCAGAACACCGCTGCCCGCCCGGCGCCGTGTTGTCGATACGGAAGATGCAAGCATGGCGATTCTCTCCTTGAGCGGATGGCCGAAGCCGAAGTGGCAACCCAGCGGCGCGGTCTGCAGCGCGAGCTGGGCGTTGAGCAGGGCGTCGCCGTAATGGCGGCGCTGCCGTGGGTGGGCCGCGAGCACGTCGGCGTCGCAGGCCAGTTCCTGGTCGTGGCGCATGCGCGCGGCGGCCAGGTGGAACAGCGGGTCGAACCAGAACAGGCAGCGCAGCAGCGCGGCGGCGGCGTTGGCCCAGGCGTCGCGGCGGGCGATGTGGCGGCGCTCGTGCGCCAGCACCAATGCCTGCTGGACGGCATCGAAGCGGGTCTCGAAATCGGCGGGCAGCACCACCTGCGGATGCCACAGGCCGAGCGTCGCCGGCAACCCCGCGTTCGTGGCCTGCGCGCGCAGCGCGTCGCCGTGCGGCAGCAGAGGGCCGAGGCTGCGGCGGAACGCGATCTGCGTGCGCCACAGCCACGCGGCGGATGCCGCGGCTCCGAACAACCACAGCCCAAGCAGAAGGCTGCTCCCGTCGAGGCCGCCCTGCGCGGGCGCGGCCGGCGCGGCGAACACCGGCGGCAGCACCAAGGCCTGCGCCACCTGCGTGCGCCCGACATCGACGGTCGCGGCCGGCAGCAGCGTCGCCAGAATCGCCAGCGGCGCCAGCAGCCACAGCGCATACGCCGCCCGCGCGCCGAACGCGCGACGCAGCGGCCGGCGCAGGACCAGCACCAGCAGGATCGCGGCGCTGCCGGCGAGCGTGGCTTCGACCAAGCCCTGCAACAGCTCATTGCTTGCCATCGTCGATCTCCTCCAGCAGCTTGCGCAGTTCGGCGATGTCCTTGCGGCTCAGCTTCCGATGCGCGGAGAAATGCGCGACCAGCGGCGCGACGCGGCCGTCGAACAGGCGCTCCAGCAGGCCGCGGCTTTCCTCCAGCACCCAGTCCTCGCGGCGGATCTTCGGCGAGTAGAGATAGCGGCGGCCGTCGCGCACCGCTTCCACCGCGCCCTTGTTGAGCAGGCGGTTGAGCAGGGTCTTGATGGTCGCCTCCTGCCAGTCGCGGCGGTCGGCCAGCGCGGCGGCCACCTCGTCCGCACCCAGCGGGCTGCGCGCCCACAGGATGTCCATCACCACCGATTCGGCTTCGCTGATCTGCATCGTTTACATCCGTAATCTTTTTTCAGATTACAGATGTAAATGCTCATGTCAAGCGGATGCGCGGCGACGCCGATGGCTGGCGCCTGCGATGTGCAGGCGCCATTTCTCAAAAAGCCAAGACGCTGGATGCCCGCCTCCGCGGGCATGACGATCGCGCGGCGAGCGGCGCCTAGCCGCCCGCACCCATCCCGCGCACCTCGAACGTGGCCTTCACCCGGCCGGCGCGCTGGAACACCAGCGTCGCGTCGAAGCGCCCGCCTTCGGCCAGCGCGCGCTTCGGCTGGATCAGCATCAGGTGGTAGCCGCCAGGCTTGAACTCCACCCGGCCGTGCGCGGGCACGGCCACGCCGTCGGGCAGCGCGCGCATCCGCATCACCCCGCCGTCGTTGCGCATCTGGTGGATTTCCACCCGCTGCGCCGCGTCGGTTTCGATGCGCAGCAGGCGATCCGCACTGCCGCCGTCGTTGACCACGGTGAGGAAGCCGCCCGCGACCGGCGCCACCGCCGGCACGGCGCGCGTCCACGCGTTCTCGACGCGCACGCCGCCGTTCTTCGCCATCGCACCGGCGGATGCCGCCAGCAGCAGCGCCAGGAGCCAACCCGTGTTCCGACCCATGCGTCCTCCTCGTCCGATGATCCGGCGCGGCATCGCCTGCCGCGCCTTCGCTTCTTCGCGCGCCCGCGTCACAGCGCGAACTCCAGCTTCAGCCACAGGTTGCGGCCGGGCTCGGCGATCCGCACCGGCTCGGCCGGATAGCCGAAATCGGCGCTGCCGGCCAGGTTCAAATGCTCGCTGTAGGCGCGATCGAACAGGTTGTCGATGCCCGCAGTCAGCCGCACCCGCTCATTGAAGCGGTAACCGCCGTTGAGCGCCAGCGTGGCGAAGCCCGCGCTCGGGCCGAGATCGCGCCCGGTCACGTTGCCCTGGTTCAGCGCCACGCGCCGCTGCGCCGCCACCGCGCGCAGCAGCACGCCGGCGTTCCAGCGGCCGTTGTCCCAGGCGGCGGTGAAACGGCCCTCCAGCGGCGTCATCTGCGGCAGCGGCGCGCCCGCGTCGGCGTTCGCGCCCCAGGCCCAGGCCACGCTGCCGCCCAGCGTCCAGTCCGGCGCGGGACGGAACTCGCCGCCGGCTTCGGCGCCGTGGATGCGCGCATCCACGTTCGACACCGCGCTGGTCATGCCCATCATCCCGCCGCCCGTGTAGCGGAACAGGATGTAGTCGCCGATGCGCCCGGCATAGGCCGACACCCACGCGCTGCCGCGCTCGCCTCGCCACTGCGCGCCGACGTCGAGCTGGGTGGTTTTCTCCGGCGCGATGCCGGCGAACGCGTTGGCCGCGCCCATCGGCCCCATGTTCGCGGAGAACAGCTCCCAGTAGTCGGGCATGCGCTCGACGTGGCCCACGCCCGCATACCAGCCGAGGCCGCTGCCGGCGATGTCGCGCTCGTAGCGGACGAAGCCGCTGGGCAAGGTTTCGCGGCGGGTCTGGCCGAAGGTCGGATTCGGCATGTGCATCATCCCGGCGGTGGCGCGGGTGTCGGTCGCTTCGGCGCGATCCGCGCGCGCGCCCGCCACCACGCGCCGCCCCGGCGCGGGCGTCCAGGTGGCTTCGGCGAAGGCGCCGAGGTTGCGGAACCGCGCGTCCTGCGACCACGGCAGCGCCGCGTACGCACCACGTCCCATCGCGCTGCGCGACCGGTGCGTGCTGCGCTGCGCGTCCATGCCGGCGGTCAGCGCCACGTCGCCCCATGCCCAATCGGCGGCGACGCGCCCGCCGGTGGTGACGCGCTCCACGTTCGAGGCCATCGGCATCGGCATGGCGCTCATCGGATTGGGATCGCGCAGCGTGTAGTTGTCCATCACGTGATCGGCGGCGTTGCGGTAGGCGCTGGCCTGCAGCGTGCGCAGCGCGCCGTGGAAGGATTTCTCGAAGCGCAGGCCGAGGCTGTCGCGGCGGAACTGCGCGCCGTCCATGCCGCGCCCGGCGTAGCGCGCTTCGCCGTTGCCGATGCCGGCGGACACCTCCAGCAGCGTGTCCTCGTCCGGCGTCCAGCCCAGCGCCGCGTCGGCGTTCCACTTCTTCCACGCGGACGGCACGCGCTCGCCGTCGCCGTCCGCGTAGTCGTCCGCCTGCGAGCGGTTGGCGGCCAGCCGCGCGTAGCCGCGCGGCGCGCCGGCGGCGAGATCCAGCACCTGGTCGTTGCGGCCGAAGCTGCCGCCCAGCAGGCTGGCCTGCGCGCGCACGCCAGCTTCATCGAAACGCGGCGTCGCACGCTGGAAGCGCACCGTGCCGGCGGATGCGCCCGGCCCCCAAAGAACGGTCTGCGGGCCCTTCACCACGGTCAAGCTGTCGTAGGTTTCCGGCGAGACGTAGGACAGCGGGTTGTCCATCCGCGCCGGGCAGGCGCCGGGCATGCCGCCGTCGTTGGACAGCAGGTTGAGGCGCGAGCCGAACATGCCGCGCAGCACCGGATCGCCGTTGCTGCCGCCGTTGCGCACGGCGGAGAAGCCGGGAATGGTCTTGAGGTAGTCGGCGCCGTCGCTGGCCGGCACCGGCTGGCGCGGCAGCTTGGGATCGGTTTCGAAGGTCAGCGGCTGGGTGGGCATGCCGATGACCACCACGCGGTCGAGGGTTTTCGCGTCCTCATCCACATCGGCGGCGGAAGCGACGACGGGAAACAGGACGATGGCGAGCGCGCAGGCAAGCGCGCGACGCGACGGACGCGCCGTCGCGGAACGGAAGGAAGACATGGTGGCTCCAAATCACGAGAAGGCGGGGCGGTGCCCCGCGGGGAATGCGTCGTGGTTCAGAGCGGGAGTGGCGGCCCTCGCGCGCCGAGGCCGCGCAGCAGCGGCGGCGCGGGCGCTGCCGGCAGCGTCCACGCCGGCAACAATACGCGCCGCACCGGCGGCAGCAGGATCGCCAGCGCCAGCAGCACAGGCGCCAGCGCGGACAGCAGCGGGCAGTAGCCGCAGTACTCGTCCGGCATCGCGCCGGACGGCGCGGGCGCCTTGCCCGCGTCGTCCAGCAGATTGGCCGGCTTCATCGCCAGTCCGTCCATGGTGCACATCGCCAGCACGGCGGCCGGCAATCGCTGCGCGCCGCTTTCCAGCCAGCGGCTGACCGTCGGCATGACCGACACCAGCAGGACGGCCGCCAGTGCCAGGCGGGCCATCCAGTGCTGGAAGCGGCGGGAGCGCAGGTTCATCGCGTCGACCAAGTTACGCCCGTTTTCAGAGCGCGTTGATGACCTCGATCAAGCGTTCGACGGTGATGCCGAAGTGCGGGAACAGCGCCTCCGCCGGCGCGCTGGCGCCGAAGGTGTCGATGCCGACCACCGCGCCGTCCAGGCCCACGTACTTGCGCCAGAAATCGGTGACGCCGGCTTCCACGGCGACGCGCTTGCGCGCCGCCTTCGGCAGCACGCTTTCACGATAGGCCGCGTCCTGCCGGTCGAACACGTCGCTCGACGGCATCGACACCACGCGCACCTTGTCGCCCAGCTGTGCCGCCGCCTGCATCGCCAGGCCGACTTCGCTGCCGGTCGCGATCAGGATCGCGTCGGGCGCGCCCACGCTGTCCTTCAGCACGTAGCCGCCGCGCGCGATGTCCAGCACCTGGCCTTCGTCGCGGAGCTGGTGCGGCAGGTTCTGGCGGCTGAAGATCAGGCAGCTGGGACCGTCGGTGCGCTCGATGGCGCGCTTCCACGCCATCGCCGATTCCACCGCGTCGCAAGGGCGCCACACATCGTTGTTCGGGATGTAGCGCAGCGAGGCCAGGTGCTCGACCGGCTGGTGGGTGGGGCCGTCCTCGCCCAGGCCGATGGAGTCGTGGGTATAGACGTGGATCGCGCGCACGCCCATCAGCGCGCTCATGCGCACCGCGTTGCGGGCGTAGTCGCTGAAGACGAGGAAGGTCGCGTCGTACGGGATGAAGCCGCCGTGCAGTGCCAGCCCGTTGCCGATCGCGCTCATGCCGAACTCGCGCACGCCGTAATAGACGTAGTTCGCGTCCGGGTCGCTGCCAGCCACCGACTTGCTGCCCTTCCACAGGGTCAGGTTGGAATGGGCGAGATCGGCCGAGCCGCCCACCAGCTCCGGCAGCAGCGGCGCGAACGCGGAAATCGCGTTCTGCGAGGCCTTGCGGCTGGCGATGGTGGCGGCGTCGATCTGGGTCTGCGCGACATAGGCCAGCGCATCGGCGGCGAAGCTGTCCGGCAGCTCGCCGCGCAGGCGGCGCTCGAACTCGGCGGCGGCGTCCGGATGCGCGGCCTTGTACGCGGCGAAGCGCGCGGTCCACTCGCCCTCGGCGGCGACGCGGTTGCGCGCGCGCCAACCGGCGTAGATGTCCTGCGGGATCTCGAACGCGCCGTGTGTCCAGCCCAGCGCCTCGCGGGTCAGCGCGATCTCGTCCTTGCCCAGCGGCGCGCCGTGCGAGGACTCCTTGCCGGCCTTGTTCGGCGAACCGAAACCAATGGTGGTGCGGCAGCAGACCAGCGTCGGCTTGTCGCTGGACTTCAGCGCGGTCTCGATGGCGGTCTTGATCTCGGTTGCGTCATGGCCATCGACGCCGCGGATCACGTTCCAGCCGTAGGCCTCGAAGCGCTTCGGCGTGTCGTCGGTGAACCAGCCGTCGGTGTTGCCGTCGATGCTGATGTGGTTGTCGTCCCAGAACGCGACCAGCTTGTGCAGGCCCCAGGTGCCGGCCAGCGACGCGGCTTCGTGCGAGACGCCTTCCATCAGGCAGCCGTCGCCCAGGAACACCCAGGTGCGGTGGTCGACGATGTCGTGGCCATCGCGGTTGAAACGCTGCGCCAGCAGCTTCTCCGCCAGCGCGAAACCCACCGCGTTCGCCAGGCCCTGCCCCAGCGGGCCGGTGGTGGTTTCCACGCCCGGGGTCATGAAGTTTTCCGGGTGGCCCGGCGTCCTCGATTCCAGCTGGCGGAAGTGCTTGAGGTCGGCGAGGGTCAGGTCATAGCCGCTCAGGTGCAGCAGCGCGTACTGCAGCATCGACCCGTGGCCGTTGGACAGCACGAAGCGGTCGCGGTCGGCCCAGTGCGGGTTGGCCGGATTGCAGCGCAGGTAGTCGTTCCACAGCACCTCGGCGATGTCCGCCATGCCCATCGGCATGCCCGGATGGCCGGAGTTGGCGGCCTGCACCGCGTCGATGGCGAGGAAACGGATGGCGTTGGCAAGGTCGCGGCGGCTGGGCGCAGTCATGGCATCGGGCAAGGCGGAGGGAACGCCTATTGTCCCATCCCGGGCGGGGCGGTGTCGCGGCGCGGTCCGCTCAGACCAGCCACAGGCTGGCGAGCAGGCCGATCGCCGACACCACGATGCCGGCGACGGCCATGCCCCTGCCGCGCCGGCTGATCCGCAGGCTGACGATGCCCAGCGCCAGGCCGACCACGGAAAACAGCGCCATGCCCGCGGTGGCGTCGCTGCTCCACGCGGAATCGTCGAGGGCCGCCAGCACGCAGAGCGCGCCCAGCACCAGCGTGGTGATCGCCGCGTTGCGCAGCGGGTTTTCCCGCATGTCGGGATCGGCCCGTCGCGCCGCTACCTGCCGCGGTTCCCCGCAGCGCAGGCACACCGGCGCGGTTTCGGGCGGCTCCTTGCCGCACCCCATGCACGACACCCTGTCCTCCCGTCATCCATCCGATGCGCCGGCCGTCGTCCCGGCACGCAAGTCAAGCCGTACCTGATCCCGAAGTATTGTATTTCCGAACTTTTGCTGTCAACCGATGCCCGCACGACACCGGTGCGGCGTCGCCATACTGTCTAGGGCCCCATTCATGGAGCCCGCGGATGAAGCGATTCGCCGACCGCCTTCGCGAAGCGCGCGTGGCCGCGGGGATGACGCAGGAGCAGCTGGGCTTCGCGCTGGGGATCACCAAGTCGTCGGTCTCGGCTTGGGAAAACGGCCGCGAGACGCCGAGCTTCCGCATGTTGCCGGAACTGCGTCGCCACCTCGGGCGTTCGCTGGACGAACTGATCTGCGGCGTCGCGCCCGGCGACGGCCGAATCGGCGACGAACCCCTGACCTACGCCGCCGGTGAAGCCTCGCCGGTCGCCCGCAACGAAAAGGAACGCGCGCTGCTGCTGCGCTACCGCACCCTGCCCGCCAAGCGCCGCGCGGCGCTGCTGGATCTGATCCGGCCGGCGGATTGAGGCGGCCGGCGCTCGCTGGGGCGCCACTTCCCAACCCATCGATGCGGCAAACGCCGACTGCTTCGCGCCGTGATGCCGCTGCAGGCTGTCGGCATGGGACATCGCCCGTCTGCCATCTATCTGCCTGAATGTGATCGACTGCATATCGAACGAGCCAAAATTGTCGATTACTTGTTGAGCGACGGGAACGGTAGGGGCAAAGCTGGATTCTTCCGCAGACTCGGTTTTCACTCGGATCGCTGGGAAGAATTGGCCGATGCACTTCGGCACCAGGCTTCCAGCAACCCGGTCTGCTCGCAATTTGATTCGCCTTACGGCACGCGCTACGTTGTGGAAGGATCGCTGCTCAGTCCGGATGGCCGATGGCCACCTGCCAGAATCGCCACTGTGTGGCTCCTGGAATCCGCCACCTCGCAACGGCCGCGCTTGATCACCGCTTTTCCGGCATGAGGTTCGCATGTTGCAGGAACACGCTTCTGTCGTATTGACGCAGGACCTCCCCGCTTCCGGCTTGCAGGTAGGCGACGTGGGCGTCGTCGTGCATGTACATCGCGGCGGTGAAGCCTACGAAGTCGAATTCCTCTCGCTGGACGGCGCCACCGTCGCGCTGGAAACGCTGTTGGCGACCCAGTTGCGAGCCGCTAGCCGACACGACATCCCGCACGTCCGCGCAGCTTAGATGGACCGATTCGCATGGCGAGTGCGTTGACGCACTTGCCATGCGGCGCCTCAGCGCACGATCTCGTCCAGTTTCTCCAGCGCCGACTCGTCCAGGTCCTTTTCGCCGCTGCGGTGCGCCACCACCACCGCGGTCGCCAGATCGCCGGTGACGTTGAGCGAGGTGCGGCACATGTCGAGGAAGGTGTTGACGCCGATGATGATGCCGATGCCGGCCGGGTCGATGCCGATGATCCCGCAGATCATCGCGATCACCGGCAGCGAGCCGGACGGGATGCCGGCGGTGCCGATGCCGCCGAGGATGCACAGCACCAGCACCATCAGCTGCTGGGTCAGCGGCAGGTGCAGGCCGTAGACCTGCGCCAGGAACAGCACGGTGATGCCCTCGAACAGCGCAGTGCCGTGGTGGTTGGCCGATGCGCCCACGGTCAGCACGAAGCGGCTGACCTTGCGCGGCAGCCGCAGGTTCTCCTCGGCCACCCGCAGCGTCACCGGCAACGTCGCGGTGGACGAGGCGGTTGCGAACGCGGTGAGCGTGGCTTCCTGGGTCTCGCGGAAGAACAGGCGCGGCGACATCCCGCCCATCAGCCGCACCCACAGCGGCAGGATCACGAAGCCGTGGATCGCCAGCGCCACCAGCACCGTCACCACAAACCACACCAGGCTGCGGATCACGTCCCAGCCCAGCTGGAAGGTCAGGTTGAACATGAACGCCGCCACCGCATACGGGGCCAGGCGGATGAACAGCCCGATCAGGTGCATGCAGATTTCGAACAGCCCGTGCATCGCGTTCTTGAACGCCTGCGTGCCGGCGGTCGGCTTCATCACCAGGCCGATGCCGATCATCAGCGCGAAGAACACGATGCCGAGCTTCTGCTTGTCGTCCGCCATCGCGCCGACGATGTTGTGCGGCACGATGTTGACCAACAGGTCCATCAGCCGCAGTTCGTTGCCCTTGCTGACGATCTCGCCGGCCTGCAGCACGTTGCCGCTCAGGGTCTTCTCCACCAGCCCCGGATCCATGTGCAGGCCGGGCTGGAACAGGTTGACGCAGAGCAGGCCGACGCCGACCGCCGCCGCGGTGACGGTGGCGGTGTAGATCAGCGTCTTCCAGCCGAGCCGGCCGAGCGCGGCGATGTCGCCCAGTTCGGCCACGCCCAGCACCAGCGCCGAGAAGATCAGCGGCACCACCAGCATGAACAGCAGGTTGAGGAAGATCTGCCCGAACGGCTTGGTGACGTAGTCGATGAGGCCGTGCAGCCACGCCGCGTCCGTCGCCATGGCGTGCGCGGTCAATCCCAGCGCGGTGCCGAGGACGAAGCCGATCAGCACCTTGAAGTGCAGCGGCATGCCCTTGGCGGGCGTGGGGGACGCGGTGTCGATCGTGTGCATGCGGCGCTCGCGGATTGAAGCAATGGCGCAGCTTAGCAAACGCCGCGGCTCACTCCGGATACAGCGGAGGAAGCAGGGATTCCGCCTTCTGCTTCGTCTGCCGCCAGCGCGCGCCGCCGGCGAACGCCGCGCGCAGCGCCCGCAGCGCGGCCTGCACGTCGCCGCCGCCCCAGCGCGCCGCTTGCAGTTGATGCAGCGCGTCCACCTGTGCGGAGTCGGCGAGGCGCGCGCGCAGCGCGTCGAGATCGTCCGTCGCCAGTCCGGCGTCCTTCGCCAGCGCATGCGCGATGGCAGCCAGGTCGCCGGCCTTCAGGGCCGACGCCAACGACACGCCGGGCGTGCTCGGAGCAGCGGGCGTTTCCTTGGTCACGGCGCGCGTGGCGTCTCGACGTCGCCACCACAGGAAAGCGATCAGCGCCGCTGCCATCAACGCGAGCAATCCGAGCAACATGCCTCGCCATTCGCGCGCGCCTGATGCGTGCGATGCGGCGGATTGCGGGGCAGTCGGCTCCAAGTCGTGCGTCGGCTGTGCAGCGGGCGAGGCAGGATCAGGCGCGGCATCCGCATGCGCGCCCGGCGCCACCTGCATCTGCAGCGGTGGCAGTTCGGCGACGCGCGCCACGCCGTTCGCGGCATCCCACCACGCGATGCGCGGCCCGGCCACGACCAGCGCGCCCGGCCGCGCCGGCACCAGCGAGAACGTGCGCCGCACGGTGGTGCGCGGGCGGCCTTCGACGAACTGCTCATCCACCTGCGCCGGCTCGGCGAATACCTGCGCGCCCGGCACGTCGGCGATGCCGATCTCCGGCATCTGCGCGGCGGTGGCGCCATCGGCGACCGCTTCGATCTGCACGCTCGCCGCCTCGCCCGCGAACGCCTGCTTCGGCGCCTGCAGGTAGCGCAGCGTCAGCCCGTGCAGCGGCAGCCAGGGCTGCGGCACATTCGCGGGAATCGGCAGCACCTGCAGCCGCTTCGCCGGCGCGGCGGCGGACACCGGCTGGCGCTCGCCGTCGAAGCCCATGAAGCCGCTGCCGGTCACGCCATTGAGGCGCGCGCCCGGCAGCAGCAGCGGGCCGCTGCGCTCCGGGATCAGCAGGAAGCGGCGCTCGACCACGTTGTAGCGGCGGCCGTCGAGCATGCGTTGATACTGTATGTCCTCGCCCACCCGCTGCAGGCTGGCGTGCGCGGGCGCGTCCAGATCGAGCTGGCCGGACATCAGCGGAATGGCGTAGTTCAGCCGCACGGTCACGCCCACCGCCTGCTGCACGTAGGGGCGCGCGGCGTCGACGTCGGTCTCCACGAACACGTCGGCGTTCGCACCGGCCGGCTGCACGGTGGGTTCCAGCACCACCAGCCGCAGCGGCGCGGTGCTGGCGTTGCCGACGCGCAGCGCCGGAATGCTGGCCAGCCCCGGCGCGCGCGGGCGCAGGCCGACCGAGAACACGGAGACAGTGCGCGAGCGCCCGTTCGCCAGCTCGAAGCTGCGCCGCACGCTCTGCCCGCCGAGGTCGAACTGCGCCCGCAGCGGGCCGTAATCGATCTGCGCGATGGACTGGTCGGTGGCGATGTTGAGGGCCACGGTTTCGCCGTAGGTGATCTCGGCGCGATCCAGCCACGCGCGCGTCTGCGCGAACGCCGGCAGCGCGACCAACGCCAGCAGCAGGCACAGCCAGCGGGCGATGCCGCGGCTCATGGCTCGCCGTCTCCGCGCCGGCGCCGCGCTTCGAGCTGGAAGCGCGCGCGCAGCAGCGCGCCGGGATCGTCGGGCACGCGCTGCAACCACGCCTGGTTGGCGAGGCGGCGTTCGCGCTGCTCCGGCGTTTCCTTCGGCTTTCCGGGTTCGGGCTGCGGCCGTTCTTCCTGTTCGCCCTGCTGCTTGCGCAAGGCCTCCTGCATGCGCTGGCGCTGCGCGGCATCGGCCTGCGCCTGTTGCCGGGCATCCTGCGGCTTGTCGGACTGCGCGGGCGATGGCTTGCCGTCCTGCGGCGGTTGCGGCTGCGCGTTCTTTTGCGGGGCTGGTTTGGATCGTCCTGCGGGTTTTGTTGGCCTTGCTGCTGTTGCTGCTGTTGCTGCTGTTGCTGCTGTTGCTGCTGGCCCTGCTGGTTTTCGTTCTTCTGCTGACTCTGGTCTTTCTGCTGGTTCTTCTGGTTCTGGTTTTGTTGCTGTTGCTGCTTCCGCTTGCGCGCCGCGTCCACCGCCTTCCTGTTGTCGATGGCGTCGCGCATGCCGGGCTGCAGCTTCAACGCGCGGTCGTAGGCGGCGATGGCCTCGTCGAAGCGTCCCGCCTGCGCCAGCGCATTGCCGAGGTTGTACTGACCGTCGGCGTCGCCCACCGTCGAGAAGCGTTCGATGGCGCGCGCGTACTCCTTGCCGCGATAGGCGGCGATGCCCTCCTGCATGCGCGCATGCGCGGCCTGGTCGGCGCGGCGCCACAGCGTGCCGCCTTGCGATTCCGCCTGCTGCGCCTGCGCTTGCGGGAGCGGAAGCCATAGAACGAACGCGAGCATCAGCATCACGCCGCCGCCACGGCGGAACAGCGGCAGGAAGCAGAGCAGCGCCAGCGGCAGCAGCCAGTAGCCGTCGTCGCGCCAGCGGGCCACGGTTTCGCCGCGCGCGGACACGCCCTCGTCCTGCCGCGGCGCCAGCACGCCCAGCGCGCGCAGGTCGGCATCGTCTGCGGACAGCGGTTGATAGCGTCCACCGCCGCTGCTCGCCAGCGCGCGCAGCGATGTCGCATCCAGGTTCGCCCGCGCCAATCCGGTCGACGCTTCGTACACGCCGCCCTGCGCGGTGCCCAGGCCCAGCGCGGACACCGTGTAGCCGGCGGCGCGCGCCTTCGCGGCGGCGGCGATGGCGGCGGCATCGGCATGATCCGTGAGCAGCAGGATCTCGCCGCGCGCGGCGCCGGTCTGCTGCAGCAGGCGCTGCGACCAGGCGATGGCGCGATCCATGCGCTGGCCGTCGGCGGGCATCACGTCCGGTGAGAGCGCATCGAGGAACAGGGCGGCGTTGGCGGCATCGTCGGTGAGCGGCGCGACGGTGTAGGCGTCGTCGGCGAACGCCACCAGCGCGACTTGGCCGCCGGCACGCTCGCGCAGCAGGACGGCCAGCTTGGCCCGCGCCTGCGCCAGCCGGTTGGGCGGCAGGTCGCGGGCCAGCACGGCGCGCGACAGGTCCAGCGCGATCACCAGCGGCTGCCGGCTCTGCCACAGCGGCTGTTCGTCCTTGCGGACGCTCGGCCCGGCCAGCGCCAGAATCGCCAGCGCCAGTCCCAGCAGGGCGAGCCGGGCGGCCCGGTCGCGCCGCGCCGCCGGCGATGCCTCTTCCAGCAGATGCGGCAGCAGGTGCGCATCCACCGCCTCGCGCCACGGCGAGCGTTCGCGCGCCCGACGCCGCGCGCGCCATGCCAGCAGCGGCAACAGCAGCAGCGCCGACAGCCACCACGGGCGCAGGAAATGCAGCTGCGCGAGATCGGCGAGGAACGCGCTCATGCGCCGCGCCTCCGCAGCAGCAGGGCCAGCATGCCCAGCGCCAGCGCCGCGCCCAGCGGCAGCGGGTAGCGCTCGATGCGCGGACGCACCGCCTGCCCCGCGCGCTTGACCGGTTCGAGCCGGTCGATTTCGGCGTAGATGCCGGCCAGCTCGTCGGCCGCACGAGCGCGGAAGAAGCGGCCGCCGGTGAGCTTGGCGATGCGCGCCAGTCCCGCTTCGTCCACCTCGTCGCCGCCGCCCAGCGGCAGCCGGAAGCCGAAGACCGACATCGCGCTGCCGTCGCCGCCGAAGGCGATGGCATGGACGCGCACGCCGGCGTCGCGCGCGATCTCCGCGGCCTTGTCCGGCTCCAGCACGCCGGCAGTGTTGACGCCGTCGGTCAGCACGATCAATACATGCTCGCGCGATTCGCCCTGCGCGGCGTCCTGGCGCTGCAGGCGCTTGACCGCCAGCGCGATCGCATCGCCCAGCGCGGTGGCGCGACCGGCCAGCCCGACCACCGCATCGTCCAGCTGCTGACGCACGCTGTCGCGATCCAGCGTCAGCGGCGTGAGTGCGAAGGCGCGGTCGCCGAACACGATCAGGCCGACCCGGTCGCCGGCGCGGCGGTCGAGGAAATCCGCCAGCACCGCCTTCGCCGCGGTGAGGCGATCCACGACCTGCCCGCCGAGCTGCATGTCCTCCTCGCCCATGCTGGCCGACAGGTCCACCGCCAGCATCAGGTCGCGCCCGGCCTGCGGCGGTGCGACCGGCGGGCCGAGCTGCTGCGGGCGCGCGGCGGCCACGCACAGCAGGCACCACGTCAGCCACATCAGCCACGGGAAGCCGCGCGGGCGCGGCAATCCGGCGTGGCCATCCGCCACCTGGCGAAGCCGCTCGCTCCACGGCACGCGCAGCGCCGCCGCATCGGCGCTCGCGCGTGCCGGCAGCGCGAAGTGAACCAGCCACGGCAACAGCACGGCCAGCAGCGCCCAAGGCCAGGCGAAGCCGTCGATGTCCAACAGCTCGCGCAGCATGTTCATGCGCGGCGCATCCAGTCCAGGTAACGCCGCCGTGCGACCAGGCGCAACGCCTCCACGTCGGCGGGATCGGCCTCGGGCCGGAACGCGCCGTCGCGCAGCAGCGCACCCGGCCCATCCAGAAACGCGGGCCGCTTCGATCCGGCATCGAGAAAACTCAGCCAATCGTCGCCCTGCAAACGGTCGGCCTGCGGGTCGATCCGACGCGCGGCGCGGCGCAGAAGCTCGGACATCGCCGCGATCTTCGCGACCGGCGTTTCGGCCCGCGCCAGCGCATCGTCGAAATAACGCGATACCGCATTGATGCGCCTGCGACGGAGGTGGAACCACAGCCCGATGCCGACGACGAGCAACAGCAGTGCGGACAGCAACATCCACCAGCCCGGCGCCGGCGGCCACCATGCGGGCGCCAGGCCCGGATGGACATCCTTGAGCGGAAGCGATGGCGCGGGCTGGAGGCTCATCGCGCGCGGCCCTTCGGTCGATCCAGCAGGCCCAGCCACGCATCGTCGGGCGCGTCGCAGGACAACGGCATGGCGCGGACGCGCTGGCGCCGCAGCAGTTCCAGCGCGGCGTCCAGCGGCGCGTCGAACGCCTGCTTCCAGCGTTGGCGCACGGCGGCGGCGTCCAGCGCCAGTTCCATCCGCCCGCCCTCGCTGGCGAAGGGCAGGCGCGCGGCGGGTGGCTGGCGCTCAAGCGGATCGGTCAGCAGCAGCGCGACGGCATCGGTGTGCTGCACCACGCCCGCCCAGCGTTCGGCCGGCACCGCCAGCACGCTGGCCGGATCCGCGAGCACGACCAGTCGCGAACCTGGCCGCAGCAGGCGCCGCGCATGGTCCAGCGCGACCGGCAAACCCGCATCGTCGGCGGGTGGCCGCGCGTACCAGCGCACCAGCGCATCCAGCACGCGCAGCGCGCCGCGCTGGCCCGACGCCGGCGGCACCGGCGGCTCCTGCGCGGAACCGCGCAGCGCGGCGATGCGGTCGCCGTCGCGCACCGCCAGCCACGCCGCCAGCGCGCCCGCGCGCGCGGCCTGCACCGACTTGAAGCGCGTACGCGTGCCGAAATACAGCGCGGGCGAGGTGTCCGCCACCACCAGCGTCAGCCGCTCGCGCTCGGCCTGGAACAACTTGGTGTGCGCCTTGCCGCTGCGCGCGGTCAGCCGCCAGTCGATGTGGCGGGCGTCGTCGCCGATGGCGTATTCGCGAGATTCCGCATATTCCATGCCGCGTCCGCGCAGGTTCGACAACGCGTGTCCCTGCGCGCCGTGGCGTCCCAACCGCGCGGTACGCCGGCCCTGCGCCAGCGCACGCAGGCCGATGAGTTCGGCCAGCGTCGGCACGATGCCGCCGCTTGCGGGCTCGGGGCTGGCGGTGGATCCGGACATGGCGTCTCGCTCGGCGGGCCAGGCGCACCCTATGGCAACGGCACCAGCCGCAGCAGATCGGCCACCAGGCGTTCGCCGTCCCAGCCTTCGGCGGTGGCCTCGAAGCTGGGCAGGACGCGATGGCGCAGCACGTCGGGGGCGACCGCGCGCACGTCCTCGGGCGCGACGAAATCGCGCCCGGCCAGCCAGGCCCGCGCCCGCGCGCAGCGCTCCAGCGCGATCGAGCCGCGCGGGCTGGCGCCCCAGGCGATGCGCCGCGCCAGCGCAGTGTCGTAGCGGCCGGCATCGCGCGAGGCCAGCACCAGCTCCACCAGATAGCGTTCCAGCGCCGGCGCCATGTGCAGGTCGAGCACCGCGCGGCGGGCGGCGAACACGTCCGCCTGCGCGATCCTCGACGGCGGCGCCGATGCCGGCTGCAATGCGTCGCGGGCCCGCTCGCGGGCGAGGCGCAGGATCTCGGTTTCGGCGTCGGCCTGCGGATAGCCGATGCGCACGTACATCAGGAAGCGGTCGAGCTGCGCTTCCGGCAGCGGGAAGGTGCCTTCCTGCTCGATCGGATTCTGCGTCGCCATCGTCAGAAACAGCGGCGGCAGCGGATAGGTCGTGCGGCCCACCGTCACCTGCCGCTCACCCATGGCCTCCAGCAGCGCCGACTGCACCTTGGCCGGCGCGCGGTTGATCTCGTCGGCCAGCAGGATGGAGTGGAAGATCGGGCCGGGTTGGAACTCGAAGCGGCCGTCCTGCGGGCGCCACACTTCGGTGCCGGTCAGGTCGGCCGGCAGCAGGTCGGGGGTGAACTGGACGCGAGCGAAATCGGCTTCGAGGCGCGAGGCTAGCGCGCGGATCGCGGTGGTCTTGGCGAGGCCCGGCGCGCCTTCGACCAGCAGGTGGCCGTCCGCGAGCAGGGCGATCAGCAGACGCTCGATCAGTGCGGCTTGGCCGACAATCTCGCGCGACAGGTCGTCGCGCAGAGCATGGAAGACGGCGTGGAGGCGGGAAGTATCCGGCACGGGGGTGTCCATATCGACTCTCTGGGCGCAGGCTGCTTCGACCCATCGTGAAGGGAAAGGTTCGCATGCATGGCGATCATGCGGGTGAATGCCGGCACCCTGGATTGTCCGCAGGTGACGCCACATCCTCACCACACGACCGAAAACGAAACGGGAGCCTTGCGGCTCCCGTTTCCTGCCTACGCGTTCCAGGCGGCTCAGCGCTGCGCGACGCGCATCACCTTCGGGGTCACGAACACCAGCAGCTCGGCCTTGCTCTTGCTGCGGTTCTTGTTGCGGAACAGGTTGCCCAGCACCGGGATATCGCCCAAGAAGGGCACCTTGGAAATGTCGGAGGAATCACTGAATTCGTAAACGCCACCGATCACCACAGTCTGCCCGTCCTCGACCAGCACCGCCGTATTGACCTCGCGCTTGGCGATCTGCGGCACTTGGCCGAAATTGCCCATGTCCACCCAACCATCCAGCTCGTCTTTCTTGACGGCCATGTTCAGGAAAACGCGGCCATCGTTGGTGATGGTCGGCGTCACCTTCAGCTCCAGCAGGGCTTCCTTGAACGCCACCGTGGGGGTGAGCTGGCCGCCGGCGCCGGTGACGGTGAGGTAGCCGATCTCCTTGCCCTGGCGGATCACCGCTTCCTTCTGGTTGCTGGTGACGATGCGCGGATTGGAGATGACCTCAGCACGCGCCTGGGTCTGGATTGCCGACAGCTCGACATCCAGCAGGTAACCGGCATTGAGGATGGACAATGCCAAGGAACCCGGGTTCGTCCCGGTCATGGCTGCCGGAAGATTGGTCATCAGGCTGCGCGTGATGGTGTTCACGCCATAGGTCGGGGTATTGGTACTCCACCGGCCGGAACCGGGTGCCTGCGGCGCATCGGCATCGGTGGGTAACCGGCCAGCACCCCCCGTCAGATAGGTCTTCAGGGCATCTGCGTAAAGCTTGTTGTTGGCGTTGTTCGTATTCGTTACCGACTGACGGTTGGTCAGAGTGTCGCTCAGATTACCGCCGTAGGACACATTATCCTTGTTTCCGGTAATGCCGAACTTGGCACCCAGCTCCCGCGCCACGTTTTCGTTGGCGAGCACGATGCGGGCCTCGATCACCACCTGATCGACCGGCTTGTCGAGCTTCTGCACCAGATCCTTGATGTTCGCCACGCGCTGGGGGATGTCGATCACAAGCAGAGTGTTGGTGCGCTTGTCGTAACTAATGCTACCTCGACCGGACAGGAAACCGCGATCCTGAGAATTCTGGCCCTGCTGCTGCCCCCCCTGCTGGTTGCCCTTGCTTTCCTCGGTAAGCAGCCGGGCGATGTCCTCGGCGTTGGCGTAGTTGACCGGGATGTATTCGGTCACCTTCTCCGCGCGCTCTTCCAGGTTGATGCGGGCGTCTTCCTTGGCCTGCTCGAAGTCGGCGATTTCCTTCTGCGGGGCCACCCAGACCACGTTGCCGCTGCGGCGCTTGTCCAGCGACTTGGCCTGCAGCACAAGATCCAGCGCCTGATCCCACGGCACGTTGACCAAGCGCAAGGTGACGTTGCCCTGCACGGTGTCTGCGGCGACGATGTTGAGGTTGGATTCGTCGGCGATCAGCTGCAGGACGGTGCGCACCGGCACATCCTGGAAGTTGAAGGTGACCGGCTTGCCGCTGTAGCGCACAGCGGCATTGCTGCTGCCGGTGCTGGCCACCGCCCCCATGGCGGCAGGCGTCTTGTCCTGCACCTTGGCGGCAACCGGCGCCGCGGCGCGCGGCACGATCTCGACGATGTATTCGCTTCCGCTCTGGTAGGCCATCGACTCGAACGTGCCCTTGGTTCCCAGCACCAACTGCGCGCCGCTGCTGGTGGCGCGCGCGTCGATGCGCTGCACCGGGGTGGCAAAATCGGTGACGTTGATCGGGCGCTGCAGCGCGGCCGGCAGCTGGGCGTTGCCGATGTCCACGACCACGCTGGAGCCCATGTTGCGCAGGTCCGGAGCCGCGCCGTCGCCGGAGAAGCGCAGGATCAGCTTGCCGGAACCGCCGTCGCCGCGCTTGAAGTCGATCGCGGACACGCTGACGGCATCCGGCAGACGCTTGGCGGGATCGGCCAGCGCGCCGGTCGCGGCCTGGCCCATGCCGGCGGCGACCACGGTGACGGGCAGCGCGCTGGAGCCGGCGGCGTATAGGCCCGCGGCGAGTCCTGCCGCGAGAACCCCGAGGTGCAAGGGACGCCGGACGGGCAGCGTTTGCTTGGCGTTGTTGACGGTCATCGGTCTATTCCCCAATCAATTGTCTTCGAGCGCCAGCTTGGCGGGACGTTCCAGCCAGCCGCCTGCGCCATCCGGAACCAGTTCGACCAGTTCGACCCGGTCTTCATAGACGCCGGTCACCCGGCCGTCGCTTTGCCCCATGTAGTCCCCCGGCTTCACCCGGTAGGTCACCTTGTCGGGGGCCATGACCAGCGCCACCAGGCCCTTGCCGGCGCCCAGCGAGCCCACCAGCTTCAGGCTGTCGAGCGAGAACATTTCCAGCGTCTGCTTGCGCCGGCCCGGATCGGGCCGCGGGCCGTTGCCGGAGCCTTCCCCGCTGAAGGCCTGGTCGAAGGGGTCGCGCATGTTCTGCGCGGTGTATTCGAACGTTTCGAACTGCTGCATGACCGGCAGGGGTTCCAGCGGCGGGGCCGGCTTGGCCTTCACCTCGGCCACCCATTTCTCCAGGTCGCCGCGGCTTCCGCCACAGGCGGACAACAGGCCGCAGAGCAGCAGCAGGGCCAGCAGGCCGGAGACGCGACGAAGCGATGACAGGCGCATGGTCACTTGCCCTCCTTCTTGGCGGCGTCGGCCGCGGCCGCTTCGGATTGCGCCGCTTCATCCTCGTCCAGATAGCGGTAGGTCTTGACCGTGCCGGCCAGCTCCAGCGCACTGTTGGCGCCGATGCGGGCGTTCGGGTTGTCCTTGGTCTTCTTCGGCTGCAGCGAGATGTCGTGCATCGTCATGATGACCACGCGCGGCAGCGAGGCCACGCCGCTGACGAAGGCGCCGAACTGGTGGTAGGTGCCCACCATCCGCAGCATGATCGGCTTCTCGGCGTAGAACTCCTGCTTGGCTTCCGGCCCCGGCTGGAACAGGTCGTTCTGGATGCCGGTGGCCAGCGCGGTCTGCGAGATGTCCACGATCAGGTCGGGCATTTCGGTCTTGCTGGGCAGCTGCCGCAGCATCTGCTGCAGCTGCTGCTCCATCTGCGCCAGCTGCTGCTTGAGCGGTTCCAGGTTGGCGGCGCGGCCCTGCTTGGTCTCGAACTCGGTGCGCAGGTCGGTTTCCTGCGATTCGAGCGTCTTCAGCTCGTCCTGCTTGCCGCGCACCATCACCCACCACGCCAGCACCACGATCAGCAGCGCGACCAGCCCGCAGAAAATCAGCTGCGCCTGGCGCGGCCAGTTGCCGATGTTGTTGATGTCGAGTTCGCGAAAATTGATCTTCTTCTTGTTGTTCACGACGCGGCTCCTCCAGCAGCAGGCGCGGCGGCCGGCGCGGTCGCGGGCGTCGCCGCCTCGCCGTCCTCATCCTTGGGCGCGTTCGGGTTGGCGAGCTTGACCTTCAGATTGAACTCGTAGGGAAGGCCGGGATTGCCTTCCTTCGCCTCGATCACGTTGAGGTCGGGGTTGGTCATCCAGCCCGAGCTCTCCAGGTTGCGCATGTAGGTGGACACGCGCGCGTTGGACTGCGAGCGGCCGCTCAGGGTGAGGATGTCGCCTTCCTGCTTGATCCCTGTGAGCGCCACGCCGTCGGGGATGGTGCGCACCAGCGAATCGAACAGGTGCACCATCTGCGAGCGGTTGGACTGCAGCTGCTCGATGACTTCCTTGCGCGCCAGCAGCTTGGACTTCTTCTGGTCGAGCGCCTCGATCTCCTTGATCTGGCCGTCGACCTTGGTGATCTCGCCGCGCAGGTACTCGTTGCGGGCGGTCTGGCTGGAGATGCGGCCGCTGTAGAAGCTGTAGATCAGGAACGACAGCAGCACGCCGGCCGCGACGGCCAGCCCCAGCATGCCGATGAATTCCTTCTGGCGGGCCTTGCGGCGCTCTTCGCGCCACGGGAGGAGATTGATCCGTGCCATCAGTCAAAGCTCCTCAGTGCGAGCCCGCAGGCGATCATCAGCGCCGGGGCGTCCTGCGCCAGCGCGTGCGCCTGCACGCGCGGCCCCAGGGTCATCTGCGCCAGCGGATTGGCCATCACGCTCGGGATGCCCAGTTGCTCCTCCACCATCGCGGCGATGCCGGGAATGGAGGCGCAGCCGCCAGCCAGCACGACCTGGTCGACGCGGTTGAATTCGCTGCCGGCGTAGAAGAACTGCAGCAGGCGGCTGACCTGCTGGACCATCGCTTCCTTGAAAGGGTCCAGCACTTCGATCTCGTAGCTTTCCGGCAGCCCGCCCTGGCGCTTGGCCAGGCCGGCTTCCTCGTAGCTCAGGCTGTAGCGGCGCATCACCTCGTCGGTGAGCTGCTTGCCGCCGAAGACATTTTCGCGGGTATAGATGCTGCGGCCGCCACGCAGGACGTTGAGCGTGGTCATCGTCGCGCCGACGTCGACCAGCGCCACCAGTCCGTCGCGCGGGACGTTCAGGGTGGGCGCCATCAGCGCGAAGGCGTTCTCGATGCAGAAGGCCTCGACGTCGATGACCTTGGCGGTCAGCCCGCCCAGTTCCAGCGCCGAGGCGCGCACTTCGACGTTCTCGGAGCGCGAGGCCGCCAGCAGCACCTGCACCATCTCGCTGTTGCCGGGCATCGGGCCCAGCACCTCGAAGTCGAGGTTCACTTCCTCGACCGGGTACGGGATGTAGTTGACCGCCTCGAGTTCGATCTGGGATTCCATCTCGTCCTCGTCCAGCGCGGCCGGCATCGAGATCACCTTGGTGATCACCGATGAGCCGGACACCGCGGCGGCGGCGTTCTTGACCCGCGTGCCGGAGCGGGCCACGACGCGGCGGATCGCCTCGCCGACGGCCTCGACCTCGACCAGATTCTTCTCGACCACCGCATTGGGCGGCAGCGGCTCGACCGCGTAGTGCTCCACGCGGTAGCGATCGCCGGTGCGCGCAAGCTGCAACAGCTTGACCGCGGTCGAACTGATGTCCACGCCGATCAACGGCGGTTGCGTCTTCGTCCCCAGAACCACGGTATCTCCCCTTGCCACGGGCGCTTACGCGCCACAGGTGCTGTAATACATGAATAACGGACTTTTCACGCCAAGGCAACCGGTTTCGGTCGATCGCCCCGTCGCGCGCCCTCCATTCTGCCCTGTCCGGTTTCCATATACGCATGCGCGAACGGGAACCGGCCACCCCCGTGGGCCGGCTGCTGCCAGCGCCTAATCTATACTCCGCGGCTCCGCCTGCTGCAATCGGAATCTGCATCCATGCCCCGCCTCCCCCGCCTGCTGCGCTGGCTTCTCCTGGGCGCCGCGCTCGCCTGCCTGGCCGGCGCGCTCGCCTTCGGCATCGTGGTCTATGCGGTCAGCGCCCGCCTGCCGGACGTGCAGAGCCTGCGCAGCATCGAGCTGCAGGAACCGATGTACGTGTACGCCAGGGACGGCCGCCTGATCGGCCTGTTCGGGGAGATGCGGCGCTATCCGGTCGAGATCGGCAAGGTCCCGCCGCGGGTCAAGCAGGCCTTCCTGGCCGCCGAGGACGCCAACTTCTACCAGCACCACGGCATCGACGTGAAGGGCGTGCTGCGCGCGGTCTGGCTGCTGGCCAAGACCGGCGGGCAGGAGCGGGTGGCCGGCGGCTCCACCATCACCCAGCAGGTCGCCAAGCAGTTCTTCCTCAGCTCCGAGTACAGCTTCCGCCGCAAGTTCGCGGAAATGCTGCTGGCGATGAAGATGGAGCGGGAACTGGACAAGGACGAGATCTTCGAGCTGTACCTCAACAAGAGTTTCTTCGGCAACCGCGCCTACGGCGTGGCCGCAGCCGCCGAGTACTACTACGGCAAGCCGCTGGACCAGCTGACCCTGGACGAGGCCGCCACCCTGGCCGGCATCCCCAAGTTCCCGTCCAGCGGCAATCCGATCAGCAATCCCGAGCGCGCCCGCCTGCGCCGCGACAACTACATCCTGCCGCGCATGGCCGAACTGGGCTTCGTCAGCCGCGCCGAGGCAGACGCGGCGCGCCGGGCGCCGATGCACGCCGCGCCGCACGAGCGGCAGATCGAGGTGTACGCGCCCTACGTGGCCGAGATGGTGCGCCAGCAGATGGTCGAACGTTTCGGCGGCGACGTGCTGAACAAGGGCTACCACGTCATCACCACCATCGACCCGACCCTGCAGGCCGCCGCCGACCGCGCGGTGATCGACGGCCTGCGCGTCTACGACCACCGCCACGGCTGGCGCAAGCCGGAGCAGACGGTGCAGGTCCCGAGCGGTGCCGACGCCGCGACCATCGGCCGCCTGCTGCGCGGCACGCCGACGCAGGGCGGCCTGCTGCCGGCAGTAGTGACCGGCAATGCGGGCGGCAGCCTGCACGTCGTGCTGGCCAACGGCAACGAGCTGGACCTGGCCGGCAAGGCGATCTTCTGGACCGGCAAGCCGGCCTCGGCGCTGGCCCAGCCCGGCGACGTGGTGCGCGTGCGCCGGCTGCCCGACGACAAGCCCGATGCGCCGGCACAGTGGGAAATCGAGCAGCTGCCGCGCGCGCAGGTGGCGCTGGTGTCGCTGGACGCCGACAACGGCGCGCTGCGGGCGCTGGTCGGCGGCTACAGCTTCGCCGGCAACAAGTTCAACCGCGCCACCCAGGCGCGCCGCCAGCCGGGCTCCAGCTTCAAGCCGTTCCTGTACGCGGCGGCGTTCGAGCGCGGCTTCAACCCGGCCTCGATCGTGCTGGACGCGCCGGTGGTGTTCAAGGACCGGCGCGGCCACGAGTGGCGCCCGCAGAACGATTCCGGCAACTTCGCCGGCCCGATGCGCATCCGCGAGGCCCTGGTGCAGTCGCGCAACCTGGTGTCGGTGCGGCTGCTGGACAGCATCGGCGTGGACTATGCGCGCCGCTACATCAGCCATTTCGGCTTCGACGAGGCCAGCCTGCCGCCGAACCTGTCGATGTCGCTGGGCACCGCCTCGCTGACTCCGCTGTCGGTGGCGCGCGGCTATACCGCCTTCGCCAACGGCGGCTTCCTGGTCACGCCCTGGGTGATCGACAGCGTGCGCGACCGCGACGGCCGCGAGGTGTTCAAGGAGCATCCGCCCACCGCCTGCCCGGCCTGCGCCGCGTCGGCGCTACCCGGCCAGACCGCCACCGTGGCGGCGTCGGGCAAGGTGGACGGCTTCGACCTCGGCCCGGCCGGCACCGCGCCGCCGGCGGCACCCGCCAAGCCCGCGGACGCCGGAAAAGCCGCCAACGCGATCCCCGCCGCCGACGCCAAGCCCGCCGATCCCGACCTGCTGGTCGCCCCGCGCGCGATCGATCCGCGCGTGGCCTGGCAGCTGGCCTCGATGATGCGCGACGTGGTCAAGCGCGGCACCGCCACCGCCGCCAGAGTCCTGAACCGCGAGGACATCGGCGGCAAGACCGGCTCCACCAACGACCACCGCGACGCCTGGTTCTCCGGCTTCGGCGGCCCCTACGTCACCACCGTGTGGGTGGGCCGCGACGACTTCCGCTCGCTCGGCTACCGCGAATACGGCGGCAAGGCGGCGCTGCCGATCTGGATCAGCTACATGCAGACGGCGCTGAAGGACCAGCCCGAGCGGCTGCCCGACCCGCCCGAGGGCATGATCAAGGTCAGCGTCAGCGCCAGCGGCCGGCTGCTGCCGGGCGACGGCGGCGGCATCGTCGAATGGGTGAAGGCCGAGGACCTGCAGCGCATGGAAGAAGAGGCGCTGACCCAGCCGGAGACCGACGAGCAGCCGACCGAGGAATCGTTCGACATCTTCTGACGCGGCCGGCGGCGGCGGCCGGCGCGGACACGCTCACGCCGGCTCGGGTACAGTCTGCCCAGGCCGCAGTGGAGAGTCGCGATGTCGGATGCCCGCCAGCACGCCCACGCCCACCTGCACGCCCAGACCCGCGTCCGCGAACGCCGCCAGCGGCTGGCCCACGAGGCCGCCCGGCTGATGGCCGAAGGCGGCATCCGCGACTTCCAGATGGCCAAGCGCAAGGCCGCGCAGCGGCTGGGCATCCACGACGACGCCTCGCTGCCGCGCAACCGCGAGATCGAGGACGCGCTGCGCGAATACCAGCGCCTGTTCCTCGGCGACAGCCAGCTTACCGAACTGCGCCGCCGCCGCGAAGCCGCCCTGCGCGCGCTGGAGTTCTTCGCCGCGTTCGAGCCGCGCCTGGTCGGCCCGGTGCTGGACGGCACCGCCGACGCCCATTCGCCGGTCGCCCTGCACCTGCACAGCGACGATCCCGACGCGGTGCCGCGCTGGCTGGACGAGCACGGCATCCCCGCGCAGGCGCGCAGCCGCCACCTGCGGCTGGACCGCGAGCGCGACCTCGACGCGCCGGCCTGGCTGTTCGGCGCGGAGGGGCTGGCCTTCGACGCCACCGTGCTGCCGCTGGACGGATTGCGTCAGGCGCCGCTGTCCGGCGTCGACGAGCGGCCGATGCGCCGCGCCTCGGCATCGCAATTGCGCGCGCTGCTGGCCGAGGACGAGATCGCCGGCTACGAAGCCGGCACGCCCTGAACCGGACCGCCGCCCAAACGAAAACGCCCCGCGATGCGGGGCGTTTCGGATCGCGCGGGAAACGGGCTCAGCGCTGGCCCATCGCCACGTAGTCGCGCTGGGCCGAGCCGGTGTAGATCTGGCGCGGACGGCCGATGCGGTTCTCCGGATCCTCCTGCTGCTCCAGCCAGTGGCTGACCCAGCCGGCGGTGCGGGCGATGGCGAACATCACGGTGAACATCTCCACCGGGATGCCCAGCGCCTTGTAGATGATGCCGCTGTAGAAATCGACGTTCGGGTAGAGCTTGCGCTGCACGAAGTAATCGTCCTTCAGCGCCGCCTCTTCCAGCTTCATCGCCACGTCCAGCAGCGGATCGTTGACGCCCAGCTCGCCCAGCACCTTGTAGGTCATCTCGCGAATGATCTTCGCTCGCGGGTCGAAGTTCTTGTAGACGCGGTGGCCGAAGCCCATCAGGCGGAAGCCGGATTCCTTGTCCTTGGCCTTGTCCACCGCCGACTGCACGCTCTCCGGGCGGCCGATCTCCTCCAGCATCTTCAGCACCGCCTCGTTGGCGCCGCCGTGCGCCGGGCCCCACAGCGCGGCCACGCCGGCGGCGACGCTGACGTAGGGGTTGGCGCCGGTGGAGCCGACCAGGCGCACGGTCGAGGTCGAGGCGTTCTGCTCGTGGTCGGCGTGCAGGATGAACAGCAGGTCGAGCGCCTTGGCCGCCACCGGGTTCAGCTCCAACGGCTCGCTCGGCACTTCCTTCATCATGTGCAGGAAGCGGGTGGTGTATTCGAGGTTGTTACGCGGGTAGCGGATCGGCCAGCCGATCGAATAGCGGTGACAGGCGGCGGCGATCGTCGGCACCTTGGCGATCAGGCGGATCGCGGCCAAGCGGCGCTGGGCCGGGTCTTCGAGGTCGAGGTCGTTGTGGTAGAAGCTCGCCATCGAGCCGAGCATGCCGACCAGCATCGCCATCGGATGCGCATCGTGGCGGAAGCCGTACAGGAAGGTCCGGAACGCCTCGTGCATCATCGTGTGGTGGGTGACTTCGTGCTCGAAGCCCTCCAGCTGCTGCGCGTTCGGCAGGTCGCCGTGCATCAGCAGGTAGGCGACCTCGGTGAAGCTGGACTTCTCGGCCAGCTGCTCGATCGGGTAGCCGCGGTACAGCAGCACGCCGGCGTCGCCGTCGATGTAGGTGATCGCGGACTTGCAGCTCGCGGTCGCGCCGAAACCAGGATCGTAGGTGAAGCAGCCGGTTTCCTTAGGCAGCTTCGCGATGTCCACGCAGGGCTGGCCCAGGGTCGGCTTCAGCACGGGCAGGGCGACCGATTTGTCGCCTGCGGTCAGGGTGATCTGGTCAAGTTCGGACACGACGCAACTCCAATCTGGTGTGCGCTGCACGCGGCCCGCGGGCCATGCGCCGGCGCATGGGAAAACGGAATTATCGCATAGCCGCCCGCCTGCGACCCTGGACGAAAGTCGCAGCCGCCTGATCCGGATCAGGCCGTCGTGCCGGAAAAACGGAAACGGCCGCCCGGAGGCGGCCGTTCCTGCACAGCGATACGCGCGCGCTTACTTCTGGTAGCGCTTGCGGAACTTGTCCACGCGGCCGCTGGTGTCGATCACCTTGTTCTGGCCGGTGTAGAAGGGGTGCGAGGACGACGAGACTTCCACCTTGACCAGCGGATACTCGTTGCCGTCTTCCCACTTCACCGTCTCCTTGCTGGAGAGGGTCGAGCGGGTCAGGATCTTGAAGTCCGAGGTCACGTCCTGGAAGACGACGTCGCGGTATTCGGGATGGATGCCGGCTTTCATGGCGTAAAACCTGAATTGGAACGGGACGGAGCCGCGTATTGTAGCGGCTCTTTGGCCGCCGGCGCAACTGGCCCGGCGCGACGCGCCCTTCCCGGCTCAGGAAGCGGCCAGGGCGCGCTCGATCGTGTCCTCGAACCGCCGCTGGTCGTAGCGCATCAGGATCGCCGCGTTGTCCGCCCGGCCGCCCTGCCGGTTCCAGTCCACCACGGTGGCGCCGCGGGTGTGGATGCCGGCCACTTCCACCGCCAGCGGCCGCTCGACCATCTCCAGCGCGCCCTCCGGCTGCAGTGCCAGTGCCATCGCCAGCGCATCGGCGGCGTGCCAGCGTTCGCCGCGGCCCTGCCTCGACCAGGCGCGGGTATGCGCGGAGATGCCGGCGTAGAACCGGGCCCGCGGCGAGTCCGCGGCCAGCCAGCGTTCGGCATCCCCGTGCAGGAATCCGTGCGCCAGCACCGCTTCCCAGTCGGCCAGCTCGATCCTCGGGAACGCGGCGAACACCACGTGCGCGGCCTCCGGATCGAAGGCGATGTTGAACTCGGCCGCCGGGGTAATGTTGCCGTGGGCGGTCACCGCGCCGCCCATCACCACGCAACGGGCGACGCGCTGCGGCAGGGTCGGGTCGAGCTTGAGCGCCAGCGCGAGGTTGGTCAGCGGGCCGAGCGCGACCAGCAGCAGCTTGCCCGCGTGCTCGTGCGACAGGCGCAGGATGGCGAGCGCGGCGTGCTCGGCCTCGGCGGAGCGCGCGGCCCTGGCGTAGCCGGTGTCGCCGAAGCCGTCGCGGCCGTGCACGTAGGCGGCGTCGCGGGCCGGATGCACCAGCGGGGCGTCGGCGCCGGCGAACACCGGCACGTCGACGCCGCAGACTTCGCACAGCTTCAGCGCATTGGCGACGGTGTGCTCCAGGCCGACGTTGCCGGCGGCGATGGTCAGGCCGACCACCTCGAAGCGCGGGTCGTCGAAGGCCATCAGCAGGGCCAGTGCGTCGTCCACGCCGGGGTCGGTATCGATCAACAGGGGAATGCGGGATTCGTTCATCGCCGCATTATGGACGCAACCCGCACGGGCTCAACGGTAGCGGCGCAGGTAGCGCTTCTCGAACATCGCCTTGGCCCAGTGCATCGCCCGCAGCGGCGGCAGCGCGCGACCGCCGCGCTCGCTGCGGGTCACCAGCATGCCGCGATCGAGCGTGTCGACGATGCACATCAACTCGCTGCGGAAAGGCTCAGTCGCCGGCTCGCCGCGCAGTTCACGCAGCAGGTTGCGGGCGGCGACCTCGGCGTGCAGATCGGCCTGGTGCGCCTGTTTGGGCATCCAGTCCGGGCCGGGAAAGCTGCCGCCGTCGCCGGCCACGTAGACATAGGCGAGCCCGGGCACGCGGCATTGCGCGTCGCCCTGCACGAAGCCGCCGGGCGAGCGCGGCAACGGCGTCGCGTCCAGCCACGCCTGTCCGGTCAGGCCGGGCATGAACAGGATCAGGTCGGCGTCGATGCGGCTGCGCTCCAGCTGCACCGCGCCGGGTTCGAAGCGCTGCGGCTTCTCGCCCAGCACCGTGTCGATGCCGCGCTTGCGCATCTCGCCGAGGATCATCCCCACCGCCTTCTCGCCCAGCCGCTGGCCGGGTTTCTCCGATGGACTGAAGAACACCAGCCGGAACCGCTCGCGGCGCCCCTGCCTGCGCAGCAGAGTGTCGATGCCGAAGACGAATTCGAAGATCGGGCCGCCGCGCATCGCGATCGGTTCGTTCGGATTGCTGCCGAAGCCGAAGCACAGCGTGCCGCCGTCGAGCGCGGCCAGCCGGTCGCGGATCGCTTCGCCGGCATCGACGCCTTCGCACGGAACGATCGCGTGCTCGATGCCCGGCAGCTTGCGGAGGAAGCGCGCGCCGGTGGCGACGATCAGCCCATCGTTCTCCACGTCGCCGGCATCGGTGTGCAGCACGCGACCGTCGGCCGACAGGCCGGTGACGCGTGCGCGATGGAAGGCGATCTGCTCGCGGCGCAGGAAGGCGTCCAGCGGCACCACCAGATCGGCGCGGCTGCGCTTGCCCGACGGCAGCCAGATCGTGCCCGGCAGGTAATGCAGTTCGGCGGCGGGCGCGACCAGCGTCAGGTCGGCCTCGCGCGACTGCCTGCGCAGGGTGCGCAGCGCGGTCAGGCCGGCGAAACCCGCGCCCACCACGGTGATGCGTGCGGCCATGCCGTTCTCCTAGTCGCCGATGCCCAGCGCCTGCCGCAGCCTGGCCTCGGTGCTGGTCATGCCGGCCTTGCGGCCCAGTTCCAGCGCGGCCTCCTTCGGCACGCCGTCGAAGTCCGCCTGCTCCAGCGCCAGCAGCGCGCCGGCGCGGTTGCCGCTGGCGCAGTGCACCAGCACGCCGCCGTGGCTCGGCGACAGCGCGTCGTGCAGCGCGCGCGCATTGGCGGCGGTGATGCCGTCCGCGCCGGCCACCGGGATTTCCACGTAGCGCAGACCGGCGGCGCGCACTTCGGCGGCCTCGTCGCGTTCCTTCAGTTCACCTGGCGGACGCAGGTTGACGACGGTGCGCACGCCCCGCGCGCGGATCGCCTTCCAGTCCGTCGCGGCCGGCTGGCCGGCGGTGTAGAGGCCGGGCAGCGGCTGCTTCAGTTCCACGGCGATTGCGGGCGCAACGGCGATCGTGGCCGCGCTGCCGGTGGGCGCATGTGCGCAGCCGGCGAGGAGTGCCGCAACGAGCGGCAGCGAAAACGCGATTCGACGGTTCATTTCATGCCTCCGTTTGCGGCGACAGTTCGTCGAAGGCGCGCAGCGCCTCCGCCGCATAGATCATCGACGGCCCCGCGCCCATGTAGATCGCCATCGACAGCGTTTCCAGCAGTTCCTCGCGGCTGGCGCCGGCCTTGATCGCGGCCTTGGCATGGAAGCCGATGCAGCCGTCGCAGCGCACCGCGACGGCAATGCCCATCGCGATCAGCTCCTTGGTCCTCACGTCCAGCGCGCCGGGCTTGAGCGCCTCACGCGCCAGCGCGGAGAAGCCGCGCATCGGTTCTGCCGCGCCTTCGCGCAGTTTGGCGATGGCGGCGTTGAGGTCGTCGATCAGGTCGGGAAAGGACTGGCTCACGCGGAACTCCTGCAGTCAAAGAAACTGGCGCGCCCAGCGCACGATGTCGGCCGCGCCCATCGCGCCGGACTGGCGCGCAAGCTCCCGGCCCTGCCGGAACAGTACCAGCGTGGGGATGCTGCGGATGCCGAAACGGCCGCCCAGCGCCAGCTGCGCCTCGGTATCCACTTTCGCCAGCCGAATCCGCGGCTCCAACTGCGCGGCGGCAGCCTCGAACTGCGGCGCCATCATCCGGCACGGGCCGCACCACGGCGCCCAGAAATCGACCAGCACCGGCAGCCCGGCGCGTTCGACATGGGCGTGGAAGCCGGCGGCGTCCAGCGCCAGCGGATGGCCGTCGAACAGCGCGGCGCCGCATTTGCCGCACTTCGGCGCGTCCGCCAGCCGCGCCTGCGGCACCCGGTTGAGCCCGTTGCAGCGCGGGCAGGCGATCACCACGGCCTCGACATTCGCATTCATTCCTGCACCTCCCGTTGCGCCTCGCGGCGCTTGAGCACGAAGTACAGCAATGGAATCACCACCAGCGTTAGCAGCGTGCTGACGAAGATGCCGAAGATCAGCGAGATGGCGAGGCCGTTGAAGATCGGGTCGTCGAGGATGAAGAACGCGCCCAGCATCGCCGCCACGCCGGTCAGCACGATGGGCTTGGCGCGCACCGCGCAGGCGTCGATCACGGCATCGACCAGCGGCACGCCGCGCGCGGTCTCCTGGTTGATGAAGTCCACCAGCAGGATGGAATTGCGCACGATGATCCCGGCCAGCGCGATCATGCCGATCATGCTGGTGGCGGTGAACTGCTTGCCCAGCAGCGCGTGGCCGGGCATCACGCCGATGACGGTCAGCGGGATCGGCGCCATGATCACCAGCGGCACCAGGTAGCTGCGGAACTGCGCGACCACCAGCAGGTAGATCAGCACCATGCCGGCGGCGTAGGCGATGCCCATGTCGCGGAAGGTCTCGTAGGTGATCTGCCATTCGCCGTCCCACTTCACCGCGTAGCCGCTGGTGTCGGATGGCTGGGCGATGAAGGTCTGCGCCAGCGTCTGCCCGGCGACCTTGTGGTCATCGAGCTGGCCGACGATGCCGAACATGCCGTACAGCGGGCTGTCGAGCTTGCCGGCCTCGTCCGCCGTCACGTAGACGACCGGCAGGCCGTCCTTGTGGTGGATCGCGCCATCCCACGTCGCACGCTCGACGCGCACCAGCTCCGACAGCGGCACCAGCTGTCCCTGCGCACCACGCACCTTCAGCGCCAGCAGCGAAGCCAATGTGGCCTGGTCCTGCGCCGGCAGCCGCAGGCGCACCGGGCGCGGGTATTTCGACGCGCCGTCGTGAACCCAGGTGGCATCGAAACCGGACACGGCCATGGCTATGGCGTCGGCGATCGCGGACTGCGGCACGCCGAGGCGCGCGGCGCGCTCGCGATCCACCACGATGCGTTCGCGCGGCGCGTCGGCCTCCACGCTGGTGTCGATGTCCACGATGCCGTCGCTGGCGGCGAAGCGCTCCTTCGCCAATGCGCGGGCGACGCGGCGCTGGCCGGCGTAGTCCGGGCCGTACACCTCGGCCACCAGCGGCGAAAGCACCGGCGGACCGGGTGGCACCTCCACCACCTTCACCGATGCGCCGTATTGTTCGCCGAGCTTCGCCAGCATCGGCCGCATCGCCAGCGCGATCTCGTGGCTCTGGCGCTCGCGGTGGTGCTTGTCCACCAGATTGACCTGCAGGTCGCCGACGTTGCTGCCGCTGCGCAGGAAGTACTGCCGCACCAGGCCGTTGAAATTGATCGGCGCGGCGGTGCCGGCATAGCCCTCGTAGTCCAGCACTTCCGGCACGCTGTCGAGCTTCGCCGCCAGTTCCACCAGCAGCGCGTTGGTGCGCTCCAGCGTGCTGCCTTCCGGCATGTCCACCACGACCTGCACTTCCGACTTGTTGTCCAGCGGCAGCATCTTCAGCACCACCAGCTTGAACACGGCCAGCGAGGCGGCCAGCAACACCAGCCCGGCCATCGCCGCGAACAGCAGGCCGCGCTTTTTTCCCGCACCATCGCCGCGCAGGAACGGCGACATCACCCGCTCGAACAGGCGATGCAGCCAGCCCGCTTGTTTCTCCTCGTGCGCATGCCCGGCCTGCGCGCCATGGCCGTGCCGCGCCAGCAGCTTCAGCGACAGCCACGGCGTGACGATCAGCGCGATGGCGAGCGAGAGCAGCATGCCCACCGAGGCGTTGATCGGGATCGGCCGCATGTACGGCCCCATCAGCCCGGACACGAAGGCCATCGGCATCAGCGCGGCGATCACGGTGAAGGTGGCGAGGATGGTCGGGCCGCCCACCTCGTCCACCGCCGATGGGATCGCCTCGAACAGCGATTTTCCGTCGCGCGCCATGTGGCGGTGGATGTTCTCGACCACCACGATGGCGTCGTCGACCAGGATGCCGATGGAGAAGATCAGCGCGAACAGCGAGACGCGGTTGAGGGTGAAGCCCATCACGTGCGAGGCGAACAGCGTCACCGCCAGCGTCAGCACCACCGCGCTGCCGACCACGACGGCCTCGCGCCAGCCCAGCGCGAACAGCACCAGCAGCACCACCGATGCGGTAGCGAAGACCAGCTTCTGGATCAGCTTCTGCGCCTTGTCGCTGGCGGTCACGCCGTAGTCGCGGGTGACGCTGGCCTGCACGCCGGCGGGGATCAGTTCGCCTTTGAGCTGCAAGATGCGCTTCGCGATCGCGGTGGTGATGTCGGCGGCGTTGCTGCCGGGCTTCTTCGCGATGGCGAGGGTGACGGCGGGCGCGATGCCCGCCTGCGGGCCGGCGCGACCGGGCGGCGCGCCGTGCCAGACGTAGCGGCTGGCGAGGTCGCCGCGCGGCTCGACGGTCGCCACGTCGGACAGCAAGAGCGGCTTGCCGTCGCGGCTGCCGATGACGATGCCGGCCACGTCGTCGGCATCGGCAAGATACGCGCCTGCTGTCACCGGCACCGCGCCCTGTACCGCGTCCACGCGCTCGCCTGCCTGCCGCACCGCGTTGGCCGCCTGCAATGCCTGCGCGAGTTCGTCCGCGCCCATGCCGTAGGCGGCCAGCTTCGCGGCGTCCAGCGTCACCAGCACGCTGCGGTCGGGCGCACCGATGGTGTAGACGTCGCGGGTGCCGGGGATGCGCTTGAGCTCGGCTTCCAGCGTGTGCGCCACTTCCGCCAGCGCGGTGGCGTCGACGTGCGGATCGTCGCTCCACAGCGTGAGCGCCATCACCGGCACGTCGTCGATGCCTTTCGGCTTGATGAGGGGCTGGCCGACGCCGGCGCGCTGCGGCAGGAAATCCGCGTTCGAGAACACCTGGTTGTATAGCCGCACCAGCGCCGGCTGGCGCTGCACGCCGACCTCGAATTCCACGGTCAGCACCGCCGCGCCGGGCCGGCTGATCGAATAGACGTGCTTGACGCCTTCGATCTCGGACAGCTTCTGCTCCAGCGGCGTCGCCACCCACTGTTCGACGTCGCGGCTGCCTGCGCCCTCGAACGGGACGATGACGTTCGCCATCGTGACGTCGATCTGCGGCTCCTCTTCGCGCGGAGTGATCGCCACCGCCAGCAGGCCCAGCAGCAGGCCCATCACCGCGAGGATGGGCGTGAGCGGATTGGCCTGGAAGGCGGCGGCCAGCCGGCCGGAGATGCCGAGGCGCTGCCGGTCAGTCATGGCGCGCGTCCGCCGCCTTGCGCTGCGCCGCGATGGCCTGCAGCGCGGCGACCGGATCGGCCGCCACCACCTCGCCCGCGCGCAGGCCGGCGATCACTTCGACCTCGTCGCCGGTGCGCGCGCCCAGCCGCAGCTGCCGCAGCAGCAGGCGGCCGTCCGCGACGACGTACACGGCGGACAGTTCGCCGCGCTGGGCAATGCTGGAAGCAGGCACGCGCAGGCCGGCATCCGCGTCCGCCGCATCGACCGCGAATACCACCTTGGCGGTGGTGCCCGGCGCGGGCGGCGCGCCCAGCGCGGGCAGCGCCACCCGCACGTTGACGCTGTGGCTGGCGGCATCCGCCGCCGGAAACACGATGACCTCGGCAGGCGTCAGCGCGCGGCCATCGGCCAGCCGCACCTGCGCGCGCGGATCGCGGCGGATCGCCTCGGCGCGGCTCTGCGGCACCGCCACTTCGATGCGCAGCGCGTCCGGCGCATGCACGCTGACCAGCGGCCTGCCGGGAGCGACGGTTTCGCCGGGCTCCACGTCGCGGCGTGCCACCACGCCGTCGAACGGCGCGCGCACCACGGTGTAGGCCGCCTGCTGGGACGCCTGCGCCAGCATGGCCGCCGCCGCGTTGCGCGCGGCCGCCGCCGAATCGCGGGCGGCGCGAGCTTGGTCGATCTGCGCCTTCGACACGTATTGGCCGTCAGCCAGCGCGGCGTAGCGGCGGTAGTTCTGCTCCGCTTCGGCGGCGGCGGCTTCGGCGGCGCGCAGCTGCGCGCGCGCCGCGTTCGCGCCGGCGTCCTGCTCCACCGCGGTGATCCGCAGCAGTACATCGCCGGCCTTCACCCGGTCGTTGACGTCGACGTTCACCGCCGACACCCGCCCCGCCGTCTGCGCCGCGAGGTCGGCGCGGCGCACCGCTTCCACCACGCCGTCCCAGCCGCGTCCCGGCAGCGCACCGTTGGCGGCCACGGTGAAGGTGGCCAGATCCTTCGGCAGCGGCGGCACGGCGGCCGGCTTGTCGGTGCCGCAGGCGGACAGCGCCAGCAGCGCGGGCAGCAGCAGGACTCGCAGGGTGCGCATGTCGCTATCCGTCAGCAGCGATTGCAGGACGACGCTTCGCCGCAGCCGACGCCGAGCCTTCGCATCACCATCGCCGCCGGGCAGAACCCGGTGAACGCGGACTGGAACAGGTTGGCGCCGACGAACACGGTCAGCCAGAAGAAGGCGGGGTGCACGAACTGCGTCAGCGCCACGCTGACCAGCACCATCACGCCGGCGAATGCCTGTACGGCACGGTCGAGGGTCATTGCATTTCTCCTTGGGGGTCGGGAATCAGCTGGAACGCTTCACGTCCTTCAGCCGCTCGATGCCGAGCAGGCCGAGGATGTATTTCTCGTAGATCGGCTCGCTGGTGCCGTTGCGCATCTTGTAGAGGAAGTACTTCTCGAAGCCGATCTTGGCCAGGTGCACCCACTTGCCGATCTTCGTCCACGTCACGTTGCGCGGCGGGATCTGCGGCAGCGCCACGAAGGCCGCGCCGGTGTCGCCCATGTCGGCCAGGCAGACCGCGTTCCACGTGCCTTCGTAGTCCGGCGTTTCGCCCCTCAGCTCGGCCTGGATGTTGCGCACGATGGTGGTGACCATCGACTCGATCATGAAGCCGGTCTTGGGCGCGCCGGTCGGCACCGGCGTGGCTTCCACCGGCGGGATCGCCACGCACACGCCGGCGGCGAAGATCCTCGGATGCCTTGGGCTGCGCTGGTGCCTGTCGACGACCACGAAACCGCGCGGATTGCACAGTCCTTCGATCGCCGCCACCGCGTCCACGCCCTTGAACGCCGGCAGCAGCATGGCGAACTTGAACGGCAGCGCGTGCGCTTCGCCCGGCTGGCCCTTGGCGTCGTGCTCGACCACCGTCATCTCGCCGTCGTGTACCTCGGCGACCTTGCTGTTGGCGATCCACTTGATGTGGCGCTGGCGCAGCTCGGACTCCATCAATCCCTTGGAATCGCCGACGCCGCCGAGGCCCATGTGGCCGATGTAGGGCTCGCTGGTGACGAAGGTCATCGGCACCTTGTCGCGCAGCTTGCGCTTGCGCAGGTCGGCATCGACGATCATCGCGAACTCGTAGGCCGGACCGAAGCAACTCGCGCCGGCCACCGCGCCGATCACCACCGGGCCGGGGTTGTGCAGGAACTGCTGGTACGCCTCCCAGGCGTGCGCGGCGTGCGGCGTGGTGCAGACCGACTGGGTGAAGCCGCCGTCGGGGCCGGTACCCGGCACCTCGTCGAAGGCCAGCTTGGGGCCGGTGCAGATCATCAGGTAGTCGTAGCCGATGCGCTCGCCGCCGCCGGTGACGACCGCGTTGGCGTCGGCATCGATGCGTTCCACGCCGCTGCCATCAAAGCGGATGCCGTGCCGGCCGACGTGCTCGGCCACCGACAGGGTGATCTCTTCCTGCCTGCGCCAGCCCACCGCCAGCCACGGGTTGGACGGCGTGAAGTCGAACGTCTCGCCCTTGCCCACCAGCACGATCTCGTGCCCCTTGCCGAGCGTCTCGCGCAGCTCGTACGCCGCGCTCATCCCACCCAGCCCCGCTCCCATCACCACGATCCTGGCCATCGCCCCGCCCCTTCCAGCACGCCGTTCCGGCAACGACATTAAATTAGCAATTGCTTATATTAGTGTCAACTGATATTTTGATGCCGGAACGACAGGCCACGCGGACGTCGGGTGGTACGGTAGACAGATGAGCAAACCCCGCCGCAAAGCCGCCCCCGCCATGGACCCCGAGCGGATGCGCGCGCACGCCGCCGACGCCGCGCAGCTGCTGCGCGCGCTGGCGAACGACAAGCGGCTGATGCTGCTGTGCCTGCTGGTGGAGGGCGAGCGCTCGGTGAGCGAGCTGAACGCGAAGGTGGACCTGAGCCAGTCGGCGCTGTCCCAGCACCTGGCGGTGCTGCGCGCGGACGGGCTGGTGGCGACGCGGCGCGAGGCGCAGACGATCTACTACTCGCTGGCGGATGGCCCCGCGCACCGCATCATCGAAACCCTGCATGCGATCTACTGCGGCGCCGACGCCGCCTGCGAGGCCTGACATGCCCGGCTCGCCCAGCGTCACGCCATTCTTCCACCGGGACAGCAACACGTGGAGCTACGTGGTGCGCGACCCCGCCTCGAATACGGCGGCGGTGATCGACGCGGTGCTGGACTTCGATCCCAAGGCGGCACGCACGTCCACGGCGTCGGCGCAAAGCATCGCCGAACGCGTCGCCGCCGATGGCCTGGACGTGCGCTGGCTGCTGGAAACCCACGCCCACGCCGACCACCTCAGCGCGGCGCACTGGCTCAAGACGACGCGCTGGCCGGACGCCACGCTCGCCATCGGCGCGGGCATCCGCAGCGTGCAGAAGACCTTCCGGCCGATCTTCAACCTCGGCGAGCATTTCCCGGTGGACGGCTCGCAGTTCGACCATCTGTTCGAGGACGGCGAAGCGTTCCGCATCGGCGCGCTGGACGCGCGGGTGATCGCCGTTCCCGGCCACACCAGCGACAGCAACGCCTACCTGATCGGCGATGCACTGTTCACCGGCGACTCGCTGTTCATGCCCGACGGCGGCACCGCGCGCTGCGATTTCCCGGGCGGCGACGCGGCCACGCTCTATCGCTCGATCCGCCGCCTGTTCGAGCTGCCCGACGCCACCCGCGTGTTCGTCTGCCACGACTACGGCCCGGGCGGACGCAAAGTGGCCTGCGAAACCACCATTGGCGAACAGAAGCGCGCCAACATCCACGTGCGCGACGGCGTATCCGAGGCCGAATTCGTGGCGATGCGTGAAGCGCGCGACGCCACGCTGGCGATGCCGGCGCTGATCCTGCCGGCCGTGCAGGTGAACCTCCGCGCCGGCGCGCTGCCGGAGCCGGAGGACAACGGCGTGCGCTATCTGAAGCTGCCGATCGACCATTTCGGGAAAGAATGAGCAGGGCATCCTTTGCTCGTCATTCCCGCGCAGGCGGGAATCCAGCTTTCCCAGAATCACAAAATTCAAGAGCTGGATTCCCGCCTGCGCGGGAATGACGAGTGCGCGCCTTACGCGGCGGCGTAGCGCGCTGCGCCGCCCACCCAACGCTCGATGATGCGGTGGGCGATATCGGGCTGCTCGCGCAGCAGCCGGTCGGCCAATCCGTGCACGCGCGGCAGCAGGTCGGCGTCGCGCGCCAGGTCGGCCATGCGGAACGCAGCCAGCCCGGTCTGACGGGTGCCCAGCAGTTCGCCGGGGCCGCGCAGCTGCAGGTCCTTTTCGGCGATGGCGAAGCCGTCGCTGGTCTGGCGCAGCGTGTCCAGCCGCTCGCGCGCCATCATCGACAGCGGCGGCTGGTACAGCAGCACGCAGCTCGACGCCGCGCTGCCGCGCCCCACCCGCCCGCGCAGCTGGTGCAGCTGCGCCAGGCCGAGGCGCTCGGCGTTCTCGATCACCATCAGCGAGGCGTTGGGCACGTCCACGCCGACTTCGATCACGGTGGTCGCCACCAGCAGGCCGAGTTCGCCGGCCTTGAAGGCGCGCATCGTCGCCTGCTTCTCCGCCGCCTTCTGGCGGCCGTGCACCAGCCCCACGCGCACGCCGGGCAGCGCGGCCTGCAGGGCCTCGAAGGTGGACTGCGCGGCCTGCGCCACCACCTCGTCGGACTCGTCGATGATCGTGCACACCCAGTACGCCTGCCGGCCTTCGGCGCAGGCATTGCGGATGCGCTCGACCAGCTCGGGGCGGCGTTCGGCGGACAAGGCAATCGTCGTCACCGGCGTGCGTCCGGGCGGCAGTTCATCGATGGCGGAGACGTCGAGATCGGCGTAGGCGCTCATCGCCAGCGTGCGCGGAATGGGCGTGGCGGTCATCACCAGCTGGTGCGGCACGCTGCCGCGACCCTTGTCGCGCAGCGCCAGGCGCTGATGCACGCCGAAGCGGTGCTGCTCGTCGACGATGGCGAGCGCGAGGTCATGGAAATCCACGCCTTCCTGCATCAGCGCATGCGTGCCGACCACCACCTGCGCCGCGCCGGATGCGACTTCCTCCAGCGCCTTCGCCCGCGCCTTGCCGGTCACCTTGCCGGCCAGCCAGCACACGCGCAGGCCCAGCGGCTCCAGCCAGGCGCGCAGGTTGTTGAGGTGCTGCTCGGCCAGCAGCTCGGTCGGCGCCATCAGCGCCGCCTGCCGGCCGTCGGCCACGGCGAGCAGCGCCGCCATCGCCGCGACCACGGTCTTGCCGCTGCCCACGTCGCCCTGCACCAGCCGCAGCATCGGGCGCGGCTGGCGCAGGTCGTCGCGCAGCTGCGCATAGACGCGCGCCTGCGCCTTCGTCAGCGCGAACGGCAGCGATTTCCTCAACCGCGCCACCAGCTTCTCGTCGCCGCGCAGCGCGCGCGTGCCCTCGGCCTGCAAGGCCAGTCGCTGCCGGCGCAGGCTGAGCTGGTGGGCCAGCAGCTCCTCCAGCGCCAGCCGCCGCTGTGCCGGGTGCAGGCCGCTTTGCAGCGCGGCGAGGTCGGCGTCGCGCGGGGGTGTGTGCAGGGTGAGGATGGCCTCGCGCAGCGACGGCAGGCCGAGTTCGCGCAGCCACGCCTGCGGCAGCAGCTCCAGCGCCGCTTCGTCCGGCAGCCGCTGCAGCGCCTGCAACACCAGCTTGCGCAGGCTGGCCGGGCCGATGCCCTCGACGGCGGGATAGACGGGATCGAGCGCCTCGCCCAGCGCGTGCTCGCCGTCGTCCAGCACGCGGTAGCTGGGATGCACGATCTCCAGCCCGAGCTGGCCGGGGCGCGGCGTGCCGTAGGCGCGGACGCGCGCGCCGACCGCGAACTGCGCCACCTGCTGCGCGCGGAAATGGAAGAAGCGCAGCACCAGCGTGCCGCGCCCGGCGTCGGACAGCGCCACGCGCAGCATCGGCCGGTAGCGGAAGCCGCGTTCCACCGCCTCGACGCGGCCTTCCACCTGTGCGGCCACGCCGGGGCGCAGGTCGCGGATCGCGGTCAGCGCGGTGCGGTCCTCGTATTCGCGCGGCAGGTGCAGCCACAGGTCCTGCAGGGTCGAAAGCCCGCGCGCGGCGAGCTTTTCGCGCAGCGCGGGGCCGACGCCGGCAAGAACGGAAAGCGGGGTGTCGGCACCCGCGATGGCGTGGAGGGGCGCTGCCGGCATCCCGCAAGGATGCCGGCGCGCGCGCGATTGCGCCAGTCCGCGACGGCGCGGATCAGTAGCGGTACTGCACTTCCAGCCCGACCTGGCGGGGCTCGCTGACGTTGGCGCCGACCGTGCCGAACACCGTGGTGCCGTACTGGTTCAGGCCGGTCACGTAGCGGTTGTCGAACACGTTGTTGGCGTAGGCCGCGACGCTCCAGGCGTCCTGCGGCGAGCGCCACTGCAGGAACAGGTCGGTGCGGTTGCTGGCGCCGCCGATGCGGAACGCCGCGTAGCGCCCGCAGTTGCCCTGGGTGGAGGACGCGTCGTTGCAGCGCGAGGCGCCGCGGTGGCCGTGCCGCGCCGATAGGGTCAGGCTGCCGGCGTCGTTAAGCTCGAAGCGGTAGCTGCCGCCCAGCGCATAGGAGAACTGCGGCTCGCCGGTCGGCTTGCCGGACAGGTCGATGCCCTCGGGGGTGACGTAGCGGTCGTAGGTGGAGTCGATCCAGCCCAGGTTGAAGTCGAACTGCAGCGCCGAGGTCGGGAACCAGCGCGCGCTCAGCTCCGCGCCGGTGGCGGTGAGGTCGCTGACGTTGGTGACGTAGCGCGGCACCGCCGAGCTGGTGTCCAGCCAGATCGCCTGGCGGTTGTCGTACTTGTAGCGGTAGGCCGAGGCTTCGAACTGGAAGCGACCGCCGGCCAGCGAGCGCTTGATGCCGGTCTCGAAGTTCCAGACATCCTCGTTCTCGAAGTGCGCGCCCGGCGAGAACGCGTTGTAGCCGCCGGCCTTGTAGCCCTTCGCCAGCGAGGCGAACAGCATGGTGTCGTCGGTCAGGTGGTAGTCGACGACGAAGCGCGGGCTGAAGTCGCTCCAGCTGTTGGAGGCGCGGTTGAGCACGCCCTTGTTGGCCATCGAGATCGGATCCTGGAAGGCCAGGTCCATCGCCGCCAGCATCTCGGCGCTGAGCGGCATGCCCGCGTCCTGGCCGACCGCCGCCAGGATGCCGGCGTCGTCCAGCACCTGCAGCGCAGCGTTGAGCGCGTCGGCGCTGTGGTAGCCGTTGTACCAGGTGAACTTCTTCTGGTCGCGGGTGTAGCGCAGGCCGAAGGTCAGGTTGAGCTTGTCGGTGGCGTGCCAGATCACGTCGCCGAACGCGGCGTAGGCGGTGGAATGCAGGGTGTTGTCGTAGGACTCGGTCCACGGGTTGCCGAGCAGCTGCACCGGCACCTCGTACATGTCCGCCACCATCTGCAGCACGCTGAAGATCGGCACGCCCAGCGCGTACATCGCCGCGGTGTCGACGCTGCTGCTGTTGAGGTCGACGATGCTGGACTGCTTCGCGTTCTCCTTGAACCAGCTGGCGCCGGCCACCCAGTCGATGCGGTCGGTGTTGCCGCTGAACTTGAATTCCTGGTACCAGGTGGTGTTGTCCTCGACGTTGTTGGTGTCGATGTAGAGGTACTGCCGGTTGGTGGCGTCCTCCTCGGCGCGGTTCATCGTCTCGTAGTGGCGCCAGGCGGTGGTGGAGGTCAGCCGACCCCATTCGAAGTCGTGCTCGATCTGCAGCGTGCTGCCGTCGAAGTCGCGCGTCTCGTCGTTGCCGGCCACGTCGGTGTAGGCCGGCATGTCGAAGGGATTGCGGTAGTGCGCCGGATCGGCCGGGAACTCGGGCAGGCCGGTGTCCGGATCGAGGTCGACGATGCCGATCGACGGGTGCGAGCGCTGGTCGAGCTTCTCGTGGTCCCAGCTCAGCAGCAGCCGGGTGTTGTCGCCGATGTTCCAGCCGAATGCCAGCCGCAGCGCGTCGTTGCGGCCGTCGTCCAGGCGCTTGCCGGTGGCGGCGTCGCGCAGCCAGCCGCCGGTTTCGTCGTGCAGCGCGTTGATGCGCAGCGCCATGGTGTCGTTGAGCGGCGCGTTGAAGGTGCCGTCGATGTGGCGGGCGTCGTGGTTACCGGCGCGCACGCGGATGCGGCCCTCGTTTTCCTGCGACGGGCGGCGGGTGATGATGGAGATCGCGCCGGCGGCGGTGTTGCGGCCGAACAGCGTGCCCTGCGGGCCCTTCAGCACTTCGATGCGCTCGACGTCGAGGAACGGCAGCACGGTGCCACCGCCGCGCCCGGCGTACACGCCGTCCACGTAGACGCCCACGGTGGGATCGGTGCCGATGCCGATGTCGTCGGTGCTCAGGCCGCGCAGCTTGAAGCGGGTCTGGGTGGCCTGGCCGTCGCTGACTTCGAGGCCGGGGACGAAGCTGTCGAGGTCGCCGATGGTGGACGCGGCGGTGGTTTCGATGGCGCTGGCGTCGAGCACCTGCAGCGCGATCGGCACGTCCTGCAGTTCCTGCTCGCGGCTCTGCGCGGTGACCACGATCCGGTCGAGGGTGGTGGCGTCCTTCCTGTCCTGCGGCGCGTCCTGCGGTTTGTCCTGCGCCTGCGCGGACAGCGCCGCGGACGCCAGCAGCGAAGCCAGCAAGGCGCGGCGGATGCTTCCGGCCAGTTTGTCGTACGTCATCGCAAGTCCCCTCTGGTTGGATTCGCGTGCAGTGCCGCGAACGGTTGTCGTTATCGGTTCCGTCGTTGCGGAGCGGTCAGCTCCCGCAGTCCTGCGCCGGCATCGCCGCGATCCAGTCGCGGATCAGCGCGACGCCTTCCGCGTGGACGACGCTGCGCCCCAGCTCCGGCATCATCACTCCCGGATCGACGCTTTCCATCCGGTACGGCAGGATCGAATCGTCCGGCTTGCCGGGCGCGATGTCCCAGGGCCGGTTGCCGGTGCCCTGGCCGGCGGCGATCGGCAGCTTGCAGCGGCCCAGTCGCAGCAGGTCGCGGGTGGTGGCGTCCAGCCACATGCCGGAGGTGCGCGCCGCGCCCTTCCGGCTGTGGCAATGGCCGCAGTTGATGTCGAGGTACGAGCGCGCGCGCGCATCCAGCGGCGCGGCCGGATCGTCCCACGACGGATTCTTCGGCAGCTCGCCCGCCGGCACGTCGGTGAGGTAGCCGATCTTCTGCCAGTGCGCGAGCTGGTTCTCGCTGCCGGCGCCGGGATAGGCGAAGTCGCGGTTGAGATGGCGCGCCTTCGGCCCGATCGGGAAGATCGCCTTGGACTTCAGGTCGGTGCCGTGGCAGCCGGCGCACTGGTTCTCGTCCGGCACGGTGTAGTCCACCTGTGCCTTGCTGCCGTCGGCGGCAAGCAGGGTCAGCGACAACAGCTCGCCGCTGCGCATCAGCCGCGCCTCGGTCTGCTCCGCGTTCCACACGTAGGGCAGCGCGATCCAGCCGGCCTCGCGCCGCACCAGCAGCCGCGTCTCCACCAGCCGCACCTTGTCCAGCGCCAGGCCGCCGTCCGGCTCCGGGCCGGTGTCGGCGCTGCGCAGCACCACGTCGCCGCCGCGTCCGCCGTCGGGCACGGGGTAGTAGAAGGTCTTGCTGATGATGGTGCCGACCGGGAAGTCCAGCGCGTCCACCGGCTGGTAGCGCGCCGCCTTGCCTTCCGGCATCCACACCGTGCGCAGCTTGTGCGCGTAGTCGGTGAACAGCGGCGAGTCCAGCGTGTACGGCTCGACCCGCGCGTTGAGGCGCAGGCGGCCGTCGGCCACGTAGACCACGTTCCAGTCGGACAGCCGCTCCGGCATGCCCTCGGCGAAGAACGCCACCGGCGCCGGCGCGCGCGTGCAGGCGGCCAGCAGCGCCAGCCCCAGCGCGGCGAGGAAGCGACGCATCGGCATCAACCGCGCTTCAGGTCGACCGCCGGCAGCGACGGCAGCGCGCAGTCGAAGGGCTTGGCGTCCTTGCTCGGGTTCTTGTAGCCGCCGGGACCGTCGGCGTTGAGCACGCCGGACACGCCGCGCAGGCAGAGTTGCGGGCCTTCCTTGCGCTGCGGGTTGACGTAGCCGTCGAACAGCACGTCCGGGAAATGGCCGCCCAGGCCGTACATCGCCACCTTCAGCGCCTTGAAGTCCATCCGGTCGGGCGAGTCGCCGCCGCCGGACAGGCGGTTGTCGTGCACGTAAATGCGCTCCGGGTACGGATCGAACTCGCCCGAGGCCTTGTCGTCCTTGTAGCCGGTGGAATACACGCTGGAGACGATGATGTTGGCGGTCTGGTTGTCGGCGATGTCGTTGTCGAAGATCTCGATGTTGTCGTTCGAGTTGATCACCACGCCGCTGCCGGCCGGCACGCTGGCCACCGGCGTGCCCTTGGCGCCGAAGTTGTCGAGGTTGTTCTGGAACACCTTGTTCCGGAACACGCGGATCGCGTCGCCCTGCTGGGTCAGCGCCGGCATGTTGAACACCAGGATGCCGCCGGTGTTGCCGGTGGCCACGTTGTCGTAGACGTCGGCGTTGATCGTGTTCTCGATCTCGATGCCGGCCACGTTGCGCTCGGCGCGGCTGCCGCGGACGATCACGTCGCGCGACTGGCCGACGTAGATGCCGGAATCCGACGCGCCGATCGCCACCGAGTTCTCGATCAGCACGTTCTTGCACAACACCGGGTACAGCCCGTAGCCGCCGTTGCTGGTCTTCGGCCCGCCGGTCCACTCCACCCGCACGCCGCGCACGGTGACGTTCTCGGCCTGGCTGATCTTGAAGCCGTCGCCCTTGCTGTCCTCGATCGCCAGGTTTTCCAGGGTGAAGCCGTTGGCGTTCACCAGCAGGCCCTCGGCGCCGGCCTTCTGGCCCTTGAAGCTGAGGATCGACTTGTCCATGCCCTGCCCGCGCAGGGTCACGCCGTCCACGCGCAGGCTGAGGCTGCGGTCGAAGTGGAAGGTGCCGGCCGGCACGTCGATGACGTCGCCCGGCTTGGCGTCCAGCAGCTTGTTGCGCAGTTCGGCGGCGAAGCCGGCCTCGGCTTCGGCCTTGCCGGCCGGCGCGGCGTCTCCGCCCTGCTTGCCGCAGCCCGACAGCGACAACGCGAATCCGATGGCCAATGCGACGCAGGTACGCTTCATGTCTTGTTCTCCTCCCCGGATGCCGAAGTGTGGGCACGCGGGCCCGCGCATGCCTAGGGGACATTCGCCCTAGAATGGGGGCGAAACGGACAGAACGCGCCCATGCCCCATCGTCATTCCGGCCTCGACGCCCGGCTACCGGGCAGCAATCACTTCCACGGCAACATCATCGCCGCGCTGCTCGCCCGCGCGGTCGAGCTGGACGTGTGCAGCGCGCCGTGGTTCGACGGCCTGCGGATCGGCCCGGCCGACTTCGACGCGCCGGACCCGCCCTGCCTGTCCTATCGCGAGGTCTGCGGCATCCTGCGCCGCGCGCTGGCCTCGCTGCCCGGCGAGGGCCACGGGCTGGAGCTGGGCGGCCGGCAGTCGCTGTCGAACTTCGGCGTGCTGGGCCTGGCGATGCTGGCCGCGCCCACCTTCCGCGAGGCGCTGCACACCGGCATCCGCTACGCGCCGATCTCCGGGGCGATGCTCGACCTGGCCCTGGCCGACGACCCGGCCGGCATCGCGGTGACGATGCGGATGTACCGGCCCGACCCGCAGCTGGAGGTGTATCTCTGCGAGGAGCTGGTCTCCAGTTGCCTGAACCTGTGCCGCTCGGTGCTCGGCGAAGCGTTCCGCCCCGAACGAGTCGAACTGGCCTATCCGCCCCCGCCCTACGCGGAGCGCTACGCCCCGCTGCTGCGCGCCGAGGTCCGCTTCGGCTGCGCCGACAGCCGCATCGTGGTCGCCCGCCGCTGGCTGGACCTGCCGATGCCGGCCGCCAATCCCAACACCGCGCGCCAGCTGGCCGAACTGTGCCGCGCGCAGATGCCGCCCGGCCAGCCGGCCGGCGGCATCTGCGCGATGGTCGAACAGCGGCTGGCGCTGCAACCGGCCAAGGCGCCGCGGCTGGCCGAACTGGCCGCCGAACTGCACATGACCGAGCGCACCCTGCGCCGGCAGTTGCAGGCGGAAGGCGCCAGCTACCGCGCGCTGCTGGACCGCGTGCGCGAACGCGCCGCGCGCCGGCTGCTGCGCGAGCGCGCGCTGCCGCTCGCCCAGGTGGCGGCGGCGGTGGGCTTTTCCGACCCGCGCGACTTCCGCCGCGCGTTCAAGCGCTGGACCGGCCGCCTGCCGGGCGCGCTGCGCCGCGGCGAGGCGACCGACGACGATCAGCCCAGCACCATCACCGCATCGACCTCGAACGCCGCGCCCTTGGGCAGCGCCGACACCTCGATGGTGGAACGCGCCGGATAGGGCTGCGCGAAGTACTCGCCCATCACCGCGTTGACCGCGCCGAACTGCGACAGGTCGGTGAGGTAGAGGCCCACGCGGACGATGTCGTCCATCGTGCCGCCGGCAGCGAAGCACACCGCCTTCAGGTTCTCGAACGCGCGGCGCGCCTGCGCGGCGACGTCGCCCGCGCCGACCAGGTCGCCGGTGGCGGGATCGAGCGGGATCTGGCCGCTGAAGAACACCGTATTGCCGGCGCGGGTAGCCTGCGAGTACGGGCCGATGGCGGCGGGAGCGGAATCGGTATGGATGGCGGTGCGGGGCATGGGGGATTTCCTCGGGGAATTGGCAACCATCCCATTGTAGGCCGTGGCATTGCTCCGTCGCCGCAGGCCCGCCGTTACCGAACACGTGGCGCAGCGGTCTTCCCCCGGAAACCATTCTTTGACGCGGATCAACGCGGATGAGCGCGGATTCTTTTGCTTTATCGGCATTTGATCCGCGTCGATCCGCGTCCGAATTGCTTCGCGCCGGATGTCCCATGCGGACAGGTCGTTCCGCCTACGTGCGCTGCACGTCCTGCACCACGTGCAGCCGGCGCACGCCGCGGATCACTTCGGCCAGGTGGCGGCCGTCGGTCACGTCGATGCCGAAGCGCAGCACCGCGATGTTGCTGTCGCGCTCCAGGTATTCGACGCGGTCGATGTTGGAATCCGCATTGGCAATGGCCGCCGCCACCTGCGCCAGCACGCCCGGCCGATTCTCCACCTCGATGCGGATCGCCGAACTGAAATCGCCGGACACCTCGCGATCCCAGCCGATCGCCACCCAGCGCTCCGGCGACTTGCGGTACTCGGCCACGTTCGGGCATTCCAGCCGATGCACCACGATCCCCTTGCCGGCGCTGTGGTAGCCCATGATCTCGTCGCGCGGAATCGGCAGGCAACACTGCGCGAAGCTGATGACGCCGCGCTCGTTGCCGGTGATGAGGATGCGCTCCTGCGGCGCAGGTGCGCCCGGTCGCTGCGCACCACCCGCGCTCTGCTGCTGCGCCAAGGCCAGCGCCACCTGCGAGGGCATGCGGTTGCCAAGCGCGATATCGGCCAGCATCGCCTCCAGCCGCGTGTAGCGGTTGTCGGCCAGGTACGCCTCCAGCCGCTCCATCGGGATGCGGTCCAAGGCGGTGCCCTGCGCGCCCAGCGCGCGGTCCAGCATGTAGTGGCCCAGCTGCACCGCGTCCTCGTGCTCCAGTTGCTTGAGCTGCTGGCGGATCGCGGTGCGCGCCTTGCTGGTGGCGACGAACTCCAGCCACTGCGTGGTCGGCGCCGCCGACTTCGCGGTGATGATCTCCACCGACTGCCCGCTGGCCAGCTTGGTGCGCAGCGGCGCCAGCCGCTTGTCCACGCGCGCGGTGACCGCGTGGTTGCCGACGTCGGTATGCACCGCGTAGGCGAAATCCAGCGCGGTGGAATTGCGCGGCAGCGAGAGGATGTCGCCCTTGGGCGTGAACAGGTAGACCTCGTCCGGGAACAGGTCGACCTTGACGTTCTCCAGGAATTCCAGCGACGAACCGGTGCCGCGCTGGGTCTCCACCAGATTGGCGATCCACGCCGCCGCGCGGCTCTGCGCGCTGTTGCCGCCGCCGTCCACGCCGATCTTGTAGGCCCAGTGCGCGGCCACGCCGCGCTCGGCGATCAGGTCCATCTCGCGGGTGCGGATCTGCACCTCGATCGGCGAGCCGTACGGCCCGAACAGCACCGTGTGCAGCGACTGGTAGCCGTTGGCCTTGGGGATCGCGATGAAGTCGCGGAAGCGCCCGTCCAGCGGCTTGTACACCGCGTGCACCACGCCCAGCGCGTGGTAGCAGTCGGCCACCGTGTCCACCACCACGCGGAAGCCGAACACGTCCATGACCTGATCGAAGCTGCGGCGCTGCCCGCGCATCTTGGTGTAGACGCTCCACGGCGTCTTCACCCGCCCGACCAGCCGGTGTTCGAGCTTTTCCAATGCCAGCCGCTGCGCCAGCCGCGCCTCGATCTGCCCCAGCGCCTCGCGCCGCACCAGCGGCTGGCTGCGGATGCGCTTGTCGATCACCGCGTGCCGCCACGGATGCAGCGCCTTGAAGCCGAGATCCTGCAACTCGGCCTTGATCAGGTTCATGCCCAGCCGCTGCGCGATCGGCGCGTAGATCTCCAGCGTCTCGACGGCGATGCGGCGGCGCGCCTCGGCCGACTGCGCGCCCAGCGTGCGCATGTTGTGCAGGCGGTCGGCCAGCTTGATCAGGATGACGCGCAGGTCGCGCGACATCGCCAGCAGCATCTTGCGGAAGCTCTCCGCCGCCGCTTCCTGGCGGTCGGCGAAGCGCAGCTTGTCCAGCTTGGTGACGCCGTCGACCAGCTCGGCCACCGTCTCGCCGAACTGCGCGGCGACATCGGCGCGGGTCAGCGGGGTGTCCTCGATGGTGTCGTGCAGGATCGCCGCGACCAGCGTCTCCACGTCCAGCCCCAGCTCGGCCAGCACCTGCGCCACCGCCACAGGATGAGTGATGTAGGGCTCGCCGGACTTGCGCGTCTGCCCCTCATGCGCCGCCGCGCCGGCGATCCACGCGCGCCGCAGCTGCGCGCGCTGGGCTTCGTCGAGGTAATACCCCGCGCGCTCCAGCGACCGCACGTAGTCCGGCACCGCCGCGTCGGGCACGGTGTCGGTCAGGGCAAGCGCGGGATCGCCGGGCGTCATGCGTCGAGACTAACCTCGCAACGTCATGCCGGCAAACGGTTTCAGCAATGGACGCCGCAAAAGAAAACGGCCCCGCAGGGCCGTTTTCGTGGACGCGGTCGCAGGCCTGCGATCAGTCGTCGCCCTTCATGTCGTCGTCGGCGGCCACCACTTCGGCGGCGGCCCATTCCAGCGCCTCGCGCTCCTTGCGCTCGCGCTCGGCCTTCTCCACCGCGTCGATGAAGTCGGTGTCGATGGCGCGCGCGGCGATCTCGCGCAGGGCCAGCACGGTGGGCTTGTCGTTGGCTTCGCTGTTGTCCAGCTTCGGCTCCACGCCGCCGGCCAGCTGGCGCGCGCGCTTGGAGGCCATCATCACGAGTTCGAAGCGGTTGTCGACCACCTGCAGGCAGTCTTCGACGGTAATACGGGCCATGTCTGTCCTGCGGCGATGGGCCGCGCAAGGGTTCGAAAGAACCGGGGAGTGTAGCCGTGCGCGACCGGAATCGCAAGTCGCGCTCTTGAAAATCAATCACATAGGGCGATTTCGACCGGCCACGGCGGCCCCGCGGGACGGCTCGCGGCCCGCTACGGATCGACCAGCAGCGAGGTGATCAGCCGCGCGTGCCGCGCCACCTGGGCGTCCTTGCGCAGCCGGCTGGCGGTGAAGATGCTGCACATCTCGGCCACGGCGACGTCGAACACCTCGTTGACGATCACGTAGTCGAACTCGCCGTAATGGCTCATTTCCTCGCGCGCGGCGGCCAGCCGGCGCTGGATGACCTCCTCGCTGTCCTGCCCGCGCTTGCGCATGCGCTCTTCCAGCGCGGCGCGCGAGGGCGGCAGGATGAACACGCTGACGGCATCCGGCACCTTGGCCCGCACCTGCCGCGCGCCCTGCCAGTCGATCTCCAGCAGCACGTCGTGACCGGCCGCCAGCAGCGGCTCCACCGACTGCCGGGCGGTGCCCTTCCAGTCGCCGTGGACCTCGGCGTACTCGAAGAAATCACCGGCGCGGATCATGCCCTTGAACTCCTCGGCGGTGACGAAGTTGTAGTGCTCGGCATGGCGCTCGCCCGGACGCGGCCCGCGCGAGGTGAACGAGATCGACAGGCGGATGTTGGTGTCGCGCGCCAGCACCGCGTTGACGATGCTGGATTTCCCGGCGCCCGAGGGCGCGGCGACGATGTAGAGGGTTCCGCGCATGGGCTCAGCTGCCTTTCACTCGATGTTCTGGATCTGCTCGCGGATCTGGTCGATCAGCACCTTCAGCTCCACCGCCGCGTTGCTGGTGCGCGCGTCGACCGACTTGCTGCCCAGCGTGTTCGCCTCGCGATTGAATTCCTGCAGCAGGAAGTCGAGGCGGCGGCCGACCGGCTCCTTGCCGCCCTTGAGGATGCGGCGCAGTTCCACCAGATGGCTGTCGAGGCGATCCAGCTCTTCATCGACATCGAGCTTCTGCAGCCAGATCACCAGCTCCTGTTCCAGCCTCCCTGGATCGGCAGGCTGGGCCAGGTCGGCCAGCCGTGCTTCCAGTTTCTGGCGCTGGCCGGCGCGGATCAGCGGCACCAGCGTGCGCACTTCGCCGGCGATCTTCGCGATGGCGTCGGCGCGCTCGGCGATCACCGCCGCCAGCTTGCCGCCCTCGCGTTCGCGCGCGGCGGTGAAGTCGTCCAGCACGGCGTCGAGCAGGGCCAGGGCTTCGCGCTGCATCGCTTCGGGGTCGGCGTCGCGCCCGCGCAGCACGCCGGGGTACTGCAACAGTTCGGTCAGGCTGGTGCGCAGGCCGGGGAACTTCGAGGTCAAGTCGAGGTTGAGCCGCGCCAGGTCCGCGACCATCGCGTCGTCGAGATGCAGGCCGGCATCGGACTCCGGCGCGCGCAGGCGGATGACCAGATCCAGCTTGCCGCGCGAGACCCGCGCGGCGACGCGTTCGCGCAGCGGCGATTCGAACGCGCGCAGCTCCTCCGGCAGGCGCAGGCCCAGCTCCAGGAAGCGATGGTTCACCGCGCGCAACTCGCCGGAGAGGACGCCCCATTCGGTGGCGCGCTCGCCGGCGGCGAAGGCGGTCATGCTGCGGATCATGCGGAATCCAGGGCCGTCGGGATGCGAATGTTAATCTAGCACCCCGTCGATTTCCGGCTTCCCCCGCATGTCCTTTTCCCGTCCCAGCGGCCGCGCCGCGGACCAGTTGCGCGCCGTCTCCATCCAGCGCGGCTTCACCCGCCACGCCGAAGGTTCGGTATTGGTGAGCTTCGGCGATACCCGCGTGCTGTGCACCGCCAGCGTGGAGAACAAGGTGCCGCCTTTCCTGCGCGGCAAGGGCGAGGGCTGGGTGACCGCCGAATACGGCATGCTGCCGCGCGCCACCCACACCCGCAGCGACCGCGAGGCCGCGCGTGGCAGGCAGGGCGGGCGCACGCTGGAGATCCAGCGCCTGATCGGCCGCAGCCTGCGCGCCTGCGTGGACCGCGCGCTGCTGGGCGAGCGCACCATCACGCTGGACTGCGACGTGCTGCAGGCCGACGGCGGCACCCGCACCGCCGCCATCACCGGCGCCTTTGTTGCGCTGGCGGACGCGGTGCAGGGCTTGATCGACCGGCGCGAACTCAAGCTGCCGGCGAGCGGGCGCACGCCGCTGGTTGGCGCGGTGTCGGCGATTTCGGTGGGCATCTACAAAGGCGTGCCGGTGCTCGACCTCGACTACGCCGAGGACAGCGCCTGCGACACCGACATGAACGTGGTGATGAACGACGGCGGCGGCTTCATCGAACTGCAGGGCACCGCCGAGGGCCACGCCTTCCGCCGCGACGAACTCGACGCGCTGCTGGCGCTGGCGGAACGGGGCTGTGCCGAGCTGTTCGCCGCGCAGCGGGCCGCGCTGGCCTCGTGAAACTGAACGCGTTTTGACGCGGATCAGAGCCAATGAACGCGGATGAACCCGAAGCCGATCGAAATTGATCCGCGCTCATCCGCGTTGATCCGCGTCCAACGGGCTCTTATGCCCACGACGCATCACACGACGAAAGGTCATCGCATGAAGCTGGTACTCGCCTCGTCCAACACCGGCAAGCTGGCCGAACTGCGCGAGCTGCTGGGCAGCGATTTCGGGCTGCACGCGCAGTCCGAATTCGGCGTGGCCGACGCCGAGGAAACCGGACTCTCGTTCATCGAGAACGCCATCCTCAAGGCCCGCCACGCCGCGCGCGCCACCGGCCTGCCCGCCCTGGGCGACGATTCCGGCCTGTGCGTCGATGCGCTGCACGGCGCACCCGGGCTGTATTCGGCGCGCTACGCCGGCAGGCATGGCGACAGCGAGGCAAACATCGACAAGCTTCTGCACGAGCTCGACAGCGTGCCCGACGACGCACGCGACGCACGCTTCGTCTGCGTGCTGGCGCTGGTGCGGCACGCCGACGATCCGATGCCGCTGGTCGCCGAAGGCACGTGGGAAGGCCGCATCCTGCGCGAGCGCCGCGGCGGCAACGGCTTCGGCTACGATCCGGTGTTCTTCTCGCCCGCGCACGGCTGCGGCGCGGCGGAGCTGCCGGCCGACGTGAAGAACCGCGACAGCCATCGCGGCGTCGCGCTGGCGAAGCTGCGGGACGGATTGCGGCAACCCTGAATTCCGAAACTCCCGCGCAAGCGCGACTCCGGAGTCCCCGGCACTCCCGCACGGGATCTCCCCAAAAAGCGCAAGCTGGATGCGCGGAGACAAGCTCTGCGAAACGATGCCCGCCTGCGCGGGAATGACGGGCAAAAAACGAACCTCCATGCTCACGACTCCACCGCTCTCGCTCTACGTCCACCTGCCGTGGTGCGTGCGCAAATGCCCGTACTGCGACTTCAACTCGCACGAGCGCAAGGGCGAGCTGCCGTTCGACGCCTACGTCGACGCGCTGATCCGCGACCTCGATTTCGACCTGCCGCTGGCCTGGGGCCGCGTCGTCCACAGCGTGTTCTTCGGCGGCGGCACGCCCTCGCTGTTCCCGTCCGAGGCGATCGACCGCTTCCTGCAGCAAGCCGCGGCGCGGCTGCGCTTCGCGCCCGACGTCGAGATCACCCTGGAAACCAATCCCGGCACGGTGGAGCACGGCCCGTTCGCCGGTTACCGCGCGGCCGGCGTGAACCGGCTCAGCTTCGGCGTGCAGAGCTTCGACGACGGCTGCCTGCAGCGGCTGGGCCGCATCCATTCCAGCGGCGATGCCGTGCGCGCGGTGAAGGCGGCGCAGGACGCCGGCTTCGACAATTTCAACCTCGACCTGATGTACGCGCTGCCGGAGCAGACGCTGGCGATGGCGCTGGACGACGTCGAACGCGCGCTCGCGCTGCATCCCACCCACGTCAGCCATTACCAGCTCACGCTGGAGCCGAACACGCGCTTCGCCGCGCGCCCGCCGCAGGGCATTCCCGACGAGGACGGCGCCTGGGACATGCAGGAGGCCTGCCAGGCGCGGCTGGCCGAGGCCGGTTTCGCCCAGTACGAGATCAGCGCCTACGCGCGCGACGGCCGGCAGTGCGCGCACAACCTGAACTACTGGCGCTTCGGCGATTACCTCGGCATCGGCGCGGGCGCGCACGGCAAGCTGACCCTGGGCGCCGCGCAGCAAGTGCTGCGGCGCTGGAAGATCCGGCATCCCACCCTGTATCTCGAAAAGGCCGGCAGCGAGGCGGCGATCGGCGGCGACGAAACGCTGACCGACGCGCGGCTGCCGTTCGACTTCATGCTCAACGCGCTGCGCCTGAACGAAGGCGTGCCGATGGCGATGTTCGAGGCGCGCACCGGACTGCCGCGCGCGGCCATCGCCGACCGGCTCGCCGTCGCCCATGAACGCGGCTGGCTCGAACCCGACGCCGGCTGGCTGCGCCCCACCGAACTGGGCCGGCGCTTCGCCAACGACGTGATTGGCCTGTTCCTGGACTGACTCGCGTGCATTGAGGCGACGGCGCTTCGCGCATACCATGCGGGGACTCGTCAAGCGCCCAGGGGGGAGCAGACCGGACGTGCCCGCATCCACTTTCCCGACATCGCAGACGACCACGCTCGCGGAAGCCGCGCTGCCGCGGCGCGCGCGCCACGCGCTGGAACGCCTGCTGGTGGACGTGCGCGCCGAAATGGGCCAGCAGCTTCCGCAGCTCCTGCAGGACGCCGAACTCGCGCTGGCCCGCACCGCCCCCGGCAACGACCCCAAGCTGGAGGCCGCGCGCTTTTCCTCGATGCGCAGCCTCGGCGGCGGCGCGGCCGCGGTCACCCGCCGCTTCATGGCGCAGATCGAAGGCTCGCTGGCCCATCTGCAGGCCGCGCGCCGCAAGCACGCCGACCCCAGCGACATGCCGCCGGTGCTGACGCTCAGCCTGCTCGACGAGGAAGCAGTAAGCGACCAGTCGGTGCTGGAGAACATGGCCAACCGGATCGAGGCGCGCAACAGCCTGGGCTTGCAGCTTTTGGGCCAGCGCTTCGGCGTGCTGGCCGGCGCGCCCGCCTTCGACGGCGAAAGCCTGCCGCTGGGCCCGTATGCCCTGTGCAACGCGCTGGCCGACGCCATCGAAGCGCTGGAGCTGTCGCGCTACGCGCGGATGCAGCTGTTCCAGCAGTTCGAGAAGGCGATGACCGCGTTCTACCCGGCGATGGTGGACGCGCTCAACGCGCGGCTGGCGCAGGACGGCATCCTGCCGCACCTGAGCTTCGTGCCGGTGCGGGTGCGCCCCGGCTCGGTCGCGCCGGCCGCGGCGCGGGCGGCGAAAGAAGCCGAAGATCAGCAGGCGCAGGGCGGCCACGGCAGCGCAGGCGCGCCTGGCGGCGCTCCCCAACCCGGTGGTGGCGGTGGCGGCGGCCATGCCGGCTCGGGCCATGCCGCCGGCATGACGGGCGGTCGCGGCATGCAGGCGCCCACCGGCGCCGAATCCTCCAACCGCGGCTGGGCGCCCGGCTCGCCGCAGCAACCCGCGCCGGCGAAACCGGCCAATGCCGGCTTCGCCCTGCTTCAGAACCTGCTGAAACGCCGCCGCGTATTGCTGGCCAAGCTGCGTCCCGGCGGCAACGACGAGCGCGTGCGCGAGCCGCTGCGCCGCGACGAGGTGCTGGACGCGCTGCAGCGCATGCGCAACACCGCCACCAAGGCGGACACCCTGGCCGACTACCGGCAGATCCTGCTGGCGCAGGCGCGGCAAATGCACGGCCACGGCGTCACCCTGGCCGACGCCGACAGCGACAGCTTCGACCTGCTCGCCCTGTTCACCGCCCAGCTGCATCGCGACCTGCGCAAGGCCAGCCCCGGCGAGGCGCTGGTGGAGCGCCTGCGCCTGCCGCTGGCGCAGCTGGCGCTGCGCGACCACCGCTTCTTCACCGACGCCGCGCATCCGGCGCGCCAGATCCTCAGCGCCGTGTCCGTGGCCGGCGCGCACTGGCTGGCCGACGACGACATGGACAGCCAGTGGCTGGGCCTGCTGCAGCGCGCCGTCTCCTCGGTGCAGCAGGACAGCGACGGCGCGTTCGACACCTTCGTCGAAGCCAACCAGACCCTGCAATCCGGCCTGCAGGCGCTAGCCCGCAAGGCGGAGATGACCGAACGCCGGCAGGTGGAAGCCGCGCGCGGGCGCGAAAAGCTGGCGCTGGCGCGGCAGCGCGCCCACGCCGAGATCGAGCGCCTGCTGCACGGCCGCGACCTGCCGCGCTTCCATTCGATCCTGATGGAGCAGGCCTGGGCCGACGTGCTGTCGCTGGTCCACCTGCGCAGCGGCGAGCATTCCGCCGACTGGCAGCAGTTGCTGGACGTCACCGCGCGGATCATCGACGCCAGCACCGCCGACGCGCCACAGGAGGCCGATCCGGAGTTCGTCGCGCAGGTGCGCGGTGCGCTGGAGCAGGTCGGCTACCACGCCGAGGACGCCAACGCGATCGCCCGCCAGCTGGCCCACGGCCGCAGCGAGACCGACGATCTGGCCTCGCGCACCGAGCTGCTGGTGCAGCTGCGCGCGCGCGCGCGGCTGGGCGAAGGCAACGCCGCCACCGCGCCGGCCGCCGAGGCATCGGCCGCGCACGGGCCGGAAGAACGGGCCGCCCGCGAGCAGCTGCGCGCGCTGCAGCGCCCGGTCTGGATCGAACTCGAGGACGACGACCAATCGCTGCGCCGCCGCCTGGCCTGGGTCAGCGCGAATTCGGGGCAGGCGCTGGTGGTCAACCGGCGCGGGCTGCGCGTCGGCAACGACGACCTGGAAGCGCTGGCGCGCAAGCTCGCCGCCGGCCGCATGCGCCTGCTGGACGGCGATCCCACGCCGGCCGAAGCCGCCTGGGACGCGACCATGAACAGCCTGCAGCGAATCGCGATGAGCGAAGGTCCGCTGGACGGGGAGCCCGGCTATGGGGATTGAATCGCGCCGCCAGCCGCGCCGGCCGGTGCCGGGCATGGTGGAGGTGTACGACACCATCATCGAGGAACCGGTGGGCTACCTCGGCAACCTGTCGATCGGCGGCATGCTGCTGATCGCCAACCGCAGCCTGCCGGATGACGCGCTGTTCCAGTTCCGCTTCAACCTGCCGGACGACCTCGACGCGTCGCAGCCGCTGGAAGTCGGCGCGCACGTGCTGTGGCAGGACAAGGCCGGCGCGCCGGGGCAGTCGTGGATCGGCATGCGCTTCCTCGGCCTGTCGCCGGAAGCCGCGCACCGCCTGCGGGTGTGGACGGCCCAGCCGGAAGGCTGAAGCCTGCGGCGCGGCGGGCGATGCGCGACAATCGCATTCCCCACGCCGCGATCCGCACGCCATGTCCCACGCCACGCTTTCGTCCCTGTACCCGCAGCATCTCGACGTCCTGCAGGCGCGCGCCGCCGAAGCATTGCGCCGCGGCGGCTTCGACCATCTCGTCGTGCCCAGCGGCACCCTGCACTACCAGGCGTTCGACGACCGCGACTATCCCTACGCGGTGAACCCGCAGTTCAAGGCCTGGCTGCCGCTGACGCAGACGCCGGGCAGCTGGCTGGTGGTCACGCCGGGCTCGAAGCCGAAGCTGGTGTTCCTGCAGCCGCACGACTACTGGCACGTGGTGCCGGCCGCGCCCAGCGGCTACTGGGTGGATCAGTTCGAAATCGTCGTCATCCGCACGCCGGAAGAAGCCGCGCAGCACCTGCCGGACGCCGCCCGCAGCGCCATCCTCGGCGAGCCGCAGAGCGCGATCGAAGGCTACGCGCCGAACAACCCGCAGCCGGTGATCGCCTACTTGGAATACCATCGCGCGTTCAAGACGGCGTACGAGATCGAGATGATGCGGCAGGCCAGCCGGATCGGCGCGCGCGCCCACCGCGCCGCCGAGCGCGCGTTCCGCGCCGGCTCCAGCGAATTCGGCATCCACCTCGCCTATTGCCAGGCCGCCGGCCAGGACGCCAACGACCTGCCCTACGGCAACATCGTCGCCCTCAACGAACACGGCGCGGTGCTGCACTACACCCACCGCGACCGCCTGCCGCCGAAGCCGGTGCGCAGCTTCCTGATCGACGCCGGCGCCAGCTTCGGCGGCTATGCCTGCGACATCACCCGCACCTATTCCGCGGCCGACGACGAGTTCGCGGCGATGATCCGCGCCGTCGACGCCGCGCAGTTGCAGCTGTGCGACATGGTCCGCGCCGGCACCGACTACGCGCGCATCCACCTGCAGGCGCACCTGCTGCTGGCCGGCGTGCTGCGCGACTTCGGCGTCCTCAAGATCTCGCCAGAAGACGCGCTGGCCAGCGGCGTGAGCAGCGCGTTCTTCCCGCACGGCGTCGGCCACGGCATCGGACTGCAGGTGCACGACGTGGCCGGCTTCGCCGAATCCGACACGGGCGGCACGCTGCCCAAGCCCGACGGCCATCCCTATCTGCGCCTGACCCGCACGCTGGCGCCGGGCATGGTGGTGACCATCGAACCCGGCATCTACTTCATCGACATGCTGCTGGACGAACTCAAGGCCAAGGGCCTGGGCGACGCGGTGGACTGGGCGCGCGTGGAGGCGTTCAAGCCCTACGGCGGCATCCGCATCGAGGACGACGTGGTCTGCACCGACGGCGAACCGCTCAACCTGACCCGCGAGGCGTTCGCCGCCGACGCCTGACGCATGTCGCCCGCCCATCTGCTGCTCGCCCTGGCCGTCGTCATCGTCTGGGGCACCAACTTCGTGGTGATCAAGCTGGGGCTGGCGGAATTCCCGCCGCTGCTGTTCGCCACCCTGCGCTTCGCGCTCTCGTTCCTGCCGTGGCTGCTGTTCGTGAAGCGGCCGCCGGTGGCGTGGCGCTGGCTGGTCGGCAACGGCGTGTTCCTCGGCTTCGGCATGTTCGGGCTGCTGTTCATCGCGATGCGCGCCGACATCACCCCGGGCGTGGCCTCGCTGGTGGTGCAGACGCAGGCGTTCTTCACCATCGGCCTGTCGATGCTCCTGCTGGGCGAACGCCTGCGCGGGTTCCAGGCCGCCGGACTGGCGCTGTGCGTGGCCGGCATGGCGGTGCTGTTCGCCCATACCGACGCCTCGCTGACCGTGCGCGGCCTGATCCTGACGCTCGGCGCCGGGCTGTCCTGGGCGGTCGCCAACCTGATCGCCAAGCGCGCCGGCCGGATCGACATGCTCGGCTTCATGGTCTGGTCGAGCCTGTTCGCGGTGCCGCCGCTGCTGCTGGCGAGCCTCGTCTTCGAAGGCCCGCAGCGGATCGGCGAGGCGCTGGCGCAGGCCAACTGGATCGGCTGGAGCGCCGCGTTCTGGCAGGGCGCGGCGAACACGCTGTTCGGCTACGGCGCGTGGAACTGGCTGCTGGCGCGCTACCCGGCGGCGACGGTGTCGCCGCTCTCGCTGCTGGTGCCGGTGTTCGGCATGCTGGCCGCCGCGCTGGCCTACGGCGAGCCGCTGCCGGCGTGGAAGCTCGGCGCCTGCGCGCTGCTGCTGGCCGGGCTGGCGGTGATCGCGCTGTGGCCGCGCATCGGCGCCTGGCTGGGCCGCGCGACCGCGCGCGCCTGACTGGAGACGTTCCTTCTCCCCCCGGGAGAAGATGCCCCCAGGGCGGATGAGGGTTCGGGATGGCAATGCCGCATCGCCTTCGCGCTGTCCCTCGCCCAAGCGGCAATCCGTCAATCTGCCTGCACGAAGATCGCCGTGCAGGCCCGCTGCCACGCGCTCGAACGCCGCTCGCTCCGAAGCGGGCGGCTTACCGCGCCATCAAGCCCTCCACCTCGTCCGCGCTGCGCTCCAGCGCAGCGGTCAGTACGCGGTGACCGTCGGCGGTGACCAGCACGTCGTCCTCGATGCGGATGCCGATGCCGCGCCACTTCGCCGCCACCGTCGCGTCGTCGGCCGGCACGTAAAGCCCCGGCTCGATGGTGAACACCATCCCCGGCTCCAGCAGCCGCGAGGCGCCGTCGATGCGGTATTCGCCGACGTCGTGCACATCCAGGCCCAGCCAGTGGCCGGTCTTGTGGCGGTAATAGCGCCGGTAGGCACCTTCGGCCAGCGCCGCCTTCAGCGTGCCCTGCAGCAGGCCGAGCGAGAGCAGGCCGTCGGTCAGCGTTTCCACCGCCGCCTCGTGGCCGGCTTCGTAGGGCACGCCGGGCCGCGCCTGCGCCAGCGCGGCGGCCTGCGCGGCGCAGACCAGATCGTGCAGCGCGCGCTGCTCCTGCGTGAAACGGCCGTCGACCGGGAACGTGCGGGTGATGTCGGCCGCGTAGCCGCGGTATTCGGCGCCGGCATCGACCAGCACCAGCTCGCCGGCGCGCGACTTCGCCGCGTTGGCGCGGTAGTGCAGCACGCAGGCGTTGGGCCCGGCGCCGACGATGCTGGCGTAGGCCGGCTGCGCGTCGTGCAGGCGGAACACGCGCTCGATCTCCGCCTGCAATTCGTATTCGTGGATGCCGGCGCGGGCGGCGCGCATCGCCGCGCGATGCGCCTCCACGCTGATGTCGGCGGCGCGCTGCATCAGCTTGAGTTCGTCGGCCGACTTGAACAGCCGCATCTCGTCCAGCAGGTGCCCGAGTTCGAGGAACTCCTGCGGCGGCTGCGCGCCTTGCCGGGCCTGCGCGCGCACGCGGTTGATCCAGCCGATCAGCTTGAGGTCGAAGTCGGCGTCGCGGCCCAGGTGGTAATGCACGCGGCGGCGGCCTTCCAGCAGGCCGGGCAGGATGTCGTCGATGTCCGACACCGGATAGGCGTCGTCCAGGCCGAGCGCGTCGACCGCGCCCTCGGGGCCGAGCCGCGGGCCGTCCCAGCCCTCGCGCTCGGGATCGCGCTCGCGGCAGAACAAGATCGCTTCGCCGTGCTTGCGGCCCGGCACCAGCACCAGCACCGCGTCGGGCTCGTCGCAACCGGTCAGGTACCAGAAATCGGAATCCTGCCGGTAGGGGTAATGGGTGTCGCGGCTGCGGATGCGTTCCGGCGCGGCCGGCAGGATCAGGATCGCGCCGTCGCCGGCGGCCTGCATCAGCTGCCGGCGGCGGCGGGCCAGCGCCTTGCGCCAGTGGGCGGTCATCGGCCGCATGCGCGGCTCAATGCAGGCTCTGGCGATGCTGCTCGCCCATCGCGCAGTCCGCGTGCAGCAACAGCACCGCCATCCGCAGGTATTCCTCGATTTCGGCCAGCGCCTCCTCGTCGCTGTCGTCGTCGGCCTCGTCGATCTGCGCCGCGCCCAGGTTGGCGAGGTCTCGCAACGCTTCCTGGCCTTCGTCGGACAACGGCTTGTCGCCCACCGCCAGCCCGAACCCGCCGAGGAAAGCGCGGCACCAGGCGAACAGCGCTTCCGCGCGCTGCGGCGCGCGCTCGTCGTCCGGCAACAGCAGCTGGAAGCCGAACGACGGATCGCCCAGCTGCGCCGCGCTGACCACGCGCAGGCGGTCCAGCGCGTCGCCCGGCTGCGGCGCGGGCAGCGCGGCGTCGGCCATCACCGGCGCCAGCCAGCCGGCCACGTCGGCGCCGCCGGCCGCCAGCCAGCCGCACAGCGCGCCGTGCAATTCGGCCGGGCTGCTGGACAGCGCCAGGCGGTCGGCCGCCCCGGCCACGTCGCCCCAGGCCGGCAACTCGGTTTCGCTCACGGGAACCCCCGGGGAAAAGTGAGAAGTCAGTGTAACAACCGCCGTATCGCGCTTGTTGCCGCCGTGGACACGTGCCTACACTCCGCGGATGGGGTATCGCGTCGTTCCGGCAAAACAGGGCCTGGCCTGCAGCGCGCTGCTGGCGTCGCTGCCCGCCCTCGCGGCGGAGGGCGACGCCTCTTCCGGGCATCCGCTGGTGCTGCCCCTGTCGATGCTGGTGCTGCTGCTGGCGTGGCTGGCGATCGCCGCGCACCGCCGCCGCGAGCAGGAGCAGCGCAAGCACCTGCACGAGCAGCAGGAAAGCGAGCAGCAGCTGCGGCTGTCGCTGTGGGCCTCGAACGAACTCTACTGGCAGTACGACCTGCGCCGGCGCGAAGTGGAAATCACCCGGGTCGCGCCCGACGGCGGCGACGGCCTGACCATGCACAGCGCCCGCGACGCCGACCCGCAGGTCCACCCGGACGACATGCCGGGCCTGCTGCTGCGGCTGCGCGCCTACCTGCGCGGCGACGCGCCGATCTTCCTGTCCGAACACCGGATCCGCGGCGAGCACGGCCAGTGGCAGTGGATGCGCGCGCGCGGCCGCGCGGTCGAGCACGACGCCGACGGCCGGGTCGTGCGCATCGCCGGCACCGCCCGCAACATCGATTCGCTGCGCGAGATGGAACGCCAGCGCCAGATCGCCACCGAAGTCATGCGCAGCATGGCCGAGTCGGTGGCGGTGCTGGACGCCGGCTTCCGCTTCGTCGCGGTCAATCCCGCCTTCAGCCGGATGACCGGCTATCCGGAGGCGGACGTGATCGGCAAGGACACCTCGCTGCTCAACGGCGAGCGCCACGAACCCGAGTTCTACCAGGAAGCCCGGCAGGCGATCAGCACCCGCGACAGCTGGGCCGGCGAAATGTGGCAGCAGCGCAAGGACGGCAGCGACTTCCTCTGCGCGATGCAGTGCAACGCGCTCGACGAGCCGGGCACGCACCGCCGCCTGTACGTGCTGGTGGCCAGCGACATCACCGAGCGCCGCCGGATCGAGCACGAGCTGCGCTACCTCGCCAACTACGACCAGCTGACCAACCTGCCCAACCGCACCCTGCTGGCCGAGCGGCTGTCGCGCGCCATCGTGCGGGCGCGCCGGCAGGGCACGCGGCTGGCGGTGCTGTTCCTCGACCTGGACAACTTCAAGAACGTCAACGATTCGCTCGGCCACGCCACCGGCGACCGGGTGCTGCGCGCCGCCGCCCAGCGCCTGCAGGAAACGGTGGGTGCGCAGCGCACGGTGGCGCGGGTCAGCGGCGACGAATTCGCCGCGGTGCTGGAGGACATCGGCGACCTCGCCGAGGCCGAAGCCTGCGCGCAGCGCATCATCGACGCCTTCGACGCGCCGCTGCGGCTCGACGACCGCTACGAGTTCACCATCTCGCCGTCGATCGGCATCAGCCTGTTCCCGGACCACGCGCAGGTGCCCACCGACCTGCTCAAGCACGCCGACACCGCGATGTACAAGGCCAAGGCCAGCGGCAAGCGCGCCTTCCTGCGCTACGCGGACGCGATGGACGGCGACATCCGCCGCCGCGCCAACCTGATCGCCGCGCTGCGCAAGGCGGTGGAGCGCGGCGAGCTGTCGCTGGTCTACCAGCCGGAGCTGGTGCTGGCGGAAGGACGGATCGGCGCGGTCGAAGCGCTGCTGCGCTGGCACAATCCCGAGTTCGGCGACGTCTCGCCGAGCGAGTTCATCCCGCTGGCCGAGGAAAGCGGCACGATCATCTCGATCGGCGAATGGGTGCTGCACGAAGCCTGCCGCACGCTGGCCGGCTGGCACCGTGCCGGCGTGGACGAACGGCTGAAGGTGTCGGTCAACGTTTCCGCCCTGCAATTGTTGCGCAGCGACCTGCCCGATTCGGTGTCCTCGGCGCTGCGCCGCTGCGGCCTGCCGGCCTCCGCGCTGGAGCTGGAGCTGACCGAAAGCATGCTGATGGCGAATGCGGAAGTCGCCAGCGAGCGCCTGCACGCGTTCCGCCGGCTGGGCGTGTCCATCGCGGTGGACGACTTCGGCACCGGCTACTCCTCGCTGTCCTACCTGCACCGCCTGCCGATCAACACGCTGAAGATCGACAAGGCCTTCATCGACGGACTGGCCACGCCGGACGACCGCGAGGACACCACCATCACCACCACCGTCATCGCGATGGCGCGCACGCTCGGCCTGCGGGTGGTCGCCGAGGGCGTGGAAACCCCAGGCCAGCTGGCGTTCCTGGAGCAGAACGCCTGCGACATCGCGCAGGGCTACTGGATCTCGCGCCCGCTGACGGAGGACGCCTGCCTGCGCTTCCTGCTGGAGCGCCAGGCGCAGCCCGCGCCGCGGCTTGACCCCGACACGGCGCCTGCCTAAGGTGCGCGGATGAGCGAACGCGACCTGCACGGCGAACTGCACAAACTGCTGGCGCGGATCGACCTGCTCGCGACCCGTATGCAGCGCCTGCAGGACGAGAACCGCAGCCTGCGCCAGCAGGTCGAACAGATGAACGGCGAACGCGCCCAGCTGCTGGCCAAGCAGGAACAGGCGCGCAGCCGGGTGGAAGCGATGATCGGCCGGCTGAAGTCGCTGGAGCAGCACACATGAGCGAGCCGGTCACCGTCCGCATCCTCGACCGCGAATACACCGTCGGCGTCGGCGAGGAGGAGCGCGCCGGCCTGGCCGCCGCCGCGCGCATGCTGGACGCGCGCATGCGCGAGCTGCGCGGCGGCAACAAGATGGTCGCACCCGACCGGCTGGCGGTGCTGACCGCGCTCAACCTCGCCCACGAACTGCAGCAGGGCCGCGCCGGCGCATCGGCGCAGGGCGGCGATCCGTTCGCGCTGATCGACGAAGCCAACCGCAAGCTGGACGCGCTGCTGCAAAACTGAACCGCGGCGCCCGCGGGCGCTTCCACCACGCACACGGCGGGCTATACTGCGCGCGTCCTCTGCTGTGTGCGACGGCGTGCGCAACATTCGCCTTGTCCCTTAATGACGACCGCGGGGACGCAACGATGACCGGGAGTGCAAGTCCGCCCCGAGCGGAAAGCCCGATGGCCGCCGAGCGTTCCCACTTGAACCCCGGGTTCAAGGTCGTTTCGCATGCATCGCCACGGCGGAGACATTTCCTCTTTCCCCCGCAGCCCGTCGCCCCCGCGTGAGCACGCCCTCCGACCGCGCCACGCTGCGCAAGCAACTGCGCGAACGCCGCCGCGGCCTCCCGCCGCAGCACCGCATCGCCGCCGCCGAAACGCTGGCGGACCGGCTGCTGTCGCTTCCATTCTTTTCCCGAGAGAGCCTGCCCGCTTCCGGCTACGTCGCCGGCTACTGGGCGATGGACGGCGAGATCGGCCTGCACGCCTTCCAGCTGCGCCTGCCGGCCCCGCTGGTCTACTGCCTGCCGCTGCTGCACGACGACGGCAGTCTGCGTTTCGCGCCGTGGCGCCCGGGCGATCCGCTGGTCACCAACCGCTTCGGCATCCCCGAACCCGACGTCACCCCCGACGGCGCGCTGCGCGCCGAGGACATGGCCGTGCTGGTGATGCCGCTGGTCGGCTTCGACGCCGCCTGCCACCGGCTGGGCATGGGCGGCGGCTGGTACGATCGCAGCCTCGCGTTCCGCCACCAACGGCCGGCGCCGCCGTGGCTGGTCGGCGCGGCCTTCGCCGTCCAGCGCGTGGACGCGCTGCCGCGCGAGGCGTGGGACGTGCGCCTCGACGCCGTCTGCTGCGAGGACGCCACCCACATCGCCGAGGACATTGCATGAGCACGCGCAAGCGCTACTGGATGATGAAGTCGGAGCCCGACGCGTTCTCCATCGACGACCTCGCGCGCGTCGGCACCGAGCCGTGGAACGGCGTGCGCAACTATCAGGCGCGCAACTTCATGCGCGACGGCATGCGCATCGGCGACGGCGTGATGCTCTACCATTCCAACTGCAAGGTGCCGGGCATCGCCGGCCTCGCCACCGTCGCCAGCGCCGCCTATCCGGACAGCACCCAGTTCGATTCGAAGTCGCACTATTACGATCCCAAGGCCACGCAGGAAACGCCGCGCTGGTTCCTGGTCGATGTCGCCTTCGAGCGCAAGCTCAAGCGGCTGATCCCGCTGGAGGAAATCAAGCAGCACACCGACGAACTCGGCGAAGGCTTCGCGCTGACCGCGCGCGGCAGCCGGCTGTCGGTGTTCCCGGTGACGGCCGCGCAATGGAAGCTGCTGCTCTCGCTGGAATGATCCTCGGTTGACGGCACGCATCGGCGCGTCGTCCGCGATACCTCATGCGCCCCGGCGCACCGCCACCACGCCACGGAATCCATTCCCATGTCCGACGCCAAGAAACTCGCCGCCGAAAAAGCCATCGACTACGTGGAAGACGGCATGATCGTCGGCGTCGGCACCGGCTCCACCGTCGCCTACTTCATCGACGCGCTGGCGGCGTGGAAGGACCGCATCCAGGGGGCGGTGTCCAGCTCCGAACAGAGCACCGCGCGCCTGAAGTCCCACGGCATCGACGTGATCGACCTCAACGCCGCCGGCCCGCTGTCGCTGTACGTGGACGGCGCGGACGAATGCGATCCGCGCAAGCACCTCATCAAGGGCGGCGGCGCGGCGCTGACCCGCGAGAAGATCATCGCCGAGGCGAGCGCGAAGTTCGTCTGCATCGTCGACCCCAGCAAGCGCGTCGACGTGCTCGGCAGGTTCCCGCTGCCGGTGGAAGTGATCCCGATGGCGCGCAGCCTAGTCGCCCGCGAGATCGTGCGCTTGACCGGCGGCCAGCCGGTGTGGCGCGACGGCGTGGTGACCGACAACGGCAACGTCATCCTCGACGTGCACAACCTGTCCATCGTCGATCCGGTGGCGATGGAGCGCGAGCTCAACCAAATTCCCGGCGTGGTCAGCGTGGGCCTGTTCGCGCGCCGCCCGGCCGACGTGGTGATCGTCGGCGGGCAGCCGCCGCAGGTGTTCTGAGGCGGGGCGTCACGCCCCGTCCAGCAATTCCCGGTTGCGCACCGCGCCCTTGTCGGCGCTGGTCGCCAGCAGCGCATACGCCTTCAGCGCCAGGCTGACCTTGCGCGCGCGCGGCTGCGCAGGCTTCCAGCCGCTCGCATCCTGTTCGATGCGACGCGCCGCAAGCGCGTCGTCGGACACCAGCAGATCGATGCGCCGCGCGGGAATGTCGATGCGGATGCGGTCGCCGTCGCGGATCAAACCGATCGCGCCGCCCGCCGCCGCTTCCGGCGACACGTGGCCGATGCTCAGACCCGAGGTGCCGCCGGAGAAGCGCCCGTCGGTGAGCAGCGCGCAGGCCTTGCCCAGCCCCTTCGATTTCAGGTAGCTGGTCGGATACAGCATCTCCTGCATGCCCGGCCCGCCCTTCGGGCCTTCGTAGCGGATGACGACCACGTCGCCGGCCCGCACCTCGTCGCCGAGGATGCCGGCCACCGCTGCGTCCTGGCTTTCGTAGACGCGCGCGCTGCCCTCGAACACGTGGATGGATTCGTCCACGCCGGCGGTCTTCACCACGCAGCCGTCGCGGGCGATGTTGCCGTAGAGCACGGCCAGGCCGCCCTCCTGCGAATAGGCGTGCGGCACGTCGCGGATGCAACCTTCGGCGCGATCCGCATCCAGCGTCGGCCAGCGGGTGGCCTGGCTGAAGGCGGTTTGCGTCGGGATGCCCGCCGGGCCGGCCTTGTAGAACGTATGCACGGACTCGTCATCGACCGTGGCGATGTCCCACTGCGCGATCGCCTCGCCCAGCGTGTCCGCATGCACGGTCGGCACGCCCGCGCGCAGCAGCCCGCCGCGCGCCAGTTCGCCGAGGATCGCCATGATGCCGCCGGCGCGATGCACGTCTTCCATGTGGTACTTGGGCGAATTCGGCGCGACCTTGCACAGCTGCGGGATGCGCCGCGACAGCCGGTCGATGTCGCGCAGGTCGAACGCCACCTCGGCCTCCTGCGCGGCGGCCAGCAGGTGCAGGATGGTGTTGGTGGAGCCGCCCATCGCGATGTCCAGCGCCATCGCATTCTCGAACGCTTCGACGGTGGCGATGCCGCGCGGCAAGGCGCGCGCGTCCTCCGCACCGTACCAGCGGTGGCAAAGCTCCACGACCAGCCGTCCCGCGCGCTTGAACAGCGCCTCGCGATCCGCATGCGTCGCCAGCACGGTGCCGTTGCCCGGCAGCGACAGGCCCAGCGCTTCGGTCAGGCAGTTCATCGAGTTGGCGGTGAACATGCCGCTGCACGAGCCGCAGGTCGGGCAGGCGCTGCGCTCGTACTCGGCGACGGTGGCGTCGGAGGCGGAGGCATCGGCGGCGATCACCATCGCATCGACCAGGTCGAGCTTGTGCTCGGCGAGCCGCGTCTTGCCCGCTTCCATCGGCCCGCCGGAGACGAACACCGTGGGGATGTTCAGCCGCAGCGCGGCCATCAGCATGCCGGGCGTGATCTTGTCGCAGTTGGAGATGCACACCAGCGCGTCGGCGCAGTGCGCATTGACCATGTACTCGACCGAATCGGCGATCACTTCGCGCGAAGGCAGCGAATACAGCATGCCGTCGTGGCCCATCGCGATGCCGTCGTCCACGGCGATGGTGTCGAACTCCTTGGCGACGCCGCCGGCGAGTTCGATTTCGCGCGCGACCAGCTGGCCGAGATCCTTCAGATGCACGTGGCCCGGCACGAACTGGGTGAAGGAATTGGCGACCGCGACGATGGGCTTGTGGAAGTCGTCGTCGCGCATGCCGGTGGCGCGCCACAGCGCGCGGGCGCCGGCCATGTTGCGGCCGGCGGTGGAGGTCTTCGAGCGGTAGTCGGGCATCGTGGGAAGGATCGCGCGCCGTGGGGGAAGCGCTGCACGCCTTGATTCTGCTGCGTTTGCGCGGTTTCGGCTGCAACTTTCTCTCATGCGAAATCGGCATGAATGAAACTGTTGACAGCCCCATCAAGGGCGTGCTTTCCTGAAAAACATGTTGCAGCGCCACACGCCACTGCCGACCCATCGGACCGCCTCGCAGGCGGCCTCCATTCTCGTCCTCGTACTTATTACCTCGCCCACAGGTGCGGGACGATCCGGCGTGTAAGCAAGCAACAAACCAACGCCCGAATCGCAAAACCCCGCACCGCAAGGTGCGGGGTTTTTCGTTTCTGGCCTTCCCGAAAGCCAACAACCCTCCCTCTCAGGAACTCCCGCAATGACCAGCAGCAAACCCCGCATCGCCATCGTCGGCTACGGCAGCCAGGGCCGCGCGCATGCGCTCAACCTGCGCGACTCCGGTTTCGACGTCACCATCGGCCTGCGCCCCGGCGGCCCCACCGAGATCAAGGCCAAGGCCGATGGCTTCGCGGTGAAGACGCCGGCCGAGGCGGTGAAGGGCGCGCAGATCGTCGCCGTCCTCACGCCGGACATGGTGCAGCCGCAGCTGTACGGCGAGGTGATCGAGCCGAACATGGACCAGGGCGCCTGCCTGCTGTTCGCGCACGGCTTCAACGTGCATTACGGGCAGATCACCCCGCGCGAGGATCTCGATGTCGTCCTCGTCGCGCCGAAGGGCCCCGGCGCGCTGGTGCGCCGCGAATACGAGATCGGCCGCGGCGTGCCGTCGGTCTATGCCGTGCATCAGGACACCTCCGGCAACGCCGAGCAGTTCGCGCTGACCTACTGCGCCGGCATCGGCGGCGCGCGCCAGAACGCGATCAAGACCACCTTCAAGGAAGAAACCGAAACCGACCTGTTCGGCGAGCAGGCGGTGCTGTGCGGCGGCGCGACGCGGCTCGTGCAGGCCGGCTGGGAAACGCTGGTGGAAGCCGGCTACCAGCCGGAGGTCGCCTACTACGAATGCCTGCACGAGCTGAAGCTGATCGTCGACCTGTTCTACGAAGGCGGCATCACCCGCATGCACGAGTTCATCAGCGAAACCGCGCAGTACGGCGCGCTGACGCGCGGCGACTACGTGGTCGATGCCAACACACGCGCGCAGATGAAGAAGGTGCTGACCGAGATTCAGGACGGCACCTTCGCCCGCCAGTGGATCGCCGAATACGCCGCCGGCAACGCCAACTACAAGGCGATGAAGCAGGCCGACCTGGAGCATCCCATCGAGGCCATCGGCAAGAAGCTCCGCGCCAACATGAAGTGGCTGGCATCGTCGCAGGCCGCGCCGAAGCCCGCCGCCGCGCAGCCGCAGAGCGAGGCCGCGTGATGAACGGCGCCCGCTGGCTGGCGCAGGCGCTGGTGGCCGAAGGGGTGGACACCCTGTTCGGCTATCCGGGCGGCGCGATCATGCCGTTCTACGACGCCCTGCACGACACCCCGCAGCTGCGGCACGTGCTGCCCCGCCACGAGCAGGGCGCGGCGTTCGCGGCGAACGGGTATGCGCGGGCCAGCGGGCGCGTGGGCGTATGCGTGGCGACCTCCGGCCCCGGCGCGTCGAACCTCGTCACCGGCATCGCCGACGCGATGCTGGATTCGGTGCCGATGGTGGTCATCACCGGGCAGGTGCCGACCGCGCTGATGGGCACCGATGCGTTCCAGGAACTGGACGTGTTCGGAATGACCATGCCGATGGTGAAGCACAGCTTCATCGCGCGGCGCGTCGAGGACCTGCCGATGATGGTGGGCGAGGCGTTCCGGCTGGCGCGCAGCGGTCGCCCCGGTCCGGTGCTGATCGATCTGCCGAAGGACGTGCAGATCGCCGACGCCGCGCACCTGCCCGCGCACGCCTCCTCCGGCACCGATGCGCCGGAAGCGCCGAAGGACGCCTTCCTGCACGAAGCGCTGGCGCTGATCTCGCAGGCGCAGCGGCCGGTGCTGTACGGCGGCGGCGGCATCGCGCTGGGCGAGGCGGTGCAGGCGTTCCGCACCTTCGTCGATGCGACGCAGATCCCGACCGTGCTGACGCTGAGGGGCCTGGGCGCGCTGCCCACGGAGCATCCGCTCAACCTCGGCATGCTGGGCATGCACGGCAGCCGCGCCGCCAATCTGGCGGTGCAGGAGGCCGATCTGCTGATCGTGGTCGGCGCGCGCTTCGACGACCGCGCCACCGGCAAGCTGGCAGAGTTCGCGCCGAACGCGCGCGTCGTCCACATGGACATCGACGCCTGCGAAATCGGCAAGCTGCGCCACGCCGACGCCGGTGTGCGCGGCAACATCGTCACCACGCTGACCAAGCTGACGCTGCCCTGCGCCGCCCACCTGCACGGCCGCCACGGCGAAGCGCGCAAGGCATGGCGCGCGCAGTGCCGGCAGCGCGTGCAGCAGTTCGCGCCGCGCTACGACGCGCCCGGCGACGGCGTGTACGCGCCCGCGCTGCTGAAGCGGCTGTCGGAACTGGCGCCCGAGGCCACGGTCGCCTGCGACGTCGGCCAGCACCAAATGTGGGTGGCGCAACACTGGCGCATGGACCACCCGCGCAAGCATCTGACCTCCGGCGCACTCGGCGCGATGGGCTTCGGCCTGCCGGCGGCGCTGGGCGCGCAGGAGGCCAACCGCAGTGCGCAGGTGATCTGCGTCAGCGGAGATGGCTCGATCATGATGAACATCCAGGAGCTGGCGACGCTGAAGCGCTACCGCTCGCCGGTGAAGATCGTGCTGCTCGACAACCAGGCGTTGGGCATGGTGCGCCAGTGGCAGGAATTGTTCTTCGACAAGCGCTATTCCGAGATCGACCTGTCCGACAACCCGGACTTCGCCGCCGTCGCCGCCGCCTTCGGGATCAAGGCGCTGCACGTGGACAAGGCCGAAGGCGTCGATGCCGCGTTGCAGGCGCTGCTGGACGCCGACGGCCCCGCCCTGCTGCACGTCGCCATCGACACCGCCGCCAACGTCTGGCCGCTGGTGCCGCCCAACCGCAACAACGCGCAGATGCTCGATCCCGCCCTCGACGAGGCGGCCGCCCCTGCCCGCACGCCCACGGAGACGTCCCATGCGCTACCGGCTTGACCTCACCCTGCGCCGCGCCGAGGGCGCGCTGGCCCGCGTGCTCGGCACCACCGAACGGCGCGGCTTCCAGCCGGTCAGCGTCGATGGCGAAGCCCGCGACGACGGCGACCGCTGGCACCTGCGCATGACCGTGGAAGGCGCGCGCGAGCCGGACGGCCTGCAACAGCAACTGGCCAAGCTGTACGACTGCCTGGCGGTGGAGGTGCAGCCGTGTCCGTGAGCGCGCGCGAACCGGCGATGCCGAACGCGCGCACGACGTGCAGGCGCGAAGCCGCCTGCAACCATCGACCGGCGAAGGCCTGATGGACTCCGACGTAGCCAGCGCCGCCTCCGTGACCGCCAGCGACGTGCTGGCGGCGCAGGCGCGGCTGCGCCGCTACCTCAGCCCCACGCCGCTGCATTACGCCGAGCGTTCCGGCTGCTGGCTGAAACTGGAAAACCTGCAGCGCACCGGCTCCTACAAAGTGCGCGGCGCGATGAACGCGCTGCTGGCGGCGCGCGAGCGCGGCGACCTGCGCCCGACCATCGCCGCCTCCGCCGGCAACCATGCGCAAGGCCTGGCGTGGGCGGCGTATCGGCTGGGCATGCAGGCGATCACGGTGATGCCGAAAACCGCGCCGGAAACCAAGATCGCCGGCGTCGCCCACTGGGGTGCGACGGTGCGCCTGCACGGCGAAACCTACGACGAGGCCAAGGCCTTCGCCAATGATCTGGCCGCGCAGAACGGCTATCGCCTGCTGTCCGCCTTCGACGATCCCGACGTGATCGCCGGGCAGGGCACGGTCGGGCTGGAAATCGCCGCCGCGCTGGAACCCGACGTGGTGCTGGTGCCGATCGGCGGCGGCGGCTTGGCCTCCGGCGTCGCGCTGGCGCTGAAGGCGCAGGGCGTGAAGATCGTCGGCGCGCAGGTCGAAGGCGTGGATGCGATGGCGCGCGCACTGAAGGGCGACGACGCCATCGTCGAACCAACCGCGACGCTGGCGGACGGCGTGCGCGTGAAAGTCCCCGGCCTGCTCACCCGTCGCGTGCTGCACGCGCTGCTGGACGACGTGGTGATCGTGCGCGAGGCCGAACTGCGCGAGACGCTGGTGCGGCTGGCACTGGAGGAACACCTGATCGCCGAGGGCGCGGGCGCGCTGGCGCTGGCCGCCGGCAAGCGCGTGGCCGGCAAGCGCAAATGCGCGGTGGTGTCCGGCGGCAACCTCGATGCCGGCGTGCTGGCGGCGCTGCTGCAGGACGTGCGTCCGCGTCCGCCGCGCAAGCCGCGGCAGCGGCGACAGGAGCGACTTCCATTGCCGGCAGCGAGGACGCCCCTGCCTCCTGCCGGCCTTTCTCCCTTCGCTTCCCCTTCCGCTTCCACGCAGCGCCCGGCGTGCGCCGAACCCATCGAGACCGTCACCGCATGAACGCTCCCCCCCGCCACACCGCTTCCGACCGCGCTTCCTCTAATCATGTAACCATCTTCGACACCACCCTGCGCGACGGCGAGCAGTCGCCCGGCTTCACCATGAGCGCCGCGCAGAAGATCGCCTTCGCCCACGCGCTGGCCGATCTCGGCGTGGACGTGATCGAGGCCGGCTTCCCCAACAGCTCGCCGGCCGATTTCGGCGCGGTGCAGACCATCGCCCGCGAAGTGCGCGGCGCCTCCATCGCCGGGCTGGCCCGCTGCCACGCCGGCGACATCGAAGCCTGCGCGCGCGCGCTGGACGCCGCCGCCGCGCCGCGCGTCCACGTCTTCATCTCCACCAGCCCGCTGCACCGCGAGCACAAGCTCAGCATGAGCAAGGAACAGGTGGTCGAGCGCGCGATCATGGCCGTCGAACTGGCGCGCAGGCACGTGGACGACGTGGAGTTCTCCGCCGAGGACGCCTTCCGCACCGAACGCGAGTTCCTCGTCGAAGTATTCGAAGCGGCCATCGCCGCCGGCGCGCGCACCGTCAACGTGCCGGACACCGTGGGCTACGCCACGCCCGAGGAAATCCGCGACCTGTTCCGCTTCCTGCGCGCCACCGTGAAGGGCGCGGACGGCGTGGTGTTCAGCGCGCACTGCCACAACGACCTGGGCCTGGCCGTCGCCAACTCGCTGGCCGCCATCGAGGGCGGCGCGCGGCAGGTGGAATGCACCATCAACGGCATCGGCGAGCGCGCCGGCAACGCCGCGCTGGAAGAACTGGTCATGGCGATGAAGGTGCGCGGCGGCTGGTACGGCGTCGATACCCGCATCGATACCCCGAAACTGCTGGACACCTCGCGCCTGCTGTCGCGCATCACCGGCATCCAGGTGCAGCGCAACAAGGCCATCGTCGGCCTGAACGCGTTCGCGCACGAATCCGGCATCCACCAGCACGGCATGCTGAAGAACCGCGACACCTACGAAATCATGCGCCCGCAGGACGTGGGTTGGCCCGACTCGCAGTTGGTGCTTGGCCGCCACAGCGGGCGCGCGGCGGTGGCCGACCGCCTGCGCGCGTTGGGCCACGTGCTGGACGACGCGTTGCTGGACCGCGTGATCGCCGATGCCAAGGCGCTGACCCAGACCCAGCACGTGATCGGCGACGCCGACCTGCTGCGGCTGGTCGAGGGCGAGCGCTTCGGCCCCGGCTGGCGCATCGCCGCAATGAGCCTGATCGACGCCGGCCAGCACACCCGCGCGCAGGTGGAACTCTCCGATCCCCACGGTCGCCGCGTGCGCCAGGACGCGCAGGGCGACGGCCCGGTCGCCGCGCTGTTCGCCGCGCTGGCGCAGGCCACCGGCGTGGACTTCGAGTTGGAAAGCTACGAGGTGCACAGCATGGGCGTGGGCCGCGACGCGCGCGGCGAAGCCAACCTCAGCGCGCGCATCGACGGCGACACGCTGAGCGGCCAGGGCACAAGCCGCGACGTGCTGGAAGCCAGCGCCATCGCCTGGCTCGACGTCGCCAACCGCGTGCTGCGCGCGCAGGCGACGCAGCGCGTCGCCGCCACCGCCTGATCCCCTTCCCTTTCAACTCCGGACTTTCTTCCATGCACGCCAACATCGTCGTACTGCCGGGTGACGGCATCGGCCCCGAAGTCACCGCCGCCGCGGTCGAAGTGCTGCGCGCCGTCGCTGCGCGCTACGGCCACGACTTCCATTTCCGCGAACACCTGATCGGCGGCGCCGCCATCGACGCCACCGGCAGCGCGCTGCCGGACGACACGCTGGCGGCGGCGCGCGATGCCGACGCGATCCTGCTCGGCGCGGTCGGCGGCCCGAAGTGGTCGGACCCGAACGCCAAGGTGCGCCCGGAGCAGGGCCTGCTGGCGATCCGCAAGGCGCTGGGCCTGTACGCCAACCTGCGTCCGGTGAAGCCGCACGCGGCCACGCTGGGCGCCTCGCCGATCAAGCCGCATCTGCTGCAGGGCGTCGACCTGATCGTGGTGCGCGAACTCACCGGCGGCATCTACTTCGGCGACAAGACCCGCAGCGACAGCGACGCCAGCGACCTGTGCCGCTACAGCGTGGCGGAGATTGAACGCGTGGTACGCCACGCCGCCGCGTTGGCGCGCACGCGCAGCGGCAAGCTGACCTCGGTGGACAAGGCCAACGTGCTGGAAACCTCGCGGCTGTGGCGCGACGTAACGACGCGGATCGTGCGCGAGGAGTTCCCGGACGTGCAGCTGGAACACCAGCTGGTCGATTCGATGGCGATGCACCTGCTGGCGCGCCCGCGCGAATACGACGTGATCGTCACCGAGAACATGTTCGGCGACATCCTCACCGACGAAGCCTCGATGCTGGCCGGCTCGCTGGGCCTGCTGCCGAGCGCATCGCTGGGCGAAGGCACGAACGGGCCCGATGGATCGGCGCAGCCGGAACATCGAATCGGGCTATACGAACCGATCCATGGCAGCGCGCCGGACATCGCCGGCAAGGGCGTCGCCAATCCGTACGCGGCGATCCTCAGCGCGGCGATGCTGCTGCGCCACTCGCTGGGGCTGGATGCCGAAGCGCAGTGCCTGGAACTGGCGGTGTCGCGCGCGCTGGACGCCGGCGTGTTCACCGCCGACTTGACCTGCGACCGCACGCGTGCCGTCGGCACCCGCGCCGTCACCGAGGCGGTGCTGGAGCAGTTGGAGCTGCCCTGCCAGGTGATGGAGCTGCGCGACTGATCCGTGATGCGCAGGTGCGGGGCTTGTCCCGCACCTGCGTCAGCAGGATCGCCGTGGACTGAAGGCTTGCCCCGCCACGCGCCATCCGGACCAAGCCCCTCATCTACGGCGGGCAATAGCGGTTCCGTTGCAGTACGGCATCCGCCAGCATGCGGCGGTGGCGTTCGCTGGCGGCTTGCCGGCTGAACGCCTCGATGGCCTCGTTCACGCCGGCGCAGGGATCGTCGCTGTAGCCAGGCGGCCAGAACAGGCCCATCGCGATCCTCCGAACGAGGGCTGCGGGACTGCGGTCGATCATCGGGAACCGCTCCGGGGGCGGTGGCGTGACCGGATTGCGGCGATCAAATGCGTGCGCGTCGCGCGCCTGCGCGGAACGCTGTGCGGCCGTTGCATCCCAACCGTCGTCCGCCGGCATTGAAAGCTCCAATGGCGCATCCGCTGGCGCGGATCGCGCAGGTGCCGCACTTTCCAGCACACGATGCGATTCCTCCACGCGCGCGACGCTTGCAGGGTCCGACGCAGGCGAAACAGCCTCCGGCTCCGACTTTGGCTCCGGCAGCGGCGGCAGCCAATCGACGTACACCAGCTGCATGGCCGGCTCATCGGAAGACGGCGTCCGTCCGAACAGCAGCCGCTGCACCGAAGCCACCAGCAACAGGTGCAACACGGCGACCAGCAGGCCGACGCCCCAGCGCTCGATGCGCAACAGGCGCGCATCCGCCCTTCGGACACGCCGCAACGGAAATGCGCCACCGGGCATCGCCCGCACTGCTTCCATGCCCAAGCCCGTCCCTGCGCCGCTGCCGGCAACCCCGGCATCGACCGCCGGAACGGCCGGAAGTTCCGGCCGCCCCGCCAGGGCAACGCGACTCGCCGTGCGCGACCATAGGCTTGCCGCGCGAGGGTTCCCTCTATGGCCGTGCAATCACGGCGCAGCGAACAACCACGGCTGCGCGGCGCGATGCTTCGCCTCGAACGCGGCGATGGCGTCGCGCGCCTGCAAGGTGGTGCCGATGTCGTCCAGTCCGTGCAGCAGGCAGTGCTTGCGGAAGGCATCCACCTCGAAGCGATGCTGCACGCCGTCCGGGCGAGTCACGGTCTGCGCGGCAAGGTCGATGGACAGCGCATAGCCTTCCGTCGCCTCGCATTGCGCGAACAGCGCATCCACTTCCTCGTCCTTCAGCACGATCGGCAGCAGCCCGTTCTTGAAGCTGTTGTTGAAGAAGATGTCGGCGAAACTCGGCGCGATGATCGCCCGGAAGCCATATTCGGCCAGCGCCCACGGCGCATGCTCGCGCGAGGAGCCGCAGCCGAAGTTGGCACGCGCCAGCAACACGCTGGCGCCGGCGTAGCGCGGCCGGTTGAGCACGAAATCGGGATTGCGCGGACGCGTCGCGCAGTCCTGCCCCGGCTGGCCGACATCGAGGTAGCGCCATTCGTCGAACAGGTTGGGGCCGAAGCCGCTGCGACGGATCGACTTCAGGAACTGCTTGGGGATGATCTGGTCGGTGTCGACGTTGGCGCGATCCAGCGGCGCGGCCAACCCGGTATGCGTGGTGAAAGGCGTCATTGCAGCTCCCGCACGTCGATGAAGTGGCCGGCGATCGCGGCGGCGGCGGCCATCGCCGGGCTGACCAGATGGGTGCGGCCGCCTGCGCCCTGCCGGCCCTCGAAATTGCGGTTGGAAGTGGAGGCGCAGTGCTCGCCGCTTTCCAGCCGGTCGGGATTCATGGCGAGGCACATCGAACAGCCGGGCTCGCGCCACTCGAAGCCGGCATCGAGGAAGATGCGATCCAGCCCTTCGCGCTCGGCCTGCGCCTTCACCAACCCGGAACCCGGCACCACCAGCGCCTGCTTCACCGTCGCGGCGACCTTGCGGCCCTTCGCCACCGCCGCCGCCGAGCGCAGGTCCTCGATGCGCGCGTTGGTGCAGGAGCCGATAAACACGCGATCCAGGCGGATGTCGGTGATCGGCTGGTTGGCGCGCAGGCCCATGTATTTCAGCGCGCGCTCGATGGAGTCCTTCTTCACCGGGTCGGATTCGTTCGCCGGGTCGGGCACGCTGCGGTCCACCGCCAGCACCATTTCCGGCGACGTGCCCCAGCTGACCTGCGGCTTGATGTCGGAGGCTTGCAGTTCGATGTCGGCGTCGAACCTCGCGTCGTAGTCCGAGACTAGCGTGCGCCACAGCGTCACCGCCGCGTCCCATTGTTCGCCGGTCGGCGCGAACGGACGACCGCGCACGTAGTCGATGGTCTTCTCGTCGACGGCGACCATGCCGACGCGCGCACCGGCTTCGATCGCCATGTTGCAGACGGTCATCCGGCCCTCCATCGACAGCGCGCGGATCGCGCTGCCGGCGAACTCCAGCGCGTGGCCGTTGCCGCTGGCGGTGCCGATGCGGCCGATGATCGCCAGCACGATGTCCTTGGCGGTCACTCCCAGCGGCAGCTCGCCTTCGACGCGCACCCGCATGTTCTTCATCTTCTGCGCGACCAGGCACTGCGTCGCCAGCACGTGCTCCACTTCCGAGGTGCCGATGCCATGCGCCAGCGCGCCGAACGCGCCGTGCGTGGAGGTGTGCGAATCGCCACAGACCACCGTCATGCCGGGGAGCGTCGCACCTTGTTCGGGGCCGACCACGTGGACGATGCCCTGCCGCGCGTCGTTCATCGGGAACTCGAGGATGCCGAAGTCCGCGCAGTTCTCGTCCAGCGTGCGCACCTGCGTGCGCGAGATTTCGTCGGCGATGGCGGCAAGGCCGCCGGCGCGCTCGGCCTTGGTGGTCGGCACATTGTGGTCGGGCGTGGCGAGGTTGGCGTCCACCCGCCACGGCCTGCGGCCCGCCAGCCGCAGGCCCTCGAACGCCTGCGGCGAGGTCACCTCGTGGAGGATGTGGCGGTCGATGTAGAGCAGCGAGGAACCGTCGTCGCGGCGGCTCACTTCGTGCATCTCCCAGAGTTTGTCGTACAGGGTTTTGCCGGGCATGGGGTGTCTCGCTCGATTGCGCTCCTGGCGCCGTCTTGTGGGGCACGTCATTCCCGCGAAGGCGGGAGTCCAGTGGTTTTGATTTGCAACGGTGAGCCAAGACGCTGGATTCCCGCCTTCGCGGGAATGACGACCGCTGGAGCCAGACTGCCGCCTTTCCTTCGATGACTCAAATGGATATTTTTCATCCATTCGATTCCCATTAGGAATGAACATGGAACTCGCCAACCTCGCCGCCTTCGTCGCGGTGGCCGAACACGGCGGCTTCTCCGCCGCCGCCGAGCAGCTGCACCTCACCCAGCCGGCGGTGAGCAAGCGCATCGCGCAGCTGGAGGCGTCGCTGGACGCGCGCCTGTTCGACCGGCTGGGCCGGCAGGTGGCGCCGACCGAAGCCGGCCAGTTGCTGCTGCCGCGCGCGCGCCAGCTGCTGGCCGAGGCCGAGGCGGCGCGGCAGGCGCTGCGCGGGATGGGCGAAGGCGTCGGCGGTTCGCTGCGCTTCGCGACCAGCCACCACATCGGCCTGCACCGGCTGCCGCCGCTGCTGCGCCGGTTCGCGGCCAAGCATCCGCAGGTGGCGCTGGACATCCGCTTCATGGATTCCGAACAGGCCTGGCAGGAGGTGCTGCAGGGGCGGATCGAGCTGGCGCTGACCACGCTCGGCCCGGCCACGCCGCCGCTGCGGGCGACGAAGCTCTGGAACGACCCGCTGTGCTTCGTCGCCGCTCCCGACCATCCGCTGGCGCGCAAGGCGCGGCCGACGCTGGCCGACCTGTCCGCGCATCCGGCGGTGCTGCCCGATCCCGGCACCTTCACCCATCGCATCGTCGCCGACGCCTTCGCCGCGCGCGGGCTGCCGCTGCAGCTGCGGATGACCACGCACTACATGGAGACGATCAAGATGCTGGCCGGCGTCGGACTGGCCTGGAGCGTGCTGCCGCAGACCATGCTGGACCGGAGCCTGCGCGCGCTGCCGGTGGCCGGCGTGCGGTTGTCGCGCACGCTGGGCTGCGTGGCGCACGGCGGACGCACGCTGTCGCGTGCGGCGCAGGCGTTCATCGCCCTGCTGCGGGAGGAAACGGCCGGCTGAGCCGCCGCCTCAATCGGACACGACGCAGCGGCGGCCGCCCTGCTTGGCGCGCAGCAGGCGAAGATCCGCCTGCGCCAGCAGCGCATGCGCGGCCTGTCCCGGCTCCAGTCCGGCCACGCCCGCGCTGAACGTGCAGCGCACCGGCACGTCGCTCCCCAGCGCGATCTCGTGGCCGGCGATGCGCAGCAGCAGCTCTCGCATCCGCTGCGCGGCCTCCTCCAGCGGCAGTCCCTCCATGCATACCAGGAACTCCTCGCCGCCAAACCTGGCCGCGAACAACCCCTGGCCGGCGGCGAATCCGCCCAGCATGCCGCCGAACGCCTGCAGCGCGGCATCGCCGGCGGCATGGCCGTGGCGGTCGTTGATCTGCTTGAAGTGGTCGATGTCGAGCAATGCGACGCTCAGCCGTCCGTCCCGCGCATGCGCGCGCGCGACCGCGGCATCGAGATGGCGGTCGCCGGCGCGCCGGTTCGGCAGGCCGGTCAGCTCGTCGTGGCTGGCCTGGTATTCCAGCCGGCTGCTGGCGACTTCCAGCTGGCGGTTCTTTTCGCTGAGCTCTTCGGTGCGCTCGGCGATCACCCGGCTCAGGCGATGCTGGTTGCGCCGGTAGCTGGCGGTGCGCAGCCAGCCGATCAGGACCACGCCGACCAGCAGCAGCCCGGCTCCCAGCGCGCGCATGCCGGGCCGCTGCCACAGCGCCGGCACCACGTCGATCCCCATGCTCGACGCGCCGATGCCGGCCTGGCGCGTCCAGTCCAGCGGCATCGCCATCGCCTGCACTTCCAGCCGGTAGCGGCCCGGCGGCAGGCGCGTGTAGACGGCGTCGGTGCTGCCGCCGGCATCCACCCAGTCCTGGTCGAAACCGTGCAGGCGGTAGCGGTAGCGCAGCTTTCCCTGCGCGCGGAAACTCATGCCGGCATAGCCGATGGCGAGGCGGTTGGCACCCGGCTCCAGCCGCAGGTTCGGCTCCAGCGGCTGCTGCGCGCCGTCGACGGCGATGCTCTCGAACGCCACCGGCGGCGCCTTTGGACGGTCTGCGGCCTCGCCGGTACCGGCCGGATCGATCATCGCCAGCCCCGCCGAAGTCGGGAACAGCAGGGTGCCGTCGCGCATGCGCCAGCCGGCCGGCATGGTCGCGCCATTGCACTGGTTGCCCGGCATGCCGTCGCTGTGGTCGACCACGTGCACCGCCAGCAGGCCGCGCTTGCCGGCGTCGATCTCGTCCAATTCGGCGCGGGCGACGCGGAACACACCCACGTTGCTGGACAGCCAGAGGTTGCCGGCACCGTCGTCGATGATCCGGAACAGGCGGTCGCGCGGCAGGCCCACGCGGTGGTCGTAGACGCGGAAGCGGCCGCCGCGCATGCGCAGCAGGCCGCGGTCGCTGGCGATCCAGAGGTCGCCGTCCGGATCGCGCAGGAAGTCGAAGGCGTATTGCGCGGGAAGCCCGGCGTCGGGCCGCCAGCGGCGCAGCCGGCCGGCGGCGTCCAGCGACGCCATGCCGTCGTTGCTGCCGATCCAGAGCGTGCCGTCGGGGTCGCGGTACAGGGCCTGCACCATCGTCGCCGGCTGCCCGCCCTCGCCGCCGAGATAATGGCGGGTGCGGCCGCCGCGGCGCAGCGCCAGGCCGTGGCTGCCGCCGATCCAGACGCCGCCGTCGGCATCCGGCAGCACCACCCGCACCAGCGGCTGCGCGCCTTCGCCCAGCCGGATGCGCTCCAGCACGCGCCCTTGGCGATCCAGCCGGAACACGCCGAGGTCGTAGGTGCCGACCCACAGCGCGCCGTCGCGCCAGGCCAGCGCGAGCACCGAGGTATCGCGTCCCGCGCCGGCAGGTCCCAGCCGCATGTGCCGCACCCGACCCTGCGCCCAGCGGTTCAGGCCGTTGTTGTCGCCGACCCAGACCGTGCCGTCGTCGTCCTGCAACACCGCGCGGGTGTAGTCGCTGCTCAATCCGTCCTTGCGGGTCATGCCGCTGGCGATGCCGTCGGCCACCCGGTACAGGCCATCGGTGCTGCCGGCCCAGACCAGGCCCTCGCGATCCACCAGCAGCGCCCGGCTCACCGCGCCCTGCACGGGCGCCGGCCACAGGCTGCCGTCCGGGTCGCGCCGCAGCAGCACGCCGGTGTTCATGTTCATCCACAGCGCGCCGTGCGCGTCGCGCGCCACCGCGTCCACGCGCCGCCCGGGCACGATGTGTTCGACGCGGCCGTCGGCATGCCGCCAGCTGACGCCGTCGTCGCCCGCGACCAGCCAGCCGCCGTTGCCGTCGCGCAGCAGCGCCCGTACCGCGCCCGCGCGCAGCCAGTCCCCGCCCCAGCGTTCCGCGCGGCCCTGCGCGAAGCGGAAGGCGCCGGCTTCGCTCGCCACCAGCAGATCGCCGGCGTCGTCCTGCTCCAGGTCGTTGATCTCCGCCGCCGGCAATCCCGAGCCGGCCCCCGCCTCGCCGAGGCGACCGGTGACGTCGAGCCGGAACAGGCGCTGGTCGGATGCGATCCACAGCGCGCCGTCGTGTCGGTCGCGCAGCATCGCCATCACCGCCAGCTTGCGCGCGGCGGCGCCGCCCAGCCGCTGCCAGCGGCCTTGGTAGTAGCGGAAGATGCCGTTGCTGGCGGTGCCGAACAGCACGCCGCCGTCGGCCTCGGGGACGATCCGGAACACGCCCGCCAATTCGGCGTTCTGCGTGTTCTGGCGGTCGAACAGGGTGAAGGCGCGGCCGTTGAAGCGGACCACGCCTTCCCAGGTGCCCGCCCACAGGAAGCCGTCGCGGTCCTGCGCCACCGCGTGCACCAGCGGATGCGGCAGGCCGTCGGCCATCGACCAGCCGTTGACGGTGAAATGCGGCTTGCCCGGATGCGCCGGCACCCATGGCGCCGCCAGCGCGAGCACGGCCAGCAGGCAGGCGCGACGCCACCAGCGTCGGCAAACCTCCGCGCCCCTCCTGCGATGACCGCTCCCGTTTGGCAAACCAGCCCCCTGCAGGCCTTGCCCGGAGCCAATCTACCACCGTTGCGGCGCGGCCCACCGGCGGCGCCGGCGGGCCGGAACGTCAGCCGCGCGCCTCGTCCTCGCGCACCCGGAACCACGCCGCGTACAGCGCCGGCAGGAAGAACAGGGTGAGCAGGGTCGCCACGGTCAGGCCGCCCATGATCGCCACCGCCATCGAACCGTAGAAGGCGCTGCGCGACAGCGGGATCATCGCCAGGATCGCCGCCAGCGCGGTCAGCACGATGGGCCGGAAGCGGCGCACGGTGGCATCGACAATGGCGTGCCAACGGTCGTGACCGGCGTCGATGTCCTGCTGGATCTGGTCGACCAGGATGACCGAGTTGCGCATCACCATGCCGGCCAGGGCAATGGTGCCCAGCATCGCCACGAAGCCGAACGGCACCCGGAACAGCAGCAGCGCCGCGACCACGCCGATCAGCCCCAGCGGCGCGGTCAGCAGCACCAGCGCGGTGCGCGGGAAGCTGCGCAGCTGCAGCATCAGCAGCGCGGTCACCACCAGCACGAACAGCGGCATGCCGGCCTTGATCGAGTTCTGCCCGCGCGCGGAGTCCTCCACCGTGCCGCCGGTTTCCAGCAGGTAGCCCTCCGGCAGCGAGGCGCGGATGTCGTCCAGCGTCGGCAGGATCTGCGCTACCACCGTGGGCGGGGTCAGCGCGTCGGTGCGGAGGTCGGCGCGCACCGTCACCGTGGGCAGGCGGTCGCGGTGCCAGATGATGCCGTCCTCGAAGCCGTAGTCCAGCGTGGCGATCTGCGCCAGCGGCACGCTGCCGTTCGGCGTCGGCACGGCGAGGCTGCCGAGCAGGTCGGGCCGCGCGCGCTCGTCGGCGGTGCCGCGCAGCAGGATCTCGATCAGCTCGTTGTCCTCGCGGTAGGTGCTCACCGGCAGGCCCGACAGCGAGCCGGACAGGAAGTGCGCCAGCTGCGCGCTGCTCACGCCCAGGGCGCGGGCGCGATCCTGGTCGATGCGCAGGCGCACCACCTTGCTCGGCTCGCTCCAGTCCAGGTTGACGTTGGTGACGTTGGCGTTCGCACGCACCTTGTCCGCGACGCGGCGGGCGATGGCCTGCACCTGCCCGATGTCCTCGCCCGACACGCGCAGCTGCACCGGATAGCCCACCGGCGGGCCATTCTCCAGCCGGGTCACGCGGAACTGGATCTCCGGGAACTGCGGCGCGACCTCCTCGATCAGCCAGCGCCGCGTCGCCTCGCGCGCGTCCATGTCCTTCGCCAGCACCACGAACTGGCTGAAGTTCGCCGCCGGCAATTGCTGATCCAGCGGCAGGTAGAAGCGCGGCGAGCCGGTGCCGACGTAGGCGACGAAGTTGTCAATGTCCTTGCGCGACTTCAGCAGCGCTTCGAGCTTTTTCGCCTGCGCGTCGGTGGCGCGCAGCGAACTGCCTTCGGCCAGTTCCAGATCGACCATCAGTTCGGGCCGTACCGAATCCGGGAAGAACTGCTGCGGCACGAACCGGAACAGCGCGATCGACGCCGCGAACGCCAGCACCGTCGCGCCGATCACCAGCCAGCGGTGGCGCAGGCAGGAGTCCAGCCAGCCGCGCAGGCGGCGGTAGAACGCGCTGGCGTAGGGATCGTGCGCGGCCTCGCCGGCCGGCGCCGCCGGCGCGCCGCCGAAGCGCTGGCGCAGGCGCTGCATCAGGGTCGGCCGCAAGTGCGCGTCGTGCAGGTCCGGCAGCATCTTGTCGCCCAGCCACGGGATGAACAACACCGCCGCCACCCACGACACGCACAGCGCGATCGTCACCACTTGGAACAGCGAGCGCGTGTATTCGCCGGTGCTCGACGCGGCGGTGGCGATCGGCAGGAAGCCGGCCGCGGTCACCAGCGTGCCGGTGAGCATCGGGAACGCGGTCGACTCCCAGGCGAAGCTCGCCGCCTTCAGCCGCGAGTAGCCTTGCTCCATCTTGATCGCCATCATCTCCACCGCGATGATCGCGTCGTCCACCAGCAGGCCCAGCGCCAGCACCAGCGCGCCCAGCGAAATCTTGTGCAGGCCGATGTCGAAGAAGTGCATGACCGCGAAGGTCATCGCCAGCACCAGCGGGATGCTGACCGCGACCACCAGGCCGGTGCGCAGGCCCAGCGAGAAGAAGCTGACCAGCAGCACGATGGCGACCGCCTCCGCCAGCACGCGCACGAATTCGCCCACGGCGTCGTGCACGGTCTGCGGCTGGTCGGACACCTTGCGCAGCTGCATGCCCGCCGGCAACGTCTTCTGCAGGCGCAGGAACTCGCTTTCCAGCGTCTGGCCGAGACGGATGATGTCGCCGCCGTCGCGCATCGCCACCGCGATGCCGAGCGCGTCCTGGCCCATGAAGCGCATCTTCGGCGCGGCCGGATCGGCGAAGCCGCGCGCCACGCTGGCGATGTCGCCCAGCCGCACGGTGCGCTCGCCGGCGCGGATCGGGAACGCGCGGATCTGCTCGACCGAATCGAACTGCCCGTCCACGCGCAGGCGCACGCGGTCGCTGCCGGTCTCGAAGAAACCGGCCTGCGCCACCGCGTTCTGCTCGTCCAGCGCCTGCTTCACCGCCGATAGCGGGATGCCGAGCGTGGCGAGCTTGGTGTTGGACAGCTCGATCCAGATCTTCTCGTCCTGCAGGCCGATCAGTTCGACCTTGCCGACGTCCGGCACACGCTGCAATTCGAGCTGGATGCGGTCGGCGTAGTCCTTCATCAGCGCGTAGTCGAAACCGGGCGCGGTCAGGGCGTAGATGTTGCCGAAGGTGTCGCCGAACTCGTCGTTGAAGAACGGGCCGATGGCCTCGGCCGGCAGCGTCGCGCGAATGTCGCCGACCTTCTTGCGCACCTGGTACCAGAGTTCCGGCACGTCCTTCGACGGCATCGAATCGCGCGCCATCACGATCACCTGCGATTCGCCGGGCCGCGAATACGAACGCACGAACTCGTACTTGCCGGTGCCCATCACCGCCTTCTCGACGCGCTCGGTGACCTGCTTGGACACCTGCTCCGCCGTCGCGCCCGGCCACAGCGTGCGCACCACCATCGCCTTGAAGGTGAACGGCGGATCTTCGGACTGCCCGAGCTGGCGGTACGACCACGCGCCAGCCAGCGCCAGCACGATCATCGCGAACAGCACCAGCGCGCGGTTGCGCAGCGCCCATTCGGAAAGGTTGAAGCGGCCCACGGCTCAGCGCGCCCCGACCGCGACCGGGCGGTTGCGCCGGTCCACCGGCGCGACCTTCTCGCCCTCGCGCAGCAGGTGCCCGCCGGCGGCCACCACCCATTCGCCGGCCTTCACGCCGTCCAGCACCGGCACGCTGTCCTCGCCGTAGCCGCCCAGCTTCACCGCGCGCTGGCGCGCCGTGCCGGCGGCATCGACCACCCACACCGCGGTGGCGCCGCCGTCGTCGCGCTGCACCGCTGCCAGCGGCAGGCGCAGGCCGCCGCCGGCCGCATCGGCCACGAACACGCGCGCGCTCTGGCCGAGCCCGACCTCCGCCGCCAGCGCGCCGTCCAGCGCGACGCGCGCGGCGTAGGTGCGGGTCTGCGGATCGGCCGCGGCGGCGATCTCGCGGATATGCCCCGGCAGGCGCCGGCCGGGCGCGCTCCACAGTTCGACGATGGCCGACTGGCCGGTGCGGAAGTCGCGGATGCGCGCTTCCGGCAGGCCGATCGCCACTTCGCGTCCGCCGTCGGCGGCGAGCAGGAAAATGGGTTGACCGGCCGCCACCACCTGCCCGGCCTCGGCCTGGCGGGCGGCGATCACGCCGTCGCGCGGCGCGCGCAGCCGGGTGTAGGCGGACTGGTTGCGCGCCAGTTCGTATTGCGCGCGCGCCGCGCGGTAGGCGGCCTGCTGCGCGTCGAACGCGGACTGGCTGACCAGCTTCTGCGCCAGCAGCTTGCGGTAGCGCTCCAGGTCGCCGCCGAGGCGGGCCATGTCGGCCTGCGCGGCGCTGGCCTGCAGTTGCGCATCGCCGGGATCGAGTTCGGCCAGCACCTGGCCCTGCTTCACCGGCTGGCCGGCATCGACGAAGCGCTTGCTCAGATTGCCGCCGACGCGGAACGCCAGCGCGCTTTCCTGATGCGCGTGCACTTCGCCGGCGAAGGCTTCGGCGGCCATGTCGGCGGCGGCGCCGGGCTGCACCACCAGCACCTTGCGCGCCGCTTCCGGCGCCTGCGTCGCGCCGCCACAGCCGACCAGCGCCAATGCCATCGCCAGCACCGGCAGCGCGTCGCGCAGCCTCTTTCCGCCCTGCTCCATGCCCGCTCCGTCGGCCTGCGCCATAATTGAACTGCCCGGTATGGTATAATTACGAAACTTCGCAGTCCAGTATCAAGGCATGACCCGCACCACCCCCGCCAGCAAGCCCGCCGGTCCCGGCCGCCCGAAGGATCTCGCCAAGCGCGCGGCGATCCTGGAAGCGGCCAAGCGCCTGTTCGTCCTGCAGGGGTTCGACGGCGTCAGCATGGACCAGATCGCGGCCGAGGCCGGCGTGTCCAAGCTCACCGTGTACAGCCACTTCGGCGACAAGGACAGCCTGTTCGCCGACGCAGTGCGCGCGCACTGCGAGCAGGGCATGCCGACCCGGCTGTTCGAGCCCGACCCCGACGTGCCGCTGCGCGAACGCCTGACCGACATCGCCGAGGCGTTCTTCGCGATGGTCATGACGCCCGAGGCGATCGCCGGGCACCGCATCCTGTGCTCGCCGCAGATCGCCACCAGCCACATGCCGGCGATGTTCTGGGAAGCCGGCCCGCAGCGCGTGCAGGACGCGTTCACCGCGCTGCTGCAGCGGCGCATCGCCGCCGGCGAGCTGGAGATCGACGATCCCGTGCGCGCCGCCGGCCACTTCTTCACCCTGCTCAAGGGCGAGCCGCACGCGCAGGCCGTGTTCGGCTACTGCTGCAGCGGCCGCCACGACACGCCGCACGCGCACATCGCCAGCGTCGTCGACCTGTTCCTGCGCGCCTATGCGAAGCGCTGACGCCCTGCGGCCCGCCGTTCCGTCGCCTGAACGGCAGTCGGCCCTGCCCTTGGTCGCGGTGACTTCCGGCACTGCGTGCTGGTGTACCGGTACGGCCAGACTGCCCGCCAGATCGGGAACCGCCGGCACTACAATGCACGGTTCCCCGCAACGGATTTTCCCCGCATGAGCATCGACTTCGCCCTCGCCCGCGAGAACATGGTGGAACAGCAGGTCCGTCCCTGGGACGTGCTGGACGTGCGCGTGCTGGACACCCTCGCCCGCCTGCCGCGCGACGCCTTCGTGGCCGACGCGCTGCGCAGCCTGGCCTATGCCGACACCGCGCTGCCGATCGGCCACGGCGAGACGATGATGAAGCCGGTGCTGGAAGGCCGCGCGCTGCAGGCGCTGCTGCCGACCGAAGCGGAAAGCGTGCTGGAGATCGGCGCGGGCAACGGCTACCTGACCGCCTGCCTCGCCCGGCTGTCGCGCGAGACGGTGGGCATCGAGCGCCACGCCGACCTGGCCGAGGCCGCGCAGACGCGGCTGGCGGCGCAGGGAATCAATAACGCCACCGTGCAGGCCGCCGACGCGTTCGCCTGGAACCCGGGCCGCGGCTTCGACGTGATCTGCGTCAGCGGCGCGATGGCGGCGATCCCGGCGCGCTTCGTCGAATGGCTCAATCCGGGCGGCCGCATGTTCGTGGTGCACGGCCGCTCGCCGGCGATGGAAGCGGCGCTGGTGCACCGCACTGTCAACGGCACCCGCGTCGAATCGTTGTTCGAAACCGACCTTCCCTATCTCGCGGGCGCCGAGCCGGTGCCCGCCTTCACCCTGTAAGCCGCCAAGGACTCCCCCATGTCGCTTCGCCCGCTCGCCCTTGCCCTCGCCGTCGCCCTGCTGCCCGCCGCGGCCCAAGCGGACGACCTGCTCCAGAGCTACCAGAACGCGCGCAGCAGCGACCCGCAATTCGCGGCCGCCGAATCGAACCGCGCCATCGCCGCCGAGCGCCCGGTGCAGGCGCGCGCATCGCTGCTGCCGCAGGTGAACGGCACCGTCGGCTACGACCTCGCCAATCGCGGCGACACCGATGGCGACGGCCAGAGCGACGGCACGGCCCGCAGCGCCTCGTGGCGGGTCGGTGCGCAGCAGTCGATCTTCGATTACGGCAACTTCACCGCGCTGCGCGCCGCCAAGGCGCAGGACCGCGCCGGCGCGTTCGACCTGGAAGCGGCCGGCCACAGCCTCATCACCCGCACGTCCGCCGCCTACTTCAACGTGCTGGTGCAGCTGGAAACGCTGTCCGCCGCCGAAGCCGCGGAAACCGCGCTGAAGAAGCAGTTCGACTTCGCCAGCAAGCGCCTGGAAGTCGGCCTGGCGCCGATCACCGACGTACACGAGGCGCGCGCGCAGTACGACGCGGCCCGCGCGAACTCCATCCTCGCCCGCAACGCCGTGCAGGACGCCTATCAGGCGCTGGTCGAGATCACCGGCACGCCGGTCGCCAACCTCAAGGGCCTGCCGGACGACTTCAAGCCGGCGCTGCCCGAGTCGCGCGACGCAGAAGGCTGGGTCGCCACCGCGCTCGCCGAGAACCCGTCGCTCAAGGCGCAGTCCGCGGACGTGGAGGCGGCCGAAGCCAATGTCGCCACCGCGCGCTCGGGCCATTACCCGACGCTGGGCCTGCAGGCGTCCTACGGCAAGGCCATTCCCGGCCTGTACGACAACCCGGCCTACTTCGGCAACAACGACGCCAACACCAGCGTCGGCATCACCCTGAGCATCCCGATCTTCTCCGGCTTCGCCACCCAGTCCAACGTTCGCAGCTCGCTGGCCCAGCGCGACATCGCGCGCGACCAGCTGGAACAGCAGAAGCGCGCGCTGGAGCGCAACACCCGCAACGCTTATCAGGCCCTGGTGGCCGGCATCAGCGAAGTGGAAGCGCGCCGCTTGGCGCTGGTGTCCGCGCAGAGCGCCTACGACGCCTCGCAGGTCGGCCTGGAAGTCGGCACGCGCACCGTGCTGGACGTGCTGAACAACCAGCGCACCCTGTTCTCCGCGCAGCAGGATTACGCGCAGGCCAAGTACAACTTCCTGCAGAACCGCCTGCTGCTGGAACAGGCCGCGGGCACCCTGGACGTCTCCGATCTCGAAGACGTGAACCGCCTGCTCACCACCAACGAATCGGTCGCCAACGCGATCAGCACGAAGTAAGCCCCGAACAAACCTGCGATACGAAAATCCCCGCGAAAGCGGGGATTTTTCTTTGTGCCTGCGGGCCGTCGCGTCGACTGTCGCCGTGCGTCGACGAAAAGCACTGCGCTGTTTGCCATCGTTGCAGTCGGTGCGCCCCAAGCCCCAAGGCTTGGCGTCATTCCGGCAGCATCGGCTCGATCAACGCCAGCGTCCGCGCCAGCGCGCCGCGCCCGTCCTCCAGCAGCCTCGACGCGTTGTCGGCCATGCGCCGCCGCGCGGACTCGTCGTCGAACAGCGCGCGCAGCGCGTCCGCCAGCGCCGGCGCGTCCGCCACGATCCGCATCGCCTGCGCCTCGCGCAGCCGCCGCGCGATGTCGGCGAAGTTGTGCAGGTGCGGGCCGCTGAGGATCGCGGCGCCGGTCGCGGCCGGCTCCAGCAGGTTGTGCCCGCCGATCGCCTGCAGGCTGCCGCCGACGAAGGCCACCGGCGCGCAGGCGTAGAAGCGCAGCAGTTCGCCCAGGGTGTCGATCACGAACACACCGGTGTCCGCGCGCGGCCAGCCGTCGCCGCTGCGCTTGGCCACGGCGAAGCCGGCGTCGCGCGCGGCCTGCGCCACCGCGCGGAACCGCTCCGGATGACGCGGCGCCCACAGCAGCAGCGCGTCGGGATGGCTGGCGCGCAGTGCGCGGTGCGCTTCCAGCACCGCCGCTTCCTCGCCCTCGTGGGTGCTGGCGGCGATCCAGACCGGGCGCGCCTCGCCCAGCGCCGCGCGGAACCCGGCGACGAAGCCGTCCGCCTCCACCGGCGCCATGTCGAACTTCAGGTTGCCGGCGACGTGCACGCACTCCGGCCGTGCGCCCAGTTCGAGGAAGCGGCGAGCGTCGGCCTTCGACTGCGCCGCCACCAGCCGCACGCTGCCCAGCGCGCGCCGGATCAGCGCGCCCAGCACCCGGTAGCCGCGCAGCGAACGCGCGGACAGCCGTGCGTTGAGGATGTAGGCGGGGATGCCGCGGTCGCGGCAGCCGAACAGCAGGTTCGGCCACAGCTCGGTTTCCACGATCAGCGCCAGCGTCGGCCGGAAGCGGTCGAGGAAGCGGCCCACCGCGCCCGGCAGGTCGTAGGGCAGGTAGACGTGGGCGACCGCGTCGCCCCACAGCGCGCGCACCCGCTCGGAACCGGTGGGGGTGATCGTGGTGACCACCAGCCGCAGGTCGGGGCGCTGCGCGAGCAGCCGGTTCACCAGCGGCGCGGCGGCGTTGACCTCGCCCACCGACACCGCGTGCAGCCACAGCGGCGCGCCCGGCGCACCGGCCGGATAGCTGGCGTAGCGTTCGTCCCAGCGCTGGAAGTAGGCGCGCTGGCGGAAGCCGCGCCAGATCAGGTGGTACAGGGTGACCGGCACGAGCAGGTACAGCGCGGCCGAATACAGGCCGCGCAGCACACGCTCTGTGAGATCGGCCCGCATGCGCACAGGATAGCCATGGCGGAGATTCCGCGCGCGCCGTATTGCCGCATTCGCGTCCGCGAATGTCCCCCGATGCCGTCCTGCGGCCGGCATCTCCTCCTTGATTCCGCAGACGCGAACGCGGCAACACGGCCCAGGCTCCACGGCTCAGCGCCCGGCATTGCGGGTTGAAGCGGCGGCGCCCGGTAGAATCCCCGCATGGCTTCGACTCCCCCGATCGCCCGTCGTTCGCCCCGCGCCACTGGCCGGCGTGGCTGGGCGTGGGCGCGTGCATGGCGCTGGCGCGGCTGCCATGGGGCTTGCAGCGCCGGCTCGGCGCGGGCGTCGGTTGGCTGGCGCTGCGGCTGCTGCCGGACCGCCGCGAGGCCGCGCGCACCAACCTGGCGCTGTGCCTGCCGCAGCTGGACGAGGCCGCGCGCGAGGCGCTGCTGCGCGCCAACTTCCGCGACCTCGGCATCGGCCTGTTCGAATTCGCCCGCGCCTGGTGGGGCGACGCCGCGCCGATGCGCGCCACCGCCTCCATCGAGGGGCTGGACACGCTCAAGCGGCTGCAGGCCGAGGGCCGCGGCGTGCTGCTGGTGTCCGGCCATTTCATGACCCTGGAGATGTGCGGGCGGCTGCTGTGCGACCACGTGCCGCTGGCCGGCATGTACCGCAAGCACCGCAGCCCGGTGATGGAATGGGCGGTGCTGCGCGGACGGCTGCGCTACGCCTGCGCGATGTTCGCCAACAGCGACACCCGCGCGGCGATCCGCCACCTCAAGCGCGGCGGCGTGCTGTGGTACGCGCCGGACCAGGACATGCGCGGCAAGGACACGGTGTTCGCGCCGTTCTTCGGCATCCCGGCCGCCACCATCACCGCCACCCATCAGTTTTCGCGGATGACCGGCTGCGCGGTGGTGCCGTTCTTCCATCGACGCGAGGGCGGGCGCTACGTGCTGCGCGTCGGCGAGCCGCTGGCGCCCTTCCCCACCGACGATGCGGTGGCCGACACCGCCGCCGTCAACGCCGCCATCGAGGCGATGGTGCGCGAGGCGCCGTCGCAGTACCTGTGGCTGCATCGGCGCTTCAAGCGCCAGCCGGACGGGCGCTCGCGCTACGGCTGAGCCGAAGGCTCGGAAGTCCCGGGCGTGCCCCACAGGCTGCCGGCATACAGCGCCGCCAGCAACAGCAGCACGCTGCCCCAGAACGTCGAATACGCCGCCAGGTGGGTGTTGAACGGGAACACGCTGGCCGCCAACGCCAGCATCGCCGGCCGCGCCCGCTCGCGCGCGGCCTCGTCCGCGTAGCGCCACGCGCGCCACGCCAGCGCCGCGCCGGCCAGCCACAGCAGCAGGCCGATGGCGCCGGTTTCGCTGAGCACCTCCAGCACGATCTGGTGCGCGTGGAAGGCGGCGCCGCTGCCCCAGGCGGCGACCACGCCCGGCTCCGGATCGCAGGCCGGGAACGCCTCGCGGAACGCGCGCGGGCCGACGCCGTTCACCGGATGCTGGCGCACCATGCACAGCGCCGCCGACCAGATCCGGCTGCGGCCCGACAGCGCCTCGTCCACGCCGTCCGGCTGCGCGGTCAGCGCCAGCGTGGTGCGCTGCACGCGCTCGCGCACCTGCGGCGACAGCGCGGTGGCCGCGGCCAGCGCCAGCGCCCCGGCCGCGAATACCATCAACAGCTTGCGCCTGCCCAGCTTGCGCCAGCCCGTCCACAGCAGCACCAGCCCGTAGGTCAGCCACGACGCGCGCGAGCCGGCCAGCAGCACCACCAGCCCGACGGCCGAAGCCGCCAGCAGCCAGCCGGTCGCCCCGGCCCGACGCCATGCCGCCGCCAGCGCGAACGGCGAAAGACTCGCCAGCACGATGCCCAGCTTGAGGTTGCACGGACCCAGCACGCCGGCCAGGCGGTCCGCCGCCGCGGCCTCGCGCGCGGTGCACATGCCATGCCCGCTGATCGCGTGCTTGGCCTGATCCAGCAGCCAGAACAGCGGGCTGGTGCCGGTGGCCGCCTCGATCAGCGCATCGCCCGTCCACACCAGCGCGATCACCGCCAGGCCGCCGAAGGTCTTGCGCCGCCCCTGCTCGCTGGCGACGGCGGCGGCGACCACCCACAGGAACGGCAGGTAGCGCAGATCGATCAATACTTCGCGCAGCGCGCGCGCGTGGTCCTGCGCGTCCACGGCGGAAATCGCCTCGGGCAGCCAGTAGGCGGCGAACAGCACGCAGGTCAGCGCCCACGCCGGCCCGCCGAGCAGCGCGGCGCCGCCGCGGAAGCGGGTGGCGATCAGCTTCCACAGCCCCGCCAGCGCGCCCAGCACCAGCACCGCCTCGGCGATGCCGCGCGCCGGCCACAGCGCGACGAAGGCCAGCACCCACGCCGGCGCCCAGCGCCATCCCGCTACCGGCATCGCCTCGTTCGCCTGCGCGTTCATTCCGTCCCCATCGTCCGATACAGCGCCAACGTGGCGTCCTGCATGGCTTGCAGGGTATAGGGGATCGCCGCCGGTGGCGATGGCGGCGCGGCCAGCAGCCGGCGTGCGCCATGCGCCAGCGCCTGCGCATCGAACGGCGGCACCGCGCCTTCCGGCTGCAGTTCGGCCAGCAGCTCGCCGACGCCGCCGTGCGCCCAGCCCAGCACCGGCCGGCCCACCGACAGCGCCTCCACCACCGTGCGCCCGAATGCCTCCGGCTTGCGCGACAGCTGCAGCACCAGATCGCTGGCGGCGTAGGCCTGGGCGATGGCGGCGGTCGGCGCGGTCATCGCCAGCGCGTCGGCGACGCCGGCGTTGCGCGCCTGAACCGTCAGTTCTTCGATGTAGTCCTCGCGCCCGCCCTGCGCCGCGCCCGGCATCCACAGCCGCGCAGCGACGCCGTCCGCGCGCAGCGTCGCGAGAAGGGCGATGGCATCGGCGTGGCCTTTCAGGCGCGTGCCGCGGCCCGGCAGCAGCAGCAGCGGGCCGTCGCCACCGAGCTGCGGATGCAGCGCCGCGATGCGGTCGCGTGCGGCGCGGTCGGGCCATGGCATGCGCGGGAATGCGGCCGGATCGATGCCGCGCGGGATCACCACCAGCCGCGCCGGATCGGCGTCCGGGTAATGGCGCAATAGGTACCCGCGTACCGTGTTCGACACGCAGATCACCCGCTCGCCGCGCGCCATGATCGCGCTGTAGCGCGACGGCGAGTTCAGCCCGTGCGCGGTGGTGACGAAATGCGGCCTGCCCTCGCCCATGCCGCGCAGCGCGAACCAGGCCAGCCACGCCGGCAGGCGCGAGCGCGCGTGCACGATGTCGGCCTGCGCGAACAGGCGGCGCAAGGTCGGCACATGGCGGAGGCTCAAAAGGGATTTGCGGCCGATGTCGAGCGCGACGTGCTCCGCGCCCAGCGCTTCGAGCTGCGGCAGCAGCCGCCCGCCGGCGGACACGACGATGGCGCGATGGCCGGCGCGCACCAGCGCCTCGGCGATCTCCAGCGTCGAACGCTCCACGCCGCCGGCATCCAGCGCCGGCAGCAGCTGCACCACGGTCAGGCGGCGCATCGTCCGCGCCGGGGGATCAGTCGACGAGGACGTAGTTGGTGCCGCAGTACGGGCACTTGCTGCGCCCGCCGTCTTCCACGATCGACAGATACACGCGCGGATGCTCGTTCCACACCGCCATCGACGGCAGCGGGCAGCTCAGCGGCAGATCGGCGCGGCGCACCTCGTAGGTCTGCTGGGCGAGGGCGGACGACGGAGCGGACGAAGCGGGCTGTGCCATGACGATAGCGGCGCGGTTGCGGAAACGCGGCCAGTTTACCGCGCCCCTGTCGTTCCCGCGTCGCTTTTGCTCGTCATTCCCGCACAGCCTTAATGCTCGTCATTCCCGCGAAGGCGGGAATCCAGCTTTTTAGATCAATGCAGGAAGCCAAGAGCTGGATTCCCGCCTTCGCGGGAATGACGAGCCGTACCAGCTACGTCGGCAGCTCGAACAGCAGCACGTCGCTGGCTTCGGCGATGCCGCGCAGCTCCAGCGTGCCGTCCTCCACGATGAACCCCAGCGCATCGCCGGCCGCGAGCGCGCGCTCGCCCAGCGCGACTTCGCCGGTGGCGACGTGCAGCCAATACCGCCGCGCCGGATCGAGCGTCGCGGCGACCGCATCGCCCGGCAGCAGCCGGGTCGCGCGCAGCGTCGCCTGCTGGCGGATGGCGATGGCACCGTCCGCGCCGTCGGGCGACACCAGCGTCGCCCAGCGCGCGCGCCGCGCGTCCGGCGCGAAATGCTTCTGGTCGTAGGCCGGCGCGTGGTTGAGCCGCTCCGGCTGGATCCAGATCTGCAGGAAGTGCACCGGCGCGGCGTCGGAGCCGTTGTATTCGCTGTGCTCGATGCCGTGGCCGGCGCTCATCCACTGCACGTCGCCGGCGTGGATCACGCCGGCGTTGCCGGCGCTGTCCTTGTGTGCCAGCGCGCCGTCCAGCACCACGCTGACGATCTCCATGTTGGCGTGGCGGTGCGGGGCGAAACCGCCGCCGGGGGCGACGGTGTCGTCGTTGATCACGCGCAGGACGCCGAAGCCCATCCACGCCGGGTCGTAGTAGTGGCCGAAGGAGAACGTGTGCCGGCTGCGCAGCCAGCCCAGGTCCACTTCGCCGCGGGCAGCGGAGGGGCGTTCGACGATCACGGTATCAGCCCTGCGGCGCGGCTTCGGCGGCCGGCGCGTCGGCCAGCGTGCCTTCGGTGGTGATGCGCAGCTGCACGTCGTCGCTGACGTTCGGCGCGTAGGCGCCCACGCCGAAGTCGCTGCGCTTGATGGTGCCGGTGGCGGAGAAGCCGATCGCCTGCTTCTTCAGCATCGGGTGCTCGCCCGCGCCGTTCAGGGTGACGTCCAGGGTGACCGGCTTGGTGATGTCCTTGATGGTGAGGTCGCCGGTGACGGTCAGCTTGTTGGTGCCGGCCGCGGCCACGCTGGTGCTCTTGAAGGTGGCGTTCGGAAACTTGCCGGCGTCGAAGAAGTCGCCGCTCTTCAGGTGCTCGTCGAGCTTGTCGACGAAGGTGTCGATGGCGGCGACCGGGATGCTCACCTGCACGCTGGACTTCGACACGTCGTCCGCGTCCCAGATGAGCGTGCCTTCGCTGATGCCGAACTGCGCGCTGGGCTGCGAGAAGCCGAAGTGCGTCCACTGCACCAGCACGTCGGTGTGCGACGGATCGAGCTGGTAGGTGCCGGCCACCGGCTTGATCGCCTCGGCGGCGGGCGCTTCGGCCGGCGCGGCGGCGGCTTCGGCGGCGGCGGGCGCGGCAGCGGTATTGGCGGCGGGTTCGGCCTGCTTGCCGCAGGCGGCGACGGCGGCGGCGATGGCGAGCGGCAACAGCAGGGTGCGGATCTTGTTCATGGCATGGCTCCGGAAGGGGAAAAAGGAAAGGCGGCTCAGGCGATGCGGCAGGCTTCGTCGAACGGCAGACGCGGCGAGCGCGGGAAGATGCTGGCCGGGTCGCCGTGGCCCAGGTTGACCAGGATGTTGGAACGGATCGGCGTGCCGGCGAAGAATGCCTCGTCCACCTTGGCGTTGTCGAAGCCGGTCATCGGCCCGCAGTCCAGGCCCAGCGAACGCGCGGCCAGGATCAGGTAGGCGGTCTGCAGCGCGCTGCTGCGCATCGCCACCCACGCCAAATTGGCCTCGTCGCGGTGCTCGAACCACGGCTTGGCGTCGGTGTGCGGGAACAGCACCGGCAGCTTGTCGAAGAAGCGCATGTCGTAGCCGACGATGGCCACGGCCGGCGCCGCCATCGTCTTCTTGTAATTGCCCTCGCTCAGCGCCGGGCCGAGCTTGGCCTTGGCCTCCTCCGACTTCACGAACACGATCCGCGCCGGCGTGGTGTTGGCCTCGGTGGGGCCGAACTTCAGCAGGTCGTAGAGCTTGTGCAGGGTCTCGTCCGACACTTCGCCGGTGAAGGCGTTGTAGGTGCGGGCGGTGCGGAACAACTGGTCGAGGGCGGCGTCGGACAGCGGCTGGGACATGGCAATCTCTGTATCGTGTCTGGGCGATGGCGCACAGTGTATAGTTCCACGGGCGCATGTAATGCAGCATATTCGGAACGAATAGATGCCAGTCATGCAACGAAGCTCCGTCTCTTCCACCTTGTCGGGGCTGCGCGCATTGCACGACGGCCGCGCCGGCAACGCGCGCCAGGCGCTGGCGTTGGCGCATGCGCTGGACACCCGCGCCGCGGAAACCGTGCTGGCGCCGCGCGCGCCGTGGCGCTGGTTGGCGCCGCGCCGGCTGCCCGGCGCCGGCGACGCGTTCGGGCCGGCGTTCCGCACCGAACGCGCAACTCCGCCGCTCCTCGCCATCGGCTGCGGCCGGCAGGCCGCGCTGGCGACCCGGCTGCTGCGCGCGCGCGGCAGCAAGGCGGTGCAGATCCTCGATCCGCGCATCGACCCCGCGCATTGGGACGTGGTGGTCGCGCCCGCGCACGACGGCCTGCAAGGCGGCAACGTGGTCGCCACGCTGGGCAGCCTGCATCCGGTCGACGACGACTACCTGCTGTGCGCGATCGCCGCCTTCCCGGCGCTGACCGCGCTGCCGTCCCCGCACAGCGTGCTGCTGGTCGGCGGCCCGACCCGGCACGCGCCGCTGGACGACGCCGGCTTCGAGGCGCTGCTGCAACGGCTGGCCGCACGGGCGCGCGAGGAAGGCGGCAGCTTCAGCGCGATCGCCTCGCGGCGCACGCCGCCCGCATGGCGCGACGCGCTGGGCCGCATCGACGAACGGCTGCCCGGCCTGCGCTGGCGCGACACCGGCGACGGCGCCAATCCCTACGCCGGCCTGCTGGCCTGCGCCGACCGCATCGTCTGCACGCCGGATTCGGTGAACATGCTCAGCGAGGCGGCGGCCACCCGCGCGCCGTTGCACGTCTGGTCGCCGCAATGCGTGCAGGGGCGGCCGCGCGATTTCGTCGACGCCCTGCTCGAACGCGGCCGCGCCCGCGCGCTGGACGAGGCGATGGGCCCGTTCGCGGCCGAACCGCTGCGCGAAACCGCGCGGGTCGCGCAGGAAATCCGGCGGCGCCTGGCGCTGCCACTGTAGGCGCGCGCCGCAAGGGCGCGAGGCTGTTCTCCTTCCCCTTCAAGGGGGTGAAGACGGATTGCTTGCGAGCCACTGGCTCGGCATCCGTCTGAACGCCGGAGCGCTATGCGCGCAGGCCGGAATGGCCGGGACGGGGATGGTGTGGATTGCAATTGCAGCAACATCGCCGAACACCATCCCCAACCAAACCCTTCCCTTGAAGGGGAGGGCTCAACACGCCTCTGCGATGCGCCTACATCGCGGCAGAAGGCGGCGTAACGGAAGCGTCCACGAACCGCAGCCCCTGCGCGCGCACCGCCGCGCCGATCGCCGCGCAGGCGCGCTCGATCCGTTCGTCGCGCGCGGCGCGGCGTGGACGGCGATCGAGGGTGCAGCGCAGCCCCGTGTCCAGCAGGTCGGCATGCGCCTGCACGAGCGCGGCGTGGACGGCCGCGTCGAAGCGGCCCGCCGCCTGCGCGGCGTCGAGCAGGGCGCGGGTGGCGCGCGACGCCAGCAGCTCGCGATGCGCGCCGACATCGCGCAGCACCAGGAACTGCAGCAGGAACTCCAGATCGACCAGCCCGCCCTCGCCCTGCTTGAGGTCGAGCATCGCCGCGTCGCTGCGGTCCAGCTCGGCGCGCATCTTGCGGCGCATCGAGGCCACGTCGTCGATCAGCTTCTGCCCGTCGCGCGGCGCCGACAGCACTTCCGCGCGCAGCGCCTCGAACGCCTCCGCCAGCGACGCGTCGCCGGCGATCGCGCGGGCGCGCACCAGCGCCTGGTGCTCCCACGCCCACGCGCGGTGGCGCTGGTAGTCGGTGAAGCTGGGCAGGCTGGACACCAGCAGGCCCTTGGCGCCGTCCGGGCGCAGCCGCACGTCCACGTCGAACAACCGGCCGGCGCCGGTGCGCACGCCGAGCAGGGCGACGATCTTCTGCCCCAACCGCGCGTACCAGCGCGGCGCGTCCAGCGGGCGCGCGCCGTCGGAATGCGCCTCGGCCGGCGCGTCGAACAGGAACACCAGGTCGAGGTCGGAGCCGAAACCCAGCTCCTCGCCGCCCAGCGTGCCGTAGCCGAGCACGGCGAAGCGGCCGCCGTCGATGCCGCCGTGCGCGGCGCGCAGTTCGTCCTCGGCCAGCCGCAGCACGCAGGCCACCACCGCGTCGGCCAGCCAGGCCAGCCGGCACGCGCAGTCCTGCGCGTCGATGCGGCCGTCCAGCAGGGCCAGCGCGAAGCGGAAGCTCAGCGCCTGCCGCACCTCGTTGAGCGCGTCCAGCGAGGCTTCGGCATCGCCGTCGCGCAGCACCGCCTCGCACTGCGCGCGCATCGAGGCCGCATCCGGCAGCTCGCCGCCGACGCGCACGTCCAGCAGTTCGTCCAGCAGCAGCGGATGCGCGGCCAGCCGTTCACCCAGCAGCGCGCTGCGCGCCAGCGTGTCGGCCAGCCGCGCCAGCGCCGCCGGCTGTTCGTCCAGCAGCGCCAGATAGCTGGCGCGGCGCAGGATGGTGTGCAGCAGCGGCAGCACGCGGCGCAGCACCGCGTCCGGCTGCGCCGATGCGGATGCGTGTTGCAGCAGTGCCGGCAGCACGCGGTCGAGGCGCGCGCGCGCGGCGTCGGACAGGTCGCGCACGCCGGGCGCGCGGGCGAAGTCGCAGAGGCTGGCGTGCAGGTCCGCCGCGTTGTCGAAGCCGGCCGCGTCCAGCTGCGCCACCTCGCCGTGGTCGGGCAGCGCGCGCCAGTACGCCACCAGTTCGTCGCCACCGGTCGCGCGCCGGCGGCGCGGCGCCAGCAGCGCGCCGAACTCCTCCGACACCCGCGCGCGCTGCGCGTCCAGCTCCGCCGCCAGCGCCTCCCAGTCCGCATGGCCCAGCCCGATGGCGATGCGCGTGCGCGCCAGCCCATCCTCCGGCAGCGCGTAGGTCTGCGCATCGGCCAGCATTTGCAGGCGGTTTTCCAGGCGACGCAGGAAACGGTAGGCCGACGCCAGCGCCGACGACGCCTCCGTTTCCATGTGCCCCGCCTGCGCCAGCGCGCGCAGGGTCGCCAGCAGATGGCGGCTGCGCAGCGCCGGCTCGCGCCCGCCGCGGATCAGCTGCAGCGCCTGGGCGAGGAACTCGATCTCGCGGATGCCGCCGGGGCCGCGCTTGATGTCGCCGGCCATGTCCTTGCGCGCCACTTCGGCGGCGATCATCGCCTTCATCGCGCGCAGCCCGTCCAGCGCGCCGTAGTCGAGGTAGCGCCGGTAGACGAACGGCCGCAGCGCGTCGAGCAGGCGCTCGCCGGCATCGATATCGCCCGCCACCGGCCGCGCCTTCTGCCAGGCGTAGCGCTCCCAGTCGCGGCCTTCGCGCTGGAAATACAGCTCCATCGCCGCGAACGAAAGCGCGACGCGCCCGGCGTTGCCGAACGGGCGCAGGCGCAGGTCGACGCGATGGCAGAAGCCATCCGCCGTCACTTCGTCCAGCAGCTTCGCCAGCTGTTGCCCGAGCCGCGCGAAGTAGTCCTGCGCGTGCAGCGCGCGCGCGCCGTCGGATTCGCCCTCGTGTTCGTAGGCGTAGACGAGGTCGATGTCGGAGCTGAAGTTCAGCTCGCGCCCGCCGAGCTTGCCGAGGCCGAACACCACCAGCCGCTGCGGTATGCCATCGGCGTCGCGTACCGTGCCGAAGCGGCGGGCGAAATCGGCTTCCAGCGCCTCCAACGCCAGCCGCAGGCAGGTTTCCGCCAGCGCGCTGCTGCCGGCGAGGATTTCCTCGACCTGCGCGCTCTCCACCACGTCGCGCCAGACCAGCCGCGCGGATTCCGCCTGCCGGTAGCGGCGCAGCAGGCGCGGCCAGTCGCCCTGCGCGTCGGGCTCCAGCAGGGGCGAGGCCAGCGGCGCGCGCGCATCGGTGCGCAACTGCGCCAGCAGTCCCGGCTGCGCGGCCAGCACGTCGATGGCGAAATCGCTGGCGACGGCCAGCCGCGCCACCGCTTCTTCCGCCTCGGCGGGAATGTGGCAGCCTGCCGCGCGCAGGCGCTGCAGGGCGCGTTCGCGGAGGCCGGCCAAGGCCGGCGTGATGTCGTCGCTCATGCGCCGATTGTGGCATCGCCGGCGCGCCGCTATCGTGCACCGCCATGAGCGAACTGCTGGACCTGGCCGCGCTGATCCGCGCGGAAACCCCCTTGCTGGTCATCGAAACGCCCGACGAAGCGCGGGTGCTGGAACTGTTCCGGCAGTCGCTGATGCACGTCTGGCGCGCGCTGTACCGCTGGAGCGTCACCGAGGGCCTGCGCCGGGTCGACCTGGACCGCGAGGACGAAAGCGAACTGGCGCCCGACCTCAGCGCCACCCTCAACGCGATGCGCGACGCCAACCAGCGCGGCATCTACCTGCTGCTGGACGCCACGCCCTACCTCGGCTACGCCAGCTACCAGCGCGCGCTACGCGACGTGATCCAGCGGCGCGGCTGCCAGCCGCACGTGGTGGTGCTGGTGGGCACCAAGGTGGAACTGCCGGAGGCGCTGGAGCCGTTCGCGGCGCGCTTCTCGCTGCGGCTGCCGGACGCCAACGCCCTGCTCAAGCTGGTCAAGGACGAGGCGCGCGACTACGCCGCGCAGAACGGCGGCCGGCGGGTGGAGGCGAACGCCGACGCGGTGCGGCAGATCGTCCGCAACCTGCACGGCCTGACCTCGACCGACGCCCGCCGCATCGCCCGCCACCTGATCTGGCGCGACGGCGCGCTGGACTTCGACGACCTGCCGGAGCTGGCGCGGCTGAAGTTCGAGCTGCTCAACAAGAGCGGCCACCTGCACTACGAATACGACACCGCACGCTTCGCCGACGTGGGCGGCGCTACGCGCCTGAAGCGCTGGGTGGAACAGCGCCGCCCGGCCTTCGTGCAGGACCCGCCGCCGGCCGGGCTGCCTCCCCCGCGCGGCATGTTGCTGCTCGGCGTGCAGGGTTGCGGGAAGTCGCTGCTGGCGAAGGCGGTGGCCGGCGGCTTCGGCGTGCCGCTGGTGCGGCTGGACTTCGGCACCCTGTACGACAAATACCAAGGAGAAACCGAGAAGAACCTGCGCGAGGCGCTGGCCTCGACCGAACAACTCGCGCCCTGCGTGCTGTGGATCGACGAGATCGAAAAGGCGCTCGCCACCGACGGCGGCGAGACCGATGGCGGGCTGTCGCGCCGCGTGCTCGGCTACCTGCTGACCTGGATGGCCGAGCGCAGCGCGCGCGTGTTCATGGTCGCCACCGCCAACCAGGTGCAGCAGCTGCCGGCGGAGCTGCTGCGCAAGGGCCGCTTCGACGAGTTGTTCTTCGTCGACCTACCCGACCCCGCCACTCGCGCGGAGATCTTCGCCCTGCACCTCGACCGGCGCGCGCTGCCGCGCGAGGCCATCGACCTGTCGGCGCTGGCCGCCGCGGCGGACGGCTATTCCGGCGCGGAGATCGAGCAGGTCATCGTCAGCGCGCTGTACGCCGCGCACGCCACCGGCGCCACGCTGGACACGCACCTGCTGATGCAGGCGATCCGCGATACCCGCCCGCTGTCGGTGCTGATGGCCGAACAGGTGCAGGCGCTGCGCGACTGGGCGCTGCCGCGCACCGTGCCGGCGGACTGAAGCCGGCGTCGCGCTAGCGCGGCGCCGACCACGGCACGTCGTCCTGCTGGTCCAGGTAGCGGATGCGGGTGGCTCGGCCGTATTGCAGCACCAGCCCCTCGCGCGCCTCCGGCAGCAGCACCGCGGTGGGATGACTGGTGTTCGCCTTGTACAGCCACGACACGCCGCTGCGCAGGTCAACCAGTTCGATCTTGCCCTCGACCCGCGCGGTGCCGCCGGCCACGCCGGCCAGCACCAGCCAATCCTCGCCGTGGGTATGGGTGGCGTGGTGCGCGGCGATCAGCGAACTGGAATACACGTGCTCGCGCCGCCAACTGGCGACGTCCCAGCGCACGGTTTCATGCTGGTGCCCGCGGTACAGCGCCGGCACGTCGTCGCCCAGCGCCTCCGTACGCGCCGGCGAATACTGCACGGTCACCAGCTTGCTGCCGCCATCGAGCAACTTCACCGCCAGGATGTTCCTGCGCGGGCCGCGCGCGTGCGGCGCATGCGTGCCGACGACCTCCAGCCGCGCGCCGCCCTCCGACTCGCGATGCAGCCGCAGCAGGACGATCAACCCCTTGTCGGTGCCGGCCGCGATCAGGCCGGAGTTCTTGTCCCAGTCGATGGCGGTGATGCCGCCGTCCGCCTGCAGCTCCAGCGGCGCGCCGACCAGCGCGCGCCGCGCATGGTCGTAGATGCGTAGTTCGTCGTAACTGGCGAGCAGGTACAGCCCGCGCACCGGCGTCGCGGACACCGCGCCCGGCAGCCAGTCGTCCTCGCGGAAGGCGTGCAGCAGTTCGCCGGTGCGCGCGTTCCAGACCTTCGGCCCGTTCTCGCGCTCGACGATTTCGCCGAAGTCGACGTTCCCGGACGCCGAATTGGTGATGACGATGCCGTCCTCCGGGCCGAAGGCGATGCCCTGCACGCGCAGCGCATGCGCCTGCCGCGCGATCCGCGCATCGGTCTTGCGCGCGTCCCACAGCTCCAGCCGGCCGGAATCGCGACCCACCGCCAGCAGCTTCATCTCCGGCGAATACGCCGCCGCCCAGGCGTCGTCGTCCAGCCCGCGATTCGCGTCCACGAAGGACTGGGTGAAGTCCTTGTTCACGCCCGAACACGCGGCCAGCGCGAGCGACAGCAGCAGCAATCCACAGCGACGCAACATGGTGCCCATCCCCGGAATGTCCCTGCGGCAATGATGACCGGACGAAAACGGCAGGCAATAAAAAAGCCCGCTTAGACCGAAGTCTCAGCGGGCCTGCTCCCTCCCCCACGTCGGGACGCCGGGCGATCGTGAAGGAAGCGTTAGGGTCTTGCACGCTGCACTGCAAAAAAGCACTCGCCGGTTCACGAATGGCGTATGGCGAACTCAGTCGGGGCGCGGCGTCCGGCCCAGGTCCTTGAGGATTTCGCGCGCCGCGTTGCGCCCCGGCAGGCCGGTGACGCCACCGCCCGGATGCGTGCCGGAACCGCACAGGTACAGGCTCTTGAACGCGCCGCGATAGTTGCCCTGCCCCAGCAGCGGGCGCGCGCTGAACATCTGGTCGAGACCGAGCGCGCCGTGGAAGATGTCGCCGCCGACGAGGCCGATGCGGCGCTCCAGATCGAGCGGGCTCAATGCCTCGTAACCGAGCACGCTGCGCGCGAAGTTCGGCGCGTACTCGGTCACCGTGTCGATCATCAGCTTCGCCACCGTATCGCGGTGCGCGTCCCAGCCGCCGTCCACCTCCGGGTTCACCTGCTGGCAGAACAGGCTGGCGACGTGCTGGCCGGGCGGCGCGAGCGTGTCGTCCAGCGTCGAGGAAATGACGACTTCGACGATGGGCTTGCGCGCCCAGCCGGCGTTGTGCGCCTTCGACTTCGCATCGAAATACGCCTGCTCGAAATACTGAAGCGACGGCCCGATCAGGATGCCGCTCTGGTGGTGCGGCTGCAGCTGCGTTCCCGGCATCGCGGTGAAATCCGGCAGCTCGGACAGCGCCACGTTCATGCGGAAGGTGCCGGAACCGCAGCGGTAGCGGCGGATGCGCTGCGCGGTGTCGTCGTCGAGCTGACCGGGTTCGACCAGCTTCGTGTAGAGCAGCTTCGGATTGAGGTTGCTGGCGATGGTCGTCGCGCGCAGCTCGCGCCCGTCGGCCAGCGCAACGCCCACCGCCTTGCCGCCTTCGACGAGCAACCGCGCGACTTCCGCATCGGTTTCGATGGCGACGCCGCGCGCCTCGCACTCCTTGCGCATCGCCTGCGTGATCGCGCCCATCCCGCCGATGGCATGCCCCCACGCGCCGGCCTTGCCATTCACTTCGCCGAACACGTGGTGCAGCAGCACGTAGGCGCTGCCCGGCGTGTAGGGACTGGCGAAATTGCCCACCACCGAATCCCAGCCCAGTGCCGCCTTCAGCGGTTCGCCCTCGAACCAGTCGTCCAGCAGCTCGCCGGCGGACTTGGTGAACAGGTCGAGCAGGTCGCGGCGGCCGCGCATGTCCAGCGACTTCAACTGCGTGCCGACGGCGACGGAGTTCAGCCAGTCCGCCAGCACGAAGCGATCCGACACGTTCGGCGGCGTGCGCCGCATCAGCTCGCGCAGGACGACGACGATGCGGTCGAGCATCGCGTAATACTCGGGCAAGCGCTGCGCATCGCGTGCCGACCACTTCGCCACCTCGGAATGCGTGTGCTCGCCGCCGAGCCGGAAACTGCGCCCGTCCGGCAGCGGCAGGAAGTTGGCATAAGGCCGCTCGACCACGCGCAGCCCGTGTTCGGCCAGGCGCAGGTCGCGGATCACCGCCGGATTGAGCAGGCTGACCGTGTAGCTGGCGACGGAATTGCGAAAGCCGGGATGGAACTCCTCAGTGACGGCCGCGCCGCCGACGAGAGCGCGGCGTTCCAGCACCCGCACCTTCAACCCGGCGCCAGCGAGATAGGCGGCGCAGACCAGACCGTTGTGGCCGCCGCCGATGATGAGGACGTCGTCGTGTTGCCGGGTTTGCATGCGCATCGTCGCTGGCGGAAAGAAGCCGATGATCCGCGCGGCGCCGGAAAAGCGAAAGGCCCGCCGTAGCGGGCCTGGCAGGGCATCCGGCGCGGCGCCTCGGCGGCCCGGGTTCAGAGCGCTTCCAGCGCTTGCTGCAGCTTGCCCTTGGCATCGGTGATGGAAGCGGCGTGCAGGAGACCCAGGAAGACCGATCCCGATCACTTCGCCGAAACGCGCCCCCGCCTTCGGCAACGCGGTTCAACAACACGCCGTCTCGTCGTCGGCACTGATGACGGCCTCGCGTAGCTATAAGAAAATCCGACCCTGCCGCGTTTCTGGTGCGGGGAAAACAAGCCTTCGCTCGGCCGCAAGCCGGGCTAGGATGGGTCTGCGGACATGGGGGAGATTGGACTTGCAGGACCTGAAAGGACTGTTCCTGGCCGCTGCGATTCTGGCGTTGGCCGCATGTGGCCGAGAACGCGCCCAGCCGTCCACGCCGGCCGGCGTCGCGGCGACCACCACCCTCGATTTCGCGCATGTCGCCAATTACGCCGCGCCGCCGCTTCCCACTTATTTCGACGGGACGGTGGCCGCGCTGGACAACAGCCCGGCATCCAATCCCATCGATGATCGGGTGGCGACGCTCGGCCGCGTGCTGTTCCACGATCTGCGGCTGAGCACCAACAACCGCGCCTCCTGCGCCGCCTGCCACCAGCAACGGTTCGGCTTCACCGATCCGATGCGGTTCAGCAACGGGATCAGCACCGCCGGCACCACCGATTTCCACGCCATGCGGCTGGGCAACCTGCGTTACTGGCAGCCGGGCACCACGTTCTGGGATCGGCGCGTCGCCGATGCGGAGGCGCAGGCCAGCCATCCGCTCCATAGCCTGGTCGAGATGGGCTGGGGCGAGAACATGGGCGGCATCGAAGGCCTGATCCGCAAGATGTCGGCCACGCGCGATTACCCGGAGCTGTTCGCCTGGGCGTTCGGCAGCGCGACGATCACCGAGCCGCGCATCCAGCAAGCGCTCGCCCAGTTCGTGCGCGCGATGGTTTCGCACGACAGCCGCTGGGACACGGGGTATGCGCAGGTCTTTTCCGCCACCGCGCCGAACCGTGCGCTGGACGTCGATCTTCCGAACTTCACCCCGGAGGAAAATCGCGGCCGGCACTTGTTCATGGCCGCCGTGGACAAGGGCGGTGCGGGTTGTGCGGCCTGCCACCTGCCGCCGACCTTCGCACTGGCGGCGAACGCGCGCAGCAACGGCCTGGACACCGGCGAGACGCGCCTGTTCAAGGCGCCATCGCTGCGCAGCGTCGGCCTGACCGGGCCGTACATGCACGACGGCCGCTTCGCCACGCTGGCGGAGGTGGTCGATTTCTATGCGTCCGGCGTGCGCGATGGCCCGGCGCTCGACCCTCGCCTGCGCGAAGGGGACGAGCCGCGCCGCCTGAACCTGAGCGCCGCCGACCGCGCAGCGCTCGTCGCCTTCCTCAAGACGCTGGACGATCCCGTGCTCGCCACGGATCCCCGCTTCGGCGATCCGTTCCGGCGCTAGCTGGCCCGGATCGCGTACAGGGTCGCGTTGCTGATCGCGTAGACCCCGCCGTCCGCGCCGATCCACGTCGGCGTGTAGGCCTGGCCGAGCCCGGCGTTGAGCCGCACGCTCTGCGAGAACGTGTTCGTGGTCAGGTCCCAGCGATACAGGATGCCGTCCTCGTTGTTGGCGAGGATCGACTTCCGCGCCGGATCGGCCGCCATGGTGTTGATGCACCATTCGCGCCGCGCCGTGGCCGAACCGACGTCCAGCGTCGGCCCGAGGATGGTCAGCACCTCGCGCATCACCTGCATGGTCGGCGTGATCGTGTCGGTCTGGCTCGCGCCCGGATCGAGGACGGCGAGCTGGTTCAGCCCGGTGCCCGTGCCGGTGCCTGCATAGTTGTTGTATTTCAGCGCGAGCAGATAGGTCGAGGTGCCGGTGTAGGACGGCACCATCGACGCCGGGATCACGCTCGGCGACACGTCCCACCCGAAGCTGCCCGGCGCGCCCACCGGATTGAGCGCGGCGTCGAACTGCAGCAGCCAGCCGCGGGCGTTGTGGGTCGCGAACGTCCTTTCCAGCACGCCGTAGAACACGCGGCCATCCGGCCCGATCACGGGCGCCGCCGTGCCGTCGTCGCTGAGGCGGGCCGGGCCGCCCAGGTACGGATCGAGCAGTTCGACGCTGGCGCGCGTCGCGAGCGTCGTGCTATCGAGGGCGAGCAGGACGCCGTTCTGGGTCGCGCTCGTCGCGCCACGGTTCGCCGCGATGTAGACGGTGGCGCCGTCGTTCGAAAGCGCCGGCGCGCAATTGGACACCGGCTTCAGGATCGAAGGATCGCCGGCCGCCGCGGCGACCCCGACCCAGATGCCCGTGCCGTTCGGCGCGATCCGGGCGATGCCGCTCACCAAGCCGGCCGGATTCGCTCCCGTCACATGGAAGCCGAAGAAGACATTGCCCTGCGCGTCCGAGGTCAGCGGCGTGTTGATGAAGACGCTGCCGTCGAACGCTGCGGAATTGGTGTTGTACTGGGCGGCGCCATAGAAGACCTGCGGCGCGAACGTGGCACTGGCCGCGTCCCCGTCGTTGCGCACCAGCAGCTTGCCGCCGGCGCCCGGCGCATAGAGGCGGCCCTGCGGGGTGAGCAGCAGGTTGTAGGGCGGCACCCAGTTGTGCGGCGGGATCACGTAGTCGGTGGTCGCCGACCAGATCAGCGCGCCGTTCGCGCCGTTGCGGCCTTCGATGCGATAGCTGCCGGTGGCCATCGTCTTCAACGGGATGACCACGGTGTTGTGCGTCGTCACCACCGGGGAGCCGTAGTGGGTCAACAGCGCGCCGGACGGCGTGTACTGGGGGGCGAGGTCGACGGGGGTCGTCCACGCGATGCGCCCGAGATCCTGTGAGGCGATCGCGCTCGCCGCCGTGTGCTGCGCATCGTGCCCATAGCCGAACCATGCCGGTCCCGTCACCGTAGTGGGCGGGGGCGGTGGAGGCGGCGTCGGCGGAGAAGGCGGCGAAGGCGTCGTATGCGGCTTGCCTCCACCCCCGCCCCCGCCGCACGCGGCAAGCACCAGGGTCGAAGACAGCATGGCGAGCGCGCGGCGGCGCGAAACGAGCAAAGGCGGCGAGGCGGGATGTCGGCTCATGGCGCGAGCATAGCCTTTCGTTCGACAAAACGCCGCCCCCTCCGACAAGGCCACCGGCCCAGCCCGACGGGCAGAAACACGAAGCCCGGCACAGGGCCGGGCTTCGTGGTCAAGCTTGCGGATGGCAGGACTTAGAAGTCCATCCCGCCCATGCCGCCCATCCCGCCGCCCGGCATCGCCGGCTCGTCCTTCTTCGGCAGCTCGGCCACCATCGCTTCGGTGGTGATCATCAGGCCGGCGATCGACGCGGCGTTCTGCAGCGCGGTGCGGGTGACCTTGGTCGGGTCCAGGATGCCGAACTCGATCATGTCGCCGAACTCGCCGTTGGCGGCGTTGTAGCCGAACGCGCCCTTGCCTTCGGCGACGCGGTTCAGCACCACGCTCGGCTCGTCGCCGGCGTTGGTGACGATCTCGCGCAGCGGGGCTTCCATCGCGCGCAGGGCGATCTGGATGCCGTGGTTCTGGTCTTCGTTGGCACCCTTGAGCTCACCGATGGCGGCCTTGGCGCGGATCAGGGCCACGCCGCCGCCCGGGACGATGCCTTCTTCCACGGCAGCACGGGTGGCGTGCAGGGCGTCTTCGACGCGCGCCTTCTTTTCCTTCATCTCCACTTCCGTCGCCGCGCCGACCTTGATGACGGCCACGCCGCCGGCCAGCTTGGCCACGCGCTCCTGCAGCTTCTCGCGGTCGTAGTCCGAGGAGGTTTCCTCGATCTGCGCCTTGATCTGCTTGATGCGCGCTTCGATGCCGGCGGTGTCGCCCGCGCCGTCGATGATGGTGGTGTTCTCCTTCGAGACCTGCACCTTCTTGGCGCGGCCCAGATCCTTGATGGTGGCCTTCTCGAGCGAGAGACCAACCTCTTCGGAGATCACGGTGCCGCCGGTCAGGATGGCCATGTCTTCCAGCATCGCCTTGCGACGATCACCGAAGCCCGGCGCCTTGACCGCGCAGACCTTGACGATGCCGCGGATGGTGTTGACCACCAGCGTCGCCAGCGCTTCGCCCTCGACCTCTTCCGCCACGATCAGCAGCGGCTTGCCGGCCTTGGCCACGCCTTCCAGCACCGGCAGCAGGTCGCGCACGTTGGAGATCTTCTTGTCGTGCAGCAGGATGTACGGGTCGTCCAGTTCGGCCTGCATCGACTGCTGGTTGTTGATGAAGTACGGCGACAGGTAGCCGCGGTCGAACTGCATGCCCTCGACCACGTCCAGCTCGTTCTCCAGGCCCGAGCCGTCCTCGACGGTGATCACGCCTTCCTTGCCGACCTTGTCCATCGCCTGCGCGATCAGGTCGCCGATGTTGGCGTCCGAGTTCGCGGAGATGGTGCCGACCTGGGCGATTTCCTTGCTGGTGGACGACGGCTTGGACAGCGACTTCAGCTCGCCCACGGCGGCGGTCACGGCCTTGTCGATGCCGCGCTTCAGGTCCATCGGGTTCATGCCGGCGGCGACCGCCTTCATGCCCTCGCGGATGAACGCCTGCGCCAGCACGGTGGCGGTGGTGGTGCCGTCGCCGGCGTTGTCGGAGGTCTTGGAGGCGACTTCCTTCACCATCTGCGCGCCCATGTTCTCGAAGGCGTCGGCCAGTTCGATTTCCTTGGCGACGGAGACGCCGTCCTTGGTGATGGTCGGCGCGCCGAAGCTCTTCTGCAGCACGACGTTGCGGCCCTTCGGGCCGAGGGTGGCCTTGACGGCATTGGCGAGCACGTTGACGCCGCGCACCATGCGCGCGCGGGCGTCCTCACCGAAACGAATGTCCTTGGCAGCCATTGCGAATTACCTCAGTAAGAATTCAATCGATTGAGAGGAAAGGAGGCGACGCGCGATCAGAGGATCGCGAAGATGTCGTCTTCCTTGACCACCAGCAGTTCCTGGCCGTCCAGCTTCACCTCGGTGCCGCTGTACTTGCCGAACAGCACCTTGTCGCCGACCTTGACCTGCGGCGCGCGCACCTGGCCGTTGTCCAGCACCTTGCCGGTGCCCACGGCGATCACTTCGCCCTTGATCGGCTTCTCGGTGGCGCTGTCGGGGATGACGATGCCGCCCGCGGACAGCTTCTCTTCTTCCATGCGCTTGATGACCACGCGGTCGTACAGCGGCTTGATGTTGGACATGTGCAACCTCTGCAAATGGTTGATTGTGTGGGAAAAACCCGGAAATTTTAGCAGCCGGCCGAGCCGAGTGCCAATGCACGGGACGAGAAAATCCCGCGACCGGGATGCCGGGGAGATGGGGCGGGCCGCGGGGCTTTCAAGGGGCCGCGGGCAAATTTCCCGCGCGGCCTTACCCTAGGCGCATGGACGTCCTGCTCTGCCTGTGCACCTGCCCCGATGCCGCCACTGCCGGGCAACTCGCGGAAACCCTGGTCGGCGAACGGCTGGCCGCCTGCGTCAACATCGTGCCGGGGCTGCGCTCGGTCTACCGCTGGCAGGACGCGGTCCAACGCGACGAGGAAGTCCTGCTGCTGATCAAGACCACGCGGGCGCGCTACCCGGCGCTGCAGGCGCGGCTGCCGGCGCTGCATCCGCATGAACTGCCGGAGCTGGTGGCGGTCGAAGTCGCCGACGGCCTGCCCGCCTACCTGCGCTGGGTGGCCGACGCCGCCCGTCCCTTAGAATAAGTCCATGTTCCGACTGCCTTTCCGACTGCGCCGCTGGCTGGCCGCGCCGGCCCTGCTCGCAGGCCTGCTGGCCGCGCCGGCCCATTCCGCCGACGTCGACCTGCCGCCGGTCGACGAGGTGTTCGTGCTTTCGGCCACGGCGACCGCGCACGACCGCATCGAGGTGCGCTGGAAGATCGCCGACGGCTACTACCTGTACCGCCACCGCACCTCGGTGCAGGCTGACGCCGCGTTCCCCGGCGCGCGGCTGGCGCTGCCGGACGGCGACAAGCACCGCGACGAGTTCTTCGGCGACGTCGAGACCTACCGCAAGCAATTGGTGGGCGCGTTGACCGGCACGCCCGGCGTCGATGCCGCCGCCACCATCCTGACGGTGAAATACCAGGGCTGCGCCGACGCCGGCGTCTGCTATCCGCCGCAGACCCGCAAGCTGCGGGTGGCGCTGCCGCAGGCGGCCGCGGGCGGCGGCTTCGGGCTGGGACGCAAGGCCGGCGGCGGGCTGTTCGGCCTCGGCAACGGCGCGGCCGGCACGGTGGATACCGCGCCGCTGCCGCCGGAGCAGGCGTTCGCCAGCGAGGTCATCGCGCTGGACGGCAACACCCTGCTGCTGCGGCTGACCCCGGCGCGCGGCTATTACCTGTACCGCGACAAGCTCTCGGTGAAGCTGGACGCCGGCAACGGCCTGTCCACCGCGCTGCCGCCAATCGCGCGGCTGCCGAAGGCGACTTCGCACCGCGACGAGCATTTCGGCGACGTGGCGGTGTACTTCGGCCAGGTCGAGATCCCGCTGCCGGTGGCGCGCACCACGCCGCGCGCGGCCAGCGGCGCGCTGACGCTGGGCTTGCAGGGCTGCCAGGCCGACGGCATCTGCTATCCGCCGATGACGCGCCGGCTGGCGGTGTCGCTGCCGGCGGGCACGGTGAAGCCGGCCGCGGACGCCACGGCTTCGACTGCAGGCTCGCCAGCGGACACCGCGATCGCCGCGCCCGACGCGGCCGATGGCTCGACGCAGACCAGCGCCGCATCGCCCGACGCTTCCGACGCAACAGCGCAAACCGGCAACGCCGCGATCCTCCCGCCGCAGCCCGCGCGCGAAGCGCCGCCGACGCAGAAGACGCCCGGCCTGCTCGCCGCCCTGCTGCTGGCGCTGGGCGGCGGCCTCGTCCTCAACCTGATGCCCTGCGTGCTGCCGGTGCTGTCGCTGAAGGCGCTGTCGCTGGCGCAGAGCGGCGAAAGCCGGCAGCACGCCCGCCGCCACGCGCTGGCCTACGCCGCCGGCGTGCTGCTGTCGATGCTGGCGCTGGGCGCGCTGGCGCTGGCGCTGCGCAAGGCCGGGCTTGCGCTGGGCTGGGGCTTCCAGTTGCAGCAGCCGCTGGTGCTGGCGGGGCTGGCGCTGGTGATGTTCGCGCTGGGACTGTCGCTGTCCGGGCTGTGGCACGCCAACGTCGGCATCGGCCAGCGCGGCGGCGCATTGCTGCAAGGCGACGGCATCCGCGCCGATTTCTTCACCGGCGTGCTGGCGGTGGTGCTGGCCACGCCCTGCACCGCGCCGTTCATGGGCGCGGCGCTGGCCTACGCCTTCACTGGCCCGACCGCCGGCGCGCTGCTGGTGTTCCTGATGCTGGGGCTGGGGCTGGCGCTGCCGTTCCTGCTGATCGGCTTCGTGCCGGCCTTCGCCCGCCTGCTGCCGAAACCAGGCGCGTGGATGGACACGCTCAAGCAGTTGCTGGCGTTCCCGCTGTACGCCACCGCCGCCTGGCTGGTGTGGGTGCTGGCGAAGCTGCGCGGCGCCGACGCCGTGGGCCTGTGGCTGGCCGCCGCGATCCTGCTGGCGCTGGCCACCTGGGCGTGGACGCGCGGGCGCAGCGGCGGCGCGCGCGGCTGGCAGGCGCTGGCGCTGCTGGCGCTGCTGTCCCTCGGCATGCCGCTGGCGAAGCTGCACGCGCTGCCGCGTCCGCAGGCGGCGACGGCCGCCGCCGCGAACGACGGCCTCGCCACGGTGGCGTGGTCGGAACGGCAGCTGGCCGACCTGCGCGCGCAGGGCCGCGTCGTCTTCGTCAACATGACCGCCGACTGGTGCGTCACCTGCAAGGCCAACGAGAAGACGGTGTTCTCGCGCGACCGCTTCAGCAAAGCGCTGGCCGCCGCCAACGCCGTCTACATGACCGGCGACTACACCGACGTCGATCCCGCCATCACCGCCTACCTGCAGCGCCACCGCGCGGTCGGCGTGCCGCTGTACGTGGTGTATCCGCGCGGCGGCGGCGAAGGCCGCATCCTGCCGACCCTGCTGACGCCCGGCATGGCCGAGGACGCGCTGCGCGAGGCGGCGCGCTGATGCCGTCCAACCGCGCGGTGCTGCTGGTGGCGCTGGCCGCCGCCCTCGCGGGCGCGGCGGCCAGCCTGTTCTTCGAGCCGACCCTCGCCTACCGGCTGGCCGGCACCGAAGTCGGCCAGCAGGTGCTGGACGCATCCCTGAAAGCGCAGGCGCCAAAACCGCCGGCCGGGCTCGACATCGCCGAAAAAGACGGCATCGTGCCGGCAATGACGCTGAAGGACGTCGCCGGCAATCGGGTCGAGCTTCCCCGCGCTTGGGCCGGCCGCACCACCCTGGTCAACCTGTGGGCGACCTGGTGCGCGCCCTGCCTCAAGGAGATGCCGGACCTGCAGGCGTTCGCCGACGAACAGGGCGGCAACGGCGTGCAGGTGGTCGGCATCGCGCTGGACGACGTGCAGGCGGTGCGCGCCTTCCTGCACCGGCACGGCATCGCCTACCCGGTGCTGGTCGATGCGCCCGGCCCGGCCGACGCCGGCGTGCGCCTGGGCAATCCGGCCGGCGTGCTGCCCTATTCGGTGCTGGTCTCGGCCGATGGGCGCGTGCTGAAGACGCGGATCGGGCCGTTCGCGGACGGCGGCGAGATCGCCGGCTGGGTGCGTTAGCGAAACGCAGCGCTGGCGCCGTTTAGAGCGGTCACTCAAACATCCGCTTAAAAATGCGTTATCCGGCGAAAGTTCGCCGAACTGGACAGCATCCTCCATTCGCGGGACACTGCGCGCCTGATGGCGAAGCTCCTGCTCCTGCACGGCCCCAACCTCAACCTGCTCGGCACGCGCGAGCCGGAGGTCTATGGGCGCACCACGCTTGCCGACATCGACGCCGACCTCGGCGCCCGCGCGCAGGCCGCCGGGCATGCGCTGGAGGCGTTCCAGTCCAACGCCGAGCACGAGCTGGTCAACCGCGTGCAGGCCGCGCGCGAGGACGGCACCGCCTTCATCCTCATCAATCCCGCCGCCTTCACCCACACCTCGGTCGCCCTGCGCGACGCGCTGGCGGCGGTCGCCATCCCCTTCGTCGAAATCCACCTGTCCAACCCGCACGCCCGCGAACCCTTCCGCCAGCACAGCTATTTCAGCGACAAGGCGGTCGGCGTGGTCTGCGGCTTCGGCGCGGATTCGTACCGCTACGCGCTCGACGCCGCGCTGGCGCGATTGCCCTGACACCCCGGCTCAACCATCCCTCGGCCCGTCGGCGCGAGGAAGGAAAAAAGGAAACCCTCATGGATCTGCGCAAGATCAAGAAGCTGATCGACCTGCTCGAAGAATCGAACCTGGCCGAGATCGAGATCAAGGAAGGCGAAGAGTCCGTCCGCCTGGCGCGCGTGCCGAAGGGCGGCTTCGCCGCCGCGCCGGCGCCGGTCGTCCAGCACGTCGCCGCGCCCGCCCCGGCCATGCCGATGAACTCACCGGTGCAGGCCGCCACCGGCGGCAGCCCCAAGCCCGCCGACCCGGAACTGCCCGCCGGCCACGTGATGCGCGCGCCGATGGTCGGCACCTTCTACGCCAGCCCGTCGCCGGACAAGCCGGCCTTCGTCAGCGTCGGCCAGACGGTCAAGGCCGGCGACACGCTGGGCATCATCGAGGCGATGAAGATGTTCAACCCGATCGAAGCCGACGTCTCCGGCACCGTGCTGGCGATCAAGTGCGAAAGCGGCCAGCCGGTGGAGTTCGACCAGCCGCTGTTCGTGATCGGCTGAACGAGGCCTTCCCATGCTCGAAAAAGTCGTCATCGCCAACCGCGGCGAAATCGCGCTGCGCATCCTGCGCGCCTGCCATGCGATGGGCATCCGCACGGTGGCCGTGCATTCCACCGCCGACCGCAACCTCAAGCACGTGGCGATGGCGGACGAGTCCGTCTGCATCGGCCCCGCGCCCTCGGCGGAGAGCTACCTCAACATGCCGGCGATCATCGCCGCCGCCGAGGTGACCGACGCGCAGGCCATCCATCCCGGCTACGGCTTCCTGTCGGAGAACGCAGACTTCGCCGAGCGCGTGGAGCAGTCCGGCTTCGTGTTCATCGGCCCGAAGGCCGACACCATCCGCCTGATGGGCGACAAGGTGGAAGCGATCCGCGCGATGAAGGCCGCCGGCGTGCCCTGCGTGCCCGGCAGCGGCGGCCCGCTGGGCGACGATCCGGCGACCAACGTGAAGATCGCGGCGGAGATCGGCTACCCGGTCATCGTCAAGGCGGCCGGCGGCGGCGGCGGGCGCGGCATGCGCGTGGTGCACACCGAGGCCGCGCTGACCAACGCCATCGCCACCACCAAGCAGGAAGCCAAGGCCGCGTTCGGCAACGACATGGTCTACATGGAGAAGTTCCTGGAGAACCCGCGCCACGTGGAGATCCAGGTGCTCGCCGACGGCCAAGGCAGCGCCATCCACCTCGGCGAACGCGACTGCTCGATGCAGCGCCGCCACCAGAAGGTGGTCGAGGAAGCGCCCGCGCCCGGCATCACGCCGGAGCAGCGCGCGGAGATCGGCAAGGTCTGCGTGGAAGCCTGCCTGCGCATCGGCTATCGCGGCGCCGGCACGTTCGAGTTCCTGTACGAGAACGGCCGCTTCTACTTCATCGAGATGAACACCCGCATCCAGGTAGAACATCCGGTGACCGAGCTGGTGACCGGCATCGACCTGGTGCGCGAGCAGCTGCTGATCGCCGCCGGGCACAGGCTGTCGATCAAGCAAAGCGACGTGGTGCTGCGCGGCCACGCCATCGAATGCCGCATCAACGCCGAGGACCCGGACACGTTCTTCCCTTGCCCCGGCCTGATCCAGCACTTCCACGCGCCGGGCGGCCCGGGCGTGCGGGTGGATTCGCACATCTACGAGGGTTACCGCGTCCCGCCGAACTACGATTCGATGATCGGCAAGCTCATCGTGCACGGCGCCGACCGCGCGCAGGCGATCGCACGCATGCGGGTGGCGCTCTCCGAGATGGTGGTGGACGGCATCAAGACCAACATCCCGCTGCAGCAGCGGATCATGGCCGACGGCGGCTTCTCGCAGGGCGGCCAGAACATCCACTACCTGGAAAAGAAGCTGGCCGAGCGCAAGGAAAAGGCGCTGTCGATCCTGTAAGGCGCGATTGAAGGCGGCGGCATGTCCGCTCCGCAGGCGATATCCCGCTAACGGGATATCGCCCAACGCCGGAGCCGCCATGCAACGCCGCCACGCCCTCTACGCCGCCCTCGCCGCCACGCTGGCCGCACTGCCCGCCGCCAGCCAGCAGGGCAAGGCGCCGCCCACCAACCTCTACATCGACGTCGCCACCCACAGCATGGCCGGGATGCCCGACATGGGCGGGATGATGGGCGGGCTGGGCGGCTTCATGGCCCGCCGCATGGGCGGCGGCAACGCGGGCAAGCCCACCTACCCGACCGCGCGCCATGCCGGCACGACCGGGCAGTTCCTCGACATCGCCCTGCACAACGCACTGAAGCCGGGCGCGGAGGCGCAGGACCTGATCCCGGGCGGCCTGCAACTGGGCAAGTCGCTGACCCTGATCCCGGTCGAACCGACCACGCCGGCCAAAGGCGACAGCCCGCCCGGCAAGGTGCCCGACGTCGAAGTGAAGATCTCCGAATACTGGGGCTGCGGCGAATCGGTTCGGCCCGGCCAGCCCAAGGTCGCCACCTTCAAGATCAAGGGCGGCGACCGCGCCATCGACCCGAAGAACCCGATGGCCGGCATGCAGGGCGTCGGCATCGAATCCACCGGCAGCCTGTCGAAGGGCCTCTACGCGCCCGACCGCGACATCGACCTCAAGCCCGGCTACGTCTACTGGCCGAACCGCGATTACGGCAAGCAGGTGCCGACCGGCGCGCGACTGGCCGGCGAGCATCGGATCACCGGCGACGGCATCCCGGCCTCGATGCGGTTCGCGGTCGAGGACGATGCGGACTTCATGCCGAAGCTCGCGCTGCGCACGCAGGGCGGGCTCGACGACGCCATCGGCCTGGACTGGCCGGCGGTGGAGCGCGCGCGCGCCTACTTCATCACCGGCGTGCACATGCAGATGCTCGGCGAGCATTCGTTCGCGATGACCGTGTGGAGCAGCGCCGAAGCGCCGGGCGCCGGCAGCGAGCTGCACGCCTACCTCGGCGGCGGCCAGATCGACAAATGGCTGAAGCAGAAGATCCTGCTGCCGGCGACCGCCACCGGCTGCACCATCCCCAAGGGCATTTTCGCCGGCGCCTCCACCGTGCAGGGCCAGCAGCAGGCCATGCCCGGCATGCTGGCGATGACCGCCTACGGCCCGGAACGCTGGATCACCTGGCCGCCCAAGCCGGCCGATCCGAAGCAGCCTTGGAATCCGGAATGGAGCGTGCGGCTGCGCGCCAAGTCCAGCGCCACCGCGATGCTCGGCGTCGACCTGGGCGGCGTGCAGCGGATGGACGGCGGCAACGGCCAGCAGCCGCGGCAGCAGCAGACCAAGCCGACGATGAAGGGGCTGCTCAAGGGATTGCTCGGCCACTGACCCGCCGCGCAGCCGGGATGGAACCTGCGAGAATGGCGCGGTCGCACCGCGCCCATTCCCGATGCCCTACCTGCAACTGTCCGCCCCCTGCACCGAAGCCCTGCAACCGCGCCTCGAACGCGCGCTGGAAGACGTCGGCGCGCTGGCGGTGACCTTGCAGGACGCGCACCTCGACGCCGCCGACGAGCAGGCGATCTTCGAACCCGGCGTCGGCGAAGTGCCGCTGTGGGACGAAATGACGCTGACCGCGCTGTTCGACGCCGACACCGACGCGCTGCTGCTGCTCGCCGCGCTTGAGGCGTTCGATCCGGAGCTGGACTGGAGCAAGGCCCGCTTCGAGAAGGTCGAAGACCAGGATTGGGAACGCGCGTGGCTGGATACCTTCCAGCCGATGCGCTTCGGCGCGCGCACCTGGATCGTGCCGTGGAACCACGACCTCCCGGCCGAGGCGGACACGCCCGACGCCGCCATCGTCCGCCTCGATCCGGGGCTGGCGTTCGGCTCCGGCACCCATCCCACCACCGCGCTGTGCCTGCGCTGGCTGGACGAGCTGGCGACCGCCGGTGACCTCCGCGGCAAGGCCGTGCTCGACTTCGGCTGCGGCAGCGGCATCCTCGCGCTGGTCGCGCTGAAGCTGGGCGCGGCGCGCGCGGTCGGCGTGGACAACGATCCGCAGGCCATCATCGCCACCCGCGACAACGCGCAGCGCAACGGCGTCGCCATCGACGCGCACCTGCCGCAGGAAGAACCGGCGGCGACGTATCCCGTCGTGGTCGCCAACATCCTCGCCTCGGCGCTGGACGCGCTGGCGGAAACGCTGGCGGCGCGCACCGCGCCCGGTGGACGCATCGCGATGTCCGGCATCCTGGCCGGGCAGGAAGACGAACTGCTGCAACGCTTCGCGCCCTGGTTCGATGCGCTGCGCGCGACGCGCGAAGACGACTGGATGCGCATCGATGGCGTGCGCAACGCGACCGCGGTGGCCGGATGAGCCGCACGCCCAGCTTCGCCGCCTCCGCCGCCCGCGCGCCGTCGCGCCGTCGCGGCGAAGGTTTCGCCGCCGCCGCGCTCGCGCTGGCGCTGCTGGCGCAGCTGGGCTGGCTGCAACACGACCGGCTGGCCGCCAGCCCGCAGCTGCGGCCGCTGCTTGCTTCCGTTTGCGGCACGCTCGGCTGCGTCCTGCCGCCCTGGCGCGAACCGTCCGCGTTCGCCCTGCTCTCGCGCGACGTGATCGCGCCGCCGGATCGGCCCGGGGTGCTGCGCGTGCAGGCCAGCTTCCGCAACGACGCGCGCTGGCCGCAGCCGTGGCCGACGCTCTCGCTGCGCCTGAGCGACGTCGACGGCCGCACGCTCGGCGCGCGCCGCTTCCTGCCTGCGGACTACCTGCCCGCCGGCGGTGCGCGCACCGACCTGATCGCGCCCGGCCAGGCCAGCCAGATCGCCTTCGACATCGCCGAACCCGCGCCCGGCGTGGTCGGCTTCGACTTCCGCTTCGAGTGAAGGCCGGCGCGAAGCGCGACCCCGATCAACAAAGCGGCGATGAATGCGCGTCGACACTGACGCCGCCGCGGGCATCGCGCTAGACTCCTCCGCCCGTGTCGCGCGCGCCGTGCCGATGCGGGCAGCTTCGAGGGGCCTCCGTTGAATTCTTCCAACCACCGCCAGGACGCCGCCACCCGCGCGCCGCTGCGCGAGCATGTCGCCGATTCGGTGCGCCGCTATCTGCGCGACCTGGACGGCTGCGACACCGACGACCTGTACAGCATCGCCCTGCGCGAACTGGAAATCCCGCTGTTCGCCGAAGTGCTGAAACACTGCGACGGCAACCAGAGCCGCGCCGCCGCGATGCTCGGCATCCACCGCGCCACCCTGCGCAAGAAGCTGCGCGACTATTCGATGGCCTGAGCCGCGCGACGCGGACGAATGGGCCGGAGGTGGCACGGCCCGTATAATCGGCGCTTCCCCACCGCACCGCCCCCGCATGTCCGCCGACTTCCTTTCCGGCGCGCCGGTGACCGTCCGCCGCGCCCTGCTCTCCGTTTCCGACAAGACCGGCCTGATCGACCTCGCGAAGGCCCTGGCCGCGCACGGCGTCGAACTGCTCTCCACCGGCGGCACCGCGAAAGCGCTGCGCGACGCCGGCCTGGCGGTGAAGGACGTGTCCGACGTCACCGGTTTTCCCGAGATGATGGACGGCCGCGTGAAGACCCTGCATCCGAAGGTGCACGGCGGCCTGCTCGGCCGCGCCGGCATCGACGACGCGGTGATGGCCGAACACGGCATCGGCGCGATCGACCTGCTGGTGCTGAACCTGTATCCGTTCGCGCGGGTGGCGGCGAACCCGGACAGCAGCTTCGAGGACGTGATCGAGAACATCGACATCGGCGGCCCGGCGATGCTGCGCAGCGCGGCCAAGAACTTCGCCCGCGTCGCCGTCGCCACCGCGCCGGCGCAGTATGCCGGCATCGTCGAAGAATTGAACGCCCACGATGGCGCGCTGTCGGCGAAGACCCGCTGGCAGCTCGCGGTCGCCGCGTTCAACGACGTCGCCCATTACGACGCCAGCATCAGCAGCCACCTGTCCTCGCTCGGCGACGACGGCGCGCAGGCGCTGTTCCCGGCGCAGGCCAACGGCAATTTCGTGAAGGTGATGGATCTGCGCTACGGCGAAAACCCGCATCAGCAGGCCGCGTTCTACCGCGACCTGTGGCCCGCGCCGGGTTCGCTGGCGACGTTCACCCAGTTGCAGGGCAAGGAGCTGAGTTACAACAACATCGCCGACAGCGACGCGGCCTGGGAATGCGTGCGCCAGTTCGATGCGCCGGCCTGCGTGATCGTCAAGCACGCCAATCCCTGCGGCGTGGCGGTCGGCGCGGGCTGCGCCGACGCCTACGAGGCGGCCTACGCCACCGACACGACCTCCGCCTTCGGCGGCATCATCGCCTTCAACACCAGGCTGGATGGCGCGACCTGCAAGACCATCCTGGACCGCCAGTTCGTCGAAGTGCTGATCGCGCCGGACTACGACGAGGAGGCGCTGGCCTACGCGAAGAAGAAGGTCAACGTGCGCGTGCTGCGCATTCCGCTGGCGCCGCCATCGAAGTTCTTCATCGACACCAAACGCGTCAATTCCGGCCTGCTGATGCAGACCGCCGACGATCGCGTGGTGACGCGCGACGAGCTGAAGGTGGTGACCAAGCTGGCTCCGACCGACGCGCAGTTCAATGATCTGCTGTTCGCCTGGAAGGTCGCCAAGTTCGTGAAGTCCAACGCCATCGTCTATGCGAAGGACAACCGCACGATTGGTGTTGGCGCCGGCCAGATGAGCCGCGTGTACTCGGCGCGCATCGCCGGCATCAAGGCGCAGGACGCCGGATTGCAAGTGGAAGGTTCGGTGATGGCGTCCGACGCCTTCTTCCCGTTCCGCGACGGCATCGACGCGGCGGCGGAAGCCGGCATCAAGGCGGTGATCCAGCCCGGCGGCTCGATGCGCGACGCGGAAGTGATCGCGGCGGCGGACGAGCACGGCATCGCGATGGTGTTCACCGGCGTCCGCCACTTCCGCCACTGAAGCCGCCGCGCCATGTGGATTCGTGCCGAAACCGTTGCCGACCATGACGCGATCCATCGCTTGACCGCGGCGGCGTTCGCCAGCGCGAAGCACGCTTCGGGCACGGAGGCGCGCATTGTCGATGCACTGCGCGACGCAGGCGCATTGAGCCTGTCGCTGGTGGCCGACATCGACGGGCGCGTCGCCGGCCACGTCGCGCTGTCGCCGGTGACATTGGACGACGGTTCCACCGGCTGGTACGGGCTGGGCCCGGTCGCCGTCGATCCACGCGACCAGGGACGCGGCGTGGGCAGCGCGCTGATCCGTGCAGCGCTGGCGGAACTTTCCGCGCTGCGCGCAGCCGGCTGCGTGGTGCTTGGCGACCCCGCGTACTACACGCGCTTCGGCTTCCGCCGGCACACCTCGCTGCGCTACCCCGGCGCGCCGGCCGAATACTTCATGGCACTGTCGGCGGACGCGGCGTTTCCGTCCGCCGATGTCGCCTACCACCCTGCCTTCTCGGTCGCCTGACCGGATGTCTTCGCACTGGAGCCACGCATGAAACTCCTCGTCATCGGTTCCGGCGGCCGCGAGCACGCACTGGCGTGGAAGCTGGCGCAATCGCCGCGCGTCTCCGAAGTCATCGTCGCCCCCGGCAATGCCGGCACCGCGCGTGAAGCGAAGTGCCGCAACGCCGCCGTGAAAGTGACCGACATCGACGGCCTGCTGAAGCTGGCGCAGGACGAAGGCGTCGCGCTGACCGTGGTCGGCCCGGAAGTGCCGCTGGTCGCGGGCGTGGTGGATCGCTTCCGCGCCGCCGGTCTGCGCATCTTCGGCCCTACCGCCGCCGCCGCGCAGTTGGAAGGCAGCAAGGCGTTCGCCAAGGACTTCCTCGCCCGCCACGGCATCCCCACCGCGTTCTATGCCGTGCATAGCGATGTGGATGCGGCGCTCGCCTACGTGCGCGAGAAGGGCGCGCCCATCGTCATCAAGGCCGACGGCCTCGCCGCCGGCAAGGGCGTGATTGTGGCGATGACACTGGCCGAGGCCGAAACGGCGGTACGCGACATGCTCGCCGGCAACGCCTTCGGCGACGCCGGCGCGCGCGTCGTCATCGAGGAATTTTTGGACGGCGAGGAAGCCAGCTTCATCTCGATGGTGGACGGCAAGACCGCGCTGCCGATGGCGACCTCGCAGGACCACAAGCGCGTCGGCGATGGCGACACCGGCCCCAACACCGGTGGCATGGGCGCGTACTCGCCCGCGCCCGTCGTCACGCCCGAAGTCCACGCGCGGGTGATGCGCGAGGTGGTGAACCCCACCGTAGCCGGCATGATCGCCGACGGCGTGCCGTTCACCGGCTTCCTCTACGCCGGCCTGATGATCGACGCCAGCGGCGCGCCGAAGGTGATCGAATTCAACGTGCGTTTCGGCGATCCCGAAACCCAGCCGGTGATGCTGCGCCTGCAATCCGACCTGGTCGAACTCGTCGAAGCCGCCATCGACGGCAAGCTCGACGGCATCGACGCGCAGTGGGATCCGCGTCCGTCGCTGGGCGTGGTGATGGCGGCCAGGCCCTACCCGGACACGCCGATCACCGGCGACGTCATTTCCGGCCTCGATGCGGTTTCCGCGAATGCCAAGGTGTTCCACGCCGGCACCACGCTGGATGCGGATGGCCACACCGTCAGCGCCGGCGGCCGCGTGCTGTGCGTGACCGCGCTGGGCGACTCCGTGCGCGACGCGCAGCGCAATGCCTACGCCGGCGTCGATGCGATCACGTGGGCCAACGAGTTCCATCGCAGCGACATCGGCTGGCGCGCGATCGCGCGGGAACACCCCGCCCCGTAGTGCCGAGCTTGCTCGGCTGGCGCGCGATCATCCGCGAGCAGTAACCGTCATTCCCGCGAAGGCGGGCCGCTTGTGACAGACGAATGTCTGTCCAATCCGGTTTTTGCTTTTTGCCATTCCGGAACCGCATCAAGCCACGTCAAATGCTAGATTCCCGCCTTCGCGGGAATAACGAGCAAATCACTCAGGGCAACGCATCCAGCGCCGCCAGCACCTCGTCCGCCAGCAGCGGTTGCGCCTCCGCCACCGGGTGCAGGTTGTCGGCCTGGAACCAGTTGCGCTCCACGCCGAGCGGCGCAAGGAAATGCGGGATCAGGCCGGTGTCCAGGCGCTGCGCGATCAGCGCATAGCTACGCTGGAAATCGCGGGCGTAGACGCCGAAGTTCGGCGGCAGCTGCAGGCCGATCAGCAGCACGCGCGCGCCGGCCGCCTTGGCGCTGCCGATCATCCACCCCAGGTTCGCGCCCATCTGTTTCAGCGGCAGCCCGCGCAGGCCATCGTTGGCGCCAAGTTCGATCACCACGATATCCGGCCTCACGCGTTTGAGCTCGTCGGCGATGCGGCTGCGCCCGCCGGCGCTGGTTTCGCCGGAGATACTGGCGTTGTGGAAGCCGTACTTGTCCGACTTCGCATCGGCCAGCGCTACCCAGCCCTGCTCCGGGCGCAAGCCGTAGGCGGCGGACAGCGAGTCGCCCATGACCAGTACTTTCCGCTCACGCGCAATTGCGTCGGGAGCCGCTAGCATCGCCAGCATGGAACACACGCCCAGCACCCACGCCCGCCATCTTGCCGCCATCGATGCACCGTCCGATCCGAAACCGAACGCAGACGCTAGCACGCCGCAACGCGGCAGCCTGCGAACGCGCGGCGTCGGCAAGACCGTGCCGCTGCCCGACGCGCCGCTGACCATCCTCGACGGCATCGACCTGGACATCGCGCCGGGCGAGCGCGTGGCCATCGTCGGCGCATCGGGCTCGGGCAAGACCACGCTGCTGTCGCTGCTGGCCGGGCTGGATCTGCCCAGCCGCGGCGAGGTGTGGCTGGACGGCACACCGATACACGCGGCCAGCGAGGACGCGCGCGCCGCCGTGCGCGCCGAGGCGGTGGGCTTCGTTTTCCAGAACTTCCAACTGATGCCGGCGATGAGCGCGCTCGACAACGTGGCGCTGCCGCTGGAGCTGCGCGGCAAATCCGGCAGCGACGCCGCGCGCGACCTGCTGCAGCGCGTGGGCCTGGGCGAACGCCTGCACCATCTGCCGCGCCAGCTCTCCGGCGGCGAGCAGCAGCGCGTCGCCATCGCCCGCGCCTTCGTCGCGCGGCCGTGCATCCTGTTCGCCGACGAACCCACCGGCAACCTCGACCGCCGCACCGGGCTTGCCATCGAAGACCTGCTGTTCGACATGGACGCCGCGCGCGCCGCGACCGTGGTGATCGTGACGCACGACGAGCGCCTGGCCGCGCGCTGCGACCGCCAGCTGCGGCTGGACGCCGGACGCCTGCTGCCGTGACCGCGACCGGGCTGTGGAAGCTGGCCGCGCGACAGGCGTGGCAGGGCTGGCGCAACGGCGAGTTCGGCGTGCTGCTGGCCGCGCTGTTCGTGGCGGTGGTGGCCTTGGCCGGCGTGGGAAGCATCGCGCAACGCACCACCGACGCGCTGGCCGAACAGAGCCGGCGTCTGGTCGGCGGCGATGCGGCCTTCAGCCGCGACAGCGGCGACGTGGAAGCCGCTGCGGACGATGCGCGCAAACTCGCGCTGCGCTTCTATCGCAGCGTCGAGCTGTCCAGCATGGTCGGCACCGCGCATGGCGCGCCGCAGCTCGGCACGCTGAAGGCGCTGTCGGACGATGCGCCGCTGCTCGGGCCGTACACGGTGCGCACCGCGCGCGGCACGGAAAAACGCGCGCGCCCCGATGCAGGCACGCTGTGGTTGAGCGCCAGCGGCGCGCAGCGATTGCAGGCGAAGCTCGGCGAAACGATCATGGTCGGCGGCCGCCCGCTGACGCTGGCCGGCGTCGTGGTCGAGGAACCGGATCGCCCGCTCAACGGCGTGGAACTCGGCCCGCGCGTGATCCTGCCGCTGGCCGAAGTCGAAGCCGGCGGCCTGCTTGGCCCCGGCGCGCGCGCATCAAAGCGGATCGCGGTGGCCGGCGCGCCGGCCGCGATCAAGACCTGGGTGCAGCAGCGAGAAGCCGATCCTTCACCGGGCGCGCGGGTCGAGACCGGCGATGACATCAGCCCGCAGTTGCGCAACGCGCTGGATCGGGCGCGGCGCTTCCTGTCGGTGTCGCTGGTGCTGACCGCCGCACTGGCCGCCGTCGCCATCGGCATGGCCGCGCGCCAGCATGCAGAGCGGCATCGCGGCATCGCCGCCACCTTCCGCGCGCTCGGGGCGCAGCAGCGCGACATCGCCGGCCTGTACGTCGGCACGCTGGCGATCCTTGGCGGTATCGCCATCCTCGCCGCGCTGCTGGCGGCGCTGGTACTGCAGCAGATCGCCGGCCTCTGGATCGCGCGCGAACTCGGTACATCGCTGCCGGCGGCGACGCCGTGGCCGCTGCTGCAGGGCGCATTGGTCGGTGCCTGGATCCTGCTCACCTTCGCACTGCCGCCGCTGCTGGCACTGCGCCGGGTCAGCGCGCTCGCCGTACTGCGGCAGGACCTGCGCACGCCGTCGCCGCCGGCCCTGCTGCTGTTCGCGCTGGCATTGGCCGGCATGCTGGCGATGTTCTGGCAGGCGGCCGGCAGCGCCACCGCTGCGACGGTGCTGCTGGGCGGCCTGCTGGCCACGGTCTTGGTGCTGGGCATCGCCGGCTGGCTGCTGGCGGCGCTGGTCGCGCGGCTGGGACGCGGCGGCAGCGGCATCGTCCGCTATGCGCTGTTGAACCTGTCGCGCCGCCGCCGGCTGACCATCGCGCAGGTGGTCGCGCTGGGCACCAGCCTGATGGCGCTGCTGCTGTTGCTGCTGGTGCGCACCGACGTGTGGGAACAGTGGCAGGCCACGGTGCGCGGCGATGCGCCCAACCGCTTCGTCATCAACGTGCAGCAGGAGCAACGGCCGACGTTCGATGCAGTGCTGCAACGGCTCGGCTTCCAGACCGCCGAACTGTCGCCGATGATCCGCGCGCGCTATGTCGGCATCAGTGCGACCCAGCGCGGACGCCCGGAACCGAGCGGTCGCGGCGGGCGGCTGATGGATCGCGAGTTCAACCTGTCCACCGCCGATGCGTTGCCGAACGGCAATACGCTGAAGGCGGGCAGGTTCTGGAACCCGGCGACCGCACATCAGGAGTTCTCGGTGGAGCGCAAGTTCGCCGACCAACTGCATTGGCAACTCGGCGACATGCTCGCCTTCGACGTCGCCGGCCAACGCATCGAAGGAACCATCACCAGCCTGCGCGACGTGCGCTGGGAAAGCTTCACGCCCAACTTCTTCGTGCTGGCCTCGCCCGATCTCGCCCGCAATTTGCCCGGCACGTACATCACCGCCGTGCGCGTCCCGCGCGGCGACGCCACGCTGGCCACCGCGCTGTCGCGCGAGATTCCGAACGCCAACGTCATCGATATCGATGCCGTCACCGGCGAGATCCAGCGCATCGGCGACCAGGCCGCGATGGTGATCCAGGTGGTGTTCTGGTTCGCCTTCCTGTCCGGCTGCCTGGTGTTCGTGGCCGCCGTGACCGCCACCCGCGCCGAACGCGCCACCGAACTCGGCGTGCTGCGCACGCTGGGAGCCAGTACCGCGCAGCTGCGACGCTCGCAGTTGGTGGAGTTCGGGGCGATCGGGGCAATTGCCGGCAGCGTGGCCGCAGTGGCCGCCGCCGGCATCGGCACCGCCTTCGCCCAGCGCGTGCTGGATCTGCCGCCGACGTGGAGCGTTTCCACGCTCGCCACCGGTGCCATCGTCGGCACCTTGGCGGCGATGCTGGCCGGCTGGCTGAGCATGCGCCGCCACCTGCGCGCCACCGTGCGCAGCACGCTGTCGGCGGCGCACTGAGATCGGCAGCGGGGCTATGGGCGTTTCAGCAACGACCGGTGCGACCGTGAGACATGCCGCAGATTCAGATCACGGCTTAGCTACTGCCGGCGTTTCCCGGCGCAGCACAATCATCCCATCCAGCAGCTTCGACCAGTCAACGGTCATGGGCTTGACGTAATTCAAGGCACGCGCCGAAATCACGCCCATGGCCTTGAGCTGCGGGAAATCCAGGAATCGCAACGCCTGTCCGCTCACATCCTCGTAGGCGCGCGTCTCCAACGAACCTTCCGAAGAGATGCCAAGCGCATGCGGCGTACCACCGCCGCCGACATTTCCGTAACTGCCGTCGAGCGCGCTGAAACCAACTGCCGCGACTTTGTCGCCGAACGCCTCGTGCATGTAACTGCCCAGCGGCCGAAATCCTTCCCGCACGCCGTCCGCCGTTTTTGCCGCATGCACGCTCGCACACCAGACAATCACCCGAACACCCTTCGGCCAATGGGAGCGTATCCACAGGAGGTTTTCGTACATGGCCCTGTCGCGCAGGCCATGCTCGTCGCCATCGGAAAATTCCAGATAGCGCGCGTACGAATCGGCCATCGCACGCAAATCCACGGACGCCTTCGCCGCATCCAGGTTGTCCCGGATATCGCGCAGGCAGCGGTGCAATTCCTCCAAGGCATCGGCATCGTACGGATGGGTGTCGTCATAGCCCCATCCGTTCTGACGCGCAATGCGGGTTTCGCAGTCCACTCGACGCGCGCCCGCAAGAACTGACGAAAGGACACCCGGCAACCGTTGCAGCGAGTAATTCTGCGCAACGCCGCCAGCCTGGGCATCCATTCCGGCCACATGGATGCGCCCGACGCTGGCTTCCTCATGCAGCCAGCCGGCGAAACTCCTGAATTCCGGATAGCGAGACCACACCGCGCCGATTGCGTCGGCAAGTTGCTCCCTGGTCGCGGAACCGGCTGCGACCGCATGTTCGAAATCCAGCAGGTCGTAAAACTGACTTTCGAAAACCACGCCTCGAAATCCGCATTTCCGCGTCAGCAGTTCAATGAGTTCCACCTTCACGGCAATCGTCGTCGCTCCCGCGTGGTGAGCGTCTTCCCCGAGAAGCACAACGTCTTTCGAGCAAAGCGCATCGACCACCCGGTCAATTTCGGGTGACGATGGATCGGCCGTTCCGGAAATTTCCGACACCGCTAAAACCTGGGCAGAAGCCAGGCAAATCAGGAATGCAAGCACCCAACGACCAAGCCCGATGTTTTTCACTGACGCTCCCTGACCGCGTCACGGCGACGCAGCTTGACTCAGATGTTCGCATCCTCCGGCGGCAGCGTCGTGTCCAGCGAGGCCGCGCCACCCGTTTCGTCAGTCGCCTCCGGGCAATGCGCGTCCAGCGTGAACGCCGTCATCGACAGAGAGCCGTAGGCATAGCCATCCACCAGCATCTCGGCCGGCTTGCCCGCAGCCGACGCCAGCCCAGCGATGTAGAGCAGCGGCAGGAAATGCTCGTCGGTCGGCACCGCCATCCGATAGTCGCGATGCGAGGCCAGTGATGCGATGTCGTACGGACGCTCCAGCATCAGCCGCTTCGCCTCGGTATCGAACCGCTCGGCCCAATCGAACGCACCGTCCGGCCGCTGCCAGTCGATCGCACGCAAGTTGTGCACCACGTTGCCGCTGCCGACCACGAGCACGCCGCGCTCGCGCAGCGCCGCCAGCTTCGTGCCCAGCGCCAGATGCCAGTCCAGCGGACGGCGCGCGTCGATGGACAGCTGCACCACCGGAATGTCGGCATCGGGAAAGGCATGCACCAGCACCGACCAGGTGCCGTGGTCCAGCCCCCAGGCATCGCGGTCGGCGCCCACCACGAAATCCGGCGATACGGTGTCCGCCACTTCCTCGGCCAATTCCGGCAGTCCCGGCGCCGGATACCGCACGTCGAACAGCGCCTGCGGGAAACCGTAGAAATCGTGGATCGTGCGCGGGTTCGGCATCGCCGTGACCGCAAGACCGTTGACATACCAGTGCGCCGACACCGCCAGGATCGCGCGCGGCTTCGGCACCGAGGCGCCGAACGCCCGCCACGCCTCGGTATAGCGATTGCGCTCCAGCGCGTTCATGGGGCTGCCGTGGCCGAGGAAGACGGCGGGCATTGGGGAAGCGGACATGGCGGCATCCATCGGTGGATGCCGGCACTCTATCAACCGCCGCATGCAGCAAGCGTGCGGCGGATGGAACGAACCGATGCGCGTACCTCCGCTATCCTTCGCCCATCCAGACGGGGATCCGCATGTCCGGCCATAGCCAGTTCGACCTGCTCAAGCAGCGCCGCTTCCTGCCCTATTTCGTCGTGCAGTCGCTCGGCGCATTCAACGACAACGTCTATCGACAGGCGATCATCGGCCTGTTGGCCTACATGGCCGTCGGCAGCAGCCAGATGGGGCTGTACGCCAACCTCGCGCCCGCCATCTTCATCCTGCCCTACTTCCTGTTCTCCGCCACCGCCGGGCAGATCGCGGAGAAGCTGGAGAAGCAGAGGCTGATCGTCATCACCACCACGATGGAGATCGCGGTGATGTCGCTGGCGGCGCTGGGCTTCCTGCTGCAGAGCATGCCGATCCTGCTGGTGGCGCTGTTTGGCACCGGCATGCAGTCCACGCTGTTCGGGCCGGTGAAGTATTCGATCCTGCCTTCGGTGCTCAAACCCGAGGAACTCACTGGCGGCAACGGGCTGGTAGAGATGGGCACCTCGCTGTCGATCCTGATCGGCATGATCTTCGGTGGGCTGATTTTCCAGGTCGCCGGCGAGCACGGGCCACAGGTGGCGGCGGTGTCGGTGATCCTGATGGCGATTGCCGGCAACACCGTGGCGCGGCGCATCCCGAAGGTGGACGCGGGCGATCCATCGCTGAAGGTGGATTGGAACATCCTGCGCGAATCGTGGCGCATCTGGCAGCTCACCCGCCGGCAGCTGGCGGTGCGCAACGCGGTGCTGGGCGTGAGTTGGTTCTGGTTCGTCGGCACGGTGCTGACCGCGCAGCTGCCGGTGTATGCCGAAACCAATTTGGGCGGCACGCAGAACCTCTACATCTTCGCGCTGGCGCTGTTCTCGGTGGGCGTCGGCATCGGTTCGATGTCGTGCGAAAAGCTGTCCGGGCGCACGGTGGAAATCGGCCTGGTGCCGATGGGTGCGTTCGGCGTCAGCGCCTTCCTGCTCGACCTGTATTTCGCGCGGCCCGGACAGGCGCTGGCGCATGGGCTGTCGGTGATGCAATTCGTCGAAGCGGCGGGCAGCTGGCGGATCATGTTCGACCTGGTCGGCATCGGCCTGTTCACCGGCTTCTTCGTGGTGCCGCTGTTCGCGCTGATCCAGAGCCGCTCGCCGAAGCACGAGCTGGCGCGGGTGATCTCGGGCATGAACATCCAGAACGCGATGTTCATCGTCGCCGCAGCCGTCATCGGCCTGGCCCTCCAGCGTTACCTGGGCTGGACGATTCCGCAGGTGTTCCTGGCGCTGGCCATCGCCAACACGCTGGTGGCGATCTGGATTTTCACCATCGTTCCCGAGTTCTTCATGCGCTTCCTGAGCTGGGCGATGGTGCGCACGCTGTACCGATTGAAGCTGCACGGCATCGAAAAGCACGTGCCGGACGAAGGCGCGGCGCTGCTGGTCTGCAACCACGTCAGCTACATGGACGCGCTGATTTTGTCGGCGTGCATCCCGCGTCCGGCGCGCTTCGTGATGTATTACAAGATTTTCAACATCCCAGTGATGCGCTGGATTTTCCGCACCGCCAAGGCCATCCCGATTGCCGGCGCGCGCGAGAATCCCGAGATCATGCAACGCGCCTTCGACGCCGTGGACGCGGCGCTGGCCGAAGGCGAACTGGTCTGCATCTTCCCCGAGGGCGCGCTGACCAGGGACGGCAGCATCGCCCCGTTCAAATCCGGGGTGGAGAAGATCCTTGAACGCGCCGCCGCGCGCGGGCAAACCGTGCCGGTGGTGCCGCTGGCGCTGAAGAACATGTGGGGCAGCATGTGGAGCAAGCGCGATTCGCGGCTCGGCCGCATGCGCGTGCCGCGACGGCTGCGTGCGCACGTCGAAGTGGTGGCCGGCGAGCCGGTGGACGGCGGCATCGCCACGGCGGCGCTGCTGGAAGACAAGGTGCGCACGCTGCGCGGAGCGGACGCGTGAACCGGCATCGCCTCGCCATCGCGATGCTGGCCGGCGTGCTGTACGCAACCGCCGCGTCCGCCGGCGAAGTGACGACCTGGGTGCCGCCTTACCAGCTCCAGCAATCGCGCCTGTCGCTGCAACACGAGGCGGGCGACGTGACCGCCGGCCAGTGGATCACCCGGCTGGGCCTGCAGTTCTGGCTGCCGACGGAAACCGGCGAGCTGGTGTTCGCCGAACGCGGCGAACCGCTCGGCCCCGCCGACGCCGACTGGTTCGCCGACTGGGGCCGGCGCAACAACGTCAAGGTGCTGCTGACCCTGTACAACTTCCGCAACGACCACTGGGACTGGGAGCTCGCCCGCAGCGCCTTCCGCGATCATCCCGACGCGCTGGTCGCCAACCTGCTGGCGGCGGTGGAACGCCACGGCCTTGCCGGCGTCGATCTCGACCTCGAAGGCAACGGCGCGCTGGACGCGGATCGCGCGGCATTCGCCGGCTTCGTGGCGAAGCTGTCGGCGGCGCTGAAGGCGCATGGCAAGGAACTGACCATCGACAGCTTCCACAGCCCCTGCTTCAACGCGCCGAACATGGTGTGGTGGGAAGACTGGCAAGGCCACGTGGATGCAATCCACTCGATGGGCTACGGCGACCTGTACGAAGGCAGCGTCGAAACCTTCACGCCCGAAGGCGGCGAAACATGCGCGCAGGGTGCGGCGCTGTTCCGCTACAGCTGGCAGGCAGCCTGGGCGACGCAGCATGGCATCGACGCATCGCAGGTGCTGATGGGGATTCCCGGCGGCGAATACGCGTGGGGCGCAGGCAAAGGCCGCAGGGCATTGCCGGCGCAACTGAAGGACGTGCAAGCCGTCGGCGCGGGCATCGCGATCTGGGACGTGAACGGCATCGCCACCGGACGGTGGGGAAGCGCGAAGGCCTGGAAGGCATTGGAAGCGTTTCGGAATGGGCGGAAATGAAGCAGCGGGGACGCAAAGTCCGCGGGCAAGCCTTCGACCTGGAAACTACATTCCCTTGCGCGTCTTTCCGCGCCGGGCCGCCTTCCTGTCCTTGAAGCCACTGTTACTGCGCTGCCCTAGATAATCGGCGAGCAAGGTCTCCGGCGGAACGCCCAAAGCTTCCGCAAATTCCACGAACTCCACGAAATCGATGCGGCGTTCGCCACGCTCGCACTTGGACACGAAAGTCTGGGTGTTGCCCAGTCGTGAAGCCAGTTCGACTTGCGACACCCCCTGCCTCTGCCTTGCGTCGCGCAAGACACCAAGCAGCAAGCGGTAATCGGAGTTGTGAGTCGAACCTGTCATCGCGCCGCGACCGGAAGGCCACGGCACGCTAAAGTCCATTGCGGAATAGTCCAAAATAGACTATAGATGACCTCGAATCCGTCAGGGGACAAAAAGTGTGCTGGTCGACGATCGGTATTTGATTGCGTTGAAGACGCTGGCGGTGCTCGGAGCCACGGTCGCGATGCTGTATGGCTTGTACAAGGTGCATGCGCGGCTTGCAGCGAAAGAGCAAGGATTCGGGCCGAACTCGATACGTGCCCTCGGCATCGTGATGTTCCTGCCGATCCTTTTCATGCTGGCGCTGCTGACCGACTTCCGGCCGGAAGCGCTGACCGCCCTGCTCGGCACCATCGCCGGCTACGTGCTGTCGGATTCCAGTCCCAAGGACAGCTGACGTGCCATGCCTGCCGCTCTGGCAATCGGTCAATCAAGAAACCAAAGGGGGAAAAAGAAATGAATGCAGTCAAGGCCGCACTCGTCGTTGTCTTTGCAGTTTTGCTGTCCGCATGCGCTTCTTCGCATGTGCTTGTCGGGAAAGCCCGCGAACCGATATCGCCAGACCAAGTGAAAATCCTGCTGGAACCGCCCGCGACGTATGAAACCGTCGCACTGTTGGAAGCCTCGGATCTGGGCGCGAATGGCTTTTCCGCGCAAAGCAGGATGAACAAGGTCATGAAGCGCTTGAAGGCGGAAGCGGCCAGCCTTGGCGCCAATGCCATCCTTCTTCAGGGCATAGACACCCAGATCACGGGCGCCATCGGCAGCGGCTACGCCAATACCTCAATCAGCGGGAGCTCCGCCTACACGTCCGGGCTTGGCATCTCTTCGACGCAGACCAGCAAAGTGGGCAAGGCCATCGCCATCTATATTCCAGTCGATTGATTCGACCTCAAGCGGGCATGGAAAGCACTGAAGGCGTTCCGCGAGGGGACCGTAGGCGTCAGCCCACCCAGCCCGCCACCACGAACAGCGCGATCAGCGCCAGCCACAGCACCAGCACGCGCCAGACCAGGCTGATGGCGTCGCGCAGCTCCGGCAGTTCGCCGAAGGCTTCGACCAGCGCGGTCGAGGCGGGGATGCCGGATTCGGTGTAGTCGGCCACTTCCTCGGCAATCTCGCTGCGCACGCTGGCGCGTGCGGCGTTCGCCAGCAGGCGGCCGTGCAGGCCGAAGGCGCCCGGTTCGCGCCAGGCGCCGGCCACGCTGTCGAAGTTGCCGACCAGCGCCAGCGACAGCGTCGCCAGCTGGGCGACCGGCCATTCCAGCAGCGCCAGCCAGGTGCGCGCGCCTTGCGACGTCTCGTGCGGCAGCGCGTCGGCGTCCTGCTGCGCGGCCTGCACGGCGAGCCGGTACAGCAGCGCGCCGAACGGCCCGAGCAGGCAGAACCAGAACAGCACGCCGAACCAGCGCTGCAAGGCGTTGCGGAACACCGCCTCGACCAGCGATGCGCCGTCCAGCTGCGGCGACACGCCCGGCGGCCACAGCCGCGCAGCAACGGCGCGGCGGGCGGCGGGATCGGGTGCGTCGAGGATCGCCTCGACGTCCACGTCCAGATCGCGCGGCCCCCAGCACCAGAACAGCACGGCGATGCCCAGCAGCAGGCCCGGCAGTCCCCACAGCGAATGCCGCAGGCCGAGCTGGAGCAGGCCCAGCAGCAACAGCGGCACCGCCAGCGCCAGCGCGATGCCGTAGGGGCCGCGCCAGAAGCTGTGCTCGGGAAACTGGCCGTTCAGCCATTGCAGCCAGGTGCGGAACCAGCCGAACTGGCGCAGGCCGGCCGCGAGCGCGGGCGCGAGATGCCCGATGACGAGCGCGGCGACGACGGCGAGCAGGGTGGCGGCCATGGCCGGAGTTTACTGGCTGCGCTGAGCCGCGTCGTATTCGTCCAGCCACGCGCGGATGACGTGGCGGGCGATGGAAATCGGCGAGGACAGCACGATGCCCTCGCCCGCAGCGTCGGCATCGCGCCAGTCGCGCTCCAGCCCGGCGCGCACCTCGTCGGCGCCGAACCAGCGCGCGTCCTCCAGCTCCTCGCTGGCCTGCGGCGCGTCCGGCTCGGCGCGGGCGATGAAGCCCAGCATCAGCGAGCCGGGGAACGGCCACGGCTGCGAGGCGAGGTAGCGCGCGCTGTCCACGTGCACGCGCACGCCGGTTTCCTCCATTACCTCGCGCGCCACGGTCTGCTCCAGCGTTTCGCCGGGTTCGACGAAGCCGGCCACCACCGACCAGCGCCGCGCCGGCCAGCCGGACTGCCGGCCCAGCAGCAGGCGCTCGCCGTCGGTGATCGCGGCGATGATGGCCTGGTCGGTGCGCGGGTAGTGCTCGCTGCCGCAGGCGTCGCACGTGCCGAGCCAGCCGGCGCGGACGAAGCGCAGCGCGCCGCCGCAGGCCGCGCAGTAGCGGTGCCGCTGGTGCCAGTGCTGCACCGCGCGCGCCTGCGCGAACAGCGTCGCCTGCCAGGCCGGCCAGCGCGATGCGGCGCGGCGCAGGTCGATGCGGGCGGGCGCGTCGACGCCGGGTGCGTCGGCGTCGACGAAGAACCACGCGCGGCCCTCGCGCTGGCCGAGGAAGACGGCGGCGCCCGGCCCATCGGCCAGCGCCGCGCCGTCCAGCGGCAGCAGTTGCGATGCGGCATCGGCCAGCGCGTTGCCGGCGGCGTCCAGCGCGATCACGCCTGCCGACGGCCACGCGGCGGCGAGCGCGGCGGGATCGTCGCGCAGGTGGTCGGCGCGATCCAGCGCGCCATCGACGAATGAAAAAGGACTCACCATCTTCGCTCCGCGTTGCCCCGTCGCTGCGGCGCCATTATCCGCGCAGGCCGGCTCCGGCCCGCAATCGCGCCGCTCGGTTCCTGTCGCCCGCGCCGCGGGGCCGCGCTACACCGTGAAACTGCTGCCGCAGCCGCAGGTGGTCTTCGCGTTCGGATTGCGGATCACGAACTGCGCGCCGGCCAGCGATTCGCTGTAATCGACTTCCGCGCCCATCAGGTATTGCAGGCTGAGCGGATCGACCAGCAGGATGGCGCCGTCGGTGACGATGGCGATGTCGTCCTCGTTCTGGCCCTCGTCGAACTCGAAGCCGTACTGGAAACCGGAACAGCCGCCGCCCTGGATGTAGGCGCGCAGCTTGAGCGAGGCGTTGCCTTCCTCCGCCACCAGTTCGCGCACCTTGGCGGCGGCAGCGGCAGTGAAGCGCAGCGGGGCCGGCGGCGGGGACGCGGCGGGCTGGTCGAGTACGGCGATTTCCATGCATCCAGCATGGGGCGCGAATGCCGCCGATTCAACCTCCGGCGGCGCCGGCCGGCGCGGTCGCCGCGCTCCAGGTGAACGACTGCTCCACCGGCGCGCCCGTGGCGGGCAGCAGCCGCGCGATCACCCGCACCGGCTTGAGCCCGCGCGGCAGCACGATGTCGCCCTCGACCTGCTGGAAATAGCGGAACGAATACGCGACCTCCGCCGCGCCGGCCTGCTGGCGCAGCACGTTCCAGTCCAGCCGGCGCATGCTGCGGCCGTCGGTGACTTCCAGCGCCAGTTGCAGATGGCCGCTGCTGACCGCGCCGCGGTTCAGGTTCTGGGTGAGGGTGGCGACGAAATGCCAGAGCTGCGGGTCGCCTTGCGGTTCCAGCCGCAGGTCGTGCACGGCCAGTCCGTGGCGCTGGCCGGTGGCGCCGACGAAGCGCTCGTAGAAGGCGACGTCGGCGCGCAAGCCGGCGATTTCCTCGTCGCGTTCGGCCAGCGTCGCCTGCAGGTCGGCATTGGCCTGCCGGCTGATCTGGTCGGAGCGGGCGAGGGTGGCGTTCTGCTGTTCCAGCGTCGCGATCCTGCCGGCCTGCGCGCGCAGCTGCTCGCGCGCGTTCGCCGGCTGCGGCGCGAAGCTGCGCCAGGCGCCCCACAGGCCCAGCAGCAGCGCCGCCGCGACCAGCGCGATCAAGGCAACACGCGGTTGGCCCGCGCCGCGCGGCCGCGGAATGTGCTCGGACATCGGCATCGCCGTGGTATCGCATCCGGCCCGCGCCCGCGTCAAGCCGCGACGCCGCGCGGACGCGGAGGCGTATAGACTGGGCTGCCTTGCGCTGGCTTCGGAATCCATACGATGGAGACGGCCCATGTGTTCGCGATCGGCATCCTGCTGGCCTGGCTGGCGGGCATCCGCGCCTACCTGACGGTGTTCGGCGTCGGCGTCGCGGGGCTGATGGGCTGGCTGGAGCTGCCGCCCGCGCTGCAGGTCGCGCAGTCGCCGTGGGTGCTGGGCACCTCGGGCGCGCTGGCGGTCGCCGAGTTCTTCGCCGACAAGATCCCGGGCGTGGATTCGGCCTGGGATCTCTTGCAGACGCTGCTGCGCATCCCCGCCGGCGCGTTCCTCGCGGCGGCCGCGCTGTCGCCGGATGGCCACCTCGGCGCCGGCATGCTCGCCACCGGCGCGGGCGTGGCGCTGACCAGCCACGCGCTGAAGGCGGGCACGCGCGGCCTGATCAACGGCTCGCCGGAGCCGGTCAGCAACTGGATGGCGTCGATCTCCGAGGACGCGCTGGTGGTCGGCGCGCTGACGCTCGCCTTCAGCCATCCGTGGCTGGCGCTGGGCGCGACCGTCGCCGTCAGCCTGTGCCTGGCGCTGCTCGCCTGGTGGCTGTGCCGGGCGATGCTGCGCGGAATGGCGCGCCTGCGCGGCGCCTTCACCTCGCCCCGGCCCGGCCGTCCGTAGTACCGTTTTGCGTCAGAAACCAGATATGAAGATGCCGTACATCGTCGCCATGCCCCCAAGGAGAACCATGAAGTTGCCCGCCACGGACGCCGTGCCGCCCCTTTCGCAGGCACGCGCCATCTCGCCGACCCGTCTATGCCACGGCGGACACGGAGTGCGGGCATGAGCGGCCAGAACGACGTCGCCGCCGACGCCGATCCGTTCCGCGTGCTGATCGTCGAGGACGACCGCAGCCAGGCGGTGTTCGCCGAGGCGATCCTGCGCGGCGCCGGCATGCAGGCCGAAGTGGTGGCGATCCCCGAACGCATGATGGAGGCGATGGAGCGCTTCGATCCCGACCTGGTGCTGATGGACCTGCACATCCCCGGCTCCAGCGGCACCGCGCTGACCTCGCAGATCCGCGAGCACCCGCGCTTCGAATACACGCCGGTGGTGTTCCTGACCGGCGACCAAGACCCGGAGAAGCAGGTCGAGGTGCTGGAGCACGGCGGCGACGACTACATCCTCAAGCCGGTGCGACCGCGCCACCTGATCGCGGCGGTGCAGAACCGCGTCCGCCGCGCGCGCGCGCTCAGCAGCAGCCGGCAGGCGCCGGCCGAGCCCGACCGCCACCCGGTCACCGGCCTGCACACCCGCCCGCTGCTGATGAAGCTGCTGGCCGCGCAGCTGGCCAGCGGCACGCCCGGCGGCGCGCTGCTGGTCGAGATGGGCAATGCCGCCGCGCTGCGCAAGCACTACGGCTATGCCGCCTTCGAGAGCCTGATCAACGACGCCGGCCGCTTCCTCGGCAGCCTGACCGGCGAGCACGCCACCGCCCGCCTGAGCGACAACGCCTTCCTGGTGGTGGTGCGCGGCGGCGACCGCGGCTGGCTGGACGGCTACGCGCGCAACCTGCGCGACGGCGTCGGCTACCACGACTTCAAGACCGATGGCGAAACCCTGCGGCTGCGCTGCACCATCGGCTACACCACCTTCGAACACGGCTTCACCGACGCCGGCGAAGTGCTGTCGGCCTGCGAGGACGCGGCCCGCGAAGCGCAGGGCTCGCCGATCGGGCTGGCCGCCTACGTGCCGCCGGACACCGCCGCGACCAGCGACATCGCCGACGAGCTGCGCGCCGCGCTGACCTCCGGCGACGACACCCTCTACCTCGCATTCCAGCCGGTGGTCGCGGTGGCCGGCGGCGACGACGCGCAGTTCCAGGTGCTGGTGCGGATGCGCGGCCCCGACGGCAACGTGCGCCGCGCCGGCGAATTCCTGTCCGCCGCGCAGCACGCGGGGCTGATGCCGCAGCTGGATCGCTGGGTGATGGAGCAGGCGCTGGCGCTGCTGCAGAAGCGGCGCGCGGAAAGCCGGCCGATGCGGCTGTTCGTCTCGCAGTCGCCCAGCACGCTGGCGCAGGACAGCTACGTCGGCTGGCTGCTGCAGGCGCTGGAGCGCCACAACGTCGATCCGCCCTCGCTGGTCATCGACCTGCGCTTGGACGACGCGGTGGTGCACGTGGTGCTGCTGCACCAGTTCTGCGAGCAGCTGGTTCCGGCCGGGGTGCAGTTCTGCCTCAGCCAGTTCCGCCGCGGCGAAGACGCCAACCAGCTGTTGCAGGAACTGCCGCTGGGCTATCTGCGCCTGTCCGCGGACTTCGCCCAGCAGCCGCTGCCGCCGGAGCTGCACGACGAGATGCGCGAGGTCATCGAACGCGCGCACCGGCTGGGCCTGCAGGTCATCGGCCAGGCGGTGGAAGACCCGCAGGCCGCCGCGGCGCTGTGGGTGGGCGGCATCGACTTCATCCAGGGCAACCTGGTGCAGCGCCCGGAGCAGGCGCTCGACTTCGATTTCCGGAGCGCGACCTTGTGAGCGACGACGACGCCGAGCGCGGCCTCAACCTGCTGACCGCCCGTTGGCTGGCGCTGGGCGCGGCCGCCGGCGCCTCGCTGTCCCTGCTGGTCGAGCGGTTCGGGGTGGAAGGCCCCTGGCAGTTGGTCGCGCTGGTGCTGGCCCTGCTGGCGCTGTTCGCCACCGTCACCCTGGCCTTCGCCGTGCGCAAGCGCGAAACCCGCCTGCACCGGCAGGAGGAGCAGGGCCGCCGCAACGTCGAGGAGATCAGCGCGCTGCAGCGCGAGATCGATCGCCACACCCAGCTCGAAGCCGAGCTGACCCGCGCCAAGCAGGCGGCCGAATCGGCGGTGATGGCCAAGGGCGAGTTCCTGGCCACCATGAGCCACGAGATCCGCACCCCGCTCAACGGCATCATCCCGATGCTGGACCTGCTGTCCAGCTCGCGCCTGGCGCTGGACCAGCAGGAAATCCTGAAAACCGCTACCGCCTCCGCGCAGCAGCTGCTGCGCATCGTCGACGACATCCTCGACTACTCGAAGCTGGAAGCCGACCGGCTGGAGCTGGAAACCACCGGCTTCAACCTGCGCGAGCTGCTGCAGAGCGTCATCACCCTGATGGAGCGCCCGGCCGAGGCCAAGGGCCTGCACCTGCTGCTGAACATCGACGCCTCGGTGCGCCTGCCGGTGCGCGGCGATCCGGTGCGGCTGCGGCAGATCCTCAGCAACCTGCTGAGCAACGCGATCAAGTTCACCGAACGCGGCAGCGTCGCCATCAGCGTGAAACGCCTCGGCGAAACCGCGGCCCAGCACCAGCTGCGCTTCGAGGTGCAGGACACCGGCATCGGCATCGACGCGGCCGGGCGGGAGAAGCTGTTCCAGCCGTTCAGCCAGGCCGACGCCTCCACCACCCGCCTGTACGGCGGCACCGGGCTGGGGCTGGTGATCTCGCAACGCATCGTCTCGCTGATGGGCGGGCGGATCGGCGTGGACTCCGAACCGGGGCGCGGCTCCACCTTCTGGTTCGAGATCCCGCTGCTCAAGGTGCAGGGCGACATGCCCACCCATCAGGAGGACCTGCACGGCGGCCGCGTGCTGCTGATCACCACCGACCAGCGCCTGCGCATGCGCCTGACCATGCTGCTGCCGAACTGGGGCCTGCGCGTCACCACCGTCGAGAACACCCACGACGCGCTTGAGCGCCTGCGCGCGGCGCGCGGCCAGGGCGAGCCGTGGACGTATTCGGTGGTGTTGGCCGACCTGTCCAGCATCCGCAGCACCGCGCTGTCGCTGGCGCGCAACATGGAGCGGCGCGCCCAGTTCGGCGACGTGCGGCTGGTGTACCTGCGCGGTGACGAGGTGACCTCGCTCGACCTGCCGATGTCGGCCACGATCGTCCCCCGCAACGTCGAGGACGCCGACCTGCGCGCGGTGCTGTCCGCCTCCGGCGTGTCCTGGGCGCAGCACGACCCGCATCCCGCGCCGGCGCCGCGCGCGCCGCGCCCGGCCTCGTCCCGCAAGACCCGGGTGCTGCTGGTCGAGGACAACCCGGTCAACCTGATGGTCGCGCAGCGGCTGCTGCAGGTGCTGGGTGTGGACTGCGACGCCGCCGGCAACGGCCAGGCCGCGATCGAGAAGATGGACGGCGGCGACTACGACCTGGTGCTGATGGACTGCCAGATGCCGGTGCTGGACGGCTACAGCGCCACCCGCCGCTGGCGCGAGATCGAGCAGGAGCGCAACGTCGAGCGCCGCCTGCCGATCGTGGCGATGACCGCCAACGCGATGGCCGGCGACCGCCAGAAGTGCCTGGACGCCGGCATGGACGACTACCTGGCCAAGCCGGTCACCCGCACCGAGCTGGAGCAGTGCGTGGCGCGCTGGAAGGGTTCCAACCTGGCGGTTCCGGACAGCCTGCCGCCGGCCGCCGAACTGGCCGAACGCTCGCCGCCGGTGCTCGACGGCGGCGTGCTGGGCGAGCTGCGCGAAGTGCTGGGCCCGGAAGTGGACCGCATCGTCGCGGTCTACCTGGAGGACGCGCCGCGCTTGATCGCCCAGCTCGAACGCGCGGCGGTGGACAACGACCCGATCGCCCTGCGCGTCGCCGCGCACACCCTGAAATCGTCCAGCGCCAACGTCGGCGCCACCACCCTGGCCGAGGCCGCGCGCGATCTGGAGCACGGCGCACGCGACGGCACGCTGGCGCAGCCGGGCAACGCGGTGGCGCGGATCGTCAGCGAATTCGCGCAGGTGCGGGCCGCCTTGCAGGCCACGCTGCCGCGCTGAACCCCGGCACGCCCGCGGCCGACGCCGCGGGCCGCGCGGATCAATCCTCTTCGATCTGCTGGGCGAGGTAGTTCTGCTCGCCGAGGCGCTCGACCAGCGAGAGCTGCGTCTCGATCCAGTCGATGTGCTCCTCCTCGGAATCGAGGATGTCGGCGAACAGCTTGCGGCTGACGTAGTCGCCCGCTGATTCGCAGTAGGCGATGGCTTCGCGCAGCAGCGGCACCGCCTCCAGCTCCAGCGCCAGGTCGCAGCGCAGGATCTCCACCGGAGTCTCGCCGATCTTCAGCTTGCCCAGCGCCTGGAAGTTGGGCAGCCCGTCGAGGAACAGGATGCGCTCGGCCAGCGCGTCGGCATGCTTCATCTCGTCGATGGACTCGTGGTGCTCGTGCGCGGCCAGCGCCTTCAGCCCCCAGTTCTTCAGCATCTTGGCGTGCAGGAAGTACTGGTTGATGGCGGTCAGCTCGTTGTAGAGCGCCTTGTTGAGGAACCCGATGACCTTGGCGTCGCCCTGCATGGCTGCGCTCCGTGCGTGAACTGCGCGCACTGTAGCGCGCGCCGCGGCGGCGCGGCGGAACGCGAATCGTCCGCACTTTTCCTCTTGCTTCGGGATCGCCCCGCGGCGCGGCTCAGGCGGCGCGCGCCAGCACCGGCAGGTCCAGCGCGCGGCGGGCGCGGGTTTCCTCGATCATCTCGGCCACCAGCCCCAGGCAGGAGCCGCAGTTGGCGCCCGCGCCGGTGCGCATGGTCATTTCGGGCACGGAGGCGCAGCCGGCTTCCGCCGCCTCGCGGATCTGCCGATCCGTCACCCCGTTGCAGATGCAGACGTACATCGCACGCCACCCGTTGATTGCCGTTGGGCGCGATTGAATCGCAACTGCGAATGATTGTCAATTGACGACGATCAAGCCGCCGCCCATTCAGCCTCGGTAGCGGCAGCCGGACGTGCAGGTCTCGTGCACCACGACCTCCGACAGTAGCGGCACCCGCGGCTTCATCCGCGCCCAGATCCACTGCGCCAGCCGCTCACTGGTGGGATTTTCCAGACCCTCGACGTCGTTGAGGTAATGGTGGTCGAGCTGCTCGTACAGCGGCAGGAACGCCGCCTTCAGCTCGGCGAAGTCCATCACCCAGCCGGCGTGCGGATCGGGCTCGCCCGACACATGCAGTTCGACCCGGAACGAATGCCCGTGCAGACGCGCGCATTTGTGCCCGGCCGGCACGTTCGGCAGCCGGTGCGCGGCTTCGAGGGTGAAGGTCTTGAAGATGTCCATGCCGCGCATTCTACGGCGCGCGGCGCGGCGACCCGGAACCGGGCGTCAGTCCAGCAGTTCCATCGCCATGACGATGGCGTCCTCGCGGCCGGCGTGCGCCGGGTAGTAGCGCGGGCGACGGCCGATCTCGTTGAAGCCGCTGCGCTCGTACAGGGCGATGGCGCGCGGGTTGGACGGCCGCACCTCCAGGAACACCCGCTGCGCGCCGTGGCCGCGCGCGATCTTCAGCAGCGCCTGCAGCATGCGCTGGCCCAGCCCCTGTCCCTCGTTGCCGGGAGCGGTGCACAGGTTCAGCACGTGCGCCTCGTCGGCGGCGATGCTCAGCACGCCGTAGCCGACGATGGCGCCCTGCCGCTCCTGCAGCCACATCGGGTAGCCGGCGTGCAGGCAGTCGCGGAAGATGCCGCGCGTCCACGGGAACGGATAGGCGCGCAGTTCGATGTCCATGACCGCGTCCAGGTCGGCCTCGCGCATCGGCCGCAGGCTGGGCGCGGCCAGCGCGCCATAGGCCTGCACGGCGCTCATCCCGCGCTCCGCCGCAGGGCGCGCAGGCGCGGCCACAGCGCGCGCTTGGCGGCGGCGTCGCCGCGCAGCCGGGCGGCCGTGGCCGCGATCTCGGCGTGCGCCAGCAGCGCTTCGGGCGCCACCCCCGCCGCGCGGGCCAGGCGCGCCAGCATGCCGGCATCGCCGGCCGCATCCGCCGCCACGGCCGGCATCGGCGCTGGCGACGGCGCTCCGGGCAGCCGGTACAGCGCCAGCCCCAGCTCGGACAACACCGCGCGCTGGAACGGGTCCCAGTTCACGCCGCGGCGTCCGGCCCCGGCAGCCGCCGCCGGCGGAACCACAGCAGCGGCCCGGACAGCGCGTACAGCGTGCTCGCGGTCAGCAGGGTCACCGCCGGCGCGATCCACAGCGCGATCAGCACCGCCAGCGCGATCACCAGGGTGAAGAACGGCACCCGGTCGGCCTTCGGTCCGTGCCCGCTGCCCTTGAAACTGTTGTAGCGGATCCGGCTGACCATCAGCAGACCGGCGATCACGGTCAGCGCCAGCGCCGCATAGCGCAGCTCCTCGCCCGACCAGCCGAAGATCTGGCAGGTCCAGACGAAGCTCGCCATCAGCCCCGCCGCCGCCGGGCTGGCCAGGCCGATGAACCAGCGCTTGTCCACCGTGCCCACCTGGCTGTTGAAGCGGGCCAGCCGCAGCGCCGCGCAGGCGGCGTACAGGAACGCGGCCAGCCAGCCGATCTTGCCCAGGGTCGGGCTGTCCAGCTTCATCGCCACCAGCGCCCAGTGGTACATCACCATCGCCGGGGCCATGCCGAAGCTGATCAGGTCGGCCAGCGAGTCGTACTGCACGCCGAACTCGCTCTGGGTGTTGGTCAGCCGCGCCACCCGCCCGTCCAGCCCGTCCAGCACCGCGGCCACGAACACGGCGATGCAGGCGGCCTCGAACTTCCCCTGCGAGGCGGCGATGATCGCGAAGAAGCCGCCGAACAGCCCGCCGGTGGTGAACAGGTTGGGCAGCAGGTAGATGCCGCGTCCGCGCGGGCGCGGCGTGGGGGCGTGGTTTTCGTCCATCCGCCCAGTGTACGGGCTTGCGGCGGCGGCGGCGCGGTGCTGCAATCGGCGGACATTCCCCCGGAGCGCCCGCATGAACACCCTCCGCACCCTCGCCCTCGCGCTGGCCGTGACCGTGGCGGCCGCACCGGCGCTGGCCCAGCAGCAGCGGGTCTACCAGTGGAAGGACGCCAAGGGCGTGACCCACTACACCGACGTGCCGCCGGCCCAGGCCCACCAGACCCGCGACCTCGACGTGAAGGACGGCAAGCCCGCCGAAGCCGCCGCCAAGAAACCCGAGAGCGAGCAGTGCACCAACGCCCGCGCCAACCTCGTGCGCCTGGAGGGCGGCGGCCCGATCGGCATCGACACCAACGGCGACGGCAAGCCCGACCGCAACATGAGCGACGACGAGCGCAAGCCGCAGATCGAACTGAACCAGGCCGCGGTCAAGGCGTTCTGCACCCCGGCCGCACGATGAAACAGCTGGGCATGCTGGCGCTGGCGATCGCGCTGGCCGCCGCGGCGTGGTGGTGGTTCACCGCCGAGATGCCGCGCCGCCAGCACGAGCGCGCCGCTGCCGCCGAGGCCGCCGCCATCCAGGCCGAGCGCGCGAACACGCTGTACCGCTGGCGCGACGACGCCGGCAACCTGCACGTCACCGAGGACCCGCCGAAGGGCCGCCGCTACGAGCGGATCAGTCGCGCGCCGAAGGACGGCATCGAAGTCCACGGCGGCCGCGGCTGAATCCGCGCATGGCAGAATGCGGGTTTTCCCCACCAGCCCGCCCCATGCGCCTTTCGCAGTTCCACCTCCGCACCGAAAAGGAAACTCCCGCCGACGCCGAGATCGTCAGCCACAAGCTGATGCTCAAGGCCGGCATGATCCGCAAGCTCGCCGCCGGCCTGTACACCTGGTCGCCGCTGGGGCTGCGCGTGCTGCGCAAGGTGGAAGGTGTGGTGCGCGAGGAAATGAACCGCGCCGGCGCGATCGAAATGGCGATGCCTTCGGTGCAGCCGAAGGAACTGTGGGAGGAAACCGGGCGCTGGGCGAAATTCGGCCCGCAGCTGCTGAAAATCCGCGACCGCAAGGAGCAGGAATACTGCTTCACCCCCACCGCCGAGGAAGCGGTGACCGATTTCTTCCGCCAGGAAATCGCCAGCTACAAGCAGCTGCCGGTCAATTTCTACCAGATCACCACCAAGTTCCGCGACGAGATCCGCCCGCGCTTCGGGGTGATGCGCGCGCGCGAATTCGTCATGAAGGACGCCTATTCCTTCCACATCGACGACGATTCGCTGCACGCCGAATACCGCAACATGTACGACGCGTATTCGCGCATCTTCACCCGGCTGGGGCTGAAGTTCCGCGCGGTGGCCGCGGATACAGGCGCGATCGGCGGCAGCGCCTCGCACGAATTCCAGGTGCTGGCCGAGTCCGGCGAGGACGCCACCGTGTTTTCCGACGGCTCCGATTACGCCGCCAACGTGGAGCTGGCGGAAGCCGTTTCGCCCGGCCCGCGTCCCGCCGCGTCGGAATCCCTGCGCGACGTCGAAACGCCCGTGCAGAAAACCTGCGAAGACGTGGCCGCGCTGCTGGACATCCCGCTGCAGCGCACGGTGAAATCGGTGGCGATGATCGGCGTCGATGCGGACGGCAATGACCAGTTCGTGCTGGCGCTGGTGCGCGGCGATCACGTGGTCAACGAGATCAAGCTGGCGAAGCTGCCGGGCATGGGCGACTACCGCCTGGCGACCGAAGCCGAGATTGCCGAAGCCCTCGGCAGCGAACCCGGTTTCCTCGGCCCGTTGAACGCGAAGAAAGCGATCCGCGTGATCGCCGACCGCAGCGTCGCGGCGATGGCGGATTTCGTGGTCGGCGCCAACAGGCCCGGTTTCCACATCGCCGGCGTGAACTGGGGCCGCGACCTGCCGGAGCCGGAAACCGCCGATATCCGCAACGTGGTCGCCGGCGATCCCTCGCCGGACGGCAAGGGCATTCTGCAGATCGCCCGCGGCATCGAGGTCGGCCACGTGTTCGCGCTCGGCCGCAAATATTCCGAGGCGATGAAATGCACCGTGCTGGACGCCGCCGGCAAGGCGGTCAATCCGGCGATGGGCTGCTACGGCATCGGCGTGTCGCGCATCGTCGCCGCCGCGATCGAGCAGAACCACGACGACGCCGGCATCCGCTGGCCCGAAGCGATGGCGCCGTGGCAGGTCGCGGTCTGCGTCATCAATCCGAAGAACGACCCGGCGGTCGCCGCTGCGGCCGAAGCGCTGTATTCGGAATTGAATGCCGCCGGCATCGACACCGCGCTCGACGACCGCGGTCTGCGCCCCGGCGCGATGTTCGCCGACATCGAGCTGATCGGCATTCCGCACCGGGTGGTGGTGTCCGGGCGCGGGCTGGAAGCTGGCACCTACGAATACCGCGCGCGCACCGCGGCGGAATCGGAAAACCTGGACAAGGCGGCCCTGCTGGCGAAGCTCGCGGGCTGAACGGAATTATTCGCGGCCGTTGCCGTGGAATAACGAGGCGATTATGATCCGATCGTCCAAGGACTGGATAATTCCCTTCATTCCCATAAAAGAATAATCGCCCATGAGCCTGAATATCGAGAACCTCAATCCGCAGGAACTGGCCGCCCTCATCAAGCGCGCCAACAGCCGCCGCAAGGTGCTGTCCAAGCGCAAGCCCGCCGCGCAGACCAAGGCCGCGGTGGCCAAGGTCCTGAAGAGCGCAGGCTGGACGTTCGAGGAGCTGTACGGCAAGGCCGGCGGCGCCACCGCCGCGGCAGCGGCGCCGAAGAAGGCCCGCAAGGGCGGCGCCACCAAGGGCCGCAGCACCGGCAAGGTCGCGCCGAAGTACCGCAATCCGGCCAGCCCGAAGGACACCTGGACCGGCCGCGGCAAGCAGCCGCGCTGGCTGGCGGCGGAAATCGCCAACGGCCGCAAGGTGGAAGAGTTCCTGATCAAGTAATCGCGGGAAGACATCCTTCCCGATATCGGAAACGCCGGCCCTGCGCCGGCGTTTTTCGTTTGTCGCGACGGAGCGCCGCTTTCGGGATTTCGCCCCGGAATCTAGAGGCTGCGCCGCGCCGTCACCAGCAGGTTGCCGAACACCAGCCCGGCCAGCAGCGCCATCAGGGTATTCAGCGCCGCCATCGCCGCCGCTCCGCCCGCGCCGATGTCCTGCGACTGCACCAGCGATATCACCCCGCGCAGGGAAATGCTGCCGGGCACCAGGATGATGATGCCGGGCAGCCGCACCAGCGCGCCCGGCCGGTTGAACCAGCGCGCGTAGGCGTTGCCGGCGGCGGTCGCGGCCAGCGCCGCCAGGAACACGCCCGCCTGCGGCCCCAACCATTCGCCGCCGTAGCGCGAAATCAAATAGCCGCCGATCACCGACAGCATCACCAGCGGATAATCCCGCCGCTGCGCCTGGAACAGCACCGCGAACGCGAACGCGGCCAGCGCCAGCGCGCACCACACCACCCATTCCGGCTGCGGCCGCAGCGCGCGCACCTGCGGCTCGATGCCGACCGCGCCGGCGATCCCGAGCGCGATCGCGGTGCCGATGGTCAGGCTGATGATGGTCATCAGCGCGCCGGCGAACCGCGCGGTGCCCGACACCAGGTGCCGGCTGGTCAGCTCGTTGGTGGACAGCGCCAGGGTCATGCCGGGCAGCAGCACGATCAGCGAGGCGATGATCACGGTATTGAGGTTCAGCGGCCCGACCACGCTGCTGACCAGGATGGTGACCGTGCCCGCCAGCAGGCCGGCCACCGCCTCGAAGCTCTCGTGCAGGCGCGGCCGCGACTGCGCCGCCAGCGCCATCACGCCGATCAGGAACCCGATCGCGCCGGAGGTGCCGATGTCCAGCCACGGCAGCCGCAGCAGCCCGGCCACCGCCGCCGACGCCAGCGCAAAGCCCAGCGCCAGCATCCACCGCTCGCGCCGGCTGCCGGGCCGGTCCAGCTCGCGCAGCGCGGCGCGCCCCGCGGACACGCCGATGCGCCCGTTGATCACGTCCTCGGCGATGCGGTCGGCCTCGCACAGCTTGCGCAGGTTGGTGTCGCCCAGCCCCGGCCGGATCACCCGCGTCGTGTCGGATTCGCCGGCCGGGCGCGCCGGGTCGCTGAAGGCCAGGATGATCCCGGTCGGGTTCGACCACGGCTCGCATTCCAGCGCCAGCTTGCGGGCCACCGATTCGATCGCCGCCTCCATGCGCTGCGAGGTGGTGCCGTAGGCGTGCAGGTGCCGCGCCAGGTCCACCACGAAGGCGATGCGTTCGGTATAGGTGGCTTCGGACAGCGGGTTGCGGGTCGGCATCGTGCAAGCATGGCATGCGCTGCACCACATTCACACGCCGCATTGCGTAAGCTTGGCCGCGCATGGATCACGCAAGCGACCACTACGCGCCGGCGGCCGGCGTCGCCACGGACGATGCCGGCACCCTGCATCTGCGCGGGCGCTGGACGCTGCGCTATGCGGGCGGCATCTCCGACGCGCTGGCCGGCGCGCCCGACGGCGTCGCCACGGTCGACGCGCGCGACTGCGAGCGGCTGGACACGCTGGGCGTGTTGCAGCTGCTGCGCTTCGCCGACCGGCGCGGGCTGGCGTATTCGGCGCTGCATTTCCGCGCCGACCAACAGCCGCTGGTCGACGCCATCGAGGACGTCCACGACGACCGCCCGCAGCGCAAGCGCGAATACGGGGTAGGCGCCGCGCTGGAGCGACTGGGCCGGGCGGTGGTCGGGAACAGCCGCGAGGCCATGGCGCTGATCGGCTTCTTCGGCGAAGTGCAGCTCAAGCTGCTGCGGCTGGTCAAGCAGCCGCACCGTTTCCGCCTGACCGCCACCGTCCACCACATGGAGCAGATCGGCCTGGACGCGGTGCCGCTGGTGGCGCTGCTGTCGTTCATGGTCGGCGCGGTGATCGCCTTCCTCGGCGCGATGGTGCTGGCCGACTTCGGCGCGACCATCTTCGTGGTCGAACTGGTCAACGCCGCCTTTCTCCGCGAATTCGGGGTGCTGCTCACCGCGATCCTGCTGGCCGGCCGCACCGCCAGCGCGTTCACCGCGCAGATCGGCATGATGGTGAACCGCGAGGAAGTCGACGCGATCCGCGTGCTCGGCCTCGATCCCATCGACCTGCTGGTGATCCCGCGCGTGCTGGCGCTGCTGGCGATGCTGCCGCTGCTGACCTTCATCGCCATGCTGGCCGGCATGCTGGGCGGCATGGCGGTGGGCGCGTTCAACCTCGATATCCCCGTCGCCGCCTACCTGGCGCGCGCGCACGAGATGATCGAGATCCGCCACTTCGTGGTCGGCATGGTGAAGGCGCCGGTGTTCGCGCTGGTGATCGGCCTGATCGGCTGCCTGGAAGGATTGCAGGTGCAGGGCACCGCGCAGTCGCTGGGCGAACGCACCACCTCCAGCGTGGTGCAGGCGATCTCGATGGTGATCGTGATCGACGCCTTCGCCGCGCTCTGGTTCATGCAGATGGATTACTGAGCATGGCCGGCGCGACGGTGATGCGCAGCTTCGACGGCGCCGACCTCGGCGATGCGCCGCTGATCCGCGTGCGCGGCCTGGTCAACCGCTTCGGCGAGCAGGTGGTGCACGACGGCGTCGACCTCGACGTGCGGCGCGGCGAGATCCTCGGCGTGGTCGGCGGCTCGGGCTCCGGCAAGTCGGTGCTGATGCGCTCCATCCTCGGCCTGCGCCGGCCCAACGCCGGCCGCATCGACGTGCTGGGCATGGACGCGATGTCCGCCGACCCGGCGGTGCGCCGGCACATCGAGCGCAACAGCGGCGTGCTGTTCCAGGACGGCGCGCTGTTCTCCTCGCTGACCGTCGGCGAGAACGTGCAGGTGCCGCTGAAGGAGTACTACCCGGAGCTGCCGGAATCGCTGCGCTACGAGCTGGCACTGCTGAAGATCAAGCTGGCCGGCCTGCCCGCCGACGCCATCGACAAGCTGCCCTCGCAACTCTCCGGCGGCATGCGCAAGCGCGCCGCGCTGGCGCGCGCGCTGGCGCTGGACCCGCCGCTGCTGTTCCTCGACGAACCCACCGCCGGCCTCGACCCGATCGGCGCGGCGGCGTTCGACCAGCTCATCCTGACCCTGCGCCGCGCGCTGGGCCTGACCGTCTTCCTCATCACCCACGACCTCGACACGCTATACGCTATCTGCGACCGGGTGGCGGTGCTGGCCGACCGCAAGGTGCTGGCGACCGCGCCGGTGGCCGAGCTGGAGACGCTCGACCATCCGTGGGTGCAGGAGTATTTCAACGGGCCGCGCGCGCGCGCCGCGCAGGCGACGGCGGAAGGAAACGACTGATGGAGCACATCTGATGGAGACGCGTGCCAACTACGTGCTGATCGGCGCCTTCACCATCGTCACGACGGTGCTCCTGCTGCTGTTCGCGCTGTGGGCCAGCAATTTCTCGGCGTCGCGCAACTGGCGCGAATACATGGTGGTGTTCACCGAACCGGTGACCGGCCTCACCGAGGGCGGCAGCGTGCAGTACAACGGCCTGGCGGTGGGCACGGTGGAAAGCCTGAGCCTGGACGACAACGATGCGCGCCGGGTCATCGCCCGCCTGAAGCTGAAGGCCAACACGCCGGTCAAGACCGACACCCGCGCCAAGCTCTCGCAACAGGGCATCACCGGCGTGCCTTTCATCCAGCTGACCGGCGGCAGCCCCGACGCGCCCGCGTTGCAGGCATCCGCCGACGGCCGCCTGCCGGTCATCCGCACCGAACCGTCGGCGCTGCAGAACATCGCCGACACCGCCAACCGGCTGGTGGCGCGGCTCGACCAGGTGTTGAGCGAAGAGAACATCCGCCGCATCTCCGCCACCCTCGCCAACCTCGAACAGGCCAGCGGCAGCATTGCCGAACGCCGCGAAGAGATCGGCCAGCTGATCGTCAACGCGCGCGACGCCACCGCTTCGATGAAGGCGACGCTGGACAACGCCAACGGCACGCTGCAAGGCATCGACCGCAACCTGGTGCAGCGGCTGCCGGCGCTGCTGGACAAGCTCGACGCCGTGGTGACCAAGCTCGACGCGACCGCCGGCAACGCCAACGCGATGATCGCGGAGAACCGCCCGGGGCTGCAGAGCTTCACCCGCGACGGGCTGGCGCAGATGGGCCCGACGCTGGCCGAACTGCGCGCGCTGCTGCGCGACCTGCGCGCCCTGAGCGGGCGACTGGAAGGCAATCCCGCGCGCTACATCCTGGGCCGCGACGCGCCGAAGGAGTTCGATCCGAAATGACACACGCACCGCGCCTGTTCCCCGCGCTGCTCGCCGCCTGCCTGCTGGCGACGGGTTGCAGCAGCCTGATCGGCGGCCCCGCGAAACGCCGACGATCTACGCCCCCGAACCCGCCATCCGACCCGATCCCGGCTGGCCCTCGGCGACCTGGACGCTGACCATCGCGCGCCTCGGCGAGGGACGATCGACGGAAGGCCAGCGCATCGTGGTCAGCCCGGTGCCCGGCGAGCTGCAGGTCTATCGCGCCGCGCTGTGGGCGCGCACGCCCGCCGAGATGGCGGACGACGCGGTGCTGCGCACGCTGGAGGACAGCGGCCGGATCGCGGCGGTCATGCGCCAGGGCAGCGGCATCGGCTCCAACTACCGGCTGCTGCTGGACGTGCGCACGTTCAAGGCGGACTACGCCGGCAACGCTACGCCCTCCGCAGTGATCGAGGTCAACGCCAAGCTGCTGCACCAGGACGACCAGACGCTGGTCGGCAGCCGCACTTTCCGGCAGGCGCAACCCGCCGCGGGCGTCGAAGTGGCAAAGGTCGCGGACGCCTTCGCGCAGGGCCTGAGCGCGCTGGGTCACGACATCGCCGGCTGGACGCTGCAGACCGGGCAGGCGCACCAGCAACAGGCGCATCGCGCGACGCCCTAGCCCGACCCGCTGGATTGCCGGCTCCAGCCAAAGCCCGGACAATCCGGGGTTAGCCACAGGAGAGCCCGATGAGCCAACCGAGCCAGCACGCCGTCGAACGCGAATCGATGGACTACGACGTCGTCGTGGTCGGCGCCGGCCCGGGCGGACTGGCCACCGCGATCCGGCTCAAGCAGCTGGCCGCGGAAACCGGTCGCGAAGTCTCGGTCTGCGTGCTGGAAAAAGGCTCCGAACCCGGCGCGCACATCCTGTCCGGCGCGATCGTCGATCCGAAGGCGCTGACCGAACTGTTCCCCGACTGGGCCGAGCGCGGCGCGCCGCTGAAGCAGGCGGTGACCCGCGACGAATTCCTGTTCCTCGACGAAACCGGCGCGAAATCGACGCCGCACTGGCTGCTGCCGGAGTGTTTCCACAACCACGGCAACTACATCGTCAGCCTCGGCGCGCTCACGCGCTGGCTGGCGCAGCAGGCGGAAGCGCTGGGCGTGGAAATCTTCCCCGGCTTCGCCGCCGCCGAAGTGCTGTACGACGCGGCCGGCGCGGTCAAGGGCGTGGCCACCGGCGACATGGGCATCGGCAAGGATGGCCAGCCGACCGACCAGTACCAGCCGGGCATGGAGCTGCACGCCAAGTACACGATCTTCGCCGAAGGTTCGCGCGGCCAGCTCGGCCGGCAGCTGATCGCGAAGTTCAAGCTCGACGAAGGCAAGGATCCGCAGAGCTACGGCATCGGCATCAAGGAACTGTGGCAGGCCGATCCGGCGAAGCACCAGCCTGGCCTCGTCGTGCATACCGCCGGTTGGCCGCTGAACGGCGACACCTACGGCGGCTCGTTCCTGTACCACGCCGAAGGCGGGCAGATCGCGGTCGGCTTCGTGATCGGGCTCGATTACAAGAACCCGTGGCTGAGCCCGTTCAACGAGTTCCAACGCTTCAAGACCCATCCGGCGATCCGCAAGCACCTGGAAGGCGGCAAGCGCATCGGCTACGGCGCGCGCGCGATCACCGCCGGCGGTCTGCTGAGCCTGCCGAAGACGGTGTTCCCCGGCGGCGCGCTGGTCGGCTGCGAGGCCGGCTATCTCAACGCCAGCCGCATCAAGGGCAGCCACGCCGCGATCAAGACCGGCATGCTGGCCGCCGAGGCCGCGTTCGCGGCGCTGGGCGAAGGCCGCGAACGCGACGAGCTGGCCGCCTACCCGGCCGCCTTCGAGAACAGTTGGCTGCACGCCGAATTGCTGCAATCGAAGAACTTCAAGCAGTGGTTCAAGAAGGGCCGCAGCTTCGCCACGCTGATGACCGGCATCGAACAATGGCTGCTGCCGAAGCTGGGCATCCGCAACCCGCCGTGGACCATCCACAAGCAGAAGCCCGATTACGCCTGCCTGGAACCGGCGGCGACGCAGCCGAAGATCGAATACCCGAAACCCGACGGCGTGCTGACCTTCGACCGCCTGAGCTCGGTGTTCCTGTCCAGCACCCACCACGACGAGAACCAGCCCGCCCACCTGACCCTGAAGAACCCGGCGATTCCGGTCGAGGTGAACCTGAAGGAATACGCCGGCCCCGAAGCGCGCTACTGCCCGGCAGGTGTGTACGAATTCGTCGGCGAGGCCGGCAACGAGCGCCTGCAGATCAACGCCGCCAACTGCGTCCACTGCAAGACCTGCGACATCAAGGATCCAACCCAGAACATCGTCTGGGTCGCGCCTCAGGGCGGCGGCGGGCCGAATTACCAGAACATGTGACATCGAAGCATCTGTCGCAAACAAGGAAGCCGCCCGATGGGCGGCTTCTTCGTCGTGCGCGGGGATTTCGGGTCAGGCGGGCCATGCCCCTGCCGCGAATGTCCCCCGGCATCGGCCTGTGGCCGCTGCCTCCTCCTTGATTTCGCGGCAGGGGCATGGCCCGCCTGACTGCCGCACTGCGCACCGCATTTTCAGTGCAGAGGCACGCCGGTCTTTTCGACTGCTTCCTCGCGGCTCACGCCCTCGGCCAGCTCCACCAGCTTCAGGCCATCAGGCGTCACGTCGAACACCCCCAGCTCGGTGATGATCCGATCCACCACGCCCACGCCCGTCAGCGGCAGCGTGCACTCGGGCAGGATCTTCGACGTGCCGGCCTTGGTGACGTGCTCCATCAGCACCACCACGCGCTGCACGCCGGCCACCAGATCCATCGCGCCGCCCATGCCCTTGACCATCTTGCCGGGCACCATCCAGTTCGCCAGATCGCCCTTGTCGGTCACTTCCATCGCGCCGAGGATGGCGAGGTTGATGTGTCCGCCGCGGATCATCGCGAAGGAATCGTGGCTGCCGAAGAAGCTCGCACCGGGCAGCGCGGTAACGGTCTGCTTGCCGGCATTGATGAGGTCGGCGTCGAGTTCCGCTTCGGTCGGGAACGGGCCGATGCCGAGCAGGCCGTTCTCGCTCTGCAACCACACGTTCACGCCGTCCGGGATGTAATTCGCCACCAGCGTCGGCAAGCCGATGCCGAGGTTCACGTAGGCGCCGTCGGTGAGTTCCTGCGCGGCGCGCTGCGCCATCTGTTCGCGGGTCCAGGCCATGTCAGTTGCCCTCCTGGCGGATGGTGCGCTGTTCGATGCGCTTCTCGGGAGTCGGGTTCACCACGATGCGCTGCACGTAGATGCCGGGCAGGTGCACGTGGTCGGGATCGAGGTCGCCGATCTCCACCAGCTCCTCGACTTCGGCCACGCAGACCTTGCCGGCCATCGCGCAGGCCGGGTTGAAGTTGCGCGCGGTCTTGCGGAACACGAGGTTGCCGGCCTTGTCGGCCTTCCACGCCTTGACCAGCGACACGTCGGCCTTCAGCGCGGTTTCCATCACGTACATGCGGCCGTCGAACTCGCGCGTCTCCTTGCCTTCCGCCACCACGGTGCCGTAGCCGGTGGCGGTGAAGAACGCCGGGATGCCCGCGCCGCCGGCGCGCAGACGTTCGGCCAGCGTGCCTTGCGGGTTGAATTCGAGTTCGAGTTCACCAGCCAGGAACTGGCGCTCGAACTCCTTGTTCTCGCCGACGTAGGAGGAAATCATCTTCCTGATCTGTCGCGTGCCCAGCAGCTGGCCCAGCCCGAAGCCATCGACGCCCGCGTTGTTGGAGATCACGGTCAGGTGCTTCGCGCCGGAATCGCGCAACGCGGCGATCAGCGCCTCGGGGATGCCGCACAGGCCGAAACCGCCCACGGCCAGGGTTTGACCATCCGCCACCAGCCCGTCCAGGGCGGCGGCGGCGCTTGCGTACTGCTTGCCCACGAGCGCGTCTCCAATACCGGTAGAGCCGTCATTCTAGCCATTCGTGCGACAACGCCCAGCGTACCTTCGGGCAATCGCCGCCCCGCGCGGGCAGCGGCGGCGGGCGTCCGCTAAAATGACGGGCTGGCCGGCGACGGCCGCTTTCCGCTTCCTCCAAGGACTTCCGCACGATGAAAATCCTCGTCGGCTACAAGCGCGTGGTGGACTTCAACGTCCGCATCCAGGTCAAGCCGGACGGTTCCGGCGTGGTCACCGACGGCGTCAAGCTGTCGCCCAACCCGTTCGACGACATCGCGCTGGAAGAAGCCCTGCGCCTGCGCGACAAGGGCATCGCCACCGAGGTGGTGGTCGCCACCATCGCGCCCGCAGACGCCCAGCCGCACCTGCGCAACGGCCTGGCGATGGGCGCCAACCGCGCCATCCACGTGGTGGCAGATAGCCCGGTGCAGCCGCTGACCGCCGCGCGCGCCTTCCTCAAGCTGATCGAGAAGGAGCAGCCGGATCTGGTGATCCTCGGCAAGCAGGCCATCGACGACGACGCCAACCAGACCGGCCAGATGCTGGCGACGCTGTGGGGCCGCCCGCAGGCGACGTTCGCGTCGAAGCTCGACATCGCCGACGGCAAGGCCACGGTGGTGCGCGAAGTCGATGCCGGTCTCGAAACCCTCGAAGTCGATCTGCCGGCGGTGGTCACTACCGACTTGCGCCTGAACGAGCCGCGCTTCATCAAGCTGCCGGACATCATGAAGGCCAAGAGCAAGCCGCTGGAGACGATCGCGTTCGCCGACCTCGGCGTGGACGCCAACGATTCGCTCAACACCGTCCACTACGCCGCGCCGGCCAAGCGCAGCCGCGGGGTGATGGTGAAGGATGCGGCCGAACTGGTCGCCGCGCTCAAGCAGAAGGGGCTCCTGTGATGGCCAAGATTCTCGTCGTTGCCGAACACCTGGACGGCAAGCTCAACGCCGCCACCGCCAAGACCGTGGCCGCCGCGCAGGCGCTGTCGCCGGAAGCCATCGACGTCGTGGTGCTGGCCGCCGATCCGGCCGGTGTCGCCGCCGAAGCCGCGCAAATTGCCAGCGTCGGCAAGGTTCTGACCATCGCCAACGCCGCCAACGCGCATGCCGTCGCGCAGGTGCAGGCCCCGCAGGTCGCCGCGCTGGCGAAGAACTACACCCATGTGTTCGGCCCCTCCACCACCTTCGGCAAGGACCTGATGCCCTGCGTGGCCGCGCTGCTGGGCGTGAACCAGGTGTCCGACCTGATGGCGGTGGAAGGCGCGCATACCTTCAAGCGCCCGATCTACGCCGGCAACGCGATCATCACCGTGGAAGCGCCGGCCGACCAGATCGTGGTCGCCACCGTGCGCACCGCCTCGTGGCCGGAAGCGGCCAAGGGCGGCAGCGCCGCCATCGAAGCGGCCAGCGTCGATGCCGCGTTGCCCGCCCATACGCGCTACGTCGGCCTCGCCGCCGGCAAGTCCGACCGTCCCGACCTGCAGAGCGCCAAGCGCGTAGTCTCGGGCGGGCGCGGCGTCGGCTCGGAAGAAAACTTCAAGATCGTCTACAGCCTCGCCGACAAGCTCGGCGCGGCGGTCGGAGCGTCACGCGCGGCGGTCGACGCCGGCTACGTGCCGAACGAGCTGCAGGTCGGCCAGACCGGCAAGATCATCGCGCCGGAGCTGTACGTCGCAGTCGGCATCAGCGGCGCGATCCAGCATCTGACCGGCATCAAGGACGCCGGCACCATCGTCGCCATCAACAAGGATGGCGATGCGCCGATTTTCGAGATTGCGGATATCGGGCTGGTGGGGGATTTGTTCGCGATTTTGCCGGAGCTGGAAGCGGCACTCTGACTTCGACCGGCACCGAGAACAACCATGATCCCCGTCAACTCCCTGCAACGGCACATCCAACCGCTGGCCGACCGCCTCGCCACCGCGTCGCGCGCAGTCATCGACAGCGGTTATTTCGTACTCGGCCCGCACGTCCAGCGTTTCGAGCAGGCGTTCGCCGCCTACTGCGGCGTGCGGCATGTAATGGGCGTCGGCAACGGCACCGATGCACTGGAGCTTTCCCTGCGCGCTCTTGAAATCGGCCCGGGCGACCGCGTTGCCGTGGTGGCGAACGCCGCGATGTACGGCACCACCGCCATTCTCGCCTGCGGCGGCACGCCGGTGTTCGTGGACATCGACCCCGCCACGCACACCATGTGCCCGAAAGCGCTGGCATCCGTCCTCGCAACCGGGCCGATCAAGGCGGTCATCGTCACCCACCTCTACGGCCGCTTGGCCGACATGGCGTCCTTACTGCCCTTGTGCCGCAAACACGGCATCCTCGTGGTGGAGGACTGCGCCCAGGCGCATGGCGCACGGGATATCAGCGGAACCCGTGCCGGCGCATTCGGCGACATCGCCAGCTTCAGCTTCTATCCCACCAAGAACCTTGGTGCGCTGGGCGATGGCGGCGCTGTAGCCACATCGAACGATGCTTTCGCGGAACGCACGCGGCAACTGCGCCAATACGGTTGGTCGGCGAAGTATGTCAATGAACTGGCCGGCGGCAGGAACAGCCGGCTGGATGAAATGCAGGCGGCCTTGCTTCTGGAGTTGCTGCCTGAACTCGATGGCTGGAACGAACGCCGGCGCGAAATCGCGAACCGTTACTCGCGCGAGATCCGTAGTGAGGCGTTGGCGCTGCCGCCCGCCTGCGGCGGGGAACACGTGGCGCACTTGTACGTGGTCCGCTGCAAGGATCGGGATTCGACGCGCGAGCAATTGGCATCGATGGGCGTCCAGACCGATTTGCACTATCCCATCCCGGACTATCTGCAGCCATCTGTGCAGGGCAAGGCCGACGCATCACCGCTGCCCTGCACGGAAGCCGACGCGCGCAGCGTGCTGACGCTTCCCTGCTTCCCCGAGCTGACCGACTTCGAAGTGTCCACGGTCATCGACGCATGCAACCGGCTCTGAGCTACAGCATTGTCGTTCCGGTGTACCGGAACGAAGACAACATTCCGGCACTGCTGGCGGCCATGGCGAACATGCACAGGCAACTTGGTCCGTCTTTCGAAGCCGTCTTCGTTGTAGACGGCAGCCCTGATGAAAGCCATCGACGCCTCAATGAGGCACTGCCCGCACAGCCGTTCGCTTCCACTCTGGTCTCGCTCGCCCGGAATTTCGGCGCCTTCGCGGCAATCCGGCATGGGCTCGGCGAAGCCAGGGGTCGGCAGATCGCGGTCATGGCCGCCGACCTGCAGGAGCCGCCGGAACTCGCCATCGATCTCCTGAAGCGGGTAGAGGCCGGTGCCGACATCGCTTTCGGCACGCGGCAGGGCCGCAACGATCCGGCCTTGTCCAAGGCGTTGTCCAATACCTACTGGTCGCTCTACCGACGTTGGGTGCTGCCCGACATCCCGAAGGGCGGCGTCGACATCTTCGCCGTCAGCCATGGCGTCCGCGATGCGCTGATGGCGATGCCGGAAGCCAATACCAGTCTGCTTGGGCAACTGTTCTGGCTGGGTGGGCGGCGCGCGTTCGTTCCATATGTCCGGCGGGAACGCGAAGTCGGCAAGAGTGCTTGGACGTTGCGCAAAAAGCTGCGCTATCTCATGGACAGCGCCTTCTCCTTCACCGACCTGCCGATCCGCATTCTGCTCGGACTGGGTCTGGGCGGCCTGGCATTCTCGGTCGCGCTGGCGATCGCCGTCGTCGCGGCCAAGCTGACCGGGCACGTCGCAGTGCCCGGTTATGCGGCGACCATTCTTGTGGTGCTGTTCTTCGGCGCGTTCAACTCGCTCGGTCTCGGCATCATCGGCAGTTATGTCTGGCGCGCGTTCGAAAACACCAAGGGACGCCCGCTCACCATCGCGCAACAGACCGAACGATTCGGGCAGGAAAATCCCAGATGAATCCATTCATCCACGACAAGGCCCTCTGTGAATCGTCCAAGATCGGCGACGGCACGCGGATATGGGCGTTCGCGCACATCCTGGCGGGAGCGAGGATCGGGCGCGATTGCAACATCTGCGATGGCGTCTTCATCGAAGGCGACGTGACGGTGGGCGACAGAACCACCGTGAAATGCGGCGTGCAACTGTGGGACGGCGTGCGGCTCGGCGACGATGTCTTCATCGGACCGAACGCCACGTTCACCAACGACGGCTTTCCGCGCAGCCGGCGACACCTGCCTGCCTATCCCGCAACAGTAGTGGAAGACGGCGCATCGATCGGCGCCAACGCCACCATCCTGCCGGGCATCACCATCGGCCGCGGCGCGATGATCGGCGCAGGCGCGGTAGTGACCCGTTCGGTGCCGCCGAACGCGATCGTGGTCGGCAATCCGGGGCGCATCAAGGGCTATGTCACGCAGGACGCTCCTGCGTCGGTCGCAGGCGAGCCGGCCGAAGCGGCGATCGCCATTGCGACGGCAGCGGATGGATCCGGAAGCATCCCCGTGAAGCTACCGGTGTTCAGCGACATCCGCGGCTCACTTACCGTCGGCAATTTCGGCGCAGATGTGCCATTCGCGCCCGCGCGTTTCTTCATGGTCTACGGCGTTCCCAGCCGGGAGACGCGAGGTGAACACGCCCACCGCATCTGCCATCAATACCTGGTTTGCGTGGCAGGGAGCTGCCGAGTGCTGGCCGATGACGGGCGCAAGCGGATAGACGTGCTGCTGGACGCGCCGAACAAGGGCCTGCACCTGCCGCCGATGACCTGGGGCACGCAATACGACTATTCCGCGGATGCGGTGCTGTTGGTATTCGCGTCGCACCCGTACGACAACGACGATTACATCCGTTCGTACGACGAATTCCTGCAAGCCTGCAAGGCCGCCGCGGGCTGACCAGCCCGCTCCCGCCATGCGCAAAGTGCTGTCCGATGCTCTGGGCAACGAGAAGATCCGTTTCCTCGTCGTCGGTGCGTCGACCACGCTCGCCTCGTATGCGTCGTATCTGCTGCTCACGACGGCCATGCGCGCTGACATTGCCTATGCAATTTCCTACGTCGCCGGCTACATATGGTCGTACCTAGCAAATTCGCACTGGGTCTTCCATACGGCGCCGAGCTGGCAAAGCTTCATGCGCTATCCGCTGGTCTATCTGACGCAAGCGGCCGCGGCCTTCCTGATGTTCAAGGTCCTGGTCGACAGGATCGGGGTTCCGGCCGAGTGGGCGCCGCTCGTCATCATCGTCGCGACGGTCCCATTGACCTACCTGATCAGCCGTGCCGTCATCCGGCGCAAGACGTCCGCCGCAGGAAAATAACCGTGCGCGAGGGGACGCAGCCTATCGCGTCCCGCCACCCGCGCCGACTCCGCACGCGAAAGCGGATTGGCTCCAGAACGCCCCCAACTCGCGCACGTCCCGCCCGCCAGCCAGATCGCGCGCTGGAATGACGATACGGTCGATGTTGATCTCCACCGCCCGGCTCGAGCTGCCGCCCGGCAAGCGTATGCCTGTGGTCGCTCCCGCAGGCAAGTCGATGTGCACAAAAGCCGGTTGGAACGGATCCGACAGCCGGAGCCGGCGCTTGCCGAAATCGGAGGGAACATAAGCCTTGGCCTCGAATGCGCACGCGCAAGCGGGGATCAACAAACGCGCCTTGCCCGACATCCACACCCCACCCGGTTCCGGCTGGTGCCAGCCCGACAAGAATCGAATCCCGGCCGGATCGCAGCTGCGCGCAGGCCGCAAGGAGACGAATGCGCCCAGATAGCGTTCGCGCATGACCTTGGCACCAAGCCGCGCATCCTCCAGCGGTGCTTGCAGCAATTGCGCGGCGGCGGCATCCGGCACTCCCGCCAGCAGCGCACGGTTCATCGCGGCGAAGGCTTCCTTCCGATAAGGCGCTGCCTTCCATTCCTGGCGATAGGTAAGCAATTGCCCCGCAAGGACCAGCACGCATGCCAGGACATACGTCGCCGCGGCTAGACGGCCATGGCCTGCAGGCGATTCGTCCGCTTGCTCCGCAAGCAACCAGAGCATGCCCACCTGAAATAGGACGAAGTCCATGTAGTATCGCGAGGCGCCAACGGCGGCGGGATCGGTTCCGCCTCGCGCCACGCAAATCGAAAATGCCGTCAACACGCCGTATGCCAGCAGATACAGGGGCAGCAGGGAGTTCGAAGCGAGGCCGCGCCGCCAACGGCCAAGGACGCCGAAACCCGCCAGCAGCAGGCTGGCCATTCCAAACACCCAAAGCCAATCACGGCTGATTCCTAGCGCCCGTACCGTCTCCAGCCCGATCCAGGTCGAGCCCAAGGCATCGGGCAACAAGGCCAGCGCGCGCAACAAGCTACTCACCGTCTGGGCCAACGACATGCCAGCACTAGTGCCGCTGTTGCTGCCGATTGCCACGTACACCAGCAAGGCCACGATCAGCCCAGCCGCAGGAGGCCACGCCGACCAGATCCGCCGCCTGCTGCTCGCAGGCCCGATCGCGAACACGAGCATCTGCACCCCCAGTACGGCGCCGACGAACGCATACGACCATCCCATGGCGATCAGCAGGACAAGGCAAACGCCGGTCACTGTAAGCAGCACCAGTCGGCCAGGCGCAACGCCTTCTCCGGATAGTGCACGTCGGAGAGAGCAGGCATGCAGGGCGAAATACGCCACGACAAGGAGATTCTTCCCCCACAATGGCCAACCGAGATCGAGGGTCAGGAGTTCGAAACCGGCCCAACTGAACAGCAATAAAGGGATCAGGCACGCCAGCGAAAGCCGGAGCGGCGTCGCCTTCTCCTTGCCACCAGCACCGCTTGCAGCGAACCCAAGCCAACCCGACAGCGCCAAGATCGCGAATCCGGTCATTCGATTCGCCAGCAGCGGATCGAGGGAAAACCACTCGACATTCGCCAGCAGCGCCGCTTGGAACACCAAGCCGCGATGCTGGCCTTGGTTCCAGAACTCCAGCGACGACAATTGCCCGCGCTGCCACTCGGACAACTGGCTCAACAAGCGCAAGCTGTCCATGTAGACCGCATCAGGATAGGCGCGGGTCAAGTAGGCTTGATGCAACGCCAGGCTCAGCAATAGCGAAATCAGCAGCAACCAGACGCTTTTCGTCGGCGCCCGTCTCACGCTTGCCGCGCCCGCACTCATGGCTCCGCTCCGAGCACGCCGGCCATGCCCCGTCCCCAGTCGCGTTCGGCGATCAAGCGCGCAGCAACGCCGACCGCATGCGCGGCCTCCACGTCGCTTGGCTGGTCACCGATCAGCAGCGAACGAACCGGATCGATGTCGAACCGCTCGATGGCAGCCAGCATCATGCCCGACTGCGGCTTGCGGCATCCGCATGCGACGCGGTATTCGCCGATACCTGCTTCGGGATGATGCGGACACCAGAACGTGGCGAGCAATGGCGTGCCACGTCCTGCAAACTGCTCATGCATCCATGCGGTGTAGTCGAGGAATGCGGCTTCGTCGTAAAGCCCGCGCCCGATGCCGGCCTGATTGGTGACCACGATCGGCAGGTAGCCACGTCGATGCGCCCGCGCCACCAGTTCGAAAATGCCGGGCACCCATTCGGTGCGCTCGGGGGTATGCACGTAGCCGTGATTGAGGTTGACCACCCCGTCGCGGTCGAGGAACAGCGCCATGCGTGGCGCGGGATTCGCAGCGAGCAACGCCGCCACGGCAGGATCGAGGTAGGGATCGCGAAGCGTGGGCATGTTCACATGCGTGCAGCGAACATCGATTGTGCCCGCGCAAAATCCTCGGGCACGCCAATGTCAATGAACCCGGACGTATCAGTGAACGCGGCGACCTGGCCGGCCAGCGCACACGGCTGCAGCACCTCGCGCTCGAACGAGAACGCCGCTCGCGCCGGCAATGCCGACAACGCGGCGGCACCAAGGAAATAGCACCCAGCGTTGATCCAACCCACCCCTGATTCGCCCTTCTCACGGAAATCCATCGCGCGTGTGCCGCAAACGTCCACCGCGCCATAGCGCGTCACGTCGTCCATCCTGGCCAATGCAATGGCCATCGGCGCGCGCGCCGTAAGCGCTGCCGCTTCCAGCGCAGCTGGCAGGTAATCGAGCCATGTATCGCCATTGAGAACGTGCGCGGCGCTGCCCTGCAGGTGCGAAGCCGCAAGCCTGATCGCGCCGCCGGTTCCCAGCGGCTCGGATTCCACCGAGTACGCAATCTCCATGTCCCGCCAGCGCGCTCCGATCGCCTGCTCGATCATCCCGGCCCGATGACCGGTGGCCAGGATGCAACGGCGCAATCCGGCATTCGCCAGCCGGTCCAGCAACCATGCCAGGAATGGCCGCCCCGCTACCGGTGCCAACGGCTTGGGCACGTCGGCCACGACCGTGCGCAGGCGCGTGCCAAGGCCACCTGCGAGCACGATGGCTTCGTCGGTCATGCTCACTTCGGGAACATCGCCTGTTCGATCAGCGCGCACAGCAGATGGCCGATGAATTCGTGCCCCTCCTGGATGCGCGGTGTCTCATTGGACGGAATGCGGAAGCAGATGTCGCTGAGCGGCGCCAACTTGCCGCCGCCTTGCCCCGTAAATCCCACCACCTTCACGCCTCGCCCCCGTGCCGCCTCCGCCGCACGGACGACATTCGACGAATTTCCCGACGTGGAGATGGCGACGAATACATCCCCTTCCCGGCCCAGCGCCTCGACCTGTCTGGCAAAGGTGTAGTCATAACCGTAGTCATTGCCGATCGCGGTAAGAATCGATGTATCCGTGGTCAGCGCGATCGCCGGAAGACCGGGACGATCATAGTAAAACCGGCTGACCAGCTCGCCGGCCCAATGCTGGGCGTCGGCAGCGCTGCCGCCATTTCCGGCGAACAGGATCTTGCCACCGGCGCTCAGCGCATCCACGCACAGCGTCACCGCTTGCGCGATCTGCAAGCGCAATGCGGCATCAGCCGCCATGGCATTGAAGTTTGACAGGGTCTTGTCGAATTCGCCCTGGACGAATTCATTCATGCGACTTTCCAAGAGGAGGCTCCATGCTGAGTAAAATGCGTGTCATATACGGTCCCTCCGGGCCCCGCCAGCGCGCGCACCAAGCGTATGCGTTCGGCCGGATCGCAAACGAACATCATGAAGCCTCCGCCGCCGGCGCCGGAAACTTTGGCTGCATGCGCGCCGTTGGCGAATGCCAACGCCTCCAGTTCGTCGATCATCGGATTGGTGATGCTCGATGCGCTCTGCTTCTTTGCTTGCCAACCGGACTGCATGACTTGCCCAAAGCGGGCCAGATCGCCGCGCAGCAACGCTTCCTTCATCTGTACCGCTTCCTGCTTGAGGCGATGCATGGCATCGAGCGAATCGCTTCGACCCTCGCGAATATTGCGCGACTGCTCATCGATGATCTTCGCCGACGCGCGCGAAACCCCAGTGAAGTACAGCACCAGGCTGGCTTCCAGTTCGTTCCAGACCCATTCCTTGATCCGCAACGGATTCACGATCACACGATCGTCGGCATAGAACTCCATGAAATTGAAACCACCGAATGCGGCCGCATACTGATCTTGCTTTCCACCGGCGAGGGCAAGACCCTTGCGTTCGATTTCGTAGGCCAGTTGCGCGATCTCGTACTCACCCAATGCGAGGCCAAAATACTCGTTGAACGCGGTGACCAACGCGACAACCATTGTCGAAGACGAGCCAAGACCCGAGCCGGGTGGAGCATCGGAATGGGTGCGGATGCGCAATGCCGGGCGGCGCCCTCCCAACAAGCGATCGGCAACATGCAGGTACACGCCGCGCATGAGCTGTTGCGGGCCTGGCCCAGCATCCACCGCGACAGGATCGATCTGCTGCACGGATTGGGCATCGAGCGCATGAAACTCCGCCATCCCGGATGGCGCCGCATCGAGAGTCGCATATGCGAACTTGTCGATGGTGACATTCATGACGAATCCCGTATGCCGGTCGCAATACGGCGATACGTCGGTGCCGCCACCGGCAAGCCCTAAACGCAAAGGCGCGCGCGCGCGGACGATCATCACCTTACTCTGACCGCATACTTGCCGCGCCAATAGTCCAGCATGTCGCCGACCGTCTGTTCTAGTGCCACCTGCTGCCTCCACCCAGTGGCCGCGACAAGCCGGGATGAGTCGCCGAAAATCACTTTCTCGTCGCTCGGTCGCAGCAACGCCAATTCGGTTTCCACCGTCAGATCGGTGTGCACGCCTGCCAGCACCAGATCCACGATTCCGCGGATCTGATAGGTCTTGGCGCCACTGATGTTGTACACACCGCCCGCCTCGCCATGCGCGGCAAGCAACTCTAACGCATTCGCCAGATCGCGCACGTCGGTGATTGCACGCCAAGTGTCCTGATTCCCGACCTTCAATACCGGTTCGATCAAACCCAGTTCCGCGCGTACCGCACGTTGGGTCAGATCAGCACAAACATCTCCGGTCTTGCGCGGCCCGGTGGTGTTGAAGATACGTGCGCAGACGCTGCGCACACGATCATTTGCCCAATACTGCAACGCCAGCAGCTCGGTGGCGACCTTGCTGACTCCATAGGGATGGAGGGGCCGCATGGGGTGCGATTCTTTTACGGGGATGTCCTCGGCAGCCACCTCGCCGTACTGGGCGCTGGAACACGCCACCACAACCATGGGATCCAGCGCCGCAGCCTTGATCGCCTCGAATACATTGGCGGTTCCCAGCACGTTGGTATCCAGCGTTTCGATCGGCGCCCGCCAAGACAAAGCCGGGTAGCTCTGCGCCGCCAGCAGATAGATGACGTCCGGTTTCGACTGGGCTATGGCCTGATCCACCTGCTCCCGATAACGAATATCGCAACGGATCAGTCTGTCTTGGTAGACGGCCCAGTCCCCGTTATCGATGGTCGCGATGCAATGCGTGCCAACCACCGAGTGGCCTGCGGCGATCGCTCGCTCCATCAGGTAGCTACCTACAAAGCCGGTCGCGCCCAGCACAAGAATGTTCATGCCTTTCTCCCGATGTTCAACTTCGCCCGCTCCATCCGCTTCCTGCGCTCGGCCACTGAAGCGTAGGGAGTGGGGTCAACATCTTCGGCCACCACGTGCCACAGTGCATCCTCGGAGAAATTGACACGGGCGAACGCTTGCGATGCCCGCGATGCGGCCAGCCATGCCGCATCATCGTCAAGCAGCGCGCTTACCGCATCGGCGAATGCCTTGGGCGATTCAGCCACGGCGAGAAAGGCTTCGGCTCCGAAGAAGCCTTGCGCTCCAGCCTCAGTAGTGACGCAGGGAATGCCGAATCGCATCGCCTCGACAACCTTGCCCTTCATGCCACCGCCATAGCGCAAAGGCGCAACCGAAACCCGAGAGCGTCGGTAATACCCTGCCAACGTCTCGTCCGACACGAAGCCGGTCACCTCCACTCCGCCCCCGGCCAGCGCGCGCACGGCCTCGGTGGGATTGGAGCCCACCAGCGACAGGCATAGGCAGGGATGGCGCTCACGCAGCAGCGGCCAGACTTCGCGAACGAACCATACCGCAGCATCCGCATTCGGCGCATGGGCGAATCCCGCGACGAACAACAGACCCTGGCGCGAAGCCAGATTTTCCCAAGGCGCATCCGGGAAGCTGTCGAAGGCATAAACCGGAATGGTCCGCGCCTTCGTCTGACCACTCTGTTGCCGCAACCAGCCTGCGACCATCTCCGTTTCCGTTGTCGACGGATAGTAGACCGTGTCGACACGGCCCCATAGTGCATGCTCCCACTGCTGGAATCGCATCGCTTCGCGCTCCAGCTTCTCTTCTGGCTCAACCTTCAGTTGTTCGCGCATCCGCAGGTGGTGAACGTCGTGACCGTAATACAGCACGACGGCATCGCTGTACCTGCGCAGTGCTTCGATGTAGCCCACGGAAACGTGCGGCCGGCTCAACAGCACGTAATCGATGGCTGCGCCGTTCTGCTCAAGCCATTTTGTGAAGCGCCCCGCATACTCCGAGCCATGGAACACCTCGATCCCCGCCTGCTGCAAAAGCGGCGTGTAGGTCCGGTCGTACCAGAGATTGTCCGGCCAGAACTTCACGTTCATGCCATGCCGCTGGAACAGCTGCATGAACTGGCACATCGTGCGCGAACCGGCATCACGGTCCGGTTGTGGCACATAGTGGTCGATGACCAAGACGGTCTTTTTCAGCTGCGAGCGATCCCGTGCCAGGAACGGCCATTCGGCATTGGCAAAATGCTGCCCGGCAAATACCGCGCCCCAGCGTTCAAGCATCTTTCCTTGGTTGATCACTTGGTAGGCCTTGACGCCTTGCCCAGTGTCGGTACCGTGGGAAATCCCTTCATGATGGATCACGGTCGAGGCGGGTTGGTAGTAAACCTTCAATCCGTCGGCACGAATCCGAAAAGCGAGATCGGTGTCCTCGCAATAAGCCGGGACGAAATGCTCATCGAAGCCGCCAAGCCGGCGGAACAGCGATGTCGGCAACATGATGGCCGCCCCGGAGATGTAATCGACTTCCTTGACATAATTGAAACCGGAGGCTGCCGGATCCTGCAGGCGACCGTAGTTCCACGCGGAACCATCGCTCCATACGATGCCCCCGGCCTCCTGCAGCCGGCCATCCGGGTAGATCAATTTGGAGCCGGCCATGCCTGCATCGGAACGGGTGCGGAACACGTCCAGCAACGCATCCAGCCAGCCCGAGGTTACTTCGGTGTCATTGTTGAGGAACACCAAGTACTCACCCCGCGCCAACAGGGCGGCACGATTGCACGACCTCAGGAATCCGAGATTCTCCGAATTCCGGTGGTAACGAAGTCCGGGGATAGCAGCCAGCGCATCGATGTCGGGGTCACCAGACGCATCCTCGGCCACCAACACTTCAAACGGCACCTTGGCCCCGCTATTGGCCAATGATCGAACACAAGCCAAGCTGTAGGGAAAATTGCCGTAAGTGGGCACGATCACGGTGACAACCGGATCCGCTTCCTCCAAGAACCGCAATTCCTCGGGTACGGATACCGATACGTCCTGGGAAGAAGGCAGCAGCAACCCCTCCAGAGGCCTGGCTCCTGACTCCAGTCGACGCAGAAACCAGCGTTTCACAGGCATCCGTAGCGGCGCCAGCCATGTCGATCTTGCCAGTGGGGACTTTCGTAAGTACTGCACCACGGCAGCCCAGTCGCCCCGCAACAATCTGCCGGCCAGCCGCAGTGGGCGCGTCAATGCCCAAGAACGCGACGCACGCATGCTTTGCAATTCGGCATCCAACGCCATGGCCCACCGTGTCCGCTCGTCGAATTCGGCAACAAATGCGGCATGGCGCTGCTCAAGTGCCAGCATCCTTTCCGCATCGTTGGCCGCAGCCAGCTGCAAACTTCCCACTCGCACCAGCGCTTCATCGCGGCTCGCCCGCAATTGCTCCAACTCGCCGTCCAGCGCTTTTGCCCAAGCGACCGCCTTGGCATGCTCCGATACAGTCGCGGCATGCGCAGCCCGAAGCTGCTCCAGCTCGCTGTCCAACGCCCTTGCCCACGCCACCGCACCGGCGTGTTCCGATACGGTCGCGGCATGCGCTGCACGTAGCCGATCCAGCTCACCGTCCAGCGCCTTGGCCCATGACGTACGCCGGTCCAGCTCTTCCTTCGCCACCTCCGCTTGGCGCTGCAGAGCGTTCCTCGACTTGGCCAGCATCGCCGCAAGCCCGTCCACCGCTCCCCTAGCCGGTGCCAGCAAGCGCTCGAAAACTTGCACCGCAGATTGCAGTTCCATCGGACGTAGGCGACTCGCAGCATCGAGCGGATACGCCAACGGCGCCGCCGACTCATCCGCAGCGAGCGCCCAATGATGACGCAGTTGCGGAACGAGCCAAGCTTCCACCGCGTCTTCGATCTCCTCCGTACGAATCAGCGGCAACGCCAATGCCTGTTCCACGGCAGCCATCGTCGTGCGCCAATCGCTCAGCAATGTTTCATAACGGACGACATGACGGTCCATCCGCCGCGAAGCCTCCTCCGCCTCCAGCAGATAGCGGATCCACAGCAGTTGCCCCACAGCCGAAGGCAAGCCATCGCGCTTCTGCAGCGACTCGGCGACCTCGATCACGCTACGGGTGACCAGCAGCACCTTCGGCTGCACTCCCATTTCGTGCAGCACTTCTGCCCATAGAGGCAAGAACCTGCTCATGCGCGGATCCTTGACTGCCCAGAAAGCATGTCCACCGAAGACATCCTGCAAGAGTGTCCGAAGCGCGGCCTTGGCCTCACGTGCAGGCGTGCTTTCCAGCCAATCTCGAGGAAGCGGACGAGGATCGTCCCATGCCATGTCCAAGCCAGCCAATAAGCGCTCGTGCAACTCTACGACGCCTCGGTGCTCCCAGAATCCTCCCGGATTGTCGGAGCCTGCTGGCATCAGGTCGTCGCCCAGCTCGGCGCCCAGCAGGTTCAAAACCCGCGTCACTGCCGATGTGCCGCTGCGATGCATGCCCAGTACCAGCACAGCCAGGGGCTTGCCGGAATGGGGATGACTAGCGATGGGAGTCATGGCCTAAAACGGGCGTTACTCATCAGATCAATTATACGGTGCCGCACTCACTCCCTCGGCCTCCCGGGTCACTCCGGATTCAGCCCATAACGAGCTTGTGCTGCCGCAAGTTCGCGCCGCAGAAGCCATGCCAGCAACCGTCGCTTCCAACCACCCTGCGGCAACGCTTCATAGTCGCCTTGGAATACCCGATGGCATGCCAGTCCCACCAATGGCTTCAGCCCAAGGAAGCGGAAAACTTTCGAAAGCGTCTCTTCCTGGGCGCTTGCCAACTCGGTGTTATGTATCAGCAATACTTGTTCGTGAGGAAAATGCGAATACAGCACGTCCAACTGCCGCGCATAGTCTCCGCGTGCCCGATAGCTGAAGCGACGCAAGGGCGAGTCTGCGGAAAAGTCATCGGCATGCCCGACCAATCGCCAGCGTTCCAGCAGCATAGCCGGCCAGAACGGCCAACGCTCAACGCCGCGCCTCCTCTCCATCCAGTAGTGCGAAACAGCCCGCTCGATAGGGTCCCGCAGGATCAGGATCCAACGCATCGCCGGGTTATACGCAGCAATGCGTCGCACGAAGGCCGGATGGAAGCAATAGATGGGCGTCGCATCTCCGTGCACGACATCTTCCGGCGCAGGATCGAAGTGCGGCTCGAAACGAGCATCGATCCGTTGCATCTCCCAAGTCTCATCGAAATCGGGCGCATCGAACACGTGCGCTTCCTTGCTGCGCGGCAACCTGATGTGCGGATGCTGGGCAAGGCATCGCGCGAGCGCCGTCGTTCCGCCCTTCTGCACGCCACCGACAACAAAAGCGATCCTCGGCGAGCTCACCCGCCCGCCCGCATCGTTTCCAGCACGCACGACACATCCTCATTTCCATAGAACTTGCGCCAAGCACCATCGTCGCGGCGCAGACGCTCGGCATATCCGGCGCACGCCTGGGCGTCGTACAGACGGCTCGCATTGCGGCTCGAAAGCGATGAAATCGGAAAGGCGATTCCCGAAGCATTCGCCAGCACACCGCCACCGCTTCTCACCACATCTTCGTAGCGAAGAATCCTCTCGGCCGGGAGACACTGCGAAAATCTACCGAACAGCCAGTTCAGCAACTGCAACTGTCGCTCTAAAGCATCCGGCTCAGCGTCCAGGCAAGCGGCCAATGCTGGCTCCAGCCGTTCTCCAGCAGGGAGACGGCCCGACCTCACCGGCAGATCAACCGAGTTCCACGATGCCAGAACCGCCAATGGGTTACGAACCACTGCGATGCAATCGATGGCAGTCGCGAGCGGCGCCAACAGTGCCGCAAATGCCGCGTTGTGCTTGATGACCAATGTGAAATCGGCGGACAGGGGCTTCTCGATTCGGATGTCGGCAAGCGACGCCTTGCGTATGCGCATGCCGTCACTCTCCCGACGCTCGGCGTCGAAAAAATTGTCCGTTCCCCGGCCATCTACCTGTTGACTTGCAGCCGTGCCGGCTTCGAGCAAGCGCGTGCGCTCCGCCTCGAAGAACCTTCGGATTTCCGCCACCGCTTCGCCATGACCGAGCGGCAAGCAATGCACAGGGATTGGCTCGATCAGGGCCACGGTATCGTCGGCCCGGCCTAGCAGTTCGCAGCACAAGGTGGTGCCCGCCCGCGGCACGCCCGTCAAGACGAATTCGCGTGGCTTCAAGTGTCCGCCTCCACTTGCTTCAATACCTCCGCAAAACGCTTGCGCTCTTCCTCCAACCCATGCCGCGCCGCTGTTGCGAGCCCTTGTCGACGCAACCGGGCGGCCACGGGCGGTTGCAGCGCACGTTGCACGGCGTCGGCAAGGGATTGGGATTCAAATGCCGCCAACAGGCAGTTCTCGCCATCCCGTGCGTATTCCCGCGACCCCAGACAGTCTGCGAGCACCACTGGTACGCCCAAGGCCATTGCCTCAAGTCCAGGCAGATAGAAGCCTTCCTCGGGATGCGGCAAGGTAACCGCCAAGACTGCCGAGCCCACTTTGGCAAGGTACTCATGGCGCGGCAACCAGCGATCCAGCAGTTCGACCGCAACACCGCGCGTGTGCAAAGCGTCCGCCAACGCGCGTGCAAGCGCTGGCGCCTTCATGCCTGCGACGAGCACTCGACGATCTGCGGCATGCTGGAGCTGTAAGGAGCATTCCGGTAGATCCAGCGCGGCCGGAATCACCGTCACTGACCCGTTGACCTCGCCGGTATCCTGGATGGCCTCGGCAACGGCTTGGCTGACACAAACGCGCCATGCCGGGGAGGGTAGGAAGCTTCGCAACGGGTGCCCTGATCGACCATGACGTACATGCTGCAGTAGATTGATCACCGGGCGTGGCGGACGCCGGACATCATCCAAGGCCAACCAATCCATGCCGGCCAAGAACAACAAATCGCAATCACTCGGCTGCCAAGTGGGGGCAATACGTTCCTTCACCGCCATCCAGGGATTATTGGCATCAAGCAACGAATCCGGCGTGAGATATACCCGTGCATCCCAGCCCAATGCCAACGCATGCTGGAAATAACTCCAGACCTTGCCGTGCCCACCGGTATATTCAGTAAAGCTGCGGTGGAACAGGATACGGGGCATCGTCAGGCATCCACCTCGATTTGCATCGGCACAGGGAACAAGCCAGTGAACACATGCCGGCTGTCGTCCACAATCTCGAACGAAAGCCATCCCTCTTGCCGCGCCAGCACCGTAGTACGATCCATCGTGGGCGCATCCACCACCCTCGTACGGATCCTGTAGATGCCCTGCTGGAACATGGCGTCCAAGGCGATTCGCACAATCGCCTCGCCGTCACCCTGCCCAAGCGCGATGCGGCGGCCGGTGAGCTGAAGTCCACGCCCGTCGAGGACGTCGAAGATCAAGTACGGCGCATCGATGCCGGCGTTGCGACGTACCGCCAACTCGAAGCACAGATGAGCCCCATACATAACCGACGCATGCCGAATGCCATTGACGCTGGCCCGCACCACGCATGCGTCCTGCAAACCATAGCCGCCATCTAGTTGCTCCAATGCGTCCGCGCGCGCATCCTGCCGCGCAGCCAGCGCTCGCTTGTGGGTGCGATGCAGATATTCGGTGATGACCTCGTCAGGCAGCCCCTCCAGCACGATATGCCCTTTCTCTAGCAGCATCGCGCGGTGGCAGAACGCCTTCACCGCGTTGAGATCATGGCCGACAAACAGCAGCGTGGTTCCGCGTCGCAGGATCTCGTCAATGCGCGCCATGGCCTTGGCCTGAAACGCGGCGTCGCCCACAGCCAAGGCTTCGTCCACGATCAGGATGTCCGGATCGGTGTGCACCTGCACTGCAAACGCCAACCTCAGCGCCATGCCCGAGCTATACGTCTTGACCGGCTCATCGATGTAGTCGCCGATGTCGGCGAAAGCAACGATAGTCTCCATCCGGTCGCGGATCTGCGCAGGAGTCAGCCCCAGGATCGCGGCATTGACCCGCACGTTCTCTCGCCCGGTCAATTCGGGATTGAAACCGGAGCCAAGCTCCAACAACGCCGCCACCCGCCCATGCACATGCACCGATCCGGCACTGGGTTCCAGCACGCCGGCCACGATCTGCAACAAGGTGCTCTTGCCGCTGCCATTATGGCCAATGATGCCTAATGCCTCGCCGCGGCGCAGGGTGAACCCCACCTCACTGAGTGCATGATGATGGTGGACACGCGCCTCGGCCTTTGCGCGCATTCTACGAGCCAGTGCAGGCACCGGCGCCAGCAACATGGACAAACGATATAGAAGGGGCACCCACAGCCGACTGCCCGGCGTCGCCCACAGCCGGTAGATCTTGGCGATACCCCTCAGCTCTAGTGCAGGCGCCTGGGTCATTTAAGTACAAGGAAAGGTTAGCCATACAGGATACCGCCCCGCATCGCCGATGCGCATCTCCGGGATACGAAGACAAAAAAAAGGCGGATGGCATTGCTGCCATCCGCCTTGGTGTTGCTCACCGATCAGTTTGGCGACTAACCGCCAATTTACCGATTACGGGACGCGAACGGTCTTGTCCACCGACCACTCACCACCGATGGTCTTCTCGGCGGTCAGATCGGTCACAGTGCCGGTCTGCGCATTGCGGTTCAGGGCCGAAGCCTTGAAGTTGTTGCACTGCGCGTTGACACGGACATACCACTTGCCCGTGCCGTCACCGAAGCCACCGGTGATGTTCTTGGCCGAGTTGCCGTTTTCCAGATCGTCGGAGTTGACGGTCACCGACGCGTGCTTGTCGATGTTCAGCACGGTGGTGTTCTTGTTGTAACGGCCCAGATCGTCCTTGCCTTCGAGCTCGACGCGGCATGCAGCGCCGTTGTTGTTGGTCAGGCGCAGGAAGGACTGCGCGGTCGGATTACCGGCCGGGTTGACGTTCTGGAACACCAGATCGGTGCCGTTGTAGCCGATAGCGCCGAAGCTGAACGGATCCAGGGTCGGGTTGACGCGCTGGGTCGACAGCTGATAGTCCACACTCAGCTTGGCGGAGACCGACTCGACCTTCACCAGCTCGCGGGTACCGTTGGCGATGGCGCAGACATACAGCTTGGTCGGCGACGGCGAGGCATCGGTCACGCCCGGGGAGGGCAGCGACGAGGCCGGGATGCTCAGGGTCACGGTGTCACCCGATTGGGTGGTGGTGCCGCCGACCGAAACCGAGCAGGCCGTATCGGTGTAGAAGCCGATGGCGTTGTTGTAGGCAGCGAAACCATCCGCCGTCAGCGCCAGCGAGAACTTGGCGGTGCTGACCACGTTGTACTGCGGGTTCGGCAGCACGGCGCTGTAGTTGTTGATGTAGCTCTGGGTGACAACGCCAGTCTGCGCGGCCTTGGCGACATCGATCACCACGGCACCGATGTTGAACCAAGCCGAACCGGCCACGCCGCCATTGAGGCCGCTGCCGCCCACTGCGCCACTCGGCGAGAACCAAGTGCGCGGATCCGGGGTGCCGTCGTTGTTGGTGCTGCCCACGTCGATCTTCTTGGTGGCGCCCGCCGCCGAGTCGGTGCCGCTCAGGTCGGCAGCCGCGGTCAGACCCCACTTGGAGTAAGCCAGATCGGCCTTCTGCGCAAGGATCTGCTGACCCGAGGAATTCTGCGCGGTGATTTCCACGCCGATCTTGGAACCGGTGAACAGGCCCTGCACCAGGTTGGTCACCTGCATGCTGTTCAACACCAGCGCTTCGCCGCCAGCGATGTAGGCACCCGGGCCCGTGACGCTGATGGTGAAGTTCAACTCCTGGCCACTGGCGGAATAGTACGGGGTACCGACAACGGTACCGCCGCCGCCCAGCTGATTGCCGACCACGAAACCGGCGACAAGCGTCGCGGCATCGGCGGTGGAATCGAACTTGGCACCGTCGGTCAGGGTGACCTTGAAGGTGACATTGCTGCCCGCGGCAACAGTGGCGAGGCGCGTCGTGTCGGAAGCATCGCCCGCCAGGGTCAGGTCGGCCGGGGTGTAGATGGTGGTGCCGTTGTTGACGATCAGATCCTTGGCAAAGGTGATCTGCTTGCCATTCGGATACGTAAGCGACGCTGCCGAAACCATACCCGGCAGGGCCAGGGCGCCGACCACAGCAGCGGCCAGCAGGTTCTTGTTGAACTTCGTCATGTGAATCAACTCCATTGAAGGTTTTTTAGTTAACTAAAAGGTACCGCTGTAGCGTTACCGGTCGCCAGACCTACCCCGGTACCGTACGGGCCAGCCCGTTGGCATCCGGCCGCTTTTAGGTGATTCACAGGTAAGAGAGTCCTTCCCCATGGTTCCCCGTAGAGCAAGCTACCGGCGGAACGTTAACCAAGCATTACCGGGGCGTCAAGCCCGGATGGGCCGCAAAAACGCAATTCTTTGGTCGATACCGGCAAACCGAGGCAACCGCACGCGCCTAGGGACCCCCTGCCAGCCTCAATTCCGGCTCAGACAACGACATCGTTGGCGCTGGTGATGGCCAGGATGATGCCGATCATGATGACGCCGATGGCGCCGCCGATCAGCAGAATGGCCGCCGGCTCCAACAAGGCCAGAAACTGCTTCATACGGGCGCGACCAGCCTCCTGACACAGCCGCGCCAACGACTGCAGCATTGCCGGCAATTCGCCCGAACGTTCGCCCACACGCACCAGATTGTATCCCGTGGCGGTGAGGGTTTGCTGCTCCTCCAACGCATCCGCGAGCGGGACACCGCTACGCACGTTGCGTGCCACCTCTTCCAGTCGCGCGCGACGACCGGGCGCCAGAACACTCTCTTGCGCCAACCCCAGCGCCTCCATCAGCGCCACGCGGTTGGACAACAAGGTAGCCAAAACCCGCGCCCAAGTGGCAGTTTCCGACTCCACCCGCCAGACTCCCAGCACCGGCAACCGCTCCATGGCCTCCAGCCACTGGGCGCGCTTACCGGGATCGCGCAAAACTCTCGCCAAGCCTATTCCCAAGGCCAGCAGCAAGAGTAGGGCAGCCCAGTACCACTGGCGCAAGAACATACCGGTGTTCAACACCACCGAGGCCAGCAGCGGGAGATCGTCGGCGCGCTTGAGCAGGACGGCGAACTTGGGCACCACGAACGTGAACATCATCACCACTGCGCCCAAGCCTGCGCAGATGAGCACTGCAGGATAGGTGAGCGCTTGCCGGATTTCGCCTCGAACGGCTTGGTCGTACTCCATCTGCCCCACTGCATCCTGCAATGCCCGCCCCAGCAAACCGGACTTCTCGCCGCTACGCACCAGGGTCAGGACATAGCGAGGCAAGGGCAAGTCCGCCCCCTCCAATGCCGCAGAGAAGGTCTGGCCTCGACGCAATCCGGCAGCAATTGCATCGAACGCAGCAACCAGCCTCGGGTGATAAGCAGACCGTCCTTGAGCCGTCACCGCTTCGGCAAGGCCTACGCCAGCGCCAAGCAACGTGGACAGCTCATGCAGAGCCAGGATCAAGTCACGTTGCCTCAGGCGTGCAACGCGCGCTCCAGACGGACCTCGGCCGTGAGCGACAACCGGTTGCACCGACACCACAGACAATCCACGCCGCTCCAACTGGCGAGCCGCTTCGCGCTCGGATTGCGCAGTGACCACGCCCTCCAGCGCGGCACCTTCCGCGGAGAATGCCTTGTAACGATACTGGCTCATCAAGGGGTCAGACCGCCGTCACGCGCAATACCTCGTCCACCGAGGTCAACCCTTGCCAAGCCTTGAGCAAGCCATCCTCGCGCAAGAACCGATACCCGCGAGTGCGCGCCATCGCCTTCAATTCGGCGTGTCCAGCACCGGCTACCACCGCCTGCTGCATGGCCTCATCCACGGGAATCAGTTCGTAGATGCCGACGCGCCCGCGATAACCCGAATGCTGACAACGCGCGCATCCGACTGGCTCATGCCAGCGCATGGGCACATCACCCAACACCCTGACTGCCCACTGAGCCGCCTCTTCGACAATCGCCGGAAGAACATGCGCCGCGGGACGCGCGCAATGCGGGCACAACCGTCGCACCAGGCGCTGGGCCTGCAGTCCCTTGACCGGCGTTGCCACGAGAAATGGCTCCACGCCCATGTCGATGAGTCGTGTGAACGCACCAATGGCGTCGTTGGTATGCACCGTGGACAGCACCAAGTGGCCGGTAAGCGCGGACTGGATGGCGATTTCCGCCGTTTCGCGATCACGGATTTCGCCGACCATGATGACATCCGGATCCTGGCGCAGGATGGAGCGCAACGCGCCGGCAAAAGTCAATCCGATGTCCGCGTGGGTCTGAATCTGGGTGATCCGCGGCAACTGGAATTCCACAGGATCCTCGACGGTGATGATCTTCTTCATCCCGTCGTCGGCCGCCGCCAGTGTGGCGTACAGCGTGGTGGACTTGCCCGAACCCGTTGGCCCGGTCACCAGGATGATGCCGTGCGCCTCCCGACTCCAGTCGTGCAACAGCGCGAGATGATCCGACTCCATACCCAGCCGTTCCAGGCCAAGATCCTTGCGCTCCTTGGGCAGCAAGCGCAATACGATGGACTCCCCGTGCACACCGGGCAGCGCCGATGCACGGATATCCATCGCCTGACCACTGGCGCGGACGCTCAGGCGGCCATCCTGCGGCAACCGCCGTTCGGCGATATCCATGCCGGAAATCAGCTTCAGGCGCGAAGCGACCGCATTGAAGCGCTCGCGAGGCAGTTGCAGCCGGGTATAGAGCACACCATCGATACGGAAGCGGACGAAAAATTCATGCTCGTCGGGCTCAAGATGGATGTCCGAAGCGCGCTGCTCCACCGCTTGCGCCAACAGGCTATTGACCAGTTCCACCACCGGCGCCTCTTCCGCAAGCTCGCGCAGGTGACGAACATCGTCACCGCCCTGCGTTGCGGACAACAGGCCGTTCGCCAACTTGTCCAGCGTGTTGTCCATCAATTGGGCTGGCGCCAACACATGCCGCACGGGCGTCGACGGAAACAGATAGTCGATCGCTTCCCGCAGCGATGGCTCCAAGGGATCTCGACTGGCACAAATTGTTTCGCCCTCGGGATCCTGCCAGAGCAGGACACCGCGATCCTGCATCCAGTCCACCGGGACAGGCTCATCTCCCGGAATCACCCATGCATCCAGCTCCGGCAACGCGACATCCCGGCCGGCCAGAGGAAACCCCAGCTGATCCGACAGCACGGCTAGCAACTGCTCTTCGGACAGTGCGCCGATACGTACCAACAAGTTGCCGATACGCCCACCCATGCTGGCCTGCAGCTCCAGCGCCCGCTCCAAATCGGCCACGCCGATCAGGTCGCGCGCGATGAGCATTTGCCCAAGCAGAGCGCTCTCCCCAGCAGCGACATCCGATACTGTTGCAATGGGAACGATAGAGGTCATGACCGAGGAGAGAATTGAGCCATCAAAGCACGTCGGCAAATCCCGGGCGCAATGCCCGGAACACCAACGCCCCAAACAACAACACCAGTAAAGCAACGAATCCGTAAACAACCAGCGGCATGACGCCGGGCCATTGCCCATTCAGCAGCGCGCCGCGCAGCGCATCGGTCGGCCAGCTGATGGGGTTGGCGCCAACGATGGAGGCGAAAACCGACGGCACCATCGTGCGCGGATAGAACACGGTTCCCGTGAAGAGCACGAGCATGACCAGCACGGTCACGATCTGGACAAGATCCCGCAAATACACGCCCAATGCGGCAAAGACAAGCGAGATCCCATACAGCATCAACACATAAGGCGCCAGGATCAGCGGCAATGCCAACGATTGCCACTGCCATCCTGTGCCCCAGATTGCATTGACGAGGGCGACCAGCAACACTCCCAACAGCATATGGAAGAGCGCGCTGCCCAATGGAACCGCCACAAGCACCGGCAGCGGGAAAACGATCTTCCGGACGAAATTGCTGTTGCGTTGGAACAGGGATGGAGCCTGCCCGACCGATTCCGCCAGCACCCCATGCACCAGCAGTCCGAGGAACAGATTCAGGGCAAACCCCAGATGGTCCCCCTCCGCCAATCCGGGCCAACGCGCACGGAACACCGCCCCGAACACGAAGCCATAGATCGCCAACAACATCAAGGGCATCAACAATGGCCATGCCCGGCCCAGCAAAGTCCCACGGTATTTCACCGCAAGATCCTGTTGGACCAAGGTTCGCCACAGGGCGACGTACCCGGCGCTTCGGGAAAAGAAGTGGGGTTTCATCGAGTGACGATACTGCGGCATGCTGTTCGACCGATAGGTTAACAGCCGCAGGCCCCTCCTGCCGCCGCCACCGGGCAAGCTGCTAGAATTTGCGGCGCTCCAAGCGAGGCCGACCCCATGAATGCCACCCAGTTCCGCCCAAGCCGCCCGCTTGGCCTTCACCGCGCCTCCGCGCAAGGCTTCACCCTGCTGGAAATGATCGTGGTGTTGGTCATCATCGGCCTCATCATGGGCTTGGTGGGTCCTCGCCTGTTCAACCAAGCCGACAAGGCCAAGGTGCAGACTGCCGAGACGCAGGTCAAGATGTTGAAGGGCGCCCTGGAAACCATGCGGCTGGATACCGGACGCTACCCGACCCAGGAAGAAGGCCTGACTCTCCTCGTCGAGCAGCCTACGGACGCCAAGCTGGCGCAGCGCTGGAAAGGCCCCTATCTGGAAGACGGGCTGCCCGACGATCCTTGGGGGAACCCTTACCAGTATTCGCCAAAGTCGACCGGCACCCATGCTTTCGCGCTCTTCTCTTTCGGCGCGGACGGCAAGAACGGCGGCGACGGATATGATTCGGACGTCGGGATGCTGCCCCAGCAATGAGTCGACGCCAGCCGGGCTATACCCTGCTTGAGCTGGTGGTGGTCATGGCGATCCTGGCGATGGCGACCGCGATCGCGGCGCCCCCCAGCTATCGGATGATTCGCTCCTGGCAAGAAGCAACCCAGGTCGACGATGTCCTGCAACAGATAGCGCACTTGCCAGGCACTGTGCGCGACAGTGGCAATCCGCTCGATCTCAAGACAGACGAGAGCATTGCAATCGTCGCCCTGCCTCCGGGCTGGACGCTGCAACTACAGGCTCCCCTCCACGTACGGGCCAATGGTGCGTGCTCGGATACGAAGGGCGCTTTGAACACGGGAAACCAAATCATCGCCTTCCGGATCCTGGCACCCTTTTGCCGCGTGCAACGGATCGAAACATGATGGCCGCCGCTCCGCGACAACAAGGCTTCTCACTGCTGGAAGCCATCGTCGCGCTCACCATCATGGCGACATGCCTATTGGCCCTCTACGCTTGGCTCTCCACCAGTACGCTCGCATTGGGCCACGTCCGCACCAGCGCCTTGGCATTGGCCGATGCCCGCGCAGCCATGGCCGTTGTCGAAACAATCAACCCGATGGCCGAGCCGAACGGAAAGCGCGATCTGCCGCCGCTGGAAATCCGCTGGAAGGCGCGCCCGCTGACCGATCTCCGGCTTGGAATGAGTCCTGCCGGTGGCGCCACGCAGTTCGATTTCCGGCTGTACGAATTGGACGTGGAAGTCCTGCGCAACGGCCGGTCGATACGCGAGTTCAACCTGCGCAAGACCGGGTGGGTTGCCGCCCGCAGGGTTGCCCCCGATGACTTCTGAATCCCGGCGGACATGGCAACACGGCCTGACCTTGCTCGAAATGATGGTGGTGCTGCTGATCGCGGGCATGGCGATCACCCTCGGCTTCCAATCGCTCGGGCAATGGCAGCGCGCCAATGCGGCCATCTCCGAAATCAGCGGCGCCACCCAGCAGGCCGCTTTGACGGAAGCCTGGCTGGAGGAATCGCTGCGCAGTTTGATACCGGTGCAGGAACAACCCTTCAAGGGAGAACAGGATCGTCTGGAAGGTGTGACGACCCAGCCCGTGCAGTCCCATCAAGGCGGCGCCACCAACATCGAATGGTCGATTCGCAATGAAGGCGGTGTCCAGCATTTGCTTCTGAAGGAAGACGAAGACCGCCGCCTCGACCTCGCGCTGCCCGGCGCAAACCGAGCGAGTTTCGTTTACATGGACGAGGATGGACGTCTGCACACGCAATGGCCGCCGGAACTTGGCCTGCATGCCCATCTTCCCACCGTTGTCGTGCTCGAACAGGAGATGGAAGACGGCAGCCAGCGCGTATGGGCCGCCACTATTTCCGGCGCCCGCAATCCACGTTTCAATCCATTCGAGGTCGACCTTGAGTGAGGCTCGCGCCCGAACCGAACACGGCTTCGTGCTCATCATCGTGCTCGCGGTGCTGGTAGTGCTGACGTTGCTGGCCACCGCAGTGGCCACGTCTGCCGAACGCGCCATCCGGGCTGCACAAGCCGATGCTGACCGGTTCCAGAGTGAATTGGCGATGACCGGGACACGTGAAACCCTGTTGTTCCTGCTCGCCACCCAGAGACAGACGATTGCCGGACTGACGGTCAACGAATCCGATGCCTCTGCCTCGGCCACGCCACCCGGCGAAAACGACGATCCGGACGGCTTCACCGCACTGCCGGTAGGCAACGAGATCCGTCTGGACAGCACCCCTTACCAGGGCTTGGCCCAGACCCGATTCGCCTTGCAGGATGACCGTGGGTTGCTGAGCGTCAACTGGGCGGGCAGCATTCTGCGCTTCGCGCTCTACAAATCACTTGACGTCCCTGACGGCGACTGGAACGGCCTCGATGCCAAGCGCCTGGACTATCAGGATCCGGACGACCTGCACCGGCTGAACGGGGCCGAGAAAGCGCAATACCAGCGAGAAGGCCTGCCCCCTCCTACCAATCGCACCCTGACAACACCGCTCGAGCTTCGCCGCATCCCCGGCTGGAACAAGATACTGGCGGACATGGACGATGCCCGGCTGTTGTCAACGCTGACCTTGGCCCAGACCGTGGACCTGAACATCAACACGGCCCCGGCTCCCCTTCTGGAACTGCTACCCGGACTGTCTCCTCAGAATGCGGCCAGGATGACGGAACTGCGCCGGGCGGCACCTTTCCTGTCCATCCGACAGGCGCAGGAGACGTTCGGCATCACTCCCGTCTTCGAAGAAGTTCTGTCCCTCTTTGCAATTCCGTCGGGCAACCTTATCCTATGGGATGAACGCTCAGGTGCGCGTCGGCTCCTGCACTGGACGCTTACGCCTCTCGAGACCGACGGACCTCCTTGGCGTATTGACTACGAGGTCACCCTCCCACGTGGCAACGAATCCGATCAGGCCGTGGTTGGCACGCCTCAAACGCCGCTTTTCGCCCAACCGGATCAGGCTGGGGAGCGCCAATAACCTTCCTTTGGAAGTTGGCGCAAGCGATACCACTCTCTTCCTCGTCGGGCGGGAGCTTTGCCTGTTCACAATCCTGGATGCCCGTCAGGTTCCAGTGAAACAGCGCAAGGCTTTCGCGGCCTTGGCCGTACGCCGCGTCGCACCATTTCCCGATCCCGATTTCGATGCCGCCTGGTCTGCCGATGGATCGGCGGCTATTTGGTACTGGTCCCGCGCCCGCGTCGCCGCTCTTGCGGCGGGAGAACCCGGAAAGCGCAAGCGTTTCGCGGCAGAAGCGCTGCATATGGGTCGCCCCATCGAAGAGGGCGTGGAGCTGTTCCAGTTGGCTGAGGGCGTCGAGGCGCGTGCCTGGAAGGCCGGCCAGCTTCATGCCAGCCGGTGGTGGCCACAACTGCCTGCACCCGCACAATGGGCGGATTTCCTGCGCGGCACAGGGCACGCTCTCCCGCGCGAGAACGTCGTCCCCGAACCGGTAGCCGTTGAGCTCGCCGCATCGCCCTGGACCAAGCAACCCATAAGTACCGACGCACTCCAGCTATCCGGACTCGATCAATATCTACCGAAAGCGATCTTCGCGGCTGCAGTGGTTCTGCTGCTGGCGGCAGGTGCCGAACTCGGCAGCGGTGCGCGAGCGCAGATCGACATTTGGCGCGCCCAGTCCGCTGTCAACCGGCTGGATGCCCCCCTTAAGCGCATCCTTGCCGCACGCGATGCCGCGGACGAGGCCAGCGCCGAAATCACCAGCCTGCTGTCTTTACATGGCCCACGCCCCACCACATCGCTGATGGCGGAGCTGATCCGATTGATGCCGGGCGGCAATTGGCAGATCAAACGGTGGAGCCAGCCTACGCCCGACACCTTGGAGGTGAGCTTGGTCGCCCCGGGCAGCAATCCGGAACAGCTGGTTTCCGAATGGGAAGCCTCGCCAATGTTCAAGAATGTCACCACGGAGCTGGGCCGCGACAATGAACTTGTCGTCAAGGCCACGGTCACACCTCCCACTCGCCTGAGCGGAGAGCCCGCACCGTGAAGGCGTTCGACACACAGATCCAGAGTTTGAAACGGCAGGTCGATGCTGCTCCTTGGCTGAAATGGGCCGGACTTGCCATCGCCGTACTGGTTGCCTGCTTCGCGCTCCAAGGCCTGGATGCGTGGCGCGTAGCGCGCCAGAAAGCCGGCATCGAAGCTGAACAAACCCTGCGCCGGACGCTAGCGCTCAAGGGCCAGGATGCTTGGCTGGCGCGCGAGAAAAGCGCGCTGCAACTTCGCGACGCGCTGAAAGCGCAGCTGCCCGAGGTTGCTACACCGGGCCTAGCGCAGGCGGCCCTACAGAACTGGCTGCGTGGCATCACGTCTGGATTCGATGCGCAACAAGCAGCAACTATACGCATCAACCGCTCCGCGCCGGTGGAAAACATGCCGGGCGTCCTACGAGTGAACATCGCCCTCAATGGCACCTTCAACCCCCGGCAGGCACTAGCAATGCTGCGCCAGATCGAAAGTGCTCCGAATCTGGTTGTGCTGGAAACGATCAATCTGCAAAGCGATACCAGCAATACCCTGCACCTCACGCTCAATGCGTATTACCGGATCTCCGGCGGAGATGCCGCACCATGATCGCCCGCCGTAGCTGGCTGTACTTGGCGACAGCACTGATCGCCGGCATCGCGGCAGGTGCGGCCTGGCCTCCCCCGCCATTGCCCAAAGCCCAACACGACAGCGTCACATGGAGCCTGCCTGCCGCCACGGACATTCAGCGCCATGTCCCACAGGACATGGCCGCTGTTGTCGCCCAGGTTCGCTGGAAGGGGGACGCAGGCGGATCGCTGGGTGAGCGCAGCGCCTGGCGGCTGGCGGGCATCGTCAGCAAGGACGGCCCCGCGATTCTGGTCACGACGCCAGACAAGCCCGAAGAACCACAGCGCATCGTAATCGGTGGACGACTGCCGGACGGCAGCCTCCTGCAATCCGCAAGGGGCGATCATGCCACCACTCAGCTCGACGCTTGCATCAAGACCTATCAGTTGTTCCAAGCCGAGGCCGTCGATTCGTCCGGCAAGTGCGAGGAACCGGAAGCACCCGCTCAAGGAAACTCTCAATGATCGTCCATCGCCGCCTTCTCGTCAGCCTCGCCGCATTCGGCACGGCACTGCTGGCCGGCTGCGCTACGCCTCCGCCGTTCCGCGTACCCACGGGGTTGGACGTACCGGCAAAGGAGCAGATTGCCGCGGAACAAGAGCTGGATTCCTCGGGGGATCTGCATCGAACGCTGACGCAGGTGGAGACGCCGCGCATCGAAGACTTGGGCCCCTCCGCCGCAGGCACCCAAATCCATGACGCGCTGCCGCCGATGGGCACCACGCCGGTTAGCGTCAACGTGCAGAACGTGCCGGTTCCCGTTTTCGCCAACGAGGTCTTCGGGAACCTGCTCGGCCTGAACATGACGATGACTCCAGAGGTTTCCAAGCTCCAGGATCTTGTAACCCTTCGCACCGAAGCCCGCCAGAAACCCCAGGATCTGTTCTTGCTGACCCGACAGCTCCTCGCCGAATACGGCGTCGCAGTGACGGTGGAGGGCAAGCTGGTGCGGTTGGCGACGGGAGCGACATCCAACTCGGCGTCGCCACCCCTGATCTTCAGTGGAAATGCCCTTCCCCAGGTACCTGCATCCCACCGCCCCGTCTTCCAGCTAATTGAACTGGATGTCGTGCGCAGCGGCGATGCGGCGCGCTGGCTCAGCACGATCTTCGGGCAGGACATCAAGGTGCTGGACGAATCCGGCCGCAACTCGATCGTCGTCAGCGGCAAGCCCGAACAGGTTCGCCAAGCCGTCGAGGCATTGCGGGTCTTCGACCGCCCCTTGATGCGGGGCAGGCTCAGCATGCGCCTGGAACCGGCATTCCTCAGCGCCGAACAGTTGTCGGATCGCTTGGTGGACGTACTGAATGTGCAAGGCTATGGCGCAAATCGAAGCGTGGGCTCGCCCTCGAGCATCATCGCCCTGCCCATTGCAGCAACCAATTCCGTACTGATCTTCGCCAGCACCCAGAAAGCGCTCGACTATGCGGTGTCCTGGGCACGCGAGCTGGACAAGCCCAGCAAACAAGCCGGCGCCCAGTCTCTGTTCTATTACCAGGTGAAGAACACCAAAGCCTCCGACATCGCGAATGTCTTGTCCGGTGGCCGAGTAAACTCCCCTGCCAGCGCAGACACATCTGCAGCCGGCGCTGCACCCGCGCCAACCAACCCGAACACGACGCCGCAATCATCTTCAGGCATGAAGGGCTTCTTGCAGGTGGATGAACCGCGCAATGCCTTGATCTATCAAGGCGAGCCCGCGCAATGGGAGCGGATGCTGACCCTGATCCGGCAGATGGACAAAGCCCCGCGCCAAGTGATGATCGAAGTGACCATCGCCGAAATCACACTCAGCAACACCACTGACGTCGGCCTCAACTGGTTTGCCTTACACGGCTTCGGTCGCTTCAACGGCAAGCTTTGGTCCGGCTCCGGCGCCGGCGGCACGGAGCCGGTTGCGGTCGGCTCTGGCCTGACTTGGCTGCTGAGCGATGCCGCAGGACAAAACCGCGCCGTACTCAAAGCGATGGCCCAGGACAGCCGCGTCAATATCCTGTCCACTCCGCGCCTGATGGTCAAAAGCGGCAGCGAAGCCTCCATGGACGTGGGCGACGAGATCCCGACCGTCTCCATGACCACGACTTCGGGCCAGCAGACCGGTGGCTCGTCCAATCTGCTCCAGTCGATCCAGTACCGAAAGACCGGCGTTCTCCTGAAGATCAAGCCTACCGTCTACTCGGACAACAGAGTGGACATCGACCTTTCCCAGGAAGTGAGCAAGGCAAGCGACGACGCCCCCTCACAATCCACCGCCGCGTCCGCCGCTTCGCCCACCATCAGGAATCGCGTACTCAACACGTCGCTCACCCTCAAGGATGGCGAGACGATCATCATGGGTGGCCTGATGAGCAGCGACAATAGCGACGGCAATACCGGTGTGCCCTTGGTCAAGGACATCCCCCTGCTTGGCAATCTGTTCAAGAGCAGGAAGAAGGTGACCGAAAAGAAGGAGCTTGTGCTAGTCATTGTTCCCTACATCGTCGAGAACGATGAGCATGCGGCAGCGGTCAGCCAGGCAATCATGGATCGAGCCGAATTCCTCGAACTCGAACAGTTCCCGAAACGCGCACCGGCGAATCCGGAAACGCAAACACCCCCCCCCCGTCGCTGATCCGAAAACCCATGAACAAGAACCTCCTTGCTGCATCCTTGCTCGCCATCCTGACTCTCGCTGGCTGCGCACGCCGGGAAGAGCCGGAACCCCAAACGCCCCCGCAGGCTGCCGCTCCCGTCTCCGAGGCGGAGGTGGAAAAACTGGTGCCGAAGGCCACCATCGCACCAGTGAACGTACAGATCATGCTGTCACCCAAGGCGCAAACGCTGCTCGCATCAAAGTCGGAAAAAGTGATGGTCCTCGCGACCTATGCAGGCGACCCTCGCGCCACGGAACAGGCTCAGAAGATGGCCGACCCGCAGTCCGGCATGATCAAGCTGGGCGAAAACAAGCAGACCCTGGACGGCGCCGGCTCGGTGGTATTTCAGGACGATGTGATCGACAAAACCCGCCTGGATTCCATCGTCGGCGAAGTGCAGCTGACCATCAATGTCACCTCAGCCAAGGCCGCAGCGTCGGAAAATCTCTTGGCCTGTCCGTTCTATTGGAAGACCTTGGCGGAAGCGAGCAAGGAGCACATCCAGATCGCCTGTACGACCTTTGCCGAAGTCAAGGAATGATGTCCCTTGTCGGCATGAATTGCTGATCTGAAAATGAAGGGGCGCAAGCCCCTTCGTTTTTTGGGCGACCCCCTCTCAGATGGGTTAACCCATTCTCCGTCGCAAGTAATTCAGCAAGTCAATCCGGGTAATCAGGCCGAGGAAGCTTTGGCCATCCATCACGATCGCCACATGCCCTCGGTCGAACACCGGCAGCAGCGCTTCGATCGGGGCATGCACGTCCACCTTGTCGAGGCGGGCGACCATCGCGGCGGAGACGGGGTCGGCGAAGCGGGCTTCGTCGCCGTAGACGTGCAGCAGCACGTCGGATTCGTCGAGCATGCCGACGATGCGCTCGCCGTCCATGACCGGCAGCTGGCTGATGTCGTGTTCGCGCATGCGCTGCCAGGCGGTGTTCAGCGACTCGGCCGGCGCCACGATGACGGTATCGCGGTCGGCGAACGGGCGTGGGATCAGGTCGCGCAGGTCGCCGTGGGAGGAAGCGGCATCGGCTTGCATGGAGGGCGTCTCGGAGGGGCGTTGTTCATCGGCTGCGTCCATTGCCGCCGACGCGCAAGTTTACCATTCGCCCCCGCCCGCCCCCGCCGGCGGCGCCAGCCGGAATGCCTTCTGAACGAAAACGACGCGGGCGGTGCAGCAAGTCGCCACCGCCGCCCGCGCGACCGGGCCTGCGCCTCAGTTGGCGCGTTCGTACATCTGCAGCAGGCGCTGCTTGGCGGCGAGTTTCTCGCGCTTCATCTGGCCCAGGGTGGTGTCGTCGATCGGCAGCACGCCGAGCTCGGCATCCAGTACCTGCTTGTCGAGTTCCTTGTGGCGGAAGTACAGCTGCCTGAACTCGCTGTTCGCCTTCATCATCGCGTCGAGTTCAGCCTGGGGTTGCCCTTCGAACATGGAGACCTCCTGATCGGCAAGGCGCCGGCCTCGCCTGCGGTGCGGCCGGCACGGGGGATGGCAGCGGAGCTGCCGGGATGACGCGGCCGGGCCTCGGCCCGGTTGCGCAAAGGGGAAGCGCCGCGCGGGCGGCGGAAACGAAAACGCCCCGGCACGGTCGGGCACGGGGCGTTTCGGGGTTGCAGGATCGACCGGTCAGGATTGCGGCATTCGCCACCCGGCCGCCCCCGCCGCGTTTGCGGCTTGCGGCGGCGATCTCCGGGTTGTCGAACGGATCAATCATCGGCCGGTCTCCGGCCGGAGGATTGCGGGAAATCGCAATCTCCGGGTATCCGACCCTACGCCTGCCAAAACGGCTTGGCAAGTGCGCCCGATGAACGGCGGGATGCGCCGGCGAAGCCGCCAAAACCGCACCCAAACGGATGATTTTTCAGGGTTTTCCGGCGACGACGATCTCGACCCGGCGGTTCTTCGCGCGACCTGCCGCGGAGCCGTTGTCCGCCACCGGCTCCGCCGCGCCGCGGCCCTGCGCGGTCACCCGCGCGCGGGGCAGACCGGCCGCGACCAGGCCGGCGCGCACCTGCTGCGCGCGCTTTTCGGACAGCGTCTGGTTGGTGGCGGCATCGCCTTGGCTGTCGCTGTGGCCGACCACCTGCACCGCGCCGCCCGGCAGCGCGGCCAGGTAGATGCCCAGCGCCTTGATGCTGGCCGAGGCGGCTTTCGTGAGCTGGGCCTGCCCGGAGGCGAAGGCGTCGCCGGCCAGGGTGAACACCTCGCCGTTCGCGTCGCGCCGCACCGGCGGCAGCTTCGCACCTGCGACCAGTTCCGCCTCCTTGCGCGCCAGCGCCGCTTCCTTCTCGCGCGCGGCGTCCACCTTGCCCTGCTGCTCGGCCTGCGCGCCGTCTAGCACCAGCTCGACCTGTTCCGCCTGCGCACGCAGGCGTGCGGCTTCCTCGGCCTGGATCTGGGTCTGGATGCGCAGTTGCTCGGCTTCGGCGCGGGCGCGCTCTGCTTCGCGGCGGCTGGCTTCGACCAGCAGTTCGCTGCGCTCGCGCTCCAGCCTGTCGATCTCGCGGCGCGCGGCCTCGATCCGCGCCGCCTGTTCGGCGATGCCGACCCGTCGCTCGGCGCGCGCCAGCGCCGCCGGCAGGTTGCGGCGCGGCGTGCCCGGCAGCGCCGCCAGCGCCTGCCGCGCCTGCAGGCGTTCGTACTGCGCGAACTGGCCCAGGCGGGCATCGGCGTCCAGCTGCTGCAGGCGCTGTTCGACCGGGCCGGCCGGGGCCGGGATGTCGAGCGGGTCGTCCGCGACAGGCATGTCGTCGATCCGCAGGCGCGCGCGCAGCTCGGCGATCTCCGCCTGCTTCTGCAGGTATTCGGCGCGGGTGCGTGCGGCGCCGCTGCGCACCCGCGCCAGGTCGGCATCGGCGGCGGCGGCCAGCGCGGCGTCGCGGGCGTCGTCGTCGCGGCCGCGCGCCATCGCCGCCTGCGCGCGCTGCAGCGCGTCGCGGGCGCTAGCCAGCGCGTCCGGCGCGTACTGGTCGGCATCGGCGGACTCGGCGCGCGTCACCGCCTGCCGCGCCGCGTCCAGCTCGGCGGTGGGCGGCGGCAGGCTGGCGCAACCGGCGGCGAACAGCGCGCCGCAGAGGACCGGGGCATACAGGGCGGTGCGGAAGTGTGCGAAGCTTTGGCGCATGGGAGGTCGCGGCTCGTCGGTACGTCGCGGCCATTGTGGGAAGCCGCCGCCGACGATGCAAACGCCGGCGCGCGCAGCAAGGGGAACCAGGATGGATATCGGCCATTTCTTCAAGCTGATGGCGGAAAAGGACGCGTCGGACATGTTCCTGTCCACCGGCGCGCCGGTGAACGTGAAGATCGAGGGCATGCTGCAGCCGATGAGCGATGCGCCGCTGACCGCCGGCGAGTGCAAGGACATCGCCTACGGGCTGATGGACGCGGCGCAGATCGCCGAGTTCGAGCGCGAGAAGGAGCTGAACATGGCGATCTCGGTGCCGGGCTGCGGCCGGTTCCGCGTCAACGTGTTCCAGCAGCGCGGCGAAGTGGGGATGGTGATCCGCACCATCCGCAGCATCATCCCCAGCATCGAGGAGCTGCAGCTGCCGCTGGTGCTGAAGGACATCATCATGGCGCCGCGCGGACTGGTGCTGATCGTCGGTTCCACCGGCTCCGGCAAGTCGACCACGCTGGCGTCGATGATCGACCACCGCAACACCACCACCACCGGCCACATCCTCACCATCGAGGATCCGATCGAATACCTGCACCGGCACAAGCTGTCGGTGGTCAACCAGCGCGAGGTCGGGCTGGACACGCACAGCTTCCACGCCGCGCTGAAGAACGCGATGCGCGAGGCGCCGGACGTGATCCTGATCGGCGAGATCCGCGATGCCGAGACGATGGAGGCGGCGATCGCCTTCGCCGAGACCGGCCACATCTGCCTGGCCACGCTGCATTCCAACAACGCCGACCAGACCATCGAGCGCATCCTCAATTTCTTCCCCGAGGGTGCGCACAAGAACGTGCTGATGAATCTCGCCCTGAACCTGAAGGCGGTGGTCAGCCAGCGCCTGGTGCTGGGCGTGGACGGCCGCCGCATGCCGGCGACCGAAGTGCTGATCAACACGCCGCTGATCCGCGACCTGCTGCGCCGCGGCCAGGTGCACGAGATCAAGGCGGCGATGGAGGAATCGCTGCAGGACGGCATGCAGAGCTTCGACCAGTGCCTGTTCCGCCTGCACAAGGAAGGCCGGATCGAGCTGGAGGAGGCGCTGAAGGCGGCCGATTCGCGCGACGGCCTGGCGCTCAAGTTCCGCCTGTCGGAAGGCGCCAGCAGCGAGCACGACCCCTACGCGGACGTGTTCGCGACGCAGTAACGGCACGCGCCGGGCGCGCCGCGCTCAGTTCGCGGCGGGCGCGTCCGGCTGGTTTTCCGGGCGCGCGGCGTCGAAGGCCGGCAGCGCGAGGCAGGCCGCCTCGATCCGCTGCAACGTGGGATACGCCGCCATGTCCACGCCGAACCGGCGCGCGTTGTAGATCTGCGGGATCAGGCAGCAGTCGGCCAGCGTCGGCGCTTCGCCCTCGCAGAAGTCGCCGGTGGACGGATGCCCGGCCAGCAGCGCCTCGGCGGCGCGGAAGCCGTCCTCGATCCAGTGCTTCACCCACGCATCGCGCTCGGGCGGCGGCACGTTCCACTCGCGCTCGAAGTACTGCAGCACGCGCAGGTTGTTGAGCGGATGCACGTCGCAGGCGACCAGCAGCGCCAGCGCGCGCACCCGCTGGCGCGCGCGCGCGGTGGCCGGCAGCAGCGGCGGCTCGGGCCACACTTCGTCCAGGTATTCGAGGATCGCCAGCGATTGCCCCATCCGCCGCTGGCCGTGGCCGAGCGTGGGGATCAGCTCCTGCGGATTGAGCTGGCGGTAGGCGTCCGTGTGCTGCTGCCCACCGTCCTGCACCAGGTGCACCGGCACGATCTCGTAGGCCAGCCCCTTCAGGTTCAGGCCGATGCGCACGCGGTAGGCCGCGCTGGAGCGCCAATAGGAATACAGCTGCAGCGGTTCGCTCATGAGGGCCACCTTAGCGCGCCGCGCGGGCGGCGCGAAAACCGTTGGCGATGCCGGTTCGACCGCCCGGTCCGGCTCAGAGCGCGGGCTGGCGTTCGATGCGCTGTTCGATGGCGCCGAAGACGCTGCGGCCGTCGCGGTCCAGCACCTCGATGCGCACGGTGTCGCCGAACGACATGAACGGCGTGCTCGGCTTGCCGTCGCGCAGGGTTTCCACGGTGCGCCGCTCGGCGAAACAGGACGCGCCCAGCGCGGTGTCCTCGTTCGCCACGGTGCCGGAACCGACGATGGTGCCGGCCGACAGCGGCCGGGTCTTGGCCGCGTGCGCCACCAGCTGGGCGAAGTCGAACTGCATGTCCACGCCCGCCTCCGGCGCGCCGAACCACTCGCCGTTGATGTGGGTGAGCATCGGCAGGTGCACCTTGCTGCCCTGCCAGGCCTCGCCCAGTTCGTCGGGCGTGACGAACACCGGGCCGAGCGCGCTGCGCGGCTTGGACTGCAGGAAGCCGAAGCCTTTGGCGAGCTCCGGCGGGATCAGATTGCGCAGCGAAACGTCGTTAATGATGCCGACCAGCTGGATGTGGCCGGCGGCCTGCTCCCTTGTTACCGCCATCGGCACGTCGTCGGTGACGATGACGATCTCGGCTTCGAGGTCAATGCCGTAGTCCTCGCTGACCACCTTCACCGGGTCGCGCGGGCCGAGAAAGCCGGCGCTGACCGCCTGGTACATCAGTGGATCGACGTAGAAACTCTCCGGCACCTGCGCGCCACGCGCGCGGCGCACGCGCTCGACGTGCGGCAGGTAGGCGCTGCCGTCGACGAATTCGTAGGCGCGCGGCAGCGGCGCGGCCAGCGCCTGCGCGTCGAGGTCGAACGCGCCCTCGGCAGCGCCGGCGTTCAACGCCTCATACAGCGCGTTCAGGCGCGGCGCGGCGTTCTCCCAGTCCTCCAGCGCCTGCTGCAGAGTCAGGGCGATGCCGGCGGCCCGTACGGCTTTCGCGAGGTCGCGCGATACCACGATCAGGGTGCCGTCGCGCCCGCCTTCCTTGAGAGAACCCAGCTTCATCGTGACCTCGTTGCGTCGATTTTATTTGTTGCAATTGTAACGATCATCGCGGCCTGCATGCACGTCCGTCGCAAACGTCCGCGCCGCTCATGCGTCGCCCTGGAAACCCTGCGCGCGGAACGTCAGCACCAGCGTGTCGCGGTGCCCGCCCTCCGCGGCCAGCGGCTGGATCGGGGTGGATTCGTGGATCACCCGCGCGTCGTCCAGCAGCAGCAGCGACCACGGCTCGGCGAGGGTGAAGCGCTGGCCGTCCGGGCCGTTGGCCTCGAACACGCGCGTCTCGCCGCCCTTGATCGCGTGCCGCGACACCAGCAGCACCGCGACGAAATCCACGCCGTCGCGATGCGCGCCTTCCGGCGTGGGCCGGCCGAGGCCGTCGCTGGTGTCGATACGGAACTGGTGCGCTTCCACGTGCCAGCGCGGCGCCGGCATCCGCGCCGAGCAGACCCGCGCCAGCGCGCGGATCAGCGCGGTCCAGGCGGGCTGCGCAATGGTGGCCGCTTCGATCGGCTCGAACCAGCGTTCCATGCCGCCGTGCAGCGCGTTGTATTCCACCGGCTGCCAGTGCATGCGGTGCGGCACCTGGCGCAGCGCGTCGCCTTCGACCACGAAACAGGCATGCCGGCGCCGACGGTAGCGGCCGCCGTCCTTGAGGTATTCGTCGCTGCACAGGTCGTCCCAGCTGGGAAGCAGCGCGTCGAAGGCGGCGCGCGGCACGCCGGCCAGCGCGGCCACGGCGTCGGGGGCGAGCACGGCGAAGCCGCGATCGCGCAGGGCGGCATCGAGCCCGTCCAGCGGCGTCTGCGGGGCGGCAAAACCGGCGACCATCGGCGTCTCCGCGAATGAGGGCGCCATTGTCGCACCGCATCGGATCGCGCCGCCGCAATCGGCGGCCGGAAAAGACGAAACCCGCCTTGCGGCGGGTTTCGGAGAGATGGCAGCCCCGGATGGATTCGAACCACCGAATGCCTGAGTCAGAGTCAGGTGCCTTACCGCTTGGCGACGGGGCTATGCAGCGAATTGTAGCGTGAAACGCGCCTGCTGGATGAATGCCGACAGGCGCTTCGCCATCGCCTTCCAGCCAAAAAGGCCGGAAGGCGAAGCAGGATCAGCGCTTGGAGAACTGCGTGGCGCGACGCGCCTTGTGCAGGCCGACCTTCTTGCGCTCGACCTCGCGGGCGTCGCGGGTCATGAAGCCGGCCTTGCGCAGCTCGGACTTCAGGGTTTCGTCGTACTCGACCAGCGCGCGGGCGATGCCGAGGCGGATCGCACCGGCCTGGCCGGTGGTGCCGCCGCCGGTGGTGGTGACCACGATGTCGAAGCTTTCGGTGTTCTTGGTCAGCTCCAGCGGCTGGCGCACGATCATGCGCGCGGTCTCACGGCCGAAGAACTCGTCCAGCGGACGGTCGTTGACGGTGATGGTGCCAGTGCCCTTGCGCAGGAACACACGGGCGGTGGAGGACTTGCGGCGGCCGGTGCCGTAATTCTGGGAAATAGCCATGGGATCGTGTGCCTTAGAGTTCGAGCGGCTGCGGCTGCTGGGCGGCGTGCGGATGCTCGGCGCCGGCGTAGACCTTGAGCTTGCGGTACATGGCGCGGCCCAGCGGACCCTTCGGCAGCATGCCCTTGACCGCGATTTCGATGACGCGCTCCGGATGGCGCTCCAGCGCCTGGCCCAGGCTCTCGGTCTTCAGGTTGCCGATGTAGCCGGTGAAGCGGTGGTACATCTTGTCCTGCAGCTTGTTGCCGGTCACCGCGATCTTGTCGGCGTTGATCACGACGAGGTAATCGCCGGTGTCGACGTGCGGGGTGAAAACGGGCTTGTGCTTGCCGCGCAGGCGATAGGCCAGTGCTGCGGCCAGACGGCCCAGGGTCTTGCCCTCGGCGTCGACGACGTACCAGTCGCGCTGGACGGTCTCGTTCTTGGCGATGAAAGTCTTCATTGGGAACTCTTGATCGGGGGTGCCTGGTCGGGCTGGTTCCTGACTGCGGAACGTCGCCTCGCGTTGTGTCTCGTTTCGGGCCGGCCAGACAGCATTCCGGGCGCGAAAGGAGCGGAATCATAACCGCCCCGCCGGGCCGGCGCAAGCCGCCCCCTGTCCACGCCGGCGGCGGCCTAGAATGCCGGCATGGACACCCTTCGCCACCTGAACCCGCTGGACCGCCTGCTGGATTCGGCCCAGAACGCCCTGTCCACCGTGCTGGGCGCGCCGCGCGCCGAACGCCCCAATCCCGGTTTGGGCGAGCCCGACGTCGTGCTGGACGAATCCGAGCGCCGTCACGCCGCGGGGCTGATGCGCATCAACCACGTCGGCGAGGTCTGCGCGCAGGCGCTGTACATCGGCCAGGCCGCGGTGGCGCGCGAGCCGGCCACCCGCGCGCACCTGCTGGAGGCGGCGCAGGAGGAAACCGACCACCTCGCCTGGTGCGCCGACCGCCTGCGCGAGCTGGACAGCCGGCCCAGCCTGTTCAACCCGCTGTGGTACGCCGGCAGCTGGGCCATCGGCGCGGCGGCCGGGCTGCGCGGCGACGGCTGGAACCTGGGCTTCGTAGTCGAAACCGAGCGCCAGGTCGAAGCGCACCTGGAAGAACACCTGCAGACGCTGCCGCCGGCCGACGCGCGCAGCCGCGCGATCCTGTCGGTGATGAAGGACGACGAGGCCCGCCACGCCGACAATGCGCTGGCCGCCGGCGCACGCGTGCTGCCGTGGCCGATCCCGACGGTGATGGCGGCGATGTCGACGGTGATGAAGACGGTGGCCTACCGGATTTGAGCGCGCGGTCGCGGCGACGCGCGCCAGCGCCCGTTCACTCGGGCAACGCGGTCCCGGCGACCATCCGCAGGCGCGGCCGCAGCGAGACGCTGCGCGCATCGTCCATCAGCTGCAGTTCGCCGTCCTGGATCATCGCGGTGACCCGCATGCCGCGCTCCAGCAGTCCGATCGCCTGCGCGATGGCCGCATCGTCCAGTTCCATGACGGTGAGGTTGCGCAGCCGCGCCAATGCAGGCGCATTGCGCTTCCACCATACCTCCGCCGCCTGCCCTCCATAGCCGACCACCACCACGCCCGCGGCCCGGCCGCTGGCCTTGCGGAGCCGGCTCTCGTCCGGCTGGCCCAGTTCGATCCATTGCTGGATGTCGCCGGTGTAGTCGCGCCGCCACAGCGCGGGTTCGTCCTCGTCGCTGAGCCCGCGACCGAACTCCAGGCGCTCGTCCGCGTGCAGCGCGAAGGCCAGCAGCCGCACCAGCAGGCGGGTTTCGGTCTCCGACGGATGCCGGGCCAGCGTGAGCGCATGGCTGGCGTAGTAGTGGCGGTCCAGGTCGGTGACCTGCAACTCGATCTTGTAGATGGTGGCGTTGGCGGCCATGGCGCGTCCTGGGCCACGCGGCCGGATCGGGAGGGCGCCATTCTACGGACACGCAAGCGCGGGACGACGCTGCGGCCGTATCCTGCGCACCTGCGCGCAGACGGGAACCTTCCGATGTCCGGCCACGAGTACGACCCCGACGACAACTTCAGCCACGCGTTCCCCCGCCACATCGAGGCAGACGACGAGGACGCGCTGGATGTGGTGGCGTGGCAATTCCTGCTGCTGGTGAACCCGGACGACGAGGACGCGGCGCTGCAACAGTTCGCCGCGTTCCGGGCCGCGCTGGAGGAGGCCGGCGGGGAGGCCGACCCGGCCCTGCTGCTGCGCGACGCCATCGACTGGAGGGCCGGCTTCCACGTCGGCGAAGAGGACGCGGAGGGCCTGATGGAGGCGCTGGACGAACTGGCGTCGCGCTGGCGCCAGCGCATCGACTGGGGCATGGACGACGACGCGCGGGAGGCGCCGGACACCGGCGCGCTGCTGCAAGCGGCGTTCGTCCAACTGCGCGAACGCCATTACAGCCTGTGGACGGTGGAAACCGGCGAGGCCACCCTGGCCGGCTGGATCACCCACGAACGCGACGAAGAGGCGATGCAGCTGGTCGCCGGCGCGCTGGGTATGTCCGCGCGTCCCGGCGCCGGCTGACCGGGCCCGGACGCGAAAACGCCGGCTTGCGCCGGCGTTCCGGTTCCGCGGGGCGTCGACCTCAGTCGACCAGATTGCGCCCGTGGTACAGCTCCTCGATCTCGCGCTTGAGCCGCGCCTCGATCTTCATCCGCTCCTTGAACGACAGGTTGCGCGCCTTCTCCTCGAACAGGTACTGGTCGAGGTCGAAGTCCTTCAGGTGCATCTTCGTGTGGAACATGTTTTCCTGGTACACGTTCACGTCGAGCATTTCGTAGCGCGAACGGATGTTCTTCGCCAGGTAGTCCTGGATCGAATTGATCTTGTGGTCGATGAAGTGCTTGCGGCCCTTCACGTCGCGGGTGAAGCCGCGCACGCGGTAGTCCATCACCACGATGTCGGATTCCAGCGACTCGATCAGGTAGTTCAGCGCCTTCAGCGGCGAGATCACGCCGCAGGTGGATACGTCGATGTCGGCGCGGAAGGTCGCGATGCCGTTGTCCGGATGGGTTTCCGGATAGGTGTGCACGGTGATGTGCGACTTGTCGAGGTGGGCGACCACCGCGTCGGAGATCACGCCCTTGGCGTCGGCCTTGTCGATCACCGGCTGTTCGGAGATCAGGATCGTCACCGACGCGCCCTGCGGGTCGTAGTCCTGGCGCGCGATGTTGAGGATGTTCGCGCCGATGATCTCCGCCACGTCGGTGAGGATCTGGGTGAGGCGGTCGGCGTTGTATTCCTCGTCGATGTACTCGATGTAGCGCCTGCGCTCGTCCTCCGACGCGGCGTAGCACACGTCGTAGATGTTGAAGCTGAGCGACTTGGTGAGGTTGTTGAAGCCTTGCAGCTTCAGGCGCGGCAGCGGTTTGACCACGGCGGTTGGCATCCGGCGGAAACGGGACAGGGCGGCGATTATGCGGCAAAGCGCCCGGCGGCGCGTCGAGGCCGGCTCCCGGGCGGGTTCGGGAAGTTTGCCCCCCATCACGGATCGGCCTAAGCTTGGGCATTCACGAATGTCCGCCCGAATGAGCAGCAGATTCCCCAAACCCGCCATGCCGCGCGCATTCAACCCGCTTGGCGCCGATCCCGACACCATCGAGCGCTTCATCGCCAATTGCCACCGGCGGAAGTATCCGGCGCGCACCGAGGTGTTCCACCCGGGCGATCCGGCCGGCACGCTGTACTACATCATCTCCGGCTCGGTCAGCATCATCGCCCGCGAGGACGACGAGCGCGAGCTGGTGCTGGGCTACATCGGCGCGGGCGAGTTCGTCGGCGAGATGGGCCTGTTCATCGAGACCGAACAGCGCGGCGTGGCGCTGCGCACGCGCACCGCCTGCGAGCTGGCCGAGATCAGCTACGAGCGCCTGCAGTCGCTGCTGGTGGCGCAGGCCAACGACGCCACCCGCCTGCTGTATTCGATCGGCACCCAGATCAGCCAGCGCCTGCTGACCACCAGCCGCAAAGCCGGCCGGCTGGCGTTCCTCGACGTCACCGACCGCATCTACCGCACCCTGTTCGACCTGGCCAACGAGCCCGAGTCGATGTCGCATCCGCTGGGCACGCAATTGCGCGTGTCGCGGCAGGAGCTGGCGCGGCTGGTCGGCTGCTCGCGCGAGATGGCCGGCCGCGTGCTGAAGAAGCTGCAGGCCGACGGCAAGCTGCACGCCCGCGGCAAGACCGTGGTGGTGTACGGCACACGCTAGCGATTCCCCGAACGGAGCACGGTGCGCATGAGCCACGCCTTTTCCCCCGGCCACCGCGCCCCCGACGTCGACCTGCGCAACGCGGTGCCGGCCGACGCCGACGACGTGGCGCACCTGCTGGCCGAGCTGGGCTATCCCTGCGACCTCGACGACGCCTCCGAACGGATCAGCGCGATCCTCGCCAACGAGCGCCAGGCGCTGGTGCTGGCGCGCCGCGAAGGCGCGGTGTGCGGGCTGGTGGCGCTGGACTTCATGTACTACCTGCCGCTGGGCACCACCACCTGCCGCGTCACCGCGCTGGTGGTCACGCCCAGCGCGCAGGGCCAAGGCATCGGCCGGCACCTGCTGAAGGAGGCCGAACGCCGCGCCCGCGGCGGCGGCGCCGCGCGCATCGAACTGACCTCCGGCACCCAGCGCGTCGAGGCGCACGCGTTCTACCGGGCCTGCGGCTACAGCGACAGCTCGGTGCGCTTCGTCAAGCCGCTGGGCTCGGCATGAGCGGGCGTCGGCTTCCGCGATAGATCATGTAGACGTCGGAGCGCTGGTAATGCGAGCCGGGCTTGAGTCCCGGCTGCAGCTCGAACCCGGCGCTTTCGTACAGCCGCAACGCCGGCCGCAGGGCGCTGTGCGATTCCAGGAACAGGCGCTGCCCGCCGCGCGCGCGGAAGTCGGCGATGGCGGCGTCGAGCAGCTTCCGCCCGGTGCCGAGCCCGCGGCAGCGCTCCGTCACCGCCATTTTCGACAGCTCGTAGACGCCGGGCGCCTCCTGCAGCAATGCGCAGGTGCCGACCGGCTCGCCATCCAGCAGGGCGAAGAAGATCGCGCCGCCGGGGGCGAGCACGTGCTGTTCCGGTTCGGACAGCACCGCGTGGTCGATCGGCTCGATGCTGTAATGCCGGCTCAACCATTCCGCGTTGAGCCGGTAGAAATGCGCGCGCAGCTCCGGCGAGAACGGGACGATGCGCACCGCGGCGCCCTGCCGCTCGCGCAGCCGGGCCAGCACCTCGCCCGCCAGCGGATTGGCGGCCAGGTCTTCCTCGAACGACGCCAGCGCATGCAGCAGTCCCGTGCCCTGCGCGGCCAGCCGCCGCTCCAGCGTTTCCTCCAGGGCGTCCCATAGCGGCTGCGCGACCCGGAGCTCCGCTTCCGCGCGCGCGCCGAGCGCGAGCGTGCGCCGGCGCCGGTCGGCGGGATCGGCCTCCGAGCGCAGCCAGCCGTCCTTCTCCAGCCGCGACGCCAGCTGGCTGACCGCCGAATGGGTCTGCCCCACGGCATCGGCGATCGCGGTCACCGGCATCGGCCCGGCGGCCTGCAGCAGGCGGAGGATGGGGAACCAGCGCGCCTGCAGGGCAATGCCGGCATCGCGGTAGAGCTGGTCGACCGCGTCGTAGCAGCGATCGCTCAGCGCCTTGAACCGGCTGCCAAGCGCGAGGACGCCCTGATCGAACAGGAACTGCATGATCGGACCCTCTTCATTACGTATTTCGTAATACGTAACGTATTAAACCGGAATGCGACCGTCAAGCCCGTTCCCCTCGCGTCAGCCGCCTGCCGGCTCCCCCGCCCTGCCCGGACAGCCCCAGTTGAGGATCGGCGTGCCGGACGGCAGCACGCGGCGGAACAGCGCCACCCGCGCCGCCTTCGGGTTCACCACCACCGGCCTGCGCGCCGCCCGCAGCAGCGGCAGGTCTGCGCTGCTGTCGGAATAGGCGCTTTCCACCGGCCCGGTGAAGCCGGCCGCGCGCAGCATCGTCATCTTCATCGCGTGGTGGCAATGGCGCAGCGCGCCCATGCCGCCCAGCTTCGGGCCCAGCAGGGTGCCGATCACCGGCACGTCCTCGTGCGCGACGAACGACAGGATCGCCCGCGCCAGTTCCGGCGGCGCGCCGGTCGCCACCACCACGCGGTCGCCGCGCTCGCGGTGCTGGTGGAACACGTCCAGCGCCAGCGGCAGCAGCCGCGCCTTGACCGCCTCGACGTGCGAGGCGACGTAGCGGTCGATCAGCGCGTCCAGCGCGGCGCGGTCGCGCACGCCCAGCGTGCCGGTCCAGACGAACACCGAGATGCCGGCGCGCCGGGTCGGCAGCCACGCCACCATCGGCCCGGCCACCGGCGCGACCAGCAGCGCCAGCAGCACGCGCCACCACGCGCGTTCGATCAGCCACTTGAACAGGTGGCTGCCGGAATCGCCGTCGTACAGGGTGTGGTCGAAGTCGAACACCACCAGCGGCGCATCGTCGCGCGGCGGCGGATACGCACCACTCACGCGAACAGCTCCCGCAGCGCGACGCCCGGATCGGGCTGGCGCATGAACGCCTCGCCGACCAGGAAGGCGTGCACGCCGGCCTCGCGCATCAGCGCCACGTCGGCGGGCGCGAGGATGCCGCTCTCGGTCACCAGCACGCGGTCGGCCGGCACCGCGTCCTTCAGGTCCAGCGTGGCCCGCAGCGACACATCGAAGGTCTTGAGGTTGCGGTTGTTGATGCCGAGCAGACGCGCCGGCACCGGCAGCGCGCGCTCCAGTTCGTCCAGGTCGTGCACTTCCACCAGCACGTCCATGCCGAGCTCGGCGGCGACGAAGGCGAACTCGGACAGCTGCGCGTCGTCCAGCGCGGCGGCGATCAGCAGCACGCAGTCGGCGCCGAGCGTGCGCGCCTCGTACAACTGGTATGGATCGACGATGAAGTCCTTGCGCAGCACCGGCAGCGCGCACGCGGCGCGCGCCTGTTTCAGATACTCGTCGCTGCCCTGGAAGAAATCGACGTCGGTCAGCACCGACAGGCAGGCCGCACCGCCGGCTTCGTAGCTGCGCGCGATCGCCGCCGGGTCGAAGTCGGCGCGGATCACGCCCTTGCTCGGGCTGGCCTTCTTCACCTCGGCGATCACCGCCGGCCGGCCGGCCGCGATCTTCGCGGCGACGGCGTCGGCGAAGCCGCGGGTCGGCGGCGCGGACGCGGCGCGGGTCTTCAGTTCGAACAGCGAGACGCGCTCGCGGCGCTCGGCGACTTCCGCATGCTTGCGGCGCAGGATGGTGTCGAGGATGGTGCTCATCGGGATGCGGATTTTCCGTAGGCGCGCTCGACCTTGGCCACGCGCAGTTCGAAGTGGTCGTACCAGTGGCCGCGCCCGTGGGCGCGGACGGCGGCGTGTTCGGCGTGGCGCTTCCAGTCCGCGATCGCCGCCTCGCTTTCCCAGTACGACACGGTGATGCCGAAGCGGTCGGCGCCGCGCGCGGATTCCACGCCGAGGAAGCCGGGCTGGCGCGCGGCCAGTTCCAGCATGCGCGCGGCGGCGGCCTGGTAGCCGGCCTCGTCGTCGCCGTTGCGCAGCGACGAGAAGATCGCCGCGTAGAAGGGCGGCGACGGCAGCGCGGCGAACGCCGGGGACGCGGCCTCAGCCATCGGCCAGCGCGTTGGTGGCGGCCACGTACTCGTCCAGCTTGGCCCGCGCCGCGCCGCTGGCGATGGCCTGGCGCGCGCGCGCGATGCCGCCGGCGATGTCTTCCGCCGCGCCGGCCGCATACAGCGCCGCGCCGGCGTTGTAGGCGACGATCTCGCGCGGCAGGCCGTCGCGGTTCTCCAGCGCCTCCAGCAGCATCGCCCTGGATTCCGTCGCGTCGGCGACCTTGAGGTTGCGGCTGTGCGCCATCGCGATGCCGAAGTCTTCCGGATGCAGTTCGTATTCGCGCACCTGGCCGTCGCGCAGCTCGCCGACCAGCGTGCCCGCGCCCAGCGAGAGCTCGTCCATGCCGTCGCGTCCCCACACCACCAGCGCGCGCTCGGCGCCCAGCTCCTGCAGCACGCGCACCTGGATGCCGACCAGGTCGGGATGGAACACGCCCATCAGGATGCCGGGCGCATTGGCCGGGTTGGTCAGCGGGCCGAGGATGTTGAAGATGGTGCGCACGCCCATCTCGCGGCGCACCGGCGCCACCGCCTTCATCGCCGGGTGGTGCACCGGCGCGAACATGAAGCCGATGCCGGTGCGCTCGATGCAGGCCGACACCTGCTCCGGCTGCAGTTCGATCCTCGCGCCCAGCGCCTCCAGCACGTCGGCGCTGCCGGACTTGGACGAGACGCTGCGGTTGCCGTGCTTGGCGACCTTCGCACCGGCCGCCGCGACCACGAACATCGACGCGGTGGAGATGTTGAAGGTGTGCGCGCCGTCGCCGCCGGTGCCGACGATGTCCACCATGTGGCGACGGTCGGCGACCTCGACCGGGCGCGCGAACTCGCGCAGCACCGTCGCCGCGGCGGCGATCTCGCCCACGGTTTCCTTCTTGACGCGCAGGCCGGTCAGGATGGCCGCGGTCATCACCGGGCTGACCTCGCCGCGCATGATCTGGCGCATCAGCTCGACCATCTCGTCGAAGAAGATTTCGCGGTGTTCGATGGCGCGTTGCAGCGCCTCCTGCGGAGTGATGGGCATGGCGTCAGCGGCTCAGGAAGTTCTTCAGCATCGCGTGGCCATGCTGGGTCAAGATCGACTCGGGATGGAACTGCACGCCTTCCACCGGATGCTCGCGGTGGCGCAGACCCATGATCTCCTCGACCGAACCGTCCTCGTTCTCCGTCCACGCGGTCACTTCCAGGCAGTCCGGCAGCGTCGCCTTGTCCACCACCAGCGAGTGGTAGCGGGTCGCCTCGAAGCCGTCCGGCAGGCCGGCGAACACGCCCTTGCCCTCGTGGCGGATGCTGGAGGTCTTGCCGTGCATGATCCGGCCGGCGCGCACCACGTCGCCGCCGTAGACCTGCCCCAGCGTCTGGTGGCCCAGGCAGACGCCGAAGATCGGCGTGGTCGGCCCCAGCCTGCGGATCAGCTCCAGCGACACGCCCGCCTCGTTCGGCGTGCACGGCCCCGGCGAAATCACGATGCGCTGCGGCGCGAGCCGTTCGATCTCGTCCACCGTCAGCGCGTCGTTGCGCTCCACCCGCACCTCGGCGCCCAGTTCCTGCAGGTACTGGACGAGGTTGAAGGTGAAGCTGTCGTAGTTGTCGAGCATCAGCAGCATGGCGGCCTGCGCCCGGATGCGGGCGATGCGTGGGGGAGCCGCGCAGGATAGCGCAAGCGCCCTGCCGCCCGCCCCAACCTATGGCGATGGCAGCATGACCTGCACGCGCAGGCCCGGCGCGTTGTCCAGCAGCTGGATGCGTCCGCCGTGGTGGCGGACGATGGCGCGCACCAGGCTCAGGCCGAGACCGATCCCGGGCGTGCCGCGGTGCGCCTCCAGCCGCTGGAAGCGGTCGAACACGCGCTCGCGCTCGGCCTCGGGGATGCCGGGGCCGTGGTCGGCGACCTGCAGGCGCACGCCGTCGGGCGCGATGTCCAGCGCGAGTTCGACTTCGCTGCCCGGCGGCGCGTGCTTGAGCGCGTTGTCCAGCAGGTTGACGACGAGCTGGAACAGTTGGTCGCGGTCGCCGCGCACGCTTGCTTCGTTCGTCGCCACCGCGATGCGAATGCCGCATTCGGCGGCGACCGGCGCGTACAGTTCCGCCGCATCGTCGATCAGGGCGCACAGGTCGAGTTCCGGTGCGTCGGCATCCGTCGCCTGCGCCTCGATCCGCGCCAGCCGCAGCAGCGCGGCGAACGCCTGCAACAGCTGGTCGGTGTCCGCCAGCGCCCGCTCCAGCTCGTGCCGCGCGGCGTCGCCGGACGGCTGCTGGCGCAGGTCCTCCAGCCGGTTGCGCAGACGGGTCAGCGGCGTGCGCAGGTCGTGGGCGATGTGGTCGGTGGCGTGGCGCACGCCGCCGAGCAGGTCCTCGATCCGGTCGAGCATCGCGTTGAAGCGCTGCGCCACCCGGTCGAAAGCGTCGCCGCTGCGGTCCAGCGGCACGCGCAGGCCCAGCTCGCCGGCGCCGACGCGCGCCGCGGTGGCGTCCAGGCTGCGCAGCCGCCGTGCCACCCAGCGCGAAGTCAGCCAGCCTACCAGCGCGCCCAGCGTGGCGGCGATCAGCAGCGCGAGCAGCGCCGCCTGCTGCATCAGCGCCAGCAGCCGATCCTGCGATTGCAGGCGCTGCCCGACCAGCAAGGTTTCGCCGCCCGGCAACCGCCGTTCGAAGGCGATCACGCGCTGCGCCTGCGCGCCTTCCGCGGCGAGTTCGACAAATTCCACCCAGCGCCCGCGCGGGCCGGGTGCCCGCATGTCGGGCAGGCGGCCGAGCAGCGCGCGGCCTTCGGCATCGGCCAGCGCGTACACCGCGTCCGGGTCGCCCTCGTCGCCGTGGATGCGTTGCTGCAACTCCGCCAGCAACGCGGTGCGTCCGCCGTCGCGGTAGGTGTCCACCAGCGCGATGGCATCGGCGCGCGCCAGCTCGCGCGCGTCGTGCAGCAGCAGCGTGGAGACGGCGACGTACACGCCGGCGCCGATCAGCACGAACGAGGCCAGGAAGAACCCCATCACCAGCAGCGCCAGCCGCGTGCTGGTGGAGGGCAAGGCGCGGCTCATTCGCCCAGCCGGTAGCCGGCGCCGCGCACGGTGTGCAGCAGCGGCTTCGCGAACCCGTGGTCGATCTTCTGCCGCAGCCGGCTGATGTGCACGTCGATGACGTTGGTCTGCGGGTCGAAGTGGTAGTCCCACACCGCCTCCAGCAGCATGGTGCGGGTCACCACCTGGCCGGCATGGCGCAGCAGGTATTGCAGCAGGCGGAACTCGCGCGGCTGCAATTCGATGCGGCGGCCGTCACGGCGCGCCTCGCGCGAGAGCAGGTCCAGTTCGAGATCGCCGGCGTGCAGGCGGGTGGATTCGCGTCCGTCCTCGCGACGGTTGCGGCGGACGATGCCGTCCAGCCGCGCGCTCAGTTCGGCATAGGCGAACGGCTTGACCAGGTAGTCGTCGGCGCCGGCGCGCAGGCCCTCGACGCGATGGTCGGTATCGCCCAGCGCGGTCAGCAGCAGGATCGGCGTCGCGTTGCCCGCACCGCGCAGCGTGCGCAGGAGCGTCAGGCCGTCCAGTCCAGGCAGCATGCGGTCGAGGACAACCGCGTCGAACGGCTCGGTGCTGGCCAGGAACAGACCCTGCTTGCCGTCGGCGGCGTGGTCCACCGCATGCCCGTCCTCGCGCAGGCCCTTGGCGATGAAGGCGGCGGTGTGGGCATCGTCTTCGACCAGCAGGACGCGCATGACGGTTCCTCGGACTTCCGAAAAAGAATACCCCGCGGGCTCGCGCACGCGGGGCGTGGCCCGCACACGGCGGGCAGGACGGGGAAACCGCGGATCCGCCCGGAGAACGGACGGATCCGCGCAACGCACGATCAGTTCTTGGCGGGAGCGGCGGCCGGCGCGGCGGTTTCGGTCTTGCCGGTCTTGGCGTCTTCCTTCTTCGCCTTGTCGTGCTTGGCGGCCTTGGCGTGGGCGGCGGGCTTGGCCGCGCTGCTGGCCGGGGCGGCCGGTGTGGCGGCGACGGCGGCGCCGGCCAGGGCGGTGAAGGCGACGGCGAACAGGGACTTGCGGATGACGTTCATGGCGGATTCCTCGGAGTCTGGATTCGGGTTCGATGGGGGACATCCCCAACGCCAGGCCAGACTGCGCCGGCGCGCCTCACCGCGCGCTTGCGGCAACATGAAAAATCGTTAATCCAGCGACGTGGTGGGCAATGCCCGCCAGCGCCGCGTCAATCCGCCATCGTGTAGATGATGTACACGTCCTGGACAAGCTGGATCACGCCTTCACGCAGCGCGACCGGCGGGGCCGGCGCAGGCGCTCGCGCGCCCGAAACCATCACGGAATCGAGGGTGCCGGCCTCGTTCGATTCCACATAGCGCACGTTGAAACCCTGGTTGGAGATGTTGTGCACGCTGCCGATGCGCTTGCCTACCGCGCCGGCCATGATGTCCGCCGTCTTGCGCGCATCCTGCACCGCTTGCGCCAGCAACTGGCGACGAATGTCATCCTGCTTCGACGACTGGAAGTTGCCCGTGTCCAATTGCACCTGCTTCGATTTCGGCAGGGCGTCGATGGCCTTCTGCAGATCCGCCAATGCGTGGAAGCGCAGCTTGATCGTGCGCGCATAGGTGTTCCCGAGGAAAACCTGCTTGTCTTCCTTGTCGTCCCATCGATACTCCGGCGACACGCTGAGATTGGAAATCTCCACATCGCGATCCGCCATCGTCATGGCCTTGGTCAGCGCAACCACCTGCTGCGCGTGACCTTCGATCTCCGCCTGCGTTGCCGCGGCATCCAGACTGGTGTCCTTCAAGGTGATTTCCAGCGGAAACACATCCGGAACCACCTCGGTCTTCGCTTTGCCGTGCACAGCGATGAAGGGCTGCCCGCTGATGGACTGCGCCTGTGCGCCCAGCACAGAAAGCGCCAGCACAAGCGACACACTGATACGTTTCATGCCTGCTCCTCCAGTTGGATGCTCACAATATCCCGCTGTCACGCGGCCATGCAGTCACCGCGCATGGTCTCCTTCCATCCCCTTGCCTGCCGGGGCCGGCAGCCCAAGACGGACGAGGTCGGCGCCATGCACCTGTGCAATCCGATCGCCGAGATGGCGGGCAAAGCCCCTGGAAAGATGGTGCTTGTCATAGAACGCCGGCTCGCCACCGGCGGATGTCTCGCAATGCTCCAGCGCGTCCCCGCCACACAGCAGCCGGTATTTGCTGATGTAAAGGTAGTCGAGGGAATGCACCTGATCGACGGCACTGTCCACCCGCTCCCGTGGATTGTGGTAGTCCACGAATTCCGCCCGCCGGCAGGCATCGAAGGTTCTGAACCTGTTGTACAGGGCAGCGCATTCCATCGTGGTTTGCAGATAAGAACCGATCGCCACGATCCTGATTCCAGGATTTCTGACCTTCACATTCTCCAGCACTCGCCACAAGTCGCGCGCCACCGGATCAAACCCCTGATGCGTGTTGTAGATGATCACACCCACCTGCCGGAGAAAGGCAGGATCGTTCAGCACGCGGAATCGTTCCGAACAGCCAAGCTCCTGCGTCGGCGAGGAAAAGCCACCCGCATCGAACACGATCTGACACTCGTTGACGGTGCCGAAGTTGATCAGGTTGACGCGATCATCCTGCCCGTAGATTTGATTGAATGCATTGAAGGCATCGGGTTCGTGGGAATTTCCGAACAGCAACACCTGTGCCGGCCTGCGCATGAAACAGCGGTCGGCATCCGCAAGCGCATCGATCCGGCATGCACCGGCCAGATCTTCCAGGCGCCGCACCTTGCCGGCATCGACCATCGCCGCGTCCAGAGGCAGGAAGGCAGGCGGTTGCCCGGCAGGGCCTTCATCCTTGATTCCGCCCGGAGGCGGGGAACCTGTCCCGGCCGGCTTCCCCCAAGACCCCGGCGTGAAATATTGATAGCGCCCCGGCATCCCGTTGGATGCAGACAACGCTCCACCGGCCATGCCCAGCGCAACCGCGCCGGCCAGGATCCCCGATAGCCTTCCGCGCTTACCGGTACCGGGGGTTGGATGGCGGAAGCGCACTTCGATCAGATAATGAAGGGCGATGGCGGCAACCAACGACAGCGACGCCATCAGCAGGAACTTCATTCCCCATGGCGCCGTAGGCATGGATTGCCCAAGAAACACCACAATCGGCCAGTGCACTAGGTAGAGCGAATAGCTGATTCTGCCTATCCAAACAGACACGCCATTGGCAAGCAGACTGCCCGTCAGGCGCGAGCCCTCCGCGCCGATCACCAGCAGTGCCCCAGGCAAGGTGCAATCGCGTTGACGTAAGGGAAGATCGCCCCTTCGTCCAGGCGAACGATCGACCATCCGATCAGGGCCAACCCCGAAATCATCATCGCCTCGTGCACCCAGCGGTTTGCGATCAACCTGCTCGACAGCAGACACCCCAAAGCACCAATGGCGAACTCGAACACCCGGAAGTGCGGGAGAAAAAAAAGGCTGGATTGGTAACCAACGCCTCGGGCGATGACGGCGGCATGGTTCGCCAGGAAGCTGACTGCACCCACCACCACAATGCCCCAGAACAACCCTCGCTTGCCGTACTTGCGACTGCACAGATACAGAAGCGCTGGCCAGACAAGATAGAACTGTTCTTCCACACCAAGCGACCACGTGTGCAACAGCGGCTTGGTTTCGGAAGCGGCATCGAAATAGCCACTTTCCGACCAGAACAGGATGTTCGACAGCGACATCGCCGATGCCACCAACGATCTTCCGAACGCCACCAGATCGGTAGGCGCCAGGCTGATGATGGCCACCGCCGCAGTCGCCGCCATGGTTACAAGCAAGGCCGGAAGAATTCGTCGAATACGCCGTGCGTAGAAGTTGCGAAAATCGAAGCGACCAGTGACTGCCACTTCATCCGCGATGAGCCGAGTGATGAGGAAGCCGCTGATGACAAAGAACACATCGACGCCGACGTAGCCGCCATCCAGCCCAGGAACGCCGAAGTGATACAGCAGGACCGCCATGACCGCGACGCAGCGCAATCCATCCACATGCGGCAAGTAGCCGGAAGCCCGGACCGAAGTAGGAGAGCCAGGCCGATGGCCCACGGCTGGAATCCCGCTCACAAGCCCCTCGCCGCCTGCGCCACCGCGCGGAACAGCGCGCGGCCCTTATTCATCGTCTCGTCCCATTCCTTTTCCGGATCGGAGTCGTAGACGATGCCGGCGCCGGCCTGCACGTGCAGGCGGCCGTTCTGGATGACGGCGGTGCGTATCGCGATCGCGGTGTCGGCGTCGCCGTGCCAGCCGATGTAGCCGATCGCGCCGGCGTAGACATTGCGCTTGACCGGCTCCAGCTGGCGGATGATCTCCAGCGCGCGGATCTTCGGCGCACCGGACACGGTGCCGGCCGGGAAGGTGGCGCGCAGCACGTCGGCGTAACTCAGGCCGTCCTGCAATTTGCCGGTCACTTCGCTGACGATGTGCATGACATGACTGTAGCGTTCGATCACGAAGCGCTCGCCGACTTCGACGCTGCCCGCCTGCGAGACGTGGCCGACGTCGTTGCGGCCGAGGTCGATCAGCATCAGGTGCTCGGCGCGCTCCTTCGGGTCGGCCAGTAGCTCGGCTTCCAGCGCCAGGTCTTCCTCGACCGTCTTGCCGCGCGGGCGGGTGCCGGCGATGGGACGCACGGTGACCTTGCCGCCCTGCAGCCGCACCAGGATTTCCGGCGAGGACCCCACGACCTGGGTGCCGCCGACGTCGAGGAAATACATGTACGGCGACGGGTTCAGCGCCCGCAGCGCGCGGTATACGTCCACCGGGCGGGCGTGGAACGGCACGCTCATGCGCTGGCTCAGCACCACCTGGAAGGCGTCGCCGGCGCGGATGTAGTCCTTCACCTCGTCCACCGCGGCGATGAAGCCCTCGCGGGTGAAGCCGCTGACGAAATCGGCCTCGTCCAGCGCCGCCGGCTGCAGGGTTTCCGGATACGGCGCGCCGCCGTGGCGCAGGCGATGCGCCAGCGCGTCCAGCCGGCGGTTGGCGCGCGCCCACGCCTGCGGCTCGCGCGGGTCGGCGTGGACGATCAGGTACAGGCGGCCCTTGAGGTTGTCGAACACCGCCAGCTCGTCGCTGAGCATAAGCAGGATGTCGGGCGTGCCGAGCTCGTCGGGTTTCGCATTCGCGCGCAGGCGCGACTCGATGTATTCGATGCACTCGAAGCCGAACCAGCCCACCAGCCCGCCGGTGAAGCCCGGCAGCCCCTCGATCTCCGGCACCTTGTGCATCGCGCGCAGGCGCTCGACCTCGGCCAGCGGATCGGCCAGCGTGCGCGTCTCCACCACCTCGCCGTGCTCGCGCACCGACAGGTCGCAACCGCGGAACTCGTACACCCGCCGCGCCGGCAAGCCGATGATCGAATAGCGGCCGAAGCGCTCGCCACCCTCCACCGATTCGAACAGGTAGGTGTGCGGGCCGTCGGCCAGCTTCAGGTAGACGGACAGCGGCGTGTCGAGGTCGGAGAGCACCTCGCGCACCACGGGAACGAGGGTGAAGCCGTCAGATGCGTACTGCTGGAACCGGGCCTGCGTGGTCACGGGAAGCGTCCTTCGAGAAATGCACGGAAACGAACGGGGCGGCATTGCCACGCCACCATCGCCAGCCATGCTCGAAAGAGGGAATCGCCCGGTTCATGCCGCCACTGTAGCGGCAGCCGGCGCGGCGGCGCAAACGCGTCCGTCATATCCCCGTCATCCGGCGCGGGCAGCATGGGAGTCCATCGCAGGGACGATTGACGGGCAGGACGCCCAGTTCTCTCGGCAGCCGGCGTCACGCCTCCCCCTCGTGGCGCCGGCTTCTTTTTTACGCGATGACGGCAAGACCCGACGGCTTCGCCCGCGCCGCGCCGGGCTCAACGCGCGGCAACCACGCCTGCTTCATCTGCGCGATCGCGATGGCGCAGTCGGGCTTGGCGAAGATCGCGCTGCCGGCAGCAAGAGGGTGCACGCACGCTTCCACTGGCCCGGAGATTGCCCGGCTTCGCGCGCCCGTCGCTCCCAAGGCGGCGTATCGCGACAGGCGCACGACTCAGTGCGCCTTGGCCGCTGCGCGCTGCGGGAAGAACATCACGCAGCCGGCGATGAACACCAGCAATGCCACGGTGGCGGCGAACCGGCTCAGTGCCAGGCCACCGCTTTCCACCGGCTTGTCGAGGAAATCGCCGACCACCGCACCCAGCGGCCGGGTCAGGATGAAAGCGGCCCAGAACAGCAGCGTGCGCGAGAGCTTCGAGCGGAAATGCAGCACCGCAACGATCGCCAGCGCGCCACCGAAGATCAGCATCGCGCCGGTGTAGCCCAGCCCAGCCGTGTCCGCCACCCAGTCGCCCAGCGCGGTACCCAGCGTCTGCGAGGCCATGATGGTCAGCCAGTAGAAGCCTTCCGATGCCGGCTCGCCCACGCTTTCGACGGACACGGTGCCGAGCGCGCGCTTCCACCGCCACAACACGCCCAACACCATCGCCAGCAGCAAGGCGGAACCGCCGGCGTAGCCGATGCCCAGCGAGCGCGTCACGTAGTCCGCCAGCGTGGTGCCGACGGTGGTGCTGGCGATGATGGCGAACCAGTACAGCGCCGGGCGGAAGCGCGTCGCGCGAATCTGCACCCATACCGCCACCGCGAAGACCGCGGCAAACAGGACGGTGCCGATCAGATAACCCATGCCGTCGGCAGCCGACGTGGTTTCGCCCAACCAGGACATCGTCACCGCATCGCCGCCGGTTTCGCCCAGCGTGGTGGCGGCGATCTTGGTGATCCAGAACGCCAGCGTTACCGCCGGCACCTTGGCAAACGGCGTGGCAACGCCTGCTTCGGTCATGCGTTCGTTCATCGTGAATCTCCACCGCATCGGCAATGGCGGACAGCCTGCGGCTCGCTGCGTAAGCGCCGCTCAGGGGAATCTCAGCGCCGCGTTAACCCATTCGGTGCGGGCGTGTCAGGCTGGGCGCACGCGTCACCGTCACGGAGACACCGCATGGCTTCGACATGGCTCCACTGGGCGCTGCTGTCCGCCGCCTTCGCCGCGCTGACGGCGATCTTCGCCAAGGCCGGCTTGCAGGGCGTCGATTCCGATTACGCCACGCTGATCCGCACGGCCATGATTCTGGGCGTGCTTGCCGTCTTCGTCGTCGGCACCGGCAAATGGAGCGATCCGACCACGCTCGCTCCGCGCGTGTGGCTGTTCCTCGGCCTGTCCGCGCTGGCGACCGGCGCGTCGTGGGTCTGCTACTTCCGCGCCTTGCAGGCCGGGCCTACCGCGCAGGTGGCGGCGATCGACAAGCTGAGCGTGCTGCTGGTGGCGGTGTTCGCGCTGATGTTCCTGGGCGAACGCCCGGCGGGGCGGGACTGGCTGGGGATCGGACTGATCGCCGCGGGCGTGGCGGTGCTGGCGCTGCGGCGCTAGGCGCGTGCCGCCGCCACCGCCTGCTTCATCTGCGCGATGACCGCGGCGTAGTCCGGCTTGCCGAAGATCGCGCTGCCGGCGACGAAGGTGTCCGCGCCCGCTTTCGCGATCTCGCCGATGTTGTCCGGCTTCACCCCGCCGTCGATCTCCAGGCGGATCGGCCTGCCGCCGGCGTCGATCATCGCCCGCACCTTGCGCAGCTGCCTGAGCGCGGACGGGATGAAGGACTGGCCGCCGAAGCCGGGGTTCACCGACATCAGCAGCACGTAGTCGATCTCGTCCAGCATGGTGTCGAGCACGTCCAGCGAACTCGCGGGGTTGAACACCAGCCCGGCCTGGCAGCCCTTCGACTTGATCAGCTGCACGCTGCGGTGGACGTGCTTGCTGGCCTCGGGATGGAAGCTGATGTGGCTGGCGCCGGCGTCGGCGAACATCGGGATCAGCGCATCGACCGGCTCCACCATCAGGTGCACGTCGATGGGGGCTGTCACGCCGTGCTTGCGCAGCGCCTCGCAGACCAGCGGGCCGATGGTGAGGTTGGGGACGTAGTGGTTGTCCATCACGTCGAAGTGCACCCAGTCCGCGCCGGCCGCTAGCACGTTGTCCACTTCCTCGCCCAGCTTCGCGAAGTTAGCGGAGAGGATCGAGGGGGCGATCACCGTGTCTTGAAGCAGGGTGGATTGCATGGTCACTTCTTCCGTAGTTTCTGGATGCGGTCGTAGGCCGCGTTGATCTCGCGCGATTTCTGCTCGGCGAGCTTCTGCAACTCCGGCGCGGCGCTGGCGACGCGGTCCGGGTGGTACTGGCTCATCAGCTTGCGGTAGGCGCGGTCGATCTGGGCGTCGCTCGCGCTTTCGGACAGATCGAACACGCGATAGGCCCAGTCCACGTCCGCGTTGCCGGCGTCCGGGCGCGGCGGCGCATCGCGCTTCGGCGCGGGCTTGCGCGACGGGGAAAAGGCGTCGTGATCGAACGCATAGCCGACCAGCAGGCCGAGCAGGCCGCCGACCGGATGGCGGAGCAGCAGCCAGCCCGCGATGAACCCGAAGAATTGTCCGTACCAGCGTCGCATCCGCGCAGTTTACAGGGCGGGCGGCGCTCCCCGGCCTTAAACTAGCGGCCCCTTCGTCCCGCGCGCGCCCATGGCCACCACCCTGCTCCAGTCCGACCTGCCCGGCCTGAACCTGATCCACCGCGGCAAGGTCCGCGACGTGTTCGATCTCGGCGACGGCACCCTGCTGATGGTGGCGACCGACCGCCTGAGCGCCTTCGACGTGGTGCTGCCCGACCCGATCCCCGGCAAGGGCGAAATGCTCTGCCAGATCAGCAACTTCTGGTTCGGCCGAACGCAGCACATCATCGCCAACCACCTGACCGGGATCGACGTCGCCAACGTGCTGCCGGCCGGCGCGGACGCCGCGCTGTACGCGAAGCGCGCGGTGGTGACGAAGAAGCTGAAACCCGTCCCGGTGGAGTGCATCGCGCGCGGCTACATCATCGGCAGCGGCTGGAAGGACTACCAGCGCAGCGGCGCGATCAGCGGCATCGCGCTGCCGGCCGGCCTGCAACAGGCGCAGCGGTTGCCGGAGCCGATCTTCACCCCCTCCACCAAGGCGGCGGTGGGCGACCACGACGAGAACATCGACTTCGCCGCCGCGGCGAACCTGGTCGGCCGCGAGCGCGCCGAGCAGGTCCGCGACGCGACGCTGGCGCTGTACGCCTTCGCCCGCGACTACGCCGCGCAGCGCGGCATCCTCCTGGCCGACACCAAGTTCGAGTTCGGCACCGACGAGGACGGCAAGCTCTACGTGATGGACGAGATGCTGACGCCGGATTCGTCGCGCTACTGGCCGGCGGAGCAATACGAAGTCGGCACCAGCCCGCCGAGCTACGACAAGCAGTTCGTGCGCGACTACCTGGAAACGCTGGACTGGAACAAGACCGCGCCCGGCCCGAAGCTGCCGGCCGAGGTCATCGACAGGACCCGCGCCAAGTACGCCGAGGCGCTGGAGAAGCTGGCCGGCATTTCGGTCGATTGAGCGGGAGCCGGGCCGGCCGCGCACGCATGCGCGGCCGAGCTCGTTCACTCTCCGCGATGCCGACAGAGCAAGCATCGCTTCGGTTCGGATGACGCCTCAGGATTCGCCGAACATCCGCGCGTCCGGCGCGAACGCGCGCGGCGCATAGCCGAAATCGCGGCGCGCGGGTTCCGCGTCGAACGTCAGGTCGTCGCGCATGCGCGCGATGGCGTCGTCGGTGAGGTCGCGCGCGATGCCGCGCGCCCGCGCCGCCGCCAGCAGCGCGCGGAACAGCGGCATCGGCAGCGCGTGCAGGCGCAGCGGCGGCGACTGGCAGGCCAGCACGCGGCGGATCATTTCGCGGTAGGGCAGCGTTTCGCCGCCGGGCAGGTCGTAGGCGCGGCCATGGGTGGCGGGCAGCGGCGCCGCGGCGAGCGCGGCGTCGGCGAGGTCTTCGACGTGCACCGGCTGGCGCAGGCCGTCCGCGCCGCCCGGCAAGGCGAAGCGGCCGAAGCGGCGCGCCATCCGCGCGATGCGGGTCAGGGTGGCGTCGCGGCCGGCGCCGTAGACCAGGGTGGGACGCAGCACGGTGGCCGCTACACCGCGTTCCTGGCCAACGGCGAACAGGAGCGCCTCGGCTTCGCGCAGGCGGCGCGCCACGTCGCGCTCGCCGGCATCGCCCGAATCCTGCTTGACGTGGACGCTGGTGGAGCCGAACGCGACGACGCGCGGGCACCGGATGCCGGCCTGCACGTGCCAGCGCGCGAACTGGTCCAGCGGGCCGCAACTGAAGATCGCGTCCACCGCGTCGGGCAGCGGCGGCATGTGCGCGAAATCGCCGTGCAGCCAGCGCACGCCGGTCGTATCGTCCCGCGGCTGGCGCGAAAGCGCGTGCACGTTCCACCCCGCACCGCGCAGCCGCTCCAGCAGCGCCGCACCGATCTGGCCGCTGCCGCCGAACACCAGCGCGCTGGTCATTGCCGCACTCCGCGCGGCAGCACCAGCGCCAGCCAGGCGGTGCCGGCGAGCGCCGCGATCACCGACGCGCCGAGCACGCCCAGCACGCCTTCGGTGTAGTGCGCCGGCTGGCCGGCGTAGGCCAGCGAGGCGATGAACAGGCTCATGGTGAAGCCGATGCCGCACAACAGGCCGAGGCCCAGCATCGATCGCAGGTCCATGCCCTGCGGGAAGCGCGCCAGCCCCAGCGCACGCATCAGCAGCGCCGCGCCGACGATGCCGGCCGGCTTGCCCAGCACCAGCCCCAGCGCGATGCCCGCCGGCAGCGGCGAGAGCAGGTCGTCGAGGCGCAGCCCGGCCAGCGCGAGGCCGGCGTTGGCGAAGGCGAACAGCGGCAGGATCGCGAACGCCACCCACGGATGCAGCGCGTGCTCCAGCGTCTCCAGCGGCGAATGCTCGACCTCGTCGTCGATGGCGTTGCGCGGATCGACGTGCGGGATCATCAGCCCGGTGACCACGCCGGCCAGCGTCGCATGCACGCCCGACTTCAGCACCAGCGCCCACAGCAGCAGGCCCAGCAGCAGGTAGGGCGCCAGCCGCGTCACCTTGCGCCGGTTGAGCGCGAACATCGCCAGCGTCACCAGCCCCGCGCCGGCCAGCGCGGCCCAGTCCAGGCCCTGCGAATAGAACAGGGCGATGATGAGGATCGCGATCAGGTCGTCGGCCACCGCAATGGTCGACAGCAGCAGCTTCATCCCCAGCGGCACGCGCGGGCCGAGCAGCGCCAGCACGCCCAGCGCGAAGGCGATGTCGGTGGCGGTGGGAACGGCCCAGCCGCGCATCGCGCCGGCGTCGCCGTGGTTGAGCGCGACGAACAGCAGCGCAGGCACCGCCACGCCGGCGCAGGCGCAGACCACCGGCAGCGCCAGCTGGTCGCGGCTGGAGAGCTGGCCCGACACCACCTCGCGCTTGATCTCCAGCGACACCAGCAGGAAGAACACCGCCATCAGGCCGTCGTTGATCCACCAGTGCGCCGACTTCGCCCACGCGCCGCCGCCCAGCGGCGTGTCGCGGAACACTTCGTAGGCATGCGCCAGCGGCGAATTGGCGGCCAGCATCGCAAGCAGGGCGGCGGCGATCAGGACGATGCCGCCGGCCGCTTCCAGCCGGAAGAACTCGGCCAACGCGCGCTGGGCGCGGGCGAGGATGGGAGCGCTTGGAATCATCGCCGCAGTATAGAAGGCGAGGCCGCGCGAACCGCCCTCGTCGTTACGAACAGCCCTCGACGTAATCCGCCTGCGGCGCCAGGCCGACCCGCCAGCGCACCACCTTCGCCGCATCGCCCTTGCCGTCGGTCTCGAACAGCAGCACGCCCTTGCCGCCGGCGGGATCCTTGATGCGCAGGTACTGGCCGTCGGTGTACTTGTGCGGCTGCTCCTCGATCCGGCCCGGATAGAGCCGGGCGATGTCCGCCTTGCTCATGCCGATCCTGCCGCCGCCAGGTGCGACCTCCTTGTCGCCGGCGATGTCGTAGCGGACGAACGTGCCGCCTTCGACCATGAACGCCGGATCGTTGTCCGAGCGCGCGGCGCGCTTCGGGCGCAGGTAGTAGCAGGCGTCGTCCTGCGGCGGGCCGAGCCGTTCGAGCGCGCCGCCCCATGCCTGCTCCATGTCGGCGGCGGCGATGCCGAGCTTCACGTCGCCGTAGCCGGAAAAGCCGGCCAGGCCGGTCTGTTCGACCGATGGGACCGGCGCAGCGGCATCCACCGGCGCGGGTACGGGAGCCGGAGTTGTCGAAACGGCCGGCGGCGGCGCGGCGGCGTCTTCGGGAGCGCGGTCGGGCGCGCCCCCGCAGGCGGCGAGCGCGGCGAGCAACGCCAGTGACAGCAGGGTGCGCATCGCGGGACTCCTTGTTCCGACGGAATCCGCAGTGTCGCCGACCGTGGTGAACGCGGCGCGAAGCGCGCCGACTGCCGCGTCGTGCAACCGTCATGCGGGCGACACGGGCCGCCGTTAGCGTGCTGCGCGTCGAACAGGGCCATCCCATGCCGCTCACCAAGACCGCACTCGCGCACGACGCCCTGCAGGCCGGTTCCCGCGCCGGATTGAGCCTGCCGGAGCGGCGCATCCTGATCGTCATCGACGGCAAGCGCACGCTCGACGAGGTGGTGGCGCTGCTGGGGCCCGGCATCCTGCCGGCGCTCGACCGCCTGCTGAAGGACGGCTACATCCGGCAATCCGATCCGCATGCCGATGCCGCTTCGTCCGGCGGCGGCGTGACCGGCGCCTTCACCGGACTGCTGCGCGCCACCACCGAGGCCTTGCAGGCGCGCACAGAACAGATCCGCGCCGGCATCGCGCGGCAGCCCGCGCCGGCAATCACTGCGCCGACGCTTTCACGATCGTCCAGCGCGCCAACGGTGACGCCCGCCATCACGCAAGTCGCACCGGCATCGCCCAGTCCCGCGCGCGGACAGCGCCGCTCGCTGGTCGCCGCGAAGATGTACATGATCGACATGCTGCAATTGCAGCGGCATCCCGACGCGGTGGAATGCAAGGCGCGCATCCAGTTCGCCGGTGGCGACGCCGAGCTGCTGGACGCGATCCTCGACGGCCTGCGCGTGCTGCACCGGCTGACCAGCGCCAGCTACGGCCAGCGGATCGTCGTGCGCCTCGGCGAGGCGCTGCCGGAAGCCCTGCTGCCCGCGCTGGAGCGCGCGGTGGCGGCGCTGCACGCGCCGCCGGCCGAAACGGCGGGCAGCGCGCCGCAGCTGAAGCTGGTCGGCGGCTGAGCGCCCGGCTCAGCCCGGGAAGCGCTTCTTCAGCCCGGCCCAGCAGTCCGGGTAATCCTGCTGCCGATGCGCGGCGTCCAGCGCCTGCGCGGTCGGGCGGATCACCGCGCGCGTCTCGAACATGAAGGCCATCGTGCCGTCGATGTAATCCGGCTTCGAGGTGTCCGCCGCGCTGGCCTTCTCGAAGGTCGCCGCGTCCGGTCCGTGCCCGGTCATGCAGTTGTGCAGCGAGCAGCCGCCGGGCGCGAAGCCGTCCGCCTTGGCGTCGTACACGCCGTGCACCAGCCCCATGAACTCGCTGGCGATGTTGCGGTGGAACCACGGCGGCCGGAAGGTGTCATGCGCGGCGAGGATGCGCGGCGGGAAGATCACGAAATCCATGTTGCTGGTGCCGGGCGTGTCGCTGGGCGAATGCAGCACCAGGAAGATCGACGGATCGGGATGATCGAAGCTGATCGAGCCGATGGTGTTGAAGCGGCGCAGGTCGTATTTGTACGGCGCGCAGTTGCCGTGCCAGCCGACCACGTCCAGCGGCGAGTGGTCGATGGCCGCGCGCCACAGGTGGCCCTGGAACTTGGCGATCAGTTCGAAGTCGCCTTCGACGTCTTCATAGGCGGCATTGGGCGCGAGGAAATCGCGCGGATTGGCGAGGCCATTGCTGCCGATCGGGCCGAGGTCGGGCAGGCGCAGCAATGCGCCGAAGTTCTCGCAGACGTAACCGGTCGCTCCTGCGCATCCTGCGCCCGCGACACCCGCACGTCCCTGTGCATCGTGCGCCTGATCCACATCCGGCAGCGCCACGCGGAAGCGGATGCCGCGCGGGATCACCGCGATCTCCTGCGGCTCCACGTCGAGCACGCCGAGCTCGGTTTCGATGTGCAGGCGGCCCTGCTGCGGGACGATCAGCAGTTCGCCGTCGGCGTCGTAGAACCAGCGACCCTGCATGTCGCGGTTGGCGGCGTAGAGGTGGATGCCGACGCCGGTGCCCGCTTCCGGCCCGCCGTTGCCGGCCATGGTGAACAGGCCGTCGATGAAGTCGGTGGGCGCCTGCGGCATGGGCAGCGGGTTCCAGCGCAGCTTCTCCGGCGTCACCGGACTCTGGCTGAAATCGTTGTGGAACGCCGATTGGGCGAACGGCTCGAAGCGCCCGTGCATCGCCGCCGGCCGGATGCGGTACAGCCAGCTGCGGCGGTTGGCATGGCGTGGCGCGGTGAACGCGGTACCGGTCAATTGCTCCGCATACAGGCCGTGGGCGACGCGCTGCGGGGAATTGCGGCCGACCGGCAGCGTGCCGGCGATGGCCTCGCTGGCGAACTCGTTGCCGAAGCCGGACTGGTAGCCGTTCGATTCCATCGTTGCCCCCGCAGAGGCGGGCCCGGCCCGCCTTTCCATTGATTCATCGCGCGGGCGAAACCGGCCCGCGCATCATCGTCACAGCACGCCGCGGCGCATCTGGTCGCGTTCGATGCTCTCGAACAGCGCCTGGAAGTTGCCTTCGCCGAACCCCTCATTCCCCTTGCGCTGGATGATCTCGAAGAAGATCGGGCCCAGCGCGTTCTGGGTGAAGATTTGCAGAAGCTTGCGCTGCTTGGTCTCCGGGTCGGCGTCGATCAGGATCTTGTTCTTCGCCAGCCGCGCCACGTCTTCGCCGTGGTCGGGGATGCGCTGGTCGATCACGTCGAAATAGGTGTCCGGCGTGTCGAGGAACTCCACGCCGGCCGCGCGCATCTTCTCCACCGTGTCGTAGATGTCGTCGGTGAAGCAGGCGATGTGCTGGATGCCCTCGCCCTTGTACACGTCGAGATATTCGTTGATCTGCGACTTCGGATCGGACGACTCATTCAGCGGGATGCGCACCATGCCGTCCGGCGCGGTCATCGCCTTCGACAGCAGGCCCGTCTTGGCGCCCTTGATGTCGAAGTAGCGGATCTCGCGGAAGTTGAACAGCTGCTCGTAGTAGCCCGACCACTGCGCCATGTTCCCCTGGTAGAGGTTGTGGGTCAGGTGGTCGATGAAGGTCAGGCCGAAGCCCTTGGGCATCAGTTCGACGCCCGGCAGGTATTCGTAGTCCGGGTCGTGGATGGTGCCCTTGTCGTCGTAGCGATCGACGATGTAGAGCATGCAGCCGCCGATGCCCTTGATGACCGGCGCGGCCACCGCCTTGGTCAGCTCGTCCCTGGCGTCGAACGCTTCCGCGCCGTTCTTCAGCGCTTGCACGCGCACCCACTCGGCCAGCTTGTTGAAGCGGATGGCGAAGCCGCAGGCGGACGGGCCGTGCTGCTCGGCGAAGCGCGCGGCGAACGAGTCCGGGTCCTCGTTGATCAGGAAGGTGCAATCGCCCTGCCGATAGGTATGGATCGGGCGGGTCTTGTGGCGCGCGACCTGCACGAAACCGAGCTTGCGGAAGTAGTCGTGCAAATGCCCGAGCTGCGCCTGCGGGGCGGTGTATTCGACGAACTCGAAGCCGTCGATGCCCATCGGGTTGTCGAAGGTGGTCGGCTGCATGCCAAGATTGGGGTGCGCGCTCATGTCGGTGTCCTCAACGCCGTGAGCCCCCATTCTATAGTTGCAATTGCAACCATCACAAGATGCCGCCCGCCATGCCCGACCACGCCGCCCTCGAACTCGAACGCTTCCTGCCCTACCGCCTCAGCGTGCTGTCCAACCGGATCAGCGGCGCGATCGCCGGCGCGTATTCGCAGCGCTTCGACCTGACCGTCACCGAATGGCGGGTGATGGCGATCCTGGGCCGCGCGCCCGATCTGTCCGCCAACCAGGTGGCGCAGCGCACCGCGATGGACAAGGTGGCGGTGAGCCGCGCGGTGGCGCGGCTGCTGGAGTCGGGCCGGCTGCTGCGCAGCTTCGACGACGACGACCGCCGCCGCTCGGTGCTGCGGCTGTCGGAAGCGGGCTACGCGGTCTACGACCAGATCGTCCCGATGGCGCTGGGCTTCGAGCAGCAGCTGCTCGGCGACATGCCGGCGGAGCAGCGCGAGCTGCTGTTCCGCCTGCTCGACAGGCTGGACGAACTGGAATTGCGCGCGGAAGCGGGATCGTCGTACGCCTGACGCATGGGTTTTTGACGCGGATCGACGCGGATAAAAATTCCGATCAGGAAAAGCTTGATCCGCGTCTTTCCGCGTTGATCCGCGTCCGACGCCCTCTCCCGACGCAGAGCCCGAGCGCCGCCTATCCGCCGCAGCGGCGATATTCGAACGGAATCCGCATCTCCTTGCCGTCGCGGCCCGGCCCGGCGATCCACGCGTGCAGGGCGTCGCCTTCGCGCCGGTATTCGATCCGGTTGGGGAAATCGTGGGCGGCGTTCTCGAAGCGGACGCGCCGCTCGCCGCGTTCCGCGATCGCGAACACCGTCGGCGCCACGCCGTTGGGCTGGACGTGGAAGCCCGCGTCGTCGCCGGCCGGCACGATCCGCATGAACTCGAACGATTCGGTCTTGCCGCCGCGCACGGTGCGCGACATGCCGAGCAGAACGCCGCCCGCCTCCGGCAGCCAGACCTCGTCGATCGCCCGGCCCGCGCTGCCGCCGCACCAATGCCCGGCCAGCCAGTCGAACTCCGGCCCGGCCGCCGTGGCCGCGCCCGCCGCCAGCACCAGTCCCGCGCCCAGCATCGCCTTCGCCTTCCGCATCGCCGTTCTCCCGTGATGGACGGACGCAGGCTAGCGCCGCCTCGCAGGGGCCGCTTGTAAAAACGCGCAGGCCGCGGTCCGATGCCGGCATGGACTACGCCGAACACCTTCCGCCGGACGATCTACGCCGCCACGTGCAGTGCCTGTGGCTGCTGCGCGACGACGCGCCGGGCGACGGCATCCAGACGATCTGGCCCGACGGCCGCTGCGAGCTGCTGGCCGAACTCGGCGTGCCGCTGCGCTTCCACGGCGCCGACGGCGCGGTCCGCGCCGACCAGCCGCTGTGCTTCGCCGCGCAGCAGCTCGGCCCGATCCGCCTGCAGGCGACCGGCCCGGTGCTGTGCCTGGGCCTGCGGCTGGCGCCGGCGTGCAGCGGGCTGGTCGCGGGCAAGCGGCTGCCGGCGCTGCGCGACCACGCGCCCGACCTGCACACGCTGGATGCCGCGTTCGCCGGCGCGTTCCGCGCCGCCGCGCAGACCGTCGTCGATTCCGGTTCGCCCGAACCGCTATGGGCGCTGCTGCGCGAACGCTGCGCCGGCTTCGCGCCCGACCCGCTGGCGGAACGGGCCGTCGAGCTCCTCGACGGCGCGGACGGCGACCTGCGCATCGCCGAACTGGCGGAGCGGCTCGGCGTCGGCCTGCGCACGCTGCAGGCGCGCTTCCTCGACGGCGTCGGCATGACGCCGAAGGAATACGCCCGCGTACGCCGCCTGCAGGCGCTGCTGCGCACGCTCGATGCGGAGCGCGCCGGCATCGCCGACGCCGCCGCGCGCCACGGCTACAGCGATCAGGCGCACGCCACCCACGACCTGCAGCGCTGGACCGGCATCACCCCGGCCCGGCTGGTGCGCGCGCTGCGCGGCGATCCGGACGGCGACGACGCGCTGCAGCTGGCCGCCGCGTTCGTGCGCGGCGCGTCGGCTCAGTAGCGGTCGTCCAGCGCGAAGATCGGCCGGCGCGACTTCCACTTGCCTTCGGTGAAGTCGGGGAAGGCCAGCGTCCGGTAGTCCTCGGCGATCGACTGCTCCGACAGCGGCGTGATCGCGCTCCACGCGACTGCATCGTAGATATCGATCGGCATCGGCGCGCTCGCCTTCACCGCCTCGATGAAGGCGTGCACCACGAACCAGTCCATGCCGCCGTGGCCGGCGCCGGCGGCCTTGTCGGCGTATTTGCGCCACAGCGGATGGTCGTACTGGTCGTAGTACGCCTGCGCGTCTTCCCACTTGTGCGGCGGGCTCCTGCCTTCGATGTGGATCGATTTGTTGACGTCCATCCACAGCCCGTCGGTGCCCTGCACGCGGAAGCCCAGCGAGTACGGGCGCGGCAGCGAGGTGTCGTGCTGGAGGATGATCGTCTCGCCGTTCTCGCAGCGCAGCGTGGTGGTGACCACGTCGCCGAGCTTGAACTGCACCTTGGCGTTCGGATGGTCCGGGCCGCCCTTCGGGTGCTTGAGGATGTAGTCGTGCAGCCCGCGCGCCTTGGTGGCGAACGCATTGATGTGGGTGAAGCGGTTGCCGCGGTGGATGTTGGCGTACATCGCGCAGGGGCCGATGCCGTGGCTGGGGTACAGCTCGCCGTTGCGGTCGATGGAATGCTGCGTGCGCCACTGCGCCTCGGAAAAGCCCTTGGCGCCGAACTCGACGCCGCTGCCGTAGGGCTCGTCCGGATTGCCGGAATTGAACTTCACCCCGCGCAGGTCGTGCTGGTAGCCGGCCTGCATGTGGACGAGTTCCCCGAACAGGCCGGCGCGCACCATCTGCAGCACCGCCATCACGTCGCGGCGGTAGCAGACGTTCTCCAGCAGCATGTACGGCGTGCCGGTGCGCTGCTGCGCGCGCAGCACGTCCCAGTGGTCCTGCAGGGTGATGCCGGCCACGACCTCGCAGCCCACCGCGACGCCGGCCTCCATCGCCGCGATGGCCATCGGCGCGTGCCATTCCCACGGCGTGACGATGAACACCGCGTCGATGCCCTTTTGCGCCAGCAGCGCCTTCCAGGCGTTGGCGTCGCCGTTGCCGCCGTACACCTTCGGCTTGCGCCGGCCGGCCTTGTCGATGTTCGCCAGCGCGTGGCCCAGCATCACCTGCTGGGTGTCGCAGATGGCGACCAGCTCCACGTCGTCGCGGCTCAGGATCGGGCCGAGCTGCGACTGCCCGCGCAGGCCGGTGCCGATCATCGCCACCCGCAGCTTGTCGCCGCCGCGGCCCTTGGCGAAGGCGGGCGAGAAGGTGGCGGCGGCCACGCCGGCGGCGGCGGTGGAGATCAGGAAGTCGCGTCGTTTCATGGCGATACCAGTGACTTGAATTGTGGATGCAACCGGAATAGGCGGAAAGAAATAGGCCCGTCATCCCCGCGCAGGCGGGGATCCAGCGACTTTAAGCCCTGGAAAAGCAAAGACACTGGATTCCCGCCTGCGCGGGAATGACGAGCGCAGACAGCTTCTTCAGAACTTGTAGGTCGCGTTCACGCTGAAGACGCGGCCGAAGTTGTTGGTCCAGCCGGGGAAGTTCATCCAGTCGTTCGGGTCGTAGAACGGCAGGCGGTTGAACAGGTTCTTCACCGTCACGCCCAGGGTCAGCTTCTCGATCGGCCGCCAGTTCACGCTGAGGTTGGCCGTCCACCACGACGGCGCGCCGTCGCACTGGCTTGCGGGCACATCCAGATAGCCGCCGGTGCAGGTCTCCGCGTTGTTGTCCTGCGCGTCGATCTGGTCCCAGGCCCACTTGGTCGGGCCGACGTAGTTGATGTAGAAGCCGGTGTCCCAGTTCTTGTAGTTCCAGTCGGCGTTGAACGTGGCCCGCACGCGCGGGTTGTTGTAGTAGCCGACGAAGTTGCCGTAGTACCAGCCTTCGCCGTCGTCGAAGTTGTACATGTTGCGGCGCGCGATGGTCGCGGCCACGCCGATGTTCAGGCGGCCCCATTCGCCGAGGTCGAAGCGGCTGCGCGCGTCCACGTCGAAGCCGTCGATCAGGGTGCGCCCGCGGTTCTTGTACTGGCCGATCACGCTGGCAACGTTGCCGATGCTGTAGCTCGGCAGGACGCTCGGGCAGGTCACGCCGCTGGCGGGGTCGTTGCACATGGCGGCCAGCGCGGCCAGGTTGGCGAGGTCGGTCTCGGTGATCGGGAAGCGGGTCTTCGCGATGATCTCCTCCTCGTTGGAGTAGTCGGGCGCGACGATCTCGTTGCGGCGGTACACGAACCACCAGTCGGCCGACACCGACAGCCACTTGGCCGGCTCGAACACGAAGCCCAGGGTCGCGATCTTCGCCTTCTCCGGCGCCAGGTCCTGATTCGGCTGGGTCATGCGCGCGACGTTGCGGCTGCAGTCGGAGTTGTACAGCGAATTGCCGAGGTCCTTGTCGGTCTGGCGCTGCGACTGCCGCAGCAGGTTGGCGATCGCGTTGGTCTCGGCGCAACGGGTTTCGTCGCGATAGCCGCCGATCTGCGCGTACACGCCGCCGGTGCCGGATTCGGCCAGGCTGGGCGCGCGGAAGCCCTGCGAATAGGTGCCGCGCAGCACCAGCTCCGGCAGCATCTGGTACTTCAGGCCGATCTTCGGGGCGACGTTGGCGCTGAAGTTGGGGTACTTGTCCACGCGCAGTGCGGCGTCCAGCTCCAGCTTCTCGGTCAGCGGCGCCACCGCCTCGCCGAACAGCGCGTAGGTGGTGCGCTTGCCGTCGAACCAAGAGCCGCCCTGCTGGGTGATCTTGCCGTTGGCAGCATCCTCGTTGCCGGGGGTGAAGAAGCTCTCGCGGCTGATGTTGAAGCCGAACGCCGCGCGCACCTCGCCCGCCGGCAGGTTGAACAGCGGGCCTTCGATCTTGCCGTCCAGGGTGTGCAGGCGCGTCCACGACTGGATGTCGAAAGTCGGGAACGCCTCGCGGATCAGCGCGGCGTTGGCGTCGCTGATCTCGCCGAACTTGTATGCCGGGTGGTCGGAGATGATCACGCGGCCGGTGCCCGGGTCGATGGTGAACGGGCCGAACGCCTTGATGAAGCCGTCAATGTTGACGTTGGTGGTCTGGTAGGTGACCGAGTGCGAGCCGGCGGTGGCGAACGCGGTTTCCCAGCTCCAGTCCTCGCCGAGCGCGCCGCGCAGGCCGGCCAGGAAGCGGTAGCTCTGGTCGGTGTTGCGCTGGCCGAAGTGGTTGCCGCCCACGTCCTGCAGCAGGTAGCTCAGGCCGACCACGCCGCCGTTCATCGCCCGCAGCTCCGGGCTGGCGTGGTTGTACTCGTTGTTCGGGCCCAGCCACGGGGTCAGGAACTGGTTGACGGTGGTGCCGGTGTTGCGCGAGAACCAGCTCTGCGGGTTGCCGGTGGTGGTGCCGTAGGCGCGCGGCGTGCCGCCGTTGGCGCGCAGGTCGATGTCGGTGAAGGTGGCCTCGGCGAAGCCCTCGGTGCTCTCGCCGAGCAGGAAGTGCGCGTTGACGTAGGCGGTCATGCGCTTGGATTCGGCGCCGCCGTTGATCTCGTTGTTCAGCCAGGTCTGCCAGATGCAGCGGGTGCCGCTCGACACCGCGAGCACGTTGTCGCAGCCCGGCGCGGCCTCGTCCCGGCGCACCTTGGTCACCGGGTCGATGGCGAAGTAGTAGCCGGGGTTGAACACGCCCGGCGCGCTGCCGGTGCCGAGGCGCAGGTTCTCGACGTAGCTCGGGTTGTTGACGTAGTACTGCGCCGGGTTCTTGTCGTACCACTCGCTCAGCGGGATGCCGTCGCGCTGGTACAGGTTGACCGTGGCGTAGACGTTGTAGCGGTCCTCGGACAGGTCGCCGAAGCCGCCGGTGATGCTGGCCTGCTTCTCGCCGTAGGAATCGAAGCGCGGCGCGGTGTCCCAGATGCCGCTGACTTCCAGCCCCTGGTAGGTGTGCTTGGTGATGACGTTGATGACGCCGGCCACCGCGTCGGTGCCGTACACGGCAGAGGCGCCGTCGGTCAGCACTTCCATGCGCTCGATGGCGGCGGCGGGAATCGAGTCGATGTTGACGAACTGGGTCTGGAAGCCGGCCGGCGCGCCGTAGTACGAGAGGCGGCGGCCGTTCAGCAGCACCAGCGTGCCCTGCGCGCCGAGGCCGCGAAGGTTGGCCTGCGAAGCGCCGTCCGAGCCGGTGAACAGCGACTTGGAATCGACCTGCGCCGGGCGCGCCGCCGGCAGGTTGTCGAGCACCTGCAGCAGCGTGCGCGCGCCCATGTTCTCGATGTCCTTGGCGGTGATGATCTGCACCGGCGAGGCGGTCTCGGCGTCGACGCGCTTGATGTTGGAACCGGTGACCTGGACGCGCTCCAGTTCGGTGACCTTGTCGTCCTTCTTGTCCTGGTCGGTTCCGGCCTGCTGCGCGTACAGCGGGCCGGCGGCGAGCGCGGCGATCAGGGCGGCGGACAGCGTGCTCAGGGCGATGCGATGTTGGCGGCGGCTGGAAGACATCGGTGTTTCCTCGTTCGGCAGCGAAGCGGCTGCGGCGTTGGGTGATGGATGGACAGCGGATGCGCGGGGAAGCTCGGGGCGGTCAGGGCGAAACGAGACTGGCAGCGTCGCCCTCCTGTCCGATCAGGACGGCGTTGGCCCAGTTGCCGCAGACCTGCGGCGACTGGGCGCCGAGCGTGCGCAGGCTCAGCGCGCGCAGGTCGCGCACGTCGAGCTCCGGCTTGACCACGCCGGGGGCCTTCACCAGCCCGCTGTCGTAGAGCAGGCGGCCGTCGCCCCAGACCTGGAAGCGCATGCCGCCGGCGGCGCGGCAGGTGTCGTCGATGCCGAGGTCGGCGCGCAGCAGGCGCCAGCCGCCGTCCAGCTTCAGCTCGATGCGGCTGTCCGCGCCGACGCCGAGGCCGCGGCGGAACTGCAGGCCGTTCATGCGCATGTCCGCGCCGCCGCCGAACGCCTTGTCGCGGGCGACGGCGTTCGCCAGCGCGGCCGGCATCGCCAGCTCGGAGAGATAGCGCTGCTGCGGCGGGCGCTCGTCTTCGCGATGTTCGAGGACGTGGAAGGTGGACAGCGCGATCGGGCCCACGTCGCGCGGCTGCAAGGCATCGACCGCGCGCGCCGCGTCGCCCTGCGCGGCGGTGACCATCGGATCGAGCGCGCTCGCGCCGTCGCCGTCCGGGTTCTGCACGCTTAGCACGCGGAAGCGCAGCAGGCGGCCGGCGTGCAGCGCGAAGTCGATGCGCTGCAGGCCCTGTTCCAGCTTCAGCCGGCCGGCGGCGATGGGTTCGCCCCATTCGCCGTTGCTGTCGGCGACGTAGACCTCGTAGTCGCGGACCTGGCCGTGCTTCCAGTTCTTGTCGTTGCGCGGCGCCAGCTCGACGCCGTCGATCAGCTTGCGTTCGCTAAAAGCCACCGTCCATTCGTGCGCGCCGGTGCGCACGGCCTGGTCGCGCACCGTGCGGAACCAGGTGGCCGGGTCGTCGTCGAAGGCGTTCTCCAGCGGATGGCCGGGCTCCTCGGCCGGGCGGTTGACCACCAGCAGGCCGTCGGGCGGCAGCGCGCGGCCCTGCTCCGGCGCGGCCGGGAAGACGTCGTCGGCGCCATCCTTCGCCGCCGGCAGGTCGATGCGGAACGCGAGCGCGCTGCGGATGTCGACCGGCGCGGTGCGCACGTGGACGCTGCCGTGGCGCTCGCTCGCGTCGAAGTACCAGCCTTCGTTCGCGGCGTCGAAGGCGGCGCGGTCGGTCAGCTGCGGCAGCGCGCGACCATCGAGCTCGACGGACTTGGGCGCATTGCGGGCGAGCACGCGCAGCGCGTAGCGGCGCTGCGGCAATTGGCCCGCATAGCTACCCTGTACCGCGTCGATGCGCACGCGCACCTCGCCGCTGCCCTGCGCCGGCGCGGACATCGCGACGGCCTGAGTGCTGGACTCGCCCTGCTCGAACCTGCGCGTGTTGCCGTCGTCCTCGTACAGCACGTACTGCGACTCGCCCTGCGGATACAGGTCGAAGGTCACCTCGTCGAGCGGCTTCTCGCCGTCGAACAGCATCGCCGGATACATCGGGAGGATCGCGCCGGCGCGCACGAACACCGGCAGCGTCGCCAGGTCGACTTTGCGATCGAGGTCGCGGCCCTGCGCACCCGCCGTGACCTGCCGGCCGTCCCAGTAGTCGAACCAGCGGCCCTGCGGCAGGTGGATGCCGCGCCGCCAGCCGCGGCTCGCGGCCTGGCTGCGGTAGACCGGCGCGACCAGCAGGTCGCGGCCGAGCAGGAACTGGTCCTTGTGCGCTTCGCCTTGCGCCTGCGGATCGGCCGGGTAGTCCCACATCAGCCCGCGCACGATCGGCGCGCCGGTGTCGGCGGCCTCGCGCGCCAGCCCGTACATGTACGGCGTCAGCCGCATCTTCAGCTTCAGGTAGTCGCGGTTGATGCTGCGGTAGGGTTCGTCGAACGCCCACGGATGCTTGCGCTCGTTCGCCGACCAGCCGGACATGCCCATCAGCACCGGGGTGAACGCCTTCCATTGCAGGTCGCGGGTGAAGGTTTCCGCGCTGCCGCCGAAGATGCCGTCCACGTCGCCGGTCGCATACGCGTAGCCGGACAGGCCGGAGCCGATCAGCGTCGGGATGTGCCAGCGGATGTAGTCCCAGCTGCCGCTCTGGTCGCCGGTCCACGCCACCGCGTAGCGCTGGATGCCGGCCCAACCCATCACCGTCCACAGGAACGGGCGCGAATCGGAGTTGTCGCGCAGGCCGTCGAACGCCGACTTGTTGGCGTCCATCGCGAACTGATAGCCCTTGCCGGTCCAGGCCACGTCGAGCTTCTGCACGCGGGTGCCGGCCTTGCCGACCTCCCAGGCGATCTTGTCGACGCCGTTCTCGGTCCACAGCCCGGTGCGGAAGCCGTACTTCGCCAGCCCCTGCACGACCTTCGGCAGGTCGGTGTAGCCGCAGCCGTAGCCGTCGTTGGGCAGGATCCAGCCGCCGGGCATGTCGTGCTCGCGGTACTGCTTCGCCACGGAATCGATCACGTCCGGCGTGGTGCCGGTGGGACCGTCGCTCCAACCGGCGGGCACGGTGCCCGGCTTCTTCCTGTTGTCGCCATCGTTGTAGCAATCGGCGTCGCCGTAGGAGAGCGCCCAGCGCGGCAGCAGGCCGGCGCGGCCGGTCAGCGCGGTGTAGCGGTCGAGCAGCGCGTGCAGGTCGGCGCCGACGAAGTAGTAGGCGTCGAAGCGGTCTTCCTGGTGCAGCAGCGTGGCGGCTTCAGGTTCACGCAGGTCGTAATTGCCATCGCTCCACGTGTTGCGCAGCATGCCCCAGCCGTGCGAGCTGAGCAGCATCGGCGCGGGGCTGGGGCGGTCGCCGTCTTCCCAGCCACCGGAGTAGGAGATCGGCAGCTCGCGGCCCTTGAAGGCGAAGCGGCCGTTCTGCTGGCCGCCGCCGTAGAACTGTTCGCCGGCGTCGCTGGACAGCACCTGCACGCTCTGCTCTTTCGCGAGGTCGAGCGGTTGCAACTCATGCCACAGCGGGATCGCCCTGCCGTTTTCGATGCGCGCAAGCGACAACCGCAGCGGCGCGCGCTGGATGTGCAGCACCAGCGCGTCGGTGCGGATGCGCAGCTCGCCGGCGTCTTGCTCCAGCGTGGCTGTCACGTTGCCCGCCGGCTGCGGCAGCACGATGGGCGCGGCCTTGTCGCCGGCCGGCACCAGCCTGCCGTCGCGGCCGGCCTGCACGCGGATCAGGTCGGCCCGCAGCACGTCGATGCGCAGCACCGCGCCGGTGTCGGTGGCGATCTGCCAGGCCTGCGCGCCGTCGGCGGCGGCGACCGGCGCGACCGTGCGCAGCGCGCCGACCGAGGCGGCGCAGACCGGCTGCGCCAGCGCCAGCAAGGCCACCGCCAGCGCGGCGACCAATCCGTTCCTGCGTGGTACGCGATCCGACAAGCAAGCCCCCGGCGCCGCGTCCCGCGCGGCTGATGGAATCGACGTTTCGACTCTAGGGCAGTTTTTTTCGATGTGTCAACAAAAAAGAAACCAAATAGCAAGATTAATGCGATTATCGAAAGATTGTGTTGGGCGGGAGTTTCGCAAATCCCCATTCAGGATCGCCATACGCCGGCGTCCTGCGGCCCTCGCCTTGCCGCAGTCGCTGGACAAGTCCGGAAACCCGATCTTTCAATTTGTTTTCGATATTTGACATTTCGAAAGAAAAGGCCGATCTTGCATCGGCCTCACAGGAAAGTGGAATGCACGCCTCCCCGATCCCCGACGCGACCCTCTGGTCGCCTCCCGGCGGCCAACACACCGCCGAAGAAATCGCCCAGCAGCCCGCCCTCTGGAACGCACTGGCGGACGGACTGGAACGCGCGCAGGCGCAGCTCGACGGCTTCCTCGGCGACTGGCTGCGCGACCCGCTGCGCAAGGTGATCTTCACCGGCGCGGGCAGCTCCGGCTTCATCGCCGAGATGGTCGCCGACCACGTCAACGCGTCGTTCCCCGCCGATGCGCGCGCGGTGCACACCACCAGCCTGCTGACCCATCCGGCGCTGTACCTGCAACGGGACCGCCCGACGCTGCTGGTGTCGTTCGGCCGCAGCGGCTCCAGCCCGGAAAGCGTGGCCGCAGTGGAGCTGGTGCGCACCTGCGTGGACGAAACCCGCTTCCTCGACATCACCTGCAACGCCGACGGCGAGCTGGCGAAACGCGGCAAGGACCGCGCCGATACCTGCACCCTGCTGATGCCGCCGACCAGCTGCGACCGCGCCTTCGCGATGACCAGCAGCCTGACCTGCATGCTGCTGGCGGCGCTCGCCGTGTTCGACGCCGCACCGTGGCCGCGGCGGCTGGAACGGCTGCGCACGCTGGCCGCGCTCGGGCACGAGGCGGCAACGCGGTGGGAGCCCGCGGTCGAGGCGCTGACGGCGGCCGGGCACGCACGCGTGATCTACCTCGGCAGCGGCCCGCTGGAAGGCTGGTCGCGCGAGGCCGCGCTGAAGCTGCTGGAGCTCACCGCCGGCCGCGTGCCCGCCTTCGCCAACACGCCGCTGGGCTTTCGCCACGGTCCGAAGTCGCTGCTCGACCGCGACACGCTGGTGGTGGTGGTGCGCAGCGCGCAGCCGCTGGCGCGCCGCTACGAGCGCGACCTGCTCGACGAATTGCGCCGCGACGGCGTCGCCGGCCGCGTGCTGTCGCTCGGCCCGGTAGTCGAAGGCGATGCCGACGACGTGGCGCTCGCCGTGCCCGACCTGCCCGATCCGTGGCTGGCGCCGCTGTGGCTGGGCTTCGCCCAGCGCTACGCGCTGCGCCGCTCGGCTGCGCTCGGCTTCACCCCCGACAATCCGTTCCCGGACGGCACCGTGAACCGCGTCGTGCAGGGCGTCGTCATCCACCGGCATGATTGACCGGCCATGAGCGAACGCGACCCGACCGGCGGCACCTGCTACGGCCTCGACATCGGCGGCAGCAAGATCGAGCTGGTCGCGTTCGACGGCGCAATGCGGGCGGTCCACCGCCAGCGCATCAACACGCCGCATGAAAGCTACGCCGCCTTCCTCGATGCGGTCTGCACGCTGGTGGCGCAGGCCGACGCCGCGCTCGGCAGCCGCTGCGCCGCCATCGGTATCGGCCTGCCCGGCGTGCGCGACCGCGCCAGCGGGCGCCAGCTCAGCGCCAACGTGCCCGCGCTGACCGGCCAGCGCGTCGGCGCCGATCTGGAAGCGCGGCTGCAACGCCCGCTGCAGCTCGGCAACGACCTGCAATGCTTCGCCCTCTCGGAAGCCAACGGCGGCGCGGCGGACGGCTACCCCAGCATGTTCGGCGCGATCCTCGGCACCGGCGCGGGCGGCGGCTACTGTCTCGACGGCCGGCTGGTGACGGGCCACAACGGCATCGCCGGCGAATGGGGGCACTGGAGCATTCCCGCGCACCTGCTGGCGAAGCACGGCCTGCCGCTGCTGGATTGCGGCTGCGGGCTGCGCGGCTGCCTCGAACGCTATGTGTCCGGCAGCGGCGTCGCCGCGCTGCACCGGCACCTCGGCGGCGCATCCGCCGACGCCGCCGCCGTGATCGCGGCGGCGCAGGCCGGCGACGCTGCCGCGCGGCAGGCGCTCGCCGTCCACCTCGACCTGCTCGGCCACGCCTTCGCCAGCCTGGTGATGGCGCTCGATCCGCACGTCATCGTGCTGGGCGGCGGCCTGTCGCGTTACGAACCCCTTTACGCCGTGCTGCCGGCGGCGGTGCAGGCGCATCTGTTCGCCGGCATGCGCGTGCCGCCGATCCTGCCGCCGCGCTTCGGCGACGCCGGCGGCGCGCGCGGCGCGGCGCTGCTGGCGCGCGCCTGACATCCTTCCGGAGACCTCCATGTCCCTCGTGCAATCGCTCATCGACGCCCACCGCAAGGGCGAACCCATCGGCCTGTACAGCGTCTGCTGCAGCAACGAGCAGGCGCTGCTGGCGGCGATGCTGGTCGCGCAGTTCTACGGCACGCCGCTGCTGGTCGAGGCGACCTCCAACCAGGTCGACCAGTTCGGCGGCTACACCGGCATGACCCCGCCGCAGTACCGCGCCTACGTGGAGCGGCTGGCCGACGCGCAGGGCTTCCCGCGCGAGCGCCTGATCCTCGGCGGCGACCACCTCGGCCCGAACGCCTGGCAGAAACAGCCCGCCGAGGATGCGATGGCGCATGCGCGCGAGCTGATCCGCGCCTACGTCGCCGCCGGCTTCCACAAGATCCACCTCGACTGCAGCATGGCCTGCGCCGGCGACCCGGTGCCTTTGCCGGACGACATCGTGGCGGCGCGCTCGGCGGAACTGGCGCGCGTCGCCGAAGCCACCGCGCGCGCGGCCGGACTGCCGCCGCCGGTGTACGTGATCGGCACCGAAGTCCCGATCCCCGGCGGCGAAAGCTCGCTGGGCGGGGGCGTGCAGGCGACCACGCCGGAGGCGGCGGCGAAGACGCTGGAGATCCACCGCGTCGCGTTCGACACGCCGGATCTGCGCGACGCCTGGCAGCGCGTAATCGCGATGGTGGTGCAGCCCGGCGTGGACTTCGACCACAGCGACGTGCAGCACTACGCGCCCGCCGCCGCGCGCGACCTGTCCGCCTTCCTCGAAGCGCAGCCGCGCATCGTATTCGAGGCGCATTCCACCGACTACCAGCTCGAAGCCTCGCTGCACGCGCTGGTGCGGGACCACTTCGCCATCCTCAAGGTCGGCCCGGCGGCGACCTTCGCCTACCGCGAGGCGCTGTTCGCGCTGGCGAGGATCGAGGACGAGCTGCTGCCGGAAAGCGAACGCTCGCACTTGATCGACGTGCTGGACCGCGCGATGCGCGACAACCCGAAGTACTGGCAGGGCCACTACCATGGCGACGAGCGGCAGCTGCGCCTGCTGCGCGCCTACGCCCTCAGCGACCGCTGCCGCTACTACTGGGGCGACGCCGGGGTCGCGGCGGCGGTGGACACGCTGATCGATAACCTGCAACGCCATGCGCCGCCGGCCATCCTGCTCAGCCAGTACCTGCCCGAGCAGCATGCCGAGGTGATCGCGGGCCGGCTGCCGGCGGAGCCGCTGGCGCTGGTGCGCCACAGGATCGCGCTGAAGCTGGCCGAGTACGCGCGCGCCTGCGCCCGCAACCAGGCCGACCCGCGCGACGGCAACGACGCCGGGCGCGCGCAACCGCTGCCGCAAGGCTAAGCTTCGGCGCATGACCGCAACGCCCGCTCCCACCACCCGCAACACCCGCCAGCGCCGGCAGCGGATCGTCGAACAGCTGCTGCAGCAGGGCAGCGTGCAGGTCGGCGAGCTGGTCGAACGCCACGGCGTGTCGGCGGTGACCATCCGCGCCGACCTCAACCACCTGGAGTCGCAGGGTTTGGCCGTGCGCAGCCACGGCGGCGCCAGCCTGCTGCGGATGCCGCCGCAGGAGCGCGACATCCACGAGAAGGACACGCTCAACCTGCCGCTGAAGGACGCCATCGGCGCGCGCGCCGCGCAGCTGGTGAAGCCGGGCGACAACATCATCCTCGACTCCGGTTCCACCACGATGATGCTGGCCCGCCACCTGCGCGGCCAGCGCGACGTCACGGTGATGACCAACGGCCTCAACATCGCCTGGGAGCTGGCCGGCGCGCCCGGCATCGTGCTGCGCCTGACCGGCGGCCTGTTGCACCAGCCGTCGCTGTCGCTGCACGGCAGCCAGGCCGAGGCCAGCCTGCACAGCTACGGTTTCGACACCCTGTTCCTGGGCGTGGACGGGCTGGACCTGCAGTTCGGCGCGACCACCCACCACGAGCCGGAAGCCAGCCTCAACCACCGCATGGTGGAACGCTCGCGGCGGATCGTGGTGCTGACCGACTCGTCCAAGTTCGGCAAGGTCAGCCTGCACCGCATCGCCCGCCTCGACGAGATCCACACCGTCATCACCGACGCCGGGATCGGCGAGGAATACCGCGACGGGCTGCAGCGGCTGGGCATCGAGCTGATCGTCGCCTGAGCGGCGCGCAAACGGAAACGGCGCCCGCAGGCGCCGTTCCGATCCGACGTGCAGGGCGCGTCTTACTTCACGCCGTGCATCAGTTTCTGGATCAGCGGCGCGACCAGGAACAGCGCGACGCCGCCGGCCATCAGGATCCAGAAGCCCTGGGTGTAGCTGGACAGCGCGGACGCCGTGGTCATGCCGGTCTCGCCGCTGGCGTGGCTGGCGAAGATGCCGGACAGGTTGTTGCCGATGCCGGTGGACAGGAACCAGCCGCCCATGCCGAAGCCGACCAGGCGCACCGGGGCCAGCTTGGTGGTCATCGACAGGCCGATCGGCGACAGGCACAGCTCGCCCACCGACTGGATCACGTAGACCATGAACAGCGTCCAGAACGGGATCTTGCCGGCCACCACCATGCCCGACAGCGCCGCCATCAGCAGCAGAAAGGCCAGGCCGTTGAAGATGATGCCCAGGCCGAACTTGCGCGGGATCGACGGGTTGTAGCGGCCCATCTTGATCCACGTCCACGCCACCACCGGCGCCAGGGTGATGATCGCCAGCGAGTTCACCGACTGGAACCAGCCCACCGGGAAGATCCAGCCGCCGAAATCGCGGTTGACGATCTGCTCGGCGAGGAAGTTGAACGAGCTGCCGGCCTGCTCGAAGAAGCACCAGAACAGGATGTTGAAGGTAAAGATGATCAGCATCGCGATGGCGCGGTCGCGCGCGACCTTGCCTTCGCGGATGCCTTCCATCAGCAGCATGGCGCACAGCGCGAGGAACAGCGCGGTCAGCACCAGCTGCAGCTTGGCCGCGTCGATGGCGAGCAGGAAGTAGTAGACCGGCACCGACACCAGGCAGAACAGCAGCACGTACAGCACTTTCTGCATGCCGCCGTCGCCTTCCGGCGGACGGCCGATCCCGCCGAGCTGGCGGCGGCCGAACCAGAACCACACCAGGCTGATCAGCATGCCGATGCCGGAGGTGATGAACACGATCTTGTAGGTCGGCAGCTCCGGCGTGCCGCCGAAGGTGCGCTCGGCCATCCAGCCGGTCAGCAGCGGCGCGATCATCGCGCCGAGGTTGATGCCCATGTAGAACAGAGTGAAGCCGGAGTCGCGGCGCTCGTCGCCCTGCGAATACAGCTTGCCCACCATCGTCGAGATGTTCGGCTTGAACAGGCCGTTGCCCGCGATCACCGTGGCCAGGCCGATCTTGAACACCGTCTCGTCGGGCCAGGCGATCATGAACAAGCCCGCCGCCATCACCAGCGCGCCGAGCAGGATCGAACGCTGGTAACCGATCACCCGGTCGGCGATGTAGCCGCCGAAGATCGCCGCGGCATAGACCAGCGCCAGGTAGGCGCCGTAGACGCGGCTCGCCGGCGCCTGCCCTTCGCCGCTGCCGGCGTAGAACTGCTGCACGATGTACAGCGTCAGCGCCCAGCGGATGCCGTAGAACGCGAAGCGTTCCCAGAACTCGGTCATGAACAGCATCCACAACGGACGCGGATGGCCCATCACCTGCTTGAATTCCGGAACTGCGCCCGGCGTCGTGTCAGCGGCTCCGCTCATGCGGACTCCCCCCGTTTTTGGTTATAGGAATTGGCGTGTCGAACCGGCCGACGGCGGGCGCGGAACCGGGGGAGCATCGCCGAGGCGCGCGGGCAACGTCAAACCGCACGCATTCAGGACGACGTGCTGCAACGCAGCAGAAACGACCCTCAGGGCGCGGCGTAGTCGCGGCCCGGTCCGATCGAGGTGCGCACCTCGAACAGCTCCGGGAAGAAGGTCAGGTCGAGCGCGCGCTTGAGGAAGGACACGCCGCTGGAGCCACCGGTGCCGCGCTTGAAGCCGATGATCCGCATCACCGTGCGCATGTGGCGGAAGCGCCACAGCTGGAACTGGGTCTCCAGGTCGACCAGGTCCTCGCAGAGTTGGTACTCGCGCCAGTAGCGGTTGGTGTCCTCGTAGATGCGCTCGAACACCGGCACCAGCGCCTCGTCCAGCACGTGCGGCTGGGTCCAGTCGCGCACCAGGTGCGTTTCCGGCACCGGATGGCCCCAACGCGCCAGGTAGCGCAGGAACTCGTCGTACAGGCTGGGCGCGCGCAGCGCCGCGTCCAGCGTCGCCTGGCCTTCCGCGTCGTGGGCGAACACCTTGAGCATCGCCGCGTTCTTGTTGCCCAGCAGGAACTCGACCGTGCGGTACTGCAGCGACTGGAAGCCGGACGACGGCCCGAGGATGTCGCGGAACTCCATGTATTCCGACGGCGTCAGCGTCTCCAGCACCGACCACTGCGCGGTGAGCTGGTCGAGCACGCGCTTGCAGCGCGCGGCCGCCTTGCCGAACTGCCAGACGCGGTCGTTGCGCAGGTGCTCCACCGCCGCGCTCAATTCGTGGATCAGCAGCTTCAGCCACAGCTCGCTGGTCTGATGCTGGACGATGAACAGCATCTCGTCGTGGTGCGGCGGGTTCGACAGCGGCTGCTGCGCGGACAGCAGGCGATCCAGCCGCAGGTAGCCGCCGTAGGTGATGCGGCCGGCCAGGTCGGTGTGAATGTCGGCTTCGAGGTCGCGGCGGTTGGCGCCCGCAGTGTCGTGTTCGCTGCTCATCGCGCGATTCTCGCACGCCCCCGCAGCGCATCGCGCTGACCGGCGTCAAGTGCCGTGCGATGCCGCAGCGCGCAACGGTTTGTTAGCGCGCCGCCGGTATCATTGAGCAATTGCTCCAATGCCAAGGCAACCATGACCACTGCCGCCACCTTCGAAATCGAATACCTGCAATACCTGCGGCCCGACGGCACGCTGGCCGCCCCGCTGCCGCCGGCGGTGCCGGACGCGGCGGCGCTGCTGCCGCTGTTCAAGCAGATGCTGTTCCTGCGCACCTTCGACGGCAAGGCGATCGCCCTGCAGCGCACCGGCAAGCTCGGCACCTACGCGGCCTGCCTGGGCCACGAGGCCACCCACGTCGGCATCGGCGCGTCGATGCAGCCCGAGGACGTGTTCGCCCCCAGCTACCGCGAATACGGCGCGCAGTTCGCGCGCGGCATGCAGCCGCGCGAAGTGCTGATGTACTGGGGCGGCGACGAACGCGGCAACCTGCTGACCGGCGCGCCGGCGCAGGACTATCCGTGGTGCGTGCCGATCTCCACCCAATGCCTGATGGCCTCGGGCGCGGCGCTGTCCTTCAAGCTGCGCAAGCAGCCGCGCGTCGCGGTGGCCTGCTGCGGCGACGGCGGTTCGTCGAAGACCGACTTCTACGCCGCGGTGAACTCCGCCGGCGCCTACACCCTGCCGCTGGTGCTGTGCGTGGTGAACAACGGCTGGGCGATCAGCGTGCCGCGCAAGGCCCAGACCGGCGCGCAGACGCTGGCGCAGAAGGGTCTGGCCGGCGGCCTGCACTGCCTGCAGGTGGACGGCAACGACCTGGTCGCGGTGCTGGAAGCGATGCGCCGCGCGCACGAGCGCGCCCGCAGCGGCGAAGGCGGCAGCGTGATCGAGTTCATCACCTATCGCCTGCACGACCACACCACCGCCGACGACGCCCGCCGCTATCGCGGCGAGGAAGAAGTGAAGGCCGCGTGGGAGAAGGAACCGTTCCTGCGCCTGCGCCAGTTCCTGACCGACGCCGGCCTGTGGGACGAGGCGCAGGAGAAAGCCTGGATCGAGGAGAGCGGCAAGCGCGTGGACGAGGAAATCAACGCCTATCTCAACACCCCGGTGCAGCCGGTGGAAGCGATGTTCGACTACCTGTACGGCGACATGCCGGCGGACGTGCTGGCGCAGCGCGCAGCCGCACTCGCGCTGGAGGGCCGGGCATGAGCGCGCAGCCGATTACGCTGATCGAAGCGATCACCCAGGCGCTGGCCTTCGAACTGCGCAAGGACGAATCCGTGGTCGTGCTGGGCGAGGACGTGGGCGTCAACGGCGGCGTGTTCCGCGCCACCGCCGGCCTGTCCGCGCAGTTCGGGCCGGAGCGCATCCTCGACACGCCGCTGGACGAAACCACCATCGCCGGCCTGACCGTCGGCATGGCCTCGCAGGGCATGAAGCCGGTGGCCGAGGCGCAGTTCGACGGCTTCATGTACCCGATGGTCGACTTCATCGTCTGCCACGCCGCGCGCATGCGCTACCGCACCCGCGGCCGCCTGACCTGCCCGATGGTGCTGCGCGTGCCGTGGGGCGGCGGCATCCGCGCGCCGGAACACCATTCCGAAGCCAACGAATCCATCTTCACCAACGTGCCCGGCCTGCGCGTGGTGATGCCCAGCTCCCCGCAGCGCGCCTACGGCCTGCTGCTGGCCGCGATCCGCGACCCGGATCCGGTGATCTACATGGAGCCCAAGCGCATCTACCGCCAGTACAAGGAGCTGGTGCCGGACGACGGCGAAGCGCTGCCGCTGGACGTGTGCTACGTGCTGCGCGACGGGTCCGACATCACCCTGGTCACCTGGGGCGCACAGGTGAAGGAGACACTGGAGGCCGCCGACAAGCTGGCCGCCGAGGGCATCAGCGCCGAGGTCATCGACGTCGCCACGCTGAAGCCGCTGGACTTCGCCACCATCGCCGAATCGGTGGCCAAGACCGGCCGCTGCGTGATCGTGCACGAGGCGGCGAAGACCGCAGGCTTCGGCGCGGAAATCGCCGCCCGCGTCGCCGAGGAATGCCTGTTCGACCTGCTGGCCCCGGTCGAGCGCGTCACCGGCTACGACACCCACATCCCGCTGTTCCGCCTCGAAATGAAGTACCTGCCGAGCGTGGACAAGGTGGTCGCCGCCGCCAAGCGCGCGATGGCCTACCGCTGACCATGCAGGCGCGCGTCCACACGCCGTACCGCACCCAGTACGCCAGCCCGATCGGCTGGCGCGCGGGCGAGGTCGTCGCGGTCGGCGCGCGCGACACCGAATGGCCGGACTTCGCCTGGATCACCACCGCCGACGGCAACGCCGGCTGGGGCCCGGCGGACTGGCTGCAACCGCGCGACGACGGCCGCGCCACCGCCCTGCGCGACTACAGCGCGCGCGAACTGGACGCCGACGCGGGCGACGCCCTCCACCTGCACCAGGAATTGGGCGGCTGGTGGTGGGCGGAGCGCGGCGACGGCACCCGGGGCTGGATTCCCGCCCGCAACCTCGAAATCATCGACGAGACCTCCGCATGAGCAACAAGCGTTTCAATCTCCCCGACCTCGGCGAAGGCCTGCCGGACGCCACCATCGTCGAGTGGTATGTCAAGGAAGGCGACGTGATCCGCCTCGACGAGAACCTGGTCTCGATGGAGACCGCCAAGGCCGTGGTCGACGTGCCCTCGCCGGTGTCCGGCAAGGTGGTGAAGCTGGCCGGCGGCGCGGGCGACGTGATCGTCACCGGCACCTGGCTTGCCGAGTTCGAGATCGACCCCAGCCTGCCGCAGCGCGCGGAAGGCCAGGACACCGGCCACCACCACGGCCCCGCACACGGCGTCGGCTCGCAGGACCCGGCGCCGGGCGACCGCGTGGTCGCCTCCGACGAAGGCGGCGCGATCCCGGCCGAGGGCGCACCGGCGGCGAAGGGCCACGCCGACGGCAAGCGCGACGACGCCGGCACCGTGGTCGGCGCGATGCAGGTCGGCGATGCGGTGGTCAGCGAGGCGGCGGTCGCCTCCGGCGGCGTCAAGGCGGTGCCGGCGGTGCGCGCGATGGCGCGCAAGCTCGGCGTCGACATCGCCCGCGTGCGCGCCACCGGCCCCGACGGCACGGTCGGCATGGACGACGTGAAGCGCGCCGCCGCGGACGGCTCGGCCAAGGCCGGCGCCGTTCCCGCCGCCGCGCGCGCGGCAGCCCCGGCCGTCGCTGCGGCGCCCGCCGCGCCGGCGCAGCGCAGCACCCTGTCGCAGTCCGGCAAGCCGATGCGCACCCAACCACCGGGCGTGGCCGCCTCCGGCCAGCCGGAACAGCTCAAGGGCGTGCGCCGCAACATGGCCCGCGTGATGGCCGACGCCCACGCCAAGGTGGTGCCGACCACGCTGGCGGACGACGCCGACCTGCACGCCTGGATCGGCAAGCAGGACATCACCGCGCGCCTGATCCGCGCCATTGTCGCCGCCTGCAAGACGGTGCCCGCGCTCAACGCCTGGTTCGACGGCGACAACCTCGCCCGCACCCTGCACCCGCACGTCGACATCGGCATCGCCGTCGACACCGACGACGGCCTGTTCGTGCCGGCCCTGCGCAACGCCGACATGCTCGACGCGCGCGGCATCCGCGAGGGCATCAACCGCCTGCGCACGCAGGTCGAATCGCGCACGATCCCGGCCAGCGAACTGTCCGGCTACACCATCTCGCTGTCCAACTTCGGCATGTTCGCCGGCCGCTACGCCACGCCCGTGGTGGTGCCGCCGTGCGTGGCGATCGTCGGCGCGGGCAAGCTCTGCCACGACGTGGTGGCGGTGATGGGCGGCATCGAAGTGCACCGCCGCATGCCGATCTCGCTGACCTTCGACCACCGCGCCTGCACCGGCGGCGAGGCCGCGCGCTTCCTGAAGGCGCTGCTGGACGATCTGGCGCAGCCGAACTGAGGCGCAACGGCGGCGGCCTCGGCTGTGCCGCTGCCGCCACGCCCTCGTCGGGTATCGATTGTTCGGAACGTCCGCCGGCATCGCAGCCGGAATAGGGAAGCATCGGGGCGTGGCGAATGCCGACGCCCCGCACGCAATCGCAAGGCTTACGGTCTGCGGAGGATCAGTGCGCCAGCGTCATCCCTTGGTCGGCGCGATCCACAAGCGGTCGGCGGCCAGATCGAAGGTGATCTGCCAGTTCACCAGCACCGGGATGCCCACCACGCCATCGCGCACCATGTCGCGCACCAGCGCGCGGGTCTTCAGGGTCAGGTCGCGCCCCTTGCCGTTCAACGTGAGCTCGTACGGCTGGGCCTTCTCCACGGCGGGATCGGCGCCGGCTTCGGCGGCCATCGCGGTGGGCAGCAGCACCGGCGCATCGCCCCCGCTGTCCAGTTCCAGCCACAGGTCGCCCTTGTCGGTCTTGGAGCGCGCGTAGACACCCACGCCGCGCGCGCTGCTGCCGTATCGGCTCACCCTGATCGGCAATTCCACCGCGTCCGCCACGCGCGCCGCCAGGCTCTGCTGCGTTTCGAACGTCAGCGTCCCGGCCCGCAGATCTAGGGTGAAGACCTGGCCGTCCAGTGCATCAAGCGCCAGCGATCCGTCCACCGGCTCGTCGCCCTTGGCCAGCACGGCCGCAAGATCGAACACGCCGGCGGTGATGGGGGCCAGCGTGCGGCCATCCGCCAGCGCGATCTGCACGTTCTCGCAGCGCGGCATGTCGAGGCGTTCGCCAGTCAGGCGGAAACCGGAAATCTGGCCCCACGGCGCGCAGCCGATCCGCTTGGCGAAGGCCTTGTCCAAGACGGTGACGCCGCCGCCGGTATCCAGCAGGAACCGGCCTTGCTGGCCCGCCACTTCGATCTTGATGTCCCGCTTGCGCCCCATGAAATCGCCGAGCGCGACCGGCGATGCCGATCCGGGCCCGTCCGCTGGCGCTGCGGCGGCGGAGCCGGGAAGCGGAAACATGGTGACCAAGGCAAGGGCGACGGCCAAGGAGGGGATCGAACGCATGACACTAATCCTAGTGTTGTATTGAAGTACAACACTAAACCATCCTTTTCACCCCCGCAACCCTGACCAATGGCGAGAATCAAACGTCACGGTCGCCCCGCAGGAGCCCTTACATGACCCACCGCAGCCGCCTCTCCGGCTTCATCATCGACTGCAACACCGGCGACCTCGACGCCGCCGCCGACTTCTGGGCGCAGGCGCTGGGCTGCACCGTCGCCGACCGCGATGCCGGCGACGCCACCGCCGAATACCAGATGCTGGGCGACACGCCGGGCGATCTGCACATCGAAGTGCAGAAGGTCGATCACCCCTCGCGCGTGCACCTCGACATCGAGGCCGACGACATCGACGCCGAAGCCGAACGGCTGGAAAAACTCGGCGCCAGGAAGATCGCCTTCGTGAAGCGCTGGTGGGTGATGGAAGCGCCGACCGGGCAGCGCTTCTGCGTGGTGAAGATGAAGTACCCCGAGCGCGGCGCGCCGGCGAAGACCTGGGACTGAACCGTCAATACGGATGCGGCAGGCTTGAGAGTTGCCGCATCCGCCGCCACGCGGCGGCCAGCACCGCGCGGTCGCGCGCACTGGACAGCGAGAACGCGCGCACGCGGCCTTCCGGTTTGTCGCTGCTGCGCGACACGCCCGTCTCCACCACCGCCGGCTCGCCGGCGTGGAATTGCAGCACCTGCTGGCGCACGTCCGCGTCGCCGGTGTTCACCGCCCACACCCGGCCTCCGTACAACGACGTCACCCGCGGCACCTGGGTATGGGCCACGACGATGCGGTCCACGCCGAATCGCGCGCCGGCCCGGTCCACGTCGGCCTGCGTGGCGCGCGGGTATTTCCCGTCCAGCGCCGCGACCATGCCCCGATACTGGGTCAGCCCGGTGAAGCCGAGCACGGGTTCGAATTCCGCCGCGCCGGCGCGCGGCGCGCGCCAGTAGTCGCGCATGCGCCGGTTGAGCGCGGGCAGATCGTCCGGCCCGGCGGCGAGCTGCGGGCTGATGCCGCCATGCACGAACAGGGTGCGCCCGAGTTTCAGCATCACCGGCTGCGCGCGCAGCCAGTCGCCGAGCAGCGTTCCAGGCCCATAGCCGGCCGCATAGCCGCCCAGGCGTTCCAGCGCGTAGGCATGCTCCGGATCGGCGCGCGAGAAATTGCCGCGCAGCGCGTATTGCTCGTGGTTGCCGAGCAGCACGTGCACGGCACCGCCCGCGTCCTGCGCCTGCAGCGCAAGCTGGTGCAGGCGCCAGAGCACGCCGAACACCGCGCGCCCGCGATCCACCGAATCGCCCAGGACCACCAGATGGCCCTTGCCGTAGCGCCACTGCCCGTCGCCGTCCGCAATGCCCAGCTTGCGCAGGGTGTCGTCCAGGAAACGCGCGTTGCCCTCGATGTCGCTGACCACGGTGATCTCGTCGGGCATCGCGCCATCGGCGACCGGCGGCGTCGGCTGTTCGATCCGCAGCGCGTGGCGCTGGCCCGCGCATTCGAACGACAGCGCCGGCCCGCTGCCGTCCGCGCGCATGACGCGATCCTCGCAGAACCATGCCGCATGCCAGCCGCCCTCCGCGTCCCGCCGCACCACCGGGCCATCCAGGAAACCGGCGATCCGCGCCTGCCCGGCGCCGTCGGCGTACAGCGGCACCGCGATCGAGCCGACGCGCGGCAACGGCAGCAACAGGCGGACGTCGACGCCGCCGGCGGTCTGCTTCACCTGTGCGTTCTCGAGCCAGGCGGCAAGCCCCGCGAGCGCCAGCACGCACGCCGCCGCCAGCGTCCATCCCAGCTTCCTGCCCCATGCGCGCTTTCGCGACATCGCCTGCCCCTTCCGGGTTTATCTTTACGTGAAATAAATTAGCTTCACATGAAGCCATTGGCAAGGTTTGCTACGCTGCGGCGATGCCGAAGACGCCCGCGCCCGCACAGGACCTGATCGACCGCCTGCAAGAAGACTGGTCGCGCGAGCGGCCGGAGTTGGCGACCGGCGCGATGGGCGTCGTCGGCCGGGTGATCCACCTCGGGCACCGGTTCGAGGCCGATGCGACGCGCGTGCTCGCGCCGTTCGGCCTGCACTACACCGATCTCGACGTGCTGGCCACGCTGCGGCGCAGCGGCCGGCCGTACCGGCTGAGCCCCAGCCAGTTGCAGGCGTCGGTGCTGCTGACGTCCGGCGCGATGACCGCCTGCCTGGGACGGCTGGAACGCGCGGGCCTGATCGCGCGCACGCCATCGGAACACGACCGCCGCTCGATCCACGCCGAACTCACGCCGGCAGGCCGGGCGCTGGTGGACAAGGCCTTGCCCCTGCGCTTCGCGGAAGCGGATCGGCGCGTCGCCGGGCTCAACCAGGCCGAGCGCAAGGAACTGGCCCGCCTGCTGCGCAAGCTCACGCTGGCGACGGATGCGGACTGAACCGCGTCAGGCGTGCGCCAGCACCCTGCGGCGCAGCCAGAACGCGCCGCCCAGCACCGCCAGGAACACGCCGTAGCCGACCGAGGTGGCGAGGATCTGCGGCCACAGCGCGCCGTAGCTGCGATCCGCGTAGCCGTAGCTCCAGTACAGGCTGGCCGCGCAGCCGGCGAACGCCAGCAGCAGCGCCGCCGCGTCGAAACGCGCGCGCGCGGCGCCGCGCGGCTGGCGCGGATACAGCCAGTACAGCGCCGCCAGGATCAGGAACCACGGCGTGAACAGGATCAGCGCCAGGATCGGCAGCGTCGACAGCGCGCTGCTCACGCCTGGCCGCCCTCGCCTTCCAGCGCCGCCGCCACGAACGCCGCCAGCGCCGCGTTCACCTCGTCGCTGCCGACGCCTTCGCCCAACGCGAAATCGGTCATCTCCGCATCCAGCGCGCCGTTCTTGATCGAGGCGACGCGCTGGCCGGCGTCGCGCGGCGAATCGAAGCCGACGCTCTGCAGCAGTACGCGTTCGCCCTGCACCAGCTTGAAGTAGAACTTGCCGTCGGCGTCGCGGTACTGCTTGAACGCGGGCAGCGCGTCGGCGTCCTTCTTCGCCGCCTTCGCTTCGACGGCGGCGATCGCCGACAGGTCGCGCAGGCCCACCGCTTCGCGCAGGCGGACCAGCGCGGGCGTGGCGTGCAGCGCGCGCAGGCGGGCCGCGCCGTCGCGCAGGATCGCCTCGATCTCGGCGGGCTTCGCCATCAGCGCCTCGTACTTCTCGCGCAGCGGCGCGATTTCCGCGTCGATCCGCTCGAACAGCCGCTGCTTGGCGTCGCCCCAGCCGATGCCGTCGGCGAAGGCCTGCGCGAACGCGGCGGTTTCCTCCTTCGAGGCGAACGCCTGGTAGAGCTGGAACAGCGCCGAGCCTTCGGTGTCCTTGGGCTCGCCCGGTGCGCGCGAATCGGTGACGATGCCGGCGATCAGCTTCTTCAACTCGCCGCGCGGCGCGAACAGCGGGATGGTGTTGTCGTAGCTCTTGCTCATCTTGCGGCCGTCGAGGCCGGGCAGGGTCGCCACCTGCTCGTCGATCACCGCCTCGGGCAGGACGAAGTGGTCCTTGCCGTACACGTGGTTGAAGCGCTGCCCGAAATCGCGCGCCATCTCGATGTGCTGGATCTGGTCGCGGCCCACCGGCACCTTGTGGGCGTTGAAGAGGACGATGTCGGCCGCCATCAGCACCGGGTACATGAACAGCCCGGCGGTGATCCCGGCGTCGTCGTCCTCGCCCTCGGCGCGGTTCTTGTCCACCGCCGCCTTGTAGGCGTGCGCGCGGTTGAGGATGCCCTTGCCGGCCACGCAGGTCAGCAGCCAGGTCAGCTCGGTGATCTCGGGGATGTCGCTCTGCCGGTAGAACCACGCCTTGTCCGGATCCAGGCCGCAGGCCAGCCAGGTCGCGGCGATCTCCAGCGTCGAACGCTGCGTCTTCGCCGGGTCCTGCGCCTTGATCAGGCTGTGCAGGTCGGCGAGGAAGTAGAAGTTCTCGACGTCGGTCGCCCCGGCGCTGGCCAGCGCGGGCCGGATGGCGCCGACGTAGTTGCCGAGGTGCGGCGTGCCGGAAGTGGTGATGCCGGTCAGGATGCGGGTCTTGCTCATGGAATGCGGCGTGGCTGCGGTCTGCGATGTGCCGGGCATTCTAACTGGCGAGGCCGCAACCCCGTTCCCGCCCGTGGCGCGTTGGCAGGGATGCAGCGCGATCGCTGCGCCCCCGGAGACCGCCATGTTCCGCCGCCTGCTGCCCGCCCTCGCCGCTGCCTCCCTGCTCGCCTGCGCGCTGCCGCTGCCGGCGCGCGAGCTCGTCCGCCTCGACGTGGTCGACCGCGACCTCGGGCAGACCCTGCCCGAATACCGCCATCGCGGCCAGGACTGGATCGCCGGCACGCCCGCGCACCGCTATTCGGTGCGCCTGACCAATACCACCGGCGAGCGCGTGCTGGTGGTGCTGTCGGTCGATGGCGTCAACGCAGTGAGCGGCGAGACCGCCGCGCCGTCGCAGGCCGGCTACGTGCTGGGCCCATGGGAGACCGCCGACATCGCCGGCTGGCGCAAGTCGCTGGACGACGTCGCGCAATTCGTGTTCACCGCGCTTCCCGACAGCTACGCCGCGCGCACCGGGCGGCCGGACAACGTGGGCGTGGTCGGCATCGCGGTGTTCCGCGAACGCGCCGTGCCGCCGCCGATGCCCGCACCGCCGCCGGTGGCGGAAGCCCGCGGCGCGGCGAAGGCCGCGGCGCCCGCCAGCGCGGACCGCGCGATGGCGGCGGAGGCGATGCCGCAGCGCATCGGCACCGGCCACGGCCAGCGCGAACGGGCGCCGGTCGGCCGGACCGAGTTCGTGCGCGCCAGTTACGCACCGGAGCAGGTCAGCCAGTTGCGCTATGACAGCGTCGATGCGCTGGTCGCGATGGGCGTGCTGCCGCGCCGGCACCCCGCCTACGCGGGCGATGGGCCGCGCGCGTTCCCGAACGGGTTCGTGCCCGACCCGCCGCGCTACCGCGAGCGCTGAATCGGCAGATCGGACAGCATGAAGGCGCGGCTTACTTCGCCGCGCCCTCGATCTTCTCGCCGGCCTTCTGGATGTCCTTGCCGGCGCCGGCAATGGTGTTGCAACCGGCCAAGAAGGCCATGCAGGTCAGCGCCAGCACGGCCAGTTTCATCGTCTTGTTCATGCGGTTCTCCTCGCGTTCGGCGGCACATTACCGGGCGGCGGGGAGCGCAGCAAGACGCCGCCCGCCGCGCCGGCACCCGCGTCCCTGCGGAGTACCGGCGCGGCGGGCGGAAACGATCAGCACTTCATGTCCTTGCAGTCTTCGGCCTTCTGCTCGACCTTCTCGCCGGCCTTCTGCACGTCCTTGCCGGCACCGGCCATCGTGTTGCAAGCCGTGAGGCCCGCGCTGACGAACATGACCAGAATGAGCGTGGCGAACATGCGCTTCATGGAGCCTCCTACGGCTGTCGTGTGAGCCTCCATTTATCCCGGCCCGGCGTGAAGCAGATGTGCACGCCGGCGAGCCAGGCAAAACCGCGGATGAATCAATCCCGGTTGCGCGCGATCACCGTGATGTGGCCGTTGGTCTCCAGCAGCGCGAGGCGGACCTCGCCGATGTCCTCGATCTGGTTGCTGCGCAGCGCCTCGGCGAAGTCTTCGCTGCTGACCAGCTCGCGCCGCAATACGCGGTCGAACACCTTGCCGTCGCGCGCCAGCACTACCGGCACGCCTTCGAGCAACCGTTCCGCCCGGCGGCTGCGCGAGGTCAGCAGCGCCACCGTGTAGTTCAGCACGATCAGCGTCACCGCCATGATCGCCGCGCCGGTCAGCGAGTTGTCGCCACCGTTGATGCCGTTCTGCACCGCGTTGCCGATCAGGATCAGCAGCACCAGGTCGAACGGCGTGAACTGTCCCACCGCCCGCTTGCCCGACACCCGCACCAGCAGCATCACCAGCACGTAGACCGCCGTCGCCCGCAACACGAACACCCACCACGGCGCAGACAGCTGGAACAGCTCGTTCATTCGGAATCCCCAGGATGGTCGCCTTCGCTAGCCTGCCCTCTATTGCCGCCGTGGGGAATGGCATGACGACAAAGGAATTTCATCTGGAGGAGAGCCCCCTTTAGTAAAGGGGGCGCGGCGAAGCCGCGGGGATTTGGAGGTCGCGGCTCGGGGCCCAAGGTTTGCGCAGCAAACTTTGGGTTTTTATGCCTGCGCAAAAAAGCGCAGGCATAAAAAAGCCCCGCAGCCAGGGGGGACTGCGGGGCCGGGGGAAGGCCGGTTGGGGAGGACCGATTGCCTTCCGGGGTGATCACACCAGGGGAGGGGTAGTGATCGGCAACAGGCGTTGCACCTGTTGCGAGCTATATGACCACTCCGCACATGGATGGTTCGTGAAGATTCGGGTTAAAAAACCGTTCGGTTCAGGAATGATTCATTGCAATTCCACGGAATCCTTCCAAACCCGCTCCACATCACGCTTTCAGCGCCAAAAACGAAAGCAGTTTCAGTGCGCTTCTTCCCAATTCATGCCGACGCCGCTGTCCACCACCAGCGGCACCCGCAGCTGCGCGGCGTCGGCCATCAGCGCCGGCACCCGCTCCAGCAATTCAGGCACGAACGCCTCGTCCGCCTCGAACACCAGTTCGTCGTGCACCTGCAGGATCATCAGCGCGCTGCTTTCGCCAGACGCGCTGCGTTTGTCGGCCAGCCAATCGTCCACCCGCACCATCGCCCGCTTGATGATGTCGGCGGCGGTGCCCTGCATCGGCGCGTTGATCGCGGCGCGTTCGGCGCTGGCGCGCTGGGACGCGTTGCGCGAGTGGATGTAGTCCAGCGCCAGGCGCCGGCCGAACACCGTTTCCACGTAGCCGGCGTCGCGCGCCTGCTGGCGGGTGCGCTCCATGTAGTCGCGCACGCCCGGATAGCGGCTGAAGTACAGCGCGATGTAGTCCTGCGCCTCGCCGCGGCCGATGCCGAGCTGGCGCGCCAGCCCGAACGCGCCCATGCCGTAGATCAGGCCGAAGTTGATCGCCTTGGCGGCGCGACGCTCGTTCGCCGACACCTCGGCCATGGGTTTGCCGAACACCTCGGCGGCGGTGGCGCGGTGGATGTCCGCGCCTTCCGCGAACGCGCGCAGCAGCGCCGGGTCTTCCGACAGGTGCGCCATGATCCGCAGCTCGATCTGCGAGTAGTCGCAGGCCACCAGCCGGCGTCCGGGCGGCGCGACGAAGGCGGTGCGGATGCGGCGACCTTCCTCGCTGCGGATCGGGATGTTCTGCAGGTTCGGATCGGACGAGGACAGCCGCCCGGTGGCCGCGCCGGCCTGGTGGTAGCTGGTGTGCACGCGGCCGGTGTCGGGATTGATCATCTCCGGCAGCTTGTCGGTGTAGGTGCTGCGCAGCTTGGCGAGACCGCGGTATTCGAGGATCACGCGCGGCAGCTCGTGCTGGTCGGCGATCGCCTCCAGCGCCTCCTCGTTGGTCGAAGGCGCGCCGCTGGGCGTCTTCACCAGCGCCGGCAGCTTCAGCTCGTCGAACAGAAGCGCGCACAGCTGCTTCGGCGAATCGAGGTTGAAGCTGCGCCCGGCCAGTTCGGTGGCTTTCTGCTGCGCGGCCAGCATCCGCCGCGACAGCTCGGCGGACTGTCGGCGCAGTTCCTCGGCGTCGATCATCACGCCGTTGGCCTCGACCCGCGCCAGCACCGGCACCAGCGGCATCTCGATGTCGCGGTAGACGGACAGCAGCGACGGCTCCGCTTCCAGCTTCGGCGACAGCACGCGATGCAGGCGCAGGGTGATGTCGGCGTCCTCGGCCGCATAGCGCGTGGCGTCGTCGATGGCGACCTGCGAGAACGGGATCTGCTTGGCGCCCTTGCCGGCCACGTCCTCGTACTTGATCGTCTCGTAGCCGAGATGGCGCTTGGCCAGCGAATCCATGTCGTGCCGCGCGATGCCGGCGCTGAGCACGAAGCTCTCCAGCATGGTGTCGTCGGCGTAGCCCGCGACCACGATGCCGTGGCGGCGCAGCACGTGCAGGTCGTATTTGCCGTGCTGGCCGAGCTTCTTCTTCGCCGGGTCCTGCAGCAGCGGGCGCAGCGCCTCCAGCACCGCGTCGCGCGGCAGCTGCCCGGGCGCGCCGGGATAGTCGTGGCCCAGCGGGATGTAGCAGGCCTTGCCCGGTTCGACGCTGAAGCTCAGGCCGACCAGGTTCGCGCGCATCGGGTCGAGCGAATCGGTTTCGCTGTCGAAGGCGAATTCGTCGGCGGCCTGCAACTTTGCGATCCAATCCGACAGTTGCGGATCGGTCAGCACCGTTTCGTATTCGCCCGGCGCGGACAGCGCGGGATCGAGGCCTTCCACCGATGCCGGCACCGCCGCGGCGACGAACCCGCCGCCGCGCGCCACGCCCGGCTCCTTCTCCGCGATCGCGCCCGCCGCCGCGCCGCCGTCGAGTTCCTTCAGCGCCTGGTTGAAGCCGTAGCGCGCGTACAGCCCGCGCAGCGCCTCGACGTCGCGCTCGCGCAATGCAAGGTCGGCCGGCGACTGCGCCAGCGCCACGTCGGTCTTGATCGTCACCAGCTCGCGGTTCAGCGGCAGGCGCGCCAGCGCGGCGCGCAGGTTGTCGCCGATCTTGCCCTTGATCGCATCGGCGCCGGCGATCACGCCGTCGAGGCTGCCGTATTCCGCCAGCCACTTGGCGGCGGTCTTCGGCCCGCATTTCTCGACACCGGGCACGTTGTCGATGGCGTCGCCCATCAGCGACAGCAAGTCGACGATCTGATCGGCACGCACGCCGAACTTCTCCATCACCGCCGCGTCCGACTCCATACGGCTGCCGCTCATGGTGTTGACCAATGCGACGCGCGGGCGCACCAGCTGCGCGAAATCCTTGTCGCCGGTGGAGATCGTCACCTCGAGCCCGCCCTCCGCCGCCTGCAGGGCCAGCGTGCCGATCACGTCGTCGGCCTCCACGCCCGGCTCGCGCAGGATCGGGATGCCGAGCGCCGCCACGATCTCCATCATCGGTTCGATCTGCGCGCGCAGCTCGTCCGGCATCGGCGGGCGGTTGGCCTTGTACTCGGGATACAGCGCATCGCGGAAGGTCGGCCCGGAGGCATCCACCACGAAGGCGATGTGCTCTGGCTTCTCCTTCAGGTGCCCGCGCAGCATGTTGACCACGCCGAACAGCGCGCCGGTCGGTTCGCCGGCCGCGTTGGTGAGCGGGGGCAGCGCGTGGAAGGCGCGGTAGAGGTAGGAGGAACCGTCGATCAGAACGAGGCGTGTCATGTGGGGATTCTAAGGAAATGCCGCCGGCGGCGTGCAGACGCGGAAGCCCTGTTGCCGTCATTCCCGCGAAGGCGGGAATCCAGTGACTTTTTTCAAGTCCACGGCAATCCGACCGGAGAACTAAAGACGCTGGATTCCCGCCTTCGCGGGAATGACGGGCGTGGAGCGGACAGGAATGATGAGCAAAAGCGGCACAATGCCCGCATCCCCCACGGAACGCCCGCATGCTGCGCTGGTTCGAAACCCGCCTAGATCCGTTCCCCGACGCGCCGCCGACGCAGCCGCCGGCAAGCCTGTACGCCTTCTGCCGCCACTTCACCCGCGGCGCGGAGCCGTGGCTGCTATTGATGGCGACCACCACCGCCGGCATCGCGCTGGCGGAAGTGGCGCTGTACGCCTACGTCGGCGCACTGGTGGACCGGATGACGGCGCTGGGCGTCGGCGGCTTCCTCGCGCAGGAAGGGGCGCGCCTGGCGTGGATGGCGGCACTCGTCCTGCTCGGCCTGCCGCTGCTGGTGTGGCTGAACTCGGCGGTGCAGCACCAGACGCTGCTGGGCAACTTCCCGATGCGGATCCGCTGGAACGTGCACCGCTACCTGCTGCGGCAGTCGATGGGTTATTTCCAGGACGAGTTCGCCGGCCGCATCGCCACCAAGCTGATGCAGACTTCGCTCGCGGTGCGCGAGACCGTGGTCAAGCTGTTCGATATCGGCAATTACGTGCTGGTGTATTTCGGCGGCACGCTGCTGGTGGCGGCCAGCGCGGACTGGCGGCTGATGCTGCCGTTCGCCGGCTGGCTGGTCTGCTACGGCGTGCTGATGCGCTGGTTCGTGCCGAAGATGGGCAAGGTGTCGCAGGACCAGGCCGACGCGCGTTCGACCATGACCGGTCGCATCGTGGACAGCTACACCAACATCGCCACGGTCAAGCTGTTCTCGCATTCGCAGCGCGAGCAGGCCTATGCGCGCGAAGCGATGGGCGGCTTCCTCGCCACCGTGTACCGGCAGATGCGGCTGGCGACCAACGTGTACAGCCTGCTGTACGCGCTGAACATGGCGCTACTGTTCGCGGTGGCCGCGCTCGGCATCCAGCTGTGGCTGCAGGGCGCGGTGAGCACCGGCGCGGTGGCGGTGGCTGCGGCGCTGGCGCTGCGCCTGCTGGGCATGTCGCACTGGATCATGTGGGAGTTGTCGGCGCTGTTCGAGAACATCGGCACGGTGCACGACGGGATCAGCTCGATCTCGCTGCCGCCCACGGTGGACGATGCGCCCGGCGCGCTGGCGCTGCCGCAGGTGCGCGGCGACATCCGCTTCGAGAACGTCGCCTTCCACTACGGCAAGGGCGGCGGGGTGATCGAGCATCTCGATCTGCACGTCGCGCCCGGCGAGAAGATCGGCGTGGTTGGCCGCAGCGGCGCGGGCAAGTCCACGCTGGTGAACCTGCTGCTGCGCTTCCACGACGTCGAAGCCGGCCGCATCACCGTGGACGGCATCGACGTGGCCGGCGTGCAGCAGGATTCGCTGCGCGCGCAAATCGGTGTGGTCACGCAGGACACCTCGCTGCTGCACCGCTCGGTGCGCGAGAACATCCTCTACGGCCGCCCCGACGCCAGCGAAGCCGAGATGCTGGACGCCGCGCGCCAGGCCAACGCCGACGGCTTCATCGCCGAACTGGTCGACGCCAAGGGCCAGCGCGGCTTCGACGCGCAGGTGGGCGAGCGCGGGGTGAAGCTGTCCGGCGGCCAGCGCCAACGCATCGCCATCGCCCGCGTGCTGCTGAAGAACGCGCCGATCCTGGTGCTGGACGAGGCGACCTCGGCGCTGGATTCGGAAGTGGAGGCGGTGATCCAGGAGAACCTGTACCGGCTGATGCAGGGCAAGACGGTGATTGCCATCGCGCATCGGCTGTCCACCATCGCGGCGATGGACCGGCTGGTGGTGATGGACGCCGGCCGCATCGTCGAAACCGGTACGCACGAGGAACTGCTGGCGAAGGGCGGTCTGTATGCGCAGCTGTGGAAGCGGCAGTCCGGCGGCTTCCTGGAGCTGGAGGCGGCGGCGGACGCCTGAGCCGGCCCGCCGCGCATCGCGCATACTGGCGGCATCCCTCCCGAGGCCGCCGCCATGCGCATCGCCCTTCCCCTCGCCCTCACCCTCGCGTTGGCCGCCTGCGCCACCGCCTCGCCGGAAGACATGCTGGCGAAGGACGCCGTGCCGGCCACGCGCACCGAAGCCAATGGCGACGTGGTCACCGAGTACCGCGTCGGCGAACGGCTGACGATGGTCAAGGTGGTGCCGCAGCGCGGCCCGGCGTATTACATCTACGACCGCAACGGCGACGGCGTGGTCAACGACGCCGACGCCAACGGCGGGCCGATGACCTACTACAAGCTGTTCAGCTGGTAAGCCGCGCGGGCATGCCGCTCGCGCTTCCGCCCGCCGTCGTCCATGCGCTGCCGCTGCTGCACGCGGCGGCGGTGGCGACCGGCCTGCTGCTGTACGTCGCGCTGACCCATTCCGGCCGCCAGCGGCGTTCGCCCGCGTCGGCGATGGCGTGGGTGATCGCGCTCATCGCCTTCCCCTACATGGCGCTGCCGGTCTACCTGCTGTTCGGCACCCGCAAGCTGGCGCACGCGCGCGCCGCCGACGATCCGCCGCCGTCCGCGCAGGGCGGCGATGCCGCATGGGCAGCGGCGCTGACGCGCGGGCTGGACCTGCCGCCCGCGCGCCGCTGCGCCTCGATCGTCCTCGACACCGAAGGCCCGCGCGCACTGCAGTCGTTGCTCGCGCTGCTGGACGGCGCGACCCGCAGCATCGACATCGAGATGTTCATCTTCCGCGACGACGTCGTCGGCCTGCCGGTGGCGGAGGCGCTGGCGCGCGCCCGCGCGCGCGGCGTGGCGGTGCGCGTGCTGCTGGACGGCGTCGGCGCGTTCGCGGGGCGTCGCCGGAGCCTGCGCATGCTGCGCGAGGCGGGCGCGGCGATCCGCTGGTTCTCGCCGCTGCGGCTGCGCCCGCAGTTCGCCCGCGACAACCTGCGCGACCACCGCAAGCTCGTCATCGTCGACGACCGCGCGCTGTGGAGCGGCGGCCGCAACCTCGCCCGCGAATACTTCCTCGATGCGCCGGATGCGCCGGCGTGGCACGACCTCAGCGTGGTCGTCGAAGGCGGGATAGTGATCGACGCCATCGCCGGCTTCGCCCGCGACTGGGCGATGGCCGGCGGCGAGCCCGCGCCCGCGCCGCCTGCCGCACCCGCTGCTGCCGACGGCCCGCTGGCGCAGCTGCTCCCCAGCGGCCCCGACCGCCGCGACGACACCGCCTACGATCTTTTCCTGAGCGCGATCCACCGCGCCGACGCGCGCGTGCTGCTGGCCACGCCCTACTTCGTCCCCGACGACGCCCTGCAACTGGCGCTGGTGCTGGCCGCACGGCGCGGCGTGCAGGTCGAACTGGTGTTGCCGGCGCAGTCCAACCACGCACTGGCCAACATCGCCCGCGAACGCAGCCTGCGCGAACTCGCCGCCGCCGGCGCGCGGATCCGCCTGCTGCCGCGGATGCTGCATGCCAAGGCGCTGGTGATCGACGCCGGCTTCGCCAGCTGCGGCTCGATCAACTTCGACGGCCGCAGCCTGTTCCTGAACTACGAACTCAATGTGCTGTTCCACGACGCCGCGCAGACCGACGCGCTGGCCGGGTGGTTCGCGATGCGGCGAGCCGAATCGTCGGTCTATTTAGCGCGCGCACCGGGATGGTGGCGCGACGTGGGCGAAGGGCTGGTACGGTCGGTGGGGTTCCAGCTGTAGTCCCGCACCACGCCTCGATCCGTCACTTCCGCGAAGGCCGGAGTGCAGCTTTTATCTTTGGATTCTTGTGACAAGCCGGCAACTCCAGAAGCCGGATGCCCGCCTTCGCTGGCAGACGAGCAAACAACTCACGCCGGCGTCAGATTCGCGTAGGCCATCACCAGCCACTTGCTGCCCACCTCATCGAAATTCACCTGCACGCGCGCGTGCGCGCCGCTGCCTTCCACGTCGGTGACGAAGCCGGTGCCGAACTTGGGGTGGCGGACGTTGGCGCCGAGGCGGATCGGCGGGGCTTCCAGCGGGGCGTGACCGAAGTCGCGGCGCGGCTGTTGGGCGAAGCCGCCGCGTGCGAAGGTGGCCTGCGGCTTCGGACGGATTTCGCGCAGTAGAGATTTCGGGATTTCACGCAGGAAGCGCGACGGCAGGCCGTACATGTCGCTACCGTGGATGCGGCGCGATTCGGCGTGGCACAGCACCAGCTGCTGGCGGGCTCGGGTGATGCCGACGTAGGCGAGGCGGCGCTCCTCGGCCATGCGGCCCGGCTCTTCCGCCGAGCGCATGTTGGGGAACAGCCCTTCTTCCAGACCAACGAGGAAGACCAGCGGGAACTCCAGTCCCTTGGCGCTGTGCAGGGTCATCAGCTGCACGCCGTCCTCGCCCGCCTGCGCCTGCCCCTCGCCGGCTTCTAGCGCGGCGTAGGCGAGGAAGGCGATCAGTTCCGGCATCGACGCGGCGTCTTCCTCGTCGCCGCGCACGAAGCGCGAGGCGACCGACACCAATTCGTCGAGGTTGTCGGTGCGCGAATCCTGTTGGCCGCGCGATTCGTTTTCGTAGTGCACGCGCAGGCCGGAGCGCGCCAGCGCGTGGTCGGTCTTTTCCGCCAACGGCATGCTGGCGGTTTCACCGGCCAGCGTGTCGATCAGTTGGAGGAAGCCAGCCACGGCGTTGCGCGCGCGCGCGGCCAGCGCCGAGTGTTCGCACAGCCGGCGCGAGGCGCGCCACAGCGATTCGCGGTGTTCGCGCGCGGTGCGGCGGATCTCGTCCAGCGTGCGGTCGCCGATGCCCCGCACGGGCGTGTTGACCGCGCGCTCGAACGCCGCGTCGTCGTCGCGGTTGGCGAGCAAGCGCAGGTAGGCCAGCGCGTCCTTGATTTCGGCGCGCTCGAAGAAGCGCATGCCGCCATAGACGCGGTACGGGATCTGCCGTTTCAGCAGTTCCTCTTCGAACGCGCGCGACTGCGCGTTGCTGCGGTAGAGGATCGCGGCGTCGCCGTGGCTGCCGCCGTCGCGCACCCACTGGGCGATGCGGTCCACCACGTAGGCGGCTTCGTCCATCTCGTTGTAGGCGGCGTACAGGTCGATGGTTTCGCCTTCGCCGGCGTCCGTCCACAAGCGCTTGCCGAGGCGGTCGTCGTTGTGGGCGATGACCGCGTTCGCCGCGTTGAGGATGTTGGCGCTGGAGCGGTAGTTCTGTTCGAGGCGGATGGTCTGCGCGCCGGGGAAGTCGCGCAGGAAGCGCTGCACGTTCTCCACCTTCGCGCCGCGCCAACCGTAGATGGCCTGGTCGTCGTCGCCAACCACGAACACTTGCCCGGAGTCGCCCGCGAGCAGGCGCACGAAGCCGTACTGGATTGCATTGGTGTCCTGAAACTCATCGACCAGAATCTGGCCGAAGCGGTGGCGATAGTGCGCCAGCAGCGCCGGGTTGTCGCGCAGCAGTTCGTGCGCGCGCAGCAGCAGTTCTGCGAAATCGACGAGGCCGGCGCGTTCGCAGCGCTCCTGATAGGCGGCGTAGGCGCGCAGCAGCGCGTCGTTCCACGGATCGTTCGCGGCGGGCTGGATATGCTGCGGGCGGCGGCCCTCGTCCTTCTGCGCGTTGATCCACCAGGCGATCTGGCGCGGCGGGAACTGGCCGTCGTCGAGTTCGAGCTGCTGCGCCACGCGCTTGACCAGCCGCAGCTGGTCGTCGCTGTCCAGCACCTGGAAGCCTTCCGGCAATTTCGCTTCCTGCCAGTGCAGGCGCAGCAGGCGATGGGCGATGCCGTGGAAGGTGCCGATCCACGCGCCGCGCGGTTCGCCGCCCAGCTGCGCGGCGATGCGCCAACGCATCTCGCCCGCCGCCTTGTTGGTGAAGGTGACGGCGAGAATGCCGTGCAGCGGCACGCCGAACACCTCGTGCAGCCAGGCGATGCGGTGGGTGAGGACGCGGGTCTTGCCGGAGCCCGCGCCGGCCAGCACGAGGTAGTGGCCGGGCGCGGCGGAAACGGCCTCGCGCTGGGCCGGGTTCAGCCCGTCGAGGAGGTGGGAGACATCCATCGCCGCATTTTAAGGCAATGCGGAACCGACTCCGTCATTCCCGCTTTCGCGGGAAGACGAGCGAGCGCTCAGTGCGCCGCGTGCTCGCGCTTGCCGGCGCTGGCGGTCATCACCTTGTCGGTCCAGGCGATGCCCAGCGCGGACAGGATGAACACGCAGTGGATGATGGTCTGCCACATCACGCCGGTGGAGGTGACCTTGGTGCAGGTCTTGGCGGCGGTGGTGGCGAGCGCCGCCGCGGCGGCCGCATCGACGCCGCCGCACAGCGGCAAGCCGCCCAGCGTTCCGGCTTCGATGAAGGTCTTGAGCAGGTGGATCGAGGAGATGCCGATGATCGCCATCGCCAGCTTGACCTTGAGCACGCTGGCGTTGACGTGGCTCAGCCATTCCGGCTGGTCGGGATGGTTCTCCAGCTGCATGCGCGAGACGAAAGTCTCGTAGCCGCCGACGATCACCATCATCAGCAGGTTGGAGATCATCACCACGTCGATCAGGCCCAGCACCAGCAGCATGATGTCCTGCTCGCTCAGGCTGACCGCGCCGTGGATCAGGTGCCACAGTTCCTTCAGGAACAGCACCACGTAGACGCCCTGGGCCACGATCAGGCCGAGGTAGAGCGGCAGCTGCAGCCAGCGCGAGGCGAAGATCAGCGTGGGCAGCGGGCGCAGGCGGGAATTGGGGTCGGGCGTCATCGGCGGGCGGTCGGCGGTCTGGGTCATGGATGCGCGAAGCGAGGTCGGGCGCCGCGCGGAATTGCTGCATTGCAGCGGCAAACCGCAGGCCCGTCAACCGCGCGCCGACTATTTCCCGAGGTTATTTGACAGCGTTGTCAAAGGCCCTGTACAAGCATCGCTGCGCCCGCGATCGGGCGCCCGGGGAACACGGCCGGCGTCCGCCGCCGTGGCGCACACGACAACATTCGACACGGCAGGAACCCATGGCCCACCAGCAAACACGTTGGTCGCAGTTCGGCGTCCTCATCACGGTGTTCTTCTTCTGGGGCTTCGTCGCCGCCAGCAACGACATCCTGATCCCGGTCTTCCAGAAGGCCTTCAATCTCAGCCACACCCAAAGCCAGCTGGTGTCATTCGCGTTCTACATTGCCTACACCGTCGGTTCGCTGATCTATTTCGGCGTGTCCAAATCGGTCGGCAGCGACCTGCTGAACCGGATCGGCTACAAGAACGGCATCTGCGTGGGCCTGCTGATCTCGGCACTGGGCACGCTGCTGTTCTATCCGGCGGCCAACAGCGGTTCGTTCGCGCTGATGCTCTCTGGCCTGTTCATCGTCGGCCTCGGCTTCTCGCTGCAGCAGATCGCCGCCAACCCGCTGGCGATCGTGATGGGCAACCCGGCCACCGGCGCGCAGCGGCTGACCATGGCCGGCGGCGTCAACAATTTCGGCACCACCATCGGCCCGCTGCTGGTCAGCGTGGCGATCTTCGGCAGCGTCGCCACCGGCAATACCGAGGCCAGCATCGAAAGCGTCAAGACGCCTTATCTGGTGCTGGGCGCGGCGTTCGTGCTGGTGGCGCTGTTCATCAAGTTCTCGTCGGTGCCCAATCACATCGACCTGGAGGAGGTGGCGCGCGACGAAGCCGAGGACAGCTCGAAGCTGGCGCACCGGCGCTCCGCCTTCGCATATCCGCAGCTGGTGCTGGGGATGATCGCGATCTTCCTGTACGTCGGCGTCGAAGTGTCCACCGGCGCGCACCTGCCGGCGTATATGCGCGAGAACCTCGGCGTGGAAACGGCCTCGGTTGCGCCCTATGTGTCGCTGTACTGGGCCAGCCTGATGATCGGCCGCTGGACGGGCGCGGCGGGTGCGTTCGAGATCGGCTCCGGCGCGAAGAAGATGCTGACGTTGATCTTGCCGTTCATCGCGTTCGGTGTCTTTCTCGCGGTGAACGCCATCCTTCGCCATGAAGTGGCGCAGTTCTACGGCTATGCGGGCGTGATCGTGCTGATGATCGCGGCCACCCTGCTCAGCCGCGGCAACCCGGCGCGGATGCTGCTGTACTTCGCGCTGTGCGGGATCGCCGCGCTGCTGATCGGCATGTTCAGCGACGGCAATGCCAGCGCCGTGGCCTTCATCAGTTCCGGCCTGTTCTGCAGCACGATGTGGCCGTGCATCTTCGCGCTGGCGATCGCCGGTCTGGGCCGCCACACCAATCAGGGCAGCAGCCTGCTGATCATGATGATCATGGGCGGCGCGCTGGTGCCTCTGCTGCAAGGCCTGCTGGCGGATGCGGTGGGCATCCACATGAGCTTCTGGGTCGGCGTGATCTGCTTCGCCTACCTCGCGTTCTACGCGCTGCGCGCTGCCGGCATCCTCAAGGCGCAGGGCATCGACCTGGACAAGCTGACGGCGGAAGGCGGGCACTAAGCGCCGGTGCGGACGGGCGCGGCGGCGTCAGCCCTGCGCCGCGTCCTGTTTCTGCAGGTTGCGCAGCAGGTGCGCTCGCAGATTCGCGGCCTTGTCGGCATCGAGCGCGCTCAGCACGTGGCGCGCGTGTTCGGGGATGTGGCCGGCGACCCGTTCGGCATCGAACTCGAACACATAGTGGCGGAAGGTTTCCTGCCAGGCCGCGCGCTGCTCCGGCGGCAGATCGCGCAGGCACAGGATGGCGAGCATCAGCGCGTTCACCGGTGCGTCCATGTACGCGGGCGCCGAGCGCCACCAGTAGTTGACCAGCACGTTGAACGGCTCCAGCGCCTCGATGTGGTGCCACCACATCGACGGGATGAACAGCGCGTCGCCCGATTCCAGTATCGCCGTCTGCGCATGCCGCATGGCTTCGGCGTAACGCGGGAAGCGTTCGAGGTCGGGTGCCAGCGGATCCACCAGGCTCACCGGCTGGCCGGCGGGCGTGACGTCCAGCGGACCGACGTAGAGGTTGGGCAGTTGCTCAGGCGGGAACAGCAGGAAACGGCGACGGCCGGCGGCGACGCAAGCCAGGTTGTCCGGCAGGTCCTGGTGCGCGGGAACGCGGCTGCGGTTGCCGATCCAGATGCTGGCCAGCGCGTCGCGCCCGCCGAGGTCGAGCGGATTGTCGGCGCACAGCCCCGGCAGGAAGGTCTCGCAGGTGGTCGCGCCGAGATATATGGTGGGCGCGTCGGCACGCACGCGGTCGCGCAACAGGGTGTTGAGCGCGGCCGTCAGCGCCACTGGCTCGCGGCGGAAATTGAAGCCGCGGAAGTCGTCGTCGTAGAAGAATCGCGCCTGCGGCGGCGCGACGGTGGCGATGGCCGGTAGCGCGTCGTTGGCGTAGCGCTTGAGATAGGCCACCGCCTGCTCGTCACCGCTGTGGCTGGCAGCCACCAGCGGCCACCCCGACACCAGTCCGCGGATCACCGCAGGCCGCGACGACGACAGCACCGCTTCCAGCGGCGTATGCGCTGGAACTTCATGGATGGGAGTGGGATCGATCTGCGGCAGCATGCGGCGTCCACGACCAGCGGGCCGGAGGTTCACGATACCCGAACCGGCGGATCGTCATGCGCGGACCGGATCACATCAGGCCGACGGAAACGCATCGCTCGCGTTCCATATGTGTTGGGCCGACCCGAAAAAAAGGGCGGCGGCAAAACGCCGCCGCCCTCCACTGGAGAAACATCAGAACTTGTAGCGCAGGCCCAGCATGTAACGCGGCCCGGTCTGCGTGGCAAGGAAGGTCTGCAGGTCGTTGCGTCCGTGCGTGCGCATGGTCGCGTCGGTCAGGTTGATCGCCTCGGCCATCAGGGTCAGGTGCTCGTTGAACTGGTAGCTGATATTGAGGTCGAGCTGGCCGTACGGATCGACGTAGATCGGGTTCGGCCGCCAGCTGTCCCAGGTGCTGGTCAGGAACTCGTCGCGCCAGTTGTAGGCCGCGCGGATCTGCCACGGCCCCTTGTCGTAGAAGCCAACCAGGTTCGCCGAATCGCTCAGGCCCACCAGCGGGAACTGCTCCTCGAGGTTGTAGTTGTCGTAAGTCAGGTCGGACTTGACGATGGTGTAGTTGGCGGACATGCCGAAGCCGCTGTCGCCGAACATGTGCTGCACGTTGAGCTCCCAGCCGCGCAGCATGTTCGAGTCCTTGTTGACCGGCACCGTGATGCGGAACACCGCCGACGGATCGCCCGGCTGGCCGGCGATGGTGCCGGTGGGATTGCCGGATTGGTCGAGGCCCGTCACCGTCACGCCAGGATCGTTCGCGTGGTTGGTGAAGATGTATTGGCGCACGCAGGCGCGGAAATCGGTGCCGGCCGGATCGCAGCCGTTGGCCACCGCCTCGTTGAAGTAGGCGCCGCCGACCGGCGTGTGCAGGTCGGGATGGGTCAGTTCGATGCTGGACGTGCCGATGTAGTTGTCGATGTTCTTGCGGAACCAGCCCACCGACACGTAGCTCGCCTCGCCGTAGTACCACTCCAGCGACAGGTCGAAGTTGCGGGCCTCCAGCGGCTTCAGGCCAGGATCGCCCTGGTTGCCGGTGCCGCCTTCGTAGGCAGCGAACGAGTCGATGGTCTGGCCGCCCTGGATGTAGTTCCACTGCGGGCGGCCGATGCTCTCGCCGTAGCTGGCACGCAACATCACCTGGTCGGAAATCTCCAGGCCCAAGTCGAGGCTCGGCAGCCAGTACTTGTAGCTTCCCTTCAGCTCCGTGAAGTCGGGCGCGCCGTACTGCACCGAGAACTCGTTGCTGCCCGTCCACACCAGCCCGGTGGCGATCGGCACCAGCGCGCGCGACACCACGTCGGTCTTCTCGTAGCGCAGGCCTACCGCGGTGTGCAACGGCATTTTCTCGCCCCAGACGTTGCTCCACTGCGCATAGGCGCTCTGCGAGGTTTCGGTGGCGCGGCGATCGGTGGTGAATCCGGTCGGCGACAGGTAGGGCACGGCGTCGCCGCCGCGCGCGGCGATGGCGGCATCGCGCACCTTGTCGAAATCGAACACGAAGAACTGCCCGAACAGCGAATCGCTGTTGGAGAAGCTGCTGAAGTAGCGGCTCATGTCGTCGGCGATCCACAGATCGTCCGCGTAGTCCGCGGCGCCGCCGGCGAAGCCGCCCCAATCGTCGCGCTGGACGAAATTGTAGGCGGTTCGGTTTTTCACGCGTGTATGCGAAACGCCGAAGTCGAGCTTGGAATAATTCTGGAAGACGAACTGGCCGCGCACCTGGCCCTGGTCCACGTTCGACTTCATGTAGCTGTTGCGGAACGAGGAACCGGTGACCATCATCGCGCTGGCCGGCACCTGGGTCATGCCGGCCGGCAGCTGCACGTTGAGGATCGGGAGGTCGCCGCTGTAATCCACGCTGGTCGTGCCGCGCACGAACGCCGCGGTGCCGATCACGTTATTGGAGCCGTACGGGCTGTCGGCGCCGGATTCGGCGCTGGAACTGTGGTAGTCGAACTCCAGGCTCAGCGCGTCGCTGGCCGCCCATTCCACGTTGAAGCCCAGCGACTTGTTCTCGTTCTTGGTCGCGAACAGCGCGCCGGCCATCGCCAGGTCGGCGCCGTTGGCGGCTTCGGTGTAGGTGATCGGCGCGGCGACCGGGCCGTCCGTCCACGAGGTCGCGGTGGCGAGCTGGTTGAACCAAGTGGACAGTTCGTGCCGGCGCTGCTGGATGCGGTTCTCGGAGAAGGTGTAGTCGAGCGTGGCGGTGATGCTGTCGGTCGCCTTGAACTGCAGCGTGGCCTGCGCGTTGGTGCGCTTGCGTTTCACCGCGTTCAGTGCATACAGCATGTTCTGCGGCAGCGAATAGACGTCGCCCGCGCCCGGCGGATTGGTCGCGTTGGCGGCGGGGCCGGGCTGGCTCAACGGCCCGCACCACTTCGGGCAGGCGTACCAGCCGCCGGCGGCGCCGGCTTCGTTGTAGCCGAGGTCGCGATCCTGGTAGCTGCCGGTCAGGGCGAAGCCGAAGCGGCCGTCGGCGAAGGTACGGCTGAAGATGCCGGAGTATTCGCCGGTCCACGAACTTCCCTTCATCACGTCCGGCAGGTTGCCCGCGGAGGTGTCGTGCACGGCCTTGACGCCGAAACTCGCCAGCGGCCCGCTTTCCAGCGGCCGGGTGGTCTTGATGTTGATGGTCGCGCCGATGCCGCCGGTGGGCGTGGCGGCGCGGCTGGTCTTGTAGACCTCGACGCCGGAAATCGCCTCGGACGCCAGGTTGGCAAAGTCGAACGCGCGCGAGTTGGAGGCATTGGTGGCCTCGATGCTGGAAGCGGGCATCTGCCGGCCGTTGAGCAGCACCAGGTTGAAGTCGGGGCCGACGCCGCGCACCGTCACCTTCGAGCCTTCGCCCATCGAGCGGTCGATCGACACGCCGGTGATGCGCTGCAGGGATTCGGCGAGGTTGGTGTCCGGAAACTTGCCGATGTCCTCGGCCACGATGCCGTCCACTACGCCCTGCGAGTCGCGCTTGAGGTTCATCGACGACTGCATGCTGCCGCGGATGCCTTTCACCACCACGGTGTCCAGGTCCTTGGCTTCCTTGTCGTCCGCCTGGGCGGAGTTCGACGACTGTGCCTGTGCGGCTTCCTGCGCCAATGCGGGCGCACCCAGCGCGAACAGCATGGCGGTGGCGAGCAGGCGCTTTCTGGGTGCTGCGTGACGGTGCTTCATGGTCTTCTCCCCTCCAGGATTCGCATGAACGGATTGATGAGTGCCGGGGAAGCGGCGGGTACCGAGCGCCACCTCCCCGGTGTCGCGCCGGCATTAGGAAGGCAATATGACAGCGTTGTCAAATTGCGGCGCAGCAGAGAACGCAAATGGCGCCGCAATGCGGAATCCGGAGAAATTCTTGCTGCGCTGCAAAAGGGAAAGCAGGCCGATGAAGGGCGACTTCCCTGTCCCCATCGACATAGTGAGGTGCAGAAAACGCCGCTTCCTATGCGCCGACCGGCCCCGTCGAACGCCGCAATTGCAGCGTGTACGGCACGTCCACGATCCCGCCCGCCCCCAGCTCGCGGATGTCCTTGAGCAGCTCCGCCGCCGCCAGCCGGCCCATGTCGCGGGTGGACTGGCGGATGGTGGTCAGCGCGGGGTGGATCTGGCGCGCGATCGGCGTGTCGTCGAAGCCGCAGACCGACACGTCGCGCGGCACCGACAGCCCGCGCTCGCCGATGGCGCAGATCGCGCCGGCGGCCATGTCGTCGTTGGCGGCGAAGATCGCGGTCGGCGGGCGCTCCAGATCGAGCAGGCGGTGGGTGGCGGCGACGCCGGATTCGTAGGAGAACTCGCCTTCCACCACCAGCGCCGGGTCGTAGCGCAGGCCGGCGCGGCGCAGGCCCTCGCGGTAGCCGGCCAGCCGCCAGCCGCTGGCTCCGTGCGCGGCGTGGCCCATGACGTGGCCGATCCGCTGGTGCCCCAATGCGGCCAGGTGCGCCATCAGCTCGCAGACCGCGCCGTATTCGTCCACCACCACGCCGACGTGGCGGTTCTGCTCCTTGGCGGAGATGCTGGCGTAGGGAATGCCGAGCTCCTCCAGGCGGCGCAGCAGGGCCACGTGGTCGGTGATCGGCGGGGTCAGCACCACGCCGTCCAGCTGCGACTGCAGCACCAGCGCCTCGACCTTCTCGACCAGGTCGTCGGCGCCGTAGCTCAGCGGCGCCAGCATCAGGTTGTAGTGCTGCGCCTGGCAGGCGTCCAGCACGCCCATCTCGATTTCCATCAGGTAGTTGGCGGACGGGTTGTCGAACAGCAGCGCCACCAGGTACGAGCGCCGCCCGGCCAACACCCGCGCCGAGGGCAGCGGGCGGTAGCGCAGCGTCTCCACCGCCGCCTCGACCCGCTGGCGGGTGCGCTCGGACACGTTCGGCTCGTTGTTGAGCACGCGCGAGACGGTCTTCATCGACACGCCCGCGCGCTCGGCCACGTCCTCGATGCGCACGCGGCCGGCCTTGGGCCTGCCGACGGCGTCGTCGCTTCCTTCGCGCTTCCTGTTGCCCATAACCTTCCGATTCGACTTCCGGTTCCGACCGCCGGCCCCTGCGCCGGCTGCATGCGGGCGCTGCCGCCACCTTACCCGCCGCGGCATGCCGCTATGCAACAAGCCATCGCGGGCCGCAGCCGCTATTCTGCGGCCACGTGACAACGCTGTCATGGCGCCCTGCACCAAATCTTCCGTCGCCGCCCATCGAACCCTCAGGAGCCCGCCGTCCATGAAGCTTCGCCTCTCCGCCTCTTCCCTGTCCACGCGCCGCCGGCCGCTGCGCATCGGCGCGCTGGCCGCCGCCGTGGCCGTCTGCACCTGTTCGCTGCACGCCGCGCAGGCGCCGGCCGCATCTGCCGGCCCGGTGACGATCCATCCCGCCGAATGGCCGCAGCCGGCGTGGCCGCTGCCCGCCGATCCGGCGCTGGAGCGGCGCATCGACGCGCTGATGGCGACGATGACGGTGGAGGAGAAAGTCGGCCAGATCATCCAGGGCGACATCGATTCGATCACCCCGAACGACCTGCGCAAGTACCGGCTGGGTTCGATCCTGGCCGGCGGCGGCTCCGACCCCGGCAAGCGCTACAACGCCCCGGCGAAGGACTGGCTGGCGCTGGCCGACGCGTTCTGGGAAGCGTCGATGGACACGGCCGGCGGCGGCCATGCCATTCCGGTCATCTGGGGCATCGACGCCGTGCACGGCCAGAGCAACATCGTCGGCGCGACGCTGTTCCCGCACAACATCGGGCTGGGCGCGACCCGCGACCCGGAGCTGATCCGCGAGATCGGCCGCATCACCGCCGCCGAGACGCGCGTCACCGGCATGGAATGGACGTTCGCGCCGACCGTGGCGGTGCCGCAGGACGATCGCTGGGGCCGCAGCTACGAAGGCTATTCGGAAAGCCCCGAGGTGGTGGCGCAGTTCGCGCCGGCGATGGTGGAAGGCCTGCAGGGCAAGGCCGGCGCCGCCGACTTCCTCGACGACGCCCACGTGATGACCACGGTCAAGCACTTCCTCGGCGACGGCGGCACCACCAACGGCAAGGACCAGGGCGACACCCTCGTGAGCGAAGCGACGCTGCGCGACGTGCACGCCGCCGGCTACGTGCCGGCGATCGCGGCCGGCGCGCAATCGGTGATGGCCTCGTTCAACAGCTTCCACGGCGAGAAGATGCACGGCAACAAGGCGCTGCTCACCGGCGTGCTGAAGGACCGCATGCATTTCGGCGGCTTCGTGGTCGGCGACTGGAACGGCCACGGGCAGGTGAAGGGCTGCAGCAATACCGACTGCGCGCAGACCTTCGACGCCGGCCTCGACATGGCGATGGCGCCCGACAGCTGGAAGGGCCTGTACGAAACGACGCTGGCGCACGTGAAGGCCGGCACGCTGCCGATGGCGCGCCTCGACGACGCGGTGCGCCGCATCCTGCGCGCGAAGTTCCGGATGGGCCTGTTCGAGAAGCCGAAGCCCTCGCAGCGCGCGCTGGGCGGCAGGTTCGAACTGCTGGGCTCGCCCGAACACCGCGCCGTCGCGCGCCGCGCGGTGCGCGAATCGCTGGTGCTGCTGAAGAACGCAGGCCACCTGCTGCCGCTCGCGCCGAAACAGCGCGTGCTGCTGGCCGGCGGCGGCGCCGACAACCTGACCCAGCAGACCGGCGGCTGGACGCTGACCTGGCAGGGCGACGGCACCAAACGCGCGGATTTCCCGAACGCCGATTCGATCTGGGACGGCTTCCGCCAGCAGGTCGAAGCGGCCGGCGGCAAGGCCGAACTGGCGGCGGACGGCAAGTACAGGGCGAAGCCCGACGTCGCCGTCGTGGTGTTCGGCGAGGAGCCTTACGCCGAATTCCAAGGCGACCTGCCCAACCTGATGTTCAAGGCCGGCAAGTCCGGCGACCTCGAACTGCTCAAGCGGCTCAAGGCCGACGGCATCCCGGTGGTGGCGGTGTTCCTGAGCGGTCGTCCGCTGTGGATGAACCGCGAGCTCAACGCCGCCGACGCCTTCGTCGCCGCGTGGCTGCCGGGCTCGGAAGGGGCCGGCATCGCCGACGTGCTGCTGCGCAAGCCCGACGGCGGCGTGCAATTCGATTTCCACGGCAAGCTGTCGTTCTCCTGGCCGAAGCGCGCCGACCAGTACGCCAACAACGTCGGCCAGCAAGGCTACGACCCGCTGTTCCCGTTTGGCTACGGCCTGACCTATGCCGACAAGCCCGCGTGGACGCCGCTGCCGGAAGACTCCGGCATCGACCCGGACGCCGTGCGCACCAACCTGTGGTTCGACCGCGGCAGCGCCACCACCGGCCTCACCCTGCGGCTGGTCGGCGCCGATGGCGACGCCATGGACGTGGTGCATCCCAACGCCGCCACCGGCGACGGCTCGGTGGCGATGACCGCGATCAACACCGAGGTGCAGGACGGCGCGCGGCGGTTCGCGTTCCGGGGCGACGGCGCCGTCGAACTGCGCTCGAACACGCCCGTCGATCTGGTGCGCGAAACCAACGGCGACGTGTTCGTGGTCGCCACCGTGCGCGTGGACGCGCTGCCCGTCGGCGCGAAGGCGTCGATCGGCGCCGGCTGCGGCGAAAGCTGCAAGGGCGACGTGCCGGTCGGCGACGCGCTGGCGAAGCTGCCGAAGGGCGAATGGACGCGGCTGGGCGTGCAGCTGAAATGCCTGCGCGTGGCCGGCGCCGACACCGGCAGGCTGGACATGCCGTTCACCCTGCACGGCAGCGACGGGGTCCAGCTGGCGCTGGCGAAGGTGACCGCCAGCACCGACTACGACCGCAAGGTCGATTGCCCCGTCCGCTGAGCATGCACGCGCTCGCGCTCGCCGCAGCCCTGCTCGCACCCGGCGGTGGCGCCGCCGCCGGGTCGGGCGCGGGCTGGACGCTGGTCTGGCAGGACGAATTCGACGGCGAGGCCATCGACCTGTCGAAGTGGGACCTGGAGGAAAACTGCTGGGGCGGCGGCAACCACGAGTCGCAGTGCTACACCCGCCGCCGCGACCGCCATCCGCGCGCCAACGCCTTCCTCGCGGACGGCCTGCTGCACATCGTGGCGCGCCGGGAGCGCTACACTGCGTCGGCAGCGCCGGACGGCGGCGGCAAGGCGATGGCCACCCTGCCCTACACCTCGGCGCGGCTGCGCACCCGGCACCGGCAGGAATGGACGTTCGGCCGCTTCGAGATCCGCGCGCGGCTGCCGCGCGGGCAGGGCAGCTGGCCGGCGATCTGGATGCTGCCCACCGGCTCGCCCTACGGCGCGTGGGCATCGTCGGGCGAAATCGACATCATGGAGGCGGTGAACCTGGGCGCGCCCTCGGACGAACCCGGCGTCGCGCCCGGCACGCCGGAGACGCGCGTGCACGGCACCCTGCACTACGGCCGCACGCCGCCCGGCAACGTGCACACGGGCACCTGGCACCGGCTGCCCGACGGCGCCAATCCCGCCGACGATTTCCACGTCTATGCGCTGGAATGGGAAGCCGGCGAGATCCGCTGGTATGTCGACGGCGTGCACTACGCGACCCAGCGCGCGGACGGCTGGTGGTCGCAGCTGCGCAAGGACGGCCGGTGGAGCGATCCGCCGGCCGGCGCGCCGTTCGATGCGGCGTCGAAGTACCACCTGCTGCTCAACCTCGCGGTCGGCGGCGACTGGGCCGGCAAGGTCAACGCAACCGGCATCGACGAGGCCGCGTTCCCGCAGGCGATGCTGGTGGACTACGTGCGCGTGTACCGCTGCGGCGCGGGCAGGCCCGACGGCAGCGGCTGCGCGACCGTCGGCGCGGACGCGAAACTGGTGGCGCCGGAACCCGCGCAGCGCCGGCCGCTGCCGTAGCGAGCCCGCCCTTGCCCGTCATTCCCGCGAAGGCGGGCCGCTTTTGACAGACGAACGTCTGTCCCATCCAGCCTTTGCTCTTGCCATTTGTTCGAACTGGCAACGTCAAGAGCTGGATTCTCGCCTTCGCGGGAATGACCAATCGGTAATCGCAACGCGATGTTGCCTCCAACGCAACGCTGCCGGCGCTAGAGTGGCGCTCCCACGCACGGAGCATCCGCGATGATCGACCTGTACTACTGGCCCACGCCGAACGGCCACAAGGTGACGTTGTTCCTGGAGGAAGCCGGGCTGGACTACGCGATCAAGCCGGTGGACATCGGCAAGGGCGCGCAGTTCGAACCGGACTACCTGGCGATCTCGCCGAACAACAAGATGCCGGCGATCGTCGACCGCGCCCCGGCCGACGGCGGCGCGCCGATCCCGATGTTCGAGTCCGGCGCGATCCTGCTCTACCTCGCCAACAAGACCGGCCGCTTCCTCGGCATCCCCGAGGGCGCGGATGCGCCGACCGCGCTGCGCCAGCGCATCGCCGTGAACGAATGGCTGTTCTGGCAGATGGCCGGGCTCGGCCCGATGACCGGGCAGTACGGCCACTTCCACGTGTATGCGCCGGAGGACATCGCCTACGCGAAGGAGCGCTACCGCAAGGAAACCGAGCGCCTGCTCGGCGTGCTCGACAAGCGGCTGGAAGGCCGCGCCTTCATCGCCGGCGGCGACTACAGCATCGCCGACATGGCCGCGTATCCGTGGATCAATCCGTACACGAAGGCGCCGCTGGACATCACCCGCTTCCCCAACGTCGAGCGCTGGCATTCCGACATCGCCGCGCGCCCGGCCACGCAGCGCGCCTACGCGCTGTCGAAGCAGGTCAACCCGGACGCGGGCAAGCCGCTGAGCGACGAGGAAAAGAAGATCCTGTTCGGACAGGGCGCGCGCTGAGGCCGGAGACGGCGACGGCGCCCTGCGGCGCCGTCGCTGCATGCCATCGAGGATCAGGCCATCCAGCCACGTCCCGAAGGGACGCATGCCGAACGCCTCGCTACACCCACACGTCGTTGCGCGCGGTATAGGCGCCGCCCGCATCGCCCGTGTTGACCACGCCGCGCGGCTCGACCAGCAGCACGCAGCATTCCTGCGGCGCCACCGGGCGGTGTTCGACGCCTTTCGGCACGACGTACATCTCGCCGGCGGCGAGCGGCACCGTTCCGTCCCGGAACTCGAGCGCCATCGCGCCGGAAAGGACGATGAAGACCTCGTCGGTCTCCGCGTGCGAATGCCAGACGAACTCGCCCTGGAACTTGGCCAGCTTGAACTGGTAGTCGTTCATCTCCGCGATGACGCGGGGCGACCAGTGCTCCGAGAACCGGACCAGCTTGGCCTCGAAGTTGATCGCCCCGTCGCGCATCACATGCCCGCCGGCTTCAGCTCGAACTGCGTCGGCGGCTCCACGCCGAGCAGGTTCTTCACGAAGTAGTCCCAGCGCCGGCGCATCACGTAGTAGCTGTCCGCGCCGAAGCCGTGGCGGGCGTGCGGCAGCAGCAGCAGGTCGAAGTCCTTGTTGGCCTTCATCAGCGCATCGACCACCTGCAGGGTGGACTGCGGCGGCACGTTGTCGTCCATCAGGCCGTGCAAGAGGAACAGCTTGCCCTTCAGGTTCTTCGCCTTGGGCGCGTTGTCCTGACCGGTGTAGTTGGTGGTGCCGTCGGTTTTCTTCTCCAGCAGGCCGTGGTAGCGCTCGGCCCAGTCGTCCTCGTAGGTGAGGTTGTCGTGGTTGCCGGATTCGGCGATGCCGACCTTGTACACGTCCGGGTAGCCGAACATCGCCGCCACGGTGGCGTTGCCGCCGCCGGAATGGCCCCACATGCCGGTGCGGGTGGCGTCGATCCACGGGTACTTCGCGGCCAGCTGCTTCAGCGCGGCCACCTGGTCCGGCAGGGTGTTGTCGACCATGTTGCCGTACCACGCGTCCTGGAAGGACTTGCTGCGCAGCGGCGTGCCCATGCCGTCCACGGCGATGACGATGAAGCCCAGCTCCGCCAGCGCCTGGTGGTCGCCGTGCGCGGCCATGAAGCTGCGGCTGCGCACCGAACCGACCTGCGGACCGGGGTAGATGTAGGTGACGATCGGGTACTTCTTCGACGCATCGAAGTTCGACGGCTTGAACATCTGGCCGTACAGGTCGGTCTTGCCGTCGCGCGCCTTGACCGTGAACGACTCCGGCGCGACCCAGCCCGCCGCCTTCAGGCGCGACAGATCGGCGCGGGCCAGTTCGGCGACCTGCTTGCCGTCGCCGTCGCGCACCACCGCCACCGGCGCGGTGTCGATGGTCGAATAGACATCGACGAAATGCTTGCCGTCGTCCGCCAGGGTGACCGCGTGGTTGGCGTTCTCCGGCGTCAGCAGCTGCACGTCGCCGCCATCCATGCCGACCTTGTAGAGGTACACGAAGTAGGGATCGCGCCCCGCCTCATGGCCGACGCCGCGAATCCACAGCGTCCGGCTGGCCGGATCGAGCCGCACGATCTGGGTGACGTTCCAGTCGCCGCTGGTGATCTGGCGCTTTTCCTTGCCGGTGGCGAGGTCGTGCAGGTACAGGTGGCCCCAGTCGGACTTCTGGCTGAACCACAGGAACTCGTTGCTCTCCGGCAGATAGCGCCAGTTCACCGAATCCAGCGCGGGCGCGCTCTGGTACTGCGTCGCCACGGTTTCCTTGTACACGTCGCGCACCTTGCCGGTGGCGGCGTCGGCCACGCGCAGCTGCGCCGACTTGTGGCCGCGGTCGGTGCTGACGAAGGCCAGCGTCTTGCCGTCCTTCGCCCACTGCACGTCTTCCCAGCCGTCGTTGCAGACCACGTCGTCCGCGCAGGTGGAGCGGTGCTGGTCCGGCGGCATCTGCAGGCGCACGACCTGCGGCTTGGCGCCGGACAGGTCGATCACCACGCGCTCGATCATGGTCACGTCCGCGTCGCCCGCGAACGGATACTTCCACTGCTCGACCTTGGGCGCGCCGACGCCGGTGCCCACCAGCGTCATCGTGCTGGTCTTGCGCTGGTCCTGCTGGAAGGTGGCGAGCTTGCTGCCGTCCGGCGACCACACCACGACGGCGTTGTCGGTGTGCTTCCAGCCGGCGTTGTCGGTGGCGTAGCCGTAGTCCGCCTTGCCGTCGAAGGTGAGCTGGGTTTCCTTGCCGCTGGCGACGTCGCGCAGCCACAGGTTCCAGTCGCGCACGAAGGCTTCGCGGCTGCCGTCGGGCGAAGCCGCGCCCGGCTCGCTGCCGGACTTCGCCTTGGCCTGCGCCACCGCCGTGCAGGCGGTCACTTCGCAGCGGAACGCGTTGCCGCCGAACAGGCTGGTCAGCGTCAGCGAGCCGTCGGCGTTGCGCTTCACCGTCATCGGCGGCAGCTTGTCCGCCTGCACCGGCCGGCCCTTGCCGCCGGCGGCCGCGTTCATCGCGTCGGCCAGCGCCTTGGCGTCGAAGGCCGGCGCGGTCTTGCCGGTGGCCGGATCGAAGCGCAGCGCGCGGGTCTTGCCCTCGGCCTGCTCGCGGTACACCAGGCTGCCGTCGTCCAGCCAGCTCGCGCCGCTCACCATGTGATCGACCAGCGGCCCGGTGCGATCGCCCAGCATCTTCGCCGCGCGCTCGTAGTCCGCCGCCGTCACCGTCTGCGCCATTGCCGTGCCCGCGCCGCCCATCAGCAGCGCGCCCAGCAGCCAGACCGCATTCGAATGTCCTGCCATCGCATCCCCGTGAAGTCCTCGCGCCCGTGCGCAGTCCTCCGATCCTAGCGCGCCGGCGCATCCGGCACCCGTGCCGTTGGTGGGGTCGGCACGGGGTGCGGCGGGCCGGCGCGGTATCATCCGCGCCCTGATGTCCCTGCTTCCCTTCGCACCCCCCGCCCGCGCCGCCGCGCTGCGCGTCGCCTACGCCGATGCGCCGCTGGCCGAGGCGCTGGCCGACCCGCGGCTGCTGGCCGCATTCGGCTTCGGCGCCGACGCGCCCGCCGCCCATGCCGATCCGCGCTACCTGCGCGTGGCGCTGCCGGCGTTCGGCCGCGCGCCGCTGGAATGCTGGCGGGTCGACGGCGAAGTGGCGCACGGCCGCGACGGCGACATCGCCTGGAGCGCGGGCGACGGACTGCAGTTCGGCGCGCTGGAAATCGCCGACGACGGCGACATCGAAACCGCCGCCGACATCGGCTACGCGCGCCTGCAGCGCTGGCTCGCGGAGAGCGACCATCCGCATCCGCTGCGGATCTGGAACTACCTCGACGCGATCACCGAGGGCGAGGACGACGCCGAGCGCTACCGCCGCTTCTGCGTGGGCCGCGCGCGCGGCATCGGCCGCGAACTGGCGCCGGGCGAACTGCCGGCCGCTACCGCCATCGGCCATCCCGCCCGCACCGGCCGCTTCCAACTGTACTGGCTGTCCGCGCGCAGCGCCGGCACGCCGCTGGAGAACCCGCGCCAGGTGCAGGCCTGGCGCTACCCGCGCCAGTACGGCCCGCAGCCGCCCGGCTTCGCCCGCGCATTGCTGCCGGCTTCCGGCGCGATGCCGCTGCTGCTGTCCGGCACCGCCGCGGTGGTCGGCCACGCCTCGCAGCACGGCGACTCGCTGGAAGCGCAGCTGGACGAAGTGCTGGCCAATCTCGGTAGCCTGATCGAAACGGCGCGCGCGCAGCGGCCCGGCCTGCCGGCGCAGCCCGGTGCGGCATCGCAATTGAAGGTCTACGTGCGCGACGCCGGCGCGCTGGCGCGGGTCGATGCGCTGATGCAGGCGCGCCTGCCCGGCGTGCCGCGGATCGTGCTGCACGGCCACGTCTGCCGGCGCGAGCTGCTGGTGGAGATCGACGGCACCCACGGCTAGGCTGGCCACGCCGGCGCTTGCATTGCCCGCCGGCATCCTGCATATCGTCCCCATCGTTCACTCACGGGGGCAACCGCGCATGGGCATCATCAGTCTGATCTGGGGCATCTTCGCCCTGCTGTGGATGTTGCTGGCCTTCATCCCGCTGCTGGGCTGGGGCAACTGGTTCATGATCCCGTTCGCGACGGTGGGCGCGATCATCGCCGCCATCGGCCTGGCGATGACCTCTCCGGAAAAGCGCGGCCGCGCCAAGGCCGGCCTGATCCTGAACCTGGTCGCGATCGCGGTCGGCGCGTTCCGCCTCGTACTGGGCGGCGGGCTGGTCTGACTTGACCTGACGCAAAGCCGCGACGGGGCACGGGCGTAAACTTGCCGCCATGAACACCCCCGCAAACCGATTCCCCGTCCGCCCGCGGCGCATGCGCCGCGACGAGTTCTCGCGCCGGCTGATGCGCGAGCACGTGCTCACTGCCAACGACCTGATCTACCCGGTCTTCGTCCACGAGGAGAAAGGCCGCGCGCCGGTCGGCTCGATGCCGGGCGTGGAGCGGTTGTCCATCGACGAACTGCTGAAGGTCGGCGAGCAGGCGCTGGAACTCGGCGTGCCGGTGCTCGACCTGTTCGGCGTGCCGAACCCGGACGCCAAGACCGCCGACGGCCGCATCGCCTGGGACGAGGACGGCATCGTCCCGCGCGCGATTCGTGCATTGAAAGCGCGTTTCCCCGAACTCGGGGTGATGAGCGACCAGGCGCTCGATCCGTACACCACCCACGGCCAGGACGGCCTGATCGACGACACCGGCTACATCCTCAACGACGAGACCATTGAAGCGCTGATCAGGCAATCGCTGGCGCACGCAGCGGCCGGCGTCGACATCCTCTCGCCCAGCGACATGATGGACGGCCGCATCGGCGCGATCCGCAACGCGCTGGAAGCCGCCGGCCACATCCACACCCGCATCATGGCCTACAGCGCCAAGTACGCCAGCGCCTTCTACGGCCCGTTCCGCAGCGCGGTGGGCAGCGCCGGCAACCTCGGCAAGGGCAACAAGTACACCTACCAGATGGATCCGGCGAATTCGGACGAGGCGCTGCACGAAGTCGGCCTCGACCTCGCCGAAGGCGCCGACATGGTGATGGTCAAGCCGGGCCTGCCCTACCTCGACGTGCTGTATCGGGTGAAACAGCAGTTCAAGCGCCCGACCTATGCGTACCAGGTCAGCGGCGAGTACGCGATGATCAAGGCCGCCGCCGCCAACGGCTGGATCGACGAGAAGATGGTGGCGATGGAAGCGCTGACCGCGTTCAAGCGCGCCGGCGCCGACGGCGTGCTGACCTATTACGCGCTGGATGCGGCGCGTTGGATGCGCGAGACGAAGTGATCCGCGACGCCAACCTCGCCGATGCCGCCGAAATCGCGCGCCTGTCCGCGCAGCTCGGCTACGTGGCGGACGCGCCGGTCTTCGAAGATCGCCTGCAACGGATCGCGGCGATGCCCACCCATGCCGTGCTGGTCTGCGAAGGCGAGGCCGGCGGGCTAGTGGGCTTCATCGGCGCCGAACATCGGCTGATGATCGAAAGCGGCGACCGCGCGGAAATCGTGGCGCTGGTGGTCGATGCCGACATACGACGCGGTGGTACGGGCCGCAGGCTGGTCGCCGCCGCCGAGGACTGGGCGCGGGCGCGCGGCATCGACCGCGTGCTGGTGCGCTCCAACGTCGCGCGCGGCGAAGCGCACGATTTCTACCCGGCGCTGGGCTACGCGCACGCCAAGACCCAGCACGTCTACCTCAAGCGGATCTGACAGGGAAATTCCGATGGGCAAGCGCTACGCGGTGTTCGGCACGCCGATCTCGCATTCGCAATCGCCGCGCATCCATGCCGCGTTCGCGCGGCAGACCGGCATCGAGTTGGACTATGTCTCCATCGAAGCCGGCCACGACGATTTCGCGGCGAAGCTCGCCGCTAGCGGCGCGCAGGGCGCCAACGTCACCCTGCCGCTGAAGGAAGATGCCTTCGCCCTATGCCGCGAGACCAGCGAGCGGGCACGCCGCGCCGGCGCGGTCAACACCCTGATCCGCGACGGCGACGGCTGGCGCGGCGACAACACCGACGGCCTCGGCCTGGTGCGCGACCTCACCGAACGCCACGGCCTCGACCTGCGCGAACGCCGCGTGCTGCTGCTGGGCGCCGGCGGCGCCGCGCGCGGTGTGGCCCCGGCGCTGCTGGACGCCGGAATCAGCGCCCTGTTCGTCGTCAACCGCACGCCGGAACGCGCCGACGCCTTGGCCGATGCGATGGGCGAACCGGGCCGCGTGCACGCGCGCGGCTGGGACGCGCTGCCCGCGCTGGGCGAATTCGACCTTCTCGTCAACGCCACCTCGGCCACCCGCGGCGGCGCGCTGCCGCCGCTGCCGATGGCCCTGGCCGGCCTGCGCAGCGCGGCGGTCGATCTGAGCTACGGCGAAGCGGCGGTGGCCTTCCTCGCCTGGGCCCGCGCCGCCGGCTGCACCCACGCGATGGACGGCCTGGGCATGCTGGTGGAGCAGGCGGCGGAAAGCTTCCTGCTCTGGCACGGCGTGCGCCCGGAAACCGATCCCGTGTACGCGGCGCTCAACGGGCAGGGCGATGCGCTGGTGACGGCGGACTGAGTAGCGGCAAAGCGCGCGCCGCTCCGGCGCATCGAAACCCGAAGGATCAGAGCGCCCGGTTCAGCACGCTGCGGTCGGTCAGGCGGAATGGCGTGCTGCCGGACACCTGCTCGCTGCCGGCGAGATCCGAGACGCCGACGATCTGTTCGCCGGGCTTGGCGCGCAGCCATGGGGCTGGCAGATTCGGACCACGGAACTCATAGCGCCATGCACCGGCAAAATGCGCCCCCTTGTCTTTCCTTGGAACGTCCATCACGTATTCCACCGGCATCCTGACGGTCACGGCATCGTTGTCCAGCGCTGCCGGATCCTGGGCTTCGATATTGAACGTCCAGTGTCGCGCTACCCGCATCGATTCCTTCTCCAGTAGCGCCCGCGCCTTGTCCAGGATCTCCGATCCGCCCTTGACATTCAGCAGGCTGGACTGCGCCGCGAACACCTCGGCCACCGTTCCGTCCGGATTGAGGCGCAGGTTCAGCAACACGATGCCCTCGACGCCGGCCCGCATCAGCCCGACGGGATAACCGGGCGGCTGCAGCCTGCGTGCCGAAATCAGCACCGGCGCTTGCGCCGATTCACCCACCGGCGCGATGGCTTCGCCCGCCTCGGCGGCGGCTCGCTCCGCGGCCCGTGCCGCTTCATGGTCTTCCTTGGTCAACGGCGCGAACACCACGTTGTCGATCCGCACTTCGTACCCGCCGGCCACTTCCGATGCGGCCAAGGTAATCCGCATCGGCGTCCTGGCATTGACCGCTCGACCGCCCTGCTGCATCGGCACCAGCTTCCACGCCGGAATCGCCTTGTCCAGCATCTGCTGCAAGTTCGCACTCAGCGGCGTGCGCAGCTTGTACTCCAGCACTTGACCTTCCGAGCCGATGGTCAGCTCGCCATCCACCCGCATCGTCATCACGCTTTCGCCGCCCGCCTGCACCGCCAGCCGATCGCCGGCCCAAGCGCCCGCGGACGCCAGCAGCAATGCAAGCAGTCCAAACCTCAACGTGTTGTGCATCCCCATTCTCCCCAGCAATGTGTCGGCTTCGCCCCCGCGAAGCCGGATCATGCTACACGCGGCACGTGTGGAATCGCTCAGTCCACGCCACCCGCCAGATACTCATCCTTCAACCGCACGTAATGCCCGGCGCTGTAATACAGCGCCTCGATCTCCGCATCGCTGAGCATCCGCGCCTTCTTCGCCGGATTACCCAGCCACAGCTCGCCTTCGCCCACCACCTTGCCGGGCGCGACGAGCGCGCCGGCGCCGACGAAGCCATGCTTCTTCACCACCGCGCCATCCAGCACGATCGCGCCCATGCCGATCAGCACCGCGTCCTCGATGGTGCAGGCGTGGATGATCGCCTTGTGGCCGATGGTCACGTCGCTGCCGATGCGGGTGGCGAAGCCGCCCAGCTTGGCGTGCGGGCCGTCGTGGCTGACGTGGACGACGGTGCCGTCCTGGATATTGGTGCGATCGCCGATGCGGACGAAGTTGACGTCGCCGCGGATCACGGTGAACGGCCAGACCGAGACGTCGTCGCCCAGCACCACGTCGCCGATCACGCTGGCGGCGGGATCGACGTAGGCGCGCTGGCCGAGGGTGGGCAAACGGCCACGGTAGGGGCGCAGAACGGACATTTTCGTGTGCATGCCGCCATTCTAGGGCCACGCCGCGGAAGACCGGCACTACACTCCGGCGCATGGACGCCATCGCCGACACCCAGCCCGCCGACCTCGCTCCCACCCTGCAGCGCCTGCGCGCCGCCTGGCAGGCCCGCAAGCCGGACTACGCGCAGCGCCGCGACGACCTGCAGCGCTTGCGCGATGCGCTGAAGCGGCGGCTGGACGAGATGGCTCGCACGATCTCCGCCGACTTCGGCCACCGCTCGCTGGACGAAAGCCGCATCGCCGACGGCATGACCGCGCTCAACGAGATCGACCATCTCATCCGCCACCTGCGCGGCTGGATGAAGCCGCGCCGGGTCGGCGTGGGCTGGCGCTTCCTGCCGGCGCGCGCGCAGGTGCGGCCGGTGCCGCTGGGCGTGGTCGGGGTGATCGCGCCATGGAACTACCCGGTCAATCTCGCCCTGATCCCGCTGGCGACCGCGATCGCCGCCGGCAACCACGTCTACCTGAAACCCTCCGAGCACACGCCGCGCACCAGCGCCTTCCTGCGCGACCTGCTGGCCGAAGTGTTTCCGGCCGACCGCGTCGCCGTCGCCACCGGCGGCGCCGAAGTGGGCGCGGCGTTCGCGGCGCTGCCGTTCGACCACCTGGTGTTCACCGGTTCCACCGCCGTCGGCCGCAAGGTGATGGCCGCTGCCGCGCCCCACCTCACGCCGCTGACGCTGGAGCTGGGCGGCAAGTCGCCGGCGCTGGTCTGCGACGACTATCCTGTCGAAAAGGCCGCCGCCCGCATCGCCACCGGCAAATGGTTCAACTGCGGCCAGACCTGCATCGCGCCGGACTACGTGCTGGTGCCGGCGAACAAGCGCGACGCGCTGATCGAGGCGCTGCGCCGCGAAGTGGCGGCGCGCTACGGCGCCGACTTCGCCAACCTCGGCGACTACACCCGCATCGTCAACGACGGCCAGTACGCGCGCCTGCAAGGCTATCTCGACGACGCGAAGCAGCGCGGCATCGACATCGTCACCCTCGGCGGCAGCGCCGATCCGTCGCAGCGCCTGCTGCCGCCGACCGTGCTGCTGGAGCCGGGCGACGATGCCAAGGTGATGCAGGACGAAATCTTCGGCCCGCTGCTGCCGGTCAAGAGCTACCGCACGCTGGACGAGGCGATCGCCTACATCAATGCGCACGACCGCCCGCTGGCGCTGTATCCCTTCAGCCACGACCGCACGGCCATCGAGAAGATCCTGCACGACGCCATCGCCGGAGGCGTGTCGGTCAACGACACGCTGTTCCACTTCGCCATCACCGGCCTGCCGTTCGGCGGCGTCGGCGCCAGCGGCATGGGCGCGTACCACAGCCGCGTCGGCTTCGACGCGATGAGCAAGCTGCTGCCGGTGCTGTGGCAGGCGCGCCGCACCGGCGGCGACCTGCTCAAGCCGCCGTATTCGAAGGCGAAGTGGCTGATCGATCTGATCGTGCGGTAAGCGCACGCGCTTCATCGGCGATGCCGCTACGAATGCCGTAAAGGCGCGCCGTTGATGCATCGCGCGCGTCTTCACTTGCGCTGCCGCGCCAGCGCATCCGCTCACGGCATCTTCATCGGCGGACGGGTCTTGTGTGCGCATGGCAGACCGTTCGCCTTCGACCTCCGGCGCCCCGGAGCCGGCTGAACCCGCGGAGACCGGAATCCGCGACGAAGACGCGCGTGTGCCACGGACGCCCGCCATCCGGGTGGGCTGCGCGGGCTGGTCGATCCCGGCGCGGCATCGCGCCCTGTTCGGCGAGGGGGACAGCGTGCTCGCGCGCTACGCCACCCTGTTTTCCGCGGTGGAAATCAACTCCTCGTTCTACCGGCCGCACCAGACCAGGACCTATGCGCGCTGGGCGGACAGCGTGCCGGCGGGCTTCCGTTTCTCCGTCAAGATGCCGCGCACGATCTCGCACGAACGCCGCCTGCGCGATGCCGATGCGCCGCTCGACCGCTTCCTCTGCGAAGCCGGCGCGCTCGGCGACCGGCTCGGCGGCTTCCTGCTGCAACTGCCGCCCAACCTGGCGTTCGACGCGCGCATCGCCGCCGCGTTCTTCCGCTCTTACCGCCAGCGCAGCGAGGCGCTGCTTGCCTGCGAGCCGCGTCATTCGAGCTGGTTCACGCCGCCCGCGGAAACCCTGCTGGCGGAGCACGGTGTGTCGCGGGTGGCGGCCGATCCTCCGCGCGCCGTGGTCGGCGCGGTTCCCGCCGGCGACGCGCGCTGGCGCTACTGGCGTTGGCACGGTTCGCCCGAGGTCTATTACAGCGACTACCAGGAGGCGCGCCTGCAGGCGCTGGCCGCCGGGATCGCCGGCATCGGCGCGGGCCGCGAAACCTGGGTGATCTTCGACAACACCGCGCAAGGCCACGCGATCGCCAACGCGAACCGCCTGCGGGAACTGCTGGCCGCGACCGGCGCGACGGCAGGACGCGGCGATGCCTGAAGGCCCGTCCATCGTCATCCTGCGCGAAGAGGCGGCGAAGTTCCGCGGCAGGACGGTGCGCGAAGTCTCCGGCAACAGCAAGCTGGACCTGGAACGGATGCGTGGCAGGAAGATCGTCGCGCTGCGCAGCTGGGGCAAGCACTTCCTGATCGAGTTTCGCGGCTTCAGCCTGCGCGTGCACCTGCTGCTGTTCGGCTCCTACCTGATCGACGCCGAGAAGGAGGCGGCGCCGCGGGTGTCGCTGCGCTTCGACAACGGCACGCTGAACTTCTACGCCTGTTCGCTGAAATACATCGAAGGCCCGCTGGACGAGGCCTACGACTGGCGCGGCGACGTGATGGCGCCGGAATGGGATCCGAAGCTGGCCAGAGCCAAGCTGAAGAAGCAGCCGGACGCGCTGGTCTGCGACGCGCTGCTCGACCAGGACGTCTTCGCCGGCGTCGGCAATATCATCAAGAACGAGGTGCTGTTCCGCATCCGCGTGCATCCCGCCAGCAAGGTCGGGGCGCTGCCGCCGCGCACGCTCGGCCGGATGATCGAGGACGCGCGCGCCTACAGCTTCCAGTTCCTCGAATGGAAGAAGCAGTACGTGCTGCGTCAGCACTGGCTGGTGCACAACAAGTCGCTGTGCCCGAACTGCGGCGGCAAGCTGGCCCGCCAGCACATGGGCGTGCGCAATCGCCGCACCTTCTTCTGCGTGCGCTGTCAGGTGCTCTATCCGCCGCCCGCCTGATCGTCCAGGCGAAGCAGCTCCAGCACGTCCGCCGGGATCAGCGCCGACAACTCCGCGCCGAACGCGCGGTGCGCGTCCGCGAGATCACGCACCGCCGCGATTTCCTCCGGCGTCAGCACGCCGTCGCGTTCGTTCCGCGCCACTTGGTCGAGCACCGACGCCAGCATGTGCCGCTGCGCATACATCGCCGAGGCGACGTGCGGGCGCGCGTCCGCATGCACGGTGAAGCCCTCGTCCCCGCAGCGGGCGACGAACCCGCGCGCCGCGGCCGATGCGCCCCGATACCATTCCGTGGCGCCGCCGGCGAACGCGCGCATGGTGAGCGGGACCGGACAGCCGTGCTCCTTCAGCAATCGATGCAGGGCGGTTTCCAGCCGCTGCGCGTCGCGGCGGGATTCGGTTTCGACCAGCAGGCTGCGCTCCAGGTCGAACGCCTCGAACCAGCGGCGGTGGAAGCCCGACCAGCGCGCGACCGGATCGGCGGTCAGCCCCACCTTGAGCAGGTCCTCCGCGCCGCTCATCCGCAGCACGTACAGGAACGCGGGGCCGTGGCGGGCGCTCGGCATGGCGGCAGGATACAGGCGGCCGGCGCGACGCCGCTCACCCGCCGTCCACGCGCGTCGCATCGCGTCATCGCCCGGTGCGGTAGGCTGCGCCGCATCCGCAGCGCCGCCTCCGGCCCATCACACCGTTCGGGACTCCATGAAAATCGCCAGCTGGAACGTCAACTCCCTCAACGTCCGCCTGCCGCAGCTGCAGCAGTGGTTAAGCGACTTCGCGCCGGACGTGATCGGCCTGCAGGAAACCAAGCTGGAGGACCACCGCTTCCCCGACGCCGCGCTGGCCGAGCTCGGCTACCGCAGCGTGTTCCACGGGCAGAAGACCTACAACGGCGTGGCGATCCTGGCGCGCGACCGCGCCATTGAGGACGTGCAGATGGCCATTCCCGGCTTCGACGACGCGCAGGCGCGCGCCATCGCCGCCACCGTCGGTGACGTGCGCATCGTCAATCTCTACGTGGTCAACGGCCAGGACGTCGGCACCGAGAAATACGCCTACAAGCTGCGTTGGCTGGAGGCGGTGCGCGGCTGGCTGGCGGCCGAGCTGCTGGCGCATCCGAAGCTGGTGGTGCTGGGCGATTTCAACATCGCGCCCGACGCGCGCGACGTGCACGACCCGGCGGTCTGGAACGACGCCCACATCCTCACCTCCGCCGCCGAGCGCGACGCGCTGCGGCACCTGCTGGCGCTGGGCCTGCACGACGGCTTCCGCCTGCACAACGACGAAGGCGGCATCTTCAGCTGGTGGGATTACCGGCAGGCGGCGTTCCGCCGCAACCTCGGCCTGCGCATCGACCTGACCCTGGTGTCCGACGCGCTGCGCGGCGCCGCGGTGGCGTCCGGCATCGACCGCACGCCGCGCGAATGGGAGCGCCCCAGCGACCACGCGCCGGCGTTCGTCGTGCTCGGCTGATCGAAGCGGCCCCGGAAAGAACGAAGGCCCGGCAAGCCGGGCCTTCGTGCGACCTCCGTGTCGTGCCGCGTTTCAGCGCACGCGGCCGCGACGAAGCAGGTTGACGATGGCGAGCAGGATCACCGCGCCGAGGAAGGCCGAGACGTAGCCCATGAAGCCGGCGCCGCCGATCATCGGCGCGATCAGCCAGCCGCCGATCCACGAGCCGACGATGCCGACCACCACGTTGAGGACGATGCCCTGCTGGCCGTCCGTGCGCATGACGATGCTGGCCAGCCAGCCGATGATGCCGCCGATGATCAACCAGACGATGAGATTCATTGCGTTGCCTCCGAAAGAGAGGAAGTGGGCCCGGACGGGCTGCGGCTTGCACGACGCCCCGGCGCGGACGAGCGGGGGACGGCGGCAGTCTTCCCCACCCCGCGTGATGACCGCGTTGGCGTCGCCGAACGTGCGTTCAGCGATGCCGTCGCCGCGTGAAGACGGCCGCCGGCGCGGCATACTGTGCGCATGACCGTGGACACCGACGCCCTGCGCCCCGAGCTCGAAGCCGGGCTCGCGCAGCTTTCGCTGGAGCCGGCGCTGGCCGGCCCGCTGCTCGACTACCTCGCGCTGCTGGCGCGCTGGAACGCCACCTACAACCTCACCGCGATCCGCGACCCGCGCGAGATGCTGGTCAAGCACCTGCTGGATTCGCTGGCGATGCAGCCGTTCGTGCGCGACATCAAAACGCTGGCCGACCTCGGCACCGGCCCCGGCCTGCCCGGCATCCCGCTGGCGATCGCCACGCCGGGCCTGCAGGTCACGCTGGTGGAAAGCAACGGCAAGAAGGCGCGCTTCCTGCGCGAAGCCGTGCGCCAGCTCAAGCTGCCCAATGCGCAGGTGGCCGAATCGCGGATCGAGGCGTTCCAGCCCGACGCCACCTTCGACGCCATCACCGCGCGCGCGCTGGCGACCTTGCCGCTGATCCTGGAGCTGGGCGGGCACCTGCCCGGCCCCGACGGCAAGCTGCTGGCGATGAAAGGCGTGGTGCCGGAGGACGAGATCGCCGCGTTGCCGCCCGGCTGGCGCGTGTCCTCGCTGCATCCGCTGCGGGTGCCGGGGCTTCCCGCCGAACGGCATCTGGTCGAAATCGTGCGGACGCGGGCATAGGGCATAATCCCCTGTCCTGCCTGCGCGCCGCGCAGGCCCAGACGCAGGAACACACGCCGCATGGCCCGCATCATCGCCATCGCCAACCAGAAGGGCGGGGTCGGCAAGACCACCACCGCCGTCAACCTCGCCGCCGCGCTGGCCCGCACGCCCAAGCGCGTGTTGCTGGTGGACCTGGACCCGCAGGGCAACGCCACCATGGGCAGCGGCGTGGACAAGCGCGAGCTGGAGGTGTCGATCACCGACGTGCTGCTGGGCGAGGCGCAGCCGCAGGCCGCGATCGCGCGCTGCGAGGACGGCTTTGATCTGCTGCCCGGCAACATCGACCTGACCGCCGCCGAGATCCAGCTGATGGATGCGGAAGGCCGCGAAGCCAAGCTCAAGGTCGCGCTGGAAATGGTGCGCGGCAACTACGACTTCATCATCATCGACTGCCCGCCCTCGCTGTCGCTGCTCACGCTCAACGCGCTGAACGCCGCCGACTCGGTGCTGGTGCCGATGCAGTGCGAGTACTACGCGCTGGAAGGGCTGTCGGCGCTGCTCGACACCATCAACGCGCTGAAGGGCCGGCTCAATCCCGATCTCGAGATCGAAGGCGTGCTGCGCACCATGTTCGACGTGCGCAACAACCTCGCCAACGGCGTCTCGGCCGAATTGACCAACCACTTCGGCGACCTCGTGTTCCGCACGATTGTTCCCCGCAACGTGCGCCTGGCCGAAGCGCCGAGCCACGGCCAGAGCATCATCGGCTACGACAAGGCCAGCCGCGGCAGCGTGGCCTACCTCGGCCTCGCCGGCGAAATCATCCGCCGCCAGCGCGAACGGCAGCAGCGCGCCGGAGACAACAAGGAGAAGGCCGCATGAGCGATGCGGTGAAGGGAAGCGCCAAGAAGCGCGGATTGGGCCGCGGCCTGGAAGCCCTGCTCGGCCCGAAGGCCGCCGCCGAGGCGCCGGCGTTGCAGGCGATGCCGGGCGACGTGCTGCGCACGCTGCCGGTCGATGCGATGGTGCCGGGCAAGTACCAGCCGCGCCGCACGATGGACGACGCAAAACTCGAGGAACTGGCGTCCTCGATCCGCGCACAGGGGGTGATCCAGCCCATCGTGGTGCGCGAGCGCGGCGGCAAGGGCGGCCGCACCTACGAAATCATCGCCGGCGAGCGTCGCTGGCGCGCCTCGCAGCGCGCGGGCCTGGCCGAAGTGCCGGTGGTCGTCCGCGAGGTGGACGACCGCACCGTGGTGGCGATGGCGCTGATCGAGAACATCCAGCGCGAAGACCTCAACCCGCTGGAAGAAGCGCAGGCGCTGCAGCGGCTGATCGACGAGTTCGACCTGACCCACGCCGCCGCCGCCGAGGCGGTGGGCCGCTCGCGCGCCGCGGTGAGCAACCTGCTGCGCCTGCTGGAACTGCCGGAGCCGATCCGCGCGCTGGTGCAGAGCGGCGCAATAGAAATGGGCCACGCCCGCGCGCTGCTGCCGCTGGCCGAACCGATGGCGATCGCGCTGGCGAAGCAGGCCGCCGAGGAAGGCTGGTCGGTGCGCCAGGTGGAACACCGCGTGCAGCAGCTCGCCGCCGGCAAGGTGCCGACCGAGCCGAAGAAGGCCGCGCCCAAGGCGAAGGCGCCGCAGGCCGACATCGCCGCGCTGGAGCGCGAGCTGTCGGAGACGCTGGGCAGCAAGGTCGCGGTGCTCAACGGCCGCGGCAACAAGGGCAAGCTGGTGATCCACTACGCCAACCTCGACGCGCTCGACGGCGTGCTGGAACGCCTGCGCAACAAGGCCTGACCGCGCCCGCCGCATGAGCGAACTGCCGCAACTCTCGGTCGTCGTCCCCGTCCACAACGAGGAGGACAACGTCGCGCCGCTGGTAGCCGAAATCCTGGCCGCGCTGCGCGGGCGGGTCGCGTTCGAGATCGTCTACGTCGACGACACCTCGCGCGACGGCACCCTGCAACGCCTGCGCGATTTGCAGGCGGCAACGCCGGAGCTGCGCGTCGTCCGCCACCTGGCGAACGCCGGCCAGAGCACTGCCGTGCGCAACGGGGTAAAGGCCGCGCGCGCGCCGTGGATCGCCACCCTCGACGGCGACGGCCAGAACGATCCGGCCGACATCCCGAACCTGCTCGCCAGGCGCGACGCCTCGCCCGCCGAGGTGAAGCTGTTCGCCGGCTGGCGGGTCAACCGGCAGGATTCCGGCAGCAAGCGCTGGGCGTCGAAGTTCGCCAACGCGATCCGCAGCCGCATGCTGCGCGACGCCACCCCGGACACCGGCTGCGGCATCAAGCTGTTCGAGCGAGACGCCTTCCTCGACCTGCCCTACTTCGACCACATGCACCGCTACCTGCCCGCGCTGATGCAGCGCGCCGGCTGGCAAACCGTCAGCGTGCCGGTCAACCACCGCCACCGCACCGCCGGCGTGTCGAAGTACAACAACCTCGGCCGCGCGCTGGTCGGCATCAAGGACCTGTTCGGCGTGGCCTGGCTGATCCAGCGCAGCCGGCGCACCGCGGTGGAGGAATTGCCCGGTCAAGGCGGGCCGCGATGATCGCCGCGCCGCCGCCCGGCTTCATGGACACGCCGCTGGCCGCGCTGGCCTGGACCGGCATCCACATGAGCCCGTGGAAGCTGATCGGGCTGGTCGGCGCGCTGATGTTCGGCGGCCGCTGGCTGGTGCAGTTCATCGCCAGCAAGCGCCACGGCAAGCCGGTGATCCCGCGGCTGTTCTGGTACATGAGCATCCTCGGCAGCCTGATGACGCTGGCCTATTTCATCTTCGGCAAGAACGACGCGGTCGGCATCCTGCAGAACCTGTTCCCCAGCTTCACCGCCTGCTACAGCCTGTATCTGGACATCCGCCATCGCGGATGGAAGCGCGACCGCGCGGGGCATTGACTCAATTCCGTCATTCCCGCGAAAGCGGGCGTCTTTCGCAGACGAATGTCTGTGTATCCAAGGACGTTGCCTTCGGATTGGCGAGAACTGAAGTCCATGGATTGGACAGACATTCGTCTGTCGGTAGCGGCCCGCTTTCGCGGGAATGACGAGCAAAAGCCGTGGCGCAGGCACGCAGGCGAATAGCACAGGCGAGCCCCTCGTGGCCCGATGCTACGATCCGCAGCCTCGCTCCCTGGACGCCGCATCGTGAAGACACCGCTCCGCGCCTGCCTACTCGCCCTGTGCCTGATGCCCGCGCTGGCGGTCGCGCAAGCCGCGCCGGCGACGCCGGCCGACGCCGCCTTCCGCGCGATCTACCAGTCCGAATGGACGTGGCGGACGCAGCAGGCCGCCGGCTGGGACGAGGACAGCGACAACGACGCGGCTTCGGCCAGCACCCGCCTGCCCGATGTCGGCCCGCAGGCGCAGGCCAGGAAGCTGGCCTACCTGGACGGCGTGCTGAAGCGGCTCGACGCCGTCGACGTGCAGGCACTGTCGCCGGCCGAGCGGGTGAACTACGAAATCTACCGTCCCCAGATCGAGCACAAGGCGGCGTCGCTCCGCTTCCGCGACTACGAGATGCCGTTCAACGCCGACAGCTCGTTCTGGTCGAACCTCGACTTCATGGCCCGCGCCGATCTGCGCGACGCCGACGCCTACCGCGCCTACGCCGCGCGCCTGCGCGACGTGCCGCGCTACTTCGACCAGCAGATCGCCAACATGCGCGCCGGGCTGGCGCGCGGTTTCTCGGTGCCGCGCGCGGTGCTGGACGGCCGCGACGTGTCCATCGCGATGACCGCCGAGCTGAAGACGCCCGAAGAGTCGAGCCTGTACGCGCCCTACGCGAAGATGCCGGCGACCATCCCGGCGGCCGAGCAGGACGCGCTGCGCGCCGAGGGCGTTGCCGCGATCCGCGACGCGGTGATCCCCGCGTTCGCCAAACTGCTGACGTTCTTCCGCGAGGATTACGTGCCGCACGCGCGCACCACGCTGGCCGCCGAGGCGATGCCGGACGGCGTGGCCTGGTACCGCGAGCAGATCCGCAACTACACCACGCTGGACCTGTCGCCGGACGAGATCCACGCGATCGGCCTGAAGGAAGTCGCGGCGATCCGCGCCGAGATGGACGCGATCATCGACAAGCTCGGCTTCCAGGGGAAAGCGCGGGACACCCGCTTCGCCGATTTCCTCGCCTTCCTGCGCACCGACCCGCAGTTCTACGCGAAGACGCCGCAGGAACTGTTGAACGACGCCGCCTGGATCAGCAAGCGCGTCGATGGCGAAGTGGGCAAGCTCATCGGCACGCTGCCGCGCGGGCGCTTCACCATCGTGCCGGTGCCGCCCAGCATCGCGCCGTTCTGGACGGCGGGCCGCGGCGGCGCCGACACCTACTGGGTCAACACCTACAACCTGCCCAGCCGCCCGCTGTACAACCTGCCGGCGCTGACCCTGCACGAATCCTCGCCGGGGCATTCGCTGCAGCAGTCGCTGGTGCAGGAACAGGGCGAGCTGCCCGGCTTCCGCAAGGAATACATCAGCGCCTACGGCGAGGGCTGGGGCCTGTACAGCGAATGGCTGGGCAAGGAGATGGGCATCTACCAGACGCCCTACGAGGACTTCGGCCGCCTGACCTACGCGATGTGGCGCGCCTGCCGGCTGGTGATCGACACCGGCGTCCACCACAAAGGCTGGACGCGCGAACAGGCGCTGGCCTACCTGCGCGACAACACCGCGCTGTCCGAGCACGAGGTGACCACCGAGGTCGACCGCTACATCAGCTGGCCGGCGCAGGCGCTGAGCTACAAGCTGGGCGAGCTGACCATCATGCGGCTGCGCCGCGAGGCGGAAACCGCGCTGGGCGCGAAGTTCGACGTGCGCGCCTTCCACGACACCGTGCTGTCGCAGGGCTCGGTACCGCTGCCGGTGCTGGAGTCGCAGGTGCGGGCGTGGGTGGTGGCACAGCAGGTGAAGTGAGACGGGCGAACCGCTCCATCGCAGGGGAATCGGAATGAACAAGCGCCTCGTACTCGGCTTCCTGCTGCTGTTCGTCGTCTACCAGACGTCGGAAGGCCTGCAGACGGTGTTCGCACCCGGCAATCCGCTCGGACCGGCGCTGATGCTGCTGGCGCTGTTGCTGGCGTGGCCGGTGGGACGCTGGCTCGACGGCAGCGGCTGGCGCGCGTTCGGGCTGCATGGCCGCCGCTGGGTCGGCATCCTCGGCGGCGGCCTGCTGCTGGCGATGCTGGCGAAACTGGCCGCGGAAGCGATCGCGCTGTGGCTGGGCATCGAAACCTTCGCCGCGCCGGTGGCGCTGCCGCTGTCGGCGGTCGCGCTGCTGCTGGTCACGACGTTCATTCCCTCGCTGGCCGAGGACATCCTCACCCGCGGCTTCCTGCTGCGGCTGGCGCCGAAGCCGCTGGGATTCTGGGGCTACACGCTGGCGAGCGCGCTGCTCTACACCGCCAACCATCTGTGGCGGCTGGACTGGGGCGCCACCGAGCAGCTCCGCCTGTTCTGCCTCGGCCTGGCCTACGGGGCGGCGGCGTGGCGGTTCCGCTCGCTGTGGGCGGCGGTGGGCCTGCACTGGGGCTGGAACCTCGCCAACGCGCTGCTGTCGCAGGCCTGGCCCGGTCCGGTCGAGGACGTGGCCGGCGCGCGGCTGGTGTCGGCGGCGGTGCACCTGGCGATCTTCGCGATCCTGGCCGGATGGGTGCGGCGCGAACGCGGCGAGGACGGCGGACAGGCCCTGGCCGGCAACGCGTCCACGTCGCCCTGAGCCCCGCGAAGGACCTGACTTGTGCCGTCGCGCAACCCGGTGACGGCAGGCGCTCCGCTTCACCCGGGGCGGCGGCTGGCGACGCGGCGTTTGCGCCGGCCGGCCATGCAATCCCCTAAGTGCTTGCGCGACAAGGGAAACCCCCGCATAATGCGCGGCTCGCTGCGTCCCGCAGCACCTCCCGTCGCCGGATCCATCCGCGGCGGGGCCGCCGGTTTCCGGGCTACGGAAGCCATCCACCACACCATCGAGGTGCCCAGTGTCCAAAGTCTGCCAAGTCACCGGCAAGCGCACGACGACCGGTAACAACGTCTCGCACTCCAACCGCAAGACCCGTCGCCGCTTCCAGCCCAACCTCCACGAGCGCCGCTTCTGGGTCGCCTCGGAGAACCGTTGGGTCAAGCTCCGTGTTTCCACCGCCGCGCTGCGCACCATCGACAAGAACGGCATCGACGCCGTCCTGGCCGACCTGCGCAAGCAGGGCGAGAAGGTCTGAGGAGGACTGAACCATGGCTACCAAGCGCGACAAGATCCGCCTGATCTCCTCGGCCGGCACCGGCCACTTCTACACCACCGACAAGAACAAGAAGAACACGCCGAACAAGATGGAGGTCAGCAAGTACGACCCCGTCGTTCGCAAGCACGTGATGTACAAGGAAGGCAAGATCAAGTGACGTCCTGACGCGCTTTCACAACGTGAAAGCGCCTTTGCAAGGACGTCATCCCCGCGAAGGCGGGGATCCAGCTCTTCCAACGAAGAAACCCGCCTCACGGCGGGTTTCTTTTTGCGCGGACATCGCCCGGTTCACTTCCCGGACGCGTCGCTCTCCACCACCATGTCGAGCACGTAGGCGTACTTCGACGCATCCGCCGGCACGTCCTTGCGCGTGTAGCGGTCGACGCGCAGCACGTTGCGCACGCCGTCGCGGTGCTCGTAGCCCTCGATGTCGTCGTAGAAGTTCTGGAACGCGCCGGGCTCGCCGATCTTCAGGCCCTTGTCGTCGTACTTGACCTCGCGCACCTGCAGGCACTGCTTGTCGGGGATCAGCGGATGGCTGCACGGGCGGGCGGCGGCGGCCACTTCCAGGAAGATGCGCTCGCCGGGGCCGCCGTAGCGGGTTTCGGCGGTCATCTCGCCGGCGAAGGTGAGCACGTCGCCCGCGGCGTTGGTCAGCACCAGCGTGGGCGCGTCGCCCTCGTCGATGCGCATCGCGAGCTTGCCCTGCAGGCGCTTGCCGATCTCCTGGTCCAGCGCCATCAGCGCCTTGTCCTGGCAGGCCATCATGGTCGAGGCCATCGGGTTGACCGTCAGCGAGTCGCCGGCGAGGACGTGGTGGGCGCTCATCGAGTTGCAGCCGTTGACGACCGACAGCATTGAGGCATTGAAGTCGAGCTGCAGCGGCTTGTCCGCGCGCGCGAACAGCGCGTCGATGCGCTTGCCCCCGGCGTCGCGGGCGTCGGTCAGCCGCCAGTGATGGCCGCTCAGGGTGAGCGCCGCCTGCAGCGCGCTCGGCTTCGCCGCGCCGGCCTCCTGCGTCGCAGGCGTTGCGGCGGGTGTCACGGCGGAGCCCGGCTGCGTGGGCGCGGCGCAGGCGGCGAGGATCAGGGGCAGGAACAGGACGGGGATCGGATTGCGCACGAGAGGTGTCTCCAGCGGGGGAACCGGGGTGAACGGCCGAAGCCGGCCGATGGGGTTGCAGCCGGATGCCAAGCGTACGCCGGGCGCGCCCGGCCGGGGCGTCAGCCGCCGGCGGGCAGCCACAGCAGCAGCGCCACGCCCAGCGCCAGCCGGTAGGCGGCGAACGCGGTGAAGCGGTGGCTCTGGATGTAGCGCAGCAGCCACTTCACCGCCACGAACGCGGTGACGGCGGAGGCGACGAAGGCGACGCCCAGCGCGTTCCAGTCCTCGCCGGCGATGCCGCCGTCCTTCAGCATCGACAGGAATTCGTAGCCGGTGGCCGCGAACATGGTGGGGATGCCGACCAGGAAGGCGAACTCGGTGGCCGCCGCGCGGCTGGTGGTGCCGGCCAGCAGCGCGACGAAGATGGTGGCGGCGCTGCGCGAGGTGCCGGGGAACACGCCCGCCACCACCTGCGCCACGCCGACCAGCACCGCCGTGCGCCACGCGATCGCGGTGCGCTCGCCCTCGCTCGCCGCCCGCCGCGCGGCGAGCTGCTCCGCCGCGACCATCCAGAACGCGCCCAGGATCAGCGCCCAGGCGATCGGCCGCACCGTGTCCGGCAGCTCCCAGCCCATCTTCTTCAGCAGCAGGCCGCCGACCGCGGTCACCGCGAACGCCAGCATCAGCTTGAAGCCGTAGTTGCGCACCTCGGCCGGGCGCACGTCCACGCCCAGCGGATCAAAGGGCGCGCGCAGGTCGCGGCCGGCGAACGCGGCCAGCAGGCCCCACAGGCGCTGCCGGTAGATCACGGTCACCGCCAGGATCGCGCCGGCCTGGATGGCGATGTTGAACAGGTCGCTGCGGTGGCCCAGCCAGCGCTCGGCGATCAGCAGGTGGCCGGTGCTGGAGATCGGCAGGAACTCGGTGATGCCTTCGATGATGCCCAGCAGCAGGGCGGCAAGCAGGTCGGACATGGGGGAACGGGCGCCGGAGGAAGGTGCGGTGGCCGCACGGGCAGGCGCGCAGCTTAACCCGAAGCGGCGATTGCACCATTAACGTGCATTGTTCTAGATAAATTCGCAAAGACCGGGCAATTGAGTGAACCCCTTGATCGCTTGACCTTGAAAATCAATGGCTTGCGAAACCGCGCGAATTGGCACGCCCCATGCTTTATCCAGCGCATCGCCAGCGCGCGATCCATCGTCCGAATCCGTCCTCATACCGCCCGGAGCCACCATGTCCCTCGAACACGTCGAAAAGCTCATCAAGGATCACAAGGTCGAGTTCATCGACCTGCGCTTCGCCGACATGCGCGGCGTGCAGCACCATGTGACCTTCCCGAAGTCCATCGTCGACGCCAGCCTGTTCGAGGACGGCAAGATGTTCGACGGCAGTTCGATCAGCGGCTGGCGTGGCATCCAGAACTCCGACATGGTGCTGCTGCCCGACCCGTCCACCGCCTTCCTGGATCCGTTCACCGCCGATCCGACGCTGGTGCTGACCTGCGACATCCTCGATCCCACCACCATGCAGGCCTACACCCGCGACCCGCGCGGCGTGGCCCGTCGCGCCGAGGCCTACCTGAAGGCCAGCGGCATCGCCGAGCAGGGCTTCTTCGGGCCGGAGCCCGAATTCTTCATCTTCGACTCGGTGCGCTTCGCCAACGAGATGGGCCACACCTTCTTCCACGTCGATTCGGAAGAGGCGCACTGGAACTCCAGCCGCGACTATGACGGCCGCAACAGCGGCTACCGCCCGATGGTGAAGGGCGGCTACTTCCCGGTGGCGCCGCTGGATTCGCTGCACGACCTGCGCGCGGAGATGTGCAAGACGCTGGAACAAGTCGGCATCGAAACCGAGGTGCACCACCACGAAGTGGCCAACGCCGGCCAGTGCGAGATCGGCACCAAGTTCAATTCGCTGACCAAGAAGGCGGACGACCTGCTGACGATGAAGTACGTCATCAAGAACGTCGCCCACCGCAACGGCAAGACCGCGACCTTCATGCCCAAGCCCATCGTCGGCGACAACGGCAGCGGCATGCACGTGCACATGTCGCTGGCGAAGGACGGCAAGAACCTGTTCTCCGGCGACGGCTACGGCGGCCTGTCGCAGATGGCGCTGTGGTACATCGGCGGCGTGTTCAAGCACGCGCGCGCGATCAACGCCTTCGCCAACTCCACCACCAACAGCTACAAGCGGCTGGTGCCGGGTTTCGAGGCGCCGGTGATGCTGGCCTATTCGGCGTCCAACCGTTCGGCATCCTGCCGCATCCCGTACGTGGCGAACCCGAAGGCGCGCCGCATCGAGATCCGCTTCCCCGATCCGATGAACAGCGGCTACCTGACCTTCGCCGCGCTGCTGATGGCCGGCCTGGACGGCATCCGCAACCAGATCGACCCGGGCGCGCCCAGCGACAAGGACCTGTACGACCTGCCGCCGGAAGAGGAGAAGGGCATCCCGATCGTCTGCCACTCGCTCGACCAGGCGCTGGAAGCGCTGGACGCCGATCGCGAGTTCCTCAAGGCCGGCGGCGTGTTCACCGACGACTTCATCGACGCCTACATCGCGCTGAAGATGAAGGAAGTCACCGCGTTCCGCGCGGCGACCCACCCGTTGGAATACCAGATGTACTACACGATCTGACGCGCCAGACGCGTCGGAGCGAAGCAGGCTGATCCTCGCTTCGCTCCCCTCCCCGGCGAGGATCGGACGGGACGGGAGGGCGCACCGACGGGTGCGTCCCTCCCGCGCCTATGCGGCTGGCGGAGGGTGCGAAGCGGGGCCATGCGCGGCGGCGCCGCGCGACACGCGACCACGGGAGAACGCACGCGATCGCCGATCGCGGCAGGCAGGACACGCATCGTCCCTGTGCTGCACGAGCACGAAACCAATGACCGGGGAGGGCTGCCGCTTATGAGGAGCCTGCGTCATGTCGTCTCAGCACCGTTTCATCCGTTGCATCCGCGGCGCCGCGATGGCGCTCGCACTGGCGGGATCCGCCGCCACCGCGCACGCCGGCAATACCAGCGGCAGCGTGGCCGTCACCAGCGACTATCTCTTCCGCGGCGTCAGCCAGACCGGCCGCAAGCCCGCCTTGCAGGGCGGCGTCACCTGGACGGCCGATAACGGCACTTATGCGGGCGCCTGGGGCAGCAGCATCGGCTGGCTGTCCGATGCCGATCCGGGCGTGTCCAGCCAGGTCGAGCTCGACGGCTTCCTCGGCTATTCCGGCGCGTTCGGCGACAGCGGCGTCGGCTATGACGTGGGCGCCAACTACTACTGGTATCCCGGCGACTATCCGGCGGGCTTCAACAGCCCGAACACGCTCGAACTCTACGCCGGCGTGACCTGGAAGATCCTCGGCGCGAAGTACTGCCACTCGACCACCGATCTGTTCGGCGTGCCCGGCTCGAAGGGCAGCGGCGATCTCGACGTGACCGCCAACTGGGAATTCACGCCCGGCTGGACGCTCGACGCCGGCGTCGGCAGGCAATGGGTCAAGCGCAACCGCGACCTCGACTACGGCTACTGGAAGCTCGGCGTGACCCGACGCTTCGGCAGCGGTTTCAGCGTCGCCGCGTCCTACAACGACACCGACCTCAACGGCCTGGACGACGCCTTCGTGCTGTCGCTCTCCAGGGCGTTCTGACGGCACACACCAGGGAGCCAAGATGAAACTGATCACCGCCATCATCCGCCCGTTCAAGCTCGACGACGTGCGCGAAGCGCTGGGCGAGGCCGGTGTGTCCGGCCTGACCGTCTCCGAGGTCAAGGGCTTCGGCCGCCAGAAGGGCCATACCGAGCTGTATCGCGGCGCCGAATACGTCGTCGATTTCCTGCCCAAGCTGAAGATCGAAGTCGCGGTGACGGACGCGCTGTTCGACGCCGCCATCGACGCCATCGTCGCCTCCGCCGGCACCGGCAAGGTCGGCGACGGCAAGATTTTCGCGGTCGCGCTCGACCGCGTGGTGCGCATCCGCACCGGCGAACTCGACGCCGACGCCCTCTGACCACCCCACGGAGACCCACATGAAAACCGCTTCCGTTTCCGGGTGGACGACCCGGCTGTACGCAATGCTGGCCCTCGCCCTGTCCGCCGCGCCGGCGCTCGCGCAGGACGCCGCCGCGCCCGTCGTCGAAAAGGGCGACGTGGCCTGGATGCTCGTCTCGACCCTGCTGGTGCTGATGATGGTGGTGCCCGGCCTGGCGCTGTTCTACGGCGGCATGGTGCGCGCCAAGAACGTGCTGTCCGTGCTCATCCAGGTCGCCGTGGTGTTCTCGCTGCTGGTGGTGCTGTGGGCCTGCTACGGCTACAGCCTCGCCTTCTCGGGCGGCGGCGCGTGGATCGGCGATCTCGACAAGCTGTTCCTTCGGGGCGTCACCCCGGCGTCGCTGGCCGCCACCTTCAGCGCAGGCGTCGCCCTGCCGGAATACGTGTTCGCCGGCTTCCAGGCCACCTTCGCCGGCATCACCGGCGCGCTGATCGTGGGCGCGTTCGCCGAGCGCGCGAAGTTCGGCGCGATCCTGCTGTTCGCGGCGATCTGGTTCACCTTCGGCTACCTGCCGATGGCGCACATGGTCTGGGCCACCGGCGGCTTCCTGTTCGAGAAGGGCACGCTGGACTTCGCCGGCGGCACGGTGGTGCATATCAACGCCGGCGTGGCCGGCCTCGTGGGCGCGTGGTTCGTCGGCAAGCGGCTGGGCTACGGCCAGACCGCGCTCAAGCCGCACAACGTGACGCTGACCTTCGTCGGTGCGTCGCTGCTGTGGGTGGGCTGGTTCGGCTTCAACGCCGGTTCCAACCTGGAGGCGAACGCCGGCGCGGCGCTGGCCTTCCTCAACACGCTGCTGGCGACGGCGGCGGCGGTGCTGGGCTGGTCGTTGACCGAACGCATCGTCAAGGGCAAGTCGTCGGCGCTGGGCGTGGCCTCGGGCATGGTGGCGGGGCTGGTGGCGATCACCCCGGCCTGCGGCACGGTCGGTCCGTTCGGCGCGATCGCGCTCGGCTTCATCGCCGGCATCGTCTGCGTGTGGGGCGTCAACGGCCTGAAGAAGCTGCTCGACGCCGACGACAGCCTCGACGTGTTCGGCGTGCACGGCCTCGGCGGCATCGTCGGTGCGCTCCTGACCGGCGTGTTCTCCGCCGATTCGCTGGGCGGCACCAAGGCTGTGGCCGAGGGCTACAGCATCGCCGCACAGGTCGGCGTGCAGGCGCTGGGCGTGGCGATCACGCTGGTCTGGATCGGGCTGGTGTCGGTGGTCGGGTTCCTGGTCGCCAGGCTGGCGTTCGGCGGGCTGCGCGTGAGCGAGGACGCCGAGCGCGAGGGCCTGGACATCGCTACCCACGGCGAAACCGCCTACCAGTCGTGAACCGCGGCGGGCGCCGGGCCGCGGTCAGCCGACCTCGACCTGGCGCTCGCGCACGAAGGCGACGAACGCCTCCGCCGGCAGCGCCGGCGACCAGTGGAAGCCCTGGCCGATCTCGCAGCCGAAGGCGTGCAGGCGGTCCAGGGTTTCGACGTCCTCGACGCCTTCGGCGACCGTCTGCAGGTCGAGGCAATGCGCCATCTCGATGATCGCGCGCACCAGCCCCTCGTCGTGCGCGTTGGCGCGCATCCGGCGCACGAACGACTGGTCGATCTTGAGCCGGTGCACGGCGAAGCGGCGCAGGTAGCCGAGGTTGGAATAGCCGGTGCCGAAATCGTCGATGGAGATCCGCACGCCCTGCGCGCTGAGCCGCTGCAGCACGTCGCCGATGTTGCGCGCGTCGGCGACCAGCAGCGATTCGGTCAGCTCCAGCTCCAGCGCGTCCGCCGACAGGCCGCTGGCGGCCAGCGCCTTCGCCACCTCGCGCTCGATGTCGTCGCGGCGGAACTGCAGCGGCGACACGTTCACCGCCACGTTCAGCGCGCCCAGCCCCTGCCCGCGCCACGCCTGCGCCTCGCGGCAGGCCTGCTGCAACACCCACGCGCCGACCTCGTTGATCAGCCCGCTGCGCTCGGCCACCGGGATGAACTTGCCGGGCGGGATCATGCCCAGCTCCGGATGCTTCCAGCGCAGCAGCGCCTCGGCGCCGAGGATGCGCCCGCTGCGCAGGTCGAACTGCGGCTGGTAGTGCAACTGCAGTTCGCCCTGGCTCAGCGCCGCGCGCAGGCCGGAGGCGATGTGCAGGTGTTCGACCACGCTCTCGTTCATGCTCGCGTCGAAGAAGCAGAACGTGTTGCGGCCGGAATCCTTGGCCTGATACATCGCCATGTCCGCGTTCTTCAGCAGCACGTCGCCTTCCGCGCCATCGCGCGGGGCCACCGCGATGCCGAGCGAGGCGGTCACCAGCACTTCGATGCCGTCGAGCACGAAGGCGCGGCCCAGCAGGTGGGTGACCTTGGCGACCACCGCCACGATCGCGTCCTCGTCCTGCAGGTCGCCGAGCAGGATCTGGAACTCGTCGCCCGAGACGCGCGCCACCGTGTCGGTCTCGCGCACGCAGGCGCGCAGCTTGGCGGCCACCTGGCACAGCAGATCGTCGCCGGCCGCGTGGCCCAGCGAGTCGTTGATGGTCTTGAAGTTGTCGAGGTCGAGGAACATCACCGCGACCATCCGCCCGCTGCGCCGCGCCTGCCGCAGCAGGTGCGCCAGCCGGTCGCGGGCCAGCGCGCGGTTGGGCAGGCCGGTGAGGCTGTCGCGCTGGGCCAGCACCTCGATGCGCGCGTGCGACTCCTCCAGCGCGCGCTTCTCCGTCTCCAACTGGAGCATGGTCCGCCCGAGGTCGCTGGTCAGCAGCCAGGCGAACAGCCCGGTGACCAGCACGATCAGGCTGATGACGAACGGCCGCCGCCAGTCCAGCGGCACCACCGGCGCGCTGTGGAACACGTCGGCCCGGTGCAGGAAGAACAGCAGCGCGACCACCGCCAGCATGCTGCACATCAGCACCCAGAACATGCGCCGGAAACCGAACAGCCCGGTGAACAGCAGGAGCGCCGGGAATGCCAGCGGCGCCTCGTCGTACAGCCCCTGATTGTTGATCATCAGGACGCACAGCCCCAGCATCAGCGTCGCCACGGTCAACGCGACCGCGCGCGCCGCCTGTTCGCGCACGTTCCAGTGCATCGCCAGCGCCAGCAGCGACACGATCAGCCCTTCCAGCCCGGCGCTGCGGAAGCGGCCGGTGAACAGGTTCATCACGATCAGCAGGCCGAACACGGACACCAGCGCCCACAGGATCTGCTGCAGGCGCCGCTGCTGCTGCCGCTGGAACAGGGCCGGACGCGACGCGTCCGCGGATGGGGGCGATGGCCGAGGCATGCTGCGTGGATCGGCTGACGAAGCGAGCAGGCTATCAGCCCATCCGGCCAGGCGCACGGGCTAAGATCAAGCCATGCGCCGATTCCTGCTGCCGTTCCTGGCCTGCCTGCTGGCCGCCTCCTGCGCGCACGTCGCCGCGCCGACGCGCAATCCGCTGGCCGAATGGGTGCCCTCGCCCAACTTCGACGCGCGGCGCGCGGTGCTCATCGTCCTGCACGCCACCGAGCAGGGCTCCGCGCGCGAAAGCCTGGACACGCTGCGCACCGCCAACAGCGGCGGCCCGGTCAGCGCGCACTACCTGGTCGGCGACGACGGCCGCATCTACCAGCTTGTCGCCGACGCCGACCGCGCCTGGCACGCCGGTGGCGGGCGCTGGGGCACCATCACCGACCTCAATTCGGCGTCGATCGGCATCGAGATCGACAACGACGGCAGCGAGCCGTACAGCGACGCGCAGATCGCCGCGCTGCTGCGCCTGCTCGACGACCTCACCGCGCGCCTGTACATCCCGAAGACGCAGGTGATCGCGCACGCCGACCTCGCGCCCACCCGCAAGCGCGATCCCGGCGCTCACTTCCCGTGGCAGCGGCTGGCCGACGCCGGCTACGGCCTGTGGCCGCGCGGCGAGCTGCGCGATCCGCCGCCCGGCTTCGATCCGTGGCTGGCGATGGCCGCGATCGGCTATCCGCTGGACGACCGCGCCGCCGCGGTGCGCGCCTTCCATCGCCACTACCGGGGCCGCAACGACGGCGACGATCCGCAGGCGGCGTTCGATGCCGACGACCTGCGCATCCTGCACGCGCTGGCTGCGCAGCGCGTCGGCGACATGTCCGCATCGCCGCCCTGACGACGCGTTCCACTGTGCGGAAATCCGCACGGCGCGGGCGCATTCGCGGCTAGCTGCCGCAGAGCGACGCATTGGAGCATGGCAAACGTGATGCCCGGCCCGCAGGCCGCGCGCGTCCGCCATACCAATCGAAACTCTGGGGGAGCACCGATGTCGACGAAATCCACATGCCTGCCGGGCGCACTGGCGCTGGCGATCTGCCTTGCGCTGCATGCCGCGCCAGCCGTCGCCCAGTCGCAGGACGGCGCGACCGCGGACAAGCAGGACGCCGCCAAGACATTGGAGAAGGTGGAAGTCACCGGCTCGCGCATCAAGCGCACCGAGATCGAGACCGTCGATCCCATCCAGGTGTTCACCGCGGAAGACCTGACCAAACAGGGCTATTCCACCCTGTACGACGCGCTCTCCAACCTCAGCGTGAACACCGGCGTGTTCGTCGGCGAAGAGAACACCAACAACTTCAACGCCAACGCGCAGGCGCTGAACCTGCGCGGCTTCGGCCCCGGCTACACGCTGGTGCTGCTGAACGGCAGGCGCATGCCGATGCTGCCCAAGCCCGCCGGCAACATCTCCGGCAACGTCATCAACCTGGCGATGATTCCGGCCTCCGCCGTGCAGCGCGTGGAAGTGCTGACCAGCGGCGCCTCGGCGATCTACGGCTCCGACGCGGTGGCCGGCGTGGTCAACGTGATCCTCAAGGACGGCATCGACGAAACCACCTTCAAGTACCGCTACGGCGACACCGCCAACGGCGGCGGGCGCTCCGACAACTTCACCGTGTCGTCGGGTTTCTCGCGCGGCGACACCCACGTCAGCTACGGGCTGGAATGGGACCGGCGCCGGCCGATCCGCGGCGACCAGCGCGACTGGTTCTCCGATCCGTCGAAGTCGCCCGATCCCGACTACCGCGCGCTCGACCAGGTGATGTCGTTCTGGGACCGCGGCGCGGCGGGCGGCTGGGGCCTGCTGGACGTCGGCGGCCGCTGCAGCGCGCTGGGCTATGAAGCGGTGCGTCCGGGCTGGGCCGGCCCCGGCAGCGAGCAGTACTGCGGCGACAACACCTTCGACACCTACACCGTGCGCAACGGGCGCGAGCGCGTGTTCGGCTTCGCCAACCTCAGCCACAGCTTCGGCGAGCACGAATTCCGCGCCAACCTGATGTCGGCGCGCTCCAAGGCCGACGCCGGCCTGTACCGCTACAGCTACGCCGTGGACTACGACGTGCTGGAGGACGCCAACGACCTCGATTCCGACTACTACGGCTCGCGCCAGGTCTACCGCTCCTTCCGCGATTTCGAGACGCCCACCAGCAACCAGCACTTCAGCGAGACCAGCCACATCTTCAGCGCCGGGCTGCAGGGGCCGCTGGGCAGGTTCGACTACAACCTCGGCTACACCTACGGCACCTACCGCTACAAGGATTCGGTCGACCGCTTCGACGACCAGGCGATGATGGCGCTGGTGTTCGGGCAGAAGGGCACCGACTGGGCGCGGCCGTGGGCGCCCGACCGCTGGCTGACCGTCAGCCGCGATTCGCTGGACGCCAACCTGCTGCCGACCGGGCTGGACTTCTTCGGCGCGCTGACGCCGGACATGTTCGCCAGCGCGGTGCGCACCTCGGTGGGCGACGGCCGCTCCACCTCGCAGACGCTGAGCGCCGACATCAGCGGCGACCTGCTCCAATTGCCGGCAGGCCCGCTGGGCTTCGCGGCGGTGGTGGAAGCCAGCCGCGACTCGTACAGCTTCCTCACCGACCAGACCACGGTGGACGGCGAAATCTACGGCTGGAGCGGCATCCGCGGCCAGGGCAAGCGCAACCGCTACGCCGTGGGCGGCGAACTGGCGGTGCCGCTGGCCAAACAGGAATCGGCGATCGGCCAGCTGGATGCGAAGATCGCCGCGCGCTACGACTACTACGACGACGCCTCCGACGTGTCCGGCGCGAGCACCTACCAGATCGGCCTGTCGTGGAAGCCGATCGAATCGCTGATGTTCCGCGCCTCGCGTGCCACCTCGTTCCGCGCGCCGGACATGCACGTGATGTTCGCCGAGCGCAGCTCGTCCTACACCAGCGGCGTCGACTACCTGACCTGCGTGCAGACCGAACACCTCCAGCCCGGCCAGAGCTGGCAGGGCTGCGGCACCAAGTACGGCACCGGCTCGATCCGCCAGTATTCGGAAGGCGACCCGCACCTGCGCGAGGAAACCGGCTACACCGATTCGCTCGGCGTGGTGGCGCAGCTCGGCACGCACCACTCGTTCACCCTGGACGGCTTCCGCATCCACCTCGAAGACCAGGTCGGCGTCATCGGCGCCGACACCGTGCTGCGCTACGCGGCGGAATGCGAGCTGGGCTTCGACGCCACCGGCGCCGCCGTCGATGCCGGCTCGCCGAAGTGCCTGGCGATGCTGGCGCGCGTGACCCGCGGCCAGAAGGACCGGGTGACTTCGGTCATCACCAGCCCGTTCAACACCGGCATGCGCCAGCAGGACGGCTTCGACTTCACCTGGCTGAGCCAGTACAACGGCACGCCCTACGGCGACTTCAGCCTCCGCTTCGGCTACACCCACATCCTGAAGACGCTGGAGCGCTACCTGCCGGAAGACGTCGTGGAGGACGTCCGCGACGCGCAGTGGAACAGCGAATTCCGCACCCGCAGCTACGCCACCCTGGGCTGGCAGATCGACCGCTTCAACGCCAACCTGCACGTCAACCGCCTCGGCACCTCGCCCGAGCGCTGGGCCGACACCTACAAGCGCCTGCCCGCGTGGACGACCGCCAACCTGTCGCTGGGCTGGCGCTTCAGCGACGCGCTCTGGGCTGGCATCAGCGTGACCAACCTGCTGGACCGCCGGCCGGACCTGGTGGACTCGGAGAAGTGGTGGCCCTACGCCGACATCAGCAAGTACAACCCGACCGGCGCGGAGTATTTCCTGACGGTGGAATACAAGTTGAAGTGAGGTCGCGGCGGTTGGCGCGATGGCGAACGGCCCCGGGGAACCGGGGCCGTTCGCGTTGCGGCGGCGGCGCGCGATTGTCCGGACCGGGGCGTATGGTCTAAAATGAGAATCATTCTTAAATTGGCTGGTAGCGGGCCATGCCCGCGGCCCGGTGTCGACCGATAGGCGGCGGCAGGGGCGCCGGCCGCTTTCGAGCCGTCGCCATGAACGCCGTTTCCCGCCGCACCCTCAGCCTTGCCATCCTCGCCGCGCTGGCCGTTCCCGGCCTGGCGCTGGCCCAGTCCGCCTCCGGCGACGCCACCACCCTCGACACCGTCGTGGTGCAGGCGCCGATTCCGAAGGACACCGGCACCGCGACCAAGACCGACACCCCGCTCGTCGAAGTGCCGCAGTCGATCTCGATCGTCACCGCGCGCGACCTGCAGGATCGCGGCCTGCACGCCGTCGACGAGGCCATGTGGTACGTCGCCGGCGCCCAGGGCGGCGTCTACGGCATGGATACCCGCAGCGAGTGGCTGCTGGTGCGCGGCTTCCAGCCGGCGCGCTACCTCGACGGCCTGGCCCTGCCGATCGGCACCTGGAGCGGCCAGACCCGCATCGAGCCCTACGGCATGGAGCGCATCGAGGTGCTGAAGGGGCCGGCCTCGGTCAACTACGGCGCGATGCCGCCGGGCGGCCTGGTCAACTACGTCACCAAGCGTCCGGACGCGGACATGCCGAAGGAAGTCGAGCTGCAGGTCGGCAGCGACGCCATGAAGCAGGTCGCCTTCGACGTCGGCGGCGCGGTCAACGAAAGCGGCACCCTGCTGTACCGGCTGACCGGCCTGGCGCGCAACAGCGACAACTTCGTCGACTACATCCGCGACGACCGCTACTACTTCGCCCCGGCGCTGACCTGGAAGCCGGACGAGGCCAACGAACTCACCGTGCTGGCGCGCTGGCAGAAGGCCGACACCAAGAACGGCGCCGGCTTCCTACCGTCGGTGGGCACGCTGCTGCCGAACCCGAACGGCAGGATTTCGCCGAGCCTGTACACCGGCGAGCCGAACACCAACGACTACGTCAAGACCGTCGCCGCGATCGGCTACGACTTCCGCCACGATTTCGGCGGCGGCACGGTGTTCCAGCAGAACGTGCGCTTCGAGGATTCGAAAGTCGATCCGACGGTGATGGTGGTGCCGTGGGGCTACCTCGGCGACAACCGCACGCTGTACCGCTACACGTGGTCGATCAAGGAGGACGCCAAGACCTTCGGCATCGACAACAACCTGCAGTGGCGCTTCGCTTCCGGCGCGGCCGAACACACGGTGCTGGCGGGGCTGGACTACCGCCGCCTGGAAAGCGACTACAGCTATGGCTTCGGCTTCGACGCGACCGGCCTGGACGCGTTCGACCCCGTCTACGGCACGATGCCGAACGCGGTGCCGACCTTCACCGGCAACACGCTGCAGAAGACCGGCCAGCTCGGCCTTTACCTGCAGGACCAGATCAGGATCGGCCAGTGGCTGCTGACCGTCGGCGGGCGCCAGGACTGGGTCGGCACCGACACCAACGGCCAGCACCAGAGCGACGACAAGTTCTCCGGCCGCGTCGGCCTGACCTATCTGTTCGACAACGGCTTCGCGCCCTACGCGAGCTGGAGCCAGTCGTTCGAAGTCGTCAGCGGCACCGAGGCGCCGCAGCGCGGCGGCAAGGCGTTCGATCCGACCACCGGCGAGCAGGTCGAACTCGGCCTGAAGTACCAGCCGGCCGGCGGCGACGTGCTGCTCACCCTGGCCGCCTACGAGATCAAGCAGAACAACGTCGCGGTGATCGACCCGGACTACGTGTCGTACACGATCCAGCAGGGCCAGTACCGCTCGCGCGGCGCCGAGCTGGAAGGACGCTGGAACATCGGGCGCAGCCTCAGCGTGCACGGCGCGTACGCCTACATCGACTCGGAAGTCACGAAGACCACCGACCCGGCGATGCTGGGCAAGCGGATCCCGCTGCAGCCCCGCCATTCCGCTTCGCTCGGCGGCGACTACACCGTCGCCGGCGGCGCGCTGTCCGGGCTGGGCTTCGGCGCGGGCGTGCGCTACGTCGGCACCCATTTCGGCGACGCGGCCAACGCCTGGGAGGCGCCCTCGCACACGCTGTTCGACGCGTCCGCGCATTACGACTTCGGCGCCTGGCGCTTCCAGCTGAACGTGCAGAACCTGACCGACAAGGAATACGTCGGCACCTGCAATTCGGGCGACTGGTGCTACTACGGCTATCCGCGCACCGTCACCGCCACCGTGCGTTACGCCTGGTAACGCCACGGCGCCGCATGGACGTCGTGCGGGCCGCTCGCCGCGGTGCCGGTGATGGGCATTACCCTGGCCCGCACGTTCCCGTGGCGCAGCAAACGATGAAGACGACCAAGTGCAGGGCGACGATGCGATGGCGTGGATGAGCATGGCGGCCGCGCTCGCGGCCTGGGCGTCGGCGGCGGGCCTGTACGCCGGCTCGCGCCATTGCCGCTGGCCAAGCTGGCGGCGCATCGGGCGGGTGGGCACGTGGCTCGGGCTGCTGCTGGCGGTGGTCGCGCTGGCGCTGTGGATGCGCGCGCTGGGCGCGGGCGCCGGGCTTTGCGCGATGCTCGGCTCGTGGATGCTCGCCTTGATGGCATTGCCGTACATGGCGGGCATGCGCGTCGGCGGCAACGCGGGGAGCGACGCCTGATGTGGGCGCGCGCCACCGCCGGCATCGTGCCCGGCTTCTTCCTGTCCGCGGCCATCGTGGGCCTGGCCAGCTGGCTGCTGCCCGGGCCCTGGCAGTCCACGCTGGTGCTGGGCGGGCTGGCGTTCTTCCCGGTCTGGGTGGGCGTGTTCTGCCTCGGCTTCCTGTTCCGCAGCGGCGCGCGCGCCTGGCTGGCCTACAGCCTGCTGGCGGCCGCGGGACTGGCGGGGCTGGCGCTGCTGCGCCATCTCCAGTGGGTGCAGTAGGAGCCTTCCGGTGAAACTGAAATCCTCCACCCTGCGCACCTTCACCGCGCTGCATACCTGGGTCGGCCTGGTCGCGGGATTCGCGCTGTTCGTCGCCTTCTACGCCGGCGCGATCACCGTCTTCCACCACGACCTGATGGTCTGGCAGTCGCCGCATGCAGTGGAGCAGCCGGTCGGCACCCTGGAGGATGCGCAATACCTGCTCGACGAGACGCTCAAGCGCCATCCCGAGGCACGCAACTGGGTCGGCATGCTGTTCCCGGGCGAGGAATCCGCGCAGCCGCTCGCGTACTGGCCCGACGCGCAGGGCCGCTGGCACTACGCCACGCCCGACGATCTGCAGGGCGGCGCCGAACCGCCCTCGGCCGCGCTGTCCGAACTGGTCAACGCGCTGCATTTCTCGCTGGGCCTGCCGGTGGCGGGCCTCTACCTGATGGGCATCGTCAGCCTGCTGTACGGCGTGGCGCTGGTGTCGGGCGTCGTGATCCACCTGCCCAAGCTCGTCGAGGACCTGTTCGCGCTGCGACCGGGCCGCAACCTCAAGCGCTTCTGGCAGGACGCGCACAACGTCATCGGCGTGCTCAGCCTGCCGATGCACGTGATGTTCGCCGCCACCGGCGCGCTGCTCTGCCTGGCGACGGTGGTGGCGCTCGCGCTCAATCCGCTGATCTACGGCGGCAAGCTGGCGGAGGCGATGCCCGCCGCGCTGGACACCGCGCCGCAGATGGCGGCGGCGGGCACGCCGGCGTCGCCGGGCGGCCTGGCGATGTGGCGCGCACGCGCGCAGGAAGAAGCCCGCAAGCGGGGACTGGACGCCTTCGAGCCCACCTACCTGAAGCTGACCCATGCCGGCGACGCGAACGCGCTGGTCGAGATCACCGGCGAAGTCCCGCGCACGCTGGGCTCGCTGGGCGCCGTGGCCCTGAACGCGAACACCGGGGAAGTCGTCGCCAGCCAGCTGCCCGGCCATCGCGACATCAACCATGCCACCCTGTCGATCGCCTACCGGCTGCACTTCGGCGAATACGGCAACGCATGGGTGCGGTGGCTCTATTTCCTGCTCGGCATCGGCGGCGCCTTCCTGTTCTTTTCCGGCAACCTGCTGTGGATCGAATCGCGCCGCAAGCGGCGGCAACCCGAGCAGGGCAAGCCGCAGGTGTGGATGGCGAAGGCGACCGTCGGCTTCTGCATCGGCGCGTGCGTGGCGATCTCGACGGCCTTCGTCGCCGCGCAGGTACTGGAATCGCACGGCGCGGCCTGGGGAATGGACACGGCCACCGGCCTCAACGTCGCCTGTTTCGGCAGCTGGGCCGCCTGCCTGGCATGGGCGGCGGTGCGTCCGCCGATCCGCGCCGCGATCGAACTGCTTTGGGCCGCCGCGATCGTCACCGCCCTCGTGCCGCTCGCCCACGGCGCCATGACCGGCGCTTGGCTGTGGCGCAGCGCCGCAGCGGGCCACACCGCCTTGTTCGCCATCGACGCCGGCGCGCTGGCGATGGCGGCGGGCTTCGCATGGCTGGCCTGGCTGACCGGCAGGCGCTCGCGCACGGGCGAACGCAACAGTGTGTGGGCATTGCCTGCCGGCATCTGATCCTCGGATGGAACGTTCGAATCAGGTACGAAAAGCGGGATAGGTTCCTGTCCGCTTCATCAGGGAAGCGATGGCGGCTTCCGACCCTGAGCGGACATTGACTCATGCATCTGCTCTGGTGATCTCAACAAGTGGCTGGTTCAATCAGTGCATGCTGATTCGATTTTCCGCCGCGGGTAGTGAGGGTAGGACTGGCTGCGCAAGGCGCAGACCGTGAGACGGAGGGCGGCTACGATCCCGCTGCTTGAGCTTGCCGATATCGGGTATTGTCCCAGTTGCCAAATGGGCAGCTGGGTCGAGCTAGCGCGCCTGCGGCTCTGATCGAGTCTAGGTTCACTTAGAATCAAGCAGCGCGCCATACACCGATCCAATCACGAGCGGGGGGCTCATGTGATTTCGGAGTCCGATCTAGAGGAAATCCAACCGAAGACGCCTAGCCATGTGTCGTCTCCTTCACATGTTCAGAGCGGGGTTCCCGTCCCCAAAGCGATTCGGATCAGGCATTTCAGCCCTGACGAGTGGGAGGAGTTCATCGAAGAATGGGCGAGCGCGCTTAACTCTCTCTACGCAAAAGTGCGGCGCTTCGGTGGTGCCGGTGATCTTGGCGTGGATATCGCCGGGTTCTGCACCGACCAGGGTTTTCTTGGTGACTGGGACAGCTTCCAGTGCAAAAGGTATGACCATCCATTGCGCCCCGGGGACATTTGGGTAGAAATCGGCAAGATCATCTACTACTCGCACCTTGTTGAATATAGCCCTCCGCGGCGACACTATTTCGTATGCTCGCAGGGTGTCGGCACCAGCTTGGAGAAACTGCTGAATACGCCGGGCACGCTGAAAGAAAAGATGCTTGAGAATTGGGACAAGCATTGTCTCAATGGCATCACGTCCACCTCTCCAGTCGCACTCACTGGTGCGCTGAGGGATTACTTTGATGCCTTCGACTTCTCGATTTTCTCTTCAAGATCACTTGTCGAAATCATCGAAGAACACAGCAAGACCGGATTCCATACGGTCCGTTTTGGTGGTGGGCTTCCGCAGCGCCCGAATCCAGACTTGCCGCCGGATACGCCGACCGAGAACGAAAGCCGCTACATCCGGCAGATTCTCGATGCTTACGGCGATCATCTTGGAACCAGCCTGGCCGATGCCGCTGCCTTGGATTCCCATGATTCCCTCAAGCGGGACTATCTGCGGCAACGCGAGCGCTTCTACCATGCCGAGTCGTTGAAGAACTTCGCAAGGGACACTGTTCCGGAGGGAACCTTCGGCGCACTTCAGGATGAGATCTATCACGGTGTTGTTGACGTCTGTGAAAATTCTCACGCCAATGGCTTCGAGCGGATGAAAGCCACCATCACACAGGCCGCGACTGTTGCTGCGACTTCGAATCCGCTGGTGTCGACGATGAAGACGCAGGATCGACAAGGGATATGCCATCAGTTGGCAAACGAGGACCGTCTGAACTGGGTGCCGGAGAATGACTAGGGCGTCCCTTCCTAACCCGTTCAACAGCTCCCTGGAAACGGGAGTGCGCTCGCTTACGATCCTGGTCGTTGCGTTCCCTGCGGCGTTCGACCTGCAACGATTGGTGGAGATGGACTACCTCGTGGTCCACTCGGGAGATGCCGATGGTCCTGAGAGCCTTCATGCGCCTCTGCCATTGCGTGCCGGAGAGCTTCTTGTGAGACGAGGCCTGATTGAAAAGGGATTGATCTTGATGATGAGTCGGGGTCTGGTGAAGCGCATGCCGTCCCAGGACGGATTCCGCTTCGTAGCCGAGGAAACGGCCGCGCCGTTCATTTCGTCACTCGCCGCCGATTACTCTTGCCGACTCAGGGAGCGCGCCGAGTGGGCGGTCGGGCGTTTCCAGGGTGTGTCCACGGAAGAGATTCGCCGCATAACCCATCGCCTATTCGAACGATGGTCGAGCGAGTTCCAGCTGGTGCAGTCGAGCGGAGGCAGCCAGTGAGTGACGGCTACCTCCAGCTTCGCAGGATCGTGTTCAAGGGCCCGAAGGGAGACTCGAATCTCGACTTTATTTCGGGCGTAAACGTGGTCTGCGGTGCATCCGATACGGGTAAATCGTTCCTCGCCGAGTCGATCGATTACATGCTTGGCGGTTCAGAGCTTCGTGAAATTCCGGAACGCGTGCCGTATGGGGAGGTTGAGCTTGACCTATGCGTCAGCACGGGGAGCACTGGCGTCTACGGAGAGCCGCATCCGGAGGCAATTTCACCCTGGTCGACCTCGACCAGCCCGACCATGCCGTGACTGTCCTCAAGCAGATCCATGCTCATGACAAGACCGACAACCTGTCCGGCTTCCTGCTTGAGAAGATCGGCTTGCTGGGAAAGCGGGTCCTGAAGAGCAGTGCGAAGGCCACGACCCGAAGCCTCAGCTTTCGTGATCTCGCGCGACTCGTGATCGTCCAGGAAGGCGAGATCCAGCAACGGGGATCTCCGTTCTGGAGCGGCCAGTTCACGACCAAGACCGCCGAGCTGGCGACAGTCAAGCTGTTGCTTACCGGAATCGATGATTCCGCGGTCGTGCCTGCCGCCGATGCCGGTCCGGATAGTGCAAAGCAGATCGCGCTCATCGACGAGCTTCTGGCCGATCTGGCCAGTGAGATCGAGGATGCAGGAGAGGATCGTGATGAGCTCGTCGCCCAGCTCGGTCGGCTCGAGGTCTCGATTTCGGGTCAGCGCCAATCGCTGGATCTTGCGCAGCGCCAGCTCAATGAGCTGCTAGCACAGCGACGGAAGGTGCTTGAAGAACGAAGCAGCATGCAGGACCGCTTGAGCGAAATCGGCGAACTCCTCGCCCGGTTCGACTTGCTCCGTGATCATTACAACGTCGATATCGATAGGTTGAAGGCGATCCGCGAGAGCGGATCTCTTTTCTCGCATGTCGAGGCTATACCGTGCCCGGTTTGCGGAGCGAAGCCAGAGGCGCAGCACATCGACGCGACATGCGAGGGTGATATTGACGCGATCGTCTTTGCGGCCAATTCCGAGATAGAGAAGATCGAGAGGCTTCTCGGGGAGCTTGAAGGCACTGTCTCCGACATCAGGTCTGAGGAGGTCGGTCTAAGGGGTTCAATCGTTGAGAGAGACGCCGTTTACCAAGATCTAGATGCGGCGATCCAAGAAACAGTCGCGCCGGACTTGAGGGGCTATCAAGCTTCATTTTCGGAACTCGTGGAGAAACGGGCAGGTGTCCAGAAACTCGTCGAGATGTTCACTAGGCGCGAGAAGCTGGAAGACCGCAAGCGATCGTTGCAGGACGACGGAGAGGGCAGCGTCGGGGAAGAGCCTGTCAAGGCGGGAATCCCAGACTCTGTCGCGCATGCGTTGTCTTCGAAGGTCGCGACTATCCTCACGGCATGGAATTTTCCCGGCGAATGTCATGTCTACTTCGACAAGCAGTCCACGGATTTCGTCATTGATGGAAAGCCACGTGCTAGCCGGGGTAAGGGCCTGCGCGCAATCACGCATGCCGCCGTAAACATTGCGTTGCTGGAGTACTGCCAAGAGAGAGGCCTATCGCATCCCGGATTCGTTGTGCTCGATTCCCCATTGCTTGCGTACTTCAAGCCAGAAGGGGACGATGACCTTGCGTTGAAAGGCACGGATCTGAAGGAGCGGTTCTACGATTACCTTGTCAAACATCACGGCGAGAATAGTCAGATTCTCGTGATAGAGAACCAGCATCCCCCAGAGCATTTCGAGGAGCGCCTCGTCATGAACGTATTCACGGGCAATCCGGAGGATGGTCGCTTCGGGTTGCTTTAGCTAAAGCCGTTAGGCGCATATAAGCGAAGCGTCATGCACCTTCTTTGAGCTAATTCACGAGACGACGTGTCATGTCGCATCACGCCTTCGGCTTACGCGCCCAGCGAAAGCCAAGGTCCGCTCCTGGCCGTGAGGCGTTACCATTGAAACCCGAAACATGACCTGGGGTTCTTGAATCATCTGGCGAGGCTAAGACTGTGTGGCACGCTTCAAGATCCGGCCCAACGACATATGCGAAGTCAGGTTGCCGCGCTGGATTCAAGCTGTGTCTCGTATCGCGCGAGCAGTTCTTGTAGTACATGAGCTGAGGCCGCGGCATTCATGAAGCGCCCAGTGGACTTGAAGCCTCTGTAGAGATGAAGGGGATTGCGACTCATCGTCCCTTTGACAATCGAACCGGCAAAAGCCTGAATTTCTTGTGCCACAAATAGCGCAAGGAACTGGGTGTGATAGGTGTGGGCGCCGAGTGACAAAAAGTGGACCTCGTCCGAATTCGTCAGCGAGGGGCTGAATGCGGTGAACAATGATGACTCGCGCCCACCGTGTGTGCTATCGGAGAAAAGCTTCTTAGCTTCTTTGTGGCGTTCAACAAGTTGTCTTGCGCGTGCATCATCCACGTCGCATGCAGCCGAGTACTGAAGCATCTGCTCGTAGACTCGTCCGTACCCGATGTGCTTATTCCAAAAAGCGTTCGTATCGGTCGTGTGAGCAAATGCCTCGCACGTGGCCGCGTCCAATGCGAGTGCCATGGCGATCTCGATATTCTCAATGAAAGTTCTGGCAAGTACGTTGGCCGCCATGTCCTGGCCAAACGCGAGGAGCTCGCGAATAGAGACGAGATCTCGCTTCAATTTTGAAATGGTTACGGCGTATGACATGAGGTTGCTGCTGGGCGGAACCTCGTACAGATAGCGCTCAAACTGGATGAAGAATTGAATGCCCTCGTCGAGCAGGACAAACCATGGTTGCAAATGTTCTTCACGCTGCGCGTTCAATCTTTGTCTGACTGCATCCAACTCGCGTGGCACGTCGACGCGGCCGCAGTCTGCGGGCGGGAAGGCCGCGGCGTGCAGGCGTTCTGCTCGATTTATCAAGATCTGCAGCGTGACTGCGTCGATTCGGATTGGTTCACTCATGCGCGTAGTATCCGTCGGCCTCAACCGCGTGTCAGTGGTGACCGCTTCTGGCCGAAAGCGGACTACAGCCCGGCCTATCTGCCGTTGCAACCGCCTTCGCGCGGCATTGACACCGTACCCATATCCTCAAAACGCCGACAGGCATCAACTGGAGATTGTCATGACGATCAAATACGCACTTCTGGCCGTGGCGTTGGGTCTCGGCCTGACCGCATGCAACCGCGATCAAGCGGCCGATTCGGCCAACGACGCTCAGGCCTCCGCTGCGGAAGCCCAGCAGGCTGCGGACAACGCCGCCGCTACTGGCGACGCCGCAGCGGCCGACACCGCACAGGCCGCGGCGGACGCGGCGGCGGCCTCGGCAGACGCAGCGGCCACCGCCGCAGGCAATGTCGCAGGCAGCGACGCGTCCAGTCGCGGGGATATGGCCGATGCTGCTGAAAATGCAGCAGACGCCGCCAAGCAGGCGCAGGACGCCGCGGAAGAAGCCAACGCTTCGGCGGACGGAAAGAACAACACCGACGGCAAATAATCCCCGCAAGGGGTCCAGGCAGCGGCGCTGGGTACTCGTCGTCCGAGCGCCCGCTGCTTGGGTTTCCCGCATCACGATGCCGGCGATTTCAGGGCTGTCACTGAACTGGAGTTCATGGCGGCTTTGGGCCGTTTGGCAACCTGACGGTCAGGAAGAGACATTCAACAGTCTGCACGTCATCGGAACCGCAGTGCGGTCATTGGATGGCAGAAACATTGGTTTCCGGGACGCACCACGGCATCGAGGTTGCTGCCAGCGTCAAACCGAATAGGTTCCACGAATCCCGAGGCGGCGCACCCGCCGGACGCAGGTAGAATTTCGCCTGCCAACCCACGCCATCCAAGGGAACGCTTGAAAAGCCTTGCATTCGCGTTCGCCCTGCTGACCACCGCGGCAGCGCCGCCCCCCGAAATCAATGCACCCGCTCGTCCGGCTGCCGAAGCGCCCGGAAGCCAGGCGCACCGCGCGGAAGCGCTGCTGACCCGGCTCCGCGAGCAGCACGAACTGCCGGCGCTCGCCGCCGTCGTCGTGCGTTCGGACACGACGCTCGACTTGGCCGCGACCGGCCTGCGGCGACAAGGAAAACCGGAAAAGGTCGAACCCACCGACCGTTTCCATCTGGGCTCCATGGGGAAGGCGATCACCGCCACCGTGATCGCCCGGCTGGTCGAGGAAGGAACGCTTTCGTGGACCACGCGGCCCGTCGACGTCTTCCCGGAACTCGCAAAGACCATCCATCCGGATTATCGGAACGTCACCATCGAACAGCTGCTGCGGCACCAGGGCGGCACGCCGAAGTACGATTCGATCGCCGAAATAAAAGGGGCGACGGCGCGAGCGAGTTCCGGCTCCGCGCGCGACCAACGCCGCGCGTTCAGCGTCTGGCTCCTGCAGCAACGGCCGTACGTCACGCCGGGAACCAGGCTGGAGTACTCGAACGCAGGCTATCCCGTTGCCGCCGCGATGGCCGAAGCCGTCACCGGAGAGGCGTGGGAGTCGCTGGTCGAGAGCAGGCTGGCCCGACCCCTTGGAATCCACCTGACGCATGGCCTGCCTGCACGCGGCGACAGCCCGCAACCGTGGGGGCACACGGCGAAGCCCGCATTCTTCGGCATGGCGTCCCACCAGAATGTCGTCGAGCCGCAGCCCCCCGGGGACGGCTGGGCGCTGAGCGTCATCTTCGAGCCGGCGGGCGATTACTCGCTGTCACTTGCCGATTACGCAACATTCCTCAAGCTCCACCTTGCAGGGCTTGCGGGTCGCGACGGGCTGCTCAAGGCATCGTCCATACGGCATCTGCATGCCGGTTCGATCCCGCCCCTGCACGACGGCCCCGATGAATACGCAATGGGGTGGTTCCTGCGCGAATTCGACGGAATGGAGGCGCACTGGTTCACGGGCGCCACGAAGGCGTTCTTTTCCCGCGTGATCATGCTGCCGGAACGGGACATTGCGGTCGCGGTCCTGACCAACACGGGAAACGAGGCCGCAATCACTGCCACCCGCGAAGCGGCGATGGAGCTGCTGCGGCTCCATGACCAACCCGACGCGCGGTGACGAGGCCATGCGGTGCGCGGATGCCGGTCTGGATCTGCACGACGGGTTCGGCAGCTTCAGGCTGGCTGGGTTTCTGGATTGGCAACTGAGGATCGAAACAAACCATTCGATCAGGATGCTTTAGATCCTTGCGTCGATCTTGCTTGACACCAATCATTCGACCGCAGGCGCTTCAATCCCCGTCCAGTTCCGCATGCAAAAAAACGCCCCGCATATCGCGGGGCGCTTCCTTGACCAGGACCGGCCATCGCATCCGATCGGTCGTATATCGCACAGCCAGCGACTGCCGGCCTGTGCGGGTGCAGTCAGTACTCCACGCTCACGGACACCCCCTGCGCCTGGCTCGCGCCGTACAGGCTGACGTAGAGGTAGCCTTCCGGCGGATAGTTCACCAGCACGGTTTCGCTGTTGCCGGCGTTGGTCGAGCGGTAGTTGTGGTACTCGCGGGTGGCCCAGCTGCCGAGGCTGTTGACGTAGAGATCGGCATTGCCGGTGCCGCCCTGCGTCGTGATCCGCAGCGAGGCGATGCCCTTCGGCACGTACACGTACATGTACACGTAATCGCGCAGCGGCACGGTCAGGTTGCTGCGCACGCAGTTGCGGCCGAGCGCGGCGGGTACGCCGGGGCATTCCGACAGGCCGCCGGCGCTGACCGTCACCGTGCGTTGCACCGTGGCGGTGGCGCCGGAGTCGTCTGTCACCGTCAGCCGCACGGTGTAGCTGCCCGCCGAGGCATAGGCGTGCGCGGGATTGGCCGAGGTCGCGGTGCCGCCGTCGCCGAAGTTCCAGGCACGGGAGACGATGCGGCCGTCGGGATCGCTCGAACCGTCGGTGAACTGCGCCGACAGGCCGTTGACCGCCACGGTGAACGCGGCGACCGGCGGCTTGTTCGCCTGGGTGGCCGTGACCGTCACCGGCTTGGTGCTGACCGCCTTCGCGCCGCGGTCGTCGGTCACCGTGAGCTCCACCGTGTAGGTGCCCGCTGCCGCGTAGGCATGCGACGGCGAGGCGCTGCTCGCGGTGGCGCCGTCGCCGAAGCGCCAAGCGTACGAGACGATGCGCCCGTCGGCGTCGGTGGAGGCGTCGGCGAAGCTCGCGTTCAGGCCGTTGGTGACGACGCTGAAGGCCGCGACCGGCGGCTGGTTGGCCGGCGTGCAGCCGCTGACGACGCAGGGCAGCCATGCGCGGAAGTCGGCGTCGTTGCCGGTGCCGATGCTGCGCATGTAGTTGCCGTAGCCGGCGTAGTTGCCGGGGCGGAAGTAGCCGAGGATCGCGCTCACCTGGGCGGGCTGGCGCTCGAACATGTAGCGCACCGCCAGGTAGCCCCAGTTGTAGATCCGGGTCTGCCCGCTGTTGTAGTCGTTCGCATAGATGCTGCTGAGGCTGTAGGTGCCCTTGGCGGCTTCCTGCTGCGCGTCGACGTAGGCGACGTTGCGGTACGAATACGACATGTATTCGGCGAAGCCCTCCACCCACCACACCGTCGGCTGCGCCATGGCGGCGGAGAAGTCGCCGAACATGTTGAAGCGGCCGTCGAGGTAGTGGATGTACTCGTGGGTCAGGTTCCAGATCTCGAAGCGCTGCGGCTGCAGCCACTCGGCTTCATACGCGACGAAGCGGGCCTGGTTGCCGGCCGCCGACGGGTTGCCTTCCAGGTACATGCCGCCGTTGTTGGTGTCGATGCCGAAGATGGCCCCGGCGTAGGTGCCGTAGTCGGTGCTGCTGTTGAACACCACCATTTCCAGCGCGGCGTTGTTGTCGCCCGCGACGGGAACGCGGCCGGTCTTCAGCAGGTCGTGGAAGTAGCCTTCCTCGCCACCCACGATCGTGCAGGTGTCGGCCAGTTCGGACGCGGTCATCGCCTGCGCGCGGATGGTCAGCGTGGCGCTGCAGGTGTGGCGGATCGGCAGCGCCGCGGCTTCCGCGCGGGCCTTGAAGTCGCATATGCCGTAGTAGCTGCAGTTGGCGGCGTCGTAGTAGCTCACCATGTCGCCCAAGCCCATCCACAGCGGCGCGGTCGGGCCGGTCACCGAGGAGCGGTCGAGCAAGGCCTTGACCCGCGAGCGCGCCAGCGTCTTCGGCTGCCCCGCGTACTGCAGGAAGCGCGCCATCTCCCGGCCGGCGTTGCTCACCAGATAGTCGTTCGCGCCGCCCATCAGGCCGAAGTTGCGGTTGGCGAAGCCGTACAGGGTGTCGATGATCGAGGTGTCGGTCTGCACCAGCTGGCGGAAGTCGTCCTGCTGGTGGCCGCGGAACAGCACCGTGTAGGTGTTGTTCACCGCGGTGAGCATCCAGTAGTAGGCGTTGTGACCGCTGCCGTAGCCGTCGAGCAGGCGCTTGATCGCGGGCAGGTAGCGCGCGTTCTCCGAGCTGCTGTCGATGAGGGTGACGTACTCCGCGAGGATCTCGCCGTGGACGTCGTTCACCAGCCCGAAGTTGGCGTTGTTCGCGAACGCATCCAGCGCCGGCCGGATCGCGTTGCGCAGCGTCGCGCCGTAGTTGCCGACCGCCGGGTCGTAGAACTGCACGTAATAGCCGGCGCGCAGGAACAGGATGAGCTGGAGCGCGCCGTCGCGGTTGGTGCCGTCGTAGCGCCCGGCCACCGTGGCGAACGCGCCGGCGATCGTGGCCATCTTCGCTTCGGGGAAGGTGCTGGCGGCGACGCTGCCGGTCAGCCCGAACAGGTCGTTGATGCAGCTCACCGGCGCGGCCGTCACCGCGGCCACCAGCGCCTGCCCGCTCAGACTGGCGAACTGGGTGCTGCTGCACGCTGCTGTGGCGGCGGCGCGCAGGCCCTTCCGCGCGGCGAGGGATGGCCGGTCGAGGAGGTTCTCACGACTGCCGCCCTGGTCGAAGGTGGCGTCCACCCACCGGCTCAGCGGCGACTGCAGCGGCATCCGCTGCGATGCGTCGAGTTTCCCGTCCTGCACGTGGCCGCCGAACACCTGGCGCTCGGTCTGCGGCGATTTCTCGATGGCGCGCGTCCTCGCCGCGCGCCGCTGCGCGCCGTTTCCCGAATACAGCAGCGGACTTCGTCGCTGGATGGCGTTCGCGGGCGTCGCGGCCTGCGACTGGCTGACCGCGAGCGCTTCGGCCGCGGTGGCGGACGTGCGCCAGAGCGCCAGGTTCTGGCCCGCATAGGCCACCAGGCTGGCGAGCGCGGCGATGCCGCCGAGGACCGCCAACCGATACGCGCGGTGTTTGCTTGGTAATGGCATTGGATCGTCTCCGTCGTTGGGATGATGCGGCGCATGGCCGCAATCGGCGGCGCCCCTCCCGGGCGCTGCCGATACGTACGCCGGCGGCACGGGCTGCCGGCTGGAGCGGACGGGAACGCCGCCAGAAAGACGAACTCAATCCCCGACGCGAACGAGGCCGGCGCACAGCGCCCGGATCCGGCCCCCTCCGGATCGCCCGTCCGCGAACCCCGCTACTGGTTCCAATCCGGCGTCTGCCGCTTCAGCAGATGCCGCACGAAGAAATCGAACTTGCGCCGCTGCACGTAGCGGTCGGTTTCGCCGTTGCCGCGGCCGACGCCGTGGCCCGCGCCGGGCACGGCGAGCAAATCGAAATCCTTGCCGGCGCGGATCAGCGCGTCGGCCACCTGATAGGTGGACGCCGGATCGACGTTCTCGTCCTGCTCGCCGACGATCAGCAGCAGGTGGCCGCGCAGCTTGTCCGCGTTGTCCACGCCGGACGCGCGCGCGTAGCTGTCGTCCACCGGCCAGCCCATCCACTGCTCGTTCCAGCTGATCTTGTCCATGCGGTTGTCGTAGCAACCGGCGTAGGCCACGGCGACGGTGTAGAACTCCGGATGGAACTCCAGCGCGCCCAGCGCATTCTGCCCGCCGGCCGACGCGCCGTAGATGCCCACGCCGCCACCGATGTCGTAGGACGGATCGCGCGCGGCCATCGCCTTGTGCCAGGCGATGCGGTCGGGGAAGCCGGCGTCGCCGAGGTTCTTCCAGGCCACGTCGTGGAAGGCCTTGGAGCGGTTCATCGTGCCCATGCCGTCGATCTGGACGACGATGAAGCCGAGGTCGGCCAGCGCCTGCGCGCCGACCAGGCGCTCGTTGCTGGACTGCGCATCGAACGGCCAGAACTTCTTCTGCACGTGCGAATCGTGCGGGCCGGCATAGATGCTTTCGATCACCGGATACTTGCGCGACGGATCGTAGTGCGTGGGCCGCACCACCAACCCCCAGATCGGCGTTTTGCCGTCGCGGCCCGGCGCGGCGAAAGTTTCCGGCGCTTTGTAGCCGGCGGCGAACAGCGCGCTGGCGTCGCCGCGTTCGACCTCCGCCAGCAGATGGCCGTCGCGCGCGTCGCGCAGCTCGGTGACGTTGGGCTGGTCGAGGCGCGACCAGGTATCGACGTAGTGCGCCAGGTCGGGCGACAGGCTGATCTCGTGCCAGCCGTCGCCGGGCGTCATGTGGACGAGATTTTTTCCATCGAAATCGACGCGGTAGACATGCTGCATGTACGGATCGCCCGGCTCGCGGCCGTTGGCGGCGAACCAGACCTGCCGGCGCGCCTCGTCCACCTTCACGATCCGCCGCACCACCCACGGCCCGCGCGTGAGCTGGCGCAGCCGGCCGCTCTTGCCATCGACCAGATACAGATGGTTCCAGCCGTCGCGCTCGGACATCCACAGCAGTTCGCGGCCTGCGTTGCCGACGTCGTGGAACTCGCTGCGCTGCCACCAGTCGTTGACGAAGGTGTCGCTGCGCTCCTCCACCACTGTGCGCGTCGCGCCGCTGCGCGCATCCACTTCGATCAGGCGCACGCGCTGGTGGCCGCGCTCGGTGAAGCGGAAGGCCAGCGTGCGGCCGTCGGCGCGGAACGCCAGCGGCGAGAGCTGGAACGGATTGGCGAACAGCGCGTCGGGCACGTCGATGCGTTTGCCGCTGGCGGCCTCGAAGATCACCGGCCGCTCGACGTCCACCGGATCGCCTGGCTTCGGGTAGAGCTGGGTTTGCAGCTTCGGCTGCAGCTGGTCGCGCGGCGAGGTTTCCACGCGGGTGACGCGGCGCTGCAAACCGGGACGCACGCGGTACAGCGCGACGCGGCTGGAATCCGGCGACCAGACGAGGGTGTCCGGATCGTGGAAATCGCCCGGCGAGCCGTCGCGGCTGAGCGTGCGGGTTTCGCCGCTGGCGAGGATGCGCAGCATGAGGTTGTCGCCCTGCACGAACGCCTCGTACCGGCCGTCGGGCGAGCGGCGCGGCGTGTCGTCAGCCGGCACCGACAGGTCGCGCACCACGCCCCAGGCGCGCGGGCGGGACTTGTTGATGTCGTCGCCGATGCGCTCACAGCGATAGGCGTCGCCGAGTTCGCAGCGCACGCGGCCCGAGTCCGTCCACGCGCGGATCGCGCGCTCGCCGGATTCGTACTCGAACTCGGCGAATGGCAGGCGACGCCCGTCGATGGCGATGCCCAGCGTGTTGCCGAGCGCCGACGCCAGCTTCTGCTGGTCGAAGGCCGGCTGTGCCTGCGAGACGCCGACGCGGCGGACGACGAACTCGAAGCCGCCCTCGGCGGTGCGCCGGTAGCGGTAGCGCTCGGCGTCGATCCACGTCGCCGGGCCGGCCAGTCCTTTCGTCAGGTACATCCATTGCTCGCGCAGATGCAGCGAGCGGTCGTAGGCGGCTTCGTCGGGCGCTTTCGGCATGGCGGTTTGCGCCAATGCCTGCATTGGGGCGCTGATGAGCAGCAGAACTACGATGCAACTCGTGATGCGAAAGTTGCGAAACACTGACATGGAATGCACTCCGGATATTCGTGACCGTCATTCCCGCGAAGGCGGGTCGCTGCTGACAGACGAAATGTCTGTCCAATCCAGCTTTTTGGAAAACACGGGCGGCAAGAACTGGATTCCCGCCTTCGCGGAAATGACGAGCGAAATCAGTCGGCGAAGGGACGGTCGATGGCGATCGACGGCGGCGTGAACCACTGCGCGCCGTCGTCGGTGACGTGGAAGTGGTCCTCCAGCCGTACGCCGAAGCGCTCCGGCACCACGATCATCGGTTCGTCGCTGCAACACATGCCCTGCGCCAGCAGCAGCGCATTGCCGCGCACCAGATAGGGCGCCTCGTGGATCGTCAATCCGCAGCCGTGGCCGGTGCGGTGCGGCAGGCCGGGCAGACGGTAGCCGGGGCCGAGGCCGACCGCTTCCAGCACGTCGCGCGCGGCCCGGTCCACGTCCTCGCAGGCCACGCCGGGGCGCACCGCGTCGAACGCCGCCTGCTGCGCGGCGCGCTCCAGGTTCCAGATGCGGATCGCTTCGTCGCCTGCGCGGCCGTAGCTCCAGGTGCGGGTGACATCGGAGTTGTAGCCCTCGACGCTGCAGCCGGTGTCGATCAGCACCAGCTCGCCCTCGCGCAGGTGCTGCACGCCGGGGATGCCGTGCGGGAACGCGGTGGCGTGGCCGAACTGGACGATGCAGAAGGTCGAGCCGCCGTCCGCGCCCAGCGCGCGATGGGCGCTGTCGATGAAGCGCGCCAGCTCGTCGGTGCCGATGCCTTCGCGGGCGATGCCGGCGGCGAGGCGATGCACCTGCAACGTGATGTCGCAGGCGTGCTGCATCAGCGCCAGCTCGGCCGGCGACTTGCGCATGCGGCAGCCGTCGATGACCGGCTGCGCGTCGAGGATGGCGCTCGCGTCCAGGTGCCGGCGCAATCCGGCGTGGATGCGGAACGCCGCCTCGGGGTCCAGCGCCAGCGTGCGCGCGCCGCGTTCGGCCATCGCGCTGGCGACCAGCGCGTGCGGGTCTTCGTGTTCCTCCCACAGCCGCTTGTCCGCGGGGATCTTCAGCACCGCGTCCAGCGAACCTTCTTCGAAGGCCGGACAGATCAGCACGGGATCGCCCCGCAGGGTCAGCAGCATCGCCACCAGCCGCTCGCTCGCGCCCCATGCGATGCCTGTGAACCAGCGCAGCGACGCGCCCGCGGTCACCAGCAGCGCGTCCGCGCCGCAGCCGCGCATCAGCGCGCGGGCGCGTTCGAGCCGCGCCTCGTATTCCGCCGCGGCGATCGCGGCGGGCCGCGCCGGCAGCGGCATCGCCAGCCGTTCGCGCACCTGCGCCGACGACAGCTGGCCGATCTGCTCGTTCATGGATGGCTCCGCCGATGACCCCGCGTCCATCCTCGGCGCGATGGACGGCGCGGACTAGCGCCGATCCCGCCGGCGCCGCGCGGAATCAGGCACAAGCCGCTGGTGCGCGGCGCGCTTTGCGCACGTTCCTGCGTACCTGCTTCTCCGCGATGGACTTTGCCGCCTTCAACAAGCAGCCCGCTTTTTCTGGCGACGCGCACCATATGCCTTGCAGCGCGCTGATGACGCACCCGGAGAGGACGGCGCCCGCGCTAGGCAAAACGCTCCAGATCGAACGCCGCCGACGCCACCGCGCCCGGCCGCCCTGCGCACAAGTCGGCCAGCAGTTCGCCGCTGATCGCGGCCAGCGTCAGCCCGAGGTGCTGGTGGCCGAAGGCGTAGGCGAGATTGTCGAAGCGCCCGCTGCGGCCCAGCGCCGGCAGGTAGTCCGGCAGCGTGGGGCGCGCGCCGAACCACGGCGCGGGTTCGCCCTGCACCAGGATGCCGAGCTGTGCCACGTGTTCGCGCAGCCGCGCCCATTTGCGCGGATCGGGCGGCGTGTCGACGCCGGCGTATTCGACGAAGCTGGCCGCGCGCAGCCCGCCGGCGAAGCGGGTGAGGATCATCGAGCGGTCCTCGAACACCACCGGCGGCAGCGCCGGCCAGTCGTGCGCGGCCCATTGCAGGTGGTAGCCGCGCTCGGCGACCAGCGGCGCGCGCAGGCCGAGCGTCGCCATCAGTTCGCGCGAACGCACGCCGGCGCAAACCAGTACCAGATCGGCGTCGAGGCGCGCGCCGTCGGCGGCGACGGCGTGGACGTGCCGGCCCTCGCGCCGCAGCGCCTGCACGCGCAGCGCCCGCTGGACGCCGCCGGCTTCGACGAAGGCCGCCATCAGCCGCTGCGCCAGCGCGGGCAGGTCGGCGATCTGCGCGGTGCCCTCGAACGCGAGGCCGCCCGCGACCGGCACCGACAGCTGCGATTGCAGCGTCGCGCGCTGCGCATCGCCCAGGCTCGAAAGCGTTGCGGTGCCGATATCCGCGCCGCGCCACGCCGCTTCGCCGCGTCGCGCGCTGGCCGCGCTTTCCCAGCACACCCAATGGCCCTGCTCCTGCAACAGCGACGGCGCATCGACCGCCTGCGCCAGCCTGCGCCACGCGGGCAGCGCTTCCGCCAGCAGGCCGCGCAGGGCCGCGTGCCCGGCCTCGAAGCGCGACGGCGCGCAGGCGCGCAGGTAGCGCGCCACCCACGGCAGCAACCGCAGCGGCTCGCGCAGGTCGAGCGGCCCGCCGAACGCGTGCCAGCGGCGCGGTGCGCTGCGCAGCGTCGCCAGCGAGGCCAGCGGTTCGGTCTGCTCGATGGCGATGTGCCCGGCGTTGCCCCACGACGGCGCGTTGCCGTTCGCATCGGCGTCGGCCAGCGTCACCCGCCAGCCGTCGCGCTGCAGCGCCAGCGCGCAGGCGCGCCCGACCACGCCACCACCAACGACCAGAGCGGATGCGGACGACGATGTCATGGGCGCGATGCGGCGTGGCGAAGCGGCCATGCTAGGCGCATCGCGCCGCGCAGGCTATGCCGCAATCCGCATCGCGGAGACGGATCGCGGACGCATCAGCCGCCCGCGCCGGCGACCAGCCGCCGGTAGTCGCGCGGGGTGGTGCCCACCGACGCCTTGAACTGCCGGCTGAAGGCGCTCTGGTCGCTGAAGCCGCAGGCCTGGCCGATCGCCGCCACGCTGTCGCCGCCGCGCAAGTGCTCCATCGCCGCCTCGATGCGCAGGCGCGTCAGCCACTGCTGCGGGGTGAGGTGGAACACGCGATGGAACTGACGTTCCAGCTGCGACAGCGACAGCCCGGCCAGCTTCGCCAGCGCCTGCATGCGCACGCCTTCGCCGTAATGCGTCTCCATGTGGTCGAGCACGCGGCGCAGGCGGGCGAAGCCGGGGTGGCGACCATCGGGCTGTTGCAGATCGTGGGAAATGCCGATCAGGCCGACGATGCCGTCGTCCCGCCGCAGCGGCGTCTTGTGGGTCAGGCACCAGCCGGGCGCGCGGTTCGGGAACAGGTGGATCTCCAGCTGGCTGCTGATCGCATGGCCGGCCAGCACGCGCCGGTCCTGCGAGGCGTAGGCGTCGCCCAGCCGCTGCGGGAACAGCTCGGCGGGCGTGCGCCCCACCACGTCCTCGCGCCGGCTCAACCCCAGCCGGCGCACCAGCGTCAGGTTGGCGTGGGTGTAGCGGCCGCGCGCGTCCTTGAGGAAGAACACGGTGTCCGGCAGCGTGTCCAGCAGCTTCTGCAGCTGGTCGGCGTCGACGTGGGCGGGCAGCGTCTCCATGGCCCGATTATGGCCTCGGCTTGGCCGCCGAATTGTGCCGACTTCGGCATCTGCATGGCGGGAACGCGGCTAGACGGCCCGGCGGCGCGGGAGGATGCTGGCCGGCATGCGCCAGATCGACTACATCGACTCCCACACCGGCGGCGAACCGACCCGCGTGGTGCTCACCGCCCTGCCCGGCATGGAGCGCGGCACGCTGGCCGAACGCCGCACCGCACTGGTGCGCGAGCACGACCGCTGGCGCAGCATGATCGCCTGCGAGCCGCGCGGCTCGGACACGATGGTCGGCGCGCTGCTGCTGCCGGCGGAACGGGCCGGCTCGGTGGCGTCGGTCATTTTCTTCAACAACGTCGGCGCGCTCGGCATGTGCGGCCACGGCACCATCGGCGTGGTGCGCACGCTGGCGCACCTGGGCCGCATCCGGCCCGGCCGCCACGCCATCGACACGCCGGTCGGCACCGTCGTCGCCGAATTGCACGACGACGGCCGCATCGCCATCGACAACGTCGAGAGCTGGCGGCAAGCGAAGGACGTCGAACTCGACGTGCCCGGCGTCGGCCGTGTGCGCGGCGACGTGGCCTGGGGCGGCAACTGGTTCTTCATCAGCGACGACGCGCCGCTGCCGCTGGACTACGCGCACTGGCGCGAACTCACCGCATGCACCGCCGCGATCCGCGACGCGCTGGACGCCGCCGGCATCCGCGGCGCGGACGGCGCCGAGATCGACCACATAGAACTCAACGCCGCAGCCCACGACCCCGCAAACCACGCGCGCAACTTCGTGCTCTGCCCGGGCCTGGCCTACGACCGCTCGCCCTGCGGCACCGGCCTGTCCGCCAAGCTCGCCTGCCTCGCCGCCGACGGCAGGCTGGCGCCGGGCGAGGTCTTCCGCATGGAAAGCGTGATCGGCAGCGTGTTCGAAGCCGATTACGCTACGGCCACGGACGGCCGCATCCGCCCGCGCATCACCGGCCGCGCCCACCTCTCCGGCGAGGGGCGGCTGCTGGTCGAGGACGACGATCCCTTCGCCTGGGGCATCGTCGCGCGCTGAGCGCGGCGGTTCCCTTCCACGTTCGCCACCACGGATCACCCCACCATGAGCAAAGCCACTTTCTGGCGCGGCGTCGTGCCGGCCATCACCACGCCCTTCGCCGCCGACGGCGACGTCGACCACGCCTTCCTCGCCCGCCATGCCAACTGGATGATCGACGCCGGCTGCACCGGCATCGTACCGCTGGGCTCGCTGGGCGAGGGCGCGACGCTGTCGTTCGACGAGAAGCTGGCGATCGTGAAGACGCTGGTCGAGGCGCTGGGCGAACGCGCGCCGGTGATCCCCGGCATCGCCGCGCTGTCCACCGACGAAGCCGTGCGGCTGGCGCAGGAATGCGAACGCCTCGGCGCGCGCGGCCTGATGGTGCTGCCGCCCTACGTGTATTCCACCGATTGGCGCGAGATGGGGGCGCACGTGCGCGCGGTGGTGCGCGCCACGAAGCTGCCGGTGCTGCTCTACAACAACCCGGTCGCCTACAAGACCGACTTCAGCGCCGAGCAGATCGCCGAGCTGGCCGCCGAGTTCCCGCAGATCGAAGCGGTCAAGGAATCCTCCGGCGACATCCGCCGCTTCGCCGCGATCCGCGCGCTGATCGGCGACCGCCTCGACCTGATGGTGGGCATGGACGATGCCATCGTCGAGGGCGTCACCATGGGCGCGACCGGCTGGATCGCCGGCGTGGTCAACGCGTTCCCGGCGGAATCGGTGCGCGTGTTCGAGCAGGCGCGCGCCGGCGGTTCCGACGCGGCGATGGCGCTGTACGCTTGGCTGCTGCCGCTGCTGCGCATGGATACGGTGCCGAAGTTCGTGCAGCTCATCAAGCTGATGCAGGAGCGCGTGCAGCAGGGCAGCGAGCGCGTGCGCGCGCCGCGCATGGTGGTGGAAGGCGCGGAGCGCGAGCAGGCGCTGCGGGTGATCGACGCCGCGATCACCTCGCGTCCGACCCTTTAAGATTTTTGCTCGTCATCCCCGCGAAGGCGGGTCGCCACCGACAGACGAATGTCTGTCCAATCCGGCGTCTTTGATTGTCTTAAAAGCCAAGTCACTGGACTCCCGCCTTCGCGGGAGTGACGAATCGAACCATTGCGATAAGGTGGAACGGATGGAACAGGTACTGCTCGCCGGCGAATGGCGCAACCCGACGGACGCCACCGGCAGCTTCCGCGCGGTGAATCCGGCCACCGGCGACGCCATCGGCCCGGCGTTCCCACGCTCAGGCGAAGACGACATCGAGCTGGCGATCGTCTCCGCCGCGCAGGCCGCCGACGCGCTGGCGGCGACGGCGCCGGAACGCATCGCCGCCTTCCTCGACGCCTACGCCGATGCCATCGACGCGGCGAAGGACGCGCTCGTCGCCACCGCGCACGCGGAAACCGGCCTGCCCGTCTCGCCGCGCCTGGCCGACGTCGAGCTGCCGCGCGCCAGCGGCCAGCTGCGGCAGGCCGCGCGGGCGGTGCGCGATCATGCGTGGACGCAGCCGGTCATCGACACCAAGGCCGGCCTGCGCGCGCACTTCGCGCCGCTGCACAAGCCGGTGCTGGTGTTCGGCCCAAACAATTTCCCGTTCGCGTTCAACGCGGTGGCCGGCAGCGATTTCGCCTCCGCCATCGCCGCGCGCAACCCGGTCATCGCCAAGGCGCATCCCTCGCATCCGGCCACCAGCAAATTGCTGGCGGCGCTGGCGTTCGACGCCGCCGTCGCCAACGGCCTGCCGGCGGCGACGGTGCAGCTGTTCTACGACGTGGAACCCGCGCTGGGCCTGCGGCTGGCCGGCGACCGCCGGATCGGCGCCATCGGCTTCACCGGCAGCCGCAGCGCGGGCCTTGCGCTGAAGGCGGCAGCGGACGCGGCCGGCATCCCGATCTACGCCGAGATGTCCAGCGTGAACCCGGTGTTCCTGCTGCCGGGCGCGCTGCGCGAACGCGGCGACGCCTTGGCGCAGGAGTTCTTCGCCTCCTGCACGATGGGCAGCGGCCAGTTCTGCACCAATCCCGGCATCGTGCTGGTGCCCGCCGACGCGGACGGCGATGCGTTCGTCGCGCGTGCGGCGGAAAAGTTCGATGCCGCCGCGCCGATGGTGCTGTTCTCCCTGGGCGTGCAGCGGCACCTGGCCGATGGCGTGCAGGCCTTGCGCACCGCCGGTGCGCGGGTGGCGGCGGGCAAGGCGCAGACCGATGGCCCCGGCGCACGCTATGCGCCCACGCTGCTGGAGGTGGGCGGTGCCGCCTTCCTCGCCAACGCGCAGGCCTTGCAGCAGGAAGCGTTCGGCCCGGTCTCGCTGCTGGTGCGCTACCGCGACGAGGACGAAGCGGTCGCGCTCGCCCGCGCCTTCGACGGCAACCTCACCGGTAGCCTGCACAGCGCCGCCGACGGCAGCGACGACGTGGCCTGGCGCCGCATCGCCGCCGCCCTGCGCCCGCGTGTCGGCCGGCTGATCGACGACAAATGGCCCACCGGCGTTGCGGTCAGTGCGGCAATGCAACACGGCGGCCCGTATCCCAGCACCAGCCACGCCGGCTTCACCTCGGTGGGCATGCCGGGCGCGATCCACCGCTTCGCGCAGTGGCAGAGCTACGACAACGTGCGCGACGACCGCCTGCCCGCCGAACTGCGCGACGCCAATCCGATCGGCCTGCAGCGACGGGTGGACGGCGCGTGGAGCGACCGCGCGCTCCCTTGAGCCGCCCATCCCGCCCGGTTCCGGCAAGCGCGATCAAAGCCCTCCCCTTCAAGGGGAGGGTTGGGTGGGGATGGTGTTCAAGCGAAATTGCCGCAATCAACACCATCCCATCCGGCCTTCCCCTTGAAGGGGAAGGAGAGAAAAGCAATCGCGCCCCCGGAGTGCTGGCCAGAACTCGATAGTCGGTACTAACGAGGGCAAGTAGTCCGTCGCTCCAGAATCATATTCGCTACCAACTATGCGCTTCGTCTATGCGCACGTACGATGAGTCACATAAAAAAATCAATAAGTTACTGCGATTACATCAATACAGTGAAAGCGCATAGTCGGTACCAATCTGAATCCGAGTGACGCGTCAGACGCTTGATGATGAGCTAGGGAGCGGCTTGCGAAGTCCACTGGTCACGAGCCCGACTGCTTCGTAGGTGAGGATGCTTCGTGCGCCGGCCCGATTGCATCAGCAAACGGTCTTCAATGACCGGGCCTACGACCGATCGATCAGGCAGCTCTCGACCCAAAGCGGACATCGACAACGACTGGGTCACTCGCGGGAAATTGGCCATGACGTCCTGAGTTCAAGAGGGTCGCTCGAACACATGTGGCGCAGACAAAGTTATAGTCTCAACCCGTGAGGCTGGAGGCGCTTAAATTCCACGCCAAATCCTATGCCATTGAAACAAAAAGAAATTGTCCTTAGTGCCTTCCGCCTTAGCCAAAGCCCTGCACTCGTACGGCGCGCAGCCGGATCAGCTAGTCGAGCTTGGGAGCAGCTCGCCTCGGGCGTTGCGCTACGCCGACCTGAAAAATGGGGATGAGGCCTGGTCGCCGCCAGTCGTAGCGGAGCATGAGCATGTCCCCCGGGTGTTCATCTTTGATGGTCGAAGCCAGTCCGGGGAAGTTTCCCAATCCATCGTTGACCAGTGGTGCCGGCGGATTCTGCTGCGTGGGGATCCCGCGTGGACTGCGATCCTCCGGCCCGGCCGCCTTGATGTGCTCTCGTTCGAGATCCATGGCAAGGACGTAGCCACTTCAATAGAGTCGATCGCGCCAGATTCGGGCGGGCTTACGCGGTTCATCCACGACGTGCGCAGTGGCGCCGCCGACCTGCCGCGGCGTGCGTACCTCAAGGATCTGCTCTCGGAATCGATGCGGCAGGCCGTTGATCTGGGCGTATCGCACATCGATGCCGTGTCGCTCGTTGGTTGGGGTCTCTTCTGGCGCTTTCTTGTGGACCGCGACTTGCTCGTGGGGAAAACGCCGGATGCTATCGCCGATGGCGCCAATTCATGGACAGATTGCCTTAGCACGAAGGGTCGCGCCCTGAAGACACTGAAATGGTTGGAGGGCACCTTCAATGGTGGCTTGCTGCCGTTCGAGACGTCGCCCAAGGAGTACGCCCCAGAAGTGTTCTCGCAAGTGCTCGGGAACATTGCGGCCGGCGCTACGCCACAAGGCCAACTGCGCCTGCCTACCGATTGGGACGAAATCAACTTCTCCCATGTTCCAGTGGGCTTGCTCAGCGAAGTCTATGAGGCATTCGCAACGACGCTCGATGCTCCCAACGCAAAAAAGACAAGCATCCACTACACGCCACAGCACATCGCCGAGTTCGTAGTCGGCGAAGCGCTCAGCGCCATCCGGGACATTGATCGTCCCCGCGTACTTGACCCGGCAGTTGGTGCGGGTGTTTTCCTAATCTCCACGTTCCGTCATCTTGTGCAGCGCGAGTGGGAAAGAACCGGGACGCGCCCAAAGCGGCGGCAGATTCGTCGCATCCTCTCGAATCAGCTTTCGGCATTTGATGTGGACAAGCGTGCTTTGCGCCTGACGCAACTGGGCCTCTATCTCACTGCCCTGGAACTCGATCCGAGCCCGACGCCTGTCGAAGATCTAAAGTTCGATGATCTCGAATCGGTGCTGCGGTTGCGCGATGAGATTGATGGGAGCCTCGCGGGTGTAGCGAAGGAAGATGCCGGCCAATTCGATCTGGTCGTAGGTAATCCGCCATGGACCGGACACGACAACGCCGCAAAGCGACGCTGGGTTTCCAACACAGGAAAGGCGATCCTGGGGCGGCTAGACTCGGAATCTAGTTCGTTCGATTTGCCAGACGCCAATCCCGACTTGGCGTTCCTGTGGCGCGCTGGTGAATGGGCGAAACCCAAGGGGCAGATCGCGCTTGTTATTCATGCGCGCTGGTTGTTTGGGCTGTCGGAACGATTGCTCAAGGCGCGTAGCCGGATTTTCACTGCGTTCAACGTGACGGGTGTCTTGAACGGCGCCGCGCTTCGCCAGACAAGGGTTTGGCCAAACGTTACAGCTCCTTTTTGCCTTGTCTTTGCGCGGAATGAGGTTGCGCCAGAGAACGGTGCGTTTCAGTTTGTCAACCCATTCGTGGAAGCTGATGACACGAAAGAGCAAACGGTTCTCCGGGTTGATTGGGCCGATGCGCAGGTCGTTCCTCATGAGGAAGTTAGATCCACGCCGTGGATACTCAAGGTTCGCTTCCGGGGTGATCCTCTGGCGCGCCGCGCATTCGAGACGTTGCGTGCGGTCGGCGTTCCGCTCGGAAATTACCTGGACGGTCTAAAGCCGGGCCTACGCTTCAGGAATGGCTATCAGGTTGGTGGCAAGGCTGGCACACAGCAATCCGCAAGGCAGATGCACGGAATGCCGGATCTGAAAGACACAGATGCCGATGAATTCCTCGTCACTACGTCGGAACTTCCCAAGTTCAAGAGAAAGACGCTTCTGTTCCCGCGTGATCAGGCGATCTATAAATCGCCTTTGTTGCTCGTGCGGCAGACGATCCCGGCAGACCCGCTCCGACCGCGGGCGCTCCGCACCGAATCACCAGTCGCATTCCACGAGTCGTTCCATGGGATCTCGTTCTCTGGAGTTACCAGCGGAGCGGACCATGCAAGATTGCTGCAAATACTTCTCCAATCGCAGATAAGTCCATTTGTGTCCTTGCTTATGGATGCGAGGTTCGGTGTCGAGCGCGATACGATCTACCAAGAAAGCCTCGATGCCATCCCAGTGATCCCGCTTGACCGGCTTTCGGATGGCCAATTGGCGCAGATGCGGCAGATTTCAAAGGAGATGGAGGGTGGGCTTGGCGATGCGCATTTCGAGAGGCTGAACACGTTCGTGTTTGACCTTTATGGGCTTGGAAATCTAGAGCGCCAAGCTATCGAGGACACGCTTCAAACGCGGGGACCAACATCCGCATCGGTGGAACGGGCAGTGACTCCGCCTGACATAAAAGAACGTGCGGTGTTCATCGCGGCATTGAAGAATTCACTCGATGACGTACTTCAGGCATCGAATCTCCAAGCGACGATAGAAGAGGTATCAATCAGGACCATCCCGTGGCGAGTACTTTCCATCGCTACTCGCTCCACTCCGAGAAAGTCTTTGTCAGTGGATGCGCTACTCAAGGAAGCCGATGAGTCCGGCGCAAGCTTAGTGGTGGTTCCAGTGAGCAAGTCGCATGTCTACGTAGGCCTGCCAGACCGCTATCGGTATTGGACAAGAACACAAGCAGTGCTCCTAGCACACGATCTTCTCGGAGGGCCGTTTGGCGATGGCTAAACGGCCCTCCCTTGCGGATCCGCCTACGCAGCTTGCGGCAGAGCCGGATCTTTCACCCGCCCATAAGCGAGCCATTGAGGGAGCGCTGCGATGGGCTTGGCAACAACTTGTTGCGGCAAATGACGTCGTATTGAATGACGGTTCCGAGGAGGCCATCACTGCGGCGCTCGAAACCCAGCTCGGTCGAATGGAGCATGGGTGCCGTGTTGCACCTGGACTAAAGGACTTCGACCACCCTGTTCGTGGCGCAAAGCAGCGCACAGCGGACGGGCGTATTGAGAAGCAACCCGATCTTACGTTCAGGCCACCGACTTCCCGCTACCAGCGTGTCACGAATACCGCCAGCTGGGGCTGTTTTGTCGAATGCAAGCTCATCGAAGATGGTCATGACTCCCGCACGGTCAAGTCTTATAGCGACGAAGGTATTCGACGATTTGCCGTTGGCGAGTATGCGGCGCGGATGCCGTCAGCCATGATGATCGCGTTTGTACGTGGCAATAGGCGGCCGGCTGACAGCCTTGAACCTTTGCTCCCACTGCATGGCGCAACAACCATCACGCGCGGGAGATCCGAGGATACATGCTCTACGCAGCACCCCCGCCGAGCGCTCGTACCGTCCTGCGTGGACGTGGTTGTCATTCACCTTTGGCTGCTTGTTCCGTCCAAGCTTGCCGCCTGACGGCTTAGCCTGCCTGCACGGAGAGCTATGCCGGTTATGTCACGTTTCCTTGAACTGGAACTTCGACGCGATGTACTTCGCGGAGTTTTCGATGTACGGGAATACTGTGCTGTCGTTGATGTTCAGCTGATCCAGTTGCTTGAGAACGGTCCGCTTGTTTGAAACGCCGATGCGCTGAACCGAAATCTCCGGGCTTCCTCCCTCATCCAACGTTGCGTCCTGGCCGAACAGCAAGAACGCCCCCGATTGGAACGTGATTCGGCTGTTGGTGTGCTTCCCTTTGACGCAGATGACGGATCGAAGATGCCGCGGGTCCAGCCGGCTTTCGAAGAACGGCTTCTCTTCCTTGACGAAATGCAGCAATCGCTTGACGGCCGGCTACCGGTGAACTTGCGCAAGTCGTTGCTGCTGTAGTCGATCGATTCCTTCGAGTCCTGCGGCAACCGCGTCAGGTTCGCGATGCAACTGGCGGTGTCCGGATCGAAATACTTGATCTGGCTGCGCTCCATGGAAAACACGACTACTTCGCCATCGTCGTCTGGATTGCTCTTGCAGGCGAAGTACAACGCGATCAGCGGGTTAGAGGTGATGTCGAGCAGGCGCGCTGGCAGCGAATAGTGCTGCATCCTGACGAGACGGTCGAGCGTGTAGACATCGCCGTGGAAGTCGACGGAGTTGGATACCAGCAACTCCCGGTACATTCGATCCTCGGCATCGCGGTAGATGAAATTGCCGCGGTCGTCCTTACGTAAGATGGACGGTTCAAGCCGGTACTTGGCCCGGTTGGAGTGCCCGCGGTAGAACACCTCGCAGCCATGATGATCGATGTCTAGCACGTTCTTGATGAAGGAACTGACGCTGTTGGCCTGAAATTCCGGGATCAAAGCAGGTGGCAGATCTGCCTTCGAGACCTTGAGGCTGGGCATGCGAGCGGGCATGAGGCCGGCAGTCCTCAAGACCTCGAAAAGATCCTCATCCTTGATCGCCCAGTGCGTCCGATTCAGCTCCCAGTTGCGTATGTCCAGGACCATTTGCAGCGGTTCAATCCGATCGAACGGGATCGGGGGGATTTGTAGATCTAGCTCAGGCTGGATATAGAGCAGGCTTCCATTGTTGCGCAGCTTGACCGCCTTCAGTCGCCCGACGTGCATGGGTTCATCGGTGCCCTCGAATAGCTGCCTGCGTGGATCTCCCCGAATGCAGCGGTTGTCCATCGCGCTGCCAAGAGGCAAGGACAGAGCGCCGTGGGGATATGGCGAAGGCACAAGGTTTCAAATTCCCCACATCTCTGATGTCTGCTTCTGGCCGAAAGCTGTCATCGGAGCCATGCCATATGTCCAACTGGCTGGCGGTAGCGTCCAGTTCGTTTGGCGACGCTGCCAGCTGCCTGGTTGTTTGTAGGCATGGCTCAAGACCGTGACGCAGCGATGGGAGGCGGGCTATGTTCCAACCAGATCCCTGTTCCCGGGCACAGGTCTGTGACACATCACGCATCGTTGCTGATCAGGCAAAGCATTGGCGTTCCTGAGATTGGCGACGCACCGATGCCACTGATCGCAGTGGACAGTGTGTCGGCATCTACAGCTGTTACGAAGAGCTGATAATCGCCGCATGAAAGCGCGGGCACGTGTGCTGCCCTAGCTGTCAATAAATGCCGTGCGCAATCTGCCCTATCCGCATCATGACTTCACTAGCTCGGCCTTCTTGAAAGAGCTCTGCTGCACTCTTCGCTCCACCATCGAAGTGAGGATCGCAGAACCACCGCGCAGCCTTCTGCTCTGGCATAGCCCACTCGTCGAGGACTGCTCTAACTTCAGGACAAGTTGCCAACAGACAAAGCCACACTTCATGAGACGCCTTTTCGTGGGCTCGCCTGGCAAGGTTCATTTGAAAAATGGCATCGGCCAATGTTTGCATCAGATAGTGTTCTCCCCGTTGGAGGGCACTAGCTAGCGCGATCCTTCACCAGGAGATCGCATCGAGCGGTGCAGGGATGCCCCGTCAGGTCAAGAGCACGCCACATTTTGGTGCCATCTCGATGGTAGCTTCCAGTCCCGACCGAAAGTCCAGCCCATCAGCTTCCATACCGTCACTGAAAATCACCCCGTTCTCCGGCATCAGCGAGCGGATGCGCAAGGGTTGCCGGCGGCCAACATGCCCGAACACCAGCTCCGCTCCGGTCGAACGGCTGGGGTAAGGCTCCCGGACATTGAAAATCAGCGTCTGGCTGTCCCATGCCATGCCATGTTCGCGGATGTCCAGCATTTCCTTGCTTGCATCCCGCCCTGCCACCGCATGGGCACCGGTCAGGATGCTGCGCAGCCAACCTGTCGATCCGAGCCCCGTCGAGACGATGATGCCACTGGAGGATTGACGCTCCTTCCGATCACCCAAGGCGATTTCATAGCGCGCCGAAACATGACTGCGCATGCCGATGAAGAGGTCGTTGACCGCCAGCAGGGTCTGGCCATCGCCGAGCGTGGCCCGTGCCATCGTGATTTCCCGGATCGGCCGCTGTTGCCGCACCACCTCCGGGAGCACCTTGGACACATCGTCCACCTGGAAAGGAAGCAGCACGCCCTCCCAGCGGGCGGGATCCGGGTTCACGGCCAGCACCGACTGCCCATCCAGATACTTGAGCGTGTTGGCGACAAGACCATCCTGCCCCAGCACCACCACCAGACAACCGGGCGGGAACAGGAAGTTCGGCAGGAAGCCACGATCCAGTTGCTGCAGTCGTCCGTGAGGCTGGAGCGCGACGTTCACCGCATCGACCGCCGCACGGTAGTTCCGGTCTTCCTCGAGGAAGTCCCCGAAGTCCATGCCCAGATGCTCGGCCTGGAAGCGGGCCTGCTCGACGGTGTTGTAGCGGGCGACCAGTTCCTGGAGACGCGTGCGCCGCGTCACCAGGATGATCTTCAGATCGTTCGATCCCATGGCTTACGCCTTCTGCTTGGCCAGCTGCCGCAACAGGTCGGGGGAGAAGTTGAACTCGCCGATCTTGGCGGCGTTGTCGGCAATGTTCTGGAAGCCCAATGCCATGAGCGTTTCAGGGCTCGCTTGCCCCAGCACCAGCGCCTGCAACGAACGGGCATCCAGCCCCTTCATCGCATTAACCAAGGCCTGCACACCGTATGCCTTGGCATCAGCCTCCTGCTTCTTGTTCTCGGTCTGCAACTGCACCAGCTTCGCGTTTTCCTGTTCCAGTTCGACCTTGCCGGCCAGTTCCTGCGCCTGCATCTGCTGGCGCTTTTCCAGCAGAGCCCGTTCGGACTCGACCTGCGTCTCGCGCACCTGCCGCTTCTTCTGCTCGATCGACAATTCGCTGCGCAGTTCGTTCTCCTTGACCATCCGCTCCTGCTCGATTGCAGCGTTGCGGCGGGCGTAGGTCGCATCGTCGGCCTGCTTGAGGATCTCCTCGCGCATCGGCGCTTCCAGGGCACGGGCGGTTTCCGGATTGGGCTTCACGGCCAACAGATTCAACGCGGTGATTTCGATGCCGAGGCTGGACAGGCTGCCGGTGCCGGCAACTCCACGATGGGCAGATGAGGACAGTCGCTCGGTGCCTTGCAGCACATCACGCAGATCAAGCTCCTGCAGCAGGTTGCGGAAAATGGCCTTGACCGCGTTCAGGACGCGTACCGGCAGGTGCTCCGGATCCTCGGAGGCGTATTTGCCGTCGGCTTGCAGGGTGTAGTCGAGCTGCTCGGCCAGGCGCTTCGGATCGGCGATCCGGTAGCTGACCTGGCCCTGCAAGGTCACCTGCTGGAAGTCGCGGGTGACCTCCTCGAACATGAAGGGGGCTTCGACCGCCGTGACCGGCACGCCGACCAGCGTGGACTTGGGAGCGAAGTACCAGAAGGCCAATCCGGTTCCTTCGCGGACGACACGACCGTCGCGGTACTGGAACAGGTACTGGCTGGGAGAGGATTTGACGTAGCGGAAACCGAACATGGATGTTCTCCTGGAAAGGGGACGTTGGATGCAGGAAACCCTTGCGGCCGGGACACTCCCGGCCACAGGACTCGAATCGATCAATCAGGAACTCAGAGCCGCTCGGCGTTGGCGCGCTCACGCACCTGCGCGAACGTCCAGTCGTTGACGATCCTGCCGTCTTCCCAGATCGTCACCATCGCGTCCTCATGGCCCATCGGCTTGTGGATGTCGGCCAACGATGCCGCTTCGGGTGGCACCGGCTCCGTGCGGTAGCTGCCGTATTCGCGATGCCTGAGCAGCGTCATCCGTCCGCGCTTGCTCTGCTTGCCCTTGTCGGTGACCGGATCCTTGTAGACGTCGATCCAGTGGCCGTTGATCCGGGCCGCCGAGCATTTCAGTGCGAACTTCTGGGTATCGCGATTGAGCTGCTGCAACAGCGCGCCACCCATGCCGAAGGCGATGTTGTCGGTGGCGTAACCGGCGCTGGTGATGCGTTCGAGGATCGCGCGGATGCTGGTCGGATTGATGCCGTCGCCCTGGATCACGCGGACGTGGTTCAGCACCTTGTAGCCCTTGCCGTTGACGGTGTGGCCGAAGGCCTCGTCCAGCAGTTCCATGCACTGGTGCACGACTGCCACCGGATCCCCGGAATCCGGACGAATGACGACGGTGGCCCCGGAATCGATGACCTCCTGCCGCAGCGTCTTGCCCCAGTGCTCGCGGATGGCGTGGAAGATGTCATAGCTGTCCGACACCACGGCGACGATCGAACCGGGCTTGGCGAACTGCCGCAGCATGTTGCGGTAGGCCTCGGCTTCGTTCTCGCGGCCCCAGCTGGTGATCGTGCTGTGCTCGGCGGCGGGGATCGAGAAGCCCGCCATCGGCTCGTGGTAGTGGGCCTTGGCCAGCAGCAGGCCGGAGACGGTGTCCGTGCCCATGAAGTTGACGAGGTGCGCCGCGCCGCCGAAGGCGGCGGACTCCACGCTGGACACACCGCGCGACCCGAAGTCATGCAGCTTGAACGGCAGCTGCCCCTCGGGATCGTCGCTGGTGCGCTCCAGGAACTGGCGGATGGTCTGCTTGGCATGCCAGCTGATCGTGGCTACCGTCACTGGATACCAGATGCGCAGCAACATCGTTTCCAGATACGACGGCGCCCAGAACGCCTGAGGATCGGTGGACTCGATCGTCATCAGCGCGTTGTGGGTCGGCACCACCGTACCCTCGGGCACGGCGCGGATGCGGATCGGCAGCAGCCCGCCATGGTGGTCGACGATGTAGCGCCAGCCGGCCTCGTTGAACGGCTGGCCGTGGGCGGCGAACACGTCACGGGCCTCATCGACGTCGGCGTGGGTGATCGGCTTGGCCAGGTATTCCTTCAGGATGGCCTGCAGCCCGAAGAACACGGTGCGGTCATAGGTGCCGCCACGGGACTCCACGTAGAAAAAGGTGGCGTCGGTGCCGGGCGGGTATTGCAGCCAGTGGCTGGCCTTGTAGCTGTCGGTGTTGAGCAGCAGGTTGTTGAGGCATTGCATGACGGAAGCTCCTTCGCGTCGGGTGAAGCCAGCGGTCTATCCGCCGGCGGGAAAGGTCGGGTTCAACCCCGGCCCAGGAAAAACTCCAGGATGTGCAGGTGGTCTTCGAACAGCTTCGGACCCATCTCCAGCGCCTCACTGACCGGGATCCAGCGCGCCTTGTCGGCGTCATCGCCGCCGCGCACCTCCGGCAGTTCACCAGCCGGGAAGTCGAAGTGGAAGGCGTGGGTGATGGTGCGACCGCGCTGACTGCGCTCCGGATGATCGAAGACGTGCTGGCCTTTCTGGGAACCCTTGAGTACGGGCACCGGAATCCTGAGGCGGGTTTCCTCGCGCAATTCGCGCAGGCAGGATTCGAGCAGGCCTTCGTCCTGGTTGACGAAGCCGCCCGGCAGCGCCCACAGACCCTTGCCGGGCTCCGCCCGCCGGCGCACCAGCAGGACGTGGCCGGAGTGCACCACCACCGCATCCGTGGTGACGAAGGTCGGCGGATACGGGGCGTCCTTCCAGGCGGCCTTGTAGTGCTCGATGAACTGGTACTCGGCCACCAATTGGCCGTAGGCCGGTGAGTTCTTGCGGAAGGCCTCCAGCATGTCGAACACCGGTGCCGGTACATTGCCGCGCAGCATCAGCAGCGCGCCGTGGAAGTCGATGTGACCGGCCGAGAACAGGTAGCGGCGCAGTTCCGTCGCCGACAGGGTTTCGGTGTGTTGCACGTCCACCAGCGCCCACTGCGGGAACTCCTGCAGGTAGTAGCTGGAGGTGTCCTTGCTCATGCCGATCAGGCCGACTTTGGCATCGGCGCTGCCGCCATCCACCTGGATCGCTTCTGCCACGGTGCGTTGCACGTTGGCGATCCACTGGCTCTCGTTGTAGAGGTGGTCACGCAGCGGGCGGATGAGCAGACGATCCTCCGCCCCGTCCAGCGCGGACTGGATCATCACGGCCCGTTCGGCGACGGTCCATGGATTGCGGATGGTGCGGGGGGTGTCGGCGGAACCGACGAGGAAGATGAGCTTCTTGGCCCGGCCCAGTGCGTGGCGGGCAACGGCGGCATGGCCGTTATGGAAGGGCTCGAATCGCCCGATGAAGACGAGATAGTCGAAGTCCATGAGGCTCCCTCACGGTGAATTGCCTCGGGTCTGTCCCTTGGCTTGAGTTCAATGCTACGCCTTCCATTTGGCGAGTCAATATGATGGGACGGACTCACCACAGAGTGCCGACTAGCGCAGTGGGTACGCCATTCCCATCTCATCGCCATACCTTGCCGCCTACCCATTCGGCTTAGTCATTGGCAATCGCATCAATTCGCTCGCGAAGCAGCTTTGCCCCTTCAAGAGCAAAGACCGTATCCCTATCCCTAGTCGATTGCAGCACAGCGAACGCCGTACATTTCGAACCATTCCGATAAGGCACACACCCAAGCTGGACTGGCTGTACGTTGCCACCGACATGGATGCAGTACACCGGATCGCCTACGTCATTTCGATAGTCGAATCCAACTCCGCCAGTTCCGCGCGAATAGGTGCTGTTCTGGCATCCCTTGTCTGCGATCCGATCGAAATTTGCGATGACAGCATCGGCTGGATAGTTGGTTGCTAAAGAAAAGCGGTACCTGAACTTGTACGTGTCTCGGAGTACATCTGTTGGGGAAAAATTCGGCTCATCCCACCAGTTCATGATTTTGCCCGCCTTGTAAGGCTCCGGCTCGCTCTCCGCTTTGAATTTGAGGGAGCATCGCTCGGTTGAGCGCGCAATCTCTCGATGGAAAACTTGCCGAGCACCCTTCCCGATTGTCCCATCTGCCGCGCCCTTGAACGTCGTCACCTTGACTTGGTTTGCGGAGATGTCATCCACGTTGCCTTTGCGTAGCCCTTCCGTTTGGCTGATGACATATGAAAAGCCAAATGCCATGCCGCATGCGTCCGCCGCATCCCGAAGCTCATTGTCTCCAGGACCGATGAATTCCAGAGTTCCATCGGATGGCTCTCGTTGCTGGCCGGAGACGTTGCCCAACAATGCAAAGCCAGTTAGGCAAAAAAGCACAAGCATAGTCAGTTGCTTCATCGCGTTCCCTTCAACACCTAAAGATGGCCCATCTATAAGACTGTAGAGCTTTAGGTGGTCCATTTCTAGTGTGTCGGGCATGACAACCTCCCTGCCCGAACGCATTGGTGCCGTGGTGCGCAAGCGCCGCGAAGCCTTGGGACTTAGTCAGGAGGCATTTGCTGACCGAATTGGCATGCACCGGAACTACTATGGGGCTATCGAGCGCGGTGAGAAGACGATGCGCTTAGACACGTTTGAACGCGTTGCCATGGGATTGGAAATTGAGGCCTGGCGCCTCCTGAAGGATGGCGCTGGCTAGCATCGGCCTCTTCCGCTTCCTGACTGGATGCATCGAGACAAACGCACCATCAAACCGATCGTACTTTTCCGTTTGTTCACTCGAAGCAACTGCCAAAGTAGTCACAACAACTTATCCGCTCACCAAAGAGAAGCGGCTTCTGCGCGCCCCTAGATGTCTAGATAGCGGCTGCTTTGACCACGTCGCGACGTGCCAATGGGGTTATGGCGATGTGCTGCACCCTTTCAGCGTGCCTCGTAGGCGGCATAGGCTTGGAATTTGCCCGTCGAGTGAGCCCCGGAGCACATAGTTGGTACTGAACGGTACCAACTATGGAGTTCTGCCCAGTGCGTTCCTACGAAACGGATTGCCGCAGCGCTGCCGCATTTGCACTAAATTAGTGCAAATGGAGCCCGCGCCCGCCGACAGCGTCCTCGACGCCCTGACCACCCCGCTGCTGCGGCTGGACGCGCAGGGCGCGGTGGCGTTCGCCAATGCGGCGATGGCGCGCTGGCTCGGCGTCAGCCGCCGCCGCCTGGCCGGCCTGCACGCCGCCGCGCTGGAGCGCGAGGGCAACCAGCTGGCCGCGCGGCTGGCGCAGCCGCAGGACGCGCCGACGCGGCTGCGCCGGGTCGGGCTGGCATTGCCGGGCAGCGACGCGCTGCGCTTCGCCGACCTGTGGCTGACCCCGGCCGAGGACGGCCTGTGGCTGGAGGCGCACCCGGTGGACGAGTTCCCCGGCGACGATCCGGCGCAGCTGCTGCCCTCGGCGCTGGCCGCCTCGCTGAAGGGCCTCGCCCACGAACTGCGCAACCCGCTGCTCGGCATCAAGGGCGCGGCGCAGCTGCTGGCGCGGCGCGTCGATGCCGATGCGCGCGAGCTCACCGCCATCATCGAAAGCGAAGTGCAGCGGCTGGCCGCGCTGGTGGACGGCCTGCTCAACCCGGCGCCGCCGCAGGCGTTCGCGCCGCTCAACATCCACGCGGTGCTGGAGCGCGTGCTGCGGCTGGCGGAAAGCGACGCCGGCTGGGCAGTGCAGTTGCAGCGCGACTACGACCCCTCGCTGCCGGAGTTTCCGGGCGACGCCGACCGGCTTTCGCAGGCGATCTGGAACCTGGTCCGCAACGCCATCGAAGCCGACGCCGGCACGGTGACCCTGCGCACCCGCGTCGAACACGGCGCGCGCATCGGCGAGGCGCTGCTGCCGCTGGCGCTGCGCCTGGAAGTGGCCGACGACGGCCGCGGCGTGCCGCCGGAACTGGCCGAGCACCTGCTGCTGCCGCTGGTCAGCGGCCGCGCCGACGGCACCGGGCTGGGGCTGGCGCTGGCGCAGCAGGTGGCGCGCGAGCATCGCGGCGCGCTGACCTGGCGCTCGCGGCCGGGGCATACCGTGTTCACCCTGCTGCTGCCGCTGGGCGTCGAAACGGAGCAGGCCGATGGCTGAGGCGGCGCAGGTCTGGATCGTCGACGACGACCGCTCGGTGCGCTTCGTGCTGGCCGCCGCGCTGGGCGAAGCCGGCTTCCGCGTCACCGCCTTCGCCGACGCCGGCGAAGTGCTGGACGCGCTGGCCTCGGGCCGCGCGCCCGACCTGCTGCTCACCGACGTGCGCATGCCGGGCGACAGCGGGCTGGTGCTGCTGGACAAGCTCAAGGCGCAGCGGCCGCGGCTGCCGGTGATCGTGATGTCGGCGCATACCGACGTCGCCAGCACCGCGGGCGCGTTCCGCGGCGGCGCGCAGGAGTTCCTGTCCAAGCCGTTCGACATGGACGAGGCGGTGGCGCTGGTGCGCCGCGCGCTGCCGGAGCAATCGATCGAGCGCGCCGCGCTGCCGGCGGTTTCGCCGCCCGAACCGGCGCAGGCATTGATCGGCCAGGCCCCGGCGATGCGCGAGCTGTTCCGCGCCATCGGCCGGCTGGCGCAGGTGCCGCTGTCGGTGCTGATCACCGGCGAAACCGGCACCGGCAAGGAGCTGGTGGCGCGCGCGCTGCACCGCGAATCGCCGCGCGCGTCGCGCCCGTTCGTGGCGCTGAACACCGCCGCGATTCCCGCCGAGCTGCTGGAATCGGAACTGTTCGGCCACGAGGCCGGCGCGTTCACCGGCGCACACAAGCGCCACATCGGCCGCTTCGAACAGGCCGACGGCGGCACGCTGTTCCTCGACGAAATCGGCGACATGCCGGCGGCGCTGCAAACCCGCCTGCTTCGCGTGCTGGCCGAAGGCGAGTTCTTCCGCGTCGGCGGGCGCGAGCTGATCCGCGTCGACGTGCGCGTCGTCGCCGCCACCCACCAACCGCTGGAAGCGCTGGTCGAACAGGGCCGCTTCCGCGCCGACCTGCTGCATCGCCTCGACGTGGTGCGCCTGCGCCTGCCGCCGCTGCGCCAGCGCCGCGAGGACATCCCGCAGCTGGCCGCGCGCTTCCTCGCCCACGCCGCGCGCAAGCTGGGCGTGCCGGCGAAGACGCTGTCCGCGCCCGCGCTGGAGCGCCTGCGCGCGCACGCCTGGCCGGGCAACGTGCGCGAACTGGAGAACGTGTGCTGGCGATTGGCCGCGCTCGCCCCCGGCGACACCATCGGCGCGGCCGACCTGGCGCTGGCGTTTCCCGATGCCGTCGCGACGGACGTCACCGCCACGCCGGCCGACTGGACGCAGGCGCTGGCCGACTGGGCGCGCGAACGACTCGCCGCCGGCGCGACCGACCTGCACGCTCAGGCCCGCGAGCAGCTCGACCGCAGCCTGCTGGAAACCGCGCTGGAACGCTGCGGCGGCCATCGCGGCGACGCCGCCGCCCTGCTCGGCCTGTCCCGCAACACCGTCACCCGCAAGCTCGGCTCCTCGCGCAAGCGCCGGTGACGCCTCTTCATGCCTGCTGAAGCCATCCGCCGGCATAGTGCCCATCCACGCAAAGGGAGACTCCCCATGAAGCCGTTGTCCCACGCCGCCCTCGCCCTTGCCGTCGCCGCCACGCTCGCCGCCTGCGCCAGCGCGCCGCCGCAGACCGCCACCCCAAGTGCGCCCGCGCCGGCCGCGCACAACGCCAGCACCGCGAAGCAGGCGGTCGCCAACCTCGCCTCGGCCTCGGGCAGTCTGGTCAGCGGCCGGCTGACGCTGGCGCCGATGGGCGACGGCGTGCACCTCGCCGGCGACATCGGCGGCCTGCAGCCGGGCAGCAGCCACGGCTTCCACATCCACGAGAAGGGCGACTGCAGCGCGGTCGATGCCAGCAGCGCCGGCGGCCATTTCAATCCCGGCGCGCAGCCGCACGGCCGCGCCGGCCACGGCGCGCACCATGCCGGCGACAGCGACAACCTGGTCGCCGACGCCAACGGCGTGGCCCATGTCGATGCGCACGTGTCCGGCGTCAGCCTCGGCGGCGGCGCAGCTAACGATGTTGCCGGCCGCGCGATCATCATCCATGCCGTGGCCGACGACTACAGCAGCCAGCCGGCCGGCAACGCCGGTGCGCGCGTGGCCTGCGGAGTGATTCGCGTCACCCAGTAACTGCGCGCCGCGGATCGATGTCCGCTTCGAGTGCGGGTTTCCGCTAACGGGACTAGCCCCGTTGCCGGAAGCCCGCCATGCGCCCTTCGTTCCGCACCACCCTCCCGCTGGCTCTGCTGGTGCTGGCGGCCTGCTCCAGGCCCGCTGCGGAACAGGACGCCGCAAGCGCGTCCGCCTCGCCGGCGGCCACGGTCCATGCCGAATTCGCCCGCCTGCAGGCGCAAGGCACCGACGCGATCGCGCGCGAAATCACCCAGCTCGAATACCCCTTGACCCGCCGCCTGATGCAGGCCGGCGGGTTGGATGCCGCGCTGGGCGGCGAAGCCAAGGCCGATGCCGCGCTCACCGCGCTGTACATGGACTACGAGCGCAAGGCGCGTGCCCTGCAGGCGCAGCTACCGACGGCCTTTGCACCCGCGAACGAGGGCGGCGGCGGCGGTACGGGCGCGGAGGGCTGGGGCGGCGCGGCGGCGTCGACGGTGCTGGGCGGGTCGCAGGCCGCAACGGCGGCGGATGCCTGGGGAAACGGCGTGGATCGCGGCGAAACCACCGGCCATGCCGAATCCAATGTCACCGGCGATCAGGTCTCGGTGGACTGGACGCCGGACTCGGTGACCATGACCACGGAGGTCAAGGCCGACATCGACGGCCTGAAGGGCACGGTCAAGACCACGGTGAAGATGAAGACCTGCCCCGATCCCGAGGGCAAGGTGACGGTCGAGTTCGAGTCGGTGTCCAGCGTCGCCGCCGGCGGCGGCAGCGCGAACAGCACGGTCAGGACGAGCATGGACGTGTTCGTGGACGACGACGCCAACCTGATCAACGACAAGATGGATTCGGAGTCACGCGCGCAGCAAAGCACCAGCAACGGCGGCACCGTCGATGCCACCAGCACGATCTCCACCAGCAGCGGCAAGGTCGAAAGCACGGCCAACCTCGGCGGCGGTGCCAGCGCCCAGGACGGGCAGATGGCGCAAGGCATGGCGGGGATGGGGCGCTACGCCGCACTTTCGGCGGTACTCATGGGCGCGCAGAAGGCCTGGCAATCCGGCAAGTGCGTCGATCTGCAAGTGCGCAGCGACCCGGCCAAGCGCAAGGGCGCGCGTCCCAACACCGCCTACACCCTGTTCGCCGAACCGCGCGCGAAGACCGACGGCCGGCCCACCGGCGGCACGGTCAAGGCCACGCTCAATGGCGGCAACCGCCTCAATCCCACCGGCAAGGTGAAGGCGGATGCCAAGTTCGACTACGCCAATCCGGAGAAGAAGGGCCAGAGCGCGACCATCGACTTCGAGGCGCGCAGCAAGCGCGGCGTGGGCAAGGCGACGCTGGAGTTCGACACCAGGAACGGCTACCGCATCGTGCTGGACAACGGCGAATCCATCACCACCTGCGACATCACCCAGCCGTTCAGCGGCAAGATCGGCGGCGGCCAGATCACCCTCCAGTTCACGCCTGCCGACGACAAGCGTGGGCAGATGCGCTTCCATTTCGGCAATGCCCGAGGCACCGCCGATACCACCTACGACTACACGCTGAGCGGGCCCGAGGAACGCATGACCGGCACCATGACCGCCGCCGCCGCCGTCTGCGGCAGCGCGGCGGGCAAAACCGTGTGCGCCGCCGCGAAGAAAGCGCAGTTCTCGTCCACCTGGATCAAGGTCAAGGACTGCTGATGCATGCCCGCCGCGAAGGGCCGCCGGCCGATGCGCCCGCGCAGACATTGCCGACGGCGACCGGATCGAACCCGTCTCCCTCCCGACTTGAAGCGAGCCAGCCCATGAAACCCCGGAACACCTTGACCCTGCTCGTCCCCGCGCTGGCCCTGCTGCTGGCCCCGCCCGCCGGTGCGCAGAGTTTGAGCGGCATGTTCAAGCGCGCGCTCGACGACGCCAGGCAGCAGATCGAACGGAAGGTCGAGAACAGTGCGCGCGAAGCCGCAACCCGGCCCGCGAAGGACGCACGCAACAGCGCCGGCGCGTCCTCGTCGTCCGACCGCGACTACGCCGCGCCGAGCCGGGACGTGCGCGCCGGCGACGTGCCGCAGCACCTGCTGCTGAAGCCGGCGGTCGGCAAGAAGTTCGACCCGGCGCAGGGCAAGCCGCAGATCATCGCGGTCAATCCCTACCTGCAACCGGACGACATCTTTTTCTCCGGCATGGCCGGCGTGCAGTGCCCGGCGGAAGGCGGCCTGATCGTCGCCGGCGATGCCGGCTTCAGTGCGAACGGCAACCCCATCGGCGAAGGCTACTGGCGCATCGCCGCCGACGGTGCCATCACGCCGCTGCTGAGCCGCCGCTACAAGGACGGCGGCGTGCGCTCAAACGCGCCCATGCTGCCGGCCAATCCGCCCAACAAGTCCTGGGCGGACGGCAATCTCCCGTCGCCCGGCTATTCGTACTACCGCGTCGATGGCTTCGGCCTGGGACGCAACGGCGACCTCCTGCTGGGCGCGAGCGATGTCGTGGTGCGCATCGCGCGCGACGGCCGCGTGCGGCGCGTGGCCGGCAAGGCGGGGGAACAGGGCTTTGCCGACGGCACCGGCAGCGCGGTGCGCTTCAAGCATCCGGGGCGTCCGGTCGAGGACGACCAAGGCAATCTGTGGCTGGCCGATCAGGACGGCTGCGCGATCCGCAAGATCGCCGCCGATGGCACGGTCAGCACGCTGATCGGCCCCGACCGCCTGTGCAACCCCGCGCAGACGGCGGCGGAAGACCAGATCATCCCCGACAACATGCTCTGGGACGCGCAGCGCGGCGAACTGATCGTGGGCGGCAATTTCATCCGTCCCAAGCCGCACGACCTGTACCACACGATCTGGCGCATCCGTCCCGACGGGCAGGCGCGCCGCGTGCTGTACGCCCGCAAGAACGGCGGTACTGCATTGGCGCTGGACGGCATCCACTCCCTGGCACTGGACGCGCAGGGCACCCTGCACGCGGGCGTGGGCCGGCCCGGCCGCAACCAATCGATCCTGCGGCTGGACGAAGCCGGCGGCAAGACGACGTTCCTGACCGGCACCGGCTACACCAGCTTCGCGCCGGGCAACGAAAGCTATCCGGTGGACGGCACCGCCAGCACCAGCAATTTCCGCGCGAGCGGGGACATGTGCTTCGCCACGGACGGCAGCCTGTACGTCATCGACTACCACCTGCTGCGCCGCTACGACCCGGCGGCGAAAACGGTGCGCACCTGGGCGTATTGAGCATCGACAACGAGCGACCACCCACCACCAACGGAGAACACCCATGAACACCCGCCATCTCCTCATCGCCAGCCTCCTGCTCGCCTTCGCCATCGACGTCATGGCGCAGGACAAGAAGCCTGTCGACGCCGCTGCCAAGCCCGCGCCCGTCGTCGTGTCCGCGCAGGCATTGCCGGCAGCGGCCGCCAAAGCGAGCGCCGTCAACGCCGCCGACAAACCCGCGCAGCCGCAACCCCAATCGCTGCGCGCCGCGAAGAAAAAGACCGGCGGCGGCCAGACCGAAGACGATCTCTACGTCGGCGTGAAGTGATCCGTCCGCCCACCATCCAATCGAGGAACCCGCCGTGAGACCACGCCATGCTGCCCTGCTCGCCCTGCTCGCCATGCCGTGCATCGCCTTGCCGGCACAAGCGCAGCGGTCGTCTTATCAAATGATGCAGGACACCAACCGGATGCTGATGAACCGGGTCAACGGCAAGATGGCGCCGTCGAAGCCGGCGGCATCGGCGGTGCCAGCGTCGCCGGCGGCGACCCGGTTCACCCCGGTCGCCGGCGACGATTCGGTGAAGCAGCTGGCCGACAGCCTGGGCAACACGCCGGAGGAACGCGGGCAGATTTTGCAACTGGCCGGCGCAGGCAAGGAAATATTCGCGCAGAAGTACAAGGGCAAGTGGGACAACACGCTGGCCGGTGCGATGACGTTCTTCGTCGTCGCCGCGTACATCGTCGATACCGAACAGCAGCCCAGCGCCGAGGCGGAAAATGCGCTGTTCAACTCGCTCAACGCCATGCTGGCGCAATCGGACATCGTGCGCGCCTCGAACGCGGAGAAGACCGGGCTGTACAACGTGCTGCTGGCCAGCGCCGGCCTGCCGCTGGTGATCTACGTGGAGGGCAAGGAGAAGAACAATGCCGGACTGGTGGAACAGTCGAAGGTGATGGCGGCGGGGTTCGGTCGCAAATTGTTCAACATGGAGATGCGGGAACTGACCGGGATGCTGGGTGCCGGTGGCGGTGCGGGCACGCCTGTTGCCAGTGCGCCGACCACGCAGGCGACCGCCTCCGGCGGCGCGACCGGGCTCGACGGCCGCTACGACTGCCAGATGGCCGCGCTGCAGTTCGACGGCGTGAGCTACGTCACCCAATACCGGCCCACCGGGATGTGGTTCACGATCAAGGGCGGCACGTATTCGGCGCAATCGGGCGGCGGCAGGATCGAGGCCGGCGGCGATGTCGTCGGCTTCCACAGCGGCACCTACGATGGCTGGCGCGGCGCGCGCCGGGGCGAGGCCATCGTGTTTCGCAAGAACGACTACGGCAATCCGCGACCGGGCGAGAGCATCAAGAGCGGCGATTTCCGCTGTGGGCGGCGGTCGGGCTGAGGCGAGAAGGGCGAAGCGCGGTCAGTGCAGGCCGAGTTGCTTCGCCAGCGACTCGGCGGCGGCTCGGTTGAGTTCCTGCGGCAGGAGGGATTCGCGCAGCACGGGCAAGGCTTGCTGCAGCAATGTGCGTGCATCGTTCTGCTTGCCCTGCGCGGCGAGGATGGCGGCCATTTCCGCTTGGGCGATGGCGGTCTTGACCGGGTTTTGACCGGCCTGATACTGCGCGATCGCCTTGTCCTGTTCGCGCTCCGCGACGGCAAAATCGCCGCGCAGGCGCGCGAAACCCGCATTGACGCGAGTCAGCACGGTCTGCATCTGCGGGTCGGAACCGGGTGCTGCCGCAAACGCGCTGTTCGCTTCTCCGAGCAGGGCGACAGCTGCGGCGCCATCGCCGTCTTCCAGCAGGATCCGCAGGATCTGCAGCGTCAGCAGTCGATATTCGCTGGCACCGTCCTCGCCCATGCCCTGCGCGATCACGCGCAGCTCCCGCAACCGCGCCAGTTCCCGCGCGTGCCCGCGGTCGGCCGCCATGACCAAGGCGACATGACGTTCGAGGCTGATGCGGAACGGATCGTTCGGTGCGAGTTTCGCTTCGTCGATGAACGCCATGGCCGCGCGCGCGTCGGCGATCGCGCCGGAGACATCGCCGAATTCCGATTTGGCATTGGCCAGGTTGGCAAGGCCGATCGCCCGCTGCAACGGTGACGTCATCCCGATCGCCGTGCCCAGGCCGTTCGCTTTCTCCATCGCTGCGATCGCCTCGCGATAACGACCGCTGCGCTGCAACGCCAGCGCCAGTCCGTTGTAGAGCACGTCCACGCTTTTCTGCCCGCCGGCACCCGTGCTTTCCTGCTGCGCGATGACCTGCCGGAAGAGGACGACGGCCTCGTCCGGCCTGCCGACGAACGTCAGACCGATCGCCTTCTCGTGGTACAGCCCCAGCCGCAACGGCGAGGCTTTCGGAACATGCTGCCGATCCGCATAGATGAGGGCTTCGCTCGCCGTGCGCAATTGCCGCAGGTGGTCGCCGGCCACGCCGTGGAGTTCGGTCACGTTCTGATAGAGCTTCAACATCACCGGCACCGACACATCGGGCAGGCTGCGGCCCAGCGCCAGCGCCCGGTTTCCCTGCGCGATGAGCGGCTCAGCGCCCTGTCGCTGCAATTGACCGAGGCTTATGTGTGCGAGCGCCAGGAAATTCTGCATCGGATCGCCGGGTGCGAACCGCCTGCGCAGCGCGATCGCACGCTGGGCCGGCGCCATGCCCTGATCGGGCTTGTCGCGCATGTCCAGCGTTTCGGCATAGGCCACCAGTTCGTCCGCCAGCGCCAATGCGTCTTCCCTGCGGGTCGGCTCGATACCTGTCAGGCCGGCGGCGAGCAGGGATTCGGCGGCCGCGTAATCGCCGATGGAAAAGTACAGCTGGCCCAGCGTGCGCTGGATGGATTTGCGGACTTCAGGCACAAGGCGCTGGTCACGGAGCTGAGTGCGGCCCGCATCCAGCAGTTGATGCACGCTGATTTGGCGGCCGAATGCCTGCTCAGGCGCGGCAGCGGCGAGCGTGCGGGTCAGGAAGCCGAGGGTCGCCCGAGAAACCGCGCTTTCCCGTTCCGCGATGCGCGCCTGCCACAGCGCCACACCAGTGCCTGCAAGCAGCGCGACACTCACCGCGCCGATGGATGCCGCCAACAGTCGATTGCGTCGCAACCACAGCTTCGCGCGTTTCCCGCGCGACAGCGGCACCGCGACGATGGGCCGGTCGTCCAGCCAGGCCTTGAGGTCGTTCGCCAACGCGTCGGCGGAGGCGTAGCGCTGTTCCGGGTCGCGGCGCAGGCAGGCCTGCACGATGTCGGCCAGGCTGCCGCGCAGGGCGCGCGACAAGGTCGCCGGGCTCAGTCCGCCGCGCTGCGCAGCCTGTTCCGGCGTGGCCTGCGCAGCGGCGCGGGTCAGCGGTTCCGGGTCGCGCTCCAATTGCTGCAATTGGTTGGCAACCGGCGTGTCGCGGGTCAGCCCGAACGGGTGCGCGCCGGACAGCAGCCGGTGCAGGATCACGCCGAGCTGCCAGAGGTCGGTGGCGGTGGTGATCGGCGCGTCGTGCAGTTGCTCGGGGCTGGCGTATTCGAAGGTCAGCGCGCGGTCGTTGGTGGCGGTGGCGCCACTGTCCTGCAGCTGCTTGGCGATGCCGAAGTCGAGCAGCTTGACCCGGCCGTCGGTGTCCACCAGCAGGTTGGACGGCTTGAGGTCGCGGTGCACCACCAGGTTGCGATGCGCGTAGCGCACCGCGTCGAGCACCTGAAGGAACAGCACGATGCGCCCGCGCAGGCCGAGCTTGCGCGCGTCGCACCAGCGGTCGATGGGCTCGCCGTCGACGCGCTCCATCACGAAATACGGCTCCCCCTCGGCGCTGATGCCGCCGTCCAGCAGGGTGGCGATGTTGGGATGCTGCAGGCCGGCCAGGATCTGCCGCTCGCGCAGGAAGCGCTCGCGCGCGGCCTGCGAATCGGCGCTGGCGCGGATCAGCTTGAGCGCGGCGCGCTGCGCGTAGGCACCGTCGCCGCGTTCCGCCGCGTACACCGCACCCATGCCGCCGCGGCCGATCACGCCGACGATCTTCCACGCGCCGATGCTGCGGCCGACCTGGTGGTCGCCGTCACCCGCCTCCACCGCCAGCGCCTCGCCCCAGCGCGGCGCGTTGCCGAACGGTTCGGTGGCCGCCGCGTCCGCGTCGAGCAGAGTGCGCACCTGCGCCAGCAGCGCGTCGTCGCCTGCGCACAGTTCCCGCAGGCGCCGCTCGCGCGCCTCGCCTTCGAGGTCGGCGACGAGGTCGAAGATCGCCAGCGCGCGCTGGCGGCGTTGCGTGTCGTTCATGCGCCCATTTCCGCAAGCAGGAAGGCGCGCGCCTTGCGCCAGTCGCGGCGCACGGTGCGGTCGGTGATGCCCAGCATCGCGGCGATCTCGGTTTCCTCGTAGCCGCCGAAGTAGCGCAGTTCCACGATCTGCGCGGCGCGCTCGTCGAGCCTGTGCAACGAGGTCAGCAGTTCGTCCAGCGCCAGCACCTCGATCGCGGCGGCGTCGCCGCTGCCGAGCGACGCGGTCAGGGTCAGCGCGTCCTGGCCGCCGCCGCGCTTGTCCGCCTTGCGCGCGCGCGCGTCGTCCACCAGCACCTGCCGCATCGCCCGCGCCGACAGCGCCAGCAGGTGGTTGCGGTCGATGGCCGCCAGCCGCGCGCCGCCGGCCAGTTTCAGATAGGCCTCGTGGACCAGCGCGGTGGTCTGGAAGTCGTCGCGCATGCGCCGCAGCTGCAGGCGCGCGGCGCGCTTGAGCTCGTCGTACACGGCGGAATAGGCCGCCCCCAGCGCCGCGTCGTCGCCCGCGCGGGCACGGGCGAGCAGCACGGTGACCTCGGTTCCGGGGCTCGCTTCCATGGCCTGCGTCCGAATGTGTCCTGTTTCGCGGCGGAGTTTCGCATACCCCAATCACGCCGGCAGAGCCGCCGGTTTCATCCAACGGGGAACACCATGCACGCCATCCTTCGCCGCCGGTCGTCGCCGGTCCTGTCCGTCCTGACCCTGGCGTTGCTGGGGGCGATGTCGATGCCGGCGATGGCGACCGATCCGCCATGCAAGTACCCCGATGGCAGCGAGGTACTCCCGGCGCCCCCACCGGCAAAGGCAGCGAAGGCGGTCTCGACAACACGACCTGCTACATGTTCGCCAGCGCCTTCGACCAGTACAACAACGCCAGCGGTGACATCAGCAGCGCGTTCGGCTGGCAAAACGATGCCTGGAATTATGCCGCCAGCGCCTTCGGCGCCTACAACGTCGCCAGCGGTTACCGCAGCAGCGCCTTCGGCTACGACAACACCGCCAGCGAGTGGGAAACCAGCGCCTTCGGCGCGTCGAACCGCGCCACCGGCATCAACAGCAGCGCCTTCGGCCGCAACAACTGGGCTTCCGGCCAGGACTCCAGCGCGCTCGGCGATGGCAACAGGGCTTATGGCGACTACAGCAATGCCTTCGGTCTGTGGAGCGCCAGCAATACCTACGCCACCGCCCTTGGCTTGCGCGGTGCGGCCAGAGGCATCGGCAGTGTGGCGATCGCCGGCTTCTTCGACCGCAACGGCAATGGGCATGAAGACATCGACATCGCCGGTACCGATTCCACCGAAACCGCCTATGCCAGCGGCAGGAGTTCGGTGGCCGTGGGCGCGGGCGTGCAGGCCACCAACTACGCCAGCACGGCGGTGGGCGTGGACAACATCGCCAGCGGTTCCGCGTCCAGCGTGTTCGGCTTCCAGTCCCAGGCGCTGGAAGTCGGCGCCACCGCGATTGGCTATCGCGCCATCGGCGACCGTGCCTATGCGCTCTCGGTAGGCCAGACCGGTGGCGAAAAGCAGATCATCCACCTGGCCGACGGTACGCAAGACACCGACGCGGTGAACCTGCGCCAGTTGAACGCGGCGATTGCCGGCGTGGATGGTTTCGGCGGGTTCTCAATCAGCGCGAACGGTGGCGTGGCGAAAGCGATTGGCGATGGCGAAACCGTCGATTTCGCCGACGCCGACCCGAACGGCAACCTCACCGTATCGCGCACCGGCAATACCATCACCTACGGCTTCGCCGCCGCGCCGACCTTCAGCGGCCTGACCGTGGGGGGCGGTGGCGCGAGCTTCACCATCGTCAACAACACCATCGTGAACATGGGTGGCAACGTGGTGGGCGGCGTGGCTGATGGCGTCGCCTCCACCGATGCGGTGAACAGGGGGCAACTGGATGCCGGCCTTCTGACCGCCAACAACAACGCGGCGGCGGCGCAAGCCACCGCGAACAGTGCCTTGACCGCCGCAGGCGCGGCGCAGAACACCGCGAATCAGGCGGTGAGCGATGCCGCAGCAGCGCAGGGCACGGCAGACACGGCACTGACTGCCGCAAACGCCGCGCAGGCGTCGGCGGATGCTGCACAAGCCACTGCCAACACCGCCGTGACCAAGGCGGATGCCGCGCAAGCGACGGCCAACACCGCCGTCACCAAGGCCGACGCCGCGCAGGCCACGGCGGACACCGCGCTGGCCGCCGCAGGCAACGCCATCACGACGGCGAACACGTACACCGACACGCGCGAAACCGCGATCCGCGCCGACATGACGGCGGGCGATGCGGCCACGCTGGCGTCATCGAAGACCTACACGGACACGAGGTCTGCACAGACGCTGGCTTCGGCGAATGCCTACACCGACAGCAAGTTCGCCGCGTGGAACGACACATTCACCCAGTACCAGCAGCAGGTGGACCACCGCTTCGCGCAGACCGACAAGCGCATCGACCAGGTCGGCGCGATGGGCAGCGCGATGGCCGCGGCCGCGATCAACACCGCCGGCCTGCCCGGCCAGAACCGCGTCGGCGTGGGCGTGGGCGCGCAGAACGGCCGCACCGCCGTTGCCATCGGCTACCAGAGGCTGGTGCGTCCGAACGTGAGCGTGTCGCTGACTGGCGCCTTCTCCGGCAACGACCACGCCGTTTCCGCAGGTACCGGTTTCAGCTGGTGAGCCCGCGGGCCTTCCCGATCAACGACCTATCCGATCAACGCCGGCATTCCGCCGGCACCACATCTGCGAGGAATACCATGAACACGAACTCCAGGAATCGCCGGCCGTCGCCGGTCCTGTCCGTCCTCAGCCTGGCCCTGCTGGCCGCATTGTCGATGCCCGCATTCGCCGCCGATCCGGCCTGCATCGACACCGCCGGCAACCCGACCGGCGCATCGACCGACCAGGGCAGCGAACACGGGCAGGAAAACAGCACCTGTTCGACCGGCGCCAGCGCGTATGGCGTGCGGAACAACGCCAGCGGCGTGGCGTCCATGGCCTTCGGCAACTACAACGTGGCCACCGGCATGGAAAGTTCCGCCTTCGGCAACGGCAACTTCGCCTCGGGCCAATGGGCCAGCGCATTCGGCGCGTTCAACCAGGCCACCGGGCTGCGGAGCAGCGCGTTCGGCCTCCTGGGCATCGCGTCGGGGTGGGCAGCGTGGTGTTTTCCGGGTGGTACGACCGCGACCGCGACGGCAATTTCGATCTGGATGAAACCTCGCGCGCCACCGGCACCTCGGCCGTCGCGTTGGGCGCCGGGGCGAACGCGACCGCGAGCTATGCCGTCGCGGTCGGCGTGAATGCAGCCGCCGGTGGCGAGGAGAGCGTGGCCTTCGGCGTCGGTGCCGAAGCAAGCGGCCCGTACAGCGTGGCCATGGGGCGCGGCACCACCGCGTTCGGCGACTCCGCCATCGCGATCGGCAATGGCGCTTACGCCAGCGGCGAAAACTCCAATGCCATGGGCGTGGCAAGCAACGCCATGGCGCCTTGGAGCAACGCCATCGGCATCTGGAGCAACGCCGAGTCGATGTACAGCAGCTCGATCGGCTACGGCGGCCTGTCCTCCGGGCGCGGCAGCCTGGCGCTGTCCAGCTTCTACGACCTCGACGGCAACGGCTACATGGACTGGAACATCGCCATCGGCGGCCTGGATCCCAATTGCGATCCGATGGTGGGCGAATGCTGGGGCAGCACGGAGGCGGCGCGCTCGGTCGGCAACTATTCGGTCGCGGTGGGCGGCGCGGTACTGGCGCAGGGCAACCGCAGCGTGGCGGTGGGCGTGGCCAACACCGCGCGCGGCGCCGACAGCAGCGTGTTCGGCTCGCATGGCGCGGCCACGGGCGACGGCAGTCTGGCGCTGTCCACGTTCTTCGCGGGCGAGGGTTCGGGGCTGGACATCGATCTGGACGGCGACGGGATGATGGATGCCAGCAGCCGCGGCGCCATCGCCACCGGGCGCAATTCCGTGGCGATCGGCGGCGGCGTGCGCACCGATGGCGGCGACAGCGTGGTGGTCGGCGGCTACAGCACCGTGGCGGGAACCGGCTCCTCCGCGTTCGGCATGTACAACACGGTCTCGGCGGACTATGCCGGCGCGTTCGGCTACCAGTCGCAGGTGCTCAACGTCGGCGGCACCGCCATCGGCTATCAGGCCATCGCCGACCGCAACTACGCGGTGTCCATCGGCCAGGCGGGCGCCGAACACCAGATCATCCACCTCGCCGCCGGCACCGAAGATACCGACGCGGTCAACCTGGGCCAGCTGAACGCGGCCATCGCCGGCGTCAGCGGCGGCGGCGCCGACGCACACTTCTTCAGCGTCAATTCCACCGACAGCGGCGCCGGCAACTACAACAACGACGGCGCGTCCGGCACGGATGCGATCGCGGCGGGCGTGAACAACCTCGCCAGCGCCAACCAGAGCAGCGCCGTCGGCACCCGCAACACGGCCTCGGGGGAGATGAGCACGGCCGTGGGCAACAACAACACGGCCAGCGGCAGCTATGCCCAGGCCGTCGGCATCAACAACGTGGTCGGCGGCACGTCGGGCATGGCGTTCGGCGACATGAACACCGCCAGCGACTACAGCAGCGCCTTCGGCCGCTTCAACAACGCCACCGGCGACAACGCCAACGCGTTCGGCCTGGTGAACAACGCCACCGCTTCGGGCAGCAGCGCCTTCGGCACCGGCAACACCGCCAGCGGCCTCCAGAGCAGCGCCTTCGGCTACGGCAACGCGGCCGGCGGGACGGGCAGCAGCGCGTTCGGCTTCTCTAGCCAGGCGGGCGGAAACTGGAGCACCGCCCTTGGCGCCGGCGCGCTGGCCAAGGCGGACTACGGCACCGCGATCGGGTTCCAGGCGGTCGCCAACGAATCGTTCGTGGTGTCGTTCGGGCATGCGGCCAGCGACCTCGACGGCAACGGCAACGGCTACGGCAGCGATCTCGACGCGCGCCTGATCCATATCGCCGGCGGCATCGACGATACCGACGCGGTGAACGTGGGCCAGTTGAACACGGCCATCGCCACGGCCGGCGGCTTCGCCGACTTCTCCGGCATGGTGGCGGCCTTCGGCGGCGGCGCGGCATGGACGGGCGGCATCTTCACGCCGCCCAGCTACACCATCCAGGGCACCAGCTACGGCAACGTCGGCGACGCCCTCGCCGCCATCGACACGTGGATGAGCGGCAACACCGGCGGCACGCAGGGCCCTGCCGGGCCGCAGGGTCCCGCTGGCCCGCAGGGACCGGCCGGTCCGCAAGGCCCGCAGGGGCCGGCGGGCGCGGACGGCACCGGCGGCGGCTCCGCGCTGGCGGTGGAATACGACGACGCCGACCGCGCCAGCATCACCCTCGCGGGCGCGAGCGGCGAAGGCGGCAACGAAGGCACGCAGGTGAAGAACCTGGCCGATGGCGTCGCGCCGATGGACGCGGTGAACGTGCGGCAGATGCAGGCGGGCGACGCCGCCACGCTGTCGTCCGCGAAGACCTATACCGACAGCAGGTTCGCCGCCTGGAACGACACGTTCGCCCAGTACCAGCAGCAGGTGGACCGCCGCTTCGTGCAGACCGACCGCCGCATCGACCGGATCGGCGCGATGGGCAGCGCGATGACCCACATGGCGGTGAACGCGGCGATCGGCGCCAGCCCGCGCGGGCGCATCGCAATAGGTATTGGCGCGCAGGGCGGCCAGGGCGCGGTGTCGATCGGCTACGGCAAGCGCATCGGCGACCGCGGCTCGTTCAGCCTCGGCGCGGCGTTCGGCAGCGGCGAATCGTCGGCCGGCGCGGGCTTCGGCTTCGACCTGTAATCCATCGCCACCACGGCGTGGCGCGCGCCGTCGCGCCACGCCCTCCATCGGGGAATCGACCATGCAACGCCATCGATGCAGCAAGCAGCTCGGCCTCGCCGCCGCGCTGTGCCTTTCCACCGGGATCGCCGTTGCCGGCGATCCGCCCATCGCCATCGCCGAGCAGGCCGCGATCGACTACGGCGCCGGCGCCGTGTTCGGCGATGCGGTGAACCAGCGGTTCGCGCAGGTGTTCCAGGTGCGCGGCGACGGGTACATCACCCACCTGATGGTGCCGGTGAACTGCGTGACCTCGCCGGAGCCGACCCTGACCGTCAGCATCCAGACCCTAGACAGCCTCGGCCGGCCCAGCGGCACCACCCTCGCCGTGCAGCGCGCGCGCGGCTGGCGGGTCGACGCCGTGCCGGGCACGGTCGGCGAGGTCGGCCTGCGGATGATCCCGTTCGACCGCCCGGCGCGGGTGCAGCCGGGCCTGTACGCGTTCGTCCTCGACGCCGTCGGCGGCACCTGCCAGCTCTGGTACGGCCCGCAGGGCGATACCTACGCGGCGGGCGAGGCGCGGCTCGATGCGCGTTCGCGGCCGTTTCTGCGGCCGTGGGGCACGCTGCTGCCGCGCGACCTGACCTTCCAGGTGTACTGGCAGGGGCTGTGAGGCGACGGCGCGGCGCGCATGGCCGCGCCGTTTCCGCCCTCGATCAGCGCAGGCAGGCCGCGTCGCCGTCCGCGCAGTGCACGAACTGCACCGGCACGCCGTGCACCTCGAACACCGCCGCGTACTGGCGCTGGCGCTTCTGGAAGCGGCCGAAGCCGCGCTCCAGCGCGTCGCCGTCGCTGTCCTCCGGCGCGTTGCGGCGGCGCCATGCGGCCGGGTCGAGCATCGCGATGCGCACTTCGCCGTCGCCGTAGCGCACCAGCGGTTCCGGCGGCGCGTCCAGCAGGCATTCGCCGGCCGGTTCCAGCAACGCGGTTTCCAGCAGCGCCCACAGGCCGTCCAGGCCGACGTTGCGGTACTGCATCGCCATCATCGCCAGCAGGTCGTGCAGGCTCAGGTAGCGGACGTGCTCGATGCGCGCGCCCAGCCCGTCCTGCAACGCCAGCGCGGTGTCGGGCTTGGCCATGCCGGTGTCGAACAGCATCAGCTCCAGCTGCGCGGCGGCGGCGTCGAGAGTGGCCCCGCGCAGCACGAACGGCAGCAGCCGCAGCCCGCCGCCGGCCAGCGTCGGATCGCAGCGCAGCGGCGCCGGCACTTCGCCCTGCGCGTCCGCGCCGAATCCAATGATGCGCGCGCCCTGCGCCTGCCCCGGTGCGCGCTGCAGCAGTTCCAGCACGCGCCGGTGCAGCGGCCAGCCGGGGCGCAGCGCCTCGGCCGGGTCGAAATGCGCGGCCATCAGGGCCAGGTCGCAGCCGGCCACGTCCGGCGCCAGCTGCGCCAGGTCGCGGCCCAGCAAGGCGGCGACCTCGCCGGCGGCATCGGCGGGAAGCGCCGCGCGCTCCGGCAGGCCGCCGTCGCGCAGCTCGATGGCGATGACGCCGCGGAACGCGACGGGATCGGAATCGGTGGGGGTGAACGGCATGTGGAGTCCCGACTCGGAAGGGCGACGCTACACTCGTCCCGTCATTATGCGCGTGCCCGAGGTGAACCCATGCAACACGGTCGTCCTGTCGCCATCCTGGGCGGCGTCCGCATCCCGTTCTGCCGGCAGAACACGGCCTATGCGGACGTCGGCAACCTCGGCATGTCGGTGCGCACGCTGGGCGCGCTGGTGGAGAAGTTCGGCCTGCACGGGCAGCAGCTGGGCGAAGTGGCGATGGGCGCGGTGATCAAGCACTCGTCGGACTGGAACCTCGGCCGCGAGGCCGCGCTGTCCTCCGGCCTGTCGCCGCTGACGCCCGGCATCACCTTGCAGCGCGCCTGCGGCACCTCGCTGGACACCATCGTCCACATCGCCGGCAAGATCGCGACCGGGCAGATCGAAGCCGGCATCGGCGGCGGCTCCGACACCACCTCGGACGTACCGATCGTCTACGGCAAGGCGCTGCGCCAGCGCCTGCTCAAGGCCGCCGCGGGCAAGACCTTCAAGGACAAGCTGGCGGCGTTCAAGGGCTTCCGCTTCTCCGAACTGAAGCCGGACTTCCCCGGCGTGGCCGAGCCGCGCACCGGCAAGTCGATGGGCCAGCACTGCGAGGACATGGCGAAGGAGTGGAACATCGCCCGCGATTCGCAGGACGAGCTGGCCGTGGCCTCGCACCACAAGCTGGCCGCCGCCTACGCGCGCGGGTTCTTCGACGACCTGGTGGTGAGCTTCCGCGGCGTCTCGCGCGACAACAACCTGCGCCCGGACACCAGCATCGAGAAGCTGGCGACGTTGAAGCCGGCGTTCGACAAGACCTCCGGCAAGGGCACCCTGACCGCCGGCAATTCCACCCCGCTGACCGACGGCGCCTCCGCCTGCCTGCTGTCCACCGACGAATGGGCCGCGCAGCACGGCCACGAGGTACTGTGCCATTTGCGCGACGCGCAGGTGGCCGCCGTCGATTTCGTCCACGGCGAAGGCCTGCTGATGGCGCCGACCGTGGCGGTGGCGGAGATGCTCAAGCGCAACAACCTGACCTTGCAGGATTTCGACTTCTACGAGATCCACGAAGCCTTCGCCGCGCAGGTGCTGTGCACGCTGCGCGCGTGGGAGAGCGAGGACTACTGCAGGAACCGCCTCGGGCTGGACGCGCCGTTGGGGCGCATCGATCCGGCCAAGATCAATCCGAACGGCTCCTCGCTGGCCGCCGGCCACCCGTTCGCGGCGACAGGCGCACGCATCGTCGCCACCGCCGCGAAGGAGCTGAAGCAGCGCGGCGGCGGGCGCTGCCTGGTCAGCATCTGCACCGCGGGCGGGATGGGCGTGGTGGCGATTCTGGAAAGGTAATTCCTTTCCAGACAATCACTTGAAGGGAACTGTCAGTTTTCTACTAATTTGTCTCGAATTAGTAGTTGGCGGCTCAGAGGCTGAAACCTTCCTGGAATTTGCCGTACCGGCATCCGGCCCGCACATCATCGGCAGCCAACCCCGCGTAGATCTCGGTACGGGCATTCGCACCTTGCACGTCGCGCAACAGGACTGCAAAGGCCGCTGCTTCATCGTATTCCGCGTCAGCGACGAGCACTGCATTGACGTGCTCCGCCTGCTGCACGACGGCATGGATTTATCCGCTCATTCTGCCCCGCACTGAATCGGGAACGGTAGCGTTTCAGGTCTTGTCCGCCATCGCCTTGATGACCTGCCGGATTGCCTGCCGCTTCTTCGACGGCAGGCGCAGATAGATTTCGATGGCAATCCTGTCGTCAACCGTTGTCGCTTCCGCCCATGCCGTCTTAGGCATATGGGCACGAGCGCGCGGTTTCGTGCCGTAGCGCAGCGTGTCCGCGTCGGTATCCAGCAAGCTAGCCAGCAACTCCAGCTTGTCTTGCTCCGGTATTGACAGACCAATCAGCCAGCGCCTGACGCCTTGGTACGTGACCGGTGTACCTCGGTAGTGCAAGTTGAACAGCTTTTCCAAAGCCGTTGGCCTGATCTCCAGGCCGGCGGCCGCCATCGCGGCCTTCAGCCGCTTGGAAAACTGCTGCTTATCATCCATGCGGCTACGTTGAAGCGCCGCTTGCACTCTTTGTTGAAGTTTGATTTCATTCAGAAATTGAACAGCTGCTTCAATTAGCTATTGAAGAAACGGAGGTGCCGTGACCGAAGCTAAAGAGAGCTTCATCCGTTGGCAAGCCGTCACACGCGAGCACATGAGTCGGGGATCAGACTTTAGTTCTGGGCTTGGCATCAGGTGCGGTCGCATTTCTGGGCAATCTGCTATGGGACGGAAATCCGCTTGTACCGTGCACCGTTGCCTTCGCTCTAGCGGCGTTCGGGCTGCAGGGCTTTCAGTGCTGGTTGCCCTATGGGGTGCCGTGAACCGGCTGAAAGATTTCAGGGCAACGACACGGATTGTGTCGGGCAAGGAGGACGGTGCGACGGACGATAGCTTGGCATCAGACAGAGCGTTCGTTTGGAAGCTGAGAACGACAATGTGGCTGCTGTTTCCCGTGCAGCCGGTGCTTTTCGGCTTTTCGGCAGCGGCACTGACGATGCTCATTCTGACAAATATAAGAACTGAATAAAGCATGCCGCGACTGGCTTAGGAAATGACCCATGCGATTACCATATTTTTCATGAATATTATATTAAGCATCAAGGATGCGCCGTGACTATTATTATAGGAATCATCATCGCCTTTCTTTTAGCTGTTTTTTTCATCGCCCGCGCAGGCAAAAATAAGGCTTCATCAAAGGCAATCTTTGATGGATACCTTGAATCAATTAAAAATGCAGCAGAAGTAGGTGAGCGCGCATATCGTGCGCAAATGGAAACACTAGGAGCGCATCCTAATGTTCGCGGAATCGCACTTGCCCGATTAGCCACATCCCTGTTTCCCGTAGCTTCCTATGCAATTGCAGAATCATCCGATGCCATCCCCTCATCCGTCACAGAATTTTCCCCCGTCTCCGGGAAAGATGTATGGAACCTCGCTAGCGGCATAGCACTTCAACCACTTGGAAATATCCGTGGGACTCCGCATTTTTCTGAAATCAAGGAAGATACCCACTATTCAATTAATCAATTTATCAACCTCATCAACTCTACCAACGTTCTTTCATCAAGCGCCGCCATAGAACCCGCAATCCACCTACTCTCACCGATTTGGTGCCGAGCCTTTGAGATTTCTGGCGTCCCCAGAAATAATCTGATCAATGGATACGCCGCACAGTACGTTACCTCAGGCATGCTTCAGCTTTTGGACGTATATGACTTATTAGCAACTTCCCGAAGTTAACAGCTTAAGCGAGGCTTCTTGACGTGCCAAGCATCACTCTGCAAGCCGCCGACCTCATAACAACGGGTGAATTATGCAACTAGGAGCTGATTGGATTGTCGCTTGTCCGCACTGCGCGGCGCCTATCGTCAAATCCCAAGGCGATTCCCCATACATCCTTCTTCCAACCATAATCAAATTAGTTAGGGAATTATGGTCGGACGGAAGAACATCATTCGGACTGGGCAGGGGATGTTCGGACAATCCCGCGAAATGCATAAAATGCAAAAATTATTTTTGGTGGAATGAGGCCGAAGACGTTTGCCACTACGTCCACCAGGATCGAGAACTCGAATCAGAACACACAAGCATTCCTGAAATACTCACCGCATTTGCCAGACATCCCGACAAGCCAACTGAAAAAGAATATTATCAATTGATTTCCGACGGATTCGCAAAAACTCGCAGCCAACAACTATCACTGCGGACCGCAGCATGGCGTAGAAGCAATGACGCATTTCGCAGGCATACGGATTCCGACGCCGCGACAATCTCCATGACGTCCTTGGAGAGGCAGGAAAATTTGGAGGCTCTTGCCGAATTGGCAGGCAGTGGGCTACACGATGAAAATAACGACATCCGCGATCACTACCTGATCATGAAAGCAGAAATACTCCGTGAGCTCGGAAAATTCAGTTCGGCGCTCTCGCTCCTGGATCAGATTGATTACTCATCCCTGCGAGCAGATATAGCTCAACAGTTGCGCCGCTCATGCTGGGATAGTGATTCAATCGTCTTGCAGCTTGACATGATTTCAATCAAGAACAATCGACCAAAAAATAGATTTGGACTCAATCGACCGCCTACCAACTCGACATTGAGCGAACAAAACCATAGCGACATGTCGTAAAGCGGCTGGATACCGACCATTTCAGAGAACCTGAACTTGCTCTAGCGCGAATAAGACGCTGGATGCCCGCCTTCGCGGGCATGACGATGAGCGTTAACCGAGGCAGTTGCGCAATTCGCGTTCCACCGCCGCATTGATCGCCGGCCAATTCCGCCGCCCGTCCGCGCGGGCGACATCCCGCTTCGGCATCTGCGCGAAGAACAGCTCCGCCTGCGCCCACGAGCGCGCGGGCGACGGCACGAACACGCCGGCGATGCGGCCGTCGAATCCGGCGCTGCGGTCCACCCGCCCGTTGGCGTCCAGCGTTCCGTACAGCGGCTTGGCGCTGTAGTAGCCGAGCAGCCGCCGCGCCCGCGCGTCGCGCAGGACGTGGAAGTCGTGGCGGTGCAGCGGGTAGCGGAACCAGTGGCGGAAGCCGGGCAAGACCCGCGGCAGATCCGCGGGGTCCAGCGACGGCGGCAGTGCGGTTTTCGCCACTACGGCTTCAGCGTCCTCTCGAACAGCTCGTGGATGCGTCGATATTCGTCGTACCAGCTGTCGGGGTGGGTGAAGCCGTGCCGCTCCAGCGGATACGGCGCCAGCTCCCACTTGTCCTTGCGCAGCTCGATGAGCTTCTGCGTCATCATCACCGAGTCCTTGAAGAACACGTTGTCGTCGATCATGCCGTGGGCGATCAGCAGGTTGTCGCGCAGGCCGTCGGCGTATTCGATCGGCGAGGAGCGCTGGTAGGCCTCGGGGTCGAGTTCCGGGGTGTTGAGGATGTTGGACGTGTATTCGTGGTTGTACTGCGACCAGTCGCTGACCGGGCGCAGCGCGGCCCCCGCCTTGAACGTGCCCGGCGCCTTGAACAGCGCGACGAAGGTCATGAAGCCGCCGTAGCTGCCGCCGTAGATGCCGGCGCGGTCGCGGTCGCCCTGCTTGTTCGCCACCACCCAGTCGAGGCCGTCGAGATAGTCCTCCAGCTCGGGCTTGCCCATCCAGCGGTAGATCGCGGTGCGCCAGTCGCGGCCGTAGCCTTCGGAGGCGCGGTAGTCGAGGTCGAGGACGACGTAGCCCTCGTTGACCAGCAGGTTGTGGAACATCTGCTCGCGGAAATAGTCGGGCCAGCGCAGCTCGGCGTTCTGCAGGTAGCCGGCGCCGTGCACGAACATCACCACCGGGTACGTCTTCCCCGGCTCCATCGTCGCCGGGCCATAGAACTTGCCCCAGATGCTGCCGGCGCCGTGCTTGCTGGGCACCTGCACGCTCTGCGGGACGATCCACTCGCGCGACTTGAAGTCGGCGCTGCGGGTGTCGGTGAGGCGCTGCGCCTCGCCGCCGCCGGCATCGACCACCGACAGCTGCGGCGGCAGCCAGGCGGCGGAATGCCGCACCAGCAGCTTCGATCCGTCCGGCGACGGCGCGAAGTTCTCCACGCCGTCCAGCGCGGTCACTTCATGCACCTCGCCGCCGCGCGCGGGCACCTTGCAGACTTCGTAGTCCACCGGCGAAACGCGGTTGCACAGGAACCAGAACGTCGCGCCGTCGTTCGATGCGACGACCTGCGAGGTTTCCCACTTGCCGTCGGTCAGCTGCCGGCGGCGCGCGCCATTCAGCGCGTACAGGTGCGACCAGCCGCTTTCCTCGGACAGGTACCAGAGCGTGCCGTCCGGCAGCCAGCCGAACTCGTTGAAGCTCCAGTTGATCCAGGCGTCGTCGTGCAGGCGGTGGCGCGGCTGCAGCGCGGCGCCGGCGAGATCGACGGTGGCGATCCAGCGGTCCTTGTTGTCGATGGCGCGGACCATCACCGCCGCGTTGCGGCCGTCCGCGCTCCAGCGCAGCGTGGGCGCGTCGCCGTTGTCGCCGCTGGTGGCGACCTGCACCGCGCGATTGTCGGTCAATGCGTCCTTGCCGGCGGCCTTGCGCAGCGCGGCCAGCGGGTCGTCCTTGATGCCGGGCAGCGGGTCGAACTTCAGCTCGCTGACCTTGCCGGTGGCGACCTCGGCCAGCCAGAGCGTCTGCGGCACCGGATCGTTGCGGCCGACGCGGGTGCGCGCGTCCTCGAACTCCTCGTAGCCGGATTCGGTGACGTACTTCGGCATCTTGCCGCCCTGGCCCGCGTCCGCGCCCTTCTCGCTGGTGGCGACCAGCAGCCAGCGGCCGTCCGGCGACAGCGAGGAATCGACGATGTCCACGCCCTTGCCGAGATAGACCGGTGCCGGCGCGCGGGTCGGGTCGGCCTTGCGCCACGCGTCGCCCTGCGCGCGCGCGGCCTCGCGCTGGGCGCGGTCGTTCTTCAACGTTTCGATCAGGCGCAGCTGGCGGTCGCGCAGATCGTCGGCCGCGGGCGGCTTGCCCGGTGCGTCCGCCGCCAGCACCGTCGCCGCCTGCGCGATGGCGTGTCCGTCCCAGTGCCACCAGCTGTCGCCGGTGCGCCAGACCAGCGCGCCGTCGCTGCCCCATTGCAGGCGCGAGGCGGCGTCGCTGCCACGCGTGAGTTGGGTCAGCGCGCCGCTGCGCAGGTCGCGCACGAACACGTCGCCGTTGCGGGCGAAGGCGCTGCGCTCGCCGCGGGCGTCGATGACGGCGCCGTCCGCGTCGAGGCCGGCGCGCGCGGCATCGTCCACCTTCGCCGGCGCGGCGCCGTCGAGGCCGGCCTGCCAGGTATCGCGCACCAGCGCGCCCGGCCGCTTCAGCGTGTACAGCGCGGCCTTGCCGTCCCAGCGCCACCACGCGTTCTCCACCGGCGGGCCGATCCAGTCCGGGTCGGCCATCGCCTGCGAGAGCGTGATCGGGTCGGCGGCCTGCGCGGACAGCGAGGCGAGCAGGAGGGCGAGGGCGAGCGGAGCGAGGCGCATGGTGCGGTCCGGAATCGAAGTCGGCGCAGGGTAGCAGCCGCGCCGCGCGGAAGGCTGTGCCAAACGTCCGGCACGCGCGTCGTCACTGGCCGCGAACGATGCGGCGGCGCACACTATGCAGCGGGCGTCGCCCTCGCGCGGCGCGGAGCGCGCTGCGTGGATGCATTGCTGCTGTCGCGGATCCAGTTCGGATTCGTCATCTCGTTCCACATCCTGTTCCCGGCCTTCACCATCGGGCTGGCGAACTGGCTGGCCTTCGTCGAATGGCGCTGGCTGCGAACGAAGGACGACCTCTGGCGCGACCTGTATTTCTTCTGGCTGAAGATCTTCGCGGTGTCGTTCGGCATGGGCGTGGTCAGCGGCATCGTGATGAGCTTCCAGTTCGGCACCAACTGGGCCGTGCTGAGCGAGAAGGCCGGCAACATCCTCGGCCCGCTGCTCAGCTACGAGGTGCTGACCGCGTTCTTCCTCGAAGCCGGCTTCCTCGGCGTGATGCTGTTCGGCTGGAAACGGGTGTCCGACCGGCTGCACTTCCTCGCCACCTGCCTGGTCGCGCTGGGCACGCTGATCTCGACGTTCTGGATCATCTCCGCGAACAGCTGGATGCAGACGCCGCAGGGCTACGCGATCGACGCGCAGGGCGTGCTGCAGCCCGCCGACTGGTGGGCGATCGTGTTCAACCCGTCGTTCCCGTACCGGCTGGCGCACATGGTGCTGGCGGCGTTCATCACCACCTGCTTCGTGATCGGCGGCGTCGCCGCGTGGTACCTGCGGCGCGGCGTGCACGTCGAGGCCGGCAAGCGGATGCTGGTGCACGCGGTGGCGTTCGCCGCGATCGCGGTGCCGGCGCAGGTGTTCGTCGGCGACCTGCACGGGCTCAACGTGCGCGAACACCAGCCGGTCAAGCTGGCGGCGATGGAGGCGCATTGGCGCAGTGAGGGCGAGGGTCGCGGCGTACCGCTGGTGGTGTTCGCGGTGCCGAATGAAACGGCCGAGCGCAACGACTACGAACTCGCGATCCCCCGGCTCGGCAGCCTGGTGCTCACCCATTCGCTCGATGGCGAGATCCAGCCGCTGACCGCGGTGCCGCGCAGCGAGCGCCCGCCGGTGAAGCCGGTGTTCTACGCGTTCCGGGTGATGGTCGGCCTCGGCGTGGCGATGCTGCTGCTCGCCTTCGCCTCGCTGTGGGCGTGGAAGCGCAGGACCCTGTTCGCATCCAGATGGCTGCTCGACGGCTGGCGCTGGCTGAGCCCGGCCGGTTTCGTCGCGCTGCTCGCCGGCTGGTACGTGGTCGAGATCGGCCGCCAGCCGTACACGGTCTACGGCGTGCTGCGCACCGCCGAGTCGGTCAGCCCGAACATCCAGGCGGCGGCGGTGCTGTCGTCGCTGATCGTGTACGCCGCCGTGTATTGCTTCGTGTTCGGCTTCGGCATCTGGTACCTGCGCAAGCTGCTGCGCAAGGGCCCGGTGAAGCAGCCGCCGAAGGACACCGAAGGCGGCGAGAAGACCCCGGCGCGGCCGCTGTCGCTGCCCGACGAGCCGGTGGAGGGCGATGCATGAAGTCCTCATCGTCATGCCTGCGCAGGCAGGCATCCAGTGTCTTTGCGTCTTCGAGTCCGCTTCGATGAAGCAGCCCGCCGTCTACATACTTGCGAGCGGCCGGAACGGCACCCTGTACACGGGGGTCACCAGCGATCTCATCGCCAGAACCTGGCAACACCGGGAACATGCGACCGAAAGATTCACCAGCAAATACGGCGTGACGATGCTGGTCTGGCATGAAATGCACGGCGATATGGAATCGGCGATCCGGCGTGAGAAGCAGATCAAGGCCTGGAAGCGGGAATGGAAAATCCGCTTGATCGAGGAGTTCAATCCGTACTGGAACGACCTGTGGCCGCGAATCATCGGGTCAGAGGCGAACGACACTGGATTCCTGCCTGCGCAGGAATGACGGCAAGAGCAAAGGCGGTTGGCGATGGAATACTGGCTTCCCATCATCTGGTTCGGCGTGATCGGCTTCGGCGTGCTGATGTACGTGCTGCTGGACGGCTTCGTGCTCGGCCTCGGCATCCTCGCCCCGTTCGCGGAGGACGAGGACCAGCTCGACCACATGATGAACACCGCCGCGCCGATCTGGGACGGCAACGAGACCTGGCTGGTGCTCGGCGGCGCCGGCCTGCTGGCGGCGTTCCCGAAGGCGTACGCGCTGATCCTGTCGGCGCTGTACCTGCCGGTGCTGCTGATGCTGGTGGCGCTGATCTTCCGCGGCGTGGCCTTCGAGTTCCGCTTCAAGGCCGAGCGCAGCAAGGCGCTGTGGGGCTGGGCGTTCGCGCTGGGCTCGCTGTGCACGGCGTTCTGGCAGGGCGTGATCCTCGGCGCGATCGTCCAGGGCCTGCCTGTGCAGGACGGCCACTACGCCGGCGGCGTGTTCGGCTTCTTCAGCCCGTTCTCGATGCTGACCGGGATGGCGGTGGTGGCCGGTTACGCGCTGCTCGGCGCCGGCTGGCTGATCCTCAAGACCGAGGGGCGCCTGCAGCAGGTGGCGCGCACCTTCGCGCGGCCGTTGACCCTGCTGGTGGTGGCGTTCATGGGCCTGGTCAGCGCCTGGCTGCCGTTCCTCGCCAGCCGGGTCATGGCGCGCTGGTTCGAGGACGGGAACTTCTGGTGGCTGTCGCCGGTGCCGCTGCTGGTGCTGGCGAACGCGGTCGCGCTGTGGCGGAATGTGTATGCCGCGCAGGGCCGCGACGCGCGTCCGTTCGTGCTGACCCTGTGCTTCTTCGGGCTCGGCTTCGCCGGGCTGGTGTTCGGCCTCTGGCCCTACCTGGTGCCGCCGACGCTGACGCTGTGGCAGGCCGCGTCGCCGCCGTCGTCGCAGCTGTTCGTGCTGGTCGGTCTGGCGGTGCTGCTGCCGGTGATCCTGGGCTACACGTGGTGGTCGTACCGGGTGTTCGCGGGCAAGGTGGCGGCGGATTCCGGCTATCACTGACGCGGCCGCCATGGACGTGCGGACGCGCGCCGGTTCCGCAGGCGCGCGCTTTCCCGCACAATCCATGGCTGTTCCGCACACCGATTCCCCCGGATCGCGATGCTCGCCTACGTCTACAAGAGCCTGAAAAAGGCCGACACCTACGTCTATCTCGCCGGCCGCGACGAACTCGCCCGCCTGCCCGAGCCGCTGCGCGCGCAGCTGGGCGAACTGCGCTTCGTGCTGGAAGTGGCGCTGACGCCGGAGCGCAGGCTCGCGCAGGAAGACCCGGCGGTGGTGCGCGCGAACCTCGCCGCGCGCGGCTTCCACATCCAGTTCCCGCCGACCGTGCAGGACCCGATGAGCGACGACTGGGGCACCGATGCCTGAGCGCACGCTCTCCACGGGCGCGCCCGTCGCCGGCACGGCGCTGCTCGCCCTGGGCGTGTTGCTGGCCGGCGCCTGCTGGCTGGATGGCGGCGCGGCGGTGGCCGGCATCGCCTGGCTGGCGCAGATTCCCGCCGCGCTGGGCATGGCGCTGCTGCGCGGCCGGAGCCGGCGCGGACTCGGCGCCGATGCCGGCCGGCTGGCGCTGCTGTGGGGCGGCGGGTTCGTCGGCGCCGGCGTCCTGCTGGCGTGGCCGCTGTCGCGCCTGCTGGCCGCGCCGTCGCTGGGCCACGCACTGCTGCTGGCCGGGCTGGCCGGCGTCCTGCTGATCGCGCTGTGGTGGCGCTGGCCGGACTGGCATCTGCTGGAACGCAGTGGCGGCAGCGCGCAGGCGCGCTTCGCCGCGCGGCAATCGCTGGATCAGCAAAGCTGGCGCGGACTGCTGATGGCTGCGCTGCCGGCGTTCCTGCTGCTGGCCGGCGGCGTGCTGCTGGCGTGGTCCGGCCTGCTGGCCGGCGGCGCGCGCATCGTCGCCTGCGCCGTCTATGCGCTGGTCCTGCCGCTGGCGCACCTGGTCCTGCAATCGGCGTCGGGCCAGCCCGCGCTGCACGGCCTGCCGGTGGTCGAAATGGACGCGTCGGATCCGGCCGATGCCGATGACGACATTCTCCAGGCCGAGCTCGCCACCGCGCCGCTGCCGGCCGCCACGGAAGCCAGCTCCGCCGCCGACCTCGCCGGCCTCAACCGCCAGCTGTACGCGGCCGCGCGCAACGGCCGGGTGGAGCGCGCGCTGGCCCTGCTGGGCGCCGGCGCCGACCCGATGGCCGCGCCCGATGCGGACACCCGCGACCGCCGCAGCCTGCCGGTGCTGGCCGCGGTGCTGCCCGACCTGCGCCTGCTGCGCGCGCTGATCGAACGCGGCGTCGACGTCAACCGCATGCAGGACGGCATGACCCCCCTGCTGGCCGCCACCCGCGACAGCTGGCACGGTCGCCCGGAAGCGGTGATGACCCTGCTCGCCAACGGCGCCGACCCGCGCAGCGCCGACGCCGACGGCAACACGCCGCTGCACCACGCCGCGCGCAGCTCCGACCCTGGCGTGGCCGCGCTGCTGCGCGACGCCGGCGCCGACATCGACGCGCTCAACGCCGGCGGCCAGTCGCCGCTGGGCAGCGCCTGCGCCTGCGGCAACTGGCGGCTGGCGCGCTTCCTGCTGGAACGCGGCGCCAAGCCCGAACCCGCCAGCGGCCAGCCGGCGCTGCTGGCCGCGGCCGGCAGCGAGGAGGACGATGCCGCCGGCGTGCAGCTGTTGCTGCGCCACAAGGCCAAGGCCAATACCCGCGACGCGCGCGGCCGCAGCGCCCTGCACGAAGCCGCCGCCGCCGGCCACGCCGCTATCTGCCAGGCGCTGCTGGACGCCGGCGCGGAGATCGACGCGCGCGACGGCGAAGGCCGCACGCCGCTGCTCGATGCCGCCCGCACCGGCGCATCGGAGGCGCTCGACGTGCTGCTGGCCGCCAAGGCCGATCCGCTGGCCAGCGACGCCAACGGCGCCAACGCCCTGCACCTGGCCTGCGCCGCGGAAAGCCCGGCGCCGGAGCTGGTGCAGCATCTGCTGGCGCTGGGCATCGACCCGCAGGCGCGCGACGCCTACGGCCGCAGCGCGCTGGACGTGGCCAGCGACGCCGGCCGCTGGCCGCTGGTCGCGGTGCTGGACCCGTCCCGCGCGCTGCCGGCCTCGCTGGCCGGAGACGATGCGGCGCCGCCGGAACGCCCGCCGCTGCTGCAACTGCGCGAAGCGCTGCTGGACGGCGCCGATCCGCGCCGGCTGGCCGCGCTGGCCGCGCCGCTGGAGCGCAGCGACTTCGACCACCTGCTGGGCGATGCCGACGTCGCTGCCCAGCCCGAACGCATGGACTGGCTGCTGCGGCACGGCGCCAACCCGGAACTGCGCGCGCCCGGCACGTCGACGCCGCTGGATGCCGCGCTGGCGCGCGGCGCGGCGGGGATGGAAACCGCCCGCCTGCTGTTCGCGCACGGCGCCTCGCCGGCCGGCGGCGGCAGGCTGGCCCGCTATCTGGCCGCCTGCCTCGACGCCGCGGACGACGGACAGGGCGAAGCCTTCGCGCTCGACCTGCTGGCGCGTGGCGCCGACCCGTTCGGTTCCGGCCCCGGTGGCGAACCGCCGCTGCTGCTGGCCGTGCGGCTGCACTGGCCGGCGCTGCTGCAACGGCTGATCGCGCTGGGCGCGGATCCCGATGCCTGCGACGGCCGCGGCATGAGCGCGCTGCACTTCGCCGCCACGCTGGGCCGCAAGGACGCGCTGACCGCGCTGCTGGCCGCCGGCGCCTCGCCCGACCGGCGCGCGGCCGACGGCCAGACGCCGCTCGGCATCGCGCTGGCCAGCGGCCAGCGCGACCTCGCCGACTGGCTGGACTGGCGCGGCTGGCGGCTGCCGCGGCGCCCGCTGGCCGCCACCGACCTGCCTGCCGCAGCGGTCGCCGGCGACCGCGACGCGGTGCGCCGGCTGCTGGACCTGGGCTTCCCCATCGACACCACCGACGGCCAGGGCTGCACCGCCCTGCTGCGTGCGGCCGGAGGCGGCCACCGCGAGCTGGTGGACGACCTGCTGGCGCGCGGCGCCGATCCCGGCCTGACCGCCAACACCGGCGCCACCGCGCTGTCGGCGGCGGTGAGCATGCGCCACCTCGAAATCGTCGACCGTCTGCTGCAGGCCGGCTGCGGGCTGGAACAGCGGCTGCCCGGCGACGTCACTGTGCTGATGCTGGCCGCCGCGCTGGGCCTGCCGGAACTGGTTTCGCGCCTGCTGCAGGCCGGCGCCGACCTCAACGCGGTCGACGCGCAGGGCCTGACGCCGCTGCACTGCGCCGCGTTGTACGGCTTCACCGCTCGCGACCGCGCCCGTCTGCTGGCCCTGCTGGACGGCCTGCTGCTGGCCGGCGCCGACCCGCACCGCACGGCGGGCAACGGCACCACCCCGCTGCTGCTGCTGCTGGGCGCGCGCGCCGAGCCCGGCACGCCGAGCAGCGAAGACGTGCTGCTGGCCGCGCTGGACCTGCTGCTGGAGGAAGGCGTGCGGCTGGACGCGCGCGACCCGCGCGGCTTCGGCCCGCTGCATCTGGCCGCCCTGCACGGCCTGCAGCGCACCGTGCAGGCGCTGCTGCGCGCCGGCGCCGACCCTGACCTGCGCGACAACGCCGACCGCACCCCGCGCGACATCGCGCTGACGCGCGGCTACGTGGACATCGCCGCCGAACTGGTGCCGCCCGCCGCACCGCCGCCGGGCGGCGTGTCGATGGCGCGCTTCCTGCGCGAGTAGCGAAGAAAGCGCGCGCCGTTAAGCAACCGGCACCATTGCATCGTCCTTCCGCCGCAACGATGCAAGACAGGCGGTTTCCTCGCTTGATTCAAGATGACTGCGGCTGCTCCCCGCGCGCCGCCTGCGCCATCGCGCCCTCCCCCGCGTCGGCCTCGAACAAGCCGTCCAGCTCCCGCCGCGCGTCGCGGGCGGCCTGCAGCAGCGCGTCCTCGTCGTCCTGCAGCAGGCGCTGCGTTTCCAGCAGCGACTCGTCCCACTCGCGGAAGCGGCGCGCGCGATCGTCGGCCTGCGCGCGCTCCATGCCAAGCGCCACCAGCACGTCGCGGCCCATCTCCAGGCTGCTGCCATAGGTTTCGCGCAGCGCCTGCGCGCCCAGGTCCACCAGCTGCCAGGCATGGCGACGGTCGCGGGCGCGCGCGAATACCTTCGCTTGCGGGTAGTGCTTGCGCACCAGCCGCACCATCCGCAGGCTCGCCTCGACGCCGTTGATCGCGACCACGAACACCTTGATCCGCGCCGCTCCGGCCGAGCGCAGCAGCGCCAGCCGGGTGGGGTCGCCGTAGTAGATCTGGTCGGTGCCGATCTTGCGCGACAGGTTGACCTGTTCGATGTCCGGGTCGATGGCGATGAACGCGATGCCCTGCGCGCGCAGCAGACGCGCGACGATCTGGCCGAAGCGGCCGAAGCCGGCCAGCAGCACCTGCGGGTGGCGGTCGTCGGGAATGGTGTCGTACTCGCGCGCCTGCGACGCCAGCCTGTCGGGCAGCAACTTCGAGGCCAGCATCAGCAGCAGCGGCGTGGCCGCCATCGACAGGCCGACGATGGCGGTCAGGCGGTCGCGGGTGGCGGCGTCCAGCAGCCCGGCCTTCCTCGCCTCGCCGAACACCACGAACGCGAATTCGCCGCCCAGCGCCAGCACGCCGGCCAGCAGGAACGCGCCGCGCGTGTCCAGCCCGCCCGGCCGCCGGCCCAACGCGAACAAGAGGCAGGTCTTCACCGCCAGCAGCGTCGCCACGCCGCCGGCGATCAGCAGCGGCTCGGCGACGATCCGCTGCACGTCGATGCCCATGCCCACGGCCATGAAGAACAGGCCCAGCAGCAGGCCCTCGAACGGCTTGATCTGCGCTTCGAGTTCATGCCGGTATTCGGATTCGGCCAGCAGCACGCCGGCCAGGAACGCGCCCAGGCCGGCGCTCAACCCGGCCAGCTCCATCAGCCAGGCGCTGCCCAGCACCACCAGCAGCGCCGCGCCGGTGAACACTTCGGGCAGGTCGGTGCGAGCGATCGCGCGGAACAGGTGGCGCAGCAGGTAGCGGCCGCCGAACACCAGCGCCGCGATCAGCGCCACCGCGCGCACCACTTCGCTCCATTCCAGGCCGACGCTCTTGGCCTTGCCCAGCAGCGGGATGGCGGCCAACAGCGGGATGGCGGCGAGGTCCTGGAACAGCAGGATCGCGAACGCCAGCCGGCCGTGGTCGGCGGCCAGCTCCTTGCGTTCGGCCAGCAGCTGCAGGCCCACCGCCGTGGACGACAACGCCAATCCCAGGCCGACCACCAGCGCCGCCTTCCAGCCCAGCCCGGCGAGGAACGCCAGCCCGCCCAGCGCGGCGCCGCACAGCAGCACCTGCAACCCGCCGACCATGAAGATCGGCTTGCGCATCACCTTCAACCGCGGCAGCGACAGCTCCAGCCCGATCACGAACAGCAGCATCACCACGCCGATCTCGCTGGCCGCCAGCACCTTGCCGGGATCGCGCACCAGCGCCAGTTCGTGCGGCCCCAGCAGCACGCCGGTGGCGAGGTAGGCGAGGATCGCGCCCAGCCCGAAGCGCTTGAACAGCGGCACCGCCAGCACCGCCGCCAGCAGGAAGACCAACGCGAGTTCCAGGCCGCCGCTATCCATCCGATCCTTCCATGCCAACCGGCAACCAGCTTACGGCACGGCAGGCGGCGCGGGCGCGGTGGTCGAGCAGCGGCTGGCCTTGATCTTCGCGTCCACGGCGTCGTATGCGGCCTGGCGCGCGCGGCGGGTGTCGTCGTCGGCGTAGCGCAGCTTGAAGTCGGCCTCATCCAGCCGCCGGTACCACGCGGCGCACAGCTGCTCGGCGGGCACTTCGGTGCAACTGTCCTGCTTCATCTCGCAGGCACTGCCCATGCCGAGCGCGGCGCTGCCGTCGATGCCGGTCACCTGCAGCGGCACGCAGCTCGGCTCGGGCGTGGCGGTTTCGCCGTAGTAGGTGTCGCCCTTCCAGCTCGCGCACTGGTACAGCGGCGGCGGCGCGGGCAGGCCGGCGGCTTCCGGCGCGGGCGTGCGCTGGCTGTTGGGGCCGCCGACCAGCACGAACTCGCCGTACTGCTTCGGCTCCGGCGGCGGCTCCTCGGGCTTCGCTTTCTTCGCCGGCACCGGCACCGTCCTGACCGAGCCGATGCGGCGGATCTCCTGCTTCATGCCGGCCGCGCAGGGCGTGCCGTTCTGCATCGACACGTTGCCCTTGGCGTCGGTGCATTTGTAGAACACCGTCTCCTGCGCACGCGCCATCCATGGCAGGCACAGGAGCAGCAGCGCGATGGCGAGGCGGCGCATCTCAGCGGCCCCCGCAGTCGTTGTCGAGACGTTCGTTGATGTCGCGTTCCTCGGCGCGCAGCGCGTCGCGCTCCTTTTCCTGCGCGTTGAAGAAGCGGGTGCGCAGTTCGCTGCGGCGATCGCGCAGGCGCGCGCAGGCTTCGCGCGGCGGCAGCATCGTGCAGTCGTCGCGAATCCAGGTGCCGCCGCCGGTGGCGACCGGCCAATTGATGTCGCGACGCGGCGGGTGCATCACCTTGTCGGGCTGGCCGATGTTGTCGCCGAGCATCGACCGGGGCCGCACCGCCGGATAGCCCAGCGTCCACAGCGGCACCCAGCGCGGATTGCCGCGGCCGTCGTCGCTGGTGTAGCGCTTGCCTTCCGGCGTGACGCATTCGTACATCGGCCGCGGCGGCGCCAGGTACACGGTGCGGGACTCCGACGGCGATGCCGGCACGGGAGCCGCGGATGACGGTTTCGAGGGCATGGCGGGCAGCGCGGGCGCATCGACCGGCCGCAGCATCTCGCGCGCCTGCTGCGCCTGCCCCTTTGCGCAGGGCGCATCCTGCAGGCTGACCTTGCCGGCGGCGTCGGTGCAGCGATAGACGGTGACGGTGACCGGCGGTTTCGACGCCGATTGCGCGCGCGCACCGCCGGCCAATAACGGCAACAGGCAGACGGCAAGTGCGGCGGCGAGGCGCATGCCCGTATCTTGGCGCGCCGGAGCGCGCGACGGAACCCCGCGCCGCGTCGGCTTTCAGGCGGCCGTCAGCGCCGCCGGAATCGCCTTCACGCCGCGCAGCATGCGCGCGATACTGGCCGCCGCGTCGCGCCCTTCCTGCACGGCGGTCACCACCAGGTCGGCGCCGCGCACGCAGTCGCCGCCCGCGAACAGCGCGTCGTGCCCGGTCTGGTACGGCAACCGGCCATTGCCACCGACTTTGATGCGGCCGTTGGCCTGCGCCTGCACGCCCAGCGCTTCCAGCCACTGCGGCGCGCGCGGGCTGAAGCCGAAGGCGATGACGACGACATCGGCGTCGATGATCGATTCGCTGCCGGGAATCGGCTGCGCCGCGCGACGACCGTTGGCGTCGGGCTCGCCGAGCTGCGTCTCCACCATCCGCACGCCGCTGGCCTGTCCGTCGCCGACGATCTCCAGCGGCTGGCGGTTGAACAGGAACTGCACGCCTTCCTCGCGCGCGTTCGCCACCTCGCGCGCGGAGCCGGGCATGTTGGCCTCGTCGCGGCGGTAGGCACACGTCACGCTGGCCGCGCCGAGGCGGATCGCCGAGCGCACGCAGTCCATGCCGGTGTCGCCGCCGCCCAGCACCACCACACGCTGGCCGCGCAGGTCGGGCAGCGCCAGCGCGGTTTCCCAGCCGGCGATGGGCCGGCCCTGCGGATCGCCGCCGGTGACGATGCGCCCGTTCTGCACGAGGAAGGGCAGCGCCAGCAGCACGCCGCGCAGCTCCTGCCCCGGCAGGCCGCCGTCGGTGTAGCGGTACGCGCCGAGGCCGAGGAAGACCGCGTCGAACTCACTCAGCAATTCGTCGATGGCGACGTCGCGTCCCACATCGACGCCGAGGCGGAAATGCACGCCCATGCCTTCCAGCACCGCGCGCCGCGTGGCGATCACCGCCTTGTCCAGCTTGAAGCTGGGAATGCCGAATTGCAGCAGCCCGCCGATCTGTTCGTAGCGGTCGAACACGGTGGCCTCGATGCCGCTGCGCGCGAGGCGATCCGCGCAGGCCAAACCGGCTGGCCCCGCGCCGATGATCGCCACGCGCTTGCCGGTGGGCTTCACCTTCGACAGATCCGGCCGCCAGCCCTGCGCGAACGCGGTATCGACGATGTACTTCTCCACCGCGCCGATGGTGACCGCGCCGAAGCCGTCGTTGAGCGTGCATGCGCCTTCGCACAAGCGATCCTGCGGGCAGACGCGCCCGCACATTTCCGGCAGCGGATTGGTTTCGTGGCAGAGCGCCGCCGCTTCGACGATGCGCCCTTCCTGCACCAGTTGCAGCCAGTTGGGGATGTAGTTGTGGACGGGGCATTTCGACTCGCAGTACGGATTGCCGCAGTCGAGGCAGCGACCTGCTTGGTGCGAGGCTTCGGCCTGCCCGAAGCTGCCGTACAACTCGTCGAAGCTGCCGGCCACACGCGCTGCCAGCGGCACTTTCGGCGGCATGTCGCGCGGGGAGTCGAGGAATTGGAAGAGGTGCTTCTTGCTCATGGACTGTCTCGACAAGTGCAGTACGTGGGACCCTGTGTCGTCATTCCCGCGAAGGCGGGAATCCAGCCTCTAGTTTTTTCCTTGAAGATCAAAAGCTGGATTCCCGCCTTCGCGGGAATGACGAGCAAAGACGTGGCGTTCGTGGTGCCTGTCATCACGCCGCCCTCTTCAATTCATTCGCCAACGCTTCCAGACTCGCCGCCTTCGGCTTGACCAGCCAGAACTTGCCCACGAAGTCGCGGAAGTTCTCCCGGATGTGCGCGCTCCAGGCGCTGCCGGTCAACTGCGCATGCGCGTCGATCAGGTCGGTGAGGTGCTGGCGGTAGCCGTCCAGACCTTCCGGGGTGATGCGGGCGATGTCGATCAGTTCGTGGTTGTAGCGATCGACGAAATCGCGTTCGAGGTCGAGCACGTAGGCCAGCCCGCCGGTGAAGCCCGCGCCGAAGTTCAGGCCGGTGCGGCCCAGCACCGCCACCGCGCCGCCGGTCATGTATTCGCAGCAGTGGTCGCCCGCGCCTTCGATCACTGCCGTCACGCCGGAATTGCGCACCGCGAAGCGTTCGCCCGCGCGGCCCGCCGCGTACAGTTCGCCGCCGGTCGCGCCGTACAGGCAGGTGTTGCCGAGGATCGGCGTGTCCTGCGAGGCGAAGCGGCTGCCGTGTGGAGGTTGCAGCACGATGCGACCGCCGGCCATGCCCTTGCCGACGTAATCGTTGGCCTCGCCCTGCAGATGCAGATGCAGGCCGCCGGCGTTGAACGCGCCGAAGCTCTGGCCGGCGCTACCGGTCAGGCGCACGTCGAGCGGCGCGGCGCTCATGCCGGTGTTGCCGTGACTGCGGGCGATGCGGCCCGACAGGCGCGCGCCGATGCTGCGGTCGGTGTTGCGGATGGTGCCGACGAATGCGCCGCCTGCACCTTGGTCGATGGCATCGCCCAGCGCGGCATCGAGCTGCGCGGCCAACCCATCCGGCGGCGCTTGCAGCGCGGGCGTGCCGCAGAAGCTGGCGGCCTGCGCGGGATCGCGCGCCAGCAGCCGCGACAGATCGACATCGACCTGATCGCGGGTCGCGCGTAGCGTTTGCTCCAGCAGGTCAGTGCGGCCGATGGCCTCGTCCAGCGTGCGCAGGCCCAGCTGCGCCAGCCATTCGCGCACGTCCTCGGCGACGTTGCGGAAGAAGCATTCCACGCGCTCGGGCAGGCCCTTGAAGTGGTCGCGGCGCAGGCGTTCGTCCTGCGTCGCCATGCCGGTGGCGCAGTTGTTGAGGTGGCAGATGCGCAAGTATTTGCAGCCCAGCACGATCATCGGCGCGGTGCCGAAGCCGAAGCTGTCCGCGCCCAGCAGCGCGGCCTTGATGACGTCGAGGCCGGTCTTGAGGCCGCCGTCAGTTTGCAGCAGCACGCGCCCGCGCAAGTCATTCGCCTGCAACGCCTGCCGCGCTTCGGACAGGCCCAGCTCCCACGGCACGCCGGCATAGCGCACCGAGCCGAGCGGGCTGGCCCCAGTGCCGCCATCGTGCCCGGCAATGGTGATGAGATCGGCACCGGTCTTGGCGACGCCTGCGGCAATCGTGCCGACGCCGGCGTGCGAGACCAGCTTCACCGAAATCAGCGCCTGCGGATTGACCTGCCGCAGATCGAAGATCAGTTGCGCGAGGTCTTCGATGGAATAGATGTCGTGGTGCGGCGGCGGCGAGATCAGGCCGATGCCGGGCTTGGCGTAGCGCAGCCGCGCGATCAGCGGATTGACCTTGCTGCCCGGCAACTGCCCGCCTTCGCCGGGCTTCGCGCCCTGCGCCAGCTTGATCTGCAGAACCTCGGCGCTGATCAGGTATTCGGGCGTGACGCCGAAGCGGCCCGACGCGACCTGTTTGATCTTGCTGCGCCGCTCGGTGCCGTGGCGCGCCGGGTCTTCGCCGCCTTCGCCGGAATTGCTGCGGCCGCCGAGGCGGTTCATCGCGATCGCCAGCGCCTCGTGCGCTTCCGGCGACAGCGCGCCGAGGCTCATCGCCGCGCTGTCGAAGCGGCGCACGATGCTTTCCACCGACTCCACGTCGGACAGCGGCAGCGACGCATCGGCCAGCTTCAGATGCAACAGGTCGCGCAGCGCAGCCGGCGGGCGGGTATCGACGTGGTTCGCATACGTTTTCCAATCGTCGCGCTCACCGGTCAGCACCGCATGTTGCAGCGATTGCACCACGTCCGGGTTGTATTGGTGGTATTCGCCGCCGTGGACGTAGTGCAGCAGGCCGCCGATCTCCGGCAGCGCGTCGTCGTCCCAGCCGTGCGCGGCCAAGGCGCGCGCATCGGCTTCCAATCGCGCAAAGCCCGCGCCGCCGATGCGCGAAGGCGTGCCGTCGAAGCAGCGCGCCACCACGGCATCGTCCAGCCCGACGATCTCGAACAACTGCGCGCCGCGATAGCTGGAAATGCTGCCGATGCCCATCTTCGACAGGATCTTCAGCAGTCCCTTCTTCACCCCGCGCCGGTAGCTGCGGCCGATCTGCTGCGTCTCGCCGCTGGTCTTGCCGCCGAGGATGCCGCGCCGGCCCAGCGCGTGCAGGGTCTGGTAGGCGAGATAGGGATACACCGCCGTCGCGCCGAAACCGATCAGGCAGGCGAAGTGGTGCGGATCGCGCGCGGTGCCGGTTTCGACGATCAGGTTGGCGTCGCAGCGCAAACCGACGCGCACCAGGTGCTGGTGCACCGCGCCGGTGGCGAGCAGCGCGTGCACGGCGGCGGTGCCGCGACGCGGGCGGCGGTCGGATAGGATCAGGAGTTCATCGCCCGCGCGCACCGCTTCCTCGGCCTGCGCGCAGATGCGGTCGAGCGCCTGCGGCAGCGCGGTGGCGTCGTCGAAATACAGGTCGATGTAGCGGTACGCGGTGGCAAAGCGCGGCAGCGCCAGCAGCTGGTGCAGCTTGCGCTGCGACAGCACCGGCGAGTTCAGCAGGACGTGGTCGACGTTCTCGGGCCCATCATGGAACAGGTTGCCCTCGCGCCCGATCTGGGTCGAAAGCGTCATCACGCAAGCTTCGCGCAGCGGGTCGATGGGCGGGTTCGTCACCTGCGCGAACGCCTGCCGGAAGCAGTCGTACAGCGGGCGCACGCGCTGGCTGATCGCGGCCATCGGAATGTCGTCGCCCATCGAGCCTATGGCTTCCTGCTCGGTTTCGGCCAGCGGGCGCAGCACCCGCTCCTGTTCCTCGCGGGTGAGCTGGAACAGCTTCTGGAAGCCGAGCACGGTGGCGTCGTCGAACGGCTCGTCGCACAGCGCCGGGTCGATCAGCTCGGTGTGCAGGTAGGTCATGCCCTGCCGCAGCCATTGCTTGTACGGCGCGCGCGCGCGATTGAGCGCGTCGATGGCGTCGTTGTCCAGCAGCCGGTTGTTGACCAAATCGACCGCGATCATTTCGCCGGGGCCGAGCTTGCCCTTGGCCTGCACGCGCGCGGGTTCGATGTCGAGCACGCCGGCCTCGGACGCGATGGCGAACACGCCATCGGTCGTCAGCGTCCAGCGCGCGGGGCGCAGGCCGTTGCGGTCGAGCGTGCAGGCGGCGTGCTTGCCGTCGCAGGTGACGACGCCGGCGGGGCCGTCCCACGGTTCGGAATTGATCGCGTAATACTCGTAGAACGCAGACAGGTCGGCGTCCTTGTATTCCAGCGACTGCGTGGCCGGCGGCATCAGGATGCGCATCGCCTTCGGCAAGTCCATGCCGCCCAGCAGCAGCCATTCCAGCGCGTTGTCGAGCGACTGCGAATCGGAGCCGTGCATCGACACCACGTCGTCGAAGCCGCTCACGTCCAGCAGAGGCGACTTCCACACATCCTTGCGCGACTGCGCCCAGCGGCGGTTGCCCTCGATGCTGTTGATCTCGCCGTTGTGGGCGAGCCGGCGGAACGGATGCGCCAGCGGCCAGCGCGGCTGGGTGTTGGTGGAGAAGCGCTGGTGGAACACCACCGCGCGCGCAGCAAGCAGCGGATGCGCGAGGTCGGGAAAGAGTTGCCGCAGGTGCTTCGGCAGCACCATGCCCTTGTAGCCGAGCAAGCGCGCAGACAGGCTGACGATGTAGAAATCCGGCACGTCGCGCAGCGTTTGTTCGGCGCGCTTGCGGGCGAGGAACAGCGCGCGCTCGAAAGCGTCGGCATCGTCGCCGTCGCTCTCCACGAACAGTTGTGCGATGCGCGGCAGCGACGCGCGTGCCAGCGCACCGCATACGGCGGGATCGACCGGCACCGCGCGCCAACCGGCGATGCGCAGGCCGGCGTTTTGCAGTTCCTGCTCCAACGCGGCGCGACATTGCGCGTCGAGCGCATCGTCCTGCGACAGAAACACATTGCCGGCGGCGACGAGGCTCGCGTGCAGCGCGATGCCGGCTTCGCTCGCCAACGCACGCACGAACGCATCCGCGCCGTGGATCAGCACGCCGCAACCATCACCGGACAACCCATCCGCCGCTACGCCGCCGCGATGCACCATCCGCGACAAGGCTTCCAGCGCAGCATCGACAATGGCGCGCGACCCTTTGCCCTCGACCTGTGCAATCAGGCCGAAACCGCAACTGTCGTGTTCGCTGGCAGGGTCGTACAGACCCCGAGTCGGGCTGCGCCGCATCGTCGTGTCCGTGCAGAAGGTGGGGAACGCCCGCGTTCCCGATCTCCCTGTGGAACGCGACGCGCACCCCGACTAGAGCATAGTTTGTGCGGCGCAACAAGAGGGTTTGGCGAAGAAATTATTGTTGCAGACGAAACTTCCGAATTGTCCGCAAAGACAAGCTGGGCGCGGGTTTCAGCGCAACGTCGCGCCGCTGCGCGCGTCGCGGATGGCGCTGGGCTGCGCACGGCCCAGGGTTTCGCCGCCGCTGACCGCATCGACGCCGGCGACGATGCGCGGATCGAGTTCCTCTCGCGTACGCGGCGACGGTTCGCTGGCGATGTTGGCGCTGGTGGACACCAGCGCACCGCCGAAGCCATCGCACAACCCGCGCACCAGCGGATGCGCGGTCACCCGCACGGCGATGCCGTCGTGCGCGCCGGTGATCCAGCGCGGCGCGTCGTTGGACGCCGGCACGATCCACGTGTTCGGCCCCGGCCAGCTGGCGCGCACTTCGGCCAACTGCGCGGCGGCAAGCGATGCGGTGTCGATGAAGGGCGCGAGCTGCACCTCATCCGATGCAATCAGGATCAACCCCTTGGCGACGTCGCGCTGTTTGAGCGCCAGCAGGCGCAGCACCGCTGCTTCATCGCGCGGATCGCAACCCAAGCCCCACACGCCTTCGGTGGGGTAGGCGATGACGCCGCTATTGCGAAGCGAAGCGAGGGCGGCAGTAATGTCGGTCATGCGCGAAGCTTACAGCGGCGGCGTGAAAGCTAGCCGGCATGCCTAACGAAATAGACCGACGCACCCAGCGCCGCGATGGCAACGAGCACGAGAGACCCATAGCGCAGATGGAAAGGAATCGGCACCTTGTCCAAGCCCCGTTCCGTTTCCTTCGTGTCGAGCACCCAGCCGTGGTTGCACTGAGAACATGCGAGTTGGTATCGCTTGCCGTAAACGAAGCCGAACAGCAAATCGAACTGGCCGAACTTGTATTTGAGTTGCGGCTGGAACGCCGTCGCTTCGTCGCAGCGCGGGCAATGCCGCTCTTCCGTCGGGCCAATGGGCACGGTGCGCTCGCCTTGGCCGATGTAGAACATCATGCGATCACCGTTTGCGGCTTCCTGATCCCCGCAAGCCGCGCCGAAAAGCGCATTGGTTTGATCGAATGGCTAGGCATCTCCCGATGCACCGTCCCGCGCCTCGATCCCGCGACTCACCCTGAACACATGCCCATCCGGGTGGCGGACATGCATTTCCCGGACATTCCACGGCATGTCCGTCGGCGGCCACGTCACTTCGATCCCTTGCTCAAGGCAACGCCGGTACACGGCATCCACGTCGTCCACCCACAGCGACATCCAAACAGCCTTTTCCGCAGCCTCGTTGGATGCCGGGCCGAATGTCGCCGGATAGCCGCTGGCTCCCCGACCGCCTTGGCCGTTCTGGCAAAGGAAAATCTCGCAATGCCCCGAGCAGACACCGCCGAACGTCGGGGGCGTACCCCAGTCCCAGCCTTTCTTCCAACCGAACTTCTCGAACCACGAGAAAGACTGCTGAATGTCGGAGACATTCAGAATCGGCGTTAGATGCTTGACGAGCATGTGGGCCTCATTGACGCCTGACTACGACCACTGCGAACCGCACGCGCTTGCGCGTGCAATCCTTAGAACGGCGCATCCTCCGGCGAGGGCTTCTTCACCACGCGCTTCTTGCCCGGTTCCACCTTGGCCGCCGTCAGCAGCGGCTTGGCGGGTTCGATATCGCCGGAGAACGGGCGTGCGGCTTTCTTCGCGGCCACTTTCTTCGTTGCGGGCTTCTTGGTCGCGGCCTTTTTCACGGCGGTCTTCTTCGCCACTTTTTCCGCCGGCGCCTTCTTCACTGCGGCCTTCTTCGCCACCGCCTTCTTCGCACCGAAGCCCTTGCGCGCCGGCTTGCCGGTTTCCTCCAGCAGCTTCAGCGTTTCTTCCAGCGACAGCGAGGACGGCTCGCGATCCTTCGGGATCTTGCCGTTGAGCTTGCCGTCGCTGATGTACGGGCCGAAGCGTCCGTTCAATACTTGCACGTCGTGCCCCGGCCATTCCTTGATGACGCGGTTGCGCGCGATTTCCTCTTTTTCTTCGACGAGGAAGACCGCCCGCTCGAGGTCGATGGTGTAGGGGTCGTCCTCTTTCTTCAGCGAGGCGTAGGTGCTGCCGCGCTTGGCGAACGGGCCGAAGCGGCCGATGCCCACGCTCACTTCCTCGCCGTTGCCATCGACGCCCAGCTTGCGCGGCATCTCGAACAGCTTGAGCGCCTCGTCGAGGGTGATGCTGTAGATGCTTTGGCCGGGCTTGAGCGAGGCGAAGCGCGGCTTCTCCTCATCCTCGACGGTGCCGATCTGCACCAGCGGGCCGAACCGCCCGATCCGCGCGCTGACCGGGCGGCCGCTGACCGGATCGCCGCCGAGCACACGCACGCTGCCGGCATCGGCCTTGTCCAGCGTGGCTTTCTTGTCGTCCACCAGCGTCTTGAACGGGCCCCAGAACTTCTCCATCAGCGGCACCCATTCCTCCTCGCCGCGGCTCACCGCATCCAGCTCGTCTTCGAGGTTGGCGGTGAAGTCGTAATCGACGTACTTGGCGAAATGGCTGGACAGGAACTTGCCGACCGCGCGGCCGATGTCGGTGGGCTTGAAGGCGCGGCCTTCCAGCACGGCGTACTGCTTGCCGAGCAGGGTCTGGATGATCGCGGCGTAGGTGGAGGGCCGGCCGATGCCGTATTCCTCCAGCGCCTTGACCAGCGCGGCTTCGGTGTAGCGCGGCGGCGGCTGGGTGAAGTGCTGGTCGGCGTGGATGCGGTCGAGCGGGACGCGGTCGCCCAGCTTCATCACCGGCAGCTTGCGGCCTTCGTCCTCGTCTTCCTTGGCTTTGTTGTCCTTGCCTTCTTCATAGACGGCGAGGAAGCCGGGCACGACCACGGTGGTGCCGCTGGCGCGGAAGGCGTGTTCGCTACCGGCGGACAGATCGACGGTGACGGTGTTGAGGGTGGCCGGGATCATCTGGCAGGCCACCGCGCGCTTCCAGATCAGTTCGTACAGGCGGCGCTCGTCGTCGGTGAGGAAGCGGGCGACGTGCGCGGGCGTGCGCAGCGCGGAGGTGGGGCGCACGGCTTCGTGCGCTTCCTGCGCGTTCTTCGATTTGGTCTGGTAGGCGTTGGGCTGATCCGGCAGCGAGGCGGTGCCGAAATCGCGGGCGATCACGTCGCGGATTTCGGCCAGCGCGTCCTGCGACAGGTTCACCGAGTCGGTACGCATGTAGGAGATCAGGCCGACCGTGCCTTCGTCGCCCAGCGCGATGCCTTCGTACAGCTTCTGCGCCACCTGCATGGTCTTGCGGGTGGTGAAGCCGAGCTTGCGCGCGGCTTCCTGCTGCAAGGTCGAGGTGGTGAACGGCGGCGCTGGGCGGCGCTTGCGCTCCTTGCTGGCGACGTCGGTGACGTGCAGCGCGCCGGCGGCGGCCTGCTGGATGCGCAGGCGCGCGGCCTCGGCGGTGGTGCCGTCGGTGATGGTGAACTGCTCGAACTTCTTGCCGTCCAGCTTCACCAGCTTGGAGGTGAACGCCTGCGACGGGTGTGCGCATTCGGCTTCGATCGTCCAGTATTCGCGGGCGATGAAGGCTTCGATTTCTTCCTCGCGCTCCACGATCATCCGCAGCGCCGGCGACTGCACGCGGCCCGCCGACAGGCCGGCCTTGATCTTGCGCCACAGCACCGGCGAGAGGTTGAAGCCGACCAGGTAGTCCAGCGCGCGGCGCGCCTGCTGCGCATCAACCAGGTCGCTGGCGATGGCGCGCGGCTGCTGCATGGCTTCCTTGATCGCGCGCGGGGTGATTTCGGTGAACACCACGCGCTGCAGCGATTTGTCCTTGAGCAGGTTGCGCTCTTTCAGGATCTCGGCGATGTGCCAGCTGATCGCCTCGCCTTCGCGATCCGGGTCGGTCGCGAGATAGAGGTGGTCGGCCGCCTTGGCCGCCTTGGCGATCGCATCGACGTGCTTCTCGTTCTTCTCGATGGTCTCGTAGCGCATCGCGAAGCCGTGGTCAGGATCGACCGCGCCTTCCTTCGGCACCAGGTCGCGGACGTGGCCATAGCTGGCGAGGACGGTGAAGTCCTTGCCGAGGTATTTGTTGATCGTCTTGGCCTTGGCGGGCGATTCGACGATGAGCAGGTTCTTGGCCATGGCGGAGCGGGTTCCGGTGTGCGGTCAGGGCGGCGTCGGCGACGCCGCAGAGAAGCCAACGCCCGGGGCGGTGGCCCCGGGCGCTTTATTTATAGTGGAATCACGGGGGACGCCCCCCTGTCAAGCGGCGCCATCCCGCCGCAGGCGGAAGGCGGCGGGCGGACGCGGCCGTTCAGTGCACCGGCTCCGGCTCGTCCAGGTACATCTGGGTTTCCATCCAGGCGTAGGCCGCTTCCGAGCCGGGCTGGTTGAACAGCACCATCAGCACCACCCATTTCAGGTCGTCCAGGTCCAGTTCGTCCTGGTCCAGCGCCATCGCGCGGTCCAGCACCAGCTCGCGCTGGTCGGCGTCCAGCACGCCGTGCTGCTCCAGGTACAGCAGGAAGCCGCGCGCCTCGACATCGAGCTTGTCCAGCTCCGATTCGTGGAACACCCGCATCGGGCCGCTGGCCCGCGCCAGCCCCGGATCGGGGCGCTGCTGCGCCAGTGCATCCAGCCAGTCCAAGGCCTTGTGGATTTCCGCGCGGGAGAAGCCTGCTTCGAGCAGTTCGCCAGTCAGGGTGCCGTCGCGCGACGCGAACATGCCCTCGGTCTTCGGCGCGTCCTCGTTGGCGAAGTAGTGCTCGAAGAGGTACAGCAGGACGTCCAGGATGCTCTCTTTCATGTCCGCATTGTCCCCCAGGCGCGCGCCACGCGGGTGAAACGGAGGCGAATGGCGGGGATCTTCCCGGCATCAGCCACCGATCCGGCTGTAGCGGCCATGCTCGGCCGCGATCCGTCCTTCCAGCTCAAGCGCCAGCAGCATGGACGACACCGCTGCCGCCGTCAATCCGGAGCGCTCCACCAGTTCATCCATAGTGGTTGGGTCGTGACCGAGGGCCTGCCACAACCTGTGGGTGTCCGAATCCTCCACCAACGGCGGCGTCCCGATGGGCGAAGGAACCGCAGCGGACGTTTCCAGCACGCCTCGCAGGGCGCGCGCCAACTCCAGCGCCACAGGCGCCAGCGCCTCGACCACCTCGTCCGGGGTTTCCACCAGCGCGGCGCCGTCGCGCAGCAGGCGGTGGCAGCCGCGCGCCATCGGGTTGTGGATCGAGCCCGGCAGCACGAACACCTCCCGCCCCGCCTCGGCCGCCAGCCGGGCGGTGATCAGGGCGCCGGACTGCAGCGCGGCCTCGATCACCAGCGTGCCCAGCGCCAGCCCGGCCAGGATGCGGTTGCGGCTGGGGAAGTGCGCCCGCAGCGGCCCCGTCCCCGGCGGATGCTCCGACACCAGCGCGCCTTCGGCTTCGATCCGCGCCATCAGCGGGCGATTGCGGACCGGATAGGCCACGTCCGGCCCGGTGCCGAGCACCGCCACCGTGGCGCCGCCGGCCTCCAGCGTGGCGGCATGCGCGGCGGCGTCGATGCCGGCGGCCAGGCCGCTGGCGACGCACAGCCCGGCGCGGGCCAGCGCAGTGGCGAACTGCGCCCCATTGGCGCGCCCCCCGGCAGTGGCGGCGCGGCTGCCGACCACGGCCACCGCCGGCCGCCACAGCAACCCCGGATCGCCGGCCACGAACAGTATCGCCGGCGGCGAGGCGATCCGCCGCAGCAAGGGCGGGTAGCCGTCGTCGCCCCAACCCAGCAGGTGGTGGCCGTCATCCTCCAGCCAATGCAGGCTGCGCCCCAGCGTGGCGGCATCGGGATGGCGGATGGCGTTGCAGGCCCCCGCGCCCAGGCCGTGGCTGGCCCAGTCGCGCGGGCCGGCGGCAACCGCCGCTGCGGCACCGCCATGGGTGTCCAGCAGGCGGCGCAGGGCAGAGGCCGGGGCGCCACCGTGCAGCAGGCGCAGCAGGGATTCGTGGTCGGCAGCGACGGGCATGCGGCCAGCATCGCCCGCACACGACAACGGCGCCCTCGGGCGCCGTTGCGGTCTTGCGTCAGGAAACCCTGAAACTCAGTAGGGCGCGTCCGGATGCTTCAGCTCGTAGCCCACGCGCACCGGCTTGACGCTGCTCATCACCAGCGCGTAGCTGACGTTGTCGAAGGTCCGGAACACCATCGCGTGGCCGGCGAATTCGTCCGGTAGGCGCACCTTGTTCTCGAACATGGTCAGGTCTTCGTCGCGGTCCAGGCCGTCCTTCACCTTGTCGGTGACGGAATCGCCGCGGCGCCACAGCGAGAACACGGTGCCGTTGTCGATGCCCTCGCGGGCGCCGCCGGAAATCGCGATCACGTCGTGGGTGCCGCCGGTGGTGTAGCGGTCGGCCACCGACATCACCGTCACGCGGCCGTACTTGGCCTGCTGCTTCGGCGGATGCGGGAAGAACTGCAGGTCGTAGGGCTGCGCCTCGACCGGCAGGAGGCGGTCGCCGACGCGCACGTCGCGGCCTTCGGTGTCCAGCAGCAGGGTGCTGGCCTGGATGCCGCCGACTTCGCCGCGGGTCACGGTGCCGGTGGTCTGGGTGACCAGTTCGTAGCCCATGAACTCGGTGTTCTTGCTCGGGAACACCGCGTTGCTCCACAACGTGCCGTCGTCCGGGCCGGGGCGGCCGCGGGCGTCGAGGTCCTGGCTCTGGAACAGGTCGCAGCACAGGCCGGCGCGCTCGACCATGCGGTAGCGCTTCTCGGGGCGCACCACCAGGTAGCGCTGGCCGGCGGGAATGCCGTCCAGGCCCTTCACGTAGGCGACATGGCCGCGCACGCCGCGCAGGCGGTTGTCTTCCAGGCCGACCACGTAGGGCAGGTTGTCGATGTCGGAGACGATGCGGGTATCGCGCAGGAACGGCTCGATCTCCTCCAGCGGCACCGCGTTCACCGGGCTGGCGGTGCGCTCACCGGCCGTCACCTTGGCCGTCACGCGGTCGAGGTAGGCCAGGCTGATCACGTCGCCCGGATAGATCAGGTGCGGGTTCTTGATCTGCGGATTGGCCTGCCAGATTTCCGGCCACAGCCACGGCTTCTTCAGGAACCGGGCGGAGATGTCCCAGAGGGTGTCGCCGCGCTTCACCACGTAGGAGTCCGGATGGTCGCCGCGCAGTTCGACGGCCGCCGCGTAGGTGGCCACCGTCAGCAGCGCCGCGGCGAGCATGGTGCGCAGTCCGCGCGGACGCGGCGCAACGGTGCGCGCCAGGTTGGAAACCCGTTCAAGCATGTTCGCTATCTCCCCGCTTCCTATGGCGAAAACCCCCTGAAGCCCGACCAATATAGCCCACAAACCGCGCCCCCTGGCAAGCGGCCATGCAGCCTGGGCGCGATACAATCGCCCCCGTCGCGGCCGCTTCGGCCGCCGATCCCCGGATTTCCGTCATGGCCCTGCTCCCGATTCTCGAATTTCCAGACCCCCGCCTGCGCACCAAGGCGGCCGAGGTCGATCCCGCCGAACTGGCCGCGCCGGCGTTCCAGACGCTGTTCGACGACATGTTCCAGACCATGTACGAGGCCCCCGGCATCGGCCTGGCGGCCAGCCAGGTCGACGTGCACAAGCGTTTCATGGTCATTGACGTAACCGAAGACCGCAGCCGGCCACTGGTGTTCGTCAATCCGCGGATCACCGCCCGCGCCGGCGAGCAGGTCTACCAGGAAGGCTGCCTGTCGGTGCCCGGCATCTATGCCGACGTGACCCGCAGCGACACCATCACCGTGGAAGCGCTGGACCGCCACGGCCAGCCGTTCTCGCTGGAGGCCGACGGCGTGCTGGCGGTCTGCGTGCAGCACGAGATGGACCACCTGGACGGCAAGCTGTTCGTCGACTACCTGTCGCCGCTCAAGCGCGAGATGGTGCGGAAGAAGCTGCTGAAGGCCAAGCGCAGCGCCGCCTGACCCGATGCGCATCGTTTTCGCCGGCACGCCCGAATTCGCCGTGCCCTGCCTGCGCGCCGCCGCCTCGAAGGGCGAGGTGGTGGCCGTCTATACCCAGCCGGACCGCCCCGCCGGACGCGGGCGCGGGCTGACGCCGTCGCCGGTCAAGCTGGAAGCCGTGCAGCGCGGCATCCCGGTGCTCCAGCCGGAGAACTTCCGCTCGGCGGAATCGAAAGCCGCGCTGCGCGCGTTGAACCCCGATGTGATGATCGTGGTCGCCTACGGCCTGATCCTGCCGCAGTCGGTGCTGGACATCCCCGAACACGGCTGCTGGAACGTCCACGCCTCGCTGCTGCCGCGCTGGCGCGGCGCCGCGCCGATCCAGCGCGCCATCGAGGCCGGCGACGCCCGCACCGGCGTCTGCCTGATGCAGATGGAAAAGGGCCTGGACACCGGCCCCGTGCTACTGGCCCAGGCCATCGACATCGGCCCCGAGGAAACCGGCGGCCAGCTGCACGACCGCCTGGCCGAACTGGGCGCGAAGGTGCTGTCCGACGCGCTGGGCCTGCTGCGCGCCACCATCCAGCTGCCGCCGCATCCGCAGCCGGCCGAAGGCGTGACCTACGCGCACAAGCTGGACAAGGCCGAGGCGAAGCTGGACTGGTCGCAGCCGGCCTCGCGGCTTGCGAACAAGGTGCGCGCCTTCAACCCGTGGCCGGTGGCGGAAGCGCAGCTGGCCGGCGAGCGGGTGCGCATCCATGCCGCCGTTGCGCTGGACGACACCCATGACGCGGCTCCCGGCAGCGTACTGCACGCGACCCGCGACGGCATCGACATCGCCTGCGGGCAGGGCGCGCTGCGCATCCGCACCCTGCAGCGCGACGGCGGCAAGCCGGTCAGCGCGCAGGACTACCTCAACGCGCGGCGCGACCTGACCGCATGAGCGACGGCGCCGCCGCCCGTGCCGCCGCCGCCCGCGTCCTCGACGATGTCCTGCACCGCGGGCGCTCGCTGAAGGCGGCGCTGGGCGCGGCGCTGCCGCAGCTCGACGACCTGCGCGACCGCGCGCTGGTGGAAGCCGTGGTGCTGGCCGCGCTGCGCCAGCGCGTGCGCTACAACGCGGCGCTCGACGCGTGGATGGCCCGCCCGCTGGGGCAGCGCGACGGCCTGCTGCGCGCCCTGCTGCTGGCCGGCTTCGCGCAACTCGAACTGGGCCTGCCCGCGCACGCGGCGCTGGCCGCCACGGTGGATGCGGCGCGCGCGCTGGGCCGCGCCCATCAGGCCGGAATGGTGAACGCGCTGCTGCGCCGGGCCACCCGCGAACCCTTGCCCGAAGGCGCGGCCGACGCCGCCTGGCCGGACTGGCTGGCGCGGCAGGTGCGCGCGGACTGGCCACGGCAGGCCGAGGCGATCTTCGCCGCGAGCATGGCCGTGCCGCCGATGTGGCTGCGCGCCAACCGCCGCGCGCAATCGCGCGACGCCTATCTGGCGCTGCTGCAGGAGGCCGGCATCGACGCCGCCACCGACGATGCGCTGCCCGACGCGCTGCGCCTGCACGCACCGCTGCCGGTGCAGCAATTGCCCGGGTTCGACGCCGGCGCCGTCTCGGTGCAGGACGGCGCGGCGCAGGCGGTGGCCGATGCGCTGGCGCCCGCCGCCGGATCGCGCGTGCTCGACGCCTGCGCCGCCCCCGGCGGCAAGGCCGCGCACCTGGCCGAACGCGATCCGTCGCTGCGCGTCCTCGCGCTGGACGCGGACGCGCGCCGCGCGCGCCGCATGCAGGACACCTTCGCGCGGCTGCGGCTCGACATCGCCGCGCGCACCGGCGACGCCACCCGGCCGCAAGGCTGGTGGGACGGCACGCCCTTCGACGCGATCCTGATCGACGCCCCGTGCAGCGCCACCGGCATCGTCCGTCGCCAGCCCGACGTGCTGCTGCACCGGCGCGAAAGCGACATCGCCGCGCTGCGCGACACCCAGGCGAACCTGCTGGACGCGCTGTGGCCGCTGCTCGCCCCCGGCGGCGCGCTGCTCTACGCCACCTGCTCGATCCTGCGCGCGGAGAACGCGGCCCAGGTCGACGCCTTCCTCGCCCGCACGCCGGCTGCCGCGCTGGAACCGCTGGACGCGCGCTTCGGCCACGACACCGGCTCCGGCCGCCAGCACCTGCCCGGCGAAGGCGGCATGGACGGCTTTTTCTGCGCGCGGCTGAGGAAGGCGTAACGCTTCGCCACTATCATTCGGCGATGACAAGCACCCGCCGCGAAACCTGGCTGTTCTGGCTGTTCGCCCTGCTGATCCTCGCCACCGGGCTGGGACTGCGCGACCCGTGGCCGGCCGACGAACCGCGCTTCGCGCTGGTGGCGAAGCAGATGGTCGAAAGCGGCGACTGGCTGTTCCCGCACCGCGGCATCGAACTGTATTCGGACAAGCCGCCGCTGTTCATGTGGATGCAGGCGGCGCTGCTGTGGCTGACCTTTGATCCGCGCATCGCCTTCCTGCTGCCCTCGCTGCTGGCGGCGCTGGGCACGCTGTGGTGCGTGACCGACCTCGGCGCGCGGCTGTGGACGCGCCGCGTCGGCCTGTACGCCGGCTGGGCGACGCTGCTGACCATCCAGTTCGCCTGGCAGGCTAAGAAGGCGCAGATCGACCCGATGGTGGTGTTCTGGATCACCCTGTCCTGCTACGGCCTGCTGCGGCACGCGCTGCGCGGCCCCGACTGGCGGATGTGGATGCTGGGCTGGGCGGCGGCGGGCCTGGGCACGATCACCAAGGGCGTCGGCGTGATCGCGCTGCTGATGCTGATTCCCGCCGGCATCGCTGCGCTGCGCGGCTGGCCGGGCGTGCGCGTGGGCGCGCGCGAGGCGAAATTCTGGCTCGGCCCGCTGGCCTTCGTCGCCGCCTGCTGCGTCTGGCTGGTGCCGATGCTGGTCGCCGCGCTGGGCAACGGCGGCGGCGACTACCGCGCCTACGTCGACGACATCCTGCTGCGCCAGACCGTCACCCGCTACGCCAATTCCTGGCACCACGGCCACCCGTGGTGGTACTTCATCGAGGTGGCGCTGACCGCCTGGCTGCCGACCGTGCTGGCACTGCCGTGGGCGATCCCCGCGTGGCGCCGCCGCCTGCGCCGGCGCGACGCGCGCTTCCTGCTGCCGCTGGCGTGGGTGCTGCTGGTGTTCGCGTTCTTCAGCATCCCCACCGGCAAGCGCGACATGTACATCCTGCCGGCGCTGCCGATGCTGTGCCTGGCGCTGGCGCCGCTGCTGCCGGGCATCCTGCGCAGGCGCGGCGCGCAGCGCCTGCTGCTGGCGTTCGTCGTCCTGTTCGCGCTGGCGGCGCTGGGCGCGGGCCTGGCGATGCTGCTGGGCGAACCCGGCTTCGAGCGCAGGTTCATGGAAGGCCGCGACGCCCATGTCGCGCACGGCCTGGCGTGGATGTTCGTCGCGGTCGGCGGCTTCGGCCTCGCCGGCTGCCTGTGGTTCGGCCGCCGCCACGCGCACGCCGCGCTGGTGGCGCTGCTGGCGGCGCTGTGGGTGCTGTATTCGCTGATCGGCGCGCCGCTGCTCAACGACGGCAGCTCCTCGCGCGGGCTGATGCGCGACGTCGGCATCGCGATCGGGCCGGACGCGCAGCTCGGGCTGGTCGGCTGGCGCGAACAGCAGTTGCTGATGGCGGATCGCCCGGCGGTGGATTTCGGCTTCAAGCGGCCCAAGCCCGAGCAGTTCGCGGCGGGCGTGGCGTGGCTGCGGCAGGCGCCGGCATCGCGCCGGCTGCTGGTGGAGGAAAGCGCGTTGCCGGACTGCGCGGACAAGGCCCTGGCGCGCGACATGGACGTGGCGAACGGCAGGCGCTGGTGGCTGATGGACGCGGCGGCGGCGCGCGGCTGCACGGCATCCGCCGCCACGGCGGCGAAGCCGGGCCCGGCGCCCGACGACGGAGACGACAATGACGACTGAGCCCATCGACGCCGTCGTCACCTGGGTCAACGGCAACGACCCCGCCCATCGCCGCAAGCTGGACGACTACCTCGCCAGCCTGAACCGGGCGCGGCCGGCGGCGGCCGATCCGACCCGCTTCGACGACGCCGGCGAGCTGCCGTTCTGCCTGGCCTCGATCCTCCGCTTCGCGCCGTGGTTCCGGCGCATCCACATCGTCACCGACGACCAGCGCCCGCCGCTGCTGGACGCGCTGCGCGGCACGCCGTGGGAAGACCGCGTGCGGCTGGTCGACCATCGCGAGATCTTCGCCGGATACGAGCGCCACCTGCCCTCGTTCAACAGCTACGCGATCATCGCCGCGCTGTGGCGGATCGACGGCCTCGGCGATCGCTTCGTCTATTTCAACGACGATTTCTCGCTGATTCGCGAGGTGCGGCCGGAGGATTTCTTCGACGGCGACACCATGCTGGTCCGCGGCCGCTGGCAGACGCAGGCCGCCTACCGGCCGGTGAAGCGGCTGGCCCATGCCCTGCGCCGCTTGGTCGGTCGTGCGTCGGCGGCGCAGCCCGGCGCGCGGGTCGGCCACCAGGCCGCGCAGGAGGAAAGCGCGCGCATGGCCGGCTACGAGCGGACGTTCGTGCGCCTGTTCCACACGCCCTATCCGATGCGGCGCTCCACTCTCGAAGCGTACTTCGCCGCCCATCCCGAGCAGCTGGAACGCAATCTGGAGCACCGGCTGCGCTCGCCGCGCAACTTCAATACCGAATGCCTGGCGGCGCACCTGGACCTCGCGCAAGACCGCGCGAAGCTCGACAGCCGCCTGAAGCTGGCGCATCTGAAGCCCGACGAACAGCTGCCGCTGCGGATGTGGGCGAAGCTGCGGCGCGCCGACCGCGATCCGTCCTACGCGTTCGCCTGCGTGCAAAGCCTCGACAAGGCGGACCGCGACACCGCCGCCCGCCTGACCGCGTGGCTGGAAGCGCGGATCGGCTCGCTGGCCGAAGCGCTGGCCCGCGCCTAGCTAGACCGCGGCGGCGCGGCGCTCCCACGCCCAGGCATGGGCGACGATGGCGTCCAGCGCCGCATGGCGCGGCTGCCAGCCGAGCGTTTCGCGCGCGGCGCGCGCGTCGGCCACCAGCACCGGCGGATCGCCCACGCGGCGTTCGCCGACCGCCTCCGGGATGGCGTGCCCGGTGACCCGGCGCGCGGCCTCGATCAATTCGCGCACCGAATAGCCGTTGCCGTTGCCGAGGTTGTAGCGGGCGCTGCCGCCGCCCTCGATCAATCCGCGCAGGGCCAGCAGGTGCGCGTCGCACAGGTCCTCGACGTGGATGTAGTCGCGCACGCAGGTGCCGTCGGCGGTGGCGTAGTCCTCGCCGTACACGGTGATGTGCGGGCGGCGGCCGGAAGCGACCTGCAGGATCAGCGGGATCAGGTGCGTCTCCGGCTCGTGGCATTCGCCCAGCTCGCCGTCGGGATCGGCGCCGGCGGCGTTGAAGTAGCGCAGGCAAACCGACTTCAGCCCGTAGGCGCGGTCGTAGTCCTCCAGCATCTGCTCCACGAACCACTTACTGCGACCGTAGGGATTGATCGGCGCCTTCGGATGCGCCTCGTCGATCGGCACGTACTGCGGGTCGCCGAAGATCGCCGCGGTGGAGGAGAAGATGAAGCGCGCCACGCCGTGCGCGCGCATGCCGTCCAGCAGCGCCTGCGTCGCGGCCACGTTGTTGCGGTAGTACTTCGCCGGATCGGCGACCGACTCGCCGACCTGGATGAAGCTGGCGAAGTGCATCACCGCCGCCGGCCGGGTCTCGCACAGCACTGCGTCCACGAACGCCGCGTCGCCGATGTCGCCGACGTGCAGCGGCGCGCCGAGCACCGCTTCGCGACGACCGCTGCTGAGATCGTCGGCCACCACCGCCTCGAACCCGGCGTGGCGCAGCCGCTTGACCATGTGCGAGCCGATGTAGCCGGCGCCGCCGACGACGAGGATGGGTGTGGTCATCGCGCTGCGGTCCCTTCGATGCGGCTCACTGGCCCATGCCCACGTACGGGTTTTCCTCGCCGCTGCCGGCGGGCCGGTATTTGTAGCGCTTGTAGGTCCACTGGTATTGGGCGAAGTCGCGCCGCGCCACCGCTTCCACGCCGGCGTTGAGCGCCGCCACCGCGCGCCGCGGGTCGGCGTCGGCGATGCCGTCCGGCGCCGCCTCGACGTGCAGGGCGAAGCGCGGCGCGCCGCCGCCCGGCAGGCGCTGGCACCAGCACAGCAGCACCCGCGCGCCGCTGCGGTGGGCGAGGCGACCCAGCAGGGTCATGGTCAGCGCCTGCCTGCCGAAGAACGGCGCGAATTCGCCGTCGCCGACGCGCGGTTGCTGGTCGGGCAGGATGCCGACCACGCCGCCTTTCTGCAGGCGTTTGAGCAGGGTGCGCACGCCGGCGGCCTCGGCGCGCACCTGCTCGACCTGCCCGCCGGCATTGGCGCGCACGCGGCGCAGGAAGGCTTCGCCGATCGCGGATTCCGGCGGCCGGTACAGGATCGCCAGCGGCGTCTTGCTCGCCAGCCACTGGTTCAGCAGCTCCCAGTTGCCCATGTGCGGCGCGGCCACGATCAGGCCGTCGCCGCTGCGCAGGGCGGTGTCGAACAGCGCCTCGCCGTGGACCTCGGCGATGTCGGCCAGGTTGCGCGCGGCCGGGCGCGTCCACAGCCGCAGCGTCTCGAACGCCTGCCGCGCGGTGGTGCGCAGGATGTCGGCCAGCAGCGCCTCGCGCGCGGTCGCGTCCAGCTCCGGGCGGATCAGCTCCAGGTTGCGCCGCGCCACCCGCGCCTCGCGCGCGTCGAGCAGCACCCACAGCCGCGCCATGCCGTCGGCCAGCGCGCGCAGCAGCGGCCACGGCAGGCGCGCGGCGCTCCAGGCCAGGGCGTACAGCAGGGCGGCGGCGAATTCGGTCATCGCCGCCATTGTAGAAGGCGCGGCATCGCTACAGCGGCAGCGGCGCCTGCATCGGCTCGATGCCGCCCTCGCCGCGCATCACCTTCTTGAATTCGCGCCGCGACACCGAGACGTAACGCTCGTTGCCGCCGATCTCCACCTGCGGCCCGTCCTGCACCGCGCGGCCGGCGTCGTCCACGCGCACCGTCATCGTCGCCTTGCTGCCGCTGTGGCAGATGGTCTTGATCTCCTGCAGGTCGTCCGCCCACGCCAGCAGGTACTGGCTGCCCTCGAACAGCTCGCCGCGGAAATCGGTGCGCAGGCCGTAGCACAGCACAGGGATGCGCAGCGCGTCGACCACTTCCGACAGCTGCCACACCTGCGCCTTGGTCAGGAACTGCGCCTCGTCCACCAGCACGCAGTGCAGCGGGCCGTGCGCGGCGATGTCGGCCTCCACGATCCGCTGCAGGTCGTCGTGGCGGTCGAAGGCGATGCCCTCCGCCTTCAGCCCGATCCGCGAGGCCACCGTGCCGCTGCCGGCGCGGTGGTCCAGCTTCGGGGTGAGGATGGCCACCCGCATGCCGCGCTCGCGGTAGTTGTGCGCGGACTGCAGCAGGGTGGTGGTCTTGCCGGCGTTCATCGCCGAGAAATAGAAATAGAGCTTCGCCATGCACGGATTCTAGCCGCGCACAAGGCTGGCGACCGCGCCGGCCGCGCCCGAGAATGCGCGGATGCACCACCCCGCGCTGAACGGCCTCAATCCCCCGCAACGCCAAGCCGTCCTCCATGTCGAAGGCCCGCTGCTGGTGCTGGCCGGCGCGGGCAGCGGCAAGACGCGGGTGATCGTGGAGAAGATCGCGCACCTGATCCAGAGCGGGCGCTATCCGGCCAAGCGCATCGCCGCGATCACCTTCACCAACAAGTCCGCGCGCGAGATGCGCGAGCGCGTCGCCAAGCGCATCCGGGGCGACGCCGCGCAGGAGCTGACGGTGTCCACCTTCCACGCGCTGGGCCTGCGCATCGTCCAGATCGACCACGCCAAGCTCGGGCTGCGGCGCGGCTTTTCGATCTTCGACGCCGACGATTCCGCTTCGCAGATCAAGGACCTGCTGCCGCCGGGCAGCAAGCCGGACGCGATCGAGGCGATGAAGCAGCTGATCTCCCGCGCCAAGAACGCCGGGCTGTCGCCGGAGCAGGCGGCGGAGGCCGCGCGCAGCACCCGCGAACGCGAGGCCGCCGCGCTGTACGCGCGCTACCAGCAGCGCCTCTCCGCGTTCAACGCGGTCGATTTCGACGACCTGATCCGGCTGCCGGTGCAGCTGCTGGAAACCGACGACGACGCCCGCGCCGGCTGGCGCGAGCGGATCGGCTATCTGCTGGTGGACGAGTGCCAGGACACCAACGACGCCCAGTACCGCCTGCTCAAGGCCATCGCCGGCGACGCCGGGCAGTTCACCTGCGTGGGCGACGACGACCAGAGCATCTACGCCTGGCGCGGCGCCAATCCCGACAACCTGCTGGCGCTGGGCAGCGACTATCCGGCGCTGAAGATCGTCAAGCTGGAGCAGAACTACCGCTGCTCCAACCGCGTGCTGCGCAGCGCCAACGCGCTGATCGCCCACAACCCGCACGAGCATCCGAAGACGCTGTGGAGCGAGGCCGCCGACGGCGAGCGCATCCGCGTCTGGGAATGCCGCGACGCCGCCCACGAGGCGGACAAGGTGGCGGCGGAGATCGACTTCGTCGCCAAGAAGCACGCCGCCGCCGACGGCACGCCGCCGTGGAACGAGTTCTGCATCCTGTTCCGCGGCAACCACCAGAGCCGCGCGCTGGAAAAGGCGCTGCAACTGCTGCGCATTCCCTACCACCTGAGCGGCGGCACCGCCTTCCTCGATCGCGGCGAAGTGAAGGACGCGCTGGCCTGGCTGCGCCTGCTCGCCAATCCCGAGGACGACGCCGCCTTCCTGCGCGCGGTGCAGTCGCCCAACCGCGGCGTCGGCGCCGGCACGCTGGCGAAGCTGGGCGAGCTGGCCGCGCACAAGCACCTGCCGCTGGCGCGCGCGGCCGAGTCGATGGTGGTGGCACAGCAGCTGCCGGCGCGCGCGGCGAATGCGCTGCAAGGCTTCTCCAACATCGTCAACGCGCTGCGCGGCGACGCACGCGCGCTGCCGCCGGCCGAGCTGGTGCGCAAGCTCAACGAACGCTCCGGCCTGCTGGCCGCGCTGCGCGCCAGCTGCAAGGACGAGGCGCAGTTCAAGATGCGCCGGCGCAACCTGGACGAGCTGGCGGACTGGTTCGACGGCCCGAAGACCTCCGGCCCCGGCGAACTCGCCGCCGCGCTGGCGCTGCTCTCGCACGCCGACAAGGGCGAGGCCGGCAACCAGGTGCGGCTGATGTCGATGCACGCGGCGAAGGGGCTGGAGTTCCGCTTCGTGTTCATCGTCGGCGTCGAGGACGGCAACCTGCCGCACGAGGCCAGCCTCGAGGAAGGCCGCATCGACGAGGAGCGCCGGCTGTTCTACGTCGGCATTACCCGCGCCAAGGAGCGGCTGTGGCTGTCCTACGCGAAGGAGGCGCAGCGCTGGGGCGACAAGCTGCGGCTGTCGCCGAGCCGCTTCCTCGACGAGCTGCCGGCCGCCGAGCTGCAGCGCGACGGCGCCGACCCGGAGGCCGAGGCGATGCAGAAGGCCGAGCGCCGCAGCGCCAGCCTCGCCAACATCCGCGCGATGCTGGCCGAGTGATCCGGCCGCGGACGCGTCATCGAAGGCCGCTACACTCGCCCCACCGCACTTCCCGGAACCGCCCATGCGCCGCCTGCTTCCCGTCGCCTTCGCTTTGCTGCTCGCCGCCTGCGCCGCGCCCGCGGTCCGCCCCGACGCGGCGGCCTCGGACGTGCGCGACATCGACGATCTGGCACTGGTCGCGCCCGCGCTGGCGGAGACCGGTCAGCGCACCCTGCTGGTGCTGGACATCGACGACACCCTGCTGACCTCGGCCGGGTTCTTCGGCAGCGACACCTGGTACGAGTGGCAGAAGACCCTGCCGGCCGGCGATCCGGGCAAGGTGCCCTGCCTGTTCGACGTGATCTCGCTGAACTACGAGACCGGCACCCAGCGCGCCACCCAGCCCGACGGCCCGGCGCTGATCAACGCGCTTCCGAACGACAAGCTGCTGCTGACCTCGCGCAATCCGCTGTCGCGCGGCGGCACCCTGCGCACCCTGCACGACGCCGGCTACGCGCTGCCGACGATGCTGGGCGGGCAGGCCGAGGGCCGCAGCTGGGACTTCCGCAAGGCGCCCGACGCCAAGCCCGTGCGCGTGCTCTACGACCAGGGCGTGTTCATGACCACCGGCCAGGACAAGGGCCTGGCGCTGCTCGACCTGCTGCGCCGCGCGAACCTGCACTACCCGCGCGTGGTGCTGGTGGACGACGGCCAGAAGAACATCGACAACATGCGCGCGGCGCTGCGCGCGGCCGGCATCGACTACCTCGGCCTGCACTACACCCGCGTCGACAAGACCATCGACCAGGCCGATGCCGACGCCGGCCGCGCCGGCTGGCAGGCCTGGCGGCAGCTGCTGGCCGGCGCCTACCCGCAGCGCCTGCAAGCCCTCGAAAGCGGGCATTGCGCTTATTGAGAATCAATCGGTTACGTTGACTTTCTTGCCTGTTGCATAAACTTCCGGGCGACGCTAACCTGCACGGCATCCGGCTGCGGCCGGAGCCATGCCACAACTGTCGTCCACCGGCTCAGCCGGATTTCGAGGAGGCCACGCGCCTCCTTTTTCTTTGCCGCCCGCCCCGGCGCGGGCGGCTTGCACAAGCCGGCCTGCGCCACGACACTCCGCCGATGCCCGCCGGGGACACGCCCGCCCGACTCCGCCGTTTTGCGCTGGCCCTGTGCCTGGCGCTGGCGGCGCTTTGGCTGCCGGCCTGCCAGCGCGGCGCCGGTCCCGGTCCGGCCCGGCCCGGCACCACGGAGGCCGCCGCGCTCCGTCCGGTCGATGCCGTCTACCTGCTGCGCGACCGCCTGCTGGAACGCGACGGCGCCGGCTTCGCCCGGCTGGCGGTGCCGCCGGACCTGCACGCGGAACTGGAGACGGCGTGGACGCAGGGCCGCAGCCGCTGGCCGCTGGACGAGCTGCCGCTGGACGCGCACATCCCCGGCATGCTGGCCGCGCTGCAGGTGCCGCAGGCGGACAAGGCGCTGATGGCGACCTTCCGCAAACAGTTCGCCAACGCCGACCGCGACATCGACCAGGCGGTCCGCACCCTGATGGTGTTCGGCGGCGAATACGTGCAAAACGACCCCGAGTACGACGCCGACGCCCGGGACCACATCGCCCAGGCGATCGCCGCGCTGGGCCGCTGGGCGCTGGCTGCGCCGCTGGCCGACCCGAAGCGCGCGCAGCGCTTCTTCGCCACCCTGTCCGCCGCCGCGGTGCGCAGCGGCATCGACGGCAAGGCCGGCAACGCCGCCTTCGCCGCGCTCGGCATGACCCAGAGCCTGAACCGGCTGTCGCCCTTCCTCGCCACCCTGCTGGCGCAGCTGCGCCAGCAGTACGGGCTGGACATCGACGCCGCCCTGCGCGGCCTGCGCGTCACCCTGGAACGGCAGACCGGCGACGAGGCCACCCTGCGCGTGCAGTACGCGCTGGCCGGGCTGCCGGTGGATGCGCGGATGCCGGCGGTGCGCATCGACGGGCGCTGGTACCTGGCCGGCTACGTGCGGCGGGCGCGGCAGTCGCTGGACGGCGGGCCGCGCTGATCGGCGCCGAAAACCACGATTGGCGCGCAGAACCGGGGATTTCCGCCCAAGAACCGGCCGCGCCGGCCGATACACTGGGGACGCGCGGCCCCGCGGCCGGCCCGCATCGACACAGGACCAAGGCATGAGCGAAAGGCAATCTCCGGACCGGGGCGGCGACGATCACGCGGAAGGCGGGTCCGGGTTCGCCACCGCCGGCCTGTCGATCCTCGCCGCCGCCGACATCCGCAAGGCCGCCGCCACCCTGCTGCAGGGCCTGCGCGACGGCGGCGTGCCGCCCGTCGCGGTGGCCTGGACCGACCACGGCGAGATCCTGTTCGAGCCGCCCGAAGCCGCCTCGCCCGCCCGCGTGCAGGCGGCCACCGACGCCTTCGCCGGCCGCGCGCCGGCCTCCGCGCAGGCGCTCGACACCCGCCTGCTGCCGCCCGGCGCCGAGGACGCGGGCGCGGTCCTGCTGGCCCCGCCGGGCAGCCTGGCCGCGCTGGAGCCCGCGCAGGCGCGGCTGCTGGCGCTGGCCGGGCGGCGCCTGTCCGAGCTGTTCTCGATCCAGCGCCTGCAAACCTCGGTCAAGGACCTGGAACAGGCCGAGCAGCTGCAGCACGCGCTGTTCGCGATCGCCGACATGGCCGCCTCCGACCGCGACATGCAGAGCCTGCTGCGCGGCCTGCACCAGATCATCGGCCGGCTGATGTACGCCGAGAACTTCTACATCGCGCTGTACGACCGCCAGCAGGAGACCATCCGCTTCATCTATTTCGCCGACGAGATGGACGGCCGGATGTACGACCCCGAGGTGGACATCCCGACCTCGCAGATGGGCAACAGCATCACCCTCGGCCTGATCCGCCACGGCCGCCCGGTGCGCGGCGCCTCGGCGCAGATCACCGAGATGCTGGGGCTGGCGGAGGACGGCGCGTTCGGCACGCCGTCGATCGACTTCATGGGCGTGCCGATGCGCCGCGACGGGCAGATCGTCGGCGCGCTGGTGGTGCAGAGCTATCGCGAGGGCATGGGCTACACCCAGTCCGACTGCGCGGTGCTGGGCTTCGTGGCCGAGCACGTGCTCAACGCGGTCGAGCGCAAGCGCGGCCAGGAGGCGCTGGAGCAGCGCGTGGCCGACCGCACCCGCGAGCTGGCGGAAGCCAACGCGCAACTGCAGGCGCAGATCGCCGAGCGCGAGCGCGCCGCCCACCTGCAGGCCACCCTGTACCGGATCGCCGCGCTGGCCAACAACCAGGAAAGCGACGAGGACTTCTACCGCAGCATCCACCAGGCGGTCGGCGAGCTGATCGACGCCGAGAGCTTCTACATCGCGCTGGTCTCGGACGACGGCGCCACCCTGCGCTTCCCGTATTCGGTCGACGCCGCCGGCGAACAGCGCGAGGCGCGGCCGATGAGCCAGGGCCTGAGCGAATACATGCTCCGCCACGGCAAGACCCTGCTGATCGACACCGCCGGCGTGCGCGGGCTGGTCGATGCCGGCGAGATCGACCGGCAGCACCACAACACCCGCACCTCGGCGGTGTGCTGGCTGGGTGCGCCGCTGCTCGGCCCGGACGGCGTCATCGGGCTGGTGGTGGTGCAGAGCTACCGGCCCGACCTGATCTACAGCGCGCAGGACGCCGAGCTGCTGACCTTCGTCGCCCACCAGATCGCCAGCAGCGTGCAGCGCCGCCAGCACGCCGAGGCGCTGCGCAACCTCAACGCCGAGCTCGAACAGCGCGTGCAGGTGCGCACCCGCGAGCTGCGCCGGGAAATCTCGGTGCGCGAGCAGGTCGAAGCCCAGCTCAAGCACCAGGTGATGCACGACCCGCTCACCGGCCTGCCCAACCGCCTGTACCTGCGCGACCGGCTGGAGCGCGCGCTGTCCAGCCAGCAGCGCAACCCGCAGCACGGCTTCGCCCTGCTGTACCTCGACGTGGACCGCTTCAAGCTGTTCAACGACAGCCTCGGCCACCTCGCCGGCGACGCGGTGCTGCGCGAGGTCTCGCGCCGCCTGCTGGAATGCGTGCGCGGCCCCGACATCGTCTCGCGCCTGTCCGGCGACGAGTTCGCGATCCTGCTGGAGGAAGGCCAGCAGCCGGCCACCGCCTGCAAGATCGCGCAGCGCATCCAGGCGCGGATGCAGGAGCCGATCCACGTCGGCGAGCGCGAGCTGCAGGCCTCGGTCAGCATCGGCATCGCGATCAGCCACCCGCGCTACCTGACCATCGACGAGATGCTGCACGACGCCGACGTGGCCCTGTACCGCGCCAAGGCGACCGGCCGGCAGCGCTTCGTACTGTTCGACGAAACCCAGCAGAAGGCCGCGATGAACGTGCTGGAGCTGGAGCTGGAACTGCGCAACGCGCTGCACGCCGGCGAGTTCCGCCCGTACTTCCAGCCGATCGTGCGCCTGGACGACGGCGCCGCCGTCGGCTACGAGGCGCTGATCCGCTGGCAGCATCCGACGCGCGGCGTGCTCGGCCCGGGCGAGTTCCTGCCGGTGGCCGAGGAAAGCGGGATGATCGAGGCGATCGACTGGCACATGTACCGGCTGGCCTGCACCGCCGGCGCGGCGCTGGTGGCCGGCGGCGGCTACGTGAGCATCAACATCTCGCCGCGGCACTTCCAGTACGAGGACTTCGACCAGCGCCTGCTGGAGCTGCTGCGCGACACCGGGCTGGCGCCGGCGCAGCTGCGCATCGAGGTCACCGAAAGCACCCTGCTGGGCGACCCGGAGGCGGCGGCGCGGATCCTGCAGCGGCTGCAGGACGCCGGCGTCGGCACCGCGCTGGACGACTTCGGCACCGGCTATTCCTCGCTCAGCTACGTGCACCGCTTCCCGCTGCGGACGATCAAGATCGACCGCTCGTTCATCCGCGACCTCGGCCAGGAGGGCGCGCGCCGCAGCTCGGCGATCATCGAGGCGGTGCAGAGCCTGGCCCGCTCGCTGAGCCTGAACGTGGTGGCCGAGGGCGTGGAGACCGAATGCCAGCGCCAGGCCCTGCTGGCGGTGGGCTGCCCGCACGCGCAGGGCTTCCTGTTCGGCCGGCCGGAACCCGCCTCGCACTGGCTGGAGAGGCCGGTGGCGGCCGGAAATCCGTGACGCGATTCACATAAACGCGCCAGCCAGCGCCGGGGCGGCTTTGCCTGCCCCCGACGGGCCTCGTCCATAATGGCGGCGATGCCAGATCGCCAGACTCCCGCCCAGGCCGGCCTGTTCGACGCGCCGACGCCTTCCGCCGCCCCCTCCGGCACCGCCGCCGATGCCGGGCAGGCGCCCGCGCAGGCCGAGGCGCCGCCGCTGCCGCTGCCCGGCTTCCTCGCCGCGGATGCCGCCGCCGACGCGCCCGCCCCCCCGCCGCCGCGCGCGGGCAAGGTGCGCGTGCCGCTGTGGGCGCGCCTGCTCGGCCGGCCGCTGCATCCCTGGCTGAAGCTGGACATCGAAACAGATCCGCAGATCGCCGGCGACCCGCGCCCGGTCTGCTACGTGCTGGAAGACTACGGCCTGTCCAACGCGCTGATCCTGCAGCGCGCCTGCCGCGAGGCGGGCCTGCCGCCCCCGCTGCAGCCCATCGCCGGCGACCCGCTGGGCCGCAAGCGCGCCTACGTGGCGCTGTCGCGCCGCCACGCCAACGCGCTGGGCCTGCTGCCGGGCGCCGAGCACAAGACCCATTCCGGCTCGCTGGCACGGCTGCTGCAGGCGCACCGCGACGACCCGTCGCTGGATGTGCAGCTGGTCCCGGTGTCGATCTTCGTCGGCCAGGCGCCCAAGCGCAGCAGCGGCTGGTTCAGCGTGCTGTTCTCGGAGAACTGGACGCTGGTGGGCCGCTTCCGCCGGCTGCTGGCGATCCTGCTCAACGGCCGCGACACGCTCGTCCAGTTCGCAATCCCCATTCCGCTGCGCGACATCGTCGCCGAGGGGCTGGAGCCCGAGCGCACCGTGCGCAAGCTCTCGCGCGTGCTGCGCACCCACTTCCGCCGCGTGCGCGAGGTGGTGATCGGACCCGACCTGTCGACCCGCCGCATGCTCGCCGACCAGGTGCTGTCCGCGCCGCTGGTCAAGGACGCCATCGCCGACCAGGCCCGGCGCGACAACAGCAAGCCCGGGGAAGCGTGGAAGAAGGCCAACGCCTACTTCTGGGAAATCGCCGCCGACTACTCGAACACGGTGGTGCGCTCGCTGAGCTTCCTGCTGACCTCGGTGTGGAACCGCATCTACCGCGGCGTGCTGGTGCACCACCTCGACCAGTTCAAGCAGGAGGCGCCGGGCCACGAAGTGGTCTACGTGCCCAGCCACCGCAGCCACATGGACTACCTGCTGCTGAGCTACCTGCTCTACAGCCACGGCATCGTCGCCCCGCACATCTTCGCCGGCATCAACCTCAACCTGCCGGTGGTCGGCACCGTGCTGCGCAAGGGCGGCGCGTTCTTCGCCCGCCGCAGCTTCAAGGGCAACGCGCTGTATTCGGCGGTGTTCCGCGAATACATGGCGCAGCTCGTCGCCGGCGGCTATTCCATCGAATACTTCATCGAGGGCGGGCGCTCGCGCACCGGCCGGCTGCTGCAGCCCAAGGGCGGCTCGCTGGCGATGACCGTGCGCGCCTACCTGCGCCAGCCCACGCGGCCGGTGCTGTTCCAGCCGGTCTACATCGGCTACGAGAAGCTGATGGAGGGCCGCAGCTACCTCGACGAGCTGTCCGGCAAGCCGAAGGAGAAGGAATCCATCTGGCAGCTGCTGACCGGCATCCCCAAGGTGCTGCGCAGCAACTACGGCCAGGTGGTGGTGAACTTCGGCGAGCGCATCCGGCTCGACCAGATCCTGGCCGAGCACGCGCCGGACTGGGACGGCAAGGCAGTGCCGGACGACGAGAAGCCCGCGTGGTTCGCGCGCGCCGTCGACGCGCTGGCGCTGAAGATCCAGACCAACGTCAACCGCGCCGCCGACGTCAATCCGATCAACCTGCTGGCGCTGGCGCTGCTGTCCACGCCCAAGCACGCGATGGGCGAAAGCGACCTGCGCGCGCAGATCGCGCTGTCCAAGACCCTGCTGGCGGAAGTGCCGTACTCCGACTGGGTGACGGTGACTCCGCACACGCCGGAGCAGATCATCGCCCACGGCGAGGAGATCGGCCTGATCGCCCGCACCCGCCACCCGCTGGGCGACGTGCTCGGCGTTGACGGCGACGCTGCGGTGCTGCTGAGCTACTTCCGCAACAACGTGCTGCACCTGTTCACCGCGTCCTCGTGGATCGCGGTCTGCTTCCAGAACAACCGCCGCATGGGCCGCCGCCAGCTCCAGCAGATCGGCCGCACCCTGTATCCGTTCCTGCAGGCCGAGCTGTTCCTGCCCTGGGACGAGGACACCTTCGCCAGCCGCATCGACCGCACCATCGAGGTGTTCATCCGCGAGGGCCTGCTGGAGCAGGTCAGCGACGAGGACGGCGGCATCCTCCAGCGCAACGCCGGCCAGAGCGACGAGGTGTTCCGCCTGCGCGCGCTCGGCCACACCTTGCAGCAGGCGTTCGAGCGCTACTACATCGCCATCGCGGTGCTGGTGAAGAACGGCTCCGGCGTGCTCGGTGCGGGCGAGCTGGAAAGCCTGTGCCAGCTCACCGCGCAGCGGCTGTCGCTGCTGTACGCCCCGGCCGCGCCGGAGTTCTTCGACAAGACCCTGTTCCGCGGCTTCATCCAGAAGCTGCGCGAGCTCAAGCTGGTCTGGCCGGACGAGAACAGCAAGCTGACCTTCGACGACCGCCTCAAGGCATGGGCGAAGGACGCGCGCGTGGTGCTCGGCCGCGAGCTGCGCCACACCATCGAGAAGATCAGCCCGGACACCGGTCGCACCACCGGCGAGCGGCCGGCGCTGCCGGACGAGGCCGCACCGCCGGCGGACGGCGACAGCACTCCGGGTTAACGCCGCCGGCGGAATACTCGCGGCAGGGTTCCGGGAGACCTGCCGCCATGAGCGCACCCGCCGGCCACGACGACGCCGTCCTCGACACCGCCCCGCGCCAGTGGGTGGCCGGCCTGCTCGGCCGCGCCGACATCCGCGTCAACGGCGACCGCCCCTGGGACATGCGGCTGCACGATCCGGCCGCGCTCGACCGCGCGCTGGCCGAAGGCAACCTCGGCCTCGGCGAGGCCTACATGGCCGGCGCCTGGGACTGCGAGCGGCTGGACGTCTTCTTCGAGCACCTGCTGCGCGCGCACCTCGACCGCGAGGTGCAGCCGGCCCAGCTGGCCTGGCACGCGCTGCAGGTGAAGCTGTTCAACCGCCAGAACCGCCGCCGCGCCTGGCAGGTGGGCAAGGCGCACTACGACCTCGGCAACGATTTCTACGCGGCGATGCTGGGGCCGCGCATGGCCTATTCCTGCGGGTACTGGCAGGGCGGTGCGGCCGATCTCGCGCAGGCGCAGGAGGCCAAGCTCGACCTGGTCTGCCGCAAGCTGGGGCTGCAGCCGGGCATGCGCGTGCTGGACATCGGCTGCGGCTGGGGCAGCTTCATGGGCCATGCCGCGGAGCGCTACGGCGTGCGCTGCATCGGCGTCACCGTGTCGGAGGAACAGGCGGCCTACGCGCAGCAGCGCTACGCCGGCCTGCCGCTGGAGTTCCGCCTGCAGGACTACCGCCAGCTCGACGCCGACGCCCTCGGCGGGCCGGTGGACCGGATCGCCAGCATCGGCATGTTCGAGCACGTCGGCCGGCGCAACCATCGCCGCTTCATGGAAGTGGCCCACCGCTGCCTGCGCGACGACGGCCTGGTCCTGCTGCACACCATCGGCAAGAACCGCCGCAAGTCGGTGCCGGACCGCTGGATCGACCGCCACATCTTCCCCAACGGCGACCTGCCCTCGATCGGCCAGATCGGCGACGCGCTGGACGGCCTGTTCGTCTGCGAGGACCTGCACAACTTCGGCGCCGACTACGACCCGACGCTGATGGCCTGGCACGCCAGTTTCGAGGCCGCCTGGCCGCGCTTCGCCGGCGCGCTGGGCGAAACCTTCCGGCGCAAGTGGCGCTACTACCTGCTCAGCTGCGCCGGCGCCTTCCGCGCGCGCGAGCTGCAATTGTGGCAATGGCTGCTGTCGAAGGACGGCGTGCCGGGCGGCTGGCGGCGGCCGGCCTGAACGGGCGGGTCGTCAGGCCGGTTCGTCCGGGATCAGCGCGTTCTCCAGCCAGGAAATCTGATCCTTCAGCTGCAGCTTGCGCTTCTTCATCCGCTTGATCGCCAGCTCGTCGTTGGCGATGTCGACCTGCAGGCGCTCGATCGCCAGGTCCAGGTCGCGGTGCTCCTGGCGCAGTTCCACCACGCGCCGCGCCATGCGCGAAAGTTCGGCCGGATCGGAGGGCTGGTTCATGCGCCGAGCATAACGCGCCGCCCCGGAGGCCGGGAGCGCGCGGGGTAAAATGCCGGCCAGATGAACACCATTCCGCTCCCCATCGCCGAGCCGCCCTCGCGTTCGCAGCGCGCCAAACCGCCGGCGAACAAGCACGAGGCCGACAAGCTGGCCAAGCGCCTGCGCCACCAGGTCGGCCGCGCCATCGCCGACTTCGGCATGATCGAGGACGGCGACAGGGTCATGGTCTGCCTGTCCGGCGGCAAGGACAGCTACACCCTGCTGGACGTGCTGCTGCAATTGCAGAAGAAGGCGCCGGTGAAGTTCTCGATCACCGCCGTCAACCTCGACCAGAAGCAGCCCGGCTTCCCGGAGCACGTGCTGCCGGATTACCTGACGTCGATCGGCGTGGATTTCCACATCATCGAGCAGGACACCTATTCGGTGGTCAGCCGGGTGATCCCGGAAGGCAAGACCATGTGCTCGCTGTGCTCGCGGCTGCGCCGCGGCGCGCTGTATACGTATGCGGAGGAACACGGCTTCACCAAGATCGCGCTGGGCCACCATCGCGACGACCTGGTCAACACCTTCTTCCTCAACCTGTTCTTCCACGCCAAGCTGAGCGGCATGCCGCCCAAGCTGCTCAGCGACGACGGCAAGCACGTCGTCATCCGCCCCCTGGCCTACGTGCGCGAGGACGACATCGAAGCCTACGCCGAGGCGAAGCGGTTCCCGATCATCCCCTGCAACCTGTGCGGCTCGCAGGAGAACCTGCAGCGCAAGCAGGTCAAGAAGATGCTGGCGCAGTGGGAGAAGGACGCGCCGGGCCGCATCGAGACGATGGCGCGCGCGCTGGGCGACATCCGGCCGTCGCAGCTGAGCGACCCGAAGCTGTTCGACTTCATGGCGCTGGGCAAGCGCGGCGACGATGCGTTGCCGGATGCGCATGCATGGCTGGCGGGCGGCGAGACGCAGCGCGACGACGATTGACCCCTCATCATCGTCATTCCCGCGCAGGCGGGCCGCTTTTGACAGACGAATGTCTGTCCAATCCAGCCCTTGCCATTTCAGGCAAAAATCAGACGCCGGATTCCCGCCTTCGCGGGAATGACGGAAAAAGCACCCACCCCAGCCCTTCCCTGCTTCGCAAGGGAGGGAGCACAAACAGGATTTCCGATGTTCTTCCGCAACCTGACCCTGTTCCGCTTCCCCGTCGCGCTCGACCTGTCCGACCTCGACGCCCACCTCGCCGAATGCGCGCTCAAGCCGGTCGGCCCGATGGAGCTGTCCAGCCGCGGCTTCGTCTCGCCGTTCGGCCACCACGGCGAGGCGCTCAGCCATGCCATCGAGGAATCGCTGTGGATCACCGTCGGCGGCGAGGACAAGTTGCTGCCCGGCGCGGTGGTCAACGACCTGCTGCAGAAGAAGCTGGCCGCCATCGAGGAGAAGGAAGGCCGCAAGCCCGGCGGACGCACGCGCAAGCGGATCAAGGACGAACTGGTCACCGAGCTGCTGCCGCGCGCCTTCGTGCGTCCGGTGCGCTGCGATGCGCTGATCGACACCAGGCTGGGGGTGATCGCCATCGACAGCTCCTCGCGCAAGAACGCCGAGTCGGTGGTGTCGGAAGTGCGCCGCGCGCTGGGCAGCTTCCCGGCGCTGCCGGTGAACGCCGAAGTCGCGCCGCGCGCCATCCTCACCGGCTGGATCGCCGGCGACCCGCTGCCGGACGGCCTCTCGCTGGGCGACGAATGCGAGCTGCGCGATCCCGCCGACTCCGGCGCGGTGGTGAAGATCCAGCGCATGGAGCTGGTCGGCGACGAGATCGCCAAGCACCTCGAAGCCGGCAAGCAGTGCACGCGGCTGGCGCTGACCCTGGACGACCACGTCAGCTTCGTGATCGGCGAAGACCTGATCGTGCGCAAGTTCAAGCTGCTGGACGGCGCCGTGGACCAGCTCGAATCCACCGAGCGCGACGACATCGCCGCCGAACTCGACGCCCGCTTCGCGCTGATGGCCGGCGAGTTCAAGCGGCTGTTCGCGGTGCTGGAGAAGGCGTTCAAGCTCAGCAAGGCGGACTGAGGATTTCCTCCTCCCCTTGCGCAGCAGGGGGAGGCCGGGAGGGGGTTGCACCTTGCGCGGCACCTCCCCGACCCGCCAACGCACGCTCCTTGGTTCGCAATCGCGCCGCCCACTCTTCCCCTTCGCCGAAAGAAAGGGCGCTTAGAATCGCCGCATGCGCTCCCTGTTCCGCCTGCTCGCTCCCGCCCGCATCGCGCCGAAAGCGCCCGCGGTGCAACGCGACAGCCTCGCGTTCCTGCTGGACGACGGCCGCCGCATCGACGTGCTGCGCGTGCGCGACCCGCGCGCGCGGCGGATCAAGCTCTCGGTCGACGAACGCGGCGCGCGGCTGACCCTGCCGCTGCGCGCCAGCCTGGTCTCCGGCGAACGCTTCCTGCACGAACATCGCGCCTGGCTGGCCGCGCAGCTCGCCACGCATGCGGACGCCGCCGGCATGGAACTGGCGCGCGGCATCACCGCCTCGCTGCCGCTGCGCGGCATCGACGTGCCGCTGCAATGGGACAGCGGCCGCGCCACCCGGCTGGAGTTCGCCGATGAGCGCGAGAACCTGCGCTTCATCGCCCCGGCCACCGCCGGCGACGCCGCGCTGCGCCGCGCGCTGAAGGATTTCTACGAAGCGCAGGGCCGCGCCGACGTCGGCCGCTGGCTGCCGACCTACATCGCCGGCCTGCCACGCACGCCGCGCCGGATCGTGTTCAAGCGCACCTCCTCGCTGTGGGGCTCGCTGGCCCCGGACGGCACGCTGGCGCTCGACCTCGCGCTGCTGCTGGCGCGGCCCTCGGCGTTCGAATACGTGCTGGTGCACGAGCTTTGCCATCTGCTGCACGCGAACCACTCGCGCCGGTTCTGGCACGAAGTGGAGGCACGCTTCCCGCACTGGCGCGGCGAACGCGACTACCTGCGCGCGGAAGGACGCGCCCTGAAGGGCCGGCTGCGGCAGCTGCTGGCCGGCTGACGAAGCGGAACGCATGGTCCACGGGCAGGAGAATCTCGGGGACGACAACCCGCAACAGCAAGGACAGGCGACGGATGTTCTACCTGCTGCTCAATGCGGACGGCACCCAGCTCACCGTCCGCACCGGCAACGACGGCTGAGGTTCAACCGGTCAGGAAATCGCGGAGCACCGACGCCGCTTCGGCCGGCTGCTGCATGTGCAGATGGTGGCCGCCCGGCATCGTGAGCAATCGCCCCTGCGGCAGCAGCGCCGCCCGGCGGCGGCGCTGCGCGTCCGGCAGGTAGGGCTGGGCGGGATCGGCGAACACCGCCAGCGTCGGGCAGGCGATGCCGGCCAGCAGGTCGTCGATCTGCGCTTCGGTCAGCCGGGTCAGCGACGGCAGGGTCAGGCGCGGATCGCTGCTCCAGCACCAGCCGCCGTCCACGGCGCGCACGCCGCGCTCCACCAGCAGCCGCACCAGCGCCTCGTCCAGCCCGCTGCCAGGCACGCGGCCGGCGTGCAGGCGGGCGCGCACGGCGGTGTCGATGTCGGGGAACACGCGCAGCCGCTTGTCCGCGACCAGCCGCTGCGCCGCCACCGCCTCGCGCATGCGGGCCGCAGTGTGTTCCGGCACGTCGGCCAGCGCGCCCAGCATCTCGATCACCGCCAGCCGTTCGATGCGGTCTGGGCAGGCGGCCGCGATCAGGCTGGAAATGCCCGCACCCATCGAATGCCCGAGCAGGCGGAAGCTGTCCCAACCCAGCGCGTCGGCCACGTCCAGCACAGTGGCAATTGCGACGCTGAAGGAATACTCCGCGCCGGGCTGCAGATGCGCGCTGCGGCCGTGGCCGGGCAGGTCGATCGCCACCAGGTCCAGCTCGCGCAAGTGCGGCGCCATCGGCAGGAAGCTGGCGGCGTTGTCCAGCCAGCCGTGCAGGGCGAGCACGCGCGGGCCGCGGCCGTCGTTGCGCAGCGCGGCAATGCGGCCTAACGGAACGTCGAAGCCGATCTCGCGCATCAGCGCCACCCGGCGTCGCGCTGCGCCAGCGACGCCAGCGCGCCGGCGTGCGCGGCATCCGCGTTCAGGCAGGGGATGTAGCGCAGCGCCTGCCCTCCGGCCTGCTGGAACGCCTCGGCGTTCTGCATCGCGATCTCCTCCAGCGTTTCCAGGCAGTCCACCGCGAAGCCGGGGCAGGCCACGTCGATGCGGCGCACGCCGTCGCGCGCGAGCTGCTGCAACGTCGGCATCGTATAGGGCTGCAGCCAGCGCTCGCGGCCGAAGCGCGACTGGTAGGTGAGCACGATCTCCTCGCGCGCGATGCCCAGCGCATCGGCGATCGCGCGCGCGCTGCCCTCGCACTGCGTCGCGTACGGATCGCCGCGATCCACCAATCGCTGCGGGATGCCGTGGAACGACAGCAGCAGGCGCTCGCCGCGCCCGTGCGCGTCCCAGTGCGCGCGGATCGAGGCCGCCACCGCCGCCGCCCAGCCGGCGTCGGCGTGGTAGTCATGCAGCAGTTCCACCTGCATGCCACTGCCGTGCGCGGCGACGGCGTCCGCCACGCTGGCGGTGGTGGTGGTCGAATACTGCGGATACAGCGGCAGCACCCGCACCCGCCGCACGTCGTCCATGCGCAGCCGCTGCAAGGTATCGGCCAGAGACGGCGCGCCGTAGCGCATCGCATGCTCCACCCGCCAGTCCGGCAGGCGCTGCTGCACGGCCTGCGCCAGCGCGCGCGTATGCACGGCCAGCGGCGAGCCGCCCGGCAGCCAGATCTCGGCGTACTTCTCCGCCACCACCGGACTGCGGCGCGGCAGGATCACCCGGCGCAGCAGCGGCCGCCACAGCCAGCGCGGCAGCTGCACCACGCGCGGATCGGACAGGAACTCGTCGAGGTAGGCGGCCACGGCCGGCGCGGTGGGCGCGGCGGGCGTGCCGAGATTGGCCAGGATCAGGGCCGTGTCGGTGGCTTGCGGCATCCGCATAGGATGACATGCGGATGCGGGAATCCCCGATGGCGGGCGCACCCTGCCTGGCGCAGGCTGCCTATCCACCTGCGGGGTACACTGGAGAAATGGATATGACCGATCTCGTACTGGAACACCTGCGCGGCATCCGTTCGTCGGTCGACGCGCTTCGTACGGATGTCGGCGAAATCAAGAATCGCCTGCTCGGCGTCGAGCAGGGCATCGCCGTCCTGCACCAGGACGCCTCCAACCTGCGCAGCATCGTCGCCGAACAGGGCGTCCGGCTCGACAGGTTGAATACCCGCGTCGAGCGCATCGAACAACGCCTGGAACTCGCCGGTTGAACCGGGCGCACGCCGCGACGGTTCCACACCGGTTCATCACCCCGCGCCTAGCCTGAACGCCAACGTCTCCGGAGTTCCCCGCATGTCCCACGCGCCGACCCGCCTCGCCTTCGCCCTTGCCGCCCTGCTCATCGCCAACGCCGCCGTGGCCGGCGACCGCGAGAACGTCCGCGCCGACGACGCGGTGCGGGTGGTGAAGCAGATCCAGGCCATTCCGGAGGCGTCGATCCCGGATCGCCTGCTGGACGACGCCAAGGGCATCGTGGTGGTGCCCGACACGATCAAGGCCGGCTTCATGCTCGGCGGCCGCCACGGCCTCGGCGTGATGGCGGTGAAGAATTCCGACGGCACCTGGTCGAACCCGGTGTTCGTGAAGCTCTCCGGCGCCAGCTTCGGCCTGCAGGCCGGCGTGCAGTCGGCCGACGTGATCCTGGTGTTCCGCAGCCAGCGCGGGCTGGACAACATCGTCAACGGCAAATTCACCCTCGGCGCGGACGCCAGCGTGGCCGCCGGCCCGGTGGGCCGCAACGCCGCCGCCGCCACCGATGGCGGGCTGAAGGCGGAAATCTGGTCGTGGTCGCGCGCGCGCGGACTGTTCGCCGGCGTCGCGCTGGACGGCGCCGTGCTGTCGATCGACAACGGCGCCAACCGCAGCGCCTACGGCGCCGGCGTGACCCCGCGGATGATCTTCGAGGGCCGCGCGCCGCAGGCGCCGTCGGCCGCGATCGTCGCCTTCCGCGACACGCTGGAGGAGGCCACCGCCGCCGCCCGCTACGCCCGTGGCGGCGCCAGCGCCCCGGCAGCGCCGCCCGTCGCCACCGCCTCGGGCGAAGTCACCGTGCAGCCGCTGGAGTCCGGCAACGCCGCGACCACCACGCCGCTGGAACCGGCAACGGCGACCAGGCCGTAAGCTAGAATCCGCAATCTTCCCCACCACAGCGAGCGTATCCATGGGCGGTTTCAGCATCTGGCATTGGCTGATCGTGCTGGTCATCGTGCTGCTGGTGTTCGGCACCAAGCGCCTGACCTCGGGCGCGCGCGACCTCGGCAAGGCCGTGCACGAGTTCAAGAAGGGCATGCACGGCGAAGGCGGGCAGGACGACCAGCCCGCCGCACGGATCGGCGAAGACAAGCCGGCGTCCACCGGCTCCGAGCAGCGCGAACGCGACGACGCGGCGCGCTGACGCCGCCAGGCGCGGTCGATGTTCGATTTCTCCCTCGGCGAGATGCTGGTCGTCGCCTTGGTGGCGCTGGTCGTGCTCGGCCCCGAGCGCCTGCCCAAGGCCGCGCGCTTCGCCGGCCTGTGGGTGCGCAAGGCGCGCGCGCAGTGGTATTCGATGAAGAACGAGCTGGAGCAGGAACTGGCCAGCGAGGAACTGCGGCGCAGCCTGCGCGAAAGTCAGCAGGCGTTGCGCGAGACCGAGGCGCAGCTGCGCGAGGCGACCAGCGAAGCGCCGCGCGCGATCGCCCCGCCGTCCGACGACGCGTCCGCCACGCCCGCCGATGCGGTGAAGCGCGATGACTGACGCCGTCGACGACAGCGAGCGTCCGCTGATCGCCCACCTGCTGGAACTGCGCACGCGGCTGCTGCGCGGCATCGTCGGCCTGCTGCTGGTGCTGGCCTGCCTGCTGCCGTTCGCCAACAAGCTGTACGCGCTGCTGGCGCAGCCGCTGCTGGACAAGCTGCCCAAGGGCGGCCAGCTGATCGCCACCCAAGTCGCCTCGCCGTTCTTCGCGCCGATGAAGCTGGCGTTCTTCGCCGCACTGATGATCGCGATGCCGTGGCTGCTGTACCAGGCCTGGGCGTTCGTCGCGCCCGGCCTGTACCGGCGCGAGAAGCGGCTGGCGCTGCCGCTGCTGAGCTCGGCACTGCTGCTGTTCTACGCCGGCTGCGCGTTCGCCTATTTCCTGGTGCTGCCGATGGTGTTCGGCTTCCTCGCGCGGGTGACACCGACCGGCGTGGCGATGATGACCGACATCAGCGCCTATCTCGATTTCGTGCTGGTGCTGTTCCTCGCCTTCGGCCTGAGCTTCGAGCTGCCGGTGGCGCTGGTGATCCTGGCCCTGCTGGGCTGGGTGACGCCGGCGCAGCTGCGCGAGGGGCGCGGCTACGCCATCGTCGGCATCTTCGTCGTCGCCGCCGTGCTGACCCCGCCGGACGTAGTCAGCCAGCTGATGCTGGCGATCCCGATGTGCCTGCTGTACGAGGCCGGGATCATCGCCGCGAAGTTCGTGGCGCCCGGCGCGGACGGCGCGCGCGCCTGAGCGCGGGTCAGGCCTCGAAGCCGTGCACCTGCGGCGGCAGCGGGGCGGCGCCGAAGGTGTCGCGCCAGGCCAGGTAGGCCGCGCCCACCACCAGCACCAGCACCGCCGCGGCGAAGCCGTACATGGTGAGCAGCATCAGCACCGTGCCCAGCAGCGGATGGATGGCGCCGCCCACCAGAGCGAGCAGGGTGGCGACCAGCGCCACCACGATCGCGGCCACCACCAGCGCGCCGATGAACAGCACGCCGGCCAGCAGGTTGGCGCCGACGTTGCGCACCGACGCGCGCAGACCGTCGCGCAGCGCATCGCCCAGGCCGGCGCCGGAGAACAGCATCAGCGGGATCGCGAACAGCATCAGGCCGTAGCTGAAATAGTTGAAGACCAGCTGCACCAGGAACAGCAGGCCGGAGTTCTGCGGCTGCGGGATCGTCGGCGTGCCGCCCTGCATCGCCACGTGCATCGCCTGCAGATAGTCGCTCCAGTAGTCGCTGCCGGCCACCGCCACCATCAGCGCGCCGCCGAGCACCGCCAGCGCCACCTGCACCAGCCCCAGCCAGGCCAGCCGCCGGCCGTGCGCGCTGCGCAGCGGCGCGAACACGTCGCGCGCGCGCGCCGGGCGCCCGGCCTCGGTTTCGCGGATCACGTGCATCAGCCCGCCCAGCAGCACCGGCACCAGCAGCATCACCGCCAGCGTCAACGGCACGGCCACTGCCATCAGCAGGCCCAGGTCGGGCGTCTTGCCCTCGGCCTTGCCGCCGACCACCAGCGCCGCCAGGATCACCGCCAGCGCCAGCGCCGCCGCGTACAGCGCGGCGATCGCCAGCAGCGAGGCGCCGAACACCGCGCGCGGGTTCTTCGCGCCCAGGTCGATGGCCTGACGGAACCACACCAGCCCCTGGCTGGCCGGCAATCTGCGAATGTCCATGCTGCGCCCCGGAAAGAGACGCACAGGATACCGGAGCGCGCGTCAGCGCCGCGCGTGACGGACGAAGCGGCGCAACAGCTTGCGCGCCTGCGGCGCGGCCGAAACGTCCCCCGCCAGCCGCTTGTGGCAGCGGCCCTCGCGGGCCAGCGCGTCGCCGCGGGCGCGGATGTAGCCGCGCATGTGCATCGCGCTGAACTCCGGGTGGAACTGCACGCCCCAGGCGGCTTCGCCCCAGCGGAAGGCGTGGCAGGCGTCGTGGCCGTTGCGGGCCAGCACGGTCGCGCCCGGCGGCGGGCGCAGCACGCTCTGCAGGTGGGTGGCCTGGGCCGGGAAGCCGGCGGGCAGGCCGGCGAACAGCGGGTCTGCCTGCGCCTCGGCGTGCAGGTCGATGCGGACCGTGCCCATCTCGCGGCCGTTGGGGTTGTCGCCGACTTCGCCGCCCAGCGCGTGCGCGATCAGCTGGTGGCCGTAGCAGATGCCGAGCAGCGGCAGCCCGGCGTGGGCCGCCTCGCGCAGCCAGCCGGCGCTGCGTTCGCTCCAGTCGTGCCGCTCGGTGACCATCGCCGCCGAACCGGTCACGATCGCCCCGGCGAACCCCTCGCGGCCGGGCAGCGCGTCGCCGCGCTGGACGTCGATGACCACCGCCTCGTCGCGTTCCAGCCCGGCCGCCACCCGGATCCAGTGGGCGAAGCTGCCGTGGCGGCGCATCGAGGCGACGGGCTGGCCGGTTTCGATGATGAGGAAGGGCGCGGTCATCGGCGTTCGGAAGGCGGGAGCGGCGGGGCGGCAAAACGGGCGCCCTTATACTAATCGGCTACATCGCACTTCCCAGCCCGCCATGGCCGTTCCGATCACCTTCCAGCAACTCGTCTCGCGCCTCAACGCCTACTGGGCGGAGCAGGGCTGCGTCCTGATCCAGCCGCTGGACCTCGAAGTCGGGGCAGGCACCTTCCACCCGGCCACCTTCCTGCGCGCGCTCGGGCCGGAGCCGTGGAACGCCGCCTACGTGCAGCCTTCGCGCCGCCCCACCGACGGCCGCTACGGCGAGAACCCCAACCGCCTGCAGCGCTACTACCAGTACCAGGTGGTGATGAAGCCCTCGCCCGACAACATCGTTGAGCTGTACTTCGATTCGCTGAAGGCGCTGGGCATCGATCCGCTGGTGCACGATCTGCGGCTGGTCGAGGACAACTGGGAATCGCCGACGCTCGGCGCCTGGGGTCTTGGCTGGGAAGTCTGGCTCAACGGCATGGAGGTGACCCAGTTCACCTACTTCCAGCAGGCCGGCGGCCTGGAATGCCGGCCGGTGCTGGGCGAGATCACCTACGGCCTCGAACGCCTGTGCATGTACCTGCAGAACTGCGACAACGTCTACGACCTGGTGTGGACCTACGGCCCGGACGGGCTGCCGGTCACCTACGGCGACGTCTACCACCAGAACGAGGTGGAGCAGAGCGCGTACAACTTCGAGCATGCCGACGTGGCCGAGATGTTCCATCGCTTCGACGCCTGCGAAGCCGAGGCGCTCAAGCTGGTCGAAGCCGGCCTGCCGCTGCCCGCCTACGAACAGGTGACCAAGGCCAGCCACAGCTTCAACCTGCTGGACGCGCGCCGCGCGATCAGCGTGACCGAGCGCCAGCGCTACATCCTGCGCGTGCGCAAGCTGGCGCAGGCGGTGGCCGAAAGCTATTACGCGCAGCGCGAGAAGCTCGGTTTCCCTAGCCTGAAGAAGCAGCAGGCCGACGCTGCATGATCCTGATCGGCATGTACGACAGTTCGTACACGCGGCGCGTGGCGATCGCGATGGCCCTGTACGGCCTGCCGTTCGAGCACCGCGCCTGGTCGGTCGGCCGCGACTTCGACCGCATCCGCGAGTACAACCCGCTCGGCCGCGCGCCGACGCTGGTGCTGGACGACGGCGAGGTGCTGACCGAGTCGGCGATGATGCTGGACTACCTCGACGACCTCGTCGGCCCGCAGCGCGCGCTGCTGCCGCCCACCGGCGTCGCCCGCCGCGACGCGCAGCGGCTGATCGCGCTGGCCACCGGCGCCATCGACAAGGCCATCCTGATCGTGCTGGAGCGGATCTTCCGCCCGGTCGAGATGCACAGCGACGCCTGGCTGTCGCGCTGCCGCACCCAGGTCGAAGGCGCGCTCGGGGCGCTGGAACAGCACTGCGTCGCGCGCGCCGGCCACGATTGGCTGGTCGGCGACGCCATGACCCACGCCGACATCGCCGCCGCCTGCTTCGTCACCCACCTGCGCGAGGCGCTGCCGCTCGACCTGTCGCCGTGGCCCGCGCTGCGCATGCGCGTGGACCGCTGCGAGGCGCTGCCGCTGTTCCGTGCCCACTACATCCCGTTCGACGCTCCCGTTCCAACTTCCAAGGCCGCCGCATGACCACCTCGCCGATGCAACCGCTCCTGATCGAACTCGGCACCGAGGAACTGCCGGTCAAGGCCTTGCCGGGCCTGGCGCAGGCCTTCTTCGACGGCGTGCTGGCCGCGCTGGACAAGCGCGGCATCGCCGTCGAGCGTGGCGATGCCAAGCCGCTGTATTCGCCGCGCCGCCTCGCGGTGCTGCTGCCGGGCGTGGCGACCGAGCAGCCGGAGCAGACCTCCGAAGTGCTCGGCCCGTACCTCAACATCGCGCTGGACGGCAGCGGCGCGCCGACCAAGGCGCTGGAAGGCTTCGCCGCCAAGGCCGGCGTCGAATGGACCGCGCTGGAGAAGACCCGCGACGCCAAGGGCGAGCGCTTCGTGCACCGCGCCACCAAGCCGGGCGCGCGCACTCTCGATTTGTTGCAGGCAGTGCTGGACGAGGCGCTGGCCGGCATGCCGATCCCCAAGCCGATGCGGTGGGGCGACCACGCCTACGGCTTCGCCCGCCCGCTGCACTGGCTGGTGGCGCTGCTGGGCGACGACGTGGCGAACGTCGAAGCGCTCGGCATCCGCGCCGGCCGCGAGACGCGCGGGCACCGCTTCCACCACCCGGAAAGCATCGCCATCGCGCGTCCGCAGGAGTATGTGGAAACGCTGCGCGGCGCGAAGGTGCTGGTCGACGCCGACGAGCGCCGCGCGCGCATCGTCGATGAAGTCGAACGTGCGGCCAAGGCCGCCGGCGGCAGCCCGCGCATCGACGAAGGCAACCTCGAGCAGGTGAACTGCCTCAACGAATGGCCGGTCGCGGTGGCCTGCGCGTTCGAGCGCGACTTCCTGGCGGTGCCGCAGGAAGCGCTGGTCGAGACGATGGAGGCCAACCAGAAATTCTTCCCGGTGCTGGACGCGCAGGGCCGGCTGACCGAACGCTTCATCGGCATCGCCAACATCGAATCGAAGGACGCCTCGGAAATCCGCAAGGGCTACGAGCGCGTGATCCGCCCGCGCTTCGCCGACGCCAAGTTCTTCTTCGACGAGGACCTGAAGCAGGGCCTCGCGTCGATGGGCGACGGCCTGAAGACCGTCACCTACCAAGCCAAGCTCGGCAGCGTGGCCGACAAGGTGGCGCGCGTGGCAGGGCTGGCCGAGATCATCGCAACGCAGGTCGGCGCGGATGCGGCGATGGCGCGGCGCGCGGCAGAGCTGGCGAAGAACGACCTGCAAAGCCGCATGGTCAACGAGTTCCCGGAACTGCAGGGCATCGCCGGCCGCTACTACGCGCAGCGTGCAGGCGAGCCCGATGACGTGGCGCTGGCCATCGACGAGGCCTACCGCCCGCGCTTCGCCGCCGACGACATCGCCGCATCCACACTCGGCAAAGTGCTGGCCATCGCCGAGCGCTTGGACACGCTGGCCGGTGGTTTTGCGGCGGGCCTGAAGCCGACCGGCAACAAGGACCCGTTCGCGCTGCGGCGCAATGCGCTGGGGTTGGCGCGGACGATCATCGAGAGTGGGTACGATCTAAACATTCATAACCTTGTTGGTCAGGCTCAGGATCAAATCGCCACCAACAAGACCTTCGATGAGTTCAATAAACGCGCATTGGCCGCAGAAACCGCAAAAGCTTCGGGCGTGAAGGTCTCTGGAATCGAAGTGCCCGTTGGCAGCACGTCACTCGCAGAAGTCAATGAGGTTTACGACTTCATTCTCGACCGCCTGCGCGGCTACTACGCCGACCGCGGCGTGCCGGCCGCGCACTTCAACGCCGTCGCCGAACTGAAGCCGACCTCGCTGTACGACTTCGACCGCCGCCTCGACGCCATCGGCACCTTCGCGCAATTGCCCGAGGCCGCCGCGCTGGCCGCCGCCAACAAGCGCATCGGCAACATCCTGAAGAAGGCCGACATCGCGATCCCGGCGATGGAGGACGCGGCGCTGCTGTCCGAGCCCGCCGAACTGGCGCTGGCCGAGGCAGTGGAAGCCGCCTACGGCGAGACCGGCCACGCGCTGGCCCACGGCGACTACGTGAACGTGCTGGCGCACCTGGCGCGGCTGCGCCCGCAGGTGGACGCGTTCTTCGATGCGGTGATGGTCAACGCCGACGATCCGGCCGTGCGCGCCAACCGGCTGGCCCTGCTCAAGCGGCTGGCCGACCGGCTGGGCAGCGTGGCGGCGATCGAGCACCTGTCGGTCTGACGGACGCGCCGGCGCACGCCGGCCCGCTTGCCTTTTGCCCGTCGTCTCACGCCGGCGGGCATCTTTCGCAGAGCGCGTGTCTGCGTATCCAGCGTTTTCGCTCTTCGAGCGTTCTTCTGGAATGTCCGGTCAAAAGACGCTGGACGCCCGCCTGCGCGGGAGTGACGAACAGGCGCGGGCTCCCATCGCGCGAAGACGCACCGCCGCCCCGCAGTTAATCGCGCGTTGACGCGTCCCCGGTATGCTGCGCCGATGCCACCCTCCCGCGCGCGCCTGACGCTGTTCCTCGCCTGCTGCCTCGCCGCCGTGCCGGCGCTGGCGGCCAAGGTGACCAAGGTCGAAATCCGCGGCCTGCCCGACGAGGCGATGGAAGCCAACGTGCGCAGCGCGTTGTCGCTGAACGACGAGCTCGGCAAGGACCTGCGCGCGCGCCGGCTGGGCTATCTGCTGCGCGTGGCCGAGGACGAGGCGCGGCAGGCGCTGGAGCCGTTCGGCTACTACGCGCCGACGGTCACGGTGACTCGCAGCGACCGCGCGAGCGCGGACGCGAACGACGGCAGCGGCGCCCGCGCCCGGGACGACGGCGACGATGCCGGCGACGGCAACGCCGAAGACGCCGCCGGCGACGACGCGAACGCCCGCCGGAGCGCCGCCAGCGACCGCACCCTGACGGTGACGATCGACATCCAGCCGGGCGAGCCGGTGCGGGTGCGCGGCTTCGACCTCGGCGTCGACGGCCCGGCCTCCGCCGACGCCGGCGTGGCCTCCGCGCTGGACGCCTTCCATCCGCGCGCGGGCGAAGTGCTCGACCACCAGCGCTACGAAGCCGGCAAGGCGCGGGTGGCGCTGGCGCTGGCCAACCACGGCTATTTCGACGCCGGCTTCGCCAGCCACCGGATTGAGGTGACCCGCGCGCAGCACGCCGCCGACCTCGACCTGCGCTGGACCAGCGGCGCGCGCTACGCGCTGGGCGAGGCGCGCTTCACCCAGGCGCCCAACGCCGTCATCGATCCGCGCCTGCTCGACAAGCTGGTGCCGTGGACGCTCGGCGACGCTTACGACGAGGCCGAGCTGGACCGCCTGCGCAAGTCGCTGGTCGCGCTCGACTACTTCGGCCTGGTGGACGTGCAGGCCACGCCGGACGCCGCCGCCGACAGGCGCGTGCCGGTCGACGTGCAGCTGACCCCAGCTCGGCGCAGCATCTACACGTGGGGCGCCAGCTACGGCACCCTCAGCGGCCCCGGCATCAGCGCGGGCGTGGAGCGGCGCTACCTCAACGCGCGCGGGCACAAGGCGCTGGCGCAGATCGATTACGCCGACAAGCGCAAGACCGCCACCCTGCAATACCGCATCCCCGCCTTCGCCTGGCTGGACGGCTGGTACACCGCCAGCCTGCAGGCCGCCGACGAAGTCACCGACTACGTCAACAGCCGGCGGCTGGAGCTCGTCGCCAGCCGCAGCGGGCAATACAACGACCACCTCAACCTGGTCGCCTCGATGCACGTGCTGCGCGAGCGCTGGGCCTACAACGTCGCCGACGACGGCGGCGGCGCGATGGCGCCGATCGACTACCGCTTCGCCAGCTTCGTCTACCCGTCGCTGCGCGCGGAATACATCGACGTGGACGAGCGCATGGCCCCGCGCCGCGGCGCCGGCGGCACGCTGACCCTGCGCGGCGGCACCGGCGGCAGCGACGGCAAGGCCACCTTCACCCAGCTGCACGCCACCGTGCAGTGGTTCCACGGCTTCGACGCCGACAGCCGGCTGATCGCGCGCGGCGAGCTGGGCCACACCTTCACCAAGGACCTGCTGGACCTGCCGCCCAGCCTGCGCTTCTACGCCGGCGGCGACCGCAGCGTGCGCGGCTACGGCTGGCACGAGATCGGCCCGAAGGTGGACACCGACTTCGGCGACTACTACACCGGCGCGCCCAACGTGGTCACCGCCAGCCTGGAATACGAACGCTACTTCAAGGGCCCGTGGGGCGCGGCGGTATTCGTGGACAGCGGCAGCGCGTTCGAGGGCCGCCGCCCCGACATGCACACGGGCGTCGGCATCGGCCTGCGCTGGCGCTCGCCGGTGGGACCGGTGCGCATCGACATCGCGCACGGGCTGAAGTCGCCCGACTCGCCGGTGACCATCCACCTCAACATCGGCGCCGATTTATGAAAGCGCGCGTGAGGACACGGCCGTGAACTGGCGCGAACGCTACCGCCGCTATCGCCGCTACGGCCTCGATCCGCTGCCGGACGACGCCACCCGCGAGCAGCGCGAGGCGCGCATCGCCGAACTGCGCGCGCTGCGCCGCAAGCGCCGGCGCAAGGTGGCGATCCGCAGCGGCGTCGGCACCCTGCTGGTGGCGCTGGCCGCGGTGGCATTGATCTACTGGCTGGTGACCACCATCGGCGGGCGCGACTTCCTGCTGCGGCAGATCGTGGCGCGGCTGCCGGCCGACACGGTGCTGACCTGGCAAAGCGCGGAAGGCCCGGTGTCCGGGCCGATGACCCTGCACGGCGTACATTTCTCGATGCCGCGCCAGCGCGATCCCGATTGCAAGCCGACCGCGCAGGCGAGCTGCGCGATGGGCACCATTACCTTCGACGCGCAGACCGTGGTGCTCGACCCGGCGATCCGCCCGCTGTTCGGCCGCACCCTGCGGCTGGACGCGCTGAACGTGGCCGGCGCCGTGCTCGACCTGCCGCGCAGCGACACGCCGTTCGAACTGCCGACCTGGCCCGACGTGCTGCCGCAGATCGAACCGCCCTTGAACCTGGAGGCCGACGCGATCCGCATCGACGGCTTCCGCGTGCTGCAGGACGGCGAGCCGATGATCGACATCCGCAGCGCGCGCGGCGGGCTGGACGCGCGCAGCGGCAGCCTGCACGTCGAACGCCTTGCCGTGGACAGCGACCGCGGCCGCTTTACCCTGCACGGCGATTACGCGCCGCGCCGCGATTTCCGCAGCGACCTGCTCGCCACCGCCGTGCTGCCCGCGCTGGCGGGACGCACTGCACCGCGCCTCGGGCTGGTGGCGCGCGGCGACCTGTCGCGGATGGTCGTCGCCGTCGCCGGCCGCGCGCCCGCATCGCTGCGCGCCACGCTGATGCTGTACGGCGACGAGGACGCGCCGCGCTGGCAGCTGGATGCGAACAGCGACGCGCTCGACATCGGCCTGCTCGCGGGCAGCGGCGAAACCGGCCTGCCGCTGCGCTTCAAGTTCGACGCCGAAGGCACCGGCGGCAATGCGCAGTTGCACGGCATGTTGCAGCGCGGCGACTTCGCCCTGACCGTGTTGCCGTCGAAGCTGCGATTGCAGGATCAGCGCCTGGAGCTGCAACCGCTGGCGGTGGAAACGCTGGGCGGGCGCATCGTCGCAAATGGCTTCGCCGACCTGCACGACCCGGACAACACATCGCTCAAGCTGGCGCTGAACGCGCGCGGGCTGCGCTGGAGCGACGCCGCCGGCAACACCGCGATCCTCGCCGACGCCGACCTCGGCGTCGCCGGCAAGCCCGAGCGCTGGGCGCTGAAGGGACAGGCGCGGCTGGCGCGCGGTAAGGATCGCGCCACCGTCGACGTGACCGGCAACGGCGACCGCGACGGCATGCGCATCGAGTCGCTGCAGGCCGCGATGCCGCAGGGCCGGCTGGATGCCGAGGGCACGCTGGCATGGACGCCGGCGCTGCAATGGAAGGCGCAGGCGCAGCTGGCCGGCTTCGATCCCGGCTACTTCGCGCCGGACTGGCCGGGCGCGATCCACGGCACGTTGCGCAGCGACGGCATTCTGCGCGACGGCAAGGGCCTGCTCGCGCACGTCGATGCGCGCGACCTCGGCGGCAAGCTGCGCGGCCGCGCGCTGTCCGGCCATGCCAGCGCCGACGTGGACGGCGATGCGTATGCCGGCGACATCGCGCTGACGCTCGGCGGCAGCAGCATCGACGCGCGCGGCAAGGTCGCCTCGGCCATCGAGGTCGATGCGAACCTCGCGCCGCTGCACCTCGACGACCTGCTGCCGGATGGCAAGGGCGTGCTGCGCGGCACGCTGAAGCTGCGCGGCGCGCGCAACGCGCCGGACGTCGCCGTGGACCTCACCGGCAGCGACCTCGCCTTCGGCGACTACCGCGCCGCTCGGTTGCAGGCGCAGGGCGCGCTGCCGTGGCGGCGCGGCGACGGCACCCTGCGCATCGACGCCGGCGGCCTGCAGGCCGGGCTGCCGCTGGATAGCCTGCGCGCCACCCTGCGCGGCGCGGTGGAACGCCTGCGGCTGGACGCCGAGGCGCACGGCGGCTTCGGCACGCTGGCGCTGGCCGGCGACGCGCAGAAGCAGGGCGCGCGCTGGCAGGGTCAGCTCGCGCAACTGAAACTCGCACCCGCGCAGGCCGCGGCATGGACGCTGCAGGCGCCGGCGCGCTGGAGCTGGGACGGCCGCAACGGCGCGCTCTCGCAGGCCTGCCTGCAATCGACCATCGGCGGCGCGCTCTGCGCCAGCGCCGACTGGCCGCGTCGCGGTCTCGACCTGCACGGCAACGGCCTGCCGCTGGCGCTGGTGTCCGACTGGCTGCCGAAGCGCGAGAACGGCCGGCCGTGGGCCTTCGACGGCAGCGTCGATCTCGACGCGCAGCTGCGCCCGCAGGGCAACGCCTGGCGCGCCACCGCCAGCGTCGCTTCGGCCAGCGGCGGCCTGCGCAACAGCGCGCGCTCGCGCCGCAACCTGTTCGGCTACCGCGAGCTGAAGCTGGACGCCACCATCGACCCACAGCGCATCGACGCCACCGTCGGCGCGGGGCTCGACGCCGGCGGCCGCATCGACGCCCACGTCGCCACCGGCTGGGACGCCTACACGCCGCTGGCCGGCACATTGAAAGCGAACGTGCGCGAACTCGGCTGGCTGGAGCTGTTCTCGCCCGACATCGTCGAACCGGCGGGCACGCTCGACGTCGATCTGCGCCTGGCGGGAACCCGCGCGCGCCCGCTGCTGGGCGGCAACGGGCGGTTGCAGGCGTTCGCCGCCGAACTGCCCGCGCTGGGCATCGCCGTGCAAGACGGCGACGTGCGCCTGCAGGCGCGCGAGGACGGCAGCGCGCTGATCGACGGCAGCCTGGGCACCGGCAAGGGCGCGCTGCGCATCGACGGCAGCCTGGGCTGGCTGGACGACGCCACCCCGCTGCAGCTCAACCTGCGCGGCACCGACGTGCTGCTGGCCGACACCCGCCAGGTGCGCGTGCTGGCCTCGCCGGACATCGCGGTCAGCTACCGCGCCGGCGCGCCGCTGCAGGTGCGCGGCACGGTCGCGGTGCCGGAGGCCGACCTCCACCTCGAACGCCTGGAGATGGGCGTCTCGCCCTCGCCCGACGTGGTGGTGCTGGACCCGGCCGACCCGCAGAAGGTCGCGACGCCGCTGGCCATCGACCTGGACGTGACGGTGGACGTGGGCCAGAAGGTGCGCATCGACGGTTACGGCCTGGCCGGCACCCTCGGCGGCAGCCTGCGCGTGCGCCAGCAGCCCGGCCGCGAGCTGCGCGCCACCGGCGCGCTGGACGTGGGCGGCCGCTATCGCGCCTACGGGCAGGATCTGCGCATCACCCGCGGCAAGCTGATCTGGTCGAACGCGCTCGCCGGCGACCCGCTGCTGGACATCCGCGCCGAACGCGAGATCGGCGACGTCACCGCCGGCGTGCAGGTGAACGGCCGCGCCTCCGCGCCGCAGGCCAGCGTCTGGTCGAACCCGGCGATGAGCCAGTCGGAAGCGCTGGCCTACCTCACCCTGGGCCGCCCGCTGCCCAGCCTGAGCAGCCGCGAGATGCAGCAGGTGGACGTCGCCAAGTCCGCGCTCAACGCCGGCGTGGGCATGCTGACCGCGCAGCTGGGCGCGCGCATCGGCTTGGACGAAGCCGGCGTGAGCACCTCGCGCGCGCTCGGCGGCGAGGTGCTGGGCGTCGGCAAGTACCTGTCGCCGAAGCTGTACGTCAGCTACGGCGTGTCGCTGCTCGGCACCGGCCAGATCGTCACCCTGAAATACCTGCTGCGGAAGGGCTTCGACATCCAGATCGAATCCTCCACCGTCGAGAACCGCGCGTCGGTGAACTGGCGCAAGGAGAAATAGCGCGATGCGCCTGTGGTCGCTGCATCCGCGCCACCTCGACCCGCAGGGCTTGGTCGCCCTGTGGCGCGAGGGCCTGCTGGCCCGCGCCGTGCTGCACGAGCAGACCCGCGGCTACCGCATGCATCCGCAGCTCGACCGCTTCAAGGCGCACCCGCAGCCGAAGCGCGCGATCGACGCCTATCTCGCAGCGGTGCAGGAAGAAGCGACGGCGCGCGGCTACCGGTTCGACCGCGGCAAGCTCGGCCGCATCCACCGCGTCGCGCCCATCGCAGTGACGCGCGGCCAGCTCGACCACGAATGGACGCATCTGCTGCGCAAGCTGGAAGTGCGCAATCCGGCGCTGCACGCGCGCTGGCGCGATGCGGCGGCGGAGGCGCATCCGCTGTTCGTGATGGTCGAGGGCGGCGTAGCGGACTGGGAGCGGGTCTAGCGGCGGCGAAACGCGGCAGCTGCGAACACAATCAGCGCGTAACGCGCGCGCCCTTCAGATGCGCGGCGCCATCGACCACGTCGGTCCACACCAGCCACGCGCCGCCGGCATCGACGGCCAGCTTCGGATAGCCGCTGGCCATGCCGCGCGCGCCCAGCGTCGCCACTTCGAGCTGCTGCAGTTTCTTCGACAGGTCGGGCGCATAACGGGCCAGCATCAGCGTCTGTCCCTGCGGGCGTTCGCGCAGCCACGCCACCCATACCTGCCGCGCGTCGATGCCGACCGCGGCGCGGCCCAGCACCTGTTCGCCTTCCTCCACCGCGACCGGCGCGGCGAAGCTGTCGCCGGCGTCCGCGCTGCGGGCGAGGCGCAGCGCCGGCTTGCCGCCGGCCTCGCTGTACCAGAGCACCACCGCGGCGTTGCCGGCCGCGGCCAGGGCCGGGCCGGCGACCGGGCAGCTGTCCACCTTCCAGCCATCGGCGTGGACGGTCTTCGGCGCGCGCCATACGCCGTTCTCCAGGCGCGCCACCGCGACGTCGCGGATCTCGTCGTCGCTGCGGTCGCGGTAGGCGAGCAGCGGGCCGCGCGTGGTCATCGCCACCGCGGTCTGGCAGCAGTCGCAGACGCGCGCATCGACCACCGCGTCGGCGCCGCGCTGCAGGCTCATATCGAAGCGGTTGGCGCGAAGCTGCATCGCGCCGGCGGCGTGGTGGCCGTGGCTTTCGTCCTCGCCGCCGCCCTGCGCGCGGCCGTCCAGCCAGGCGATGCCGAGCGCGTCCGCGCCGTCCGGCCACAGCGACGCGAAGCCGTGCTCGGCCTCGATGCCGTCGCCGTTCACGCGGGTGATCTGTTCCCAGCGCATGCCGCCGTCGCGCGAGCGCGCCAGCACCACGTCGTAGCCGGCCGCGTCGTCCGGCTGCGCCTGCAGCCACTGCACCCACATCGCGCCGTCCGGGGTGGCCAGCAGGTGCGGCGTGTCGGCGGCGTTGGCGACCAGTGCGTTGCCCACGGCAATCGTGCGCGGCTGGCTCTGCCAGCCGGTCTCGTCGGTATAGGACGCGAACTGCAACGCGTTGCGGCGGCCCTCGCGGCGGTTGATCCAGCCCAGCAGCACGCGTCCGCCCGGCGCGGTCGCCAGGTCCGGCGCGACCGACCCAGCTTCGGCAGGCAGCACCCAGGTCTGCACCGCGTAGTCGCCGTTGGCGGGTTTGGGCGGTTGGGCGTCGCGCTTGCAGCCGGTAAGGGCGGACAGGGCGAGGACGAGAGCGAATGCGGCGCGTGTGTTCATGCGGGAAGGATACGCCTGCGCTTCGACCGAAGCGGCTTGGGCGGCTTCGTGTCGTCATTCCCGCGTAAGCGGGCCGCTTCCGACAGACGAATGTCTGTCCCGTCCAGTGACGTTTGTGCGGCTTCGCGAGGTGCGGCAAAGGTCAAAGACGCTGGATACGCAGACGCGCGGCCTGCGAAAGATGCCCGCTTTCGCGGGAATGACGAACAACGGGTCAGGCCGCGCGTTCGCGTCTTGCGCGTTCCAGGTGCACCAGCAGCAGCGAGATCGCCGCCGGGGTGACGCCGGGGATGCGCTGCGCCTGGCCCACGGTCTGCGGACGCACGCGCTGGAGCTTCTGCAGCACTTCGGCGGACAGGCCGCGCACGCCGGCGTAGTCGAACGCGTCGGGGATCGCGGTGGATTCGTTGCGGCGTTGCCGCGCGATCTCCTCGCGCTGGCGGTCGAGGTAGCCGGCGTACTTGGTTTCGATCTCCACCTGCTCGGCGACTTTCGCGTCCTCGACGGCGGGGCCGAGTTCCGGCACGCGCATCAGCGCGGCATAGTCCAGTTCGGGGCGGCGCAGCAGGTCGAGCGCATTGTTCTCGCGGCTGACCTCGATGTTCAGATGCTGCGCCAATGCCGCGCCCAGCGCGTTGTTAGGCGCGGCCCACAGCGCGGACAGGCGCGTGGTTTCGGCGGCCACCGCGTCGCGCTTGCGATTGAAGCGCGCCCAACGCGCGTCATCGACCAATCCCAGTTCACGGCCCACCGGCGTGAGGCGCGCATCGGCGTTGTCCTCGCGCAGTTGCAGCCGGTATTCGGCGCGCGACGTGAACATGCGATAGGGCTCGGACGTGCCGTGGGTGATCAGGTCGTCGACCAGCACGCCCAGGTAGGCCTCGTCGCGGCGCAGGCTCCACGCGTCCTGCTGGCGTACGAAGCGCGCGGCGTTGACGCCGGCCAGCAGGCCCTGCGCGGCGGCTTCTTCGTAGCCGGTGGTGCCGTTGATCTGGCCGGCGAAGAACAGGCCGGCCACCGCCTTGGTTTCCAGCGACGCCTTCAGGCCGCGCGGATCGAAGAAGTCGTATTCGATGGCGTAGCCGGGGCGGGTGATGTGCGCGTTCTCGAAGCCGGCGATGCTGCGCACCAGTTCCAGCTGCACGTCGAACGGCAGCGAGGTGCTGATGCCGTTCGGGTAGATCTCGCTGACGGTCAGCCCTTCCGGCTCGACGAAGATCTGGTGGCTGGCCTTCTCGGCGAAGCGCACCACCTTGTCCTCGATGCTCGGACAGTAGCGCGGGCCGATGCCTTCGATCTGGCCGGAATACAGCGGGCTGCGGTGCAGCGCGTCGCGGATGAGCTGATGCGTGCGCTCGCTGGTCTGGGTGATCCAGCAGCTCACCTGCGCCGGCTGGTCTTTGTTGCTGCCCATGAACGACATCACCGGACGCGGATCGTCGCCGGGCTGTTCCTGCATTACCGAATAATCCAGCGTGCGGCCGTCGATGCGCGGCGGCGTGCCGGTCTTCAGCCGGTCCACCACGAAGCGGCCGTCGCGCAGCTTGTGCGCCAGCGCGGTCGAAGGCGGATCGCCCATGCGGCCCGCCGCGTACTGGGTTTCGCCGATGTGGATTTTTCCGGCGAGGAACGTCCCTGCCGTGAGAACGACCGCCGGCGCGTGGAAGCGCAGGCCGGTATTGGTGATCGCGCCGCGCACCGCGTCATGTTCGATGACCAGATCGTCGACGGCGGCCTGGAATACGGTCAGGTTGTCCTGCGTCTCCACCGCGCGGCGGACGAAGGCGCGGTACAGCGCGCGGTCCGCCTGGCAGCGCGTGGCGCGCACCGCCGGGCCCTTCGACGCGTTGAGCGTGCGCCACTGGATGCCGGCGGCGTCGGCGGCCTTCGCCATGATCCCGCCCAGTGCGTCGATCTCCTTGACCAGATGGCCCTTGCCGATGCCGCCGATGGCCGGGTTGCAGCTCATCGCGCCGACGGTGTCGATGCTGTGGGTCAGCAGCAGCGTACGCGCGCCGGCGCGGGCGGACGCCAGCGCGGCCTCGGTGCCGGCGTGGCCGCCGCCGATCACGATCACGTCGAAGCTGTAGAAGGACTCGCTCATCGGGGAATTATCGCGCGTCGGGCGAAGCGCCCGCGTTTCGGCGCGATCCGGACGGCGCGCAAGGTTGGCACGCTTCCTGCTTTGTACCTGGCAGCACTCGGCGTGGCACGCCAGCAGGCGATGGTCGGACTGAACAGGGGCCGATCTTGCGTGCGTCGGGGAAGCTCGGGGGCCGGGTGTCGGGGGACATCCGGCCCTCTTTTTTCGTCTTCGATCCGGCTGCGCGCCTTGGCTGCCGCGGCTTGCGCGGCGCGCGCATGCGTCTTGCGCGGAAGCGAGAAGCGCCGGTGCCCGCAGGACGAGACGGAACAGGGGGGATCCGGAGAATCCCGCCAGGCACCGGCGCGGCTAGAGTAGCGCGATCCGGCGCGAAGTGACGCCCTCGGTCAACCTCGCGACAATCCGCGGTTCAGCCTGTGAACGGCATCACGCTTTCGCGCGGCGTTGCGAAAATCCGCATGTAAATCCGCACCTTGCGGCGCGTTCCGGACCGATCCGCGGCATGCGCTAGCATGCGGCGATGACGACTCCCGATCTTCCCGCGCCGCGCTTCGACGACGTCCTCGCCGCCGCCGCGCGCATCGCCCCGCACGCGCACGCCACGCCGGTGCTGCATTCGCGCGCGCTCGACGCCGAAGCCGGCGCGGCGCTGCGCTTCAAGGCCGAGCACCTGCAGCGCATCGGCGCGTTCAAGTTCCGCGGCGCGTGCAACGCGGTGTTCGCGCTGGCCGACGCGCAGGCCGCGCGCGGCGTGGTCACGCATTCCTCCGGCAACCACGGCGCGGCGCTGGCGCTGGCGGCGCAGCTGCGCGGCATTCCCTGCCACGTGGTGGTGCCGGAAGGCGCGGTGCGGGCGAAGCTCGCCGCCATCGAACACTACGGCGCGCAGCTGCACCACTGCGCGCCGACGATCCGGGCGCGCGAAGAGACCTGCGCGCAGGTGCAGGCCGACACCGGCGGCACCGTCGTGCATCCGTACACCGATCCGCGGGTGATCGCCGGCCAGGGCACCGCCGCGCTGGAGCTGCTGACCGCGCAGCCCGATCTCGACGCGCTGGTGGTGCCGCTGGGCGGCGGCGGGCTGGCGGCCGGCACGGCGCTGGCGATGCGCGCGCTGGCGCCGGGCTGCGACCTGTTCCTGGCCGAACCCGAAGGTGCGGCCGACGGCGCGCGCTCGTTCGCGCGCGGCGCGCTGGATCACGATTTCGTGCCCGACACCGTCTGCGACGGCCTGCGCGGCACCCTCGGTGCGATCAACTTCGAACTGCTGCGCGCGGCCGACGCGCGGGTGCTGACGGTGGACGACGCGCGCATCGTCGCCGCGATGCGCCTGCTGTGGACGCGCACCAAGCAGCTGGTGGAGCCGTCGTCCGCCGTCGCGCTGGCGGCGGTGCTGGCGCAGCGCGAACGGTTCGCCGGACGCAGGGTCGGCATCGTGCTGTCCGGCGGCAACGTGGATCTGGACGCCCTGCCGGCGCTGCTGGCCCTCGCGGCCTGAGCGTCAGTCCAGCGCCAGCGGCGCGGCCTGCGTGCGCGTTCCGTCCGGCGTGGCGGCGGCGGGCTGGCGCGGGATCCACAGCGTGAACACCACCTCGCCGTCCACGTTCGCCGCGCCGACCTCGCCGCCGTGCGCGCGCACGAACTGGTCGACGATGTAGAGCCCCAGCCCCAGCCCGCTGCTGGCGTGGAAGCTGCTCTTGAACGGCTCGAACAGGCGCGGCAGCAGCGCGTCGTCGATGCGGCCGCGGTTGCGCACCCGCACCCGCAACCGGTCGGCATCGCCGCCGTCCAGGTGCACCGACACCCGCGCGTCGTCGGCATGGCGCACCGCGTTGCCCACCAGGTTGGACAGCACCTGGGTCATGCGGTCGGCGTCGAAGCGGCCACACAGCGCGCCTTCGCGCACCACCTCCACCGCCACCCCGGGCGCGGACTGGCGGAACTCCTCCACGACCTCCTCGGCCACCGCGCGCAGGTCGCCCTCCTGCGGTTCGAGCCGCAGCACGCCGGAGCGGATCTTCGAGAAGTCCAGCAGCTGCGCGATCATCCGCGCCATGCGGTGGGCGCTGTCGAGGATGCGCCCGGCGATGCGGCCGCGGTCGGCCTCCGGCGGCATCAGGTCCAGCGATTCGGCGCACAGGCTGATCACCGACAGCGGCGTGCGCAGGTCGTGGGTCATCACCGCGATCATGGTTTCGTTGAGCGCCAGCGCGCGCGCCAGGCGCTCGTTGCTCTGCCGCATCAGCTCGCGCTGCCGGGCCATCTCCACGAACACCCGCACCTTGCTGAGGATGACGTGCGGCTCCACCGGCTTGTACAGGAAGTCCACCGCGCCGCTGTCGTAGCCCTGGAACATCCGGTGCGGATCGCGCGGCGAGGCGGTGAGGAAGATGATCGGCACCTCGCGGGTGCGGTTGGAGCCGCGCATCAGTTCGGCCAGGTCGAAGCCGTTCATCTCCGGCATGTTGACGTCCAGCAGCGCCACCGCGATGGAATGCGTCAGCAGCAGCTCCAGCGCCTGCGCGCCGGAGCCGGCGGTCAGCACCGACAGGCCCTCGCCCTCCAGGATGGCGCGCATCGCCAGCAGGTTCTGCGGCACGTCGTCGACGATCAGCACGTTGGCCTGCGGCAGCGTCGATTCCGCCTGCGTAAGATTCATCGGCACACCCCTGACAGTTGCTGGATCATCTGGCGCAGCGTGAGCACGGCGTCCGCGCCGGCGCTTTCCAGCGCCGCGGCCGGCATCACCGGCATCTCCGCCTCGTCGGGATCCTGGACCCACACCCTGCCGCCCGCATGGCGGACGGCGACCGCTCCCCGCGCGCCGTCGGCGCTGGCGCCGGTCAGCACGATCGCCAGCAGCTCGTGGCGCCAGACGTGCGCGGCGGATTCGAACAGCACGTCGATCGACGGCATCGAATACAGCTGCGGCGCGTCCACCGACAGCGCGACGTGTCCGGCGTCCTCCACCATCAGGTGGTAGTCCGGCGGCGCCAGCAGCACCTGCCCGGGCGCGATGGGCTGCTTGTCCTCGGCTTCCGCTACCGGCAGCGCGGCGGCGCTCGCCATCAGCTCCGCCAGCAGGCTGGGGCGCTCGCGCGGCAGGTGGATCACCACCAGCACCGCACACGGCAGACTGGCCGGCAGGCCGGCGAGCAGGGTGCGCACCGCCACCACGCCGCCGGCGGACGCGCCGATCACGATGGCCCTGGGCGGCGGCTGCAACAGGGTCATGCCCGCTTCCGGAACAGTTTCTGGGCGGCGACCAGCGGCTCGAACGCGTCGGCGTTCGCGCCGAAGCGCAGCGATTCCTTGCTGCCCAGGCCGAGGAAGCCGCGGTGCACCAGCGCGTCGCGGAACAGGCCGACGGCCCGATCCTGCAAGCCGGCGTTGAAGTAGATCAGCACGTTGCGGCAGGACACCAGGTGCACTTCCGAGAACACCGCGTCGGTCGCCAGGCTGTGGTCGGCGAACACCGCGTGCTTGCGCAGCCGGCGGTCGAACACCGCGCGGCCGTAGGCGCTGCTGTAGTAGTCCGACAGCGAGCCGGTGCCGCCGGCCGCCTGGTAGTTGCGGCTGAAGCCCGCCACCCGGCTGCTCTCGTAGGTGGCGGCCTCGCCCGCGCGCAGCGCCTGCGGGTTGATGTCGGTGGCGTAGATCAGGGTGCGTTCCAGCAGCCCTTCCTCGGCCAGCAGGATGGCGAGCGACCAGACTTCCTCGCCGGTGCTGCAGCCGGCCACCCAGATCTTGATCGACGGATAGGTGCGCAGGATCGGCACCACGTGCACGCGCAGGGCCAGGAAGTAGGCCGGGTCGCGGAACATCTCCGAGACCTGCACGGTGAAGAACGGCAGGGTCTGGGCGAACGCCTCCGGCTCGTGCAGGACCAGGTGCTGCAAATCGGCCACGCGCGCGCAGTCCAGGCGCTGCATGGCCTGGCGCACGCGGCGGCGCACCGAGGCCATCGCGTAGTCGCGGAAGTCGTGGTGGTAGCGCTGGAACACGGCTTCCAGCAACAGCCGCACCTCCAGGTCGAACAGCGCCTCCTCGTTCACGGCCGCGAGCACCACACCCGGCACAGCGACACCAGCTTGTCGACCTCGATGGGCTTGGCGATGTAGTCGTTGGCACCGGCGTCGAAGCAGCGCTGGCGGTCGTCGCTCATCACCTTGGCGGTGAGCGCGATGATCGGCAGCTCGGCCAGCCGCGGCTGCGCGCGGATCCGGCGCATCGCCTCCAGCCCGTCCATCTCCGGCATCATGATGTCCATCAGCACCAGGTCGAATTCCTGCTGCTCCAGCGATTCCAGCGCCTCGCGGCCGTTGCGCGCGATCTCCAGCCGCACGCCCATCGGCTCCAGCACGCTGGACAGGGCGAAGATGTTGCGCACGTCGTCTTCCACCAGCAGCACGCGGCGGCCGTCCAGCGTACTGTCGCGGCGGCGCGCCTCGGCCAGCAGGCGCTGCTGGTCGCTCGGCAGCTGCGCCTCGACGCTGTGCAGGAACAGGGTGACCTCGTCCAGCAGCCGCTCCGGCGAGCGCGCGCCCTTGATGATGATGCTCTTGGAGAAGCGCCGCAGGCGCTGCTCCTGCTCGCGCCCGAGCGCGCGGCCGGTGTAGACGATGACCGGCGGCGCCGACTCGCCGTGCCGCTGGGCGATCTGCTCCAGCAGCGCGTCGCCGCTGCCGTCGGTCAGCGCGAGATCGGTCACCACGCAGTCGAACGGCGCGCCGGCCAGCGCCTGGCGCGCCTCGTCCGCGCTGCCGACGGCGTCGATGGTCAGCCCTTCGCGCGCCAGCAGCTCGCACAGGCTGGCGCGCAGCTCGGCGTCGTCCTCCACGATCAGCAGGCGCTGGCTGCCGCGCCGGCTGCGCGACTCCAGTTCGCGCAGCGCGCCGCTCAGCATCTCGCGCGTGGCCGGCTTGCGCAGGTAGCCGACCGCGCCCATTTCCAGCGCGAGCTGGGTGCGGTCCAGCGCCGACACCACGTGCACCGGGATGTGGCGGGTGGCCGGGTTGCGCTTGAGCCGTTCCAGCACGCCCAGGCCGGAGCCGTCGGGCAGGCCGATGTCCAGCAGGATGCCGCAGGGCGCCAGTTCGCCGGCCAGCGCGATCGCTTCCTCCGCGCTGGCGGCGACCACGCAGTCGAAGTCCAGCTCGTGGGCGATGTCCACCATCGCGGTGGCGAACACGCGCTCGTCCTCCACCACCAGCACCAGCCGGCCCGGCCGGGCGCGGCAGGAACGATCGTCCGGCACCAGCCCCATGGCCGGCACCTCGCGCGGTTCCGGCGCGGGCCGCGCAGGCTTCGCCGGCTTGTGGGCGCGGGCCGCGGTCGACGCGGCGGCAGGCGCGGGGGCGGGGGCAGGCGCGTGATGGGGCGCGGGCACGTGGACCGCCGGCGCCTGCGCGGCCGCGCTCATGTCGGCCGGCACCTCCAGGGTGAAGCAGCTGCCTTCGCCCGGCGTGCTGCGCACGGTCAGGACGCCGCCCATGCGCAGGGCGAGGTCGCGCGAGATCGACAGCCCCAGCCCGGTGCCGCCGAAGCGCCGGCTGGTGCTGCCGTCGGCCTGGCGGAACGCCTCGAAGATCACGTCCTGCTGTTCGTCGGGAATGCCGATGCCGGTGTCGCATACCACGAACGCCAGCCGTCCTTGCGGCCGCGTTTCCAGCCGCAGCGACACCTCGCCCCGGTCGGTGAACTTGATCGCGTTGGCCAGCAGGTTCTTGAGGATCTGCTTCAGGCGCTGCGCATCGCCGACGGCCGTGGCGTCGAAATCGCCTTCGATGCGCAGGCCGAGGCCCTTCTGCGCGGCCAGCGGCTGGAAGGTGTCGCGCAGGCGCGTCGCCACCCATTGCAGATCCAGCGGTTCGGCCGCCAGCTCCACGTGCCCGGCCTCGATCCGCGACAGGTCGAGGATGTCGTTGATGAGGGTCAGCAGGTCGTTGTTGGAGGCGTAGATGGCGCTGGCGTAGCGCACCTGTTCCTCGGTCAGCGTGCCCGGCTTGTTGTCGGCCAGCAGCTTGGCCAGGATCAGCGCGCTGTTGAGCGGCGTGCGCAGCTCGTGCGACATGTTGGCCAGGAATTCGGATTTGTAGCGGCTGGCTTCGGCCAGCGCCTGCGCGTTGCGCTCCAGGTCGGCCTGCGCGGCCAGCAGGATGCGTCGCTGCGACTCCAGCTCGTGGGTGCGCTCCTCCAGGTGCACGTTGGTCTGCTCCAGCTCCGCCTGCTGCGCCTCCAGCGTGGCCTGCGACTGCTGCAGCGAGGAGCTCTGTTCCTCCAGCTCCTCGTTGGCGACCCGCAGTTCTTCCTGCTGCGCCTGCAGTTCGGCGCTCTGGCGCTGGGTTTCCTCCAGCAGGTCGACCAGCTTCTGGCGGACGTCGGCGGCGCGCAGCGCCACGCCGATCGGTTCGCCGGCGGCGCGGATCAGCTTCAGCGCCAGCCGCGGCGACACCGACTGCCCGTCCATGCGGCCCAGTTCGAACGCGCCGGTGATCTCGCCTTCCACCGTTACCGGCGCCAGCAGCAGCTCGCCCGGCGCGCTGGTGCCCAGGCTGCTCGCCAGCACCAGGTGCGAAGCCTGCACCGGCGCGATGCGCTGGGCGCGCCCGTTGCGCACGATCTCGGTCAGCACGCCGTCGCCGAGGCGCAGGTTGCGCGGCTGGTTGGGCGGCATCGCCAGTCCGCCCACCAGCGTCAGCCCGCTCTCGGTGCTCCGGTACAGCGCGCCCACCGGCGCGTCCAGACGCGTGCCCAGCACCGCGAGCGCGTTGTGCGCCAGTGCGTCCGGCGTCTGGGTGCCGCGCAGGGCCACCATCACTTCGCTCAGGCTTTCCTCCAGCCACAGCGCCTCGCGCGCGTCCTCCCGCGCCAGCAGCGCATTGCGCACCACCCAGGCCATCACCCAGCAGCCGGCTCCGCCGGTGAGGCGGTTGACGTTGGACATGAACGGGTCGATGCCGTCCGGCGACATCCAGCTGCCCGCGATCAGCAGGATCGAGGCGATGCCCGCCACCGCCAGCGGGGCGCCGGAGCGCGCCTGGAAGATGGTCAGCGCCACCGCGACGAAGTACAGGCACCACTCCGCATAGCCGAGCGGGGTGACCGCATCCAGCAACAGGGTGAACGCCAGGGTCAATCCGATGGCGATCCAGACGGCTTGCTGGCGGGCTTCCTGGGAGATCATGCATGCATCCGGCGGAGAAAACGGCCTAGCCTAACCGCATCGCGTCGACGCGGGCTTCATCCTCGGTCTGATCGCCGCGCCATGCCTGCGCGCGCGGGCCGCACGTAGCATCCAGCGCGAACTTCTTTCCAGGGGATGCCGACGACCGCCGGCATCCCGTATCGGCTTGCGCTACGCCCGGCGGCGGATCGGAATCCGCGACACCGGCACCGCCACCAGATCGGCGCCGCCTTCGCGGATCGGCGCGCCCGGCTCCGGCGCCCAGGCCATCGCGCTGATGATTTCCCAGGTCGCCGGCAGGCCGGCGTCGACGCGGTGCGTCTCATACGCGGCGGCGGCGGCGGCGAAGCGCCCGCGCCCGGTCAGGGTGGCGCGGCGCGAGGCCAGCGCGTTGGTCGCGCCCAGCGCGCGCAGTTCGTGCATCAGCGCGGGCATGTCCGGGTACAGCGTGACCTCCTCGTCGCGGTCCACCACCGGCTGGAAGAAGCCGGCGTTGACCAGCGCATCGCCGATGCCGGCGGTGTCCACGAACGGGCTGACGTGCGGCGCGGCGTCGGCCTGCGCGAACGCGCCGCGCAGCTCCCACAGCGTTTCCGGGCCGAAGGTGGAGAACAGCAGCAGGCCCTGCGGCTTGAGCGCGCGGCGGAAGCCGTTGAGCACCGCGTCGAGGTCTTCCACCCATTGCAGGCACAGGTTGGAAAAGATCACGTCGACGCTGCCCTCGGCCAGCGGCAGGCGGCGCGCGTCGGCGCAGACCTGCACCGGCGCGCGCGCGAACGGGTTGGACAGCCAGCGCGATGCCGGCTTCGACGCCGCGCGCGCCTGCCGCAGCATCGGCAAGGCGAGGTCGAACGACAGGATTTCCGCCTTCGGCCAGCGCTTTTGCAGCAGCGCGCTGGCGTGGCCGGTGCCGCAGCCGAGGTCGAGCACGCGGCGCGGCGGCTCACGCTTCAGGGCGGGATCGTCGAGGTAGTCCAGCGATTCGATCAGCCGCGCCTCGGCCAATCGCTGCAACTGCGCCACGGCGTCGTAGCCGGCGGCGGAGCGCGAGAACGCGCGGCGGACCTGCTTGGCGTCGAACAGAGGTGCGTTCATTGCTTATGCCCGTCATCTGGCCCTTGCTCGTCATTCCCGCGAAGGCGGGCCGCTTCTGACAGACGAAGGTCTGTCCCATCCAGCTCTTGCGGTTGCCCTTGAGAATCAAAAACTGGATTCCCGCCTTCGCGGGAATGACGGTCGGAAACATCAAGAAAATCGAGCAGCGCATCCGCCACGTCATCCGCATGGGTCAGGAACGGCGCATGGCCGGCATGCTCGATCTGCACGAAGCGCGCGTCCGGCGCGATCGCGGCGGACGCCTGCATCGCCGCCGGGTTGACCAGCCGGTCGCGGCGTCCGCCGAGCCACAGGCTGGGCACGGGCAGCGACGGCAGCGCGTCGCGCAGGTCGCTGGCCTGCAAGACCCGCAGCCCTTCCGCCAGCACGCGCGGCAAGGGCTCGCCGTGCGCCAGCACCGCGTCGCGCAGCATCCGCAGCTCCTCGCGCATACGGTCGGAGCCGAAGGCTTCCAGCGCGATGAAGCGGTCGATGGTGCCCTGCCAGTCGGCGCGCAGGCCGGCGGCGAAGCCGAGGAAGACGTTCGCCGGCATGCCTTCCGGCCAGTCGTCGGCGACCACGAACTTCGGCGTGGCGCAGACCATCGCCAGCGCGGGCACGCGCGCCGGCTGCGTCGATGCCGCATGCAGCGCGATCAGCCCGCCCAGCGACCAGCCGCACCACGGCGCCTCCGGCACCGCGTCGAGCAGCGCCTGCGCGCACGCAGCCAGCTCGAGCGGCACGCCGCAGTCGCGATTGTGGCCGTGGCCGGGCAGATCGACCACGTGCAGCGTGCGGTGCGCGCGCAGGCGTTCGACCAGCGGCGCGAAGATGCCGCCGTGCATCGCCCAGCCATGCAGCAGCACCAGCGGCGGGCCGTTGCCGATCACGTCGACGTGCAGGCTCATGGGATGCGCTCCTTCGCCAGTGCGGCGGTCACTTCCTGCGTGTGTGCGCCCAGCTTGGGCGACGGGCGATCCAGCGCCAGCTTTGCTCCCGAGAACCGGATCGGCGTGCGCACGCCGGGAATGCGCCCATCCGCCACGTCTGGCGCATCGAGATCGAGGCGCAGGCCGCGATGGCGCACCTGCGGATCGTCGAACACCTCCGCGACGCTGTTGATCGGCCCGGCCGGCACGCCCTGCGCTTCCAGCTTCGCCAGCACGTCGTCGCGCGAACTGCGCGCGAACGCATCGGCCAGCAGCGGCACCAGGACGTCGCGATGCCGCACGCGGTCGGCATTGGTGGCGAAGCGCGGATCGTTCGCCAGCTGCGGCACGTCCAGCACGTCGCACAAGCGCGCGAACTGCGCATCGTTGCCCACCGCCAGCATCAGCGCGCCGTCGCTGGCGGCGAACGCCTGGTACGGCACGATGTTGGGATGCGCGGTGCCCATGCGCGTCGGCGACATGCCGGAGACGAGGTAATTCATCGCCTGGTTCGCCAACATCCCGACCATCGAATCCAGCAGCGCGATGTCGACGTGCTGGCCGCGCCCCGTGCGCGCGCGCTGCAGCAGCGCGGCCTGGATGGCGATGACGCCGTGCTGGGCGGCGAACAGGTCGGCGAAAGCGACGCCGATCTTCTGCGGGCCGCCGTCGGGTTCACCGGTCAGCGACATGATCCCGCCCATCGCCTGGATCATCGCGTCGTAGCCGGCGCGCGCCGCGTACGGGCCGTCCTGGCCGAAGCCGGTGATCGAGCAATAGACCAGGCGCGGGTTGAGCGCGTGCAGGCTGGCGTAGTCGAGGCCGTATTTCGCCAGCGCGCCGACCTTGAAGTTCTCGATGAAGACATCGGCATCGCCGGCGAGATCGCGCACCAGCGCGCGGCCTTCCTCGCTGCGCAGGTCGGCCACCACCGAGCGCTTGCCGCGGTTGCAGGCGTGGAAATAGGCGGCATCGCCCTCACTGCCGTCGGCGTTGCGGACGAAGGGTGGGCCCCAGCGGCGGGTGTCGTCGCCTTCCGGCGCTTCCACCTTCACCACGTCGGCGCCCAGGTCGGCCAGGGTCTGGCCGATCCACGGGCCGGCCAGGATCCGCGCCAGTTCCACCACCTTCAGCCCCGCCAGCGGGGCGTCGTTGCTGCTGCTCAAAACTGCACCTTGCGATGACGGCGTCCGGCGCGGCGGCGGGACGGTCGAATGTCCGATCCGCGAGAAGCCCTCGCCCATCGCCCCGGAAACGGGGATGCATGGAGGTCGGCGTTCGACGGATCAACGTCTCGGGTTCCCGCTTCGGACCGGCATTCGCCTGTCAGAAGCGGCGCGGGAACGACGAGCCAGAAACCTGCGGAATACCGCACTAGTGTGGGACGAAGGCCGGGGCCTGTCGAGGCGCGGCGCGGGCCGCCACCGCCGCTGGCACCAGTCCATGTTTCAATCTGGCCCTATGACAGCCCCCGGCGCCCCCGCAGTCTGGCAAGCGAGCCAAGGAGCCCCGCCGTGACCGACAACGCCAGCCTGCTGCAACGCCGCAACGCCGCCATCCCGCGCGGCGTCGGCACCGCCATGACCGCCTTCGCCGACCGCGCCGAAAACGCCGAGCTGTGGGACGTGGAGGGCCGCCGCTACGTGGATTTCGCCGGCGGCATCGCCGTGCTCAACGTCGGCCACCGGCATCCGAAGGTGATGGCGGCGGTGCGCGACCAGTTGGAGCGCTTCACCCATACCGCCTTCCAGGTGAACGCCTACGAGTCCTACGTCGCGCTGGCCGAGCGCCTCAACGCGCTGGCGCCGATCGATGGCCCGGCCAAGACCATCCTGTTCTCCACCGGCGCGGAAGCCGTGGAGAACGCGATCAAGATCGCCCGCGCCGCCACCGGCCGGCACGCGGTGGTCGCCTTCGGCGGCGGCTTCCACGGGCGCAGCTTCATGGCGATGGCGCTGACCGGCAAGACCGCGCCGTACAAGAAGGGCTTCGGGCCGCTGCCCGGCGGCGTGTACCACCTGCCGTTCCCGGTGGCGCACGCCGGTATCGACGTGGCGCGCAGCCTGCAGGCGCTGCACGACCTGTTCAAGGCCGACGTCTCCGCCGAGGAGATCGCCGCGATCATCGTCGAGCCGGTGCAGGGCGAAGGCGGCTTCAACGCCGCACCGCCGGAGCTGCTGCAGGCGCTGCGCGGCATCGCCGACGCCCACGGCATCGTGCTGATCGCCGACGAGGTGCAGACCGGCATCGGCCGCACCGGGCGGATGTTCGCGATGGAGCATTCCGGGGTGAAGCCGGACCTGATCGTCACCGCCAAGTCGCTGGGCGGCGGGCTGCCGCTGTCGGGCGTGATCGGCCGCGCCGCGCTGATGGACGCGCCGGCGCCGGGCGGGCTCGGTGGCACCTATGCCGGTTCGCCGCTGGCCTGCGCCGCCGCGCTGGCGGTGCTGGACGTGTTCGAGGAGGAGCGCCTGCTCGACCGCGCGGATGCGCTGGGCGCGCGCGTCGTCGCCAGGCTCGATGCTTGGACGCAGCGCGGCGACCTGCGCCCGATCGGCCACATCCGCGGGCTGGGCGCGATGATCGCCTTCGACCTGCTGCGCGAGCGCGGCGGCGTCGAGGTCGATCCGGCCGCCACCCAGGCCGTGCTCAAGCGCGCGCATGCGCTGGGCCTGATCCTGCTCGGCTGCGGCGGCCAGGGCGAGGCGATCCGCCTGCTGTTCCCGCTGACCATTCCGGACGCGGTACTGGACGAGGGCATGGCGCTGCTGGAGCAGGCGCTGGCCGCGGACGGGGCCGGCTGAGCCGCCCGCGCCCGCGATGAAGGCCGAACCGCGCGCGCTCGATCCGCTTCGCCTTGCGCTGGATCCGGCCGCGCCGCTCAGCCTGCAGCAGCAGCTGCGGCAAAAACTAGTCGATGCCATCCATCGCGGCGTGCTGCGGCCCGGCCAGCGGCTGCCGTCCTCGCGCCAGTTGGCGGAGCGCATCGGCGTCTCCCGCAACACCGTCAGCCTGGCCTTTGATGCGCTGCTGGCCGAAGGCTATCTGGCCAGCCGCGCGCGCAGCGGCATCTATGTGGCCGCCGACCTCGCCGGCACCCGCATCGGCGCGGGCCGGCGGCGTCCCGCGCCGGAATCGCCGCTGGCCGCGCGGCTGCCGCCGGCGACCGACGACGCCGGCTTCCGCGCCCCGCAGCACTGGCACCGCTTCCCGTTCCCCTTCATCGACGGCTGCGTCGACGCCGAACTCACGCCCGCACCGGAATGGGGCGAGGCGATCCGGTTGGCCGGCTCGCGCCACGAAGTCCTGCAATGGCACCGCGAAAGCGGCGACGCCGACGACGCCATGCTGGTCGAGGAAGTGCGCGGCAAACTCCTGCCGATGCGCGGCATCCAGGCCGGCGCCGACGAAGTGCTGATGGCGACCTCCTGCGGCCATGCCCTGCAACTGGCGGGCGACCTGCTGGTGCGGCGCGGCACGCCCGTCGTGCTGGAGCGCCCCGTCGATCCCGCCTTCGAGCGCCGCCTGCGCGAGCGCCACGCCGACATCGCCTTCCTCGATCCGGAACTGGCCGCGCCGCTGCCGGAAGGCGCGGTGGTCGTCACCAGCGCGCGCCGGGGCATCGCCGCCGGCTCGCCTTGGCCGGCCCGCCTGCTGGCGCGCGTCGCCGAAGCCGACGGCGTGCTGATCGAACACGACATCCCCGCCGGCGTGCAGGACGGCGGTCGCGTCGCGCCCGCCCTGCGCGCCTTGGACACCCAGGGCCGGGTGGTGTACGTGGGCGGCCTCGCGCCGGCGGTGTCCTGCGGCGAACCGCCCGGCGTGCTGGCCGCCTCCGCCGACTTCATCGACCGCGCCCGCCAGCTGCGCCGCAACCAGGGCACCGCGCCGCCGCGGGTGATGCAGCGCGCCTGGGCCTACTTCATCGGCCTCGGCCACTACTCGGCCGGGCTGGTGCGCGCCGGCCGCGTGCTGGCCGAACGCCGCACCGCGCTGCGCGACGCGCTCAACCACTACCTGCACCAGCGCGTCAGCATCGAAACCTTCCCGGGCGCCAGCGCCTACTGGGTCAGCATGCCCGCCGGCATCGACGCGCGCGAACTGGCGCGGCAGGCGGCGGCGATCGGCGTGCTGGTGGAACCCGGCTGCCACGCGGACGGAAGCGACGCCCTGTGCATGGGCGTCACCGGCATCGACGCCAGCCGCATCCGCGACGGCGTGCGCAGCCTGGCGCGGCTGCTGCGCGGCGACCTCTCGCCGTCCTCGCGCCGGATCGAGGACGAGGCGATCCCGCCGCTGCAGGGCAAGGCGCTGCGCCGCGCGGTGGCCGGCGCGTCCCTGCTCTACAGCACCGTGTACGGCGAACCCTGCACCCTCGAAATCCACGCCGACGGCAACCTCGCCGGCACCGCCGGCTACGACGGCGAGGACTGCGACCGCGGCCACTGGTGGATCGAAGGCGACCGCTGGTACCGGCAATGGCAGCAGTGGGCCTACGGCGAAGCCTCGGGCTACGCGCTGGTGGTGGACGGCGACCAGCTGCGGCTGTACGGCGAGGACGGGTTCCTGGCGGATACGGCGGTGCTGTTGCCGGCGGCGAGGCGGAAGGGCAAGTAAGAGCGGCCTGCATTCATGGGCACAGGCTGCGAATGCGGTGCGCTTCCAGCGCCGCGTCCATCCACAGCGGACTCTCGTCGTCCGAGAAGTAGTAGTAGGCGCCGCCGTTCGGCAATACCAGCAGCGTGATGCCGCCGAAGCCGGACAGGAACGGCACCCAGACGTCGCCCTTGCAGCCCGGCAGGCGCGCGCCGATGTCGTGGGCCCAGAAGCCGTTGTTGTAGCGGAAGCCGGGGAGCGCGACGAGGCCGCGATCATTCGGATCGCGTTGCAGCGCGGCGTCCAGTTGCGCCTGGTCCAGCACGGTCTGCGTGCGGCTTCCCGCAGCGAGGAATTGCGCGATCTTCGCCACGTCGTCGCGCAGCCACATCAGGCCCCAGCCGGCGAACGGCTGGCGCACGTCGTCGTAGCTGCGGCGGGTGTAGGCGGCGGTGGGGCCGATGTGCAGCGGGCGCAGCACGTCGGCATACACGAGGTCGTCGAAAATGTCGGCATCCGCGCCGCGCCGTTTCTTCAGCAGTGCGCTCATCGCGGTGCCGAGCAAGTAGGTGTCGCTGGTGTGATAGACCCAGCGTGCGCCGGGTGCGGCTTTGCGCGGGTAGTGGGTGCAGGCGTAGGCGATCTTGTCGGCGTGGCGTTCGGACTGGAACAGGCCGGTGGCGCTGCCGGTGTCCGCGTCCTCGTCGCGCATGTAGGCGGCGCTGGCGTAGTGGCCGGTCGCCATGTCCAGCGCGTCGCCGAAGCGCACGTCCTTCCAGCCGTTGGTGCAGGCCGGTACGTAGTCTTCGATCCGCGCATCGAACGCGCCCGGATACAGCGTTTCCAGCCGCATCATGCCGAGGCCGGCGAACACGCTTTTCGCCAGCGAGTACGAGGGCACCACCAGCGATTCGCAATACGGATACGCGCCGTAACGGGTGGCGCAGCCGCCGCTGTAGTGGATGCCGTCGATGACAAGGCCGACCAGCGACATCTCTCGCGGGTCCTTGCCGTTGGGCGCGGCGAACTTCAGCGGGTCGATGCCGGGATGGTCGTTCGCCAGCCCGGCCAGCGGCTTGACCGGCATGCGCGCGGCGACCTCCGCGCGGTAGTCGGCGATCAATTTGTCCGAACCATCCACGGCCTGCGGCGTATAGCGCGCCGGCAGCAGGCCCCAGAAATCCGCCTTGAAGTAGGCGCAGGTTTCCGAGGCGATCTGGTAGCTCGCCTGCGAGACCGAACCATCGTCCTTGAACAGGAACGTCAGCACACCGTTGTGGATGCAGTTGGCGTTCTTCTGCTGCAGGGCGAACGGCAGCGCGGCGCGGCTGTAGCCGGCGTCGCCTAGTTCGTCCCAGACGCGGCCCGGAGACAGCACGAACTCCCAGTCCGGATGCGCGTTCGCCACCGAGTCGCGCCGTACTGGGATCAGATGGCTGCCGGCCTGCACCAGTTCGAAGTCGAAATCGGGCAGGTGCCTGCGCGGGCTGTCGCCGTCGCTGGCGGCGCGATAGCGATCCACGTGCGCGAGGAAGCCGCCACGCTCGACCGCGCCGGACAGGCGCAGGCGGCCTTCGAAGCGGTTGCGCGGCAGCGTGGTCGAACTGTTCGGCTGCGGCGCGTAGTACGCGAAGTCCACCGGCTGGCCGGGATCGGCGCCGTGCATCAACACCTCGAAGCCCAGCGCACCGCGCGCGCCATCGCCCGCCGCACAGGCCGCCGACAGCGCCAGCAGCGCCGCCATCGTCCAGCCGGATTGAGTGCGTCGCTTCATCTGGTTCGATGTTCCGGTTGCTTGGCAGGCGATGGAAAGGCCGTTCTTTTGCTCGTCGTTCCCGCTTTCGCGGGAACGACAACCCGAAGGCTGTCTCCCTTCCCGCCGCAACCATAGCGCCAGTCCTGCGCATCAGATGGAGCCAGCGCGCCGGCATACGGCGGCGCTGGCGCCACTGGCACCACCCGTTTCCCGGAACTGGCCCCACACCGCGCGCGCCGCCGCAGCTACCGTCGCTCCATCACAGGAGTCTGGGGAGCGCGTCTTGGAACACAGCGCAAACGCGGGTGGGTTCGGCATCGCCGGGTTGCAGCTGGCCTACGGCCCGGGCGACAACCTGGAGCGCATCGGCGCGGAAGTGGCCGCGGTGGCCAAGCGCTTCCCGTGGGTGCGGATGGTGATGACCGGCGAGCTGTGCGGCTTCGGCGCCTCGCCGGAGTTCGCGCAGTGCATGCCGGGCGAGGCGGAAGGCTTCTTCCGCGATCTCGCGCGCAGGCACGATCTGTGGCTGGTGCCCGGCTCGCTGTACGAGCGGCGCGACGACGCGGTGTTCAACACCACGCCAGTGATCGACCCGCGGGGCGAAGTGGTCGCGCGCTACCGCAAGGTGTTCCCGTTCGCGCCCTACGAGCGCGGCATCGCGTGCGGCGACGAGTTCGTGGTGTTCGACGTGCCCGGCGCGGGCCGCTTCGGCATCTCGATCTGCTACGACATGTGGTTCCCGGAAACCACGCGTTCGCTGGCCTCGATGGGCGCGGAGGTGATCCTGCACCCGACCATGACCAACACCATCGACCGCGATGTCGAGGTCGCCATCGCCCGCGCCAGCGCCGCCACCAACCAGTGCTACTTCATCGACGTCAACGTGGCCGGCGATCTCGGCGTCGGCGGTTCGGTGATCTGCGGACCGGGCGGCGAGGTGATCCACCAGGCCGGCAGCGGGCGGGAAATCATCGCCGTTGAGATCGACTTCGCCTACCTGCGCCGCTGCCGCGAACGCGGCTGGCAGGGCTTGGGGCAGCCGCTCAAGAGCTTCCGCGACAACCCGGTCGTCTACCCGGCCTACGGCGCCGGCCGCGCCGATTCCGACGCCCTGGCGCGGCTCGGCCCGCTCGAACGCCCGCAACGCGATTGACCGTCCGCCCATTCATCACGTCATTCTTTTCCCGGGGGAGATCACCATGACCACGCACCGCACCAACCACGCGCCGCGCCGCCTGTCGCTGCTGGCGCTCGCCATCGCCGCCGGCCTCGGCGCGCAGGCCGCCCATGCACAGGACGCCGCACCCGACCAGGACGCGCAGAAGAAAGCCGGCGTGACCGAACTGGAAACGGTCACGGTAACCGCGCTGGGCCGCGCGCAGGACATCCTCGACGTGCCCTACAACATCAGCGCGGTGTCCGGCGAGGCCATCGAGCAGGGCAACATCCTCGACAACGCCGAGCTGATGCGCGGCGTGGCCGGCGTCGGCGTGGTGGATCGCGGCGCGCGCAATTCCAGCGTGGTCAGCGGCATCCGCATCCGCGGGCTGAACGTGGACAGCTCCGCGCTGGGCGACTACGCGGTGTCGGCCTCGGCCACCGTCGCCACCTACGTGGACAGCACGCCGCTGTTCGCCAACTTCCTGCTCTCCGACATCGACCGGGTGGAAGTGCTGCGCGGCCCGCAGGGCACGCTGTACGGCTCCGGCGCGCTGGGCGGCGCGGTGCGCTACATCCTGCGCAAGCCGGACACGTCCGGCACCGAAGGCCGCGTGAGCCTGGGCCTGTCCAGCGTCGACGGCTCCGGCGGCATCGGCAAGTCCGGCTCGTTCACCTTCAACCTGCCGCTGTCGGACACCTTCGCGCTGCGCGTGAACGGCACCCGCAACGACTTCCCCGGCGTCACCGACTATCGCAACGTCTATGCGCTCGACGCCGACGGCCTGCCGACCGCGCCGAACGGCGTGCTGGCCGACGATGCCGTCTACGAGAACCACAAGGACGCCGACACCGTCGAGCAGAGCTACGGCCGCATCGCGCTGCGCTGGACGCCGAACGATCGCTTCGACGCCACCCTGAGCTATACCGCGCAGGCCGACCGCTTCGGCGGCCGTCGCGGCACCAGCCTGGGCACCGACGGCTGGGGCGATGCCTACGGCGACAACGAGATCGGCTCGGTGCAGCTGGAGCCATCCAGCCGCCACGTGAACATGGCCGCGCTGGAAGCCAGCATCGACCTCGGTTTCGCCACCCTCACCTCCAGCACCTCGCAGTACGACCACAAGGGCGACATCGTCAGCGAGAACACCGGCTTCTACGCACAGAACGGCTGGCTGGCGGCGTTCTACTACAACTACCCGCGCCCGCTGGCGACGGCGGTGCGCGACTACGGCGACAAGGCGCTGACCCAGGAGTTCCGGCTGGTTTCGAAGACGGGGAGCGCCGTGGACTACGTGCTGGGCGCGTACTACCAGAAGCAGGATCGCAACAGCGGGCAGGACAGCTTCCTGCGCGGCTTCAAGCGCTGGTGGGACGCCTACAGCAACGACGCCTGGGGCCCCGGCTACGAGGACCTGATCGTCGACGACCAGGACTTCCATTACCGCACCAAGGAACACTTCAAGGAAACTGCGGTGTATGGCGAGCTGACCTGGCACGCGACAGACACCGTGCAGTTCACCGGCGGCTTCCGCCATTTCCGCGTCGAGTCCGAGGCCAGCCAGACCATGCGGGTGAGCCCGTGGGCCGGCTCGGCGGCCAGCACTTCCACGGCGGACGAGTCGGCCGGCAAGACCCTGTTCAAGGCCAACGTGGCGTGGGCGTTCTCGCCGCGCAACCAGCTCTATGCGACCGTGTCCGAGGGCTTCCGCCGCGGCGGCACCAACGGCACCCCGACCGCCGGCAACTTCGCCGAGGACCCGGCCTGGACGACCTACCGCGCCGACACCGTGCGCAACCACGAGATCGGCGTGAAGGGCGCGGTCGGCCGCCTCACCTACAACGCCGACCTGTTCTACGTGGACTGGAAGGACCCGCAGATCAACAGCTCCACGCCGCTCTGGGGCTTCTTCGCCGTGGCCAACGCGCAGAAGGCCAGCACCCGCGGCGTGGAACTCGAACTGGCCGGCAGCTTCGACAACGGCTTCGGCTATTCGCTGGGCTATGCCTACACCGACGCGAAGCTCGACGCCGACGCAGTCTCGCAGGACGGCACCTACACCTACGGCCTGAAGGGCATGGCCCTGCCCGGCGCGCCGAAGCACCGCTTCAACGCGTCCGGCAACTACAACATCGCGCTGGGCGAAGCCTGGCTGGTGCTGCGCGCCGACGCCTACTACCAGTCCGAGACCGAGAACGCGATGAGCCTGAGCCCGAAGTTCCAGCGCACGCTGGACGGGTTCGCTATCTTCAACGCATCGGCGACCTACAGCCGCGGCAACTGGGACACGACCTTGTGGCTGAAGAACATCGGCAACGAAGCGGGCGTGACCGGCGTCTACACCACCGAGTACATGGGCACCTCGCCCGCACAGCACTATTTCGGCAACGGGTCGAAGGCGCTGACCGCGCTGCCGCGCACCGTGGGCGTGACCGTCAGCTACCGCTTCTGAGGCATGGGCATGCCGTCCGCTGACGCCGCCATCACGCGCCAGCGGATGGAGGCCCTGCGCCTTGCCGAACTGGCGTTGCGGCAAGGCGATGCCGCCGCCTGCATCGCGGCGCTGCTGGCGCTGGCCGGCGAGGCGCAGGACGACCCGCGGCTGTTGCAGGAGATCGCCAGCCGCCTCGCCGCGCTGGGCCGGCACGAAGACGCCGAGCGCTGCAGCGCTCGCGCGCTGGCGCTGTGCCCGGACGATCCCGAGTACCTCTACAACCACGCGACTGCGCTGATCGCGCTGGGCCGACTGGACGAAGCGGAAGCCGCGCTGGACGCGGTGATCGCGAAAGCACCCGGCGACGGCGACGCCTGGTACAACCGCGCCACGCTGCGCAAGCAGACACCGGCGCGCAACCACGTCGATGCGCTGCGCGCGCAGTGCGAAGCCACGCCCGTCGCGTCGCCGATGCAGGTGCCGTTGCACTATGCGCTGGCGAAGGAATTGGAAGACCTCGGCGAATACGCGGCCGCGTTCGCCGCGCTGAAACAGGGCGCGGATGCGCGCCGGCGCGGCCTGAGCTATCGCGTCGAGGACGACGTGGCGACGATGCGCCTGATCGCCGACGCCTTCGATGCCGGCTTCTTCGCCCGCAAGCACGCGGGCTGCGAGGACGCGCGCCCGCTGTTCGTCGTCGGCCTGCCTCGCAGCGGCACCACGCTGGTGGATCGCATCCTGGGTTCGCATTCGCGCGTCACCAGTCGCGGCGAAAGCACCGACCTGGCGATGGCGCTGATGCAATGCGCCGGCCCGGCCAGCGGCAAGGCCGAACTGGTGCGCAAATCCACCACGCTGGATTTCCGCGCATTGGGCGAACGCTACTGCGCGCACCTGTCCGATGGCGGCGCGCTGCGCCAGATCGACAAGACGCCGCTGAACATTCTCTACCTCGGCATCGTCGCCGCAGCGCTGCCGCAGGCGCGCATCGTCCATCTGCGCCGCAATCCAATGGACGCCTGCCATGCGATGTACAAGACGCTGTTTCGGATGGGCTATCCGTTCTCCTACGACCTCGACGATCTGGCGCGTTACTGGCTAGCCTACGACGCGCTGATGGCGCACTGGCGCAAGCTGCTGCCGACGGAGCGCTTCCTCGAAGTGGACTACGAAGACCTCGTGGCGAATCAGGAAGCCGTCAGCCGCCGATTGGTCGCGCATGCCGGGCTGGACTGGGAAGACGCCTGCCTGCAGTTCGAGCGCAACCAACAGGCCTCGCTCACCGCCAGCGCCGCGCAGGTGCGGCAGCCGATGTACCGCAGCTCGGTCGGGCTGTGGCGGCGCTATGAGAGCGAGCTGGCTCCCTTGGCGGAGGCGTTGCGTGCTGCCGGTATCGACATCGAGGACAAGGCCGTTTCTTGATGACGACTCCCGTCCCAAATAACTGCCGTCATTCCCGCGAAGGCGGGAATCCAGCTTTCGCTTTGAAGATCAAGAGCTGGATTCCCGCCTTCGCGGGAATGACGAGCAAAGCATCCCCACCGCAGAAATGACGAGCAACAAAAGCCCACCCAATAAAGCCGAGTGATGAACACGACACCCGCCACAACTGCATCCCCCGCAACATCCACGCCGCTGTGGGTGTACGCGCTGCTGGCCTTCGTCGCCACCGCCGGCTTCTTCTACATCAACATCATGTCGGCGATCGTCGATGGCCTAGTCACTGGCTGGGGCTTCGACAACGCGCAGGCCGGCACCGTCGCCGCCGCCAACATCTACGGTGCCAGCGCCGGCGCGCTGACCGCCGCGCTGGTAGTGCGCAAGCTGCGCTGGCGGCCGACGCTGGCGCTGCTGCTGGGCGTGCTGCTGTTGCTCGACATCGCCTCCGTCGCGGTGCGCGAACCGACTCCGCTGACGCTGCTGCGCGCCGTGCACGGCTTCGTCGGCGGCATGGCGGTGGGCATCTCGTACTCGGTGATGGCGCGCACGCAGTCGCCGGATCGCGCCTTCGGCATGTTGCTGCTGGTGCAGTTCGGCTTGGCCGGGCTCGGCCTGATGGTGCTGCCGCCGCTGGTGCCGACGCATGGCGCGCAACTGCTGTTCATGGTGCTGGCCGGCTTTTCCGCCGTTGCGCTGCTGGCCCTGCCGATGCTGCCGCGCTTCGACGATGCCGCCGCCGCGCAGGACGAGCAACGGCAGGCACTGACCCCGACCGCGCGCCGCACCGCCGCGTTCGCGCTGCTGGCGATGTTCCTGTTCCAGGGCGGCAACATGGCGCTGTCCGCCTTCATCATCGGGCTGGGCGAACGCTTCGGGCTGGCGCGCGACTTCATCAGTCACACGCTGGGCTGGGCGACGTGGATCGGCGCGCTGGGCGCGGTGGCCGTCATCGCGATGGGCACGCCGCGCAACCGGCTGCACCCGCTGCTGGTGGCCTTCGCGCTGACACTGGTCGGCACCGCCGCATTTTTCTGGAGCGGCAGCAAGGCGGTGTTCTTCGCCGCCAACGTCGGCACCGCGATCACCTGGTCGTTCGTGGTGCCCTGCCTGTTCGGCATGCTCTCGAAGATCGACCATAGCGGCCGGCTGGCGACGCTGGCCGGCTTCGTTTCCAAGATGGGCCTGGCCTCCGGCCCGCTGCTGGCCGGCTGGGTGCTGCGCGGCGGCGGCGATCACGCGCTCATCGCCACCGCCCTGACCATACTCGCGCTGTCCGCCGTCGCCACGCTGGCGGGCGCGCATCGCCTCGACAAGGAATCCGCACCATGAGCCTCGTTCTTTCCGATCCCGACCTGCTGCGCCAGCGTGCGCTCATCGACGGGGAGTGGTTCGATGCCGACAACGGCAACGCCTGCGACGTGACCAATCCCGCCAGCGGCGAACTGCTCGGCACGGTGCCAGACATGGGCGCGGACGAAACCCGCCGCGCCATCGACGCCGCGCATGCCGCGTTTCCCGCATGGGCGAAAAAAACAGCGAAGGAACGCGCGCAGATCCTGCGCCGCATGTTTGATCTGATGCTGCAGCATCAGGACGACCTCGCCGCGCTGATGACCGCTGAGCAGGGCAAGCCGCTGGCGGAAGCGAAAGGCGAGGTCGCGTATTCGGCCAGCTTCCTCGAATGGTTCGGCGAGGAAGCCAAGCGCATGTACGGCGACACCATCCCCGGCCACGCCGGCGACAAGCGCATCCTCACGCTGCGCCAGCCAGTGGGCGTGGTCGCCGCGATCACGCCGTGGAACTTCCCCTCGGCGATGCTCGGCCGCAAGATCGGCCCGGCGCTGGCGGCGGGCTGCACCGTGGTCTGCAAGCCGGCGACCCAGACCCCGTTCTCGGCGCTGGCGCTCGGCGTGATCGCGCAGCGCGCCGGGCTGCCGCCGGGCGTGCTCAACATCGTCACCGGCCATGACGCCGCCGCCATCGGCGAGGAGATGACCGGCAACCCGAAGGTGCGCAAGCTCAGCTTCACCGGCTCCACTGCGGTCGGCAAGCGGCTGATGGCGCAGTGCGCCGAGGGCATGAAGCGCGTGTCGCTGGAGCTGGGCGGCAACGCGCCCTTCATCGTGTTCGACGACGCCGATCTCGACGCGGCGGTCGCCGGTGCGATTGCCAGCAAGTACCGCAACACCGGGCAGACCTGCGTCTGCGCCAACCGCCTGTTCGTGCAGGAAGGGGTATATGAGGCGTTCGCGGAAAAACTCGTTGCGGCGGTGGCGGCGCTGCGCGTCGGCGACGGCTTGCAGGGCGCAACGGATCAAGGCCCGCTGATCGATGCCAAGGCGCTGGCGAAGGTGGAGGAGCACGTCGCCGATGCGACGGCGAAGGGCGCGCGCGTCGCCACCGGCGGCAAGCGCCACGCGCTGGGCAGCACCTTCTTCGAGCCGACCGTGCTGCTGGACGTCGATGCCGGCATGCTGATCGCGCGGGAGGAAACCTTCGGCCCGGTCGCGCCGCTGTTCCGCTTCCAGACGGAAGACGAGGTGATCGCCATGGCGAACGCTACCGAATTCGGCCTCGCCGGCTATTTCTACACCCGCGACTTGGCGCGTAGCTGGCGCGTCTCCGAAGCGCTGGAATGCGGCATCGTCGGCATCAACACCGGCCTGATCTCCACCGAGGTCGCGCCGTTCGGCGGGGTGAAGCAGTCCGGCACGGGCCGCGAGGGATCCAAGTACGGATTGAACGATTACACCGAACTCAAGTACGTCTGCGTCGGCGGCGTGTAGGCATTTTTGACGCGGATCAACGCGGAAAAAGCCGGATCAAGCAAACGCCCCTTTGGTTTCTTTATCCGCGTCCCATCCGCGTTGATCCGCGTTCAGAACCGCTCTCCATACGCGCACCGCGCAGCATCACACCACGACGGCACCGGACGACGCACCGGCCTGTGCGTAATCGCGGGCGCGCGCCAGCGCATCGACCAGCTTGTCGACATCGCCATCCGCATGCGCGGCCGACAGCGTGACGCGCAGCCGCGCGCTGCCTTCCGGCACCGTTGGCGGGCGGATCGCCGCGACCCAGAAACCCATGCGTTCCAGTGCCGCCGCCATCGCCACGGCGACCGCATCGTTGCCGCAGAGCAGCGGCTGGATCGGCGTGTCCGACGGCAGCAGGTCCAGCCCGTGCCGGCGCGCGCCGGCGCGGAACCTCTGCACCAACGCGGCGAGCTTCTCGCGCCGCCAGTGCTCGCGCCGCGCCAGCTTCACCGCCGCCAGCGATGCCGCAGCCTGCGCCGGCGGCAGCGCGGTGGTGTAGATGTAGGGCCGTGCGGTTTCGGCCAGATGGCGCACCAGATCGGCATCGCCCGCGACCACCGCGCCGTAGCTGCCCAGCGCCTTGCCCAGCGTGACCAACCGTAATGGCACCGCGGCGGCATCGAGGCCGGCATCGGCAATGCTGCCGCGCCCCTCCTCGCCCAGCACGCCGATGCCGTGCGCATCATCCACGTACAACGTCGCATGCTGCACGCGCGCGACCAGCGCCAGCTGCTTCAGCGGCGCGACGTCGCCATCCATGCTGAACACGCCGTCAGTGGCGAGCAGCGCAGCGCCGTCCGGCGTCATTCGCAGCTGCCGCAGCGCGCCTTCGGGATCGGCGTGGGGATAGCGGCGCAGCGCGCAGCCGGCCAGCCGCGCGCCGTCGATCAAACTGGCGTGGTTGAGCTTGTCCTGCACGCACACATCGGCCCTGCCGAGCAACGCCTGCACCACCGCGAGGTTGGCCATGTAACCGCTGCCGAACAACAGCGCCGACGGCACGCCCAGCCAGTCGGCGACTTCGCGCTCCAGCGCCTCGTGTTCGGCGTGGTGGCCGCAGACCAGGTGAGAGGCCATGCCGCCCGCGCCCTCGCGCGAGACCACGTCCTGCAACGCGCCGGCCACCGCGAACTGCTGCGACAGGCCGAGATAGTCGTTGCCGCAGAAGTTCAGCAACCAGCGCGGCACACCGTCCGCGCCCGCCACTTCGCAGCGCGCGCCATCGCGGCGCAGGACGGTGCGGCGGATGCGGATGCGGTGTTCGCCGATGCGCTGCTCGCGCTGCGCGGCGATGCGGGCGGGCAGCGACTCGCGCGGCACGGATCAGGCCGCTTCGGTGATGCCCGCGTGCGCCGTGGCGGTGCAGGCGTCGATGGCGTCGTCGCGGGCGGCTTCGACCTGCATCGGCCGCAGGCCGAGGCGGGCGAACAGGGCCAGGTCGCGTTCGGTGTCCGGGTTGCCCGTGGTCAAGAGCTTCTCGCCGTAGAAGATGGAGTTCGCGCCGGCAGTGAAGCACAACGCCTGCAGTTCGTCACTCATGCTTTCGCGGCCGGCGGACAGGCGCACCATCGACCTCGGCATCAGGATGCGGGCGACCGCGACGGTGCGCACGAACTCGAACGGGTCCAGTTCCACCGTGCCGTGCAGCGGCGTGCCCTCGACCTGCACCAGTCGGTTGATCGGCACCGAATCCGGATGCGCCGGCAGGTTGGCCAGCGTGCGCAGCAAGCCGGCGCGCTGGCGACGCGATTCGCCCATGCCGACGATGCCTCCGCAGCAGGTCTTCAGGCCGGCGTCGCGCACCCGCTCCAGCGTGTCGAAGCGATCCTGCATCTCGCGGGTATGGATGATGTCGCCGTAGAACTCGGGATCGGTGTCGAGGTTGTGGTTGTAGTAATCCAGGCCGGCGTCGCGCAGCGCGTGCGCCTGCTCGCCCGACAGCATGCCGAGCGTGGCGCAGGTTTCCAGGCCCAGCGCCTTCACCTCGCGGATCATCGCTGCCACCTTGGGGATGTCGCGATCCTTCGGCGAGCGCCACGCTGCGCCCATGCAGAAGCGCGAGGCGCCAGCGGATTTCGCCTGCTTCGCCTTTTCGACCACCGCGTCCAGCTCAATCAGCTTCGTCGCATCGACGCCGGTGTGGTAGCGCGCCGCCTGCGGGCAATAGCCGCAATCCTCCGGGCAGCCGCCGGTCTTGACCGACAGCAGCGTCGAAACCTGCACTTCGGCGGGATCGAAATGCAGCCGATGCGCGCTGCCGGCGCGATGCAGCAGCTCGGGGAAGGGCAGGTCGAACAGCGCTTCGACCTCGCTGCGGCTCCAGTCGTGGCGGATGGGGAAAACGGCGACCTCGGGCATGGGGATTTTCCGACTGACGCGATGCGGGGAAGCGCGCAGTCTGGGATGCATGCCGGGCACCGTCAACCAATCATCAATCCAGAAAGTTGACGGATGCCTGCGCGCGCCGCTGTGCTGGCTGTTCGCGCCGCGCTGCGTCGTCTGCGGCGATGCGGGCATGCCGGGGCGCGATCTGTGCGCCGGCTGCCATGCCGATCTTCCCTGGCAGGGTTCTGCCTGTTCCCGCTGCGCGCTGCCGCTGCCGCAGGCAGGCCTCTGCGGGCAATGCCTGCGACACGCTTCGCCACTCGATGCCGTCCATGCCGCATTCGACTATGCCTTTCCGCTGGATCGGCTGCTGCCGAGACTGAAGTTCCATCGCGACTTCGCCGCCGGCCGGGTGCTGGCGCAATGCATGGCCGAGCGCTTCGCCGCGTTGCCGCGACCCGATGCATTGGTGCCTTTGCCGCTGCATCGTGCGCGCCTGCGCCGGCGCGGCTACGACCAGGCACTGGAACTGGCGCGCCCGCTGGCGAAGGCGTTGTGTCTGCCTCTGCGTACCGATGTGCTGCATCGGTCCAAAGCCACTGCCGCGCAGTCGCGATTGGATGCGGACGCGCGGAGACGCAATCTGCGCGGCGCGTTCACGGTAAATCCGGCTGCGCCGCTGCCGGCGCATGTCGTCCTGCTCGACGACGTGATGACCACCGGCGCCACTCTGCACGCCGCCGCAGCGGCGTTGCGCAACGCCGGCGTCGCGCGGGTGGAAGCGTGGGTTTGCGCGCGGGTGGCGTAACCACGCGACTTGGGATTCAGGCCGCCACGGCCTTGGCCCGCAGCGCGAAGTCCAGGGCGATGCCGGCGAAGATCGCCATCCCCACCCAGTTGTTGTGCAGGAACGCACGAAAACATTGGTCGCGCTCGCGTCCGCGCGCCAACCCGAACTCCCAGGCCACCAGCACCACCGCGACGCCCAGCCCGGCCCAGTACCACGCGCCCATGCCGGCATCGCGCCCGACCAACGCCAGCGCGAAGAACATGCAGGCGTACAGCACGCCTTGCGCGACCAGATCCATCTCGCCGAACAGGATCGCGGTGGACTTCGCCCCCATGCGGATGTCGTCGTCGCGATCCACCATCGCGTACCAGGTGTCGTAGGCCGTGGCCCAGAAGATGTTGGCGACGTACAGCACCCACGCGATCGGCGGCACCGCCCCGGTCAGCGCGGCGAACCCCATCGGGATGCCCCAGCCGAACGCCATGCCCAGGTACACCTGCGGCAGGTAGGTGTAGCGCTTCAGGTACGGGTAGCTGGCGGCCAGAAACACGCCGACCACGCTCATGTAGACGGCGAGGCGGTTCAGCGTCAGCACCAGCGCAAACGCCAGCAGCATCAGCACCGCGAACACCGCCAGCGCTTCGCGTCCGGATACGGCGCCAGTCGCCAGCGGACGGTGCTTCGTGCGCTCCACGCTGCCGTCCAGCCAGCGATCGGCGTAATCGTTGATGACGCAGCCGGCCGCGCGGGTCAGCCACACACCCACCGAGAACACGATCAGCGGCCACCACGGCGGCACGCCCTTGGCCGCGATCCACAGCCCCCACCACGTCGGCCACAGCAGCAACAGCCAGCCGATCGGGCGGTCGCCACGCACCAACACCCAGTACTGACGCAAGCGTTCGCGCCAATAGGGCTCGGGTTGAGGCTCCGGGGCGGCGTCGCGCGGATGGGACATCGTCGATACGGAAAGTGGCGCGCCCGGAGGGATTCGAACCCCCGACCAATGGCTTCGGAAGCCACTACTCTATCCGGCTGAGCTACGGGCGCGTCGCGTTACCGAAGCGGTAACGGGCGGCTATTCTCGCATGGATCGCCCGGTTTGCACGCCCCCGCAACGAAACGGCCCGCTTGCGCGGGCCGTTCGTTTTGTCGCTTGTCGGTCGAGTCGATCAGTTGACGCTGACCGCGGACCAGGCGGCCTTGACCGCGCTGGTTTCGGCGGAATCCGCTCCGTAAAGATAAGTGGAAGCCGCAATGGTCGCGGCACGCGCACCAGCATAGTTCGTGGTGGAGTTCATGTTCACCGTCAATGCGCGATACCAAATCGCACCGGCTTTATCGCGGCCAATGCCGGCGAGCGAGGTATTGCCGTTGCAAACCAGCTTCGCTGGCGTCAGGTTGGCCCAAGTGCCCGAACCGAAACCAGTCGGGACCACCGCCCCTTCCGCCAGCAGATAGTAGAAGTGATTGGCCACGCCCGAACTGTAGTGCACGTCGAGATTGCCGAGGGTGCTGGTATAACAATCCGGCGAGGCGCCATCCAGGCTAGGCTTGAACATATAGCGGAGCCCTTGCATGGCGGCATTGTTGGGGTACAACTTTTCACCGATCACGTAGTCGCCAGGATCGTTGGGATTGTTGGCGTAATACTCGACCATGGTGCCGAAGATGTCCGAGGTCGCCTCGTTCAGGCCGCCTGACTCCTTGCTGTAGACCAGGCCCGCAGTGCGGCTGGTGACGCCGTGCGACATTTCGTGGCCGGCCACGTCCAACGCTACCAGCGGCAGGATCGACGCGCCGTTGTCGCCGTCGCCGAAGGTCATGCAGAAGCAGCCGTCGCTCCAGAACGCGTTTTGATAGTTGCGGCCGTAGTGGACGCGGCTGATCGCGCCTTCGCCGTCATTGGCGATGCCCATGCGGCCATGCTTGTTCTTGTAGTAATCCCAGGTGGTGGCGATACCGTAGTGAGCGTCGGCCGCCACGGTCTGGGCGTTGCTGATCACACCGGTACCCCAGACATTGGTGCTGCCGGTGACAAGCGCGCCCATACCGGCCGTCAGCATCGACATGTTGTGGGTGGCACCGCCGCCGCGGGTGGTGTCTACCATCTGGTAGGTATTACCGCACTTGGCGGTGTTCAGCGTGACCGCGCCCTCGGCCATGGTATTGCCCGTGCCCACGGCTGCGGTCAGGGTGCAGCTGCTGCCGCCACCCGGACCGGGCTTGGCGGTCTGGATGCTATCCCACTGGTCGAGGATCGCGCCGCTGTTGGCATCGACGAAATAGTGCATTTCCGTCGGCGTCTGGTCGACCTTGATGCCGTTGAACACCACCTCGTGCGCCAGCACCGGCTCCTTGTTGCGTGCGTAGACCACGAGGCGGGACGTCGGCGCGCCGATGAACCGCAGCGCGAAGCGCGCGCCGGCTTCCACGATGGCCTCGTCGGCGTTGATGCGCCCGACCAGGCCCGGGCGGTTCTCGGTCTCCAGCGCCTGGCTGAACCCACCCAGCTTGCTTTCACGCGAATGAACCACGAAATCACCACCGATCACCGGCAGGTTGTTGAAGGTGCGCGCATAGCGGACGTGTTCCGTCCCGTCCTTGTCGACGATCACGTCCTTCACGGCGAAAGCATCCGCCGCGGCGCGATGGATCCCCTTGGCATTGTTGTTGACCAAGACGTTGGCACGGGCCACCACGGCGGCCTTCAAGGCGGCAGCCGCTTCTTCCGGCGTCAGGGGCTTGGTGGCCGTGGAGGCGTGCGCGGAGGCAATGGCGGAAGCGATAGCGAGGCAGAGCAGACTTGCTTTTACTTTCATGGCGCGTTCTCCGTGGTGATCGGCCCGACGGCGGTTGGCATGCCGGGAGTGAGTCGTTGGAATTCCATCAATGTGCAGCACCCGCGCGCAGGCGCCCCGGCGCCGATTCGATGCGGATCGGTACCGGGGCTTGCAACAGGGCATCTTCGAACCAAGACACGCGCAGCTGCAGGCCGCGCGGGGAATAACCGATGAAGGCGGCATCGAAGCCGGGCTCCACGGCACGCCGGTAGGCGGTCGCGATCTTGGCGTTTTCAATCTCCAGCAGGATGCCAAGGCTCTCCGGGCGTGCCAGACCACCGTTGTAATCCTGCAGGATTCGCTTGCAGCGCTGGAAGAACGGCAATTCCTGATGCCGCCCACGAAGCGCCTTGGCGAAGAATTGGCGATAGTAATAAGTCGGTTGGCGCAGTCGCGGAAGCACCTTCACTACGGCGGTGCCAACGCCGCACAACACGCCATCCTCATCTCGCGCGACGCAGATGGCCTGTTGCGCGCGCAGGGCCGCTCCCGCTTCGCTGGCGATGGCCTTGTTGTCCCGCCAGAACGCGACCAGCTCTTGCACCAGTTCAGGCGCCACCTGCTTCCAGACCGGGACGAACTCGATCTTCACTTGTTCGTGCCCTTGCGCGCCTCTTCTTGCGGCGCGAGCGTTTCGACCAGCTTGACGTATTCGGCGAACTCCAGCTTGCCGTTCGCATTGGCGTCGAACCGGGCCAGCGGCGGTGCGGCCTTGCCCGCATTCTTCACCAGCAGCAGGTTGCCGTATTCGCCCGCGTCGATGGCGCGATCATGGTTGGCGTCGAGGGCGGCGAACTGGCGGCCCAAGGCAGCCTGCGTCTTGACGACGGCCTGCGCCTGCTGCCAGCCGGCCCGGAACTCCATGAGGGACAACTGCCCGTCGCTGTTCTTGTCCCAGGCCTTGAACATGGCGGCTGCGGGATCGGCGGCTGCTTGCGCCTGCGGCATAGCGACCGGCTTGCCCTGCTGGGCATGAACCGCCTGGGACAGGACAAGAGCAAGGACGCCGGTAGCGAGAAGACGGATCATGCAGCGGGGGCCTCTGCGGGGATGTCGGATTCGAACGTGATCAGGTCGCGGATTTCGGCCGTGCGCAGGCCGATCATCATCGGGTGCTTCACGTTCGGCAGGAAGCTGATGTCGAAGATCTCGCTGATGTCGCCCTCGAAGCGGATCCAGTTCATCACGTCGCCGTTGGTGAGCGAGATGATCTGCACGCCGCACCACGGATCAGCGTCGCGCTTCTTCAACTCGTCGTCCAGCTGCAGACCCTCGAAGCGCTGGTTGCGCGGCTTCGACAGGCCGACCGCGGCGACGTTGCCGATGATCGACAGGCCACGCGCGAAGCCCGGCACGAACGCATGCGGCACGAACGCCTTCTTCTCGAAGTCCACCCAGCCCAGCTGGCCGGTGCCGGCATTGAGCAGCCACAGCCGGCCGTTGTGCCAGCGCGGCGAATGCGGCATCGACAGGCCCTCGCAGACGATCTCGTCGGTGTCGATGTCGATCACCACGCCGCCGTCGCGACGGCGATCGCGCCAGCCGTCGACGCTGTCGCTCTTGCACACCGCCGTCACGTACTTGGGCTCGCCGTCGACCATCGCCAGCCCGTTGAGGTGGCACCTGTCCTCCGGCGCCAGCTTGCTGACGAACTTCGGCTTCCAGATTGCCTTGAAGCTATGCGTCTGGCTGAGCTCGGCCAAACAGGAATACTTGGTGTTGACGAACACCACTTTGCCGTTCTTGCGGATGCCCAGCTCGTGGATGTCCAGGTCGCCGATGGTCTGCGCGTTGCGCGGGACGTAGCACTTGTCGAACTGGCCGTGGATGATCTCGTTCGGGCGCAGCACGTTCTCGAACCGCCACAGCTGGTACAGACCGCCCAGGTAGATGCGCTGGGCGTTGCCGACCACGCCCATCGCGCGCTCGAAGATGCGCTCGAAGAACGAGACGCGGCCCTGCTTGTCGCTGCCGACCAGATAGATCCGGCCGGTCTGGTAGGAAGTGATCGCCAGCGACAGGCGGTGCTGGCCGAGCCAGCCGGCCAGCCCGCGCGAGCAGCTCTTCTCGACCTTCAGCTTGGTGATGTCGCGTGGGGCCTGCTTGGCCTGCGTGGGTTCGGCGGCGGCATCGGCCTGCGCGGGAGCGGGCGCCCCGGTTGCTACCGCATCCAGCCCGGTATCCAGCTCGGGCTTGTCCTGGTTGGACTGGATGTCGGGATCGTTCTGCTTGTTGTCGTTGGTCACTTGTTGTCCAGACTGCGTGTACCGCTGCGGCCCGGCACGAAGCCGGGCCGCGGGAGGATTACCAGGAGAACCTGACGTTGGCCTGCCCGCCGACGATGCTCTTGTACGCGCCGCCGTCAGTCCAGTTCACGCCCACGCCAAACCCGAAGGCGCCCTTCTGCAGGCCCAGGCCCAGCTCCGCCAAGGCGCTGGTGCCCTTGCTGCTGGTGCTGCCGAAGAAGTTATCCGCCACGGTATAGGTGGTCTTGCCGTCGAATTCGCGAACTGCGCTGAGTGCGCCGTACGGCGTCCAGCGGAGATCCCCGGACTGGATCGTCCTGTTGATCTCCACGCCGAGACGGCCCTGCGAGAAGGTGCCGCCATGCGCTTCGAAATCGGCCATCTGTCCGTGGAACGCACGGATGCCGTCGACCTTGGTGCTCGTGTACTGGGCCTGCGGCACCACGCTGAAGCTGCCGACCTTCCATTCGTAGCCGGCCTCCAGGCTGGTGGCCTGCGTATGGACGCGTCCGGCCATCACACCCGCTGCGGATGTCGCACGGATGTCCGCCGCCATCCAGCGACCGGTCAGATCGACGTAGAAGCCTTCCGGCGCCTGCCAGGTCGCATAGGCGCCGACCGTGGCACCGTCCATGCGGTTCTCGCCGACGCCTTCGCTCAGCCGTTGGCGGCTATCGGCATTGCCGAACACCAGGCCCGCGTGGATCTTCTCGGACAGATTGGCGTTGATGCCGAATTCCTTGCCCCAGGTCTTCTGGCTGAAGCCGAAATTTCCGCCTTGGCCGAAATTGCCCGCCGTATGGGCGAGATCGACATCGCCCTCGCTCGAATAGAAGCGGACGAAGGCGTTCATCACCTTGCCGGCATCGCCGTAGGGATTGACGCCGAGGCGCTGACGGAACGTACTGACTTGGGCGTTCATGAAAGCCGCCGCGCCCGAAGCCGTCGCCGCCGCCAAGGCGCCGGTGTCGTTCAGACCCAGCACGTCCAGTGACACCAGGAAGCTTGCGCTATCGCCAGCGCCGGCCTGCCGGCTGGTATGCACGCCGATATCGAGGAAATTGGAAGGCGAGTACCCCACCAACGCGCCGCCAACGAACGCCCCGGCAGACGACGTTCCCGCCACATGGGCGAATTCCACGGCCGTAGTGCTGGCCGTTTTGGGCATCTGGGTGATGCTGACGTTGACCTTCTGCGCCGCGCCGCTGGCCATGCTGCCATCCACATAGAGCTGGTCGCTGGTCAGAATGGCCAGGTCCATATCGACGTTGATCGCCCCGCTTCCGCCGAGATCGCCCTCGATGGTTAGTACATCGTCGGTGGCTCCGTCGACGAAGTCGATGATGCCGTTATTGACCAGCGGCAGGGGGTTCAGCGCGGGAACCAGGGCGATCCCACTGCCCATGTCGATGAGATTGTCGTCGCCCACCACCTTGATCGTGCCGGCGTTGGTGAACGCGTTCCCGGTCGAGCTGGCGCTGCCGAGATACAGCGCGCCACCCGCCAGGCGGATGGTGCCACCCGCCTGATTGTTGATGGCGTCGTCGCCGTCGCCGAAGTCAGTGCTGCGGCTGTCGCCGACATCCCACACGCCGCCGGCCTTGTTGTTGAACACGTCGGCACCGCCGTACAAAGAAACCGCGCCGAGGATGCGGGCGCCGTTGTTGATGGTGTCGGCCACGTCGCCGCCCACCACTGCAAACGCATAGCCCTCGTCACCACTGGCGCCGATGACGCCCGCGCCGGTGTTGTTCAGGATATTGGCGCCGCCGTTGCCGAACAGCACACCTGCGTTGAATCCGCCTTCGCCCGCATGAATCGTGCCGGTGTTGTTGACCGTCGAGCTTTCGGTGCCGTTGACCGCGATGCCGATGGATGCCCCATATCCTTCGGCGGAGATATCGCCGCTGTTGGTAACCACCACCTCCGCGCCGCGCGCGAGGACGCCATAGGCGACATAACCACTCACCGCCTCGATGTCGCCGCTGTTGGTCACGCTGGCGGTGCCATGATCGGCACGGCCGAAGATGCCGATGGCCGCATCGCCGCCGCTGGCAATCGAAATGTCGCCGCTGTTGGTGGCACCGACGTCGCCTTGGGCGGCGACCGCGAACACGCCGGCGGACTGGCCGTAGGCGTAACCCTCGATGCTGCCTGCGTTGCTGATAGCGGTATCGCCTTGGGTCGCGTAACCGAACACGCCCCAACCGCGCCCCGAGTACGAATAGAAGCCGATGTCGCCCCCCGCGTTGTCCACCATCAGGTCCCCGGTACCCGTGACGGCGTACACGCCGAACGCATACTTCTCACCATTGGCGTACAGCGAGCCGGAGTTCTCAACCGACACGTCGCCCAATGCCTGCGCATCCACCGCGCGAGCTTCCGAATAGGCGATGCCGGCCGCCGTTGCCGATACCGAGCCGGCGTTCTCGACGGACGCCGACCCATTGGCGCCGAACGCTAGCAGGCCAGTCGCGCCGTAATAGGCCTGCGCGACGCTAACCACCTCGATGTCGCCCGCATTCACCACGCTGGCATTGCCAGCGAAGGAAAGTGCGGCCGCGCCGGTAGCGCCGCCGGCGGAATACGCCGTGATAGCACCACTGCTGGTAACGGACGCATCACCATCGCCCGAAGCGATGATGCCGTAGGCGCCATAGCCGTATTTGTTGCCTTGCAGGACATCGATGTTGCCGCTGCTGTTGACGGAAACGGTGCCACCTTCGCCGCTGGACGCGGCGGAAATGCCGGTCGCGCCATAGAAACCGACCGCGCTGATGTCGCCGCTGTTGCCGATCTCCATCGATGCACCCGCACCGCCGCTGGTGGCGTTGATGCCGATCGCCAGTGCACTGTAGAAACTGCCGTCCTCGGTGGCGTAACCGGCGGTGATGCCGCCACTGTTGTCGATGGCGAGATCACCGTAGGAGCGCGCCTCGATGCCGGTGGCGTTATAGCCCTGCGCCTCGATGGCGCCGGCGTTACCGACCGAAACGGCTTGATCGCCGGTAGCGTAGAGCGCGAAGGCGTGCGCGCCCGCGCCCACCGCGACGGCGTAGATATCGCCATCGTTCTGGATGCTGGTCTGCATGCCCTGCGCTTCGATGCCGGCAGCCCAACTGCGACCTACTGCGGAGATCGCCCCGGAATTGGCCACGTCGACATCCGCGCCGGATGCGAAGATGCCGTCGGCAAGGCCGTTCACGCTGTACACGAACATGTCGCCACTGTTGTCGACGGTGACGCTGCCCGCATCCGTGTAGCCGTAGAGGCCGATCGCGTTGCCGTTGGAAGCGACATAGATGTAGGCGCTGTTGGCGATGTCCACGTCGCCGGCCGCCGTGGCCTTGATGCCCGTGGCGCCACTGTTGACGCCCAGCGCATTGATTTCGCTGCCGTTGGAAACGGTCACGTTGCCGTACACGGAGCTGGCATAGATGCCGAACGCCGCCGTCGCGGCCTTCACTTCGATGCTGCCGCCGGTATTGGTGACCGTGGTGTCGCCGTCCCCCGCCTGCGCCATCATGCCGACCGCCACGCCATTGGTGCTTGCCGCGTAGATGGTGCCGCTGTTGCCGACATCCGCACCCGCGTAACCATAGGCGCGCATGCCGTAGGAACCGGTGCGGCTGACGACTTCAATGTCGCCGCTGTTGGTGATGCCCGCCGTGCCTTCATAGGTGGCGGACACCAGCAGGCCGAACGCCTTGTTGCCGCCGCTTTCGACCGAGACGGTGCCGCTGTTGACGATGCTCGCATCGCCGTACAGGTCGCGCACGCGCGCGCCGTAGGCCTGCTGCCAGGCGTAACCGCTGATGTCGCCGGCATTGTCGATGCTCACATCGCCTTGTTCCGCGAACGCGAACATGCCGAAGCCGCGGTTCAGGTACGAATAGAACCCGATGCTGCCGGATTCGGCGTTTTCGATGTGGGTATCGCCTGCCGTGGACGAAGAGTAGATGCCAAACGCCAGCAGGGCGCTGTTGGCGTAGATCGATCCGCTGTTCTCCACCTCGATGCCGCCCTCGCCCGACGACACCTTGATGCCGTCGGCACGCGCGTTGTTGAAGAGGCCGGTTTCAGCAACGATGTCGCCGCTGTTGGTCACGCTCACGTTGCCGGCTGCGCCGGCGCTGGCGTCGATACCGGTGCCGGTTACGGCACCCGAGGCTCTCACGTATCCGCTGTTGTCCACGGACGCATTGCCGAAGCCCGAGGCCGAAACGATGCCGTAGGCGTTGATCGCGCCGATGGCCACGCCATCGAAGCCGGCCGCAATGACGTTGCCCACATTGGTCACGCTGGCGTCGCCACCGAAAGACAGCGCCGTCACGCCCGAGGCCGTGCCGTAATAGATATACGCGCCGACATCACCATTGTTCTCGATGGTGGCGCTGGCGTAACCGGACACCGTGATGCCTTCGGCCGAGCCAAAGTAGCTGGCACCCACGACGACGCCGTCGTTGTTCACGCTGATCGTGCCGCCCTCGACGCCGGCCGCGCCGGTGATGCCGATGCCGCCTTGGATGCCGGAGGCGACGATGATGCCGTCATTGTCGACCTCGACCCCAGCATCGACGCCGCTGCTGGACGCGTTGATGCCGACGGCAAATCCGGTGCCGTAGTAGTAGTCGTAGAGCGGCCCGCTAAACCCGTGCAGACCGCTGCCGGCGTAGATGTTGCCGCCGTTGCTTACCGAGGCATCGCCTTCGGACAGCACATAGATGCCGGTGGCATTGCCTCCCTCGACATGCATATTGCCCGTGTTGCCCACCACCGCCCCCCGCTGCCCGCGGTGGCGTAAATGCCGAACGCCTGGTAACCCGCGAAACTGGCGACGATCCCGGCGTCATCTTCAATCTGCAAGAAAGGCGTTGCCGAGACGCTGATGTCGCCGCTGTTGCTGACGTTGGTGGCGTTGCTGCCCTGCGCTTCGATTCCAGCCGCCCAAGTGTAGCCCTCGGCCGTGATGTTGCCCGAGTTCGTCACTCCGACATTGGCACCGGACGCGAAAATACCGTCAGCCAGTCCATACGCGGACGTGGCGGCGATGTCGCCGGCGTTGTCGATCGACACATCGCCGGACAGCGCATAGCCGTAGATGCCGATCGCATTGCCGTAAACGGAATCGGCGGAGAGCGCGCCGTCGGCCTGATTGATGATGTCGACGCTGCCTTCGACGCTGTAGCCGCGGATGGCGATCGCGTCGTAGATGCCGCCGACCACGTCGATCGAATCCACGTTGTCGATCGACACGTCCCCCGGCTCGGTCACGTCGATGGGCGGCAGCGCCATCGGGGCGCCCACCACTGCGGTCAAGTCGAACACCGGGGCGAAATCGATCGCGCCCTGGCCGGTTTGCAAGACATGGCCGACGGTGACTTTCGGGCCGGCCGCCAGCGCCGCACCCGGGGCGCCGAAGGCAAACGCCAACGCGGACACCGCCAGCGCGGAACGCACCGCGTGGGTCATGGGAGCCAACTTGATGATGCGGCGGTTGCGCGCCTTGCCCGACTTGCTGACGTTCCGGATGTCGCCCATGTCCCCTCCAGATGAAATGCTCGAAGATCGAGGCCCGACAGCAGCCCCGTTGCCTTGGCTTTGCGGTGGTGAAGCGAATGGCAGACGCGCGTTCCCCTCAACGCGTTGCCTACCGTTCAGTTATCGCCGAAACCAATCGATCAAGTCAACCAAGCGTGACGCCTGTCCCCATTCATCGAATGACGCCATCGCACCACGAAACTCGGGCCAATGAGGACAAACCTCGCGTCCCCGCGTCGGTTCTGGAATAATCCGGCGCTTGACGGCCGCGACCGGCCACGACTGTGCGAGAGCAACATGCGGACTCACGATCTGGCCTTCCTCAAGCGTTTTTCGATGGTGATCGCCTTCCTGGTGCTGGTGGCGCTGGGCCTGATCCTGTTCGCCCACCACCTCAACAACAAGGTCGTGTACCCGGCCGATCCGGTCGTGGAGCAGAACATGAAGGACCGCATCGCCCCGGTCGGCGCGGTCTATGCGGGCGCCACCGGCGCCGCCGCGCAGGCCGCCGCCGCGGCCGCCGCCACCGCGGCGCTGACCGCCAACGTGCCGTTCGAGGGCCGCACCGACGGCGCCGAGATCTTCAACAACGGTCCCTGCACCGGCTGCCACACCGCCGGTGTGGGCGGCGCGCCCAAGCTCGACGCGGCCGGCATCGGCGCGCGCGCGGCGCAGCAGGGCGTGGAAGAGCTGATCAAGAAGGCGATCGAAGGCTTCACCGGCTCGGCCGGCGTGATGCCCGCCAAGGGCGGCAATCCGGCGCTGACTGACGACCAGATGAAGGCCGTGGTCGAATACATGGTGGCGCAGAGCAAGAAGTAAGGACGCCGCCTGCGGGCGGCGTCCGCGTTTCCGGCAGCCGGTTTAACGCCGGCTGCGGCATCATGTCGAGATGAACGAAGCCACCGCCAACGCTACGCTGTCCATCCCCGGTCCCGCCGGCCAGATCGAGGCCGCGTTCGATGCCTCCGACGCCGAAGCGACGCCGCAGCCGGTGCTGGCGATCGTCTGCCATCCGCTGCCCACCGAGGGCGGCACGATGCACAACAAGGTGGTGACGATGGCCGCGCGCGCGCTGCGCGAATGCGGCGTCGACACGCTGCGCTTCAATTTCCGCGGCGTGGGCGCCTCCGAAGGCGCGTTCGACGACGGCGAAGGCGAACTGGACGACCTGCGCGCGGTCGCCGCCTGGGCGCGCGCGCAGCATCCGGACAAGATGCTGTGGCTGGCCGGCTTCAGCTTCGGCGCCTGGGTGTCGCTGCGCGGCGCGGTGGAACTGGACGCGAAGGCGCTGGTCAGCATCGCCCCGCCGGTAGGCCGCAGCTGGGACTTCGACGGCATCGCACTGCCCACCGTGCCGTGGCTGGTGATCCAGGGCGATGCCGACGAGATCGTCGATGCCGAGGCGGTGCGCGAGTGGGTCGCCTCGCTGCCGACACCGCCGCAACTGGTCGAGATGCCCGACACCAGCCATTTCTTCCACCGCAAGCTGATGGATCTGCGCGGCGCGCTGAAGAACGGCGTGCGCGGCTGGCTGCCGTCGCCGCCCGCCGCATGAGCGAAGCGGCATCCCCTTCGCAGCGCTACGCCGAGGGCGTGGCGCGCGGCGACTGGCGCGACGATCCGGCCCAGCATGGCGCACTGCGCGCGCTGGACCGCATCCACAACGCGTTGCTGCAACCAGCACCTACGCGCGGCTTGCTGGATCGACTGTTCGGCGGCGGCGAAGCCCCGGCCGGCATCCACGGCTTGTACCTGTGGGGCGGCGTCGGCCGCGGCAAGACCTTCCTGATCGACCTGTTCTTCGCCGGGCTGCCGATCAGGGAGAAGCGCCGCACCCACTTCCACCGCTTCATGCGCGAGGTGCACGAGCGCCTGCGCGCGCATGCAGGCCAGCGCGATCCGCTGGTCGCCATCGCCCGCGAATGGCGGCGCTCGCTGCGGGTGCTGGTGCTGGACGAATTCTTCGTCAGCGACATCGGCGACGCGATGCTGCTGGCGCGGCTGCTGGAACGCCTGTTCGCCGAAGGCGTGACCCTGGTGACGACCTCCAACGCCGCGCCGCGGGACCTGTACAAGGACGGCCTGCAGCGCGCGCGCTTCCTGCCGGCCATCGACCTGATCGAACGCCAGTGCGAGGTGGTCGAACTGGTCAGCGACACCGACTACCGCCTGCGCGCGCTGACCAAGTCGCCGGTCTACCGCGCACCGCTGGACGCGGAGTCGGACGCGTGGCTGGAGCGGCGCTGGCGCGAGCTGGGCGGCGACGACGCGCACCGCGACGCCGGCATCGTCGTTGACGGCCGCCGCATCCCGGTGCGCGCGCGCAGCAAGGGGCTGTGCTGGTTCGATTTCGACGCGCTGTGCGAAGGCCCGCGCGGCAACGCCGACTACATCGAGATCGCGCGCGAGTTCCACACCATCCTCGTCGGCGGCATCCCGCATTTCGACGCGCTGCGCGACGACGCCGCGCGCCGCTTCGTGCACCTGATCGACGAGCTGTACGATCGCCACGTCAACCTGATCTGCACCGCCGACGCCGCGCCGATGGCGCTGTATTCGGGCGAACGCCTGACCGGCGCGTTCGAACGCACCGCCTCGCGGCTGATCGAAATGCAATCGTCCGACTACCTCGCCTTCGAGCACCGCAGCGAATGAACGCCAACACCACCACCGGCTCGCCGCTTGGCCGCGACACCGCCTATCCCGCGCAGTACGACGCCGGCCTGCTGTACCCGATCCCGCGCGCGGCAGCGCGCGCGGAGCTCGGCATCGCGGGCGATGCGCTGCCGTTCGTGGGCTTCGACCGCTGGCAGGCGTTCGAACTGTCGTGGCTGGACGGGCGCGGCAAACCGCACGTCGCCACCGCCACGCTGCGGGTGCCGGCGCAGTCGCCGAACCTGGTCGAATCCAAGTCGCTCAAGCTCTACCTCAACTCCTTCAACGCCAGTCGCTTCGACGCCGCCGAGGCGGTACGCGCACGCGTCGAAGCGGATCTGTCGCAGGCGGCGGGCGCGCCGGTCGAAATGGCGTTCGGCCTGCCGTCGATGGAAGCGGGCACCGTCGCCGAAAACATCGACGGCCTCGACGTCGCCATCGACCGCTACGGCCCGCCGGATGCGGCGCTGCTGTCGGCGGATGCCGGCGACATCGTCGAGGAAACCCTGACCAGCGCGCTGCTGAAATCCAACTGCCCGGTCACCGGCCAGCCCGACTGGGCCGACGTCGCCATCGCCTATCGCGGCCCGCGCATCGACCGCGCGGGACTACTGCGCTACCTGGTCAGCTTCCGCGACCACGCCGAGTTCCACGAGCAGTGCGTGGAGCGCATCTTCATCGACCTGATGGCCCGCTGCGCGCCGCAGCGGCTGTCGGTGGAAGCCCGCTACACCCGGCGCGGCGGACTGGACATCAATCCGTGGCGGGCCACGCCCGGCCATCTCGTCCCGCAGGCGTGGCGCACTGCGCGGCAGTGAAGCGGACTGAACCGCGGGCAACGCCCGCCATGTTTTCTTAACGCGGCTCGTGCAAGCGTGGCCCTGTCCGACTACCGGGCAAGGAGTCCCCATGAGCAACGACAAGAAACCCGACTTCTCCGACGTGCAAAGCGGCGTGCAGAGCACGGAGCAGATCAAGCCAGACTTCTCCGACGTCCAGTCCAAGGTGACGTCGACCGAGGCCATCGCGGAAAGCGATGGCGGCGAACAGACCTACACCGTGGCGAAGGGAGACAACCTGTCGAAGATCGCCAAGCACTTCTACGGCAAGCAGGACTGGAAGCGCATCTTCGACGCCAACCGCGACCAGCTTTCCGATCCCGACAGGATCCAGCCGGGCCAGGTGCTGAAGATCCCCGCGCCGGAAGGCGAAGCCTGATCGCCGCGCGATCGCCGCCGCTTCAACCCCATCACAGAAAGGACATCCGCATGAAGATCAATCGCCTCCACATGGCCGTGCTGGCCGCACTGCTGGGCAGCGCCGCGCTGGTCGGCTGCAAGAAGAAGGAAGAACCCGCGCCGCCGCCGGTCGCCGCCGAACCCGCCCCCGCCGAAACCCCCGCGCCGATGGCGGCCACCGCCTCCGTCGGCAGCGTCGATCTCGGCAACGCGGTGGGCGCCGACATGCGCGTGACCGCGCCGATGACCACCTTCGCGCCGAAGGACACCATCTACGCCGCGGTCGCGACCGCCACTTCCGACCCGATGGCCTCGGTGCCCGGCAAGCTGGGCGTGAAGTGGACGCACGTGGACAGCAACCAGACCGTCAACGAGGAAACCAAGGACATCACCTTCGCCGGCGACGGCGTCACCGACTTCCAGATCAGCAAGCCGAGCGGCTGGCCGACCGGCAAGTACAAGGTGGAAGTCTCGCTGGACGGCAACGTGGTACAGACGCGCGAGTTCGAAGTGCGGTAATCGCGCTTCGTCCAACGCGACGCCAAGGGCGCGGCTTCTGCCGCGCCCTTTTTCGTGCGCCGGTTCCTGGCCGGCGGCATGCCGGCATGCGCGCCGGTTTTGCCCGCCGGGGCGGCTAGGCGCGACAATGGCGGACTTCCTCCGCGAACTCCGAGCCGCCATGTCCAAGATCCTCTACACCCTGACCGACGAAGCGCCGTTCCTCGCCACCGCCTCGTTCCTGCCGATCGTGCAGGCGTACGCGAAGACCGCCGGCGTGGACGTGGACACGCGCGATATCTCGCTGGCCGCCCGCATCCTCGCGCAGTTCCCGGATCTGCTGGGCGACAAGGCAGTGACCGACGACCTGGCCGAACTGGGCGCGCTGGCGAAAACGCCCGAAGCCAACATCATCAAGCTGCCGAACATCAGCGCCTCGATCCCGCAGCTGAAGGCGGCGATCAAGGAATTGCAGGACAAAGGCTATCCGCTGCCGGACTACCCGGACGCGCCGCAGGGCGATCGCGAGAAGGACGTCAAGGCGCGCTACGACAGGGTCAAGGGCAGCGCGGTGAACCCGGTGCTGCGCGAGGGCAATTCCGACCGCCGCGCGCCGAAGGCGGTGAAGGCGTATGCGAAGAAGCATCCGCACCGGATGGGCGCGTGGAGCGCGGAGTCGGCCTCGCACGTGGCGCACATGGAGGCCGGCGATTTCTACGGCAGCGAGCAGTCGTTCACGATGGGCGCCGCCGGCAGCGTGCGCATCGAATACACCAGCGTCACCGGCAGCAGCTTTCCGCTGCGCGGCCCGGTGCCGTTGCAGGCGGGCGAGGTGATCGACGCGTCGGTGATGAGCGCGCAGGCGCTGGCCGGGTTCATCGATGCGCAGATCGCCGACGCGAAGGCGAAGGGCGTGCTGTTCTCGCTGCACCTGAAGGCGACCATGATGAAGGTCAGCGATCCGATCATGTTCGGCATCGTGGTCAGCCGCTTCTACGCGCCGGTGCTGGAGAAGCACGCCGACGCGCTGGAAAGCATCGGCTTCGACCCCAACAACGGCATCGGCGACCTGTACGCGCGCCTCGGCCAGCTGGACGACGGCGTGCGCGCGCAGATCGAGGCCGACATCGCCGCGCTGTACGCGCAGCGCCCGGCGGTGGCGATGGTCAATTCCGACAAGGGCATCACCAACCTGCACGTGCCGAGCGACGTGATCGTCGACGCCTCGATGCCGGCGATGATCCGCGACAGCGGCCGCATGTGGAACGCCGAGGGCAAGCTGCAGGACACCAAGGCGGTGATCCCGGACCGCTGCTACGCCGGCATCTACCAGGCGGTGATCGAGGACTGCAAGGCGCACGGCGCGTTCGACCCGGCGACCATGGGCAGCGTGCCAAACGTCGGCCTGATGGCGCAGGCGGCCGAGGAATACGGCAGCCACGACAAGACCTTCCGCATCAGCGGCGACGGCGTGGTCAAGGTGATCGACGAGGCCGGCACCGTGCTGATGCAGCACCCGGTCCAGGCCGGCGACATCTGGCGCATGTGCCAGACCAAGGACGCGCCGATCCGCGACTGGGTGAAGCTGGCCGTGAGCCGCGCGCGCCTGTCCGACACGCCAGTGGTGTTCTGGCTCGACCCGCAGCGCGACCACGACCGCGCGCTGATCGCCAAGGTCGAGCAGTACCTGCGCGACCACGACACCGCCGGCCTCGACATCCGCATCCTCAGCCCGGTGGAAGCGATGGCGTTCTCGCTGGCGCGCATCCGCGAGGGCAAGGACACCATCAGCGCCACCGGCAATGTCTTGCGCGACTACCTCACCGACCTGTTCCCGATCATGGAGCTGGGCACCAGCGCGAAGATGCTCTCCATCGTCCCGCTGATGAATGGCGGCGGCCTGTTCGAGACCGGCGCCGGCGGCAGCGCGCCCAAGCACGTGCAGCAGTTCGTGGAAGAGGACTACCTGCGCTGGGATTCGCTGGGCGAGTTCCTGGCGCTGGCGGCCTCGTTCGAGTACCTCGCCAACACCACCGGCAACGCGCGCGCGCAGGTGCTGGCCGACGCGCTGGACGCGGCGAACGCGAAGTTCCTCGACAACGACCGCTCGCCGGGCCGCAAGCTCGGCACCATCGACAATCGCGGCAGCCATTTCTACGTGGCGCTGTACTGGGCGCAGGCGCTGGCCGAACAGGCCGCCGACGCCGAGCTCGCCGCGAAGTTCGCGCCGCTGGCTTCGGCGCTGACCGAAGCCGAGGCGAAAATCGTCGAAGAGCTCGTCGCGGTGCAGGGCAAGCCGGTGGACATCGGCGGCTACTACCAGCCGGACATGGGCAAGCTGTCGGCGGCGATGCGGCCGAGCGCCACGCTCAGCGCCGCGCTCGCCACGCTGGGCTGACCGTCTGCGGCGCGCGTGCCCGGATGCGTGACGGGCACGCGCTACCCTCTGCTTTCCCCTCGACCGGAGCCGTGCCATGACCCGTTTGTCCGCCGCCATCGCCGCCGTTCTCCTGTTCGCCACGGGCGCGCCGTCGATCGCGCAGGAAGCCGCCACGCAGGCGACGCCGGCCCAAGAGGACATGACGCTGGCCGCCGCCATCGCCGGCGACTGGCGCGCGCCGGCCAACGTCGCCCGCGACCGCTATCGCCACCCCGCCGAAACGCTGGCCTTCTTCGGCGTGAAGCCGACCGACACCGTCATCGAGATCAACCCGTCGGGCGGCTGGTACAGCGAACTCCTGGCGCCGTGGCTGCGCGCGGGCGGCCGCTACGTGGCCGCGGTTCCGGCCAGCGGACGCGAAAGCCCGCTGAAGGCGAAGTTCGCCGCCGCCCCCGCCCGTTACGGCCGCGCGCAGTGGCTGGACTACGACGGCAAGGCGCCGGCGTTCGGCGGCGCGGGCTCCGCGGATGCGGTGCTGACGTTCCGCAACGTGCACAACTGGGTGGCGGCCGGCACCGCCGACGCCTATTTCAAGGCGTTCTTCGATGCGCTCAAGCCCGGCGGCACGCTGGGCGTGGTCGATCACCGGGCGAAGCCCGGAACCGATCTGGACGCGATGAAGGCCTCCGGCTACCTGACCGAAGCGCTGGTGATCGAAACCGCCACCCGCGCCGGCTTCGTGCTGGAAGCGAAAAGCGAGGCCAACGCCAATCCGGCCGACGATGCCCGGCATCCGAACGGCGTGTGGACGCTGCCGCCGACCAACCGCCACGAGGCGGCCGACGACGCCAAATACCAGGCCATCGGCGAAAGCGATCGGATGACCCTGCGGTTCCGCAAGCCGGGTTGATCGACGCCGCGTGCTGATCGCCTTCAACAAGCCGTACGGCGTGCTCTGCCAGTTCACCGACCGCAGCGTGCCGCCGCGGCCGACGCTGGCCGGTTTCGGCCTGCCGGCGGGCGTGTACCCGGCGGGGCGGCTGGACTTCGATTCGGAAGGGCTGCTGCTGCTGACCGACGACGGCCGGCTGGCGCATCGGCTCACCGATCCGCGCCACAAGGAAGCGAAGACCTACTGGGTGCAGGTGGAAGGCGAACCGGACGAGGCGCGGCTCGACGCGCTGCGCCGCGGCGTCGACCTCAACGACGGCCCGACCCTGCCCGCGCAGGCGCACCGCATCGACGCGCCCGCGCTGTGGCCGCGCGACCCGCCGGTGCGCTTCCGCAAGACCGTGCCGGATGCGTGGCTGGAACTGACGATCCGCGAGGGCCGCAACCGCCAGGTGCGGCGGATGACCGCGGCGGTCGGACTGCCGACGCTGCGGCTGGTGCGGGCGGCGATCGGGCCGCATCGGCTGGACGGACTGCCGCCGGGGCGGTGGCGGGACACGGGCGTTCGCTGAACCGGGATCGCATCGCTGTTTTCCGCCGCGCGCGTTTGCTACCGTCGCCGCACTGACAGGCGCGGGGAGCGCTTCGCCGATGCCGAACCAGATCGCCAGGACCGGCCGCATTCTCGTGGTCACCGCGCAGCCGGCCAGCGCGGCCTCGATCGCCGCGCTGCTGGAGCGCCACGGCCACGCGGCGATGATCGCCGCGACCCGCGAAGAAGCGCTCGCCAGCGCCGCCGAACACGTCCCCGACCTGATCCTGCTGGACCTGCCGATGCCGGGGCAGGTCGGGCTGGAGCTGCTCGTCACGCTGCACGAACAGCCCGCGCTGCGGCCGATCCCGGTGATCGTGCTGGCCTCCGCGTCGGACCACGCGCGCCTGCTGCGCGCGTTCGAAGCCGGCGCGGTCGACTGCATCGGCAAGCCCTGCTCGCCCGAGGAAATGATGGCGCGCGTGCACGTGCACCTGCGCCTGAAGCTGACCCGCGACCGCCTGGAGCAGGTGGCGCGCGAACGCCAGGAACTGGTCACCCTGGTGGCGCACGATTTGAAGAACCCGCTGACCAGCGTGCTGTTCGCCTGCGAGATGCTGGCGCTGCCGGACTGCAAGGCGGAGCGCGCGCCGCGCTACCTGCAGGTCATCGACGACAGCACGCGCGAGGCGCTGGGCTACATCCGCAACTACCTGCAAAGCCAGGCGCACGCCTCCGCCCAGCCCGCCGGCAAGGCCTGCGCCCATCTGGGCGAAACCCTGCGCTGGCTGGCCGCGCGCTACGAACTGCAGCTGGAGGCCAGCGGCCTGCGCCTGCGCATCGAGGCACCCGACCCCGACGCCTGCGTGGCGATCGGCGGGCAGGTATTGCGCCAGCTCGGCGAGAACCTGATCAGCAACGCGCTGAAATACGCCCGCGACGGCGGCGAGCTGGAGCTGATCGCAAAGCCGGGAGCGCCCGGCTTCTGGCAACTGGTGGCGCAGGATCGCGGCCCAGGCGTTCCCGCCGGCTTCCGGCCGCAGCTGTTCACGCCGTTCAAGCGCGCGCACGAGAACGACGCCGCAGCCAGCCATTCCAGCGGGCTGGGCCTGACGCTGGCGCGGCAGATCGCGATCAATGCCGGCGGCCGGCTGTGGTACGAGGACCGCGACGGCGGCGGCGCCCGCTTTCTGCTGGAGCTGCCGGAGATCGACTGCGGCGAAGACTGCGCCTAGGGCTCAGGCGCCGTATTCGTCCTGTTCCTGCCGTTCCTGCGATTTCCGGCGCACCGCATCGACGCGGGTGGCGCGGCCTTCGATCAACACCTGCTGCTTGGCGCGGCGGCGTGCCGCCAGCCACAGCAGGCCGGCGCCGGCGACCGCCGCGCCCACCAGCACCGGGTTGCGGCGCACGAATCCGCCCGCGACCTTCGAACCGGCGCGCAGCGCGCCGAGCGCAGCGCCGGTTTCCACCCAGTGCATCGCCTTGTCCGGCATTTTGCTGCGCAGGCCGTCGCCGATCTCGCCGATCAGCTCCATCGCGCGATCCTGCGCCTTGTCCAGTTTGCCCATGGTGCGCTCCTCAGGATTGGTGGCTGCGCCGCAGTGTCGTCGCCGCCGCGTTCATGGCGCGTGATTGTTGCGCTGCCCCTTGCGGATGCGGAGCTGTCCCATCGTGCAAAAAGCATTTGGACGCGGATCAACGCGGATGAAAGGCGGATGCCTGTGGTTCGATGCGCATCTTCCGCGTTGATCCGTGTCCAAAAGGCTGTTGCCGCTTCTCTCGCATCCAAGGGCAGGTCGGCATCACGTCCCGCGCGGCTTGACCCGATGCGTCGCCGTGGCGCTCCAGGGATCGTCCGGCCACGGATGCTTGGGATAGCGCCCCTTCATTTCCTTCTTCACTTCCGGATAGGTGCGCTCCCAGAACCCGTGCAGGTCCTGGGTCACCTGCAGCGGGCGGCCGGCGGGCGAGAGCAGGTGCAGGGTGAGCGGGACGCGGCCGTCGGCGACGCGCGGGGTTTCCGCCAGTCCGAACAGTTCCTGCAGCTTCACCGCCAGCACCGGCGAGGCCGGTTCGCCATGGTCGTCCAGCGCGTAGTCGATGCCGCGCTGCATGCCGGAAGGCACTTCGATCCGGGTCGGTGCGAGCTGGTCGATGCGCTGGCGCAGGTTCCAGTCGACGCCGGATTTCAGCGCCTCGGCCAGTTCGTCGCCGCCCAGCGCGTCCAGCCGGGTCTTGCCGGCGAAGGCGGGTTTCAGCCAATCGTCCAGCGACGCCAGCAGTGCGGCGTCGGACAGATCCGGCAGCGCGAGCTCGGGCAGCCAAGCGCGCAGGCACTGCACGCGGATGCGCCACTGCGACAGCGCCTCGCTCCAAGGCAGCGCGGACAGGCCGAGCTCGCGCACCGCCGCCGTCAACGCGGCGGCGGCCAGCGCGGGATCGGCGCGGCCGGCGGATTTCGCCGCCAGCACGATGCCGTTGAAGCGGGCGATGCGTTCGCTGACCAGCGCGCGCCTGTCCGCGTCCCAGCGCACTTCGTCGGCCTCGGAAAAATGCGCGGCGAACTCGCGCCGCAGCGCCGCTTCGTCGACCGGCGCACCGCGCAGCAGCAGCGCGTCCTTGGCCTCGAAGCGCAGCTCGCTGGCGACCAGCCATGGCTCGCCGTACAGCGCGCTGTCGTCGAACAACCGCGCGCTGCGGCCGTTCGCCAGCAGATAGCGGCGCGGGTCCTGCGGATGCTGTTTCGCGATGCGGTCCGGAAACGCATGCGCCAGCAGGTCGCCGATCGCGTGCGCCGGTGCGGACGCGGGCGGCGGCGCGTCGCAGCGCAGGCGGCGACGCCACTGCTTCGCGGCGGCGTCGATGGCGGCGAGGCCGGAACGGCTGGCGTCCGCACCCACACGGCCATTGCGGAACGCGGCCAGCGCCTGCCAGCGCGGCGCCAGCGCGTCGGAACGCGAGCGCAAGGGATCGCGCGCCTCGACCAGCGCGGCGATGTCGCAGGCCAGCGCGAGGCGCGACGGATCGTCCGCCGCCAGCAGCATCGCGGCGAGGCGCGGATGCGTGCCCAGCGCCAGCATCCTCCTGCCGCGCGGCGTGAGCCTGCCGGCCTTGTCCAGCGCATCCAGCCGATGCAGCAGATCGCGGCCCGCCGCCAGCGCGCCGGCCGGCGGCGGATCGACGAAGCGCAGGTCGGCGCTGCCCCAGGCCGCCAGTTCCAGCGGCAGCGACGCCAGTTCGACCTGCGCGATTTCCGGACGGCGCTGCGGCTCCAGTCGCTGCGACTGCGGCCACAGCCGATACGCCCAGCCGTCGGCGACGCGGCCCGCGCGGCCCGCACGCTGATCGGCGGACGCCTGCGAAATGGACACCGTTTCCAGCCGCGAGAAGCCGCTGTTCGGATCGAAGCGCGGCTCGCGCGCCAATCCGCTGTCGATCACCACGCGCACGCCCGGCAGCGTCACCGAGGACTCGGCCACGTTGGTCGCCAGCACTACCCGGCGGCGGCCGTCGGATGCGGGCTGCAGGACGCGCGACTGCTGTTCGATCGGGAGTTCGCCGTGCAGGGCGAGCACTTCAATGCCCTGCTCCTCCCCTTTCGCGAAGCGAAGGGGGAGGTCGGGAGGGGGTGGCTTTTGTCCATCCACGGAAGAGCACCCCTCCCCAGCCCTCTCCTTCGCTTCGCGAAAGGGAGGGAGCAGGGCCGACACCTTCGCGATCTCGCGCTGCCCCGGCAGGAACACCAGCAGATCGCCGGGATGCGTGGCCAACGCCTGCTCGACGGCGCGACGGACCTGATGCTCCAGCGCCTCGTCGCGGCGCGCCGGAAAATGCGCAACCTCGACCGGGAAGCTGCGGCCGGCGCTGGACAGGCGCGGCGCATCGAGGAACGCGGCAAGGCGCTCGCCATCCAGCGTCGCCGACATCGCCACGATCCGCAGGTCGTCGCGCAATCCCGCCTGCACGTCCAGCGCCAGCGCGAGGCCGAGGTCGCCAGCCAGGTGGCGCTCGTGGAACTCGTCGAACAGCAGCGCGCCGACGCCGTCCAGCCCGCTCCCACCAAGCTCGGGATCGTCCTGCAGCATGCGGGTGAGGATGCCCTCGGTGACCACCTCGATGCGGGTCTTCGCCGACACCTTGTTCTCGAAGCGGATGCGGTAGCCGACGGTCTCGCCCACCGCCTCGCCGAGTTGCTTGGCCATGAACCCCGCTGCGGCGCGCGCGGCCACGCGGCGCGGCTCCAGCATCACGATCTTGCGGCCCTGCAGCCACTCGGCAGCCAGCAGCGCCAGCGGCACCTGCGTGGTCTTGCCCGCGCCGGGCGGCGCTTCCAGCACCAGCCGGGGATGCGCGGCGAGCGAGGCGACGATGTCCGGCAGCAGCGGCGTGATCGGAAATTGCATGCGCGCATTTTCTCGCTTTTTGCCCGTCATTCCCGCGAAGGCGGGAATCCAGTTCTGGCTTTTTTGCTTCGAAGAGAAGATCAAAAGCTGGATTCCCGCCTTCGCGGGAATGACGCGCTGAGCACACTCTTACAATAGACGCATGCAGCTCATCGACATCGGCCTGAATCTCACCCACGACAGCTTCGACCGCGACCGCGATGCGGTGTGGCAGCGCGCGCGCGACGCCGGCGTGACCCGCGCCATCCTCACCGGCGCCAGCCGCGAGCATTCGCCGAAGGCGCTGGAACTGGCCCGCACCCGCCCCGGCGAATGGTTCGCCACCGCCGGCGTGCATCCGCATCACGCGACGGAATACACCGAGGAATGCGACGCCGAACTGCGCGCGCTGCATGCGCATGCGGAAGTCGTCGCGGTGGGCGAATGCGGGCTGGACTACTTTCGCGACTTCTCGCCGCGCCCGGCGCAGCGGCGCGCGTTCGAGCGGCAGTTGCAGATCGCCGCGGACCTTGCCGTCGATGGCGTGGGCAAGCCGCTGTTCCTGCACCAGCGCGACGCCCACGCCGACTTCATGGCGATGATGCGCAACTTCGACGGCCGGCTCGGCCCGGCGGTGGTGCATTGCTTCACCGGCACCCGCGAGGAACTGTTCGACTGCCTCGACCAGGACTGGCACATCGGCATCACCGGCTGGCTCTGCGACGAACGCCGCGGCGCGCACCTTCGCGAGCTGGTGAAGCACATCCCCGCCAACCGCCTGATGGTGGAGACCGACGCGCCCTACCTGCTGCCGCGTACGCTCAAGCCGATGCCGAAGGATCGCCGCAACGAGCCTGCGTTCCTGCCGCACATCGTCGAGGAGCTGGCACGCGACCGCAGCGAGGACATCACCGCCACCGCCGCCAACAGTATGACGACGGCGGCGACGTTCTTCCGGCTTCCGGCCTGATCCCGAAAACGAAACGCTCGGCGGATGCCGGGCGTCGTTTGCTTGCGCGGCGCGCGGAAACTTACTTCGCCTTGGCTTCCATCTTCTTGGCCCAGGCTTCCAATTCCTTGGCCGCCTGCTCCATCTTCTTAACCTCGGCCGGGTCGGCCATCTTGCGCAGGCCCGCGCACTCCTCCTCGAACCTGGCCGGGTTCTGCACCTTGGCAGCCTCACCCTGCGCCAGCGCACTGCGATAAAGCACCTCGATCTCGGCAGCGCTCACGCCATTCACGGCGGCCTCGACCTTCATCCTGGCGAGGCCCGCTTCCGCCTCGGCCGGCTTGGCCACGCCGCAGACCACGGTCATCGCCGCCATCGCCGCACCCAGCTTGTAAGCGTCGGACTTCTTCAGCGTCGACGCGCTGGCCGAATCATCCTCCGTGCCCGCGGCCTCCTGCGCTTCCGCCGGAACCGCCGCAGCCGCGGCCTCCGGGGTTGTAGCGTCCTGCGCGGCGGCTTCCTTCTTGCAACCGCATACCACCACCATCGCCATACTCAGGGCCAGGGCCATCTTGTTCAAACGCACGGTTCACTCCAGCGGTCGGGGGAGCGCGAAGTGTAGCGAACGCGACTTCGATGGCGACTTCGTTTTCGTCGTCGCGACGTAGGCCTCTCGCTTCACTCCCACGCATGCTGCGTTACTCGCGGCAAAACGCCCGGCATGAGCCGGGCGTTCGCGGTGTCGCGCAAAGCGGCGCGGCTTACTTCGCCGGCGCCTCCGGCAACGGACCTTCCGCCACCATCAGCGCGCCCTGGTCGTTGCCGCTCTGGAACACGATCCAGATCGCCTTGTCGGCGCGGCGGATGACGTAGGTGTCGGCGTCGGCGTCGTACCAGTAGGCGTTCTGCATGCGGCTGAATTCCTGGCGGAAATCGCTCAACACCTTCTCGTTGGCATCCCAGGTCGCCTCGTCGAAGCTGCGCTCGGTGACGCGCACGCCGCCCAGCGCCTCGATGGCCTGTTGCACGTTCTTGCGGACTTCGAACCTGGAATAGGTCTTGCCGTCGCTGTTGTCGATCTCGTCGCTGAAGACCTTGCCTTCCACCCACAGCAGCTGGCCGCCGGTCCACACCGGCACGCGGGCCAGGTCCTTGCTGCGCGACGACAGGTTGTCGGCGTAGTCGAACTCGTAGCCCGCCGGCAGCGCGACGTAGGGCCACGCCGGCAGCGGCTTGTCGCTGACCGGAATGGCGCCGATGTCGAAGGCGGCGGCAGCAGCGGTGGCAGCCGGTGCGGCGGCGGGCGCCGTGTCCGCGGCAGGTTGCGCGGCGGGCGCATCGGCGGCGGCCGGTGCCTCCGCGGCGGCGGCGGCGGCCTCCGGCTTCTTGCACGCCGTCAGGGCCACGCCCACGGCCAGGCCCAGCGCCAGCATCGGAACGGCGGACTTCATCGACATCACTTCGGCTCCAGTTCGGGGGAATGAGCGGCGAAGTGTAAGCGATGGGATCGCGGCGGAAATCGCGCCCGCGTCAGCTCCGCAAGCCCACGCCGCGCTTGAGCAGCCACAGCCCCAGCGCCGACAGCGCGGCCACGAAGCCCAGCATCAGCCCGTAGGCCACCCACAGCGGCACGTCGCTCACGCCCAGCAGGCCGTAGCGGAAGGCGTTGACCATGTAGAAGATCGGGTTGGCGTGGGTGGCGGCCTCGGCCCAGCCCGGCAGCAGCTTGACCGAATAGAACACGCCGCCGAGGTAGGTCAGCGGGGTGAGGATGAAGGTCGGGACGATGGCGATGTCGTCGAACTTCTTCGCGTACACCGCGTTGACGAAGCCGGCCAGCGAGAAGATCGTCGCGCCCAACAGCACCGAGGTCAGCGTCACCAGCGGATGCGGCATCTCGACGCGGGTGAAGCACATCGCGATGCCCAGCACGATCACGCCGACCATCAGCCCGCGCAGCACCGCGCCGGCCACGTAGCCGCCCAGGATCACCCAGTTGGGCATCGGGCTGACCAGCAGTTCCTCGACATGACGGCCGAACTTGGCGCCGAAGAAGGAGCTGCTGATGTTGCCGTAGCTGTTCTGGATCACGCTCATCATCACCAGGCCAGGGACGATGAAGTCCATGTAGCGCACGCCGTCCATCTCCCGCACCTGCGCGCCGATCAGCTTGCCGAAGATCAGGAAGTACAGGGTCATGGTGATCGCGGGCGGGATCAGCGTCTGCGTCCAGATGCGCAGGATGCGCATGATCTCGCGGCGGGCGATGGTGGCGAGCGCAGTCAGGTTGGGGTTGCTCATGCCTGTGCTCCTTCGCGCGCGGTCATGCGGACGAACAGTTCCTCCAGCCGATTGCTCTTGGTGCGCATCGAGCGCACCCGGATGCCGGCGGCGTCGAAGGCGGCGAACACGCGGTTGAGGTCCATCGCGCGCGGCATGTCCAGGTCCAGCGTGTGCGCGTCGGTCGCCAGCAGCGTCGCGCCCTCGATCTGCGGCAGCACGGCCGGCACCTCGCCCTCGACGTCGAACAGGAAGCCTTCCACGTCGAGCTTGGCCAGCAGCGACTTCATCGGCCCGCGTTCCACAATCGTGCCGTGGTCGATGATGGCGAGATTGCGGCACAGGCTCTCCGCTTCCTCCAGGTAGTGCGTGGTGAGGATGATCGCGGTGCCGCCGGCGTTGATGTCCTTCAGCGTCTTCCACATGCCGCGGCGGATCTCGATGTCCACGCCGGCGGTGGGTTCGTCGAGAATCAGCAGGCGCGGCCTGGTCATCATCGCGCGGGCGATCATCAGCCGCCGCTTCATGCCGCCCGACAGGGTGCGGCTCATCTTGTCCGCCTTGTCCCACAGGTGCGCGTCCTTCAGCACCTCCTCGGCGCGCGCCAGCGCCTGCTCGCGCGGTATGCCGTAGAAGCCCGCGTAGTTCACGCAGATGTCCAGCGGCTTCTCGAACATGTTGAAGTTGAATTCCTGCGGCACCAGCCCGATCAGACGCATCGCCGCGCTGCGGTCGGCGTCGATGTCCACGCCGAACACCTCCACCGTGCCGCCGCTCTTGTTGACCAGCGAGCTGACGATGCCGATCAGGGTGCTCTTGCCGGCGCCGTTGGGGCCGAGCAGGGCATGGAAATCGCCGGCGCCGACGTCCAGCGAGACGCCTTTCAGCGCCTCCACGCCGTTGTCGTAGATCTTGCACAGGTCGCGCACGCGCAGCGCGGGCGCAGCGGGATCAGCCGCGGTATGGGAACTCATGCATGGCCTCGTGCGCGGAGCCCGCGCGGGAAGCCGGTAGTATAGGCAGCCTCGTGGCGCCACCCTTGCCACGCTGTGTTGCAACGACGTGGCCATCACCCATTTCCCGCTGAAACTGACCGCGCGCCGGATGATCGCGCCCACCGTGGCGCACCTGTCGTTCCTGCGCGACGACGGCGAGCCGCTGCCCTGCATCCCCGGCCAGTTCGTGCAGATCCATTTCCAGTACGCCGACGGCAGCGCCGCGCGGCGCAGCTATTCCATCGCCATCGGCCGCGACCCCGACGCCGCGCCGGACGCGCGGGTGGAGATCGCGGTCAGCTACGTCCCGGGCGGCGCGGCGACCGCGCTGTTCGAGGCGCTGGCGCTCGGCGCGACGGTCGACGCCAGCGGCCCGTTCGGGCGCTTCTGCCTGTATCCGAACGACGCCAACCGCCGCTACCTGCTGATCGGCACCGGCACCGGCATCACCCCGTACCGGGCGATGCTGCCGCAGCTGGAACGGCAGATGGCCGAGCGCGGCGTCGAGGTCGTGCTGCTGCAGGGTGCGCGCACGCCGGCCGAACTGCTGTACGGCGACGAGTTCCGCGCCTTCGCCGCAGCCCATCCGCGCTTCCGCTACATGCCCTGCCTGTCGCGCGAGCTGCCGGCCGCCGATTCGCCGCTGGCCCATCCCGACGTGCGCCACGGCTACGTGCAGAACGTGCTGCCGGAGCTGGCGCCCGACCCGGCCGCCGACATCGCCTACCTGTGCGGCAATCCCGACATGGTCGATGCCAGCTTCGAGGCATTGAAGGCGATCGGCCTGCCGGTGCCGATGATCCGGCGCGAGAAATACGTCAGCAACAAGTAGCGCCGAACGCGCCGCGCGCTCACGCGGGGCGGAAGAAGAATGAGGCACGATAACCGCACCGCGTCCGCGCACCCGCGTTCCCGATGACCCTGCATCTCCCCACCATCGCCGTCATCGGCCTGCTGCTGTACTTCGGCATCGCCGTCGGGTTCTCGCTGGTCATGCTCATGCTGCGCGGCCAGCCGGTGCCGCGCCTGTGGGCCGCCAGCCTGTGGGCCGCCGCGATCAACACCGCCATGTTCGGCCTGCCGCTGCCGATCCCGGAAGCGGCGTCGATCCTGATCCGCAACGGCTTCGGCATGCTCAGCAGCGTGCTGATGGTCGCCGGCGTGGCGATGCACGTCGGCCGCCGCCCGCCTTGGCGCGCGGCGTCGGCATTGGGCGGCGCCTACCTGCTCGGCATCGCCTGGTTCAGCCTGGTCACGCCCGACCTCGGCACGCGGCTGCTGATGTACGGCGTGGTGCTCACCGCCTTCAAGTTCTGGGAAGCCTGGCTGCTGCTGCGCCACGCGCCGGCCGAACTGCGGGTCAGCTGCCGGCTGGCGGCGACCGTGTTCCTGCTCGACGCCGCGCTGTTCCTGCTGCGCGGCCTGCTGCCGACGGCGCCCGACGCGGGCAACGAGGTGATGCGCGCGGGCCTGCCGATCTACATCGGCTATATCGGCGGCCTGTTCGTCATCCTCGCCCAGACCTTCGCCCTGATGATCCTGCTGGTCGAGCGGCAGCTGGTGGAGCTGCGCCGGCTGGCGCGCACCGACGAGCTCACCGGCGCGCTCAACCGCGCCGCGCTGCTGGACGACGGCCAGCACCAGCTCGCCCTGTGCCAGCGCCAGCAGCGTCCGTTCTCGGCGCTGCTGCTGGACCTGGATTTCTTCAAGCGCATCAACGACACCTGGGGCCACCAGGCCGGCGACGACGCGCTGCGCCACAGCTTCCGCACCCTGCGCGACGACCTGCGCAGCTACGACGTGCTGTTCGGCCGCTACGGCGGCGAGGAGTTCGTGCTGTTCCTGCCGGGAGTGGCGATGGCGCAGGCGTGCGCGCTCGCGGAGCGGCTGCGCGCAACCCTGGCCGCGCATCCGCTGGCTCGCGTAGAGCAGCCCGCGATTCCGCTGACCGTGAGCATCGGCGTATCCGAGGCCGATGTCGGCGCGAGCCTCGACCAGCTGCTGGCGCGGGCCGACGCTGCGCTCTACCGGGCCAAGGCGAGTGGCCGCAACCGGGTGGTCTGCGACGAGCTGGCGGCTGGCGCGGGCGGAACCGCCTGAGGAGTCCACAGCGGTATCGCTTTACCACTGCTGTCGACATAGCCGCTCAAGGGCCGCCCGCTTCAACGCATGCTCCTCCTCCTTCCTAGAAAAGGAGGAGTTACACGTTGCTGTGCATCTACACTCAGCGCTTGACCAGCTCCACGCGCCGGTTCTTCGCCTTGCCCTCACCCGTGCCGTTGTCGGCCACCGGCCGCGCGGAACCGAAGCCTGCAGCGCTCAAGCGCGCGGCGTCGATGCCCTTGCCGGTCAGCAACACAACGACTGCCTTAGCGCGTTCCTCGGAAAGCTGCTGATTGTGCGCGGCGTCGCCGGTGTTGTCGGTATGGCCGTTAATGGCGAGCTTGAGCGAAGGATCATCCTTCAGCAGTGCGGCGACCTGCTCGATCTGCGGCAACGAGTCCGGCAGCACATCGGTCTTGTCGGTGGCGAAGTTGACCTGCAGCGCCACCTTACCGACCGCGTCCAGCTGCTTCTTTATTTCGCTCGCAGGCAGCAGCTGCGCGGTCTGCTGGAACGCTTTCTCTTGACCGACGATGATGCCGCCCTGGGTCGTGCCTTGGGCGAAATGGATCCAGATATTGCCGTCGTTGCGGCGCACCAAGTACGTCTTGACCTTCACGTCTTCGCTGTAGACATCGCCCAGCCCCTTGAGGAACCCCATGGTGATCTCTTCGCCCCAGCCGTTGACGGTCTCGTAGGGAATGTGTTCGTCCGAAACCTTCGACCCGCCTATTTGCTCGACTTGGGCTTCCAGGTTCCTGAGCAACTCGTAAGGGTTGTATTCGCCTTCCTCGTCCGGATAGACGTTGACCAGATAGAAGCGCCCTTCCACCCAATGCGCCTGGGCCTTCACCCAGAACGGGAAGCGCGCGAACCGCTTGGTTTCAGGTTCCCCGTTGCTCATGTAGCCCGGCGGAAGGCTGATGTAGGGGAAGTCGCCCAAGGTCGCCGTGCTCACCGGAATCGCCGAGATGTCGAACTCGGCCGGTTTCGAGCTTTCCTCGGCCTTGGCCTTCTTCGCATCGATGGCTTTTTCCAGCGCCGACGCGTCCGCGTTCTTTATTGTTTCGTTCGTTTTTTCGTTTTTGCAGCCAGGCAGCAGCGCTGCCGCGATGGCCGCAGCCATGCCCATCGCCAATCCGATTTTTTCCAAACGCATCTATCGCTCCTTGAGTCTGCAAATCATGATTTTAGCGAACGCCCCAAGACGGACGTCGCGCTATCTGGAGTCCGCAGGATCCGTCGGCACCGGCCTCTCGAACAGCGCATCCGGCAGCGGTTCGTAACGCACCGAACGCACTTGCCAGCGCTTTCCCAATCCAGCACTAGCATCGCCTTCGTAGCCGAGCACGAAGCCGGTTTCCTCGTCCAGCCACATCCGGCCCTGCCGGGTCATGCCGGGACCGGTGGGATTCGCCAGTCGGTAGCGCCACTGCCTGGCATTGCGCCCGGCGTACACGCCTTCGCCCATGCGCTGGCAGTCGGCGAACAGGCCCTGCCCGGCGCACGGTTGTCCCGGGTCGGCGTGCAACGGCCAGCGCCCGGACGGCAACGGCAGCACGCCGCCGTGCTCGTCCTCGATCCAGCCAGCGGCCTTGCCTGCGGGCAACACCAGCGCATACGCCTTGCCCGTATTGTCGCGGAACTGGATGCGCACGGCGTCGCCGCGGAAGAACACCGTTGCCTCATCCATCGCGCCGCGCGGCCGGGTGCGGGTGAACGCGCTCAGCTGGTTGGTCAACACGCTGGCCGTGCCGGACAGCGGTTCGGCCGCCTGCACCGCAGGGAAGGCCAGCAACGTCGGCAACAACGCGGCGAACACTCCCAATCGGCTCATTTGTCCAGGTTCGCCCGTTGGTAGATGGGGCTCTGCATGCGCACGATCGCATACGCCTCGATGGGCAGGCGGCCACTGAAGGCATTCAGGGGCGAGGATTCGAACGTCCCCGCTTTCAGGTAGGCGGACTTTCCGCCCAGCACCCAGCCCACAAAGGGCACCACCAACGGCGCGTCGTACGTGACCTTCACCTTCAGCAGGTTGGCGTCCTGCACGTTCACGCCACTGCTGCCCGCGGCATGGCTGCGGTAAGCCAAGGTGTCGTTCGGCAAGGCGTACTGGCCGTTGTACTGGCGTTCCTTGAACTCGTCCCAGGCCGCTCGCGTCGGATTGACGACGGTGATCCTACCGTGCAGGAGCAGATCCGCCCGTGCCTTGGCATACGCCGCTTCCATCTCCGCCATACCGGTCTTGTGCGCGTACAGCGGCAGCATGCCCTTGGCGAAGGCGACTCGCATCTCGCCCGGATTCGCGCCGCTCACGGCGCCGGCGCGCGCGGTCATCAGCGCGGCATAGTCCAGCGTCGATTTCATCCGGTACAGCAGCGCCGCCTGCACCACCATCAGGATCATGAAGAACACCAGCGGCGCGACGATCAGCAGTTCGACCATCGCCTGACCGGCTGCACGATCACGATGCGCACCCTTGTCCCGACGCTTCGTCATGCCTGCCCGCCTTCGTGCGGAAGTTCCCGCGCGCTCCGCCATTGCCAACGTTCTCCCTGGCGAGGATGCAGGCGCGCCAATGCACCGCCGTGGAACTCCACCGTCGCCGCGGCGCCCCGGCAGGCGGACAGCCGCCACGGCGCCACGTGTTCGCGCCAGCCCACTACCATACCGGTGCGATCGAGGTACACCAGATCCAGCGGGTAGCGCATGCCGATGGTATGCACGCTGGCGCATGGCGTGATCAGCAGTGCCTGCGAGCCGTCGGCGGCCAGCGGCGGGCGCGCCAGCAATCCACGCATGCGCGACCACCAGCGATCCGCTGCCCACACTTGCGGAATGGGCGCCGCATCGCCGCGCTCGATCCGCCCCAATCTCACAGGATCCCCTCCTGCAGCATCTTCAGATAGATGAAGTAGCCGATGAACAGGAAAATCAGCGGGAAGAAGAACATCACCAGCGGCAGCATCATCTTCACCGGCGCTTCCAGCGCGAGCTTTTCCGCGCGCAGGAAGCGTTCCTCGCGCCGCTGGTTGGCCTGCGCGCGCAGAGTGTCGCTGAGGTTGGCGCCGACCTTGTCGGCCTGGATCAACGCGCTGGTGAAACTAGTGATCTGGCCGATGTCCATGCGTTCGGCCATCCGCTTCAACGCCTCCGCGCGCGGCAGGCCGGCGCGCACGTCGCGCAGCATCCGCGAGAACTCCTGAGACAAGGCGCCGGCCGGTCCCTTCGCCACCGCCTGTTCGATGCCGCCGGTGACGTTCAGGCCGGCTTCCACCGACATGGTGATGAAGTCCAGGTACACCGGCAGGTCGCGCACCACCGCGCGTTCCCGCAGCTTGCGTCTCTCGGTCAGCCACAGCATCGGATACAACCAGCCAAGGAAGCCGCCGAACACCAAACACAGCAACGCCGATCCGACATCGAGCCGCCCCAGCATCAGCAGGCAAAGCGCGAAGAACACCGCTGTCACTATCGCGCTGGACAGGCGCAGGCCGTAGAACTCCTCCGGCGTGAGCGTGTAGTCCTGGCCCGCCGCCTGCAGCTGGCGATGGGTATGCTCCAGCTGGACCACGTTCAACCGCGGCGCGATGCGCCGGGTCAGCACCGTCACCAGCGGCCACATCATCTGCATCAGTTTCGGCAGCGGATCGTAGTAGGTACGGTCTTCGAGCGCCACTTCGTTGATCGCGCCGCGCGTGCCCAGCATCGCCAGGACCACAGCCCCCGCCGCCAGCAACGCCACCAGGACAAGTATCCAGTTCATACGTCGATCGTCATGATCTTCTTGCACATGCGGTAGCCGAGGTACTCCATCACCAGGCAGACGCTGGTCACCAGCCAGCCGTGCCAGCTGTGGAACATCGGCTGCATGGTGTCGGCGTACATCAGCGACAGGTAGCCGATCAGGAACACCGGCAGCAGGGCCATCACGATGCCCTGCAGTTTGCCCTGCGCGGTCAGCGCCTTGACCTTCTTCTCCATGATCAGGCGGCGGCGCAATGTCTCGGCCAGTGTGGCCAGCGTTTCGGCCAGGTTGCCGCCGACTTCGCGCGAGATGTTCACCGCCGACACGAACAGCTCCGCATCGACGATGGGAACGCGCTTGGCGAAGCTGTCCAGCGCGGCCTCGGCGCGCACGCCCATGTGCTGCTGGCGCAGCACCAGCGCCAGTTCCTGCGCCAATGGCGGCTGGCCGTCCTGCACCAGCACTTCCATCGCCGGCGCGAAACCGACGCCGGCGCGCAGGCTGCTGGCGAGCATCTGCAACGCGTCGGGCAACTGTTCCTGGATCCGCTCGATCCGGCGCGCGCGCAGCCACACATAGATCTTGCGCGGCGCGAACACCAGCACGACCGCCGCCAGGATGGCGAACAGCCCGCCGGCCAGCAGCCAAACCAGCAGCGGAATCACCAGCAGCGCGACCGCGTTGGCCCGGAACAGCTGTCCCGGCTCCATGAACATGAACATGTCGGCCAGGTTCACCCGCGCCTGGCTGAGGAAGTTGGCGCGGTATTCGCCCAGGAATTTTTCGCCGACCCGCAGCGACAACAGCAGCACCAGCGCGGTGCCGCCGAACACCAGCGCCGCGATCAGCCAGACCGCCATCATGCGAATCCGCCCTGGTTGCGGAAGATGCCCAGGTCGACCGGCACGCCGCGTTCGGCCAGCTCCTCGTAGAACTCGGGCACCGCGCCTGTGGCGACGAAGCTGCCGACGACCTTGCCGTCCGGACCGTGGTAGCTGGTCGGCTTGAACAGGAAGATGTCCTGCATCTGGATGGTGCCGCTTTCGATGCCGGTGATCTCGGTGATGTGGCTGACCTTGCGCGAGCCGCACGGATAGCGGCGCTGGTGCACGATCAGGTTGACCGCCGAGGCGATCTGCTCGCGCACCACCGTCATCGGCAGGTCCATGCCGGCCATCATCACCATCACTTCGAGGCGGGACAGGGTTTCGCGCGGATTGTTGGCGTGGGCGGTGGTCAGCGAGCCTTCGTGGCCGGTGTTCATTGCTTGCAGCATGTCCAGCGATTCGCCGCCGCGGCATTCGCCGACCACGATCCGGTCGGGACGCATGCGCAGCGCGTTCTTCACCAGGTCGCGGATGGTGATCTGGCCCTTGCCTTCCATGTTGGCGGGGCGCGCTTCCAGCGCCACCAGGTTGGGCTGCACCAACTTCAGTTCGGCCGCGTCCTCGATGGTGACCACGCGGTCGCCATCGGGAATGAAGTTGGACAGGATGTTCAACAGCGTGGTCTTGCCCGAACCCGTACCGCCGGACACCACCACGTTGCGGCGTTCGCGCACGGCGATGGTCAGGAACTCCAGCATGCGCTCATCGAGCGAACCGAACTTGAGCAGGTCCTCGCCCATCAGTCGGCGCTTGGCGAATTTGCGGATGCTGATGCTCGGCCCGCGCAGCGCCACCGGCGGAATCACCGCGTTCACGCGCGAACCGTCCTTCAGACGCGCGTCCACCAGCGGCGAGCTTTCGTCGATGCGCCGGCCCAGCGGCGTGACGATGCGCTCGATCGCCGCGAGGCAGGCGCGCTCGGTGGAGAACACCACCTCCGACTTCTGGATACGGCCGTTGCGCTCGATGAAGATGTCGTCGTGCGCGTTGACCATGATCTCGGTGACGGTCGGATCGTCGATCAGGTCCTCCAGCGGACCCAGGCCGATGGCTTCGTCGAGCACCTGCTTGGCCAGGCGACGCGGGTTGATGTCCTTGGGAAGATCCGTGAATTCGCGCTTGAGGATGTCGTCGATCAGATTGATCGTGGTGTCGCGTAGCGCTTGGTCGTCCATGCTGCGCACGTCGGTGCGGCGCAGGTCCATCTGCCGCACCAGCGCCATGTGCAGGCGGGTGCGCCATTCGGTCATGTCCGAGGGGCCGGCGCCGCGCACGGTGATGTCGGTGGCGACCGGCTTGAGCGCGGGCTCGACGTCCTGCGGCGACAGCGATTGCTCGTTGGCCGCCTGCGGCAGCACCGCGACGCGCGCCTCGTCGCCGGCGATGCGCAGGGTGTAGTTGCCGATCTTCAGCTCGTCCCGGCCGGTGATGGGCCCCTGCTTCGCCAGCACCGCCCTGCCGTTGAGGATGATCGGCTCCTTGCCGCCCAGCGGCAGGATGAACACGCCATGTTCCTCGCGCATCAGGGTGGCGTGCCGGCTGGCGATGTTCCATCCCTGGAGCATCACCAGGTTGGCGTCGCCGCGGCCGATACCGCATTCGCGATGCATGCACTTGACCTGTCGCGGGTCGCGTCCGGGGGCGTCGATCAGAACGGTGAACATGGGCTTTCCTGCGGGCCTCAGTGGATGAGCTTGTTCTGGCGCTGGCTGATGTCGCTCTCCAGCGATTCGCCGATGCGTTCGCCCTGGCGCAACTGCTCCTGGTTCTCCGGCGATTCCGGCGTCACGATCCGCGGCGTCACGAAGATCACCAGCTCGGTCCTGTTGCCGCGGAAGGCGTCGGAACGGAACAGCTTGCCGAGGATCGGGATGTCGCCAAGGATCGGCAGCTTGTCCGCCGCCTTGGACGCGGTGCGGTCGAGCAGGCCGGAAATGACGATGGTTTCGCCCGCCGCCACGTTGATCTCCGTCTCCACGCGCCGGGTCAGGAAGCCCGGCACACCCTGCACCGTGACCGACGGGTCGATGCGGCTCACCTCGGCCATGATCGACGTGGCCACGTCGCTGGCCTTGTTGACGGTCGGACTGATGTTCAGGCGGATGCCGTATTCCTTGTATTCGACCTGGGTCTGGCCCAGCACCGAGGGGATCACGATGGGCACCTCGCCGCCGACCAGAAACGAGGCGCTACTGCCGCTCTTGGCGCTCAACTTGGGTTCGGCCAGCACCCAGGCCCTGCCGCGGCTCATCAGCAAGTTGATCTGCGAACCGATGGTGGTGGCGATGCCGAAATAGCCCTGCGGCCCCGGCACGCGCTTGGGCAGGCTGTCGCGGATCTGCTGGAAGGTGTCCTCGTCCTTCGGCAACACGCGGAAATAATCGTTGGTCGTGGCGTCCCGGATGAGGCCGCCCACCGGGCCGCTGATGGTGCTGTTCCAGCGGATGCCCAGATCCTCCACCGCGTCCTTGTTGAACTCCATGATGGTCACGTCCATCCGCACCATGGGCCGCATGCCGACCGGATCGGTGCCGGTGAGGTTGAGGATCTGCGGATACACCTTCTGCAACGCCGCGATCCGGGCGGCGATCCCGGCGTCAATTTCGCTGCCGGAGACGACCACGTTCGCGCCGACCGGGCGCACGTCGACGCCGCGCGCATCGCCCAGCAACTCGCGCACCGTCGACGCCAGCCCCTCGGACTTGCCGCCGCTCACGTCCACGCTGATGTCGCGCTGGCTGCCGTCCGCAAGCCACAGGTGCACGTTGGTTTCCCCTGCTTTGCTGCCGATGAAGACCAGCTCGCTCTTGCCCACCGTGAACACGGTGACGACTTCCCCATCGCCCACGGCGACCCGGCGCAATGCGCCCGGCACGCGCCGGATCGCAGCTTCGCCGGCATACAGCGACATGCGCGGCGCCACCAGCGGAGCGCTGGACGCACGGGTGTCGCCGGCCAACGCCTTGCCACCGGACATCCCCCCTGCCAGTTCCTGGATCGTGCCGCCCGCGGGCCGCTGCGGCTGCCGCTGCGGATCCGCGGGCGCCTGCACCGGCGCCGTCCCGGCAGTGGGCGTGTCCACCGACTGCGCCGTCGTTGCGGCATCGGCGGATTGCGCATGCGCTGTCCAGCCCGGCATCCCCACCAACACGCCGAACGCGCACGCCATCGCCACGCCGCGGCAAACGCCGCCGCGATCCTTGCTGTACCTCATCCTCAACCCCTTCCGCCAATGATGAATTCGATCCGCGATGCGCTCGCGCGCCTGCCGCTTCCTTCCGCGTCGTTGCCGCCGTCGAGCACGCCCAGCGAGCGCAGCCATTCGCGCTCGGTCAATCCCTGCACCGGCCCCGGCGAACGATCCTTGGCGTCGCGCAGCAGCACGCGCAGTGCGCCGACCTGCGATGCGATCACCAGGCTCTTGGCCTGCACCTGGTCCAGCTCCAGCGTCACGCTGGAGAATCCCTGCGCATCGCCCTCCGGCTGCCCCTCGCGCGCGATCCGTTCGCCGATCCGGGTACCCGTGGCGAGGACGCGCACCTGCTGCAGCAGCGGCATCACCCGCGTACCGGCACGCGCGTTCGCCGGCGCTGCCGTCTGGCCGTCGCTCTTGTCCTTCACGAACAGGATGTCGATGAGATCGCCCGGCACGATCATCCCCGAGATCGAATTGTTCTCGTCCACGCTCAGCGTGTAGGCCACCTTGCCCTGTGGGATCAGCGACGAGAAATGCTCGTTCAGCGGGATCAGCGCGCTGGCGCTCAGCGGCGCGCCACCGCGGACGGCGGCCCGCAGCATCCGGCCCTCGTACTCGGCATGGTTATCAGGCGTCACCGCATCGGCGGGCGCGAACTCCGCCGGCATCGAGCGCACCGCCAGGTCACCCGGCTGCACGATCGCTCCTTGCGGCATGTCCGCCAGCGGCACCGCCACGTCGATCATCCGGCGGTTGTCCTGGGTGCGCTCGGCCACCGTGGTCTGCACGTAGTTGACGGCGACCAGCGCCGCCAGCAGCGCCATGACCAGGGCGACGACGATGTAGATGTGATTCCTGCTGATCTTCGGCTTCTGCATGGGACGCAACGTGTGGGAAAGGGAGTCAACCGACCAAGATGTCGGAGGCGGAAATGGCGTGGACGAACGCCGCGTAGGCGTCCTTCAGTGCGATGACGATCTCGTCGATCACGTCGGGCTTGGCGATCAGGACGATGACCAGGGCGATCACCACGATCGAGTATTCAATGGTGGCTTGGCCGCGCTGGCGGGAAGGCGCGCGGCAGTCGGAACGCGCGGTCATTCGAGCACCGCCACGATCTCGCTGCCGGCGCGCGCGCGGATCGCGGTTACCGTGATCCGGCGTTCGCCGCGGGTGTAGCGCACCTGGCAGAGATCGCTCGCGGCCGCGCAGGGCGTGTCCGCCGGCGTCTTCGCGTAGCCCTGCGCAGCCAGCCGGCGGGTGTAGAACCGCTCGTTCTGGAAGGGGCTGTAGGCGTTGCTCAGGCGCAGGCTGCGCACCCGCTGCGGCGTGTCCATGTAGACGATGTCCTCGGCCACCTGCGTCTGCGGCATCCGCTCGAACCCCTTGCCCAGCACCTGCCGGGACAGGTCACGGTCGGGGAGCCGCATCACCCCGATCTGGCCCTCGGTCGAATCGCCGACGGGCGTGAGTTCGACAGTGACGTAATAGCGCCCGCCGGACAGATGCCCCAGCACGCTGCGGCCATGCGGCATCGGCGTGTCGGCCACCTGATCCTTCCACTGGCGAAGATAGAAGGCACGCACGCGGGCGATCGGCTGGTCGACCGTGAACCTGCTGGCGCTCATCGACAAGCCGTTGTAGATCATGTGGTCGCTGACCCGTTCGCCGCGCGCGCCCTGCGGAACCGGCACCGACGGCCAGTCCACGGCGTTTGCCGGGGCCATCGCCGCGGACAGGAGCAATGCCAGTGTCGTCACGAGGCGCGCGGCGCTCATTGATGCACCGGGTAGTCGCGCAGCTTGTCGGAAGGCACCACGTCCGGCTCGATGGTGCCGATCTTCAGGTCGCCCAGCGAACCGACCATGGGCAGGAGCGGCGCGATCGGCTTGAGCGCGCTGAAGATGTCGGTCAATCCGCTGGGCAACAGCGTCGCGGCGGGCACCAGTGGTTCGACCGTATTGACGACGCTGCGGCGGCCGCTGCGCGGACCAGACGCGTTCCAGGCATCCGCCAGCAGCGATTGCCTGCGGGTCTGCACCACGTCGAGCTGATCGAACGGCGCCAGGTAGGCAGGGCGGCTGCCGTCGCGGTTCTGCAGGTTGCGGTAATCCAGCCTCACCTCGGCAGTGACGTAGCCATTCGGATTCGGCGGAAACCTGCCGAGCCGGGGCAGCAACTTCAGTGCTTCGTCCATGTAGCCCGGCGAGGACGCGTTGCGCATGTCCGCGACCCGCAGATTGTCCCGCTCCAGCAACTTCTTACCGGAAAAGGTGTTGAGCATCTGGTCGTCGAATTCGCCCTGGGCATCGCCCGCGGGATTACTGCGGATCGGCGCATCGGCGGCGGCGAAGCTGCGGTCCAGCGCCTCGCGCTGCAGGCGCGCGCGCGCGGGCACGTCGTAGCCGTCGGACACCGTGGCCGACCACGCCGCATTGCGCGCCGCCTGCTGCGCCATCTGATTGGCATGCCCGAACTTGGCGACGATCGCGATCAGCAGGAACAGCGGCGTCAGCACCGCGGCGCACACCGCCAGCTCGGTCAGCGCCTGGCCACGCATCCGGCGGCGCGAAGGCATCGCGCGCATCTCAGTGCGCTCCCTTGCTGCTAGCTGCCGGCAGGTTGCCGGGCAACAGGCCCTTGCCGAGGCTGAAGGATTCCAAGCGGACGATGCAGCCCGAATCGCCTGCGGGTTTGCCTTCCAGCGGGATCTCGGTGAGGTAATCAGCGCCGCTCGAATCGAGGCAGGCAATCATGTTCACCGGTGCGTCCGAGAATCCCCACTGCCGGCCGCCCGACCACGTGCAGACCTCGTATTTTTCGCTGCGCCAACGCTTGCACGGCTGGCCCTGCACTTGGTCTTCGCCGACGAACGTCCAGCCCAGCGATGCCTGCAACTTCTTTTCCCCACCGGGATCCGACTCAAGCGGGAGGTAATAACCCTGTCCGGGCGCGGCCTCCTCGACCCGGTGGTCCTCGATCAACCGGGGAGAACAGATGCCGGCTGTGGTGTCTGGATCTCCGCCGCCAAGCGTCCAGTGGGTTTCGGTGATGCGTTGCTGGCGCCGGTCAATGCGGATCTCGACCCGGCCAGTTCCCAGCTTGGCCACGTCCTGCGCACTGAGTTCGTGCACTGCCCAGCCGGCATCGCGGCAGGTTTTCATGTTGAGGTAGTAGGTTTTCGTTTCAGGGTTGTCCCCGCTCAACCGATTTTCCCAGTGGAGCACTGCATGGACGGCCGGCAAGTTCGCGATGCCATCCGGTGCGGCATCTCCCGCGTTCCCGGCGTCTTTTCCAATCGCCGCGGGCTGACAGGCTGCACAGCAGGACAACAGCAAGGCGGATAGGGTCAGTCGCCGCAGGCTCACGGCGCACCTACCAGCAGACGACGGTCCATGTCGGGCGTGGCAACCAGCCGCGCCTGCCAGTACGGACTGAACATATTGCCCATTTCGAACTTCCCGTCGCTCCTGCCCCAGACTGAACGCCGGAACGGCGAATATTCGTGGGGTCGGTTGAAATACACCTGCGCGCTGGCCATCGCGCGGATCTGGTCGTGGCGCGCCTCGTCCTTCAGCGCCATCCGCCCGGCACCGATTCCCAGCGCGCTGCTGGTGGGGGCGGCGGCAATCGCCATGCCGACTTCGACCGTATAGATCGGCCCCGCGTCAGCCCCTTCCGGAATTTCCGAATAGGCATGCTTCGCATCGCGCTGTTTGACGTCGTCGTAGGCGAGATTCAAGCCATGCCGATACTGGTTCAGATAGGCTTTGTCCCGCTTGAAGCCCATTTCCTGACCGGCAGGATCACCCTCGATGAAGCGCCCGGAGATGCTTCCACGGGAAGTGCCGTTGTATGCCGCATACGTACGGTTGTCGTAGGGCGATTTCCAACCGCGGCCATTGCGCATGCCGGGGAAAAAATTCGGCTTGCGGCCATTGACCGCTTGGGTGCCGCCCCAGCCCAGCGGGAAATCGACATCGTCCAACGGCCACGGCAACGGTAGGTGGAATTCGAATACGTCCACCGCCGCCCAGCGGTCGTATTCCACCAGGTCGGTGCCGCCGCGATTGCGGAACACGCCGAACGCCGTACCTTCGCGCGCGCGCGTGAAGGTATCGCGCGATGCCATCACCACGTTGCGGTAACGCTCGGCACCCGCATTCGTGTTGTTCAGCCCCTGCCCTTTGCCGGGCATTTTGTAGTGCTCCAGCTGTGAAGCCGCCTGATACACGTTCTTGGCGAGCACGCCGCGGCCGATTGACGTGATCTCCGCGTCGGGGGCGTTGTCCCGCACCACCTTGCTGGCCATCGCGAAAACATTCGCCTCCGTGGCCGGCACGCTCAACGCCGCGGACGCCGCAAGCGCGTACGGATGATCGAACACCTGATCCAGCGTGCCGATCGCTGCATTGACGCCGGGGATGAAGGCATTTCGGAACCCCTTGAGCGCTTTGTTGAGCGCCGTCATCGCCCGGTCGATGGCGATGAGGACCTCGCCCAGTCCCGGCACCCAGCTCAGCAGCACCGAGACGACGTCCATGAACTTCTCGAAGTGGTACGAGGTGGAGTGCACCATCGTGAGCCAGGAGTTCAGGCTCACCATCTGCGCGATCGCCACTTCGTTCGCCACCCGCCCGCGGTTGAGATAGGCGGCCAGGTTGCGCGCCCGCGCCTGTTCCACGGCGATGCTGTAGGCGGCCGCGTCGGCCGCGTTGGTCACTTCCACCTTCCTGCCGACCACCTGCCCGGTGTTGAAGGTCACCAGCAATCCGATGCAGAGCACGATCAGCAGCACCAGCACCAGCGGCAATGCCTGGCCTTGTTGCCTGCCGCGATGGATGGATGCAAGTCGTTGCATGTGACGTCCTGTCAAAGGTGCCCATCCGATGCGCTTGCAACCGAATCGGCCATTCAGGCGGGCAGGGCAGCGTCGACGCGTTACTTGGCGTCGTTGGCGTAGTTGTACTTCGCCATGCCTTCCTTCTGCGGATCGTTGGCACGCCCTGCCGCGGCATTGGCGGACTTGTTCGCGTTCTCGATCGCGGAGTCGGCCTTGTTGCCGCTCAACTCCTTGGCCAGGCCCGCCGTCTGGTTGCGCACGGTCTTGCCGAACATCGAGAACACGCCGATGGCGGCAATCGCGATCAACGCCACGATGATGATGTACTCAGTCATGCCTTGACCGCGCTGGATGCGGCGGCCGGTGGTGCCGGAAGGGGAACGAGCCATGTCTTCTTTCTCCGTCAGCAAGGAACAACACCGCGCCTGCGCCGGACAGGCGCAGGCGCGGAACGACTCACTTGGCGTCGTTGTCCTTGTTGTATTCCTTCATGCCCTTGTCGGTATTGGCGCGCGTCTGCGCCGAAGCCGCTGCCGTCCCGGCCTGCTGAATCGCGGTATCCGCCTTGTTGCCGCTCAATTCCTTGGCGAGGCCGGCCGCCTGGTTGCGCACGGTCTTGCCGAACATCGAGAACACGCCGATGGCGGCGATCGCGATCAGGGCGACGATGATGATGTATTCGGTCATGCCCTGACCCGCCTGGTGACGGCCACTGCGGAAAATGCGATTGCGATTCATCCTTGCTACCTCGTGGTTAAGGGGATTGCCCCGGAAAGGTTTTCGCTTACGCCGCACACCGTGCAGACGCGCCGTCATCTCCACCCGGATCGGGCGTCGAGAAGCCTTCAGCGTGTTGTTCGTCCATGACTCGCAATGCCGCCCAAGCCATGGCGGGAGCGCCAAGGCCCAAGCCATGGCGCAAAACGTCACTTAGTGACGTTAATTGGCATAGTAACGATGTTTCGTGACGTGTAAAGCAAGCACTTATGACAATTGGAAATATGTCACTGAGATTCGCCAGAAATCATGTAAAGGTCGCTTGACATTACGTGCGGCGGTGCGCATCCTCTTGTCAAGCATCCTTGACATGCGGGAGTTGCATGATGAACAAGCCGCGGAATCTCAAAGCGACCGGCATCATCTGGCTGTGCGCCGGCACCACGTTTCTGGCCGCCGCCGTCATCAGCCACCAGTTCGCCTTCATCGGCGTGGGCATGGCCTTCCTCGGGCTGGGCATCGCCTTCATCGCCAAATCGCGCAAGGACTCACCATGACCATGCGCCGCTGGATGTGGATCTTCGTCGGCATCGGCCTGGCTGCCCTGGCGCTGGCCGCCGCCGGCCAGTGGCTGCTCGGCTGGCCATCCGAGCCGGTGGGCCTGTGGGCCGGCATCGGCGCCGGCTACCTGCTGGGCGCGGCGCTGTTCCTGCTGCTGCCGCGCTGGTGGCGGCAGCACTGCGACGAGATGTACGCGCAGCCGGCCGGGCGTCGCTATCTGCGCGCGCTGTGGCCGATCATGGTCGGCTATTCGCTGACCCTGTTCCTGTCGATCTGGCTGGTGAAGCGCGGCATCGAATCGGTGCCGCTGCGCGCGGCGGTGGCGGTGCTGCCGGCGCTGGCCATCGCCCTGCTGATGCGCGCCGCGCTGCGCTACCTGCGCGAGATCGACGAGTTGCAGCGCCGCATCGAAACCGAGGCGATCGGCATCGCCAGCCTGCTGGTGTCGCTGGTGTATTTCGCCGGCGGCCTGCTGCAGAAGGCGAAGGTCATCCACCTGGACGCGGCCGCCGCGATGATCTGGGTGTTCCCGCTGCTGTGCGCCATCTACGGCATCGCCAAGATGGTGCTGACCCGGAGGTACATGTGAGGCGCGCGCCGTGAACAACCGCCTGCGCGAACTGCGCGAACGCGAGAGCTGGTCGCAGGCGGAGCTTGCGCTGCGGCTGGAAGTATCGCGCCAGACCGTCAACGCGCTGGAGACCGGCAAGTACGACCCGTCGCTGCCGCTGGCCTTCCGCATCGCCCGCCTGTTCGCCTGCCGCATCGAAGACGTGTTCCTGCCCGACGAAGCCTGATCCCGTTTCCTTTTCCAACCGCAACCATCCAACGAGGTTGTTCCCGATGAATTCCCGCAAGACCAGAGTCGTCCTTGCCGTCGCGATCGCCGCCGCGATCTTCGGCTACAAGGCCATGCAACAGAAATCCGGCGCGGACGCGGACAAGGCGCCCGCCGGCAGGCAGGACGCCGCGCCCGTCGCAGCCGTCAAACCGGTGATGCTGGGCAAGATCGCATTCACGCCGTGCAGCCTCAGTTCGGAGATGAGCCGCGACAACGTGGACGCGCAATGCGCGACCTTCGACGTGCCGGAAGACCGCGCCAATCCGGGTGGCCGCCGCATCGCGCTCAACATCGCCTGGCTGCAGGCGACCGGCAACGGCGAGAAGATGCCGGATCCGGTGTTCTTCCTCGCCGGCGGGCCCGGCCAGGCGGCGGTGGAAAGCTATCCGGCCCTCGATCCGGTGTTCAAGGAAGTGCGCAAGCATCGCGCCGTGATCCTGGTCGACCAGCGCGGCACCGGCAAATCCAACCTGCTGTCCTGCGCCGCCATCGCCGAGGGCGACGACGGCGCCGGCGACGACGCGCCCGAGAAGATGCAGGCACAGGCCGCGCAATGCGCGCAGGCGCTGTCGAAGAAGGCCGACCTGCGCTTCTACACCACCACCGACGCGGTCGCCGATCTCGACGCCGTGCGCCAAGCCATCGGCGCGGCGCAGGTCAATCTGGTCGGCGTGAGCTACGGCACCCGCGTCGCCCAGCAGTATGCGATGCGCCATCCCGAGGCGATCCGCAGCATCGTGCTGGATTCGGTGGTGCCGAACGCGCTGGGGCTGGGCAACATCTTCGCCCGCAACCTGGACGACGCGCTGGCGCTGCAGTTCGCGCTGTGCACGAAGGAACCGACCTGCAAGGACAAGCTCGGCGATCCGCGCGCCGAACTCGACACGCTGCTGGTCAAGCTGCGCGCGCAGCCGGTGGCCGTGCAGTATCGCGACGCCACCAGCGGCGAAACCAGGCAGGACACGCTGCGCGCCGAAACCGTGGCCGCGCTGGTGCGCATGTACGCCTACATGCCGCTGGCCGCCGGGCTGTTGCCGAAGCTGATCCACGAGGCCAACGCCGGCCGCTACGAAAACCTGATGGCGCTGTCCAAGATGATGACCAGCGGCATGAAGGACGCCATGGCGATGGGCATGCAGCTGTCGGTGGTGTGCAGCGAGGACGCCGACAGCATGGTGTCGCGCGCCGAGGACGCCGGCACCGTGCTCGGCAACCTGATGCCGGACGGCATGGCGGCGATGTGCAAGGCCTGGCCGAAGGGCAACGTGCCCGCCGACTTCCACAAGCCGCTCGCCACCCGGGTACCGGCGCTGGTGCTGGAAGGCGAGTTCGATCCGGTCACCCCGCCGCGCTACGGCAAGGACGTGGTGAAGACGCTGCCGAACGGCCGCCTGTTCGTGCTGCGCGGCCAGGGCCACAACGTGATCGGCGCCGGCTGCATGCCGAAGCTGTTCGCCCAGTTCATGGAGAAGGCCGACGCCAGGGCGCTGGACGGCAAGTGCCTGGACACGCTCGCCTACGCCGCCCCCTTCACCAGCTTCAACGGCGCCGAGCCGTAAGCCTCCATCCAACAGGACCTTTGCAATGATCGTTGCAGAAAACCTCCGCAAGACCTTCCCCGGACGGGGCAAGGACAAGACGCCGGTGATCGCCGTCGACGACGTCGGCTTCACCGCGCGCGACGGCGAGATCACCGGCCTGCTCGGCCCCAACGGCGCCGGCAAGACCACCACGCTGCGCATGCTCTACACCCTGATGTCGCCGGAAACCGGGCGCGTGCTGGTGGACGGCGTCGACGTCGCCGCCGATCCCGAGCGCGTGCGCCGCAGCCTGGGCGTGCTGCCCGACGCGCGCGGCGTGTACAAGCGCCTGACCGCGCGCGAGAACATCGACTACTTCGGCCAGCTGCACGGCATGGGTGCGCAGGAGATCGCCGCGCGCACCGCCAAGCTCGCGGCGGCGCTGCAGATGGAGGACTTCCTCGACCGCGCCACCGAAGGCTTCTCGCAGGGCCAGCGCACCAAGACCGCGATCGCGCGCGCGCTGGTGCACGACCCGCGCAACGTGATCCTCGACGAACCCACCAACGGCCTGGACGTGATGACCACGCGCGGCCTGCGCGGCTTCCTCAAGGACCTGCGCGCGGAAGGGCGCTGCGTGATCTTCTCCAGCCACATCATGCAGGAGGTCGCCGCGCTGTGCGACCGCATCGTGGTGATCGCGCAGGGCCGCGTCGCCGCGCAGGGCACGCCGGACGAGCTGCGCGCGGCCACCGGCGAACCCAATCTCGAAGACGCATTCGTGAAGCTGATCGGCAGCGAGGAAGGACTGCACGCATGAACGCCAACACCCGCAACCACGGCGGTTTCCTCGCCACGCTGTTCACCGTGATGCGCAAGGAGTGGCGCGACTTCGCCCGCGATCGCCGTACCTTCTTCCTCAGCGTAATGGTGGCGCCGCTGCTGTATCCAGCGATGTTCCTCGGCATCGGCAAGCTCACCCAGATGCGCGCCGAAACCCAGCTGGAAAAGACCCTCAGCGTGCCGGTGGTGGGCATGGAGCGCGCGCCCAATCTGGTGAAGTTCCTCGCCAGCTACGGCATCGAGGCGCGCCCGGCGCCCGCCGACATCGAGGCCCGCGTACGCGCCCAGCAGGAAGACCTGGCGCTGAACATCGACGAGCATTTCGCCGAGGACTGGCATGCCGGCAAGCCGGCCAAGGTCGACGTGATCACCGACACCACCCGCCGCAACGCGGACGTCGCCGTAGCCCGCGTCAGCAAGGTACTGGAGAGCTATGGACAGGGCGTGGGCGCGATGCGCCTGCTGATCCGCGGCATCAATCCCGGCATCGCCGCGCCGCTGCACGTCGGCACCCGCGACATGGCCACGCCCGAAGCCAAGAACAGCCAGTTCATGTCGATGCTATTGCCGATGATCTTGACGCTCTTCGCCTTCATCGGCGGCGCGCACCTGGCAATGGACACCACCGCCGGCGAACGCGAGCGGCAGTCGCTGGAACCGCTGTTGGCGACGCCGGCGTCGCGCGCCGCGCTGGTCGGCGGCAAGATGCTGGCGGCGGCAATGCTGGGCCTGGCCTCGATGCTGCTGATCCTCGTCTCGTTCAAGCTGTCGGCGACGCTGGCCAGCGGCATGGCCAAGCAGATGGACGTCAGTTTCCTGGCGATGGGCAAGCTGCTGCTCACCCTGCTGCCGCTGGTGCTGATGGGCACCGCGTTGATCACCGCGCTGGCGGCGAGCGCCAAGAGCATGAAGGAAGCCGGCAGCCACATGGTGTGGTTGATGATGCTGCCGATGCTGTCGGGCGTTGTGCTGAGCGCGTATCCGCTCAAGGACACCACGTTGTGGCAGTACGCGGTGCCGTTCCTGTCGCAGAACCAGCTGATCCAGAAGATCACCCGCGGCGACGTGACATCCGTCGAACAGTGGGGCACCTATCTGGCCAGCTCGCTGGCGCTGGCCGCGGTGCTTTGGGCACTGGCGGTATGGCGCTACAAGCAGGAGAAGCTGGCGATTTCCGCCTGATCGAACGCTTCCGCCAAGCAACGAAAAAGCCCGGCGATCGCCGGGCTTTTTCTTGCCGCACGAAACGCCGCGCTTACTGCTCGAACGCGATCGTCCGCCGGCTGGTGGTGGCCTGGCCGACCGGCTGGAAGCGCCAGCGCTTCACCGCCGCCAGCGCCTCGCGCTCGAATTCGCGCTGGAACTGGCGCGGACCATCGGAAGACACCACCCGCGCACTGCTCACCGCACCGTCGGTGCCGACGGTGAACTCCACCTGCACCGTGGCCGTGGCGCCGGCGCGCTGGGCCGCCGCCGGATACTTGGGACCCGGCTGAGCGATCGGGCGCAGCTCGGTGGACGGTGCCGCCGGACGCGGACGCGCGGCCTGCTGCTGCGCCGCCTGTTGCTGACGCTGCTGCTCGGCGGCCTGCTGCTGGCGCTGCTGCTCGGCGGCGGCCTGGCGCTGGCGCTCGGCTTCCGCATCGGCGGCGGCCTGCTGCTGGCGCTGCTGGTCGGCCGCCTGTTGCTGGCGTTGCTGCTCCTGCTGCTTGCGCTGGTCTTCCTCGCGCTGCTTGACCAAGTCGGCCTTGCGCTTGGCTTCTTCCTCGGCCGTCAGCTTCTGCGTATCGGCCTGCTGCTTGAGCTTGGCCTCGCCGCTGGCGATGCTGGCCTTCAGCCGCCCCAGTGCCGGATGGTTGCCGTCGGCCTTGCCGATCAGGGCGAGCAGGCGCGAAGCCTCCTCGATGTCGTCGCGGGCGATGCTCTGCTCGGTGGCGATCACCGTCATCGGCAGCAGGTCGCTCAGCGCGCTGGACGCGCCGGCGTCGCCCGGTTGCTTGTCGCGCAGCGCGAGGTAGTACTCCATCGCGTTGTCGCCGGCCGGCGCGTACAGCCGGTTGTCGTTGTAGGCTTTGTTGGCCGCGTCGCGCAGCTGGTCGACGCTCATCGCCGACACCGAAGCGGCCACCACCGATTCCGGCGTGGGCGCGGGCTTGGCCTGTTGCGCGGCCTGCTGGCCGGCGGCCGCGGCATCGTCCTTCTTGCACGCCGTCAGCGCGCAGGCCACGGCCACGGTCAGTACGAGCGGCGCCCACCCGCCACGCGTTTTATCGCTTGCAGACATTCTGTTTCCCCTGTTGATGCGCAACGTTTTCGAGAATAGCACGCGGCAATCGGGTAGCTCTTGTCAAGGGATCCGCCCTACTTCCCGATGCAGAACGTGCCGAAAATGTGACCGAGCAGGCTGTCCGCATCCACTCGGCCGCCGATCTCCCCCAGCGCGGCATGTGCCTGCGCCAGCGCGTCCGCAGCCAGCTCCAGCCGCTCGCCGGCCAGTTCGCCTGCCGCCTGGCGCAGCCAGTCTTCGGCTTGGGCCAGCGCCTGCACGTGGCGCGCGCGCGCCGAGAAAGCGCCTTCTCCCGCGCCGCCGCCGGCCAGCGCGAACAGGCGCCGATGCAGCTCCGCCAGCCCGGCGCCGGTCTGCGCGGACACCGCCAGCGCGTCGTCGCCAAGCGCCGGCGGCGAAGGCAGCAGGTCCGCCTTGTTGTGCAGCCACAGCACCTGCGGCACGCCGTCCAGATCGACGGCCACCGCGGCGCGGCCGGCTTCGGGTTCACGCGCGTCCAGCACCACCAGTGCCAAGTCGGCGCGCGCCAGCTCGCCGCGGGCGCGGCGGATGCCTTCGGCTTCGATGGCGTCGTCGGCGCGACGCAGGCCGGCGGTGTCCACCAGGGTCAGCTCCACGCCGTCGATGCGCAGGGTTTCGTGCAGCAGGTCGCGGGTGGTGCCGGCAATGTCGGTGACGATGGCGCGGTCGCTGCCGGCCAGCGCGTTCAGCAGCGAACTCTTGCCGGCGTTCGGCGGGCCGACCAGCACCGCGTGCAGGCCATCGCGCAGCTTGCGCCCGCGCTCCGCTTCGTCGAGCAACTGCGACAGCGTTGCGCGCGCCTCGTCCAGCCCTTTGCGCAGCGCGGCGCCGCCCAGCGTGTCCAGCGGTTCGTCGGCAAAGTCGATCGCCGCTTCCACGTGCACGCGGATCGCCAGCACTCGCGCCATCAGCGCATCGACGCGCTGCGAGAACGCGCCGTCCAGCGACCGCCGCGCCGCGCGCGCCGCGCGCGCATCGCCGGCCGCGATCAGGTCGGCGAGGCCTTCGGCCTGGGCCAGATCGAGCTTGCCGTTGAGGAAGGCGCGCTGGCTGAACTCGCCTGGCTGCGCCGGGCGCGCGCCCAGCGCGATGCAGCGCGCGACCAGTTCGCGCAGCAGCACCGGGCCGCCGTGCGCCTGCAGCTCCACCACGTCCTCGCCGGTGAAGCTGGCGGGCGCGCGGAAATACAGGGCGATGCCGTCGTCGAGCGTCTCGCCGGCGTCATCGGTGAAGCGCGCGTACTGCGCAGAACGCACGCGCAGGGCGCGGCCGCAGATGCGCTCGCCGATGGACAACGCCGTCGGCCCGGACAGGCGCACGATGCCGACACCGCCCGCGCCGGGCGCGGTGGCGATCGCGACGATGGTGTCGGTGTCTTGCATGGGGAGATGATTGCAGAATCGACCGCGCATCGCGGGATGGCAGCGCGTGGCGAATCATGCCGGCATGCGCGTGGTTCACCGGGACTTCCCGGCGGCATCCGCGCCGCCGGGAGTTTCATGGCCTGCCGTGCGCCGCCATCAGCAGCGTCGCGGCGGCATATTCCGGAATCAGGCCTTCGCCGGTTCCTCGGCGAACCGCTTGGTGTTCCACCACTGCTGCAGCAGGCCCAGCGCGCCGTTGGTGACCCAGTACAGCACCAGGCCGGCGGGGAAGAAGGCGAACATCACCGCCATCACCAGCGGCATCATCTGCATCATCTTCTTCTGCATCGGATCCATGCCGACCGTCGGCGTCATCCGCTGGGTCAGGAACATCACCGCCGCGTTCAGCACCGGCAGGATGAAGTACGGATCGCGCGCGGTCAGGTCGCTGACCCAGCCGACGATCCACGGCGCCTGGCGCAGCTCCACCGCTTCCAGCAGCACGTAGTACAGCGCCAGGAACACCGGCATCTGCACCAGGATCGGCAGGCAGCCGCCGGCCGGATTGATCTTTTCCTTCTTGTACAGGTCCAGCATCGCCATCTGGAACTTCTGCTTGTCGTCGCCGTAGCGCTCCTTGAGCTGCTCGATGCGCGGCTGGAACTTGCGCATCTTGGCCATCGACTTGTACTGCGCGGCGGACAGCGGATACAGCGCGAGCTTGATCAGCACCACCAGCAGCACGATCGCCCAGCCCCAGTTGTGGGTGAGCTTGTGCAGCTGGGTCAGCAGCCAGTGGATCGGCTTGGACAACACGGTGAAGATGCCGTAGTCCATGGCGAGGCCGAGGCCGGGCGCGGTGGCATCGAGCCTGTCGGCCAGCTTGGGGCCGACCCACAGGACTGCGTCGCTGGCGAAGCGCTGGCCCGGCGCGAGCGTGACCTGCGGGCCGCGCGCGGCGACGTCGTAGAGATGGCCCTTCTGGCCCAGCGAATACAGCGCGGCCTGATCCTTCTGCGGCACCCATGCGACCAGGAAGTAGTGCTGCGACAGGCCGATCCAGCCGCCGGTCACGGTCTGGTTGAGCGGGCCGTCGTCGACGAACTTCGGATACTTGCGCTTCTTGTACTTGTCTTCCGGGCTGTACCAGGCCGCGCCGCTCAGGCTGAACGATTCGGGATTGGTGAAGCCGGTCTTGACCACCGGCGGGACGCGCTCCAGGCGGCGCTCGATGTCGCCGGTCCAGGCGGCGCTGCCGCCATTGACCAATTCGTCGCGCACGCCCACCGCGTAGCTGCCGCGCGACAGCGTGTAGGTGCGCTGCAGCTGCAGGCCGTTGCCGGCGTCGGCGACGAAGCGCGCCTGCACAGTCTGCGTGCCGTCGGCCAGCGCGATGTCGCGGGCCTCGCCCTGCGGCTGCAGGGCCAGTTCGCGGCCGTCGCTGCCGCGCCAGAAGGCCTCGGCGACGAAGCGGCTGGCCGGGGTGGCGTCGAACAGCACCACCGGCGGGCTGCCGGCCTCGCGGTTCTGCGGATACTTCAGCAGTTCGGCGCGGGTAAGGTCGCGGCCGTTCAGCTCCAGCGCCAGCACGTCGTTGCTCAGGCGCAGGCTGGGCGCGGCGGCCGACACGACGGCCTGCGCCGCCGGCGCGCCGCCCGGCACCACCGCCTGCGGCACCGGCGCACCGGGCACGTCTGCCTGCGCAGCAGCCGGCACCGACGGCGCGGGTTGCGCGGCGGCGGTTTTCTCCTTGCCCCACTCCTGCCAGAGCAGGAACGCCACCATCAGCCAGGCAATCAGGAGGAAAGTTCGGAACTGGTTCATTCGGACAGCCGTGGTTGGAGGGCCGCTCAGCGCGCGGCCGCGTCAGGGGAAGTCAGGGAATCGGCGGGCGGCATTGTGCCGGCCGCGGGCGACGGGAGCAACGCGCCGGCGCGCTGCAGCAGCTGGACGAAGGCGGCCCGCAGCGCCGCGTTGTCGGCGCGCGCGGCGCCGCTGCGGGCGACCACGACGTAGGCGCCACCCCGCAGCTGCGGGCGCAGCCGGCGGAAGCCGTCGCGCAGTACGCGCTTGATGCGGTTGCGGCCGACCGCGTTCGGGTCGACCTTGCGCGACACCGCCAGCCCCAGCCTGGGCAGCGCGTCGTCGGCCAGCCAGTGCAGCGCCAGGCGCGGCTCGGCGGTGCGCCGACCGCCGTCGAACACGCGGGCGAATTCCGCCTTGGCGCGCACCCGCGCGACGCGCGGGAAACCGACCGGTGCGGGACGCGCAGACGCGACGACGCCGGCATCCTGTGCGGATACCGGCGTCGGGAACATCATCGGCAACGTCATTCGGTTCCGGCGCATGTGCCGGAGACGCGATCCGACCCGAGGGTCAGACGGTCAGGCGACGACGGCCTTTGGCACGACGACGCGCCAGCACCTTGCGGCCATCGGCGGTTGCCATGCGGGCGCGAAAGCCGTGATCGCGCTTGCGCTTGAGGTTGCTGGGCTGGTAGGTGCGCTTGGTCGCCATGGCGGAGCCTGCTTGCTTGGTTTCAGCGAAAAAGAAGCGGGACTATACGGGGGAAACGCGGCCTTGGCAAGCACCGCATGCAACCGGAGATGCGCGGGCCGGTTCGCGTCCCGGGTTTGGCGGCACCGGAACGCGGTGGTAACCTGCGGCATCCCCTGTCTTATCCACAGCCTGCCGAGGCCGCGCCCCGGCGGCGCTGCGCTTTTCCGGATCCCCCGCACATGTCCGTTTGGCCCGCCTGCCTGCAACGCCTGGAAACCGAATACCCGCAGGAGGACGTGCGCACTTGGCTCAAGCCCCTGCAGGCCGCCCCCGCGAGGGCGGGCTGGTGCTGTATGCGCCCAACGCCTTCGTCCGCGACGAGGTGCAGGCGCGCTTCCTGGAACGCATCCGCGAGCTGGCCCGGCATTACGGCGGCGGCGTGGAGGTGGCGCTGGACATCGGCGCGCCGCGCCGCGCCGCAACGGCGCCGGCCGGCATCGCCACGCCCGCGCCCCAGGAAGCGGATGCGGCGATCGAACCGTTCCACGGCAACGTCGATCCGCACTACGTCTTCGACAACTTCGTCGAGGGCCGCAGCAACCAGCTGGCCCGCGCCGCCGCCTGGCATGCCGCGCAGAAGCCCGGCGAGCGCACCCACAATCCGCTGCTGCTGTACGGCGGCACCGGCCTCGGCAAGACCCACCTGATGTTCGCCGCCGGCAACGAGATGCGCCGGATCAATCCGGCCGCGCGGGTGCTCTACCTGCGCTCCAACACGTTCTACGACGCGTTCTTCCGCTCGCTGCAGGAAAAGACCACCGACCAGTTCAAGCGCCAGTTCCAGAAGATCGACGCGCTGCTGATCGACGACATCCAGTTCTTCGCCGGCAAGGACCGCACCCAGGAAGAGTTCTTCCACACCTTCAACGCGCTGTTCGAAGGCAAGCAGCAGATCATCATGACCTGCGACCGCTACCCGCGCGAGGTCGACGGCCTGGAGCCGCGGCTGAAGTCGCGGCTGGGCTGGGGGCTGTCGGTGGCGATCGATCCGCCGGACTTCGAGACCCGCGCGCAGATCGTGCTGTCCAAGGCGCGCGAGCGCGGCGCGGCGATCCCGGACGAAGTGGCCCAGCTGATCGCCAAGAAGATGCGCAGCAACGTGCGCGAGCTGGAAGGCGCGATCAACAAGCTGACCGCCCAGGCCGGCCTGCTCGGCCGCCCGGTGACCATGGAATTCGCACAGGAAACCCTGCGCGACCTGTGGCGCGCGCAGCAGCAGGCGATCAGCATCGCCAACATCCAGAAGGCCGTGGCAGACTACTACGGTCTGCAACTGCGGGAGATGTTGGGGAAGAAGCGGACCCGTTCGCTGGCGCGCCCACGGCAGATGGCGATGGCCCTGGCCAAGGAGCTGACCGAGCACAGCCTGCCGGAGATCGGCGTCGCCTTCGACGGCCGCGACCACACCACCGTCCTGCACGCCTGCCGGCAGATCCGCCAGCTGATGGAAAGCGACGGCAAGCTGCACGAGGACTGGGAGAAGCTGATCCGCAAACTCAGTGAATGACGCCGGGGCAAGCTGTGGACAACCGTTGGACAACGCCAGGCCGCCGAAACCATCCACAGCTTGTCCGCAGCTTCCACGAGGGTTTTCCAGCGCCTTTCGAGTCGCATAAAATCAAGTAGAAACAATCGGTTGCATCAGTTATCCCGGCTTTTTCGCGCCTCCAGCACCACCTGATTTTTAGATTTATCCATATTCAAGAAGCAGAGCCTGCCAGCCGGCATCGCTCACGAACCAGCCTTAAGGGTGAGGGGTTTACATGCGGTTTTCCCTGCAACGCGAAGTCCTGCTCAAGCCGTTGGCGCAAGTCGTCAATGTCGTCGAACGTCGCCACACCCTGCCGGTGCTGGCCAATCTGCTGGTCAGGATCCAGAACGGTCAGCTCGCGCTGACCGGCACCGACCTGGAAGTGGAGATGGTGGCGCGCACGGCGGTCGAGGACGCCCAGGACGGCGAGACCACCATTCCCGCCCGCAAGTTCTTCGAGATCGTCCGCGCGCTGCCCGACGGCAGCCGGGTGACGGTCAGCCAGAGCGGCGACAAGGTGACGGTGCAGGCCGGCCGCAGCCGCTTCAGCCTGGCCAGCCTGCCGGCCAACGATTTCCCCTCGCTGGACGAAGTCGATGCCACCGAGCAGGTCAGCGTGCCGGAAGCCTCGCTCAAGGAGCTGCTGGAACGCACCGCCTTCGCGATGGCCCAGCAGGACGTGCGTTACTACCTCAACGGCCTGCTGTTCGACCTGCGCGACGACGTGCTGCGCTGCGTGGCCACCGACGGCCACCGTCTGGCGCTGTGCGAAGCGGCGCTGGAAGCGGGCCACGGCGGCAAGCGCCAGATCATCGTCCCGCGCAAGGGCGTGCAGGAACTGCAGCGCCTGCTGGAGGGCGGCGACCGCCAGATCGAGCTGGAGTTGGGCAAGGGCCATATCCGCATCAAGCGCGACGATGTCACCTTCACCAGCAAGCTGATCGACGGCAAGTTCCCCGACTACGAGGCGGTGATCCCGATCGGCGCGGATCGCGAGGTCAAGATCGATCGCGAAGTCCTGCGCGCCGCCTTGCAACGCGCATCGATTCTGTCCAACGAGAAGTACCGTGGCGTCCGCGTGGAAGTCACGCCGAATCTGCTCAAGATCAGCGCGCACAACCCGGAGCAGGAAGAAGCGCAGGAAGACGTGGAAGCCGAGACCTCGGTGGATTCGCTGGCGATCGGCTTCAACGTCACCTACCTGCTGGAAGCGCTTTCCGCCCTGCGCGACGAATACGTGGTGATGCAGCTGCGCGATGCCAACTCCTCGGCGCTGGTGCGCGGCGCGGGCAGCCAGCACGCGCGCCACGTGGTGATGCCGCTGCGTCTGTGACCGGCCAGACAGTTTCACGGGAATCCGGCCACGCGCAGCCCGGCTTCCCCGACATCATGTTCCACGTGGAACATCGCTCAAGACGCCCGGTTTCCGCCGGGCGTCGTCATTTTGTCTGTGTTCTGGGTGACGCGAGGTGCTGATCCGTCGTTTGCGCCTGCAGGCGTTCCGGCGCTTCGATGAGGCGGAGTTCCTGCCGCAGCCCGGTTTCAACCTGATCACCGGCGACAACGGCAGCGGCAAGACCAGCCTGCTGGAAGCCCTGCATCTGATGGCGCACGGGCGCAGCTTCCGGGGCCGCGTTCGCGACGGATTGATCCGGCAGGGCGAACCGGCGCTGCAAGCCTATGTGGAGTGGGAAGCGCCGGACAGCGCTATGCATCGAGCCGGGTTGCGCCATTCCGGAAGCAGCTGGGAAGCGCGCCTGGACGGTGCGGAAGTGCGTCAACTGGGCCAACTGTGCGAAGCCTTGGCCGTGATCAGTTTCGAACCTGGCAGCCACGCGCTGGTGGACGGCAGCAGCGAAGTGCGCCGGCGCTATCTGGATTGGGGCATGTTTCACGTGGAACATGGCTTCATGCCGGAATGGCGCCGCTATGCGCGGGCACTCAAGCAGCGCAATGCCCTGCTGCGTCAGTCCGGCGGCAAGGGGCAACTGGATGCCTGGGAACACGAGCTTGCCCAATCCGGGGAAGCGCTGACCCAGCTGCGGGATGCCTACGTCGCCAGCCTGCAACCGCATCTGGCCCGGTTGCTGCCGGAATTGTTGCCGGCCGCAGGCAGCGTCGAACTGAGCCTGTCGCCGGGATGGAAGCGGCAGGAACTGGCGCTCGCGGATGCCTTGCTGCTTGGCCGCGAGCGCGATCTGGCGCTGGGCCATACGTCGCTGGGCCCGCATCGCGCCGACTTGCGCTTCGCCTTGCGCGATCTGCCGGGACGGGACGGACTCTCTCGCGGGCAGGCCAAGCAGCTGGCGCTGGCCCTGCTGCTGGCGCAGGCGGCGCATCTGGCCGACATCCTGGGGCATTGGCCGATGCTGCAGCTGGACGACTTGGGGTCGGAACTGGATCGGCATCACCAACATCGCGTCTTGGACGTGCTGGCGACGAGTGGGGCGCAGGTACTGGTGACGGGGACCGAGCCGCCACCTGCGCTGGCGGCGATGCAGCTTCCGATTGCCATGTTCCACGTGGAACATGGCGCCATCGCCGGCCCGCTCAGCCCCTAGCAGGGCCAGCCCTCCCGCGTCGGCTATACTGCGGGTTCCTATAGCTAATGTGTCTTGGCGCGCTCTCCGGCGCGCCTCGGGAGCCGATCGCGTCGATGTCGCAGAACGAACAGACCCCGGGCCAGCAGCCCGAAGCCGCCAACACGCCCGCCAACGCCGGCAACTACGATGCCAACAGCATCACCGCGCTGGAAGGGCTGGAAGCCGTCCGCAAGCGTCCGGGCATGTATATCGGCAACGTCAACGACGGTTCCGGTCTGCACCACATGGTGTTCGAAGTGGTCGACAACGGCGTGGACGAGGCGCTGGCCGGGCATGCCGATGCGGTGAAGGTGACCATCCATGACGACGGATCGGTTTCGGTCTGGGACAATGGCCGCGGCATTCCGGTAGGCCGGCACGCCAAGGAAAGCGAAAAGCAGGGGCGCGACATCTCCGCCGCGGAGGTGGTGATGACCGTCCTGCACGCGGGCGGCAAGTTCGACGACAACAGCTACAAGGTGTCCGGCGGCCTGCATGGCGTGGGCGTGTCCGTGGTGAACGCGCTGTCGGAGAAGCTGACGCTCGACATCTGGCGCGACGGCCACCACTGGCAGCAGGAATACCGGCATGGCGAGCCGATGTACCCGCTCAAGCAGCTGGAAGCATCCGACAAGCGCGGCACCGAAGTCCGCTTCTGGCCCTCGGTGGTGGCGTTCAACGACAACGTCGAGTTCCACTACGACATCCTGGCGCGGCGCCTGCGGGAGCTGAGCTTCCTCAATTCCGGCGTCCGCATCGAATTGATCGACGAGCGCCCGGACGGGAAGCACGACGTCTTCCAGTACGAAGGCGGCATCCGCAGCTTCGTCGAGCACCTGGCCCAGCTGAAGACCCCGCTGCACCCCAACGTGATCTCGATCAGCGGCGAACAGGACGGCATCGTCGTCGATTGCGCCGTGCAGTGGAGCGATTCCTACCAGGAAACGATGTACTGCTTCACCAACAACATCCCGCAGAAGGACGGCGGCACCCACCTCACCGGGTTCCGCGCCGCGCTGACCCGCACCCTGACCCGTTACATCGAGAACAGCGGCGTCGCCAAGCAGGCCAAGGTCTCGCTGTCGGGCGACGACATGCGCGAGGGGATGATCGCGGTGCTGTCGGTGAAAGTGCCGGATCCGGGGTTCTCTTCGCAAACCAAGGAAAAGCTGGTCACCGAGCCGGTGCGTGCGGTGGTGGATGCGGTCTTCGCCGCCAAGTTCGAGGACTTCCTCCAGGAGCATCCCAACGAAGCCAAGGCGATCGCCGGCAAGATCGTGGACGCGGCTCGCGCCCGCGAAGCCGCGCGCAAGGCCCGCGACCTGACCCGCCGCAAGGGCGCGCTGGACATCGCCGGCCTGCCCGGCAAGCTGGCCGACTGCTCCGAGAAGGATCCGGCGCTGTCGGAGCTGTTCATCGTCGAGGGCGATTCGGCCGGCGGCTCCGCCAAGCAGGGCCGCAACCGCAAGACCCAGGCGGTGCTGCCGCTGCGCGGCAAGATCCTCAACGTCGAACGCGCGCGCTTCGACCGCATGCTGGCCAGCGCCGAGGTCGGCACCCTGATCACCGCGCTCGGCACCGGCATCGGCAAGGACGAATACAACCCGGACAAGCTGCGCTACCACCGCGTCATCATCATGACCGACGCCGACGTGGATGGCAGCCACATCCGCACGCTGCTGCTGACCTTCTTCTACCGGCAGATGCCGGAGCTGATCGATCGCGGCCACATCTACATCGGCCTGCCGCCGCTGTACAAGATCAAGCAGGGCAAGAACGAGCTGTACCTGAAGGACGATGCCGCGCTGGACGCCTACCTGGCCGGCAACGCGGTGGAAGGCGCTGGCCTGGTGCCCGCCAAGGGCGAGCCGCCGATCGAGGGTCTGGCCCTGGAGACGCTGCTGCTGACCTTCGCGCGTGCGCGCGAAGCCATCGCCCGCAATGCCCACCGTTTCGATCCAGGCGTGCTGGACGCGCTGATCGACTTCGTCCCGCTGGATGCGGCGACGGAGCCCGCGCAGGACGACCTGGATGCGCTGGCCGCGCGCCTCAACCAGAGCGGACTGGGCAAGCCGCGCTATGCGCTGCGCTGGCAGCCGGCGCAGGAGGGCCGCCCGGCCGCGCTGCTGGCCACCCGCACGCACATGGGCGAGGAACTGACCCAGGTGCTGCCGCTGGCGTTGTTCGAGCACGGCGAACTCAAGCCGCTGCGCGAAGCCGCCATCCATCTGCACGGACTGGTGCGCGACGGCGCGCGGATCGTGCGCGGCAGCAAGGCGCAGCCGATCGCCAGTTTCGCCGATGCGCAGGCGTGGCTGCTGGAAGAGGCCAAGAAGGGCCGCCAGATCCAGCGCTTCAAGGGCCTGGGCGAAATGAACCCGGAGCAGCTGTGGGACACCACGGTGAACCCGGAGACCCGCCGCCTGCTGCAGGTGAGGCTGGAGGACGCGGTGGCCGCCGATGCCATCTTCAGCACGTTGATGGGGGATGTGGTCGAACCGCGCCGCGAGTTCATCGAGGACAATGCGCTGAAGGTCGCCAATCTCGACATTTGATCCGCGTCGGGTTGACGCCCTCTTGAAGTGCGGTCGTCTAGAACGGACGGCCGCATCGGTTCCGGAGATCGACATGTACGCCAAGACCTTCGCCTTGGGCGCCTCCATCGTCCTGTCGGTGGCCGCCTGCGCCACCACCACTTCGCCGACCGGCCGCACCCAGTACGTGGGCGCGGTCTCGCAGGCGCAGCTGGAACAGATGGGCGCGCAGGCGTTCGCCGAAGCCAAGGCCGCCAACCCGCAGAGCAAGGACAGCGGCCAAACCGCGTACGTCGGCTGCGTGATCCGCGCAGTCACGGCGCAGCTGCCGGCGCCGTGGAGCGGCGTGCGCTGGGAGTACCTGCTGTTCCAGAACGACGAAGCCAACGCCTGGGCGCTGCCCGGCGGCAAGATCGGCGTCTATACCGGCATCTTCAAGGTGGCGAAGGACCAGGACGAACTGGCGGCGGTGATCGCCCACGAGATCGGCCACGTCGTCTCCCGCCACCACGACGAACGCATCACCCGTCAGGTCTATGCCCAGACCGGTCTGGGCGTGGCCGGCGCGCTGGCCGGTTCGCGCTACGGCGATGCGGCGCAGCAGACCACCGGCCAGCTCGGCGGCGCGCTGCTGCAGGGCGCGTTCCTGCTGCCGAATTCGCGCGCGCAGGAATCCGAGGCCGACGTGGTCGGCCAGGAACTGATGGCCAAGGCCGGCTTCGACCCCGAGGGCGCGGTCGCCCTGTGGCGCAACATGGCCGCCGCGGGCGGCGGGCGTCCGCCGCAATGGCTGTCCACCCATCCCGATCCGGCGTCGCGCCTGCGCGAACTGCAGGCGCGTGCGGCCGGATTGACCCCGATCATGCAGGCAGCGCGCAAGCAGGGGCACACTCCACGCTGCCGATAACCGGCTTCCGGCACAAGCCGCCGGAGCGGCTTTCTGCTACGTTTCCGCCCATGGCCGCGCTTGCCGCGGCGCCCTTTTCATCGAGGTGTTCCATGTCCAAGCAACTCCGCCATTCGCTCGTCGTCGCCGTGACCGCTGCCTTGGGGCTGGCGATCCTGGCGCCGATCGTCCATGCCGATCCGCAATCGACCATGCGCGAGGAGCGTGCCAGACGCCGGGCGGAGCTGGGCAAGCAGGACAAGCAGGATCAGGCGGAGACGCAGCCTGCGCTGTATCCCAACGCGACCCGTCAACAACCGGAGGAAACCCAGGTCTCTCCGAAACTCATCAAGCATCTGCAGGACATGCAGGCGCGCTACGAGAAGGACGACTGGACTGGAGTGATCGCCAAGGCCGAGGAAATCGCGGCGATGCCCACGGCGAATGCGTACGACAAGTCCTTCGCGTATTCGATGGCAGGCAACGCCGCCGCCAATCTGGACGACCAGAACAAGGCGGCGGGATTCTTCGCCAAGGCGATCGAATCCAACGGGCTGGACAACAACAGCCATTACTCGACGATGTACAACCTCGTGGTCATCCAGTACGGCGAGGAAAAATACGCCGACGCGCTGGCCACATTGAATAAATTCCTGGCCGAGACGAAATCGGAAAAACCGGAACATCTCGGGCTTCGCGCCGGCATTCTGGCGAATCTGGATCGCAACGACGAAGCCGCGGCGATCTACAAGGACCTGATCGCCAAGAATCCCGACGACAAGCGCATCCTGATGAACGGCGTGGCCGCATTGCAGGGCGCGGACAAGTTCGACGAGGCGAACGTCCTGATGGAAGGCGCCTACAAGCGGGGCATGCTGACCGAGCCGCGCGAACTGCGCGCACTGTATGTCGGCTACATGAACTCTCAGCGCTGGGACGACGCACAGAAGGTGATCGAAGACGGCATCGCCAAGGGCATCCTGCAGGCCGGCCCGGATCTGGCGCGCGACTACCAGGTGCTGGCGCAGAACGCCTACATGGACGACAAGATCCCGCTGGCGATCGCGCTGTACTCCAAGGCCGCCCCGATGGCGGCCGACGGCGAGGCCTATCTCAACCTGGCCAAGGTGCTGGACTACGCGGGCAAGAAGGCGGAGGCGAAGGCCGCCGCCAAGAAGGCGCTGGAGAAGGGCGTGAAGAAGCCGGAAGACGCCAACCGCATTCTCGCGCGCTGAGACGCACGCCCCAGTTTTCCGACCTACACCGGCGCAATGCTTGGAACAAGTCGAGGCAACTGGTATAAACTACGAGATTCCTGCGGCCGAGAAGCCGCACCGTGATCCGCCCCAGTCGAACCGGCCGGGGCCCCCCATACCAGAGCCGTGCGCATGACGGAAGATCTCGCCCACATCGAGAAGAAAGACAACCGCGATGGCGGCCTGAGTTGGCCGCGCATCGCCGGCTTCAGTTTCGCCATCGCGCTGCACGCCGCCGCGCTGCTGGTGCTGCTGGCGCCGCTCTCCCCGCCCGCCCAGGAGGTGGAGAAGGACGATGTGGTGAGCGTGACGTTCATCGAACCGCCGCCGCCTCCCCCGCCGCCGCCGCCGCCGCCGCCGGATCAGCCCAAGCCGCTGACGCCGCCGAAGACGCTGTCGCCGCCGCGGCCCAGCCCGATTCCGCCGCCGCCGGACGATCCGCCGGTGGTGCTGAGCGAATCGCGTCCGATGGACGTCGCCGCGCCGCCGCCGTCGCCGCCCGCACCGCCCGCCTCGGTGCCCGATATCGGTTCCAGCGTGGACCCGTCCTCGCGCAACATGAATCCGCCGAAGTATCCGCCGGAGGAAATGCGCCGCGGCATCCAGGGCACGGCCATCCTGATCGTCAGCATCGACGCCAACGGCGGCGTGCTCGACGTGGAAGTCGAGAAGTCCAGCGGCAACCGCAATCTCGACCGCGAAGCGATGAAAGCCGCCAAGCGCTGGCGCTTCAATCCCGAGGTCAAGAACGGGCAGAAGGTCGCCAGCCGCGTGCGCGTCCCGGTCGAATTCAAGATGTAATGCTGTTTTGCTCCACCCGTTCCACCCCTTGCTTCACTCCCTCTTGAACCACTTCATCCACGACACCAAAGGTTAAGCGTATGTTGCAAGAAACTGCTGCTGCCGCACCTGCCGCTGCCGGAGGCAACAACGCCGCCGCGCTGCAGCAGATGGGCTTCGACCATCTGATTCAGGGTTTCGACGGCGTCGGTTGGATCGTCTTCCTGACCCTGAGCATCATGTCGGTGATGTCCTGGTACTGGATCATCATCAACTTCATCAAGAACATGCGCCTGCGCGGCCGCGCCGACCGCGTGGTCAGCACCTTCTGGGAGACCACCAACGCCCAGGACGCGATCCGCTACATGGAAGAACAGCCGAAGTCCGAGCCGTTCTCCAAGATCGCCCTCGACGCCGCCCAGGCCGCCGCGCACCACCAGCGCCATGACGGTTCCAAGCTGGCCGAGTCGCTGAACCGTTCCGAGTTCGTCGACCGCGCCCTGCGCCAGGCCGTGACCCGCGAGTCGCTGAACCTGGAAGCCGGTCTGACCGTGCTCGCCACCACCGGTTCGTCGGCGCCGTTCGTCGGCCTGCTGGGTACGGTGTGGGGCATCTACCACGCGCTGATCAAGATCGGTTCGTCGGGCGACGCCTCGATCTCCGCGGTGGCCGGCCCGGTGGGCGAGGCGCTGATCATGACCGCGATCGGTCTGTTCGTGGCGATCCCGGCGCTGCTGGCGTACAACGCCTTCGTGCGCTCGAACCGCATCACCAACAACCAGTTCGACACCTTCGCGCACGACCTGCACGACTTCTTCGCCACCGGCGCGCGCGTCGGCGACGCGGCCGGCAAGCGCTGATCGTTGGCGACCGGAACCTGACGGAGGCCCCTGACCATGGGAGCAAGTGTCGGTAATAAGGAAGACGGCGCGCCGATGGCCGAAATCAACGTCACGCCCCTCGTGGACGTGATGTTGGTGCTGCTGATCATCTTCATGATCACGACGCCGCTGATGAACCACAAGGTCAAGGTGCAATTGCCGGAGGCGGTGGTCCAGAAGAAGGAAGACAAGAAGCAACAGATCCCGCCGATCACCATCTCGGTGACCGAAGCGGGCGAGCTCTTCCTCAACGACGAGCCCACGACCCGGCAGGCGATCGAAAGCCGCCTGTCGGTCGAGGCTCAGAAGACCCCGCAGCCGCCCGTGCAGATCCGTGGCGACAAGACCACGCCGTACCGGTTGATCAACGAAGTCGTGAAGATCGCGCAGGCGCAGGGCATGGCCAAGGTCGGCTTCATCACCACGCCGCCGAAGAAAGGGCAGTAAGGAGAACGCACGATGGCCTTTGCCAAAGCCAGCGCCGGCGCAATGGCGGACATCAACGTCACGCCGCTGATCGACGTGATGCTGGTGCTGTTGATCATCTTCATGGTGACGATGCCGATCCAGTCGGTGCCGGTGGACGTCGATCTGCCGCAGAAGACGGACAAGCCGCCGGAAAACCTGAAGGAACCGCCGGATCCGATCGAACTGCGGATCGACGCCTCCGGCCAGGTCTTCTGGAACAACTCGCCGACCGCGGTCAGCGCGCTGCAGAAGATGATGGAGGAAGAGGTTGCCCGTGACCCGAGCAACCAGCCCGAACTGCAGATCGATACCAACGATGCGGCGGAATACGGCGTGCTGGCCAAGGTGCTGGCGGCCGCGAAGAACGCCGAGATGATCAAGATCGGCTTCGTCCAGAAATAAGCAATTCAGGCTCCGGTTTCCGGAGCACGTCGTGGATGACGAAACGCCGCCCATTGGGCGGCGTTTTTTTGTCTGTGCGATGAAAACAGAAGTGTTCTGTTCGGCCCGAGGCATCGGGCTTTCCATCAACTGATCGGGGAGTGATGCCCGAACGGCGTGCGAGGATGTCTCTACGGCGCGACGGCATCCACGATGCGCCGGTAGGCGCGCACGGTGGCGTCCAGCCCGGCATACAGCGCTTCTCCGATCAGCGCATGGCCGATGGAGACTTCGCGCACGTCCGGCACCTGCACCAGGAAGACGCCGAGATTGGCTTGGTTGAGGTCGTGCCCGGCATTGACCTGCAGGCCGGCGGATTGCGCCAGCTGGGCGGTGCCGGCGGCGGCGCGCAGGGCGTGCTCGGGATGGCCGTTGGCGAAGGCTTCGGCATACGGGCCGGTGTAGAGCTCCACGCGATCGGCGCCGAGCGCCGCGGCGCGCGCCACCTCGGGATCGCCGACGTCGACGAACACGCTGACCCGGCAACCCAGCGCCTTGAACGCGGCGATCAGCGGGCGCAGGGCATCGCCATCGCGGACGAAGTCGAAGCCGTGGTCGGAGGTGAGCTGGCCGTCGCCGTCCGGGACCAGCGTCACCTGCGCCGGCCGGGTCGCCTCGCACAGCGCCAGCAGGCCCGGATAGCCGGGCCGCGGCGGTGCAAAAGGATTGCCCTCGACGTTGAACTCCACGCCGCGCACCTCGCACAGCGCACCCAGGGCATGCACGTCGTCGCTGCGGATGTGGCGCGCGTCCGGGCGCGGATGCACGGTCAGGCCGTGCGCGCCGGCGTCCAGGCAGGCGATGCCGGCCTTCAGCACGTCCGGCTCGTCGCCGCCGCGCGAATTGCGCAGCACGGCGATCTTGTTGAGGTTGACGCTGAGCGCAGTCACGGCGCGGCGCCGGACGCGTCGGATTCGTCCTTGCGCGCCTGCGCCTGCTCGCGCAGGCGGCGCAGCTCGCCCGGGTCGATCATCAGGGTCTCGTCGCGACCGCTGCCGGCGACCCGGCTCTGGTACAGGCCGAGTACCCACAGCACGAACAGTACCAGCGCGGCCAGCAGGCAGCCCAGCAGGACGCCCATCGAGGTGGTCAGGAACGCGAACGCCATCGCGGCGATGGCGAGGAGCAGGAACAGCCAGTGCATGCGTGCGGCTCCGGGACGGATAGCGCGCAGTTTACGACGCGGCTGGGCTCACAGCAGCGGCGCCATCAGCCGCGCCAGCGCTTCCGGCAGGCGGACGGACAGCAGCGGCCGGGGACGGTCGGCGCGCACCCGCGGCGCCGAGGCGAATTCGCGCTCGATCAATTGCGCCAGTTCGCCCGCGACGGCGGCGTCCTCGAACAGCAGCGAGGCTTCGAAGTTGAGGCGGAAGCTGCGGTGGTCGAAGTTGGCGCTGCCGATCACCGCCAGCGCGTCGTCCACCAGCAGCGCCTTGGTGTGCAGCATGCGCGGCCCGTACTCGTACACCTTCACCCCGGCGGCCAGCAGGTCGTCGTAGTAGGAGCGCACGCAGTAGGTCACCAGCTTGCTGTCGCTCATCCTCGGCACCAGCAGGCGCACGTCGAGGCCGCCGAGCGCGGCCGAGGTCAGCGCCATCATCGCCGCCTCGCCGGGGACGAAATAGGGCGTGGTCAGCCACACCCGCCGCGTCGCCGCGTGGATCGCGCCGACGTACATGCGGTGGATCGCCTCCCACGGCGAATCCGGGCCGGAGGTCAGCAGCTGGGCGCGCATCGGGCCGGTCTGCGCCGGCGGCATCGCGCGCACCACGTCGCCGACGAAATCGGTGCGCTGGGTGGCGTAGGCCCAGTCCTCGACGAACACCTCCTGCAGCGAGCGCACGATGTCGCCCTCCACCCGCAGGTGCAGGTCGCGGTAGGCGTCCTCGCGCAGGCGCTCGTCCTCCTCGTCGGTGATGTTGATGCCGCCGAGGAAGCCGACCCGGCCGTCGATCACCACGATCTTGCGATGGGTGCGCAGGTTCATCCACGGCCGCTTCCACAGCGTCCACGGTCGCGCCGGATGGAACCAGGCGAGTTCCCCGCCGGCCTCGACCAGCGGCGCGAAGAAACGCCGCTTGGCCAGCTTCGAGCCCATCGCGTCGACCAGCAGGCGCACCTTGACGCCGGCGCGGGCGCGCTCCACCAGCGCGTCCAGCAGTGCGCCGCCGGTGCGGTCCGGGTTGTAGATGTAGTACTCCAGGTGCACGTGGTCGCGCGCCTGCGCGATCGCCTCCAGCAGCGCCGGATACTTGTGGCCGCCGTCGATCAGCAGGCGCACGTCGCGCGCGGTGCTCGGCGCCAGGCCGGTGGTGGCGTGCGCGAGCGTGCGCAGTTCGATGCTTTCATCGCCGGGGCCTTCGGGATCGCGCGGCAGGTGGGCGTGGTGGCGCCTGCGCCGCGCGCGGTGGCGGACGATCCGCTGCGGGCCGAATACGTAGTACACCGCGAAGCCGATGTACGGCAGCGCCGCCAGGCTGACCAGCCAGCTCAGGGTGGCCGCCGGCTCGCGCTTCTGCAGCACGATCCAGCCGCCCAGCCAGAGCAGGTACAGCGCCCAGCCGGCGGTCAGCCAGGCGCGGATGTGCGGGATCGCCCAGAACGCATTCCAGGCCTGCCACAGCCCCTCCAGCATCGCTCCTCCGTCACAGCCGCTGCGACGGGCACAGGGTAGGGTGATCGGATGAAGATTGCACCCGACCAGGCCCATCCGGACGACGACGCGCGCCGCGCGCTGGCGCCGACCAAGGGGCGCGGCGCGGCGTCGAAGGTGGCCGGGCGCTTCGAGAAGCGCGAGCTGCGCGGTGAGGACGATGGCTGGGGCTCGGTGTACGACGCACTGGACGAAGCGCCGGCGCTGCGCACCCAGGTGACCGAGGAGCGCGCGCGCAGCATCATCAGCCGCAACCAGTCGCCGGACATCGCCTTCTCGCAGTCGGTCAACCCGTACCGCGGCTGCGAGCACGGCTGCGTCTACTGCTTCGCGCGGCCGTCGCACGCCTACCTCGACCTGTCGCCGGGGCTGGATTTCGAGACGAAGCTGTTCGCCAAGACCAACGCGGCCGACCTGCTGCGCGCGGAGCTGGCGAAGTCCGGCTACGTGCCGGCGCCGATCGCGCTCGGCATCAACACCGACGGCTGGCAGCCGATCGAGCGCCGTCACGGCATCAGCCGCGCCTGCCTGGAGGTGCTGCTGGAAACCCGGCATCCGCTCAGCATCGTCACCAAAGGCAGCGCGCTGCTGCGCGACCTCGACCTGCTGGCCGAACTGGCGAAGCACCGGCTGGTGAGCGTGTACGTGTCGATCACCTCGCTGGACAACGCGCTGTCGTCGAAGCTGGAACCGCGCGCCGCCGCGCCGCACACGCGACTGAAAATGATCGCCGCGCTGCGCGAGGCCGGCGTGCCCGCCGGCGTGATCGTGGCGCCGGTGATCCCGATGATCACCGACATGCACCTCGAGCACATCCTCGAAGCCGCGCGCGAAGCCGGCGCGCAGTCCGCCGGCTACGTGCTGCTGCGGTTGCCGCACGAGCTGAAGGAGATCTGGCGCGAATGGCTGCGCCTGCACTATCCCGAGCGCGCCGAGCACGTGATGAGCCTGATCCGGCAGATGCGCGGCGGCAAGGACTACGAGAGTGCGTTCGGTTCGCGGATGCGCGGACAGGGCCCGTTCGCCGACCTGATCGCGATGCGCTTCGCCAAGGCGCGCAAGCGGTTTGGCTTCGGTCACCTGCCGCCGCTGCGTGGCGACCTGTTTATTGCGCCGCGGAAGCTGTCGCCGCAGGGCGAACTGTTCTGATGCGGGTGCGGCGCCGGTCGAGGAAGGCTCATCGCCGCAGGATCTTCTCCATCGCCTTCCCTTTCGCCAGCTCGTCCACGAGCTTGTCCAGAGTGCGGATCTTCCGCATCAGCGGATGTTCGATCTCTTCCACGCGGATGCCGCAGACCACGCCCTTGATCGACGCCGCGGCCGGATTGAACGCCGGCGCCTGCGCGAAGAAGGTTTCGAGGTCGTGGTCGGACGCGAGTTGCCGTTGCAGGCCGTCGGCGTCGTAACCGGTCAGCCAGCGGATCACCTGGTCGAGTTCGTCCTTCGACCGGCGCTTGGATTCCACCTTCTTCACGTACAGCGGATACAGGCCGGAAAACCGGATCGCGAAGACCTTCTCCTGGCGCATGCGCCCTCCTCGTCCGCGTTCGCGCGGCCGTCAATACGCGGGCAGCGGAATCCGCTCCACGTCGTCGCCGGGGATCAGGCCGAACGCGCCGCTGTTCCAGTCGGCCCTGGCCTGCTCGATCCGCTCCTTCGACGAGGAAACGAAGTTCCACCACATGTGGCGCGGCGCATCCAGCGGCTCGCCACCGAACAGCATCGCCTTCAGCGGCGTCTTCGCGCGCAGCACGTGGCGGACGCCGCGGTCGAGCACCAGCAGGTGCTTTTCCGGAATGTCCGCGCCGTCGAGCTGCGCCTCGCCTTCCAGCAGGTAGAGCGCGCGCTCCGGCGCGTCCGCCGCGATGGCCAGCTCCGCTTCCGGTTCGAGATCGACGGCGACGTTGAAGGTGTCGGCGAACACCCGCACCGGCGACTCCATGCCGAAGCCGCGCCCGGCGATCACCCGCAGCCGCGCGCCCGCGTGCTCACGCAGCGGCAGGCTCGACGCCGGATGGTGGTGGAACGACGGTTCGACCTCCTCGTCCGGCTTCGGCAGCGCCACCCAGGTCTGCATGCCGTGCACGTCGTGGCCGGCCGCGCGCGGCGCCGGCGGCGTGCGCTCGGAATGGGCGATGCCGCGCCCGGCGGTCATCCAGTTCACGTCGCCGGGCAGGATGTCCTGCACGCTGCCGAGGGTGTCGCGGTGTCGCAGCGCGCCGGCCCACAGGTAGGTGACCGTGGCCAGGCCGATGTGCGGATGCGGGCGCACGTCGATGCCGCGGCCCGGTTCGAACAGGGCCGGCCCCATGTGGTCGACGAACACGAACGGCCCGACGCTGCGCGCCCGCAGGCTGGGCACCGCGCGGCGCACCTGGAAGCCGCCGAGGTCGTGCGTGCGTGGAGCGATCAGCGTGGTCATGGCGCGTCTCCCGGTGTGGTTCAACCGTAATACGGCAGCAGCGGCCCGCCCATCCACAGCCAGCGCGCCATCCACGCGCTGACCAGTGCGACCAGCGCGGTCAGCGGCAGGCCGACGCGCAGGAAGTCGCCGAAGCGGTACTGGCCCGGCCGCAGGATCAGCAGGTTGCCATGGTGGCCGATGGGCGTGAGGAAGGCGACCACCGCGCCCAGCGCGGTGCAGACCACGAACGGTTCGGGTGGCAGGTCCAGCACCTGGGCGGTGGCGATCGAGATCGGTCCGAGCAGCGCGGTGGTGGCGGCGTCGCTCATCACCTGGGTGAGCAGCGCGGCCAGCGAGAACATCACCAGCAGGATCGCCAGCGGCGGCCAGTGCGCGATCACCTGCCCCAATCCCTGCGCCAGCAGCGCGGCGGTGCCGGTCTGCTCCATCGCGATGCCGAGCGGGATCACGCCGGCGATCATCACGAAGATGCGCACGTCGATGCCGCGGTAGGCCTGTTCGACGTCGATGCAGCGGGTGGCGACCATCGCTACCGCGCCGGACAGGAAGGCCAGCGGCGGCGACAGCCATTCGGTGGCGGCGGCGAGCACGGTCAGGCCGAGGATCGCCAGCGCCAGCGGCGCGCGCAGACGGCGCTTGGCCTCGCCGGCGAACGGCACCAGCATCAGGAAGCCGTGGTGCGCCGCCAGTTCGTTGAAACGCGCCGGCCGGCCCCACAGCACCAGCAGGTCGCCTTCGCGCAGGCGCGCGTCGGAGAGGCGGTCGGCCATCTGCTCGCCGCGCCGCCACAGGCCGGCGATCACGGTGTGGAACTGGCGGGCGAAATCCAGCTCGCGGATGCTGCGGCCGATGAACTCGGAGCCCGGTGCGACCACCGCCTGCACCAGCTGCGCCTTGCCCTCGCCGCTCGCCAGCCCGCCGAAGCGGGCGATCGCGTTGAGGTCCAGGCCGGCGTCGTCGTGCAGCGACAGCAGTTCGTCGGCCGCCGCTTCCACCAGCAGCACGTCGCCGGCCAGCAGCGGGCTGTTCGTGCCCAGGTCGTCGCGGCGCGCGCCGTCGCGCAGCCAGCCGAGCAGGCGGAAGCGTTCGCCCAGCGCCTTCTGCAGTTCGGCCAGCGGGCGCGTGCACCAGTGGCCTTCCTTCACGATCACCAGCTCGGTGCGGTAGCGGTCGAGGCGCAGATAGTCGTCCTCGTTCTGCTCGCCGCTGCGCTTGGGCAGCAGCCAGCGGGTCAGCAGCATGTAGGCGGTGCCCACCAGCACCAGCGCGACGCCGATCGGGGTGATCGAGAATATCCCCAGCCCTTCGCCGCCGGCGCGCTGCAGCATGTCGTTGGCGAGCAGGAAGGCCGGCGCGCTGAACAGCGTCAGCGTGGTGCCGAGCGAGGCCGCCAGCGACATCGGCATCAGCAGCCGCGAGGCCGGCAGGCGGCGATTGCGCGCGTGCCGCAGCAGCAGCGGCAGCATCATCGCGGTGACCATCACGTGGTGGGTGAACGAGGCCAGCAGCGCCACCAGCGGCATCACCACCGCGATCGTGCGCCATTCGTGGTTGCCCGACGCGCGCTCCATCCAGCTGCCCAGGCGCTCGCTGATGCCGGTGCCGCCGAGCGCGCCGGAGATCACGAACACCGCGGCGACGATCACCGCCGGCTCGCTGGAGAAGCCCGACAGCGCCTGCCGGCTGTCCAGCACGCCGGTCAGCACCAGCGCGAGCAGGATCAGCATCGCGGTCACGTCGACCCGCAGCTTCTCGCTGATGAACAGGTACAGGCCGCCGGCCAGGATCAGGCCGAAGGCGAGTTGCGGCCAGAGATGGGGGTCCAGGTGCATGGGCTCATTCTGCCCAAGTCGCGGTCGAGTGCCGCATCACGGGCCGATGGCGGATGCGGCGGGCGAGCCGGACGGCGCGGCGCTTCAGGTCGACGCCGTATCGTGCGCGCGGTGGTAGCCGACCGCCGCTTCCACTTCCGCCTTCGAGCCCAGGAACACCGGCACGCGCATGTGCAGCCCCGTGGGCCGCACCTCCAGCATGCGCATGCGCCCGGTGCTGGCCGCGCCGCCGGCCTGTTCGACCAGCAGGCTCATCGGGTTGGCCTCGTACATCAGCCGCAGCTTGCCGCCCTTGGGCGCGCACTTGCTGTCCAGCGGATAGCTGAAGATGCCGCCGCGGGTGAGGATGCGGTGCACGTCGGCGACCATCGAGGCCACCCAGCGCATGTTGAAGTCCTTGCCGCGCGGGCCTTCACTGCCCTTGAGCAGGTCGCCGACGTAGGCCTGCATCGGCGCTTCCCAGAAGCGCTGGTTGGACATGTTGACCGCGAATTCCTTCGTCTCCTCCGGAATCGTCATCCCGCGCGTGGTCAGCACGAAGCTGCCGACTTCGCGATCGAGGGTGAACGCATGGGTGCCGTGGCCGACGGTCAGCACCAGCATCGTGCTCGGCCCGTAGGTGCAGTAGCCGGCGGCGACCTGCGCGGTGCCTGGCTGGAGGAAGTGCTCGTCGGTCGGGTTGGTCACCCCGTCCGGGCAGCGCAGCACCGAGAAGATGGTGCCGACCGAGATGTTCACGTCGATGTTGGAGCTGCCGTCCAGCGGATCGAACAGCAGCAGGTAGTTGCCGCGCGGGTACTTGTCGGGGATCGGCTGCGAGGTGTCCATCTCCTCCGATGCCAGCCCGGCCAGGTGGCCGCCCCAGGCGTTGGCTTCCAGCAGGATCTCGTTGCTGAGCACGTCGAGCTTCTTCTGCGCCTCGCCCTGCACGTTGATGCTGGCCTGCCCGTCCGTGCCGGCATCGCCCAGCACGCCGCCCAGCGCGCCCTTGCCCACCGCGATCGAGATGCGCTTGCAGGCGCGCGCCACCACCTCCACCAGCAGGCGCAGCTCCGAATTGATGCGGCCGGCGCGCTGTTCCTCGATCAGGAAGCGGGTCAGGGAGATGTTCGGGTTGGTCATGGCGGCCATGCGTTGCGGCGAGGCCGCCATTGTCGCCGATGTTCGCGCGGCGACGGCAGCCCATTCCAATCGCTCATGCGGGCTTGCCGAATCGGACGGTGGGGATAACCGGCGTTTTACAAGCGCCGCGCCCGGACCGGCTATCACTGGCCGCGCACAGGCAAGGGAGAAACTCCAATGCGGATCACCATCGTCGGCGCCGGCTTCAGCGGCGGCGTGCTCGCCACCGAACTCGCCCGCCACGCCGCGCCGGGCACCGAAATCCACCTGGTCGGCGTGCCGGACAGCTTCGGCCGCGGCGTCGCCTATGGAGAAGCGCGCGTGGAGCATCTGCTCAACGTGCGTGCCTCGGAGCTGGGTGCGGACCCCGACGATCCGGACGGATTCGCCGCGTGGCTGCACCTGGGCGAAAGCGCGCGGCGGACGTTCCTGCCGCGCCTGGCCTACGGCGAATACCTGCATTCACGCCTGCTGGACAGCGTGCTGGCCGCGCGCGCCAGCGTGCGCCTGTACGCGCGCGAGGCGGTGTCGATCGAGCGCGACGGCAAAGCGTTCCGGGTCACCCTGGCGGGCGGGCGCGACCTCGCCAGCGACGTCGTAGTGCTGGCCGTGGGCGCGTTGCCGCCGCAGCGCCTGCACGGCGTCGGCCCGCGCCTGCTGGTCGACCCGAAGTACATCGCCTGGCCCTGGCAGCGCAGCCTGGCGGGCGATGAGGCGATGGACCGCATCGCGCCCGCGGCGCGCGTGCTGATCGTCGGCACCGGCCTGACCATGGCCGACACGGTGGCGAGCCTGCAGCGGCGCGGGCATCGCGGCCCGATCACCGTGCTGTCGCGGCACGGTCTGCTGCCGCAGCCGCATGCGGACGCGCCGCTGCCGCCGATCGCGCTGCCGCCGGCGGTGTTGCATGCGATGAACAGCGGCAGCGTGCGCGCGCTGCTGCGCGCGTTGCGCCAGCTGCTGCCGATCGTGCCCGACTGGCGCAGCCTGGTCGATGCGCTGCGGCCCTACCTGCAGAGCTACTGGAAAACCCTGCCGAAGGCCCAGCGCGCGCGCTTCCTCCGGCATTTGCGCTCGCACTGGGAAGCCGCGCGCCATCGCCTCGCGCCCGAGACGCATGCGATGTTGCAGGCGTTGCGGGCCGAGGGCCGGCTGCAGGTGCGTGCCGGCCGGCTCCTGCGGGCCGGGGTGGGCGCGGATGCGGTGGAGACGCTGATCCGCGGACGCGGCCAGCGTCACGCCGTGGCCGAACGCTACGACGTGCTGATCCGCGCCACCGGGCTGGACACCGACATCGAGCGCACCAGCCACGTACTGGTTTCGCAGATGCGCGACGACGGCCTGCTGTCCGCCGATCCGTTCGGACTCGGCGTGCGGGTGACGCCGCAGTTCGAGGCGCTGAACCGGCATGGCCTGCCGGTGCAGGGTTTGTACTGCTTGGGGCCGCTGCTGCGCGGGCAGCTGTGGGAAATCACGGCGGTGGCGGAACTGCGGGTGGCGGCGCGCAACCTGGCGCACCATCTGCTGCGGGAGCGTCGTCGCGGGGCGCAGGCGGAGCCGGCGCGGCCGCGAGCGGGTTCGTGCTGAGCGCTCTCGACCCGGCGCATGCGACGCTGAAGGACGCCATCGTCACCATCGACCAGACCATCGCCGAGGCGCCGGGGCCGGAGGTGAGGCTGGACTGACGCCGCGCGGCGCGGCTTCAAGCCCGCGCCGCGCTTTCACTTCGGACTGATGCCGTCAGGTGACTTTCCGGAAAATCGTCACGCCCAGCAGGAACAGCACCACCGCGATGATGATCGCGGCCCAGAACAGGAACTTGGCGATGCCGAACGCGCCGCCGGCGATGCCGCCGAAGCCGAGCGCGCCGGCGACCAGGCCGATCACGGCAAAGATGAGAGCCCACTTGAGCATGGCGGCAACTCCGATCGTGGAAGACCGGGCCACGCTAGCCACGGCCGCGTGCAGCCGCCGTGAACGGTCAGTCCGCTTGCTGCGTGCCCGCGTGCAGGACCCGGTCCGCCGGCAGCACGGCTTCCGGCGCGTGCTCGGGCTGCCCCGCCAGCCGCGCGTAGAGCGGCGCGAAATCCGGCAGCGTCGCCTCGATCAGCTGCTCGAAGCTGTCGATGACGAAATAGGTCTTCTGGTAGGTGTCGATGCGGTAGCGCGTGCGCATCACCCGTTCGAGGTCGAAACCGATCCGGTTCGGCGCGGCGGACTCCAGGCAGTGGATGGATTCGCCCTTCGAGCTGACGATGCCGGCGCCGTAGATGCGCAGCCCGTCCGGCTGGCGGATCAGCCCGAACTCCACCGTGTACCAGTACAGCCGCGCCAGCTGCATCAGCGCCTCGGGGCCGAAGCCGTGCGCCTTCACCCCGCCCTTGCCGTAGGCCTCCAGATAGTCGGCGAACATCGGGTCCATCAGCAGCGGCACGTGCCCGAACAGGTCGTGGAACAGGTCGGGTTCCTCGATGTAGTCGATCTGGTCGGCGCGGCGGATCCACCAGCTCACCGGGAAGCGGCGGTTGGCAAGATGGGTGAAGAAGTCCAGCTCCGGCAGCAGCCCTTCCACACCGACGATCTGCCAGCCGGTGGCCGCGCCCAGCGCCGCGTTGAGATCGGAGAATTTCGGAATGCGGTCCGGCGTCATCCCCATCGCGTCCTGCGCGCGCAGGAAGGCGTCGCAGGCGCGGCCGGGCAGGATCTCGCGCTGGCGCGCGTAGAGCCGGCGCCAGACGTCGTGATCGGCGGCGCTGTAGCTGTCCCACGGTTGCTCGACCGTGCCGGTGGCGTAGACCGGCACCGAGCCGCGGTCGGTCTGGACGTTTTCGAGGCGGCGGGGCTGGGGCTGCGCGGACATGGTGGCGGGCTCGCTGACGGGCTCACCGCCAAGAATAGGCGCGCATCGGCGCAAGGTGCCTGCGTTGTTGCACGAAAATCCGCTCGAAGCGCATGATTCGTGCGTGATCACGTTGGATACGGGAACAAATGAGCGCCGTCGACCTAGACCGCATCGACCTCGTCCTGCTCGCCGAACTCCAGCGCGCCGGCCGCCAGACCAATGCCGAGCTGGCCGAGCGCGTGCACCTGTCGCCCTCGGCCTGCCTGCGGCGGGTGCAGCGGCTGGAGCGCGAAGGCGTGATCGTCGGCTACCGCGCCGAGGTCGATCCCGAGCGGCTCGGGTTGGGCCTGCAGGCGTTCGTGCGGGTGCAGCTCAAGAGTCACGATGCCGAGCGGGTGGCGACCTTCGCACGGCAGGTCAACGACTGGCCGGAAGTCGTGGCCTGCCACGCGCTGACCGGCGACATGGACTACCTGCTGCACGTCGTGGTCGCCGGGCTGGAGCATTTCTCGCGCTTCCTGCTCGACCGGCTGCTGGCGCAGGCCGAGGTGGCCGACGTCAATTCCAGCTTCGTGCTGCGCACGGTCAAGCGCACCCAGGCGCTGTCGCCGGCGGGCGAGTAGCGGCCGGCCGGGAACCTTTTCCGCGCTGGCGCATCTGCCGGGACAGGACCGTGGCGACATACTGGCGCCGCGGCCGCAACCGGGAGAGGCGATGGACACGATGCCCGCAAGCGCCGCGCGCGATTACGCCGCGATGGAGGACGGCGCGCTGGTGGCCTGCGTGCGCGCCGGCGAGCGCGACGCGTTCCGCCACATCGTGCAGCGCTGCAACCAGCGCATGTTCCGGGTGGTGCGCGGCGTGCTGCATGCCGATGCCGACGCCGAGGACGCAGTGCAGGAGGCCTACGTCCGCGCCTACGAACGCATCGACACCTTCCGCGGCGACTCCTCGCTGGCCACGTGGCTGACCCGGATCGCCCTCAACGAAGCCTATGGCCGGCTGCGCCGGAGGCGCGACAGCGTGGACATCGAACAGGACGAGGCGCTGCTGCGCGCCTCCGCGCAGGTGGTCGCCTTCCCCGGCCATGCATTGCAGGCCGATCCGGCCGACGCGGCGGCGCGCGCGCAGATGCGGAGCCTGCTGGAACAGGCCGTGGACGCGCTGCCGGAGGCGTTCCGGCTGGTCTACGTGCTGCGCGAGGTCGAGGGCTGCTCGGTCGAGGAAACCGCCGCGGCGCTGGGGCTGCGCGAGGAAACCGTGAAGACCCGCCTGCACCGCGCACGCCGGCAATTGCGCGAGGCGCTGCACGAGCGCGTGGCGGCCAGCCTGCCTGACGCGTTCGCGTTCCTCGGCGCGCGCTGCGCGCGCATGACCGAGGCGGTGATGGCGCGGATCGCCGCCGTCGACGCCTGAGCGATCGCGCGCGCTGCGCGCCGGCAACACCAACGACATCGGAACGGAAGGAGACGCGCATGTTGAAGTACGCATTGATGGTGTTTTTCGTGGGCGCGCTGGGCGGCCTGTTCCTGGCCTCGTTCGTGCTGCGCGGACGGCTGGCGCCTTGGGCGGTGTCGCTGCTGCACGCCCTGCTGGGCGCCAGCGGGCTGGCCCTGCTGCTGCTCGGCGTGGTCGACGCCGAAGGCGGCGCCCTGGCGATCGCGGCGCTGTGCGTGCTGCTGGTTGCGGCCGGCTTCGGCTTCTATCTGGCGACGATCCACTACAACAAGACGGTGGCGATCAAGCGGGTGGTGCTGGCCCACGCGGGCGTTGCGGTCACCGGCGTCGGCCTGCTGATCGCCGCGATCCTGATGTCATGAAGCATCCCCTGCATCCGGCTCTCGTGCATTTCCCGGTGGCCTGCTGGTCGCTGGGGACGCTGGCCGATGCGACCGGCGCGTTCCATCCGGATGCGCTGCTGGCGCAGTACGCGGCGGTGCTGCTGGCGATCGGCTGCGCGGCCGGGCTGCTGGCGGCGGTCGCGGGCTTCGTGGAGCTGCTCGGGCTGCCGCCCGCGCATCCGGCGGGCCGCGACGCCACCGTGCACATGGCGCTGGCGCTGACCGCCTGGTGCCTGTACGCCGGCAGTCTCGGCCTGCGCATCGACGTCGACGCGCGGCTGCTGCTGGCGCCGGGCGCCGCCGCGCTGGCGGCGAGCGGATTGGGATTCGCGGTCCTGCTGGCCGCCGGCTGGATGGGCGGCAAGCTGGTCTATGGCCACGGCGTGGGCGTGGCCGGGCGGCGCTAGTCCGCCGGCTCAATCGGTCCGGCAATCCGGATCGCGGCGCAGCCTGTCCAGCCAGCCGGTCTGCTGCGCGCATCGCGCCTTGCGCTCGGCTTCGCGCTGCTGCGCCGCCTTCGCGTCCGCGGCCTGCCGCGCCTGCGCCAGCCGCTGCGACTGCAGCGCGGCGATCTTCGCGCGGATCTGCGGCAGCGCGGCCTGCGCGGCGCGCTCGCCTTCCAGGATGGCGCGGTTCTTCTGCGCGAAATCGGCCGCGCCGATGCCGTTCACCCCGGGACGGATCACCATGTCGGCGCGCGCCAGCTCCTGCGCGCCCAGCTTCTGGCCCATGATGGTGATGCTGCGGTTGAGGTTGCCGAGCATGCTGGACGGATCGGCCACGCCGTCGGCCTTGCTGGAGATGTCCACCGCGATGACGAAGTCCGCGCCCAGTTCGCGCGCGGCGTCCACCGGCACCGGGCTGACCACGCCGCCGTCGACGAAGTGGTGCTTGCCGATGGCGACCGCCTCGAACACGCCGGGGATCGAACTGGATGCGCGCACCGCCTGGCCGACGTTGCCGCGCACGAACACGGTGCGCTGGCCGTCCTCCAGCCGCGTCGCCACCGCTGCGAACGGCTTGCGCAGCTTCTCGAAGGTGCGGTTGCCGATCAGCTGGTTGACGTAGTCCTGCAGCTTCGCGCCCTTCACCACGCCGCCGGAAAACAGGCTGACGTCGCGGATGCTGGATTCGTCCAGCGCGAACGCTTTCTCCTGCAACGCGTAGGCGTCCATGCCGCTGGCGTACAGCGCGCCGACCACGCTGCCGGCGCTGGTGCCGGCCACCACCGCCGGCTGGATGCCGTTGGCTTCCAGCATCTTGATGACGCCGATGTGGGCGAAGCCCTTGGCCGCGCCGCCGCCCAGCGCCAGCCCCACTTTCACCGGCGGCAGCGTTGGCGCCGCGGCGGTGGGTGCGGCGGGCGGCGCCACGGGCGCGCTGGCGCAGGCGGCCAGCAGGACGGTCGACAGGGCGATGGAGAAGGCGCGGAGCATGGCGTGTGGTTCCCGGCGGATGCGCCGCGCCGCGTGCGCGGCCGGCGAGAGGGCCAGAGCTTAATGCGCGTTTCCGCAATGGCGGCGGAACCGTGCGCTAGCATCCGCGCATGCCGACCGAACCCGCGGGCGCCATCGCCCTTCCGCCCACCCGCAGCGAGCGCTGGCTGCTGGCCGTCGGCATGGTGGCCGCGCTGGCGGTGTCGTTCGCCGTGGCGAAGGATCGCCTGACCTGGTTCCTGGAGGTGATCTGGGCGATGGTCGGGCTGGCGCTGATCGCCTGGCGCTGGCCGCGCTTCCCGCTGACCCGCCTGCTGTGCTGGCTGCTGGCGCTGCACGCGCTGGTGCTGATCCACGGCGGCGCCTACACCTACGCGAAAACGCCGCTGGGCTTCTGGCTGCAGGAGCTGCTGGGCACCGAACGCAATCCGTGGGACCGGCTCGGCCACTGGATGCAGGGCTTCGTGCCGGCGATCCTCGCCCGCGAGCTGCTGCTGCGGCTCACCCCGCTGCGCCGCGGCGGCTGGCTGGTCTATCTGGTGCTGGCCGCCTGCCTGAGCTTCTCGGCGTTCTTCGAACTGATCGAATGGTGGTCGGCGCTGATCTACGGCGCGGACGCCGACGCCTTCCTCGCCACCCAGGGCGACCAGTGGGACACGCAGTGGGACATGTTCCTGTGCCTGTGCGGCGCGGCGGTCTCGCTGCTGCTGCTCTCGCGCTGGCACGACCGGCAGCTGGGCGCGGCGGTGCTGGCGGGCAAATAGCGTCGGGGCCGGGTGCCGGAAACGCAACTGCCGCCTTGCGGCGGCAGCTGCGGAGACGCGGTCTTGCGATGGATCAGAAGCGCGCTTCCAGACCCAGCGACAGGGTGTTGGCGGTGATCTTGAGGCCGTCGCCGGAGCCCTGGTTGTGGTCGTAGTTCAGGCTCAGGCCGAACCTGCGGCTGAAGTCGTAGCCGGCGCCGATGCCGTAGTACGGCTTGGTCGAGGTGGCGCTACCGCTGCCTTCCGAGGTGTCCACCGACACCTTGCCGCGCGCCACGCCGGCGCGCAGCTGGACGAAGAAGCCCAGGTTCGATTCGGAGTAGTGCTCCTTGGCCACGATGCCGAGGCCGATCGCCGACAGCTTGCCGTCCACGTAGTCGGTGCCGTCGTCGTACAGCGTCTTGTCGTAGAAGCGGCTGTAGTGCCCTTCCACGGCGAAGTTCGGATTGAACCAGTAGCCGCCGCGCAGGGAATAGGCGGTGTCCTTGTCGCTGTCGCTGCCCAGGCCGTCCACCTTCACCTTGACGTCGCTCTGGCCGGCTTCGCCGCGAACGAAGCCTTCGCCCGCGAGCGCGGCGGAGGACAGGCCGGAAAGCGCCAGCGCACAGGCCAGCACCAGAAACTTCTTCATGAAAACTCCTTGTCGAATGAACCCCATCCGCCATGGACGGGCCGGATATTTTAGTTGCGCCCACCAGGGCACGTGGGGTGACTGGTGCTGGTGGAACTGACGGATGCCGGGAAGCGGCGGCGCAAGGCGGGATCGCTCGGCGCCTGAGCGCACTCACCCGTCGCGGCGGCGGAACGGCAGCACCTGACCGCGCGGCTCCGGGTCGCGTGCGTCTTCTTGCGCATCGCGACGCCACAGCACCGGCACGTCGTCCGGCGCGCGGGTTTCGAAGGTCTCGAAGCGGGCCTCGGTGCGCTCCCGCGCCTGCGCCGCTTCGGCTTCTTCTTCGATCTCCCAGCTGTATTTCTGCCGCACCGGCTGCGGGTCGCTGCGGCGGAACAGGAACGCCGCCACGATGCCGGCCAGCGCGCCGCCGAGGTGCGATTCCCACGACACGCCGGCCTCGCGCGGCAGCACCGACATCAGCATCCCGCCGTAGAACAGGAACGCGATCATGCCGGCCGCGATCGCCGCGCGGTCGCGCCGCAGCAGGCCGAGCACGAACACCAGGAAGCCCAGCCCGTGGGTCACGCCGCTGGCGCCGAGATGGTGCGAACCGGGCTGGCCCAGCAGCCACGCGCTCAGCCCCGAGCCCAGCCACAGCAGCGGCAGCGCACGCAGCGTCGCCTTCGGATAGGCGGTGCCGGCCAGCGTGCCGAGCAGCAGCAGCGCGGTGGTGTTGGCCAGCGCGTGCTCCACCGAGCCGTGCAGCAGCGGCGCGGCGAGCAGGCCGAGCAATCCTTCCGTGGTGTGCGGCATCACCGTCAGGAACGTCCAGTCGAAGCCCTGCTGCGCGGCGAAGCAGGCCCACAGCAGCAGCACGACGCTGAGGCTGGCGTTCAGCGCGCGGCGGACGCGGCTGCGGTCGGCCTGGCGCTGGGCGTCGCGGGCGGAGGAAGCGGACATCCCGATCAGGTGGTCATGCTGCGAGCCGGCTTCAAGGGGCCGGCGGCGCATGCTCCTGCTTCGGCCGCAGCAGGCTGAGCGCAATGGTGCCGCCGATGATCAAGGCCACCGCGCCCAGCGAGAGCAGGATCGGGAGCTTGTAGAGGTCGATCAGCAGCATCTTCGTGCCGATGAACACCAGCACCAGCGCCAGCCCGTAGGGCAGCAGGTGGAAGCGGTCGGCCATGCCCTGCAGCAGGAAGAACATCGCACGCAGGCCCAGCACCGCGAACACGTTGGAGGTCAGCACGATGAACGGGTCGGTGGTGATGGCGAAGATCGCCGGGATCGAGTCCACCGCGAAGATCACGTCGGTGATGCCGATCATCGCGATCACGATGAACAGCGGGGTGAACTTGCGGCGCCTGCCGCTGCCGACCCACAGCGCGCTGCCCACGTAGCGGCGCAGGAACGGCACGTGCGTGGTCAGCCAGCGCAGCACCGGGTTGCCCTCCAGGTCCGGCTCCTCGCCGGCCGCGCGCCACATCTTCACGCCGGTGAACAGCAGGAACGCGCCGAACACGTACAAGATCCAGTGGAATTTCGACAGCAGCAGCGCGCCGGCGAAAATCAGGATAGCGCGCAGTACGATCGCACCGACGATGCCGATCACCAGCGCGCGCTGGCGCTGCATCTCCGGCACCGCGAAGTAGCCGAAGATCATCAGGAACACGAAGATGTTGTCGACTGCCAGCGCCTTCTCGACCAGGTAGCCGGTCAGGAATTCCATGCCGATGCGCTCGCCGGCCGCGGCGCCGAAGCGCTGGCCCGCGTACCACCACAGCCAGGCGTTGAACGCCAGCGCCAGCGCCACCCAGCCCACGCTCCACCAGGCGGCTTCCTTGAAGCCGACCTTGTGCGGGCCGCCATGGCGCATCAGCACCAGGTCGGCCAGCAGCGCGACCACCACCACGGCGCCGAACACCAGCCAGAGGAAAGGAGTACCGATCGTGTCCATGCCATACGCTCCGTTCGAGCGACGGAGGCGTCCATGCAGGGCACATGGAAAGGGAGCGCGCTTCGCCGTTCGGCGAAGGTCTCACTCACAGGCCCTTGGCCTGCCACGACGCCGGGGCCGCTGTGCTGATGACAGCTGGCCCGTCATGACGACGATCGTGCGCGGAGTTACTCCCCTTCTTGGGCGACAATAGCAGATTCCCGCTGCCCGCTCGTGAATGCCGTCATGGCCGAACCCCTGCCCGTCGTCCGCCTCAAGAACGCCTGGAATTCCACCCACCCGTGGATCTTCCAGCGCCTGGTCGAAAAGCCGGCGCAGCGGCCCAAGCCGGGCAGCATCGTCGACGTGGTCGGCGTGGACGGCGTGTTCATCGGCCGCGGCTTCTACAACGGCCATTCGCGGATCGCGCTGCGCATGCTGGAGCGCGATCCCGACGTCGCCGTCGATGCCGACTGGTTCGTGCGCAAGATCGGCGAGGCGATCCATCTGCGCCGCGACATCCTCAAGTTGGACGCCATCAGCAACGCCTGGCGCGTGGTGCACAGCGAGGGCGACGGCATCAGCGGGCTGGTGGTGGACCGCTACGACGACCTGCTGGTGGTCGAGTTCTTCAGCGCCGGCGCGTGGCGGCACCGCTCGATCATCTTCGACGCGCTGCGCGAGCACTTCCCCGGCTGCCGCTTCCACAGCTTCGCCGACGAGCACGTGCAGAAGCAGGAAAGCTTCGACTACAAGGACACCCAGGGCACCGAGCCGGCCGTGGTCACCGAATACGGCGTGAAGTTCCGCGCCGATCCGGCCGGCGCGCACAAGACCGGCTTCTTCGCCGACCAGCGCGAGAACCGCGAATGGTTCAGCCGGCAGATCGAGGGCAAGCGCGTGCTCGACCTGTGCTGCAACACCGGCGGCTTCGCGGTGTACGCGGCGGCGCACGGTGCGTCCGAGGTGACGGGCATCGACATCGACCCGGCGGTGATCGAGATCGCCAAGCAGAACGCGCACCTCAATCACGTGAAACCGCGCTTCGTGCAGGCCGACATCTTCCCGTGGCTGCGCGACGCCGCGCTCAACGGCGAGCGCTTCGACGCGGTGATCCTCGACCCGGCCAAGATGACCCGCGACCGCGAGCAGGTCATCAACGCGCTGAAGAAATACCTCGACATGAACAAGCTGGCGCTGGGCGTGGTCAAGCCCGGCGGCCTGTTCGCGACGTTCTCCTGCACCGGCCTGGTCAGCGAGGAGCAGTTCCTCGACATGCTGCGCCGCGCCGCGTTCTACGCCGGCCGCACCGTGCAGGTGCTGAAGGTGGCCGGCGCCGGCCCCGACCATCCGTGGCTGGCGCAGGTGCCGGAAAGCCGCTATCTGAAGGCGGTGTTCTGCCGGGTGCTGGACTGAAGTTCCAGCCCGGCGTCGCGGTCGGTTTTTCGCACCGCCCTGGTTCGACGCCCTGCCCGCGCTGAGGAAATGGACGCGGCCGACGCGGAGCAGGCGCCGCGCTGACCGCCGCCACGACGCGCGGTAGCATGCGCGGCAATGCCGGCACGGCGCCGTGGACGCAGCAACGACATGGACATCAGCGAAGCAGGGACGCACGCGCCGCATCACGAGCCGCACCGCAGCCAGCACAGCGGCTGGCTGCGCGCGTCGGTGCTGGGCGCCAACGACGGCCTGATCTCCACCGGCAGCCTGGTGCTGGGCATGGCGACCGCGCAGGCGGCGCCGGAGACGATCCTGCTCAGCGGCCTGGCCGGGCTGGTGGCCGGCGCGCTGTCGATGGCGGCGGGCGAATACGTCTCGGTGAGTTCGCAGGCCGACGCCGAGCACGCCGACATCCGCATCGAGACGCGCGCGCTGCGCGACCATCCGGAAGCGGAGCTGGCGGAGCTGACCCGGATCTACGTCCATCGCGGGCTGGAACCGGGATTGGCGCGGCAGGTGGCCGAGCAGCTGACCGCGCACGACGACCTGGCCGCGCACCTGCGCGACGAAGTCGGCATCCACGAGGCGCAGCGCGCGCGGCCGGTGCAGGCGGCGCTGGCGTCGGCCGCGTCGTTCACCCTCGGCGCGCTGCCGCCGGTGCTGCTGGCCTGGTTGTGGCGCGGGCCGGGGCTGGGCATGGCCATCGTCGCCAGCACGATGCTGCTGCTGGCGGTGCTGGGCTACGCGGCCGAGCGCGTGGCCGGCGGCGGCGGCGTCAAGGGCGCGCTGCGGGTGCTGTTGTGGGGCGCGCTGGCGCAGGCCGCGACCGCGCTGATCGGCTGGCTGTTCGGCGTCAGCGCCGGCTGACGTCGCAGCCGCTGCGACCGCCGCCGCTACACTGGCGGCATGGAAACGAACACGCTGTTGCTGGTCCTGCTGCTCGTCGCCGTGCTGGCGGCCGTCGGCCTGCTGGTCGTGTTGCTGCTGCGCCGGCCCGGCGACGCGCTGGGCGCGCTGCTGCGCGAGGAACAGCGCGCCGGCCGCGGCGAACTGCGCGAGCAGCTGGAGAGCCTGTCGCGCCAGCAGGACCAGCGCATCGACGGCTTCGGCCGCAACCTGGTCGATTTCACCCAGCGCACCGACGCGCGCCTGGACGAGCTGCGCGCGGCGCTGACCGAGGACGCACACAAGGCGCGGCTGGAATCGGGCGTGCGCCAGCAGCAGTTCGCCGACGGCCTGGGCCAGCAGCTGCGCGAGCTGACCCAGCGCAACGAGCAGGGCATCGCGCAGATGCGCACCACCCTGGAGCAGCAGCTGAAGGCACTGCAGGCCGACAACGCCGCCAGGCTGGAGCAGATGCGTGCCACCGTGGACGAGAAGCTGCACGCCACGCTGGAGACGCGCCTGACCGAAAGCTTCGGCAACGTCACCGCGATGCTGGCGCAGGTGCACCAGGGCCTGGGCGACATGAGCAAGCTGGCGGCCGACGTCGGTGGTTTGCAGCGGGTGCTGACCAACGTGAAGACGCGCGGCGTGTTCGGCGAAGTGCAGCTGGCCGGCCTGCTGGAGCAGGTGTTCGCGCAGGAGCAGTACGCCGCCAACGTCGAAACCGTTCCGGGCAGCAACAAGCGGGTGGAATTCGCGATCCGCTTCCCGGGCGCGTCCGGCGACGGCGCGGTGTGGCTGCCGATCGACGCCAAGTTCCCGCGTGAGGACTACGAGCGCCTGCTGGACGCGCAGGAGCGCAACGACGCCGACGCGGTGCGGCAGGCCGGCGACGCGCTGGAGCGTGCGGTGAAGACGCAGGCCAAGGAGATCCGCAAATATGTCTCTGCGCCGCACACCACCGACTTCGCGGTGATGTTCCTGCCCACCGAGGGGCTGTACGCGGAAGTGCTGCGCCGGCCGGGTCTGTTCGAGGCGATGCAGCGCGACCAGCGCATCACGATCGCGGGCCCGACCACGCTGCTGGCGCTGCTCACCAGTTTGCAGATCGGCTTCCGCACCGTCGCCATCGAGAAGCGCTCGGCCGAAGTCTGGCGCATCCTGGAAAAGGCCAAGACCGAGTTCGGCAAGTTCGGCGACGTGCTCGACAACGTGAAGGCCAAGCTCGACCAGGCCAGCAAGCAGATCGAGCAGACCGGCGTGCGCACCCGCGCCATCGAGCGCAGCCTGCGCGACGTGGAGAGCCTGCCCGGCGAGGGCGAGGCGACCCCCGCGCTGGAAGCGCCTGCGCCGTCGCCCTAGCTTCGGGAGCAAAAAAACAGGCGAGCCTGATGGCTCGCCTGCTTCGTTCGTCTTGCGGTCGGGCTCCAGTCCCGGCGCATCGTCTTCCCGGCAACGACTTCGGGCCGATGCTCAAGGCTGGGGCTGGGTTTCCGGCTTGGTGTCCGGTTCGTCTTCCAGCAGATACGCCGGCAGCGCTTCGTTGCCTTCGTCGCGGGCGCTGCGGTCGGCGCCGACCAGGTAGCGGCGGCGCGCCAGCCACGCGTCGCGGGTCAGCACGTATTCGTCCGGTGCGGTTTCGCGCAGGTCGTCCAGCGACAGCAGTCCGGAGCGCACGTCGATCAGCCACAGCGCTTCCAGCGACAGCCGGGTGCGGTCGTGCTCGACGTAGGTCATCGGCGCCATCGAGATGTCGCCGACCGCGCCCACCGCGTCGCGCACGGTGCGCGGGCCGAGGAACGGCAGCTCCAGGTAGCGCGACTCGTGCCAGCCCCAGCGCGCCAGGGTGCGGCCGAAGTCGGCGCCGTGGCGGTGCATCTTCAGCGCCTTGGTGGCGGGGTCGAACAGACCGCCGAGGCCGACGACGGTGTTGACCAGGAAGCGGCCCAGCGTCTCCACCGACTCGCGCGGGCGGCCCTGCAGCAGCAGGTTGCCGAACGCCAGCGGCGCGGCGAGGTTGTCGAAGAAATTGCTGACGCCGGTGCGCACCGGGCCGGGCAGGACCTTCACGTAGGCGCGCGCCAGCGGGCGCATGAAGCCGTGGTCGATGGCGGTGTTGAACGCGTGCACGCGGCGGTTCATCGGCTCCCAGGGATCGAGCGCGGCGAAGCCGTCGGCGCTGTCGGCGCCGGCGGTCGCGTCGGTGCCGTAGATGGCGGCGAAGTCGTCGTCGCCGGTCGGGGCGGCGCTGGAATCGGCATCGACCGTGGCAGCGGCGCCGGCGTTGACGTTGGCGTCTGGAGACGCGGCGGCATCCGCCGTCGCAGTCGCGACATCTGCGGGCGCGGCGGGCAGCGTGGCCGCGTCGGCCGGCGCCGCATCGACGGCGACCGTCGCATCGGACGCAGGCGTCGCGATTTCGACAGTAGCGGCCGGCGCGTCGCGCACGGGCGATTGGCTGGCGCAGCCGGCGGTGGCGAGCAGGACGCCGAGGGCGGCGCCGGTCAGCAGGCGGTTCATGCGGTTCCTTCCGAACGAATCAGATCCGGGGTCATGCGGCAGGCGGCACGCAGCCCGGCCAGCCGGCCGCGCAGGCGCAGCAGCGCGCCCGCGCGTTCCATCGAGGCGCTGGCGTCAGCGCTTGCCATTGCCGCCGGCGGCCTGCAACGAGCCGCTGCGCAGGTCGGCGGCGACCTGCGCGATCGACTTCTGCCGCAGCGGCGTGTCGAACTGGCCGCGGAAGGTCTGCACGTAGGACACGCCTTCGATCATCACGTCGAAGATCTTCCAGCCGCCGTTGTTGCGCACCAGGTAGTCCACCGGCACGGCGGCGCCGTTGTCGCGCAGCAGTTCGGTGGAAACCTTGACGCCGCGGCCGCCCGGCAGCGGGGTTTCCGACTTCAAGCGCAGCCGCGGCTTGCCCTCAAAATCGAGCAGGGCCGAGCCGTAGCGCTGCATCAGGTTGTCGATCATCGCGTCGGCGAACAGCTTGATGTCGGCGTCGCTGGCGCCGCGGCCGTGCGCGCCCAGCACCAGCCGCGCGGCGTAGTCGCTGTCGAAGCTGCCGCGCAGTTCGCCGTCGATGAAGCTGCGCAGGGCCGCCGGGTTCTTGCGGAACTCGGCGCGGCGCTGCTGCAAGGTGGACAGGATGCGGCCGCCGGTGGCGACCACCTGCTGGCCCGGCGTGGCGGCGGCCTGCTGGGCCTGCGCGGCCAGCGGCGCGAGCGCCAGCAGCGGCGCGGACAGGGCGAGGGAAACGGACAGGATCAGGGTCTTCATGGGGTGGTTTCCGTGGGGGACGGTTCGGTCTTCGACGCCGGCGCGGACGCACTGCCGCCGCCGCCGAACATGTATTTGCCGACCATCTGGATCAGGTCGACCGCCGGCTGGGTGTAGGCGATTTCCTCGCCGGCCTTGAGGTTTTCCGGGTCGCCGCCGGGCTGCAGGCCGACGTAGCTTTCGCCCAGCAGGCCGCTGGTGAAGATGCCGGCGGAGGTGTCGGCGGGCAGCTGGTAGCGCTTCTGGATGTCCAGCGTCACCACCGCGTCGAAGCGGGTGGGATCGAGGTCGATCTTCGCCACCCGGCCCACCGCCACGCCGCCGATGCGCACCGGCGCCTGCAGGCGCAGCTGGCCGAGCGAGGAGAAGCGCGCGGTCAGCGGATAGCTGTCGCCGCCGCCGCCGAACTGGCGGTTGGTGGACGCGAAGGCCAGCACCAACAGCGATGCCAGCGCCAACAGCAGAAACGCGCCGACCGCGAATTCGAGCCTGGGGCCACGGATTGCCATGGGGAACCTACCTCTGTCCGAACATCCGGAACATCCGCGGATGCCCGGTTTTTGTTGCCGAATCCCGCGCCGATGGCGGCGCGGGCGCTTGATAAGGGGCTTACTTGAACAACAGCGCCGACATCACGAAATTGAGCATCAGCACCAGCAGCGAGGCGTTGACCACCGCGCGGGTGGTCGCGACCGAGGTGCCTTCGATGGTGGGTTCGGCGTGGAAGCCGGCATACGCGGCGACCAGCGCCGAGGTGCCGCCGAACACCGCCGACTTCAGCAGCGCCACGCCGAAGTCGTCCCACGCATCCACGCTGTTCTGCAGCGCCGACCAGAACGTGCCGTTGTCGAGGCCGAGCACGCGCACCGCCTCGAACCAGCTGGCCGCGATCGCCAGCGAGCAGAAGAAGCCGGTCAGCAGCGGCACGCACAGGATCGCCGCCCAGAAGCGCGGCGCCACCGCCTTCGCCAACGGGTCGATCGCCATCAGCTCCAGCGCCTTGATCTGGTCGGTGGCGCGCATCAGGCCGAGTTCGGCGGCGATCGAGCTGCCGGCGCGGCCGATGAACAGCAGCGCGGTCAGCACCGGGCCCAGCTCGCGGTACAGCGACAGGCCCAACAGCGTCGAAAGCGCATCCGAGGCGCCGAAGGTCGCCAGCGTGCGGTAGCCCTGCAAGGTCAGCACCAGCCCGACGAAGGCGCCGCCGACCACGATGATCGGCAGCGAGCGCGCGCCGACTTTGTAGATCTCCTTCACCAGCTCGGCGAAGAAGTCGGCGTCCGGCTTCGACGCGCGCAGCACCGACAGCGCGAACAGGCCGGAGCGCCCCAGCGAGCGCAGGGAGGACGCGAAGGCCATCAGGCGGCCTCCCGCGCCGGCGGCGCGCCCTCGAAATTGATCGGGCCTTCGGCGTCGCCGTTGAGGAACTGGCGCAGCAGCGGATCGTCGCTGGCTTCCAGCGCATCGGGCGTGCCGGAGAAGGCGACGCCGCCGTTGGCGATCACCACCGCCTGGTCGCAGACCGGCAGGGTTTCGCGGACGTGATGGCTGATGACGATGCAGGTCAGGCCCAGCGTCTGGTTGAGCCTGCGCAGCAGCTGCATGATCACGCTGGAGGCGATCGGGTCGAGGCCGGTCAGCGGCTCGTCGCAGAGCAGCAGCGGCGGGTCGAGCGCCAGCGCACGCGCCAGCGCGGCGCGGCGGGCCATGCCGCCGGACAGCTCGCGCGGGTACAGGTCGGCGGCGGCGCGCAGGCCCACGGCATCGAGCTTTTCCAGCACGATGCGCTGGACGTCCGCATCCGGCAGGCGGGCGTGCGCGTGCAGCGGCAGCGCTACGTTTTCGGCCACGGTGAGATCGGTCAGCAGGCCGTTGCCCTGCAGCAGCACGCCCAGGCGCTTGCGCATCTCCAGCAGCCCGCGCGCGGTGCGCGGCACTTCGGCGCCGAACACCTCGATATGGCCTTCCGTCGGCACCAGTTCGCCGGTGATCGCCGCCAGCAGCGTGGACTTGCCGGTGCCGGAGGGCCCCAGCACGGCGGTCATGCTGCCCTGCGGGATGTCCAGGTCGAGCCCGCGCAGGATGGTGCGCCCGCCGCGGTCGAGGCGGACGGACGACAGGCGCACGGCGATGGCGGACGAAGCGGGCATGCGGGAGACCGTGGCAAGGAAGCGGAATCCGGCGCGCGTGGGCGCAAGGCCGCACAGCTTGCGTGGATTCGGCTGAACAGGGACGAAGCGACTGAACCGGTTGGTACAGGAATTATCGCCCATCCGGCCGGGCTTGTGCAGGCGGCCCGGATCGCGGCGTGGAATGCAGCGTCCCGCCGGTCGCGGTCTCGCTTCCGAGACTCACTGCATGAGGCGCACTGTATGAGACATGGCTCCGGCATCATGCCCGGATGCCGGCCGCCTCCGACTTCCGCCTCTACCACTCCAACGCGCTGGACGTGCTGGCGGAGCTATTGGCCGACGAGCTGCGCCGGCCCGCGCCCGGCCAGCCGCTGCTGGCGCCGGACATCGTGCTGATCCCGCAGGTGGCGATGCGCCGCTGGCTGCAGGCGACGCTGGCGCAGCGCCACGGCATCGCCGCCAATCTCGAGTTCCTCACCCCCGGCGAATTCGTCGCCCGCGCGCTGGACGCCAACCTTGGCAAGGCGCCAGACGACCTCGATGCCGCCGGCCTGCACTGGCGCCTGTACGCCGCGCTGGCCGATCCCGCGCTGCTGGCGAACCCGGCGCTGGCGCAGATCGCCGCGCACGTGGCCGATGATCCGGCCCGGCCGTGGACGCTGGCCGCCGAGCTGGCCGGCGTGTTCGGCAAATACCAGGCGTGGCGCCGCGACTGGCTGCTGCGCTGGGAGGGCGGCGCCGACCCCGACGACCCGCAGGCGATCCTGTGGCGCCATGTCGCCGGCGGCCGCGCGCATCGCGCCCGCCGCATCCAGCAGTACCTCGCCCGCTTCGACGACGGCGCCGCCCTGCCCGCCGGCCTGCCGGCGCGGCTGTTCGCCTTCGCCATCCTCAACGTCTCGCCGGACGTGCTGCGGGTGATCGCCACCCAGGCGCGTGTCGGCACGCTGCACTTCTACCTGCCGACGCCGACGCGCGGCTACTGGGGCGACCTGCAGGCGCGCGGCGCGCAGGACGACGCGGACGATGCCGGTGAGAACCCGCTGCTGCGCGACTGGGGCGCGGCCGGCCGCGACTTCATGGCATTGCTCGGCAGCGAGGACGCGGTGCGGCCCTCGGGCGAAATCGACGCCTGCGTGGATCCCGAGCAGGCGCAGGGCGGCGCGGGCGACAGCCTGCTGCACCGCATGCAGGCCGATTTGTTCCACCGTCGCGCCGCACCGCCGTCGCCGCGTGCCGGCGTCGATCTCGACGATCCCAGCCTGCAATTCCACGCCTGCCATACCCGCCTGCGCGAACTGCAGGTGCTGCACGACCGCCTGCGCGCGCTGCTCGAAGACGAGCGCTTCGACCCGCCGCTGCAACCGCGCGACATCGCCGTGCTCGCTCCCGACATCGATCCCTACCTGCCCTGCCTCGACGCCGTGTTCGGCGCACCCGGCGACGCCATCCCCTATGCCGTGGCCGACGCCAGCCCGCTGCAGCACGAACCGCTGGCCGATGTGTTCCTGCGCCTGCTGGCGCTGCCGGTGGCGCGCTTCGGGCTGGAGGAAACGCTGGACCTGCTCGCCAGCCCGCCGCTGGCCGACGCGGCCGGCCTGGACGCCGCCGCCTTCGAGCGCCTGCACGGCTGGCTGCACGCCGCCGGCGCGCGCTGGGGGCTGGACGCCGCGCACCGCGCGCGGCTGGGCGCGCCGGCCGACGACGCCTGCACCTGGCAGTTCGCGCTCGATCGCTTGCTGCTGGGCCACGCCAGCGGCAGCGACGACGACATCGCCGGCGTCGCGCCGTGGAGCGAGCTGGAAGGCGGCGCGCTGGACGCGCTGGACCGCCTGCTGCGGCTGCTGCGCGAGTTGGCCCGCCGCGAACGCCAGTTCGGCCGGGCGATGCCGCCGGCGCAGTGGCGCGAATCGCTGCTGCGCCTGCTCGACGCGCTGCTGCCGAAACCACCGGCCTCGGCCTCCGCCCAGCGCGCGCTTGAACGGTTGCGCAAGCTGATCGACGAGTTCGCCAAACAGGCGGAAGCCGCAGGCTTCAGCGGCGACGTGCCGGTGGAAGCGGTGCGCGCGCACTTCGCGCAGGTGCTGGGCGACGCCGACACCCGTGCGCCGCTGCTCACCGGCGGCGTCAGCTTCGCGCGGATGGTGCCGATGCGGCTGCTGCCGTTCCGCGTCATCTGCCTGCTCGGCATGAACGACGGCGACTTCCCGCGCCGCGATCCCGCCGCCGGCCTCAACCGCCTGACCGCCGAGCTCGGCAGCGACCGCCGCCGCCCCGGCGACCGCAGCACCCGCGACGACGACCGCTACCTGTTCCTGCAACTGTTCGCCGCCGCGCAGGACGTGTTCTACGTGAGCTGGCTGGGCGCCGATCCGCGCGACGGCAGCGTGCGCGAACCGTCCGCGCTGGTGTCCGAGCTGCTGGCCGCCGCCGGCGCGCAGCACGCCGATCCCGCCAGCGCGCGGAAGCAGCTGGTGCTGCGGCATCCGCTGCAACCGTTCTCGCCCGCCGCGTTCGGCGGCGACGGCGATCCGCGCCGCTTCAGCTACCGCCGCCAGTGGCATCCGGCCGCCGGCCGCCTGTCCGGCGCGCGCGGCAGGTTGCCGCCATGGATGGACGCCGGCAGCGAACTGGCAGCGTCCGGCGAACCCGAGCGCGAGCTTTCGCTAGACGCCTTGCGCCGCTTCCTGTTGGCGCCGGCCGAACAATTCCTGCGCCAGCGCCTGCAGCTACGCCTGCCGGACATCGAAGGCGTGGCCGAGGACATCGAACCCTTGCAGGCGCCGGAGCGCGGATTGGAGCGCGCGCAGCTGCAACGCGCGGTGTTCGACCAGCTGCTGGCCGGCCGCGACGTCGATGCGATGGCGGCGACGCTGCGCGCCCGTGCACAGCTGCCGTCCGGCCCGCTGGGTCGGCGCGTGCTGGAAGGCGCGGTGCGCGACATCGCGCCGTACGCCGACGCGTTCGCGCGCTGGCGCGGCGATGCGGCGGCGGTTTCGCAGCCGCTGGAGGTCGCGATCGACGGCCTGCGCCTGCACGGCCGCCTCAATGACGTGTGGCCGCAGGGCATCGCGCGGCTGCAGTTCGGCAAGCCGGGCGGGCGCAACGCGATCCGCGACGGCCTCGACTGGCTGCTGGCCTGCGCGGCCGGGTTCGACGCGCCGTTCGTCGAGTTCCAGGAACGCAAGGACGGCGGCATCGGCCCGCATCCGCGCGACGCGATTTCCCGCGAGGTCGCCATCGACGCCCTGCGCGCGCTGCTGGCGTTGCGCGGCGAGGGATTGCGCCGGCCGCTGCCGTTCGCGCCGTACTGCGCATGGGAGCTGTTCGCCCAGCGCGACGACGTGGCGCGCGGCCTGCGCGAGGCGGCGAAGAAATGGCGCGGCGCCGGCAACGGCGGCTGGGCCGAAGGCGACGGCGAAGCGCTGCGCCTCGCCCTGCGCGGGCGCGATCCGTTCGCCGATGCGGCTTCGCTGCGCGAGTTCGCCCGCGTCGCCGGCCTCGTCTACGGCGCGGTGACGGAAGGCGCGCCCGCGTCCATCGACATCGGCGATGCCGACGCACCCGACGACGACGCGGAGGACGCCGCATGAGCGCGCCCGATCCGCATCTGCCCGATCCCTATCTGGGCGTTCCGCTCGACGGCGTGCAGCTGGTCGAAGCCAGCGCCGGCACCGGCAAGACCTACACCCTCGCCACGCTGGTCACGCGATTGGTGGTGGAGCGCCGTTTGCGCATCGGCCAGATCCTCGCGGTGACCTTCACCGAAGCGGCCACGCAGGAACTGCGCAAGCGCATCCGCGAACGCCTGCAGCTCACCCTCGACCTGCTCGACGCGCCGCCGCGCGCCGACGAACCGGCGGAAGCGGCGCTGACCCGCGCCCTGCTGCACGCGCACCGCCAACGCGGCGAGGAATCCGACGCCGCGCTGCGCCGCCGCCTGCGCCAGGCGGTGGTGGACATCGACCTGGCCGCGATCTTCACCATCCACGGCTTCTGCGCGCGCGTATTGCGCGAACACGCGCTGGACACCGGCCACGGTTTCGACGCGCCGGAGCTGCTGGCGAACGAGCGCGAACTGCGCGAGGAGGTCGCCGCCGACCTGTGGCGCGCGCATGCGCAGGACGCGGCGGACGCCGACGACCTGCTGGCGCTGTGGCCGCAGGGCTACCGCGCGCTGGCGAAGGATCTGCGCGCGCTGCTGGGCCGCGAACCGCTGTTGCTGCCGGACGCGCCGCTGCCACCCGATCCGCTGCCGCGCGTGCAGGCGGCGGGGCAGGCGCTGGCCGATGCGTTCCACGCGCAGGGCGAGGCGTTCTTCGATGCGTTGGCGGCCGCCATCGATGCGGACGTGATGAACCGCAACAGCTATCGCCAGGAGTGGCTTGCCGATCTCCGTGGTTGGCTTTGCGGTTTCGCGGCGGATGCGGCGAGCGTCGCGGAAGCGCATCCCAAGCTGGAGAAACTGACGACGGAAGCGCTGGAGAAAGGCACCAAGGCCGCCCACAAGGGCAAGACGCCCGCCTCGCCGCTGTGCGCGCTGATCCCGCCCTACCTCGACGCCGTGCAGGCGCGCGCCGACTACCTCGCGCGCCGCCGCGCCGCCCTGCTGCACCGACTGCGCGCCGCCGCGCAGGCGCGCATGACCACGCTCAAGCGCCAGCGCCGCGTGCAGACCTACGACGACCTGATCGAACAGGTGGCCGATGCGCTGGCCGGCCCGCACGGCGAGCTGCTGGCGCAGCGCCTGCGCGCGCAGTACGCGGTCGCGCTGGTGGACGAATTCCAGGACACCGACGCGCACCAGTGGGCGATTTTCGCGCGCGTGTTCGGCCACGATGGCGGCGCGCCGTCGCTGTTCCTGATCGGCGATCCCAAGCAGGCCATCTACGGCTTCCGCGGCGGCGACGTGCACACCTATCTGGACGCCGGCGAACGCGCCAAGCGTGCGCCGCCGCTGGCGCGCAACTTCCGCTCGCGGCCGCTGCTGCTGGCGGCGCTCGACGCGCTGTACGCGCAGGCCGGCGAGCACGCCTTCGTCGATGCGCGCATCCGCTTCCATCCGCTCGACGCCGGCGACGCACGCAGCGATACCGATTACCTGTGCGATGCCGCCGTCGCTCCCGCGTTGACCGTATGGCGCGCGCCGGACAGCGGCGAGTTCGACGCCAAGGGCAAGCCGAAGGCCTGGAGCGCACCGCGCTCGCGCGAACTCGCCACGCAGGCCTGCGTGGCCGCGATCCACGACGTGCTGACCGCCGCGCGCCACGGCAAGGCGACGCTGGCCGGCGAGCCCGTACAGCCCGGTGACATCGCCGTGCTGGTGCGCTCGCACAACGAAGCGACGCTGGTGCAGCAGGCGCTGGCGCTGGCCGGTATCCCCGCCGTCGCGGCCGGCAAGCAGAGCCTGTTCGCCACCATTGAGGCGCGCGACCTGCATGTCCTGCTGCTGGCCCTGCTGCACGGCGGCGACGAGGGCCGCCTGCGCGCCGCGCTGGGCACCGTGCTGGTCGGCGTGGACGCGGCCGGCATCGACGCGCTGGAGCACGACGGCGAGCGCCAGCGCCGCTGGCAATTGCAGGCGCAGCACTGGCGCGACCGCCTGCGCGGCGGCGGTCCGCTGGCGCTGGTCGGCGAGCTGTGCGCGGACAACGCCGAACGCCTGCTGGCGCTGCTCGATGGCGAACGCCGGATCAGCAATTACCTGCAACTGGCCGAACTGCTGCAGGAAGCGCAGGCGCAGGCGCTCGGCCTGCAAGGACTGGTGGACTGGCTGGGCCGGCGCATCGCCGACGCCGATCCCGACGACGAAGCGCAGCAGCTGCGGCTGGAATCGGACGCGCGCCGCGTGCAGATCGTCACCCTGCACAAGAGCAAGGGCCTGGAATACCCGCTGGTGTTCCTGCCGTTCGTCGGCATCGGCGGCGGCGAACGCGCGCCCGGCAACCTCTGCGCGGTGCACGACGGCGCCAGCGGGCGTCGCCGCCTGCACTGGAAATTCGAGACCCTGCCCGATGCGGCATGGAAGGACGCCTGCGACGCCTGGAAGGCCGAACAGCGCGCCGAGGACGCGCGCCTGCTCTACGTCGGCCTGACCCGCGCCAAGCACGCGCTGTGGCTCGCCACCGGCCCGTTCCACCAGCACGCCGGCACGCCGCTGGCGAAGATGCTGGGCGATCCCGCCGCGCTCGCCGCCGTTGGCGTCATCATCGACGCCACGCCGCCGCCGGAACAGCTGCCGCGCCTGCCGCTCGCCGCCGAAGCCGCCATCGCGCCCGCGCGCACCGCCACCCGCGCGCTGCACGCCGACTGGTGGGTGCACAGCTTCAGCCAGCTGGCGAAGGCGGAAGCGGGCGATGCCAGCAGCGCCGCCACCCTGCCCGCGCCTGGCGGCAACGACGAACCCGATCTCGCCGAAGGGACGGGCGAGACCGAAGCCTTCGACTCCCGCTTCGCCGGCAACCGCTACGGCGTCGCCCTGCACGCCGCGCTGGAACATGCCGACTTCGCCGCGTGGCGCGGCTGGCAGGCCGGTGATGCCGCGCCGGGCGAGCAGGCCGGCATCATCGCCGACGCGCTGGGCGGGGAAGGCTACGCCGAGGACGCAATGGCGGACGGCATCGCGCTGACCACGCGCCTGATCGGCCACACGCTCACCGTCGCGCTGCCCGAAGGCGTGCGCCTGAGCAACGTGCCGGTGGACGAGCGCCGCCCGGAAATCGAGTTCCAGTTCGCCCTGCAACCCACCCGCGTGGACGCCCTGCTCGACCTGCTGCACGCGCATGGCGTGGTGCGCGACCGCCACGGCTTCGGCCTGCGCCAGCGGCTGGAAGGGCTGATGACCGGGCTGATCGACCTGACCTACCGCGTCGATGGCAAGTGGTACGTGCTGGACTACAAATCCAACCGCCTGCCCGGCTACGACGCCGCATCGCTGCAGCGCGCGATGGCGCACAGCGAATACGACCTGCAGGCGCTGATCTACACCCTCGCCCTGCACCGCTGGCTGCGCTTCCGGCTGGGCGACGGCTACGACTACGCGCGCGACTTCGGCGGCATCCGTTACCTGTTCTGCCGCGGCCTCGACGCCGGCGTTGCCGCGTCGCCCGGCATCCACGCGCAGCGCTTCGCGCCCGAGTTGGTGCACGAGCTTGACGCATTGTTCGGCTCCGAAAAGCCCCTCTCCCCTCGGGAGAGGGGTTGGGGTGAGGGTTCGGCAAAACCGAAGGAGGTTCAAGCATGAATCTTCTCCGCGAACTCAACCGCATCGGCGCGCTGCGCACGCTGGACGACGCGCTGGCGAACACCCTGCGCCGCCTCGCTCCGGATACGCCGGACGTCGTGCTGGCCGCCGCCGCGCTGGCCTCGCTGGCGGTGGCGCAGGGCCACGCCGGCTTCGACCCCGCGCAACCGCGCCTCTTGGTCGATGCCGACCTGCCGTGGCCGGAAGCCGAGGCGTGGATGCAGTCGCTGGCGGCATCGCCCTTCATCGCCACCCCGGGATCAAAGGACGCGCAGTCCGACGTCGCGCCACTGGTCTTCGAGCATGGCCTGCTCTATCTGCGCCGCTACCGCGAATACGAACGCCGGCTGGCGCTGCGCCTGCGCGCCATCGCCGCGCCGCGCATCGAAAGCGACATCGCCCCCATCGCCCCGCTGTTCGCAGCGCTTTTTCCCCGCGAAGCGCTCCTTCCCACACTTGCGGGAGAAGGTGCCCGCAGGACGGACGAGGGCGCTCTTGCGCAGACCTCTGCCGACGACGCCCAAGCCCGCGCTGCCGCACTCGCCCTGCGCCGCAACCTGCTGTTGGTGACCGGCGGCCCGGCACCGGCAAGACCACCACGATCGCGCGACTGCTGGTGCTGCGCATCGCGCAGGCGTTGCAGGCCGGCCACCCGCCGCCGCGCATCGCCCTGGCTGCCCCCACCGGCCGTGCCGCCGACCGCATGGCCGAAAGCCTGCGTCGCGCCGCGCGGCAGATGGACGCGCTCGGCATCGACCCCGCCCTGCTCGCCGCGCTGCCGGACGGCGCCAGCACCCTGCACCGCCTGCTCGGCGTCATCCCCGAGTCGCCGCGCTTCCGCCACCACGCGGACAACCCGCTGCCGTTCGACATCGTGGTGGTGGACGAAGCCTCGATGGTGGACCTGCCGCTGATGTGCAAGCTGGCCGAAGCCGTACCCGACGGCGCCCAACTCATCCTGCTGGGCGACCCCGACCAGCTGCCCTCGGTGGAAGCCGGCGACGTGCTGGCCAGCATCCTGCGCGTGGCGGGCGACGGCGAGACGCTGTTGGACGAGGACGCCGAAGCGTTGCAATCGTTGCTCGGCGAGGCTTCCGCCCGTCACTCCCGCGAAGGCGGAAGTCCAGCGTCTTCGCTCTTGGCGGGAGAACCGCAGGAGACGCTGGATGGCACTGCCATACGTCCGTCGGAAGCGAATCGTTTTCGCGGAAGCGATGAACCACAGGAACAACGGCAAAGCCTCCAAGGCCACCGCATCCACCTCCACCGCGGCTGGCGCCAAAGCGACACCCTCGACCTCGCCCCGCTGGCCGACGCCGTGCGTCGCGGCGACGCCGACGCAACCCTCGCCCTGCTGTGTGGCGGCACCCTCTCCAACGTCCACTTCCACGAAGGCGCGGACGACCCGCTGGCCGCACGTGGTCTCGACCTGTTGGCGCATTTCCGCCGCCTCGCCGCCAGCGCCGATCCCGCCGAAGCCCTCGCCCAAGCCAACCACCTGCGCCTGCTCACCGCCCTGCGCGACGGCCCGCAGGGTGCGCGCGGCCTCAACGCCCGCATCGAAGCGCAACTCTCCGGCCGCCGCATCGGCAGCCCGCCCGCGTGGTTCCCCGGCCGCCTGCTGCTCATCACCGAGAACAGCTATCGCCACGGCCTGTTCAACGGCGATGTGGGCGTCTGCCTGCCCGACGAACACGGCGCGCTGCTGGCATGGTTCCCCGGCGGCGACGGCGCGCGCGCGTTCCACCCCGCCGCGCTGCCCACGCACGAGAGCGCCTTCGCCATGACCGTGCACAAGGCGCAGGGCAGCGAGTTCGACGAAGTGTGGTTGCAACTACCGCGCGCGGATGCCCGCGTGCTCAGCCGCGAACTGCTTTACACCGGCCTGACCCGCGCGCGGACAACGTTGCATATCGCAGGGAGCGTGGACGTGATTGCTGCAGCGTTGGCGCGGCATGCGGGACGGGTGTCGGGGTTGGGGTGGAGGTTGGGGAACGGAATCTGATTCCGCTCCTAGAAAGGTGACTACAGGGCCAAGAGGCCCTGTAGTCAAAGTTGCCATTACTTGAGACGTGCCTTGAAGTCGTTGCACGCCAGCTGATAAGTAGAGTTTGTCTTGCCAACCTTCTGCGGATCGTAATTCGCCATGGCGATAAAGCCGTGGTAGACCTGCATGAACTTCCGGAGATTTGCGTCGAGGAACTTCTTGGGATCGGTCCTCCAGGCCACAGCCCCTTCTTTGAACTCCAGTAGTTCTCGCAATGCCCAGACGACTGGGGCAATAAAACCTTCCGGGAAATCGAACTTAGTATCGCGCTGATAAAACTTGGTCTTAGGAGGAGCGGCCAAGTATTTTTTCTCGCGTGCGTTGTACTTCCCAGGCTCAAAAATCCTCACGCTAGAGATTCGGCCGAAGCCCGGAGAAGCGTCGTTGTAGGCGTCCGGGAAGCTGGTGTAGACGTAGTCAAAGAGCTCAGGGATCTCCCTCATGATCTTGATAGCGCTCTTTACAGCCGGGTTGGTTAATTCACGGATGTCGCCCTTAGTTTTCTGACTCACTTCATCTCGCTGCATCAGAAGGTTGAACGCGTTTACGCAGTAGCCCTTGTTCCGGTAAATGTTCACCGGATTGAACGAGTTGACCTCAGACAGTCCAAGGCTCTCGGGAAGCACCGAAAGGGGAACCCAGGTCAACGCGACAAGGTCGCGAGCCTTGATCCGGCCGCCGTCATTGGTCTTCCACTCGACCTCTTCGACAAGAGGGCGATCCAATGCATCACGCAATGCGTCGTAGTGCCCTGCCTTGTTGGCCTTGGTCTCTTCAGTCAGCTGGGCATTGTTGTTGCGGGCCTGGGCAATCTCGAGAATTGCACCTTCGTACGCGTCGCGACCCTCGGCCGAATCCTTCGGAAAGATGATCTCCGTAGGCACGAAGAACCCGAGATCCTTCTTTACGTCCTCGATCTCGCTCCTGTACTTCGTCCAAACAGGGGAAACCTCTTCCCAGCGCCTGACAGAGCGCAGTGCCTTCTTGGCTTCTTTCTCGCCAAGAGCCTGACGAATGATGAAAAGGGCAATCGCGAGCATGTTGTGCCCGCCATCAAGGACACCTTCGATGTCTTCGTCTCCGAACGAAAGTTCGAAGCGACTGCGCTCCAGCTCGCGGCAGTTGGCCGATGCAATCAGAATTCCCTTCGATTTGAAGGGAAACAAGTCAGTAGACGTTTCCAGCGTCTCAGTGATCGCTTCAGTGACCGAGCCGACCTTTGCTTCACGCGGATTCGCATGCAAGTCCGCAATATCAATAAGGCGGATCATGCTGTCGGCAGTGATGGTTCCTTCGATGCGTTGCAGGCTGTAGCGCTCGCTACGGCAAGCTTCATCGAACTTCAGGATTACGGTATGACTTTTCATTTGAACTCCTTGCGGTTTCGTGAATACGAAACTCGGAACAAGGAGCCGGCAGGAGACGCAATGCGTTGCACTGATATCGACCAGCCGACTTCTCAGTCGAGCTTCATCCGTTGTCCCATCCGGGACTGCCTGCCATCCGGCAAGCGCGCCTCTTTCGAGGCTTCATCAGCCTAGACCCGTCGAGGTCGACAGTCAACGACGGAAAAGGTGCGAATAAAGCGGTGTCAGGGACAAAGCAAAAGGGGACGGAGGGGATTCAGGCGTCTTAATTCCCTCCGTCCCCTTTTCGCCCCGATGGGTACATCGCAGCCATGGAAAAACCCGGGTCAGAGTCGACCATCCAATGTCGATTCGCCCCACCTTGCATCGTTGCCAAGGCATCCCACCACCCCGGAGCACCCCATGAAATACCTCGGCCTCGCCTACTTCACCCCCGACAAGTTCGCCGCGATGGCGCCGGAGGACGTCAAGGCGCTGGTGGGCCAATGCCCTGCGCTGGACGAGAAGATGCGCGCCACCGGCAAGGTGCGGGTATCCGCGTCGCTGGGCGATCTGGAGCGCTGGCGGACGCTGCGTCCGGACGGCGGCAAGACCCGCATCACCGATGGGCCCCACACCGAAAGCAAGGAAGTGGTGGGCGGGCTGTTCATCATCGAGGCGGACAGCGAGGACGAGGCGCTGCGCATCGCGTCGATGCATCCGGCCGCGCAGATCGGCGAAGCGGGCGGATGGGCGGTGGAGCTGATCCCGCTGGAGTTCTATCTGGCCGCGGGCTAGCGCGGCGGGCGTTCACGCCATCCTGAACAACCCGCGCCCATCCTGTCCGCCGCATTCGCGCCAACCGAACCGAGCCAATGCCGCGCCGCTGGAGCCGCAAGTCCGTGAGCTGGATCGTCATTGCCACCGTGTTGCTGACCGTGCTGGCGGTGACCGTGGCGATGAACTTCAAGACGCCGGACAAGGCACTTGAACGAAAGATCGAGCATCGCTATGCGGTCGCCGACCCGCAGTTCCGCCGCGAGATGGGCGTGCTGCTGGGGCCGGGCATCGTGCCGGGCAATACGGTGGCCGACCTCGAGAACGGCGACGAGATTTTCCCGGCGATGCTGCAGGCCATCCGCGCCGCGCGCCGCACCATCACCTTCGAAACCTACATCTACTGGTCGGGCGAGGTCGGGCGTGCGTTCGCCGACGCGCTGTCCGAGCGTGCGCGCGATGGCGTGGCGGTGAAGGTGATGGTGGACTGGGTGGGCAGCATCAAGATGGAGAACGCGCTGATCGAGCGGATGCGCGCGGCCGGCGTGGAGCTGCACCAGTACCGGCCGCTGCGCTGGTACAACCTGGGCCGGCTCAACAATCGCACCCACCGCAAGCTGCTGGTGGTGGACGGCAAGGTCGGCTTCACCGGCGGGGTGGGCATCGCCGACCTGTGGTCCGGGCATGCGCAGGATGCCGAGCACTGGCGCGACATGCATTTCCGCATCGAAGGGCCGGTGGTGGCGCAGATGCAGGCGGCGTTCAACGACAACTGGATCAAGACCACCGGCGTGGTGCTGAACGGCGAGGCGTATTTTCCGCCGCAGCAGCAGGTGGGCGGGATGGACGCGCACGTGTTCGTGGCCTCGCCGGCGGGCGGCAGCGAATCGATGCACCTGATGTACCTGATGGCGATCGCGGCGTCGGAGCGCAGCATCGACCTGGAGGCCGCCTACTTCGTGCCCGATCCGCTGATCATCAAGGCGCTGCTGGCCGCCCGCCAGCGCGGCGTGCGCGTGCGCGTGGTGGTACCCGGCAAGCACATCGACTCGGACACCGTGCGGCTGGCGTCCAAGGCGCAATGGGGCGAGCTGCTGGAGGCTGGCGTGGAGATCCACGAGTACCAGCCCACGATGATGCACAACAAGCTGCTGATCGTGGACGGGCTGATGGCGTCGGTGGGTTCGACCAACTTCGACGTGCGCAGCTTCCAGCTCAACGACGAGGCCAGCCTCAACGTGTACGACGCCGGCTTCGCCGCGCGGATGACCGAGGTGTTCGAGGCCGACCTGAAGCCGACGGTTCGCTACACCCATGCGATGTGGCGGCACCGGCCGCTGCGCGAGAAGCTGGTGGAGAAGTTCGTCCTGCCGATCCGCTCGCAGCTCTGAGCCATCCGCGCGCAGTGCGGAAGCGTCATGTCCGCCGCGCGCACCATCCGTGGATCATCCCCGCCTGGTGGAAGCGCAGCGGCGCGTCGAAGCCGGCACCGGCCACCAGGGCAGCGACCCGCTCCGGCGGCAGGATCGCGACGTCGCGCGCGTAGGCCGCGCGCATCCGCTCGATCGCCTCCGCGTCCAGGCCGGCGCCGGACATGGTGCGCAGCCACAGGCGCAGCATCGCCGGATAGTCGGGAGCGGCGGTGTCCCAGGCGAGGTCGGCCCAAGCCAGCGTGCCGCCTGGGTGCAGGCGGCGGGCGATGCCGGCGAAGAAGGCGGTGCGCGCGGCGGGATCGAGCAGGAACTGCGACACCAGGAAGCAGGTGGCGCCGTCGAACGCGGCGGCGTCCGGCAGCGAGTCCAGCAGCCCGGCATGGAACTCGCAGCGATCCGCGTAGCCCTCGCGTTCGGCGCGCGCCCGGCAGGCCGCGATCATCTGCGCGGACGGATCGAGCGCCAGGAAGCGCCAGCGCGGGAAGCGCCGCGCCAGGTGCGCGATCTCGGCGCCGGTGCCGGCGCCCACGCAGAGCAGCCGTGCCTCTTCGGGCAGGTCGGCGAACACGGTTTCCAGCAGGAAGTGCAGGCTCTCGCGGATCGGCGCCATCCGCGCCCATTGCGTGTCGTAGCCCGCGGCCTGCTGGTCGAAGAGGGCGTCTAGCTGCTGCTGGTCCATGGACATGTCCGCAAGGTCGTCGATTCCACGATACAGAAGACGTCAATAGCCCCGAGCGTGTGGTAGAGCGGACAGACGCCCGCCGCATTTCCTGACCGCATTCGCGTCCCCGGTGTCGATTCCGCGTCCCGTCATCCGTCGCAGGTAGGATCGCCACACCACGGGAGCCTTCCATGCAGCCGACGCCTTCGTCCGACACCCCCGCCGCCGCGCCGCCGGAATCGCTCTGGGCGGGCCTGCGCGACGCCGTCCGCGGCACCAGCGCCGACTACACGCGCATCCCGCTGCGCCGCGCGGTGTTCCTGCTGGCGGTGCCGATGGTGCTGGAGCTGGTGCTGGAATCCACCTTCGCGGTGGTGGACATCTTCTTCGTGTCGAAGCTCGGGCCGTCGGCGGTGGCCACGGTCGGGCTGACCGAGAGCTACCTGTTCCTGCTCTATTCCATCGCGATGGGCCTGGCGATGGGCATCACCGCGCTGGTGGCGCGCCGGGTGGGCGAAGGCGCGTCGGAGGAGGCCTCGGTCACCGCCGCGCAGGCGCTGTGGATCGCGGTGCTGGCTTCGGTGCCTTTCGCCGTCGCCGGCGTCGTGTGGGCGCGCGAGCTGCTGGCGCTGATGGGCGCGGATGCGTGGACGCTCGAACACGGCGTCGGCTACATGCGGTGGATGCTGGGCGGCAACGTGGTGATCCTGCTGCTGTTCGTGATCAACGCGATCTTCCGCGGCGCCGGCGACGCCGCCATCGCCATGCGCGTGCTGTGGGTGGCCAACGGCCTGAACATCCTGCTGGACCCGCTGCTGATCTTCGGCTGGGGCCCGGTGCCGGCGTTCGGCGTGGAGGGCGCGGCCATCGCCACCACCGCCGGCCGCGGCGTCGGCGTGCTGCTGCAGCTGTGGATCCTGTTCCACGGCGGCAAGCACATCCGCGTGGGCGCGGCGCAGCTGGCGTGGCGCGCGGGCGTGGCCTGGCAGATCGTGCGTACCTCGCTGGGCGGCGTCGGCCAGATGATCGTGGCGATGACCTCGTGGATCTTCCTGATGCGCATCCTCGCCAGCATCGGCAGCGAGGCGGTGGCCGGCGCCACCATCGCGATCCGGGTGATGATGTTCACGATGATGCCGGCCTGGGGCATGTCCAACGCTGCCGCGACGCTGGTCGGCCAGAACCTCGGCGCGCAGCAGGCCGGCCGCGCCGAAGCCGCGGTCTGGCAGATCGGCCGCTACAACATGGGCTACCTGATCTGCATCGCAGTGCTGTTCTTCCTGCTGCCGCGCGAGCTGGTCGGTTTCTTCAGCGGCGATGCGCAGGTGGTGGCGATCGGCGCCGAGTGGCTGCGCATCCTGTCGTATTCGCTGTTCGTGTACGGCTGGTGGATGGTCAGCGTGCAAGCCTTCAACGGGGCAGGCGACACCGCCACGCCGACCTGGATCAACGTCGTGTTCTTCTGGCTGATCCAGATCCCGCTGGCCTGGCTGCTGGCGCTGCACCTGCAACTGGGTCATCGCGGCGTGTTCTGGGCGGTGTTCGTGTCGGAAACGTCGGTGGGTCTGTTCACCTTGTGGTTGTTCAGCCGCGGGCGGTGGAAGACGGTGCAGGTGTAGCGGCGCGCCATGCCGCAATCCCCTCAGCTGCTGCGCCGCCTGTTGCGAGCCAAGGACCGAATGGACGCGGCTTCGCACGAGGCGTGGTCGGTGGCGCGGCTGGCGCAGGTGAGCGCGGTGTCGGCGGCGCATTTCGCGCGCTCGTTCAAGCAGGCATTCGGGCTGCCGCCGCATCGCTACCTGCTGGCGCGGCGGATCGAGCGCGCGGCGGCGCTGCTGCGCGACACCGGCCTGCCGGTGACCGAGATCGCCTACCGCACCGGCTGGCAGAGCCTGGGCACGTTCGGTCGGGTGTTCCGCGACATCACTGGCCGCAATCCGGGCGACCTGCGCGAGCGCGAGCAGGCCGCGCTGCCCATGCCGGTGCCCGAGTGCGTGGCGCGCGCGGTGCGCAGGCCCGACCTGAAGACAGCAGTTTCGGAGAAGCGGCGGGCGCAGGCGGCGGCGAGGATGGCGCACCAATCGAAGGAGGCGACATGATGCAGGGCATCGCGACAATGGGCGTGTACGTGCGGGACCAGGACGAGGCGCTGGCGTTCTACGTCGACAAGCTCGGCTTCCAGGCGCATACCGACGCGCGCAACGGCGACTACCGCTGGCTGACCGTGCGGCACCCGGCGCAGCCGGCATTCCAGCTGGGCCTGTTCCTGCCCGGCCCGCCGATGCACGACGCTGCCACCGCACAGGCGCTGCGCGAGGCCGTGGCCAAGGGCGCGATGCCGCCGCTGGTGCTGGCGGTGGACGACTGCCGCGCCGCGTACGCGCGCATGCGCGATGCCGGCGTGGAGTTCACCCAGGAACCGGTGGAACGCTACGGCGCGGTGGACGCGGGCTTCCGCGATCCGTCCGGCAACGGCTGGAAGATGATCGAGGCGCGGGCGGCGGACACCTGATCGGGTATCACCACATCAGGTCGTCGGGCACCTGGAATTGCGCGTAGTAGGCGTCGTCGTCGGACGCGTCGGACGTGGTGTCGGTGGCCAGGCCGTGGTCGAGCACGATGCAGTCGGCATCGCGCTCACGCACTTGTAGGCCGGCCGGGCGCGGCAGCAGCGTGTAGCCGTCGCCGAAGCGGACGATCACCACCGCGCCGGACGCGAGCTTGCGGCGCTGATCGTCGTCCACCAGCAAGGTGCGGATAGCGCCATCGGCATCGAAGCGGTATTCGCCCTCGCCGCTGCGAGGCAGCTGCTTGTCGCGGATGATCTGGCGCGCCTGCGCACGCAGTTCGGCGGCGCGGGCCTGCGCCTTGCGCTCGGCCTCCAGGGCACGGTCGCGCTCCACCTTCTCGGCGCGCGCGCGTTCGGCGTCCCGTGCGATCTCGCTGGGACCGGCGCCGGCCTTGGCCTGCTTGAGCTGCTCGCGCGCAACGGCCGCGACCTTGGACTTCTTGGCTAGGCCGGCCTTGATAAGTTGGTCCTGGAGCGGGTTCGTCTTCGCCATCGCGCGCTGTATTGCCTGGAATCGTAGGCATGATACCGGCCGTCCCCGCCGGATCCGCCCGCACCGTGTCCACGCGTCCGCTCAAGTACCTTGCCGGCTATCCCGCCTCCTTGCAGGCGCAGGCCCGGACGCTGCTGAAACAGGGCCGGTTGGGCCCGATGCTGGGTGCGAAATACCCGGAGCCGCATGCGGTGCGCAACGACGGCCAGCTGTACGAGTACGTGCAGGCGCTCAAGGAGCGCCACATGCGCAAGGCGGTGCCGTTGGGCAAGGTGCTTTACGACGGCAAGCTGCACGTGGTGCGGCACGCGCTGGGCACGCACACCAGCATCTCGCGCGTGCACGGCGGGCGCCTCAAGGCCAGCCGCGAGATCCGCATCGCCTCGGTGTTCCGGGATGCGCCCGCAGCCTTCTTGCGGATGATCACGGTGCATGAGCTGGCGCACCTGCGCGAGCCCGAGCACGACAAGGCGTTCTACCAGCTGTGCACGCACATCGAGTCGGACTATCACCAACTCGAACTCGACCTGCGGCTATACCTGACTGCTCGCGAAGCCGGTCAGCCGCCCGGTTAGGCTCGCGGCTGCGATGCCGCATTGACGCCGCACCGCGGATACTGGGCGCGTCCCACATCAAGGAAACCCGCATGGACACCACCGAATCCAGCATGACCAACCTGTTCCTCCAGCTGGGCCTGCCGGAGGGCAAGGACGACATCGCCGCCTTCATCCGCGACCACCAGCTGCCCGAGGCGGTGCTGGTCTCGGAAGCGCCGTTCTGGAGCGACGGCCAGCGCCAGTTCATCCGCGAGGAATGGCGCGAGGACGCCGACTGGGCGATCGTGGTGGACGAGTTGAACGAGGCGCTGCACGCGGATGCGGTGGCCGCGCGCGTGGCGGCGGAAAACTGATCCGCCGATGGCCGCGCGCGCCTTTGCCGTTCGCTGCAAGGCCGCTTTGCTGAAACCGGCCAATCCGAAGAACGCCAGCTGGCGTTTCCTGCGCCTGCCGCAGGCGGCCAGCGCGAAGCTGCCATCCCGCGGGATGGTCGGCGTGGACGGCACGCTCGACGGCCACGCCTTCACCGCGATGCTGGAGCCCGACGGCGAAGGCGGCCACTGGCTGAAGGTGCCGCGCGCGCTGCGGGAAGCGGCGGGCGTCGAGGCCGGCGACTCGGTGATGCTGGAACTCGCGCCGGCGGCCAAGGAGCCTGAGCCCGTCGTGCCGCCCGACCTGCGCAAGGCGCTGGCCGATGCGCCCGCCGCGCTGGCGCAGTGGAAGGCGATCACGCCGGCGGCGCGGCGCGATTTCATCAAGTGGCTGGGCACGGCGAAGCAGGCCGACACCCGCGCGCGCCGCATCCGCAACGCCTGCGACATGCTGGCCGCCGGCAAGCGCCGGATCTGCTGTTTCGACCGGTCCGGCATCTACGGCAAGGGCATCTGCGCGCCGGACGCCGCGTCGGAGGAGTAGCCTCGCAGCCAACGCACAGCGAGGCAGTCCGATGCAGGCGCCGTTCGCCACCCACGCCGTCGACAACCAGCCGCCGCCGCCCGGCCCGTTCGACCTGTGGGCGGATGACCCCGGCCTGCGCGAAGCGGTGGCGCGCGAAGGCGGCGACGGATTTTCCGCGCGCCTCGCGACCTACGGCGCATTGGCCGGCGGCGAACTGCTGCGCCTGGCCGACGACGCGCACCGCGACCGCCCGCGCCTGAAGACGCACGATGCCTACGGCCGCCGCCTCGATCGCGTCGAGTTCAACGCCGCCTGGCACGCGGTGATGGACGCGGCGATTTCACACGGCGTGGCCGGCCTGTCGTGGGCGCACTCACTGTCCGGGGCGCAGCCGCTGCCCGGCGCGCACGTCGCGCGCGCGGCGCTGAGCTACCTGCACTACCAGGCCGAACCCGGCAGCAGCTGTCCGCTGACCATGACCCACGCGGCGGCGCCGGTGCTGCGGCAGGCGCCGGCGTTGCGCGAATGGGCGGACAAGGCCTGCGCGTTCGACTACGACGGCCGCGACGTGCCGATGGCGCACAAGCGCGGCGTCACCCTCGGCATGGGGATGACCGAGAAGCAGGGCGGCAGCGACGTGCGCGCCAACACCACCCGCGCCACGCCGCTGGCGGCGGACGGCGAATATGCGCTGGTCGGGCACAAATGGTTTTTCTCCGCGCCGATGTCCGACGCCTTCCTCGTGCTGGCGCAGGCACCCGGCGGCTTGAGCTGTTTCCTGCTGCCGCGCTGGCGGCCCGATGGCGACAAGAACGCGCTGCGGCTGATGCGGCTGAAGGACAAGCTGGGCGACTGGTCGAACGCGTCGAGCGAGGTCGAGTTCGAGGGCGCCTGGGCGCACCGCATCGGCGAGGAAGGCCGCGGCGTCGCCACCATCCTGCAGATGGTGATGCTGACCCGGCTGGACTGCATGCTCGGCTCGGCTGGGCTGATGCGGATGGCGCTGCGGCAGGCGCTGCACCACGCGCGCCATCGCAGCGCGTTCGGCAGGCACCTGATCGAGCAGCCGCTGATGCGCAGTGTGCTGGTCGATCTCGCATTGGAGTCGGAAGCCGCCACCGCGCTGGCGCTGCGCGTGGCCGGCGCGGTGGACCGCGCGCCGCACGATCCGCGGGACGCGGCGCTGGCGCGGATCGCCACCGCCATCGGCAAGTACTGGATCTGCAAGCGCGCGCCGGGCTTCGTCAACGAGGCGCAGGAATGCCTGGGCGGCATCGGCTACATCGAGGAGACGCTGCTGCCGCGCCTGTACCGGCAGGCGCCGCTCAATTCGATCTGGGAAGGCTGCGGCAACATCCAGTGCCTGGACGTGCTGCGCGCGCTGGCGCGCGAGCCGGAAACGGGCGACGCGCTGCGCGCCGAGTGGCAGGCCGCGGCCGGCATCAATGCGCAGTTCGACGCGGCGCTGCGGGTGGGCCTCGCGATGCTGGATGCGGGCGCGGACGAAGCCGGCGCGCGCGCCTTCGTCGAACGGCTGGCGCTGCTGCTGCAAGGCGCGACCCTGCTGCGCGCGCGCCATCCGCTGGCGCATGACTGGTGCGCGGCGCGGCTGGGCGAAGCGCGTGCGGCCACCTACGGCGGCCTGCCGGCGGGCATCGACGCCGATGCCGCTCTCGCCCGCGTCGCCGCCTCCGCCTGAATCCGCGTTCGCCGGCATGACCTCCGGCCGTCGCGCCGTGGGCCGCGTCGCATACGCTTCCACTTCCAAGCCATCCCGGAAAGGAGTTCCCCATGAGCCAGTGGTATCTGCACGATCCGTCCGCCAACCGCCGCCTCGGCCCGATGGACGCGGACGCCGCGCGCGCCGAGGCCGCGCGCAATCCGTCGCTGCTGGCGTGGAAGGAAGGCATGGGCGACTGGCTGCCGGCGCACAACATCGCCGAACTGGTGGACGGCGTGCCGGGCGACCCCGCCGGCGGCCCGCCGCCGCCGCCGCGCAATGGCGGCAAGGGCCGCAGCGACGAGATCGACTTCCGCATCCACGGGCAGGAGATGCAGTTCGTCGAGATCGAGCTCGATCCGGGCGAATCCGCCATCGCCGAGGCCGGCGCGCTGATGTTCAAGGACGCCGCGGTGCAGATGGACACCGTGTTCGGCGATGGCACCCAGGGCGGCGGCTTCATGGACAAGCTGTTCTCCGCCGGCAAGCGCGTCATCACCGGCGAGAGCCTGTTCACCACGCTCTACACGCACGCCGGCAGCGGCAAGGCCAAGGTCGCGTTCGCCGCGCCGTATCCGGGCACGGTGATGGCGATGAAGCTGGACGAGCACGGCGGCCGCATCATCTGCCAGAAGGACAGCTTCCTGGCCGGCGCGCGCGGCGTGCAGGTGGGCATCCACTTCCAGAAGAAGATCCTCACCGGCCTGTTCGGCGGCGAGGGCTTCATCATGCAGAAGCTCGAAGGCGACGGCTGGGTGTTCATCCACGCCGGCGGCTGCGTGGTCGAGCGCGAACTCGCCGCGGGCGAGCGCATCGACGTGGACACCGGCTGCGTGGTCGGCTTCCACGCCAGCGTGAACATGGACGTGCGCCCGGTCGCCGGCCTCAAGAGTATGTTCTTCGGCGGCGAAGGCGTGTTCCTGGCGACGCTGACCGGCCCCGGCAAGGTATGGCTGCAGTCGCTGCCGTTCTCGCGCCTGGCCGGCCGCATGCTGGCCGCCGCGCCGCAGAACGGCGGTTCGCGCGGCGAGGGCTCGGTGCTGGGCGGGATCGGCCGCATCCTCGACGGCGACAATTCGTTCTGACATGGCGCCGACGCCCGTTCGCCTGCGCCTGCTGCTGGCCGGCGCGCTGGTCCTTGCCGGGCCGTTCGCGTCGGCGGCGCAGCCGGTCGATCCCTACGCCGACGTGCTGGATCTGCGCGGCACGCCGGCGAAGGCCGGCGACCGCGGCTTCAACATCTTCTTCGACGCGGGCGCGTGGCACGGCTACAGCCTGCCCGCCGTGGGCGATGCCGGCAGCGGGTTTTCCGGCCCGTTCGTGCACAGCGTCGGGCCCGGCCGCTGGGCCGGCCGACGCTTCGCGCGGGTGGTGCTGAAGGACGCCGGCGGCGGCGATGCGATCATGCTGCGGGAAGTCGCCAGCCGCGCCGCGCCGGGTTATCTGGAGCGGCGCTTCGAGGGCGACGGCCTCGCGCTGCGGCAGACCCTGTTCTTCGCTGACGCGCGCCGCGCGCTGGTGCGGATCGAACTCGTGGCCGACGCCGCGCGCACGCTCGCCGTGGCGGTGGAAGGCGAGCCGATACTGGCCGACGGCGACCGCCTCGCACCGGATTCCGGCGCATGGGTGCAGACCTTCGCCGATTCGCGCGAAAGGTTGCGCACGCGCCTGCAAGGCGACGCCGGCGATCTGCGCGCCACGCGGGATGCGCGCGGCTATCGCTTCGCTGCCGACGCGCCGCTGCGCCTGCAGGCCGGGCAGCCGCTGACGCTGGTGCTGGAGCAGGCGCTGCTGCCCGCTGCGCAAGCCGCGCCTGCGGATGTCGATGCGGACGCGGCATGGCAAGCGAACCGCGCGCGCTGGGACGGCTACTTGCGCGCGGTCGCCTCCGCCCACGTCGATGGCGTGCCGGACGAAACCGCGCGCCGGATCGCGGTGAAGGCGGTCGAAACCCTGATCGGCAACTGGCGTTCCGCGCGCGGCGACCTGCGCCACGACGGCGTCATCCCCTCGTATTCGGCCGACTACTTCAACGGCTTCTGGGCCTGGGATTCGTGGAAGCATGCGGCCGCGCTGGCCCACGTCGCGCCGGATCTCGCGCGCGACCAGATGCGCGCGATGTTCGATTTCCAGTCCGCCAACGGCATGGTCGCCGACAGCGTCTATCTCGACGCGAAGGAGAACAACTGGCGCAACACCAAGCCGCCGCTGGCGGCCTGGGCCACGCTGGAAATCCACCGCGCCACCGGCGATGCGGCCTTCGTCGCCGAGCTGTACGACAAGCTGGTGCGCTACCACCGCTGGTGGTTCGCCGAGCGCGACCACGACCGCAACGGGCTGGCCGAGTTCGGCGCCACCGACGGCACCCGCATCGCCGCCGCCTGGGAAAGCGGGATGGACAACGCGGTGCGCTTCGACGGTGCGAAGATGCTGGCGAACGGCAAGGGTGCGTGGTCGCTGGATCAGGAGTCGGTCGATCTCAACGCCTACCTCTACCGCGAGAAGCTGGACCTGGCCGAACTGGCCGACGTGCTCGGCAAGCGCGACGAGGCGGCGGCGTGGCGGCGCGACGCGGAGGCGATGAAGGCGCGCATCGGCAATCGCTTCTTCGACGCCGCTGCCGGCTGGTTCTTCGATGCGCGCCTCGGCTCGGGCGAACACGTCCGCGTGTTCGGCAGCGAGGGCTGGACGCCGCTGTGGGCCGGCATCGCCAGCGAGGTGGAGGCGCGCGGCGTGATCGCCACGATGCTCGACCCGAAGCGCTTCGCCACGCCGATGCCGCTGCCGACCCTGGCCGCCGACGATCCGCGCTTCTCGCCGGTCAAGGGCTACTGGCGCGGGCCGCTGTGGCTGGACCAGGCGCGCTTCGGCGTGGAGGCGCTGCGCCGCTACGGCCATGCGGCCGACGCCGACGCGCTGACCGCGCGGCTGCTGTTGCAGGCGGACGGGCTGGACGCGCAGGCGCCGATGTACGAGAACTACGACCCGACCACCGGCAAGGGTTATCAGGCGCGCAACTTCAGCTGGTCGGCGGCGAGCTACCTCTGGCTGCTCGGCATCGGCCGGTAACGGGCGCGGCGGACGGTTTCGTCGCCGCATTCCCGGCTTCGTCGCAAACCGCTTGCGCAGGCGGGGGCGCCATTGCGACGGTAACGGCGCTGCCGATGCAGCGCGAACGACGGAGCCGCGCCATGAAAACCCTGACCGCCCTGCTGCTGTGGTGCCTGCTGCTGGTGCTGTGCTGGCCGCTGGCCCTGCTCGCGCTGGTGCTGTGGCCGGTGGCGTGGCTGCTGTCGCTGCCGTTCCGGCTGGTCGGCATCACCTTCTCGGCGCTGTTCGCCTTCCTGCGCGCGCTGCTGATGCTGCCGGCGCGGCTGCTGGGCGGCGGGGCGCCGAAGCCGGCGTCGCAGGCGGCCTGATTCGAGTTCGCAGCGCGCGTCGTCGGCCCGTTGAAGCCATCGGGCCGGCGGCGCGCGTTGCCGTTTGTGCGGCCGTGGAGCGTTGCCGCCAGGCCGCGCGATCGCGGCGGATCAGCGCGCCGCCCGCCGCATCCGCGAGAAGGGATAGCCGTTGCAGCCGGTCTTCGGCGTATCGCGCCTGGCGATGCGCGTGCTTTCGGCGTTCGCCTGCGTCTTCGCCGCGTAGGCGCTCAGGCAGAACGCCCATGCGTAGGGCGGCATGCCGGGCAGCGCCATCCAGTCGATGCGCGTCCACAGGCCGGGATCGGCCGCGTTGGCGGCGTCGTTGCGCGCGATCAGGTACTGCCCGCGCGCGTCCCAGCGTACGACGCGGTAGCGCGTGTCCGGCAGCTGCCGCCACTCTTCGGCCGTGATGCGGTGGGCGATGCCGTAGTCGTCGACGAAATCGCCCAGCACCAGCGCGGGCGGCGCGCCCGCGTGCAGCGAACAGCCGGACAGGAACAGCAGCGCGGCCAGCAGCGGAAGGCGATGCGGAGTCATGCCGGCATGAAAGCACGGATGCCGCCCGCCGGACGATGCGCCGCCGCATCGCCCGATACGGCCGCGCCGCCGCGCTACCATACCCGCCCCCGTTTCGCCCGGAGCCGCCATGTCCGACCACCGTCCCGACGACGTGCGCCACGACGTCACCCGCCAGCAGGCCGAGGACGCGGTGCGCACGCTGCTGAAGTGGGCCGGCGACGATCCGGCGCGCGAGGGCCTGCTGGACACGCCCAAGCGCGTCGCCAAGGCCTACGAGGACTGGTTCAGCGGCTACGCGCTGGACCCGGACGACTACATGGCCCGCACCTTCGAGGAGGTCTGCGGCTACGACGAGATGATCGTGCTGCGCGACATCGAGTACGAAAGCCATTGCGAGCACCACATGGCGCCGATCATCGGCAAGGTGCACGTCGGCTACCTGCCGGACGGCAAGGTGGTGGGCATCAGCAAGCTGGCGCGGGTGGTCGAGGCCTATGCGCGCCGCTTCCAGGTGCAGGAGAAGATGACCGCGCAGATCGCCGGCTGCATCCAGCGCGCGCTGCAGCCGCGCGGCGTCGGCGTGGTGGTGGTGGGCGCGCACGAGTGCATGACCACGCGCGGCATCCATAAGCGCGGGGTGAGCATGGTGACCTCGAAGATGCTGGGCAGCTTCCGCGAGGACGCGCGCACCCGCGCCGAGTTCCTGCGCTTCATCGAGGTCGGCCCGGGGCGCTGAAATCGGGGCTTGTTGCCTTGATTTGATCCGGGTAATATTCGCCTCCCGCTTCCGGAGGTTCCGCCCGTGTCCAGCCCGTCCCTGCGTTGCACCGCGTTTTCCGGCAGCTACCGGATCGCCAGCGGCGAACTGCGTCACGTGGCGCTGAAGGCCAAGCAGGCGTTCGACGGCCATCCGGACCGCCCGGTGCTGGTGTTCGACGACGCCGATGCGCGCACGCTGGAGCTGCCGCTGGAGCTGCCGGCCGCCGACCTGCTGGCCTGGCTGTCCCGTCCGCAGCTGGGCGAGACCGGCGCCGAGCCGGAGCGCCCGCGCCGGCCCGGCCGGCCGAAGCTGGGCGTGGTGGCGCGCGAGGTGACCCTGCTGCCGCGCCACTGGGACTGGCTGGCGGCGCAGCCGGGCGGGGCGTCGGTGGCGCTGCGCCGGCTGGTGGACGATGCGCGCAAGGTGTCGGCCGGCGACGACCGCCGCCGCGCCGCGCAGGAAGCCGCCTACCGCTTCATGCAGGCGATGGCCGGCAACGAGGCGGGCTTCGAGGACGCCGCGCGGGCGCTGTTCGCCGGCGATTTCGGCGGCTTCGAGGAAAAGATCCAGCACTGGCCGGACGACGTGCGCGATCATGCTGCGCTGCTGGCGGCGGACGCGTTCATCGCCTGAGCAATTCCTTCTCCCCGCTGCGCGGGGAGAAGGTGCCCGAAGGGCGGATGAGGGGTGCTTTCGGCGATACCAAGTCAAGAGCACCCCTCACCCGCCTTCGGCACCCTCTCCCCATCGCAGATGGGGAGAGGGAACACCGAAACTTCCAAGGATTTCCGCTTGAACGCACTTTCCACTTCCGGCGCGCGCAAGGCCGCGCTCGCCTTCATCTTCGTCACCGTGCTGATCGACGTGATCGCGTTCGGCGTGATCATCCCGGTGCTGCCGCACCTGGTGCAGGAAATGGTGGGCGGCGACCTGTCGGTGGCGGCCTACTGGACCGGCGTGTTCGCGTTCGCGTTCTCGGTGGTGCAGTTCTTCTGCACGCCGATCCAGGGCGCGCTGTCCGACCGCTTCGGCCGCCGCCCGGTGATCCTGCTGTCCTGCCTCGGGCTGGGCGCGGACTTCGTGTTCATGGCGCTGGCGCCCACGCTGGCCTGGCTGTTCGTGGGCCGGCTGCTGTCGGCGGCCACCTCGGCCAGCTTTTCCACCGCCAACGCCTACATCGCCGACGTGGTGCCGGCCGACCAGCGCGCGAAAAGCTTCGGCATGATCGGCGCGGCGTTCGGGCTGGGCTTCATCGTCGGCCCGCTGATCGGCGGCGTGCTGGGCGACGTCGACCATCGCCTGCCGTTCTGGTTCGCCGCCGGGCTGGCCCTGCTCAACTTCCTCTACGGCCTGTTCGTGCTGCCGGAATCGCTGCCGCGCGAGCGCCGTTCGCCGCGCTTCGACTGGAAGCACGCGCGGCCGATGGGCGGGGTGAAGATGCTGCTGGAATACCCGCGCATCTGGGGGCTGGTGGCGGTGGTGTTCGTCGCCAACTTCGCCCACTACGTCTATCCGAGCACCTTCGTGCTGTTCGCCGACGCCGCCTTCGGCTGGAAGGAGAAGCAGGCCGGCTACGTGCTGGCGGCGGTCGGCGTGCTCAGCGTGATCGTCAACGTGGCGCTGGTGGGGCGGCTGGTGAAGGCGCTGGGCGAGCGCCGCGCGCTGCTGCTGGGGCTGGCCTGCGGCACCGTCGGCTTCGTGATGTACGGGCTGGCGGGCGCCGGCTGGATGTTCCTGCTCGGGCTGCCGGTCAGCGCGCTGTGGGCGATCGCCGCGCCGGCGACGATGGCGCTGATCACCCGGCAGGTGCCGGCCGACGTGCAGGGCCGCATCCAGGGGTCGCTGGGCAGCCTGGTGTCGCTGGCGGGGATCGTGGCGCCGGGGCTGTTCGCGGGCGCGTTCGGCTTCTTCATCGGGCCGCACGCGCCGGTGCGGCTGCCGGGCGTGGCGTTCCTGATCGCGGCGCTGCTGCTCGCCGTCGCCGCGCTGGTCGCCTGGCGCTTCACCGATGCCGCGCACCTGCCGGCATCGGCGCAGGGCGATGCGGAGGCGGTGGCCGACTGAACCATCGGCACGGGCGGGCGCGGCGCCGATGCGGTATCAAGGGCACAACGCCCACCGGAGACCGTCCATGCGCCGCATCCTGTTCCTGTCCCTGCTGGCCATCGCGCTCGCCGGCTGCGCCGGCGCGGAATACAAGGACAACGCCGCCGCCGTGGCGCGCGACCCGCGCTGCATGGACAAGCCGGCCACGCCCGGCCAGGCGCCGGCGCCGTGGTGCAAGCAGGAAGGCAGCACCAGCTGGACCAGCGGCAAGGGCGCGAAGGTCGATTTCAGCGGCAAGCACGACTGACGGCCGTGATGCCCGATCGCGCGCGTTGCATCGCGCGACCGGCGGGCCTGCGTGCGATCAGCCGCAGGTGATCTGTTCGATGTTGCCGGCCGCGTCCTGCAGCACGTTCACGCGCTCGATGCGGTAGTCCATCGTCGCCGCCTGGCCGGGCTTGAGCGAACGCACCAGCTTGGAACCGGTGGCCTTGCGCACCGCCTCGACGTTGGCCTCGCTGACCGGCTGGCCGACGTAGCCCTTCGCCGCGTCGGCGTTGCAGGCCGCGGGCGCCGTGTCGGCGGCATCGGTGGAGGACTGCGCGGCCGGCTGGCTGGCGCAGGCGGCCAGCAGGAGCAGCGGGGACAGCATCGAAAGACGCAGGTTCATGGGCGATCTCGCGGAAATGTGATCCGTCCATCATCCCGGCTTGGCGATGAACACCGCGTGCATGGCTTTCGGCAGGGGGGGCGCGCCGGATGCCGCCAGTAGGATGCGGGTTTGCCCGTCCACCCGGAGTTGCCATGACCCGCCGCCTGCTGCCCCTCGCCCTGTCCCTGCTGCTCGCCGGCGGCGCCTACGCCCAGAACGCGGCATCGACGATCCCGCAGCCGCAGGACGTGCCGTATCCGGGCACGATCAAGCTGGAGATCGACGCCACCAACCTCGGCCAGCGCATCTTCCGGGTGAAGGAAACCATTCCGGCGCAGCCCGGCCCGTTGACCCTGCTGTACCCGATGTGGGTGCCGGGCGGCCACACCCCGCGCAACGCCATCGACAAGATCGCCGGCATCACCTTCAAGGCCAACGGCCAGAAGCTGGACTGGAAGCGCGACACGCTGGACGTGGCCGCCTTCCACATCGACGTGCCGGCCGGCGCCACCGAGATCACCGCCGAGTTCGACTTCCTCACCCCCACCGGCGGCGGTCAGGGCCGCGTGGTGATGACGCCGAACATGCTCAACCTGCAGTTCCTGTCGGCGGCGCTGTACCCGGCCGGCCACTACACGCACCGGATCATGGTCGATCCGCGCGTCACCTACCCGGCCGGCTGGACCGCGTTCACCGCCCTGCACGAGGACGGCCGCAGCGGCGACACCGTGGACTACAAGGACGTGCCGTTCGACATCCTGGTCGACTCGCCGGTCTACGCCGGCCGCTACGCCAGGAACATCGACCTGACCCCTGCCGGCGGCAAGGTGCCGGTGAAGCTGGGCGTGATTGCCGACGCCGCCAAATACCTGGAGACCAAGCCGAAGCAGATCGAACTGCACAAGGCGATGGTCGAGCAGGCGCTGAAGCTGTACGGCGCGCAGCACTACGACCACTACCAGTTCCTGTTCTCGCTGTCCGAGCAGATGGGCGGCAACGGCCTGGAGCACCAGCGCTCCAGCGAGAATGGCGTCGGCACCGACTACTTCACCGGCTGGAACGAGAAGACCGGCTTCACCGACCTGCTGGCGCACGAGTACACCCACAGCTGGAACGGCAAGTACCGCCGCGGCAAGGATCTGTGGACGCCGAACTTCAACGTGCCGATGCAGGACAGCCTGCTGTGGGTCTACGAAGGCCAGACCCAGTACTGGGGCAACGTGCTGGCCGCGCGCAGCGGCATGCGCCCGCTGCCGGCGTCGATCGACGCGCTGGCGCTGGTCGCCGCCACCTACGCCGAGAACCGCCCGGGCCTGACCTGGCGCAACGTGCAGGACACCACCAACGACCCGATCATCGCCAGCCGCGCCCCGCGCGCCTACCGCAACTACCAGATGAGCGAGGACTACTACTCCGGCGGCCAGATGATCTGGCTGGAGGCGGACGCGCTGATCCGCGCGAAGACCGGCGGCAAGAAGTCGCTGGACGATTTCGCCAAGGGCTTCTTCGGCGTCAACGACGGCGAATGGGAACAGCAGAACACCTACACCTTCGAGGACGTGGTGGCCGTGCTCAACGGCGTGGTGCCGTACGACTGGGCGACCTTCCTGCGCGAGCGCCTGGACGGCAAGAAGGGCCTGACCGGCGGCATCGAGGCGGCGGGCTGGAAGCTGGTGTTCAAGGACACGCCGAACGCCTACGCCAAGGGCGGCTCGCGCGGCGGCGGTGGCGGCGACTTCGTGTATTCGCTGGGCCTGTCGATCGGCAAGGACGGCAGCGTCGGCGACGTGCGCTGGGACAGCCCGGCGTTCAACGCCGGCATCGGCAGCGGCACCACGATCGTTGCGGTCAACGGCCAGGCCTACGACAAGGACGTGCTGGAGGACGCGGTGAAAGCGAACAAGGACGGCAAGGCGCCGATCGAACTGATGCTCAAGGAGTTCGACCGCTACCGCACGGTGAAGGTCGACTACCGCGGCGGCCTGCGCTACCCGCACCTGGAGCGCATCGAAGGCAAGCCGGACTACCTGACGCCGATCCTGACCGCGCGCAAGTAAGTGCCGCGCAATCCCGGGATCGACGCGCTGCGCGGCGCGTCGATCCTGCTGGTGGTGCTGCACCACCTCGCGCTGCGCATCCCGCTGAAGCAGACCGCGCTGGCCGGGTTCGTCCCGGCCCGCCTGCTGGCGGCGCTGAGCTGGAACGGCTGGAGCGCGGTGTTCGTGTTCTTCGTGATCTCGGGCTTCCTGATCGCCGGCCACGCGATCGCCCGCTGGGGCACGCTGGCCCGGCCCGACCTGCGCGCGTTCTACCTGCTGCGCGCGACCCGCATCCTGCCGCTGCTGCTGGCCCTGCTCGCGGTGCTCTCACTGCTGCAGCTGGCGGGCGCGCAGGACTACGTCATCCACGGCGAGGGCCAGTCGCTCGGCGGCGCGCTGCTGGCCGCGCTCGGCCTGCACCTGAACTGGTACGAGGGCGCGACCGGCTGGCTGCCCGGCAACTGGGACGTGCTGTGGTCGCTGTCGATCGAGGAAGCGTTCTACCTCGGCTTTCCGCTGGCCTGCCTGCTGCTGCGCCGCGAGCGCTGGCTGTTCGCGGCGATGATCGCGCTGGCGCTGGCCCTGCCGCTGTTCCTGGCGCGGTTGGAGGGCAGCAACGAGATCTGGCAGGAGAAGGCCTACCTGCCCGGCATGTCCGCGATCGCCGCCGGCATCGCCGCCGCGATCGTCGCGGCGCGCGCGCGTCCTAACCTGGCCGTCGCGTCCTGGCTGTGCGCGGCCGGCGGCATCGGCCTGCTGGTCGCGCTGCTGTGGGGCCCGTGGCTGTGGAAGCTGGTCGGCAACGGCACGATGCTCGTCCTCACGCTGTCGACGGCCTGCCTGCTGCTCGGCCTGCACTGGCGCCAACAGCTGGCGCCGCGTGCGGGACTGCGCGGCCTGGGCTGGCTGCGCGCGCAGGGCCGGCGCAGCTACGAGATCTACCTCACCCACATGTTCGTGGTGTATTCGCTGGTCGCGCTGTTCAAGGCCGGCGGCGGCGACATGCGCGGCGGCTGGCTCTGGTACGTGCCGGCCGTGCTGCTGTGCTGGGGACTGGGTGAGGTAGTCGCGCGTTTCTTCAGCGATCCGGTGGAGCGGAGGTTGCGGGAGCGCTGGTTGAGTGGCGGAAAAATGGACGGTATCGAAAGGGGCCGTTGAGCAGGCTGTCCGATATCACAGCCTTCAGTGTGCAATGGGCAAGTGCTCAGGCGAAACGCGCATGCGCCGTGTCCAGCTTCGCGAGCTGTGTCTCGGCGATGGCGTGGAATCCGGATGAAATCGCGGCTTCATCCGCCACCTGCCGCCAGAATCCGCGCGCCATGTCCACCGCTGCCTGCCAGTCTTCCCGCTGTTCCGGCAGCGGCACCGCGACCGGGATCTCCCGCGCCACCATTTCGCCGGTGGAGGCGGGCCGCAGCGCCATCGGCAGCATGTCGTAGTTCGGCGCCAGCGCCAGCGGGCGCGTATCTGCCAGTACCAGGCTGGCGTTGCCCAGGTGCATGTCGTTGTTGCCGATCAGCGCGCCGAACCAGCCACGCACGGCCAGCGTGCGCGCGTCGTCGGCGTCCAGCCAGCCGTCGCGGCGCAGCTGCGGCGCGAACTTCCACCAGTCGATGCGGCCATGCCCGTAATGCGCGGCATCGAGCGCCGCCAGCGACACCAGCCCGCGTCGCCCGAGGACCGGCGTGCGGTCGAAGCGCAGTGACTGCAGGAACACGCGGCCATCGGCTTCCAGCACGGTTGTTTCTGCCGCGGCGATGCCGTGTGCGCGCAGGGTCTGGCCGGCGATGTGTTCGCAGCGCAGCAGGTCGGCCCAGCGTTGCGCGGCGGGAGTGCCGGCGCGCTCGCTGAACTTGACGATGACGGCGTGGATGCCTGCGTCGATACGCAGCAGCGCGGTGAACTTGGGCTGCTCGCCACCGGCCGAGGAACCGATGTCCTCGCCTGCGAGCGCCGCATCTGCAAGTGCGGGGTAGCGCGTTTCGCGCTGGTTGGCGGAGAGTGCCTCCGGTGAAAGCGCCGCCTGCAGTGCGTGTTGCAAGGCATGCTCGCCGAGAACAAGGTCGCCCGGCTCGTCTTCGCCGTAACGCAACAACGCCAGTACGACATCGTCGGCTTGCCAGCGGGTCAGATCATCCGGTGCGCCGATGTCTGTGGCGACGCGACGCACGAAGGTCCGGCCCAGGAAGCCCTGAGGACGCTGGTCGTCCAGGAACCAAGGCAGTTCGGGAAACACGCCGGCAGCAAAGTCGCCATGCAGGAGGGCGGGAGTCGGTCTTGCTGGTGCGAAGTGGAAACTGCCACCGTGCAGGGCACTCAGTTCGCCCAGTGCTTCGCTGAGGCCTTGTGAGTCAATGCGGTACAGCGGCCAGCGGCTGCCGGCACGTCCGATGTCATGGGCCAGCGCGTAGCGGCTGGAACGCGCCTTGCCGATGCGAACAATACGCTCGCCTGCGGATGCCAATAGCCGAGAGACAGTCGGTTGGCTGATGCCTAGCGCTGCAGCCAATGCTGCCGCGGTCAGCGGACCGTCGCGGCGGAGCAGGTCTTCCAGCAGGTTGAGGCGGTCATCGGCCATGTGCTGATTGAATAGATATTTGAATAGATAATCAAGGTGGACTGCTATGGACTGCTATGGACTGCTATGGACTGCTATGGACTGCTATGGACTGCTATGGACTGCTATGGACTGCTATGGATCTAATGTGAATAGATTATTGAATAGATTAATGGAGGTGCGAACAGCGCAGTGCTGCGGCATCGCCTATAAAAAAGGCCCGCTCGCGCGGGCCTTTTTTTCATGCGCTCGGCGTGATGATTACCCCGCCTGCACGATCCGCAGCGGGTTGTCCCACTCGCGCAGCAACTCCGCCTGCCGCGCCTTGGCCTTGTGCAGGTGCGCTTCCTTGACGTGGCCGTAGCCGCGGATGTGTTCGGGGATGCTGGCGATGTCGGCGGCCAAGCCGGCGTTGCCGGCGTCGAGCTTGTCCAGCAGGCCCGCCACGGTGGTTTCGTACTCGCCGATCAGCGCGCGTTCGCCACGGCGTTCGGCGGTGTAGCCGAACACGTCCAGCGGGGTGCCGCGCAGGCCGCGCAGCTTGGCCAGCACGCGGAACGCGGTGAACACCCACGGGCCGTATTCCTTCTTCTGCAGCTGGCCCTGCGCATTCTTCCTGGCGAGCAGCGGCGGGGCGAGGTGGAAGTGCAGCTTGTAGTCGCCCTCGAACTGGGCTTCGAGCTTCCTGCGGAAGTCGCCGCTGGTGTACAGGCGCGCGACCTCGTACTCGTCCTTGTACGCCATCAGCTTGAAGAAGTAGCGCGCCACCGCTTCCGACAGCGCGGTGGAGCCCGGCGCCCTGGCGGTTTCCGCCGCGCGCACCTTCGTTACGAAATCGCCGTAGCGCTTCGCGTAGCTCGCGCTCTGGTAGCCGGTGAGGAAGGCGACGCGGCGGGCGATCACTTCGTCCAGCGAGCGCGACAGCCGCGCATCGTCCAGCGGCGCGAACGCGGTTTCGCCGTCGCCGGACGCCGGCACGTGGCGTAGCGCGTCCTCGTCGCGCAGGTGGGCGGCCTGCGGCATCAGGCCGGATTCGGCGGCTTCGTTCGGCGTCGCGCCCAGCAGCGGCAGCGCGTGCGGGGTGGCTTCGGCGGCGGTCGGCGCGTTGCGCACGATGCCGGCGGCGTCGATGACGGCGGGCAGGTCGATGGCGGCCAGACGCCCCCACGCGAACGCGGTCTTGTTCATGTCCACCGCCGCGCCGTTGAGCTCGATGGCGCGCATCAGCGCGTCGAACGAAATCGGCACCAGGCCCTGCTGCCACGCGTAGCCGAGGATGAACAGGTTGGCGGCGATCGCATCGCCCATCAGCGCATTTGCAATTTTGGTGGCGTCGATCTGCAGCGGCGCGTTGCCACCCAGCGCGCTGCTGACCGCCTTGACGATGTCGGCGGCCGGGAACTGCATGTCCGGGCGGGTGGTGAAGGTGCCCGGCATCGCCTCGTAGGTGTTCATCACCACGGTGCTGCGCTCGGGGCGGATCTTGGACAGCACCCAGTAGTCGTTGACCACCACCATGTCGCAGCCCAGCACCAGATCGGCCTCGCCGGCGGCGATGCGCACGGCGTGGATGTCGTCCGGCGTTTTCGCGATGCGGATGTGGGTGGTCACCGCGCCGCCCTTCTGGGCGAGGCCGGTCTGGTCGAGCACGGTCGCGCCCTTGCCTTCCAGGTGGCCGGCCATGCCGAGCAGCGCGCCGATGGTGACCACGCCGGTGCCGCCGACGCCGGTGATGAGGATGTTCCAAGGCTGCGACAGGTCGCTGCGGATCGCCGGCGCGGGCAGGTTTTCCAGACGCTCCGCCACATTGGCTTTCTTGCCCTTGCGCGGCTTGCCGCCGTGCACGGTGACGAAACTGGGGCAGAAGCCTTCGACGCAGCTGAAGTCCTTGTTGCAGTCGCTCTGGTTGATCTCGCGCTTGCGGCCGAACTCGGTTTCCTTCGGCAGCACCGACACGCAGAAGCTCTTGACGCCGCAGTCGCCGCAGCCTTCGCAGACCAGCGAATTGACCATCACGCGCTTCTGCGGATCGACCAGCTTGCCGCGCTTGCGGCGGCGGCGCTTCTCGGTGGCGCAGGTCTGGTCGTAGATCAGGATGCTGGCGCCCTTCACCTCGCGCAGCATCTTCTGCACGGCATCGAGGTCGCGGCGGTCGTGGAAGCTGACGCCGCTCGGGAAGATCGACGGATCCGTCCACTTGTCGATGTCGTCGGACACCAGCGCGATCGTTTGCACGCCTTCCGCGCGCATCTGCTGCGCGATCTGCGGCACCGACAGCGTGCCGTCCACCGGCTGGCCGCCGGTCATCGCCACTGCGTCGTTGTAGAGGATCTTGTAGGTGATGTTGACCCCGGCGGCGATGGACTGGCGGATCGCCAGCGAGCCGCTGTGGAAATAGGTGCCGTCGCCGAGGTTCTGGAAAATGTGCGGCGTTTCCGTGAACGCCGCCTGCCCCGCCCACGTCACGCCTTCGCCGCCCATGTGGGTGAAGGTGTCGGTGTCGCGGTTCATCCACGTCACCATGTAGTGGCAGCCGATGCCGCCCTGCGCGCGGCTGCCTTCCGGCACCTTGGTCGAGGTGTTGTGCGGGCAGCCGGAGCAGTAGTGCGGCACGCGCGGGAAGTTGGCGCGCGGCAGCGCCAGTTCGCCTTCCTTGCTCTCCATCCACGCCAGCACGGCGTCGATCTTCTCGCTGCGGTGGAAGCGCTGCAGGCGGCGGCCGATCACGCCGGCGATGGTGGCGGGCGTCAGTTCGCCGGTGGACGGCAGGATCCACTCGCCGCTCTCGTCGTACTTGCCGACGATGGACGGCCGCGCGCCCCAGCTCGCCGGCCAGTTGTAGAACTGCTCCTTCATCTGCCGCTCGATGAAGGCCTTCTTCTCTTCGACGACGACGATGTCTTCCAGCCCGCGCGCGAAGCGCTCGATGCCCTGCGGCTCCAGCGGCCAGGTCATGCCGACCTTGTAGACGCGGATGCCGATGTCGCGGCAGGTCACCTCGTCGAGGCCCAGGTATTCCAGCGCCTGCAGCACGTCGAGGTAGGACTTGCCGGTGGTGACGATGCCGAGCCGCGCGTTCGGCGCGTCCAGCACCAGCTTGTCGATGCGGTTGGCGCGCGCGAACGCCTGCGCCGCCTTGACCGCATAGCGGTGCAGGCGCATCTCCTGTTCCATCGGCGGATCGGGCCAGCGGATGTTGAGGCCGCCGGCCGGCATCGCGAACTCGTCGTCGCCCGGCAGCACGATCTGCAGCGCGAACGGATCGACCTGCACCGAGGCCGAGGATTCCACCGTCTCGGCGATGGTCTTGAAGCCCACCCAGCGGCCGGTGTAGCGGCTCATCGCCCAGCCGAGCACGCCCATGTCGAGGATGTCCTGCACGCCGGCCGGGTTGAGGATCGGCATCATCGCGCTGACGAATTCGTCCTCGCTGCCGTGCGGCAGGGTGGAGCTGCGGCAGGCGTGGTCGTCGGCGGCCAGCGCCAGCACGCCGCCGTGCTTGGATGTGCCGGCGGCATTGGCGTGCTTGAACACGTCGCCGCAGCGATCCACGCCCGGCCCCTTGCCGTACCACATGCCGAACACGCCGTCGTGCTTCGCGCCGGGGAACAGGTTGGTCTGCTGGGTGCCCCAGACCATCGTCGCGCCGAGGTCTTCGTTGAGGCCCGGGGTGAACTTCACCTGCGCCGCTTCCAGATGCTTGCGCGCGCGCCACAGTTCGAGGTCGAACCCGCCCAGCGGGCTGCCGCGATAGCCGCTGACGAAGCCGGCGGTGTTCAGCCCGGCGCGCTCGTCGCGCAGCTTCTGCACCAGCGGCAGCCGCACCAGCGCCTGCACGCCCGAGAGGTAGATGCGCCCCTGCGTGCGGCGGTACTTGTCTTCCAGCGTGTAGTCGGCGTCCAGCACGTCGTGGGTGAGCAGCGACTTGGCGGATTCGGGCGAGGACAGTTCGGCGGTGCTGGTCATGGCGGCGGCTTGATCCGGCGAAGGGGCGCGGCTGCGCCCGGGCAAAGACCGCGCATTTTAGCAGCGGGCCTCCGGGCGCCCGGTTTGGCGCGCTGCGAGCGAAAACACCGGACGCGGATCGACGCGGAAGGACGCGGATCAAAGCGTCCGGATCGGATGCTTATCCGCGTTGATCCGCGTCGAAAAAACCAGCCGTTTGACCGCAGGCGCTAGCGCCCGCCGACCCACGTCCCGCGCACGTGCATCTCCGCATCCAGCAGCACCAGGTCGGCGCGGTAGCCGGGCGCGATGCGGCCCAGTTCGCCGCCGAGGCCGAGGACCTCCGCCGGATATTGCGCCGCCATCCGGCAGGCTTCGTCCAGCGGCAGGTCGAGCAGGCGCACCGTGTTGCGCACGGCGCTGGCCATGTCCAGCGCGGAGCCCGCAAGCGAGCCGGCGGCGTTGCGCACCACGCCGTCGATGGCGGTGATGGTTTCGCCGTACAGGTCGAAGCTGGGATCGTCGCCGCCGACCATCGGCATCGCGTCGGTGACCAGCAGCACCTTGCCGCGCGGCTTGGCCTTCAGCGCCACCCGCAGGCTGGCCGGGTGCACGTGCACGCCGTCGACGATCACGCCCACCCAGCTGGCGTCGTCGTCCAGCGCCGCGCCGACCACGCCGGGTTCGCGGCCCTGCAGCGGGGTCATCGCGTTGTAGAGGTGGGTGAAGCCAGTGATGCCGGCGTCGAGGCCGGCGCGGGTTTCATCGAAACTGGCGGCGGTATGGCCGGCGCACACAATCGCGCCGCGCTCGACCATCGCGCGGATGGTCGATGCCGGCACGCGTTCCGGCGCAAGGGTGATGAGGGTGACGCCGTTGTCCAGCGAAGTCGCCATCGCGATCTCGTCGGCGTCCGGCACGCGGAACTTGCCGGCGTCGTGGGTGCCTTTGCGCGCGGGCGCGATGTACGGGCCTTCCAGATGGATGCCGAGCACGCCGGGAACCTTCTGCGCGATGGCATCGCGGGTGGCGGCAATGGCGCGGCGCATCACCTTGGCGTCGTCGCTGATCAGCGTCGGCAGGAAGCCGGTGGTGCCGAACCGGCGATGGCCGCGGCCGATGGCGTCGATGGCGTCGACGCTGGTGTCGTTGTTGAACAGCACGCCGCCGCCGCCGTTGACCTGCACGTCGATGAAGCCGGGCGCCAGCCAGCCGCCCTGCAGGTCGACGCGGTCCGCGCCGGTGGGCGCGTCGCCGTGCAGCACCGCGACGATGTGGCCGTCCTCGACCACCACGCAGGCGTCGCGCTCGAAGCCGCGCTCGGTGAGGACGTGGCCGTTGTGGAAGATGCGGGTGGTCATGCGGTGGTGCTCCTGCGGGTCTCCCTCCCTTTCGCGCAGCGAAGGGGAGGGTTGGGGAGGGGTGCTGTTCGGAAGGAATCAAAAACCAACCCCCTCCCAACCTCCCCCTTCACCTGCGGTGAAAGGGGAGGAGCACAGCATCGCCCCTCCTTCTCATGCGGCGTAGGGGAGAAGAATGGATCACACCGTCTCCGTCACCTTGTTCAGATGCGGCGGCACGTCCGGATCGTAGCCGCGCGCCACCGACAGCGCATTCGCCACCGCGTAGAACGCCTGCACGGTGAGGATGGGCGTGGCCGCCGGATGCGGCGAGGCCGGCAGCGGCAGCACGCCGGGGCCGGCTTCGCCGGGCCGCGCCAGCCAGACCGGCGCGCCGCGCGCGCGGAACTCGTCGGCCACCGCTGCGGTGCCGGCGCCGGTGTCGTCGTCCTGGGCGAAGGCCAGCACCGGGAAGTCCGGGCCGACGATCGCCATCGGCCCGTGCTTCACCTCGGCGGACGAGAACGCCTCCGCGTGCAGGCCGCAGGTTTCCTTGAACTTCAGCGCCGCTTCCTGCGCCGCGCCCAGGCCCAGCCCGCGGCCGAGCACGAACAGGTGATCGGCCAGCCGCAGGCCGGACACCAGCGGCGACCAGTCCTGCGCCCACGCCTGGCGCATCGCGTCCGGCAGCGCGTCGACGGCGGCTAGCAGCTTGGCGTCGCCGCTCCAGCGCGCGGTGAGCTGGAGCAGCGCGGCCAGCGAGCACAGGTAGCTCTTGGTCGCGGCCACGCTGTTCTCCGGGCCGGCGTGCAGCGGCAGCACGGTGTCGGCCAGTCGCGCCAATGGCGAGTCGGCAACGTTCACCAGCGCCACCACGTGCGCGCCGCCCGCCTTGGCGATCTCGGCATTGCGCAGCAGATCGGGACTCTTGCCGGACTGCGAGATGGCGACGAACAGCGCGCCGTCCAGTTTCGGCTGCACCGCGTACACCGAGCCCACCGAGGGCGAGGCGGAGGCGGTCACCAGCCCGAGCGTGGTTTCGAACAGGTACTTGCCATAGGTGGCGGCGTGGTCGGAGCTGCCGCGCGCGCAGGTGACGATGAAGCGCGGCGGCTGCGCGCGCAGGCGTTCCACCAGCGCGTCGATGGTGGCTGCGTTGGCGGCGAACTGGCGGGCGACGGCGTTGGCCGCTTCGGCGGCTTCGGTATGCATCCAGGTGCTGTCGGGGGCGGGCATGTCGGTGTCCGGTGGGGGGCGGAGGGAAGTGAGTCAAGCGTGCAGTTCGGCGACGAAGTCGTAGGCGTCGCCGCGGTAGCAGGAGCGGGTGAACTCGACCACGGCGCCGTCGGCGAGGAAGGCGCGGCGCTCGATGTACAGGCCGGGGCCGCCTTCCGGCAGGCCGAGCAGGCGCGCCTGTTCGGCGTCGAAGGCGATCGCGCGCAGGCGTTGCAGCGCGCGCACCGGGCGGATGCCGCGCGCGGCCAGGGTGGCGTACAGCGAGCCGCGCAGCAGTTCGGCGTCGGGCAGCAGGGCCAGCGGCACGCTGCTGCGTTCCAGCGCCAGCGGCTGGCCGGCGGCGGTGCGCAGGCGGTAGAAGCGCGCCACCTGCGCGCCGGGGGAGAGGCCCAGCGCCATCGCCTCTTCCGGCGTGGCCGCGCCGCTGCCGCTGTCCAGCACCACCGACTTCGGGTCCAGGCCGCGCGCGCGCAGGTCGTCGCTGAAGCTGGTCAGCTGCGAGAACGACTTGACGATGCGCTCGGCGACGAAGGTGCCCGAGCCCTGCCGCTGCAGCAGCAGGCCGTCCTCGACCAGCCCGGCGATGGCCTTGCGCACGGTGACCCGCGACAGCGCGAGCTGCTTGCCCAGCTCGCGCTCCGGCGGCAGCGCCTGGCCGGGCGCCAGCGCGCCCTGCTCAATGGCGTGCTGCAGCGCGCGGCGCAGGTGCTGGTAGGCGGGCGCGCGCTGCGCCGCGGACTGGCGGCGGAACTCGGCGGCGAGATAGTCGTCCATGATTGGATAATACCAATCAGATACCAAAATCCAACCATCCGGGCGAATTTTGGTCGATTGGTCTCTTCGACCGCCTGATTGGTATTGCCATGGCTGCCGGCAACAAGCCGGGATCGATGTGCGGTGTCGGCGCTGATCGGCGCTCACTTGGCGCTGTTTCCCGGCGCGCGCCTGATCGGCGCCATGCGGGAACCAGGGGGAGTCGGCTTCGCGGGGCTTCGGCCGCGCGATGGAGCGAGGAGAGGCCACCAATTGCCGTCATCCCCGCGAAAGTGAGCCGCTTATGACAGACGACTGTCTGTCCAAACCATGGACTTTACTTTCAAGGGCTTAACGTCCATGGATCCCCGCTTTCGCGGGAATGACGATCAGGAGCGCGTTGCTCGGGGCGTCCTAGCGCTTCGGCCGCGGCGGCGCGGTCGAGCCGCGCACCACCAGCTCCGGGCTGATCCCGGCGTTCGCCAGCGGCGCTTCCGGCTGCTCGCGGATTTCCGCCAGCAGGCGGCGCGCGGCCAGCCGGCCGATGTCCTCGGTGGCCTGCTTGGCGGTGGTCAGCGCCGGCCAGCTCTGCTTGGAGAACGGGCTGTCCTCGAAGCCGGCGATCGACAGGTCGTAGGGCACGTTGAGGCCGCTGGAGCGCGCCGCCGCCAGCACGCCGGCGGCGATTTCGTCGTTGCTGCCGAAGATTGCGGTGGGCGGATCGCTCAAGGCCAGCAGCCGGCGCGCGCCGCGGAAGCCGTCGTCGAAGGAATAGTCGCCTTCCACCACCAGCTCGGGATCGGCGGCGATGCCGTAGTCGCGCAGCGCGTCGGCATAGCCCTGGTGGCGGCTCCACGAGGAGCCGTGCGACTTGCCGCCCCACAGGAAGCCGATGCGCTGGTGGCCGAGCTGGATCAGGTGGCCGGTGATCGCGTAGGCGGCGTCGCGGTCGTCCACGTAGACGCAGGGGCTGCCGTCCTGCGGATCGCTGGACGCCGACACGATCCGCACCAGCTTCACCCCGGCCGCGACCAGCGCGTCCACCAGCGGCTGCTGCTCCGACATCGGCGGCGCCAGCACGATGCCGGCCAGCCGCGCGTTGCGCACCAGCTGCACGATCTCGTCGGCCAGCCCCGGCGAGGACGCGTCGCAGGGGTGGATCTGCAAGCCGTAGCCGGTCTCGCGGCAGACCGACAGCACGCCGTTCTGCATCGCGATGACATAGTACGGGTTCGGGTTGTCGTACAGCAGTCCGATCGCGTACGACTGCGCGCTGCGCAGGCTGCGCGCGGACGGGTCCGGCCGGTAGCCGAGCTCCGCGATCGCCTTGCGCACCTGCTCGCGGGTGCGCGCGTGCACGCCCGCCTCGTCGTTGATGACCCGCGAGACGGTCTTCAGCGACACCTCCGCGCGGGCGGCGACGTCCTTGATGGTGGGCTTGCGCACGGATGGTCTCGCGGAGGCGGTCAGCGGCCGGCGCGGTGGCCGCGCGCGGCGAAATAGAGGATGTAAAGGTAGCAGGGGACCATCAGCAGCAGGAACACTAGCTGGAAGTCGAGCGATTCCTTCAGGTGCACGAACAGCTGCGGGATGATCGCGCCGCCGGAAATGCCCATGATCAGCAGCGCCGAGCCCTGCTCGGTGAAGCGGCCCAGGCCCTGGATCGCCAGCGGGAAGATCGCCGGCCACATCATCGCGTTGGCGAAGCCCAGCGCCGCGACGAACGCCACCGACACGATGCCCTGGGTGGCGAACGCGCCGACCGTGAACGCCACGCCCAGCACCGCCGACACCGCCAGCCAGCGCTCCTGCGAGACGACGCGCGGGATCAGCACCAGCCCGGCCAGGTAGCCGAGCAGCATCGCGCCGAGGGTGAACGAGGTGAAGAACTTGGTCTGGTCCAGCGGCAGCCCGAAGCCCGCGCCGTAGGTGCCGATGGCGTCGCCGGCCATCACCTCCACGCCCACGTACACGAAGATGCACAGCGCGCCCAGCCACACGTGCGGGTAGTGCAGGATGCTGGTGCGGCCGCCGTCGCCGCCGGCCTCGCGGTTGGCTTCCTCCGGGCGCAGCTCCGGCAGCGGCGAGAACAGGATGCCGACCGCCAGCAGCGCCAGCAGGCCGGCCATCAGCATGTACGGGTCGTGGATGCGCGCGGCGAATTCGTTGAGCAGCTGCTCGCGGGTGGCGAAATCGGCGGCTTCCACCTGCGCGCTCAGATCGCCCATGCCGTGCATCACCAGCGAGCCGATCACGAGCGGCGCCAGCATGCCGGCCAGCTTGTTGCAGATGCCCATCACCGCGATGCGCTGCGCCGCGCCTTCGATCGGGCCGAGGATGCTGATGTAGGGATTCGACGCGGTCTGCAGGATCGCAAGGCCGGCGCCGATGATGAAGATGCCGGTCACCGCGCCCGCGTACACGCGACCGGTGGTGTACTGGCCGAACACCACCGCGCCCACCGCCATCGCGAACAGGCCCAGCGCCATGCCCTTCTTCATGCCGGTCCTGCGCAGGATCGCCGAGGACGGCAGCGCCAGGCAGAAGTAGGAAATGTAGAACGCGAACGGAATCAGGAACGCGAGGCTGTCGCTGACGTTGAAGGCCAGCTTGGCGAACTGGATCAGCGGGCCGTTGAGCCAGGTGACGAAACCGAAGATGAAGAACAGCGCGCCGACGATGGCGATCGCGCCGTAGTGGGTGCGCGGTGCTGCGGCGGTGGACGGCGTGGACATGGCGGTCGGGACTCCGGTGGTAAGCGGACGGACGATAGCAGCTCGATGAAACGGATCGGACGGCCGATTGACGCACAGGACAAGCGAAGGTGCAACGATGTCAAACAGACCGCCGAGATCCATCGGAATCGCGACGAACGGCGGCCGATATGACCTACGCCGGCGTATGCGGAGACCCGCGCCAGTGCTGCCTTGCAACATGAATGGGGCGATCCGGACGGTCTTGCCGCAGACTCGTGAAAATTTCGGGTCAAGTTGTTGACAACGATGTCATCCGTTGTGCAGAGTCGGCCCCCTGCACTGGGGGAAGACAGGCATGGGCGAGGCGATCGGCATCGCGAACGGAACGGCAGCGGCGGCGGAAGCGCACGTCGTGCGGATGGCCGCGCCCGTCGCCGGCGACTGCTTCATCGCCGCCGACGTCGGCGGCACCAACGCCCGCATCTCGCTGGTGCGCACCGATGCCGACGGCGCCATCCAAGTGCTGTCGTGGCGCCGCTATCCCTGCGCCGACTATCCGGGGCTGGGCGCGATCCTGGCCGAGTTCGTCGCCGATCACCCGGCCCGCGAAGGCATCGACTGCATGGTCATCGCCAGCGCCGGCGTGCTGCTGGACGACGAGGTCATCAATTCCAACCTGCCGTGGCGGATCTCGCTGGCCGAACTGCGCCGCGACCTGCACCTGCGCGAACTGCACGTGGTCAACGACTTCGCCGCCGCCGCGCACGGCACCGGCCGGCTGGCCGCCAGCGAATCGCGCCTGCTGACCCCGGACGTGGCGACGGCCGAACCCGGCCCGACCCTGGTGATCGGCCCCGGCACCGGGCTGGGCGCGGCGATCTGCATCCCGCGGGCGGACGGTGTGGTGGTGCTGCCCACCGAGGCCGGCATGGCCGCGTTCGCGCCCGGCGACGAGCGCGAGATCGAAATCCTGCGCTGGCTGCGCCGGCGCGGCCACGCCCACGTCTGCACCGAACAGCTGCTGTCCGGCCCCGGTCTGGTGAACCTGTACGAAGCGCTGTGCGAGCTGCGCGGCGTGACCCCGCGGCTGGACGCGCCGGCGGCGATCAGCCAGGCCGCGCGCATGGGCGAGGCGGTCGCGCTGGAAGCGGTGCTCACCTTCTGCGCGCTGCTGGGCAGCGTGATCGGCGACCTCGCCATGACCGCCAGCGCCCACTGCGTCTATGTGGCCGGCGGGATCGTGCCGCAGATCGCCGACTTCCTGCCGCGCAGCGAATTCCGCGCGCGCCTGGTCGGCAAGGGCGCGATGCGCGCCGTGCTGGAGCGGGTGCCGGTGCGGCTTGTGGAAAACGAAAGGCTCGGCGTCCTCGGTGCGGCGAGCTGGTACCTGCAGCACCAGCAGGAGCGTCGACACCGGGAAAAGGCCGCGCACAAGCAGAGCCAGGCCGCCGCAGCACCATGACCCAACAGCGGAAGGCCCGATGGAGAGCGGGACCCGACGCCACAACAGCCCTGGAGAACCAGCAATGCAAGTCCGCAAGAACGTATTGACACTCAGTATCGTGGCCGTGCTTGGCATGGCCGGCACCGTCCACGCGCAGGATCAGAAGCCTGCGGCGCAGGAGGCCAAGGATCTAGACAAAGTGGTGGTCACCGGCATCCGCGGCTCGCAGGAGAAATCGCTGGATGTGAAGCGCGATGCCAGCGCGCATGTGGAAGTGGTGACCGCCGAAGACGTCGGCAAGCTGCCGGCGCACAACGTCGCCGACACCCTGCAACGCCTGCCCGGCGTGAACATCAGCTCGTCCTCCGCCGACGAGGGCGGCTTCGACGAAGCCGACCGCGTCAGCCTGCGCGGCACCAGCCCCAGCCTCACCCAGACCCTGATCAACGGCCACAGCGTCGGCAGCGCCGACTGGTTCGTGCTCAGCCAGGGCAATACCGTGGGCCGCAGCGTCAGCTACACGCTACTGCCGTCCGAGCTGGTCAGTTCGGTGGAAGTCAGCAAGACCTCGCAGGCCAAGGTGATGGAAGGCGGCACGGTCGGTTCCGTCAACATCAAGACCCGCAGGCCGCTGGAGTTCGCCGACAAGATCACCGGCGAAGCGTCGATCGGTGCGGTGCGTTCCGACAATGCCGATGCGACCGATCCGCAGCTGTCGGGCCTGTTCAACTACCGCAACGACGAAGGCACCTTCGGCGTGATGGTGCAGGCGTTCAAGCAGAAGCGCCACCTGAGCCGCCAGGCGCAGGAAATCCCGGGCGGCTTCTTCCAGATCGGCGCCAGCGATCCGGTGGCCGCCACCAATCCCGACCTGGTCGGCGTGTGGGCACCGGGCCTGCTGGGTTCCACCCTGTTCGAGCAGGTGCGCGACCGCAAGGGCGGCCTGGTTTCGCTGCAGTTCAAGCCCACCGACAACCTGACCCTCGGGTTGGAGGGCTTCAGCTCGGACATGAAGGCCAACAACTACAACCGCAACTTCATGCTGTGGGGCAGCAGCTTCGCCAGGAGCCAGGCGCCCGACGCCGGCTACGTGGTCAAGAACGGCGTGCTGACCGACGCCACGTACACCGGCGTGGCGGGCACCGACTACGCCGTGTACGACATGATTTCCCGCGAGGCCAACGCCAAGACCCGCTACATCACCTTCGACGCCGACTGGCAGATCAGCGACAACCTGAGCGCCAAGTTCCAGGCCGGCACGACCAAGGGCGAAGGCTCGACCGACCGCCAGTTCATCGCCGAAGTGACGCTGGCCAACGGCGGTGGCGCCAGCTGGACCAGCCATGGCAACAGCGCGCCGCTCGACTGGAGCGTGGGCGGCGACATCACGCCCGCCGGCGTCACCAGCTTCGGCACCTGGGGCAACCAGCAAGTGATCGCCCTGGACAAGGAGCATTGGGCCAGCCTCGACTTCACCCGTTATTTCGATGGCGCGGTGAATTCGATCAACTTCGGCGCCCACTGGACCAATCACAAGCGCGACTCCATCTCGCCCGAAGGCGCCAGCCCGGGCAACATCTGGGCCGCACTGCAGAGCGGCGCCACCGCGCCGTATCCGGGCGGTTTCGCCAGCGGCATCGGCGGCGATTTCCCGCGCGACCTCTGGTACTTCACGCCGGACGCGTTGAAGGACGCCATCGTCAACAACTCCACGTGGCTGTCCGACGACGACAGCAAGAACGGCCGCCACAACTGGGGCGCCGACTGGCACGTGGAGGAAAAGAACCTGGCGGCCTACCTCCAGGCCAACTTCACCGGCGACAGCTGGAGCGGCAACGTCGGTCTGCGCTACGTCAACATCAAGCAGGACATCCTGACCTACCAGTCGGTGTCCGACATCGCCAATGCCGACGTCAGCAGTCTGTTCGCCCAGGGGCCGGGGCCGGTCTGTGGCTGGGGCTGCCCGGTGTGGGGCGGCTGGAAGATCATGACCTACCGCAACACGTACAACAAAGTGTTGCCCAGCGCCAACTTCAAGTACGAGTTGGCCGATGACAAGGTCTTCCGCCTGGCGGCGTCGCAGACGATGACGCTGCCGGATTATTCCGCGTTGGGCGCTTCCAGCTGGGGTTCGGACCTGAACCTGACCGGCGGCGGCGGCAATCCGAACCTGAAGCCGGTGATGTCCACCAACTTCGACGCGTCCTACGAGTGGTACTTCATGCCGCGCGGCCTGCTGTCCGCCAGCGTGTACAGCATGCACCTGAAGGATTACGTGGCGTTCGGCGTGGTCGATCGCGAAATGTTCAGCGAGCAGGCGCAGGGGCTGCGCACCTATCACGTGTCGGTTCCGATCAATGTCAGCGGCGACGTGCGCGGCTTCGAGCTTGCCTACCAGCAGCCGCTGGGCGACAACGTGGGCCTGGATGCCAACTACACCTATGCCGACGGCAAGGTGAACGGCTTCCAGTGGGCCGACGGCAGCGACAGCCTGGTTGGCACGTCGAAGAACACCTACAACCTGGGCGTGTGGTTCGAAAACGACCGGTTCGGTGCGCGTGTCAGCTACACCTATCGCTCGGCCTTCCTGATCGGCCTGTCGGGTGCGAACCCGTTCTATCAGGCTGACTACGGCTCGGTCTCGGCGTCGCTGAACTACAAGGCCACCGATTGGCTGAACATCAGCCTGGACGCCATGAACCTCAACAACCCGTCGCTCTACTACTACCAGAGCCCCACCATCCCGACGGCGTTCTACAGCAACGGCCGTCAGTACTACCTCAACTTCCGCTTCAAGTTCTGAGCACTCCGTTTCACTGGCGTAACCCTCCCCTCGGGGCCCTTTCCGGGCCCCGCTTTTTTTCCGCGATGCGAGAATCCGCGCGTCGCACAAGGAGCCCGAGATGAAGCCACGCACCGCCTTCCTGCCCGCCGCCCTCTGCCTTGCCCTGCTCGCCGCGCCGGGCGCGCGGGCGGACGATGCCGTCGTCGTCCCGAAGCTGGTGCCGCTGCCCGCGCACATGGTGCGCAAGCCGGGCGGCTTCACGGTCACCGCGGACACGCCGGTGCGCGCCGCCGACGGGCCGGCGCTGCGCCATGTCGGCGCGCAGTTCAAGGCGATGCTAGGCGAGCGCCTGCCGCTGATGCTGGACCTGGCGAAGGACGGCAGCCGCGGCAACAACATCGAATTCGCGCTCGACGCCACGCGCAAATGGTCCGCACCGGACGCCTACAGCATCGACATCGACGAACGCGGCGTGCGCGTGTACGCCGGCGACGCCAAGGGCCTGTATTACGGCGCGGTGACGCTGGCGCAGCTGCTCACCTCGGGCGATGCCGGTGGCGCAAGCGTGCGCCTGCCGGCGCTGCACATCGACGACGCGCCGCGCTTCGGCTGGCGCGGCTTCATGCTGGACTCGGCGCGGCATTTCCAGTCGGTGGACGAGATCAAGCGCCTGCTCGACGCGATGGCGCAGCTCAAGCTCGACGTCTTCCACTGGCACCTGACCGACGACCAGGGCTGGCGCTTCCCGGTGCCGGGCTGGCCGAAGCTGACCACGGTGGGCAGTTGCCGCCTGCCCGCCGGCGACGGCGGCATCGACGCCGCCACCGGCAAGCCGGCGCCGTACTGCGGCTTCTACACCGAGGCGCAGATCCGCGAGGTGGTGGCCTACGCCGCCGAGCGCCACATCGACGTCGTGCCGGAGGTGGACATTCCCGGCCACGCCACCGCCGCCATCGCCGCGTATCCGCAATTGGGCGTGTCCGGTGAGCCGGTCGCGGTGTCCAACGAATGGGGCGTCAACGTCAACCTGTTCAACGCCGACGAGACGACGATGCGCTTCCTCGAAGACGTGCTGACGCAGGTGGCGAAGCTGTTCCCGGGCAAGTTCGTCCACATCGGCGGCGACGAGGCGGTGAAGGACCAGTGGAAGGCGTCGCCGAAGATGCAGGCGCGCATCCGCGAGCTGGGCGTGGACGGCGAGGAAGGCCTGCAGGCGTGGATGGTCGCGCGGCTGGAGCGCGCGCTGGCCGCGCACGGCAAGCGCCTGCTGGGCTGGGACGAAATCCTGATGGGCGAACTGCCGCCGTCGGCCACGGTGATGTCGTGGCGCGGCATCGAGGGCGGCATCGACGCCGCGAAGAAGGGCCACGACGTGGTGATGGCGCCGTCCGACGTGCTCTACCTCGACTACCTGCAGACCCATTCGCCGGACGAACCGCCGGGCCGGCCCGCCACCATCGAATTGCATCAGGTCTACGGCTTCGAGCCGGTGCCGAAGGCGCTGGACGCGCAGCAGGCGAAACACATCCTCGGCGTGCAGGCGAACGTGTGGACCGAGCACATGCGCAACTTCGCGCGCGTGCAGCACGCGTATTTCCCGCGCATCGCCGCGCTGGCGGAAGTGGCGTGGTCGCCGAAGGCGGAGCGCGACTACGCCGGCTTCCTGCAGCGTTTGCCGGCGATGCTGCCGCGCTGGAAGGCGCAGGGGCTGGCGGTGGCGACCACGCCGTTCCAGCCGCAGATCGACGCCGGCACGCCGCTGGCCGACGGCAGCGCGGAAGTGGCGGTGCAGCAGCCGCTGGGCTACGCGCTGCGCTACACCACCGACGGCAGTGCGCCCACCGCGGCTTCGCCGCTGTACTTCGCGTCGCTGGCGCTGCCGCTGCCGGCCACGCTGACGGTGCAGACGTTCTTCGATGACCGGCCGCTGGGCGCGCCGGCGACGCGCACGTTCAGCGCCGCCTCGCTGCTGACCCGCAGCGACGAGGAGCTGGCGATGTGCACCGATCAGCTGATGCTGCGGCTGGAGGACGACGGCCCGCGCCTCGGCGACCGCGCGATCTTCAACGTCGACATCTTCAATCCGTGCTGGACGTGGAAGCGCGCGCCGCTGGCCGGCATCGGCGCGATCGAAGTGCGCGCCGGGCGCATCCCGTATTTCTTCCAGCTCGCCCACGACGAACCGCACCGCACCTTCAAGCCGGCGAAGACCGCCCACGGCGAACTGGAACTGCACGCCGGCTGCGACGGCCCGCTGCTGGCCACGCTGCCGATGCCGGAGAAGCCCAACGCCGACGGCTTCGTCACCTTGCGCGCGCCGCTGCACGACGCGCCGGCCGATGCCGACCTCTGCCTGTGGTTCACCGGCGACACCCGTCCGGCGATGTGGGTGCTGGATCGCGTCACGCTGCAGCCGAAGTAACGCGTCCTCCTTCCGGGAGAAGGTGCCCGCGAAGGCTGGACGCGGGTTCGGCAACGTCAACGGAATCCGGATGCCATCGCTTCGCCGAGTCCTCTCTCCGGAGAGGGCTCGGCTCACGGCGCCCGATGCGCCGCTCACCATTCCTCACCGCGACCTAAAGAAGAAGCAACCCTCCACCGCCCGCCGCATGCGGTAGGCTTGGCGTTCGCCGCATGCGTCTTGGGGAGATGGCATGAGCTGGTCGGAACTGCTGGTGATGGTGGTCGAGGATCACGGCTTCCAGCGCCGCATCGCGCTGCGCCTGCTGGCCGAGCTCGGCGTCGAGCGCACCCTCGAAGGCGCCGACGGGCTGCACGCGCTGGACGTGCTGCGCGGCCAGCCGGCGCCGCCGGACGTGGTGCTGGTCGATCTGGACATGCCCGGCATGGACGGCATCGAATGCATCGGCCAGATCGCGCAGGAGCGGTTGGCGCGCGCGGTGGTGGTGGTCAGCGCGCTCGATCCGGCCCTGCTCAACACCGTGCAGACGATGGCCCGCGCCTACGGGCTGCGCGTGCTGGGCAGCGTGGAGAAGCCGCTGACCCGCGACAAGCTGGAAGGCGTGCTGGGGCGGCTGGGCGAACACGCCGGCGAGCCGCTCGACGAGGGCGAGGCCGATTTCAGCGTGCCGGCGCTGCTGGAGGCGATGGACAAGGGCGAGATCGTGCCGTGGTTCCAGCCGCAGGTGGAGTTCGGCAACGGCAAGGCGGTGGGCGTGGAAGCGCTGGCGCGCTGGGAGCGCAGCGACGGCAGCGTGGTGCGGCCGGCGCTGTTCGTGCCGCTGCTGGAGCGCGAGGGCCGCGCCAACGCGCTCACCGACCACATGCTGGACGAGGGCTGCCGCTGGCTGCAGCGCTGGCGCATGGACGGCATCCGGCTGAAGCTGTCGGTCAACGTCTCGCCATTGTCGCTGGCCGATCCGTCGGCGGCCGATCGCTACCAGGCCATCGTGGAAAGCCACGGCATCAAGCCGGAGGACGTGGTGCTGGAGATCACCGAAAGCTCGGTGATGGCCGACGCCGCGCGCGGGCTGGGTCTGCTGGCGCGGCTGCGGCTGAAGGGCTTCGGCCTGTCGATCGACGATTTCGGCACCGGCTATTCCTCGCTGGCGCAGCTGGCGCAGGTGCCGTTCACCGAGCTCAAGATCGACAAGGACTTCGTATTCTCCTCGCATTCGCAGCCGCGCAAGCGGGCGATGGTGGAGGCCAGCCTGGATCTGGCGCGCAAGCTGCGCCTGACCACGGTGGCGGAAGGCGTGGAGACGTCCGAGGACTGGCAGCTGCTGGCCGAGCTGGGCTGCGACATCGCCCAGGGCTGGCTGATCGGGCGGCCGGTGCCGGGCAGCGAACTGCAGGCCGCGGTGGCGCGCTGGCGCCGGCCGGTGCTGTGACCGTGACGGCGCGCCGTCGGCATCGCCCGGAGCCGCGCTGAGCGCATGCGCCTGGACCTGTCCCGGCTCGGCATGCGCCAGCAGCTGCTGGGCCTGTTCGGCCTGTTCCTGCTGACCGGCCTGCTGGTGCTGGTGCTGGACGAGATCGACCAGTACCGCTCGCGCCAGCTGATGGTCACGATGCGCGACGACATGGAGGCCGGCATCCGCCGCTTCCGCCGCCTGTCCGAGGCCTACCGGCGCGGCGTCGTCGACAACACTTTCCGCACCCGCAACTACCTGGTCGACTGGGATGAGGCGCTGGCGACGCTGGACCGCACCCAGGCCGAAGCCGCGGCCGAATGGAAGCAGGTGGAGGTCCACCGCTACGAAGGCGAGGACGAGGCGCTGCTGGAACAGGCGCTGGAAGCGCGCCCGCGCGCCGACGAGGCCGCCGCGACGCTGCGCCGGATCCTGCGCCAGCGCGACATCCTGGCGCTGGGCCGGTTCGCCGACCGCGAGCTGTACCCGGCCACCGACCCGCTGGCGGAGCGCCTGCTGGCGGTCGCCGAGCGCGGCCAGTACCGCGCCGACGCGCTGGTGCGGGAGGAGATCGCCAGCGGCAAGTGGATGAGCCGCACGCGCTTCGCGCTGTCGCTGCTGTGCTTCGTGCTGGTGGCGCTGTTCGGCCGGCGCATCCTGCGCAACGGCTACCGCGGCGTGGAGAGCCTGACCCGGCTCGCGCGCAGGATGACCCAGGGCGACTACACCGCGCAGCCGCACTACATCCCGCGCGGCGAGCTGGGCGAGGTGATGGACAGCTTCCTGAGCATGCGCGACCACGTGCGCAGGATCGAAGGCCAGCTGACCGAGCAGCTGTCGCGCAACGAGCGCGTGCGGGTGGCGCTGGAGCGCCGCGAGCAGTTCCAGCGGCTGCTGCTGGAGGCGGCGCAGACCGCGATCTTCGCGGTGGACGAGGACGGCGTGTTCTCGCAGGTCAACCCGTTCGCGGAGAAGCTGCTGGGCTGGCCGGCGGGTTCGCTGCTGGGGCGGGAGAAGCTCGACGCGATCCTCGACCCGGAAGCGCTGGGCGCGCTGGCGCGCTCGCTCAGCGAAGCCTACGGCTACACCCTGCCGGCCGACTGGACGGTGCTGCGCGAGCTGGCCCGGCACCGCGAGCCGCCGCGCGAGTTCGCGCTGCGCCACCAGCGCGGGCGCACCCTGCCGGTGCTGCTGGCGCTGTCGGCGATGCGCGACGACACCGGCACCATGATCGGCCTGCTGGCGGTGGCCACCGACCTGACCATGCAGAAGCGGCTGGAACGCGCGCTGCGCGACAGCGAGGCGCGCGCGCGCGACGCCAGCCACGCCAAGAGCGCGTTCCTGGCAGCGATGAGCCACGAGATCCGCACCCCGATGATCGGCGTCACCGGGATGATCGAGATCCTCGGCCACACCCGCCTCGACGCCGAGCAGCGGCGTTCGCTGGGCGTCGTCCAGGCCTCGGCGGAGACGCTGCTGCGGATCATCGGCGACATCCTCGACTTCTCGAAGATCGAGGCCGGCAAGATGGAGATCGAGCCGGTGCCGACCTCGCTGCCCGAGCTGGTGCGCAGCGTCGCCGCCAACTTCTCCGGCTCGGCGTCGAGCAAGGGGCTGGTGCTGGACTGCACGATCGATCCGCGGGTGGCGCCCGCGCACTACGTCGACCCGGTGCGGCTGCGCCAGGTGATGGGCAATTTCCTGTCGAACGCGATCAAGTTCACCGAGCACGGCGGCGTGACCGCGGCGGTGGCGCTGGAACGCTTTGATCCGGGCGACGGCGCGCTCGGCGCCGATGCGCTGGTGCTGAGCGTCACCGACACCGGCATCGGCATCAGCGCGCAGGCGCAGGCGCGGCTGTTCCAGCCGTTCTCGCAGGCCGAGGCGGACACCACCCGCCGGTTCGGCGGCACCGGGCTCGGCCTTGCGATCAGCCGCCGCATCGCCGAGCTGATGGGCGGCGCCATCGAGATGGAATCCGCGCCCGGCAAGGGCACCGCCATGCGGCTGAAGGTACGCCTGCACCGCGCGCCGGCGGACGAACTGCCGGACCTGACCCTGCCGGGCAAGGCGGCGCCGGGCTTCGCGCCGCGCCCGCTGCCGTCGGTGGAGGACGCGGTGCGCGACCGCAGCCTGGTCCTGCTGGTGGACGACCACGTCACCAACCGCCAGGTGATCCAGCGCCAGCTGGCGCTGGCCGGCTACGCCTCGGAAACCGCCGAGGACGGGCTGGACGGGCTGGAGCGCTGGCGCAGCGGGCGCTACGCGCTGCTGCTCAGCGACGTGCACATGCCGCGCATGGACGGCTACCAGCTGGCGCGCACGATCCGCGAGGAGGAAGCGCAGCGCGGTCTGCCGCGCACGCCGATCGTGGCGCTGACCGCCTCGGCGCTGAAGGGCGAGGCGGAGCGCTGCCTGGGCGCCGGCATGGACGACTACCTCGCCAAGCCGGTCGGCATCGCCAGCCTCGGCGTCTGCCTGCAGCGCTGGCTGCCGCACACGGCCGGCGGCGAGCTGTCGGCGGAGGAACGCGCCGGCATCCAGAGCGAGAACAACGCGCGGGTGGAGGCGCGCGCGCCGGCGCCGCAGGCGCAAGCCCCGTCCCGGCCTCGATCCGATGCGGAGGAGATCCTGTCGGATGCGGTGCTGCTCGAACTGGTGGGCGGCAAGCCGGCGGACATCCGCCCGCTGCTGGAGGACTACCTCCATTGCACCGACGACGACATGCGCGAGCTGGAGCGGCTGCGCGGCACCGACGACCTGGCCACGCTGATCAGCCAGGCGCACCGCCTGAAGGGCGCGGCGCGGCTGGTCGGCGCGCAGGAACTGGCGGCGGCCGCGGCGGCGCTGGAGGCGGCGCTGCGCGGCGGCGACCGCGCGCACGTGCCGGCGCTGGCGGAGGCGCTGCACGCCGCGCACGCGCGGCTGCAGGTGCACGTCGCCGACCGATACCCGGCCTGACCGCCTGCGTGTACCCTGCGGACATCGCGAACGACAACGGAAAGGTCGCCCCATGCGCCAACTGATCCTGCTCCGCCATGCCCACGCCGAATCGTCCGCGCCCGGCCAGGACGACCGCGCCCGCCCGCTGTCTCCGATCGGGCAGGCCGAAGCGCAGGCCGCCGGCGACTGGCTGCGCGAGCACGGCCTGGCGCCCGACCGCGTGCTGTGTTCGCCCGCGCTGCGCACCCGCCAGACCCTGGCCGCGCTGGGCGACACCGGCTGCGCCGACGTGCGCGAGGAGGAAGCGATCTACGAGGCCAGTCCCGGCACCCTGATCGCGCTGGCCGACACCCACGCCGACGCCCGCCGCCTGCTGCTGGTCGGCCACAACCCCGGCCTGGAGCAGCTGGCCGCGCTGCTGCACAGCGGCCAGTCCGGCGACTACCGCGGCATGCCGCCGGGCGGCATCGCGGTGCTGGAGTTCGCGCCGGACGCCGCCATCGAGCCGGGCGCGGCGCGGCTGTCGCGCTTCTGGTGGCCGTGAGACGGGCCCCGCCACGACGATGAGCCCGCGTTCCCCCCGCCGCTCGCTGGCGGGGCTGCTCGCCCTGCTGCTGGCCGGCTGCGCCAGCCTGTCGCCGCAGCAGCGCAGCGCCGCCGCCGGAATAGCCGTTGCCGCGCGCAGCACCCAGGTGGACTGCGCGCGCGACGACGCCTGCGCGCTGCCCTCGCCGCTGCTGGCGATGGCGCGCGACGCCCTGGCCGCCTCCACGCCGGAAGCCCCGAAGCACCGCGCGCTGATCCTCGACGACGCCCCGGACGCGCTGCTCGCCCGCATCCACCTGATCCGCGCGGCGAAGCGCAGCATCGAGCTGCAGACCTACATCTTCGACGAGGACGACGCCGCCCAGCTGGTGCTGGACGAATTGCAGGCCGCCGCCTTCCGCGGCGTGAAGGTGCGCATCCTGGTCGATCAGCTGGCCGCGCTGCGCAAGGTGGAGACGCTGGCCGCGCTGTCGGCGCTGCACGCCAACCTGGAGCTGCGCGTCTACAACCCGGTGCTGGACCGCGCCCGCCTGTCGCTGCCGATGTACGCGGTGGCGGCGGCCTGCTGCTGGCGCCAGCTCAACCGGCGCATGCACAACAAGCTGCTGGTGGTGGACGGCGAGGTCGGCATCGTCGGCGGCCGGAACTACCAGGACGACTATTACGACTGGGGCGCCGACTTCAATTTCCGCGACCGCGACCTGCTGCTGGCCGGCCCGGTGGTGGGCGAGATGGTGGCGAACTTCCAGGCGTTCTGGGATTCGAAGCGCAGCGTGCCGGCCGAACAGCTGGGCGACGTCGCCCGCTACCTGCGCGCGCACGGCCCGCCGCCTGCGCCGCACCACGCCTTCCACAAGCCCGGCCGGGTGCGCGCGCTGCTGGCCGAGGTGGCCGACGACGCGGTGCTGCGCGCGCGCTTCGTCGAGCCGGCCGAGCCGGTGCAGGGCGTGCGCTTCATCGCCGACCTGCCGCTCAAGCACCGGCGCGAGGCCGCCGGCCCGACCATGCAGGGCGGCACCAGCGCCGGCCTGCGCGAGCTGATCGCCGGCGCCGACGGGGAAATCCTGTTGCAGACGCCCTACCTCGTGCTGTCGAAGCCGGCGCAGGCGCTGTTCCGCGACCTGCACCAGCGGCCGGAACCGCCGCGCGTGCTGGTGTCCACCAACAGCCTGGCCTCCACCGACGCCTTCATCGCCTACGCGCTGTCGTACAAGTACAAGCGCCGCTACCTGCGCGACTACGGCTTCGAGATCCACGAGTTCAAGCCGTTTCCCGCCGACGCGCCGTTCGAGCTGGGCGCCACCGGCGCCGACCTGGGCCTGGACGATGCCGATCCGGCGGCGGCCTCGGCCTCGGCGGCGCGGCCCGCCACTCTGCGCGAGCGCCGGTTGGCCGAGCGCGGCCTGCGCAGCGAACCCGACAGCGAGGCCGGGCGGCCGTCGCCGTTCGCCTCGTCCGGCGGCATGCCGGTGCGGCTCAAGCGCGCCGGCCTGCGCATGGGCCTGCACGCCAAGTCGATGGTGATCGACGGCCGCATCGGCGTGGTCGGCACCCACAACTTCGATCCGCGCGGCGACACCCTCAACACCGAGAGCGCGGTGGTGATCGACGACCCCGGCTTCGCCCACGCGCTGGCCGCCAGCATCCGCCGCGACATGGCGCCGGCCAACGCCTGGACGATCGGCCGCCGCGACGACGCGCCGATCCTGTCCGGGGTCGAGTACAACCTGGCCAAGCTGTCCGAACGCATGCCGATCTTCGACCTGTGGCCGTACAAGTACGCCACCAGCTACGACTACGCGCCGGGCCCGGGCTGCCCGCCGACGGTGGAACCGCCGTCGCCGTTCGCGCCGGAATTCCGCCGCTGCAACCGGCCGGTGGGCGACTTCCCGGAAGTGGACATCGGCCTGAAGTGGCTGGGCGTGCGCGCGTTCACCGCGTTCGGCTCCGGGCTCTCGCCGATCCTGTGAGCGGCGTCGCCTTCGGTGTGACCGACGGCAATTGACGCGCCCGCGCCCGCACCCTAGTCTGCCAAGCTCACTTTTCCCAAGCCTGCCGGGGCCCCCATGTCGATCACCCTGAACTTCGAGCTCAACGACCACGATCTGGCCCATTTCCAGGCGGCAGCGGAGCGCTCGCGCAAGGCGGTCGAGGGCAAGAGCGCCGAAGAGATCGTCAACGCGGCGGTCGCCCTGCTGGACGACGCGCAGAAGGCCACGCTGCCGGACTTCATCCGCGAGCGCCTGCTGCGCCTGGACGACATGATCGCGATGGTGCGCGACACCGCCTGGGCGATGCCCGCCGAGGACCGCGAGCGGGTGCTGTCGGCGCTGGCCTACTTCGCCGACCCGAACGACATCATCCCGGACAACGTGCAGGTGCTGGGCTTCCTGGACGACGCGGTGATGATCGAGCTGTCGGGCCGCGAGCTGGCGCACGAGCTGGACGCCTACGACGACTTCTGCGACTACCGCGCCCGCGAAGCCTCGCGCCGCGGCGTCGAGCCGGCCACGCTGGGCCGCACCGACTGGCTGGACAGCCGCCGCGAGGAGCTGGTGGAGCGCATGCACGCCCGCCGCGAGCGCGACTTCGGCATCGGCTACGGCCGCAGCAGCGGTTACGGCCGCAGCTCCTACGTCCGCGCCTGGCGCCCGGGCGTGTTCACCGTCCGCTGATCCGCGCTTGGCCGCCCGCGACTTCGCCTGGCCGGAAGGCGCGACCCTGGAGGCGCTGAACGCGCGCTCCAGGGGCACGCTGATGGAGTCGCTCGGCATCGTCTTCACCGAGCTGGGCGAGGGCTATCTGCGCGCCACCATGCCGGTGGACGCGCGCACCCACCAGCCCTATGGCCTGCTGCACGGCGGCGCCTCGGTGGCGCTGGCCGAAACCCTCGGCAGCAGCGCCGGCGCGCTGGTGGCCGGCGGCAACGCGGTGGTCGGGCTGGAGATCAACGCCAACCACCTGCGCGCGGTGCGCAGCGGCACGGTCACCGGCACCACCCGGCCGATCCACATCGGCCGCAGCACCCAGGTGTGGGAGATCCACATCGCCGACGAGGCCGGCCAGCCGGTCTGCATCAGCCGCATCACCCTGGCGGTGCTGCCGCAGCCGCCCGCGTCCGGCGGCTGATTCCGTCGGCGCGGCTTGCCGCGCGCGCCTTTACACTATCGGCTTCGCCACGACGCTCCCCACCGTCGATTCCATGCGTGCGTTCCGCTATCTCTACCGCGTGCCGATGCTGGCCTGGCACGCGCTCATCCACCTGCCGGTCACCCTGCTGCTGATCGCCGTCGGCAACGGCGGCGCGCTGTCGCACGCGGCGGTGCGCTGGTGGTCGGGCGGGCTGCTGCGGGTGTTCGGCATGCGCCTGCGCCGCGAGGGCACGCCGCTGCCGGGCGGCACGATGTTCGTCGCCAACCACGTCAGCTGGATCGACATCATGGCGCTGCACTCGCAGCACATGATGGGCTTCATCGCCAAGTCGGAAATCCGCGGCTGGCCGGTGCTGGGCTGGATCGTGGCGCAGGCGGAGACCATCTTCCTGCAGCGCGGCAACGGCGATTCGCTGGGGCTGGTGATGGCCGAAATGACGCAGCGCCTGCGCGCCGGCCGCGCGGTGGCGGCGTTCCCGGAAGGCGGCACCCGCAACGGCCGCGAACTCGGCGCCTTCCACGCGCGCATCTTCACCGCCGCGGTGGACGCGAACGCGCCGGTGCAGCCGGTGGCGCTGTGCTACGGCGCGCGCTGCGAGGCGCAGGCGATCGTCGCGTTCGCCCCGCGCGAGAGCTTCGTCGCCAACCTGGTGCGCCTGCTCGGCGAGCCGGCGCGGCCGGTGCGGGTCTGCTTCCTGCAGCCGATCCTGCCGGGCGAACACGAGGGACGGCGCGGCATCGCCCAAACCGCGCGCGAACGCGTCGAACGGGCGATGGCGACGGCGTGAGCCTGGCGGCGTCCGCCTTCGATCCGCCGGGCTGGCTGCGCAGCCCGCACCTGCAGTCCGTGCTCGCGTCGAGCCCGCTGCGCGGCCTGCGCGCACGGGCGCGCCTGCGGCAGGCGCCGGCCATCCACGAAGCGCTGGTGCTGGATGCGGGCGAGGGCGTGCGCCTGCAGGGCATCGCCAGCCTGCCTGACGGCGTCGAACCGCGCGCGCTGGCGCTGCTGCTGCACGGCTGGGAAGGCAGCGCCGAATCCAGCTACATGCGGCTGACCGCCGCGCGCCTGCTGAGCGCGGGCTTCGCGGTGTTTCGCCTCGACTTCCGCGACCACGGCGGCAGCCACCACCTCAACGAAGGCCTGTTCCATTCCAATCGGCTGGACGAGGTGGTGGGCGCGGCCGGCGAAATCGCCCGCCGCTGGCCCGGTTTGCCGATGGCCGCCGCCGGCTTTTCGCTGGGCGGCAACTTCGCGCTGCGGCTGGCCTTGCGCGCGCCGGAAGCCGGCCTGCCGCTGATGCGGGTGGCGGCGGTCTGCCCGCTGCTCGACCCGGCGCGGACGATGGACGCGATGGAAACCGGCCCGGCGATCTACATGCGCTACTTCGAGCACAAATGGCGGCGCTCGCTGGCGCGCAAGCGGGCGCTGTTCCCGCAGGCGCACGGCTTCGGCGACGACGTGCTGCGGCTGCGCATGCGCGCGCTGACTGCGTGGATGGTGGCGCACAACACCGGCTTTCCCGACCTCGACGCGTACTTCGAAGGCTATTCCATCGCCCGCGACCGCCTGCGCGCGTTGCAGGTGCCGGCCGACGTGCTGATGGCGCAGGACGATCCGGTGATCCCGGCCGACGAATTCCAGCGCATCGCCGGCTATCCGAACGTCGCGCTGGAACTGGCGGCGCACGGCGGCCACTGCGGCTTCATCGAGAGCGCCTCGCTGGACGGCTACGCCGAACGCTGGGTGGCCGGGCGGCTGGCGTCGGCGCTGCTTCCGTAGCGCCGACGTGCGCCGCGCCGCGCCGTAGAATCGAGACGACTTCTTGCAGCGAGGAACCCGCATGCGCCTCCACAGCGACAGCTTCGAACACCGCCAGCCGCTCCCCGCCGAGTTCGCGCTCGGCGCGAAGGGCGGCTTCGGCGGCAACCGCAATCCGCACCTGGCCTGGGACGAGGCGCCGGCCGGGACGCGCTCGTTCGTGCTGCTGTGCATCGACACCGACGCGCCCACCGACGGCGCGCTGGTGGCCGACGCGACCACGCCGATCCCGGTGGCGCATCCGCGCGGCGACTTCGTGCACTGGGCGGTGGCCGACATTCCCGCCGACGTCCGCGAGATTGCCGCCGGCAGCTGCAGCGACGGCCTGACCGCGAAGGGCAAGCCCGCGGGCCGCGATGCCGGCGGCGCGCGCGGCCTCAACGACTACACCGGCTGGTTCGCCGGCGACGCCGGCATGGGCGGGCAGTACTTCGGCTACGACGGCCCGTATCCGCCGCCGCACGACCTGCGCACGCACCGCTACTTCTTCCGCCTGTTCGCGCTGGACGTGGCGTCGCTGGCGCTGCCGCAGGCGTTCACCGCCGCCGACGCGCTGCGCGCGATGCAGGGCCACGTGCTGGGCGAAGCGGCGATCTACGGCACCTACAGCCTCAACGGCTGACGCTTCCCGCCCGGACCGAAGGACGCAGGATGGAACTGCTGGTCTTCGCCCTCTACACCGCGTTCTGCGGCTGGGCGGTCTTCATGGACGGCGCCGAGGTGCTGGAAGGCTGGAAGTCCTGGTTCCTGTTCGGCTGGTTCGCCGCCATGCTGACCGCCGAGCAGCTCAGGTTCTACATCGGCGTGTCCTGGCTCGCATCCCTCGCCGTCCTGTTGTTCCACCTCTTCGGCGGCGCGGCCTGATCCGGACGCACGTGCGCATCCGGCGATGCGCGCCGTGTCGGTTTGCGGAATGCGGCGGTTGGGCATGTCGGGATTCGTCGCCGCTTTGCGATAGCTATCTCAGGAGCCGGGCATCCGCCCGGCGGGGATACCTGTCATGCCGTCTCCCTTTCGGCGATCGTTCGTGCGCCTGCTGGCCGCGCTGGCGCTGCTGGCCGCCGCCGTTGCGGCCAGTGCCGCCACCATTCCGCTGCGCGAAGGGTTGGTCGTGGTGTCGGCGGTCAGCCGACCGTCGGGGGACGAGGAGCATCTCTCGCTGGTGACGGCGGCCGATGCCGCGCAGGTGACCACGCAGGTCGAGTTCCGCATCGCCGACGGCAAAGGAGTGACGGTCCACGAGCGCACCCGCCGTGTGCGCCGCGTCGATCTGGCCGAAGCCACGCGCCTCAACGTGGTGTTCCAGGCGGGCGATGCGGAGTCGTTCCCCGGCGCGCTGCTCGACCACCTGTCGGCGGCCACGCTGGCGGCGCTCAAGCGCGACGGCCGGGCGCCGCTGGTGCTGGGCACGCTGGCCGACCTCGGCGATAGCGCCGACTGGCAGCTGGCCCCGGCGGGCCGCAAGTATTTCCGCGGCACGCTCAAGCGCCTCGCCGGTCCCGCCACGCTCACCGTGCTGGCCAACGGCAGGCCCGTCGCGCTGCCGGTGGTGCGCGCCGGCGGCGAACTGGCCGTGGCCGGGACGCGCATCGACGTCGAAGTCTGGGCGCTGGACGATCCGGCCAACCCGCTGTTGCTGGTCACCCGGCAGGGCGCCAGCCGCAGCCAGGTGGTGCGCATCGACTGGCCGGGCCCGCAGCCGCAGGCGGGCGTGCTGGAACGGGCGCTGGCGGGCAAGGGCTGCCGCGCGCCGCTGGACGGCCTGTACTTCCCCACCGGCAGCGCGCAGCTGCTGCCGCGCTCGCAGCCCGCGTTGGACGCCGCGGCGCAGCTGTTGCAACGGCATCCGGACTGGCGGCTGGCGATCGAAGGCCATACCGACAACGTGGGCGGCGCGGCCTACAACCTGGCGCTGTCCCACCGTCGCGCCGCCGCCGTGCGCGACGCGCTGGTCGCGCAGGCCCGGATCGCGCCGTCGCGCCTGTCCGCCACCGGCCTGGGCCTGACCCGGCCCGTCGCCACCAACGCCACCCTCGAAGGCCGTGCGGCCAACCGCCGCGTGGAACTCGTCCGCCAATGCCGCTGATCCACTCCGCCAAGGACATCCGATGAACGCGATCTCCGTGCTCCGCAACAGCCTGTTGTCCGCCGGCCTCGTCGCCGCGCTATCCGCCTGCGGCGGCAAGCCGGGCGGCGATGCCCCGCCTGCCGGCAACGGCGGCGGCCCCGTCGCCGGCGCCACGTCCGCCGCGCTGGATCCCGAAGATCCCTGCCGCCTGCTGCAACCGTCCGAGGTCGAAGCCGTACTCGGCAAGCCACTGGCCGGCGCGCCGTTCCGCACCGGCAATCCGCTGGGCGACCGCGCCGGCGTGGCCGATCCCACCGGCGGCGCCTGCTGGTACGAAGCCGCGGATTTCACCAACATCGCCGTGCAGGCGACCTGGACGCATGCCGGTGCGGTCGCGGCCGGCGTCGGCGCCGCATTGGACAAGGCGGAAGGCGCGGCGCGCGGCCAGCTGCGCCTGCAGGACGGCACCGAGCTGGCAGGCGACTGGGACGAAGCGAAGATCACCGGCTGCTGCAATTTCGTCGCCCTGCGCGGCGACAGCATGGTCGAAGTGGACATCGGCGGCTCCACCGCGAGCTTCGAGCAGGCCGCGCAGCTGGCGGAAAAAGCGCTGGCCCGGCTGGAGTCCCCGCTTCCCATCGACGGCGCCGCCGGCACCGCCGCCGCCGAACAGCGCCGCAAGACCCGACCGGCGCTGGACGGCTTCTGCGGGCTGTGGGACGCGGCGGACATCGCCGCCGTCGCCGGCCCGCTGCAGGGCGAACCGGAAGCCAGCGACAACACCTGCACCTACCGCTACGGCGACAAGCGCGGCGGCGGTCCGTTGAACGACATGCTGGGCCTTGGCGGCGGCAAGATGTTCATGAGCGTCGTCACCCTGCGCAACGGCGCGCGCATGTACCGCAACGACAACCGCACCAGCGCCAGCCTGGCCGCCGGCCTGCGCGCCGAACATGGCCGCGACGTGCTGACCGCCGACCAGGCGCTGGACGGGCCATGGGACGAAGCGGTGAAGACGCCGTTGCAGTTCAACACCCGCAAGGGCGACGTCCAGATCGCGATCCGCCACAGCGGCCTGAGCGATGCGCAGCTGCGCGACCTCGTCACCCGCGCCTACGTGCGCCTCGGCCTGCTGCCGAAGGCGGGCGCATGAACGCCGTCCGTCCGCTGTTGGCCGTCCTGCTCGCCGCGCTGTGGCTGGCCGCCGCCGCGCCGTCCATCGCGCAGGCGGGCGATGGCGATCAGGTGCGCACCGTCTACGACATCGAGCTCAAGGAGGATGTGCGCATCGCCACCGGCAAGTCCGCTTTCCTGAAGGGAACGGCGACGCCCTACGGCCACCAGTTCCAGGTCGAGGGTATCGCGCTGGACCAGCCGATCTCGGTGGGCCTGTACGCCGTCGATCCGGCCCGGCCGCTGCGCATCCGCGTGGTCAAGGACAGCTTCGGCGAGCCGGTGCGCGAGGTGCAGACCGATGCGCAGGGGCGTGCCGAGTTGTATTTCCGCACGTACGACGGCTTCAAGCTGTGGGTCAGCGCGGCCGAACCGTCCGACTACCAGCTGGTGGTCTGGCTGGGCGAGAAAATCGTCGCGCCGCCGCCGCCGCCGGCGGCAATCCCGGCTAGCGAATACGCGGCCGATCCGGCCAACGCCGGCGCGACGGGCACCCGCCGTCCGCTGTGGAAACACGGGCTCGGCGCGGCCCTGCTGCTGGTGTTGGTCGCCAGCGCCGCGTTCTTCCTGCGTCGCAACCGGTCATCCAGGGAGGTCGCATGAACCGCTTTATCCGCTGCGCCACGGCGTTGACCTTGGCGGCTGCACTGCCGGCAGGCGCCGGCAACGGCGATTACTTCGCCAGGAACGGGCAGGAATCGGGCCCGCCGAAACTGCTGCACAACGACGAGCCGCTGCTGGGCAAGCCGGTGAACGACCAGGGCCAGCCAAGCAACGGCGGCAAGTCCGGGCCGACCCCCGGCACCGACAACATGCAGGCCTCCGGCGGCCGCAAGGGTCCCCTTACGCCCGGCACGGACAACCAGCAGGCCAGCAAGTCCGGCCCGCCTTCCGAAGCCGGCAACCTGCAAGGCTACGGCGACAACAAAGCCGGGCCGACGCCGGGCACCGACAACATGCAGGCCTCCGGCGGCCACAAGGGTCCCCCTACGCCCGGCACGGACAACCAGCAGGCCAGCAAGTCCGGCCCGCCTTCCGAAGCCGGCAACCTGCAAGGCTACGGTGATAACAAATCCGGTCCCACCCCCGGCACCGACAACATGCAGGCTTCCGGCGGCCACAAGGGTCCCCCTACGCCCGCCACGGATAACCAGCAAGCCAGCAAGTCCGGTCCGCCCTCCGAAGCCGGCAACCTGCAAGGCTACGGCGACAACAAATCCGGTCCGACCCCCGGCACCGACAACATGCAGGCTTCCGGCGGCGGGAATCACGCCAAGGGTGGACAGGCGGGCAACGCCAACCAGGACTATCCCTACCTCACGGATCTGGACGCCAGCATGGCGCCCAACCACAACCCGCCCGGCGCGCCGAAGATGCCTTCGCAATGCGCGGAGAACGCCGGTTGCCGGCCCTGCTTCGAGCAGGCCAACGCCGGCCTGGACACGCAGCGCCGCAATCTGGAGAAGGTGCGTGCGATCTACGACTACACCCATCGCATCGTCCGCAACGGCACCGAACTGATGTACGCGGCCGGTGCAGCCGGCGGCGGCGTCTCGCACATGGGCGCGGTGGCCGAGGTGCAGAAGGTGGAAGGCGCGTTGGACCAGTTCGACGCCACCGTCCACCAGAAGAACGCCGAACTGCTGGGCAAGCTCAAAGGCAGCCTGCAGGAGCTCGCCCAGTGCGAAGCCCGCTATTTCGACAACGACGACTGGTACGTGCGCTACGGCGAGGTCTATTACCAGTTCATGCAGGGACGCTATTCGTTCTGAACGCTGGTCCGTCCGGACTGGTGGAGTCCGGGCGGTTTCCCGAGCCACTTCCCCATCCCGGTGACGCCATGCGCAGCTTCGTCCTGTCCTTGACCGCCCTGTTCGCGCTTTGCGCCTGTTCCAAGGTCGATACCGCGCCGCCGGCCGAGGCGCCGGCGCAAGCATCGGCGGCCGCGATCCCGGCCGATGCGGCCGCCGGCGGGGACGCCGCTGCCGCGACCGAAGCCGCGCCGCCGGCGCAGAACCTGCTGTCGTTCGCCAACGGCACCATCATGCCCGCGCGCTTCGAAGGCGAGCGCGTCACCGCGCCGATCCTGATGATCGACGGCTCGCCGATGCAGAACTGGGTGGGCGATGGCCGGCCGCAATCGTTCGTGTTCGAACTGCCGCAGACCGCCACCCTCCGCCGTCTGGAATTCGACGACGACACCGGCGGCATGGGCGGCGTGGATTCGGGGGTGCGCGAACTCACGGTGGAGGTGTCCGACACGTCGGCCAGCGACGGCTACCGCGAGATTTTTTCCGGGACGCTGGAAAAGGGCGTCAACGGCCAGCGCTTCGACGTGGCGAAGCCCGTGGCCGGACGCTGGGTGCGCGCCAACTTCAAGAGCAACCACGGCGGCGACTGGTTCTCGCTGGCCGAGATCCGCGCCTTCGGCGATGCGCCGCCGGTGCCGTTGTCCGGCAACGCCGGCGGCACGTACGGCAACGCCTGGGGCCGCTACGAGGTGGTGCAGGACGGCACCGCGATCAGCGGCTGCTACCGGCCCGAGGGCCAGTCCACCCGGCCGGGCACGTTCAGCGGCGGCATCGAGGGCAACGTGGCCAGGATCCTGTACGCGGAAACCGGCGACGACGGCGTGCCGGGCGAACCCGTGCCTGCGCTGCTGGTGTTCGCCCGCGACGGCTCGCGCCTGTTCTTCGCCCAGGTCAACGCCTACGGCAACGGCCTGGACGAATTCCGCGACGTTCCGCGCAGCGGCGCCGAAGCCGGCGCCTGCGGCGGCGACACGCGGGAGGACAGCCGCCTGGCCGACGGACTGGACAAGGACGGCCGGGTCACGGTGTACGGCATCAACTTCGATTTCAATTCGCATACCCTCCGCGCCGAATCCGAAACCGTGCTGCGGCAGATCGCCGACCTGTTGCGCGGCCAGCCCGACCTGGGCATCACCATCGAGGGCCATACCGACGATGTCGGCGGCGCCGGCTACAACCAGGCGCTGTCGGAAAAGCGCGCGGACGCGGTCAGGGACTGGCTGGTTCGCGCCGGCATCGAAGCCGCCCGCCTGCAGGCCGAAGGCAAGGGCGCGGGCTCGCCCATCGCCTCCAACGCCACCGACATCGGCCGCGCGCAGAATCGCCGGGTGGAGTTGGTCAAGCGTTGAACGGCGCGCCTCCCGCAGGAGGCGCACCGCATGCGTTACAGGATGTACCGGCTCAGATCCGGATCCTGCGCCAGCTCGCCGAGTTGCGCGTCCACGTAGGCGCGGTCGATGGTCAACGCGCCGCCCTTATCCGGCGCGTCGAAGCTCAGCGATTCCAGCAGCCGCTCCAGCACCGTGTGCAGGCGGCGCGCGCCGATGTTTTCCTGGCGCTCGTTCACGTGCGCGGCGATCTCAGCCAGCCGTTCCACGGCTTCCGGCGCGAAGGCCAGGGTCACGCCCTCGGTCTGCATCAGTTCGACGTACTGCTTGGTCAGCGCCGCCTTCGGCTCGGTGAGGATGCGCACGAACTCGTCCTTGCCCAGCGCGCCCAGTTCGACGCGGATCGGGAAGCGGCCCTGCATCTCCGGGATCAGGTCGGACGGCTTGGCGAGGTGGAACGCGCCGCTGGCGATGAACAGGATGTGGTCGGTCTTCACCGGGCCGTGCTTGGTGCTGACCGTGCTGCCTTCGACCAGCGGCAGCAGGTCGCGCTGCACGCCCTCGCGGCTCACGTCGGCGCCCATGCCCTCGCTGCGCTTGGCGACCTTGTCGATCTCGTCGATGAAGACGATGCCGTGCTGCTCGCAGGCTTCGATGGCCTGTTCGCGCACGTCGTCCTCGTTGACCAGCTTGCCGGCCTCCTCCTCGATCAGCAGCGGGCGCGCCGCCTTGATCGTCATCGCCTTCTTGTGGGTCTTGCCGCCGGACATCTGGCTGAACACCTGCCGCAGCTGCTGGCCCATCTCCTCCATGCCGGGCGGAGTCATGATGTCCACGCCGATGTTCATGGCGAGGTCGAGCTCGATCTCGCGCTCGTCCAGCTCGCCGGCGCGCAGCTGCCTGCGCAGCTTCTGCCGGGTCGAGGATTCCTGCGACGACGGTTCCGCGCCGATGTCCACGGTGGTCGTCGCGCCGGCGTTGAAGCCGAACGCGGGCGCGGCCTCGCGCCTGGGCAGCAGCGCGTCGAGGATGCGATCCTCGGCGCGCTCCTCGGCCTGCGTGCGCACGCGCTGCTTGGCCTGCGCGCGGTACAGCTTGACCGCGGTGTCGGCGAGGTCGCGGATGATCTGCTCGACGTCCTTGCCGACGTAGCCGACCTCGGTGAAGCGGGTGGCTTCCACCTTCACGAACGGCGCGTTGGCCAGCGTCGCCAGCCTGCGCGCGATCTCGGTCTTGCCGACGCCGGTGGGGCCGATCATCAGGATGTTCTTCGGCATCACCTCGTTGCGCAGCTCGGGTGCGAGCTGCGCGCGCCGCCAGCGGTTGCGCAGGGCGATGGCGACCGCGCGCTTGGCCGCGTGCTGGCCGACGATGTGGCGGTCGAGCTCGGCGACGATCTCGCGCGGGGTCATGGAAGAGGAATCGGTCATCGAGAAATCCTTCGGAGGCCAACCCGGCAGGGCGGCCCCATCAGCAAAACGAGTATCGGGGAGTGACTTGATGGGGCCGCCCTGCCGGGTTGGCCCGCAGCGCAACTGTCAAAGCTGCTCCACCACGATGTTGCGGTTGGTATAGATGCAGATGTCGCCGGCGATGTTCAGCGCCTCGGTGGCGATGGCTTTCGCGTCGAGTTCGGTATGCGCCAGCAACGCGCGCGCCGCGGACAGCGCGTACATGCCGCCGGAACCGATCGCGATCAGTCCGTCCTCCGGCTCGATCACGTCGCCGGTGCCGCTGATGACCAGCGAGGTGTCGGCGTCGGCCACCGCCAGCAGCGCTTCGAGCTTGCCGAAGCGGCGCTCGGTGCGCCAATCCTTCGCCATCTCCACCGCCGCGCGGGTCAGCTGGCCGTGCTTTTCCAGCTTGGCCTCGAACAGCTCGAACAGGGTGAAGGCATCCGCCGCCGCGCCGGCGAAACCCGCCAGCACGCGGCCGTCCTTGCCCAGCCGGCGCACCTTGCGCGCGTTGGCCTTCATCACCGTATGGCCGAGCGTGACCTGGCCGTCGCCGGCGATCACCACCTGGCCGTTGCGGCGCACGGACACGATCGTGGTGGCGTGGAACACGTTGGGGTTCTGGCTGGGGTCCATCGTTTTCTCCATTGCAGTTGGCGATGTGGGGCCTGTCGCCTTCGCTTCAAGCCGGCGGCCTTCCGTTGGCTCTTTTCTGCCGGCTATGGATCCTTGCGCAATGTCGCCGTATCGCATTCCTCCTTGGATGCATCGGGTACGAACCCTCCTTCGAGGGTGTACAGACCCCGGAAATCCTGCGCTTCCGCCGCGAGCGGACGGGATTTTTCGGCGCGATCCTTTGCGATACGGGCATCCTGGGGAGACAGCATCGTTTCCAAGCCATTGATCATGCCCGCCAGTTCCGAACGCGCACTACGCATCAGAGGATCCTGGATTCCTTCCATCGCGGCATGGATGCGATACGACAACACCAGCGACTCAGCGGCATTCGGCTCCACGATCTGCGAAAGAAAGCTGCCGCGGCGGGCGGTCAATGGAGAATAGGCACCGGCAAGCGCGATGGCGGCACGCAGATCGCCTCGATCGGCAGCTTGTCGGGCGATTTTTTCGGCTTCCTGCCGATAGATCATCAGCGCCGGCAGATTGTTCAGGATTTCGTCTCGGCGGAATGCGTTGCCCACGGCGTAGTTGCGCATCGACGGCAGATGCCCGGCAAGCGCAGCCTGACGCCAATAGCGGGTCACTTCTTCTGGCTGGGGAGAAGGGACACCCTCACAATGGACAAGCGCTGATTTGCTGCGTTCGACTTCAGCCACCGCGTAGTCGACACCCCGCTCGATCGCATCCACAGATATGTCCTTCCGTTGCGAGTTTCCGCTATTGCCCTCCGGCAACAGGCGCAGCGCGATGTGTTCACGGTTTTGAAGGATGGTTTCATTCCGCTGCAGCTGTTTTTGCAGGCCAAGACACTCTGTCCATTCTGTGGCGAGTCGGCAGGCGGCATTGGCCTCGCCGCGGTCGGCCCTGCGTTTCAGGTCGTCAATCACCGCACTTAGCGGGAGATCCGTGGGCGGGAGTGGGCGTTCTTTCCCCCTAGGAAAAGGCTTAATCGACACGCTTTCACCCGTATCGGACAAGGTTGCGTCCGAATGCCCAAGGGCCGATCTGGGGGTGCCCGGCCTGGATGTTGCGAAATAAAGCGCCGCAGCCGTTGCGAGCAAGACCAGAACAATCAGCGGAATCCAGGTTTTCTTCATGCGCTTCCCTCGCTTACATACATGATTAGCGCTCCCGCTTCGCGCGCGGATGCGCGGCGTCGTACACCTTCGCCAGGTGCTGGAAATCCAGGTGCGTGTAGATCTGGGTGGTGGCGATGTCGGCGTGGCCCAGCAGCTCCTGCACGCCGCGCAGGTCGCCGGAGGATTCCAGCACGTGGCTGGCGAAGCTGTGGCGCAGCAGGTGCGGGTGGATGCGCTTGAGCACGCCCTGGCGCATCGCCAGCTGCTTCATCCGCAGCTGGATGGCGCGCGCGCTGATCTGCCGGCCGCCGCGACCGGGGAAGACGAAGCCGTCCGGCTGGCCCGCCGAGTCCTCGCGCCATGCCTGCAATGCGGCGCGCGCATGCGAGCCCACCGGCACGATGCGCTGCTTGCTGCCCTTGCCGAGCACGGTGACCAGGCCCGTCTCGAAGTCGAGGTCGTGCCAACGCAGCGCGCAGACTTCCGACAGGCGCAGGCCGGAGGAATAGAACAGCTCCAGCAGGGCGCGGTCGCGCAGGCCCAGCGGCGCATCGGTGGGCAGCTCGACCAGCTGCACCGCCTCGTCCACGTCCAGCACCTGCGGCAGCTTGCGCGGGGCTTTCGGCGCGCGCACGCCGTCGGCGGGGCTGGCGTCGATGCGGCCCTGTTTCAGCAGCCAGCGGTACAGGCTGCGGCAGGCGGAGAGCCGGCGTTGCAGGGATTTCGGCGACAGGCCGCGGCGGTGTTCGGCAGCGACGAAGGCGCGCAGGTCGTTGCCGTCCAGCGCCAGCAGGTCGCGTTCACCGGCCCAGGCGGCCAGCGCCGCAAGGTCGCGGCGGTAGGCGTCCAGCGTGTGCGCGGAGCCCTGCCGTTCGACCGCGAGGTGGGCGAGGAAGTCATGGATGGGATTCATGCGATCAGGCCGTCACTCCCGCGAAGGCGGGAGTCAAGCTTTTCACCGTTTTCTTGCAAGGGCGCAAGAACTGGATACACAGACATTCGTCTGCGAAAACATGCCCGCCTTCGCGGGGATGACGAGCAAAAAGCAGGGCGTTGTCGTTAGCCACCGAACCGCTGCAGCGCCGCCGCCAGCGCCTCGCCCATCATGCGCAGGAACAGCGTGCCCATGCCGGGGAAGAAGCGGTTGGCGTCGTGGCTGCCCACCGCGACCAGGCCCACGCCCGGCAGCGCCAGCAGCGCTGAGCTCTGCACTTCGTCGGCGCGCACGCCGTACAGCAGCGCGTTCTTGTCCGGATGCAGGCGGCCGCAGACCGGGTCGCCGGCGTTGAGGATGTCCTGGAAGCCGGCCAGGCGTGGGCTGTCGGCGGCGATGTGCTGGAACCAGTCGGCATCCTCCAGCCCGTCGACGGCGCGGAAGCCGACGATGCGCACCAGGTCGCCATGGAAATCCTCGGCCATCGCCGCCGCCATCGCGCGCAGGGTGTCGGCCGCGCTGTCCTGCTTCAGCAGGGCGAGGGTAAGCTGGTGGGTGCGCACCGCCAGCCGCTCGTTCTCCTGCGCGTTGGCGAACAGCTCGTGCAGGCGTTTGGTCAGCTCGCGGTTCTTCTCGCGCAGGATGTCCAGCTGGTAGCTGGCCAGCGAGGCGGTGGGGCCGTTGTCGCGCGGCACCACCAGGGTCAGCGCCAGGTCCGGAAACTGCTGTAGGAAGCCGGGATGCCGGCGCAGCCAGGCGGCCACTTCGTGCGCGCCGAGTTTCTCGGTGGCGTCGTTGAAATCCATCGTCACAACCTGCTCCTAGACGGACATGATCCCGTCGAAAACGAACGCGGCCGGGCCGCCCATGAAGACCGTGCCGGCGGCGGCATCAAAGCGGATGCGCAGCGTGCCGCCCGGCAGCTCCACCGCGACGTCGGCGTCTTTCAGCACGCGTCCGCGCCGCGCCAGCGCCGCCACCGCCGCGCAGGCGCCGCTGCCGCAGGCCAGCGTTTCGCCGACGCCGCGCTCGAACACGCGCAGGCGGATGCGGTCGGGCGCCAGCACCTGGGCGAAGCCGACGTTGGCCGAGGCCGGGAACATCGCATTGCTTTGCATGGCCGGGCCGATGCGGGCGACGTCGGCCGCATCCACGTCCGCCACCTCGATCACCGCGTGCGGATTGCCCATCGACACCGCGCCGAAGCGCAGCGTTTCGCCGTCGATCTCCAGCGCGTATTCGTCGCGCTCGCCATCGACGCCGGCCAGCGGCACGTCGGCCGGCGCGAAGCGCGGCGCGCCCATGTCGATGACGAAGCCGCCGTCGCCGTCGCGCGTCACCGGATGCACGCCGGCCGGGCTTTCGATGGCGAACGCCGCATCCGCCGGCGCGGCGCCGTCGCGCACCAGCCAGGCGGCGATGCAGCGCGCGCCGTTGCCGCACTGGCCGGACGGCGAGCCGTCGGCGTTCCAGATGCGGTAGGCGGCGATGGTGCCCGCGCTGCGTGGCGCTTCGACGGTCAGGATCTGGTCGCAGCCGACGCCGAAGTGACGGTCGGCCAGCCGAGCGCACAGGTCCGGCGAGAGCGGCGGCACGTCGCTGCGCAGGTCCAGCACGACGAAATCGTTGCCGGCGCCGTGCATCTTCGAGAACCGCATGGCGGGCTCAGGGCTGGGTGGCGGGCGTGCCGGCAGCGTCGCCGGCCGGCTGCTCCGTCGCGGGCGCGGCCGGGCTTTCGGACGGAGCGTCGGCGGGCGTTCCAGCCGGCGCCTCGGCCGGGGCCGGCGCGTCCGGCAGCACCAGCGGCCCCTTGTTGCCGCAGGCGGCCAGCAGGCAGGACAGGAGCGTGAGCAGGGCGATGCGCTTGGTCATCGCCGCAGTGTACCCGCGCGCGCGCGTCACTGTCGCGGCTCGGGGCGCCGCCACAGCCAGACCGACACCAGCGCCATGGTCGCGATGCCGATCGCCGCCATCCACCAGCGCGGCGCGAAGATCGCCATCGACACCGAGGACACCGACATCATCGCGATCGCCAGCCGTTTCGCCTGCCGCGACACGGTGCCGTTCTGCTCCCAGTCGAGGATCGCGCGGCCGAACTTCGGATGCGCCAGCAGCCAGCCGCGCAGGCGGTCGGAGCCGCGCGAGGCGGCGAACGCCGACAGCAGGATGAACGGCACCGTCGGCATCACCGGCAGGAACGCGCCGATGATGCCGAGGATGAGGCTGGTCCAGGCCAGCAAGGCCCACAGGTGGCGGGTCATGGCGTCTCCCTACGCGCGCTTTCGGTGTCCGCGGCAATGGCGGCAACGTTATTCGACGCCCAGCCGCTCCAGCATGAAGGCATACATTTCCGCCTGTTCGCGATAGCGGCGGAAGCGCCCGGACTTGCCGCCGTGGCCGGCTTCCATGTTGGTGCGGAACACCACCGGTTCGGACGAAGTATTGAGGTCGCGCAGCCGCGCCACGTATTTCGCCGGCTCCCAGTACTGCACCTGCGAATCCCACAGCCCGGTGCCGACGAACATCGCCGGATACGCCTTGGCTTCGAGGTTGTCGTAGGGCGAATAGGTGGCGATGTAGTCGTAGAACGTCTTCTGCTCCGGGTTGCCCCACTCGTCGTATTCGTTGGTGGTCAGCGGGATCGACGGGTCGAGCATCGTCGTCACCACGTCCACGAACGGCACCTGCGACAGGATCACGCGGTACTTGTCCGGCGCCATGTTGGCGATCGCGCCCATCAGCAGGCCGCCGGCGCTGCCGCCGTGCGCGGCCACGCGGTCCGGCGCGGCGTAGCCTTCCTTCACCAGGAAATCCGTCACGTCGATGAAGTCGGTGAAGGTGTTCTTCTTCTTCAGCAGCTTGCCGTCCTCGTACCACCTGCGGCCCATTTCCTGGCCGCCGCGGATGTGGGCGATGGCATAGGCCATGCCGCGATCCAGCAGGCTGACCGCGGTGACCGAGAAGCCCGGATCCATCGACGCGCCGTAGCTGCCGTAGCCGTACTGCAGCAGCGCGGCCTTGCCGTTCTTCTCGAAGCCTTTCCTGTAGACGATGGACACCGGGATACTGGTGCCGTCGCGCGCGGTCGCCCACAGGCGCTCGGTGACGTAGTTCGACGGATCAAAGCCGCCCAGCACCGGCTGGCGCTTGAGCAGGCGGCGCTCGCCGGTGGTCACGTTCAGCTCGTACACCGTGGCCGGCGTGGTCATCGAGGTGTAGCCGTAGCGCACCCAGTCGGTGTCCGGCTCGCTGTTGACGTCCAGGCCCATCGAATAGGCGGACTCGTCGGCCTGGATGTACTCCTCGCCATCGGGCTTCAGCAGGCGCACGCGCTCCAGTCCGCCGGAGCGCTCGGCCACGGCGGTGAAGCCGTCGAACAGCTCGAAGCCTTCGATGAACACGTCGTCGCGATGGGCGACCCAGTCCTTCCAGTCCTTGCGCGAAGTCGCGCCGTCGGCGGCGGTGACCAGCTTGAAGTTGGTCGCCGCATCGGCATTCGTGCGGATCACCCAGCGCCCGCCGAAATGGTCGGCGTCGTACTCCACGTCGCGCGCGCGCTTCGCCAGCACGGTGAACTCGCGCGGATCGGCGGCCGGCGCGTAGCGCAGTTCGTCGGAAACCGTGCTGCTCACGCCGATGACGATGTAGCGCTCGTCGCGGGTGCGGTCGATGCCCATGTAGAAGCTGTCGTCGGCTTCCTCGTAGACGACCGGGTCGTCCTTCGGGTCGGTGCCGAGCACGTGCTTCTTCACCCGCACGGTGAGCAGGGTCTCCGGGTCGTTCTCGACGTAGAACAGGGTCTTGTTGTCGTCCGCCCAGACCAGGTTGGGCGAGACGCCGGCGATGGTTTCCGGATACGCCTGCCCGGTGGCGAGGTCGCGGAAGCGGATGGTGTACTGGCGGCGGCCGTTGTCGTCGTCGGCGTAGGCGAGCTGCCGGTTGTCCGGGCTGACCTCGAAGTCGCCCACGCTGTAGTAGTCCTTGCCCGCGGCCAGCGCGTTGACGTCCAGTAGCACGTCCTCGCCGGCGAAGTCGCCCGCCGCGTTGGCCTGCTGGATCGACAGCGCGTCGATGCCCGGGCCGTCCTTGCGGCGCGCGTGGATCGGGTAGTCCTTGCCGGTCTCGAAGCGCGAGTAGTACCAGTACCCGCGATCGCGGTAGGGCACGCTGGCGTCGTCCTGCTTGATGCGCGCCACGATCTCGTCGTAGAGCTTGTCCTGCACCGGTTTGGTCGGCGCCAGCACGGCGTCGGCGTAGGCGTTCTCGGCCATCAGGTAGCCGAGCATCGCGGCGTCCTTGCGGCTGTCGTCGCGCAGCCAGTAGTACTCGTCCTGGCGCTCGGCGCCGAACGGCGCCTTGACCACGTGCGTCTTCTTGTCCGCGTCGGGCGGCGTGGGCGGGGTCTGGGCGTTGGCGAGGCTGCTCATGAGGAAGAGACCGGCGATCAGGACGTGGGAGTTCATGGATGGGGCTCCGCGAAGCGGATTGCAATCGGTCCGTTCACCGCGGGTGACGGGAACGCTTTGGCTCCCTCCCTTTCGCACAGCGAAGGGGAGGGTTGGGGAGGGATGCTTCTGGTGCGCGTCAACGCGAGAGCACCCCCTCCCGACCTCCCCCTTGCGCTGCGCGCAAAGGGAAGGAGAGCAGCTGCCCCTGCCTCCGCAGGGGAGGAGACGAACATCACTTCGTCAGCTGGTTCCACAGGAAGGTGTAAGCCAGCGCGTTCATGTGCGCCGCCTGCGCGTTGTTGGCCGCGCCGCCGTGGCCGCCCTCGATGTTCTCGTAGTAGCGCACGTCCTTATCGGCGGCTTCCATCTTCGCCATCATCTTGCGCGCGTGGCCGGGATGGACGCGGTCGTCCTTGGTCGAGGTGGTGAACAGCGTCGCCGGATAGGTCTTGTTCGCGTCGAACAGGTGGTACGGCGAGAAGGTCTGGATGAACGACCAGTCGCTGGTGTCAGGGTCGCCGTACTCGGCCATCCACGAGGCGCCCGCCAGCAGGTGGCTGTAGCGCTTCATGTCCAGCAGCGGCACCTGCACCACGATCGCGCCGAACTTCTCCGGATATTGCGTGAGCATGTTGCCCATCAGCAGGCCGCCGTTGCTGCCGCCCATGGTGCCCAAATGCTGCGGCGAGGTGATCTTGCGCGCCACTAGGTCGTCGGCGATCGCGGCGAAGTCCTCGTAGGCCTTGTGGCGGTTGGCCTTGAGCGCGGCCTGGTGCCAGCGCGGGCCGTATTCGCCGCCGCCGCGGATGTTGGCCAGCGCGTACACGCCGCCCTTTTCCAGCCAGGCCTTGCCGATGCTGCCGGAATAGGCCGGCGTCATCGACACCTCGAAGCCGCCGTAGCCGTACAGCAGGGTCGGCGCCTTGCCGTCGAACGCCAGGTCCTTCGGGCGGACCAGGAAGTACGGCACCTTGGTGCCGTCCTTGCTGGCGGCGAAGTGCTGCTCGATCACGTCCTTGCTGCCGTCGAAGAACACCGGGTTGGACTTCAGCACCTCGGGCTTTTGTCCGATCTCGGCGATCGACAGCGTGGTCGGGCTGAGGAAGTCGGTGGCGGTCAGCCACACCGCGTTGCTGTCGTCGGCATCCACGGCGCCCACGCCAATGGTGCCGATGGTCGACGCGCCGACGAAGGCCGACTTCGCCCAGCCGTCCTTGCCCGGCGTGAGCACGATCAGGCGGTTCTTGACGTCCTCCATCACGTTGAGGACGAGGTGATCCTTCGTCCACGTGGAGCCGGCCAGCGCGGCGTTGTCGGTCGGTTCGAACAGCGCGGTGAAGTCGCGCTTGCCGGCCATGAAGTCGTTGAAGTCCGTCGCGATCAGCGAGCCCGGCTTCCATGTCTTGCCGCCGGCTTCATACGGTTCGCGCAGCTCCAGCACCAGCCAGTCCTTGTGCACGCCCTTCTGCGCGCTGTTCGGCGCGTCGACCTTGGTCAGGCTGCCGTCCGCGTTCCGCAGGTACAGCTCGTCGTTGTAGAAGGCGATGGTGCGGTTGACGAAGTCGCGCTGGTAGCCCGGCGTGTGGTCGCGGCCGGCGGCGATGTACATGTCGCCCGGCTTGCCTTCGTACACGGTCTTCGCCGACGCCAGCGGCGTGCCGCGCTTCCATTCCTTGACGATGTTGGGATAGCCGGAGCTGGTCAGCGTGCCGGGGCCGAAGTCGGTGAACACGTAGACCGTGTCCTCGTCGATCCACGACAGCCCGCCCTTGGCTTCCGGACGGAAGAAGCCGTCCTGCACGAACTGCTTGGTGGCCAGGTCGAACTCGCGGGTGACGTCGGCGTCGGAGCCGCCGGGCGACAGCGCGATCAGGCAGCGCTGGTACTTCGGCCGCAGGCAGTCGGCGCCGTGCCAGACCCACTTCGCGCCCTCGGCCTTGTTCAGCGCGTCGAGGTCGAGCGCGGTTTCCCACCTCGGTTCCGGCTTGCGGTATTCGGCCAGGGTGGTGCGGCGCCACAGGCCGCGTTCGTGCTGCTTGTCCTTCCAGAAGTTGTAGTAGTACTCGCCGATCTTCTCGACGCTGGGAATCTTGGCGTCGGAATCGAGGACCGCGCGGATCTGCGCCTCCAGCGTCTTGAACGCCGGCGTGCCGGCGATCTCGGCTTCCGCCTTGGCGTTGCGCGCCTTCACCCAGTCCAGCGCCTTGTCGCCCTGCACGTCTTCCAGCCAGGCGTAGGGATCGCCGTCGGGCGCGTTCTGCGCGGAGACGGCGCCGGTGAGGGCAAGGCCGGCAGCGACACTCATCGCTTGGCAGACAGTGGACAACTGGGACATGGAGGCGCTCCGTGCTGCGGTCGGGGAAACCGCCACGCTAGCACGCCCCGCCGGCGCGGGAATGGCCCGGAAGCGCTAGGCGCGGCGGGCCATCCGCGGGTTCGCCGCGGGGTGGCGCATCCGCCGCCGGGCCTGCGCGCGCCGCCGCCGCGGCAGGCGCAGCGCGACCGTGGGCAGCGGGAAACGGCGCAGACTCCACCACGCCGCCAGCGGCATCCCCAGCAGCCACAGCGGCAGCCAGCCCAGCCACGCGCTGGTGCCGCGCGCGGCGGGAACCAGCAGCACGGCCAGCGCGCCGAGGATCACCAGCTGGCGCAGGCAGGAATCGAGATCGCGGTGGGTCATGGCAGCGCTCCGTTCAGGATGGCGCGCAGGTTGCTTTGCCGCCATCTCACGGGCTGCGACGCGCCTAGGCCGCGGCCTGCACCGGCTCCGGCCTGACCTCCTGCACGATCTTCCCGCCGTGCATCACCAGCACGCGATCGGCACTGGCGATGGTTTCGGGCCGATGCGCCACGATCACCTTGGTCACCTCCAACTGCTTCACCGCCGCGTTCACCAGCTGCTCGTTGCCCACGTCCAGATGGCTGGTGGCTTCGTCCAGGAACAGCAGCTTCGGCTGCCGGTACAGCGCCCGCGCCAGGATCACCCGCTGCTTCTGCCCGCCGGACAGGCTGCTGCCCATGTCGCCGATCAGGCTGTGATAGCCCATCGGCATCGCCGCGATCTCCCCGTGGATGGCCGCCATGCGTGCCGCCTGCTCCACCCGTGCCTGATCCATCTGCGGATCGAAAAAGCTGATGTTGTCGGCAATGCTGCCGCCGAACAGCTGGTCGTCCTGCATCACCGCGCCCACGATCCGGCGGATGTTCGCCGGTCCCGCCTTGTGCAGATCCTGCCCGCCGATGCGGATCGTGCCTTCGGTCGGCTTGAGCAGGCCCAGCAGGAGCTTGACCAGCGTGGTCTTGCCGCAGCCGGACGCGCCGACGATCGCCACCGCTTCGCCCGGTTCGATGCGCAGGTTGCAGCCCTTCAACACCCACGGCTCGCCATCGGCGTAGCGGAAGCCCAGGTTCTCCACCTCGATGGAGGAGACTTCGGGCGCGGGCAGCTCCGGCCGCAGCTCCGCGTCCTCCGGCGGCGTCAGCACGATGTCGGCCAGGCGCTCGCCGTGCAGGCGCAGCATGCGGAACTCGATGCCCTTGTCGATCAGCGCCGACATGCGCTGCGCGAACTGGTCCTTGTAGGCGAGGAACGCGATCAGCATGCCGACCGAGAACACGTTGGACAGCGCCAGCAGCGCCCCGATCCAGATCACCGCGATGCGCTCGATCCCGAATACCAACTGGCTGGCGCTGGTGAAGCCCAGCCCCAACTGCGCGATGCGCACGTCCTGGTTGACGGTATCCACCATCAGATTGTCGTAAGTGGAGCGGCGCAGCCCCTCCGCCCCGGCCACCTTGACGCTTTGCATGCCGCGCAGCGATTCCAGCAGATGGGTCTGCTGTTTCGCCGCCGCCACCAGTTGACGCTCGGTACCGTCGCGCAGCGGCCGGTAGGCCGCCAGGCGAATGCCGGCATACAGCGCCACCGCCAGCAGGGTAACCAGCGCCAGCTTCCAGCTGTAGACCAGCATCAGGCCGAACGTCACCACCGCCATCAGGCCGTCGATCAGCGCCTCGACGAAGCTGGTGGTCAAGGTGCGCTGGATCGCCTGCACCGAGGCCATGCGCGAAGTGATATCGCCCAGATGGCGCTTTTCGAAGAAATCCAGCGGCAACCGCAGCGCGTGCGCGAACACGTTGCCCATCCATTGCAGCCCCAATCGGGACGACAGATACACCACCGACCAGCCGCGCAGCAGGCCGATGCCGATCTGCAGCAGCAGGGCCAGCCCGAAGCCCAGTCCCAATACCGTCAGCAGGTCCTTGTCGGCGGAGACCAGCACCTGGTCCACCACCCACTGCATGAAGAACGGGGCGAGCACCACGAACACCTGCAAGGCCACCGACAGCAGCAGGATCTGCCCCAGCGCCCGCCACAGGCCGGTCACGCGTCCGGTCAGCTGGCGCACCGACACCGATGGCGAGGCCTTGCGCGGCTTGAACTCATGGCCGGGCGCCAGTTCCAGCGCCACGCCGGTGAAGTGATCGGAGACCTCGGAAAAGGCGAGCGTCTTCTCGCCGATGGCCGGGTCGAGGATCGTCACCTTCGACCGTCTGACCTTGGCCAGCACCACGAAGTGGTTGAAATCCCAATGCAGGATGCAGGGCAGTTTGAGCTTGCCCAGGTCGTCCATGTCCAGCCGCAGCGGGCGGGTCTGGAAACCCAACTGCTGGGCGACATGGATCAGCTGGTTGAGCTTGGCGCCTTTGAGGGAGAGAGGGAAACGCTGGCGTAACTCGGCCAGAGATATCCGCAGGCCGTGGGCATCGGCCACCATCGCTAGCGAGGCGAGGCCGCATTCAGCGGCTTCGGATTGGAGGGTCATGCAAGCAGCATCATAAATTTACAGAATAGGGCTTCAGGCGCGACCACAATTTAACTGCCTGAAGTTGTTTTTAATCATAAAAAATAAAGCAGGAGTTGATATCAGCAGCATCATAATTTCTGGAATCCAGCTTGATAACTCCCTCAAATCAGTCGTAGATTTCATCCAGTGAAAATTAAATATATACTGAAGAATAAATGCGGAGGCGTTGAAGATCGCATGAGTCAATGCATTCACCCAGATCGAACGATACCTAATGTAAAGAACACACAAGACTATCCCAAAAACAAGCGTACTAAGAAAATACGGCTTCTGCATGTGAAATGCAGCAAAAAGCAGTGAGTTCGCAATGACGGCCCTCATTGCCCCCCATCTGGCGGTCATTTCTCTAAGAAATAAGCCTCTGAATAAGTACTCTTCAACGACAGGAGCAGCTATAAGCTGAGCAAATCCTATAGTTACAAATCCGAAAAATGTTTCGTGAAGATCGTATGGCGCCACATGGAATCCCCAGTATTCATGGGCGAAATCTGGATAATGCTGTGCAGCAAGATATACCTCTATAAAGTTTTCTCCATAAGAAAACATAAGAAGCAGCGCGGCGCAAATTGCCGCTACTAGGATTGATGCTGCGTTTAATCCTGCTCCTGAAATGGCCTTAAACGAAACTCCAGCTGCTCGCGCAACATGTCTTGCAAATAAAAACATTGCGCAATATACAATTACAAGCCTGCCATTGGTCGAAATAGTCTTGTCAATAGGGAAAAGGCGGGCTATATATGATGCCGCAGTGCCTACAACTATCATGGATACGGCGATACATGAAAACAAATCAATGAATCGCATTCTGCCATTTCTCATGCGCCCTCCAAGAAAAACCCAATCCCGCCTATCGTCAAGCGGGACTGGGATAAATGCGTGACTTAGTGCGTTAAATCATAAATGGCACTACCGAGCCATGCTCCAATCTTTTCGCAGAGCTCCGCGGCATCATTAATCCTTTTTCCAAGTTCCGATTCGGGATTGTCGATGGGTTTGACTCCGCCAGCCGTCAATTTAATTTCACTTACTCCAAGTTCGCGCATTTTCTGTGGTCCTCGGATAGGGTTTGATAATTTAAATGGTTAAAATTGAGTTTCGTATATTAATTTGTGTCCAGCGATCTTGATAAGTCCTTGGGTGATCAAGCCTAGGATTTATTTCCGTAAGCCGGAAGTCATTTGAGCTGGATTCGGGTCGCTTCGCTTTAGAATGAAATCAACCGGACGGATAAAAGACACAAAAACAAAACTCATTTGCCGCAATTGGCGCAACGCTGACAAGCCCATCCTGAACTTGTCAGCACACCCCGAGCCCAGCACGCAGATCCGTCACTTGTATGATTGGTCTGCGATCGATCATCCATGATCGGCATATGGCGCGGACTTAATTATATAAAGTCAATGCGTCCAATCGTAGATTTTACCGCCAAGCCAACTTCCAATCTTGTCGCACAGCTGCATAACATCATTAATGGTTTTCCCAACTTCTGATTCGGCATTATCCACCGGCTTGAGGGCGCCGCCAATGTGGCTGATCTCACAAGCATCTAGTTCACGCATTTTTTCATCTCCATTGGAATAACGCAGTTCCTCTGCGCTGAAGGGAAGGGGATACACCCCAACAATTTCATAGCTCTTGAGTCAACCAACTTGCTCAATGAACGAATATGAGGATTTGAGTGCCCGCTTGGTCAGCCGTGCGCTTTTTCATCTACAGGTAGCTTGCGACTACCTGTTTGCCTTCTCCTACTAGAAATCCCCCGCTGCGAACACGCTCAAGCTGTCCGGCCTGAAATGCTTGCGGATCGCCGCGTTCACCTGAGCGACGGTCAGCGCCCGGTACGCCGCATCACGGTCGATTTCGAACTGCATGTCACGGCCGTATTGCAGGTTTTCCGTCAGGACGCCGGCCACGGCGCCGTCCTGTGCCCGCGATTGTTCGCGCGCGACCAGCTTGGCCTGCACGGCATCCCGGAGTTCCTGCTCGGTGATGCCGTCCTTCACGAGGCGCGCGAGCTCCTCGCGCACGGCGGTTTCGACCTTGGCCATGTTCTGCGGCGCGGCGATCGCCTGGATGGTCAGGTAGCCATCGTCGTCGCGGCCCTGGCGGCTTTCGTCCGCGCGCAGCGCGGCGGTCACGCCATAGCTCAGCCCTTCCTTCTGGCGGATGCGGTCGGCCAGCCGCGCCTTCAGTGGATCACCGCCCAGGATGCTGGCGGCGATGCTCAAGGCCGGGAAATCCGGATCGACCAGGTTCAGGGACAGGTTCTGGCGGGCGACCAGGACGGCATTCGGCTTGTCCGGGGTGGTGAAGCTCGCCAGCGTCGCCTTGGTGTCGGTGTAATGCGTGGGCATCGGTGCGTAGGCGGCCGGTGCCTTCCAGCCGGCGAACAGCTGTTCCAGCTGCGCTTTGACCGCTGCGGGATCGAAGTCGCCGACCACGGCGATTTCACCTTGAGACGTGCCGTAGAAGTCGCGGTGATACGCCTGTACGTCTTCGAGCTTGAGCGTCTTCAGCTTGGCCAAGGATTCGTCGAATCCCTCCACATGCAGCGGATGTCCGGCGGGCCAGGGATCGAAGTGCTGAGCGAGCGCCATGGAGGCCAGCGGGCCGGGCTCCTTGCGCTGGTACTCGATGCCGGTGGCTGCCTGCAGGCGCAGCTGTTCGAACTGGTTTGCCGGGAACGCGGGATTGCGCAACACATCGGCTGCAAGCGCCAGCGCATCGGCCAGCGTTCCGCGCTTGCCGAGCAGCGCGATCTGAGCGCCCTGCAGGCTGCCGCCGATCTGCGCTTGGGTGTTGAGCGCATCGAACTTGGCCGCGATCTGCTCGCGGGTCATGCTCTTGCTGCCCAACATCAGCATCGGCCCGACCAGCGCGCCGGCATCCGTGCGGCCGGTGATCGCGCGCTCGTTGCCGAATTCGAAATTGGCGTTCACCACCACGGTTTCGCCGCGGGTCTTCTTGGGTAGCAGCGAGACCTTCAGGCCATCGCCCAGGGTGAAGGTCTGGGTGCGGGCGGCGATGTTTTGCGGCGTTGCCTCGAACGTTTCGCCGGCAGCCACCGCTGCTTTGCCGACATACCCATCGACCAGGCTGGCGATCGCCGGCGCCGCGGGAACCTCGGTGCGGTCGGGGTTGTCGGTCGGCACGAACCGGCCAAGGGTGCGGTTGCCGGACTTCAGGTAGGTGGCCGCGACCCGGTTGACGTCGGCCGCGGTGACCTTGGCAATGGCGTCGCGTTGCACGAACAGCAGCCGCCAATCGCTGGCAGCCTGCGACTCGGACAGCGCCATGCCCACCGCATTCGCATCGGCCAGCAGTTTTTCATAGCCGTTGGCGATGCGCTGCTTGGCTGCGGCCACTTCCTGCTCCGTCACGGGGCGCGCAGTCACGTCCTCGGTCTGCTTCAGCAACTCCGCTTCCACCTTCACCGCATCGCCGGTCTTCGGCAGCGCCGCGATGGCGGTGAACAGGCCGGGATCGCGCTGGCCGTCGCCGGAGGCGGTGGCGAACGCGGCCAGCTTGGTCTCGATCAGCGCCTTGTACAGCCGACCGTTCGGGTTGTCGCTGAGCACGTTGGCCAGCACCGCCAGGGGAGCGCTGTCGGCCTGTGCAAGCGCGGGGACGTGATAGCTGGTGGCGATCAGGCCGATATCGCCGGTGCGGCGCACGGTGACTTCGCGCTCGCCGTCCTGGGCGGGTTCGATGGTATGCCGCTCCGGCAATGCGCGGACCGGCTTCTTCAGTGGCCCGAAGTGGTTGGCGATGCGAACCAAAGTCTTGCCGGGGTCGATGCGGCCGGCGACGATCAGCAGCGCATTGTCCGGCTGGTACCAGGTCTTGTAGAACGCCTGCAGGTTCGCGATCGGCACGCCTTCCACGTCGGAACGGGCGCCGATCGGCAGATTGGCGTAGTTGTGCCAGTCGTAGGCGACGGCGCGCACGCGCTTCATCAGCACGGCGCCGGGGTTGTTGTCGCCGGCTTCCATCTCGTTGCGGACCACGGTCATTTCGCTGTCGAGGTCGCTCTTGGCGATCTTCGAATTGACCATGCGATCGGCCTCCAGGCCGAGCAGCCAGTCCAGGGTGTCGTCGTTGGCCGGGAACGAGGCGAAGTAATTGGTGCGGTCGAACGACGTGCTGGCGTTTTTGGCGACGCCGCGCTGCTTCATCTCGCCGGGAATGTCCGGATGGGTGGGCGTGCCCTTGAACAGCATGTGTTCCAGCAGATGGGCCATGCCGGTTTCGCCGTAGTTCTCGTCCGTCGAACCGACCCCGTACACCACGTTGACGGTCACGGTGGGCTTGCTTGCATCCGGGAACAGCAGCACGCGCAACCCATTCTGCAGGCGGTATTCGCAGAGACCCTCGATGCAGGGAGCGGCCGCGACGCTCTTGGGCAATGCCGCTGGCGTCTCGGCCAGTGCCACGGTGGACAGTGCCAAAGATAGGGAAAGAGCGAGTGAGCGGATGCGCAGGTGTCGATTGAACATAGAGCTTCCTTGGGTAGATGCGCCTCGAAAGGCGCTGAGAATTCGGTTGCAAACCCTGTAGTGATTTGCAGTCGGGTTATTCATGGGATTCAGTTGTTGCCGACCTTCCCCTGTAACGAATACAAAGGCTCGAACACCCATTCGATCAGCCGGCGCTTGTCCCCCAGCACATCGGCTTCCAGCAGCATTCCCGGTTTCAGCAGCTCGGCCTTGCCGTAGGCGGTGACGGTCTGCCGCGCCAACGCCACGGTGATGCGATAGAACGGTTCGCCCTGCTGTGCATTGCCGATCAGCGTGCCGAGTTCACCGGAGCTCAAGGCGCTTCGGCTGATCCGGGTCACCGTGCCCTGCTGATGGCCGAACTTCTGGTACGGGTACGCTTGGTAACGCAGCAGCACCTTGTCGCCGGGTTCGATGAAACCGATCGCGCGGCTGGGCACCAGCAGTTCCGCTTCCAGCATTCCGTTGCCCGGAAGCAGGCTGAGCAAGGGCTGGCCTGCCTGCACGGCCTGTCCGGGCTTGACCAGCTGCGTGGCGATGACGCCGGTCACCGGCGCGCTGACTGCCAGGGCGCCGCGTGCTTCCGTTTCCACTTGCTCCTGTTCCAGCGCTGCCAGATCGCGCTGGAAGTCGGCATTGCTGGCGAGGCGTTGCCCGGGCAGCTCCTGCCGGGCCTGCTGGAGCTGGGCGAGGCTGCGGCGTGCGGTAATGGCTTGGCGCTGCATGGCTTGCACGTCGCTGACGGCCTGCAGCCATGCGGCCTCCTGTTGCTTCACCTGCAGGGCGCTGACGTATTTGTCCGCTTGCAGCTGGCGCAGGCGCTGCAGGGTTTCGTCGGCAATCCATACCTGCCCCTGCCGGGTGGCGATTTCCTGTTCCAGCTGCGCCAGTTCGCGTCGGGCGGCGTCCAGCTGCGCCAGCAAGCCGCCGGCCTGTGCATTCAGCAGCTGGCTCTGCGCGCGGTGCGCGTCCTGCAAGCCTTGTTGGCGCCGCGCCAGCCGCTGGGCCATGGCAGCGGCGGTGTCGCCCTCGTTCACGGTGGCGCGCGGCAGGCTGACTACCGCCAGGGATTGCCCGGCACGGACTCGCCTGCCTTCCGCGCTGTCCAGCTCCGTTACCACGCCGGTGGCGGGTGCCAGGACGGTGGCCAAGCCCCTGGTGGGCACCAGTTGCCCGACCACGGTGGAGCGGCGCGTGTAGCTGCCCAGCGTCAGGAACAGCCCGATCGCCAATGCCGCACCAGCTGCGAAGGCGGTCATGGCCCATAGCGGCAGGGGCTGGGCCAGGGAAATGCTCCCCAGCCAGCTACCGCGCTTGGCTTCCAGCGCTTCCCTGCGAAAAAGTGATTCCGACATTCCAAATTTGCATAACGTCCCCGAGCGTTTATTTGGACTGATCCGGGGATGTCCGCACAACCCTCGGGAAGGGGGAAATCCGCCTCGATTTGCCCTTTTGCTGCATCGCAGCAATCATTGTCGTCAATGATTTAGACGAATCATGCAAGCAATACTGTACGTCTCTTCGTCAATATTGCTTGCGTCCGCATTTCCGACAGCTGGCGGTCAAAGGAGTAAAGCTTCGATACTGATTGCGCTATGCTATGCGGCCTTGGTGCAGCGGTCTTGTTTCACGCCGGCTGCATCGCTGGGGTTTCATGCAATGACGACATTGGCCGGACGAATCCGCAAGGCGCGCCTGCGCGCGGGTATATCGCAACAGCAATTGGCAGAACGGTTGAAGGTCACCCGCGGCGCGGTGGCCAACTGGGAAGGTGCCAACGGGGTGGTTCCCGCAACCGAGCGGCTCCAGCGCATCGCGCAGGAAACCGGGGTGTCATTCGAATGGTTGGCCACGGGGCGCGGCGCCTGCAAATACGAGCCGCTGCTGGACGACATTCCCGGCGTGATCGGCATGGAGCTTGTCAGCGACCATCTGGAGCTCCGGCTGCTGCATGCCTTGCGCGCGGTGCCGCGGCGCCAGCAGGGGCGGATCATCAAAACCGTCGAGGCGCATGCCGGGATTTACCTGGCGGATAATCTGGAATAATTCCGTATTCGCGCACGATGCGTGTTCGTGGATTATTCGAAAATCAAATTTCCGGTCGGGAATTCAATACCCCGCCGCGTCCAACGCCTTCTTCGCCTCGCTGCGGCCGATCTCGATCAGCTCCGCGCCGCGCCAGAACTCGTAGAACTGGCAGGCGTCGCGGGGAATGCGGATCAGCAGGTCCGGCGGTTCCAGCGCCATCTGCACGCGGGCGATGCGTTCCTGCATGGTGTCCAGCGCGCGCGACATCACTTCCATCAGGCCGAAGCGGTGGGTCGGGCGGGCGGTCTCTTCACTGTTGCCGAAATGCTGTTCCATCCAGCGTCCCAGCGGGTTGGTCGGGGACGCCTCGGCGACGGCGTCGACCACCCGCACCGGATCGTCGCTGCGCTGCGGCGTGCTGCCGTGGATGTCCACCGCCACCACCCGGTGCGGGCCGGCCAGCCGGGTGGCGGTGATCGGCAGCGGTGCGAGCAGGCCGCCGTCGACCAGCTCCATGCCGTCGAGGGTGAGCGGGGTGAAGATGCCGGGAATCGCGAACGAGGCGCGCAGGGCGTTCCACAGGTCGCCGTGGCGCAGCCAGACTTCGCGCTGGCGCAGCAGGTCCACCGCGACCGCGGTGAAGTCGATCGGCAGGTCTTCGATGCGCGGTTCGCCGATGACGTCGCGCAGGGTGCGCACCAGCCGGTTGCCGGTGAACATGGCCGGGCGGCCCCAGCCGGGGTCGAGCAGGCGCAGCATCTCGTTGCGGCCGGTGCGCAGCATCCAGTCGCGCAGTTCGCCCAGCTTGCCGGCGGCGAACGCGCCGCCGACCAGCGCGCCGCAAGAGGTGCCGGCCACGGCCTCGATGCGCAGGCCGCGCTCCTGCAGGACTTCGATCACGCCGATCTGGGCCAGTCCGCGCGCGCCGCCGGCGCCCAGCGCCAGCACCACCGACGCATCGCCCGCGCCGGCGCGCATCAACCGTCCCCGTAGTTGGACAGCGCCAGCTGCAGGTGCGCGCGCAGCTGCTCGCGCAGCGCCTTCGGTTCGACGATCTCGGCGTCGGCGCCGTAGTGCAGCACGTCCATCAGCAGTTCGCGCGGCACCGAGTACGGCACCTTCAGCTCGTAGCGGCCGTCGGGCAGGAAGCGGCCCTGCTGCTGCGAATGCCAGTGCTCGTCGGCCACCCAGCGCGCGGCCTTGGGGCTGAAGCGGATCGTCGCCCAGCCCTTGGGCGCGCCGGAGAAGATGCCGTAGCTGCCGGCGAGATGCGCATTGAGGTCGTCCTCGGCCACATCGCGCGCGCCGCCGTCGACGAAGCGCGCGCCGGCGATGCGGTCGATGGAGAAGCTGCGCAGGCCCTCGCGGTCTTCGTCCCAGGCGTCCAGGTACCAATTGTCGCGGTAGTGGGTCAGGCGCTGCGGGCTGACCGTGCGGCGGGTCTTCTCGTCGGTGGAGCGGGCGCGGTAGTCGAAGGCCAGCTTGCGCCGCTCCAGCACGCTGGAGGCGACGATGCGGAACGCGTTCTCGTCCATCCGGCGGATCCGGTGCGGGATGACGCGCACCCGTTCCACCGGCCAGCGCTTGCCGCCGGAGTGGGCGTCGAGCAGCTTCTCCACCCGCTGCTGCAGCGGCGCCAGCGCGGCCGACAGCATTCCGCCGCTGCTGCGCGCCAGCAGCTGCTGCGCGGCCAGCAGGGCGTGCAGTTCTTCCGAATTGAGCCACAGGCCGGGCAGTTCGAAGCGTTCGGCCTCGTCCTTGTCGTAGTGGAAGCCGGCCTCGCCGTCGCCGACCACCGGCGCCATCAGCGCGTCGCGCAGGAAGGCGATGTCGCGGTAGACGGTGGCGCGCGAGCAGCCCAGTTCGTCCTGCAGCCGGGCCACCGTCACCGGCCGGCGCGCGGCTTGCAGGTGGCGGTGCAGGGCGATGATGCGTTCGTAGCGGTCCATGCCCCGATTATGCGGCAGCCGTTCACGGTCCGTGGGCGGCGGGCGCGGTTAGAATGCGGGCGGATTCCCGTTCCGGACGACCATGCTGCCGCTGCTGTGGCTGGCGTTTTCCGCGCCGCCGACCGCCATCGCCCTACCGCCCCTGCCGGTGTTGCAGCCGGAGGTGGTGCAGCGCCTGATCGATCCGCCACGCTGCCTGAAGGCGCGCTGCGTGAACGGCGAGTGGTCGGTGGATGCGATGGCGGACATCCCCTCCGGCCAGCGCCGCCTGGATGCCGACGACCTGCCCGGCAGCGGCGGCCGGCTGCGCCTGCCCGACGAGCGCCGCGACTGGATGAAGGCGCAGGGCAGCAACGCCCGCGTCGGCATGCAGTACGGCGTGCAGGCGATGAAGACCCGCGACACCAGCGTGCGCGTGTCGGTGGACACCGGCTACCGCCTGCAGGGCTACGCCGACGACGGCACCGCCGGCACCGGCCCGATCCTGCGCGGGCAGGTGGAATGGAACCAGGCGCTGGGCAAGCGCGCGCGGCTGTCGCAGACCACCCGCATCGAAACCGGCCAGCACGGCGCCTACCTGCGCAACAGCCTGCTGGTGAACGTGCAGCTGCAGCCGATGCTGACGCTGAGTTCCGGCGTGGAGATGCGCCGCGACAGCGACCTGGTCGGCCGCAACCAGACCGACGCGACGCTGAGGCTGAAATATGCGTTCTGAAATGGATGCGGCAGCTCGCGGAACCGTTCGGCGCGAACGGAAGACTTTCACTCATGCCAGAACTAGAAAAGGGATGCTGAGCGTTCCGCCTGGGGGATCGGCCGCTTGGATTTTTTCGAATCGCTTTTCCGATCACGCTGGCTGATAGGATTGGCGATGCCCCAATGCGCGGATGCTTGGGCGAGGTTCATCCGCAAAAGCGAGGCGTCGCCTAAAGCGATTTCTTCGGAAGGTGCGGTTGGCTCGGAGCCTATTGCGGACATGATCTGCGAAGCGACTGCCCGCGCGAGCGGCGGTGGAACCGAATTTCCGATTTGCCTGGCTCCATGCCATTTCGTTTCATGGAAGCGGAACCAATCCGGAAAGCCGTGCAAACGGGCCATCTCGCGCACAGTGACGCAGCGGTTCCATTTGTAATGGATGGGGCGGGGACTCGTAAAAGCCCCACGGGCCGAATCGGTTCCTGCGCGAAGCGTGTTGCTGACGCCATGGGGCGGAAGCTTGAAGAATCGCGAGACGGGCTCGACCTCTCCCGGCTTTGTCCGGGCGAAGCGTTCGCGCGAGACTTCGGTATGCCCGGATCGCATGCTGGAAGTGAGGATGTCCTCATCCCATTTGCGCTTGTAGCCGAACGCCCAGCCTTCGGGCGTTTCGCAACGCATGAGTTTTGAATAGTCGCTCTTGGCCGCCCGTTTCTTGGCCTTGATCTCGTCGGTGAGGATCAACTGCTCGAAACGCTCGGCGTCGGGCAGATCTTCAAGAGCCTCGGCGCAGGTCGGGGCTGTCGGTAGCTTGCCGTTCGAGCCGGGTTTCGACGTGATGTGAGCGGGGTATTCCGGTAGCTTCATGCCTCTCTTCGCGCCGAGAAGGAACAGTCGTTGCCGGTCTTGGGGCACTCCGAAATTGCATGCGTTGAGCACTTTCCAGTCTTCCAGAACGTCGTAGCCAATGCGGCCGAATTCCAGGATGATTTCGTCGAGAAATCGTCGATGCTTGCCAATGGTGAGCCCTTTGACGTTCTCGAAAACGAAATAGTCGGCTTCCAATTCGCTCACGATTCGAACGAAATCCCTAACCAACGAATTCCGGGGGTCGTCCATCGCGCGTTGGCCGATTAGAGAGAAGCCTTGGCAAGGAGCGCCTCCGAACACCACATCGACCGACCTTAGGCCAATGCCCGCCGCGCGCCGGATTTCGGCTCCGGTCAGGTCCGTGACAGAACGCGGAATGACGGCGCAATTCGGGAAGTTGTAAGCGTGTGCGGCCGCGTGCACGGGATCGATCTCGACGGCGGCCACGACGTCAAAGCCGGCTTGTTCGAAGCCTAGGCTCAATCCGCCAACGCCGGCGAAAAGGTCGATTCCAATTGGTCTGGTCATGGGGAAAGTATAGGCGGCGGTCTGGCGAAAGTCGATCGGAAAATTCCGAGATTGAAGCGGAACCTTCTGACATAAGATGCCGCTTGTCGGTCTCATGCGGCGCGAATCGGGGTGAGGATGGATAGGTTGAGTCCTGAGCGTAGAAGCTGGCTGATGTCCCGAATCCGAGGAGCGAACACCAAGCCGGAGATCCAGGTACGCTCTTTGCTGCATCGAATGGGGTACAGGTTTCGGTTGCATCGTCGCGACCTTCCGGGGACGCCGGACATCGTTCTTCCTGGAAGAAGGGTCGTGGTGTTCGTCCATGGATGCTTCTGGCATGGACATGCCTGCAAGCGGACGAAGATGCCGAAGTCTAGAGAGGACTACTGGCTCGAAAAGATCGAAGGCAACCGACGCCGGGATGCGAGGAAGCGGAAGGAGCTGAGGGAGCTGGGATGGAAGGTCGTGATAGTTTGGGAGTGCGAAATCAAACGGTCGGAACGGTTGGCTCGGAGAATGCGCGCTACGTTGGGCGAATGATGTTGTGGATGGGTGGGCGATAGAGGAGGCGTTGTGGCAGGAAGGGCATCCAAAGCGAACAGGTATGCGGAGATCGTTTCGGCCGTATTCCGGAAACACTACCGGAAAGGAGCTACTCGGCTGAGTTTCGAACGAAGCGAATTCGCGTCCGTTGCGCGTGCCAAGGGGATCGAGCTTCCTAAGAATCTTGGCGATGCGATCTATTCGTTCAAATATCGCGTAGGGATGCCGGAGGCCATCGTCTCGACCGCGCCGGAAGGGTACGAATGGATCATTGCGGGCGCAGGTCGCGCGAAGTACGAGTTCAGGCTCGTCCGACCGTTGGACATTTCGCCGAGAAGGGACAAGATCGTCGTCAAGATCCCGGACGCCACGCCAGAAATCATCGGAGCATACGCTCAAGGGGACGAGCAGGCGCTGCTCGCCAAAGTCCGTTATAACCGGCTCATCGACGTTTTTCTTGGGATTGCGGCTTCGTCGCTGCAGAACCACTTGCGCACAACTGTGGGTGGGATCGGTCAGATCGAGATCGACGAGCTCTATGTAGGGGTGGATCGCAACGGATGCCAGTACGTGATTCCGGTCCAAGCGAAAGGCGGAAAGGACAAGCACGGCCGGCAGCAGACGGAACAGGACATCGCGTGCTGCAAAGAGAAATTCCCTTCTTTGCGTTGCCGCCCGGTATCCGCCCAATTCATCACGCGGAACAAGATCGCGATGTTCGAACTCGCCGAACAGAACGGAGACATCAAGATCGTCTCCGAAGAGCACTACGAGCTTGTGTCCGCCTCGGACATCACGACCGAAGATTTGGCTCTCTATTCCGGACGCAAAAGGCCTTAGTCGGATTAGGCGGTACTACCCAATCAAGAGCGATTGCGTCGTCGTCGCGAGGGAGTTCCGTACCCCCTGAACCATGTCGCCGGAACCTTCAGTCGTCGATCAGTCTTCGCGCGCCCTGCGCCAGCAGGGCTTCCGCCACCGCGATCCCTAGCGCCTCCGGCGCGTCGGCCGGGCCTTCCGCCTGCGCGCGCACGTGGCGGCCGTCGCGCGCGGAGCCGACCAGTCCCTGCAAGTGCAGCGTGTCGCCGTGCAGCGTCGCTAGCGCCGCCACCGGCACGTGGCAGCTGCCGTCGAGGGCGCGGTTCATCGCCCGCTCGGCGGCGACGCGGGTGCGGGTGCCGGCATCGTCCAGCGCCGCGCACAGCGACGCCACGCGCGGATCGTCGTCGCGGGTTTCGATGGCGATGGCGCCCTGTGCCGGGGCCGGCAGCCAGCGCGGCGCGTCCAGGCGGGTGCGGATGCGCGCATCGAAGCCCAGCCGCTGCAGGCCGGCGCAGGCCAGCACGATGGCGTCGTAGTCGCCGGCGTCGAGCTTCGCCAGCCGCGTGTTGACGTTGCCGCGCAGGTCGAGCAGTTCCAGGTCCGGACGCAGCGCGTGCAGCTGCGCCTGCCGGCGCAGCGAGGAGGTGCCGACGCGCGCGTTCTGCGGCAGCGCGTCGATGTCGTCGAAGCGGTTGCTGACGAAGGCGTCGGCGTGGTCGGCGCGGGCGAGGATCGCCGGCAGTGCGAAGCCCGGTTCCAGCGTCATCGGCACGTCCTTGAGCGAGTGCACCGCGCAGTCCGCTTCGCCGCGCTGCATGGCGATCTCCAGTTCCTTGAGGAACAGGCCCTTGCCGCCGATCGCCGCCAGCGAGCGGTCGAGGATCTCGTCGCCGCGCGTGCTCAGCGGCACCAGATCGACCCGCAGGCCGGGATGCGCCGCGCGCAGCCGCTCGGCCACGTGTTCGGTCTGCCAGAGGGCGAGCGGGCTCTTGCGGGTGGCGATGCGCAGCGTGGTCATGCGCGCATTATCGCTTTTACCAGTGGTGCGCGCGGGATGGTTGTTGCGGCGTCGCTCCGCCCGCCGGGGTTCGAGCGCGCCACGGATGGCGCGCGGCCGCGCATCGGAGCCGGATGCGGAGCCCAAGCGGCGAACCCCGGCGGGCAGGGCGACGCCGCTCGCAGTGAATCAAAGATGCCGCAGCGTCTCGCGCAAATGCGACAGGCAGCGGCGGCTGATTTCCAGCGGCTCGGCGACGTCGCGCAGCACCGCCTGCATGTGACCTTCCGGCGAACGGCGCAGTTCGATGATCTGCTCGCGCGCCACCAGACAGTTGCGGTGGATGCGGATGAAGCGGTGGGCGAATTCGGTCTCCAGCGACTTCAGCGATTCCTCGATCAGGTCCTCGCCGCGCGCGTGGTGCACCACCACGTATTTCTCATCGGCCTGCAGGTAGCGGATGTCCTCGACCGGGATCATCCGCAGGCTGCCGCGCAGCCGCGCGCACAGCTGGCTGCGCGCCTGCGCGGGCGCGGCGTCGGCCTGCCGGTTGCCGCGGCCGGCGAGGAAGGTGCGCACCTTGTCGAGCGCATCGGCGAGGCGCTCGCCGCGCACCGGCTTGACCAGGTAGTCCAGCGCCTGCGCCTCGAACGCGGACAGCGCGTGCGCGTCGAACGCGGTGCAGAACACCACCGCCGGGCGCGGGTGCAGCGCGGCCAGGTGGCGCGCGGTTTCCAGGCCGTCGATGCCGGGCATGGCGATGTCCAGCAGCACCAGATCCGGCGCCTGCGCCACGCAGGCGGCCAGCGCCGCTTGTCCGTCGCCCGCTTCGCCCGCCACCTGCACGCCGGGTTGCGATTCCAGCAGCGCGCGCAGGCGCGCGCGGGCCAACGGCTCGTCGTCGACGATCAGCACGCGCAGCGGTGGTGCGGTCATGGCGCGTCGTCCCCGACTCGTTCCCGGCCCTGCGGGCGATGGTAGCCGCGCGGCGCGGCGCGCGTCACCTCAGCCGGCTTCGAGGCGCGCGCCCATCCAGTCGGCGAGGTCGCCGATCTCCTCGGCGCAGACCTGGTGCTGCATCGGATAGCGCCGCCACTGCGCGTCGAAGCCGAACCCGCGCATGGCCTGCATCGCGGCCTCGCCGGCGGCTGGCGGCACCACCGGATCGAACGCGCCGTGCGCCATGAACAGCGGCTGCGACGCGGCCTGCGGCTGCAGCCGCTGCTGCGCCAGTGCCAGCGGCATCGGCAGATAGGTCGAGAGCGCGATCAGTCCCGCCAGCGGCTGCGCGCGGGCGAGACCGGCCGCCAGCGTGATCGCGCCGCCCTGCGAGAACCCGGCCAGCAGCAGGCGCTGCGGCGGAATGCCGCGTGCGGCTTCGCGTTCGATCAGCGCGTTGGTCTGCGCGACCGATTCGTCGACGCCTTCCAGGTCGGCGCGGTTGGCGAGATCGAAATCGCGGATGTCGTACCACGCCCGCATCCGCGCGCCGCCGTTGATGGTCACCGCGCGCACCGGTGCGTGCGGGAACACGAAGCGCAGCGCCGGCCATTCCCTACGCACCAACTCCGGCACGATCGGCGCGAAGTCGTTGCCGTCCGCGCCGAGGCCGTGCAGCCACAGCACGCACCACTGCGGATCGGGGCCGGTTTCGTGTTCGACGGTATCGAGCAGCATGCGCGGTTCCAGGCGGAGGACGCCGGCATTATGCCGCGCGCTCAACGCCGGCCGTCGCCGCGGTGATCGAAGCGGCCCCGGTACGCCAGACATGCGAACAGCACGAACGCGGCGCTCCAGAACGCGTGCGCGATGCGGTGAAGTGAGGTGTTGCCCATCGTCGGGATTCCCTTGGTCATGGCCGCATCCTGCGTGCGGCCCGGTCGAGTGCGGCCTGCGTCATCGCGCCGTCGGCGAACGCGGCGGCGGCGGTCTGGTAGGCGCTGATCGCCTGCAGCGTCAGCGCCGGATCTTCCGGCAGTTCGGGCTGCGGCTGGTCGCGCGCGAGCGCCGGCCGCAGCGTGTCCACCTTCCGGTGCGGCGAGAGCTGCACCAGCCTGCCGCCGCGCAGATAGCCCAGCAGCTGGTAGGTGCCGATCGGCGCGCGCTCGCGGCCGGGCGACTGCTGGAACACGTCGACGCCGTAGAACTGGCTGTCGTAGTCCATGCCGAGCAGGCCGAGCAGCGTCGGCGGGATGTCGATCTGGCTGGCCATGCGGTCGAAGCGCCCCGGCGCGACCTGCCCGCCGGGCGCGTAGAACCACAGCGGGATGAGGTAGCGGAACGCCGGCAGCGCGGCGATGCCGGCGCTGGAGGCGCAGTGGTCGGCGGTGATGACGAACAGGGTGTCGTCGAACCACGGCCTGCCGCGCGCGCGGCGCAGGAAATCGCCGATCGCCCAGTCGGTGTAGGCCACCGCGCTTTCGCGCCTGCCCTGCGGCCACGGCCCGCGGCCGGCGGGGAAGGTGTAGGGGCGATGGTTCGACGTGGTCATCACGTGCGCGAAGAACGGCCTGCCGGCGGCGAAGTCGGCGTCGAACCGCTTGAGCGCCATCGTGTAGAGGTCTTCGTCGGCGACGCCCCAGACGTTTTCGTGGTGGATGTCCTTGGACGGGATTTCGGTGCGGTCGTGCACGTCGTAGCCGTTGTGGCCGAAGTAGGCGTTCATGTTGTCGAACGCGCCGTAGCCGCCGTACAGGAACTGCGCGTGGTAGCCCTTGCGGCGGAACACCTCGCCCAGCGTCGCCAGTCCCGCGTTGCGTTCGCGCTTGACGATGGATTCGCCGGGCGTGGGCGGCACCGACAGCGACAGCGCCTCCAGCCCGCGCACGGTGCGGGTGCCGGTGGCCCACAGGTCGGAGAACAGCAGGCTGCGCGGGGTCAGCGCGTCGAGGTTCGGCGTCAGCGACTCCTTGCGGCCGTAGCTGCCGGAGAACTCGGCCGACAGGCTTTCCACGCTGATCAGCACCACGTTCATCCGCCGCTCCGGCGCGGCGTTGTGGATGTGGCGGGCGATGCCGGTGGGGCCGAAAAAGGTCGCGTCGGGCGTCGCCACCTGCGCGCGCACCTGCGCCCAGGCTTCGTCGATCGGCACGGTGCGGTAGTAGCGCGGATAGTCGAGCGAGGCGCTGCGGTAGGCGGCGAAGAACTGGTAGATGCCGTTGCCGGCCAGCTCGTTGACGTAGGTGTTGGCGGTGCGGTCCTTCATGTCGCCGCTGACCAGCCAGCCGCCCAGCAGGCTCAGCGCCAGCCATGCGCCGGCCACCAGCGAGCGCAACGCGAAGCCGGCATCGTCGCGCCGCGGCTGCCGCCAGCGGCGGGTCGGGAAGAACATCGCCAGCGTCGCGCCCGCCAGCGCCGCCAGGATCCAACCCACCGGATACGACTCGCGGATGTTGCCGATCACCTCGGTGGTGTAGACGAGGTAGTCCACCGCGATGAAGTTGAAGCGCGCCTGGAACTCGTCCCAGAACGTCCACTCGGCGACGGCCACGAACAGCAGCGCGAACAGCAACGCCAGGCATAGCGCGCCGACCGGCAGGCGCCCGCGCCGGCGCAGCAGCCAGCCCGCCGGCAGCAGCCACAGCAGCAGCACCAGCGGCCAGGCGAAATACACGAAGGCCAGCAGGTCGTAGCCCAGCCCCACGCCGAACGCGTACAGCCACAGCCCGGGCGAAGCCGGCACGCCGCTGCCGGCGGCGGCCAGCAGCGCCAGCCGTGTCAGGGCGGAGATCGCCAGGAAACAGGCGCCCAGCCATAGCAGCGGGCGGAAGCGGCCGAAGCGCGCGTCGGAAAACCAGGTCATGCGGCCAGCCTGTGGCGCGGCCGGTAAGCGCGCCTCAGCCGAATCTCAGCCGTCCGTTAACGCCGCGCCGGCCGGCGGTGGCAGGCTATCGCCATGTCCAGCCCGAACCCGCCCGGCTTGCCCGCATTGGGTCTGCGCGTCCTGCTGATCGAAGACCAGCACGACATCGCCGCCAACATCTGGGATTTCCTCGAACGGCGCGGCTACGAAATGGACCACTGCGCCGATGGCATCAGCGGCCTGGCGCGGGCGATGCGTGGCGACTTCGACGCCATCGTGCTCGACCTCGGCCTGCCGCGCATGGACGGGCTGGAACTGTGCCGCCGCCTGCGCGAGGCAGGACGCGGCGTGCCCGTGCTGATGCTGACCGCGCGCGACACCCTGGACGACAAGCTGCGCGGCTTCGCCGAAGGCGCGGACGACTACCTGGTCAAACCCTTCGCGATGCGCGAACTGGAAGCGCGCATCCGCGCGGTGCAGCGGCGCGGCCGGCCGCCGGCCGGGCGGTTGGCGCACGGCGCGCTGGCCTACGATCCGCAGGCGCTGACCGCGGAGCGCGAAGGCCGGCGCATCCCGCTGACCCGCCTGCAGGGCGCGCTGCTGGAAGCGCTGCTGCGCGACGCCCCGCGCATCGTCCCGCACGCGCGCCTGATCGAAGCCGCATGGGGCGCGGACGGCGCCGGCGCGGCGGCCCTGCAGACGCAGATCTACGAACTGCGCGCGCTGGTCGACCGGCCGTTCGCACGGGCGATGCTGCAGTCCGTGCGCGGCGTCGGCTACCGCATCGTGGAGGCGGCATGAACGCTTCGACCGGGTCGGCAACCGCCAGGCGCATGCCGCTGTCGCTGCGCCACCGTTTCGCCCTGCTGGCGACGCTGCTGGGCCTGCTGCTCAGCGGGCTGGCGTCGTTCGCGCTGCTGGCGGTGGCCGACGATTACGAATACGTGTTCGCCAACGAGATATTGAGCGGCCAGGCCGAGGACTACGGGCTTCGGCTTGCCAACCGCCTGCCGGCGCAACTGCCGCAGACCCAGCGCCTGCGCGGCTATCGCATCGACGATCCGGCGCTGCCGCGCGTCTACGCCGGCTTCCCGCTCGGCGTGCACGAAGATCCGGACAACGAGAACGCCCATGTGGGCGTGTTCGACACCGCGGCGGGGCGGCTGGTGTTCGTCATCGACCTGGGCGACATCGAAGCGACGGAGCGCCACCTGAGCCTGCTGGTGGCGGCGATGCTCGTGCTCGGCACCGCGCTGTCCGGCTGGCTGGGCTGGCTGCTGGCCGGCATCGCGCTGCGCCCGGTGCAAGCGCTGGCCGAAGGCGTGGAAGCCCTGCCCGTGCAGCCGCAACCCACGCGGCTGGCGGCCGGCGTCAGCGACGACGACCTCGGCCGGCTGGCGCGCGCCATCGACGGCTACCAGGCCAGGCTGGTCGACGCCGACGCGCACGAGCAGGCGTTCCTGGCCGACGCCAGCCACGAACTGCGCACGCCGCTGGCGGTGATCCAGGGCGTGGCCGAAGTGCTGCAGGACGACGACACCGCATCGCTCGCGCAGCGCGCGCGCCACGCGCGGCTGGAGCGCGGCGTCGCCGAGATGCGCCGCCTGCTGGAAGCGATGCTGGCGGCGGCGCGGCGCAAGCCGTTGCAGATCGAAACCGTGGATGTCGAGCAACTGCTGCGGGAGGCGGCCGACATGGCGCTGGCCGGCAGGCCCGGGATCGCCGTGCACGTCGACGCCGAGGGCGAGCTGCAAACCGCGTCGCGCGAGGCCGTGCTGCTGATTGCGGGGCTGGCGCGCCAGCTGGTGCAGTCGCGCACCGACGGCACGCTGCATCTGGACCTGGAGCCGGAATGCCTGCTGCTGCGGATCGAGCCGGAGCAGATGGATGCCGTTAGCGCATCGATGCGCGCCGATATCGGCACCGGCTCCGCGCTGCTGGATCGCCTCGCCGCGCGGCTGGGCTGGCGGATGGCGTTCGACGCGCCCGGGCGGATTTCGATTCGCCTGCACTGATCTGGTGGGCCCACCAGGACTCGAACCTGGAACCAAAGGATTCACGCTGCCCGGCGCTTTCGCACCGGCGTGGACTATCTCATCACCCTCAGCCTGCGCTGGTGGGGTGCGGGAGGCTCAAGCCTGTCATCAAGGGCGCTGCAGCCCCCAGGTAGTCTCTGCACCTTCCGGCGGTGTACCGCCGGCTTGGCTCAGGATTGCCCTCGGCCGAACCGCTAGGGTTTCCCTGAATTCATCCCGTTTTTCCGCCGGCCCTTCCGGTGCCGGGGTCACCTTTCGATGAGTCCTCTGCTCTAACCATTGAGCTATAGGCCCGTTCCCGACATCGTAGCAACGCAGCCGGAAACGGTCATCCGCTGATTTCGGATTATCCTGATTGGATGGAATCCGAATCGTGCCATGTCTGTGGTGCTGTCCTGCATGGACGCCAGCGGCGCTTCTGTTCCCGAATCTGCAAGAACCGCGATACGAATAATCGCCATCAGACTTATTCGAGTCAGCAGGAACGTGGGCTCGCGCGCAAGCTGGAGCTGGTCGAGGTCTGCGGTGGCAAGTGCAGCCGCTGCGGATACGCCCGCAACATGGCCGCCCTGTCCTGGCACCACCTCGATCCGGAACTGAAGGCGTTCAATCTCGATGTGCGCTCGCTATCCAACCGGAACCGCGATGCCATCGACGCCGAACTTCGCAAGTGCATCCTGCTGTGCGCCAACTGTCATGCCGAAGCGCACTTTCCCGAACTCGACATGAGTTCGGTGCAACGCTTGAGGAAGAAGTCCGATCATTCTTCTGGGTTCGACATCGAATAAGGCGACTTCGCCTTCGCCCCCGGCCACTCGCGGTTCGGCTGCGCCTGCATGGCGAAGCGCAGTTCGCCGCCGGCCATCAGTTCCTGGTGGGTGATGTAGACGCGATTCAGCGGCTTGCCGTCGAGGGTCACGCTGCCGACGTAGCCATGCGCGTCGTCGAGGCCGTCGGCGATCACGCTGAAGCGTTTGCCGTTCGGCAGGTTGAGCGTCGCCTTGCGCACGAACGGACGGCCGAGGATGTACTGGTTGCTGCCCGGCGCGACCGGGTAGAAGCCGAGCGCGGTGAACACGTACCAGGCCGACATCTGGCCGAGGTCGTCGTTGCCGGCCAGGCCGTCGGGCGTGGGCTTGTACTGGGTGTCCATCACCTGCTTCAGCCGCGCCTGCGTGCGCCACGGCTGGCCGGCGTAGGCGTAGAGGTAGGCGACGTGGTGGCTGGGTTCGTTGCCGTGGGCGTACCAGCCGATCAGGCCGGTGATGTCCTCCATGTGCTCGAACACCTTGGGATCGACCTTGGCGTCGAATACCGCGTCGAGGCGCGCGAGCAGCTTGTCCGTTCCGCCGTGCGCGGCGGCGAGGCCGGCCACGTCCTGCGGCACGTACCACGAGTATTGCCAGGCGTTGCCCTCGGTGTAGTCGGTGCCGTAGCCGCTAGCGTCCGGATCGAACGGGGTGCGGAAGCTGCCGTCGCGCTTGCGGGCGCGCATGAAGCCGGTGTCGGGATCGAAAGCGTGCTGCCAGTTGCCTGCGCGCTGGCCGAATGCGTCGGCGACGTCCTTGCGGCCCATCGCCTGCGCCATGCGGTGGATCGTCCAGTCGTCGAAGGCGTATTCCAGCGTCTTGCTGGCGGCTTCGCCTTCCTCGTCGATCGGCACGTAGCCGAGCTGCATGTACTGGGCGATGCCGTCATACGGGCCATAGCTCGCGCTCGCCACCATCGCATCTAGCGCTTCATTGGCGTCGAAGTCGCGGATGCCCTTCATGTATGCATCAGCAATCACCGGCACCGCGTGGTAGCCGATCATGCACCACGTCTCCAGGCCGTGGAACGCCCATACCGGCAGCACGCCGTAGGGGCTTTCGCGGCGCGAAGCGAGCAGCGAGTTGACGATGTCGCTGGTGCGCCGCTCCGGCTGCACGATGGTCAGCAGCGGGTGCAGGGCGCGGTAGGTGTCCCACAGCGAGAAGGTGGAATAGTTCGTCCAGCCCTTCGCCTGGTGCACGGCGTTGTCCGGGCCGCGATAGCGGCCGTCGCTGTCCATGAACAGGCTGGGCGCCTGCAGCGCGTGGTAGAGCGCGGTGAAGAACGCCTTGCGTTGCGGTTCAGGCGCGTCGATCTCGGCCACGCCCAGCGCCTTTGCCCATTCTGCTTTGGCGTCGGCGCGAACGCGGTCGAAGTCGAAGCCCGGCATTTCCGCGTCGAGGTTGGCGATGGCGCCGTCCTCGCTGACCGGCGAGATCGCCAGCTTCGCCACCAGCGGCCCGCGCAGCGCGCTGCCGAAGTCGAAGCCGGCGACCAGCTGACGGCCCTCGATCTGCGCGCGCTGCGCCGGGTCTTTCTCGCCCGGCGGCGGGAAGCCCTTGTACGGCACGTTCTGCTCGGTGTCGTGCAGCGCATGGCCGGTCATCGGCTGCGAGAAGCGCAGCGCGAAGTACAGCTGCCGGCCCGGCGCCCAGCCGCGGGTTTCGCGGAAGCCAGTGACGGTGCCGTCGGGCCGAACGCGGATGCGCGACCACTGCACCTTGCCCGGGTAGTCGTACATCGAGGTGCGCAGGTCGAGCACGATGTGTGCCGGCTGGCTCTGCGGGAAGGCGTAGCGGTGCACGCCGACGCGCGCGCCGGCGGTGAGTTCGGCGCGGATGCCGCCGTCGGTCAGCGTCACCGCGTAGTAGCCGGGCTCGGCGGTTTCGGTGGCGTGCGAGAAGCGCGAGGTGTAGCCAGAGCCCGGCTTGTCGGGATCGCCGCGTTCGAGCTTCAACTCGCCGACGGTCGGCATCAGCAGCACGTCGCCGAGGTCGGAATGGCCGGTGCCTGAAAAGTGCGTGTGCGAGAAGCCGACGATGGTGCTGTCGGAATGCCGGTAGCCCGCCGCCCAGCCGTAGCCGTCCTTGCGGGTCTGGATGCGGGTGTCGGGGCTGAGCTGCACCATGCCGAACGGCCGCGTCGCGCCGGGGAAGGTGTGGCCTTCGCCGCCGGTGCCGATGAAGGGATCGACCGCCGCGAATGCGCGCTGGCCGGCATCGTCCCGGTCCGCCGCCGCTGCGCCCGCCGCCAGCAGCAGCGCCAGTCCCGCGAACGCCATCCGCATTCCGCTTCGCATCCCGCACCTCCGGTTCCGCATTGGGAGGTCGAACGCTATCACGCGGGTGCAGAGGCAGAAATGCAAAACCCCGCCGGAGCGGGGTTTTGCGAGGGAAGCGCCCCTCATCCGCCTTCGGCACCTTCTCCCCGCAGGCGGGGAGAAGGGAAGGGCGGTCAGTCGATGTCGAGGAAGCTGCGCAGCGTTTCCGAACGCGACGGATGGCGCAGCTTGCGCAGCGCCTTCGCCTCGATCTGGCGGATGCGTTCGCGGGTGACGTCGAACTGCTTGCCGACTTCTTCCAGCGTGTGGTCGGTGTTCATGTCGATGCCGAAGCGCATGCGCAGCACCTTGGCTTCCCTCGGGGTCAGCCCGGCCAGCACGTTGCGCACCGTCTCGATCAGGTTGATGTCGGTGGTGGCGTCGATCGGGGACATCACGTTGGTGTCCTCGATGAAGTCGCCGAGGTGGGAATCCTCGTCGTCGCCGATCGGCGTCTCCATCGAGATCGGCTCCTTGGCGATCTTCATGACCTTGCGGATCTTGTCCTCGGGCATGTCCATCTCTTTCGCCAGCTCTTCCGGCGTGGCCTCGCGGCCGTACTGCTGGAGCATCTGGCGGGAGATGCGGTTGAGCTTGTTGATCGTCTCGATCATGTGCACCGGGATGCGGATGGTGCGCGCCTGGTCGGCGATCGAGCGGGTGATCGCCTGGCGGATCCACCACGTGGCGTAGGTCGAGAACTTGAAGCCGCGGCGGTGCTCGAACTTGTCCACCGCCTTCATCAGGCCGATGTTGCCTTCCTGGATCAGGTCGAGGAACTGCAGGCCGCGATTGGTGTACTTCTTGGCGATCGAGATCACCAGGCGCAGGTTCGCCTCGACCATCTCCTTCTTGGCCTTGCGCGCCTTGGCTTCGCCGTAGGCCATCGCGCGATTGATTTCCTTGAGGTCGGCCAGGCTCACATGCATCGCCTTCTCCAGCGCGATGGTGGCTTCCTGCTCGGCGATGATCTGCTCGCGCACGTCGCGCAGGGCCGAGCCCCACTTCTGCTTGCGCTTCAGCAGCTCGTCGACCCATTCGAGGTTGGTCTGGTTGCCGTCCCACGCCTTCAGGAAGTCCTTGCGCGGCATCTTGGCGACGCGGGTGGACAGGTCGAGGATGCGGCGCTCGTGTTCCTTCACCTGGTTGACGGCGTCGCGCAGCTTGCGCACCAGCGCGTCGGTCAGCGGCAGCGGCAGCTTCAGGGTGACGAAGATCGCGGCGATCTCTTCGCGCGCCTTCAGTGCGGCCTTGGCCTCCGGGCCGCCCTTGGCGTAGGCCTTCTCGAAGCGGCCGTAGGCGGCGGCCAGCGCCTCCATGCGGGCGGCGACTTCGGCCGGGTCCGGGCCGGTCGGTGCCGGCTCGTCGGCGTCGCCGCCGGTGTCCTCGTCTTCGTCTTCCTCGGCGTCGCTGTCATTGACGTCGTCGGTGGCCACCGGCGCGGGCTCCGGTTCCGGTTCCTCGTCGTTGAAGCCGACCACCAGTTCGGCCAGGCGCTTCTTGCCGGCCTTGTGCAGTTCCCAGTCCTCCAGCAGCAGCTGGGTGGACCACGGGAAGCTGGCCAGCGCGGCGTTCATCTGCGCCAGACCTTCCTCGATGCGCTTGGCGATGGCGATTTCGCCCTCGCGGGTCAGCAGGTCCACCGTGCCCATCTCGCGCATGTACATGCGCACCGGGTCGGTGGTGCGGCCGCCCTCGGTGTCCACCGAGGTCAGCGCGGCGGCGGCTTCTTCCGCGGCGGTTTCGTCCACCTCGCGGCCGCCGGCCTGCTGGCCGGCCAGCAGCAGGGTTTCCACATCGGGCGCCACTTCGTGCACCTCGATGCCCATGCCGTTGATCATGCCGATGATGTCTTCCAGCTGCTCCGGATCGACCATGTCGTCGGGCAGGTGGTCGTTGACCTCGGCGTAGGTCAGATAGCCTTGCTCCAGACCCTTGGAAATCAGGAGCTTGATGTCGGACTGGGGGGCGATCTGCCGTTCGTTGGCCATGGAGGGTGCTACCGTGTCGTGGGGATCCGCGGGCGACCGCAGAAAGAGAACCAAGCATTATACCGCCCGGCGGGGTGGCCGGCCTACCCAGCGTGGCGGGATCAGGGCCGGAGCAGGAACGTGGCCGGGCCGTCGTTGACCAGGCTGACCACCATATGGGCACCGAAACGCCCGGTTTCCACCCCCGGCGGATGCAGTGCGCGGCAGATCGCGACCAGCCGGTCGAAGCCGCGTTCAGCTTCAACGGGCGGGGCGGCGGTGGTGAAGCTGGGGCGCATGCCGCTGCGGGTGTCGGCGGCCAGGGTGAACTGGCTGACCAACAGCAGGCCGCCGCCGATATCCGACAAAGAGCGGTTCATCTTGCCGGCATCGTCGCCGAAAATGCGGTAACCGAGCAGGCGTTGCGCCAGCCGCCGGAACTGCGGCTCGCCATCGCCGGGCTCCACCGCCACCAATGCAAGCAGGCCGGGGCCGATGGCGCCGACCACGGCGTCGTCGACGGTCACCTTGGCTTCGGTCACGCGCTGGATCAGGGCGAGCATGGCGGCATTGTAGGAGGCGGAGCCGGCCTACCGCGGCGGCGCGGCCAGTTCCCGGGCATCGAGGTGGCCGTCGCGGTTGGCGTCCTGCTTGCGGAAGCGTTCGGCGAGCTGCGCCCGGTGCGCGTCGCGGGTGATGGGCTTGCCTTTGCCGCCCGGCTGCTCGGCGGGAGACAGCACGCCGTCGCGGTCGCGGTCCATGCGGTCGAAGGCGTAGCCCATCCAGTCGAGGTATTCGGGCAGCGACACCTTGCCGTCGCCGTCCGCATCCATCCGCGAAAGATAGTCGTCGGTGCGCTGCACCTGCGCATGCGCCGCCGCCGGCAAGGCCAGCGACAGCGCGAGGGCGGCGGCGAACCTCATGCGCGGAGCGGGGCCTTGCGGCCCCTTCGGATCAGGCCTGCACCAGCGCGTAGCCGCGCAGGCGGGCCGCGTAGTCCTGCAGCGCGCGCACGCCGCTGGCCTCGGCCTCGGCGCACCAGGCCTGCAGGCGGCGCAGGCGTTCGGCGGCGTCGTGGCTGCGGCTTTCCAGCACGTCGGCGAGGCGCTTGCGGTGCTCGACCAGCGCCTGGATGCGTGGGCGCGCATCGATCCACGCCTGCAGCTGCGCGCGCGCGTCGGGCTTGAGCCAGCGGCCGTCGTCGACCATGCCCTTGCGCAGCTTGCGCGGCAGCAGCGCGCGCAGCTTCGCGCCCGCGGCGGCGGCTTCTTCCTTCAGCGCCGGCTTCAGCACGTTGCGCTGGTAATCGGTCATCGCCTGGAAGCGGTGCGCCAGCAGCGCCTTCAGCGTTTCGGCGTCCGGCATCGCGATGTTGGGGCGCAGGTCCAGCGAGGGCGCGACGCGCAGCACCTTCGCCAGGTGCAGCTTCTCCAGCAGCCTGATCGCCGCCCAGCCGATGTCGAACTCGAAGCGGCGCAGCGCGAACTTGGCCGAGGACGGGAACGCGTGGTGGTTGTTGTGCAGTTCCTCGCCGCCCACCCACACCGCCCACGGGGTCAGGTTGGTGGCGGTGTCGGTAGTCTCGAAGTTGCGGTAGCCCCACCAGTGGCCGAGGCCGTTGATGACGCCGGCCGCCCAGAACGGAATCCACGCCATCTGGATCGCCCACACGGCCACGCCCTTGGCGCCGAACAGCACGAAGCTCAGGACCAGCAGCAGGACCACGCCGGCGTTGGCGAAGCGGGTGTAGAGGCGGCGCTCGATCCAGTCGTCCGGGCAGCCCTTGCCGTACTGCTCGATATCGGCGCGCGCCAGCCGCGCTTCGCGGTACATGTCGGCGCCCTTCCACAGCACGTTGCCGATGCCCTTGTGCATGGGGCTGTGCGGGTCGTCCTCGGTCTCGCACTTGGCGTGGTGCTTGCGGTGGATCGCCGCCCACTCCTTCGTGATCATCGACGTCGTCAGCCACGACCAGAAGCGGAAGAAATGCGCGACGGCCGGATGGAAATCCACGCCGCGATGCGCCTGGCTGCGATGCAGGTACAGGGTGACGGTGAAGATGGTGATCTGGGTGACGACCAGCAGGTACAGCAGCATTTCCCACCAGCCGAACTGGAGCAGGCCGCCGGCAAGGAAATCAAGGAAGGACGCGGGCATCGGGTGACTCGTGGGGGAAGGTGCGGCGTCATCATGCCACGGCATGGCTGTACGCCAGCCGGCGCGGCATCATGCGCGCATGCCCGAATTGCCCGAAGTCGAAACCACCCGCCGCGGCCTGCTGCCGCACGTCGAGGGCCGCCGCGTGGAGCGCGTGCTGCTGCGCCGGCCCGACCTGCGCTGGCCGATCCCGCGCGAGGTGGAGGACCTGCTGCCGGAGCGGCGCATCGACGCGATCCGCCGGCGCGCCAAATACCTGCTGCTGGACACCGACGCCGGCAGCGCGCTGCTGCACCTCGGCATGTCCGGCAGCCTGCGCGTGCTGCCGGAGGACACGCCGGTGCGGGCGCACGACCACGTGGACATCGCGCTCGACAACGACCGCGTGCTGCGCTTCAACGATCCGCGCCGGTTCGGCTGCCTGCTGTGGCAGATGCCGGGCGAGACGCATCCGCTGCTGGCCGGGCTCGGGCCGGAGCCGCTGTCCGATGCGTTCGATGGGGATTACCTGTTCGACCTGAGCCGCGGCCGCAAGGCGCCGGTCAAGACCTTCCTGATGGACCAGTCGGTGGTGGTGGGCGTGGGCAACATCTACGCCGCCGAGGCGCTGTTCATGGCCGGGCTCTCGCCGCTGCGCGCGGCGGGCAAGGTGTCGCGCGAGCGCTACGCGGCGCTGGCGGAGGCGGTGAAGTCGATCCTCGCGCACGCCATCGCGCGCGGCGGCACCACCCTGCGCGACTTCATCAGCCCGGACGGCGCGCCCGGCTATTTCGAACAGGAGCTGCTGGCCTACGGACGCGGCGGCGAACCTTGCCCGCGCTGCGGACGCGCGATGAAGCAGGCCAGCATCGGCCAGCGCGCGACGGTGTGGTGCGGGCATTGCCAGCGGTGAAAGGGCGAGGAGTGAGTGGAGAGGAGTGAGGAACGAGAGGAAGCCATTCGGCTCTTGCTCACTCCTCGCTCCTCTCCACTCGCTTCCCGCATTCGCTATAGTCCGGCCTTCCCCCGAGCCGCCCGTTGGTCGCGATGCCCCTTGATGGCGACATCACCGTCCTGCTGGACGCCGCGCGCGATGGCGATCGCGGCGCGCTCGACCGCGTGCTCTCCGCGCTGTACCAGGAACTGCACGGGATGGCGCGCCGGCAGCTGGCCGGGCAGCAGCACGGGCACACGCTCGACGCCACCGCGCTGGTGCACGAGGCGTACCTCAAGCTGGTCGGGCGCGGCAACGGCAGCGCGCAGTTCGACGACCGCGCGCATTTCTTCGCCTACGCGGCGTCGGCGATGCGTTCGGTGATCGTGGACTACGCGCGCCAGCGGCTGGCGCAGAAGCGCGGCGGCGACCTGCACCGGGTCACCGAGCTGCCGGAGAACATCGAGGGCGGGCTCAGCCTCGACGAGGACATGCTGGGGCTGGACACCGCGTTGAACCGGCTCACCGCCGTCGATCCGCGCCTGACCCAGGTGGTGGAGCTGCGCTATTTCGCCGGATTGTCGGAGCTGGAAATCGCGGCGCTGCTGCAGCGTTCCGAACGCAGCGTGCGCCGCGACTGGCAGAAGGCGCGGATGTTCCTGCTGGCCTCGCTGAAGGAACCGGCGGACGGCTGACCGCGAGGTCGGGCGAACGCGGCGGCCCGCATGGATCTGGAACGCTGGCAACGCCTGTCCCCCCTGCTCGACGCGCTGCTCGAGCTGCCTGACGAACAGCGCGAGGAACACTTGCGCGCATTGCGCGCGGAAGACCCGGCGCTGGCCGACGAACTCGAACGCCTGCTGGCGCTGGACGCCGACGACGCTAGCTTCCTCGACACCCCGGTGGTGACCCTGCCGGCCGGCGTCACCGCCGGCGCGCGGCTGGGCCCGTACCGGCTGGAGCGGCTGCTGGGCGAGGGCGGCATGGGCCAGGTCTGGCTGGCCGAGCGCGCCGACGGCATGTACGAGCGCAAGGTCGCGCTCAAGCTGCTGCGGCCGGGGCTGGCCGATCCCAAGCTGCGCCAGCGTTTCGACCGCGAGCGCGAGATCCTGGCGCGCTTCGCCCATCCCTACATCGCGCGGCTGCTGGACGCCGGCATCGACCACAACGGCCAGCCCTACCTCGCGCTGGAATACGTCGAAGGCGAGCCGATCACCAGCTACTGCCAGTCGCGCCACCTCGACATCGCCGCGCGCCTCGACCTGTTCCGCCAGGTCTGCGAGGCGGTCAGCCACGCGCACGCCAACCTGATCGTGCACCGCGACCTCAAGCCGTCGAACATCCTGGTGACGCCGGCCGGGCACGTGCGCCTGCTCGACTTCGGCATCGCCAAGCTGCTCGACGTGCAGCCGCTGCCGGTGGAGCAGACCCGCACCGGCGTGCGCGCGTTCACCCTGCACTACGCCGCGCCGGAGCAGATCCGCGGCGAGCCGGTCACCACCATGACCGACGTGTATTCGCTGGGCGTGGTGCTGTACGAGCTGCTGACCGGCGGCAAGCCGTACCGGCTCAAGCGCCAGACCGACGCCGAGTGGGAGGAGGCGATCCTCGACGGCGAACCGCAGCGGCCCTCGCAGGCGGCGGCGCAGGCCGAGCCCGACGTGATCCGCCCGTATTCGCCGGCGCGGCTGGCGCGCGAGCTGGCCGGGGACCTCGACAACATCGTGCTGAAGGCGCTGGCGAAGTCGCCGCCGCGCCGCTACGTCTCCGCCGAGGCGCTGTCGCAGGACCTGCTGAGCTACCTGCGCGGGCGGCCGGTGCAGGCGCGCGGCGAACGCCTGGGCTACCGCGTGCGCAAGTATTTCCACCGCCACCGCTGGGCGATCGCCGCCGGCGCCGCGATCCTGCTGGTGCTGAGCGCGGCGCTGGGCGTGGTCGGCTGGCAGGCGCAGCGCGCGCTGCGCGAGGCGACCCGCGCGCAGGCGATGCAGCGCTTCGTGGCCGAACTGTTCCAGGACGCCGGCAGCTCGCCCAACACCCCGATCGACCTGCGCAGCCTGCTCGACATGGGCATCCTGCGCGGCGAGCGCAGCCTGGCCCGGCAGCCGCAGGCGCGCGCCGAACTCTACGGCGCGGTGGCGCAGCTGCGCCTCAACCTTGGCGACTACCGCGAGGCCGACGACCTGCTGCAGCGCCAGTCCGTGCTGTTAGCGGTGCTGCCGGACGCGCCGGCCAGCCTGCGCCTGGAGGCGGCCGCGCTGCACGGCAACGCGCGCCGCCAGCTGGGCGACGCGCGCGGCTGCGCGGCGCGAATGCAGCCGCTGGAATCCGCCGCCCGCGACGAGGAGCAGCGGCTGCCGCTGCAGGCGGCCGAGTTCTATTCTCAGCTCGGCCGCTGCCGCCGCGACCTGGACGAAGGTGCGGCGGCAGAACGCCTGTTCGCGCGCGCGCTGGAGTTGCGCCGCCGCCAGGACGATGCCGCCGGCACCGCCGCGACCCTGCTCGACATGGCCAACCTGCAGGCCGACGCCGGCCAGCCGCGCGCGGCGCTGCGCGCGCTGGAAACCGGATTGGCGCAGCTGCGCCGCAAGGCCGGCGACCACCATCCGCAGGCGATCGACATGCTGCGCGCGATGTGCGTGCTGGAGCGCACCACCGACGCGATGGCCGAAGCGGTGCGCGACTGCCGCGCCTCGCTGCGGCTGGCCGAGGAACTGCATGGCCGCAACCATCGCGCCGTCATCGACGCCAACCGCCAGCTGGCCGCGCTGTACGTCGACCTCGGCCGCTTCAACGAGGCCGAGGCGATCCTGCAGGACACCACCGCATGGATGCGCGCGCGCCTCGACGGCGACCATCCCGACCTGGCGCGCGCCAACGACAGCCTCGGCCTGGTGGCCTGGGAGCGCGGCGACAGCGAGCGCGCGCTGCGCCTGCTGCGCCAGTCGCTGGCGACCTGGCGCAAGACCGGCAACGCCGGCCTGATCGCCGGTGGCGCCTTCCACCTGGCGCTGGTCCTGCACGACGCCGGCCGCGACCGCGAAGCCTTGCCGCTGGCGAACGAAGCCGTCGCCCTGCGCGGCCGCCAGCTCGGCGCCGACCACGCGCTGGTGGGCGATGCCGAGCGCCTGCTCGGCGAAGTGCTGGCCGCGCTGGACCAGACCGCGCCCGCGCGCGCCGCGCTGGAGAAGGCGGTGCGGCTGACCCGCGACGGCTTCGGCCCCGATCACTCGCATACCCGCCGCGCGGAAATCGCGCTGGCCCGCTTCCAGGCCCGCGAGGGCGACCTCAAAGCGCTGCTGCGCCTGGCCGGCTACGGGCAGACGCGCAGCGTCGACCTGGAGCAGCGCAAGGCCGCCTGGCTGGCGCGCGCCTACGCGTCACAGGCGCAGTGCGTCGGAAAACCCGCGCAGGCGCAGGCGGCGTTCGACGCGGTGCTGGCGGAAATGCGCCAGGCGCTTCCCGAGGGCGGCGCGATCCCGCGCGAGGTGCAGCGCCTGCGCGACGCCTGCGGCGTTCCGGCCGCCTGAAAAAGGAAACGCCGGCACGGGGCCGGCGTTCCCTGGCGTCGCGGGCGAGCGCGGCTTACCAGATCTTCACCCGGTCCTCGGGCTTGAGGAACAGCTTCTGGCCTTCGGCCACCTTGAAGGTGTCGTACCACGCGTCGATGTTGCGCACGGTCAGCGCGCGCCACTGGCCGGGGGCGTGCTCGTTGCCGACCACTTGCGCGCGCAGCGCGGCGTCGCGCATCTTGCTGCGCCAGGCCTGGGCGAAGGCGAGGAAGAAGCGCTCGTCGCCGCTCAGGCCGTCGATCACCGGCGCGTCCTTGCCGCCCAGCGACTTGTGGTAGGCCACGTAGGCGGCCTGCAGGCCGGACACGTCGGCGATGTTCTCGCCCAGCGTCTGCTTGCCGTTGATGTGCAGGCCCGGCAGCGCCTCGTAGCCGTCGTACTGCGCGGCCAGCCGGTCGGCGGCGGCCTTGAAGTGGGCGGCATCCTCCGGCGTCCACCAGTTGTGCAGGCGGCCCTGCGCGTCGAACTCGGCGCCCAGGTTGTCGAAGCCGTGGCTGATCTCGTGGCCGATCACCGCGCCGATCGCGCCGTAGTTGGCGGCCGCGTCGGCCTTGGGATCGAAGAACGGCGCTTCCAGGATCGCGGCGGGGAAGTTCATCGCGTTCTGCAGGGGCAGGTTCACCGCGTTGACCGTCTGCGGCGTCATCCACCATTCCTTGCGGTCCGGCGCCTTGCCGAGCTTGGCCAGCTGGTGGCGGTATTCGGCCTGGCCGGCGCGCAGCGCATTGCCCAGCGCGTCGTCGGCCTTCACTTCCAGCGAGGAATAGTCGCGCCAGCTGTCCGGATAGCCGACGCCGACCAGCATGGTTTCGGCCTTCTGCTTGGCCAGCTTCTTGGTTTCCGGCGTCATCCACTCCAGCTTGTCCACGCCGTCGCGGAACGCGGCGAGGATGTTGTTCACCATCGCCTCGACCTGCGCCTTCGACGAGGCCGGGAAGTACTGCTTCACGTACAGCTGGCCGATGGCGTCGCCCAGCGCGCCGTCGGTGGCGGCCAGCGCGCGCTTCCAGCGGTTGCGCTGCTGGGTGGTGCCGGACAGCTGGGTGCCGTAGAAGCCGAAGCGCAGGTCGGCGTAGGCCTTGGGCAGCAGCGCGGCGCTGTGGTTGATCGCGTGGAAGCGCAGGTAGTCCTTCCAGGTCTGCAGCGGCTCGCTGGCGACCAGCGCGGACAGCTTCCTGATCGCATCCGGCTGCCAGGTCACCAGCGACGGCTGGCCGGACAGCTGCGCGGCGTCGAAGAACGCCGGCCAGTCGATGCCCGGCGCCTGCTTGCCGAAGTCGGCGATCGGCCACGGGTTGTTGGCCTTGTGGATGTCCTGGGTGTCCACCACGCTGGCCTGCGCCTTGGCGATCTTCATTTCGAGGTCGAAGACCGCCTGCGCCTTCTTGTCGGCGTCGGCGTCGCCGGCCTGCTTGAGCAGCGCGGCGATGTAGGCCTTGTAGGCGTCGCGGTTCTTCGCCATGTCCTTGTCGGCGGACAGGTAGTACTCGCGGTCGGGCATGCCCAGGCCGCCCTGCAGCAGGTAGCCGGTGTTTTTGTCCGGCGAGTCGAGGCCGGCGGCCACGAACAGGCCCAACAGGTTCTCGGTGTAGTAGTTGGTGGCGTTGACCGGATCGACGTCGGCGCGCAGCGCGCCGCCGAGGTAGGCCGACAGCGCCTTGCCGTCGCCGATGCCCGCTACCGCGTCCAGCGTCGGCTGCAGCGGGGCCAGCCCGCGCGATTCGATGCCGGCCTCGTCCATGTAGGCGGCGTAGTAGTCGGCGATCTTGCGCTCGTTGCTGCCGGCGGCCGGGTTGTTCTTCTGCAGGCCCTGCACCAGGTCGGACAGGCGCTTCTCGGCGGTCTGGAACACGGTGTAGAACACGCCGGTGCTGGCGCGGTCGGCGGGGATCTCGGTGGTCTTCTGCCAGTTGCCGTTGGCGTAGGCGTAGAAGTCGTCGCCCGGCTGCACCGACTTGTCGATGCCGGCCAGGTCGATGCCGACGGTGGGCGCCGCCGCCGGGGCGGGCGCGGCGGCTTCGGCCTTCGGCGCGTCGCCGGCGGACGGCTTGCAGGCGGTCAGGGAGACGCCAATGGCGCACAGCAGCGCCAGAGCGAGCGGGGTGCGGCGAACGGAAGCGGTGTTCATGCGGAGTCGGTCCGGTGGAAAGGCCGGCCTATCCTGCGCCGATCGGCGCCCGCGGCAAGTGCAGGAAGTCAGACCGCCGGACAGACGAACGCCGGCGCATGGCCGGCGTCCGCTGCATCCGCGTGGGGGCGGGGCGTTACTGGGTGATGTCCACGTCCTTGGTCTCGCGCAGGAACAGCGAGCCGATCACGAAGGTCATCAGCGCGATCACGATCGGGTACCACAGGCCGTAGTAGATGTTGCCGGTGGCGGCGACCAGGGCGAAGGCGATGGTCGGCAGGAAGCCGCCGAACCAGCCGTTGCCGATGTGGTAAGGCAGCGACATCGAGGTGTAGCGGATGCGGGTGGGAAACAGCTCCACCAGCCACGCCGCGATCGGCCCGTAGACCATCGTCACGTAGATCACCAGCACGGTCAGGATCAGCACCACCATCGGTTTGTCCACGCGCGCCGGATCGGCCTTCTCCGGATAGCCGGCACCGGTCAGCGCCGCCTTCAGTTCGCCGCCGAACGCGTCCGCCCTGGCCTTGGCTTCGTCCTTGCCCAGGCCCGCGCCTTCGTAGCCGTCCACCGCCGTCGCGCCGACGGTGACCCGCGCCACGCTGCCGGCCGGCGCGGCTTCCACGGCGTAGGGCACGCCCGCCTTGGCCAGCGCGGTGGTGGCGATGTCGCAGGAGCTGGTGAACTTCTTCTTGCCGACCGGATCGAACTGGAACGAGCAGGTGGCCGGGTCCGCGTGCACCACGGTGGGGCTGGTGGCGGCGGCTTCCTCGATGGCCGGGTTGGCGTAGTGGGTCAGCGCCCTGAACAGCGGGAAGTAGGTCAGCGCGGCGATCAGGCAGCCGGCCATGACGATCCTCTTGCGGCCGATCCGGTCCGACAGCCAGCCGAAGAACAGGAAGAACGGCGTGCCCAGCGCCAGCGCGGCGGCGATCATCAGCCAGGTGGTGGTGTTGTCCACCTTCAGCGTCTGCGACAGGAAGTACATCGCGTAGAACTGGCCGGCGTACCAGACCACGGCTTGGCCGGCGGTGGCGCCGAGCAGGGCCAGCAGCACGATCTTGCCGTTCTTCGAGAAGAAGCTCTCGGTGATCGGCGCCTTCGAGGTCTTGCCCTCGGCCTTCATCTGCTGGAACAGCGGCGACTCGTGCAGCTGCATGCGGATCCACACCGACACGCCCAGCAGCACGATGGAGAGCAGGAACGGCACCCGCCAGCCCCAGTCGTCGAACGCCTCCTTGCCCAGCATCGTCTGGCAGCCCAGGATCACCAGCAGCGACAGGAACAGGCCCACCGTGGCGGTGGTCTGGATGAAGCTGGTGTACAGGCCGCGCTTGCCGTGCGGCGCGTGCTCGGCCACGTAGGTGGCGGCGCCGCCGTACTCGCCGCCCAGCGCCAGGCCTTGCAGCAGCCGCAGCGCGATCAGGATCGCCGGCGCGGCGAAGCCGATGCTGGCGTAGCTGGGCAGCAGGCCCACGCAGAACGTGGACAGGCCCATGATCACGATGGTGACCAGGAAGGTGTACTTGCGCCCGATCATATCGCCGAGCCGGCCGAACACGATCGCGCCGAACGGCCGCACCGCGAAGCCGGCGGCGAACGCCAGCAGCGCGAAGATCAATGCGCTGGTGTCGTTGAGGCCGCTGAAGTACTGCTTGGCGATGATCGCGGCGAGCGAGCCGTAGAGGTAGAAGTCGTACCACTCGAACACGGTGCCGAGGCTGGAGGCGAAGATGACCTTCTTGTGGCCCTGGGTGAGCGCGCTGGCGTGGGCCGCGCCGGTGGCGGAAATGCTGGACATGCGGTTCTCCCTCAGAAGCTGTACTTGATAGTGGCGTGCAGCCGGCGCAGATCGCCGTCGGCGCCGCTTTCGAGTTCGCGGTTGCCCCAGATCAGTTCGGCGCCCACGTCGAGCTTCGGGAACGGCGAATAGATCAGGTTGGCGTGGATCGACTGCGCGGATTTCGTGACCCCGAAGCCGGTCCAGCCGGTTTCGTTGTCGAGCTGCGCGCGCGAGAGCATCAGGCTGCCGCGCAGCTTCGGATCGAACACGTGCCGCCAGGCCACGAAGCCGGCCAGCACGCCGGTCGATTCGATGTCGCCGCCGGCCGCGTCCAGCGTGCCGTCCGGGCCCAGCGCGAAGCCGACGTAGCGGCCGATGCCGGTGCCGCCGGTGAGCATGTAGCGGAGGTCGTCGCTGGCGCCGAGGTTGACCTTGCCGGACACGCTCAGGCCGTAGCCGTTGCCGCTGGCGTGCGAGGTCGCGGTGTCCATGCGCAGCTGGCGGGCGATGCCGGCGACGCTGAAGTGGCCCCAGCTGCCCTTGCTGGTCCAGCGCGCGGTGATATCCGGCAGATTGCCGTCGTCGCTGGTGGTGCGCGCGGTGCCGCGATACGCCGACACCACCGTCTGCGGATTCTCCAGCGACACCGCCCACGGCCCGCTGCTGTAGCGCAGCTGGGTCTGGCGCACGAACACCGTGCCCTCGGTCGGGCCGACGAAATCCACCGCGTCCGGCAGCGCCGCCACGTCCTGGAAGTTCGACCAGGTCTGGCCGGCCAGCCACTTGTCCCAGCTCACGTAGGCCTGGCGCAACGTCACGCCGTGGGTGTTGGTGGAGGCCTGGTTGCCGAGGTTGCCCATGCCGCCGCCGAACAGGTCGAACTCCAGGTAGGCGCGCGCCTTGTGGCCCTGCACCTCGCCGTCGCTGGCGAACCAGAAGCGCGAGAACTGCGCGTGGGTGTCGAGGTCGGTGCGCGATTCGTCCGCGCCGCCCACCGGGATCGCGCTGGGCAGGTAGAACATGCGGCCGGCGCTGCCGTCGGCGATCTCGCCGGCGTTGGTGCTGGTCGCCATCGCATCGACCTTGATGAAGCCGCCGAAGCTGAAGCGCGTGTCCGGATTGCCCGCTGTGAGGATCGGCGTCGACTGGAGCTTCGGCTTGCCGTCGGCCTGCGCCACCTGCACCGCGTCGAGCTTCGCCTGCGCCTGTTCGATCGAACCCTGCTGCTGCGCCAGCGCGTCCTGCTGCCGCTGCTGTGCGCCCAGCAGCGCCTGCACCTGCGCTTCGAGCTGGACGATGCGGGCTTCCAGCTCTTTCTCTTTCGCGGTCTGCGCGAAGGCCATGCCGGGCAGCAGCAGCGCCGCCACGATCGCAAGCGCCAGCGGCCTGCGGAGATTGCGTGCGTCCATCGTTCCCCTCCCAGAGATCAGTGCACCGGCCGAGCGTGCGGCGGCCGGCGGCGCGCGCCTATTCGCCATTGGTCGAAGTTGGCGCCGCATTCGACCAAGGTCTAAGCCGCTTGCTGCGTCGCAACAGCGCGGATGCGGCACACTTGGAACGGGCGGTGCGGCCGCGACGAACCAGGGAGAAAACAAGATGAGCGATGTCTATCCGGTCGAACCCGGCTTCGCGGCGCAGGCGAACATCGACCGCGCCGCCTACGAGCGCGCGTACGCGCAGGCGCTGAACGCTCCCGACGCCTTCTGGGGCGACATGGCGAAGCGCCTCGACTGGTACAAGGCGCCGACCGTCATCAAGGACGTGAGCTACGACCTCAAGGATTTCCGCATCCGCTGGTTCGCCGACGGCGAGCTCAACGCCAGCGTCAACTGCCTCGACCGGCACCTGGACCAGCACGGCGACAAAGTCGCGCTGATCTTCGAGCCGGACAGCCCGGACGCGCCGGCGCAGAAGCTCACCTATCGCGAATTGCACGCCCGCGTGTGCAAGCTCGCCAACGCGCTGCGCAGTCTCGGCGTCGGCAAGGGCGACCGCGTCACCATCTACCTGCCGATGATCCCGGAAGCGGCCGTCGCGATGCTGGCCTGCGCGCGCATCGGCGCGATCCACATGGTGGTGTTCGGCGGCTTCGCGCCCAATTCCATCGCCGACCGCGTCTCCGACTGCGCCAGCAAGCTCATCATCACCGCCGACGAGGGCCTGCGCGGCGGCAAGAAGGTGCCGCTGAAGGCGAACGTGGACGCCGCGCTCAAACTGCCCGGCACCAACTCGGTGGAAACCGTGCTGGTGGTGCGCCACACCGGCGGCGCCATCGACATGCAGATGCCGCGCGACCGCTGGTTTGATGCGGTGGTGGACGACCAGCCCGCCACCTGTACGCCTGCGCGCATGAACGCGGAAGACCCGCTGTTCATCCTCTACACCTCCGGCAGCACCGGCAAGCCGAAGGGCGTGCTGCACACCACCGGCGGCTACCTGCTGTGGGCGGCCTACACCCACGACGTCACCTTCGACCTGAAGCCGGACGACGTGTTCTGGTGCACCGCCGACGTGGGCTGGGTGACCGGCCATAGCTACATCGTCTACGGCCCGCTGGCGAACGGCTGCACCGAGGTGATGTTCGAGGGCGTGCCGAACTACCCGAGCTTCTCGCGCTTCTGGGAGGTCATCGACAAGCACCGGGTCACGATCTTCTACACCGCGCCGACCGCGATCCGCGCGCTGATGCGCGAAGGCGTGGAGCCGGTGAAGAAGACCTCGCGCAAGTCGCTGCGCATCCTGGGCAGCGTGGGCGAGCCGATCAATCCGGAAGCCTGGCGCTGGTACTACGAGAACGTCGGCGATTCGCGCTGCCCGGTGGTCGATACCTGGTGGCAGACCGAGACCGGCGGCATGCTGATCACCCCGATCCCCGGCGCCACCGACCTCAAGCCGGGCTCCGCGACCAAGCCGCTGCCGGGTGTGCAACCGGCGCTGGTCGATGCCAACGGCGCGCTGCTGGACGGCGTGGCCGAGGGCAACCTCGTCCTGCTGGATTCCTGGCCGGGCCAGATGCGCACCGTGTACGGCGATCATCAGCGCTTCATCGACACCTACTTCAAGACCTATCCCGGCATGTACTTCACCGGCGACGGCTGCCGCCGCGACGAGGACGGCTACTACTGGATCACCGGCCGCGTCGACGACGTCATCAACGTCTCCGGCCACCGCATCGGCACCGCCGAAGTGGAAAGCGCGCTGGTGGCGCACCCGAAGGTGGCCGAAGCGGCGGTGGTCGGCTTCCCGCACGACATCAAGGGCCAGGGCATCTACGCCTACGTGACGCTGGTGGCCGGCGAGACCGAAAGCGACGCGCTGCGCAACGAACTGGTCGCCTGGGTGCGCCGCGAGATCGGTCCCATCGCCACCCCCGACTTCCTGCAATGGGCGCCGGGCCTGCCCAAGACCCGCAGCGGCAAGATCATGCGCCGCATCCTGCGCAAGATCGCCGAGGACGCGCCGGACCAGCTCGGCGACACCACCACGCTGGCCGACCCCTCGGTGGTGGATTCGCTGGTGCAGAACCGGCGGCAAGCGTGAAGAGCGAGAAGCGAGTGGAGAAAAGTGAGAAGTGAGCGAGAGCATTTTCCTCACTTCTCACTCCTCCTCGCTCACTTCTGGCCTTTATGACCACGCTCCTCATCGCCGACGACCACCCCCTATTCCGCGAGGCGCTGCGCGGCGTGGCCCTGCGCCTGCTGCCCGACGCGCGGATCCGCGAGGCCGAGAGCGCCAACGCGCTGTACGCGCTGGTGGACGCCGAGCCCGACGCCGATCTGCTGCTGCTCGACCTCAACATGCCCGGCGTGCAGGGCTATTCCGCGCTGGTGCACCTGCGCGCCGCACATCCGCAGCTGCCGGTGGTGATGGTGTCCGCGCGCGAGGAGCCGGAGATCATGCGCCGCGCGCTGGACCACGGCGCGATGGGCTTCATCCCGAAATCCTCCGACGCCGCCATCCTCGCCGCCGCGCTGCGGCAGGTGCTCGATGGCGAACGCTGGATTCCCGAGGCCGCGCTCGGCGCCAGCCCGATGGCCGACGAGGAGCGCGCCATCGCCGCCCGCATCCGCGAACTCACCCCGCAGCAGTTCCGCGTGCTGCAGATGCTCGGCGCCGGCCTGCTCAACAAGCAGATCGGCTACGAGCTGGGCGTCTCGGAAGCCACCATCAAGGCCCACATGAGCGCGATCCTGCGCAAGCTGGGCGCGTCCAACCGCACCCAGGCGATCCTGCTGGCCGGGCGATTGCTGGTCGATCCGGGCAGCGCGGTGGCGCCGGGCGAGGACGAGCCCGGCTGAGCGTGCGCGGCTTCGTTCGTTGATGCCCGGTTGCCGTCGCGGCGCGCGAAGTCAAGTGAAATCGCCACTGGCCTTGCATCCGCTGCAACGCCTGAATAACCGCATCGGCCGCGCGTGATCCGGCCGAACGGTTTGGGCGACAGGGACGTTGCCCATCTTCGCCCGCATGGAACGACTGTTTGCACACCTCGGCCCGAAGCCGGGCCGGCTTCAATCGGTGGAGCGCGGGCGCCGCGCTTTTCCGGGCTTTCCCGGCAGCGGCTTCAGCAGCGTCATCCTGTGCCCGGCGTCCTTGTGCAGGACGCCGTCCCTGACCAGCGCGCCGATCACCTTGTGCACCGTTTCCCGGCTGGCGCCGATGCGGTCGGCGATTTCCTGCTGGGTCAGCTCGGTGGGAATGCGCGCCACGTTGCCGTCCGCAATCGCATGCGCTTCGAGCAGCGCGACCACGCGGTCGCGCACGGTGTCCAGCGCGATGCTGCGGGCCATGCGCGTGCTGTGCCTGGCCCGCGCCGCCGCCATCGCGAGCACGTGCTCGGCGAACTCCGGCTGCGCGCGCATCAGCGCCCGTGCGGCGCCGTTGTCCAGCACCAGGCACCGGGCGTCGGTCACCGCCCGCACGGACGCGGTGCGGGCGCCGCCGTCCAGCGACAGTTCGCCCAGCAGTTCGCCCGGCTCCAGCACGTTGTAGATCACTTCCCGCCCGTCGCTGGCGGTGGCGTAGACCTTCAGCCGGCCCGACAGCAGCAGGTAGAGGCCGTCCGAGGCGTCGCCTTCGTGGAACAGCACCTCGTCGGCGGCATAGCGCTGCGTCTGGCCCCGCCTGGAGATCAGGGTCCGCAGTGTCGGCGGCAGTCGCATTGGCAGGTCGAGCATCGGTCCAGTCCCTGGAGCCCCGCGCGCAGGATAGTCGAGCGCCGGAGGAACTCAACGATGCCGCGGGACGGCAGGCCGGTTCATTCTGCGCCCGCCGCCGCGGGGAAACCGTGCTGCGCGGCCAGGAACGCGCGCAGCGACGCCGGCTTCACCGGCTTGGTCAGCACCCGGTAGCCGCGTTCGCGCGCGGCCTGCTTCAGCGCGGCGCTGCCGTCGGCGGTGAGCAGCGCGCCGGGGACGTCGCCGCAGGCGGCGCGCAGGGCGTCCAGCGCGTCCAGGCCGTCGAGGCGGTCGTGCAGGTGATAGTCCACCAGCAACACGCCGGGCCGCCGCGCCGCCAGCGCGAGCGCGGCGTCGACGGTGCCCGCGCACAGCGCTTCGACGTTCCAGCGCTCCAGCAGCGCGCGCATGCCGGCGAGGATGTCCGGATCGTTGTCCAGGCAGAGCACGCGCAGGCCGTCGAGGCCGGACTCCGATGCCGCCGCGATGGCCGCAACGGGCGCAGGCAGCGCCGCGGCTTCGCCGCACGGGGCGGCGATCGAGAACATCGAGCCGCGCCCGATCTCCGAGCGCGCGTCCAGCGCATGCCCGAGCAGGCGCGCGATGCGCTGGCAGATCGACAGGCCCAGGCCCATGCCGCGGCCGTCCCAGTCGAACGGCTGCTCGTAGCGGTGGAACTCGTCGTAGATCTGGCGCATGTGGTGGGCGGGGATGCCGGGGCCGGTGTCCCAGACCTGCAACGCCACCTGCGCGCCGCGCCGGCGCGCGGCCAGCACCACCCGACCGCGCGGGGTGTAGCGCAGCGCGTTGGCGAGGAAGTTCTGCAACACCCGGCGCAGCAGGCGCGGGTCGCTGCGCACCGCCAGCGGCGGCGCGTGCACGCGGATGTCGATGCCGCGCGCCGCCGCCATCGGCGCAGCCTGCGCGGCGAGTTCGCGCAGCAGCTGGCCGGCATCCAGATCGCGGATCGTCGGCGTCAGCGCGCCGGCGTCGAGCCGCGACACGTCGAGCAGGCCGTCCAGCAGTTCCTCGGCGGCACGCAGCGAAGCGTCCACGCGCTCGGCCAAGTGCCGCTGCTGCGCGGCGTCGCCGGTTTCGCGCAGCGCGGAGGCGAACAGCCGCGCCGCGTTCAGCGGTTGCAACACGTCGTGGCTGATCGCGGTGAGGAAGCGCGCGCGGGTTTCCTGCGCGGCCTCGGCCTCGCGGGTGCGCTCGGTCACGCGCTGCTCCAGCGTCTCGTTGATCTCGCGCAGCTCGCGCTGGGCGCGCACGTGCTCGGTCACGTCGCTGTAGCTGGTGGCGTAGCCGCCGCCCGGCAGCGCCTGCCCGCGCAGCTCGATCACCTTGCCGTCGGCGCGCACGCGCACCGCCACGTGCGGCGAGCCGGCGCGCATGTAGGCCAGGCGTTTTTCGATCTGCGCGTCGATGTCGCCCTCGCCGAGTTCGCCGAGTTCGCCGCGCTCGATGTTGTAGCGGATCATGTCGGCGATCGGCCGGCCGACGTAGAGCATCCCGTCGGGATAGTCGAACAGCCGCTGGTAGCTGCGGTTCCATGCCACCAGCCGCATGTCGCGGCCGACCACGCTGACGCCCTGGTCGATGTTCTCCAGCGTGTTGGAGAGGATCTCGCGGTTGAAGCGCAGCTCCTGCCCGGCCTCGTCCAGCACCGCGACGACTTCGGCCACTTCCATGCCGGAGCCGTGCAGCGCGCTGGTCAGCACCAGCCGCGCCGAGGCCGCGCCCAGCGCGGCGGCGAGCAGGCGCTCGGTGAACTGGATCCATTGGCGGTCGGCCTGCGCGGCCGGTGCCAGCTCGCGTTGCAGCGCCTGCGCCTGCTCGGCGAAGGCGCGTTGCGCGGTGCGTTCGCCGACGATGCGCCCGGCCAGCGACAGCAGCTCGCCGACCCGCACGCTGCCCAGCCATTCGCCGCTGCCCAGGGTGCGGCGCTTGGCGTAGGGATCGAGGAAGGGCGCGGCGCGCAGGCGCTCGTCCAGGCTCGGCCGCCAGCGCATCGACACCAGCAGCAGCGCGGCCACGTTCGCCAGCAGCGAGCAGACCGTGCCGTGGGTGAGCGGGTCCCAGCCGGACAATCCGAACAGCTGCTGCGGACGCAGCCAGGCGATGCCGAACGGGCCTGCGTCCAGCCAGCCCGGATCGAGCCAGCCGGAGCGGGTCAGCGCCGGCAGCAGCAGGGTGTAGGCCCACACCGCGAAGCCCAGCAGCAGCGCGCTCTCCGCGCCGCGCCGGCTGGCCCCGCGCCAGTACAGTCCGCCGATCAGCGGCGGCGCGAACTGCGCCATCGCCGCAAACGCCATCAGCCCGTACGCGGCCAGCTCGGTGTCGCTGGCGCTGGCGCGGTAATAGCCCCAGGCCAGCGCCGCCAGCAGCACGATGGCGGCGCGACGGATCCACAGCACGGTGGAGGCGACGTTGGCGCCGGCCAGCCCGCGGCGCAGCAGCAGCGGCATCGCCAGGTCGTTGCTGACCATCGTCGCCAGCGCCACGCTGGCCACGATCACCATGCCGGTGGCGGCGGAGAAGCCGCCGACGTAGGCCAGCAGCGCCAGCGCGCTGTGGCCGTCGGATTGCGGCAGCGCCAGCACGAAGCTGTCCGCCGGCACCGCGCCGTCGCTGCCGAAGCGGGCCACGCCGGCCACCGCGATCGGCAGCACCATCACGCTGATCGCGACCAGATACGCGCCGAACAGCCAGCGCGCGCGGCGGATGTCGGCCACGTCCGCGCATTCCACCACCGCCACGTGGAACTGGCGCGGCAGGCAGACGATGGCGGCGAACGCCAGCAGCGTCTGCGCGACGAAGCCGACCGGCGGCGCGTTGTCCACCAGCGCGCGGGTGGCGTCGGCCAGCGGGATCGCGCGCGCGTCCAGCCAGCCCACCGCGAACACGCCGATCGCCACCAGCGCTACCAGCTTGACCAGCGACTCCAGCGCCACCGCCAGCATCAGGCCGGGGCGGTGCTCGGTGGCGTCGACCTGGCGCGTACCGAACAGGATCGCGAACAGCGCCATCAGCGCCGCCACGTACAGCGCCGGGTCGCCCCACGCCGGCGACTGCGCGCCGCGCCCGCCGAGCACGTCCAGGCTGATCGCCACCGCCTTGAACTGCAGCGCGAGGTAGGGCACCGCTGCGATCAGCGCGATGATCGCCACCAGTGCGGCCATCTGCTGCGAGCGGCCGTAGCGCGCGCCGAGGAAGTCGGCGATCGACACCGTGCTCTGCGATTGCGCGATCAGCGCCAGCCGCTCCAGGATGCGCCAGCCGAACAGCAGGAACAGCAGCGGCCCGAGATAGATCGGCAGGTAGCCCAGGCCCTGCCGCGCGGCGGTGCCGACCGCGCCGTAGAACGTCCACGACGAGCAGTACACCGCCAGCGCCAGGCTGTAGACCAGCGGGCGCAGGCGGCGGCTCTGCGGATACAGCGGATGGCGGTCGCCGAGCCAGGCCACGCCGAACAGCAGCGCGGCATAGCCCACCGATACCAGCAGCAGCGCCCAGCCCGGCAGCATGCCCGCGCCCCGCCGTCAGGCCGCGTCCAGCGGGTGGAAGCGCGCGTGGATGCGGCGCCAGTCGTCGAAGCAGCGCTCGGCCGCCGCCACGCACTGCGGGTCGAACTGGCCGCCGCTGTTGTCGCGCAGGTAGGCCATGCCCTCGTCCAGCGTCCAGGCGCGCTTGTACGGCCGCGGATTGGTCAGCGCGTCGAACACGTCGGCCACCGCCACGATCCGGCCGGCCAGCGGGATCGCCTCGCCGACCAGGCCGCGCGGGTAGCCGCCGCCATCCCAGCGTTCGTGGTGGCAGGCGATGACGTCGTGCAGCAGCCCGGCGTAGCGTTCGTTGGCGAGGCCGAACTCGCGCATCATCGTCCCGATCATCTCGCTGCCCTTCTGCACGTGCGATTTGGCGATTTCGTATTCGTCCGCGTCCAGCTTCCCGGGCTTTTGCAGGATGTGGTCCGGGATCGCGATCTTGCCGATGTCGTGCAGGCCGGCGAACTGGAACAGGAACTCGACATCCTCGTCGCTGTGGCCCAGCCGCTCCGGCAGCGCCATCGCGATCGAGCGGGTGTAGTGGGCGACGCGGTCGAGGTGGCCGGCGGTTTCCTCGTCGCGATGGCGGCCCAGCTCGCGCGCCAGCGCCATCGCGCTGCGCAGCGCGCGGGTGGCGGACAGCGCGTGCGACACCAGCGACGAGATCAGCCCGGCGTAGCTGTCGAGCCGCAGGGTGACGTCGTTGCGGAAATGGCCGGGCTGGCGCGAATCGAAGAACAGGAAGCCCAGCAGTTCGCCCTGCGCGTACAGCGGGCAGGTGTAGCTGGAGCGGTAGCCGGCCGCCAGGATCCGCCGGGTATGTTCGCTGGGCGAACCGGCCAGCGAGGCCAGGTCGTCGATGATCCGGCTGCGGCCGTCCTCGTGCAGACGCCGCAGCGAAGGCACCTCCGCCAGCGGCACCTGGTAGCGCTCCAGCGGCGATTGCCCGTCGGAACTGTGGACGAAGGTGCTGAGCTGGCCGCTGTCGGCGTGGTACAGCGCGATGCCGATGCGGCCGATGTCGCCGACATGGCCCCGGATCTGCGCGTGGATGTCCGCGATCTTCCTGCTCAGCGTGTCGTCCTGCATCATCCGCCCTCCCCGGAACGGCCGCTGCGCGGCAATGGTCAGAAACCGTAGCGCAGGAAGCCGCCGTCCACCGCGATGCACTCGCCGGTGACGTAGCCCGACGCCGGCAGGCACAGGAAGGCGACCGCGGCGGCCACTTCCTCCGGCTCGCCGATGCGGCCCATCGGCGTGCGCAGCAGCACTTCGTCCAGATAGTCGGGATCGGCCAGCTTGCCGCTGGTGCGGCGGGTGCGGATGTACCACGGCGCGACGGCATTCACGCGGATGCCGTCCTCGGCCCACTCGACCGCCAGGTTGCGGGTCATCTGGTGCAGCGCCGCCTTGCTCATGCCGTAGGGCGCGCCGCTGCGCACGTGGGTGATGCCGGAGACGCTGCCGACGTTGACGATGCTCGACGCCGCGTGCTTCGACAGCAGCGGATGCGCCAGCCGGCACAGCTCGAAGGCGGAGAACAGGTTGGTTTCGAAGATGCCGCGCCACTGGTCCTCGCCGTAGTCCAGCGCGGGGCGCGTCACGTTGCCGCCGGCGTTGTTGACCAGGAGGTGCAGCCCGCCCTGGTCCTTGGCCCAGTCGAGGATCTCGGCGCGCTGTTCGTCGTCGGTGACGTCGGCCGGCAGCGCCAGCACCGGGTCTTCCGGGCCGGGGAACTCGTCCTCCAGCTCGGCGCGCGCGGCCTCCAGCAGTTCGGCGTCGCGCGCCACCATCAGCACCTGCGCGCCGAAGCCGAGCAGCTCGCGGCAGATCGCCAGACCGATTCCTGCGCTGGCGCCGGTGACCAGCGCGCGTTGTCCCGACAGGTTCCAGCGGGGCGAATGCATCGGCGACTCTCCATCCGGACGACCGGCGTAGGATAGGGCACGGCCCGCATCGGAGACCGCCATGCGCCGGAAAACCCCGCTGCTTTCCCTCGCCGCAAGCCTGTGCCTGCTCGTCGCGTGCAGCGCGCCATCGCCGCCGGATCCGGAGCAGCCGCCGAAACCGAAGGCGGCGGCATCCACCGTCGCCGCCGCCAACGCCTACAAGAACGCGGCGCGCGACGCGGTGGATGCGACCCGGACGCAGGCCGCCGAACAGGCGCGCGCGGCGAACGAGGCCGCGCGATAGGAAGATGCGCGCGCGGCGCGAACGCCGCCGCTACGGGCTCAGCGCGGCTCGCAGAAGCAGTACGCCAGCGCCTTGGTCCGCCCGCGGCCGCGCCCTTCCAGCGCGTCCTGCACGAAGCGCAGCGGCGCGTCCTGCGCCAGCGCGTGCGCGCGGCTGGCCAGCAGCAGTTCGCCTACGCCGGTATGCAGCAGGCCGAGGCCGGCGCGGCTGCGCATCAGCCCGGCCAGCAGCTGCGACAGCGGCACCGCGCTGTCTTCGAGGTAGCGGGTCTGCCACTGCTCGGGCTTGCCCAGCTTGGCGCGCGCGGCGGCATCGGCCACTGCGTCCTTCAGGCCCCCGAACGCATCGACCAGCCCGCGCTCCTTCGCCTGCGCGCCGCTCCACACGCGGCCCTGCGCCACCGCGTCGATCTGCTCCACGGTCTTGCCGCGCGCCTGCGCCACCTTGCCGGTGAAGTCGCGGTAGCCCTTGTCGATCATCGCCTGCACGGTGGCCGCCACGCCCGGGTCGAGCGGGCGGGTGACGTCGAACGCGCCGGCGTACCTGGTGGTGGCGACGCCGTCGGTGCGCACGCCCAGCTTGCCGAGGGTGCGGTCGATGGTGGGGATCAGGCCGTAGATGCCGATCGACCCGGTGATGGTGGACGGATCGGCGTAGATGCGGTCGGCGTTCATGCTGATCCAGTAGCCACCGGAGGCGGCCACGTCGCCCATCGACACCACCACCGGCTTGCCGGCGGCCTTCAGCGCGGCGACCTCGCGGCGGATCTGCTCGGAGGCGAACACTTCGCCGCCCGGCGAGTTGACCCGCAGCACCACCGCCTTCACGTCGTCGTCGCCGCGCGCCTGGCGCAGCAGGGCGGAGGTGGATTCGCCGCCGATCCGGCCGGGCGCGGCGGTGCCGCCGGCGATCTCGCCCTCGGCCACCACCACCGCGACCTGCGGGCGGATGTCGGCCTGCGGCAGCGCGCCGTCGAGGTGCTGCAGGTAGGTGTCCAGCGCGACCTGGCGGAAGCCGCCCTCGGCGTTGTCGTCGGCCACGCCGCGCTCGGCCAGCAGGTTGTCCACGTCCTCGCGGGTCTTCAGGCCGGTGACCAGCTTCTGCCGCAGCGCGAGCTGGGCCATGTCGCCGCGGGCGGCGGCCACCTGTTCCGGCAGCGTGTTGGCGTCGTTCTCCAGCGCGGCCGGGTCGAGGCCGCGCGCCTTGCCGACGTCGGCCAGCATGCGCTTCCACAGGTCGCCCATCCAGAACAGGTCGGCCTCCTTCGAGGCGGGCGAAGCGGCGTCGAGGATGTAGGGCTCGGCGGCCGACTTGTACTGGCCGACCTTGAACAGGTGCATGTCGATGCCGAGCTTGTCCTGCAGCGCCTCGCGGTAGTACTGCCGGTACGAGGCCAGGCCGTCCAGGCTCACGCCGCCCGGCGACATCGGGTCGAGGTAGATCTCGCTGGCCTGCGCGGCCAGCAGGTACTGGCCCTGCTCGTAGCTGTCGCCGTAGGCCACCACCTGCTTGCCCGCCGCGCGCACTGCGGCCAGCGCCGCCGCCACGTCGCGCAGCGAGGCGAAGCCGCTGGGCTGCAGGTCGTCGAGGTACAGCGCCACGCGTTCGATGCGCTTGTCGGTACGGGCCGATTCCAGCGCGCGCAGGGCGTCGCGCAGGCGGACTTCGCGGCAGTCGCGGCTGTCGGTGGCGCGCGCCAGGTTGCGGCTGAAGGCGTCGCAGCTGTACTGCTCCACCAGCCGGCCTTCGGGCGCGAACACCAGGGTCGAGCGCTGCTCCAGCGGCGCCAGCTTGCCGCCGCCGAACATCGCCACCAGCACGATCACCAGCACCAGCAGGAACAGCAGGTTGAACACCAGCCGGCGGGTGAAGTTGATCGCGTCCCAGGTGCCGACCACCAGGCGGGCGATGGGGCCGCGACGGCGCGGTTCGTTCATGGAGGGCTCCGGTGGAACGGATGGAACGGGGAAGAGGATTCGTCGTCTCCCCGAAAACGGGAAGGACGGCAAGTTCGAAGATGGATGCTAACGGGCCGGCGTCAAGGCTTCATGCGCAATCGGTCACGGTGACGGATGGCGACGGAGCGGGCGCCGGCATCGGCAGGCGCGCGCTGCTGCGCAGGAAGCGCCGGCACAGCAGCACCGCCGCCACGGTCAGCCCGGCGGTCAGGCCCAGCCACATCCCCGGCGCGCCCCAGCCCAAGCCGAGGCCCAGCCCGGCGCCGACCGGCATGCCGATGCCCCAGTACGCCAGCGCCGCCAGCCACATCGGCGCGCGGGTGTCCTTCAGCCCGCGCAGCGCGCCGGCGGAGACCACCTGGATGCCGTCCGGGAACTGGAACAGCGCCGCGTACAGCAGCAGGCTGCCGGCCAGCGCGATCACCGCCGCGTCGGTGCTGTACAGCCCGGCGATGGCGTGGTGGCCGAACAGCATCACCAGCGCCGACAGCGCCTGCGTGCCCAGCGCCAGCGCGAAGCCGGCGAACGCCGCGCGGCGCAGCCCGGCGCGGTCGCCGCGGCCCAGCGCGTGGCCGACCCGCACGGTGGTCGCCTCGGCCACGCCGAACGGCACCATGAAGCACATCGAGGCCACGTTCAGCGCGATCTGGTGCGAAGCCACCGGCACGTCGCCCAGCCGCCCGATCAGCAGCGCGGTGGCGACGAACAGTCCGCCCTCCATCGTCACCGTCACCCCGATCGGCAACCCGGTGCGCAGCAGGTCGAGGATCACCGCCGGCTTCGGCCGCTCGAAGCGCGCGAACAGGCGCAGGTCGGCGAAGCGTTTCGCCCGCCACAGGTACAGCGCGAAGGCCAGCGCCTGCAGCCAGAACATCGCCGCCGAGGCGTAGCCCACGCCGGCCGCGCCCAGTTCGGGGAAGCCGAGCAGGCCGTTGGTCATCACATAGCCGGCCGGCGCCAGCAGCAACAGGCCGCCGAAGCCCAGCAGCATGGTCGGCATCGACCAGTGCAGGCCGTCGCTGAGGTAGCGCATGCACAGGTAGAGGGTGAAGCCCGGAATGCCCCAGCGGATCGCGTGGATGAAGGCGGTGGCGCCCGGCACGATGTCCGGTGCGATCCCCATCGGCCCCAGCGCCAGCGGGAACAGCGACATCAGCGCGAACAGCAGCACGCCCAGCGCCGCCGCCAGCCACAGCGCCTGCCGGAACAGCGGCGCGATCTCGTTGCGACGGCCCGCGCCGTCCAGCTGCGACACCGACGGCGGCAGCGCCATCAGTGTGCCCATCGGCATCATCATCGGCAGCCAGAACAGCGCCGCGCCCACCGCCACCGAGGCCAGCGTGACGGTGCCGTGGTGGCCGGCGACCACGGTGTCGATGAAGCCGACCAGCCCGTGCGACAGGTGCCCGGCCGCCAACGGCGCGGCCAGGCGCGCGCTGTGGCGCACTTCGTCGAGGAAGCGGGGCGGGGCGGATGGAATGGCGGGCATGCAGGTATTTCTCGCCATGCCCGCTTTGGACAGACATTCGTCTGTCAGCAGCGGCGCGGGAATGACGAAATTGGAAGAGGGATGACGATTCGCACGCTGGCGTCAGCGCGCGCGGGCTGCCATCTTACCCGGCGCCAGGAGGATGCCGATGAACGACGCCACCGACAGTTCGACCGTTCCCGCCCCGCAGGGCGCCTGCCGCAACTGCGGCACGCCGCTGCTGGGCGAGCACTGCTACGCCTGCGGCCAGCCGGTGAAAGGGCTGATGCGGCCGCTGGGCAATCTGTTCGGCGACATCCTGGACAGCGTGTTCGACCTCGACCTCCGCGTGTTCCGCACCATCGGCCCGCTGTTCGCCAAGCCGGGCTTCCTGAGCCGCGAATATTTCGCTGGCCGCCAGATCCGCTACGTCACCCCGTTCCGGCTGTTCTTCCTCCTGGCCGTGGTCACGTTCTTCGTGGCCCAGCTCACCACCGACGGGCCGAACTTCAACATCGGCGGCGAAGCGGACGGCATCGCCGCCGCCACCACCGTGTCCGAAGTGGAGAAACGCCGCGACGCCGCGCTGGCCCAACTGGCCGAGGGCAAGCAGAAGATGATCGGCACGCCCGCCGCCACCGGCATCATCGGCATGGAAGTCGGCGAACAGGCGGTGCGCGAGGAAGCCGACAGGCGCATCAAGCAGCTGCAGGGCGCGCAGGCCAAGGGCGAACCGCCGCCGGCGCCGGACAAGGACGGCAACCACGGCCTCAACTTCAAGGTCAACGGCAAACCCTGGAATGCCGAGACTAACCCGCTCGACACCTGGCTGCCCGCGTTCGGCGACCGCTGGTTCAACAAGCAGCTGGAACGCAGCAACGAGAACATCCAGCGCCTCCAGAACGACAAATCCGCGTTCAAGGACGCGGTGCTGAGCGCGGTGCCATCCACCCTGTTCGTGCTGGTGCCGATCTTCGCGCTGATGCTGAAGCTGGCCTACCTGTTCAAGCGCCGGCTGTACATGGAGCATCTGGTAATCGCCCTGCACAGCCACGCCTTCCTGTGCCTGGACCTGCTGTTGCTGCTGCTGGTGCTCGCCTTGCAGAGCGCGGTGGCGCCGGAAGCGGGCGTGCTGCACGGGCTGCTCGGCTTGATCGAGAAGGCGCTGCTGGTGTGGATGCCGGTCTACCTGCTGCTGATGCAGAAGCGGGTGTACGGGCAGGGCTGGCCGATGACGCTGCTCAAGTACTTCGTGCTGGGCACCTGCTACACGGTGCTGCTGAGCTTCGCGATCGTCGCCAGCATGGCGATCGGCCTGGTGGCGATGTGAGCGCGAGCGACGAGGTGATCTACGAGGTCAACCTCGACGTCGATGCCGGCATCGAGGCGGACTATCGCACCTGGCTGCACGACCACGTGGCGCGGATGCTGGCCCTGCCGGGCTTCGTCGACGCGCGCATGACCGAAGTGCTGGACCCCGCGCCCGCGCCGGGCCGCGTCGTCTTCTGCGTGCACTACCACCTGCGCGACGAGGCGGCGTTGCAGGACTACTTCGACCGCCACGCCACCGGCATGCGCGGCGACGGCATGGCGCGCTTCGGCGACCAATTCCGCGCCAGCCGGCGGGTGCTGCGGATCGTCTGAAACGCGACGGGGGCGCCTGAGCGCCCCCTCGGACAGTGCGGAACCGGATTACAGATCGAAACCGAAGCCCGCGCCGGCGCTGGATTCGCCGCTGCCGAAGCTGGCGCCGACCGAGAACGAACCGCGATCGCCGATGCGCTTGCCGTAGCCGATCGACACCGCGCCCTGCCCGCCCTGCGCGCCCACGCCGATCGCCATCCGCCCGCGCGGGCTGTTGCCGATCGCCGCGTTCACCGCCATCTGCGTCATCGCGCTGCCCATCGCGCCGATCCGGTCGATGCGGCGGTCGGTCTGGGCGAAACGGCGGTCAGTCTGCTGCTGGAACTGGGTGAAGCTGTCGTTCCACGCGGCGAACTTCTGGTCGGTGTAGGCGTTGGCCGAGGCCAGCGTCGCGGCGGACTGCGTGTCGGTGTAGGACTTCGAGGCGGTCAGGGTGGCAGCATCGCCAGTGTTGGCGTAGGCCTGCGCCGATGCCAGCGATGCCGCAGCGCCGGCGTCGGCATGCGCGTTGGCGGAGGCCAGGGTGGCGGCGTCGCCGGCATCGGCATGCGCGTTGGCCGTGCCGACCGCGTTGTTGGCGGCGGTCAGCGCGGAATCGGCCGTGGCTTGCGCGTTGGCCGCGTTGGTCAGCGCGGTGTCGGCGGTGGCCTGCGCAGTGGCCGCATTGGTCAGCGCGGTGTCGGCGGTGGCCTGTGCAGTGGCCGCATTGGTCAGCGCGGTATCTGCGGTGGTCTGTGCGGTGGCCGCGGCGGATGCCGCACCGTCGGCGGTTGTCTGTGCAGTCGCGGCATTGGCCAGTGCGGCATCGGCGGTGACCTGCGCGGCGCCGGCGGCGGTTGCGGCGCCGGTGGCCGTGGCCTGCGCGGCATCGGCCGTGGCCTGCGCAGTGGCGGCATTGGCGTTCGCGCCCGCCACCGCGGTGTCCAGTTGGCCCTTGTTGACCGCATCGGTCGCGGCCACGCCGTTGGCGACGCCGCCGACCACGTTGCTCCCCATATTGACTACGGTGTTGTTGACGATGGTGAAGCTGGCGCCACCGCCGCCCACGGTCAGGCCGGTGAACGTGGGCGTGCCGCTGAAGCCGTAGCGGATGGTGTTGCCGCTGCGGGTGACGGTGAGGTTGTTGTTGGGATCGTCGGTCGCGAAATCCACGCTTTCGCCGTTGCTGATCGCTTCCTGGGCGCCGCCGCCGGCGCTCAGGCTCCAGCCGCTGCCGGCAATGGCGGTGTTGAGCTGGCCGACATTCACGGCGTCGGTGGCGTTGATCCCGGCGGCGAGGTTGATCAGCCTTCGCTGCAAACCGGAATTGCCGATCGAGATGACATTGGCCTGGCCGCCGTCGTTGCTGTTGTAGCCCAACGCCACCGAACCGCCACCGTTGGCCCACGCGCTGCTGCCGAGCGCGATGTTGTTGTCGGTGCCGGTGGCGCCTGCCGCGCCTCCGAACGCGCCGCCGCAGCAGCCCTCCTCGCCGGTGCCGCCGGTGCCTGCGCTGCTGCCGTTGCCGATGGCGATATTGTTGTTGCCGCCCTTGCCGCCGGCTCCACCGAAGCCCCCCGAGTTGCCTTCGCCGCCATCGCCGCCGCGCCCTGCGCTGCTGCCTATGCCAAAGGCGAGATTGCCTGTTCCCCCGATGCCGCCGGCGCCGCCGGTGCCGCCCGAATTGCCGTATCCGCCATTCCCGCCGCTGCCGGCGGAGCTGTTCTTTCCGATGGCGACGTTGTCGGTTTCGGTGCCCTGACCACCCGCGCCTCCGCTGCCGCCGGAACCGGAGGGGCCGCCGTTGCCGTTCTTGCCGACGTTGCTTCCGGGCATGCACGCCATCGCGCCGGTGGTGGTGTCCTGCGTGCAGGGCTCGGTGGCCGTGGTGCCGCCCGCGACTTGCGCAAACGCAGGCGTGGCACCGGCCAGCAGGATCAGGGACACGGCCGCGGCCAGCGGGCGGCTTGAGGGGCGGCGGGAAGCGGGAAGCAAGCGTTGCATGAGGAAATACCGTGGTCCGTGGATGGTGCGCGCACGCTAGTCCCGCCCGTGTCTGCGCGGTATCCACGAAATCAGGTAGCGGCTACGGATCGGTGGCTGTCAGGCCGCCAGCGGCATATCCAGCCGCAATTCGGTGCCGGGCGCGGCATCGCGAACCTCCAGCGATGCGCCCAGCCGCTGCACGCGCAGGCGCATGCTGGCAAACCCGGCGCCGCCGCCATCGGCCCGTGGTGACGCCATGCCCATCGGGCCGACGCCATCATCGGTTACCCGCATCCGCAGGCGTGCGCCCTCGCGCTCGATGCGCACGTCCACGCACCGTGCGCGGCTGTGCTTGAACACGTTGGTCAGCGCTTCCTGCAGCAATCGCAGCAGATCCAGGCTGTGTGCCGGCTCCAGATGCACGCCGTCCAGTCCCTCGACTTGCCAGCGCGCGTCGATGCCGGCGGCATCGAGCAGGCGGCTGGCGCGGTGCCGCAACGGGGCGATCAATTCGGCGAGGCTTGCCTGCTCCTGCGCGGTGGTGTCGATCACCAGCCGCAGGTCGTCGCGCATCTCCTTGAGCAGCGCCACCAGGTCGGCTTTCGAGGTGTCCTCCGGCGCCTGCTGCAGGCGCGCGATCGCGCCCACCAGCGTGCCGCCGAAGCCGTCGTGCAGGTCGCGCACCAGCTGCAGGCGCTCGCCGGCGCGGCTGTGCGCCAGTTCCAGCGCGTGTTTCTGGGTCAGCATGGCCGACAGTTCGCCGGTCGCCACGGCCACTTCGCGCTGCAGCTCGGCGTTGAAGCCTTCCACCCGCCGCATCGTGGCGGCGAAGCGGTGCGCCAGCACGAAGCCAAGGCCCAGCAGCATGATGGGCGAGGCGAATGAGCCGATCATGGTATCCGCGCGCACCAGGCCGATGTAGATGGCGAAGTCGTACAGCGCGGTGAACAACGGGATGACGATGCACAGGCCCAGCACCTTCTGGTCGGTGCGGCCGTGGCGCAACGCCCAGACCATGAACGCCGCGCTGGCTGCGTAGTGCAGGCCGATCATCGGCATGACGTAGACGTTGCGGTGCGGCCCGAACACCTGCGGCAGCGCCAGCGCCAGTGCGAACACGACCGCGGCCACGCCCAGCAGCGCGCGCTCCGTGCGCGGCCAGCGGCGATCGGCGAAGCGCAGCAGGAAGATCAGGTAGCAGGCCGCCATCGCCATGTAGCAACCGGCCACGAACGCCTGCCAGCCGTCGGTGGTGGAAAACGGCCACGGGCTGGCCTTCACCCAGTTCAACCCGTACAGCATTCCGAACAGGCCGTTCAGCGCGTACCAGCCGTAGGTCGTGTCCTGCCGGCGCAGCAGCCAGAACAGGCCGAACACCGCCGCCAGCACCGCGCCGATGGCGGTGTCCAGCATCTGCAGGTCGAAGCGCACGCGCTTGTTGGCGCGGAACAGCGCCTGCACCTGTTCCGGATCGCCCACGGTGACGGTGCCGAACGCGGGCTGGTAGGCGACGAGGCCGGACACGCGCACCAGCAGTTCGTTCTCGCCCGGCTTCAGCAGCGGCGCATCCAGCAGGTAGTACTGCGGCGCCACCCACGCGCGCGACAGCGGTTCCGACAGCGAGGCGCCGCGTCCGATCAGACTGCCGTTGACGTACACCGCGCCGGCCATGCAGATGTAATCGAGCAGCAGGCCGGTGGGCGCGTGCGCGTCGGCCTGCTGCCAGCGCACGCGATACCAGACCACGCCGTCGTGCTCCGGCCAGCGCGTCTGCCACTGGTCCATCAGCGTCACCGGCGTCCAGCCGGTGGCGGGCGGTGAAGCGTCGTTCCAGTGGCCGCGCACGGCTTCGGCGCGGACGAGCGTCCGCGGCGCCTGCGCGCGGGCAGGGTTGCAGGCCTGCAGGGCCAACAGCAGCAGGAGCAGGACGCCGAGCGGATTCCGCATCAGTGCAGCAGGCCCAGCGCCTGCGCTTCGAACACCGCCGCCGTGCGCGAGCCGACTTCCAGCTTGCGGTAGATGTTGCGGGTATGGGTTTCGATGGTCAGCCGCGACAGCCCGGTGCTGTCGGCGATCTCGCGGTTGGACAAGCCGCGCGCCACCAGCCGCAGGATCTCGGTTTCGCGCGCGGACAGATGGATGGTCTCATCCGCGGGCGGCGGCGGTTCGGCCTGCGGCAGCAGGGCCAGCAGGCGGCGGGCGATGACCGGGTCGATGGCCGCGCCGCCGCGATGCAGGCAGCGCAGCTGCATGGCGAGTTCGATGTTCTCGGCGTGCTTGAGCAGGTAGCCGGAGGCGCCATGGCGCAGCGCGGCCAGGATGGTGCCTTCCTCCGCCCAGCTCGACACGATCACCGCTGGCAGCGCGGGCCGGGTACGGCGCAGCCAGCCGATGAAATCCACGCCGCAGCCATCGGGCAGTTGCACGTCCACCAGGGCCAGCGCGTAGGGAACATCGCCCGTCGCCAGGCGGCGCGCATCGGCCAGCGTGCCTGCCGCGTCGATGCGCGCGTCCGCGCCCGCCACTTCCGTCAGCAGGCCGCGCAGGCGCTGCTGCGCGAAGGCGTCGTCCTCCACGATCAAGGCGGGCGCGAGCGCCACGGTGGGAAAATCGTTCATGCGTGCCCCTGTCCCGGCGCGGCCAGTGTAGCGGCTCGCGATGGACGGCCAGGGGCCGCCGACCGCACCGCTCAGCGCTGCAACCGCTCCCGCAGCCAGGCGCCGCGCTGCGCGGGCGACTGCGCCAGCAGTTCGCGTCGCAGGGTGGCGCGCGCTTCCGGCGGCGTGGTCTGCGCCAGCCGGGCCAGCGCGTCGATGTCCTCGGGCGTCGCTTCGCGCAGCAGGCGCAGCAGCGGTTCGCGTTCATCGGCATCGACCTGCGCGAACAGCGCGACGATGCGCGGCCAGAATCGGCCCAGCTGCGGCCCCAGGTGCCAGCCGCGGTGGGCGTCGAACGGCAGCTGCGCGTAGCGGCTGCGCAGCGCTTCCTGTTGGTCGATGGGCAACGCGTCGAAGCGGGCGGCGGTGGCGCGCAGGGTGGCGCGCTCGGTGTCGGTCAGCGCCTGCCATTCGGTCCAGGCGCCGCGCTGCGCCGCACGCGCCTGCGGCGACAGGCGATCCCAGGCCTGCATGCGGCCGGCGATGTCGCCGTCTTCCGCGATGAGCGCGGGGGTGGCGGCGTCCAGCGGCAGGGCGTCGCTGGCTTCCGCGTGCAGCCAAGCCAGCAGCGGCAATCGAAGGGCCAACTGCAACTCGTATGGCGCGGCCAGCAGGTCGCGGTCGGGATGCAGGGCCGGATCGGCGGCGTCGAAGCGCGCCTTCGGCGCATCGGCCGGCGGCAGCGCTTCGCGCTTCACCTGGTTGCGCCATTCGTCCAACAGCTCGCGTCCGCGCGGATGCAGGAAGAAGGTCGCGGCCAGCGCCACCGCGCAGGCGGCGACGCCCAGCCACAGCCAGCGCAGGCGGCGGCGATGGGGCGGGCCGGCGTCGGTGCCGGGAGCTTGCGCCGGCGACGAGGCGTCGGCGATGGGCGCGGCTTCCGGTGGCGTGTCAGGCAATGCGTCCAGCGCGCGCTGCGCGGTGGCGCGCCACGCGCGCCAGACGTCCACGTCCGGCTGGCCGAGCGGGGTGCGCGGCAGGGCGTCGCGGATCCGCTGCTGGTAGGCGTCGATGCCGATGCCCAGCGCGGCCGCCGCGTCGGCGTCCTCCAGTGCGGCTACCAGATGCAGCAGGACGGCGGCCCGCACCGGCGGGGCGAGCCGGGCGACGCCGGGCAGCGGGCCCGGCGTGCCGGCGACGGTCTGCGCCATCGCCGGGACCGACAGCAGCAGGCGCCAGTATTGCCGGGGCCACTGCGCCAGCGGCCATTGGCCGGCATCCGCGGCGAAGACCCGCGCGGCCACCGCCAGCGCGCGCCGCGCGGCGTCGGCATCGCCGGCCTGGACCTGGACCAGCAGGCGGGCGCGTCGGTCCAGGCCGCGCAGGAACGCGGCCACCGCCGCAGGTCGTGGGGATGGGGGCGTATTCGCGGTCATGGCAGGCGGGCAGGCACGCTGCATCTTAATGAGGAAGGTCTGAACCGGTCCGCGCACAAGCCGGGCTTGGGGTGCCAACGGATGCTTGACAGGCCGGAACGCGCAAGCTCCGCAAGCCACCGTGCGGGCTGCGGCCTTGGCGGTTGTGCACAGCCGTGAAAAAACCGTCACATCTGCCTGTTCCACGCCCGAGGGTTGTCGGCGGGGTACCGGGTTCCACGCTCAACCGATTGATTTCAATGGAGATTGAGAGTGTGGCGGTTTTTTGTCCATCGGGGCCGGAAGTCCATTGGAACGGGACCTGCGCACCCCCTTCCCGGGCGCATGCACAGAGTTATCCACAGCAAGTGTGGATAAGGACAGTTTCCTTTTGGAAACATGAGCTTGCTGGAATTTCGTGCGCGATTTCTCAACTTTGCGCGGTAGCTGAACGGAGGCGGGGTATCCGATGGCCGCTTGACAGCCGCGTGGACGGCGGCTCCGCGAGCCGGCGGGCGGGTCGCGGGCGAACCGGTTGTGCACAGCCGGGAAAGAACCGCCCTCAACCCTGGTTCCACGATTTCGGGATGCGATCTCGCTGCCGCGTTCCACGCGCAACCTATTGATATTAAATTACTTTGCCGGCGTGGCACTTTTTTGACCATGCGCTTGGGAGCGCTGCTGGAACGGCCCTCGCGCACCCGTGCCGGCCACACATGCACAGCGTTATCCACAGGCGATGTGGATAAGGGCGATTCCCCAGCAACAACAATGCGTTGCGTCATGTTCGTGCGGGATTCGTCAGGTGTGGCGCGCAAGCCGGCCATGCGGAGTTGCGGCCACCGCTAGACTGGCGCGATGCCGATCCCGCTTCCCGTGCTGCGCGTCGCCCTGCCGGTGCCGCTGCCGCGCCTGTTCGGCTACCTGCCGCCGCCAGGCGCGGAGGCCGGGGCGGTGGCGGTCGGGCAGCGCCTGCGGGTGCCGTTCGGGCAGCGCGAGGTCTGCGGCGTCGTGGTCGGGCACGGCGAGGCGGAGCCGGGCGTGGAACTGCGCGCCGCGCTGGAGATTCTGGACGACGGCCCGCTGCTGCACGGCGAACTGCTCGCCTCGCTGCGCTGGCTGGCCGGCTACCTGCACGCGCCGCTGGGCGAGGTGCTGGCGACCGCGCTGCCGGCGTCGCTGCGCCGCGGCGAACCGCTGCCGGACATCGCCCGCCACGGCTGGGTATTGAACGAGGCCGGCCGCACCGCGCTGCCGGCGATGCGCGCGGGCAAGCCGAAAGCGCTGGCCGCGCTGTTGGCGGAAGCGCGCGGCGAAGACTGGCTGGACGATGCCTCGCCGGGCTGGCGCACGCCGCTGCGGGGGCTGCGCGAGCGCGGGCTGGTGGAGCGCGTCGTGCCGGAGGAGAAAGTGGGGTCGGAGTCGCCTTTCCGAGGCAAAGGCGACTCCGACCCCACTTTCTCGCCCAACGCCGAACAGCAGCTCGCCATCGATGCGATCCGCGCGGCCGACGGCTTCGCCCCGTTCCTGCTCGACGGCGTCACCGGCAGCGGCAAGACCGAGGTCTACCTGCAGGCCATCGCCGACTGCCTCGCGCGCGGCAAACAGGCGCTGGTGCTGGTGCCGGAGATCGGCCTGACCCCGCAGGCGCTGGCGCGTTTCCGCGCGCGGCTGGGCGTGCCGGTGCACGCGCTGCATTCGGGATTGAACGACGGCGAGCGCGCGGCGGCCTGGTGGGCGGCGGCCAGCGGGCAGGCGCGGGTGGTCGTCGGCACGCGCTCGGCGATCTTCGTGCCGCTGCCGGAGGCCGGACTGGTCGTGGTGGACGAGGAACACGACGGCAGCTACAAGCAGTTCGACGGCATCCGCTACCACGCCCGCGATTTCGCCATCGTCCGCGCGCGCGCGCTGGGCGTGCCCATCGTGCTGGGCAGCGCCACGCCCTCGCTGGAGACGCTGCACAACGCGCAGGCCGGGCGCTACGCGCATCTGCGCCTGCGCCAGCGGGCCGGCGCCGCGCAGCCGCCGCGCGTGCGCGTGCTGGACGTGCGCAAGCGGCCGCTGCAGGCCGGCCTGTCGGAAGACGCGCTGGGTGCGATCAGGAGCGCGCTGGACGCCGGCGGCCAAGTGCTGGTGTTCCGCAACCGCCGCGGCTACGCGCCGGTGCTGCTCTGCCACGACTGCGGCTGGAGCGCGCACTGCCCGCGCTGCAGCACGGAGGACAAGCCCACGCCGATGACCGTGCACGCGCACGGCAAGCGCCTGCAATGCCACCACTGCGGCTACCGCAAGCCGTCGCCGCCGGCCTGTCCCGACTGCGCCAGCCTGGCGTTGCAGCCGCAGGGCAACGGCACCGAGCGGATCGAGGAGGAATTGGGGGCACGCTTCTCCGACGTGCCGGTGCTGCGCATCGACCGCGGCAGCACCGGTCATCGCGACGCGCTGCAAAAGCATTTCGATGCGCTGGGCGCCAGGCCCGGCGTCCTGATCGGCACGCAGATGCTGGCGAAGGGACACGATCTGCCGAACCTCACCTTGGTCGTGGTGGTCGGCATCGACGAAGGCCTGTTCTCCGCCGATTTCCGCAGCGGCGAAAAACTCGCGCAACTCTTGGTGCAGGTGGCCGGCCGCGCGGGCCGCGCCGACAAGCCCGGCGAAGTGCTGTTGCAGACCCATCATCCCGAGCATCCGCTGCTGCAAACGCTGGTGGGCGGCGGCTACCACGCCTTCGCCGAAGCGGAACTGGCGATGCGCGAACTGGCCGGCTTCCCGCCGTTCGCGCACCTGGCGCTGCTGCGCGCGGAGGCGAAGCACGCCGATCCGCCGCTGCGCTTCCTGCACGAAGCGAAGGAGGCGCTGCGCGAATTTCCGGTCGACGCCTCCGGCCCGCTGCCCGCCCCGATGCCGCGCCGCGCCGGCTACCAGCGCGCGCAGCTGATCCTGTCCGCGCCGCAGCGCCGCGACTTGCACGCGGCGCTGGATGCGCTGGTCCCGACGCTGTACGCCTCGCCCGAGGCGAGGCGGGTGCGCTGGTCGCTGGACGTGGATCCGGTCGACCTGTACTAGCGCGTCACCACGTCCGCTTCAGCGGATGCGCCTCGGTGTTGAACACGATGCCGTCGAAGTCCAGCGCCGTCGCCGGGGCGAACAGCAGGTAGTAGTACTTGAACGTCTCGGCGAACAGGAAGCTCTCCATCGAGTCGAGCTTCTCCTTCGTGCGCACGTCCTTCAGCGCGGCGAAGCCGTGCTCGGTGCGGGTGGCGCGCACGAAATCCTCGAAGAACACCTTGCCCATGCCGCGGTAGCGCGCGTCGCCGGTGTAGTGATGCAGGTAATAGGCGGATTCGACGATCTCCGGCCGCAGCGCGTAGCCCGGCGAGCGCACGTCCATCGCCGCGTAATCCAGCGATTCCGGCTCGATGCCGTGCAGCCGCCACATCTTCAAACCGGATTCCTGCAGGCGTTTGGCGCGGTCGAGATCGCCGCCCAGCGCCAGCAGGCCGGGCATGAACGCATCCAGCGCGCCGTAGGTGGTGGAGGTGCGCTGGCCGCTGTCCATGTCGGCGTGGCCGTACCAGAGTTCGCCGTCGCGCACCTCGTCGGCGAGGTACTTGTTCACCGGGCCGATGCTGTCGTCCCACATGCGCTTGCAGTCCTCGTCGCCGAACAGCTTCCAGCACTTCAGCAGATATTCGTAGTACGAGTCGATGCCGCCGGCGATCGAGCTGTCGGTGTTTGTCCACTTGCCGGTTTCGACGTCGATGTTCAGGCCGACCAGGCCGATCTTCGAGCGGCGCTTGTACGTCTCCATCAGCGCGCGCTTGGCCTTGTCGTAGTACGCCTGCTTGCCGGTCAGCTTGGCCAGCGTGCCGAACTCCAGCAGCAGGGTGCCGGTCTCGGCCGGGTTGCTGACCTTGCCGCTCACCTTGCCGGTGCGCAGGTTGACGTGGGTGTAGGGCAGGCCGGTGGGGCTGTCGAACACGGGCGACAGGCGCGTGCCGAGGTCGTCGGCCAGCGCCAGCAGGCGCTTGTCGCCGGTCATCTGGTAGCCGGACAGCAGGCCGCCGAGCAGGCGGATGGTGACCTCGAAGTTCTGCACGTCGATGTCCTGGTCGAACGAGAGCTGGGTAACGATCAGCTCGCGCGCCTCGTTCGCCTCCTTGTCCATGCCGAGCAGCAGCAGCGTGTCCAGCGCATCCACCGGCGACATCAGCAGCGGCACCGGGTACCAGTCGCGCGGTGCGGCGCTGATCGGCTTCAGGTCGTCGTGGCCCTTGGCGTACTGCATGTAGCCCTGCCAGGCATGGCGGACTTCGGCGCGCACCTGTTCGGCGAGGCGGGCGGCTTCGACGTCGTCCACCTTCGGCACCTCGGCCAGCGCGGCGGGTCCGGCGGTGGCCGTCGCGGCGGCGGGAGCGGAAGCGGCGGGCGCCTGTCCGTTGCAGGCGGACAGCGCCAGCAGCAGGGCGGCGACCAGCGGGGCGGTGCGCAGGGCTCGGGTCATCATCGTGTCCTCGTCGGGGAAGCGGTGTCGCGTGGAAGGGAAGCGGAATGCAGGACGTCGCCCAGCGTCTGCACGCGCAGCGCGGCGCGCAGGGCGGGCAGGTCGGCGCTGCTGCGCACGGCCAGCTCGCGGGTTTCGCCGGGCAGCAGGTCGATAGCGTTGTCGTCGATGACGGCGTCGAGGCCGTCGAACGCGATCCATGCCGCGCGCACTAGCTGGTTGGCGTGCAGGCGCAGGACGGCGTGGTCGCCTTCGGTGCGGAGTTCGGCCTGCCACTGGTGGGCGGCCAGCGCTTGTTCTTTTGCCGGTACGAAGTGCACCAGCCGCCGCGCCAACACTGCGCCGTCGCGCAGCAGCTCGAATACGGCCACGCTGCGCTTCGGATCGTGGCCCATGAGCAGGTCGGCATCGACGAAGCGCGCCACGTCGGTGACGCCCATCGGCGACAGGGTGACGGTTTCCTGCTGGCGCGCGAACTCGCGGCCCTCGACGTCCATCACCCGCACGCGCCATTGCGCGGTGACCGCGTCGCGACCGTCGTTGAGCAGGCTGAAGCGGGTGACGCCGTCGTCGTCGCGCAGCGCCGCCACCGCCACGTCGGCGAAGAAGCGGCGCGCGTGGAAGTGCAGCGCCTTCCAGTGGCCGAAATAATCGAGACTCGACCACGACGCGCCCGGCCACACGTCGTTGAGCTGCCAGTACAGCGAGCCCATCGTGTAAGGACGCGAAGCGCGATGGTGCAGCGCGGCCAGTTCGATGCCCTCGGCCTGCATCACCTGGCTGAGGTAGATGAAGTCGGGGAACGAGCGTGGCGTGCCGTAGTCGCGCTCGATGTAGAGCAGCAGGCGCTCGTTGCCCTTGCCGGCCATGAACTTCTGGTGGGCGCGGATCACCGGGCCGTCGATGCGTTGCTCATCGCGTGCGGCGAACGCATCCACGGTGGAAAGCTGCGGCCACGCCTGCAACCCGTATTCGGACATGAAGCGCGGCGTCTCGCGCAGGTAGGCGGTCGGCGGCAGCGCCGGGCCGCCCCACACGTCCCAGTAGTGCTTGTCGCCGCGCCTGGAATCGTTGGCCTTGGCATCGAGATCGTTGCTCGGCGAACTCGACCAGTACGGCACGCCCAAGCCTTCCTCGGCCACCACCTTGCGCAAGTCGTTGCCGAACAACTCGGCGTAGCCCTGCCAAACCGTGGCGGCGAACCCGGGATCGGCGGCGGTCAGCGCCTTGCCGTGGCCCCAATCCTTCCACGCGGTTTCTTCCTCGTTGTTGCCGCACCACAGCACGAGGCTGGGGTGATGGCGCAGGCGGCGGATGTTGTCGCGCGCCTCGGCCACCACGCTGGCGCGGAACGTGGGATCGAAGGCGGGCTGCATGCCGCCGCCGAACATGAAGTCCTGCCAGACCAGCAGGCCGAGTTCGTCGGCGATGTCGAAGAAGTCGTCGCTCTCGTAATAGCCGCCGCCCCAGTTGCGCAGCATGTTCATGTTGGCGTCGCGCGCGGCCTGCAGGTCGCGGCGCAGGCGCTCGCGGGTGACCCGCGCCGGGAACATGTCGAACGGAATCACGTTCGCGCCCTTGGCGAACACCGGCACGCCGTTGACGACGAAGGCGAAGCCCTGCCCGCCGTCGGCGTCCTCGTCGCGGCGCAGTTCGACGGTGCGCAGGCCGGTGCGCAGCGAAGCGTCCTGTGCGCCTTCCACGGTCGCCTGCACGCGGTAGCGATCCTGCGCGCCGTAGCCCACCGGCCACCAGCGGCGCGGCTGCGCGATCTGCACGGGCAGTTGCAGCGCGTTGTCGCCGATTTGCAGCATCACGCGGCGTTCGCTGCGGGCGACGCGCTTGCCGTCGGGATCGAACATCTCCACCGCCACGCGCACCTTGCCCGCCGCCGCGTTGTCCATCTGCAACTGCACGGTCAGCGCCGCGCGCTGCGCGTCCAGCGCGTCGGTGCGCACCGCGAGATCGGTGATGCGGCGTTCGTTCCAGCTTTCCAGATGCACCTCGCGCCACACGCCGGCGGTGACGTAGCGCGGCCCCCAGTCCCAGCCGAAGTGATAGGCCGGCTTGCGCACGAAGTTGCCGACCATCGCGTCCGCCGGTTCGTCGCCGTAGGGCGAGGGGTAGTTGCCGGCGATCTTGTGCGGCATCGCCTGCACGCGCGGCAGCAGGGTGCGGATCGGCGAGCGGAACACGATGCGCAGTTCATTGTCTTTCGCGCGCAGGCGGCCATCGACGCGCGCGCGCCAGATGCGGTGCGCGTTGTCGGCGTCCAGCAGCGGCGCGCCGTTGAGGCTGACCTCGGCGAAGGTGTCGAGGCCGTCGAAGCGCAGTTCGGCGTGTGGGCGCGCCAGCGTCTCAGCATCCACGTCGAAGCGCGCGCGGTATTCCCAGTCGGCGAGGCCGATCCATTGCAGGCCGGCTTCGGCCGCGCCGACATAGGGATCGCCGATGACGCCGGCCGCCAGCAGATCGGTGTGCACGCTGCCCGGCACCTGCGCCGGCCGCCATGCGTCGAGGCCGGGATGCGCTTGAAGCTGTGCATCGCCGGGCAGCAGGCGGAAGCTCCACTGCGCGCGCAGTGGAGCGGCGGTGGCGATGCCGACGACGCCGCACAGGGCAAGCAGCAGCGCGGCCTGCCACAGCCGGAAGGCGCGGGCTTGCATCGATCCAAATCGAGTGCGTCTGTGCTGCATGCTGCCTTTGCCTCCTGTCCACTCAATCCCCGCGAAGGCGGGAGTTGCTCTGATGACGAGCTTCACTCGTCGTCGCCGCGTCTCGCGAAAACTCCCTCCCTTTCGCCGCAGGCGAAGGGGAGGGTTGGGGAGGGGTTGCTGTTCGCGCGAAAAGCGACTCCCTCCCGACCTCCCCCTGCGCTGCGCGCAAGGGGAGAAGCAAAGCTCAGCCCACCACGTTCAACACTTCGTAGCAGGCGCCCATCGTGTGGTAATCGGTCTTGCCGGCCGGACTCTTCTCGTCGTCGTACTTGCGGTTGTCGGCGTCGAGGATGCGGAACCACGCGCCGTACTGGTGATCGACCATGTGTCGCCACACATACGCCCACAGCCTGTCGTACTGCTGCCAGTACGCGGCATCGCCGGTGCGGTGCGCGAGCAGCGCGGCGACGGCCAGCGATTCGGCCTGCACCCAGAAATACTTGTCGTCGTCGCAGACGAAGCTGTCGCCGCCGATGGGTGCGCCGTCCATGCCGGGCTGGCGGCGCACTTCCGGCGCGAAGCCGTAGTACAGCCCGCCGCGCGCCTCGTCCCACGAGCGCGCGACCGCCGTGTCGAACAGCTGCCGCGCGGTCGGCACCAGCCAGTCGGCATCGACGTGGCGGTCGAGGATCAGCAGCAGCTTGGCCCATTCGGTCTGGTGGCCGGGCTGGAAGCCCCAAGGGCGGAACAGGTGCTTGGGGTTGTCGAGGTTGTAGTTCCAGTCGATGTTCCAGTCGCGGTCGTAGTGCTCCCACACCAGTCCGCCGGCCTTGGCCGCCTGCCGGCGGGTCATGTTGTCGGCCAGTTGCAGCGCGCGTTGCAGGTAGCGTTGCTCGCCGCTGGCCTCGAACGCCGCCAGCATCGCCTCGCACATGTGCATGTTGGCGTTCTGGCCGCGATAGCCGGTGAAGTTCCACTGCGCGTCGGCCTCGTCGCGGTACAGGCCGTGCTGCGGTTCCCAGAAGTGGCGCTCCAGCAGCTGCCAAGTCTCGTCCATCCAGCCGCGCGCGTCCTCGATGCCGACCTTCAGGCCGCAGGAATAGGCCAGCAGCACGAAGGCCACGCCGTAGCAGTGGTTCATGTCGTCCTCGACCCGGCCGTCGCGCAGCGTCCACGCATAGCCGCCGGTGGCGGGATTGCGGTGCACGTCGCGCAGGTAGTGCAGGCCGTGCTTCACCGCATCCAGATACTCGGGATTGCCGAACGCGCGGTACGCCATCGCGTAGTTGAAGACGAAGCGCGTGCTGCTGACGAGGTGGCGATGGCCGGCGTCGTAGACCGTGCCGTCGTCCTTGAAGTAGTGGAAGAAGCCGCCGGCGGGATCGATGCAGCGCGGGTGGTAGAAGGCCAGGGTGTCGGCGATGTGCGCGCGCAGGACAGCGGGCGAGCGGAAATCGGGCATGGGCGTGGCGGGCAGGTTCATGCGATGGCGTCCTGTTGTTCCAGCAGCTGGTGCACTTCGTCGAGCGTGGGCATGGCGGCGAACGCGCCCTTGCGGGTGACCGCCAGCGCGCCGACCGCCGCGCCGAAGCGCAGCACTTCGGCGATGGCGTCGCGGTCGCGGCAGAACGCCGCGAAACCCGCGCCGCTGGCGCCGCGTTCGGCCAGCGCGTGCAGCACGCCGCCGACGAAGGCGTCGCCGGCGGCGGTGGTGTCCAAGCAGGGCACGCGGAAGCTGGGAGCGATGCCCTGCACGTCGCGCGTCCACCAGCGCAGCGGCGCGGCGCCGTCGGTGACGATCACCCAGCGCGCGCGCGCGGCCAGCAGCCGGTGCAGCACTTGCGCTTCGCCTTCATGGCCGAGCGGCTGTGCCAGATAGTCCAGCTCCTCGCGCGAGAGTTTCACCAGCTCGGCGCGCTCCAGCGCCTGCCACAGCCGCGGTATCGGATCGACGGCGGCATGCCACAGTGCGGGGCGCAGGTTGAGGTCGAGGCTGACCAGCGCGCCGGCATCGCGCGCGCGCTCCATGCCGGCGAAGGTGGCGTCCGCGATGCCGGCTTCGGTCAGGCTGTTGGAGCAGACGTGGAAGCAGCCGGTGCCGTCGAAGCAGCCCGGCCGGAAGTGTTCGTCGCGGAACAGCAGGTCGGCGGCGGGCGGGCGGTAGAAGCTGAAGCTGCGCTCGCCGTGCGCGTCCAGCGCGACGAAGGCCAGCGCGGTCTTGGCGGCGTCGGTGCGCACGATCAGGTCGGTGGCGACGCCGGCCTCGGCGAGGCTTTCGACGAGGAAGTCGCCGAACATGTCGCGCCCGACCATGCCGGCGAAATGGCTGCGTGCGCCCAGCCGCGCCGCCGCCACCGCGACGTTGGCCGGCGCGCCGCCCGCGTACTGCAGGAACGCGCGCGGCGCGTCCGCCGTGGCCGGCGGCTGCGCCAGCATGTCGATCAGGATTTCGCCGAAGCAGACGATCTTGCCCATCGTGGAATCATTCGCCCTGTTGGATGGCGGCAGGCAGGCGCGAACCCGACAAGCCGTAGAAGATGATGTAGCCGTAGCACAGCAGCGGCAGCACGAAGCTGCGGTGCAGGCCGATCGCGTCGGCCAGCAGCCCTTGCAGGAACGGCACCGCGGCGCCGCCGACGATGGCCATGATCAGCAGGCTGGAGCCCTTGTTGGTCAGCGGGCCGAGGCGTTCGATGCCGAGCGCGAAGATGGTCGGGAACATGATCGAGTTGAACAGTCCGATCGCCACCACCGAGTACGTCGCGAGCTGTCCGCCGCTGGCCATGGTGGCCGCCAGCAGGGCCATGTTGACCGCGGCGAACAGGGCGAGCAGCAGGCGCGGCGAGAAGCGCGCCAGCAGCGCCGAGCCGGCGAAGCGGCCGACCATCGCCATCGTCCAGTAGGCCGAGACGTAGCGGGTGGCGTCCTGTTCGCTGATGCCGCCGATGTCCGGCATCGACAGGTAGTTGACCAGGAAGCTGCCGATGGCGACTTCCGCGCCGACATAGAAGAAGATCGCCAGCACGCCGTAGCGCAGGTGGCGGTGGCGCAGCGCCTCGCCGTAGCCGTGGCGGGCGGGATCGGCTTGCTCGGTGCTTTCGCGCAGCAGCGGCAGGCGGAACAGGAACACGAACAGCGCCAGCAGGAACAGCGCGACCGCCAGGCCGAGATATGGCCCCTGCACCGATTGCGCTTCGGCCGCGCGATAGGCGGCCTGTTCAGCCAGCGGCAGCGCCGCCAGTTCGTCGCCGCTTCTGATCGTGCCGCCGAGGATCAGCATGCCGCCGAAGATCGGGGCGATGGCGGTGCCCAGCGAATTCAGCGCCTGCGCCAGGGTCAGCCGGCTGGAGGCGGTGCGGGTCGGTCCCAGCAGCGCGACGTAGGGATTGGCCGCGACCTGCAACACGGTGATGCCGGTGGCGAGCACGAACAGCGCGGCGAGGAAGGCGGGGTATTCTCGCATCGCCGCCGCCGGCCAGAAGCCGAGCGCACCGATGCCGGCGATCACCAGCCCGGCGACGATGCCCAGCTTGTAGCCCAGGTGCGCCACCAGCCGGCCGGCCGGCAGCGACATCAGGAAGTACGCGCCGAAGAAGGTGAACTGCACCAGCATCGCGCGGGCGTAGTTGAGCTCGAAGATCGCCTTCAGGTGCGGGATCAGGATGTCGTTGAGGCAGGTCAGGAAGCCCCACATGAAGAAGATGCTGGTGACCACCGCCAGCGCCACGCGTTGGGTGGCCGCCGGCGGGTTGTCGGATGCGAGCGGCGCGGGCTGGAGCGGAGGTGCGGACATCGGCGGGCCTTGGTGGCGGTGGATGGAAGGGTCAGTCGGCATGCGCGGCGCTGCTGTCGCGCACGCACAATCGCACCGGGGCGACCGTACGCAAGGCGGGCGCGTCGGGGGCGTCGAGGCGTTGCAGCAGCAGCAGCGCCGCCTGCCGGCCGCGTTCGCGCGGATCGACGGCGAGCGTGGTCAGTGAGGGCGTGGCGAGCGCGGCTTCGGAGATGTCGTCGAAGCCGGTGACGGCGAAGTCGCGGCCCGGATGGATGCCGCGCGCGGCCAGGCCCAGCATCAGGCCCAGCGCCACCGAATCGTTGTAGCAGACCGCCGCGCTGGGGTGACCGGCGCCGGCGAACAGGTCGCCGGCGCGCGCCGCCGCGTCCACCCGGTTCGGCGCGGATTCCACCAACCACTGCGCGCGCGGCGCGATGCCGGCTTCGTCCAGCGCCTGCCGGTAGCCGGCGCGGCGCTGGTGGCAGGAGCTCGATTGGTCGTGGCCGCCGAAGAAGGCGATGTCGCGGTGGCCGCGCTCGATCAGGTGGCGGGTGGCCTGGTAGGCGCCCTGCTGGTTGTCCAGCGCGAGGAAGTCCCAGTCGTCCGCGCCCGGCAGTTCGCGATTGAACAGCAGCACATTGGCGTGCGCGCCCAGCACTTGCTTCAACTGCGCCGCATCGCTGCCCTCGGCTGGCGAGAGGATGAAGCCGCTGGGGGTGTGTTCCATCAGCGTCGCCAGCACCGCCTGCTGGCGCTCCGGCGATTCGCCGGTGCTGCCGAGCAAGGTGACGTAGCCCTTGCCGCCCAGTGCCCCGTCGACGCCCGAGGCGAATTCGGCGAAGAACGGATTGGACAGGTCGTTGATGACCAGCGCGATGCTGGACGAAGTGCGCCGGCGCAGGTTGGCGGCGGTGCGGTTGTAGACGTAGCGCTGCCTGCGCAGTTCGGCCTCGACCCGGGCGCGGGTGTTGGCGCCCACCAGCGGGCTGCCGCGCAGCACCAGCGACACGGTGGCGCGCGAGACGCCGGCCGCGCGGGCGATGTCGGTCACGGTGACCGCGCGCTTGCCGGGCTTGCGCGTTGTCTTGCCGGTGGTGGTGGAATCGTTGCTCATCGTCGCTCGGGTGTTGGCGGAAACGTCGCAGCCTAAAGGATTGCCCGACGGGTCATTCCAGCATCGCGCCCGGCGCGGCGCAGGCGGAGGCGGGCAGGGCATCGGGGGAGGTGCCCCAGCCGTTTTCATGCACCTGCCGGCCCAGCTGGAAGCGCAACTCGCCGCCCTGGCGCAGGCGCGCCACGTCCAGCCAGACGTTGCGCTGCGGCTGGCCGTCGACGCGCACGCCGTCGACGTAGCGCACGCCGCGCGGATCGGCGCCGGGCGCGTCGATGCGCAGGCGGCGGCCGTCGCCGAGGTCGATATCGGCATGCGCATAGCGCGGCGCGTGCAGCAGCACCTGGCCGCTGCCCGGCACGGCGGGATACAGGCCCAGCGCGCTGAACAGGTACCACGCCGACATCGTGCCGAGGTCGTCGTTGCCGGTGACGCCGTTGGGCGCGTTGGTGAACAGCGCCTGCGCCGCGCGCAGCACGGTCGCGGTTTTCCACGGCTGGCCGAGCAGGGTGTACATCCACGGCGCGTGCAGGTCGGGCTCGTTGTTCGGGTTGTAGCGGTACTGGTTGTAGTAGCTGTACGGGCCCACCACCCACAGCTTGCGCGCGCCGCCGGCGACGTCCTTCGCCAGCGCGTCGTAGCCGAAGAACGCGTCCAGCCGGTCGCGCGTCCGCGCCAGCCCGCCCATCGCCGCGACCATCCCCGGCACGTCCTGCTGGGTCAGCCACTGGTACTGCCACGCCGTGCCTTCGTGGAAGCCGTGGTTGGAGCGCGGGTCGTAGGCGCCGTGCGCGGGAACGTAGAAGCCGCCGCCTTCCACGCGCGGGCGTGGGAAGCCGCGAAAGCCGAGTTCCTTGTCCGCCGTGTCGGCGTCCCACACGCGCCGCCAGTTGCGGCCGCGTTCGCGCAGCGTCGCCGCCGCGTCGGTTTCGCCCAGCGCGCTCGCCATCTGCGCCAGTGCGCAGTCGGCCAGCGCGTATTCCAGCGTCGCCGAACCGCCGTGGTGCTGGTCCACGTCCATGCCCTTCGACGGATACGCGCGGTCGTAGGGCACGAAGCCGTCGGCGAGGTAGGTGTCGTTGCCGGCGCGGCCCTGCGCGCGATTCATCGCCGGCGGCCGGCCGCTGGCGTTCTGCCACAGCGCGCTCCACGCCTCGCGCTCGCGCCCATCCAGCGCGCCGAAGCGCCACAGGTCGACCAGCCACGGCGTCACCGGGTCGCCGGTCATGATGTTGGTGTCGAAATTGGCGTAGCCCCAGCGCGGCAGCCAGCCCATCTGGTCGTGGATCGCCAGCATCGTGCGGGCGATGTCGCGCGCCACCGCCGGCTGGGTCAGCGCCAGCCACTGGTTCTGCGCGCGGTAGGTGTCCCACAGCGAGAAATACTCGTAGTACGTCCAGCCGTCGGCGCGGTGGATGGCCTCGTCGTAGCCGCGATAGCGGCCGTCGGCGTCGCTGCCGGTCATCGGGTGCAGCAGCGCGTGATAGAGCGCGGTGTAGAACACTGTGCGGTCGTCGGGCGATGCGCCGTCGATGCGCACGCGTTGCAGCTCCTTTCGCCACGCGGCCTGCGCCTGCGCGCGCATCGCGTCGAACGCCAGCAGCCTGCCGTCGCGCTTGCCTTCGGCGTCGAGGTTGCGGCGCGCGCCCTCGGCATCGACGTGCGAAATCGCGCTGGTCGCGGTCACGCTGCGCGCACCGGTGAGGTCGAAGCTCAGCCACGCGCCGTTGGCGACTTCCCACTGCGTGCCGACGCTGTGGCGTCCGCCGGGCACGCCGCCGTCCTTGTCCCACGTGCCGAAAGTCTGGAACGGGCGGTCGAATTCGATGCGGAACCACGTCGTGTACTGCTTGCCGCCGCAGAAGCTCTTGGTGACCAGCTTGCCTTCGACCGTGCGGTCGCCGACAACCTCGATGACGCTGCCGACGACTTCATGCTTCTCGTTGGCCTGCCCGACGTTGACCAGCACGTGGCCGGTCTTCGCATCCGCCGCGAAGGTGTAGCGCTCGGCGGCGGCGCGGGTCAGCGCGGTGGTTTCGGCATCGATGCCGCCGTAGTCGGTGAGCCGCACGCGGTAATAGCCGGCCTGCCCGGTTTCGCCGTCGTGGGTGTAAGCGGAGGCGTAGCGCTTGTAGTCGAACGACGCGGCCTTCGCGTCGCTGGTGTCGAACGCGCCGCCCGGCCCGATGCTGCCGGTCACCGGCAGCACCGCCACCTGCCCGCCCTGTTCCCAGCAGCCCGCGCCGGAGACGAAGGAATGGCCGAAGCCGCGGATCTTCGGATCGCCGTAGCGGTAGCCGGCGTAGTGCTCGGCGATCGGGCTCACCTGGATCATGCCGAACGGCGCGGACGCGCCGGGGAAGGTGTTGCCCTCGTCCTGAGTGCCGATGAAGCTGTTGACCTCGCGCTCGGGCGCGCGCTGCGCGGCGGCCGGCGTGGAGGCCAGTCCCAGCAGCAGCGTGCAGGCCAGGCCGGCGACGACGGGATGCGCAAGGCGGGTCGGGAGGACGGGCATGCGGAGGCTCCTGGCACGGGAGAGAAGCGGCTGCGGATGGATACGGCAAATTTTTAGATCGATCCAAGTAAAGCACAAAACCCGGCAACGGCATCTTGCGGTGCACAAACCGATCCCAAGCCGGCTTTCATCCGAATGGAGCAGGCCGGCGGCGCTGTTTGGCCGAGCAGCGCTTGCTGTTTCCGATCCGCGAAGCGAACCAATCCGTGACGTGCTGCACGGCAGCATGCAGGGCGCGTTGCGCTGTGCTAATAATTTTTCGCGCAGATTGGATCGATCCAAATCGATGCGGCTGCGGACCGGGCCAAGGGGGTGGCGCGGTCCGGCAGGCCCGTCCCGTGTGGAGACGATCCCGTTGCTACGCCGCGCCCTGTTCTGCAACCACGATTTGAATCGATCTAAATTTTCCGCCGCCATCTTTCATCCGAGGGGATTCGCCATGAAACCGATGCCACGCCTGCACACCCGGAATCCGCTGTCCGCCGCGCTCGCGCTCGCCCTGACCGCCGTCGTGGCGACCCCCGCGGTCGCCTTCGCCCAGCAGGCCGACCAGGCCGGGGCCAAGACCGCCACCGACCTCGACAAGGTCACCGTCACCGGCTACCGCTACTCCATCGAAAAGAGCCTCGACCAGAAGCGCGAAGCGAACGCGGTGGTGGAAATCATCACCGCCGAGGACGTGGGCAAGTTCCCCGACAAGAACGTGGCCGATGCGCTGCAGCGCGTGCCGGGCGTGATCGTCAGCCGCAGCGGCGGCGAGGGCAAGAACGTCAGCGTGCGCGGCCTGTCCTCGGAGCTGACCCTGACCGAGTTGAACGGCAACTACATCGCCACCGCGGAATCCAACGGCGATCCGTCGCGCTCGTTCAACTACACGCTGCTGCCGTCGAACATGCTGTCCAGCGCCGAGCTGTTCAAGACGCCGGAAGCGCGCATCGACGAGGGCGGCGTCGGCGGCACCGTGATCCTGCACACGCGCCGCCCGCTGGAGATGGAGGCCAACACCGGCTTCGTGTCCGTCGAAGGCACCTGGGCCGACACCACCAAGACGACCGACGGCCAGTTCTCCGGCTCGTACGCCTGGCACGACCGGGACGACCGCTTCGGCGTGTTCGTCGGCTACACCCAGCAGAAGCGCACCACCCGCACCATGGGCGCCAGCACCGAGAGCTGGACGTGGTACGGCGACGACTACAACGCGCATCCGGCCACCGACGTCAACGGCAAGCCGTCGGACTTCAATTCCTACTGGTGGGGCTGGTCCGGCTTCAACGACCAGAACCATCCCTACACCGGCGCCTACGAAGACGGCTGGCCCACGCAGTGCGGCCAGTACTGCAACTTCATGATGCCGACCTCGGTCAACCTCAGCGTCAAGGAAGAACAGCGCGAGCGCAAGGGCGGGCAGGTGACCCTGCAGTTCAAGCCGACCGACCGGCTGACGCTGACCGCGAACTACTTCCGCTTCGAGCTTTCGCAGAATTCGCAGACCAACACGCTGAAGATCCCGGAGTGGAACATCGCCCGCTATGCCGGCGACGGCAACTGGGCCGGCGGCCGCCTGCTGGACGGCCTGACCTTCGATCCCAGCGGCACGGTAGTCACCGGCGCGCAGTACAGCAAGCACGCCGGCAAGGCGTACTACTGCAGCGAGGACGAGGCCGCCGACGCCGGCATGCCGTCGGGCGGCTGGGGCTCGGACGATTGCACCATCCCGACGCCGCAGATCACCGGCAGCTACAACCTCGAAAAGGCGCTGTCGCAAACCATGGACTTCGAGGCCGAATGGCTGGGCGAGTCGATCGACGCCCGCTTCAAGGCCGGCCGCACCTGGGCCAAGGGCGGTCCCTCGCTGCAGTTCTCGGTGCCGCTCAAGCCGCGCCGGCAGAACGAGGACGGCAGCTGGAGCCTGGGCAACTACCTCAGCGCGTGGAGCCTGACGGGCACGCCGACGATGACGTTCTCGCCGGAACTGATGGAGAACCTGAAAGCCGGCATCCTGCAAGTCGATCTGGGTTCGACCGGTTCGTCGTGGACGCGCAACGACACCGAGCAGAAGTACGCGCAGGCCGATTTCACGTGGCACAACGGCAACGACGATTTCCTCGACTCGTTGCAGTTCGGCGCGAAGTACCGCGATGGCGGCATCCACCGCAGCACCGGCAACAGCTATTGGGCGTGCCCGGGTACCGATCCCGGCAACTACGAAAACCGCTACTGGAACGGCGGCTGCAACAGCGTTGCCACCCAATTCTCGCCGGATTTCCTGTACGCGATGTCCAATCTTGCCGGCGGCATCAACGCCAGCGCGTATCCGGCCATCGATTTCCCGGCCTACATCGCCTACCTCAACAGCACCTACGGCGACATGCAGACCCACGAGGAGGACAACTTCGTCTACAACGTCGACGAGAAGATCTTCTCCACCTATCTGCAGGCCAACTTCAAGACCGAGCGCCTGCGCGGCAACGTCGGCGTGCGTTTCGTGCGCACCAGGCAGCATGCCGATTCGACCGACAAGGTGACGTCCTACAACGACTATTTCTTCGACGATGCCAACGGCAATCCGCTGGCCTGCCAGCAGGGCGATGCGACACCGACGGGTGCGCCCGCCGGCACCAACTGCGGCAGCGAGGGGTACTGGAAGCTGTCGGACAGCCAGCAGCGCAGCGAATCGTTCGCGGTCAGCGGCATCGACCGCATCTACGACGACGTGCTGCCCAGCTTCAACATCGCCTACGACCTGACCGACAACCTGCTGCTGCGCGCGGCGGCGTCCAAGGTGATCTCGCGCCCGAGCTATGGCGACATCGCCTATCCCGGCAGCCTGCAGTACTACAGCCAGGAATACGTCAACGACCGCCGCCTGACCGGCGGTGCGAACGAGGTGGGTTGGTATGGCTCGGGCAGCAACAAGAACCTGGAGCCGTATAGCGCCGACCAGTTCGACGTGGGGCTGGAGTGGTACTTCCATCCGGGCTCGGTGCTCGGCATGGGCGTGTTCCGCAAGAACGTCAGTAACTTCGCGGTGCCGGTCATCAACGACGTGCAGATGGACGTCGGCGGCCAGACCGTGACGGTGCAGAACTACTCGACCAGCGCCGGCGGCCGCGACGCGGTGTCGCAGGGCGTCGAGCTTTACGCGCAGCACACGCTGTCCTTCGGCCTCGGCTTCCAGTTCAACTACACCTACAACGACACCAACGAGGCTGCCATCACGCTTGAGGACGGCACCGAGATCGGCAAGTCGCCGCTGGTCGGCAGCGCCAAGAACCAGACCAACTTCACCGTGTTCTACGAAACCGACAAGTTCCTGGCGCGCGCGTCCTACAACCGCCGCGGCGAAGTGGTGGACGGCCTGGTCAACGGCCTGAACGTGTACGAGGAACCGTACAGCCAGGTCGACCTCAACGTGGCGTACAGCTTCACCCCGGCGCTGAGCCTGACCGCCTCGGTGCTGAACCTGACGCAGGAAGAATCGCGCTCGCACCTGGGCAACGACACCAAGGACCGCTTCTATTCCAACGGCTACACCGGCCGCATCCTCTACTTGGGCGCGACCTGGAAGTTCTGAGCTCTCTCCTCCAGGGCTGTGTGGCGACACGCAGCCATTCTCCCGGCAGCCACATCCCCCAGGCGGCTGCCGTTTTTTTTCGCCGACCACCGCGCGGATCGATACGGCGCAAATGCGCGACAATCGCCGCATTCCCCACACTGCACGCACCCGTGACCAACCAGCTCGAACAGCTCCGCACCTTGTCCGCCGTGGTCGCCGACACCGGCGACATCGAGGCCATCGCCCGCTTCCGGCCGATGGACGCCACCACCAATCCCTCGCTGCTGCTGAAGGCGGCAGCGCTGCCGGCCTACGCTTCACACATCGACGCGGCGGTGGCGGCGGCCAGCGGCGACGACAAGGTGGGCGACGCCTGCGACCGCCTCGCCGTCGCCATCGGCGGCGAGATCCTCAAGCTGATCCCCGGCCGCGTCTCCACCGAAGTCGATGCGCGGCTGAGCTTCGACACCGAGGCCACCGTCGCCAAGGCCAGGCGCCTGGTGCAGCTGTATGCCGATGCCGGCATCGGTACCGACCGCCTGCTGATCAAGATCGCTTCGACCTGGGAAGGCATCCGCGCCGCCGAACGCCTGGAGCGCGAAGGCATCCACTGCAACCTGACCCTGCTGTTCTCGTTCGCGCAGGCGGTGGCCTGCGCCGAAGCGGGCGTGTTCCTGATCTCGCCGTTCGTGGGCCGCATCCTCGACTGGCATCTCGCCAACGGCATGGCCAAGCCGGCCGCGCCGCAGGACGATCCCGGCGTGCAGTCGGTGACGCGCATCTGGCAGCACTACAAGCGCCACGGCTACGGCACGGTGGTGATGGGCGCGAGCTTCCGCAACACCGGCGAGGTGCTGGCGCTGGCCGGCTGCGACCGGCTGACGATCTCGCCCGAGCTGCTGGGCGAACTCGCGCAATCCGACGCCGCCGTGGAGCGCGCCCTGGCCGACGACGGGCAGCGCGCCGCGCCGCCGGCCGCGCTGGACGAAGCCGCGTTCCGCTGGCAGCACAACGAGGACGCGATGGCGACCGAGAAGCTCGCCGACGGCATCCGCAAGTTCGCCGCCGACCAGCGCAAGCTGGAAGCGCTGCTGGCGGCGAAGCTGGGCTGAGGACGCGGCGATGACGGCCGTCCGTCCGCGCGTGGCGATCGTCGGCGGCGGTTTCGCCGGCCTGTGGGCGGCGCGCGCGCTGGCGTCGGCGCCGGTGGAGATCGTGCTGGTCGATCGCGGCAACCACCACCTGTTCCAGCCGCTGCTCTACCAGGTCGCCACCGCCGGCCTGTCCGCGCCCGACATCGCCGCGCCGCTTCGGCATATTTTGCGGAAGCAGAAGAACGTCGAAGTGCGGATGGCGACAGTGATCGGCATCGATGCCGGCGCGAAGCGCATCGCCCTGGACGACGGCGATACGCTCGAGTTCGACTACCTGCTGCTGGCCAGCGGTGCGACCCACGCCTACTTCGGCAACGACCAGTGGGCGCGGCACGCGCCGGGCCTGAAGACGCTGGACGACGCGCTGGACCTGCGCCGCAAGCTGCTGCTCGCGTTCGAGCGCGCCGAAGCGGCGACCGATCCGGCCGAGCGCGCCGCGTGGCTGAGCTTCGCCATCGTCGGCGGCGGCCCCACCGGCGTGGAGCTGGCCGGCACGCTGGCGGAGATCGCGCGCCATACGCTGAAGGACGAGTTCCGCCGCATCGACCCGGCCAGCGCGCGGGTGCGCCTGGTCGAAGCTGGGCCGCGCGTGCTGGCGGCGTTTCCGGAAGACCTGTCGGCGCAGGCGAAACGGCAGCTGGAAAAACTCGGCGTGGAAGTCTCGCTGGGCACGCCGGTGAAGGACATCACCTCAGACGGCTACGTGCTGGGCGATGCCTTCGTGCCGGCGAAGACGGTGGTGTGGGCGGCGGGCGTGGCGGCCTCGCCGCTGGGCGCGATGCTCGGCGTGCCGCTGGATCGCGCCGGCCGCGTGCAGGTGCGGCCCGACCTCGGCGTGCCGGGGCATCCGGACATCTTCGTCGCTGGCGACCTCGCCTCGCTGATGCAGGCCAACGGCCGGCCCGTGCCCGGCGTCGCGCCGGCGGCCAAGCAGATGGGGCGCTATGTCGCGCAGGTCATTCGCGCGCGTCTGTTGGGCGGTGCGTCGCCGCCGCCGTTTGCTTACAAGGACTACGGCAATCTCGCCACCATTGGCCGCATGGCTGCGGTGGTCGACCTCGGCCGGCTGCGCTTCTCCGGCCTGCTGGCGTGGTGGTTCTGGCTGGTGATGCACGTGTTCTTCCTGATCGGCTTCCGCAACCGGCTGGTCGTGCTGCTCAACTGGTGGTGGGCGTACTGGAGCTACCAGCGCGCGGCGCGGATCATCCTCGGCGACGACGGCCGCGAGCCGTCGGCCTCGGAGTAGGACGGAGCCATGACCACGCTGCTGCTCGCCTTCGATCTGATCGGCACCTTCGTGTTCGCGCTCAGTGGCGGCACCCTGGCGGTGCGCCAGCGGCTGGACCTGTTCGGCGTGCTGGTGCTGTCCTGCGCGGCGGCGGTGTCCGGCGGCATCGTCCGCGACGTGCTGATCGGCGCGCATCCGCCGGCCTCGCTGGCCGACTGGCGCTACCTGGTCACGGCGATGGCGGCCGGGCTGGTCACGTTCCGCTGGCACGGCCTGATCGAGCGCCTGCGCAATCCGGTGCAGCTGTTCGACGCCGCTGGCCTCGCCCTGTTCGCGGTGCTCGGCACCGGCAAAGCGCTGGCGTTCGGGCTGTCGCCGTTCGCGGCGATGCTGCTGGGGATGGTGACGGGCATCGGCGGCGGCATCGCACGCGACGTGCTGGTGGCGCGCACGCCCGTCGTGCTGCAGGCCGAGCTGTACGCGGTGGCCGCGCTGGCCGGCGGCGGCGTGGTCGCGCTGGCCTCGGCCCTGCACCTGCCGCAGCATCCGGCGATGGTCGCCGGCGCGCTGGCCTGCTTCGGCCTGCGCTGGATGGCGCTGCGCCACGGCTGGCGGTTGCCGGTGGCGCGGCCGCGGGAGTAGTCGTGCCCGTCTAGGCGCGATCGATGCGGCAGGCATAGCAGCCGCGGCGCGCGTAGTGCGCCTGCAGGAAGGCGACCTGCGGATCGGCGAAGAACCTGGCGATCAGGGCTTCGAGGCCGGTGCCCTCGACCACGTCCGCGTCGCGCATCCAGCCGCCGCCATCGTAGGCGCGTACCGAGAGCAGGCGGCCGAGCTGTTGCCGGGGGATAGCGTTGCGCACCCGCGCGGCGGTGCGCGCCCATTCGCCGACGAAGATCGGGCCGTCGGCGCGGTAGGGGGAGTCGGCGTCGAGGTGCCGCCAGTTCAACAGCAGCAAGGTCTGGCCCGGCGCGGCGTCTTGCAGGGTGATGCGGCAGGGGAACCCCGATTCGCTGTCGGCGTGGATGCGCTGGATGCCGCGGGAACGCAACGCGGCGTCGTCCAGCCCGAACAGCGGCGCGAAGGGCTCGGGCGGCAATCCGGAAACGATGTAGTTCATGGCGGCGCTCCTGCAGTGGGAGCGCCAGCGTCGCAGGCGGGCCGGATTCGCGAACCCCGTTTCTTGCGCGCTATTTCTTCTTCGTGGCCGCGGGCGCGGCGGTCTTCGCCGTCTTCTTCGCGGCTTTCTTGGCGGTGTTGCCGACCGGCCTGGCGCGGAGGTGGTTGCCGTCCTCGTGCAATTCGAACAGCTCGGTCGCGACGATCAGCGGCTTCAGCGTGCTGTAGCCGTAGTTCTTCGGGGTGAAGGAGCTGCGGTTGACGAGGTATTGGCCGACCGTTCCCAGGTGCGACCAGCCGTCTTCCCGCTTGCTCGCCTCGGTTGCGTTGCGTAGCAGGTTGACCAGCCCGGTATCGCCGCGCAGTTCGTTCTTCGTCTTCTTGCTGGGCTGGACCAGCCGGATCGTCGCCGTGCCGGCGGGCGCGGGCTGTGGCGTTGCCGCCGGAGCCGCCGCCGGGGCGGTAGGTTCCGCCCTCTGTTCCGGAGCGGGCGCGCTGTCTTCCTGCGCATCGACGTAGAAGAACACCGAGCACGCCCGCTTGAACGCCGTCGGCGCCTGCGATTTGCCGAAGCCGTAGACCTGCATGTTGGCGCTGCGCAGGCGCATCACCAGCGGGGTGAAATCCGAATCGCTGGACATCAGCGCGAAGGCGTCGAAGTCGCCGCCGTGCAGCAGGTCCATCGCCTCGATCACCATCGCCATGTCGGAGGCGTTGCCCTTGCTGGTGTAGGCGATCTGCTGCACCGGCTGGATGGCGTTGGATAGCAGCGCCTCGCGCCAGCCGCGGAGGTGCGGGCTGCCCCAGTCGCCGTAGGCGCGGCGCACGTTGGCCATGCCGAGGTCGGCGATCTCGCCCAGCACGTAGTCGAGGGTGGACACCGAGGCGTTGTCGGCATCGATCAGCAGGGCGATCCGCAGGCTGTTCTTCATCGGCTGTCCTCCCCGGAAGACGGCAGCCTAGCAGCTAGAACGCGAACGGCCCGGATCGCTCCGGGCCGTTCGGTGTTGCATCGATGGCGAAGCGGCGCTTACGCCGCGAACAGCGCCTTCATCTTCTTCAGCGCGTTGGCCTCGATCTGGCGGATGCGCTCGGCGGAGACGCCGTACTCGTCGGCCAGTTCCTGCAAGGTCACCTTGCTGTCGGCGTCCAGCCAGCGGCGCCTGATGATGTCGCGCGAGCGCGCATCCAGCTTCGCCATGCCTTCGCGCAGGACTTCCAGCTGGTCGGCCTCGCTGTCGGCGGATTCGTAGGCGGCGGCCGGGTCCTGCTCGTTGGCGACCAGATAGTGCGCCGGTGCGGGCGGGGCGTGGTCGTCGTCGGCGTCGTCGGGCGCGTCGAAGCCGATGTCGCGGCCGGACAGGCGCGACTCCATCTCCAGCACCTCGCGCTCGGACACGTTCAGGTCCTTCGCCACCGCGCTGACTTCCTCGGCGTTGAGCCAGCCCAGGCGGGTCTTGCTCTTGCGCAGGTTGAAGAACAGCTTGCGCTGCGCCTTGGTGGTCGCGACCTTCACGATGCGCCAGTTCTTGATGATGAACTCGTGCATCTCGGCGCGGATCCAGTGCACCGCGAAGCTGACCAGGCGCACGCCCACGGCCGGGTCGAAGCGCTTCACCGCCTTCATCAGGCCGATGTTGCCTTCTTGGATCAGGTCGCCCAGCTGCAGGCCGTAGCCGCTGTAGCCGCGCGCCACGTGCACGACGAAGCGCAGGTGCGACAGGATCAGTTCCTGCGCGGCGGCGATGTCGTTGTCTTCGCGCAAGCGGCGGGCCAGCTGCTGCTCGTCCTCGACGGACAGCACCGGGATCTGGTGGACGCCGCTGATGTAGGCCTCCAGCGAGCCCATGGCGCTGGGGATCGGCAGATTGTTGGCGACGAGCGCGGTGGATGTCATGGCGGGTTCCCTCATGCGGTCGATTCTAGCAGTCGCCATCTATGACTGCTAACCGGGCCGGAAGTTCTGAGCGTTGCATCCGTGGAACGCTGGCCCGTTCAACTTCCATTGGGCCATGCACCCCGTCAAGGCGATGTGGGGACGTTCCGGGCGGGGACAAGCCCGGCCCGGCTTGACAGCGCCGGCGACCGCGCCGATCCTCCCGCACATTCCGAGGGGAGCCCCGTACGGGGCTGAGAAAGCGTCGAGCTGACCCTTGAACCTGATCCGGGTCATACCGGCGTAGGAACGGAAGAAAACGCGCGGCGCCCATGCGGCGGCGCGCGCCGTTGCATCGTCCCGCCCGGATCTCCCGCGTTTCGCACGAGGAGGAGATCCATGCAGCAGCATCCCGACGCCCGTCCGGGCCCCGTCACCACCGGGCCGATCCGCGGCTCGCGCAAGGTCTATCTGTCGCCGCCCGGCCATCCCGACCTGTGCGTGCCGTTCCGCGAGGTCGCGCTGGACGATCCGCACTCGCCGCGGCTGCGCCTTTACGACACCTCCGGGCCCTACACCGAGGACGCCGCCGCCATCGACCTCGCCGCCGGCCTGCCCGCGCCGCGCGAGGCCTGGCTGGCCGCGCGCGGGTTCGAGGACATCGAGGGCCGCGCGGTGCGCCCGGAGGACAACGGCCACGCCAGCGGCGAGCGGCTGGTCGCGCCCTGCCCGGCGCGGCGGCGCCTGCGCCGCGGCCGGCCGGGGCAGCCGGTCACCCAGCTGGAGTTCGCCCGCGCCGGCATCGTCACCGAGGAAATGGTCTTCGCCGCCCACCGCGAGAACCTGGCGCGCACCGCCGCCAGCGCCGAGGAGCTGCAGCGGCTGGCGGCGGGCGAATCGTTCGGCGCCGCACTGCCGGCGCTGGTGACGCCGGAGTTCGTGCGCGCGGAGCTCGCCGCCGGCCGCGCCATCCTCCCGGCCAACATCAACCACCCGGAGCTGGAGCCGATGGTCATCGGCCGCAATTTCCTGGTGAAGGTGAACGCCAACATCGGCAACTCGGCGCTGTCCTCCGGCGTGGCCGAGGAGGTGGAGAAGCTGGTGTGGGCGATCCGCTGGGGCGCGGACACGGTGATGGACCTGTCCACCGGCCGCAACATCCACAACCTGCGCTCGTGGATCCTGCGCAACGCGCCGGTGCCGATCGGCACGGTGCCGCTGTACCAGGCGCTGGAGAAGGTGGGCGGCGACCCGGCGCGGCTCGACTGGGCGGTGTTCGAGGACACCCTGATCGAGCAGGCCGAGCAGGGCGTGGACTACTTCACCATCCATGCCGGCGTGCGCCTGGCCCATGTGCCGCTGACCGTGCGCCGCGTCACCGGGATCGTCTCGCGCGGCGGCTCGATCATGGCGCGCTGGTGCCTGGCGCACCACCGCGAGAACTTCCTGTACGAACGCTTCGACGACATCTGCGCGATCCTGCGCCGGTTCGATGTCGCCTTCTCGCTGGGCGACGGCCTGCGCCCCGGCAGTCTGGCCGACGCCAACGACGCCGCCCAGTTCGCCGAACTCGACACCCTCGGCGAGCTGACGAAGGTCGCGTGGGGCCATGGCTGCCAGGTGATGGTGGAAGGCCCCGGCCACGTGCCGATGCACAAGATCCGCGAGAACATGGACCGCCAGCTCGCCGCCTGCGCGGAGGCGCCGTTCTACACGCTGGGGCCGCTCACCACCGACGCCGCGCCCGGCCACGACCACCTCACCTCGGCGATCGGCGCGGCGATGATCGGCTGGTTCGGCACCGCGATGCTCTGCTACGTGACGCCGAAGGAGCACCTGGGCCTGCCGGACCGCGACGACGTCAAGACCGGCGTCGTCAGCTACAAGATCGCCGCCCACGCCGCCGACCTCGCCAAGGGCCATCCGGCCGCGCAGGCGCACGACGACGCGCTGTCGCGGGCGCGCTTCGCGTTCCGCTGGGAAGACCAGTTCAACCTCTCGCTCGACCCCGACACCGCCCGGGCCTACCACGACGCCACCCTGCCGAAGGAGGCGCACAAGAGCGCGCACTTCTGCTCGATGTGCGGGCCTAAGTTCTGTTCGATGAAGCTCAGCCAGGAGCTGCGCGCGGAGGCGGACGCCGGCATGCGGGCGAAGGCGGCGGAGTTCGCCGAAAGCGGCGGCGAGCTGTACGTGGAGGCGCGATCGTGAGCGCGCGCGTCACCGTGGTCGGCGCCGGCGTGACCGGGCTGGTGGCGGCGCTGGAACTGGCGCTGGCCGGCGCCGAGGTGGAGGTGCTGGAGCGCGCCGTGCGGCCCGGAGGCGCGGGCGCCAGCCGCTTCGCCGGCGGCATGCTGGCGCCGTGGTGCGAATGCGTCGGCGCCGATCCGGCGGTCGCCGAACTCGGCCGGCAGGCGCTGGACTGGTGGCCGGCGCGGTTCCCGGGCACGCGCCGCAACGGCACCCTGGTGGTGGCCGCCGCGCGCGACGTGGCCGAACTCGACGCCTTCGCCCGCCGCAGCGAGCGCTGGTGCCGGCTGGACGCCGACGGCGTGGCCGAGCTCGAACCCGACCTGGCCGGCCGCTTCCGCCACGGGCTGTTCTTTCCCGACGAGGCCCACCTCGATCCGCGCGCGGCGCTGGCCGCGCTGGCGGCGCGGCTGGGCGACCTGGGCGTGCCGATCCGCCATGGCCGCGACGGCAGTGCGCTGCCCGCGGACGGCCGCATCGTGCTGGACTGCCGCGGCCACGCCGCGCGCGAGCTGCTGCCCGAGCTGCGCGGCGTGCGCGGCGAAATGCTGCTGCTGCGCAGCGCCGAGCTGGCGTTCTCGCGGCCGGTCCGGCTGCTGCATCCGCGCGGCATGGCCTATGTGGTGCCGCGCGGCGACGGGCTGTTCATGCTCGGCGGCAGCGTGCTGGAAAGCGACGCCGCCGGCCCGGTCAGCGCGCGCTCGGCGATGGAGCTGCTGAACGCCGCCTACGCGCTGCACCCGGCCTTCGCCGAAGCCGGCATCGTCGAACTCGGCGCCGGGCTGCGGCCCGCGTTTCCGGACAACCTGCCGCAGTTGCTGCGGCGCGACGGCCGCTGGCATCTCAACGGCCTGTACCGGCACGGCTTCCTGCTCGCGCCGGCGATGGCGCGGCGCGCCGCCGCCACGCTGCTGGGAGCAGGCTGATGCGGCTGCGGGTCAACGGCGAATCGCGCGACGTTGCCGCCGGCACATTGGCCGCCGCGCTGGAGGAACTCGGCTACCTCGGCGCGCACGTCGCCACCGCGGTGAACGGCGCGTTCGTGCCGGCCTCCGCGCGTGCGGCCTGGCCGCTGCGCGAGGGCGACGCGCTGGAAATTCTCGCGCCGATGCAGGGAGGTTGAGATGCGCGTCTACGATGTCGAACTGGCTTCGCGGCTGTGGCTGGGGACATCCCGCTATCCCTCGCCGGCCGTCCTCGCCGAGGTCGTGCGCGGCGCGGGCTGCGATCTGGTCACCGTGTCGCTGCGCCGGGAAAGCGCGGCGCAGCGCGCCGGGCAGGACTTCTGGGCGCTGGTCGGCGGCCTCGGCGTGCGGGTGCTGCCCAACACCGCCGGCTGCCACACGGTGAAGGAGGCCGTCGCCACCGCGCACATGGCGCGCGAAGTGTTCGGAACAACGTGGATCAAGCTGGAAGTGATCGGCGAGGGCGAATTGCTGCAGCCGGAGGTGTTCGGGCTGGTCGAGGCCGCGCGCATCCTCGGCGAGGACGGCTTCCGGGTGTTCCCTTACACCACCGCCGACCTCGGCGTGGCCGAACGCCTGCTCGATGCCGGCTGCCGCGTGCTGATGCCGTGGGGCGCGCCGATCGGCAGCGGACGCGGGCTGGTCGATCCCTTCGCGCTGCGTGCGCTGCGCGCGCGCTTTCCCAGCGTGCCGATGGTGGTCGACGCCGGCCTCGGCCTGCCGTCGCACGCGGCGGCGGCGATGGAGCTGGGCTTCGATGCGGTGCTCGCCAACACCGCGGTCGCGCTGGCCGCCGATCCGGCGCGCATGGCCGCGGCCTTCGCCGACGCGGTGCGCGCCGGCCATGCCGCGCACGCGGCCGGGCCGATGCCGCCGCGCGATTTCGCCGAACCGTCCACGCCGGTCGTGGGCCAGGCGTGGCGGCCATGATCCGGCTCGACCCGTTCTATCCGGTAGTGGACAGCGCCGCCTGGGTGCGGCGGCTGCTGCCGCTGGGCGTGAAACTGGTGCAACTGCGCATCAAGGCGCAGCCGCCGGAGGCGATCCGCCGCGAAGTGGATGACGCGCTCGCCTGCGCCCGCCGCCACGGCGCGCAGCTGGTGGTGAACGATCACTGGCGGATCGCCCTCGATGCCGGCGCCGATTTCGTGCACCTGGGACAGGAGGATCTGGACGGGGCCGACCTGCCCGCGCTGTGCCGGCATGCGCTGCGGCTGGGCATCAGTACGCACAGCCATGAGGAACTGGAGCGCGCGCTGGCGCTGGCTCCGGACTACATCGCGCTCGGCCCGGTGTATCCGACCGCGCTGAAGGCGATGCCGTGGGCGCCGCAGGGGCTGGCGCGATTGCGCGAATGGAAGCGGCGGATCGGCGCGCTGCCGCTGGTCGCGATCGGCGGCCTCACCCTGGAGCGTGCGGCGGGCTGTTTCGATGCCGGCGCGGACGCGCTGGCGATGGTCGGCGACATCGTGCTGCATCCGGATCCGGAGGCGCGCGCCGCGGCCTGGCTGCGGGCGACGCGGCCGCGCGCATGAGGCCGGTCGCGCTCAGCATCGCCGGATCGGACTCGTCGGGCGGCGCCGGCATCCAGGCCGACCTGTCCGCGTTCGCGGCGTTCGGCGTGCACGGCGCCACCGCGATCACCGCCGTCACTGCGCAGAACCGCGCGGGCGTGCGCGCGGTGCAGACAGTGCCGCCGGCGCTGGTGCGCGCGCAGATCGATGCGGTGTTCGACGACGGCGAGGTGCGTGCGGCCAAGCTGGGCATGCTGGCCGAAGCCGGGATCGTGGACGCGGTGGCGGACGCGCTGGTGCGGCGTCGCCCGCGCTGGCTGGTGATCGATTCGGTGATGGTCGCCAGCAGCGGCGCGTGCCTGCTGCGCGAGGACGCCGTCGCGGCGCTGCGCGCCAGGCTGCTGCCGCTGGCCGACTGCCTCACCCCCAACCTCGACGAGGCCGTCGCGCTGCTGGATGTCCCGCGCGCGGCGAACGAAGCGCAGATGCTCGAACAGGGCCGCGCCCTGCTGGCGCTGGGCGCCCGCGCGGTGCTGATGAAGGGAGGCCACGCGCCGCTGCCGGAGGCGGTCGACCTGCTGGTGCAGCCGCAGGGCGCGCGCCGTTTTTCCGCGCCGTGGGTCGTCGGCGCCGATACCCACGGCACCGGTTGCAGGCTGTCCGCCGCCATCGCCGCCGGCCTGGCCCGCGGCGACGCGCTGGAAGCGGCGGTGGACGCGGCCAAGCGCCACCTGGGCGAACACCTGCGCGGCAGGCTCAGTCCAGCTTGAGCTCCGCGCGTGGCGGCAGCGACCAGTCGACCGGCGCCTGCCCGGTGCGGGTCAGATATTCGTTGGTGGTGGAGAAATGCCGGCAACCGAGGAAGCCGCGGTGCGCGGACAGCGGCGACGGATGCGGCGCCTTCAGCACGCGATGCCGGCGCGGGTCGATCACTGCGCCCTTCTTCTGCGCGTAGCTGCCCCAGAGCAGGAACACCAGGTGCTCGCGCTCGCGGTTCAGCACATCGACCACGTGATCGGTAAAGCCTTCCCAGCCCTTGCCCTGATGCGAACCGGGCTGGCCGGCCTCCACCGTCAGCACGCTGTTGAGCAGCAGCACGCCGCGCCGCGCCCACGGCAGCAGACAGCCGTGGTCCGGGCGCACGAAGCCGGCGTCCTGCGCCAGCTCCTTGTAGATGTTGTCCAACGACGGCGGCACCGGCACGCCCGGCAGCACCGAGAAGCACAGCCCGTGCGCCTGCCCCGGCCCGTGGTACGGGTCCTGGCCGAGGATGACCACCTTCACCGCGTCGAACGGCGTGGCGTCGAAGGCGGCGAAGATCTGCGGACCCGGCGGATAGATCGTCGCCCCCGCCGCCTTGCGCTGGCGCAGGAAGGCGGACAGCTGGCGCATGTCCTCGCGCGCGAACCAGTCGCCGACGCGCGCTTTCCAGCTCGGTTCCAGGCGGACGTCGGGCGGGCCGGAAGCGCTCATCAGATCACGCCGCGCTTCTTTTCCAGCAGCAGGTAGCCGATGCCGACCACCGCGCCGATGCCCAGCGACGCCGGCCAGCCCAGCGGGCTCAGCCACTTCGCCAGTCCCGCCGCGATCAGGCCGAGGATCACGAACTGCGAATAGCGCCAGGGGCTGTCGCGGAAACTGCGGAGCGGTGCGTCGGCCATGGCGTCAGACCTTGTAGCCGGTGTGGATGGCGACGATGCCGGCGCTCATGTTGCGGAAACTGCAACGCGCAAGGCCCGCCGCTTCCATCATCGCCTTCAATTCGGCCTGCGGCGGATGCTTGCGGATCGACTCGGCGAGGTACTGGTAGCTGTCTGCATCGCCGGCGAACAGGCTGCCCAGCTTCGGCAGCACCTTGAACGAATGGAAGTCGTAAATCGGCTTGAACCACTCCGCCTGCACTTCCGAAAACTCCAGCACCCGCGCCTGCCCGCCGGGTTTCAGCACGCGCGCGATCTCGCGCAGCGCCGCGTCCTTGTCGGTGACGTTGCGCAAGCCGAACGCCATCGTCACCAGATCGAAGCTGGCGTCGGGGAAGGGCAGGGCCTCGGCGTTGCACTGCACGTACTCGAAGCCGCGCACGTTGCCGCGATCGGTCATGCGGTCGCGGCCGACGCGCAGCATGTCGCCGTTGATGTCGCCCAAGACCAGTTCGCCGGTCTCGCCCACGCGCTCCTTCAGCAGCGCGGCGATGTCGCCGGTGCCGCCGGCCAGATCCAGCACGCGGTCGCCCTTGCGTACCTGCGAGGTGGCGACGAAGAAGCGCTTCCACAGGCGATGAATGCCCAGGCTCATCGCGTCGTTCATCAGGTCGTACTTGCCGGCCACCGAGGAGAACACCTCGCCGACCAGCTTCTGCTTCTCCGCCACCGGCACGTCGCGGTAGCCGAAGTGGGTGGTGCCGGCCTTGCCTGTCGATTCGCTCATGCGGCGATTATCGCACCGGCGGCGGAACTGTCGCGTGCATCGGCGGCGGGCAGGCCCCGCAGCGAATGTCCCCCGACAGCGGCCGGGCCGCTGTCTCCTCCTTGATTTCGCTGCGGGACCTGCCCGCCGCCGATGTGCATATCGCGTGCGACACTCCCACCATGCAAATCGAACCAATCACCTTCCGCGACACGTCCTGCATCCGCATCCAGGCCGAGGGCGCCACTGCGCTGGTCGCCCTGCACGGCGCGCAGGTGCTGTCGTGGACGCCGGCCGACGGCCGCGAGCGCCTGTTCCTCTCCGAACGCGCGGTGTTCGATGGCCGCGCCGCCATCCGCGGCGGCATTCCGGTGATCTTCCCGCAGTTCGGCGAACGCGGCCCGCTGCAAAAGCACGGCTTCGCCCGCAGCCGCGAATGGCGGTTCGAAGGCGCGGAGGGCGACGAAGCCGTGTTCGCGCTGGCCGGCGACGGTCGCGACGCCGGCTGGCCGCATTCCTTCCGCGCCCGCCTGCGCATCGGCCTGACCGCGACCCGGCTGACGGTGGCGCTGGAGATCGAAAACACCGGCGCTGCGCCGCTGGCCTTCACCGCCGCCCTGCACACCTACCTGCGCGTGGATGACATCGCCCAGGCCGCCATCGAAGGCTTGCAGGGCTGCGACTACGAGGACAGCGCCAACGGCGGCACCCTGCACCGCCAGCACGACTACGAAGTCACGTTCGAGGGGGAGACGGACCGCATCTACAACGACGTGGTGGCCCCGCTGGCGTTGATCGACGGCGATCGCAGCCTCGCCATCGAGCAGGACGGCTTCGGCGACGCCGTGGTCTGGAATCCTGGCGAGCACCTGTGCGCCCGCATCGCCGATCTCGCGCCCGACGACTGGCGGCGCTTCGCCTGCGTGGAGGCGGGGCAGGTGCTGCAGGCGGCGGTACTGGCGCCGGGCGAACGGTGGAGCGGAAGCCAGACGCTGGAGTGAGCCGGGAGCGGCGGAGCAGGCGCAGTTCTATACTTTTCCGCAGGTTTCCATTGGGGAATGTGATGCTGCGCTTCTTCCTGTTTTCGCTCGCGTTGCTGGTGGCCCTGCCGCTGTCGGCGCAAAACGCGCGTGCCGTGCGCAGGCAGGCCGAATCCAGCCTGCGCTTGAGCGGCTCGCTGGTCATCGGCACCGATGGTGCGGTGCAGGAGCATCAGCTTGATCCAGGCGCGCCGCTGTCGCCGGCGCTGGCGGCCTTCGTCGACCAGGCCATCGGGCAGTGGCGCTTCCAGCCGGTCGAGGTGAACGGTTCGGCGGTGCGCGCCAAGGTGGCGATGTCCCTGCGGCTGGTCGCACGGCGAGCCGAAGACGGCAAATACAGCGTCCGCATCGCCAGCACGCACTTCGGCGACAACACGCCGAAACAGGGGCCGAAGCTGATCCCCGAAAATCCGCCCCGATATCCCAAGGAAGTCGCGATCGCGGGAGGCGAAGGCACGGTCTATCTGGTCGCGCAGGTGGGCGCGGACGGCAAGGTGCGGAATGTCGATGCCGAACAGGTCAACCTGTACTCGGTGGGCACGGAAAAGCAGATGGCATGGATGCGCAAGCTGCTTGCCGATGCGTCGATCAGTGCGGCGCGGACGTGGAGGTTCACGCTGCCCGCCGATGCCGCCGCGTCCGGCAAGGACAGCTGGCTGGTGCGCCTGCCGGTGCAGTTCCTGGTGCGCCAGGAAAAGCCGAAGCCGGGGGATTGGGAAACCTACATTCCCGGCCCGCGCAACATGAACATGCCATGGGCGCAGCAGCAGCTGAAGATGGCCGGCAATCCGGATGCCTTGCCGGATAACGGCGTGTTCCCGCTCGAAGAGGGCGCGAAATTGCTGACGCCGTCCGCGCCCTGAATCCCGGCGCCCGAAAAACGAAACGCCCCGCAGAAATGCGGGGCGTTTCATCATGCAGCGATGGAGCGACGGATCACTTCCGCATCGAACTGAAGAACTCGTCGTTGGACTTGGTGTTCTTCATCTTGTCGAGCAGGAACTCCATCGCCGCGATTTCGTCCATCGGGTGCAGCAGCTTGCGCAGGATCCAGATCTTCTGCAGCAGGTCGGGTTCGATCAGCAGGTCCTCGCGGCGGGTGCCGGAGAGGTTCACGCCGATCGCCGGATAGACGCGCTTCTCGGTGATGCGACGATCCAGATGCACTTCGCTGTTGCCGGTGCCCTTGAACTCCTCGTAGATCACCTTGTCCATCGCGCTGCCGGTATCGACCAGCGCGGTGGCGATGATGGTCAAGCTGCCGCCTTCCTCGACGTTGCGGGCCGCGCCGAAGAAGCGCTTCGGGCGATGCATCGCGTTGGAGTCCACGCCGCCGGTCAGCACCTTGCCGCTGCTCGGCATGACGTTGTTGTAGGCGCGGGCGAGGCGGGTGATCGAGTCGAGCAGGATCACCACGTCCTTCTTGTGTTCGACCAGGCGCTTGGCGCGTTCGATCACCATTTCGGCGACCTGCACGTGGCGCGCGGCCGGCTCGTCGAAGGTGGAGGAGATGACCTCGCCGCGCACGGTGCGCTGCATTTCGGTCACTTCTTCCGGACGCTCGTCGATCAGCAGCACGATCAGGTGGACATCGGGATGGTTGTAGGTAATCGCGCTGGCGATCTGCTGCATCATCATCGTCTTGCCGGCCTTCGGCGGGCTGACGATCAGGGCACGCTGGCCCTTGCCCTGCGGGGCCATCAGGTCGAGGATGCGGCCGGTGATGTCCTCGCTGGAACCGTCGCCGCGCTCCAGCTTGAAGCGCTTGCGCGGGAACAGCGGGGTGAGGTTCTCGAACAGGGTCTTGTTCTTGGACGCTTCCAGCGGCTCGCCGTTGATGGTGTCCACGATGTTGAGCGCGAAGTAGCGTTCGCCGTCCTTGGGCCAGCGGATGCGGCCGGAGACGTGGTCGCCGGTGCGCAGGTTGAAGCGGCGGATCTGCGACGGGCTGATGTAGGTATCGTCGGGGCCGGCCAGATAGCTGGCCTCGGCGGCGCGCAGGAAGCCGAAGCCGTCCGGCAGGATTTCCAGCACGCCGTCGGCCTGCACGCCTTCGCCGTGGCGGGTCAGCACCTTCAGGATCGCGAAGATGATGTCCTGCTTGCGGGCGCGGGCCACGCCTTCGCTGATCTGCAATTGATCGGCGATTTCCAGCAGCTTGTGCGCGGCCATGCGCTTGAGGTCGCCCAGCGAGTAGGTCGGGAAGCCTTCCGGCACCTGCGGATGCGGGCGCGGCACGAAGGGTTCGCCGTTGCCGCCGTCGTCCTGCATGCCGCCGTCGCGGTAGCGTTCGCGCTGGCGGTCGCGGCGGTTCTTGAAGCGCTCGCGGCGGCTGTTGCGCTGGCCGTCGTGCTGCTGGCCGCCTTGGCCGTGCTGCGCGGGATGCGGGTTGGCGCCTTCGGCCTGTTGGCCTTCGCGCTGCGGCTGGCCGTTGCCGGCATCGGCGGCGGGCTGCGGCGCGGCGGGGGCCGGGGCGGACGCTTCGGGCGCGGCCGGCGGCGGAGTCGGCGCGGGCGCGTCGGCCAGCGCGATCTCGGATTGTTCGGGGGCGCGCGGCTTGGCCACGCGGGGCTTGCGCACGCGCTTCTCGGCGACTTCGCCGGTGGCGTCGTTGGTGGTATCGGACAAGGGGAAAAACCTCGCTTCGTTGCGAGCGCCTGCGGGTGCGCAGGCGGGATCGTCGGGGAGTGGATCAGATGGGTGCGGCGCGCCGGGAAAAGCGACGGGGCGGGCCGGGTGGGCAGAAACTAGCACCGGCGCGGCATCGCGCGCAACTGGCTTCGTTCAGCTTGGGCGGGCGGCAGGCCGCCCGCGGGTGCGGCGCCTGCGGGAAAGGCGGCGTCCGCCCTTCCCGCGGGGAATACGGATCAGAGCGACTTGTCGATCATCTGCGCCAGCTGGGCCTTGCCCACCGCGCCGATCTGGGTGGCCTGTACCTGGCCGCCCTTGAACAGCAGCAGCATCGGGATGCTGCGCACGTGGTACTTCAGCGCGGTCTGCTGGTTCTGGTCGACGTCGACCTTCACGATCTTGGCCCTGCCGGCGTAGTCGGTGGCCAGCTGGTCCAGCGCCGGGGCGATCATCTTGCACGGGCCGCACCAGGGCGCCCAGAAATCCACCAGCACCGGCTGGTCGGAGGCCAGCACCATGTCGGAGAAATCGGCGTCGGTGGCGTGCAGGACGGTATCGCTCATGGGGGCTCCAATATGGCTGCGGGACGCGGCAGGCCGCGCCGGTGGTAGACTTGGGAGGTTGCGCCGGCTTTTTCAAGGCGCCGTGCCGGGAACGACCAGCCCCGGAACTCTTCCCGGCAGTCTGCGTGGCTGCCCTCCATTCATGCAAGTGGCGCAACGTAACGCGGTGTTCCATCGCAGCGCGCGCAGCCACGCCCGAGGCCGCCTCCGTGTCCGACAAGCCCCTGACCGACATCACCTTTTCCACCTTCGAACTGGCCCCCGCGCTGCAAACCGGGCTGGAGACCGCCGGCTTCACCCGCTGCACGCCGATCCAGGCGATGACCCTGCCGGTGGCGCTGGCCGGCGGCGACGTCGCCGGTCAGGCGCAGACCGGCACCGGCAAGACCCTGGCCTTCCTGGTCGCGGTGATCGACCGCCTGCTCAAGCGCCCGGCGCTGGCCGACCGCAAGCCGGAAGACCCGCGCGCGCTGATCCTGGCGCCGACCCGCGAGCTGGCGATCCAGATCCACAAGGACGCGATGAAGTTCGCCTCCGACCTCGGCCTGAAGTTCGCGCTGGTCTACGGCGGCGTCGATTACGACAAGCAGCGCGAGCAGCTGCAGCGCGGCGCCGACGTCATCATCGCCACGCCGGGCCGGCTGATCGACTACGTCAAGCAGCACAAGGTGGTCAGCCTGCACGCCTGCGAGGTGTGCGTGCTGGACGAGGCCGACCGCATGTTCGACCTCGGCTTCATCAAGGACATCCGCTTCCTGCTGCGGCGCATGCCGGAGCGCGGCACCCGCCAGACCCTGCTGTTCTCGGCCACGCTCAGCCACCGCGTGCTGGAGCTGGCCTACGAACACATGAACGAGCCGCAGAAGCTCGTGGTCGAGGCCGAGACCATCACCGCCGCGCGCGTCCGCCAGAAGCTCTACTACCCGGCCGACGACGAGAAGCTGCCGCTGCTGCTGGGCCTGCTGTCGCGCAGCGAAGGCGCGCGGACGATGGTGTTCGTCAACACCAAGGCGTTCGTGGAGCGCGTCGCGCGCGCGCTGGAGCGGGCCGGCTACCGCGTCGGCGTGCTGTCCGGCGACGTGCCGCAGAAGAAGCGCGAGTCGTTGCTGAAGAAGTTCCAGGCCGGCCAGCTGGAAATCCTGGTCGCCACCGACGTGGCCGCGCGCGGCCTGCACATCGACGGCATCAAGTACGTCTACAACTACGACCTGCCGTTCGACGCCGAGGACTACGTGCACCGCATCGGCCGCACCGCACGGCTGGGCGAGGAAGGCGACGCGATCAGCTTCGCCTGCGAGCGCTACGCGATGTCGCTGCCGGACATCGAGGCCTACATCGAGCAGAAGATCCCGTCCGAGCCGGTCACGCAGGAGCTGATGACCGCGCTGCCGCGCCCGGAACGGCCGAAGCCGGCCGAGGGCGAAAGCGACGACGGCGACAGCATCGGCGAGATCTTCCGCGAGGTGCGCGAGGCGCGCGCCGCCGAGGACGCCAAGCGCGGCGGTGGCCGCGGCGGGCGCAGCAGCGGCGGGCGTTCCGGCGAGCGCAGCGGGTCCGGCGAACGCCGCAGCGGCGAGGGCCGCGGCCCGCGTCCGCCGCGCAAGCCTCGCGTGGAAGGCGAGGCCGCCGCGCCGCCGAAGCCCGTCGTCCCCGCGCCGGCGCAGGCGGCGGTGGCCGAGGGCGATGCGCCGGCGCGCAAGCGTCGCCGCCGTCGTCGCGGCCGTCCGGTCGAGGGCGCGGAAGGCGCGGTGCAGGCGCACGCGCAGGCGGGGCAGCCCGCCAAGCCCGCGTCGCCGAAGTACGTGCCGGCGAACCGGTCCGCCTCCGCTGCCGCGCCGGCCGCCGACAAGCCGTCGCTGCTCAGCCGCATCGGCCGCGGCCTGAAGTCGCTGGTGACGCGCTCGCCCAGCAAGCAGCACTGAACGCGGTAGCGGCCGCGCTGGCCGCAGGCCGTGGCTCGGGCGATACTGCGCACTCGCCCGTCCGCCTTCCTCCCGCATGCCGGTCCTGCGTTTCGACAACGTCAGCAAGCTCTATCCCGGCGGCCATGCCGCGCTGTCCGAGGTCGGCTTCGCCGTGGACGCGGGCGAGATGCTGTTCGTCACCGGCCATTCCGGCGCCGGCAAGAGCACGCTGCTCAAGCTGATCCAGCTGGCCGAGCGGCCCAGCCGCGGCGCGGTGCTGTTCGAGGAGCGCAACCTGGCGAAGGTGCGCGGCGGCCGCATCGCCCGCCACCGCCGCGACGTCGGCGTGGTCTACCAGAACCACCAGCTGCTGATGGACCGCAGCGTCGCCGAGAACGTGGCGCTGCCGCTGGTGCTGCGCGGGATGAAGCGCGCCGAGATCGGCAAGCGGGTGCGCTCGATCCTCGGCCGGGTCGGGTTGGAGGCGCGCGCGAATGCCTTGCCGACGCAGCTCTCGGCCGGCGAACAGCAGCGCGTCGGCATCGCCCGCGCGGTGGTCGCCGAGCCGCCGCTGCTGATCGCCGACGAACCCACCGGCAACCTCGATCCCACGTTGTCGGCGGAAATCATGGCGCTATTCGCCGCGCTGCCCGAACGCGGCACCAGCGTGCTGGTCGCCAGCCACGACCTGGCGCTGGTCAAGCGCATGCGCAAGCGCGTGCTGGTGCTGGACCACGGCCGGCTGGTGGACGACATCGCCCCGGAGGACCTGGTCGATGGCTAAGCAGGACAACCAGCGCGTCGCCAACGTGCATTCCAGCCGCGCCGGCGCGTGGCTGGAGCACCACGGCTACAGCGTCGTCGCCAGCCTTGGCCGCATGCTGCGCAAGCCGTGGGCGAGCCTGCTCACGGTGGGCGTGATGGCGATGGCGCTGGCGCTGCCGCTGGGCCTGTGGGTGGTGCTGCACAACGTGCAGCGGCTGGGCGGGCAGGTGCAGGCCGCGCGCGAGGTGACGGTGTTCCTGAAGCCCGGCATCGACGCGGCGCAGGCGGACGCGCTGGCCGACATGCTGCGCGCGCGCGCCGACGTGGCGAAGGTGGAACGCGTCGCGCCGGAACAGGCGCTGGCGCAGTTGCGCCAGCGCGAGGATCTGGCGGCGGCGATCGACGCGCTGGGCGCGGACGCGGCGCGTGCGGCGCTGCCGCAGGTGCTGCGGGCGACGCCGCGCGACGACGAGCGCGCGCTGGTCGAGGCCGCGCAGGCGCTGCCGGAAACCGACCGCGTCCAGTTCGATGCGCTGTGGCGCGAGCGTCTGCAAGCGTGGCTGGGCTTCGGCGCGCGCGCGGTGCAGGTGCTGGCGGCGCTGCTGGGGCTGGGCGCGCTGCTGGTGGTCGGCAACACCGTGCGCCTGGACATCCAGTCGCGGCGCGAGGAGATCGGCGTGCTGCAACTGCTGGGCGCCAGCGACGGCTTCGTGCGCCGGCCCTTCCTCTACCTCGGCGCCTGGTACGGGCTGGCGGCGGGCGCGCTGGCGCTGGGCATCCTCACCCTGGCGTGGAAGGCGCTGCAATCGCCGCTGGCCGCGCTGGCCGCGCGTTACGGCAGCACGTTCGCGCTGCGCGGGCTCGATCCGCTGGCCGCGATCTGCGTGCTGGCCGGCGCCGGCCTGCTCGGCTGGCTCGGCGCCGGCCTCGTGACCGGGCACTATCTGCGGCAAACCCGCCCGCTGGAGCATTGAGATGGCTGGCAAACAGGATCTTCGCCACGTGGTCAGCGACGCGCCGCGGGTGATGGTGGTCGACGGCAGCAAGCTGGTGCGCAAGCTGGTCGGCGACACGCTGCTGAAGGAGCTGCCGGGCGCGCAGGTGATCGGCTGCTCCGGCATTGCCGAGGCGCGCAAGGCGCTGGAGGACGGCGCGGTCGATCTGGTGACCACCGCGCTGGTGCTGCCGGACGGCGACGGCCTGGCGCTGGCGCGCAGCGTGCGCGAGGCGTCGGGGCAGGCCTACGTGCCGGTGATCGTGATCTCCGGCAACGCGCAGGAAGCGCTGGAGACGCGCGCCTTCACCGAGGACATCACCGACTACTTCGACAAGTCGCTGGGGCAGGGCGCGCTGGCCGCGTTCATCCGCGGCTACGTGCATCCGGCGCCGATCGAGGGCGCGCGCGTGCTGTACGTCGAGGACAGCAAGGTGGTGGCGGTGGCGACCAAGCGCATGCTGGAGCGCCACGGCATGCAGGTGCTGCACATGATCAGCGCCGAGGACGCGCTGGACCACCTGCACAAGTTCCTCGGCCGCAAGGACGGCGACGTCGGCGCCGACCTGCTGCTCAGCGACGTGTACCTGAAGGGCGCGCTCAGCGGCCGCGAACTGCTCAACCAGATCCGCGGCGTGTTCCGCTACGGCAAGCGCCGCCTGCCGATGGTGATGATGACCGGCGACGACAACCGCGACAACCAGGCCGCGCTGCTGCGCGAGGGTGCCAACGACCTGGTGCTCAAGCCGATCGAGGAACGGCTGCTGGTGACCAAGGTGCTGTTCCAGCTGCGGTTGGCGAAGATGAAGCAGGAGTGAGCGAAGAGGAGTGAGGAGTGAGCGAGAGCAATCCACCGCTTTTCCTCACTCCTCACTCCTCACTTCTCTCCACTCACTCCTCGCTCCTCAAGGCTGCCAGCCGTAGCTCAATTTCAGGAACACGCTGCGGGTGCTGCCGAACATGGTCGGGTTGTCGTCGTCCATGAACGCGCCGTAGGACGCGCCGGCGTACAGCGCGGTGCGCGGGTTGATCTTGTACGAATAGACCAGCTGCGCGGCCCAGTCGCGCGCGGTCTCGTTGACCGTATCCACGTACAGCGCCTGGTCGCGCTTCACCTCGCTGCCCTGCAGGGTCACGCGCAGGCGCTGGCGCGGGTCGAACTGCCAGCTGCCGCCGGCGTTGAGCACGGTGGCGGTGAACGCGGTGCCGCCGTCGCGGCGCATGCGCTGGCGGATCAGGTCCCAGTCCACCGCGATGCCGCGGCCGACGTTGGCGTTGCCGAACAGCTCCAGCATCGTCCGCTGGCCGGTCTTGCTGGCGTCGCGGTCGATCATCGTGCCGGCCTGCAGGTAGGCGCCCAGCTGCAGGTTGCCGGTCGGGCGGAAGTTGGCGTTGAGGTCGACGTAGTGCTCGTCGAACAGCTTGCCGTTCCAGTACGCGATGCGGGTCATGCCGTGCAGGCTGGCGAAGCTCTGCATCGGCCCGTTCACGCCGACCTGCGCTTCCAGCTCGCGCTCCAGCAGCTGGCCGTCGAAGCGATGGGTGATGTCCCAGTCGGCGTACAGGCTGATGCGCTCGAACGCCTTGCCGTCGCGATACCACATGCGCTGTCCGCCGACCAGCGATTTGTCGTAGCCGACCATGCCGATGAAGCCGAGGTCGGCGCGAAAGCCGGGATCGATGCTCTCGTGCCAGGCGTCGAAGTTCCAGTTGCGGTTGCTGAACCCGTACTGCGCGCGCCAGGCGTTGCCGGACGGGGTGGCGTCGTTGCCCAGGTCGTCCTTGTACAGATCGACGATGTCGTCCGGGTATTCGGACTGGCTGTGCAGGAACTGCGCGGTCGCGGTGTGCGCGCCCTTGCGCCAGCGCGCGTCGACGCCGGCCACGTTGTTGGCGTAGTCGTCGCCCTGGCGGAAGGTGCCGATCGCGCCGAGGCTGAGCTCGGTGCCGATGTCGTAGCGATAGCGGCCCACCGCCACGTCCGCCTTTTCTTCGAGCGCCTGGAACTGCGAGCCCTGGGTGCCGGGGATCAGCACCTGCGGCGCGGCGTCGCGGGCGACGATCGCGCCGTAGGTGTTGCCGCCGTCGCGGCCGGTGACGCGCAGGCCGTAGTCCGGATCGGCGATCTGGCGGGTGTAGAGCACGTCGAACTGGCTGGTGAAGTAGTCCGCGCCTTCGAGGAAGAACGGCCGCTTCTCCTGGTAGAACAGGGCGAAGCTGTTGTTGATGTCCAGCTGCAGCTGGTCGGTTTCGACCTGCGAGAAGTCCGGGTTGATCGTCGCGTTGAGGGTCATCGCCGGCGATGGCGCCCAGCTCACGTCGATGCCCGGCTCGATGCTGGTGTCGCCGCTGCGCCACGGATCGCCCGCGGCGTCGCGGGTCTGGGTCTTGCCCATGGTCAGGGTCGGCACGACTTCCAGGTTGCGGCCCTGCTGCGCCCCGGCCATGCCGTCGTACTTGCCCCATTCGCACTGGAAGCAGTTGGAGTCGCGCGGCACCTTGTGGCTGGCCAGCTGGTGGCGCTTGTCGCGCGGCCAGTTGCGGTACAGCGAGATGCCCCAGCGCTGGTCGCCGCCGCCGGTGGGGAAGCGCAGGGTGGAGAACGGGATGCGGAACTCGACGTCGTAGCCGTCGGCGGTGAGCTGGCCGGCGCTCTGCCACAGGCCGTCCCAGCTGGAGTCTTCCTGGTTGTTGGTATTGGTCTCGTCGCGGATGATGTCGCCCTGCACGCCGAGCGGATTCACCACCAGCTCGTAGCCGCGGCGGTGGTCGTTGAAGGTGTCGAGGAACACGCCCACCCAGTCGTCGTTGAACATCGCGTCGCGGTCGCGCAGGTGCGCGCGGATCTTCGACGGGTCCGGGTCGGTGGCGTGGAAGGCCACGTACAGCGCGTCGGCGGTGTAGCCGATGCGCACGACGGTCTTCACCGGCGCCGGCGTGTTGTCGCCGGGCCGGGTGTCGTAGGCGATTTCCTGCACCAGCGCGCCCTGCCACGCGGCATCGTCGAGCTTGCCGTCGATGGCGATCTCGCCCTGCAACTGCGGGATGCGGCCGCCGGGCACGTAGTTGGCGGGCGGCGGCTGCGCGCCGGCGTCCTGGCTGGCGGCGTGGGCGAACGGGGCGCACAGTAGCAGCGCGGCGGCCAGGGCATGCGGCGTTGGAACGAACGGCTTCAAGCGGTCTCTCCGTGTGGATCGTCGTCGTTGCCTGCTGGGATGCGGCGCGATCCGCGCGGGTTGCCATGACTGATGGCAGGGGTTCGCATGCCCGCAGGGCGCGGCCAGTCTTGCGTGCAACGGCCGGCGCGCGCGCCGGGCATGCGACGGACGCCCGCCCGCGGCGATAAACTCGGGTTTTCCGCCACCGGATCGTGTCCATGCGCCAATTGCTTCTGTCCGTTTCCATCGCCGCCGCGCTCGGCGTCTCCGCCACCGGCTGCCAGGGCAACCAGAGCCCGGCACCCGCCGCCCAAGCCCCGGCCGCGCCGGCCGCCGCCGCGGAGAAGGTCGTGGACGAACATTCCTTCTCGCAGCCGGACAAGGTCCGCACCAACGACCTGGCGCTGGATCTGGCCATCGACTTCGACAAGAAGACGATCGGCGGCACCGCCACCTACACGCTGGACTGGGTCGACAAGACCGCCACCCAGCTGGTGCTGGACACCCGCGACCTGACCATCGACAAGGCCGAGGGCCTGGGCGCCGACGGCCAGTGGAGCCCGCTGACGTTCGCGCTGTCGGACAAGGACAAGGTGCTGGGCAGCGCGCTGACCATCGAGACGCCGACCCGCCCGGCCAAGGTGCGCGTCACCTATGCCACCTCGCCGGACGCCTCCGGCCTGCAGTGGCTGGCGCCGTCGATGACCGAGGGCGGCAAGCAGCCCTTCATGTTCAGCCAGTCGCAGCAGATTCATGCCCGCTCGTGGGTGCCGCTGCAGGACACGCCGCAGATCCGCTTCACCTACAGCGCGCACGTCGTCGCGCCTGCCGACGCGATGGTGCTGATGAGCGCCGACAACGACCCGAAGGCGGCGCGCGACGGCGACTACAGCTTCAAGATGCCGCAGAAGATCCCGTCCTACCTGCTCGCCATCGCCGCCGGCGACCTGGTGTTCAAGCCGATCTCCGAGCGCAGCGGCGTGTGGGCCGAGCCGGCGATGGTGGACAAGGCGACCGCCGAGTTCGAAGACACCGAAAAGATGATCGACACCGCCGAGTCGCTGTACGGCCCGTACCGCTGGGGCCGCTACGACCTGCTGGTGCTGCCGCCGTCGTTCCCCTACGGCGGCATGGAGAACCCGCGTCTGACCTTCGCCACGCCCACCGTGATCGTCGGCGACAAGTCGCTGGTGTCGCTGGTCGCGCACGAGTTGGCGCACAGCTGGTCCGGCAACCTGGTCACCTTCGCCACCGACAAGGACAGCTGGCTCAACGAAGGCACCACCACCTACGTGCAGGGCCGCATCACCGAGGCGCTGTACGGCAAGGACATGGCCGAGATGGAGGAGGTGATCGACCGCGACGAGCTCAAGCAGGAGTTCGCCTCCATCGATCCCAAGCTGCAGCGCCTGTCGCTCAAGCCCGGCACCCTGGCCGACCCGGACGACCAGTCCAGCGCCACCGTCTATACCAAGGGCGCGTGGTTCCTGCAGTTCCTGGAGAAGCGTTTCGGCCGCGAGGTGTTCGATCCGTGGCTGAAGGGCTACTTCGACCACTTCTCATTCCAGAGCATCACCACGTCGCAGTTCCGCGACTACCTGAAAGCCAACCTGATCGACAAGCATCCGAACGTGGTGACGATGCAGGAAGTCGACCAGTGGCTGTACGAGCCGGGCATCCCCGGCAACGCGCCGCAGGTGGAGTCGGGCAGGTTCAGCACGGTGAACGCCGCGCGCATCGCCTGGCAGGGCAGCGCCAAGCTGCCGGACAAGAGCATCACCGGCGCGTGGGGCACGCAGGAATGGGTGCACTTCCTCGAAGGCATGCCGGAGACGCTGAAGCCGGAGCAGCTCCAGCAGCTGGACGAGGCCTACCACTTCACCGGTACGCCCAACGGCGAGATCGCGATGCGCTGGTATCCGCTGGCCGAACGCAGCGGCTACGCCGCCGCGCGCGAGGAGATGGGCAAGTTCCTGGAGCGGGTGGGCCGCCGCAAGCTGATCCTGCCGGTCTACAAGGCGCTGGTGGCGACGCCTGACGGCCTGGCGTTCGCCGAGCAGGTGTTCGCGAAGGCCAGGCCGGGCACGCACCCGATCACCGCGGGGTCGGTCGAGGCGATCATCGACGGCGCCAAGGCCAAGGCGCCGGCCGCGCCCGTCGCGCAGTAACCGCCGCGCCCGCGCCGGCCGCTGCCGGCGCGGGGCGGTCCGGACGCGATGGCGCTGCTTTTCTTTGCATCGGTACTGATCGCGGCGCTGTTGGCCGCGATCGTCGCGCTGTGGCGCGATCCCATGCGGCTGGTGCGCGGCGAGTTCGCGCGCCAGCGCCGCGCCGCCGGGCTGTCGCGCGGCATGGTCGAGGCGGCGGGCCATCGCTGGGTGTATGCGCACCGCGCCGCCGCCGATCCGGCCGCGCCGGTCGTGGTGATGGTCCACGGCTTCACCGGCAGCAAGGAGAACTGGTATCCGCTGGCGCGCGCGCTGGGCGGCCGCTATCGCCTGCTGATTCCGGACCTGCCCGGCTGGGGCGAATCCGAACGCAGGCCCGGCGCGGCTTACGGCTTCGTCGAGCAGGCGGCGAACGTGGCCGCGTTCATCGATGCGCTGTCGCCGGAGCGGCCCGTCGTATTGCTGGGGCATTCGATGGGCGGCGGCATCGCCGCGCTGGTGGCGGCGCGCTGGCCGGAGCGCATCGCCAAAGTGGGATTGTTCAACGCCGCCGGCGTGCGCTTCGACGACAATCAATTCGGCCTGGACGTGCTGGCCGGGAAGAACCCGTTCGCGGTGGAGGACGCGGCGACGCTGCGGCGCTTCGTCGACACGGTGTTCTTCGACGACGCGGCCAAGCCGTGGATTCCGTGGCCGGCCTCCGCCGCGCTGATCGCCAAGCGCCGCGCCGACGCCGCCTTCGAGCAGACGGTGCTGGACCGCATCGGCCGCGGCGACGAGAGCCTGCTGCCCGGCGAGGAAGCCAGCCGCATCCGCCAACCCGCGCTGCTGCTGTGGGGCCGGCAGGACGCGGTGATCGACCCCAGCGCGCTGGCGCTGTACGCCGCGCGCATTCCGCAGGCGCGCCAGGTCCTGCTGGACGGCTGCGGCCACATGTCGATCGCGGAGCGCCCGCGCGAGGTGGCCGAAGCGCTGGTGAGATTCCTGCAATAAGTTTTTAGAATGCAAAGATTTATGAAGATAATTTGCTATTTCTTTTTCTATTTTTAGAGTTGGTCAGTCATTCTAAATTCAGGATCGAGAGCGTGCGCGGATTCGTTGGAGTCGTATGTGTTGGAATTGCATTGATACTTGCGCCGATATCGTCGCCAGCGCGTATAGCGGATATGGGCGGCGGATATGTATGCAACATAGCGTCAACCACTTCGGGTGATACGACGTGGTATTTCGTTGGTGATTGCTTTTATATGGATGATACGGGTGGAGGGGGAGGGGAGGGGGTGGATATCCACCAGATCCGCCGCCAAGTGGCGGCGGTGGGGGAGGGGCTGGTTCTTACACCGTGCCGAGGGATTCGAATAATCCCGAGAATGTAAAGTGTAGCGCAGATGGTCCGGCCCGTTATTTGTCTGCAAGACAAGATTTCCTGAAATGGAAAGCCTCGACTCGGACGACTCAAATCTACGGAAAGGGCGAAATCTTAAAGATATCGTATCTTGGAGGTGGAGATGAAAGATATGTTTGGATTCCTGGAACAATGGCGAGTCCAACGGCGCCAGCGGAAGATATGCTTGCGCGCGTTCCTGATTCGCTGAACTGCCCGCGGTGATGGAAATGAAAAAAATCGTTATGCCTCTGGTTTGCTCGCTGCTTCTTTTTGTAATTGGAGCTTATGCTTTGTGGAAGAATTTTCCGCTAGGGCATGAGCAAAGGCAGACTCATGAAAAGACTGTTGAGAATCGGCGGCCTGAAAGTGGCGACGAAATATTCTCTACCGATAAGGGGCGCAGCCCTGGAAAATATACGGAGTTGTATGATAAGTATTCGACTGGAGCCTTGAGTGGTGATCCGGTTTCAATAGATAAATTCATACGCCTTGAAGGGGCATGTGAAAGTGGAGTAAGTGTCATTCCGGGTGTCGAAATTCCTGTGGAAGTCAAGAGGTTGCGAGATTTTTGCGCTATGCATTATTCGAGCAAAGAGGAGTTCGATTATCGTGTAAATGTGCTTCGAAAGCAGTCCTATAGCGCAAAATTAGAGGCTAGGCTCCGAAAGGTAGAGGAGGTGGCGGGAAAGGATGTTGCCAGACGAGAATTGTCAGCTGAGCTTCGGAGTGCTAACGCGGATCAAGCTCAAATGATTCTGGAATATGCTTCAAATGCGGATCTTGTTCCTGAAGAGTTGAGTTCTGAGGCTGATATCAGAGCCGATCCGTCACTAGCAGAAAAATTGTCGATCTTGAGTTATATAGAGTTTTGTAGACGCGGTGGCGAGTGCGGTGATTCAGATTTTCCCGCATTGGCTGCGTGTGTATCTTTGCCCCCATGTTCGAGCAAATTTGGTTTGCTGGAAGTAATTAGGAGGGCTTCAGCGCCACGAGATTACGAGGCGGCTCAGTCAATGAGTGAAATGCTGCATGGAAGGCGCTGAGAGAGTGTGACTTCAGTATTTAATGCGCGACGTAATTTAGCTTGGCCTGTATTTTGTTCTTCCGGCATCAGATGAAAAAGATTCAGTTAGTGGGTCAGTGCAAAAGTGCAAATTTTTGCTTTTCAATCGGAAGCGTTAATTTTGATTTTCAGGACTTAATTTCTTGGGTGGAAACCGTCAGTTCCATTGAAAATAAATCTAACATGATCGAAAAGAATAGAAAGTGCGCGTTGTGGCGGCAGGATGTGCGTACCGCTGGGTGTGTTCCATGAGCGAAAGAAATCGATATTGGCTATCTGCATTACTGTTGCTAGTGTTGGCTATTGTTGCACTTGTGTGCTTGCTTGTTCGTCAGCAAGAGGGAAAAGCGAAAAGTGAGCGGCTGGGAATGATTGCCGATGTCAATGTCCCGGAACGCAATGAAAAATTTTCTTTGGGCGTAGAAAGGCCTTCTGCCAGTGTGAAAGAGGAGGATGGACTTGAAGAATATGTGTGCGCCATCAGGAAAGAGCTTTGTCTCGATGATCCGATTAGTGCTGCTACGGAAGCCGAGGCGCGCTGGTTGAAGCAGTTTGGTTACCCATCGCATCGTCGTCTTGAACAACTTGAGGCGATGTCATTGTCTGAGCTGGAGGCGCTTGCCCATAAAGGTGATCTTTCTGCAAGAGTGGTGCTTGGAAGAAAGCGAATCGAGATGAAGGATCACATTGCTGGGCGCTCTGATTTGATGGGCGCCCTGCTGGATGGGAGTACATATGCAGCTATTGAGATGGCGAGAAGCAATACTCCAGATATTCCAAGCTCTTCTTTGTCCGAAGCGCGATCCTATTATAGAGTTGCTTATCTTCTGGGTGACTGGAAAGCGCCAAGAGAGGCATATATTTCACAACAGAAGTACGGCGGCTTCGATAGCTGGGAAATGGTGAGATCCGACGAGCGTGCCATGGAGCTGTATCGGAATATCCTGAAGTACAGAGGTGAGAATCATATTCCGCTTCGAGTCTGGCCGAGGCCGTGATGCTCATGGGACCGCGTTTTTAGGCATGCTTGGTCTCGGCTTCACCTGCTTTCATTTTCGTTATACGGTATCCCGATGATGAAACAGATTGCTGTGCTCGCCCTGTGCCTGCTCCTGCCCGCCTGCAAGCGCGACGATCCCGAGGCCGCGGCGCGCGCCGCGGCCGAGCAGGCCGCGGCGAAGGAACAGGCCGCCGAGACGATGGAGAAGCAGTTCGAGGAGGCGGTGGCGGCGCAGAACTGGCGGCTGGCGAAGGGCTACGGCGACGTGCTGCAGATGGACCATCCCACCAGCGCGGCGGCGGCGCGGGTCAAGCCGAAGCTCGACGACGTGCGCGCCCGCGCCGAGGCGCAGCAGCGGCAGGAACGGCTGGCCGCGCTGTGGAGCTACGGCGACGAACCCGTCGGCAAGGACGGCCACCAGCTGTCGGCGTCGATCTATTCGCAGGAGCCGGTGGACACCGACGGCGGCGGCGCGCATCCGGTGCGGCTGATCTTCCGCGACCATCCGGAATGGGGCCGCAGCGCCTACCTGGTGCTGCAGGCCGGCGACTTCGACTGCTATTCCGGTTGCAAGCTCAAGGTCGTGGTCGACGGCAAGACGCACACGCTGCCCGGCTCGCGGCCGAAGACCGACGAGGCCATCGCGATGTTCATCGACGACTGGAAGGGCCTGTGGAAACTGGCGAAGGCCGGCCAGCAGCTGTCGATCGAGTTCCCGACCAAGCCCGTGGGCCGGCGCACCGCCGAGTTCGAGGTCGGCGGGCTGGAGCCGTCGAAGCTGCCGAAGTGGAATTGAGGCGCTGACGCGAAGCTAGGGTGGTGCGGGGTTTCGACATCGCCGTCGTCGCGCTGGTCAGCGCCGCCGCGCTGGCGCTGCACGTCGGCCTGTTCGTGCTGATCCGGCGCTGGATGGACCGCGACCTGGCGCTGTCGTTCGCCGGCGATGACGCGCACCGGCGCGACTACATGCTGCGCTGCCTGCGGCGGGCGAAGGCGGAAGACGTGAAGCGCCGCGACCTGCCGGCCTGGCTGGAGCGCGCGGCGGCGGAATGCCCCGCGCGCGCCGAACCTCAGGCCAGCGCGTAGCTGAACTGCTGGCGGAACTGCTCCGCGAATTCCTCGTAGTCGAAGCGCTGGTTCTGGGTGCCCGGGTGCTCGACCTTGAGCGCGCCCATCAGGTTGCCCATGCGGCCGATGGTCATCCAGTCGTAGCCCTTCTCGATGCCGAAGATCAGGCCGGCGCGGAACGCGTCGCCGCAGCCGGTCGGGTCGGTGACGCGGCTCTCGTGCGCGGGCGGGATGCGGTAGGTCTGGCCGTCGGCGTGGATCTCGGCGCCCTTGGGGCCGCGGGTGGTGATGTAGGCCTTGACCTTGCCGGCGATGTCGCGCTCGCTCCAGCCGGTGCGTTCCTGCAGCAGGTTGGACTCGTAGTCGTTCACGCAGACGTAGTCGGCCTGCTCGATGAAGTGGCGCAGCTCCTCGCCGTTGAACAGCGGCATCGCCTGGCCCGGATCGAAGATGAAGGGAATGCCGGCCTCGGCGAATTCCTTCGCGTTCTGCAGCATGCCCTCGTAGCCGTCCGGGCTGACGATGCCGATGGTCACGCCCGGCACGTCGCGCACGTGGTTCTCGTAGCTGCGCATCATCGCGCCCGGGTGGAAGGCGGTGATCTGGTTGTTGTCGTGGTCGGTGGTGATGAAGGCCTGCGGGGTGAACAGCTCGTCGATCACCTTGACGTGGTCCAGGGTGATGCCCTGTTCGTCGAACCACTCGCGGTACGGGCCGAAGTCGGCGCCGACGGTGGCCATCGGGATCGGGTCGCCGCCCAGCAGCTTGAGGTTGTAGGCGATGTTGCCGGCGCAGCCGCCGAACTCGCGGCGCATCCGCGGCACCAGGAACGAGACGTTCAGGATGTGCACCTTGTCCGGCAGGATGTGGTTCTTGAACTGGTCGGGGAACACCATGATGGTGTCGTAAGCCAGGGAACCGCAGATCAGCGCAGCCATCGGGACGTCCGTCGAGGATGAATGAGGGGATGTTAAACGCAGGCGCCCCAGGCGCCGCGATGCGGGCCGGCGGGTCGTGCGCAGGGGCCGCGATTCTACAGGGTTTCGGCGCCGCCATTCCCCATTCCGCGGCGCCGTTCTGCTAGGCTAATCGCCCCCCGGCGCGGCGCTGTCGCGCGCGTTTCGGGCCCGGCTCCTGCCCCGCGTCCCCCCACGCGGCCTTCCCCCATTTCCCGGCGCGATTCCAGCATGTTCAAGTTCCTCAGGGGCTATTTTTCCAGCGACCTGTCCATCGACCTCGGCACCGCCAACACCCTGATCTACGTGCGCGGCCAGGGCATCGTCCTCAACGAACCCTCGGTGGTGGCGGTGCGCCAGGATCGCGGCGGCGGCGCGCGCGCGGTGGCGGCGGTCGGCAGCGAGGCCAAGCAGATGCTCGGCCGCACGCCCGGCCACATGACCACGGTGCGGCCGATGAAGGACGGCGTGATCGCCGACTTCACCTACACCGAGGAAATGCTCAAGCACTTCATCCGCAAGGTGCACAAGTCGCGCGTGCTGCGGCCCAGCCCGCGCGTGCTGGTGTGCGTGCCGGCCGGTTCGACCCAGGTCGAGCGCCGCGCGATCAAGGAGTCGGCGGAAGAGGCCGGCGCGCGCGAGGTCTACCTGATCGAGGAACCGATGGCGGCGGCGATCGGCGCCGGCATGCCGGTGACCGAGGCGCGCGGTTCGATGGTGGTGGACATCGGCGGCGGCACCACCGAGGTGGCGGTGATCGCGCTGAACGGCATCGTCTACTCGCAGTCGGTGCGCATCGGCGGCGACCGCTTCGACGAGGCGATCATCGCCTACGTGCGCCGCCACCACGGCATGCTGATCGGCGACGCGACCGCCGAGAAGATCAAGATGGAGCTGGGCAACGCCTACCTGCAGCAGCACGTGCGCGAAATGGAAATCTCCGGCCGCCACCTGGCCGAGGGCGTGCCGAAGATCATCACCATCAATTCCAACGAGGTGCTGGAGTCGCTGCGCGAGCCGCTGGCCGGCATCGTCTCCGGCATCCGCCTGGCGCTGGAGCAGACCCCGCCGGAGCTGTGTTCCGACGTGGCCGAGCGCGGCATCGTGCTGACCGGCGGCGGCGCGCTGCTGCGCGACCTCGACAAGCTGATCTCCGAGGAGACCGGCCTGCACGTGCAGGTGGCGGACGATCCGCTGACCTGCGTGGCGCGCGGCGGCGGCCGGGCGCTGGAACTGGTGGACATGCACGGCAACGAGTTCTTCGCGCCGGAATGAGATGGGGCGAGGAGTGAGCGGAGAGAAGTGAGGAGCGAGTAAAAGCGCTGCCTCGTTTCCTCCGTTCCGCTCGCTTCCGATCTTCCTCACTTCTTACTTCTCTCCGCTCACTCCTCGCTCAATGCCCCACGCCGGCCCTTCCGCTTCCCGCCCCGGCGACATCGCCGGCGTGCTGCGGCTGCTGGCGTTCCTGGTGCTGGGCGTCGCGCTGATGCTGCTGGACCATCGCGGCGGCTGGCTGCGCTCCACGCGCGTCCACGCCGAGGCGGCGGTGCAGCCGTTGTGGTGGCTGGCCGGGCTGCCGTCGCGGGCAGGCGAGAGCCTGCGCGAGAACGCGGTCACCCGCACCCAGCTGGCCAGCGACAACGCGCGCCTGCGCCAGGCCCTGCTGCTCACCGAAGCGCGCAACGCCCGGCTGCGCACCGCCGCCGCCGAGAACGCGCGCCTGCGCGGCCTGCTGGACAGCGCCGAGCGCGGCCGCCTCGACGTGCAGCTGGCCGGCGTCATCGACATCGACCTCGATCCCACCCGCCAGCGCCTGCTGCTGGACGCCGGCAGCGGCAGCGGCGTGCGCGCCGGCCAGCCGGTGATCGACGCCGGCGGGCTGATGGGGCAGGTCATCGCCACCACCCCGACCACCGCCACCGTGCTGCTGCTGACCGATCCCGACCATGCGGTGCCGGTGATGGTGGCGCGCAGCGGCGTGCGGCTGGTGGTCTACGGCACCGGCCGCAGCGACGCGCTGCGGCTGGCCGACGTGCCGCTGTCGGCCGACGTGCGCGAGGGCGACGAGCTGCTGACCTCGGGGCTGGGCGACCGCTTTCCCCCGGGCTTTGCGGTGGGCAAGGTCGGCGCGTTGCGCGCCGACGATACCCGCGCCTTCCTCGAAGCCGATGTCGCTCCGGCCGCGCAGCTCGACCGCGGCCGCGACGTGCTGCTGCTGCGCGGCTACAAGCCGGCCGAGGCGGGCGCGCCGGCCGCCGCCGCATCGACGTCCGCGGCTTCGACCGCCGCGCCCGCCGCATCGGCGGCTTCCGCTTCCGCGCCGCCTCCGGCATCGAAGCCGACCGCATCCGTACCCCCTGCGGAGCGCGCGCGATGAGCCGCCTGCGCAACGGCTGGGTGCTGCCGGCCAGCCTGGTACTGGCGCTGCTGCTGGGGCTGGTGCCGCTGCCGGGCGTGCTGCAGGCGCTGCGGCCGTACTGGCTGGCGCTGGTGCTGGCCTACTGGCTGCTGGAGGCGCCGCACCGGGTCGGGCTGGGCACGGCGTTCCTGCTCGGCCTGCTGGCCGACCTCGCCTTCGGCAGCCTGCTCGGCGAGCAGTCGCTGCGGCTGGTGGTGCTGGCCTTCATCCTCGAACGCTTCCGCGCGCGGCTGCGGTTCTTCCCGGTGTCGCAGCAGGCGCTGACCATCGGCGTGCTGCTGCTCAACGACCGTGTCATCACCGCGGGCATCCACCTGGCGATGGGCGTGCCGCAGCTGCCCTGGCCGTACTGGGCCGCGCCGGTGGTGGGGATGCTGCTGTGGCCGCCGCTGCACCTGCTGCTGGACGTGCTGCGCCTGCGCCGGCGCGGTTGAGCGATGCAGCGCCGCGCCCGCCAGATCAAGGACCACGCCGCCGAAGCCGCGCTGTTCCGGCGCCGCGCGTTGGCCGGCTTCCTCGGCGTGCTGGCCGGGCTGGGCATGCTGGGCGGCTGGTATTTCCGCCTGCAGGTGCTGCGCCACGACGAGTTCGCCACCCGCTCCGAGGCCAACCGCCTGCGGCTGGTGCCGGTGGCGCCGGCGCGCGGCCTGATCTACGACCGCAAGGGCCGCATCCTCGCCGACAACGTGGCGGCGTGGCGGCTGGAGGCGGTGCCTGAGCGCGCCGGCGACGGCGCGAAACTGCTGGCGAGCCTGCAGGGCGTGGTCGCCCTCGACGACGAGCAGAAGGCGCAGTTCCTGCGCGACTACCGGGCGGCGCGGCCGTTCAAGCCGGTGACGATCAAGCTGCGCGTGCCGGACGAGGAAGTGGCGCGCTTCGCGGTGGACCGCTGGCGCTTTCCCGGCGTCGAATTGGTGCCCTACCTCGGCCGCATCTATCCCTACGGCGCGCTATTCGCGCACGTGGTCGGCTACGTCGGCCGCATCGACGAGAAGGACATGGCCGCGCTGGGCGATGCCGGCGGCGCCTACAGCCACACCGGCAAGACCGGGCTGGAGCGCCATTACGAGCAGCAGCTGCGCGGCAAGCCCGGCTACCGGCGGCTGGAAACCAACGTGGCCGGGCGCACCGTGCGCGCGCTGGACACGGTGCCGGCCACGCCGGGCACCGACCTGCGACTGTCGATCGACGCCGAACTGCAGCAGGCGATGGTGGACGCCTTCGGCCAGCTGGAAGGTTCGGGGGTGGCGGTCGATCCGCGCAGCGGCGAGATCCTGGCGATGGTCAGCCTGCCGGGATTCGATCCCAACCTGTTCGTCAACGGCATCAGCCACGCCGACTTCAAGGCGCTGAACGACAACCCCTCGCGCCCGCAGTTCAACCGCGTGGTGCTGGGCGGCGTCGCGCCGGGCTCCACGATCAAGCCGCTGACCGCGCTGGCCGGGCTCGACAGCGGCCTGCGCACGCCCGGCGACCGGGTCCTGTCCACCGGCGTGTTCCGCCTGCCCGGCATGCGCGGCCGCGGCTGGCTGGACGGCGTGCACGGCTGGACCGATGCGCGCAAGTCGATCTACGAATCGGTCAATACCTACTATTACGAACTGGCGCTGGACATGGGCGTGCAGCGCTACGACGCGTACATGACGAAGTACGGCTTCGGGCAGAAGACCGATATCGATCTGGCCGGCGAGATCGAAGGCATCGTGCCGTCGCCCGCGTCGAAGATGAAATACGCCAAGCAGCGCTGGTATCCGGGCGACCTGGTCAACTCGTCCATCGGCCAGGGCCTGTGGAAGGTGACGCCGCTGCAGCTGGCGCGCGGCGTGGCCGCGATCGCCGACGGCGGCTGGATGCGGCGCCCGCACCTGGCGGCCGAGCAGCGCGCGGGGTTCGACGCCCCGTGGCAACCGCTGCCGCAGTCGCCGGCGGTGCGCATCAGCGATCGTCCGGACAACGTGCGCGTGATCCAGGAAGGCATGGCGATGACCACGACGGGCTCCGGCACGGCGGCGCGCGTGTTCCGCGGTTCGCCGTACCGTTCGGCGGGCAAGACCGGCACGGCGCAGGTGGTCAACCGCGCCGCGGCCGCCGTCGATCCGCGCTCGCTGCCGCTGTGGAAGCGCCATCGCGCGCTGTACATCGGCTATGCGCCGGCGGACGAGCCGACCATCGCGGTGGCGGTGGCGGTGGAAGGCGGCGGCTTCGGCGCGGATACCGCCGCGCCGATCGTGCGCAAGGTGTTCGACGCCTGGCTGCTCGGCAGGATGCCGGCGCCGCCGCAGCCGGCGGACGCGCTGGCGCCGGCGACGCGGCCCGATTTCTCCGACGTGCGCGGCACGCCGGGCGCGACGCCGGTGGCGCGGGAGGCCAAGACCCCATGAAGACCCTGCTGCGCCTGCTGCTGGACCTGCTGCTGCGCTTCGCGCGCACCCTCGACCTGCCGCTGCTGGCCGCGCTGCTGGCGCTGATGGGGATCGGGCTGGCGACCCAGTACAGCGCCGGCAACGAGTCGCTGCGCGGGGTGGCGATGCAGGGCGCGTTCTTCTGCGTGGGCCTGGGCGCGCTGTGGGTGGCGTCGCGGATTCCCGCGCACCTGCTCAAGCAGGCGACGCCGGCGATCTTCGCGCTGTCGCTGCTGCCGATGGTGCTGGTGCTGTTCATCGGCAGCGGCAAGTACGGCAACCACTGGATCAACCTCGGCTTCTTCAACGTGCAGCCGTCGGAACTCGCCAAGCTGACCCTGCCGATGATGCTGGCTTGGCATTTCGACCGCCAACGGCTGCCGCCGCGCTTCGGCGTGCTGCTGGGCGGGGTGGCGATCATCGCGCTGCCGGTGGGGCTGACCCTGCTCCAGCACGACCTCGGCACCGCGGTGCTGATCCTCGCCACCGGCGTGTTCGTGCTGTTCCTGGCCGGCACCTCGTGGTGGTGGTGGGGCGCGGCCGGCGTGGTGGGCGGCGGCGGCTTCGCGCTGGCGATGTTCGCGCCAATCCGCTGGTTCTCGTTCCTGCGCCCGTACCAGCAGGACCGCATCCTGACCTTCCGCAATCCCGAGAACGACCCGATGGGCGCGGGCTGGAACATCCTGCAGTCGCAGATCGCGATCGGCGGCGGCGGCATGACCGGCAAGGGCTGGGGGCAGGGTACCCAGTCGCACCTGAACTACCTGCCCGAGCACACCACCGACTTCGCCTTCTCGGTGCTGGCCGAGGACTTCGGCTGGCTCGGCGTGGCGGCGACGCTGGCGCTGTACCTGTTCCTTGTGGCGCGCTGCCTGTGGATCGCCGCCGACTCGCGCGACGGCTACGCGCGGCTGCTGGCCGGCGCCATCGGCCTGTCGCTGTTCGTGTACGTGCTGGTCAACGGCGGCATGATCTCCGGCCTGCTGCCGGTGGTCGGCGTGCCGATGCCGCTGCTGAGCTACGGCGGCACCTCGGCGGTGACCATCCTGCTGGGCTTCGGCGTGGTGATGGCGCTGAAGGCGCGGCGGCCGATCCACCGCTGAAACGCACCGCCCGCGCCGCATCGAGCTGAATGCGGCGTTCCGGTTCCGCCTTGCGACGCGTGCTACCCTCCGCGCCGATGATCCGACGCACCTTGCCCTGCCTCGCCGCGCTGGCGCTCGCCGCCTGTGCGGTGCCGCCGCCGAAATCCATGCCGGAGGCACCGGCCGCCGTGCTGGCGCCCGATGCTCCCTTGCCGGCGCCGATCCGGGATCCCGCCGTCGCCCGCGCCGAATTCGTGCGCAGCACCTCGCAGCGCTTCGGCATCCCCGCCGCCGACATCGAGGCGGTGCTGGCCAAGGCGCAGATTCGCGAGCCCATCGTCAAGGCGATGTCGCGTCCCGCCGAAGCGAAGCCGTGGCGTGACTACCGGCCGATCTTCATCCAGCCGTCGCGCATCGACGGCGGCCGCGCCTTCCTCGAGGCCAACCGCGCCGCGCTGCAGCGTGCCGAGGACGCCTACGGCGTGCCGAAGGAAATCGTGACCGCCATCATCGGCGTGGAAACCAGCTACGGCGGCAACAAGGGCAGCTGGCCGGTGGTCGATGCGCTGTACACGCTGGCCTTCGCCTATCCGCGCAGCGGCGACCCGGCGCGCGTGGCCTACGAGGACAGGCGCGAGGCGTTCTTCCGCGACGAACTGGCGCAGCTGTTCGCGCTGGGCAAGGAGGAAGGCATCGACATCGCGACGCTGAAGGGCAGCTACGCCGGTGCGATGGGCTGGGGCCAGTTCATGCCGTCGAGCTATCGCCAGTACGCGGTCGATGGCGACGGCGACGGCAAGCGCGACCTGTTCAACGATCTCGACGACGTGATCGCCTCGGTCGCCAACTACTTCGCGCAGAAGGGCCAGTGGCAGCGCGGCGGCCCGGTGATGCAGCGCGCGGTGCGCGACGCATCGGCCGCCGATTTCGCCAATCCCGGCAACGCGGTGACGCTGGATCGCACCCTGCCGATGCTGGCGGCGCTGGGCTACCGCCCCGCCGCTGCGCCGCTGGCCGATGCCGCCGCGCCGGCGACGCTGATCACGCTGGAGGGCGTGGCCGGGCCGGAAGACTGGATCGTGTTCAACAACTTCAAGGCGATCACCAGCTACAACATCTCGCGGCTGTACGCGACCGCGGTGTTCCAGCTCGCCGAAGCCATCGCCGGGCGCAGCCCGGATCCGGCATGACGCCGCGCGCGCTGCTGCTGGCCGCATTGCCGCTGGCCTTGGCGGCCTGCGCCACCACCGGCGGCGGCGCGAAGCAGCCGTCCGCACCGGCCGCCCACGTGCCGCCCGCTTCGACGGGAGCGTCGGCGTCGGCGCATCCGCCGAAGAAGGCCTCGCCCTACGCGCCGGCCCAGGAAGACCTGTCCAAGCGCGGCGACTACGTGGCCGGCGGGCTGTTCCGCCCCGGCGTGGCCGACACCGTGCCGGACGAGATTCCCGACGTCGACGCGATTCCCGAGCCGGAAGTGCGCGACGAGCCGCGCGCCCGCACCGGCAACCGCGACTACGCCGTGCTGGGCACGAAGTACCGCGTGCTCGACGACCACAACGGCTACGTCGAGGAAGGGCTGGCCTCGTACTACGGCAAGAAATTCCACGGCCGCCGCACCTCCAGCCAGGAGGTGTACGACATGTACGCCTTCACCGCCGCCCACAAGACGCTGCCGCTGCCGAGCTTCGCCCGCGTCACCAACCTCGACAACGGCAAGTCGGTGGTGGTGCGGGTCAACGACCGCGGGCCGTTCCACAAGGGCCGGGTGATCGATCTCAGCTACGCGGCGGCGGTCAAGCTGGGCTATCGCGACAAGGGCACCGCGCGGGTGCGCGTGGAGGCGCTGTCGCCGGACGGCGATGCGCCGCTGCTGGCGTCGGCGAACGGCGCGGCGAGCGGCATGGACCGGTTGGTCGAGAAGCTGCCGGGCGCGGAGCAGGCGGCGGCGACCGCCGGCCATCGCTTCGACATGCGCCAGGACGGACGCACCATGGGCGCCGAGGAATTCGACGCGTGGATGCGCTCGCGCCGCATCCGCGTGGCGACCGGCAAGCCCGCGCCCGTGCTCGCGGCGGCGGAGACGGCGCAGATGCCCGCCTCCGCGCCGGCAACCGCAACCGCGATCGCTTCCCCGTCCGTCGCACGGGGCCGTCCGCCGCGCCTGCGGTCACCGCACCCGCCGCCGCATCGACGGGCGACGAAGTCACCTTGCAGGTCGCCAGCTTCGGCAACCAGCGCAACGCCGAGCAGGCGCTGTCGATGCTGCAGGGCGCGGCGATCGCGCGCGCGCAGCTGCTGAATGCGGACGTCAACGGCAAGAAGGTCTGGCGGCTGCGGATCGGGCCGGTCAGCGAGGCGGCCACGCCGGAACTTGCGGCGCGCATCGTCGGTCTGGGATTCGGGCAGCCGCAGCGCGTGCGCGACTGATCGCGCGCGTCGCCGATCGGCCCGCCATTCCCGCCTCGCGGCTTAGAATGCCCGCTTGAATGTTTCGCGCCGCGCCCGCGCGGCCCATCAGGAGTTTTCGTTGATGCATCCCCGTTCCCTGCTGCCCGTCGCGCTGGCTGCCGCCGGCGTCGTGTTCGCCTCCGGCTTCGCCGTCGCCCAGACCCCCGCGCCCGCCCGCCCCGCCGCGCTGAGCGACAACCTGCCGGTGCCCGACGCGCCCGCGCCCAAGGTCAGCAAGGCGTGGCTGCTGATGGACTACGCCACCGGCCAGGTGCTGGCCGGCGAGAACGTCGATGCGCAGGTGGAGCCGGCCAGCATCACCAAGGTGATGACCAGCTACGTGATCGCCGCGGAAATGGCCGCCGGCAAGGTCAAGGCCACCGATCCGGTGATGATGACCGAGCACGCCTGGCGCGAGGGCGGCGCCGGCACCGACGGCAGCTACAGCGGCTTCGAGGTCAACAAGACCGCGCCGCTGGAGCAGATGGAAAAGGGCATGGTGGTGCAGTCCGGCAACGACGCCGCGATCGCGCTGGCCGAGCACGTCGCCGGCAGCGAGCAGGCATTCGCCCAGCTGATGAACGCCTACGCCAAGCGCATCGGCATGCAGCACTCGCATTTCGTGAACCCGCACGGCCTGAGCGCCGAGGGCCACGTCACCACCGCGCACGACCTGGCGCTGCTCGGCCGCGCGCTGATCCGCGACTACCCGGAAGCGTATTCGTACAACAAGATCAAGGAATTCACGGTCGGCCCGATCACCCAGCCCAACCGCAATCTGCTGCTGTGGCGCGACGCCAGCGTGGACGGCATCAAGACCGGCCACACCTCCAGCGCCGGCTACTGCCTGATGGCCTCGGCCAAGCGCGGCGACCAGCGCCTGATCAGCGTGGTGATGGGCGATTCCAGCGAGAACCAGCGCGCGGTGGATTCGCAGGCGCTGCTCAACTGGGGCTTCCGCTTCTACGAAACCCACCGCCTGTACGAAGCCGGCAAGCCGCTGGCCTCGCCGAAGGTGTGGAAGGGCGAGGGCGACACGGTGCCGGTCGGCGTGGCGCAACCGCTGCTGGTGTCGACCCCGCGCGGCAAGTACGACCGCCTGAAGGCGACGATGGACCTGCCGAAGTCGCTGATCGCGCCGATCGCCAAGGGCCAGCACATCGGCACGGTGAAGGTGACGCTGGACGGCAAGCTGATCGCGCAGGCGCCGCTGGTGGCGACCGCCGCGGTCGAGGAGGGCGGCTTCTTCAAGCGCCTGTGGCACGAGCTGCTGATGTGGTGGAACGACTAAGTCCTTGGATGCGGACGCGGGGCGGATCGACCCCGCGCCCGCCATTCGGCGGCGGTTGGGGAATGCCCCTGCCGCCCCCATAATCCGGCACATGGACATTCATTCCGACAATCCCGAGCACGGCTTCCAGTTCCCCGGCACGTTCGAGCTGTCGGCGATGGGCGCCGCCGACAAGCACCTGGAAAGCGCGCTGCCGCAGCACCTGGCCGACGCCGGCATCGAAGTGCTGCACGAAACCGTCAACTGGAGGCATTCGGCCAACGGCAAGTACGTGTCGGTGCGGATCTCGTTCCGCGCCAACTCGCGCGAGGATTACGACCGCGCCCACCAGGCGCTGCGCGACCATCCGGAAGTGAAGTGGACGCTGTGACGCCCTTTGCTCCCTCCCTTGCGAAGCAGGGAGGGCTGGGGAGGGGTGCTTTTCATGACTCCCAGCCAGCAGCAACCCCTTCCCGGTCTCCCCCTGCGCTGCGCGCAAGGGAGGAGGCAGGCGTCGCCCGCATCGGCATCGCCCGCGACCTCGGCCGCCAGCCCTACGAACCGGTCTGGCGCGCCATGCAGGCGTTCACCGACGCGCGCGACGACGACACCGCCGACGAGGTCTGGCTGGTCGAGCACGACCCGGTGTTCACCCTCGGCCAGGCCGGCAAGCCCGAGCACGTGCTGATACCGGGCGACATCCCGGTGATCCACGTCGATCGCGGCGGCCAGGTGACCTACCACGGCCCCGGCCAGATCGTGGCCTACCCGCTGCTCGACCTGAAGCGGCTGAAGATCGGCGTGCGCGACTACGTCTGCAAGATCGAGCAGGCGATCATCGACACCCTCGCCGAATGGAACATCGAGGGCGCACGCAAGGACGGCGCGCCGGGCGTGTACGTGGCCGGCGCCAAGATCGCCTCGCTGGGCATCCGCGTGCGCCGCGGCCGCACCTTCCACGGGCTGGCTTTCAACATCGAAGGCGAAAGCACCGCCGCGTTCGCGCGCATCAATCCCTGCGGCTACGCCGGCCTGCAGGTGGTGGCGCTGTCCGACCTCGGCGGGCCGTCCTCGCTGGAGGCGGTGAAGCCGGTGCTGCTGGAACAGCTGGGCCGGCGCTTCGGGCTGGACTGGCGGCATGAAGCGGCGCCACCACAGGCGCTGACCGACTGACGCGTCGCCGCGTCGGCGGCCTGCGCCAGCACGCCGGAAAACAGGACGCTTTGGTGCAATCCGCGTTCACATAAGCTCACGCCGGACGGTTACAGTGCGATAAACCGCGCGGTGCGAACTTCCGGCACTGGCCCGCGGTCGAAAACGCCAGCATCCTGACCGCCACCCTCCACAGCGGCCCCCACGCCGCGGAATCCAGATGATCCGCAACCGCCCCCTGATCGTTCTGTCCATCGGCTTGGCGCTGGCCGCGCCGCTGGCCCTGCTGGCCGGCAGCGGCGACATCGCGCTGTCCAACGGTCCCACCCAGGACCAGTCCACCACCGCGCGCATGGTCCACGGCCTGCTCTCGGACAGCCGCTACGCCTACCGCCCGCGCGCGCTGGACGATGCGCTGTCGCGCGAGGTGCTGACCGAATACCTGAAGACGCTCGACCCGGGCAAGGTGTTCCTGACCGCGCAGGACGTGGCCGGTTTCGACAAGTACGCCACCGCGCTGGACGACGCGATCAAGAGCGGCAAGGTGGAACCGGCATGGGCGATCTTCGCGCTGTACCGGCAGCGGGTGGAGCAGCGCATCGGCTATGCGCGCGGCCTGCTCAAGGGCGAGTTCGACTTCAACAAGGACGACCGCTACCAGTACGACCGCGAGGACGCGCCGTGGGCGGACGCGGCCGGGCTGGACACGCTGTGGCGGCAGTCGGTGAAGAACGACTGGCTGCGCCTGAAGCTGGCCGGCAAGCAGCCGGACGAGATCCGCAAGACCCTCGACAAGCGCTACGCCAACCTGCTGACCAGCGTGCAGCAGCTGAAGGGCGACGAGGTGTTCCAGAGCTTCATGAACGCCTACGCGGGCAGCATCGATCCGCACACCGACTACATGACCCCGCGCAGCGCGGAGAACTTCAACGTCTCGATGTCCAACTCGCTGGAAGGCATCGGCGCGGTGCTGTTCCGCCAGGACGACGTGGTGGTGATCCGCGAGATGGTGGCCGGCGGGCCGGCGGCGCGTAGCGGCAAGCTCAAGCCGGGCGACCGCATCGTCGGCGTCGGCCAGGGCACGTCCGGCGAGATCAAGGACGTGATCGGCTGGCGCATCGACGACGTGGTCTCGCAGATCCGCGGCGCCGCCGACACCCAGGTGCGGCTGGACGTGGTGCCGGCGGAAGCGCCGCTCGACAGCAAGCCGCAGCTGGTCCAGCTGACCCGCGCCAAGGTGCGGCTGGAGGACCAGCGCGCCAAGGCCGAGACCATCGTGGTGCCGGCGTCGGGCGATGCGCCCGCGCGGCGCATCGGCGTGGTCAAGCTGCCCGGCTTCTACCAGGACTTCGAGGCGCGCCGCCGCAACGACGCCAGCTACGCTTCGGCCACCCGCGACGTGGCGAAGATGCTGGCCGACTTCCGTACGCAGAAGGTCGACGGCGTGGTGCTGGACCTGCGCGGCAACGGCGGCGGCTCGCTGACCGAGGCCGTCGAACTCACCGGGCTGTTCATCGACAAGGGCCCGGTGGTGCAGGTGCGCGAATCCGGCGGCAAGGTCAGCGTGCAGTACGACCAGGACGCGGGCGTGGCCTGGGACGGGCCGCTGGCGGTGCTGGTCAACCGCGGCTCGGCCTCGGCCTCGGAAATCGTGGCCGGCGCGATCAAGGACTACGGGCGCGGGCTGGTGATCGGCGAGACCACCTTCGGCAAGGGCACCGTGCAGACGATGGTGGACCTGGACCGCTGGCCGGCCAACGAGAAGCCGCGCTTCGGCGAGGTCAAGCTGACCGTCGCGCAGTTCTTCCGCCCGGACGGCAGCAGCACCCAGAACAAGGGCGTGACCCCGGACGTGGCGTTCCCGGCCAGCGTGGATTCCAGCGAGTTCGGCGAGAGCACCTATCCCAACGCGCTGCCGTGGACGCGCATCGCCTCCGCGCCGCACCTGCGCTACGGCAACTTCGCGCCGCTGCTGGGCGCGCTGGGCGCGCGCCACCAGGCGCGTTCGGCCAAGGACGTGGAATACCAGTGGTGGGTCGAGGACGTGCGCCGCTTCCGCGAGGAACAGGCGAAGAAGTCGATCTCGCTCAACGAGGCCGAGCGCCGCGCCGAGCGCGACCGCTTCGACGCGCAGCGCAAGCAGCGCGCCGAGGAGCGCAAGCGGCTCGGCATCGAGCAGGATCCGCTGCTGGAGTCGCGCGCCGACGACGGCCTGACCGCCGACGAGCGCAACGTCGCCGACTCGGTGGCGCGCGAGGCGGCGGCGAAGAAGGCCACCGATCCGCTGCTGCGCGAATCCGCGGCGATCCTGGCCGACGCCATCGGCCTGCTCGGCAAGGATGCGAACTTGGCGGCGCAGGTGCTGCCGGCGACGCGCAACGCCGCCGGCCACTGGGCCGACTGATCGCGCCGCCGCTTCCGTTTTCCATGGTGTACCGGGCGGGCGTCTTCGGACGCCCGCCGCTGTTCGGGGAATTGCAATGCCGTCTTCCTCACCGCCCGCCGCCCGCGTCGCGCTGGCGCTGGCCGCCGTCTACGTCATCTGGGGCTCCACCTACCTCGCGATCCGCTTCGCGCTGGAGGGCGGGTTCCCGCCGTTCCTGCTCGGCGGCATCCGCTTTCTCGTCGCCGGCTCGCTGATGCTGGCGTTCCTGCGCTCGCGCGGCGTGCCGCTGCCGACCCGCGCGCAGTGGCGCAACGCGGCGGTGATGGGCGGGCTGATGCTGCTGCTCGGCAACGGCATGGTGAACCTGGCGGAGACGCAGGTATCGTCCGGGCTGGCCGCCGTCACCGTGGCGTCCGCGCCGCTGTGGATGGCGGTGTTCGCGGCGATGCGCGGCGACAGGCCGACGAAGCTGGAAGCGCTGGGCCTGGGCATCGGCTTCGTCGGCGTGGTCTGGCTCAGCACCGGCGGCAGCCTGACCGGCGCGCCGATGGGGCTGGTGGCGCTGCTGGTGGCGTCGGTCGCGTGGTCGTTCGGGTCGATCTGGAGCCGCGGCCGCGACCTGCCGTCGCCCTTCATGTCCTCGGCGGCGCAGATGCTGTGCGGCGGAATCATGATGCTGGTCGTCGGGCTCGCGATGGGCGAGCGCCTGCACGGCCTGCCCAGCGCGCACGCCATCGGCGCGTTCTGGTACCTGGTGGTGATGGGCTCGCTGGCCGGCTTCTCCGCCTACATCTGGCTGCTGCACCACGTGCGCCCGGCGCTGGCCGGCAGCTACGCCTACGTCAATCCGGCGATCGCCGTCGCGCTGGGCGCGTGGCTGGCGCACGAGCGCTTCGGCCTGCGCGAACTGGTGGCGATGGGCGTGATCCTGTCCGGCGTCGTCGCAATCACGCTGGCCAAGGCGCGCAAGCCGAAGGCGGCGTCGTGAGCGCGGGCGAGCTGGATCGCCGCGGCGTCTGGATCGCGGTCGGCGCCTACGTCGCCTGGGGGCTGATGCCGCTGTACTGGCACCTGCTGAAGGTGGTGCCGTCGATGCAGATCATCGCCCACCGCGTGGTCTGGAGCGCGCTGCTGGTCTGCAGCTGGCTGGGCTTCAAGTACGGCCGCGGCTGGCTGCGCGAGACGCTGGCCCGGCCGCGCGCGGCTTCGATGCTCGCGCTCAGCGGCGTGCTGATCGCGTTCAACTGGGGCCTGTACATCTGGGCGGTGAACGCCGGCCACGTGGTGGAATCCGCGCTCGGCTACTTCATCAACCCGCTGCTCAACGTGGTGCTGGGCGTGGCGGTGCTGCACGAGCGGCTCAACCGCGTGCAGTGGCTGTCGGTGGCGATCGCCGCCGTCGGCGTGCTGTGGCTGACCTTCAACTACGGCAGCTTCCCGTGGATCGCGCTGGCGCTGGCCGCTTCGTTCGGCGCCTACGGGCTGGTGCGCAAACTGCTGGGCGCGCCGCCGGTGCGCGGGCTGGGCGTGGAGAGCCTGTACCTGCTGCTGCCGGCGCTGGCCTTCCTGGTCTGGACCGAAGCCAGCGGTCGCGCCCATCTGCTGGCGCATGCCGACGCGCCAAGTTGGGGCGCAGGCGTCGTCGGGTTGCTGGTGTTCGGTGGCGTGCTCACCGCGCTGCCGCTGATCGGCTTCGCCGCGGCGGTGCAGCGCATCCCGTATTCGCTGGTCGGCCTGCTGCAGTACATCTCGCCGACGCTGCAGCTGCTGGCCGGCGTGCTGATCCTGCACGAACCCTTCGGCCGCGACCGCGCCGTCGGCTTCGCCTTCATCTGGGTCGCGCTGGCGCTGTACGCCGCCGACGGACTCTGGCGCTCGCGCAGGCGCGCGGCGGTTCCCGCACCGTAGCGCGCTAAAGAATCTTCGCCGCGATCCAGAGCACCACCAGGATCACCGTCACGGCCAGCGCCAGCCTGCTCTGGTTGCGCTGCTTGATCGCGCGGTCGTGCATGTCCTGGGTCAGCCGCTGCATGTCCGGCGCCAGCGCCTCCATCCGCGAGGAAAGCGCCGCCAGCGCCGCTTCGGCCGCAGGCCCGGAGGCGTCCTGCAACGCCGCCATCTCGCGGTTGATCTGCTCCAGCCGGGTGACGGTGTCGAGATCGCGCGCGCTCATGCCCGCATGCCAGAGCGGCGATGCGTCGGGGTTGTGCCGCTTCAGCATCGTCTGTGCGGCGGCGAGGATGGCCTCGGGCGGCTGGTCGAGATTGTTCAGGGGAATCTCGATCTCGCCCGTCGCCGGCTGGCCGGGCCGCCAGCCGCGGTAGCGCCAGCGCGCGAACAGCGGCAACTGGCCCACGAAGCGGTGCGGCTGGCGCACGCCGACGAGCAGCGAGCTGATCGTCCGGCCCTTGACGGTGACCTGCTTCAGCGCGATTCCCACGACGTCCTGCCACGGCATCGCGCCGTACTGGACATGACGCAGGCCGCGCATATCGAGCGAGAACGCGGGCCCCGGCTCCATCGACAGGCGCAGGGCGTGCCAGCCGATGTAGCCGAACAGCAAGGCCATGCCGATGCCGCCCAGCACGAGCGCGTATTCCTGCTTGTCGGCGCCCGCATAGATGCAGATCAGGGACATGGCCACGAGGAAGCCGGACACCAGCAACAGCTCGCGCTGCCGGATGTTCGCTTCGAATCGGCCCGCGGTTTCCGCCGCGCGGATGGTTGCTTGCAGGCGTTCCTTCTCGGCTTGCACGCGCCCGCGATCCAGCCAGAAGGCGAAACCGCCCAAGGCAAGGCCGGGAATCAGGAAGGGCAGGCCACGCACCGGCGAGGTGCCCAGGAGAATCACGCCGATAAGAACCAGCAGGATCGCCACGATCAGCAGCAGGAGGGCGAACAGACGTTTCATGGCGGCCCGGGCAAAGCCGCGATCTTAGTACGCCAGACAAAAAGACGCCGGCCATCGAGGGTCGGCGTCGGTGCTTCGATCGGAACGAACAGCTGGCGGTGAAGGCCGCGTGCGCGTGACGCAGCTCGCTATCCAGCGAGCTGCGTCGCACTCATGTCACGCGCTGCGCAACGCCTCCGTCACCGGCAGCCTTGCCGCCCGCAGCGCGGGGAACAGGCCGCCGACCAGGCCGATGCCTAGCGCCCACTTCAGGCCGGTCCACGCCAGCTCGGGGCTGACCTTGAACTGGAACACCACCTGGCTGAAGTTGTTGCCCAGCGTGCTGACCGTGTAGCCGTTGAACACGATCCAGGCGATGGCCGCGCCGAGCAGGCCGCCCAGCAGCGCCAGCAGCATCGTCTCCAGCATCACCGCGGTGACCACCGGCAGGCCGCGGAAGCCGAGCGCGCGCAGGGTGGCGATCTCGCGGGCGCGGCCGGCGACCGCGGCGTACATGCTGTTGAGCGCGCCGAACACCGCGCCGATCGCCATGATCGCGCCGATCACGGTGCCGAGGATCTTGATCAGCTTGGTCAGGCCCTCGGACTGCTTGCCGTAGTAGTTGCGGGTGGTGTCGACGTCGAGCTTCAGGCGCGGGTCGCCGGCCAGCGCGGCCTTGAGCTGCTTGAAGCCGGACTTGCCCGCCAGCTTCACCGTCACCGACTGGAAGGCGTTGCGCTGGTAGGCCGGGCCGAGCACGTCGGCGTCGGTCCACAGTTCGGAGTCGTGCGAATCCTTCGCTTCGAACACGCCCACCACCGTCCACATCTGGTTGGCGAGCTTCAGCTGCTGGCCGACCTCCAGCCCGCGGAACTGCCGCTGCGCACCCTTGCCGATCACGATTTCGCGCAGGCCCGGGTTGAACCTGCGGCCCTCGACGATCTTCAGCTGCGGGCGGATCGCCCAGCCCGCCGGGCCCACGCCGCGGAACTGCACGTTGGCGTCGGTGCCGTCGGCCTTGGTCGGCAGGTTCACCACCTGTGACAGCTCCGGCGAGGCCAGCGCCTTGCCGTCCGCGCCGCGGGCGATGCCGGGCAGGGACGAGATCAGCGGCGACTGATCGCGGGTGATGACCGAATTGGTTTCCGCCTGCGAACCGGCGCGCAAAATAATCGCGGTGCTGTCGTCGCCGGTCCGGTCGAGCGTGGCCTTGAAGCCTTCGCCCATCGCCAGCATCGCCACCAGCACGCCGACCACGCCGGCGATGCCGATCACGATGACGCTGGACGCGCCCCAGCGCTGCGGCAGCCCGGCGATGCCGATCTTGGTCGCCTCGCGCGCCAGCCGGCCGCCGCGGGTGGCGAACAGCCACAGTGCGATGGCGACGACCACGGCGAGCACGGCGAACCAGGGCAGCAGGATCCAGGCGGCCAGCAGCACGACGAGCATGAGCACGGTCAGCAGGCCAGAGAAGAATCGTTTCATGTGGTGTTCTCCTTATCGGCCAGCCAGCGCATCGACGATGTTCAACCGCATCCCGCGGATCGCCGGCAGCAGCCCGACCAGCAGGCCGATGCCGACCATCAGCGCCAGCCCCATGCCCCAGGTCTGCCCCAGCAGGCCCGGCAGCTGCACCAGCCCGCCGCTGGCGGCGCTGACCGCCGGCACGATGGCCGCGGCGATCGCCAGGCCCAGCAGGCCGCCCAGCACCACCAGCAGCACCGACTCGGCCAGCACCAGGCCCAGCACGCTGCGGTCGCTGAAGCCGATGGTCTTGAGCACCGCCAGCTCGGGAATGCGCTCGCGCACCGCTTGCGCCATGGTGTTGCCGGTCAGCAGCAGCAGGGTGAAGAACACCGCGCCCATGATCGCGGAGACGATCAGGCCGATGTCGGCGAACTGCTTGGCGAAGCTCTGGTTGAACGCGGCCTCGCTCTGGGTCTTGGTTTCGTGGTCGGAGTTTTCGCTGAGCTTGTCGATGGCCTTGGCCACGCGGTCGGCGGCGTCGCCGCTGGTCGGTTCGACGATGAACCAGCCCACCCGGCCCTTCACGTAGTCGTTGGCCTCGTCGAAGTACTTCCAGTGGAAGAACAGCACGCGTTCCTGCGCCTTCTGCTTGGGATCGTCGACGCGGTAGATGCCGCGCAGGGTGAACTGCCAGTCGTTGCTGCCGTGGGTGGGGAAGATGGTGGCCTGCATCGGGATGGTGTCGCCGACCTTCCAGCCGAACTGCTTGGCCAGCGCCTCGCCGACGATGGCGCCGCGCTGGTCGGCCAGCCACGCCTTCTTCTGCGCGTCCGGCAGCTTGAATTCCGGATACAGGTCGAGGTAGTCGGGGCTGACGCTGAAGTTGGCGAAGAAGTTCTTCGGGTCGCGGTAGATGCCGCCGAACCACGCCGCGAAGGCGGCCTTCTTCACGCCCGGCACCGCGCGCACCTGCGCGTCCAGGCTGTACGGCAGCATCTGCGTGATCGACAGCCGCGACATCGTCACCATGCGGTTGGCGCCGGCCACGCTGCCGCCGGAATTGAAGGCGACGCGCACCGAATCCAGCATCCCGAACAGCAGGAACGCCGCCACCACCGACAGCAGGGTGAGCAGGGTGCGGGTCTTGCTGCGCGAGAGCGCGGCCCAGACGAGATGGAAGTACTTCATGGTGGCCTCCGGCTCAGACGTGCGCGGACTGCTCGACCAGGTTGCCCTTGTCGAGATGCAGCGTGTGCGTGGCGTACTCCGCGGCCTTCGGGTCGTGGGTCACCATCACGATGGTCTTGCCGTGGGTGCGGTTGAGTTCCTGCAGCAGGCCGAGGATTTCCTCCGCCGAGGCGCGGTCGAGGTCGCCGGTGGGTTCGTCGCAGATCAGCAGGGTGGGGTCGGAGACGATGGCGCGGGCGATCGCGACGCGCTGCTGCTGGCCGCCGGACAGTTCGTTCGGGCGGTGCTTGCCGCGATCCTTCAGGCCGACCAGCTCCAGCGCGACCGCCGCGTTCTGGCGGCGCTGCGCGGCCGACAGCCTGGTCAGCAGCAGCGGCAGCTCGACGTTCTTCTGCGCGTTCAGGGTCGGCATCAGGTTGTAGAACTGGAACACGAAGCCGACGTTGTTGCTGCGCCAGTGCGCCAGCTGGCCGGAGCCCATCTTCTCGATGTGCTGGCCTGCGATCTCGATGCTGCCGGAAGTGGGTGAATCCAGCCCGCCGATCAGGTTGAGCAGGGTGGTCTTGCCGGAGCCCGACGGCCCCATCAGCGCCACGAAGTCGCCGCGGTCGATGTCGAGGTCGATGCCGCGCAGCACGTCCACGTTCTCCGGGCCGCGCTGGTAGGTCTTGTGCAGGTTGCGGATGCTGACGAGGGTGGTCATGGATCGGATCTCCTGATGTTCGTTTCGTCGTTCGTTGTTAGAGGGAACGACAGTGATCGTCATTCGTTGTTCGCGTCGGCGGCCGAATCCTCACGCGCCACCGTCACGCGCGCGCCGTCGGCCAGCGTGTCCGGCGGGTCGAGCACGACCTGCTCGCCGCCGTTCAATCCTTCCAGCACCTCGCGGTCGTCGCCCAGCGTGCGGCCCAGCTTCAGCGCGCGCTGCGCGACCTTGTCGCCGGCCACCACGAAGGCCACGTCCTTGTCGCCGCGCTGCGCGATCGCCGCGCCCGGCGCCAATACGCCAGGCTTCACGTCGGCCTGCGCGGGCTTGGTTTCCTCCAGGAAGCCGACGCGCGCGCCCATGTCGGGCACGATGCGGGCGTCGCCCTTCGCGTCCAGTCCCACCCGCACACGCACCGTGGCCTTGCCGCGGTCGGCGGCGGGGATGATGGCGATGACCTTGCCCGGGATCTTCCATTCCTGGTAGGCGTTGAGCACGGTCTCGGTGGGCATGCCGGGCTTCACCCGGCCGATGTAGGCCTCGCCCACTTCCACCTCGACCTCAAGGCTGTTCATGTCGACAATCGTGCCGATGCCGGTGCGGGTGTAGCCGCCGCCGGCCGACAGCGGCGAGACGATCTCGCCCGGCTGCGCCGCCTTCGCGATGACCACGCCGGCGAACGGCGCGCGCACGATGGTGTTGTCCACGCCATTGTCGGCGATGCGCAATCCGTCGCTGGCGACCTGCGCGTTGCGCTGCGCGGTGGCGAGCTGGGCGCGCAGGGCGTCGCGCGAGGCCACCGCCTGGTCGTACTGCGCGCGCGACACCAGCTTCTGCCCGACCAGCGCGGACAGGCGCGCGGCGTTGGCTTCGGCTTCCTTCAGCTGCGCCTGCACGCTGGCGATCTGGCTGCGCGCCGCCTCCAGCTGCGAGGCCGACAGCGTGCGCTGCGCGTCGGCGTCGACCGGGTCCAGCCGCGCCAGCACCTGGCCTTCCTCGACGTGCTGGCCTTCCTCGATCAGGATCTCGCGCACCTTGCCGGTGACCTTGGCCGAGACCGTGGCCATCCGCCGCGCTACCACGTAGCCGGTCGCGTCCAGCACCGATGCGCTGGCCGTGCCGCCGTTGCCGATCGCCACGACCTCGGCGGTGCGCACCTCGACGCCCTTGCCGCCGCGCAGCGCGAAGAACGCGCCCGCCGCCAGCACCGCCACGCCGGCCACCGCCAGCCCGATCCACAGCCCCTTGCGCGAAGGCGGGGGCGGCGGCGCGGCGCGGTCGATCTTCAGGGAATTGAGCAGGTCGGCGGATGTGTTCATGGGCTGCGCGAGAGGGAAACGGGGAAGGCGGGCGGGCGCGACGGAAGCCGCCGCGCGGCGTGACGGCCACCTTCCTGCATGCGAACCGCCATGTCAAGCGTCCTTTACATGCCGGAGCCGGTGGCCGGATGCGGCGTCGCGCCTCCCTTGCCTGTCCTGTGCGAACAAGGCTAACGGCGCCGCCCGCGCCGGTCAGGTGACGGTTGTCAGGTGATTCGGCTGACGGCGGCGAATGTCACGACCGCCGCCCGCGGCCGAGCATGGCGCCCTCATCCAGGGAGAACATCCATGCAGGCCGAACGAGCGGTGATGGCGAGGTTGCGGGGCGCGCGCAAGCGCTACGGGGCGGTCGAGGCGCTGCGCGGCATCGACCTGGAGCTGCGCGGCGGCGAACTGCTGGCCCTGCTCGGGCCGAACGGCGCCGGCAAGACCACGGCGATCGGCCTGCTGTTGGGATTGATCCGCGCCGATGCCGGCACGGTCGAACTGTTCGGGCGCGACCCGCAGGACATCGACGCGCGCCGCAACATCGGCGTGATGCTGCAGGACGCTTCGCTGCCGCCGACGCTGAAGGTCGGCGAGCTGCTGCGGCTCACCGCCAGCTACTACCCGGCGCCGCGCGGCGTGGCCGAGGCCGCCGCGCTGGCCGGCGTGGCCGACCTGCTGGCGCGGCCCTACGCCAAGCTGTCGGGCGGCCAGCAGCGGCGCGTGCAGTTCGCGGTCGCGCTGTGCGGCCGGCCGCGCCTGCTGTTCCTCGACGAGCCGACCGTGGGCATGGACATCCAGGCCCGGCAGAAGCTGTGGGCGGCGATCCGCGCGCTGGTCGCCGAGGGCTGCGGCGTGGTGCTGACCACGCACTACCTGGAGGAAGCCGAGGCGCTGGCGGATCGCGTCTGCGTGCTGGCGCACGGCCGCATCGTCAGCGAGGGCAGCGTCGACGCGCTGCGCGCGCGGGTCGCGCGCAAGCGCGTGTGGTGCGCGACCGCGCTGCCGCTGGAGCGCATCAAGACGTGGCCGGAAGTAGTGGAGGCCGCGCGCGACGGCGACCGCCTGTGCCTCGCCACCGAGTTCCCCGAGCTGCTGGTGCGCCGCCTGCTGGCCGAAGACCTGTCGCTGTCCGCGCTCGAAGTGCGCACCGCCGACCTGGCCGAAGCCTTCACCCAACTCACCGACGCGGCCGATGCGGCCGCCAGCCAACCCGAGGCCGCCTGATGGACGCCAACGCCAACCCCGTTTCCGCCTCGATGCCGCCGTCGCGCACGTTCGGCGCCTACGTCGAGGAAGCGCGCTGCGAAGTGCTGCGCTACCTGCGCAACCCCGGCTTCCTGCTGCCGATCATCCTGTTCCCGAACGTGTTCTACGTGATGTTCGGGATCGTGTTGAACCACGGCAATGGCGAGGCCGCGCGCTACATGCTGGCCAGCTACAGCACGTTCGGGGTGATGGCGCCGGGCCTGTTCGGCTTCGGCGTGTCGCTGGCGCTGGAGCGCGACAGCGGCCTGCTCACCCTCAAGCGCGCGCTGCCGATGCCGCCGGGCGCCTACCTGCTCGGCAAGATGCTGATGGCGGTGCTGGTGGCGCTGGTGGTCGGCGCGCTGCTGCTGGCGCTCGCGCTGGGCGTGTCGCACGCGCCGCTGGCGCCTTCGCAGATGGCCGCGCTGCTGGCCGTGGATGCGCTCGGCGTGCTGCCGTTCTGCGCGCTCGGCCTGCTGGTCGGCACCTGGCTGAAGGGGCAGGGCGCGCCCGGCCTGCTGAACATGATCTACCTGCCGATGGCGTTCCTGTCCGGGCTGTGGTTCCCGCTGCACATGATGCCAGCGGTGCTGCGCCAGTTCGCGCCGGTCTGGCCGAGCTACCACCTCAACGCGCTGGCGCTGTCGGCGGTCGGCTTCGACAGCGGCGCGCGCTGGCCGCACGTGCTGGTGCTGGCCGGCTTCACCGTGGCGTTCCTGCTGCTGGCCGCGCGCCGTCTGCGCCGCCACGGTTGAAGTAGCATCTGCGCGGGCGATGGCGGACGCGATGGGCGGGAACGGGATGGTGGCGATGCGGCACGGATGGCGCGACCGCGCGCGGCGCGCGCTGGGCAGGGCGTTCGCGTCCGCGCCGGATTCCTCGGCCGCGCGCGCGCGGATCCGCGGCAAGTCGCCGTGGACCGATACGGTGCACCTGCTGTGGTCGGTGTGGATCTTCATCACCCCGCTGTTCGGCGGCGGTTACGACCTGCGCTGGTGCCTGCTGACGCTGGCGTCCTACCCGCTGTTCCTGTGGCTGTACGCCAAGGTCCTGCTGGCGCCGCGCCGCATCGCGCCGCGCTACGCGTTGGGCATGGTGGCGCTGAGCTTCGCCCTGCTGCCGTGGTATCCGTCCGGGCTCAGCTATTTCGTGTTCGGTTGCGTGATGCTGGGAACCGGCTACCGCGGCCGGATCGTCCGCTACCTGCTGTGCATCCTGCTGTTGAACGGCTTGCTCTACCTGTACGCGCTTCGGCTCGGATATCCGTGGCAATCGCTGGTCTCGATGCTGCCGATCACGGTGGTCATCGGCGTGATCGTCGGCGTCGAATCGGCGGCCAGCGAAAAGGACCTGGCGCTGCAGCTCTCGCACGACGAGGTGCGGCGGCTGGCCGCGACCGCCGAACGCGAGCGCATCGGCCGCGACCTGCACGACCTGCTCGGGCACACGCTGTCGCTGATCACGCTGAAGCTGGAACTGTCGCGCAAGCTGATCGACCGCGACACCGCGCGCGCGCGCATGGAGATCGCCGACGCCGAGCAGGTCGCCCGACACGCGCTGGCCGAAGTGCGCGCGGCGGTGACTGGCTTCCGCGCCGCCGACCTGGCTGCGGAGCTGGCGTCGGCGCGGCTGCTGCTGGAATCCTCGGCGGTGACGCTGGACTACGACGCGCCGCCGCCGCTGTCGCCGGACATCGAACGCCCGCTCGCGCTGGTGCTGCGCGAGGCGGCGACCAACATCGCCCGCCACGCGCACGCCTCGCGCGCCGAGGTGCGGTTCGCGCGCGAGGGCGGCCAGCTGCGCATGCGCATCGCCGACGACGGCCGCGGCAGCGACGGCGCCGAGGGCAACGGCATCGTCGGCATGCGCGAACGCGTGCACCAGCTCGGGGGAAACTTCGCGTTCGCATCCAAGCGCAGCGGCACCACCTTGGACGTGGTGTTGCCGCTGCCATCCGCCGACCCGGCGCTGGTCGTGGGAGCTGACGCATGATCCGCATCCTGCTGGCCGAAGACCAGGCCATGCTGCGCGGCGCGCTGGCCGCGCTGCTGGGCATGGAGTCTGACATCGAGGTGGTCGGCGCCGCCGCCGACGGCGAGGCCGCTTGGCGCGAGCTGCAACGGCTCAAGCCCGACCTGCTGGTCACCGACATCGAGATGCCCGGCCTGACCGGGCTGGAATTGGCGCAGCGCATCCAGCGCCACGAACTGCCGGTGAAGGTGGTGGTGGTCACCACCTTCGCCCGCGCCGGCTTCCTGCGCCGCGCGCTGGACGCAGGCGTGTGCGGCTACCTGCTCAAGGACGCGCCCGCCGAACAGCTGGCCGAAGCGCTGCGCAAGGTGCACCGCGGCGGCCGCGCCATCGACCCGCAGCTGGCGCTGGAAGCCTGGGGCGAAGCCGATCCGCTCAACGACCGCGAGCGGCAGGCGCTGCGGCTGGCCGGCGAGGGCCTGTCCGCCGGCGAGATCGCGCAGCGGCTCAACCTCTCGCACGGTACCGTGCGCAACTACCTGTCCGAGGCCATCGGCAAGCTCGGCGTCGGCAACCGCATCGAGGCGTACAGGCTGGCGCGACAGAAGGGTTGGCTGTAGCGGTCAAAGAATCCGCCGTGCGCCGTGCAGCGCGCACCTCGTCGGCGTAGGCTGCCCCGATCCAATGGGGAGGAGACGCCGCGATGCATCCCACGAAACGTCCGTCGTGGTTCTGGCCGGTATCGGCGCTGGCGCTGCTGTGGAACCTGGTTGGCCTGCTGATGTTCTGGAAGCAGGTCACGCTCACGCCGGAAGCAGTGGTGGCGCTGCCGCCGGAGCAACAGCAGATCCACGCGGCGATGCCGGACTGGGTCTACGTGCTGTTCGGCGTCGCCGTGATCGCCGGCGTGCTCGGCGCGCTCGGCCTGCTGCTGAAGCGGCGCTGGGCGAGGCCGCTGCTGCTGCTCTCGTTCCTGGCGGTGACCGCGCAAATGGTGTCGGCCTACGCGACCACGCCGGCATGGGCATTGACCGGCGCGGCCAGCGCGGCGTTCCCGCTGCTCCTGATCGTGGTCGCGCTGCTGCTGTGGCTGTTCGCGCGCAGGGCAAGCGCGCGCGGCTGGATCCGCTGAGCGGGCGTCGCGGGCAAGGGCGCTTGCTTCCGCACGCGATCACTCCAGTGGCGTTTCTTCCGTCGCAGGCCGGCGGGCGCCGCGGGCCATGCTGGGGAACACGCCATCCCGGCGCACCCAGGCATGGAGCAGCGCCGCGGACAGATGCGCCAGCACGATGGCGAACAGCGCATACGCCAGCCAGCCGTGCGCGCTGCGCAGCCCGGCGTAGAGCAGCGGATCGCGCGGCGCGATCGGCGGCAGCTGTAGCGCGGGCGTCATCTGCACCGGGAAGCCGCCGGCCGACAGCATCGCCCAGCCGAGCAGCGGCATCGCCAGCATCAGCGCGTACAGCAACCAGTGCGAGGCGTGCGCGGCCAGCGCCTGCCAGCGCGGCAGGTCGGCGGGTAGCGGCGGCGGTGCGTGGCGCAGGCGGTTGCCAAGCCGGAGCAGCGCCAGCAGCAGGATGGCGATGCCGAGAGGACGATGCAGCGCGATCAGCCATTCGCGCTGGCTGATCGAAGCCACCATCGCCACGCCGACGAACAGCATGGCGACGATCATCGCCGCCATCGTCCAGTGCAGCGTCCGCGCCAGCGGGTTGAAATGGGTCGGTGCGTTCATCGTGTGTCTCCCTGGACGGTGGCCTCCGGCGCCTGGTCGCGGGCGATTTCGCGCTCACGGCGGTTGTAGGACTGCGAATACACGCCGGCGCGCGCGGCCAGCACTGGGTCGTCGGACGGGGCGATGCCGTCGGGCAGCACGGTCGGGTCGTAATTGACGTCGCGGCAGGCGCCTCCGGCCTGCGCTTGCGTGGCGTCCAGTTCCAGCGTGCCCGCCACCACCTGCCGGCGATTCGAGGGCCAGGCTTGCGACGGATCGTCGACCGCGTCGCCCGGTTCCGCCACGGTCAGCACCAGGTCCCAGCGCAGCGGGCCGTCCGCCAGCCGCGCGCGTAGGTCGTCGGCGAGGTAATCGGCTTCGGCATCTTCGCGCAGGGACTTCTCCATCGCCGCGAACGCCAGCCGCGGGCGCATCGACCAGCGCACGGAGCGGACGTTCCCGGCCGCGTCGGTGAAGCGGAATGCGTTGACGCTGTTGAACTGCGTGTTGGCCCAGCTGTCCGGCCATGGTGCGGTTTTCGCCCACTGCTGGAACTTCGCGATTTCCGGGTGTTTGCGCAGCAATTCCGCCATCTTCGCCGGATCCGGCTTGCCGGTGGCCGGGTCGGGGCGGCTGGCCATGGCCTGGTCGTAGAAGCCCTGCGGGGTGTTGACCGCGAAGAACGGGAAATTGTTCATCGCCATCCGCCACTGCTGGCCGTCGGTGCCGGTCAGCAGCAGGGCCATGCTGCGCACGCGCGCGGTGGCGTCCGGCGCATGCGGATCGCCGCCGGCGATCGACAGACGGCCCAGCACCGGCGTGGTCGCGCCGGGCGCGAGCATGCCGGCGCGGGTCAGTGCCGCGCCATCGCCGCTGCCGGTGAAGCGGCCGGTGACGCACACGCCCTTGGCATGGGCGCGGCGGAAACCGGGATACGCCTTGCCGTTGCCGGCCTCGATGGCATCGGTGAAGCGTTGTGCGGTCAGGCGCGGGCCGCCTACCCAGCCGGCGGTCCAGGCGAACGCGCCGGCAAGCGCGGCGGCGATGGCGGCGATGGCGGCCAGCGGCCACGCGCGCCGAAGCCGGGAGTGGAATGCGGACATGCGGCATCCTTCGAGGGAAGATGCAGGTAGGACGCGCCAGGGCGGCGGTTATTCCGCGGCGCTGCGATGGAATAAATCGCGGCTTCGCGCGTCACACGCAGGTAGCCATCGGAACGCGGCGGAATGGACGAACATGACGAACGCGAATTGCAGGCGCTGCTGCCGGCGCTGCGGCGCTTCGCTCGCTCGCTGTGCGCGGATGCGACCGATGCCGAAGATCTGGTGCAGGCCGCGCTGGAACGCGCGCTGTCGGGCTGGCGTGGTCGTCGCGACCGGGCGGCTCTGCAGCCATGGCTGTTCTCGATCCTGTACCGACGCTTCCTCGACGAGCGCCGCCGCGAAGCGCGCTGGAGCCGGCTGCGCGCGCTGTTCGCGGGTCGCGCCGAAGAAGAGCCCGAACTGGCACCATCGCCCGAGCGCGTGCATGCCGGGCGCGAGCAACTGGCCGCGTTCGTGCGCCTGCCGGCCGAGCAGCGCGCGGTGCTGCTGCTGGTGGCGGTGGAAGGCTTCGGTTATCGCGAGGCCGCCGAGACGCTGGGCGTGCCGGTCGGCACCGTAATGTCGCGCCTGTCGCGCGCTCGCGAACGCCTGCATGCGCTGGACGCGGGCGACCGCACCGATGCCCCCGCCTTGAGGATCCTGAAATGAGCGAACCCGTCAGCGAAGATGATCTGCATGCCTGGCTGGACGGGCAGTTGCCGGCCGCACGCCGGGCCGAGGTGGAGGCCTGGTTGCGTGCGCATCCGCGCGATGCAGCGCGGGTGGAGGGCTGGCGTTGCGATGCCGCCGCCCTGCGTGCGGCGCTGGCCGGGCAGGCGTTGCCGGATGCGCCGGGGCTGTCGCCGCGTGCGCTGCGTCGGCGCACGGCCGCGCGCAAACGCGCGCGCGTCGGGATGGCGGCCGCGCTGGTGCTGTCGCTGGGCTGCGGTTCGCTGCTCGGCTGGCAGGCGCGCGGACGCCAGGAGGCCGCCGGGAATCCGCCGATGGCCGACGCCGTCGCCGCCTATCGCCTGTTCGCCGGGGACGGCGCGCCGCTGGCGTTCGACGGCGGCGGCCATGCGGCCATGCAGGACTGGCTGCGCGCCCATTTCGGCAAGACCGGCGCGATCCCCGACCTCACCTCGCAAGGCTATGCCCTGGCGGGTGGCCGCCTGTTGTCCACGCCCGAAGGGCCGGCGGCGATGCTGGTGTATCGGGATGCCGGGGATGCCCGCATCGCCCTGTACCTGCGCCCGCGCACGGCGCGGCTGGCGCAGCCCGGCGAGCGTCGCGACGGCCGCCTGCTGGCGCAATACTGGGTGGAAGGCAGCACCGCGTTCGCGCTGGTGGGGCCGGCGACTGATGCCGCGCTGCGGCGGCTGGCGCCTTTGCTGCGCGGCGACGCCTGACCGGCGCTGCGCGTTTCAGCCGCCAGCGCGCGCTTTCAGCATCGCGTAGCAGGCGCGCAGGCCCTGCGCCTCGCCACCGGCTGGCTTGCCGGGGCGGTCGCTGTCGTTCCAAGAATAGACGTCGAGGTGAGCCCAGCGCGTGCCCTCGGCGATGAAGCGCTCCAGGAACAGCGCGGCGGTGACGCTGCCGGCCATCGTCGTGTTGCTGGCGTTGGCGAGGTCGGCGATGTGGCTGGTGAGGTAGCGCAGGTACGGGCGCCACAGCGGCATCCGCCACAGCGGGTCGCGCTGCCGCATGCCGGCGTCGAGCCAGTCGCGCGCAAGCTGCTCGTCGTTGGCGTACAGCGCCGGCAGGTCGGGGCCGAGCGCCACGCGCGCCGCGCCGGTCAGGGTGGCGAAATCCAGCAGCAGGTCGGGCGACAGCTCGCAGGCGCGCGCCAGCGTGTCGCTGAGCACGATGCGACCTTCGGCGTCGGTGTTGTCGATCTCCACGCTCACGCCCTTGCGGGTGGCGATGACTTCGCCGGGGCGGAACGCGTTCGGGCCGATGGAATTCTCCACCGCGGCGATCAGCAGGGTGATCCGCAGCGGCAGCTTGCGCGCCATCACCAGCTCGGCCAGCGCCAGCGCGTGCGCCGCGCCGCCCATGTCCTTCTTCATGTTGCGCATGCCGACGCTGGTCTTGAGGTCCAGTCCGCCGGTGTCGAAGCACACGCCCTTGCCGCAGAAGGCGACATGCGGATGCGACGCGTCGCCCCAGCGCAGTTCGATCAGCCGCGGCGCGCGGTGCGAGGCGCGGCCGACCGCGTGGATCGCCGGGTAGTTCCGCGCCAGCAGCTCGTCGCCGGCGATCACCTCGATGGCCGCGCCGTGCGCCTGGGCGATGCCGCGCGCCGCCGCTTCCAGCTCATCCGGGCCCATGTCCTCGGTCGGTGTGTTGACCAGATCGCGCACGCGCGCGCAGGCGGCCAGCAGGTCGAAGGTCTCCGCGTCGAACGCGTCCGACGCCAGCCGCGGCAGCGGGCGGTTGTTCTGCTTGTAGCGGTCGAAGCGGTAGCAGCCCAGGCCCCAGCCGAGTTGCAGCGCCTTGCGCGCGTCGTCGTCCATTTCGCTTGCGAGCCGCCAGTCGCCCACCGGCAGCGCGCGCGGCGCGTGCGCGTGGGCCAGCGGGTCGTGCGCGTCCTCGACGCCGATCACCGCGCCGGCGACACGTCCGTCGGCATCGGCCCAGCTCTGCGCGCTGCCGGCGCCGGCGTCGAAGCGCTGCGCGTCCAGCCACGCCCGCACCGGCGCTGGCTGCGCCTCGCGCCAGGCGGCGAAGCCGGACTTGCCGACGACGTGCAGCGGCAGCGCGGCGTCGGTGGAAGCGGTGAAACCGGCGGGCAGGCTCATGCGGCTTTCTCGAAGAGGAGGCCCGCGTCCAGCCGGTCGGCCAGCGCGGTCAGGGTGGTGACGTGCAGGTCGGCCGGCGCGACTGCGGCCGGCCAGGCGTGGTCGCCGCGGTCGATCCAGCAGCTGCGCAGGCCGGCGTTGGCGGCGCCGGCGACGTCCATGTGCGGATGGTCGCCGACGTGCAGGATTTCGCTGGGCGCGAAGCCCAGCCGGCGGCAGGCTTCGTGGAACAGGCCGGCGTCGGGTTTGGCCGCGCCGTATTCGCGTGCGCCGAGCTGGAACCGGAACAGGCCGGCGATGCCGATCGCGGCGAGGTCGGCGTTGCCGTTGGTCAGCGCGGCCACCGGCAGGTGCGCGGCGATGCGGCGCAGGCCGTCCAGCGCGTCCGGATAGAAGTCCACGCGGTTGCGCTCGCGGAAGAAGATCGCGTACGCCGCGCTGGCCAGCGCCGGATCGTCGCCGCTTTCCTTCAGCGCGCGCTCGATGGTCAGCCGCCGCAGCAGGCCGAGGTCGTGCGCGTGCTGCGGGAACTCGGCGAACACGCGTTCGCGCAGCGCGCGCATCTCGGCGATCGGGAAGCGTTCGGCGGTGCGGGGGCTGTGCTCGGCGAACCAGGCGTGCAGGGTGGTCTCGATGCGCTCGCCGATGGGCGCGAACGGCCACAGGGTGTCGTCGAGATCGAAGGTGATGGCGCGGATGGACGGATTCACGCCGGCATTGTAGGCCGCGCCGGCTACTCCAGCAGCCTGGCCCAGCCCTCCATGCCTTCCAGCCGGGCCAGCACGATCTTCACGCAGACCAGCATCGGCACCGCCAGCAGCAGCCCGACGATGCCCCACAGCCAGCCGAACACCATCAGCGCCAGGATCAGCACCAGCGGCGACAGCGCCATCCGCCGGCCAAGCACGATGGGCGTAACGATCTGCCCTTCCAGCGTGTGCAGGCCGAGGTAGATCGCGGCCGGCACCAGCGCGCGCAGGGTTTCGTCGTAGCTGGCGAAGCCCATCAGCAGCATCGCGGCGATGCCGATCAGCGGGCCGACGTAGGGCGCGAAGTTGAGCAGCATCGCCATCGTGCCCCACAGCAGCGCCTCGTCCAGCGGCACGTCGAGCAGGAAGAACAGGCAGCCGGCGAACACCAGGCCCACCACCGCGTTGATCGCGCTGATGGTGAGCACGTAGCGGCTGACCTCGGTTTCGATGGCCTGCAGAATCTCCACCGTCAGCTTCTTCTTCTGCCGGTCCGGCAGCAGCGCGATGGCGTGGCGCTGCAGGTCCTGCCCGTAGACCATGAAGAAGAACGTCAGCAGCACCACCGCCAGCACGCCGGCGACCACGCGCGGGGTGGCGGTCAGCGACTTGTACGGATCGTTCGCTTCGGTGCGCACGATCTGCACCGGCTTCGCGGTGCTCTCGCCGCCGGCGGCGCGGGCGATGTTCTCCGCCGCCTTGTTGGCGTCCTGCACCGGCTTGGTCAGCTTCTGTAGTTTCGGCGCCAGCGTGCGCAGCTCGCGCGGGGCTTCGCGGATCCATTCGCCGGCCGGCTGCACCAGCTGCTGGCCCAGCAGCATCGTCAGCGCGATGCCGCTGCACAGCACCGCCAGTGCGGCCAGGAAGCGCGGGATGCGGATGCGTTGCAGCAGGCGGATGATCGGGTTGCCGATCAGCGCGAAGAACATCGCCAGCAGCACCGGCAGGATCAGGTCCTGGCTGGCCCACAGCGTGTAGGCGACCGCCAGCGTCGCCAGCACCACCAGCGACATCGGCGCGCGCGGGCGCGGTGCGGGCGGCGCGGGTTCGCCGGTGGCGGAAGGTGTCGCGGGAACCGGCGCGGAAGCGTCGATGGGCGCGTTCATGGCGAGGGCGGCGTCTCAGGCGGGTTGTTGGACGGATCGGGTTGGAGTTCCTCGGCCGCCGCCTGCGCGGCCTGCACGCCGACGAACAGCGGCGTCAGCGCGCGCAGCAGGTCGAGCACGCCGCCGCTGCCGGCCAGCCGCAGCGGCTTGGCGCGGCCGGCGGCGAAGCCGGCCGCTAGCCCGGCGACGACGATCCGGCCCGGCGTCCAGGCCGCGCGCCAGGTCGCCTTGAACTGCGTCCACTGCCTGCGCGTGCGCTGTTCGCGCACTTCCACCGCCTGTTCGGCCTGGCGGACGCGGTTGACCAGCGCATCGAGGCTCACGGCTGCGGCTCCTGCGGCGGGCGCGTCGTCGCATCCGCACCGTCATCAGGTTGCGGAGGCGCAGGCGTCGCGGATTTGCGTTCGTCGTCTTCGTCGAAGCCGCGCATCAGGTCGTCCAGCGCGCTGAGCCCGAGCCGCGCGAGCTGCCGGCGGCTGGCGTGCATGCCGGTGTGTCCGAAATAGCGCACGGCGGCGAGCGCGGCGATGGCGGTCGTCGCGATGCTCAGCAGCGCGGCCAGCAGCAGCGACAACAGCCAGGACAGTCCGGTGGCCTGCAGCGCGGCGATCAGCGTCGCCATCAGCAGCAGCCAGGCCGAACCGCCGAACGCCACCGCCACGCCGGCGCAGACCAGCGCACGGGCCAAGGCGCCGCGCGCCAGCGCGAAGTCGGCGGTGACCAGGATGCGCAGCGCCTGCAAGGTGTCGCGCGCCGCGCGCAGGCCGGCGCGGCCGTCCTCGCCCAGCAGGCGCAGCGCCTCGCCGACGCCAGGCGCGGCTGCGCCGTCGTGCGCGCGATCCGCCTGCGCGTCGCCCGTCCGCTCCCCGTCGGTCATGCCGGGCGCTTACTTGTCGCTGCGGCCGAGCTTGGAAATGATCCAGCCGGCGGCGAAGGCGACGCCGAAGGCGGCCAGCGGACGCTCGCGGATCAGTTCGGCGGCGCTGTCGAGCAGGTCGCGGCCCTTGTCCATCAGCGCGCTGGCCTGTTCGCTGGCCGCGCTGCCCAGGTGTTCGGCGGCGCTCAGGCCGGAGATCGCGCCGTCGGCCAGTTCCGCCTTCACCTGCGCCTTGCCTACCCGCAGTTCGTCGCCGGCCGCGCCGGCCGCGCTCTTGACCGCGCCGCCGGCGGCGGTGGCCGCCTGCTTCAGATGCGTGCCGGCCTCGCCCAGATTGCTCTTGACCGCTTCGGTGTGTTCGCTCATCTGCCGCGTCCTCGGTGTGGGAGTGTCGGGTCAGTGTCGCACCGTTCGGGTGAGGATCGCGTCAGCGCATCGGCACGTTGTAGGCGCGGCCGTTGCGCAGCACCTGCAGCACCAGCTGGTCGCTGCTGCGCGACAGGCTGGCGCGGAAGCCGGTGAGGTCGCTGAAGTCGCCGGTGCTGGCGGTGAGAATCACGTCGCCGGGCTGCAGGTAGTTCTGCTGCGCGCGGCTGCCGCGTTCCACCTTTTCCACCAGCACGCCGGCCAGGCCCTGGCGGCGCAGCGATTCCGGCAGTTCGGCGAAGCTGGCGCCGGTCAGGCGCGCGTCGAGCTGGGCGCCATCCAATGCCTTCGGCGCTTCGCGCAGGCCGCTGGTGATCTGCAGCGGCTTGCCGTCGCGCAGCAGGTCCAGCGCCACCTTGGCGTCCGGCGCCTGCAGGCCCTGGAAGTTGCGCAGCGCCTCGGCGTTGTCGATCGCCTGGCCGTTGGCGGCCGTCACCACGTCGCCCACCTTCAGTCCGGCCGCGCCGGCGGCGGAGCCCGGATAGACGCGGGTGACCACCGCGCCGCGCGTTTCGGCCAGGCCCAGGCCCTTGGCGATGCGCGCGTCCACGTCCTGGGTGTCGATGCCCAGCGTGCCGCGCCGGACCACGCCGCCGTTCAGCAGCTGGTCCTTGATGCGGGTGGCGAGGTTGGCCGGAATCGCGAAGCCCAAGCCGATGTTGCCGGCCATCGACCCGCGCGGGTTGAAGCTGGCGGTGTTGATGCCGACCAGCTCGCCGTTGAGGTTGACCAGCGCGCCGCCGGAGTTGCCGGGATTGATGCTGGCGTCGGTCTGGATGAAGTTCTGGTAGCCGGCGCCCGGCAGGTTGTTGCGGCCGACCGCCGACACGATGCCGCTGGTCACGGTCTGGCCGACGCCGAACGGATTGCCGATGGCGACGACGAAGTCGCCGATCTGCAGCTGGTCGCTGTTCGCCACCGGAATGGCGGTCAGGTGCTGCGCCGGGATGCGCATCAGCGCGATGTCGGTGTCGGCGTCGTTGCCGACGAACTCGGCCTTCAGCGTGCGTCCGTCGGCCAGCGTCACCTGCACCTCGTCGGCGTCCTCGACCACGTGGTTGTTGGTCAGCACCAGTCCGCGCTGCGCATCGACGATGACGCCGGAGCCCAGCGACTGCGCGATGCGTTCGGCCGGGATGCCGAAGATGCGGCGGAACACCGGGTCGTCGCCGAACGGCGTGTTCACCCGCACCCGCTGCTTGGTGTTGACGCTGACCACCGCCGGCAGCACGCGTTTCAGCATCGGCGCCAGCGAGGGCATCGGCACCCCGTTGACCGCGGTGGGCAGGGCCGCGGCGGCCGGCACGGCGGCGGCGGGCGTCGGCGCGGCCTGCGCCGGCTGTTCCAGCATCAGGTTCAGGCCGGTGGCGGCGAAACCGCCGAACGCGGCGGCGGCGGTGAGGGCGAGCAGGGTCTTGGTGGCGGTCTTCATGCGGCGATTCGGCGTGAATGGCGGTGCAACGGACAAGTATTGCCGAGTCTCGCCGGGGATCGCGCAATCGCGGCTGAAGGCGGTGGCCGGAGGCGGGATCGGCCGGCGCCGATCACGCACCGCAACATGCGCGCCGCATTCAGTTTTTGCCCCGCCGCGCGGTCGGAAAACGCGAAAGCCGCGTCGCTGGTGGATGTCAGCCCGGCCTGCCGGATTGCAAGCCGTCGCGGGCGGATTTTTGGCGTTGACTTGGGCCCGGGCGGTGGTAAGGTCTTGCCGGTTGGGCCACTAGATCTAGTGGTTCGTTTTGCAGGAAGACCCAAAGCTAGTGGCGCAGGGGGCGCCGCCGGCCAAGGGAAACGACGTCGGCGGGGGAGCGGCGCGTGACGATGCAAGCACCGGCGGCAACGCCATCCAATCAGTGACAACGGCAGGCTGCGCGGCGTCGCGGCCCGCATCGTCGCCCCCGACGGATGCCGGGGGCGGGACATGGGCAACGGATCCACCACTGCGTGGGTCTATAACGACACAGGAGAGTCGAAGGGCATGAGCACGGCGAGGCTGGAAGCGGTGACCACGGACGCAAATCAGGACATCCCGATGCAGCCGGCGTCGGTGGACATCTGGGACAAGAAGTACCGCCTCAAGACCAAGGCCGGGCAGGCGCTGGATGCCGACATCGACGGCACCTACAAGCGCGTCGCCAAGGCGCTGGCCGAGGCCGAGCCCACCGCCGAGCTACAGCAGTACTGGCAGGAGCGCTTCACCTGGGCGCTGCGCCGCGGCGCGATCCCGGCCGGCCGCATCACCTCCAACGCCGGCGCGCAGGAGCACAAGCCCGCCACTTCGACGATCAACTGCACCGTCTCCGGCACCATTGAAGACTCGATGGACGGCATCCTCGACAAGGTGCACGAGGCCGGCCTGACCCTGAAGGCCGGCTGCGGCATCGGCTACGAATTCAGCACGCTGCGCCCGCGCGGCGCGTTCGTCGCCGGCGCGGGCGCGTACACCTCCGGCCCGATGTCCTTCATGGATATCTACGACAAGATGTGCTTCACCGTGTCCAGCGCCGGCGGCCGTCGCGGTGCGCAGATGGGCACGTTCGACGTCAGCCATCCGGACGTGAAGGACTTCATCCGCGCCAAGCGCGAGGACGGCCGCCTGCGCCAGTTCAACCTGTCGCTGCTCATCACCGACGGCTTCATGCAGGCGGTGGAGAACGACGCCGACTGGCCGCTGGTGTTCCCGGTGAACATCAAGGAAAAGGGCGAGATCGACCTGGACGACGCCGAGCAGGTGGTCTGGCGCGAGTGGCCGACCCACCGCAACTACATCGCCCGCGAAGACGGCCTGGTGGCCTGCAAGATCTACGGCCACATCCGCGCCCGCCACCTGTGGGACATGATCATGGTCTCGACGTACGACTACGCCGAGCCCGGGTTCATCCTGATCGACAAGGTCAACGAGATGAACAACAACTGGTGGTGCGAGACCATCCGCGCCACCAACCCCTGCGGCGAGCAGCCGCTGCCGCCCTACGGCGCCTGCCTGCTGGGGTCGGTCAACCTGACCAAGTTCGTGCGCAACGCCTTCACCGACCAGGCCGAGTTCGATTGGGAGGAATACAAGGAAGTCGTGCGCGTGTTCACCCGCATGCTGGACAACGTGGTCGAGGTCAACGGCCTTCCCCTGCAGCAGCAGCGCGACGAGATCATGCGCAAGCGCCGCCACGGCATGGGCTTCCTGGGCCTCGGCAGCACCATGACCATGCTGCGGATGAAGTACGGCAGCAAGGAGTCCTGCGAGTTCACCGAGCGCATCGCCCGCGACATGGCCGTGGCCGGCTGGGAAACCGGCCTTCAGCTTGCGAAGGAAAAGGGCGCCGCGCCGATCATGGACGAGGTGTTCACCGTCACTGCCGAAATGCTGCGCAAGCGCCCGGAAATGGTGCGCGACGGCTGGAAGCTGGGCCAGGAAATCCAGGGCAAGACCCTGCACGCCAAGTACAGCCGCTACATGCAGAAGGTGGCCGAAGTCGCGCCGGAGCTGGTCGAGGAACTGGCCGACATCGGCGCGCGCTTCACTCACCACAGCTCCATCGCCCCGACCGGCACGATCTCCCTGTCGCTGGCCAACAACGCCAGCAACGGCATCGAGCCGTCGTTCGCCCACCACTACAGCCGCAATGTCATCCGCGAAGGCAAGAAAACCAAGGAGAAGGTGGACGTGTTCTCCTTCGAGCTGCTGGCCTACCGCGAACTGGTGAACGCCAAGGCGATGCCGTTCGCCGAGGACGCGGCGGCCAAGCTGCCCGACTACTTCATCGCCGCCGACGACATCAGCCCGAAGGAACACGTGGACGTGCAGGCGGCGGCGCAGAAGTGGGTGGATTCGTCCATCTCCAAGACCGCCAACGTCCCCACGGACTACCCGTATGAGGACTTCAAGGACATCTACCGCTACGCCTACCAGAGCGGCTTGAAGGGCTGCACCACCTTCCGCTTCAACCCGGCCGCCTTCCAGGGCGTGCTGGTGAAGGAAGCCGACCTCGAAAACACCACCTACCGCTTCGAACTGGAGGACGGCCAGGTGGTGGAAGTGAAGGGCAACGAGCAGATCGAGTACGACGGCGAACTGCACACCGCGGCCAACCTCTTCGACGCCCTCAAGGAGGGGTACTACGGCAAGTTCTGATCCGCCGGTGGGCGACGCGCGCGGCGGGTCGGAAACGACCGCTGCACGCGCGCTCCAGCGGGTATAGGATCGCGCTGTTGTACCCACCAACCCACGCCCTGAGGAGGGCACATGAGCAACGGAGATGGAGTGACGGCAAAGCTGTCGGATGCCGTTGAAACTGCGAAAGAGAAGGTTGCGGAAGTGAGCGGCGCCGTCGCCAGCACCGCCAGCGCCACGGTGGCGAAGGCGAAGAAGGCGGCGAAGTCGGCGGAGAAGAAGGTCAAGACCGAAGTCGCCAAGGCCAAGAAGGCGGTCGGCAAGACCGTCGCGACGGCGAAGAAGAAGCTCGCCAGCGCCAGCGCCGATGCGAAGAAGGAAGTGGCCGCGCTGAAGAAGAAGGTGGCCGGCAAGAAGGCGGCGGCGAAGAAGACCGTCAAGAAGGATGTCGCCAAGGCGAAGAAGGCCGTCGGCGCCGCCAAGAAAGCGGTCAAGAAGGACGTCGCCAAGGTGAAGAAGGCGGTCGCCAAGAAGGCTCCGGCGAAGAAAGCCGCGGCCAAGAAGGCGGTGAAGAAGGCACCGGCCAAGAAGGCCGTCGCCAAGAAAGCGCCGGCCAAGAAGGCGCCCGCCAGGAAAGCAGTGAAGAAGGCCGTCAAGAAGGCCGCGAAGAAGTAAGCATGTCCCTGCGCCCGCCCGGCACGCCGGGCGTGGCGCGCAACCCGCACGCAACGCACGCAGACACGCAGAGTCAGGACCATGACCGTCAGGATCGAAAAGAAAATCAAGGGCTACGCCGTCGTCACCCCGGACGACAAGGCCAAGGAAAGCGCCAAGGCCGCGGAGGCCGCGCCGGTCGCTGCCTCCGACGACAACGTGATCCAGATGCACGAGCGCATCGAGCGCCCGGAAGTCCTGATCGGCAGCACCTACAAGATCAAGTCGCCGCTGGTGGAACACGCCATGTACGTGACCATCAACGACATCGTGCTCAACGCCGGCACCGAGCACGAACACCGCCGCCCGTTCGAGATCTTCATCAACTCCAAGTCGATGGAGCATTTCCAGTGGATCGTGGCGCTGACCCGCATTCTCTCGGCGGTGTTCCGCAAGGGCGGCGACGTCACCTTCCTGGTGGACGAGATGAAGGCGGTGTTCGACCCCAAGGGCGGCTACTTCAAGGCGGGCGGCGTGTACATGCCCTCGCTGGTCGCCGAACTCGGCAGCATCGTCGAGGACCACCTGAAGTCCATCGGCATGCTGCACGACCCCGAGATGAGCGACGCCCAGCGCGCGCTGATCGCCGAGAAGCGCCGCGCGTTCGAAGAACGCTCAAAAAAAAACGCTGACGCCGGCCCGGTAGGGCTGAGCAGTGCCGAGGAGCATCCGGAAGACATCGCCGTGACCGGCGACGGGGCCAGCTTCCCGCCCAGCGCGACCATGTGCCACAAGTGTTCGACCAAGGCGCTTGTTTTGATGGACGGGTGTGCGACTTGTTTGAATTGCGGTTATTCGAAGTGTGGATGAGGTAGCGGAGCCCGCTTGCCATGGCTTGGATAGTGTGCGGTACCCCATAAGGCGCTACTTTGGCCCCCATAAAGCGCTACTGCGAGACCCATAACTCGCAACTAGGGGACGGCCCCTTTGTGTACCGCCCAGCAGCCTCTCAGGTGCTTGGTTGGTCATGATTGCGCTGATCCCTGAGTTGGTCGTCGCAGTTGCCGTCGGCGAACTAATGATCATTGGCTCGCTCGGTGATGCATCACTCGGGCGCGGGCACACTGACTAACCGCTAGCGAATGATTCAGAGACCCCAAGAATTTCGCTGAGAATTGCGTCGGTCGATTGATACATCAACTCTTCTTGAGCTGCTCGCGTGAGCCGGCCACCGCGCCATCCCTCTATTGTCGACCCCTCGACTATGACATCGGGATACTCGACAAAACGGCCATCCTCTTCACGCGGCCGTAGTTCGCGCCGCGGTTGATACCACGCAGCATCCCGATAGGCCTCAATTAAGCGCCAATTGACGGCAAATGCAGTCGTAACCATCGGCAGGCTATCTCGTAGGGCCTCCATCAAGAACCGCAGATGTGGCCAGCATCGATGTGTCCAAGGCGCCTGAAGAAAACCTGGCAGGGCGCGGAAAAGGTCACGGGAGATAAGTGAAACTGCATCTACGTCGTTAGCTCTCTGAGCTGATCGCATGCAAAGCAGCAGGCCAATCAAGCCCCATGCATCTCCGCGATCTACAAGCGCACTTACTGCTTGCGGTTGAAGTGCCGGCGCGAATGGCAGCTGCGACTTGAATGGCGGTAGAAATGCCGCGGTGAAAGGGCGATCACTTAAAGGGAAGTGCCAGCCAAGTGAAGGGTCGGCGAGATATGTCTGACGCAGTTTGCTTAGAGTCGAGTCGCTTGGAGGCGCAGGGAGCAGTAAATCGTAAAGCGGAAGGCGGAACACCCATGCCGTCCCCGGCACCTTGGTTTCGATTCGTGCGACAAGACCGGGGGATGGGTTGCGCTTGAGTGCTAGCCATTTGTAGACAGCTTTCGAGTCTTGGAAGCGATCACGGCCGTCCTCCACATAGCGTCGACCGAATTCACCTGCCTCTAATCCGGTTAGCCAAAGAGCGTGGTCTAGCCACAGGCATGTGCGAAGCGAACTGATCTTGCTACGGATTTCGGCGGAAGAAAATGTGACGTCGAGCAAATTGTGGGGTTGTTCCGAGGCGTCTCGCATGCCGGAAAGTCTACCCCCCACGACGTTGGAGGACATGCAGATACTGGAGGCGACAAAACCGGATGACGCCCCATGTTTGGAAACGCTCGTGAGCAATACCTTCGCAATAAATATGGGGAGTTGCTGACCCTTGCAGATCTCGCGGAAGTCTTGAATTACACAAGCTTGCAGGCTGTGCGAAAGGCGCGGCAGCGTGGCTCTTTAGGCGTGACTGTCCAACACCTACCCGGGCGTCGTGGCTGGTTCGTGACCGCGTGTGTCGTTGCACGCTATCTAGACCAACTCGAAGAGCTGGCAAAAACTCGAGCAGAGGCCGGGAGGTGCGATATGACCTAACCGATCGATCTCTTCCACCATCTGCCCGGCCAAAAACACTTAGGGCCCGGATCTCTGGCAGGAGATCCGGGCCCGTAAAGCGATTAAGCAGTGCGCTTACTCGCGATAGTGCAGGAGGCGCGTGCTTGCTGTCAAGCCATCCAGGCTTTCCGAGCGCGCCAGCCGGGATCCTCAGAAACGCCGTGGGCTGAACCCAGCCTGCGGCTCATTGGACGATCCTACTATGCGAGTTTCCTCAGTTAGTCAGTGGGCGCCGACTGCCGACGCACCGAAAGATCCATGGTTCGCCAAGTGGCTGCCGGGTCCGAATGAAGTCCAGTTCGACTGGCCCAAGCCCGGTCAAGTCCGCATGCGCCGCCTCGTGCATCGCGGAGCGCCTCGGCCCGCTTCGAAACTGGCCTCGCTCAAGCTCAAGCGAACGGTTCAGTGTGAGTCGCGACTGGAGGTCGAGGTTGCGATGCTGTTGGACGCCTCCCCGGGCGTCACTCACTTTGCGGAGCAGCCCGCGACTCTCTATTTCCTCGACAACCCCGGGCCGCGGCTCCATGTCCCTGATTTCCTGGTGCAGGCTGACGCCAGTCGCGAATTCATTGAGGTCAAGTTCGAGACCGACATCGACGATGAGATTCGGTCGAGGACGGCACGCCTTACTACGCTGCTGAAATCGTACGGCTGGCGCTATCGGCTGGTGACGGAGTCTGACGTTCGCACGGGCTATGCGTTGGAAAGCGCCGAGAAGCTGCTGCGCCGCGGCAGGCAGCGCCCGCCCGAGCATTGGTCGCTTGCGACCTTTGAGCGGATTCGCATGTCGGAGGCGATCACCCTCGGTGCGTTCGGCTGGGACGATCCTGGCAGCCCCGAAATCGCGTGGCTCTGCCACGAGATCCTCGCTGGCACGATCCAGGTCGACCGAACCCGCAAGCTTGGCCCCGAAAGCCAACTCTACGTGGAGCGCAATGACCTCAAAGGAGGCTTGCCATGGCTGGTGTAATCCAAGTGGGGCAGCATTTCTCGTTGGAGGGACATGCGTCACGGATCATGCGTGCGATTGGTACCTCGGAGTGGTTTGTGGAGAACCTCTCGAACGGGCGAATCTGGGAGACGACCACCGACGAGTTGCTCGCCAAATGGCAAGCCGGGGAATTGCAGTTTCCCGGCGGTGCTGGGAACGCGATTCCCAGCGCCGCCGAGCAGACCGCCTTCAAGGCGGCGGCCGTCGATGCCTTCATGCAGTCGTACCCGGCACCCATCATCGAGCGGGCGAAGGCCAAGTTGGCATTCGTCAAGCGATTGAAAGATTTGCCGATGACGGCCTGCACGATCACACCGCTCATCCAGGAAATCTGGTCAAACAAAGCCTTGTGGAAAGGCCAGTGCCTGTTTGCCAAGGTGCCCCATTTCACCACTGTGGCCAAATGGGTGTGCGCCTATCGCAATGCAGGCGACGACATTCGTGCTTTGGCTGATCGACACCACAACAAGGGCAATGGCAATGCCCGCTACAGCAATGAAGTGTCGGATCTGGCCGACGACATCATCAACACGCTGTACCTAACGCTCGAGCGGCGCAGTATCGCCGATTGCCTAGAAACCCTGCGAGGCCGGGTCGCTAAGCTCAACCAGGCGCGGTTGCCGTCAGAGCAGTTGGCCCGGCCTCGGTACAAGTACCTGAAGCGGAAGATCAAAGCGCTGCCGGCCTACGACGTGTGCGTGGCCCGCTATGGCAAGCGTATCGCCGATATCCGGTTTCGGGCGGCGGGAAACGGAGTGTTTGCCGAAACGCCGTTGGCACGCGCCGCGATCGACCATTGCCGGCTGGATCTGATCGTAGTCGATGACGAAACGGGTTTGCCGTTAGGACGCCCTTGGCTGACTCTGGTGCTAGACGAGTACAGCCGGTATGCCTTGGGCTACTACATTGGTTTCGAAGATCCCAGTTCAGTCAGCATTGCGCGCGCCTTACGCAACGCGATCATGCCTAAGGCCGATCTCCTCAAGCGCCATCCAAAGATCATTAGTAGCTGGGATGCATGGGGAACCGTGCATACGCTCGTCGCGGACAATGGTGTGGAATTCCATGGCACGGCCGTCGAAATGGCGATGGATGCCTTTGGCATGGTCGTACAGTTCTGCCCTCGCCGAAAGCCTTGGTACAAAGGCAAAATCGAGCGCTTTTTCGGTACGCTCAATACCGGGCTGTTGGCAGGCATCCCAGGTCGGACGTTCTTGAACGTGCTGGAGAAGGCCGACTACGAGCCGCTTAAGCATGCCGTGGTGGGTCTGGCCACGTTGCGTGAGGTCGTGCTGACGTGGGTCGTGGACGTGTATCACCAAGCGCCACATCGGGCCTTGGGGAGGCCCCCGGGCGAGGCTTGGGCCGAGGCCATCTCGCGGACTGATCGCTGGTTGCCCAGTTCGTCCGCTGTCTTCGATTCCGCGTTCAGCCGTCGCGACGTTCGTGTGTTGAGCCATAAGGGAATCGAGTTCGACGGGCTGCTCTACAACTCGGACGACATGCGCTTGCTCCGGGAGCAGCACGGCATGACTCTCAAGGTCGAAATACGCGTAATGGACGAGGATCTCGGCTATCTGTTCGTAGTGGCCCCCGATGGGCGCACGGTGATCAAGGTGCCCGCGTTGGATCAGGCCTATGCCCAAGGGATGACGCGCTGGCAGCACAAGGTGTGCCGTCGGTACCAGCGACGCATGCTGGACGATGAGCAGCGCGACATCTCGCTCACGGGTGCCAAGGAGCGCATCCGGCAGTTGATTCGCGACGATGCCAAACGCGGCAAGCGCACCACGCGCAAAAAGCAGTCCCGCTTCACGGAAGAGGCCGACGGGACGGTGCAGCTCGCCGCCTTTGCCTCGCCGCCGGCGACGAGTGCGCCGGATCCGGCTGCCGTCGCTCAGCAGACCGGCGTCGACATCCATGCCGAGTCTGCTCCTTATTCCCACACCCCGCCCGAGCAGGACACCGTCCCGATGCTCGCCAGTCGCCGGGTGTCTACCCCACTCGAGGTGTGCGCATGAACGTCGAAGTCAATGAACTGATGAAATACCTCAACCTGGTCAAGTCCATTCGGATCGACCATCTCGCGTACACGTCCATCCTGGATGCGCTGGAGGGGGCGCTTCTTTCGGTGGGGAAGACAGCGACACCGGAATGCGTGCATATCGCCGGCGGCTATCGCACCGGCAAATCCTGCGTGATCGATGATTTCATGTCCCGGTATCCGCCGGAACGGCTGGCCGAAGGGGTTCGGCGGTCGATTGTGCAAGCCACGATCCCCTACAACGGCACTGTCAAGGCGTTGGTCGAGGCGCTCTTGCGGGCGTTCGGCGACCCGCATTGGGCACGGGGCAGTGAGTCCAATCAGACCGCGAGGTTGCTGGATTTCCTCGAAAAAACCCGTTGCAAAATGATCATCCTGGATGAGTTCCAGCACCTGTGCGACAAGGGTCAGCAGAAACGGCTGGATCACACCACCGACTGGCTGAAAACCCTTATCGAGAAAAAGCCTTGGGCCTTGGTCGTGGCGGGCCTTCCCGAATCTTGTGCGATCATCAACCGCAATGGCCAGTTGCAAGGTCGCTTTGATCACAGTCTGGTCATGCCCTTGTTCGATTGGACAGTGGCCAGCGACCGGACCCAGTTCCGTTCGATCGTGCGCTCATTCGTGGCCGAGATGCACCCCTTTGAGTTGCCGGACTTGGGAGGCGAGGAACTCGCCTTCCGCACCTATCTTGCGACCAGCGGGCGCGTCGGCCTGTTCGCCAAACTGATGGATCGCGCGGTGCGTCACGCCATCCAGGGCAGGACTACTAAGATCCAGCTGACGGACCTGGCCGATGCCTATACCCGGGCGATCTGGTTCGCGTCGACCTTCCCACTCAAGGGCGGCCCCTTTCTATGTGACTTGCCGCAGGAGCGCAACGACTTGCTCGTTCGGGCGCTCGGCATGGCCAGCGACGCCAGTGCCTATCGGGAAGGCAATGGGCAGATCCACCTGCATGGGGTTGAGCCGAAAGCCTCTGTAGGCGCCAAGACGCCCCGTCAAACGAGTACGCGCAGCAAGGTGGCCAAGGACAAGGAAGACCTTCGGAGGACGTTCTGATGCTGATCCTGACGCCAAAGCCGCATCCTACCGAATGCATTTCCGGCTATCTGTATCAACTTAGCAAGGCCAACCGTTATGACAGGCCGTCCTGGATCATCGAACCGTACAGGAATGGCTACCACGCCGATGATTACCGACGGATCACCCCCACCGTCATGCAGGAGATCGCCAACCTTACGGTAGATGAGGCCCGCCGCGTATGTGTGCGCCCTGATCGGGTGGGTGATCGAACCACCTTGCGGCTTGTGGGAACAGAGTTGCATGCGTCTTATGTCGACATGCGATCGTTCCGCATTTGCCCGCACTGTGTAGCGCAACAGGATCGCCATGAAGCTTTCTGGCATCTGCGTCTCGTGGAGTGGTGCCCGATTCACCAAGTTCGGCTTCTCACTCACTGTCAGGTATGCGGTCATCAGCTTCGTTGGAATAGGCCCGGAATCGGTCGCTGTAGTTGCGGTGCCGATCTGACGGTGCAAGCATCGCCAGAGCGATGCGAAAGTAGGCTTTCTGGGTTGCTACTCGTGTTCAGACGGGCGCTTTATGGCAGTGAATATGTCGATACACGTGTTCCAGATGAAATGTCTCATCTCTTGCACATCGATTTGTATCGCTTGACGCGTATGGTCGAGGTTCTTGGCAATACCTTTTACTGGCAGCGTAGGCGCAACAAAAAGGAGATGCTGCTTTCGGTCAGCCTCGAAGAGCGAAAAGTGAAAATAGATCTTCTTGAAGTTGCCAAAATTCTGGTGCCATGGCCCATAAGCTTCCGGGAGGCTCTCCGCACGTATTTTGACAAGCAGCTTTCTGACGCAGACGCTAGGAAAAGCTTCCGATTTGCGTTTCCATGGCTTGAATTCGCGCTTGGTAGGAATTTGCGGGAGCATGCCGAGCAATTGGCTTTTTTGCGCGAAGAGGCAGCCCGTTTTGGTGCTACGTATTGGACGCGGAATCAGTTGAAGCGAGGTGCTGGAGCACGGATCACTGGGGAGAACTATCGCTGGGGATCAGTGCCAGACGCAGCAGAAGTGATGGGGGTCGATCCAAGAACGTTGTTGAAACGAATTCGCGAGGGAGTTGTGCCTGTCAAGGAGTCAGCGATATATCGAAGAAGTCGGAACTACAAAGTGGACCTTAAGTGGGCTAAGGATCAGAAGTGTTCGGCGCATCCGGAAGTAAAAATTCGATCGGCTTCCGCAATGCTTGGCCTATCGCCTGATTTTTTCTCGATACTCCTAGCGGAGCAGTTCTATCGGCCGATGCTGTTGACTCGGAGACAAGGGCATTTTGCGATCGAAGACATCAGGAGATTCAAAGGACAGCTGGATGCCGTGGTGGCTCGCTATTCAATAGATGGTGAGCTTGGTGGGGTTATTTTTCACGGGAGAAGGTTAGACAAGATTCGCTCTTCAAAAGAGCGTGCCCGCGCGCTGCATGTGCTGGCCGCGAGTGAAGGACTTGCAACTTAAACTATAGGTCGGGATGAGTGGGAACTACCCGTAAAATCTTGTCGCCGCAGGGAGCGGCTTGCTCGCGTGCTGCCGAGATCCTTGGTGACCTAGTGACAGATCGGATTAACTCTAGACAGGCGGCATTAGGATGGCAGTACGGCTTCGTCTCATGCGATGTCATCTTCTAGTGCCTCATATCGCCGCTACGGAGTGCATATAGCAAGGATCCAAACGATCTTAGCTTCTTGGCTACAGTTGCCTCTCTTCGATTTTGTGGTACAAAGACTCCATGTCCACGTTTTCCGGCTACCGTCGAATACCGCGCTGATCGATCTCTCCGATCAGCGCCCTCGTAGCTTACGTTGGTCAAAGCGCTGGCCTTATAAGCCAGTGAAAGCACGTGCCAGATAAGCGCGGCAACGTCGGTTCGATTCCGACCGAGGGCACCACTCCATCAAGGATGTGTGCCGTGCGCCTCTATCTCGACACTGAATGGGCCGATCCAGAGGCCACGCAATTGGTGAGCCTCGCGTTGGTCGATTCGACCAATCGCTACAACTACTACTGCGAAATCGATCCGCTGCCACAGCAGCCAACCGAGTTCGTGCGCGACAGGGTCTATCCGCTGTTGCAGCGCGGCCTTTGGGCCAAAGACCAACGGAAATTCTGCTTGAGCCTGCGCAATTTCCTAGATCGGTTGAAGGGTTCGCCGCGATTGATCCTGGCCGACCATCCGACAGATTTTTCACTGCTGCGTTTTGCGCTGGCCGGCTTCGGATCCAATGTCCCGGGGCCGGTTCCCGAGTGGACGCCGATCGAAGTCACCCAGGGCGACGTGCTTGGCCACCGAGAGCTGTATTTCGATCGTCATCCCGAGGCGCGGGCCAGACGCCACCACGCGAGCGTCGATGCTGAGGCGCTGCGCTGGGCGTTTGAGTACGTGATCGAAGGAACAATGCGATGAGTGATGTTCGCTGCTCATCCTCAGGCAATCAGCTGTGACCCGCCTTTTCCTCGACTGCGAATGGGCAGGCACGCTCGATAGCGAGCTGGTGAGTCTTGCTTTGGTCGATGAAGCTGGCCGGCACCGATCCTATTCCGAAGTAAACCCGCTACCAAAGCAACCAACGGAGTGGGTTCGCGCCGTCGTTTATCCGCTGCTGGAACACGGCTATGCCGCCCACCAGAAGGTTGATTTCACCCTTGCCCTGCGCACGTTCCTGGCGCAGTTCGAGGATCCGTTCGTGCTGTTCGACTGTCGATCAGATGGTGTCCTATTCGGCGACGCCCTATGTGGCTTCGACTTGCCTGACACGGTGCTGGCGAGGCTGCCACCGCCACCGCGAGTCAGTCAGACTTCGATCGCGCGCGATGACGTGCGGGGGGCATCGAACAGTATTTCCGCGAGCATCCCGAGCATGCTGGCCACCAGCGCCATGCAGGCGTCGATGCTGAGGCCTTGCGATGGTCATTTGCGGCCGTGCTGAGCAAGACGCCATGACCGGCAATCTCACCCTGTTCCTCGACTTCGACGGCGTACTGCATCCGCTGTGGGAGCCGGCGCCGTATAACGACTGGACCTTGGAGCGGATCCGCGGCCCGAAGGCCTACGCCGGCCCGTTTTTCGTTCACGCGCCGATTCTGGTTGAGCTGTTGACCGGGTATCTGTCGCACATCGACATCGTCATTTCCTCCACATGGGGCCGCAAGCGCGACCTCGCAACGCTGCAGGGGCTTTTACCGCCGCCCCTCGCCGCACGGGTCACAGATGCGGTCCACCATCGCTTGCCGCTGCTGGGAGCGATCGGCCAAGGAAAGGGCTTCATCTCACGCTGGGCCGAAATTGCCTGGTATCGCGAGCACATCCGCCCAAGCATCGGTAATCGCTGGGTGGCGATCGATGACGACGACAGCGGCTGGCCAGCCCATGCCGCGGTCCATCTGGCTCATTGCAACCGGGATCTCGGCGATCCAGTTTCGCAGCGCGTCGTCAAGGAGGCATTGGCGTGCGCTTGTTGATCCTTTCCGACCTGCACCGGGAGGTCTGGTATCGCTCGTAGGCCTGCTACGAGGGCATGGTGGATCCGTGCCCGCAGATCGACCTGGCCGTTTCGCAGCCGGATGTCGTAATCCTCGCCAGCGACATCGACGTGGGCGCCCGGGCCGTCGAATGGGTGGATCAAGCCTTTCCTGATTTTCCCGTTGTCTATGTGCACGGCAACCACAAAGGCTACGGCGACAACATCGACGAAGTGCAGCAAGGGATCGCCGAGGCCTGCGCGGCGACCGGGCACGTGCACTACCTTGATCGCCGCGAGCTGGTGATCGGTGGCGTGTGCTTCCTGGGCGCCACGCTGTGGGCGGACTTCCAGCTCTACGGCAAGGGATCATCGGTGCTCGCCAAGTACGATGCTGAGCAGCTCAGATTTTCATAGACACCTACGTGCCGCCTAGCGCGTAGCGCTTTTCGTACTCTACCGGTGACAGATCACCAGCGGAACCGTGGCGTCTCAGACTCATGGTGCCCCGTGGGGTGTCGCCTCGACCTGGGTAGGCACCACGCTTCCCCCTTGATCAATTGGGCGTGGATGGTTAAATTGCAGATGACTAAATGGCGCTCCGGCGCAAGGTAAGCTATTGCCGGTCGAAAAGCATGAGTCGGCCAGGATGAACGATGAGCGTGTCCTAATAAAACGGCAATCGAGTACCTCAATGACACGCGCGCAAAGGAAAAAGGACAACGACAAGCGGGCCTATACGGCGGTCGATTTGTTCAGTGGCTGCGGCGGGCTGAGTGAAGGTTTGCGGAATGCAGGATTCAGAGTAAAGGCCGCGGTCGAGATCGAGCCTAAGGCGCAGCGGACGTACCGTCTTAATCACCGCTCGGTTCGGCTGTATGAGCAAGACATCAGGAAACTTCCCGCGAAACTTGTTCTCCAGGAGACTGGACTAGAACCGGGCGAATTGGATCTGCTGGCTGGCTGTCCTCCGTGTCAAGGCTTTTCGCGTTTGCGTACTCGAAACCAAAAGACCTCCGTCAATGATCCTAGGAATGACTTAGTTCACGATTTCCTGCGTTTCGTGCGGGTACTTCGGCCGAAGACGATCATGCTGGAGAACGTTCCAGCCCTGGCGGATGACCGTAGGTTCAAGAGCCTATGCAAAAATCTGTCGAGGCTGAAGTATGAGTTCGTAGTTCATGTTCTGAATGCCGCCGACTACGGCGTTCCACAGCGCCGTAAACGGCTCATATTGCTGGGTTCTAGAGTGCATAGCCCAGCCGTTGCAGAAAAAATCGAGCGCAGAGTCACCGTGCGGGACGTGCTTGCCAGCATAGAACGTCCATCCAAGACGAAAGACACATTGCATGCGGTTCCGGAGAGTAGAACGCCCGCCGTACGCGAAATCATCAAGCTGATTCCGCGGAATGGGGGAAGTCGCTCGGATCTCCCTCTCGTGTATCAGCTGGATTGCCATCAGCGAAACGACGGATTTCGCGACGTGTATGGACGTATGGCTTGGGATGACGTATCTCCGACCATCACCAGCGGTTGTATCAACCCGTCAAAAGGCAGGTTCTTACATCCCTCTCAGAATCGAACAATCACATTGCGTGAGGCGGCTCTGTTACAAGGGTTTCCGCGAGATTATAGGTTTGAAGTGTCCCACGGCAAGGAGGCTATAGCGCTAATGATCGGCAATGCGCTACCTCCCCCTTTCATCAAGGCGCATGCACAATCACTTCGTAATGGTATCCAGATGGCAGAGAGGGCCGAGAAAAAGCCCACCAGCAAGCGGCAAGCCTTAAACCTAAGCGGACACTTGGGATGTGACCACCGTCCTAACGGTAGTCGCCGAACAGCATGATCGATGGTTCCGCCAGCGATAGCGACATAGTACGGTTTTTGGGCGACATCAAGAACAATTCTCCGATGGATGCGGCAGTGGCCGCACGATTAGCCATCGCACTCGCTGATTCTGGCCAAAGGTTTCATTCGGGATCAAATAGGGTAGCGGACGTTGCCTCCACCGGCGGGCCGACGTCGTTGTCGACTTTGTTGTGCCCACTTTTTCTACGGGCCGCAGACTGCGTAGTCGTCAAGCTCGGAGTGCCGGGTAGGCCGGCAGGAGGGATCGATTGTTTGGCGCAGCTTCCGGGGTATAGGACCGCATTGGCCACGAAGGCTTTGGAGGCAATACTACAGAGATGCGGGTATGCACACTTCCTTGCTTCGGATCAGTATGCCCCCTTAGATGCCAGGATGTTCCGGCTTCGCCAGCAACATGGCTATCAGGAAGTCGCAACTTTAGTAGCAGCAAGCTTGCTGTCCAAGAAACTGGCAGTTGGCGTTAGGTATGCTGGGCTGGATATCCGAGTAGCACCGCACGGCAACTTTGGTCGCACGTGGGAGGAAGCCCGCGCTAACGCAACCTTGTTCGCGAGTGCGGCAGACGCGCTTGGTATCGATGCTCGTCCGGTGTTGACCAAGGCTTCCTATCCGTATCAACCCTACATTGGCAGGAAAGAGTCGCTGGCAGCCCTCTGGCTCTTGTTCGAATCAAGAGCGGGGCTTTGGCTATCAAGCCATCTCGAACTTTGCCGTGAATTAGCCTTGGCTTGCGTTCCTATCGACAGCAGGGACGCGATCATGCATGTCGATGTGGAATCATTGCGGGACATTTTCTACGCGAACCTAGAGGCGCAAGGAGCGTCCCCAGACGATTTCGTCCGAATAAGCGAGGCAACCTTGCATGCGCACGTCGAAACGCTGTACGCCCCTTCGGACGGGTTCGTAAGTTATGCCGTAGCGGATATCAGGCGGCTCATTGTAGAGGTGCAACGCGCGGCCGCGCCCGAAGCCTTTTTCGCTGATCCGGTAGGGATGGTGCTACTACGCCAACCCGGCGAATGGGTTCGGTGCGGCGATCCAATCGCCACTTTGCGTGTTGAGCGACCGGTCTCCGGAGAGGACGTGGTCGCGTTCCAGGCCTTTGTCACAATCCAAGCATACCCGGAGGGGCCGGGGTTCGAGGCGGTGAAACCGAATGGGTAAGTATTGTTGCTTCTGTTGTCCGTTGCCCGATTACGCCGACAAGCGGCTCGAGCAGCCATGCCCAGAGTGTGGACGGGAATACGGATTCATGCTTTCCAATCCTCCCGATTTGATAAATGACTACAAGATCATAGGTGCACTCGGCCGGGGGTTCTACGGCGCGGCTTACGTGGCGGAATGGGGGCCTTTCAAGAAGAAATTCGTCCTGAAGATATCGCCTATCGCTTTCTATAACGGCCTCAAGAAAACATCGTTTGAGGATGAAACACAACTACATAATCAGTTGGCCTCTACCGCTGAACATGTTGTTGGCATCATCAATCGATTCGATGCATCGGTTATTTTCACGGACGATGTAGGGACGAGAATCGATTGCCATGTAATGGTTCTCGATTTTATCGACGGCGACCCCTTGGATGACTATCTCGACGGGAAGGTGGAACTAGACGTAAGGACTGTATGCCAGATTGCGATAGACCTACTGCGAATGAGGTCGGAGTTTGAGGCGCATCGACTAAATCACAACGATCTACATGCAAACAATCTGATCGTCGAGCGACTCGATTCGAAATCACGACGAGTGAATGTAATCGCCGAATCTATTCGCGTGATGGCGATCGACTTGGGCAGCATATCGGAGGACAGCAAAAGCACCGACCAGCGACACGGCGATCTATATTTCATCGCACAGCACGTAGATACGCTGTTAAATCGATTGCTATCAGATCTATTCGGCCTGGAAGACCGGGACTATCGTGTTGCGCTCGCATTACAAGGCATAGTGAAGGGATATCTTTCGGCGCCACAGAATGCCCGCCAACCCGCCTGCGAAGATCTCGTTAAGCAGATAACCAGCGCCTACGACCGTGCGACCCAGCCGTGGCGTCCGTGGGCCACTCCTCTGCAGCTAGCAGGATTCGCTGACCACTATAACGCGCAGACGTTGGTTTCATGGGACGTGCCGCGACTGTTGGTTGATCCGGAAGGGCAATGGCTTAACGAAGTGACACGACCGGGCCCGCAGATCATTACCGGCATGCGCGGTTGCGGAAAAACGATGCTTCTACGTGGATTGGATTTCCACGCACGAGCCGCGAAGGAGAGCGATGGCGAGCAGTCATCTGAAACTCTAGAGCGGCTCAAGAACGATGGATATATAGGGCTGTTCGTATCGGCCCAACGTTTACTAGATCTGCGAGATTCGGTATCCAAGATCGAGCATAGACTCACCAGGCTATTCGCCAATTACGCGTTACAGGCTTCAAGAGCGTTATTGCATCTGTATGATCTTGATCCATCCGCTGTCGCCGCAAGTGCGCACCTCACGCTGGCTAATGCGGTAGCTGACTATCTTCAGGGAGCGGATGATCTCAGGGGCGTCACGTCTATTGATGAGTTGGAGCTTCGCCTCAATAAGATCGCGGTTCTGACGTCGAAGGTAGGATCAGGTTACTCGGTCGAACAGGCGCCAGCACAGGCCTTTCCACATCTAGCCGAACAGCTTCGTCTATGCTCGTCCACTTGGAGTTCTTCGCAGGTATTCTTCCTGCTCGATGACGTATCCACTCGCTATATAGAAGTGGAGCGAGTAGAGGAGCTCCTGTCGGCATTGTTGTTCCAAAATACAACTTGTGCTTTCAAGTTCACCTCGGAATGGCAGACGATTGAGTTGGGGCTTTACTCGCCTGGTCGAGTACATCCTATTCGTATTGATCGCGACGTCTCTGTGTTCGACCTTGGGCCACTAGTACATCAGACGATAAACGGTACGGGAAAGGGAAAGGGTACGGATTTCGTATCGCAAATCCTGTTGCAACGAGCACGATTCCACGTTGCCCATCCGGCGTTCTCCCCCAAAGAGCTTTTGGGCGACGTCACACTCGAACAGGTCGCACGTGAGATTGCTTCATCGAACATAACTTCCAAAGATAGGAAGCAGGCATACAGAGGACTTTCCTGCCTGACAAATGTCTGCGTGGGCGATATAGGTGACGTTATTAGGCTCTATGAAGAGATCGTCAAACGTGCATCTTCGGGAAGAACGAGAATAACCGCTCCGATCGCATCCAACATGCAGTCGGAATGTTTTCAAGAGCTTAGCTCGCAAAGGCTATATGAGCTAAATCGTCGGGCGGGCATATACAAGGATCACGCGCTCACTTTCGCCGAAGCTGCGAACGAGTTGCTCGTTCGTTCGTATCGAAAAGGCAAGAAGCGCAAAGATGGGGCGCCAGCTCGTCTCAGGCAGTATTCTTCCATCTACGTGCGCGTGACGTCGGACGACAAGCAAAAGCTAAAGCAACAGATTGATCAGTTGCGAGATCTCATCGACGCCGGGGTCTTCGTGTATACGGGTGGATCGGCCCGGACGAAGACTAAAGATTCGAATCCGATCCAACAATTCAAGCTCAGTTACCGCAAAATTTGTGGCCTGGCTGCCTGCATCGGGCTGGCGGATCGCGACAGGTTCGAGTTGTCCGGAGCCGACCTCGAGCAATGGCTGAATAATCCGGACAAAGAGATCCTACTTAAAAACCTATCCGAGAGTGAGGAAGACGTTGCCAATGTCGATGGGGCGAACTCTGGCATGGACATTACTTTCGATGCAGGAAGCTCGGCGCTAACGAGTACTCCTTCTCAATCCGAATTGTTCGAGAAGGAGTTGGATGTCGAGTTGAGCGCCGAGGGCACTTCGGAAGCTAAGGTCTTGGCTGAGGGCATAAACATCCAGATATCCGAATTGTCGTTGGCTCAACTAGAAGAGGTTCGAGTCGGTGCCATATTGTCGGGCCTTGGGTTCGAAGAAAGAACGTTAGAGTCGAACCGAGCTTTCTCGCTTAATTCGTCGCCAGAAGTAGTGCATCTGATCAAGTACGACGAGCCAGGGTATTCACAGGAAATACTCGATATCTGGGGGTCGACGGATGCGCGAATCATCGTGCACGATTACCCCATGCTGCCAGCGCAGATTTCTAGCGTCGACGGACTCGTTCTGGTAGATGTATCGGGGCTATCAAAGCCGATGATATTCAATGCAGTTAGACGCGAACTGATTGAGAAGGGACGGGTGCTGATCGGGCATGTAGGTGCTGAGTTCCATTATCCGCTCGATGAAGACTTGAAGGATCTACTTGCCGCCGAGCGTGCCAACGATCCACTACGTTTGCTGGAGAGCTTGGCCGGAGTGCTGAAAGGGGAGGTGGGGCCTTATACGTCTATCAGAATGTTGGAAGAGGACGTTGATCAATCTCGAAGTAGGGCTCTGATTGCATTCGCTTCCGCAAAGCACGAGAGACTCTTTTCTCTTATGGATCGACGAGAGTTCGATCTGGTGGACGTTATGGCGCCAAACGACGATGGGGCGAGATCGAAGGTGGCGAATTACGCCGCTCAGTTCTTGTGCAAGGACTATCAGAACGCCAATGTTGAGCGTGTAGACACCAACGACTTGGTCTCGCTTGTTGACCGATTGGATCAACGCTATCTTGAGCTTTACGTGGATGGTGGTGCGAATGTCGAACTCGGACTAACCGGGTCGAAGGCACAAGCCGTAGCTGCGGCCGTTCTCGCCGCACATCGCAAGATCGCGCAGGCTTGGTATCTGAAGCCGGCCAAGTTCGATGTGTCTAGATTTTCGAAAGGAGTCGGTGCGATTCGAATCTTCGATGTGAAATTAAGGCATCAGACCGAATCGATCCGGAATCCGCGCTAGCCATAAGGAGTACGTCATCGTGCCAGATATCAGTCCCATTCTCCGCCGCGAACTTCGGTCCCCACAGGCAGATGCCGCGTTGGACGATCGACGTGAGGTGCTATGTATCGCGTGCGCTGGCTCGGGGAAATCGCAAACTTTAGCGTATCGGGTGGCCAGGCTCGTCGCCAGTGGCGTTGATCCGGAGTCCATCGTCGTATTTACATTTACGGAGAAAGCTGCCGAAAGCATAAAGAACAGAACAGCCCAAGTTCTGGTGACGACTGGGCAGAGCGCGAATCTGCTCGGCAAGATGTTCATCGGAACCATTCACGGCTTCTGTCAGAATGTGCTCGGAGATGCGGATGCACGCTATCGTCAATACGACGTTCTTGATGGCAACAGATTCAAGTTGTTCCTGATCTCTCGTTACCCCAGGCTCGCGATAGGTCCTTTGAGGCGGAGGAACAACGATCGGTACTTCGACACCCTCAAGTCGATCCAGTACGCATGGAATGTACTACGGGACGAGGGTGTGACGATCGAGCAGGTGGCGCAGCTGGATCCCGAGTTGGCCGAATCCTTGAGTGCGATCGAGCAAGAGATGGAGCGCGATCAGTTCATCGATTTCGCGTCGATGATAAGGCTGGTGGTGGATAAAGCTAGGAACGATGCCCGGGTAATTGCCCGGTTAACGCGCATACGTCACCTTCTGGTCGATGAGTATCAGGACGTTTCCGGTTCTCAAGAAGACTTGATCGCGACGATACACCGACTGGGTAGTTCGATCTTTGTAGTCGGCGACGATGATCAGTCTATCTATGGCTGGCGCGGTGCCATTGTACAAAACATCTTGGAATTCGAGACGCGCTATCCCAATGCCGGCAGGCATACGCTGGACGAGAACTTCCGAAGCACTAGGGCCATCGTCGAGACTTCGGACGCCTTCGCCAGAGCCGAGCTTGGTGCTTCTCGACTGGATAAGGCGCCACGCCATGTCCACGATCTTCTGCCGCGTCAGGTTGGCGTCATGTTCTTCGATCAACGAGGGCAGGAAGCGGATTGGGTCGCCGATCGGATACATAGATTGATGGGGACTACGTTCGCCGAACGTGACGGAACCCAGCGCGGGCTGACGCCCGCTGATTTTGCAATCCTTATGCGTTCAACAAAGACAGCTGAACAATCCGGTGTTCCTCGTCATGTAGCTTTCTCGGAAGCTCTCGCGACGCGAGGCATAAAGTACACGCTGAGCGCCGGGGGGAATGCATTTGAAAGACCGATTCCCCGTGGGCTGCGGGAGCTGTTCCGATCTTTCGAAAATGGGAATCCGACTCGTGCGGAAGCCATTGAACTGCTCCGGGTGCATCTGATCGGAAGTTTTCCGTATGCTAATGAAGCGCGGTTCCTCGAAGTTATCACTAGATGGGGGCGTGACATACATCGGCCGCACGACGCGGTGCGCGTGCGGCTGTATCCGCAGAAATTGCTCTTGGATGTGCTGGAGGCACTTGATCTTCCCGCTGCGAACCTTAGCGCCGAAGACTTGCGTGACATCGGACTCTTCAGTCGAATTCTCCAGGATGTTGAAGGTGTGTTCCTGAGTGTGGATAGCGCGGATCGTTTCCGCTCCATCGTTCGCTTCATGGAAAATGTGGCGGAAGACGGTTACGACACGTCGACGGACGACGTCGTCGCCAAGCCGGATGCGGTGACCATCAGCACCGTGCATCAAGTGAAGGGGCTAGAGTTTCCGGTAGTTTTCGTGGTGGACGTGGTGCCAGGGCGCTTTCCGGGTAAACGCTCCAGTTACGATGGCTGGATTCCGGAAGAGCTGATCGGCAATTCTGTCGGACGTGGAGCCTACATCGGAACATCTGAGGCAGAGGCTAGGCTTTTTTACACAGCCATGACGAGGGCGGAGCGCTTTTTGTATGTGACGGGGTGCGAATCACTGCCAGGAGGAAAGCGGAGAAATAGGCAGTCGGTGTTCGCCGCGAGGCTGGGACACGATGAGCTGACTAGAGATTCCGCACTAGAACCCGAGGCGCTGACTCAATCTCCTCCACGGGCAAGAGTCGATAGCAGCATGCTGCCTACGTCATATAGCGACGTTAAATATTACTTGCGCTGTCCGGCGGACTATCGATTCCGAAAGGGATATGGGTTCAGTCCACCCGTGCCAGAACTCTTCGGATATGGTCGCGTGGTTCATGTCGCAATTGAGAAGCTGCATGAAATCTACTTTGGCCATGCACCGACACGCGAGGAGGCTGCAGAGATTGCGGCTGCGAACTTCCATTTGAAGCATATCGCGCCGAGTCGCGATCCAGATACACGCCCCGGTGCCTACGAGAACGCGAAAAGTCGCGCGCAGGAGATCGCGGCTGAGTATGTTGATAGTTATGCGAATGATTTTTCGCATAGGCGCCAAGTTGAGGTGCGCTTTGAGTTGACGGCGCAGGGGTGCTTGATAACTGGCGCGATCGATTTGCTTATGCGTTATTCGGATCATGGACAGATTCTGGAAGCTCAGGTAATCGACTTCAAGACTATGGAAGGCGGAGAAGACGTACTTGCCAACAGGGATCTGGAATGGACCGAGATGGCATTGCAGGTACAGCTCTATGCCAAGGCCGCTCGGGAGGTTCTTGGCGAGGATGCGGCAACGGGATCGATTCACCTGTTGAAAGACAACCAACGGGTCGAAGTTCCGATCGATGAACATTCGGTTGATAACGCGATCGCCAACGTAGAGTGGGCGGTGGCCGGCATACTTGCGAATGATTTTCCAATGCGACCGGAGCGACGAAAATGCGAGGAATGCGATTTCAAGCAAATTTGTGCGCGAAGACCCCAGGATTTCAGGCCTGATATGGTTCTGCCGCCATCGATCTCGACTCCGGCCGGCCAAATGGCGGCACAGTCGCTGCGTTAAGGGGGGCGCCGTGTCGAACTCGCGACGGACACTGTAATGATCGAAATTCGTAGCAGAATAGTAGTGGAGGTCTGCACGCGCGACGCCAAGCCGAAGCGCCAAGCTAGTTCGTTGATGCACTGTCTGACATTTGTAGCCGAATGAAAATGAAGATCCCAACGCTCAGCGAACTGGTGAAAAACGGGATTCCCGAAGACTTCATTGAGCTGGGAAACGCCGGGTTGCCTTTCACAAACCGAGTCTTCAAAAGTGAGGATTTCGGGATGCCGCCTCGGATCACGCGAGAATCCGAAGACGTGGGCTTGAGTGGCTACAGATCATTGCCTGAGCAGTGAGCGGCTCTGGATATGTTGTGACCCGCGTCGAAGCGCTCAATTCGATATCTATAAGCTATTGAAATATAAAAGAAAATTGCGAATTTGGCGGAAATAGCGCCTTTAAGGTGCTAACTCGTAAGGAAATAGCGGCTTCAGGGTGCCAACTGCTAGCACGAAAGGGTGCTAGATGATGGCAAAGCCCCTGTGCATGCTGGGTCGTAGGTAGCGCCTTCTCGGCAAACCCACAGATAGGGAGAGGGCCCGTCCAGCTTCGCATGGAGTTGAAGTGTCCACTAGTCGTCAGCTCGCAAATCAGGCACGTTCCGCTCTCATCTATTCGGCACCAACGAACCGAGGTTCACCATGAAGAAGCTCCTTCCTGCCATCACCGCTTTCGCACTGCTGCTTGGCATGGGGCAGGCTGCGGCTATCGACGAACCCGCGAATGAAACTCCCGCAGCTGCTCGGCCGGTTCTCGAGCTGAAGGGAATCACTCTCGGCGCAGACTGGGAAGCCGTAAAGGCGGGCCTGACCAATCCCGACTGCGATTCCTACGCTGACGGGACAGCTGAGCAATGCCTGGTGCAGCACACGACCTTCGGCGGCTATCCAGCCGAGCTGCTGGTTCGCGCACTGGATGGCAAGGTGGTGTACGTGTCCGCGACCCGCATGACCCAGGAGGATGCCTTCAGCGCTGCCGATGCGTTGAAGATGAAGTACGGGCAGCCGGACTTCTATAACGAGGTCAGGGTGACCATCGTCCGCCCGAAGCGTGATCGCTCCATCGTTTTCCGGCGTCCGGTCTGGAAGACGGCGGACGGCAAGCAGGCAATCCTCGTTGTGCCGGCCGCGTACACCGACAGCAGCAATTTCACCTACGCTGCGGTGCAGCTCTTCGACCAGCATCTGCACAATGACGTCTGGCAGGCGAAGAGGGATGGCAAATCCCTCGCTACCAACGACCTCTGATTGCTGCAGCCGTCAGATCCCCGAGAGGCCGGCCTTGCCGGCCTCTCGTTTGTCTGGAAGCTACAGGGGTGCCGGCGATGAAAAAAAGGTGTCAGGGACAATTTCGAACAAGAAAGGTGTCGCAGAAAAGGTGTCAGGGACAATTTTTGAGATTCGGTCGTCCCAACGCAAAGGCCCCATCACGCCGCCGAGCGGCGCGCGGCGTGATCGCCTTCGGTGAACGGCGCCTCATGTTTTTTCAATTCTTGGCCAGCGCCGGATAACGCCCTCTTGGCTGACATCCAAGGCGGCCTCTTTCGCGCGGCCAATTACTGTCACTTCCCTAAATTTCGAATCAACTAAGTTTCTTAGCGTGTCTTCCCGCAATTGATTTCGGTAGTCATCAAATATTTTTAACATTAAGCGGAAGTGAGGCTCTACCTCGCGCGCGATGTTCGACCCGAGTGAGACGATGCGCGGGCTGGTTGGATCAATGCCGATCTCGAGGTAGTTTCTGGGCTCCCGATATGGCAGGCCTATCGTTACTTGTTTGCCTTCACCCAGTGCGTCGTCGTGAGCGATCATCTTGTCTCGAAGTGTGATCAGATAGTGGTGCCGGTTGAGCATCTCGCCGTCAGCATTCGAGCGCACAAATTCCTTCGCATTGAATAGTTGTCTGGCGTTGTTTGGCTTGAAGGGTTTGCTATATGAGATCACGGCACTGATCCAGAGGCTTTGCTCTAGCAGGGGGTGCGTCCGGTCTAGATCAGTCCTGCAACACTCTTCCACCATCTCATGAGCTGTACGAAGATCGCGGGTCGCAAAAACTACTTCGTGATATTTCTGGACTGAACGCGATGTGACCTCGTAGAGGCCAGCTTCACTGATCGTATAAGTGCCAGATTCGTCAAATACGGTGCGAGGAGAGCGGGCGCGGTCAAGCATACGTTCCTCCAGAGGACATCAAAGACGGGAAAGGGTTGGACCGCCCCGCATTCCACAGACAGGTAGTCAGAATACAGACCTGCCGGTTTGAAAAAAGGTGTCTGAAAAAAGGTGTCAGGGACAATTTCGAAAGGTGGGCTAGTCCCGCCATTTCCGAAAATAGGGGTCAAAGTCGGCTTTACTCTAACGATGTGAGCAAAGTGGCGCCGCTACACTGCGAACCCGATCCTGCTTCCCACAAAGGAACATCCGTGACTCTGACCACCACGCCCTCCGGCCTGCAATTCGAAGACACCACCGTCGGCTCCGGCGCCGAAGCCAAGCCCGGCCGCAACGTCACCGTGCACTACACCGGCTGGCTGTACGAGAACGGCGAGCAGGGCGCCAAGTTCGATTCCAGCAAGGATCGCGGCGAGCCCTTCATCTTTCCGCTCGGCGCCGGCATGGTCATCAAGGGCTGGGACGAGGGCGTGCAGGGCATGAAGGAGGGCGGCACGCGCACGCTGATCATCCCGGCCAGCCTGGGCTACGGCGCGCGCGGCGCCGGCGGCGTCATTCCGCCCAACGCGACGCTGAAGTTCGAGGTCGAACTGCTGGGGGCCTGAGCCCTGAAGGTACGGCTCGGCATCGATGTTCCCGAAAGGCGCGGCAACGCGCCTTTCGTGTTTTTTGGGAGCACAAAAAACCCCGCGCGTTGCCGCACGGGGTCTGGTTGCAACGATGCGGCGTCGGCCGCGTCGGGCGAGGCTTACTCGGCCTGCACTTCCTCGGCCTGCAGGCCCTTCTGGCCCTGCGCGACCTTGAACGAAACGCGCTGGCCTTCCTGCAGGGACTTGAAGCCGCTGCCCTGAATGGAGCGGAAGTGCACGAACAGGTCGGCGCCGCTTTCCGGGGTGATGAAGCCGAAGCCCTTGGCGTCGTTGAACCACTTCACGGTGCCGCTTTGACGATCAGACATGGTGTTACTCCTTGGAACAGTTGGGGAAACCCGGACGCGCAGCGCGCCGTCGGGACTGTATCGAGCAAGGGGTAACGCGAAGCGATGAGGCGGATCGTCGGAGGGTCGCGATGGACCCGATAGCCGGTTGACCTACAGCACCGGAGTCACGATGTACCGTGATCCCGCCTTGAACAGTGCCGCCACGATACAGCAACTTGCCCGACGAGGCGGCACTGGCGGCCCGATCCGTTCAGGAACGGAAAGCGGCGGCAGCGGGCGAGTGGGTTTCTCTCGATGGAGCGGGCATGTCCGCTTCGTCATGTGTTGGGCATTCGGCCGGTCGAAGCGACGCGCTCCGTTCGGTCGCCGCCTCAAGGATCGAATCGCCCGCTCGTATCCATCCGCACGCCGCGCAATCCTGCGCTCCTGAGGTGCGCGGCGTATAAAGGTTCGGCGCGATAGCCGATCAAAAGCGAACGGCGGCGAGCGCCGCTGACGTTGCGGCTGGCGGCGTGCAGGAGATCGGCGTCGAAGACCAGAATGTCGCCGGCCCGGCCTTCGGGTTGCAGCGCTCGGGATTCGTCGGCGGGATCGGAAGGCGACGTCGAGCCGGCAACGGGGCGATGGGTGCCGGGGACGAACCGGGTGGCGCCGTTGCCGGGGCCGTAGTCGTCGAGAAAGACCAGCGCGTTCACCGTATCGCCGGGGCGCTCCGCCGAGAAGTCGCGATGCAAGCCTTGATGGCCGCCGCCCGGCAGCGGCTCGCGGCCTTCGACCTGCGCGAGGAAGTAGCGCTCGCCGATCAGCGCGCCGACCGCGGCCAGCAGCGCGGGCAAGCGGCAAACCGCCTGCACGGTCGGGTCGAGGTCGAGCAGCGAATGCCGCCAGTCCGGACCGCGCGGCGTGGGCCATCGGTCGGAAGGCAGAACGCCCGTGTCGAAGGCGATGCGCAGCGCTTCCAGCCAATCGGCCGGAATGGCCTGGCGGAGCAGGGCATAGCCGTCGCGATGGAGAGTGTCGCGATCGATCATGGGGTCGATGGTCCGCGCGGATCAGACGTCGATGATCGACCAGGACGATGCCGGGGACAATCGTGGCGCGAAGCGCGCGGTTCTGCACGCTTGGCTGGGCCAGCGGCGTCCTCGTATTCCCGATGCACCTGCTCGCTGCGCAGCGGATGACTCAGGTCGTCCAGGTCGCAACTTGCGCCGTTCGCTTGCGCGGCGGCAAAACGCGTCAGGCTTGCGCGTGGTCTTCGGCTTCTTCATCCACGGCAGGCAACGCAGGGAATTGGCCGGTGATCCGCGCGCCCGGCATCATGCCCCAGCGGATGCCCATGCGGCGCAGGCGCGCTTCCACGCTGCCCAGCGACGCCGCCGGCGTGACCGCCAGGATGGCATCGTGGCGTTCGGCCCAAGCGGTGGCCAGCGCGAAGACGTCGCCGGCGCGCGCTTGCAGCGCCGGCATGTCCGATTCCAGCGCCGCGAGTTCGGCGTCCACCTGCGAGTCGTCGATGAAGGCGCTGTGATCCATGGGCGGGTTCCGTGGAACGGGTAGCGCCACGTTCCGGCAGGCGATGTGGAACCGGCGTGAGCGTCGGGCGCGATTCGCGGCGCCAGCCTGAACGCTTCGTATCTGCGGCACGCGTGTTTCACCGACCGATCACGACGGCGCCGGTATCCGTGGCCCTCCATCCCCAAGGAGCAATGCCATGCGTCAATGGATTCTCGCGGCCGGTCTTGCGCTGTGCGCGTTTGCGGCCCAAGCCGATGGCCTGGAAAACAAGTGGCGGCTGGAAGTCAGCGGCAACGCCAAGACCGCCGGCCAGATCGTGGTGCAGGTGTCGCCGGAGAAGGGCGAACCGATCCGCGCGACCGCGCAGATCCCCGCCGGCACGGCGGAGAACGACGTGGCCCGCAACGTCAGCACGGCGCTGCAGATGGCGGCCAGCGGCCACTACAGCGTGGAGGTGGACGACGGCGAAGACGTGCTGGTGAAGAAGAAGGACGGCGAGCGCGACTTCGCGGTGACCGTGGTGGAAAACACGGTGCAGGGCGTGACCGTCAACGTGGACACGGAATAAGCCGGGCATCCGCGTTCGCGCGATGCGTTCGGGAAGGCGGAGCCGGCGGGCTCCGCCTTCCTTTTTGCATGGGCCGCCAGCGTCTTGCCGAGATGCATGGCCCCGCCGCCCAGACGGTAGACTCCCGGGCTGATTCCCTCAGCGAGAAGACTTCATGTCGGCGTTCCGAACCCTGCGTGTCGCGATGGTGGCCACCCTGTTCGCGGCGGCGGCCGCGCATGCCGGCGAGCCGAGCCTGCCGCCCGAGCAGTCGCAGCTGCTTTCCAGCATTTCCGCCGCCGCGATGCGCGGGCACCTGTCCTTCCTGGCGTCGGATGCGCTGGAAGGGCGCGGCACGCCGTCGCGCGGGCTGGACATCGCCGCCGAATACATCGCCTCGCAGTTCCGCGCCGCGGGGCTGGAGCCGCTGGGCGACGACGGCTACTTCCAGACCGCGGACTGGCGGAAAATCGCGCCCAAGCGCGAAATCGCCAAGTACGCCGATGCGCCGGCGCCGCTGCTGGTGCGCAACGTGGTGGGCCTGCTGCGCGGCTCCGATCCGGAACTCGCCAAGACCTACGTGCTGGTCACCGCGCACTACGACCACGTCGGCATCCGCGAGGGCAAGGGCGACGATCCGATCTACAACGGCGCCAACGACGACGGCAGCGGCACGGTGTCGGTGATCGAACTGGCCCGCGCGTTCGCGGCGCAGAAGCAGCGGCCGAAGCGCAGCATCGTGTTCATGACGGTGTTCGGCGAGGAGCACGGCCTGGTGGGGTCGCGCTACTACGGCAAGCATCCGCTGGTGCCGGTGGCCGACACCGTGGCCGACATCAACCTGGAGCAGATCGGCCGCACCGACGACAGCGAGGGGCCGCAGGTGCGCGCCGCCGCCATCACCGGCGCCGATTATTCGGAAGTGGGCGACGTGCTGCGCAAGGCCGGCGAGTCGACCGGCATCCGCATCACCAGGCATCCGGTGAACAGCGACCGCTATTTCGGCGCCAGCGACAATCAGGCGCTGGCCGACCTGGGCGTGCCCGCGCACACCATCAGCGTGGCCTACGAGTTCCCGGACTACCACGGCCCCGCCGACACCTGGGACAAGATCGACTACGACAACATGGCGGCGATCGACCGCACCGTGGCGCTGGCGATCCTGACCATCGCCAACGACCCGCAGGCGCCGCGCTGGAACGCCGCCAATCCGAAGGCCGCGAAGTACGTGGAAGCGGCGCGGGTGCTGCAGGCCGGCAAGCAGGAAGCGAAGTAGGCGTCACGCGATTGCATGCGCCCGCCGGATGGCGGGCTGCGATGCGGGAGGGATCGAGCGACATTGGGCGTTCGCCTGTTTTGTCGGGGATCGACCACCGCACAGGCTGCGAAAGTCGCGGATGCAGGCGAGCGCGATGCCGCAGTGCCGGAAGGTGCACGCGCCGTCCTTGGGCGGCGCGTGCATGTGGATAGGGCACGGCGACTAACCGCGCCTCTCTGTCAGATCAGCCGCGCTGCTCGCTCTCCCGATGCACCTGCCCGCTCTGCTGCGGATGGATCAGGTCGTCGAGCTCGTAGCCTTGCGCGCGGGCGGCCTCCAGCCACATCGCCTTGACGGTGGCGTCCATCTGCGGCTGGCGATGCAGCAGCCACAGGTACTTCCGATCCGGGTCGCCGACCAGCGCGGTCTGGTAGTCGGCGTCCAGGCGCAGGATCCAGTAATCGCCCTTGGTGAACGGAATCCAGCGCAGGCCTTCCGGCAGGAAGGTCACTTCCAGCTTGCCGTGGGTGTCGTCGGTCGGCTTGGCCTGGCCCTCGGCGATTTCCACCTTGCCTTCCTCGTTGATGCAGGCGTTGACCACGCGCACCGCGCCGGAGTCGTCCAGCGAATAGGTGGCGGTGATGTCGCGCGCGGTCTTGTCCTCGTGGCGCATCGGCTTGCGCGCGATCTCGTACCACGTACCGAGGTAGCGCTGCAGGTCGACGTGGGGAACGGTGGTGGGGGCGTGCGTCATCGTGGGATCCGGCGTTTGGGGGAAGCCGGAGGATGGCGGCGCGCGGGCATTCGCTGTGTGAAGGACGGCGGCGAGCGCCGCGACGGACGCATCGCCGCTCGGCGCGGATTCAGCTCGCGGCGAAGAACCGCGCGAACGCGGCGATCGTGCGGTCGATGCCGGCGTCGTCCACGTCCAGATGCGTCACCAGCCGCAGCGTCGGCAGGTAGCCGATGCTGATGCGGATGCCGGCCTCGCGCAGATGCGCGTCGAGCGCGCGCAGGCGTTCGGTCGGCACGTCGATGAAGACCATGTTGGTGTGCCGGCCGAGCAGGGCGATGCCGTCGATGGTGCCCAGCCCTTCGGCGAGCCGGATCGCGCGCGCGTGGTCGTCGGCCAGCCGTTCGACGTGGTGGTCGAGCGCGTGCAGGCAGGCCGCCGCCAGCATGCCGGCCTGGCGCCAGCCGCCGCCGCAGACCTTGCGCCAGCGCCGCGCCTTGTCGATCAGTGATTGCGGGCCGACCAGCACCGAGCCGACCGGCGCGCCGAGGCCCTTCGACAGGCAGACCGAGACGGTGTCGAAATGCCGCGCGATCTCCCGCGCCGGCACGCCGCAGGCCACCGCCGCGTTGAACAGGCGCGCGCCGTCGAGATGGAAGCCGAGCCCGTGCGCACGCGCGAATTCGCCCGCATCGCGCAGGTAGTCCAGCGGCAGCGTGCGGCCGTGCCAGGTGTTCTCCAGCGCCAGCAGCCGGGTGCGCGCGAAGTGCGGATCGTCCGGCTTGATTGCCGCGGCGACGCGCTCCAGCGGCAGCGAGCCGTCCTCGGCCTGCACGATGGGCTGCGGCTGGATCGAGCCCAGCACCGCCGCGCCGCCGCCCTCGAACTTGTAGGTGTGCGCGTCCATGCCGACGATGTATTCGTCGCCGCGCTCGCAGTGCGCCAGCAGCGCGAGCAGGTTGGACTGGGTGCCGCTGGGCACGAACAGGCCGGCCTCGAAACCCAGGTCGTCGGCCAACCGCCGCTGCAATGCGTTGACGGTGGGGTCTTCGCCGTAGACGTCGTCGCCGACCGCCGCGTCGAGCATCGCAGCCCGCATCGCCGCGGTCGGTTGCGTCACCGTGTCGCTGCGCAGATCGACCTGCTTCATCTCCACTCCTCGCCCATGCGTCGGGAGGCAACTTTACTTCGGAAGAAGCGCGCGACGCCGTGCCTTGAGACTGCGGATGGAGCCATCGCGTGAATGCGACGCGCGATTAGCGCGGTTCGCAAATCCTGTGGTTAAGCGCGCGTCGATGTTCAGTTTCGGCGGCGGTGCACGTTCAGACCGCGCCCGTAAGGTGCGGGTTGCCGGTTGCGTAGTGCGCAGCGGCAACCGATCCGTTTTGATCCCCCGCAGAACGAGGAAACCAACATGAGCAAGATTCGCACCCCCCTGATCCTGTCCACTGCGCTGGCAGCGGCCTTCGCCGCATCCGGCGCCTTCGCCCAGGACGCCGGCGCGCAGCAGCAGACGCCGCCGCCGCAGGAAACCACCCAGACGCCGCCGCCCGCGCAGACCGGCGAACCGGCCAAGAAGAGCTGGGGCGAGCTGGACGCCGACGGCAACGGCAGCCTGAGCATCAGCGAAGCCGGCGCGCTGGACAGCCTGGCCAAGGTGTTCCCGCAGGCCGATGCCGACGGCAACGGCGAGCTGACCCAAGACGAGTACAAGGCGTGGTTGGCCAACAACGGCAGCGGCAGCAAGGACGTTCCGAAGAAGTAATCCGGACGACGGCACGGCCTGCTGATATCTCCCCCACGAGACAACAACGGCACGCAAGGATGCGTCGAGCAGGACGCGTTGTGGCAAGAAGGGCGGCGCAAGCCGCCCTTCGTTTTGCGCGGGAACGGCGCGCGTGATGCATCGTGCATCGGCGCGCTGATGCGCCAGCCATCATCAAGCGCATCGCGCGCCGCCTCGGGCCGATCTACGTGCCGCGCATCGTAAAATCGCGCGTCTTTCCGCGATAGAAGCCACGCACGATGACCACGCTCCCGCCCTGCCCGAAGTGCAACTGCGAATACACCTACGAGGACGGCGCGCTGCTGGTCTGCCCCGAGTGCGCGCACGAGTGGTCGCCGGCCGGCGAAGCGGCGGCCGAGGACGAGGCGAAGGTGGTGAAGGACGCGGTGGGCAACCTGCTGCAGGACGGCGATACCGTCACCGTCATCAAGGACCTGAAGGTGAAGGGTTCATCGCTGGTGGTGAAGGTGGGCACCAAGGTGCGCAACATCCGCTTGGTCGACGGCGACCACGACATCGACTGCAAGATCGACGGCATCGGCCAGATGGGCCTGAAGTCGGAGTTCGTGAAGAAGGCCTGAGCCGGCTTGCCCGGATTGACCTGGATCAGCCGCGGCGGCTTTCGTCGCCCGCGTTCGTGCGTCGCGTCGGATAACCCGTACCGAAAAGGTTCTGATTAAGCGAGGCGGCACACGATGGACATCCAGAGGTACTACCACGACCACGCGGCGATCTTCCGGCAGATCAACGCGCTGCGCGAACTGTCGCGCGCCGGCGTGCGCGAGAACGCGGTGCGCATCAGCGAGCTGATCACCGGCACGGCCAGCCACATCAAGTTCCACCTGGCGGCCGAGGATCGGGTGCTGTACCCCGCGCTGGTGCGTTCCGGCGATGCGCAGGTGGCGGCGATGAGCGGGCGTTACCAGGAGGAGATGCAGGGCATCGCCCGCGCGTTCGCCGGCTTCGTCGCGCGCTGGCGGGTGCCGTCGCGGCTGATGGCCGATCCGGACGGCTTCCGCCGCGACGCCAACGTCGTGCTGCGCGCGCTGTTCGAGCGGCTGCAGCGCGAGAGCGTCGAGCTGTATCCGGCCGCCGAGGCGGCCTGAGCGAGACGAACGGCGGATTCCGGCGGCGGGCGAGATGCGGGCGCGACGCGCACGGGCGCCTCGCGTTCGTAGAATGGGCAGATGGAACCCGCAAGCACGCGCGATGGCATCGCGATGGTCGGCTTCGACGCCGACGACACCCTCTGGCGCAGCCAGGACTACTTCGACGAGGCGCAGGCGCAGTTCGAGCGCATCGTCTCCGCCTACGTGGACCTGTCCGACGTCGGCAGGCGCCTGTACGAATACGAGTCGCGCAACATCGCCGTATTCGGCTACGGCGTGAAGGGCATGGCGCTGTCGATGGTGGAGGCGGCGGTGGAGATCACCGGCGCGCGCATCAGCGCCGGCGACATCCACCGCATCGTCGGCATCGCCAAGGAGCTGCTGCGGCATCCGGTCGAAGTCCTCGACGGCGTGCGCGAGGCGGTGGAAGCGGTGGCCGCGGACTGGCCGGTGGTGCTGATCACCAAGGGCGACCTGTTCCATCAGGAGCAGAAGGTGCGCGACAGCGGGCTGGCCGACCTGTTCCGCCGCATCGAGATCGTCAGCGAGAAGGACCCGCCCACCTATGCGCGGCTGCTGGAGGAATTCGGCGTGCCGGCCTCGCGCTTCCTGATGGTGGGCAACTCGCTGCGCTCGGACGTCGCGCCGGTGCTGGAGCTCGGCGGCTGGGGCGTGCACGTGCCGTACCACACTACTTGGGCGCACGAGGCGGAGGCGCAGCTGCGCCACGGCGGCGAGCGGATGCGCGCGGTCGCCGCCATCGCCGAGCTGCCGCAGGCGGTGCGGGAGCTGGACGCGATCGCGTCCGGGGCGGCGCGATGAGCGCGGCCGACGGCACTCACGACAAGGGGAAACGGATGATCGATCTGACGGGAAGGACGGCCATCGTCACTGGCGCCGGCGGCGGCTTGGGACGCGCGCATGCGTTGCTGCTCGCGCAGCGCGGGGCGAAGGTGGTGGTGAACGATCTTGGCGACGGCGCCGACGCGGTGGTCGAGGAGATCCGAGCCGCCGGCGGACAGGCGCGCGCGGCGAAGTGTTCGGTCACCGATGCCGAGGCGGTGCAGGCGATGGCGGACGCGACGCTGGCCGAGTGGGGCCGCATCGATATCCTGGTCAACAACGCCGGCATCCTGCGCGACAAGAGCTTCGCCAAGATGGATCTGGCCGATTTCCGGCTGGTGCTGGACGTTCACGTGATGGGCGCCGCCCACTGCACCAGGGCGGTGTGGGAGGCGATGCGCGCGCAGGGTTACGGCCGCATCGTGATGACCACTTCGTGCAGCGGCCTGTTCGGCAACTTCGGCCAGGCCAACTACGCGGCGGCGAAGATGGCGCTGGTCGGGATGATGCAGACGCTGGGCATCGAGGGCGCGAAGCACGACATCCGCGTCAACTGCCTCGCGCCGACCGGCGCGACCCGGATGATGGAAGGCATCCTGCCGCCGGAGCAGTTGTCGAAGTTCAAGCCGGAGCTGGTCAGCCCGGCGGTGCTGGCGCTGGTGTCCGAGGATGCGCCCAATCGCGCCATCCTCAGCGCCGGGGCGGGGAGCTTCGAGCTGGTGCAGCTGACGATGACGCAGGGGATCGCCTTGGGCGAAGCGGCGACGGCGGAAGCCATCCTGGCGCAGTGGCAGGCGCTGGCGGATCGCGGCGATGCGCTGGTGCCGGAAACGGGGTTCGACCAGGCACGCCATGAATTGCACAAGGGCGGGTTTCACTTCGAGGCTTGAAGCGGGCGGCTGGGGGTTGCGTCGCTTGCGCCAGCGGGCTTCCCCCTTGCGCGAATGTCCCCCGGCAGCGGCCTGCGCCCGCTGCCTCCTCCTTGATTTCGCACAAGGGGGAAGCCCGCTGGCGCTCCTGCTTGCTTAGTCCTGCGGGACTCGCACCCAGCCTTCCATCAGCACGCGCGCGCTGCGGCTCATCACGGCGCGCGTCACGGTCCATTGGCCGTCGACCTGCTCGACCGATGCGCCCACGCGCAGCGTGCCGGATGGATGACCGAAGCGGACGGCATCGCGCGTTCCGCCGCCCGCGGCGATGTTCACCAGCGTGCCCGGCACCGCCGCCGCCGTCGCGATGGCGACCGAGGCCGTGCCCATCATCGCGTGGTGCAGCTTGCCCATCGACATCGCGCGCACGTTGAGGTCGATAGCGTCGGCGGCGATGCGCTTGCCGCTGGACGAAACGTAGTCCTTCGGCGGCGCGACGAACGCCACCTTCGGCGTGTGCTGGCGCGTCGCGGCTTCTTCCGGCGTCTTGATCAGACCCATGCGCAGCGCGCCGGCCACGCGGATCGCTTCAAGCGCAGCCAGCGCAGCCTTGTCGTCGTTGATCGCCGGCTGCAATTCCGTGCCGTCGTAGCCAATGGCGGAAGCCTCCACGAACACGGTGGGAATGCCGGCGGTGATCATGGTCGTCTTGAGCGTGCCGATGCCGGGCACGTCGAGCTCGTCGACGAGGTTGCCGGTCGGGAACATCGAGCCACCGTCGCCCTCGTCATCCGAGGGATTGACGAACTCCAGCACGATCTCCGCTGCCGGAAACGTCACGCCGTCCAGCTCGAAGTCGCCGGTTTCCTGCACCTGTCCGCCCGTGATCGGCACGTGCACGAGGATGGTCTTGCCGATGTTGGCCTGCCACACCCGCACGGTCACGCTGCCGTCCTGCGGAATGCGCTCGGCGGGAATGAAGCCGTTGGCGACCGCGAACGGCCCCACCGCCGTGGACAGGTTGCCGCAGTTGCCCGACCAGTCCACGAAGGCGGTGTCGATGCTGACCTGCCCGTACAGATAGTCCACGTCGTGATCCGGCACGGAGGCCGGCGCGACGATCACCGTCTTGCTGGTGCTCGACGTCGCCCCGCCCATGCCGTCGGTGTGCTTGCCGTAGGGATCGGGCGAGCCGATCACCCGCATCAGCAGCGCGTCGCGCGCCGGGCCGGGCACGCGCGCGGCCTCGGGCAGGTCTTCGAGGCGGAAGAACACGCCCTTCGACGTGCCGCCGCGCATGTAGGTGGCGGGGATGCGGAGCTGCGGCTTGAAGTCCATGTCAGGCGACCTCGGACGATGCGGCGATGAAGTCCTGCGCGAATCGCTGCAACACGCCGCCGGCCGAATAGATGTGCACGTCCTCGTCGGAATCGAGGCGGCAGGTGACAGGCACTTCGACGGTTTCGCCGCTCTTGCGATGGACGACCAGCGTCAGCAGCGCGCCCGGCGTTGGCGCGCCGAGCACGTCGAAGGTCTCGCTGCCGTCGATCCCCAGCGTCTTGCGTGTGGTGCCCGGCAGGAACTGCAGCGGCAGCACGCCCATGCCGACCAGGTTGGTACGGTGGATGCGCTCGAAGCCCTCGGCGACGATGGCTTCCACGCCCGCCAGCCGCACGCCCTTGGCAGCCCAGTCGCGCGAGCTGCCCTGGCCGTAGTCCGCGCCGGCGATGATGATGAGTGGCTGCTTGCGCTGCATGTAGGTTTCGATGGCTTCCCACATGCGCACCACCTTGCCGTCCGGCTCGATGCGGGCCAGCGAGCCCTGCTTCGCTTCGCCATCGACCACCGCCATTTCGTTGACGAGCTTGGGGTTGGCGAAGGTCGCGCGCTGCGCGGTCAGGTGGTCGCCGCGATGGGTGGCATAGGAATTGAAGTCTTCTTCCGGCAGGCCCATCTGCGCGAGGTATTCGCCGGCGGCGCTGGAACGCAGGATCGCGTTGCTCGGCGAAAGATGGTCGGTGGTGATGTTGTCGCCCAGCACCGCCAGCGCGCGCATGCCGCGCAGCGTGCGTTCGCCGGCCAGCGCGCCTTCCCAGTACGGCGGGCAGCGGATGTAGGTGCTCTGCGGACGCCAGTCGTACAGCGGCTTCGCCTGGTGGCCGCGTGCGCGCGGCGCGAACATCGGCTCGTACACCTTGCGGAATTGCTCGGGCTTCACGCTGGCCTTCACCACCGCGTCGATCTCGGCATCGCTCGGCCAGATGTCCTTCAGGCGGACCGCGTTGCCGTCGGCATCGACGCCCAGCACGTCCTTCTCGATGTCGAAGCGCACCGTGCCAGCGATGGCGTAGGCGATCACCAGCGGCGGCGAGGCGAGGAACGCCTGCTTCGCGTACGGATGGATGCGGCCGTCGAAATTGCGATTGCCGGACAGCACCGCCACCGCGTACAGGTCGCGGTCGATGATTTCCTTCTGGATCGCCGGGTCGAGCGCGCCGCTCATGCCGTTGCAGGTGGTGCAGGCGAAGCCGACGATGCCGAAGCCGAGTTGCTCCAGCTCCGGCAGCAGGTTCGCGTCCTCCAGATACAGCTGCACGGCCTTGGAGCCGGGCGCCAGCGAGGTCTTCACCCACGGCTTGCGCGTCAGCCCGCGCGCGTTGGCGTTGCGCGCCAGCAGCGCGGCGGCGATCACGTTGCGCGGGTTGGAGGTGTTGGTGCAGGAGGTGATGGCGGCGATGATGACCGCGCCATCCGGCATCAGGCCCTGCGCTTCCTCGTCGCGGGCGGCGTCGAGCTTGGCCTCGTCGGCGATGCCGCGCTCGTGCAGGTCGCTGACCGGCAGGCGGCGGTGCGGATTGCTCGGGCCGGCCATGTTGCGCACGACGGTCGAGAGGTCGAAGTGCAGGGTGCGCTCGTATTGCGCACCGGCCAGGTCGTCGGCCCAGAAGCCGGCTGTCTTGGCATAGGTTTCCACCAGCGCCACCTGCGCATCGTCGCGGCCGGTCAGGCGCAGGTAGTCCAGCGTGTTGTCGTCGATGAAGAACATCGCCGCGGTCGCGCCGTATTCCGGCGCCATGTTGCTGATCGTGGCGCGGTCGCCGATGGTCAGCGCCGCCGCGCCTTCGCCGCGGAACTCCAGATATGCGCCGACCACTTTCTCCTTGCGCAGGAACTCGGTCAGCGCCAGCACAACGTCGGTGGCGGTGATGCCGGGGCCGGGCCTCCCGGCCAGTTCCACCGCCACGATGTCGGGCAGGCGCATCATCGAGGCGCGGCCCAGCATCACGCTTTCCGCTTCCAGCCCGCCGACGCCCACGGCAATCACGCCTAGCGCATCCACGTGCGGCGTGTGCGAATCGGTGCCGACGCAGGTATCCGGGAATGCCACGCCATCGCGCGTGTAGATCACCGGCGACATCTTCTCCAGATTGATCTGGTGCATGATCCCGTTGCCTGCCGGGATCACATCCACGTTGTCGAAGGCGAGCCGACACCATTCGATGAAGTCGAAGCGGTCGGCGTTGCGGCGATCCTCGATCGCGCGGTTGCGGGCGAACGCCTGCGGATCGAAGCCCGGCGCTTCCACCGCCAGCGAGTGATCGACGATCAACTGTACCGGCACCACCGGATTCACCTGCGCAGGATCGCCGCCGGCGGCGGCGATGGCCTCGCGCAGGCCGGCCAGATCGACCAGTGCGGTCTGGCCGAGGATGTCGTGGCAGACCACCCGCGCCGGGAACCACGGGAAATCCATGTCGCGGCGGCGCTCGACCAGCTGGGTCAGATAATCGTTGATCCGCGTCGGCTCGGCCTTGCGCACGATGTTTTCGGCATGCACCCGCGCGGTGTACGGCAGCCCGGCCCAGGCGCCCGGCTGCAGCGCTTCCACCGCCTCGCGCGCGTCGAAATAGTCCAGGGCGGTGCCGGGCAGGAGTTTGCGGTAGCTGGTGTTCATCATGGCGGCGGGCTGTGTCGAACGGATCGCCGTATTGTCGCGCATCGCCGCCGCGCCTGCCCCGCTCCGTACAATGCGCGGCGATGACCGCCTCGCCCGCCATTGCCGCCGATCAACTGCGCCTGTCCGTCGCCCCGATGATGGACTGGACCGACCCGCACTGCCGCGCCTTCCACCGCGTGCTGGCGCCGCATGCGCGGCTGTACAGCGAGATGGTGCACGCCAACGCGGTGATCCACGGCGATCGCGCGCGGCTGTTGGCGATGGATCCATCGGAGCATCCGGTGGCGTTGCAGCTGGGCGGCAGCGAGCCGGAACTGCTGGCGCAGGCGGCGCGGATCGGCGCGGAGGCCGGGTTCGACGAGATCAACCTCAACTGCGGCTGCCCCTCCGACCGCGTGCAGGCCGGGCGCTTCGGCGCCTGCCTGATGCGCGAGCCGGCGCTGGTGGCCGACAGCGTGGCGGCGATGATCGCGGCGTGCGCATCGCTGGAGAAGCCCGTCCCCGTGACGGTGAAATGCCGGCTCGGCGTCGACGACGACCACGAGTGGGAGCGTTTCATCGCCTTCGTCGACACGATCGCCGCCGCCGGCTGCCGGATGTTCGTGGTGCACGCGCGCAACGCGTGGCTGCAGGGCTTGTCGCCGAAGGAGAACCGCGAGGTGCCGCCGCTGCGCTACGACTGGGCGTATCGCCTGAAGGTCGAACGCCCGCAGTTGCAGGTGATCGTCAACGGCGGGATCGCCGACGCGGCGGAGGCGACGGCGCATCTCGGCCATGTCGATGGCGCGATGCTCGGGCGCGCGGCCTACCACACGCCCTACCTGCTGCACGAACTCGACGTGCGCTGGTTCGGCGGCGCGCTGCGCACGCGCGGCGAACTGCTGCGCGCGTATCGGCCCTATGTCGAAGCGCAGCTCGGCAAGGGCGTGTTCCTCAAGCACATCACCCGCCACCTGCTCGGCCTGTTCTCCGGCCAGCCGGGCGGGCGAGCGTTCCGGCAGGTGCTGAGCGAAGGCGCGCACAGGCCCGGCGCCGACTGGTCGCTGCTGGAGCAGGCGCTGGCCCTGACCGGGCGCGAAGGAGTGGCGGCATGATCACCCGCGACATCGCCGCGTTTTCCGCATTCGCGCGCAGCGCCGCCGCCGATTTCGGCCCGGCTACTGCGCGCGCCGCCTTCCTGGTCGCGCCCGACGGCTTCCGGCTGGCCGAGCAGTCCGCGCGGGACAACGTCTACATGGCCGATGCGGCGGCGTTCGACGCGGCGCGGGCGTCGATGCAGCATCGCGACCTGCAGCGCGCCGTTTCCGCCGTGCTGCCGACGGTCTGCTTCGCCGGCGATCCGGCCACGCCGGACGCGGTGTTCCCCAACAACGTGTTCGGCACTGCGGCGGGACGCTACGTCGTTGGCCGGATGCGCCACGAGGTGCGCCAGCGCGAAGCGGCGCGCGCCGACATCCGCGCGTTCTTCCGCGACGTGCTGGGCCGCGCCGGGATCGACCTGTCCGCGCAGCCGCATCCCTGCGAACTCACCGGCGCGCTGGTGATCGACCGCGCCCGCGGCCTCGGCTTCTGCGGCCTGTCCGAGCGCTGCGACGAGGACGGCGCCCGGCTGATGCACGAGGCCTTCGGCCTGCGCGCGACGCTGCTGTTCGACCTCGCGCTGGGCGAGTACCACACCAACGTGGTGCTGGCGGTGCTGGCCGGGCGCGCGGCGGTGGTCTGCCCGAAAGGCTTCGCCGATCCGGCGGTGGCCGCCGCCGTCGTCGCCCTGTATGCCCCGCATGCGGTGATCTGCGGCGAGGCGGAGCACGCGGCCTTCGTCGCCAACTGCATCGCGCTGTCGCCGGAGACCGTGTGGATGAGCGCGGCGGCGGGGCGGGCGCTGTCGCCCGGGCATCGCGCAGTGCTGGCGGATGCCGGCTTCCGGGTCGAAACGGTCGAGCTGGACGCCATCGAGGCGGCGGGCGGCTCGCTGCGCTGCTGCATCGGCGAACTCTACTGAGCGGCACGAATCTGAACGGCGCGGTATCCTGTTCAGGAAACTTCAGGGCCGATTCACCGGCTGCGCCCAGAATTGCGTCATCGATTTCCGAGAGCCGTGCCATGTCCTGCCGTCGCCTGCCCATGCCGAAGCTGCTGACCATCGCCATTCTGGCGGTGCTGCCGGCGCTGGCCGCGCATGCCGGGCCGCAGTCGCAGGACCGCGGTCGCGGCCAGCAGCAGCGCGACGACGACCGCGGCGAACGCAGTGACCTGCGCGACCGCGACGACCTGCGCCCCGTTCCGCGCGGAAGCCTGTCCGATGCGGTGCGCCGGGTCGAGCGCAACACGCGCGGCGAGGTGCTCTCGGCCGAACGCATCCAGTACGACGGCCGCGACATGCACCGGGTCAAGGTGGTGGACGACCAGGGCCGGGTGCGGGTGTTCATGCAGGACCCGCAGCGCCGTGACGGCGGCAAGCAGCCGCAGCGCCCGCAGCGCGACGACGACGACAACTGAGCGCGCCCGCGCGCATCGCCCATCCGACCGTTTGAGGAGAGACCATGCGTATCCTGCTCGTCGAAGACGAAGCCCCGCTGCGCGAAACCCTGGCCGCGCGCCTGAAGCGCGAAGGCTATGCGGTGGATGCCGCGCAGGACGGCGAGGAGGGCCTGTACATGGGCCGCGAAGTGCCGTTCGACGTCGGCATCATCGACCTCGGCCTGCCGAAGATGAGCGGCATGGAGCTGATCCGCGCGCTGCGCGACGAGGGCAAGACCTTCCCGATGCTGATCCTGACCGCGCGTTCCAGCTGGCAGGACAAGGTCGACGGCCTGAAGCAGGGCGCCGACGACTATCTGGTCAAGCCCTTCCACGTGGAAGAACTGCTGGCGCGCATCAACGCGCTGGTGCGCCGCGCCGCCGGCTGGAGCAAGCCGACCCTGGAATGCGGCCCGGTGATGCTGGACCTGGCCGCGCAGACGGTCAGCGTCAACGGCGCCAACGTGGACCTGACCAGCTACGAGTACAAGGTGCTCGAGTACCTGATGATGCACGCGGGCGAGCTGGTCTCGAAGGCCGACCTTACCGAGCACATCTACCAGCAGGATTTCGACCGCGACTCCAACGTGCTGGAAGTGTTCATCGGCCGGCTGCGCAAGAAGCTCGACCCGGACGGCGAATTGAAGCCGATCGAGACCGTGCGCGGGCGCGGCTACCGGTTCGCCATCGCGCGCAGCGGCGAGTGAGTCCGGCGCGGCAACGCGAAGGCGCATGACGCCCGCACTCCCGCCCGAAACCGAATCCGCCGCCGCGCCACGTGCGCGGCGGTTGCGCATCGCCCAGCCGCGTTCGTTGCAGTCGCGCCAGCTGTGGGCGGCCAGCCTCGGCCTGATCGCCTTCCTCGCGCTGGCCGGCTCGGCGCTGGATCGCGCCTTCCAGAGCGCCGCGCAGAGCGGCCTGCGCGAGCGCCTGCACAGCTATGCGCTGGCCTACGCCAACAGCGATTTCGCCCGCGACGGCAGCGTGATTCCGCCCTGGGACCCGCCGGACCCGCGCTTCAAGCGTCCGGGCAGCGGGCTGTACGCGCAGATCGTGCTGGATTCCGGGCGCTGGGAATCGGACTCCTCGCAGGGCCCGCACCTGCCCGACGGCGCGATGCTGGCGCCGGGGCGGCAGATCTTCGAGGGGCCGCTGCCGGTGACCCGCATCGACGGCCACCAGGGCGAGGTCTACCGCTACGGCTACGGCTTGGCGTGGAGCGGCAACGGCGACGGCGATGCCGACCGTGAGATTCCCTACACCGTCTACATCCTCGAGGACACCACCGGGCTCGGTCGCCAGGTGGCGGCGTTCCGCGCGGCGCTGTGGCGCTACTTGGGCGGCGCCGGCGTGGTGCTGCTGCTGCTGCAGATGCTGGTGCTGCGCTGGAGCCTGCGCCCGCTGCGCGACGTGATCGGCGAGCTCAAGCGGGTGCAGGCGGGCGCGGCGGCCGGCATGAGCGAGGCGCATCCGCGCGAGCTGGAGCCGCTGACCGAGAGCATCAACGCCTTCATCCAGAGCGAGCGCGAGAACCTCGACCGCCAGCGCAACACGCTGGCCGACCTCGCGCACAGCCTGAAGACGCCGCTGGCGGTGCTGCGCTCGCGGCTGGACGCGGACACCGGCGAAGCCGAGCTGCGCGAGGAAGTGGACGCGCAGCTGCGGCGAATGAACGATCTGGTGTCCTACCAGTTGGCGCGCGCCGCGCGTTCCGGCCACCAGCTGTTCGCCGCGCCGATCGAGATCGAGCCGCAGGCCGAGCAGATCGTGGTCGGGCTGGAGAAGGTGTACGCCGCCAAGGGCGTGCTGTGCGAATTCGAGATCGCGCCCGAGGCGCGCTTCCACGGCGAGACCGGCGACCTGCAGGAGCTGCTGGGCAATCTGCTGGAGAACGCCTTCAAGTGGGCGAAGTCGCGGGTGCTGCTGACCGTGGCGGAGGGCGCGCAGGCGCCGGGTCGCCGCGCCGGGCTGGTCGTGGTGGTGGAGGACGATGGCCCCGGCATCGCCGACGACCGCATCGCCTATGTGTTGCAGCGCGGGGTGCGCGGCGACGAGCGCGTGCAGGGCCACGGCATCGGCCTGTCGATCGTGCAGGACATCATCCGGAGCTACCGCGGCGAGCTGCGGGTGGGGCGGTCGCAGGAGCTGGGCGGTGGGCGCTTCGAGGTGGAGCTGCCGGGCGGCCTGTAGTGTTCGTGGTGTGGGGACAGCGCTGCATCCGCGAAGCTTGTGACGCGGATCAACACGGAAAACGCGGATAAATCTTCTGGATCGGATTTTCATCCGTTTCGAAACGCGCTTGCGACTCAAAGCAGGGGCGCACCGTAGAACCGCTCCAGATGCGCCGCCACCGCGGGAAGCGCGTTGCGCAGCGTGGCGGCGTCGCTGAAGTGGTATTCGGTGCAGACCGCGAAGAACTCCTCGGGCGCTTCCGCGGCGTAGGGATCGATGGCGGTGTCGCGGCCGGCGTCGACGTCCTCGCAGAACGCATCGAAGGCGCGCTGGAAATCGGAAGCCCACTGCCGCTGCCAGTCGCGCGGCAGCGGCGGGGTGCCGTCCATCGCGCCATCCAGTGCGTCGAGCTTGTGCGCGATCTCGTGCGCGGCCACGCAATAGCCGTCGAACGGCGCGGCGATGTCGGCGCGCACGTCGGCCCAGGACAGGATGACCGGGCCGCGCTCCCAGGCTTCGCCGATCAGCTCGTCGAAGCCTTCGTGCAGGATGCCGTGCGCGTCGATATGGCTGCGCTTCGCGCGGAACGCGCCCGGATACACCAGCAGTTCCTTCCAGCCGTGCAGGCCCTCGCGCCCGAACTCCAGCAGCGGCATGCAGCACAGCATCGCCAGGCGCAGGCGCTGCACCTCGTTCAGGCGCAGGCCGTGCAGCGGGGTGATGGTCTTGTCCGCCATGAACTCCGCGGCCAGTGCGTGCAGGCGCTGGCTGCGCGCCTCGTCGAGCGTGCGCAGCCACGGCAGGCCGGCGGCGGCCTGCCGGCACAGGGAAGGATCAAGCGGCGGGATGCTGCGCTGGCGGCGCGAAAACGGCCAGATCACGCGAGGCAGGATCGCTCAGCGGAACATGCCGGGCAGGAAGCTGTGGAAGCGCGCCGGCAGCATGCGGCTGTCGCCGCCGGTGGTGCGCGCGGTCGCGGCCGGCGCGGCGGCCTGCGGCTTGGGCTTCTGCGGGCGCTGCGCGTGGGAGGCGGCCACCGCGCCGTCGATGTCGGCCTCGTCCAGCCGGTCGGTCGGGCAGGGCGTGGCGGCGTCCGCCGCTGCGGGCGCGATTTCCGGCGCCAGGTGCCGCAGCTCGGCGGCGCCGGCGTGGCCAAAGGCGCCCGTCAGGGCGAGGCAGACCAGCAGTTGGCGCGGCGTGGGCAGGCGCATGGGGGTCACCGGACGGGGATGGACCGTGCGGGCGCACGGTTCCGCCGCCGACTATAGCAGCGAAACCCGCGCCGGCGTGTTGCGCCGCGGCAAGGGCGGCGCCGGCGCCGGATCGGTCTGCCGGGCGCCCACGTATCATCGCGGGATGCGTTCGACTTCCTGCTTTTTCCGCTCCATTTCACGAGGCACCCGTCGCCCGTCGCGGAGGCGCGCATGAGCGACGCGCGCGGTGAGCGCGCCCTGCTGTTGCGGCTGGCGCAGGGCCCCGTCAGCGGCGACGTGCTGGCCGGCGAGGCGGGGCTGACCCGCGCCGCGGTGTGGAAGCGGATCGACGCGCTGCGGCAGGCCGGCATCGCCATCGAGGCCGCGCCGGGGCGCGGCTACCGGCTGGCGCAGCCGCTGGACCTGCTGGAGGCCGAGGCGATCCGCGCCGCGCTGCCGGCCGCCGCGCGCAAACGGCTGGCCGCGCTGGACGTGGCCTGGTCGCTGGATTCCACCAACAGCGAACTGCTGCGGCGCGAAACGCCGGCAAACGGCGGCGCGGCGCTGCTGGCCGAGCGCCAGACCGGCGGGCGCGGCCGGCGCGGGCGCGAATGGGCTTCGCCGTTGGCGGCGCACGTCTATCTGTCGCTGGCGCGTCGCTTCGACGGCGGGCTGGCGCGGCTGGGCGGATTGAGCCTGGTGGCCGGCGTCGCCGCCTGCGAGGTGCTGCACGCGCTCGGCTTTGCGCAGGTGCGGCTGAAGTGGCCGAACGATCTAGTGGTGATGGATGGTTCCGGCCTGCGCAAGCTGGGCGGCCTGCTGGTGGAGGGCGGTGGCGAAGCGGGCGGCGCGGCGCGTGCGGTGATCGGACTGGGCTTGAACGTGCGGATGCCGCCGGCGTTCGCCGCCGCGATCGACCAGCCCTGGGCCGAGCTGTCCGCGCTGTCGCCGCGGCCGCCGTCGCGCAACACGCTGGTCGCCACGCTGCTCGGGCATCTGCTGCCGGCGCTGGACGAATTCGATGTGCACGGCCTGCAACCCTTCCTGCCGCGGTATGCGGCGCTGGACGCGCTGGCCGGTCGCGCGATCCGCGTCCACGAGGGCGGGCAGGTGCGCGACGCGCAGGCGCTGGGCATCGCCGACGACGGCGCGCTGCGCATCCGCGATGGCGCCGGCAACGAGCGCCACCTGCACGCCGGCGACGTGAGCGTGCGCGCATGAGCACCTGGCTGTTCGACCTCGGCAACACCCGCCTGAAGTGCGCGCCGCTGCGGGACGACGGCAGCATCGGCGAGGTTGTCGCCATCGCCCACGACGACGCGGGCGCGTGGCTCGATGCATTGCCGACCGGCGAGGTGGCCTGCATCGCCAGCGTGGCCTCCGACGCGCGCCGGGTGGAGCTGCTGGATGCCCTGTGCGCGCGCTTCGCGCGCCTGCACCGAGTGCGTACCGAGGCGGCGCTGGGACCGTTGCGCATCGCCTACGCCGAGTCGGCGCACCTGGGCGTGGACCGCTTCCTGGCGATGCTGGGCCTGTGCGGCGCGCATGCGGCGCTGGTGGTCGGCGTGGGCACCGCGCTGACCGTCGATCTGCTGGATGCCGCGGGTCGGCACCGCGGCGGGCGGATCGCGCCGTCGCCGCAGCTGATGCGCGAGGTCCTGCACGCGCGCGCCGCGCAGCTGCCGGCGGCCGGCGGGGAGTACGCGGAATTCGCCGACGACACCGATCACGCGCTGGCCTCGGGCTGCGAGGGCGCGGCGCTGGCGCTGGTCGAGCGTAGCCTGTGCGCCGCGCATGACCTGCTCGGCGAAACGCCCTCGCTGCACCTGCACGGCGGCGGCGCCGAGACGCTGCGCGCGCGCCTGCCTGCGCACGCGTGGACGCCCGAGGCGGTGCTGCTCGGCCTGGCGCGTTGGCACGTGCTGCGGATCGCATAAACTCGGCGGATGCTGCTGCGCGCTTCCATCGTGATGCTGGTCATGCTCAACCTGGGCGCCGCCGGCTGGTGGGCGTTCCGGCCCGAGGCGCGCAGGGCGGCGCCGGCGGCGGACGCCGCGAAAAGCCTGCGCTTGCTGGAAGAATCCTCGCCGCCGATGCCGGCTATCGCGACGCAGTCGGCAATACCGCCCGCTCCGGCTTCTCCCGCACCGGCGGCGACGCCGACCCAAGCGACCGCGGACGTTCCCGCCGCGCCGGTCTGCCTGCGCTTCGGCCCGTTCGCCGATGCTGCCGCGCGCGAGGTGGCTCGCGCGACGCTGCAAGGCATCGGCGCGCAGGCGACGGCGCACGACGTGCCGGCCCGCGGCGTGCGCGGCTGGAAGGTGTTCCTGCCGGCGCAGCCCTCGCGCGAGGCGGCGCAGGCGCTGGCGGAGAAGCTCAAGGCCTCCGGCATCAGCGACCTGTTCGTGATGGCGCAGGGCGAGGACGCCAACAGCATCGCGCTCGGCCGCTTCAGCAGCGAAGCCGGCGCGCGCCACCGGCAGACGGAATTGCAGGGCAAGGGCGTGCAGGCGCGGGTCGAGCCGATCGGCGGCACCCCGGCGCAGGCCTGGCTGGATGCGCGCCTGCCGGCGAACGCGGATCGCGTCGCGCTGGCGAAGCTCGCCCCTGCGCAGCCGCTGGATTGCGCGCGGCTGCGTTGAGCCCGCGCGGCGCCGTGGCCGCTGCGCCGCATCGCCCGGCGCGTTTTCCCGCGAGGCCGGCCTGTTAGAATCGGCGCGCCCATGCCGCTTTAGCTCAGTTGGTAGAGCAGCTGCCTTGTAAACAGCAGGTCGTCCGTTCGATTCGGACAAGCGGCACCACTTCCCGTTCGCGCATTGCGCCGCCGCCTGCGCCTGGAGCCGCCATGACCCGCACCTATCCGCCCGTTTCCGTGTTCGGCGTGCCCACCGACATCGGCGCGTCCCGGCGCGGCGCGTCGATGGGGCCGGAGGCGCTGCGCGTGGCCGGGCTGGTCGAGGCGATCGCCGCGCGCGGCGTGGACGCGCGCGACATCGGCGACGTGCAGGGCCCGCGCAACCCGATCGCGCCGCCGGTGCAGGGTTATCGCCATCTCGACGAGGTGGTGGCCTGGAATCGCGCGGTGTTCGACGCCAGCGCGGGCGAACTGCGCGCCGGCCGCATGCCGATCATGCTGGGCGGCGACCACTGCCTCGCCATCGGCTCGATCGCCGCGGTGGCCGCGCACTGCCGCGCCAGCGGCAAGAAGCTGCGCGTGCTGTGGCTGGACGCGCACGCCGACTTCAACACCAGCGACATCACCCCCAGCGGCAACATCCACGGCATGCCGGTGGCCTGCCTGGTCGGGCTGGGCCCGGAGGTGCTGACCACGCTGGGCGGCGCGACGCCGGCGATCACCCCGGAGCAGGTGCGGCAGATCGGCATCCGCTCGGTCGATCCCGAGGAAAAGCGGCTGGTGAAGGAACACGGCCTCGACATCTACGACATGCGCTACATCGACGAAGTCGGCATGCGCCGCACGATGGAAACCGCGCTGGACGGCGTGGACGCCGACACCCACCTGCACGTCAGCTTCGACGTGGACATGCTCGACCCGTCGATCGCGCCCGGCACCGGCACCCGCGTGCCCGGCGGTGTGAACTACCGCGAGGCGCAGCTGATCATGGAGATGGTGGCGGACACCGGCCGCCTCGGCTCGCTGGACCTGGTGGAAGTGAACCCCGCGCTGGACCGCCGCAACGCCACCGCGAAGCTGGCGGTGGACTTGGTGGAAAGCCTGTTCGGCAAGTCCACGCTGATGCGGGATTGAGCCGGCAGCGGCGATAGCCCGTCGTCATGGCCTATCGCTGCCCCGTCTGCGACGCGCCCTTGCCGCCCATCGCGCGGTATCCGCGCTACGTCTGCCGAAGCTGCGCGGCCAAGGCGGTGTCGGCCGAAGGCCGCCCGCTGGAATTCCTCAATTCCGGCCTGTCCGGCGGCCATGAAGCGCGGTACGCGGACGACAAGCGGCCTTATGCGAGCAGCGTCTGCTTCATCGACGGCCAGCCGTGCCGCGCCGATGAGGCGCGCTTCGGCGGGCTCGTGATCGAACGGATCGAGGAGATCGGCGGCGCGTTCGACTGGTCGGGCTTCGGCGACCGGCAGCTGCTTGAAGTGTGGTGTTCGCTGATGGCGGCGCTCAGGCAGCGCGGCGTGGTGCGCAGCGCCAACAATCCCGTCGCCGACTACACCGAATCGCTGGTCGCGAGCGCGCTGGAGCTGTCGCTCGAAGCCCAGTCGAAGGCGGGCTACGACGCGCGTGACGCCGCCGGCCTGCGCTACCAGATCAAGGGCCGCCGGCTCGCGGCGCACAACGCGTCGCTGCAGCTCGGCGCAATCCGCAACCTCGATGCGGATCCGTTCGACCTGCTGGCGGCGGTCGCCTACGACGCCGACCTCTCCATCCTGCACGCGGCGCTGATCCCCATCGAGGTGGTGGCGGAAGCGAGCCGCTACTCCCGGCACAGCAACAGCCACGTGCTGATCTTCCGGCGCGGGCTGCTCGACGATCCGCGCGTCACCGACATCACCCAGCGGCTGGCGGCGGCTCAGGCCGCGGCTTCGCCCAGCCAGTCGCGCGGCCGCAGGTAGTCCGCCAGCCGCGCCTCGTCGCTGCCGGGCTCCGGCATATAGCCGTATTCCCAGCGCACCAGCGGCGGCAGGCTCATCAGGATGGATTCGGTGCGCCCGCCGCTCTGCAGGCCGAACAGTGTGCCGCGGTCGAACACCAGGTTGAACTCCACATAGCGGCCGCGCCGGTACAGCTGGAACTGGCGTTCGCGTTCGCCGTAGGGCGCGTGCTTGCGGCGTTCGACGATGGGCAGGTAGGCGTCGAGGAAGCCGTCGCCGACCGCGCGCAGGTAGCCGAAGTCGGCGTCGAAATCGCCGTGCAGGTCGTCGAAGAACAGGCCGCCGACGCCGCGGGTTTCGTTGCGGTGCCTGAGGAAGAAATACTCGTCGCACCAGCGCTTGTGCGCGGCGTAGCGTTCCTCGCCGCCGAACGGTTCGCACAGCGCGTGCGCGGTGCGGTGCCAGTGCAGCACATCCTCGTCCAAGGGATAGAAGGGGGTCAGGTCGAAGCCGCCGCCGAACCACCATGCCACCGTCTCGTCGCCGCGCATCGCGCGGAAATGGCGCACGTTGGCGTGGGTGGTGGGCAGGTAGGGATTGCGCGGATGGAACACCAGCGACACGCCGACCGCGCGCCACGACGCGCCGGCCAGCTCCGGTCGCGCCGCCGTCGCCGAGGGCGGCAACTTGGTGCCGGAGACGTCGGAGAAGCCGATGCCGGCCTGCTCGAACACCGCGCCGTCGCGCAGCACGCGGGTGCGCCCGCCGCCGCCCAGGGACGGGCCAGTGTCGCGAGAGGCAGGATGCCGGGAGCGACCGCCGCCCTCGGTGCGCTTCCAGTTGTCCTCGATGAACGTGGCGGAACCGTCCGCCGCTTCGATGGCGGCGCAGATGCGGTCTTGCAGGCCGGTGAGGTAATCGCGGACGGTGTCGATGGCGGGGATGTCGTTCATCCCTCTATTGTAGAAGTCAGGCCCATGCCAGCAGCGCGATCGCGGCCAACGCCAGCAGCAGGCCGAGGGCGTTGATGCGGCCCAGCCGCTCCTTGAACAGCGCAACGCCGACCAGCGCGCCCAGTGCCACCACGCCCAGATTCATGCTGGCGAACACCAGCGCCGGCTGGTCGGGCAGCGCGCGGTGGGCGCGCAGGTAGAACAGGATGTTGGCGAAGTTGCACAGGCCCAGCAGCAGGCCGCCGAGCGCGCTGCGCAGAGTGAAGCGCGCGCGCCGCGCGAACTGGATGGCGAAGGCGACCACCAAGGCGAATGCGAACACCGCCAGCAGCGAGCTGCCCAGCGGCAGGCCGGCGGCGGCGACGCGCTTGAACAGCACGTCGATCAGGCCGAAGCCGGCGAACACGGCCAGCGGCCAGCCCCAGCGCGCGGGGCCGCCCTGGCCGTCAACGCGATCGCCGCGCCAGACCATGCAGGCCAGCGCCAGCAGCCCCAGCGCGCAGCCGAGCAGCTTCGCGCCGTCCGCCGGTTGCCCGAACAGGGTGAACGCGGCCAGCAGCGGGATCAGCAGCGACAGCCGCTGCGCGGCGTCGGAACGGACGATGCCGGCGTGGCGCACCGACGCGGCCAGCGCGAGGAAGATGGTCGGCAGCAGCAGGCCCAGCGCGACCAGCGCGACCCACGGCGCGTCGGCGTGGCGCAGCGGTTCCAGCGGCGGTTGCAGCGCCAGCAGGGTCAGCGCGGTGGTGGCGACGTAGTTCCACGCCACCGCCTGACCGACGTCGATGTCGAAGCGCCGGGCCAGCTTCAGCAGCACCGACACCAGCACGCTGCACAGCGCGGCGAGGAGCACGTAGGTCATGGCGTCCGCTTATCCGCGCAGGCGCGGCAGGCCGTGTTCGTCGCGCTCCTCGATGGCCGCGTTGTCCACGATCGTCTGGCGCAGGTCGCGGCCCGGCACGTCCAGCGGCGGCTCGCCGCGCTGGCTGCGCAGGGCGTTGGCGTAGCACAGCCGCGCGCGCGACTCGTCGCCGAGCTGGGCGGCGCCGGCGCCCAGCGCTTCCCATGCGGGCGCGCCCGCGCCCTGGGCGATGGCGCGATGGAGCGCCTCTTCCGCCGGCAGCCAGCGGCCCTGCTGCTGGGCGATGCGGGCGGCGGCCAGCAGCAGCGAGGGGCTGGACGGATGCGCGGGCAGCCAGCGTTCCACCAGCGCGCGGCGGTGGTCGAGGCGGGCGACGTCGAGCTGGCCGTACAGCGACGCCAGCTCCTCGTCCCAGCGCGCGTCCAGCGCCTCTTCGAGACTGCGGGTGGCGGCCTCGTCCCAGCGCAGCGCGGCGGCGCGGCCGGCGTAGGCCGCGACCACGGCGGGTTCGGTGCGCAGCGCGACCGGCAGCGCGTCCCAGTGATCGGCCAGCGCGTTGGCGTCGCCCGCTTCGCGCAGCGCTTGCGCCGCCCATTGCGCCTGCAAGGCGTCCAGGTCCGCGCTCGGCAATGCCTGCTGCTGGCGCAGCGCGCCGAGCAGGCCGTAGGCCTCGACGCCGCGCCTGCTGGCGGCCAGCGCCTGCGCGCGCAGCAGCAGGCCGCGCGGCGGCAGTGGCTGCGCCTGCGGCACGTCCAGCGCGTCCAGCGCCGCGTCGGGCCGATGCCGCTTCAGCGCCTGCCTGGCGAGCACCAGCGCGCGGGTGGCGGGATGGCGTTCGCCGAAGCCGTCGAGCAGCGCGTTGCCGGCGGCCTCGTCGCCCCGCGCGAACGCGGCCCGCGCCGCCTGCGCGCGCGCCACCACCTCGGCGTCGCGGCCGTCGGCGGCCTGCCGCAGCAGCTGTTCGGCGCGCGCGTAGTCGCCGCGCTGGAACGCGGCCAGCCCGTCGATCAGGCGCGCCCGCGCGCGCTGCTTGCGGTGCCGGTTCCACAGCCGGAACGGCAGCCGCAGCAGCGCCGCCAGCAGCGCCAGCGCGAACATCAGCGCCAGCAGCAGGGCGACACCCTGGGTCACCGTGGCTTCGTAGTCGTAGCCGCGATAGCGCACCAGCACATAGCCGGCGTCCTGCATCAGGAACTGCGCCAGCAGCGCGCCCAGCACCGCCAGCAGCAACCACGCCAGCACATTGCGGAACAGCTTCATCGCGTCGTCTCCCGGTTGCGCACGCGGTCAGCCTCCGCGCAGGGCGCGCAGCTGCGCCAGCGTGCTGCCGGCCAGCGGCGAAGACGGTTGCAGGGCGATGCCGCGCAGCTGCGCCAGCAACCGCTGGCGCTCCTGCAACTGCGTGGAGCCGGCCAGCAGCCGCTGCAGCCAGCCGTCGATGCGGGCCAGCGCGCGCCGCAAGCCGGCATCGTCGCGGCGTTCGATGGCGGCGCGGGCGAGGCTGGCTTCGATCTGCAATGCGGCCAGTGCGGCGTCGCGGTCGGCGCGCTGGCGCAGGCCGGCGGAGGCGGTGGGCTGCACGCGCACGATGCGCTCCAGCAGCCGCGCATACCAGCTCGTTTGCGGCGCGCGCGCGGCGGAGGCGGCGGGCGCGTCCGCGGGGATGTCGGCGACCAGCCGGTCGAGCAGGGCGTTGGCGCGCACGCGCGGATCGGGGCCCAGCGCGTCCAGCGCCGCCTGTTCCTGCGCCAGCGTCTGCCGCAGGTTGAGGTAGGCGGGATCGTCGATGCCGGCCAGCAGCGGCGCGGCCAGCGCCAATGCGCGCAGCGCGCCGTCGGCATCGTCGTCCAGGCGCAGCCGCTGCTGGCCGATCGCCAGCAGCAGTTCCACCTCGTCCAGGCGCAGCGCCTGCGCGCCGTGGCGGTCGGGATCGGCCAGCTTCGACACGCTGTCCTCGACCGCCGCCGCGCGCTGGCCCAGGCCCAGCAGTTCGTCGCGCAGCACGCGGTTGGTGGCTTCGGCCTGCTGCAGGCGTTCGGCCTGTCGGCGCTGCGCGTCCTTCAGCGCGTCGAGGCGCGATGTCAGCGCGTCGCGCTGCTGCTCGGCCAGCGTCTGCGCGCGCGCTTCGCCGGCCTGCCATTGCCGCCAGCCGTACCAGCCGCCCGCGCCGAGCGCGAGCGCCAGCAGCGCGAGCAACAGCAATACGCCGCCGGTGCGGGCGCGTCGCGGAGGCGTGTTGGCGGTGGCGTCGACGGGCAGGTTCACGCCGCGATGGTAAACGAGGGCCGTGGCGACGCCGTCGCGAAGATCAGCCGAAGGCGTCGGCCGCCGCGTGCAGCAGCGCCGCCGGACGCGCGCTGGCGGCGATGGCGATGCGGCGGAATCCCGCCGCGCGCGCCATCTCGGCGAGGCGTTCGCTGGCGGCGACGACGGCCGCCTTGCGCAGGCCGGGCGCTGCTGCCTGCGCCAGCAGCGCGTCCAGCGCCTCGCCGCTGCTCAACGCCAGCAGCACGCGGGCGGGCCGCTGCAGCGCCGCGTCCAGCGCTTCGCGCTGCCGCGCCGGCAGCGCCACCGCCGTGCGCGCATAGACATTGGCGCGCAGCACCGTCGCGCCGCGCGCCGCCAGCGCCGGGGCGAGCACGCCGCGGCCGCCCGGCGCGGTCACCAGGCCGATGCGTTTGCCAAGCACGTATTCGAGCTGCGGCAGGCCGAGCAGGCCCTCGCTGTCCATCCGCGTGGGCGAGATCGCGTCGATGCCGGCGCGCGCCAGCGCGCGTCGCGTGCCCGCGCCCACCGCCAGCCAGCGCTGCCCGCGCCGTGCCATCAGCGGCCCGAGCGCCGCCGCCGCGCGCACCGCGTTGGCGCTGGTGAACAGCACGAGGTCGGCGGCCAGCGCGGCGTGCAGGTCGTGCCGCGTCCGCGCATCGTCCAGATGGGCGATGGCGATCGGCGACACCGCCAGCAGACGGGCGCCGTTGCGCGCCGCCGCCGCGCGCAAACCGGCGTGCTGTCCGCGCGGTCGCAGCGACAATACGGTCCAGTCCTGAAGCGGAAGTGCTTGATCGGCAACGCGCGGCATGCGTACAGCTTGGCATGGCGCCCGCGCTTGCGTCAGGCTTTGCGCATGGATGCAATCGCAAACCCCGATGCGGCGCTGGACGCACTGGCCGCGCATTTCGCCGGCATGCCGCCGGTGGCGGCCATGCGGCCGCGGATACTGGAATCGCGCCACGGCCTGTTGCGCCTGCGCGCGCCGCTGGCCGCCAACGTCAACGACAAGGCCTGCGCGTTCGGCGGCAGCTTGTCCTCGCTGATGACCATCGCGGCGTGGGGCTTGGTCTCGCTGGACGTGGAGGCCGCCGGCCTGCGCGCCGACGTATTCGTGGCCGACGGCCGGGTGCGCTACCTCAAGCCGGTGTTCGAGGACATCGTGGTCGAGGCGACCTACGACGATGCCGCCGAACACCTCGCGCTGGCGGAGACGCTGCGCAAGCAGGGCCGCGCCGGGATCCGCCTGCAGGCGCGGACGCTGCTGGCCGATGGCGGCGTGGCGGCCACCTTCGTCGGGCGCTACGTCGCCATCGGCAAGGACGGCGGCGCGACAGGGTAGGATGCCGGTTCGCTTCCCGCCGGGCCTTCCCATGCGAAACCTGTTGCTGCGCTGCCTGCTGCTCTGCTCCCTGGCCCTGCTGGCCGGTTGCCCCAAATCCGCCAGCAAGGGAACGGCGCTGGACGAGGTCCAGTACGGCTATTCGGCGGCGATCCGCTGGGGCGATTTCGAGGGCGCGTGGAACCTGGTCGATCCGAAGGTGCGCAAGGAGCATCCGCTGACCGACATCGATTTCTCGCGCTACAAGCAGGTGCAGATTTCCGGCTACCGCGAACTGGGCGCCAGCACGGTGGGCGAAGGCGATGTGGTGCGCGACATCGAGATCGGCGTCATCAATCGCAACACCCTGGCCGAGCGCACGGTGCGCTACCGCGAGCGCTGGCACTACGACGAGGCCGCGCGCACCTGGTGGCTGGTCAGCGGCCTGCCGGACCTGTGGGGCGAATGAGGGCCGCGCTGCGGCTACAATTGCCGCCCCGCAATCACCGGTCGATGCCGTGACCTTCGCCGAACTGACCGCCTTCGCCGGCCGCCACCCACTGCTTTCGCTGGCCCTGGCCGGTCTCACCATTGCGCTCATCGTCAACGAGATCGCCTCCCTGTTCAGCGGCGTGCGCCGGATCGGCCCGGCCCAGCTGACCGGGCTGATCAACCGCGACAACGCGCTGGTGGTGGACCTGCGTTCGCCGGGCGAGTTCGAGAAGGGCCACATCGCCGGCTCGAAGAACGTCCAGCCCAGCCAGTTCGATCCCGAGAACAAGCAACTGGCCGCCGCCAAGGCGCTGCCGGTGGTGCTGGTGTGCCGGGTCGGGCAGACCGCCGGCGGCGCGGCCAAGCGCCTGCGCAAGGCCGGCTTCGCCAACGTCAGCGTGCTGGACGGCGGCATCCAGGCCTGGCAGGGCGCCGACCTGCCGCTGGTCAAGGGCCGCTGATCCGCCTGCGCCGCGGGCTTGTGTTCCACGCCCGCGCGCCCCACGTCGGAAAGGTCGCCCCGCGTTCGGTGCGATAATCGACGTTTCCATACCTTTCGCTGCATTCGAGAATCCCAATGTCCGATGAAAACCTGAACGGCGCCGCCGCGCTGGCCGCCGACGCCCAACAGGGCCCGACCTTCACCGTCGAGAAGCTGTACGTGAAGGATCTGTCCTTCGAGGCCCCGAACGCGCCGCAGGTGTTCAACGAACAGGGCCAGCCCGACCTGCAGATGAAGCTCAACCAGAAGGTGCAGCGTCTGGCCGATGCCGCCTTCGAAGTCAGCCTGGGCATCACCCTGACCTGCACCCTGAACGGCAAGACCGCCTACCTGGCGGAAGTCGAGCAGGCCGGCGTGTTCGGCCTGGGCGGCATGGACGATCAGATGCTGGACGCGATGCTCGGCATCCAGTGCCCGAACATCCTGTATCCCTACGCGTCGTCGATCGTCGGCCAGCTGATCACCTCCGGCGGCTTCCCGCCGTTCCCGATGCAGCCGATCAACTTCGAGGCGCTGTACGCCGAAACCCTGCGCCAGCGCGCCGCGCAGATCGGCCAGGGCGATTCGCTGGCCGACGCCGAAACCGCCGGCAACGCCTGAACCGCGACGCATGACGGCGTCTGACAAGCCGAAGGTCGCCGTCCTCGGCGCGGGCTCCTGGGGCACCGCGCTGGCCGCGCTGATCGCCCGGCACGGCCATCCGACCGTGCTGTGGGGCCGCGACCCGGCGATGGTGGCCGCCATCGACGGCGGCCACGAGAACACCCGCTACCTGCCGGGCATCGCCTTGCCCGGCGGCCTGCGCGCGACCACCTCGCTGCCCGAGGCGCTGGCCGACGCCGGCCTGGTGCTGGTGGTCGTGCCCTCGCACGCCTTCGCCGAAACCCTGCGCGCGCTGGCGCCGCTGCGGCCGGCGCACGCGGGCGTGGCGTGGGCGACCAAGGGCTTCGAGCCCGGCAGCGGCCGCTTCCTGCACGAAGTCGCCGCCGAGGTGCTGGGCGAGGGCGTGCCGCTGGCGGTGGTCACCGGCCCGTCGTTCGCCAAGGAAGTGGCGGAAGGGCTGCCGACCGCGCTGACCGTGCATTCGGACGACGCCGAATTCTGCCGGCAGGTCGCCGACGCGCTGCACGGCCCGGCGTTCCGCGCCTACACCGGCAACGACATGCGCGGCGCCGAACTGGGCGGCGCGATGAAGAACGTCTTGGCCGTCGCCACCGGCGTCGCCGACGGCATGGCGCTGGGCCTGAACGCCCGCGCCGGCCTGATCACCCGCGGGCTCAACGAGATGCTGAGGCTCAACATCGCCCTCGGCGGCCGCCCGGAAACGCTGATGGGGCTGGCCGGCCTGGGCGACCTGGTGCTGACCTGCACCGGCGACCTGTCACGCAACCGCCGTCTCGGCCTGGCGCTGGGGCGCGGTTCGTCGATCAAGGATGCGGTGCGCGAGATAGGGCAGGTGGTGGAATCCATCCAGACCGCCGACGAGGTGATGCGCCTGGCCGGCATCCACGGCATCGAACTGCCGATCGCCGAGAACGTGCGCGACGTGCTCCACGGCGACATCACTCCGGCCGAGGGACTGGCGCGGCTGATGGCGCGCGAGCGCAAGGCGGAGTACCCGCAGTCGCTGTTCGGCTGAGCGGCAGCGAGGCAGGCGCAAAAAGAAAACGCCCGGCAATGCCGGGCGTTTTCGTTGCTGCGGAGGGTGCGATCACCAGCTCAGGCGCGGACCCACGAACCACTGGGTGTCGCCGCCGTTGACGATCTTGACTTCGGCCGCGGCGCCCCAGTTCTGGTTGAACTTGACCGCTGCGCCCAGGCGGCCGTAGGCGTCGCCCTCGTAGTGGTGGCCGTCCTGGTAGCCCAGCATCGCGTAACCCTCGATGTTCGGGGTCATCATGCTGCGCACGCCGGCTTCGGCGCTGTAGCCCTCGGCCTTGATGCCGGCGCCGGCATCGAGCTTCTCGTAGGCGACCTTGCCGACGAAGTCGGTGCGGTCGGAGATGCCGCGGTTGTAGCCCGCGCCCACGCGCCACTGGTCGAAGTCGACGCTGGTGTGGTCGATCTTCTGGTTGGCGTAGTCGGCGAACAGGTGGACGTTCGGATGCACCGCGACCGAGCCGTTCAGGCCCCAGCCGTCGGCGTTGCCGGCGTCGGTGCGGGTGGCGACGTAGCCGCCCTGCACGTAGTTGTAGTTGATGCCGTCGGCCGCGGAGGCGGCGAAGGGCAGGGCGGCGACCAGGGCAGCGGCAATGGCGTAACGCTTCATGAGGTGGACCTCCATGTTGTTGTTGTCCGCCCCGCCGAGCGGCGGGACGTGGGGCCATTCTTTGCGAACGGTCACAACATGGACTGAATACAGAACGATTCGGTACAGGAATCGTTCGGGTTCGCTGGAGTAGACGCGCGCGGCCTAGCCGCCGCCCGCGAAACCCGCCTGCCGCCACGCTTCGAACACCATCACCGCCACGGCGTTGGAGAGGTTGAGGCTGCGGTTGTGCGGGCGCATCGGCAAGCGCAGGCGCTGCGCTTCGGGGATGCGCTCCAGCACGTCCTGCGGCAGGCCGGCGGTTTCGCTGCCGAACAGGAAGGCGTCGTGTTCGCGGTAGTCCGGCGCATCGAAGCGCACGCCGCCGCGGGTGGTCAGCGCGAACACGCGCGGCGGCGCGCCCGCGTCCGCGGCGATGACGGCCAGCGCGGCGTCGAGGTCGTCGTGGACCTGCATGCGCGCGTATTCGTGGTAGTCGAGACCGGCGCGCTTGAGCTGCTTGTCGTCGATGTCGAAGCCGAGCGGGCGGACGAGATGCAGCCGCGCGCCGGTGTTGGCGCACAGGCGGATGACGTTGCCGGTGTTGGGCGGGATTTCCGGGCGATGCAGGATGACGTGCGGCATGGATTTCTACTCCCTCCCTTTCGCGCAGCGAAGGAGAAGGCCGAGGAGGGATGCCTTGCGAGCGAAGGCGATGGTCGGCCTCACCACAGCAACGCTTCGCCGCGCCAGTCGAAGAAGCCGCCGGACTGTTCCGGCGTCGCCTTGTCGATCACGCGCAGCATGCCGGCCACCACGTCGGCCGGCGCGTCCGGCGCATTGCCGCCGCCCATGTCGGTCTGCACCCAGCCCGGATGCAGCGCCAGCACCACGATTCCGCGCGCGGCCAGCGCCTGCGCCAGCTGCGCGGTGGCCATGTTCTGCGCGGCCTTGCTGATCGCGTAGCCGGGCGTGCCGAAGCGATGGATGCCGGCGATGGAACCGAGCTGCGAACTGAGGTTGGCGACGACTGGCCAGAAGGCATCGCCGAGGGCGCCGGGGAGGCGATCAAGTCGCTCCCCGATACTCGCTTGGTTGATCGCCTCCCCGGCGCCCTCGGCGATGCACGTGCCATCCTGCATGAATGGCGCCAGCGCCTGCGCCAGCAGCAGCGGCCCCACGGCATTGACGCGCAGGCTGTCTTCCAGCGTCTCCTGCCGCAACTGCCCGAAGCGTTCGCCCGAATGCAGCACGCCGGCGTTGTTCACCAGCAGGCCGATGCGTTCGTCCTCGCCCAGCACCAGCGGCAGTTCGCGCGCCAGCTCCGCGCGCGATTTCTCGCTGGCCACGTCCAGCGGCAATACGTGCAGGCGGCCGGGATGTTCGCCGCCCAGCGCATTCAATGCGGTGGCCCGGCCGGGGTGGCGGCAGGCGGCGATCACGCGGTCGCCGCGCGCCAGCAGCTGGCGGACGAACTCCAGGCCGATGCCGCGGTTGGCGCCGGTGACCAGGGCGATGCGGGGCATGCGCGGAGCTCCGAAATGGCGTGCGGCTAGTGTATCGGCCGGGGCGTGGGGCTAACATCGACGGGTTTGCTGTCCGTCCTTGCCGTTCCTACAGGAGTTGCCCATGTCCGTGTTCCGCCCCGCCGCGCTGGCGCTTGCCCTCGCCACCGCCCTGTCCGCCGGCGCCTATGCGCCGCAGGCGCAGGCCGCCAATGCCCCGGCCGTCGACATCCCGTACGAGAGCTTCACCCTGCCGAACGGCCTGCGCGTGGTGGTGCACACCGATCGCAAGGCGCCGATCGTGGCGGTGAACATCTGGTACCACGTGGGCAGCAAGGACGAACCGGCCGGGCGCACCGGCTTCGCGCACCTGTTCGAGCATCTGATGTTCAACGGCTCGGAGAACAATCCGGGCGAGTTCTTCACCCCGTTCAAGGCGGTGGGCGCCACCAACCAGAACGGCACCACCAATTCCGACCGCACCAACTACTTCGAGAACGTGCCGACCACCGCGCTGGACATGGCGCTGTGGATGGAATCCGACCGCATGGGCCACCTGCTCGGCGCGATCGACCAGAAGACCCTGGACGAGCAGCGCGGCGTGGTCCAGAACGAGAAGCGCCAGGGCGAGAACCAGCCCTACGGCCAGGTGTGGGACGAGCTGGGCAAGATCATGTATCCGGCCGGCCACCCGTACCACCACAGCACCATCGGCTCGATGAACGACCTCAACGCCGCCTCGCTGGACGACGTGAAGACCTGGTTCAAGACCTGGTACGGCCCGAACAACGCGGTGCTGGTGCTGGCCGGCGACATCGACGTCGCCACCGCCAAGGAGAAGGTGGCGAAGTACTTCGGCGACATCCCGGCCACGCCGACGATGGCGCAGCCGAAGGTGGACGTGGCGGCGCATACCGCCGATTCGCGCTCCGAGATGACCGACAACGTGCCGCAGTCGCGCATCTACCGCGTGTGGAACGTGGCCGAGTACGGCGCGCCCGACCTCGACCGCCTGCAGCTGTTCGCGCACATCCTCGGCGGCGCCAAGTCCTCGCGCCTGGACAAGCGGCTGGTGCACGAGGACAAGCTGGTCGACAACATCAGCGCCGGCGCCTACGGCTCGCAGCTCGGCAGCAACTTCGTGATCACCGCCGCGGTCAAGCAGGGCGTGGACGTGGCGAAGGTGGAAGCGGCCATCGACGAGGAGCTGGAGAAGCTGCTCAAGGACGGCCCGACCGCCGACGAACTGGAGCGCACGCGCACCGCCGTGCAGGCGGGCTGGATCCGCGGCGTCGAGCGCATCGGCGGCTTCGGCGGCAAGGCCGACGCGCTGGCCGAGTGCGCGGTGTTCATGGGCGACCCGGGCTGCTTCCGCGAGAGCCTCAAGACCCTGACCGACGCGACGCCGGCATCGGTGCGCGCCTCCGGCGAGACCTGGCTGGGCGCGGGCAAGGGCAGCCACACGCTGGTGGTGAACCCGGGCAAGCGCGTCGCCATCGCCGAGGAGCCGGCGGTCACCCCGACGCCCTTCAAGACCCCGAAGGTCGATGCGCAGTACAAGACCACCGCGAGCGCGGTGGACCGCAAGGCCGGCGTGCCGATGCCGACCAGCTTCCCCGACCTGAAGTTCCCGCAGCAGCAGCACGCCACCCTGAGCAACGGCACCAAGGTGGTACTGGCCGAGCGCCACGACATCCCGGTCGTGCAGATGAGCTACGAGTTCCGCGGCGGCTACGCGGCCGATCCGGCCGGCAAGCCGGGCGTCGCCAGCTTCACCATGGGCCTGCTGGACGAGGGCGCGGGCGACCTCGGCCCGCTGGCGTTCGCCGACCGCGTGCAGTCGCTGGGCGCCAACCTCGGCGCCAGCGCCGGGCTGGACAGCAACAGCGCCTACCTGTCCGCGCTCAAGCAGAACCTGGAGCCGTCGGTGACCCTGTTCGCCGACATGCTGCGCAAGCCGCGCTTCGAGCAGGCCGACATCGACCGCGTGAAGGGCCAGTGGATCGCCGGCATCAAGCAGGAGAAGGCCAACCCGAACGCGCTGGTGCAGCGCGTGCTGCCGGGCCTGGTGTTCGGCACCGGCAATCCGTACGCCGCCGCGCGCACCGGCAGCGGCACCGAAGCCGCCATCGCCGGCCTGACCCGCGCCGACCTGCAGGGCTACCACGACAGCGCCCTGCGTCCGCAGGACGCCACCCTGGTGGTGGTGGGCGACACCACCCTGGCCGAGATCGTGCCGGTGCTGGAAAAGCACTTCGGCGACTGGAAGGCCGCCGGCAAGTCCGCCGCGTCGGCCGCGATCCCGGCGGCGCCCGCGCAGGCGAAGCCGCGCGTGTTCCTGATCGACCAGCCGGGCGCCGTGCAGGCCAACATCTTCGCCGCGCAGACGCTGCCGTCCAGCGGCGACGCGAAGACCGTCCAGTACGACATGGCCAACATGATCATCGGCGGCGACTTCACCGCACGCCTGAACATGAACCTGCGCGAGGACAAGCACTGGTCGTACGGCGCCCGCAGCGGCGCCGGCGGCGCGGTGGGCCAGCGCCTGTGGATGGCCTCGGCGCCGGTGCAGATCGACAAGACCGGCGAGGCGACGGCGGAAATGCGCCGCGAGATCGCCGACTACGCCAGCGGCAAGGCCCCGGCCGGCGCGGAGGAGGTCGACGGGATGAAGAAGATCCTCACCCTCAGCCTGCCCGGCGCCTACGAGACCGCGTCGGCGGTGATGGGCACCATCTCCGGCAACGTCCTGTACGGCCGCCCGGACGATTACGTGTTCCAGCGCAAGGCCGAGATCGAAGCGATGACCCCGGAGCAGGTCAACGCCGCGGCCAAGGCGCTCGACCCGAACGGCCTGACTTGGCTGGTGGTGGGCGACCTGTCCAAGACCGAAGCCCCGATCCGCGCGCTGAACCTGGGCGAGGTCACCGTCCTCGACGCCGACGGCAAGCCGGTGGCGAAGAAGTAAGCGCCCCGTTCATCCAGCGACACGGAAAGCCCGCCACACTTGGCGGGCTTTCTTTTTTTCCGACGCCGAGGAGACCCGATGCCCGCGATGCGAGCGATCCTGCCGATCTGCGCCCTGCTGGCGCTGCCCGCCTGCACCTTCGTGAAGATGGCGCCCGGCGCGCAGCAGGTGAAGGTGCTGTCCGCCGCCCCGACGGGCTGCGAGCGGCGCGCCGACGTGGCCGTGTCGGTCACCCACAAGGTCGGCTTCTACGAGCGCAGCGACACCCAGGTGCGCGACGAGCTGGAAACCCTGGCCCGCAACGAGGCCCCGGGCCTGGGCGCCAACCGGATCAGCCCGCTCGGCCCGCCGGAAGACGGCAGCCAGCGCTGGACGACCTGGCGCTGCAACTGACGCGCACGTCGCCCGGAAACGGCGACCTGGCCCACGGTTCAGGCAATACGCCACCGCATGGTGGCGCGAGGCGCTATCCTATGCGGTTCCGGCGCCGCCTTGGCGCCCGTGCGAGTGCCGCCCCATGCTGTTCCAACATGTCGCCATCGCCGGCCTGGCCCACATCGACGCGCCGCGCCGCCTGAGCTCGGACGAGATCAACGCCCGCCTGAAGCCCACGCTCGACCGCCTAGGCATCAAGATCGACGTGCTCGGCGACATCGCCGGCGTGCATGCGCGCCGCCTGTGGGACGGCGACGTGCAGGCCTCCGACGCCGCCACCCTGGCCGGCGTCAAGGCGCTGGCCGACGCCGGCGTCGAGCCGGAGCGCGTCGGCCTGCTGGTCAACACCTCCGTCAGCCGCGACTACCTGGAGCCGTCCACCGCCTCCATCGTCAGCGGCAACCTCGGCCTGCCCGACACCTGCCAGAACTTCGACGTCGCCAACGCCTGCCTGGCCTTCATCAACGGCATGGACATCGCCAGCCGGATGATCGAGCGCGGCGAGATCGAATACGCGCTGGTGGTGGACGGCGAAACCGCCAACCTCGCCTACGAGAAGACCATCGAGCGCCTCGCCCGCGAGGACATCACCGAGGCCGACTTCCGCAACGAGCTGGCCACGCTGACGCTCGGCTCCGGCGCCGCCGCCATGGTGCTGGCCCGCGCCGAGCTGGCCCCGGGCGCGCCGCGCTACAAGGGCGGCGTCACCCGCGCCGCCACCGAGTGGAACAAGCTCTGCCGCGGCAACCTCGACGGCATGATCACCGACACCCGCATGCTGCTTATCGAAGGCATCAAGCTGGCGACCAAGACCTTCGAGGTCGCCAAGCAGAAGCTGGGCTGGGTGGCCGGCGAGCTGGACGAATTCGTCATCCACCAGGTCAGCAAGGTCCACACCGCCGCCTTCACCAAGGCAATGGGCATCGACCCGAAGAAGGTCATGACCATCTTCAGCGAGCACGGCAACATCGGCCCCGCCTCGGTGCCGATCGTGCTGAGCAAGCTGCGCGAGATGGGCCGGCTGAAGAAGGGCAGCCGCGTGGCGCTGCTCGGGATCGGGTCGGGGCTGAACTGCTCGATGGCGGAAGTGGAGTGGTGAGCGTCGCCGCCTAGGCCAGCGCTTCTTTCACCCGCCGCTTCAACTCCGACAACAGCTCCACCTCGAACCACGGATTGCGCGCCAGCCACAGCCGGTTGCGCGGGCTGGGGTGCGGCAGCGGCAGCACGCCGCGGTCCAGATGCTCGCGCCATGCCTGCACGGTGTCGGTGAGCGTGCGTCCGCGCCGGCCGGCCAGCAGTCCCGCCTGCGCGTAGCTGCCGATGGCGAGCGTCAGCCGCACCTGTTGCAAGTGCGGCATCAGCGGGCGATGCCAGGTCGGCGCGCATTCCGGGCGCGGCGGCAGATCGCCGCTGCCGCCGGTGCCGGGAAAGCAGAAGCCCATCGGCACGATGGCGATTCGGTTCGCGTCGTAGAACGTCGGCTTGTCGATGCCCAGCCAGTCGCGCAGCCGGTCGCCGCTGGGATCGTTGAAGGGAATGCCGGTCTCGTGCACCTTGCGGCCCGGTGCCTGGCTGACGATCAGCAGGCGTGCCTCCTTCGATGCCTGCAGCACCGGGCGCGGCCCCAGCGGCAGGTGCGCTTCGCACAGGCGGCAGGCGCGGATGCGCGCCATCAGGGCGTCGAAGGCTTCGGGCATGTCCGGGTTTCCTCAGGCGCGTGCACGGCGACGCAGCATGCGCATTGTGCGCCGACAACCGCCGCATCTTGCGCAGGCGAAAACCGCGCACTGCTGGCCTTGACGCGCGAGCCCCATTACCGTGGCTGGCTCGCACCGCCCGTTTTGCAGGATGCACAGTCGTTCGACCCCGCCTGACCCGACGATGCGGAGCGATTCCAGCGTCGCCATCGTCTGCCCGCTGTGCGGCGCCGAAACCCATGCGTTCTGCGAAGATCGCGCGCGCCGCTATCTGGAGTGCCCGCACTGCGCGCTGGTGTTGGCCGACCCCGCCTCGCATCTGTCGCCGGTCGAGGAGCGCGCGATCTACGACCTGCACCGGAACGATCCCGCCGATGCGCGCTACCGCGCCTTCCTGTCCCGGCTGGCCGATCCGCTGCTGACGCGACTCGTGCCCGGCATGCGCGGGCTGGATTTCGGCTGCGGGCCGGGGCCGGTGCTGTCGATGATGCTGCGCGAGGCGGGCATGGCGATGACGGATTACGACCCGTTCTACGCGCCCGATCCGCAGGCGCTGCGGCGCGACTATGACTTCGTGACCTGCACCGAGGTGGTGGAGCATTTCCGCGATCCGCTGGCGGGCTGGGCGCGGCTGGCCGCGCGGGTGCGTCCCGGCGGCTGGCTCGGCGTGATGACCCAGCTCGCGCCGGACGCGCCAGCGAACTTCCTGCGCTGGCGCTACCGCGACGACCGCACCCATGTCAGCTTCCACCGGCTCGCCACGCTGCGCTGGTTGGCGGCGCGTTTCGGGTTCGCGCTGGAACAGGTGGAGAGCCAGGCGTTCCTGCTGCAACGGCGGGGCTGAGGCGGGCGCACCGCCTACAATGGGCGGATGCGATTCCCCGACTATCCTTTCACCCCGCACCGCTTCGAGCCGCGTCCCGGCATCGCCATGTCCTTCCTCGACGAAGGGCCGCGCGATGGTGAAGTGATCGTGATGCTGCACGGCAATCCGTCGTGGAGCTACTACTGGCGGCACCTGGTGCTGGGCCTGCGCGATCCCGCTTCCGGCAAGGGATATCGCTGCATCGTGCCCGACCACGTCGGCATGGGCCTGAGCGACCGGCCAGACGACGGCGTGTCCGCGCAGCCGCGCTACGACTACACGCTGCAGTCGCGCATCGACGACGTGGACGCGCTGCTGAAGCATCTCGGCGTCGACGGCCCGGTCACGCTGGCGGTGCACGACTGGGGCGGGATGATCGGCTTCGGCTGGGCGCTGCGCGATCCCGCGCGCATCCGGCGGCTGATCGTCACCAACACCGCCGCGTTCCCGCTGCCGGCGGCCAAGCGCTTCCCGATGCGGCTAGCGATGGGACGCGATTCGCGTTTCGGCGGCTGGCTGATCCGCCGCTTCAACCTGTTCGCGCGCGGCGCGGCCCGGTTCGGTACGACGCGTTCGCTGCCGAAGGACGTGCGCGCGGCCTATGCCGGCGTGTACGACGGCTGGGACAACGCGATCTCCACGCTGCGCTTCATGCAGGACATCCCGCTGCACCCGGGCGACCGCGCGATGCCGCTGGTCGAGGCCAGCGCGAAGGCGCTGCCGGGCTATGCCGACCGACCGGCGTTCATCGGCTGGGGGCTGCGCGATTTCGTGTTCGACAGGCACTTCCTCGACGGCTTCCGCGCGGCGCTGCCGAAGGCCGAGGTGCATGCGTATGTCGATGCCGGGCACTATGCGCTGGAAGACAAGCATGAGGTGCTGGTGCCGCTGATGCGGGCGTTCCTCGATCGCAATCCGCTCTAGCCGTTGCGCCTATTGCCGGACATTTGAGGGAAGTAATCGGAGTTTTGCGAGGGCCAGCCGGCCAGCGGCGGCCTCGCAAGTCGCTCCCCGATACTCGCTTGGTTGCGAGGCCGCCGCTGGCCGGCTGGCTGCCGGTTCTCGCGCTTCGCCGTTCTTCTAGAGAATCCAGCCGCCGTCCACGGTCAGCTCCGCGCCGGTGACGAATGCGGCGTCCGGCCCGGCCAGGAACGCCACCGCAGCGGCGATCTCCTCCGGCTTGCCGATGCGCTTGAGCGGCGTGGCCTCGATGCCGGCCTGGTTGGCCTCGGGCGGGTTGTTGTCCAGCATCGGCGTGTCGATGAAGCCGGGGTGCACCGAGTTCACCCGGATCTGCGCCGGCGCCAGTTCCAGCGCAGCGGTCTTGGTCATCCCGCGCACCGCCCACTTGGTGCCGACGTAGGCGGCCGCGTTCGGGAAGCCGAGCTGCCCGGCGATCGAGCTGATGTTGACGATGCAGCCGCCGCCGGCCGCGCGCATCGGCGCCTGCGCGTGCTTCATGCCGAGGAAGACGCCCAGCTGGTTGACCCGGAACTGCCGCTCCACGTCGGCGGCGGCGGTGTCCGCGATCTGGCCGGGATGGAAGATTCCGGCGTTGTTGACCAGGAGGTCGAGCCCGCCGAACGCGCCGGTCACCGCCGCCACGGTTCCGGCCCAGGACGCTTCGTCGCCGACGTCGTGCGCGAAGAACGCGGTGCGTGCGCCCAGCTCCGCCGCCAGCGCCCGGCCTTCATCGGTCAGCACGTCGGCGATGGCGACCTTCGCGCCCTCGGCGTGCAGCCTGCGGACGATGGCCGCGCCGATGCCGCGCGCGCCGCCGGTGACCAGTGCGACCTTGCCTTCGAGCCTGCCGTTCATGCCGAACTCCTGCGGAGGGGAGGCATCAGCCTGCGCCCGTCCGTGGCCCGCCGTTTTGACCGGCGTCAAACGCTCCGGGGCTAGGCGGCGACCGGCGGGATCGCCGGCGGCGAGGGGCTGTTGCCGCTGTCGTCCGGGTGGTCGTTGCCGGCGTCGTCGCGCCAGCGCCAGTCGGCGGCGGTCAGCGCCGGCAGGCCGAACGCGATCCGCGCCTGGTCGCACTGCGGGCTGGGCTTGCCGTATTCCCAGGAGGCGTCCACCTCGCGGCAGACCGACGGCCGGTTGGGGTGGATGCTGCAGCGCGAGTACTTGCCGATGTCGGCGTCCAGCGCCACGCAGCGGATCGGCGGCGCGTAGGTGCCGCGCATGCACAGGCGGTGCGCGTCCAGCCGTTCGGTGAGCGCGGCCGGCACCCCGCCGGGCGTGACCTCGTCCGATTCCATCCAGTGGAAGGCGACGCGGTACTGGGTGCAGCAGGCGCCGCAGGTCAGGCAGGGATGCATGGCGGGCCGGGCCTTGCGCGGCGGGAAGCGGAAACGGGAGGCGATTTTTTTCCGCCGCGGGCCGGCGCGCAAGGGGGCCGGGCGCGGCGGGCGATAATGCGGCCATGACCGATCCCTGCAACATCGCCGCCGCCTTGCCGCGGCTGGCGCGCGAACGCCCCGACCAGGTGGCGATGCGCTGCCCCGGCCGGGGCGGGCGCTACGACGTGGCGCTGACCTACGCGCAGCTCGACGCGCGCAGCGACGCCATCGCCGCCGGCCTGGCGAAGCGCGGCGTCGCGCGCGGCACCCGCACGGTGGTGATGGTGCGGCCCACGCCCGAGTTTTTCCTGCTGATGTTCGCGCTGTTCAAGGCCGGTGCGGTGCCGGTGCTGGTCGATCCCGGCATCGCCAGGCGCGCGCTGAAGCAGTGCCTGGACGAGGCGCGGCCGGACGCGTTCGTCGGCATTCCGCTGGCGATGCTGGCGAAGGCGCTGCTGGGCTGGGCGCGCTCGGCGACGCTGCGCGTCACCACCGGCCGTCTGCCGCTGCTCGCCGACGCGACGCTGGCGCAGGTCGAAGCTGATGGCGCGGGCGCCGGCCCGCAGCTGGCCGACACCGACGGCGAGGACGTGGCCGCGATCCTGTTCACCAGCGGCAGCACCGGCGTGCCCAAGGGCGTGGTGTACCGGCACCGGCATTTCGTCGCCCAGATCCGGATGCTGGGCGAGGCGTTCGGAATCGCGGCGGGGGGATCGACTTCCCCACCTTCCCGCCGTTCGCGCTGTTCGATCCCGCGCTGGGCCTGACCAGCATCATCCCCGACATGGACCCGACCCGGCCGGCGCAGGCCGATCCGCGCAAGCTGCACGCGGCCATCGAACGCTTCGGCATCACCCAGCTGTTCGGCTCGCCCGCGCTGATGCGGGTGCTGGCCGAACACGGCGAATCCCTGCCCACCGTGAAGCGCGTCACCAGCGCCGGCGCGCCGGTGCCCGCCGAGGTGGTGCGGCGGATGCTGGAGCTGCTGCCGCCCGGCGCCCAGTTCTGGACGCCCTACGGCGCCACCGAATGCCTGCCGGTGGCGGTGATCGAGGGCCGCGAACTGCTGACCCTGCGCGCGCGCACCGAGGCCGGCGCCGGCACCTGCGTGGGCCGCCCGGTGGCGGGCAACACGGTGCGCATCATCCGCATCGACGACGGCGCGATTTCCGACTGGAGCGACGCGCTGCTGGCCGGCGCGGGGCAGGTCGGCGAGATCACCGTTGCCGGCCCCAGCGCCACCGACGCCTACTTCAACCGCGAGTCGCAGACCGCGCTGGCGAAGATCCGCGAGACGCTGCCGGACGGCGGTGCGCGCACCGTCCATCGCATGGGCGACCTAGGCTGGTTCGACGGCGAGGGCCGCCTGTGGTTCTGCGGGCGCAAGTCCCAGCGCGTGGTCGTGGATGCGCAGACCACGCTGTGCACCGAGCAGGTCGAGCCGGTGTTCAACGCCCACCCGCAGGTGCTGCGCACCGCGCTGGTCGGGGTCGGCCCGAAGGGCGCGCAGGCGCCGGTGCTGGTGTTCGAGCTGAAGCCCGGCGCGAACGCGGACGTGGGCGAGGTGGCCGACGAGCTGCGCCATATCGCGCAGGGCTTCGTGCATACCGCGAAGATCGAACGCTTCCTGCACCACCCGAAGCCGTTCCCGGTGGACATCCGCCACAACGCCAAGATCGGCCGCGAGACGCTGGCGGCGTGGGCCGCAGCTTCTGCCCCCTCCCTTTCGCCGAAGGCGAAGGGGAGGGCTGGGGAGGGGTAGCTCTTGGAAGAATTGCGGCGACGTGCACGTGAGCTTCGTAACAACGCCACCGATGCGGAGCGGCATTTGTGGCGGCATTTGAGATTGCAGCAAATGGCAGGCTTCAGATTCCGAAGACAAGTGCCGATTGCAGGGTTCATCGCCGATTTTCTATGTCCTCGAACTCACCTCATCATCGAGCTGGATGGCGGCCAGCATGTCGAGCAGGCCAACGCGGACGAGGCGCGGACACGCGCGCTTTCCGCGCTGGGGTATCGAGTGTTGCGTTATTGGAATGACGACGTGCTGCTGCGGACGCAGGATGTGCTCGAAGACATCCTGCGTCATGCGAACAGCACCCCTCCCCAACCCTCCCCTTCGCTACGCGAAAGGGAGGGAGACAAAGGCGAGCGCGAATGAAGATTTTGGTCACCGGCGGCGGCGGCTTCCTCGGCCAGGCGCTGTGCCGCGGCCTGCTCGAACGCGGGTACGAGGTCGCCAGCTTCAGCCGCGGCCGCCACGCGGTGCTGGATGCGCTGGGCGTGCGCCAGCTGCAGGGCGATCTGGCCGACCGCGAGGCGGTGCTGGCCGCGTTTGCCGAAGGCTTCGACGCGGTGCTGCACAACGCCGCCAAGGCCGGCGCCTGGGGCAGCTACGAGAGTTATTTCAGCGCGAACGTCGCTGGCACCCGTAACGTGATCGCGGCCTGCCGCGCGCACGGCATCGGGAAGCTGGTGCACACCTCCACGCCCAGCGTCGTGCACCGCGCGACCCATCCGGTGGAAGGCGCTTCGGCCGACGAGGTGCCCTACGGCGAGGGCGTCAAGGCGCACTACGCCGCCACCAAGATCGTCGCCGAACGCGAGGTGCTGGCCGCCAACGACGCGGGCCTCGCCACCGTGGCGCTGCGCCCGCGCCTGATCTGGGGGCCGGGCGACACCCAGATCCTGCCGAAGCTGGTGGAGCGCGCGCGCAGCGGGCGGCTGCGGCTGGTCGGCAGCGGCGACAACCTCGTCGACACCACCTACATCGACAACGCCGCGCAGGCGCATTTCGACGCGCTGGAGCACCTGCGCCCGGGCGCGGCCTGCGCCGGCCGCGCCTACTTCGTCAGCAACGGCGAACCATGGCCGCTGCGCGAGGTGCTCAACGGCCTGCTGCGCGCCGCCGACGCGCCGGAAGTGCGCAAGACCATCCCGTTCGGCGCGGCCTACGCGCTCGGCGCGGTCTGCGAGGGCCTGTGGACGGCGCTGCCGCTGAAGGGCGATCCGCCGATGACGCGCTTCCTGGCCGAGCAGCTGGGCACCGCGCACTGGTATTCGATGGCGCCGGCCGCGCGCGATTTCGGCTACGCGCCGAAGGTGACGATGGCCGAGGGGCTGGAGCGGCTGCGCGCCTCGCTGCGCTGAGCGCGTCTTCACCCGGGCGTGATCGGGGCATCGGCACTCTGGCCCGGCGCCGATCCGGCGCGGTCGAAAGGAGCTCGCGAATGCTGCACTACGCTCTGGTTTTCCTGGTCATCGCGCTGATCGCGGCCTTTCTGGGCTTCGGCGGCCTGGCCGGCCTGGCGGCGACGATCGCCAAGGTGCTGTTCATCGTCTTCCTGATCCTCGCGGTGGTCGCGTTCCTGCGCAAGAAGACCTGACCGCGGTCGGCCATGCGCGCGCGCAAGCCGCTCTACAATGCGCGCATGACCGACGCCCCCTTCAACTGGAAACAGCCCGCCGGCCGCGCGCTGGAACTCGCGCTCAACCGCGCGCTGGCGCTGGACGAGGACACTCGCGCCGGGCTGAAGGCGCTGGACGGCCAGCGCGTCGCGCTGACCCTCGCATCGCCGCCGCTGGCGCTGCAGGTGCGGGTGGACGGCGAGGCCCTGCGAGTCGGGCCGGTCGATGCGGAGCAGGAACCCGACCTCGGCGTGCGCGCCACGCTGGCCGGCCTGCTCAATCAGGTCCCGGTGTTCCGTCGCGACGGCGCGCCGCCGGTCGGCAAGCTGCGCATCGAGGGCGACGCCGATCTGGCCCGCCGCCTGCAGAAGCTGGCGCAGGGGTTCGATCCCGACTGGCAGCTGCCGTTCGTGCAGGTGTTCGGCGAAGTGCTCGGCGTGCAGATCGCCAAGGCGGTGAAGGCGGCGCTGCGGCAGGCGCAGGTCGCCGGCGCGAACCTCGCCCAGACCACCGCCGAATACCTGACCGAAGAAAGCCGCGACGTGGTGCCGCGCGCCGAGCTCGACGCCTTCCACGACGACGTGGACGCGCTGCGCGACGACGTCGAGCGCCTCGCCGCGAAAATCGGGCGGCTGCGCCGCAACGTCTCTGGTCAGGGCAGCGGACTGCCCGCATGAAGTCCGCATTGCGCGCATGGAAGATCGGCCGCGTGCTGCTGCGCTACCGGCTGGACGATCTGCTGGACGGCACGCCGGCCGAGCGCTGGCTGCGGCTGATGCGCCCGTTCGTGCCCAGCGCCTCCGCCGAAGTGGCCACGCTGTCGCGCGGCGCGCGCCTGCGGCTGGCCTTGCAGGAACTGGGGCCGATCTTCGTCAAGTTCGGGCAGATCCTCTCGACCCGCCGCGACCTGGTGCCGCCGGACGTCGCCGAGGAACTGACGCTGCTGCAGGATCGCGTCGCCCCGTTCGACGGCCAGCAGGCGCGCGCGCTGGTGGAAGCCGCGCTGGGCCGCGGCATCGCGGATGCCTACGCGCAGTTCGACGCCGTGCCGCTGGCCTCCGCCAGCATCGCGCAGGTGCACGCGGCGACGCTGCACGACGGCCGCGAAGTGGTGGTGAAGGTGCTGCGCCCGAATATCGCCGCGTTGATCGCCGCCGACGTCGCGCTGCTGAAGAACGTCGCCGCCATCGTCGAGCGCACCCATCCGGCCGCCGACAAGATCCGCCCGAAGGAAATCGTCGCCGAGATCGAGAACACGCTGGCGGCGGAACTGGATCTGCAGCGCGAAGCCGGCAACGCCAGCCTGCTGCGCCGCAACTGGCTGGGCTCGCCCGACCTGTACGTGCCGGAAGTGATCTGGACGCACACCGCCGAGCGCGCGATGACGATGGAGCGCGTGCGCGGCATTCCGTCCGACGACATCGCCGCGCTGGACGCCGCCGGCATCGACCGCAAGGCACTGGCGGCGAAGGGCGTGCGCGTGTTCTACCAGCAAGTGTTCCGCGACAACTTCTTCCACGCCGACGCCCACGCCGGCAACATCTGGGTCGATCCCGAGCGCAAGGCCGATCCGCGCTTCATCGCGCTCGACTTCGGGATCATGGGCCAGCTCTCCAGCGACGACCAGTACTGGCTCGCCGAGAACTTCATGGCGATCTTCAACCGCGACTACCGCCGCATCGCCGAGCTGCACGTGCAGGCCGGCTGGATGCCGTCGCACATCCGCATCGACGAGCTGGAGGCGGCGGCGCGCGCGGTCTGCGAGCCGTACTTCACCCGGCCGCTCAGCGAAATCTCGCTGGCCGAGGTGCTGGTCAAGCTGTTCCGCACCGCGCAGCGCTACGAACTCACCCTGCAGCCGCAGCTGATCCTGTTGCAGAAAACCCTGCTCAACATCGAGGGCGTGGGCCGCCAGCTCGATCCGCAGATCGACATCTGGGCGGTGGCGAAACCCGTGCTGGAAGACATCCTGGCCGAGCGCTACAGCCCGAAGCGGCTGGCCGGCGAACTGCGCAAGCGGTTGCCGGAGCTGATGACCCGCGCGCCGGAAATGCCGCGCCTGCTGCACGCCTGGCTGCAGCAGCAGGTGGAAGGCAGGCACGAGCTGGCGATGCGTTCCGCCGACGTGCGCGAGATCGCGCAGACGCTGGCGTCGATGCAGCGTCGCATCGTCGCCTCGATCCTCGGCGTCGGCCTGCTGATCGTGGCGGCGGTGCTGTACGCGCTGGACGCCGGCGGGCCGAAGCTGCTGGCGCTGCCGGTGTCCACCTGGATCGCAGGCCTCGGCGGCCTGTGGGCGCTGCTGGCGGCGTGGCCGCGGCGGTAAACCGAAGCGCGGCCGATAGATGCCGGCCGCGCCTCGCACCACTCACTTGCCCTCGACCAGCGCCTTCAGCTTCTCCTGCGCGGCGCGCGAGTCCGGCTTGAGTTCCAGCATGCGCTTCGCCTGCGCGATGGCGTCGTCGCGGTCGCCGGCCGCCAGGTAGGAGTCTGCCAGGCTGTCCAGCGCGTTCATCGAGTCCGGATGGGTTTCCTGGTTGAACCGCATCACCGCCAGCGCCTTGTCGACCTGCTTCGCTTCGATCAGGCGATAGCCGATGTCGTTGAGCTTGTCTTCCGGAACGTCGTAGCGCGCCGGCTTCGCGGTGCGTTGCGCGTCGAGCCACCGGCGCAGGGTTGCCGCGTTGTCGCGCTGCAGTCGTTCGCGCAGCGGCCAGTCGATCGGCTCCTTCACCGGCGAGTACGGCTTGCCGGCCAGGATCGCCTCGACCGCGTCGCGCGCCGCATCCACGCTGTCGTCCTCGCCGTTGTTGGTGAGCAGGACGACGTCGATGTCCTGCGCGGGGAGCCGGGCCAGATCCGCCTTGAACGCCCGCCAATGGCCGCCGTGCTCGATGCGCGGCTGCTGCAGCGGCGAGGCGCGCAGGCCCAGCCCGAAGCCGTAGGGCACGCTGCTGCCGTCGTTCAGGCGCAGCGGCGTGGTGGCTTCGCGCCAACTGCTGACCGACATCGCCTTGCCGTCGCGCAGCGCCTTCGACCAGAGCAGCAGGTCGGCGGCGGTGGAGTAGATGCCGCCCGCGCCCAGCATGTAGAAGCCGGGGATCTGGTCCTGCGGGCGCCGCTGTCCGTCGGACGTGGGGGTGAAGCCGTAGGCGCGCGGCGCGATGGCGGCCTCGTTGGCGGGCATCCGCACGCGCGTGTGCGACATGCCCAGCGGATCGAAGAATTCGCGCTGCAGGAAGCTCGCGAACGGCAGGCCGGACACGTGGGCCACCACCTGCGCCAGCAGCAGGTAGCCGGTGTTGCTGTATTCGAAACGTTCGCCGGGCGCGGACTTCGGCGCCGTGCCGGAGGCCGCCAGCACCTGCACCGCGTCGTCGGCCATCAGCGGCGCGGTGAACTTGCCGCCACGCAGCACCTGCGTGTAGTACGCCATCACGTCCGGCACGCCGGAGGTGTGGGTGAGCAACTGCCGCAGGGTCATGCGCGGGTACGGGAAGCCCGGCAGGTGGTCGGCCACGGCGTCGTCCACGCGCAGCTTGCCGCGCTCGGTCAGGCGCAGGATCGCGGCGGCGGTGAACTGTTTGCTGATCGAGCCGATGTCGAAGACGTGCGCGGTGGTCAGCGGCCCCTGGTCGGCGGCGCCGGCATCGCCGAACGCGGCCGCGTAGATCACCTTGCCGTCGCGGGCGACCAGGAAGCTGCCGTTACAGACGTGCACCGCATGGCACTGCGAGAAATAGCTCTGGAGCGCGGTGGCGGCATCGGCGTCGGGAACCTGCGCATGGGCGGCGCCGGCCAGCGGGAGGGCGAGCGCCAGCAGGCGTGGCAGGGCGGTGCGGATCGCGGCGGAAAGGGCGGAGCGGGTGGGCATGGCGGGTCTCGCTTGCGTGTGATGTGTACTACTGAAGCTAGTACAGTCATCCGAACGCGTACAGGCGCGAGTGCGCGAACGCCGGAAGGCGCCGACGAAGGCCCGGTTTCCGGGGGCGAAGCCAGGGCAGAAGTGTTCGCAGGATGTCGGAAGCGCGCGGCGGCGCGTTGCCAGATGCGGCATCCCGGTCGCCGCGTCGGCAGGAGCGAAATGAGATTGTGTAACCCGCGGCGCGGCGGCTAAGGTGCGCCCCATGTCGCGTCGCCCGTTCCTGTCCGTGTTCCTGCGCCTGGCCCTGATGGTCGTGCTGGCGCTGGGCAGCTGCCTGCAGCCGGCGCTCGCGGCGGCCTGCGACATCGAGGACGCGCGCATCGCGCTCGACGGCGGCAATGCGGGCGCGATGATGATCGCGGCCGATGCGGGGCACGCCGGCGATGCGGGCGACTGCTGCGCCAACCCGGCCTGCGGCGACTGCTGCCTGCACGCGGCCGCCACCCTGCCGGCGTCGCCGCAGGCGATGGCGTTCGCGCCGCCGCCTGCCGTCGGCGCGCCACTGCGGATCGTGCGGGCGGCAAGCGTCTATCCGGTGGACAGCCGGCCCCCGATCGCGGGTTGACGCCGCGCGCCGGCCATCCGGCGCTTCCCGTCGATCCTTCGGAGATTCCCCATGAAGTTGCGCCTGGCGGCCCTGGCCGTCCTGACGCTTGCGCCGTGCCTGTCCGCACGCGCGCAGGCTGGCCTTGCCGAACCTGTTCCGGCAAGCCGTTCCGTTTCGATCCTGTCGCTGGACGACGCCTTCGCGCGCGTCGCCGCCGTCCATCCCGACCTGCGCCTGTTCGGCGCGCGCCAGCAGGGCCTGCGGGCCGAACGCGAGCAGGCGCTGCTGCCTCCCGCCTGGCGTGCCGGCGTGGACATCGAAAACGTCCTCGGCACCGGCGAGGCCGGCGGCCTGCGCAGCGCCGAGGCCACCCTGTCGCTGGCCTCGGTGTTCGAACGCGGCGGCAAGCTGGACGCGCGCCGTGCGCTGGCCGACCGCCGCATCGACGCGCTGGCGGTCGAGCGCGAAGCACGCCGGCTCGACCTGCTGGCGGACACCGCGCGCCGCTACTTGGCGCTGATCGCCGCGCGCGCGCAGCGCCGGCTGGCGGAGGCCGACATCGAACAGCGCCGCCGCACCGTGGCCGCCGCGCGCCAGCGCCTGCGGGCGGGCGCGTCGCCGGAATCGGTGCTGCTGACCGCGCAGGCCGCGCTGGCGAGGGCGGAGCTGGAGCGCGACCGCGCCGTACAACGCACCGTCGCCGCGCGCCAGCATCTGGCGGCGCTGTGGGGCGAGCGCGATCCCGCGTTCGACGTGGCCGGCGACGATCCGCTGCTGCTTCCGCGCATCGAGGACGCGACATCGCTGGCCGCGCTGCTGCAACGCACGCCGGAACTGGCGCAGTTCGCCGACGAGCAGCGCGTGCGCGAAGCGCGCCTGCAGCTGGCGCGCAGCGAGGCCAGCCCCGACCTCGACTGGTCGGTCGGCCTGCGCCGCCTGCAGGCCACGGGCGATGTCGGCCTGGTCGCCGGTGTCTCGCTGCCGCTGGGCGCGCGCCAGCGCGCCCAGCCGGCGATCCGCGCGGCCGAGGCCGAACTCGCCACGCTGGAGATCGCGCGCGAAGCGCAGGGCCTGGCGCTGTATTCGACGCTGGTCGATGCGCATGCGCGCTATGGCTTGGCCCAACTCGAAGTCGCGCGCCTGCGCGACGACGTGCTGCCCAAACTCGCCAGCGCCGAAGCCGCCGCCGAGCGCGCCTACCGCGCCGGCGCGATCAGCTATCTCGAATGGGCGCAGCTGCAGTCCGAGCGCACCGCGATGCGCCGGCAGCAACTGGACGTCGCGCTCGACGCGCAGCGCGCCCTGATCGAACTGCAGCGCCTGACCGGCCAGCCGCTGGTCGTGGCCGCCGCGCCGAACGCACAAGGACAAACCCCATGACGACGCATGCGATTTCCCGCCTCCTGTTCGCACTCCTGCTGTCGGCGGGCGTGGCCGCCTGCGGCGGCAACCGGGACGACGCGCCGCAGGCCGCAGCGGCGGCCCATGCCGACGACGCAGCGGGCCACGGCGATGCCGACGGAGACGCCGGCCATGAAGACGGCCCCGCGGCCACCACCATCCCCGCCGCGATCGCCGACGCCTCAGGCATCCGCGTCGCTGCCGCCGGCCCGGGCAGCATCGCCGACGAGCACGAGGTGCAGGGCCTGCTGACGCCGGTCGAAGGCCGCGTCGCGCAGGTCACGGCGCGCTTCCCCGGCCCGGTGCGCACGCTGCACGCCGGCATCGGCGACCGCGTGCGCGCCGGCCAGCCGTTGGCGGTGATCGAAAGCAACCTCAGCCTGACCGCCTATACCGTGGCCTCGCCGATCTCCGGCGTCGTGCTGCGGCGTGCCGCGTCGGTCGGCGCGGTGGCGGGCGAGGGCGCGCCGCTGTTCGAGGTCGCCGACCTGTCCACGCTGTGGGTCGATCTGCACATCTTCGGCAGCGACGCCGGCCACATCACCGCCGGCATCCCGGTGACGGTGACGCGGATGAGCGACGGCGTCAGCACGGACACCACGCTGGAGCGCATCCTGCCGGGCACCGCCACCGCCAGCCAGAGCACGGTGGCGCGCGCCGTGATCGCCAATGCCGACGGCCTGTGGCGGCCCGGCGCGGCGGTGCGCGCGCGGATCGTGGTGGATCGCGCCGACGCGGCCATCGTCGTGCCCGTGGTCGCGCTGCAGACCGACGAGGAAGGCCGCGACGTGGTCTACGTGCGCGAGGGCGAGCGCTACGCGGAGCGCGCGGTGACGCCGGGCCGGCGCGATGCGAAGCAGGTCGAAGTGGTGGCGGGGTTGAGGGCCGGCGAGCAGGTCGTTATCGCGCAGAGCTTCCTGGTCAAGGCGGACATCGGCAAGTCCTCCGCCGGGCACGAGCATTGAGGAGGCGGCCATGCTGGAAACACTGATCGCCTTCTCGATCCGCCACCGCTGGCTGATGCTGGCGCTCACGCTGGCGCTGGTCGCGTTCGGCGGCTGGAGCGCCGCCAGGTTGCCCATCGACGCCACGCCCGACGTCACCAACGTGCAGGTGCAGATCAACACCGAGACGCCCGGCTATTCGCCGCTGGAATCCGAACAGCGGGTGACCTTCCCCATCGAAACCGTGCTGGCCGGCCTGCCAGGACTGGACTACACGCGTTCGATCTCCCGCTACGGGCTGTCGCAGGTGACGGTGGCGTTCAAGGACGGCACCGACCTCTACTTCGCCCGCCAGCATGTGGCCGAGCGTTTGCAGCAGGCGCGCGCGCAGTTGCCCGCGGGGCTGGAGCCCACGATGGGCCCGATCGCCACCGGCATGGGCGAGATCCTGATGTACACGGTCGATGCCGAGCCCGGCGCGCGCAAGCCGGACGGCAGCGCGTACACGCCCACCGACCTGCGCACGCTGCAGGACTGGGTGATCCGCCCGCAGCTGCGCAACGTGCCCGGCGTCACCGAGGTCAACACCATCGGCGGTTACGCACGACAGATCCATGTGACGCCCGATCCGGCGAGGCTGCGCGCGTTCGGCTTCACCTTGCAGGACGTGGTCGCGGCGGTGGCCGCCAACAATCGCAACGTCGGCGCGGGCTACATCGAACGCAACGGCGAGCAATTGCTGGTGCGCGTGCCCGGACAGGTCGGCGACGCGCGCGAACTCGGACTGATCGTGCTGGACCGCCGCGAAGGCGTGCCGATCCACGTGCGCGACGTGGCACAAATCGGCGAAGGCCGCGAGCTGCGCAGCGGCGCTGCCACCCAGAATGGGCACGAGGCCGTGGTCGGCACCGTGGTGATGCTGGTCGGCGCCAACAGCCGCGAGGTCGCGCGCGCCGCGGCGGCGAAGCTGCGCGCCGCCAACGCCAGCCTGCCCGCGGGCGTCACCGCCACGCCCGTCTACGACCGCACTGCGCTGGTCGACCGCACCATCGCCACGGTGGCGAAGAACCTAGTCGAAGGCGCGCTGCTGGTGGTCGCGGTGCTGTTCGCGCTGCTCGGCAACGTGCGCGCGGCGCTGATCACCGCGGCGGTGATCCCGCTGGCGATGCTGTTCACCCTGACCGGCATGGTGCGCGGCGGCGTGTCCGGCAACCTGATGAGCCTGGGCGCGCTCGACTTCGGCCTGATCGTCGACGGCGCGGTCATCATCATCGAGAACTGCCTGCGCCGCTTCGGCGAACTACAGCACGCGCTGGGCCGCGTGCCGACGCGCGAGGAGCGCTTCGAGGCGACCGCCGGCGCCACCGCCGAAGTGATCCGGCCCAGCCTGTTCGGCCTCGGCATCATCGCTGCCGTCTACCTGCCGATCTTCGCGCTGGGCGGCATCGAGGGAAAGATGTTCCACCCGATGGCGATCACCGTGGTGCTGGCGCTGACCGGCGCGATGCTGCTGTCGCTGACCTTCGTGCCGGCCGCCGTCGCGGTGTTCCTGGGCGGAAAGGTGGACGAGCGGGAAAACCGCGTCGTCGCCTGGTGCAAGCGCCGCTACGAACCGCTGCTGCGCCGGGCGCTGCGGCGGCGCGTCGCGGTGGTGGCCGGCGCGACCGTGCTGACCGTGCTGTGCGGCCTGCTGGCCACGCGGCTGGGCAGCGAGTTCGTCCCCAATCTCGACGAGGGCGACGTGGTGGTGCAGGCGCTGCGCATCCCCGGCACCAGTCTGAGCCAGTCGGTGGAGATGCAGAAGACGCTGGAGGCCGCGCTGGCGACGCTGCCGGAAGTGCAGCGCGTGTTCGCCAAGATCGGCACCGCGGAGGTCGCCAGCGACCCGATGCCGCCGTCCATCGCCGACACCTTCGTGATGCTGAAGGCGCGCAAGGATTGGCCGGCGCCGGGCAAGCCGAAGTCGCAGCTGCTGGAGGAGATCAACGCGGTCATCGCCGCCGTGCCCGGCAACAACTACGAAGTCACCCAGCCGATCCAGATGCGCACCAACGAGCTGATCTCCGGCGTGCGTGCGGACGTGGCGGTGAAGCTGTACGGCGACGACCTCGCGCGGCTGGCGCGCACCGCTGCACGGATCGAGGCGGCGATGAAGCGGGTGCCCGGTGCCGCCGACGTCAAGGCGGAGCGGCTCGCCGGCTTGCCGCTGCTTACGGTGGAGCCGGATCGCGTCGCGCTGGCGAACTACGGCCTCAATCCCGGCCAGCTGCAGGACACGGTGGCGATCGCGGTCGGCGGCGCCGGCGCCGGGCAACTGTTCGAGGGCGACCGCCGCTTCGACATCGTGGTGCGCCTGCCGGACGCGCTGCGCGAAGACCCGCGCGCGCTCGCTGAATTGCCGATCGCACTGGGCGACGGTGGGCAGGCAGACGAATCCAGCGGCGCGGCGGCCTGGCGCAGCGGCGAGCCGCGTACCGTGCCGCTGCGCGACGTCGCCAGGATCGAATCGCGGCTCGGGCCGAACCAGATCAACCGCGAGAACGGCAAGCGCCGCATCGTGGTCAGCGCCAACGTGCGCGGGCGCGACCTCGGCGGCTTCGTCGCCGACGTGCAGGCCGCCGTCGCGCGCGACGTGGCGCTGCCGGAGGGCTACTGGATCGAGTACGGCGGCACCTTCGAGCAGCTGATCTCGGCCAGCCGGCGCCTAGCCGTGGTGGTGCCGCTGACGTTGGCGCTGATCTTCGCGTTGCTGTTCATGGCCTTCGGCTCGGCGAAGGACGCCGGCATCGTGTTCAGCGGCGTGCCGCTGGCGCTGACCGGCGGCGTGCTGGCGCTGTGGCTGCGCGGCATCCCGCTGTCGATCTCGGCCGGCGTCGGCTTCATCGCGCTGTCCGGCATTGCGGTGCTCAACGGGCTGGTGATGATCAGCTTCATCCGCCGGCTGCGCGCGCAGGGCAGCGCATCTTCATATGGGCTGGACGAGGCCGTCCTCGACGGCGCGCTGGGCCGGCTGCGGCCGGTGCTGATGACCGCGCTGGTGGCGTCGCTCGGCTTCGTGCCGATGGCGCTGAACGTCGGCGCGGGCTCGGAGGTGCAGCGGCCGCTGGCGACGGTGGTGATCGGCGGCATCGTCTCCTCGACCCTGCTGACGCTGTTCGTGCTGCCGGCGCTCTACCGCTGGCTGCACCGCGACGCCGAAACCGGCGATGCGATACTGCGCGGCTGAAGGAGAACCGAGATGGCGGACTGCTGCGGCTGCGGCCGCTCCCCGGACGTGGCGCTGCTGCAGGCGAAGCAGCGCCGCGTGTTGATCCTGGTGATGCTGGTCAACCTCGGCAGCTGCGCGATGATGCTGGCGGCCTCGCTGTACAGCGGTTCGTCCTCGCTGCTGTCCGGCACGCTGGACAACCTGGGCGACGCGCTGACCTACCTGCTCAGCCTGCTGGTGGTCGGCGCGAGCCTGCGAGCGAAGGCGCGGGTGGCGCTGTTCAAGGGCCTGCTGATCCTCGGCGCGGCGGTCGCGGTGGCGGCGCAGATCGGCTGGCGGCTGCGCCATCCGGGCACGCCGCTGTTCGAGGCGATGGGCGCGGCGGCGCTGGCGAACCTCGCGCTCAACGGCCTGTGCCTGTGGCTGCTCACGCCGTACCGGCACGGCGACATCAACATGGCCTCGGTCTGGGAATGCTCGCGCAACGACATCGCGGAAGGCGTGGCGGTGGCGCTGGCGGCGGCCGGCGTGTGGGCGTTCGGCGCGGGTTGGCCGGACCTGCTGGTGGCGGTGGCGCTCCTGCTGTTGTTCCTGCGTTCGGCGTGGCGCGTGCTGGCCTCGGCGCGGGCGCAGCTGCGCGCATCGGAGCGCGGTGAAATTGTGTAACCCGCGCGCCTGCCGCTAGGGTGCCGCGCATCTTCCGACGATCCAAGGCAATGGGCGCAGGACATCATCATTCCCACGGGCATGCGCACTCGCACGATGGCGGCGCCGGCCACAGCCACGTGCCCGCCGAGATCAAGCACGAGAGACCGCTGTGGATCGCGTTCGCGCTGACCCTGTGCGTGCTGCTGGTGGAAGTGGCCGGCGCGCTGCTGAGCAACAGCCTGGCGCTGCTGTCCGACGCCGCGCACATGCTCACCGACGTGGCCGCGCTGGGCATCTCGCTGTTCGCGGTGCGGATGAGCCGGCGGCCGGCGGACGCGCGCCGCAGCTACGGCTACGCGCGCATGGAAGCCATCGGCGCGCTGGTCAACGGTGGCCTGCTGTTCCTCGCGGCCGGCTACATCCTGTGGGAGGCGGTGCAGCGTTTCCGCGCGCCGCAGGCGGTGGCGTCGGAGGCGATGCTGGCCGTGGCGGTGCTGGGGCTGGTCGCCAACCTGGCGTCGATGCGGCTGCTGGCGGCGGGCGCGGGCGAGAGCCTCAACGTGAAGGGCGCCTACCTCGAAGTGTGGAGCGACATGCTCGGCTCGCTGGGCGTGATCGCCGGCGCGCTGCTGATCCGCTTCACCGGCTGGACCGTGGTCGATCCGATCATCGCGGTGCTGCTGGGCCTGTGGGTGCTGCCGCGCACCTGGCTGCTGCTGCGGCAGGCCGCGCACGTGCTGATGCAGGGCGTGCCGGCCGGCATCGACATGGACGACGTGCGCGACGCGATGGCCGCGGTGGCCGGCGTGGCCGCCGTGCACGACCTGCACGTGTGGGCGCTGGGCTCGCGCGAGCCGATCCTGACCGCGCACGTCCTGCTGGCGGAGGACACGAGCGACGCCGACGGCGTGCGCATCGCGGTGGCCGAACTGCTGCATGCGCGCTTCGGCATCGACCACGCGACCTTGCAGATGGAGGCGCGCCACTGCGGCGGCGGCGCCCTGCATGACTGACGGCGCGCTGCCGGTGCTGTACGCCGACGAAGCGCTGGCCGTGGTCTGCAAGCCGGCCGGCCTGATGGTCCACGACAGCGCGCTGGCGCGCGGCGAGACCGACTTCGCCGCCGACCGCCTGCGCGAGCAGTTCGGCAAGCCCATCTTCCTGGTGCATCGGCTGGACCGCGCCACCAGCGGCTGCCTGCTGCTGGCGTTCGACCGCGAAACGGCTTCGGCGCTCGGCAAGACCCTGATGTCGCACGAGGTCGAGAAAGACTACTGGGCGGTCTGCCGCGGCTGGCCGGCGGAGCGCGAATTCGTCGTCGATCATCCGCTGGACGGCGGCCCCGGCAAGCCGCAGAAGAAGGACGCGGTCACCGCGTTCGGGCTGCTGGCGACCTGCGAGCTGGCGCTGCCGTCCTCCGGCTTCGACACCTCGCGCTACGCGCTGCTGCGCGCCTCGCCGCGCACCGGCCGGTTCCGCCAGATCCGCCGACACCTCAAGCACCTGTCGCACCACCTGATCGGCGACACCAGCCACGGCGACGGCCGCCACAACCGCAATTTCCGCATGCTCGGCATCCACCGCATGCTGCTGCATGCGCGCCGGCTGGCGTTCGCGCATCCGCACGGCGGCGCGCGCGTCGAGGCGATCGCGCCGACGGATGCGGAGTTCGGCAAGGCGCTGGCGCTGTTCGACGCGCCAGCGCCGTAGGGTTCACTTCGCGCCGGCGGCCTGCTGCTCGATGGCGGTCTTCACTTCCTGCATCGCCGACAGCATCACCGGCTGGATTTCCTGCATGGTCAGCGCCATCGCCTGCGGCGCCTTCTTCAGGATCGAGGCGCCCTCGGGGCTGGCGTAGAACGCGGTCATCGCCTGCACTTCGCGCTTGCTGAAGACCTGCGCGTAGACCTTGCGGACGATGGGCTCCAGCGCGTCCCACGACAGATGCTTCTGAATGATGGCGTTGCTGGCGGCCATCGCCTCCTGCATCTGCTTGCGCTTGTCCTCGGTGAGGTCGTTGCCGAACGCGTCGGCCAGCATCTTTTCCTGGGCGGCGCCCATCTGCTGCATCATCCCGGCCATCATCGCCTTCATGTCCATCGCCTGCAGCAGGCGGTCCACGTCGGCGGCGCTGGCGGACTCGGCGGCAGCTTGGGCGGCGGCGGCTTGGGCGGGCGGTTCCGCGGCGATGGCCGGAGCGAAGGCGAACAGCAGGGCGAGCGACAGGCCGATCCGGCGCATGGTGGAACTCCGTTGGTGAAGAGGCGGCATCTTCGCAGCCGGGCACGGGCGCGGCAAACGAGGGCGGCGGCGGCGTCCGGACCTTAGAATCGCCGCATGCGAATCGGCCCTCTTTCCATCGACGACGACGAACTGGTCGAGCGCTTCGTGCGCGCCTCCGGGCCGGGCGGGCAGAACGTCAACAAGGTGGCGACCGCGGTCGAGCTGCGCTTCGACGTGGCGGGCTCGCCCTCGCTGCCGGAGCCGGTGCGCGCGCGGCTGCTGGCGAAGCGCGACCGGCGCATGACCGCCGACGGCGTGCTGGTGCTGTCCGCGCAGCGCTTCCGCACCCAGGAGCGCAACCGCGAGGATGCGCGGGCGCGGCTGGCCGCGTTCGTCGAAAGCGGGCTGCATGCGCCGAAGCCGCGTATCGCCACCAAGCCGTCGCGTGGGGCGAAGGAGCGCCGCTTGGGCGAAAAGCGCGGACGTGCGAGCATCAAGCAGGGGCGCAGCGGACGGGGTTGGGATTGAGCGACGACACGAAGCAGGGCGTGGTGCTGACGCTGCCGCCCAGCGCGCCGCGCATGCCGCGCAACCGCCCGGTGGAATGGCTGGCCCGCAGCGTGCTGCGGCTGGGCGGCTGGCGCATGGTCGGCGCGTTTCCGGACATCCCCAAGGCGGTGCTGATCGCCGCGCCGCATTCCTCCAACTGGGACGGCGTGTGGGGCATCGCCGCCAAGCTGGCGATGGGCGTGCGGCTGTCGATCCTGGGCAAGCACAGCCTGTTCCGCATCCCGCTGCTGGGCCCGCTGCTGCGCTGGCAGGGCGTGATCGCGGTGGACCGCGCGGCGTCGCACGGCATCGTCGGGCAGGCGGTCGAGGCGCTGCGCGGGGCCGAGCGCATGTGGTACGCGATCGCGCCGGAAGGCACCCGCAAATGGGTGGAGCAGTGGAAGCCGGGGTTCTGGCGGATCGCGCACGGCGCGGGGGTGCCGGTGATCCCGGCCTACTTCGACTACCCCAGTCGCACGATCGGCATCGGCCCGGCGTTCGAGACCACCGGCGACATGGCCGCCGACATCGCCCGCATCCAGCGCTGGTACGCGCCGTTCAAGGGGCGCCGGCACGACGTGGTGCAGCCGCCGGCCGACTCGCCGCAAAGCGCCGGTAACTGACGCGCAGCGTCGCTTTCCCGGGCCGGATGGCGCCCGGAAGACCCGCGATCCGGCGGGTTTTCCCGACTTGGCATGAGGATTGCGTCACACTATTGCAACCTCGTGACGCGCGCATCGGACGGGTGAGGAAAACGTCCGGCGCGAGGCGGCGCCTTCCCGCATCCGGCGAAACCGGCAACGCCGGTGCGAAGCGCAATGTCTGCGGCTTTCCCGCCAGCGGGAGAGGGCGGACGCCTGCGCGTTCCCGCATCGTTCCGCAACAGGTCGACATGTCCCAGCCCTGCAAACACGCGTTGTCCCGAGAGCTCCCGTGCCGCGCGCACCGGGACGGGCCGGCCGTGTCCGCGGCAGCGCCGCCGCGCGCGCCGCGCATCGGGCGGGCCGGCGGCTTCCCGGCGCCGGCGCGCGGGTGACCGGCATGGCGATGACGTCGCCTCCGCGTTCGCGGAGTGGAGCGCCTGCATGGCGATTCCGATGAACGCCGACGGCCAGGTCGCGGTGGCGTTCTGGGTCGGCATCTGCGTGACCGCGATGTCGCTGGCGCTGCTGGCGGTGGTGCTGGTGCTGCGCCAGCTCGCGCAGCGCCGCGAGCGCAACCACCTGCGCGCCACCGCGTTCTGGAAGCAGCTGCTGGGCGAGGCCATGCGCGCGCCGCCGGCGCAGGCGCCCGCGCTGCCGTGGCGCGACATGACCGGTTTCATGGACGCCTGGAACGAGCTGCACGACGCGCCCGGCGGCGCCGACAACGCCGGCATGCGCGCCGTCGCCGAACGGATCGGGCTGGCGCCGAAGCTGGAGCGGATGCTCGATCGCGGCAGCTTCCACGACCGGGTGATGGCGATCATCGCGATCGGCCATCTGCGCAGCGCGAGCAGCTTCGACCGGCTGACGGAGCTGGTCGGCGACGCCAGCCCGATCATCTCGATCAGCGCCGCCCGCGCGATGATGCGGATCGACGCCGCGCGCGCGGTGCAGAAAGTGGTGCCGCAGATCGAGGCGCGTCACGACTGGGTGGACGGCGGCATCGCGCAGATGCTGCACGAGGCCGGCCCGGACGCGATCCGCGCCGAGCTGGGCGCGGCGGTGCTGCGCGCCAACGACGACGTGGCGCCGCGACTGGTGCGCTTCCTTGCCGGGATCAGCCGGGAGGCGGCGACGCCGGTGATCGGCAGGATCCTCGCCGAGCCGCACGACGAGCACCTGGTGTCGACCTGCCTGCAGGTGATGAGCGAACTGGCCGATCTGGACAAGGTGCGCCCGCTGCTCACCCACCCGCGCTGGCACGTGCGCATGCACGCGGCGGCGGCCATCGGCCGGCTGGGCGGCGCGGACGACGCGGCGGCGCTGGAGCCGCTGCTGGCCGATCCGCAGTGGTGGGTGCGCTACCGCACCGCGCAGGCGCTGGAGCATCTGTTCCGGGGCGACGCCGCCCGGCTGGAGCGGCTGCGCGACGCGCAGGAAGACCGTTACGCGCGCGACATCGTCACCCAGGTGATGGCCGAGCGCGCGCTGGGAGAGACGCGATGAGCATTCCGCCGGAAGTGGCGACGTTCCTGCTGTGGCTGCAGTGGGGCTTCCTCGCCTATTTCATCTGCATCAACGTCGTCTACCTGGGGCTGAACTTCATCTCCATGTTCGCGATCCTGCGCTACGTGCGCGAGCACGGCGCCGGCTTCCGGATCAAGAACTTCGCCGACTACCAGCCGCCGGTCAGCATCGTGGTGCCGGCGCACAACGAGGAGCGCACCATCATCGCCACGGTGCGCTCGCTGCTGCGGCTGGGCTATCCGACCTTCGAGGTGGTGGTGGTCAACGACGGCTCGACCGACCGCACCTTGCAGGCGGTGGTCGACGAGTTCGGGCTGGTGGAATTCCCGGAGGCCTACCGCAGCCGCCTTCCCACCCAGCCGGTGGAGCGGATCTTCGCCTCGCCCAACAACGGCCGGGTGCGGGTGGTGGACAAGCGCAACGGCGGCAAGGCCGACGCGCTGAACGCCGGCATCAACACCGCGCGCTATCCGCTGTTCTGCGTGGTCGACGCCGACTGCATCCTGCAGCAGGACAGCCTGGCGCGGGTGGTGCAGCCGTTTCTGGAGGACTCCAGCATGATCGCCGCCGGCGGCGTGATCCGCATCGTCAACGGCTGCAAGGTCAAGGACGGCCTGCTGTCCGAGGTGGACCTGCCGGACCGCGCGCTGCCGCTGGTGCAGACCATGGAATACCTGCGCGCGTTCCTGTTCGGCCGGCTCGGCTGGTCGCCGCTCAACGCGCTGCTGATCATCTCCGGCGCGTTCGGCGTGTTCTACAAGGAGCGGGTGATCGCCGCCGGCGGCTACAAGAGCGATCTGGTGGGCGAGGACATGGAGATGGTGGTGCGCCTGCACGACCGCATGCGCGCGGAGAAGCGCCGCTACCGGATCGCCTTCGTCCCCGATCCGATCTGCTGGACCGAAGTCCCCTCCGACCTGCGCTCGCTCTACAGCCAGCGCGTGCGCTGGCAGCAGGGGCTGGCCGAGAGCCTGTTCGGCAACTGGCGGCTGATGTTCCGCCGCAACGGCGGCGCGGTGGGCTGGGTGGCGTATCCGTTCATGCTGCTGTTCGAATGCATCGGCCCGGTGATCGAGGTGCTGGGCTACGCCGCGGTGATCGTGCTGGGCCTGTGCGGGATGGTGTCGGCGGAGGCGTTCGTCGCCTTCCTGTTCGCCTCGGTGGGCCTGGGCGTCCTGCTGTCGGTCAACGCGCTGATGCTGGAGGAAATCTCCTTCCACCTGTACCCGCGCCCAGGCCAGCAGCTCAAGCTGTTCCTGGTGGCGGTCCTGGAGAACTTCGGCTACCGCCAGATGATGTCGCTGTTCCGGGTGATCGGCCTGCTGCGCTGGATGGGCAGGCTGCGCAGCCGCGCGAAGTGGGGCCACATGCGCCGCAGCGCCGACTGGCACGACGAACCCGGACAGGCGATCGCGCCGCAGGGTCCGGCCGGCAGCCCGGCGGCGTCCTGATCCCGGCGGCATCCCGCAGACGATTCCATTCCATCGCAGAACCGCGAAGAACCCATTCCCATGTCCATGAGCCTGCTGTTTCCCTCCATGCTCCAGGCCGCGCTGCTCACCGGCGGCGCGGGCGCGATGCAGACCACCGAACCGCCGGCGGCGCAGGACGCCGCCCCGGCCGCCGAAGGCTACGAAGCGAAGCTGCTGCGCGCGCGCGACCTCGCCACCTCCGGCGACCCTGCCCGGCGCGAGCGGGCGCTGGCGCTGTACGGCGAGATGCTGAGCGATTCTCCGGGCAACAGCGACGTGCTGCTGGCGCGCGGCCGCACCTATGCCTGGATGGGCCGCCACGCCGAGGCCGAGGCCGACCTGCGCGCGGTGACCGCGAGCAAGCCCGGCCATGCGGATGCCTGGTCGGCGCTGGGCGACCTGTACCTGTGGAGCGACCGCCCGCTGCTCGCGGTCGAAGCCTACGGCCGTTGGGCGACGCTGGCGCCGGATGCGCCCGAACCGCTGATCGCGCGCGGCCGCGCCCATCGCGCCGCCGGCCAACTGGACGCCGCGCGCGCCGACTTCGCCGCCGCCGGCCAGCGAGGCGCCGACGCCGCGCAGGTGGCCGACCTCGTCGACAGCGCGACGCCACGGCTGGCGGTGCCGGACGCGATGCGCGACGACGGCTACGCCTGGTCGCTGCGCGCCGGCATCGACCGCACCAGCTTCAGCGGCGGGCGCGCCGGCTGGACCGATTCCGGGCTGACCCTGCGGCGCAGGTTCGAGCGCGGCTCGCTGGGGCTGGAAGCGCTGAACGCCGACCACTTCGGCCGCAGCGACCGCGCCTGGGCGCTGGACGGCTACGTTTCGCTGTGGGCGCGCGCCTACGCCAACGTCCGCTACCAGCAGGGTCCCACCAGCGGCGTGCTGCCGCGGCAGTCCTGGCGGACCGAGCTGTTCCAGGGCGTGGGCAGCGGCTGGGAGCTGTCGGCCAGCATCGACCGCCTGCGCTTCAGCTCCGACACCGAGTTCTACGGCGTCGGCGTGGGCCGCTACGTCGGCGACTGGTACCTGCGCTACAAGTTGCAACACGTGCCGGGCGTCAGCTCGGGCAGCTGGAGCCATCGCCTGGTGGTGCGCAATTACTACAACGGCAACGCCGACGATTACGTCGAGGTGAGCGGCAGCACCGGCCGCAGCAGCGACCTCGACCGCAGCGGCGCGCTGGTGCGCAACAGCGACGCCTCGCTGGGCGTGTCGTGGACGCGCTATTTCCGTCCGGACTGGGGCTTCAAGCTGGGCGTCGGCTATTCCGACGACGCCGACGGCTTCGACGAGCGCCAGCTCTCCCTCGCGCTGTACCGACGCTGGTGAGGCGCGACAACGCACCCGTCGCCGCGGCGGCGGAGTCCGCGGCCTCGCGCCTGATCGGCTGGCTGCCGGCATTGCTGCTGGCGCAGCTGGCGCTGGCGCTGTGGTCGGCCAGCCGGGCGCTGCCCGCCGGCGTCTGGTCGCTGCCGGTGGTGGCCGTCGCCGCAGGCAACCAGCTGCTGTTCCTGCTGCGCGCGCTGCCGATACTGCTGTTGCTCGGCTGGCCGCTGGCGGCGCTGCCCGGCGAGCGCCTGCGCCGGCTGGCGGTGGGCGCGCTGTGGTCGATCTTCCTGCTGCTGCAGGTGGCGCTGGAGCAGTACTACCTGACCGCGCGGACGCCGCTGGGCGCCGACCTGTTCGGCTACAGCGCGATCGAGATCCGCACCACCCTGGGCGGCGCGGCGGTGCAGGGCATGGGCGCGGCCGGCTGGATCGGCGCGCTGCTGCCGCTGGCGGTGCTGTGGCTGGGCTTGGCATGGCGCGCGCGCCGCGGCGCGTGGCCGCTGGCGATGCCGGCGCTGCTGCTGGCGGGCGTGGCGGCGTGGTGGCTGCCGGTGGCGGTCGGCGTGCGCGGGCTGGGCAACGACGCGATGCGCGACATCGCCACCAGCAAGGGCGCGTATTTCGTCGCCGACGGCCTGCGCTGGCGGCGTTCGCTGCCGCAGGCACCGGCATCCGCATCGACCGTGCCGGTCGCGCAAGCCGCCGCGCATCCGCTCGATCCGGACTATCCGTTCCTGCATCCGGACGCCACGCCCGACGCGCTGGGCCCGTATTTCGGCCCGACCCGCAGCGGCCGGCCGCCCAATGTGGTGGTGATCGTGGTCGAAGGGCTGGGCCGCTCGTTCTCCGGGCCGGACGCCGCGCTGGGCAGCTTCACCCCGTTCCTCGACGAACTGGCCGGGCGCAGCCTGTACTTCGACAACTTCCTGTCCAACCAGGGCCGCACCTTCGGCGTGCTGCCGTCGCTGTTCGCCTCGCTGCCGGTGGCCGAGGAAGGCTTCGCCGCGCTCGGCCCGAAGATGCCGGCCCACGCCGGCCTGTTCAACGTGCTGCACCGGCAGGGCTACCGCAGCGCGTTCTACAGCGGCACCGACACCGGCTTCGACAACGAGCGCATGTTCCTGCAGCTGGAGGGCGTCGACGACATCGTCGACCTGCGCAACTTCGGCCCGGGCTACCAGCGCAATCCCTTCAGCGAATGGGGCTATCCGGACCGTGAGCTGGTGTCGCGGGTGCTGGCCGACAGCGGGCGCCTGCACGCGCCGTTCGTGCTCGGCATCCAGACCATCAGCATGCACACCGCCTACGCCTTCCCGGGGCAGGAGCGCTACCGGCGGCGGCTGGAGCAGCGGCTGGACGAACTCGGCATCCCGGCGTCGAAGCGCGCCGAATATCGCACGCATGCCGACATCTACAGCGCGATCCTCTACACCGACGACGAGCTGCGGCGCTATTTCGAGGCGGTCGCGAAGACGCCGTGGTACGCCGACACGATCTTCGTGGTCACCGGCGACCACCGGCTGGCCGAGCTGCCGCAGGACACCCACATCGAGCGCTACCACGTGCCGCTGATCGTGCATTCGCCGCTGCTGCGCCGGCCGGCGCGGATTCGCGCGGTGTCCTCGCACGCGGACGTGACGCCGTCGCTGCTGGCGCTGCTGTCCGGCACCTACGGCCTGAAGCGGCCGGCGCTGGCGACGTGGACGGGCAGCGGGCTGGACGTGGCGGAGACGTTCCGCAGCGTGCACGAGTTCCCGCTCAAGCAGACCAAGACCAGCGTCCCCGATTTCGTGGCCGGCCGCTGGTTCCTGCACGACGATCGCGTGTACGAACTGCAGGACGGCATCCGCGCGTCGGAGGTCGACGACGACCGCCTGCGCGCGCAGGTCGGGCAGCGGCTGCAAGCCTATCTGGCGGCCAACGCGGCCTTCCTGCGCCGCATGGCGCTGTCGCCGGAAGGCGGCATGCCGAAGCTGGCGGCGTTCGCCGCCGCGCCCGCGGCAGCGGCGCAGCAGGCCGCGCCGTCCGCGTTGCAGGCGCTGCCCGCCGGCCTGGGCCTGGACGACGTGCGGGTGGCGCGTTCCGCCGCCGATGTGCAGGTGGTGGCGACCTTCGTCAACGGCGACGCCGCCGACTCGCGCGCCTTCGTGCCGTTGGCGGTGCTGACGGGCGAGGACGGGAAGGAGCTGGGCGAGGGCTACGGTCGTTCGATCCGGCTGCAGGCGGGCGGGCGCCGCGAGGTGACGCTGTCGGTGGCCGCGCAGGCGCTGTCGCCGGGCCGCTATTTCGTCTCGGTGCTGCCCTCCGATCCGGACACCGGCAAGCCGCTCGGCCGCGGCCGCTATCACATCGCGCTGGACGTGCCGGAGCGCGCGCCGTGAGCCGACGCCTCGCGCGCGTCGCGCTGCTGATTGCGTCGCTGCTGGCGGGCGCCGCCTGCGCGCAGACGCCGACGCAGGCATCGCGCGCGGTGTGGACGTGGGAGGAGCCCTCCTACGCGATGCTGGATTCGCCGCAGGCGGCGGACGAGGCGCTGGCGTTCCTGCAGCGCAAGAAGATCGACGTCGTCTACCTGTACGCCGACGCGTTCGGCGACCGCAACCCGGTCGAACGGCAGAAGACGCTTTACCGCGATTTCATCCGCGCCGCGCACGCGCGCGGCATCCGGGTCTACGCGCTGCTGGGCTCGTGGTACCTGCACACCGAGCGCTACGTGCTGCCGCGCCACCACCGCAAGGCCAAGGCGATGCTGCAGCGGGTGCTGGACTACAACGCCGCCGCCGCGCCGGATGCGCGCTTCGACGGCGTGAACTACGACATCGAGCCGCACCTGCTGGACGAGTGGGAGGACGCCACCCGCCCGCGCCTGCTGCGCGGCTTTCTCGACATGAGCGCGGCGATGATGGAGGCCAAGCGCAAGTCGGGACAGACGCTGCCGATCGGGCCGGCGATGCCGTTCTGGTGGGACGGCATCGAGCTGGAGTGGCGCGGCGTGCGCAAGCCGGTCAGCGAGCACGTCATCGACCTGACCGACTACGTGGCGCTGATGGATTACCGCAATCGCGCGGACGGGCGCGATTCGATCCTCTCGCACGCGCAGGACGAGATGGCCTATGCCGACCGGGTCGGCAAACGGGTGGTGATCGGGCTGGAGTTCAATCCGGGCGAGCCGGCCAAGCTCAGCTTCCACGGCATGGACGAGGCCGCGTTCGAGGCCGAGGCCGGCAAGATCGAGGCCGCCTACGGGAAGCGGCCGGCGTTCGCCGGTTTCGTGTTCCACCACTACGAAGGCTATCGCCGCTTCGTCGGCGAGCCCGCGCCGGCGGCGGAGTAGGCGCCGCAAACGGAACGCCCCGGCGGGGCCGGGGCGTTCGCGGGTCGCATGGGCGGGGTGCCGGTCAGTCCAGCGCCTTGCCGCCCAGCTTCCAGGTGACCTGCACGAAGTACGCGCGGCCGATGGCGTCGAACCACGAGGTGTCGTAGTACGGATATGGCGTCCAGGTCGGGTCGCGCGGCGGCATCTTGTCGAGCAGGTTGTTGACCGTCAGCGAGACGCGCAGGTGGTCGTTGACGTCGTAGCGCGCGCCGGCGTTGAAGCGCCAGGTGGGCTGCGTCCAGGCGTCGTCGTCGTAGTTGGGGACGCGGCCCAGGTAGTTGCCGAACAGGCTGGCGCCCCACGCGCCGCGGTCCCAGTTCACGCCGGCGTTGGCCTTGGCGCGCGGCAGCGCCGGGCTGTAGGTGCTGTAGTGGAGCATGTCCTGCACCGGGTCGCCCGGGTACTGCTGGAAGGTGTGCTTCTGCACCCAGGTATAGTTGCCGCTGAAGCGGAAGTTGCCGGCCGCGGCGGTCTGCAGGCGGTAGTTGGCGGTGACGTCGACGCCGGAGGTCTGCTCGTTGGCGATGTTGATCGGGCCGAAGTGGACGCTGGTGATGTCGCCGTCCTCGTTGCGGATCACCCGGGCGATGGCGTCCTGGCAGGTCGGCGAGCCGGCGTCCACGCTCTGGCCGCTGTCGGTTACGCCGAGCCGGCAGTTGGCCTCGGTGATGCGCAGCAGTTCGCGGTCCTGGGTCTGCACCTGGTTGGCGACGCGGATCTTGTAGTAGTCCACGGTCAGGTCGAAGCTGGCGCTCGGCGACCACACGAAGCCGACCGAGCCCGACTTGCTGGTTTCAACGCCCAGCGCGGTGTTGCCGGAATAGACGTCGCGCGTGCTGATGTCCCAGCTGCCGTCGTCGTAGCAGTCGCCGTCGCTCATGCCCGGTTCGTCGCCGCGGCAGTGGAAGTAGTCGGTCGAAACCTTGCGGTAGTAGTCGTCGCCGGCGAACAGGTAGTGCATGTCGGGCGCGCGGAAGCCGGTGCCGTAGGAGCCGCGCACCAGCAGCGTGTCGAACGGGCGCCATTCCAGGCCGGCGCTCCAGGTGAACTTGCCCGGCTCGGCGTTGCCGTAGCGGTAGCGGTCGTAGCGGCCGGCCATGCTGGCGTCCAGGCGGGACGCCAGCGGCAGGCGCAGCTCGGCCGCCGCGCTCCAGTGGTGGCGGCTGCCGCTGCCGTCGCCGTAGCGCGGGCCGAAGTAGGCGTCGGCGGTCAGCGCCAGTGGATCGGGATTGATCGCGTAGGACTGGCGGCCGAACTCCATCGATGCGGCGAAGCCGGCGTCGCCCGCCGGCATCGCGAACAGCGCCGGGTTGTCGGCGGTGAAGCTGACGTTGCTGCTCTTGGCCTCGGGATGGAAGGTGGACATCGCCGCCAGCGAGGCGAACTCGGCTTCGGTCAGCGGCTTGAACAGCCGCTCCGGATCGGGCGCGTAGATCGCGTAGCCGTCGTCGTCGTAGCCCAGCCGTTCGCCGAGGAAGAACGTGTTGGCGGCTTCGGTGCGGATGCGCGGCATGCCCACGTCGGCGCGGTACTGCGAATGGTTGAAGGCCATTTCCCAGTTCCAGTCGTCGCCGATGCTGCCCTTCAGGCCGGTGGTCACCGACAGGGTCTTCTCGGTGGTGGTGTTCATGCGGCTGCCCAGGCCGCCGGCTTCCTCGGGGCTGAACTGGCGCTGCCAGGCCTCGATGTGGCCGGTGTTGGCGTTGTGGAACTCGCCGTAGTTGCTGCCGGTGGCGTTGGCGTCCTGGAACTGCCAGCCCATGTTGTCGCTGACGTCGTCGCTGGCGCCGTTGCCGGTCATCAGCTTGACCTCCTGGCGGCCCAGCTGCACGTCGGCGAACCACGACAGGCTGTCGTCGATGCGGTACTCGAACGAGCCGTAGGCGGTGGCGCCCTTGCGCTGGTTGGTGATGGTGCGGTGCGCGGCGACGCGGTCGCTGCCGCAGTAGGGCTCGCCGTATTCGTCCTCGGACAGCGTGGTGCTGCTGCCGTACAGGCCGCCCAGCGCGGCGCAGCCGCCTTCCGGATCCATCGCCACGTCGTCATCCACGTCGTAGCGGCGCGCGACCAGGCCGTGCAGCCGGCTGTCCTCGCTCGGGCCGTCGAGGGTGGAATCCTGGATCTTGCGGCGGAAGCCCCACAGCGGGCGCTTGTCGATCAGCTCCAGGCCGACGATGCCGGTGAAGCCGCCGCGCTCGAAGCCGCCGGTCAGGGTCAGGTTGTGCGACTCGCCGCCGCCGCGGCTGGTGTCGCCGTAGCGGTAGTCGATGGTGACGCCGTCGGTGGACTTCTTGAGGATGAAGTTGATCACGCCGGCCATCGCGTCGGAGCCGTACACGGCCGAGGCGCTGCCGGTCAGCACTTCGATCCGGTCGATCATCCCCAGCGGGATGTTGCCGATGTCGGTGAAGTTGCTCTTGCCGTTGAGCGGCAGCGGAAAGTCGGCGATGCGGCGGCCGTTGACCAGCACCAGCGTGTGGTTGGGGCCGAGGCCGCGCAGGTCCACCGCCTGCGCGCCGGGCGTGGACTGGGCGCCGGTGGTGTTCTGCTGGCCCTGCACGGTGCCGCTGTTCTGGCTGAGCGAACGCAGCACGTCCGGCACGCTGGTGAAGCCGGCGGCCTGGATCTGCTCGGCGGTGACGATCGTGATCGGCGCCGGGCCCTCCACCTGCGCGCGCGGGATGCGCGAGCCCGTCACCTGGATCGCCTGCAGATTGGTGACCGGCGCGTCGGTGGCGGCCTGCGCGGGCCGGGCCTGCGGGGCCGGGCGCGGCGGCGCGAACGGCTTCGCGGGGGCGGCCGCGGGCACGATCAGCACCGCGCCGGAGGCGTCGCGCTGGGCGCGGAAGCCGCTGCCCTTGAGCAGCGCGTCGAGCGACTGCGGCGACGCCGCCTGCCCGCTCAGCCCGGCGCTGCGCGCGCCCTTGAGCTGGTCGGCGCGATAGACCAGCTGGGTGCCGGTCTGGCGCGCGTAGGCGTCCAGCGCGGAGGCGAGGTCGCCGGCGGGAATGTCGAGGCGGGCGGTCTGCGCCTGCGCCGCGAGGGCGGCGGAGCAGGCCAGCGACAGCAGCAGGACGCGGAGCGGGCGTGACGGTTTCATCGGGTTCCCCAAGAGGCGCTCGAAGCGGCGCCGTTGCCTGATCGTGACGAACGATCGCGAAAAATCCCCCCGCTCGTTGCGGAGCGGCCATGTTTTTCCTTCACCGTTTGGGGCGAGGGCGTGCCGCTTGCGCGCCAATGGCGCATGCGCGTCCGAACGGCCTGCGCGCTGCGCAGGGCCGGGGCGCGGAGCGAGGTGCCCGCAGGGCGGAGGAGGGTGCGGCGCGCAAGGAACAATCGGGCTTGCCTCTCGCCCGTATTACTCGCGCCACACGTGGCACTCATCCCTGCGGGGCCGGCGGCACCGTCTTGGACGCTTTTGCGACCGCAGTCGGCACCGCACTTCCGACGGGAGAGGGGAATGCTCTAGCGCGAACGCAGCACGATCCGGTCTGCGCCGATCTCGGCCCGCACCGGGAAGCCCGCTTCCAGCAGCCGCGCGAAACCTTCCTCGTTGTCCCAGCGGAAGCTGCCGCCGACCCGCAGCGCGCCGGCCTCGGCATCGGCCACCACCAGCTTGCGCGCGTTGTAGCGGTTGAATTCGGCGGCCACCTCGCCCAGCGGCGCGTCGCGGAAGGCCAGCAGGCCGTCGCGCCAGTCCAGCAGCTGCTGCGCCTCGGCCAGCGGCAGGCTGCGCACCAGCAGGTTGCCGCCGCGCACCAGCGCCACGCTGCCGGCCGGCAGCAGCGCGGACGGCTGGGCGACGCCGTCGGCGGGCGGCGCGTCCAGCCGCACCGTGCCCTCGGTCACCACCACCCGCAGGTCGGCGGCGTCGCGGCGCACCGAGAAGCGCGTGCCCACCGCCACCGCGCGGTAGCCGTCGGCGGCCACGGTGAACGGCCGCTGCCTGTCTTTGGCGACCTCGAAGATCGCCTCGCCGGCGGTCAGGTCGACGTCGCGCGCGCTGTGCGACAGCCGCACGTCGATCCCGCTGGCGCTGGCCAGCGTGGCGCGCGAGCCGTCGGCCAGCGGCAGGGTGCGCACCTCGCCCAGCGCGGTGCGGTACGAGGCAGCGTCGACCTGCGCGTGGCTGCGCCAGCCCCAGGCGACGGCCAGCGCGCAGCCGGCCACCGCCGCCGCCAGGGCGAAGCGCAGGGCACTGCGACCCCGCGCCGGCCGCGCCAGCGCCGGCCGCTGCGCCATCGCCTGCAGCATCTGCTCGCGGCGGCTGGCGGGCGCTGCCTGCCAATGCCCGCGCGCGGGCGCATCGCCGCCCTGCCAGCCGGCGCCGAGCGCCTGCAGCCGGCCGCCTTCCTCCCACGCCGCCTGCAGGCGCAGGAAGGCGACCCGGTGCGCGGTGTCCGCCTCCAGCCAGCACGCCAGCGCGGCCTCGTCGCCCGCGTTCCAGCGCCCGCCGTCGCGGCGCGCCAGCCAGCCGGCCGCGGCCTGCTCGATCGCCATGCTGTCCGCGGCCATCGCTCAGTCCGCCCGCCGCCGCGCGCCGGCGTCTGCCGCATCGGATTCCGCCCGCGCGCGTGCCTCGCCGGCGAACAGGCCGTCGGCGAGCAGGCGCATGCCCTTGGCGATGTGTTTTTCCACGGTCTTTTCGCTGATTCCCAGGCGCAACGCCACGTCCTTTTGCGACAACTCCTCCACCCGCCGCAGCCACACCACCTCGCGGCAGCGGTCCGGCAGCCGGTCGAACGCCTCGGACAGCCGCCGCAGCGCCTGCCGGCCACCGCACCAGCGTTCCGGCGACACCTCATCCACGAGGACGTGCGAAGGCTCGAAATCACCCATCGGCTCGATCGACACCACCTTGCCGCGGCGCAGCCGGTCGGTCATCAGGTGGCGCGCGCTGGCGAACAGGAACGCCTTCGGCTGGGTCGGCAGCGCCTTCGCGGCGGCTTCGTACAGCCGCGCGTAGAGTTCCTGGCGCAGGTCGTGCAGCTCCTCGCGGTGCGGCCAGTGGCGCTGCAGGAAGCGCATCAGCGCTTCCTCGTGGACCAGGATTTCGTGGACGAACCAGCGGTCGAGCTCGGTCTGCATCCGCCTACCATAGCGAAAGCGCGGACGGGCGGCGGGGGAAAACGCGCGTCCGTTCGTCCAATGACGTAACCGCCAACAACTGGGAAAGGCTGACGATGAAGCGACGTGCCGGCTGGTCGATGATGCTTGCTGCAATGCTGGCGACGCTGCCGTCGCTGCCCGCGTGGGCGGCCGACACCGGCCACTACGTGCTCGGCGACGTCGCCGCGAAGACGCCCGGCAAGGTGCAGCCGGGCCTGCTGCTGATGGGCGGCGGCGACCGCAACTTCGACGCGCTGCGCTGGTTCATGGCGCATGCCGGCAACGGCCACGTGGTGGTGCTGCGCGCTTCGCAGGCGGGCGAGATCGGCGAGGAGTTCTTCAACGAGGTCGGCGGGATCAAGTCGGTCGAAACCTTCGTGTTCAACGACCGCGAAGCCGCCAGCGACCCGAAGATCCTGGCCGCGCTCAGGCGCGCCGACGGCATCTTCATCGCCGGCGGCGACCAGTCGCGCTACGTGCGCTACTGGCGCGGCACGCCGGTGGCCGCCGCGCTGGACGCGCACGTCAAGGCCGGCAAGCCGCTGGGCGGCACCAGCGCGGGCCTGGCGATGCTCGGCGAATACCTGTACGGCGCGATGGACGGCGGCAGCCAGATCAGCCCGCGCGCGCTGGCCGATCCGCTGGGCCCGGACAACACCATCGAGACGGACTTCCTGCACCTCGCGGCGCTGAAGGGCGTGGTCACCGACACCCACTTCAGCGAGCGCGGCCGGCTCGGCCGCCTGGTCGCCTTCGTGGCGAAGGCGGAATCGATGGCCGGCCGGCCGCTGCTGGGGCTGGGCGTGGACGAGGACGCCGCGGTCGCGGTGGAAGGCGACGGCAGCGCGCGCGTCTATGCGACCGCGCCGGGCGCGGGCGCGATCGTGGTGCGCGGCGGCTTCGACAGGCAGGCCGAGGACGAGCCGATGCGCCAGGCCGGCATCGAGACCGAGGTGGCCGGCGTGGACTCCGTGCTGCACCTGCCGGAAGGCCGCGTCGAGAAGCCGCTGGCGCAGCGCCGCTACGCCGTGCGCGACGGCGTGCTGGCGGCGCTGGACGCGCCGACGCTGGTGATCCATGGCGGCGCCGGCGTCGAGCCGGGCGACCTGACCGCCGCCGAGGAAGCCGAGGTCAAGCGCGCGCTGGAAGCGGCGCTGCGCGCCGGCCACGCCAAGCTGCAATCCGGCGCCACGTCGCTGGACGCGGTCACCGCCGCGATCACCGTGCTGGAGGACGACCCGCACTTCAACGCCGGCCGCGGCGCGGTGTTCACCCACGACGGCCGCAACGAACTCGACACCTCGATCATGGACGGCGCCACCGGCCGCGCCGGCGCGGCGGCGGGCCTGCACCGGGTGAAGAATCCGATCACCCTGGCACGCGCGATCATGGACAGGTCGAAGCACGTGATGATGGTCGGCGACGGCGCGGAGATGTTCGCGAAGGAGCAGGGCATCGCGCTGGTCGATCCGTCCTACTTCCGCACCGAGAAGCGCTGGAAGGCGTTGCAGAACGCGCTGAAGGAAGAGGCGCAGGCGCAGGCCAGCAACGTCCCGCTGGTGCTGCCGGGCAAGGCCTACTTCGGCACCGTCGGCGCGCTGGCGCTGGACGCGCAGGGGCATCTGGCGGCCGGCACCTCGACCGGCGGCATGACCAACAAGCGCTACGGCCGCGTCGGCGATTCGCCGATCATCGGCGCCGGCACCTGGGCCGACGCGCGCTGCGCGGTGTCCGGCACCGGCTGGGGCGAGTTCTACATCCGCGCCGCCGCCGCGCACGAAATCTGCGCGCGCGTGCGCCTGGCCGGCGAGCCGCTGGCGAAGGCCGGCGACGGCGTGATCAACCGCGACATCCCCAAGGCCGGCGGCGACGGCGGCGCGATCGCGCTGGGTGCGGACGGCAGCGTCGCCTTCCCGTTCAACACCGGCGGCATGTACCGCGGCTGGATCGGCGCGGACGGCGTGCCGCATGTGGCGATCTACAAGACGGATGCGCTGGAGATGCCGGGGCGGGATTGAGCCGGCTCGCGGAGCAGAAGCGTTTTTGACGCGGATCAACGCGGATAAACACGGATCTTTTCGATTCGAAATCCGTTTTTATCCGCGTTGATCCGCGTCCAATTTCTCTTCATCCCAACCCGGAGTCAGGGGCGGTTACCGCTCCGAATGCCCGCTTTCGTCGTACCCGCGCGGCGCCAGCGCTTCCGGCTGGATCAGCTCGACGAAGGCGCGCGCCTGCGCCGACAGGAACTTGCCCTTGCGCATCACGATCCCGTAGCTGCGCGACGGAAACCAGCGCGCCAGCGAGCGCGCCGCCAGCCGCTGGCGGTCGGCTTCGGTCAGGCAGATCGCGGTCACGATACTGATGCCGAGGCCCATCGCCACGTACTGCTTGATCACCTCCCAGCCGCCCACTTCCAGCGCCACCGTGTACGGCACGCGGTTCTGCTGGAACACCAGGTCGACCAGCCGGTAGGTGGTCAGGCGCTTGGGCGGCAGGATCAGGCCGTAGGGCGACAGGTCTTCCAGCGACAGCTCGCGCTTGCCCGCCAGCGGATGGTCGGGCGGGGTGATCAGCATCGGTTCGAAGCGGTACACCGGCGCGTAGGTCAGGTCGGCCGGCACGTCCAGCATCGAACCCACCGCCAGGTCCACGCCGTCGCTGCGCAGCAGGTCCAGGCCGCTGGCGCCGGTGACGTTGTGCAGGCTCAGGCGCACGTCGGCGTGGCGCTGGCGGAACGCGTCGACGATGCCCGGCAGCAGGTACAGGATGGTCGAGCTGCCGGCGGCCACGTGCAGCTCGCCCGCGTCCAGCCCGCGCACCTGCTCGCGGAAATTGGCGGCCAGGCCGTCCAGCCCTTCCACCAGCGGGCGCGCCATTTCGTACAGCAGCTCGCCCTCGCGGGTGGGGGTGAGGCGGCGGCCGCTGCGCTCCAGCAGGCGCGTGCCCAGCTCGCGCTCCAGCGCCTGCAATTGCAGGGTCACCGCCGGCTGGCTGAGGTACAGCGCTTCGGCCGCGCGCGAGATCGAGCCCAGCCGCGCCACTTGGCAGAACGCCCGCAGCGGCTTCAGGCGCGAGCCCTTGTAGGCGAAACGCAGGGCGGCGGAGGGGCTGTTCGCCATGTTCTCGATGACAGTATTTGGAAATTTAATACTAATCATTGACAAATCTGCTTTGTCAAATACCACACGCAGGCGGATGGTTGGCTTCCCCACACGTTCCACGGAGATGCCGATGTCCGCCGTGCTGCAAGACCGCCCCGGCGAGGGCGTGGAGATCACCCGCCGCCTGCCCGGGCAGGACGCCCTGCTGCCGCCGGCCGCGCTGGCCTTCCTGGCCGGGCTGCACCGCCGCTTCGAGGGCGAGCGCCAGGCCCGGCTGGCCGCCCGCCGCGCCCGCCAGCAGGCCTTCGACGCCGGCGCGCTGCCGGACTTCCGCGCCGACACCGCGCACATCCGCGCCGGCGACTGGACGGTAGCCCCGGCGCCGGCCGCGCTGCAGGACCGCCGCGTCGAGATCACCGGCCCGGTCGATCCGAAGATGGTCATCAACGCGCTGAACTCCGGCGCCAACTGCTACATGGCCGACTTCGAGGATTCCACCTCGCCGACCTGGACCAACCTGCTGACCGGCCAGCAGGCGCTGCGCGCGGCCATCAACGGCGCGCTGGTGTTCGACGGCGGCGGCAAGCGCTACGAACTGCGCCCGCAGGCCGAGCAGGCGGTGCTGATCGTGCGCCCGCGCGGCTGGCATCTGGATGAGAAGCACGTGCTGGTGGACGGCGAGCGGATGTCGGCGTCGCTGTTCGACGCCGGTCTGTTCGCCTTCCACAACGCCCGCGCGCTGGCCGGTCGCGACCGCGGCCCGTACTTCTACCTGCCCAAGCTGGAATCGATGGAAGAGGCGGCGCTGTGGGAACGGGCGCTGTCCGCCATCGAGGCGGAGCTGGGCCTGCCGCACGGGCAGATGAAGGCGACGGTGCTGATCGAGACGCTGCCGGCCGCGTTCGAGATGGACGAGATCCTGTTCGCGCTGAAGGACCGCATCGCCGGCCTCAACTGCGGGCGCTGGGACTACATCTTCAGCTGCATCAAGACCCTGCGCCGGCACCGCGGCCACGTGCTGCCGGAGCGCGGCCAGGTGACGATGACCCAGCCGTTCCTGCGCGCGTACTCGGAGTTGCTGATCCGCACCTGCCACCGCCGCGGCGCGCACGCGATGGGCGGCATGGCCGCGCAGATCCCGATCCGCGACGACGCCGAGGCCAACGCCGCCGCGCTGGCCCGCGTCCGCGCCGACAAGCTGCGTGAGGTGACCGCCGGCCACGACGGCACCTGGGTGGCACACCCGGCGCTGATCCCGCTGGCGCGCGAGGTGTTCGACGCGCGCATGCCCGGCCCGAACCAGCTGCGGGTGGCGCGCGAGGATGTGCACGTCGAGCGCGACGATCTGCTCAAGCCGGTGCTGGGCACGATCACCCGCGCCGGCTTCGAGAACAATGTCGAGGTCTGCGTGCGCTATCTGGCCGCCTGGCTGGACGGCAACGGCTGCGTGCCGATCCACCATCTGATGGAGGACGCCGCCACCGCCGAGATCGCTCGCGCCCAGCTCTGGCAATGGCTGCACTTTTCCGACGACGGGGGCGAGCCGCTGTCGCTGGACGACGGCACCCCGGTCGATTTCGCCCTGCTGGAGCGCGCCCTGATCGGCCTGCCGAGCCGGCTGGGCGATCCCCGCAGCGTTCCCGGCGCGGCCCGCGTGGCCGAGGCCATCGGGATGCTCGACCGCCTCACCCACGCCGAGGAACTGGCCGAGTTCCTCACCTTGCCTGCCTACGAACGCATCGACTGAGCCGCTTGTCTCCCTCCCCTTCAAGGGGAGGGCCGGGGTGGGGATGGTGTTCCCCATTGCCGGCAACCGCTCAACCCCATCCCCACCCAACCCTCCCCTTGAAGGGGAGGGCTTGAAAGCCCGAGGAGCCATGCCATGAAGAACACCCTGCCGACCGCCGAACAACTGAAGCTGGACTGGGCCAACAACCCGCGCTGGGCCGGCGTCACCCGTTCCTACAGCGCCGAGGACGTGGTCCGCCTGCGCGGCACCGTCCAGATCGAACACTCCATCGCCCGCCTCGGCGCGGAGAAGCTGTGGAAGTCGCTGCACCACGAGGATTTCGTCAACGCGCTGGGCGCGCTGACCGGCAACCAGGCCATGCAGCAGGTCAAGGCCGGGCTGAAGGCCATCTACCTGTCCGGCTGGCAGGTCGCCGCCGACGCCAACCTGGCCGGCGAGATGTATCCCGATCAGTCCCTGTACCCGGCCAACTCGGTGCCGCAGGTGGTCAAGCGCATCAACAATACCCTGCTGCGCGCCGACCAGCTCTCGCACGCCGAGGGCGACGACAGCATCGATTACCTGCAGCCCATCGTGGCCGACGCCGAGGCCGGCTTCGGCGGCGTGCTCAACGCCTTCGAACTGATGAAGGCGATGATCGAGGCCGGCGCCGCCGGCGTGCATTTCGAGGATCAGCTGGCCAGCGTGAAGAAGTGCGGCCACATGGGCGGCAAGGTGCTGGTGCCGACCCGCGAAGCCATCGAGAAGCTGACCGCCGCGCGGCTGGCCGCCGACGTGATGGGCGTGCCGACGCTGATCGTCGCGCGCACCGACGCCGAGGCTGCCGACCTGCTGACCTCCGACGTGGACGACAACGACAAGCCGTTCTGTACCGGCGAGCGCACCGTCGAAGGCTTCTACAAGACGCACAAGGGCTTGCAGCAGGCGATCTCGCGCGGCCTCGCCTACGCGCCCTACGCCGACCTGGTCTGGTGCGAAACCGGCAAGCCGGACCTGGAGTTCGCCCGCAGGTTCGCCGAGGCGATCCACGCCAAGTATCCCGGCAAGCTGCTGGCCTACAACTGCTCGCCGTCCTTCAACTGGAAGAAGAACCTGGACGACGCCACCATCGCCAAGTTCCAGAAGGAAATCGCCGCCTACGGCTACAAGTTCCAGTTCATCACCCTGGCCGGCTTCCACTCCTTGAACTACGGCATGTTCGATCTCGCCCACGGCTACGCGCGCCGGCAGATGAGCGCCTTCGTCGAACTGCAGGAAAAGGAGTTCGCCGCCGCCGAACGCGGCTTCACCGCGGTCAAGCACCAGCGCGAGGTGGGCACCGGCTATTTCGACGCCATCACCCAGACCATCCAGGGCGGGCGGAGCTCCACGGTGGCGCTGAAGGGCAGCACCGAGGAAGAGCAGTTCCACGACGCCCGCGCGGCGGCCTGAGCGTCCGTTCCCGCCCGCCGGACCGGCGGGCGGGACGGCCATCGCGCCGACGCCATACTCGTGCGGATGCGATGGTATCCTGCGCCCTTGTCGGTGGGGGCTGGAGCCGCACAGGGGAAAGCGTGGCCGCATTAGCGCATATCGTTGGTGCCCGGGAAGGCGAAGACATCGGTGCGTCCGCGCTGAATGCCGACGAGTACGCGCTGTTCGCGCAGGTGGGCCGCGCGTGCCGGGTCGAAGCCGGGCAGCGCCTGTTCCAGCGCGGCGACAGCGGCACCGCCATGTACGTGGTCGCCAACGGCGCGATCGACCTCGACTTCGGCGACGACCTGGTCGGCAAGCGGCTCGGCTCGCGCGCCTTCTTCGGCGAACTCGGCCTGCTGATCGGCGACCACGCCCGCAGCGCCGACGCCACCGTCGCCGAGGACGCCGAATTGCTGGAGCTCGGGCGCGACGAGTTCGAGGCCCTGGCCCAGCGCGATCCGCACCTGCTGGCGCAGTTCCTGCGCCGCGCGATCATGCGCGTGGTGATGAACGAGCAGGCCCTGATCGGCCGCCTGCGCCGCCGCAACCAGCAATTGCAGGAAGCGCTGGACAACCTGCGCTCCACCACCCATCAGCTCGACCGCACCGAAGCGCTGACCCGCACCGACGAACTCACCGGCCTCACCAACCGGCGCGGCTTCGTGCTGGAGCTGGAGCAGCGCCAGCGCGAGGGCCGCCTGACCGGGCACGTCCTGGTCCTGGTGGACTGCGACCGCTTCAAGTCCATCAACGACACCCACGGCCATCTTACCGGCGACCGCGTCCTGCAGAGCGTGGCCAACCTGCTGCGCGCGGTGGCCGGCGCCGACGACATCGCCTGCCGCCTGGGCGGCGACGAGTTCTGCCTGCTGCTGCGCGGCCACGACCGCGAGGCCGCCGCGCGGATCACCGGCTACATCGCCGACAGCGCGCGCATGCTCGAACGCATGCACAACTGGCCGCCGCAGATGACCTCGCTGAGCATCGGCGCCTGCATGATCGGTGACGAGGGCAACCAGTGGGAATACTGGTACGCGCAGGCCGACGACGCCCTGTACCGCGCCAAGCGGCAGGGCGGCGACTGCGTCGAGTGGCAGGTCTGAGCACCCCGTGCAGGCGTCCGCCGCCCCGCAGATCCGCACCCTGCTGCTCACCGACCTGGTGGATTCCACCCATCTGGTCGAACGGCTGGGCGATGCCGCCGCGGCGGAGCTGTTCCGCGCCCACGACCGCCTCGTGCTGGAACTGCAGCGGCGCTGGCGCGGCCGGCTGATCGACCGCAGCGACGGCCTGCTGCTGATCTTCGAGCGCCCGATCGATGGCCTCGGCTTCGCGCTCGACTACGTGCGCGGCCTGCGCGACCTCGGCCGCGACCTGCAGCTCAAACAGCCCCTGCAGGCGCGCGCCGGCCTGCACGTGGGCGAAGTGCTGGCCTGGGAGAACAGTGCCGACGCGGTGCGGATGGGCGCCAAGCAGCTGGAAGTCGAAGGCCTGGCGAAGCCGCTGGCCGGCCGGCTGATGGCGCTGGCGCGGCCCGGCCAGATCCTGCTGTCGGCCACCGCCGAACCACTGGCCCACCGCGCCGCGCGCGAACTGGGCGAGCGCGGCGAACTGCTGGTGTGGAAGTCCTACGGCCGCTGGCGCTTCAAAGGCATTCCCGAGGCGCAGGAAATCTTCGAGGTCGGCGAACCCGGCCTGGCCCCGCTGCGCATGCCCGCACACACGCCCAAGGCCTGGCGCGACCTGCCGCTGTGGCGGCGCCCGGTGGCGCTGGCCGCGGAAGCCCTGCTGCTGGCCTGCATGACCGCCGGCGCCTGGTTCCTGGCCCAGCCGAAGCCGGCCATCGCCTTCAACGAACGCGACTGGGTAGTGGTCGGCGACCTGCGCAACCTGACCGGCGACCCGCGCCTGGACGATGCGCTTGAGCAGGCGTTCCGCATCGCACTGGAGCAGTCGCGCTACGTCAACGTGCTCAGCGACATGAAGATGCGCGAGACGCTGCAGCGCATGCAGCGCAAGCCGGACGTCGCCGTCGACCGCGCGCTGGGCTCGGAGATCGCCCTGCGCGACGGCGCCCGCGCCCTGCTGCTGCCCACCGTGGCGGAAGTGGGTGGTCGCCTGCGCGTCAGCGCCGAAGTGATCGACCCGCACACCCAGACCACCGTCTACGCCGTCAGCGCCGACGGCAAAGGCATCGACTCCGCCCTCGGCTCCATCGACGAAGTCGCCGACGGCCTGCGCGCCAAGCTGGGCGAAGCGATGCAGAGCGTGCAGAAGACGTCGGTGCCGTTGCCGAACGTGGCGACACCAAGCCTGGATGCGTTGAAGGCGTTTGCAGTGGCGCGCAACGTCACCAGCACCGCTGGCGACCGCGAACAGGCACTGGGCCTGTACCGGCGTGCGCTGCAACTCGACCCGCAGTTCGCGCTGGCGCATGCCGACATGGCGCACCTGCATGCCTCGCTGGGCGAACTCGGACAGGCGCGTGAGGAATGGCGCAAGGCGCTGTCGATTCCGCAGCGCTTGTCGCCCCAAGAGAGGCTGAGCGTAGAATTGATGCTGCTGCAATACGCGAGCGCGCCTGAGGTCTATCAGCGCAAGGCGCAGGAATATCTTGCGCTGTATCCGGACGATTCCAGGATCATCGGCCGGTTCGCCGTCAATTACTGGCATCAGTACAACGATTTCCGTTCGGCGGAGATGCTGGTTCGGCGGCTGTTGAAGCCGCAGTACGAGCGCACCGGAATTTCGCGTTATTCGGTGGGGATCTACTTGCTGGGCCAGGAGAAATACGAAGCGGCGCTGATCGAGTTCCGTCGCGCGCGGGAAGCCGGCTTTCTCGGAGCGGGAGAGTTGTATGCACGGGCCTATGACGCCCGTGGCCTGCATGCGGACGCTGACAGAATCTATTTGGCTACTCCGGCCGGGCGTAGCGGCTGGAGAGACGAAGCCGCCGTCATCACTTGGATGGATCGCGGCCAGCCGTCGCGCGCAGCGGAAGCCGCGGCGGCTTGGGCCAGCAAGGCTGATGGCATCAACGATGTGCAGGAGTCCCTGCGCGCACGCGCAGCCATCGCCAGCTTGGCGACGCTCACCGACCAGGGCGACGCCGATCGCGCATTGCAGGAACTTCTGTCGCGGTTGAATGCGAAGGGCGCGGAAGCCGACGCCATCTATTCGCCGATTTCCATCGAGTTGAGGCTCTATGCCGGCCTGTTGGCCGCCTATCGCAACGATCGGGCGGGCGTGGCCGAAGCGCTACGCAGTACCGAAGGCAGCAGCGTCGTGCGCGACTATCCGACGGTCGCTCAGTTGCATCAGGTCGTGCAGGCCGAACAAGAGCGGTTGTCGGGTCAGCCGCAGTTGGCGTTGGCGCGCCTGAGACCTTTGGTCTCCGAAGACACTGCGCTGGTGGTGGTGCATTGGGCCCTGCTTCGGGCTGCGCAAGCGGCAGGGGATGCGGACGTGGCGCAGGCGCAAACCCGCTGGTTGGCAACGCATCGCGGGCGTGTCTTTGCGGAGAACACCACGGCCGATGTGCTGCGCTTCCTCAATGCCTGGGCATCGCGGCAGGCATCCTCCAGGCTGCAAGAAGGACAGGCGTCCCGCTAGTGGAAAGCTCGCGGCAAGTGATGCCGCGAGCGGGAGGCATGCAGCAATAAGGTTTGGCGTCAGTCCGCGCTGAAATCTTTGGCGCACATGAAGCTGACGGGCACGTTCAGGGCCTTTTCGAGCTTGGCGCGATCGCGTGCGATCTTGGCCTTGGGTGCGATCTTGTCCGTCGGTTTCAGCTGGAGGCAGCCGCCCGCCGGCGTTGCCCCTGCATCGGCCTTGTAGCCGACTTGAGTCAGCGCCGCATGCGCGTCTTTCTTGAAAAGGCGGCGGAACTCGTTGTCGGTGGATAGTTTGTCGAGCAGCTTCTTGGTGACCTTCGGATCCAGCGGCGCCGGCTTGGCGCCTTTTTCAGTAGCCATGGAACTTTTCCCCTGTTTTGGTAAGCGGGTGGAGCAGTAGCGACGCTACCCTTGTCCCCGGTCGGCAGCAAGCGCCAAGATGGCGCTTTGCCATGGATTGATGCATGCGAATCAGGCGCTGTGCGGTGCTCTGGCTGGAGCCGCACGAGGAAACCGGCTTCGATCTGGAGGCCTTGCTTGCGGGCGGAACGGGAGTGACCAGCCGTATGCGGTGGCTCGCGCATGTGCCGACGGCGGATGCGCCGGTCGAAGTGGACATGGAGGATGTCGCTTTGCTGGGAGCGGTCAGTCCGAATGACTGGCTCGCGGCGTCTGCATTGCGGGATCGCCATGGCGCGGGGCGCGTGCGTCGCTTGCTGCGCGCCGGGTTGCTGGTGGGCAGCACGAAGGCGTGGGCGGAGCAGCGCGCGCGTGACGAGGCGCTGCGGGAGCTGCATTGGCATGGCTTGGCCGCGAGCTATCACGCGGGCTCGCGCTGGGAGGGAATCGATGCCGCCGGCGAAGTGGAGGAAGCCGGACTGCATCATGCCGAAGGCCTGCGCCGCGCTTACGGCGTGCCGCCGCCGATGCTGCACGAGCGCGCCGATGGCGGCGCATTCACCGCGCTGCCGCGGGCGCCGCGCAATGCCTTCGATGGCGTGCTCGACGCGCGCGCGAGCTGCCGCAATTTCGATGCCGGAAAGGCGCTGTCGCTGGGGCAACTGGCACAGGTGCTGGAGCGCGCGTTCGGTGAACGCGGACGGGTGCGGGGTGCGGATGACTTCGACGTGCTCAAACGGACCAGTCCGTCAGGCGGTGCGCTGCATCCCGTCGAGTGCTACCTGATCGCGCGCAGGGTCGATGGTCTGGCCGTCGGCCTCTACCACTACCGTCCCGGCGAACACGCGCTGCAGGCGTTGCCGATGGACGGGGCGCAGATATTGGCGGGCGCCGGCAAGCATGCGGCCGCCGCGGGCAAGGACGCGCTCGACTACCTCGCCTGGATCGCGGTCGGCGGCCAGGAATATTTCGCCGATGCGCATGCGCTATGCGTGCTGGCGCCGCGTTTCCGGCGCAACTATTGGAAATATCGCAATCATCCGAAGGCTTACCGGGTGTGCATTCTCGACGTCGGCCATCTGTCGCAGACCCTGCTGCTCAGTGCGACGGAGATGGGGCTGGGCAGCTACGTCACCGCGGCGATCAACGAGGCAGACATTGAGCGCGCCTTTGGTCTGACCCACTGGATTGACGGGCCATTGGCCGTCTGCGGGATTGGGCCGCGCCGTGGCGAGATGGATACCTATGAACTGGATCCAAACCGTAAGGTCTGGCCGCGTTGAGCTTCACGCTGCCGCGCGCTCCCGGCCACGCTCGAGCTTCCGGTAGCCGATCGCCTCGGTCAGATGCGGCGTTTCGATGGCATCGCTGCCGGCCAGATCGGCAATCGTGCGGGCCACGCGCAGGATGCGGTGCAGCGAGCGCGCCGACAGTTGCAGGGCATCTACCGCGCGTTCCAGCAGCGCGGTATCGCTTGCGGTCAGCCGGCAGAACGCATTGGTTTGCGCCTGATCCAGATGCGCATTCGCCGGCCCGCCACGTGCATGCTGGCGCTCGCGAGCTGCCAGCACCCGTTCGCGCACGGATGCGCTGGATTCGCCGGGTGCGCCGTCGGTGCGCAATGCGGTGGGCGGCAGGCGCGGGACTTCGACGTGCAGGTCGATGCGCTCCAGCAGCGGGCCGGAGATGCGCGCGCGGTAGCGGCGGATGGTCTCGTCGCTGCACAGACAGCGTCCCGCCGGGTCTCCGGCCCAACCGCAGGGGCAAGGATTCATCGCAGCCACCAGCTGGAAGCGCGCAGGAAAGTCACAATGTCGTGCTGCGCGCGAGATGCTGACGCTGCCGGATTCCAGCGGTTCGCGCAGCACTTCCAGCGCATGCCTGCTCCATTCGGGCAGTTCGTCGAGAAACAGGACACCGTGGTGGGCCAGCGAAATCTCGCCTGGCCGGGGATCCGCGCCGCCGCCGACCAGCGCCACCGCACTGGCGGTGTGATGGGGAGACCGGAAGGGGCGCTGCCGCCAGCAGGAAAGGTCCAGGCCGCGCCCGCTGGCGGACGCAATGCTGGCGGCTTCCAGCGCCTCGGCTTCGGTGGGTTCCGGCAGGATGCCGCCCAGCCGCGAGGCCAGCAGGGTCTTGCCGCTGCCGGGCGGGCCGACCAGCAGCAGGTGGTGCGCGCCGGCCGCGGCGATCTCCAGCGCGCGCCGCGCCTGCGCCTGCCCGCGGACGTCGGCGAGGTCGGGCGTAACGGCCGGATGGCAGGGCTTCAGCTCGGCCAGCGGCAGCGCCTTGCGCGCGTCCAGCGCGGCGCAGACTTCCAGCAGGGTGCGGGCGGTGCGGATTTCGACCCGCGAGGCCAGCGCGGCTTCCGCGCCGTTGCCGGGCGGGACGATCAGGCTGCGGCCGCTGTCGCCCGCCGCCAGCGCGGCGGCCAGCACGCCGTCGACGGGACGCAGCTCGCCGGTCAGCGCCAGCTCGCCCAGGAATTCGCGGCCTTCCAGCGCCTCGACGGAGAGCTGCCCGCTGGCCGCGAGGATGCCCAGCGCGATGGCGAGGTCGTAGCGGCCGCCGTCCTTGGGCAGGTCGGCCGGGGCGAGGTTGACGGTGATCCGGCGCGCCGGGAACTCGAACTGCGCGCACTGGATCGCCGCGCGCACGCGATCCTTGGCTTCGCGTACCGCCGCTTCCGGCAGGCCGACGATGCTCATCGCCGGCAATCCGCCGGCCAGGTGCACCTCGACCCGGACTTCCGGCGCGCGCACGCCCACCCGCGCACGGCTGTGCACGATCGCGAGGCTCATGGCGGACGCCTCAGTGGCGGGGCGCGTCGTTGCCGGTGGTGGCGTCGGCCAGTTCGGCCAGCTGGCGTTCCAGGGCTTCCAGCTTCTCGCGGGTGCGCGCCAGTACCGCGCGCTGCACGTCGAATTCCTCGCGGGTCACCAGATCCAGCTTGCCCAGGCCGGCCTGCAGCACCGACTTGAAGTTCTGCTGCAGCTCCTCGCGGCCTTCGCGCAGGCCGGGCGGCACCAGGCTGCTGAGGCGGCGGGCGAGTTCGTCGAGTTGGGCCAGGTCGATCATGCGTGCGGATGTCATGGGGGAGTCTCCTGCAAGTGCGGCCAGCATGTGCGGGCGGGCCTGTGGGTGCCATCGGTGCAGGGTGCGCATCCGGGTAGGAAAAATCCGAATTGCCGGTGCAGTATGCCCGCACTGCCCGCGATATGCTCATTGCATCGATCAGGAGGGCCGGGAATGAAAATGGTGATGGCGGTGATCAAGCCGTTCAAGCTGGACGACGTGCGCGAGGCGCTGGCCGAGGTCGGCGTGGCCGGCATCACCGCCACCGAGGTCAAGGGCTTCGGCCGCCAGAAGGGCCATACCGAGCTGTACCGCGGGGCCGAGTACGTGGTCGATTTCCTGCCCAAGATCAAGCTGGAGATCGCGGTCACCGACGACCGCGTGGACGCGGTGACCGAGGCGATCATCAAGGCCGCCGGCACCGGCAAGATCGGCGATGGCAAGCTGTTCGTCTGGGATCTGGAGCAGGTGGTGCGCATCCGCACCGGCGAGCTGGACGGGGACGCGCTGTAGCGTCGCGCCCTCCCTTGCGAAGCAGGGAAGGTTGGGGAGGGGTGCTTTGCGATCCACCGTGTCCGGTGAAAAGCACCCCTCCCCAGCCCTCCCCTTCGCTACGCGAAAGGGAGGGAGTTTCTTTTACGGCTGCGCCAGCGCCAGCGCCTGCGCCACGAACGGCGGCAGCGCCTGCGCGCCCTTGTGCAGGTCGGCGGTGTAGTACAGGGTGTCGAAGCTCTTGGCGCGCGCATCCGCCTCGCGGAAACCGAAATCGGCCCCGGCCGCCTTCTTCGCCATCGTGCAGCTCCACCAGCCGGTGGGATAGCAGGGTTGCGGGAATGGCAGGGTCTGGAAGCTCGCAAAGCCGGCCTTGCCCATCTCCGCGCGCATCGCCTTGATGAGATCGAGCAGCACCAGCGGCGATTCGCTCTGCTGGACGAGGATGCCATCGTCCTTCAGCGCGCGGTGGCAGCTCTCGAAGAACGCCTTGTTGAACAAGCCTTCCGCCGGGCCGACCGGATCGGTGGAATCCACGATCACGATGTCCACGCTGCCGGGTTCGCAGTTCGCCATGTAGGCGATGCCGTCGTCGAACAGCAGCTCGGCGCGCGGATCGTTGTTGGATTCGCACAGCTCGGGGAAATACTTTTCCGCCATGCGCGTGACCTGCTCGTCGATGTCGCACTGGACGGCCTTCTCGACGCCCGGATGGCGCAGCACCTCGCGCAGCGTGCCGCAGTCGCCGCCGCCGATGATGACCACGCGCTTCGGGTTGGCATGGGTGAACAGCGCCGGGTGCGACATCATCTCGTGGTAGAGGAAGTTGTCGCGGGTGGTCAGCATCATCGCGCCGTCGATCAGCATGACGTTGCCCCAGTCGGTCGACTCAAAGATCTCGATCTTCTGGAACGGCGACTGCACCTCGTCCAGCTTGCGGGTGACGCGGAAGCCGATGGACGAGCCGGCCTTGTCGAAATTTTCGTGCAGCCAGGTCGATGCGGTCATGGCAATGGTTCCGGAAACTGTTGCGGGGCGCGGATTGTATCGGATGGGGCCCGGCTCCGATGCGAACGGCGTCCCGGTGGTCAATGGCTGGGCCGAATGGCCTCATGTTCGCCGCCCTCACCGGCAGCGCGCGCCGCAGGCCCTAAAATGCCGGTTCCACACCAGGCATTACCGACATGACCGACTGGTCGCCCGACCTCGCCCGCAAGACCTATTCGATCCCGCACTGGGCGGACGGCTATTTCGACGTCGATGCGCAGGGCCGCATCGTGGTGCGGCCGAAGGGCGCGCAGGGGCCGGCGATCGCGCTGCCGGAGGTCGTCGACGCCTCGCTGGCGCAGGGCGGCAACCTGCCGGTGCTGGTGCGCTTCCCGGACATCCTCGGCGACCGCCTGCACAAGTTGCAGGCCGCGTTCGCGCAGGCGCAGAAGGACTGGGACTACCCCGGCGGCTATACCGCCGTGTATCCGATCAAGGTCAATCAGCACGCCGGCGTGGCCGGGACGCTGGCCTCGCACCACGGCGAGGGCTTCGGGCTGGAAGCCGGCAGCAAGCCGGAGCTGATGGCGGTGCTGGCGCTGTCGCGCCCCGGCGGGCTGATCGTCTGCAACGGCTACAAGGACCGCGAATACATCCGCCTGGCGCTGATCGGCCGCAAGCTGGGTCTGGAAACCTTCATCGTCATCGAGAAGCCCTCCGAGCTGAAGGTGGCGCTGGAGGAAGCCGCTGCGCTGGGCGTGAAGCCGGGCCTGGGCGTGCGCATGCGGCTGGCCTCGCTGGGCGCGGGCAAGTGGCAGAACAGCGGCGGCGACAAGGCCAAGTTCGGCCTCGACCCGCGCCAGCTGCTGACGCTGTGGAAGGAACTGCGCGATTCCGGCATGGGCGACTGCCTCAAGCTGCTGCACTTCCACATGGGCAGCCAGATCAGCAACGTGCGCGACATCGCCGCCGGTATGCGCGAGGCGACGCGCTACTTCATCGAACTTTCGCGCCTCGGCGCGCAGATTAGCCACGTGGACGTCGGCGGCGGCCTCGGCATCGACTACGAAGGCACGCGCTCGCGCTCCTACAACTCGGTCAACTACGGCATCCACCACTACGCCTCCAGCATCGTGCAGCCGCTGGCCGAGGCCTGCCGGAGCGAAGGGCTGACGCCGCCGCGCATCGTCACCGAATGCGGCCGCGCGATGACCGCGCACCACGCGGTGCTGGTGACCAACGTCAGCGAGGTGGAGCAGGCGCCGGAAGGCCGCGTGCCGGAACCGCACTTTGATGAATCCAACCCGGTGCGCCAGCTGCGCGAACTGCACGGCGAGATGGCGCAGCGTCCGGCGGTGGAAGTCTTCCACGAGGCCACGCAGGCGCATGCCGAAGGCCTGAGCCTGTACGCGCTGGGCCAGCTCGACCTGGTGCAGCGGGCGCGCATCGACGACCTGTTCTACGCCATCGCCCACGCGGTGAAGGCGCGCCTGACCTACGACGAGAAGAGCCACCGCGACCTGCTGGACGAACTCAACGAGCGGCTGGTGGACAAGTACTTCGTCAACTTCAGCGTGTTCGAGTCGATGCCGGACGTGTGGGCGATCGACCAGGTGTTCCCGATCGCGCCGATCGAGCGGCTGGACGAGGCGCCGACCCGGCGCGGCATCATCGCCGACCTGACCTGCGACTCCGACGGCAAGATCGACACCTACGTCGAGAACGAGGACCTCGATTCCTCGCTGCCGCTGCACGAACTGCGCAAGGGCGAGAACTACCGGCTCGGTTTCTTCCTGGTCGGCGCGTACCAGGAAATCCTCGGCGACATCCACAACCTGTTCGGCGACACCGACGCCATCGAGGTGCGCTGCGCGGGCGACGGCTATGCCATCGGCCAGCAGCGCCGCGGCGACACCACCGACGTGATGCTGGACTACGTGGGCTACAAGCTGGCCGACCTGCGTCGCGAATATGCGGCCAAGGTCGATGCCGCGCGCCTGCCGGCCGCCGAAAGCGATGCGCTGAAGGCGGCGCTGGAAGCGGGCCTGACCGCCTACACCTATCTCGACGACACGCCGCAGGACTGAACCGAGCAGTTCGGGCGGTTGGCGTTATCCGTTCGGCATCCTGCGGTACGAGGCGGGATGCGGATGGATGCGCGGATGAGGGCTGGCTACGGGCGCGCCAGCCTTGGGTGCCGTCGGAGTGGCACTCGCAAGATTCTGGCGACGATCATTCGAGAGGCGCGGGATCATGCGCTTCCTTTTTGTATCGTCTTGACGTGCCGTTGTCGTTCTCGATGACCAGAGCGGCGATCCTGCCGTTCTCCCGAATGAATCTGAGCCTGAAATAGCCGAAGTCCTCGTTGCCGAACAGGTCGGGCTGGACGGCAAACAGCGCGCTTTTGCTGCCCCTGTTCTCAAGGAACAGCTTTCCGCCATCGAGACTGATCGCAAGCGGGCCGAACGTGCCGGTGAACGAGGGCAGCGTCGCCGGGTCGACGGCGGTCGGATGCATCTTCGCTTCCACCCCGGTCAGGTACCAGCGATAGCGATCCCGTTCTTTGGGACGAGAGGCCGCGAGTTTTTCGAGCGCCTTCGCGTGGGCCGCCATCAGGGCGTCCTTGGCGGGGACGGCGATGTCGGGTTCGACGCCGACGCCCTCCCAGTTCGTCCCGGTGACGGGATCAATCGGCGCGGTAGTGGGCATGTGGGCGTAGAACCGGTCGCTGACGACCATCCCGGTCCACATGTTCGCGCCGCCGCCGGTGGTTTCGCCGACGACTGTCGCCTTCTTGCGGTTCTGCAGCGAATAGGCGAACCCTTCCGAGGCCGAGAACGAGAAGTTGCTGGTCAGCAGATACAGGTCCCTGTGCGGCGTGCGGACGCCGGGGACGTAGGGAAGCGTCCGGTATTGGGTGAGCGCCCGCCCGTTCTTTTCCCGGGCATGGAGGTCGAACAGCGGCACGGATTCGGCATCGAAGAAATAGCTGGAGAGGAACTGCGCCATCGCCGAATCCCCGCCATGATTCCTGCGCAGGTCGATGATCAGCGCATCCGCGTTGGCCACGAGCGCCATGGCCGCCGCCGCGGTATCGGCGGCGTATTCGAGATCCTCGAAACCCGTCAGGTCGATGTAGCCGATGTTGCCGTCGAGGATGCGCGCGTCCGCAAACCCGAAGTTGTCCCGGCGCGCGTCCGCCAGGCGTTCTTCGGGGGCTGGTCTTCGTCCTGCGTGCCCTTCCGGTCTTCGGCGACCTGTTGCGGGTCGAAGGCCACCCGGAAATGCTTGTCCGCGGTGGCCGCCACCACGTCCGCGGTCAGCCGGTCCCCGAATTCGGCCGGATCGACGATGGCGTCGTATGCGCCGCTGGCGAGGTTGCTCGCCAGGCGTTTGGCGGCTTTTTCGCCGATGTCGGGAAAGACGTAGCTTTCGGTCAGCAGCTTGCCGAGCGAGGCGGTGACCTGCTGCTTCTCGGCCCGGGAAAGAGCCGGCGCCGGATCGCGGGCCAGGGCCGCATGCGTGGCCGCGAACAGCAGTGCGACCAGAAGATGACGGATGGATCCTTTCACGTGCGCTTGCCCCTTTTGCGTTGATGGCGGGCGTGGATGGGTGAGGATTCGGCTTCGTCCTGCCCTCGCGACGAAAACGGAGCGCGATCCAGCGCCGCGTGCGCTTCCACGAGCAGCGCCGACAAGGACGCGGACAGTTCCGCATCGAAGGCGCTGGCCGCGCGGCGGGTGACTTCCCATTCCCGGCGGAGCGTCGGAAGCGCTGCATCCAGCTGCGCGGTCGGCGTGACGATGCGGGCGCGCTTGTCGCTTCCCTCGGAATAGGCGATCCAGCCTTTCTTGTGCATCTGGGCCACGGTCTGGCTGGCCGCCGAATGGGGGATGCCGGTGTGGTTCGCGATGGAGGTGATGGACGCGGGGCCCAACTCCTGCAATGCGCGTACGACCGGTGTGTAACGGGGCCGGTAGTCCAGCCCGTGGGCCTGGTAGCGCAATTCGACATCGTGATCGAGCCGCTCGATGAGCGTCCGCAGCAGGCTTCCGAGGGTGGTCGTCTTGCTCATTCCGCAAATATAACAGTGCTGTTATAAATTTCAACGCACTTCGAATCCGGGTGCGGCAGGCGTGGCGGTGCGGGCAGCCGCGGCTTGCGTCTGGCGATCGGCGACGATGCCCTGCATCGCATGGCAGGCGTGCACCGGCCGCGCTTGTCACGCTTATCATGCGCACCCGCCTTGCCGGCACGCCCGCGTTCCACTGCATCACGAATGCGTCGCCGATATGCCGCAGGCGTTTCGCCGCCACCCGTTCGCCGCACCGTCCACCGGTTCGCCGCAGCCGCATCGACAGCGGCGCGGGCGGCGGCGTCCAATCGGCATCCCACGACACGAGGAGGCAGGCGGATGGACGCACGACGCAAGGCGGGTTGGAGTTTCATGGCGGCGGCACTGCTGGCCTGCGCGCCGGCGTTCGCGCGCACGCCGAACGACGCCGCGGCCGAAGCGCAGCTGCGCGAGGTGATCCGCCGCTTCGACGCCGCCATCGTCGCCGGCGACGGCGCGACCTTGCGCAGCCTGTTCCTGCCGCAGCCCAGCGCCTGGGCGTCGGTGCTCGGCGAGGCCGAGTACGCCCGCCTGAAAGCGCGCCGTCCGGAAGCGCAGAGGGTCCGCCCGGATACCTACGAGAATTTCGCGAAGATGGTGGAAACGGCGAAGCTGCCGCAGCGCGAGCGTTTCACCGACATCGACATCCGCACCGACGGCGCGATGGCCAGCGTGAGCTTCGACTACGTGTACGAGGAAGACGGCGTGGCGCAGAACCGCGGCATCGAAAGCTGGCAGCTGGTCAAGGCCGACGACGGCTGGAAGATCGTGTCGATGCTGTATTCCGTGCACCGGCCCTGATGCCGTCGATGACGCAGGAGGCGCCGCCGCCGGCCGCCGCGCAGCCGCCGTTCTGGCTGGCGCTGCTGGCCGGGTTGCCTGCCATCGCCTCGCTGGCGCTGATGGTGATCCCGGATCTCGGGCACGGCCACGCGGCCGTGTTCAAGAGCCTGTACCTGGGGCTGTGCCTGCTGTGGAGCTTGCCGCTGGCGGCGCTGCAGCGCGCGCTGTGGCGGCGCGGCCTGGCGTGGTGGCGGCTGCTGGGGATCGTGTTCGCCGCGACCTATGCGATGGCGGTGGCCAACAACCTGGCCGGCCAGTTGCTGGCCATCGCGATGGGCTGGAAGCGCGATGCCACGGTGCAGTGGGCGTCGCTGCTGGGCGGGCTGGAATCCTGCTGGCTGGCGCTGCTGGCCGCCGGCGCGGCGCACGCGGTGCTGGCCTATGCCTACCGGCTGCGCCGCGAACAGGCGCAGCACCTGGCGGCGCGCGCGGCGATGCGCGACGCCGAGCTGCGCGCGCTGCGCTACCAGTTGCAGCCGCATTTCCTGTTCAACACGCTCAACGCGGTGTCGGCGCTGGTGGCGGAGCGGCGCAACGCCGAGGCGCAGGCGATGATCGCGCGGCTGGGCGATTTCCTGCGCGGCACCTTGGCCGCGCCGCAGGCGCACGAGGTGCCGCTGGGCGAGGAGATCGCCGCCGCCGAGGACTATCTGGACATCGAGCGCGCGCGGCTCGGCGACCGCCTGCGGCTGCGCTGGCAGGTCGGGCCGGAGGTGCTGCGGGCGCTGGTGCCGCGGCTGCTGCTGCAACCGCTGATCGAGAACGCGATCCGCCACGGCATCGCCCCCGGCGCGGGCGCGGGACGGTTGGAGATCGCCGCGACGCGCGACGGCGAGCGCCTGCGGTTGCAGGTCGGCAACGATGTGGCCGGGGGACAGGCAGAGCGCGATGCCGGCGACGGCGAGCGGATCGGCCTGCGCAATTTGCGCGAGCGCTTGCAGGCGCTGTATCCGGACGATCACGCGTTCTCGGCGGATGCGGACGGCAGCGAGTTCCGGGTCGCGCTGGACTTGCCATGGCGCGAATCCGGCGGCCATCGCACGTCAGAGGCGGCGCCATGATCCGCATCGCCATCCTCGACGACGAACCGCTGGCGCGGGCCGGCGTGCGCGCGCGATTGCAGGCGCATGCGGACGTGCGTGTGTTGGCCGAATATGCCGATGGACAGGGCGCGCTCGACGGCCTGCGCGCCGCGCCCGTCGACCTGGCCTTCGTCGATGTGCGCATGCCCGGCCTGTCCGGCCTGGAGGTGCTGGCGCTGCTGCCGCCGGCGCAGCGGCCGCTGTCGATCCTGCTGACCGCGCACGACGGCTTCGCGGTGCGCGCGTTCGAGCTGCGCGCCATCGACTACCTGCTGAAGCCGATCGACGATGCGCGTTTCGTGGAAGCGCTCGACCGCGCCCGCGAGCTGCTGGCGCTGCGCGCCGGCGTCGCGCCCGCGCAGGGCACCGGATCGGCCGGCGACGGCCGCATCGAAATCCGCATCGGCAACCGGATCCGCTATGTCGATCCGGAGCGGATCGACTGGATCGAGGCCGACGGCGACTACGCCCGCCTGCACGTCGGCGCGCGTTCGCACCTGCTGCGCGAACCGCTGCACCGGCTGGCGGAGCGCCTCGACCCGCAGGTTTTCCTGCGCGTGCACCGCTCGGCGATGGTGCGCGTGGCGATGATCGACGAACTGCAGCCGCTGGCGAACCGCGACGCACTGCTGCGCCTGCGCAACGGCACGCCGGTGCGCGCCAGCCGCACCTACATGGAAGCCCTGCTGGCGCGCCTGCGCCGCGCGGGTACGGGAACCGAATGAACGCAACGAACGCCATCGCCCGCCGGCTGCCCGGCCTCGACCTGCTGCGCGCCATCGCGGTGCTGTGGACGATGCAGTTCCACGGCTTCATCGTCGGCGGGCTGGGCGCGGACTGGAAATGGCTGGAGCGCTACGGATGGATGGGCGTGGATCTGTTCTTCGTGCTCAGCGGCTACCTGATCGGCGGGCAGTTGCTGCGGCTGCTGGCGAACGGGGCGAGGCCGTCGCTGCGCGACTTCTACCTCAAGCGCGCGTTCCGCATCCTGCCGGCGTTCTGGGCGGTGCTGGCGGTCTATCTGCTGTGGCCGGGCTTCCGCGAGGCGCCGGGGATGGAGCCGTGGTGGAAGTTCGCGCTGTTCATCGTCAACCTCGATATCGACTACGCCGCCAACGCCGCGTTCTCGCATGCGTGGTCGCTGTGCGTGGAAGAGCATTTCTATCTGCTGTTCCCGGCGCTCGCGCTGCTGCTGGCGCGCAAACCATCGCCGGCGAAGTTCTGGACGGTCTGCCTCGCCGTGCTGCTGGGCGGCATCGCGCTGCGCAGCGGCATCTGGCTGCACGACGATGCCGCGCAGCCGCAGCGCGCGTGGTTCGTCGAGGATCTTTACTACCCGACCTGGAACCGCCTCGACGGCCTGCTGTTGGGCGTGATGCTGGCGGCATGGCAGGCCTATCGGCCGGCATCGTGGGCGCGCGCCGCGAGGCACGCCAACCTGTTCGCGCTGGCCGGCGTGGCGGTGCTGGCGCTGGCGTTCTGGCTGTTCCGCGACCGCGTCGGCCTGCTGGGCAACGGCATCGGCTGGCCGGTGCTGTCGCTGGCGCTGGCCCTGCTGGTGTTCGCCGGCGCGCAGCCGCACGGTGCGCTCGGCGCGCGTGCCGTGCCGGGCGCCGCATGGGTGGCGGCGATTTCGTACAGCCTCTACCTCGTGCACAAGCCCATCTACGGCGTGGTGCAGGCGCACTGGGGCGACGTGCTGGAAGGACGCGGCATCGTCGCGTGGCTGGCCTACGGCGCGGCGTCGTTCGCCGTCGCAGCGCTGCTGCATTACGCGGTGGAGCGGCCATTACTGCGGGGGCGTCGTCGCTGGATACCGGGTTCCGCGTAATTCATTTCCATGGACGACGGTGCATGGATTTGGCTCGCGCCGCTGCACAAGGGCTACGGCCCCCTTGTGCGCGACGTAGTTGCGGAACGCCTCAGGCCAGCAGCACCAAGGCGAAACAGACAATCCAGATGATGAAATACGCAAGGTTTTGCTTCGTGGCCTTTGCCCGCTGATAGAGGTACACGGGAACGAGCCACACCCAGCCCTTGAATTTCCTCGTATCGTGCCCGGCGTCCTTGAGGCGCTTTTCGTCGAATACGGAGAGGGCAATATTGAGCGCCAAGGTGACGAACCAGTATTTGCCATTGTCCATGTCCGCTTGGGCCGCATATTCATTGCCGCCGTGCGCCATGCCAGCGATTATCCACTCCAGGAAGTAACCGATGAGTGGGGCAAAAGCGAGAACCCACGCGACGGTGTTGTTGATGTGTTCGCCGGACAAGGGCGGTGGCGCGCTGCTGTTGTCGAGGTGTGCGCGCAGCTCCGTGTTTTCGATTTTCAGCCACTCGGGAAATCCCTGCGTCCAGACGGGCGTTCCGCGTGGGATCCCGGACGAGCCGATCAGCCGGATCATCTCGTCCTCGGGGATGGGCCCCTTCTTCTGGCCGTTCTCCTCGTAGAACCAATGAGTGGTTGTTGCTTGTGTTTCGGTCATGGGCCCTCCTGTGGGCGTTGGATGGAATTGCCATTGGCATGGAGCGACGGGCGCGCCCGCCGTTTCAGCCGTGCCTGCGGAACATTCCGTCTATCCGGGCCATCGCGACTTCCCACGGCCAGGCATGGCGGCTTTTCACATCGCCGCCACAGCGCGGGCAGTGCGGGAAATGGTCATGGCGCGTGAGCCGGACACAACCGACCGAATGCGGAGTGGTTTTCTTCCAGCGGCAGGCACGGCAGGAGAAGGTGAGTGGGGAAAACGGCCTCATGTGCGAGGCCTCACTCATCCACTAGATGCGGATGCAATTTGTCCAGATACGTGGCCAGCCCCAGCAGGGCAAAGCCGTACAACACCACGCCGCCGATCACCTTGAACATGTCTGTCTCCCGAATCGCCGCTTCCGGAGTGGAAGCGGCATGGAAACGATGTTGAAGGTGGGGTGCGACAGATCGCGTCGTGTCGAGAAAGAGCTCGCCTCGCATCGCCGCAGCCGATATCCCGATGTATCTTCCTTCGCCTTCGGGATTCGACATGGAGCGCACACGACCCGCGCCAGCCTCAGACAGCGCCTGACAAGAACACCAAATCGCTGCGCTACTCAAATAGGGGGCATCGGTCTTCAGGATGATGCGAGGAAGGCCGCGAATTGCATGATGCGCATGGGGCTTTGCGCTGCGGATCAATGGTGGAGATAGATGGCGGCAGGAACGCCGTCTTTTGCTTCAATGATGAGGCGGCTGGTGGTGAGGCGATCGGCGTGGATGGCTTCGATTCTCTTGATCGTGTCGTTGTTGCGTCTGATGCTGCTTTGCAGTTTTTTCATTCTCAAGCCGTTTTCATGCTTTATTTCCGAGCGCCGCTCATGGATGGTGTTGTCGGTAGTGAATGATCCATCGATGAGGTCGCAGTCGTGCTTGGCGGACTTCTCGAGATGCTCCTTGATGCGTGAGGTTTCTCTGATCCCCTCCTTGATTTGCTCGAGACGAGGCATGATCATTTTGCTGCTGTCCGGGTAAATCGAGCACAAGTACCAATTTGCCAGTCTTGTCTCGTTGCAAAGAGCCAATTCATCCGTGAGTGAGTTCAGGTGTCTGTGCTTTGCCAATGCGCTTCTGTATTCGCTTTCGCAGCCGAACATGTCGGGTTCAAGCTTTTTCTCCGCTTCACGCATGATCTGGGCGCGCAGCGTCAGTTCGACTCGATTGAGTTCAGTGTCAAAATCTTCCATTCTGGCGCGCGTGCGCTCAAGGAATTCGCCGTCGTCGATAGCGTTTTTGGCGATGTTCAGATAGTCGATTACGCTCTGGATGATGGCGGTTCTGGCCTCTTCGAGTGTGCTCTGGATCCCGTCGACCTGGGATTCAATGCGCTTGAGGGTTGCACTGATGTCGGCCAGATGCTTCTGGGCCACAACAACTGAAGCTATTTGCCAGATGGCCGCAGCGTTTGCGGCATTCTGCAAATTGCTTGGTACGTGAAGGCGAGCATGCTCGAATCCCTTGGCTGCTTTGGCGATGGCGCGATAGCCGTTGCCATCGCTTGCCGCCAGCATTTCGCCATTGATCACCACTTCCATCAACTTGCGGCTGTTTGCCATGATGGCCGTGCTTGTTGCCGGAACGGCTTGCAGCAATGGTTCGATCATGCTTTTCAACGTGTCTGGAATGGATTGCAGCGGCAATTTCGTCATGCTGGAAAGTTGCCGATTGGCGGCTTCCACATTATCCAGAAGGGCCATCGCCATCACGTCCTGTTCGCCACTTCTGACCACCAACGAAGCCGGCAGAACCATACAGAGAGGATTATCCGCCAAAGTGGAATCCTCTGGTTGCGGTGTATTGCCATCGGCGCGGCTGGTCGGGCGCTGGTTGCGGTGTTTGATCCAGAGTGTGGCCGATACGATGATCAATGCCAGAAATGCTCCTGTTGCCCCGAATATCACTTTTCGTCTCCTTGTTCCATCCAGGGAAACCTTCGGTCATGCCGAGGATTCCGGGGTTCGGCTTTAGCGATGACTGTTTGAATCCGCTTCCGACGAAAACCGTCGTGATTGATCCTAAAACCAGCCATTCGGCTTTTTCTTGAACAAGCCGCCAAGGAAGTCCCGTACGGCCTGCTTTGCGACTTTCATGGCGGCCGGGAGAATTTCTTCCTTCACGGCTTCCTTTGCCACCGGGTGCAGGCTGCGACATCGCTGATCGTCGCCTTTTCCCTTCCGAATAGAGCATTGCAAAGACTGGATTTGCCGATGCCGGAGTCTCCGAACACGCCAACCTTGGGTGTGTATGTTCGGATCGAATTGATCTTCTTCTTTATCTCGCGAAGCAGTTGGTCGTGATCGTAAGGGGGTTCCATTCCATTTCTCCGTGGGCATGGTTTCTCTGGCAGCAGACTTTGCGCTTCCCTGGCGCCATTGCCGATGCGTAATCAGGTGAAGGAGGCTTCTTCGGCTTGCTGCCCGTACATGTGTTGCTGGCGCAGTGCGGCCACCTGGATGACTGCGGGAATCGTCACTCTGTAGGCAGTGCCTGCGATGTCGATGGCTGTCCACAGGCCGGTGATTGCCCAGCCGATGGGGCCAGTAAGGACAGCCACGGCGCGGGTAAGCGCGGCGTTTCCTGCAAGCGTGAGTCCGCGGCCGAGGATGGCCTTAAGGACGGCATTGACAACAATCAATGTGAGTTGATAGGACTTGAAACCGCCTGCCCGGAAGATTGCCTGGAAGAGTCCGGTCATGGCCTCCGGCGTCATTTTCGAGGTGTTCTTGACGCCGGTGGCAATGGCCAGCTCTTTCAATTGTTCCGGCGTCATCTTTTCGATGGCGTCGGAGAGAATCTTCATCAGCATATTGTTTTCGATCGTCTCGACGGAGGCGTCCTTGTTGTAATTAACTTTCATTTTGTCGCATGCGTCCATCAGGACTTCCTTGTAGGGGACGCCCTTTCCGCCCCGGAGCGCGGTTGCGAACGTGTTGGCACCGAAGCACTGGATTTCGGCGGCGATGAGTTGCCAGTATTGGTGGTGATCCGGGCTGTATTTCTTGTACGTATCGGAAACGGTTAGCTCTTCGGTAAATCGAACGGCTCCATCCTTGTCGTGCGTGAGGATGTAAACCAAATCATCGAGGTCTCCGGATTCGACTTCGCCGAGAAACGCAAGATCGCTGTCGTGCCTGTATGCCATTTTAAACGCTCCTGTAGAGATGCAGCACTGAAGTTGCGCGCCGGCTGATGTCCGCAGCCCAGCGTGTCGGGTGATGAAGATGGATGTTCTCCCCCAGCCCAAACACCCACCACAACGTCTCCTGGTCATCCGCCACACTGGCCCGCAGTCGCAGCCAATCGGTATCCGGCAGCGGCTCCAGTGTCTGGTCTTCGCTGAGCGGCGTTTCCCGCAATATCCATGCGGTATCGGGATGCACATCCGCCACCAATTCCACCGTCCCCGTGCCTTGCCTCGGCGTGAAGGCGGCGGTGGGCAGGTAGGCGTCCATGTCGAAGTCGTCGCTGCGGGCCTCGGCTTCCAGCACTTCGGCGCGCTGGATGCGGTGCAGGGCGAAGTGGCGGTTGTCGGTGTAGTCGCCGACGCTGGCGATCAGGTAGGTGGCGGGGCCGCGCGAGGCCAGTCCTTTGGGGTGCAGGGTCATGGCCTTGATCTCGCCTTTGACCCGGCTGAGGTAGTCCACCTGTAGCTGGCGCTGTTCCAGCAGCGCGTTGGCGACCTGTTCCCATACGTTCCTGTCCACACTGGCCGGCAGCAGCGCCTTGCCGTTGGGCAGGGCGCGGACGCGCTGGGCCCAGCGGGCCAGGGTGTTATGCCCCAGCGCCTGCAGGTGGTGGCGGGCGTCGGCGAACTGCGGTTCCAGCAGATCCAGCACGCCGGGCGGCAGCAGGTGGCGCAGGTGGCTTTCGGCCAGGTGCATCGCCAGAGCGCTGGCGGTGTCGATGGCGGGCAGGTTGATCTGCGCCTGGCTGTCGAAGCTCCAGCGCAGGCTCTGCCCGTGTTCGTTGCAGATCAGCGGGAAGCGCAGGCTGAGTTTCTCGCCCAAGTCGCGTTGCAGGGTGCGGACGGTGACGTTGAAGCCGCGATCTTTCAGCGCCGCGCGCAGTTCCTGCACGGAGGCGCTTTTGGGGTAGCGCGGGATCAGGCCCAGCAGGACCAGGTTGCGCAGCAGGGGATCCTTGGGATCGGTGGCGTGGTTCATGCGGCGATGCTGGGCAGCAAGCGCGACGGTTTTTGTCGCGATGGCGAGGCATCGTGCGGGCAAGGCGGATGATGGCGGGCGCGCCACTGGAACCGGGCGGCGTATGCCGTGGTGTTCGTCATTTGCGTATTTCCCCCTGCTTGCGAGGGTATGCGATGACGCGGTGATCCTGCATCCCCATTCCCTTTTGAGAACTGTACATGACAAGTACAGTCTGCCGCAGCGATGGAGGCTTGGCGATGATCCCGGTTCCGCAATCCCGCTTGCGCACTACTGCCAGTGTCCGATTCCCCGCCTCGCGCCGTATTCGCCGCGCGCCTGATCCAGGCGCGGCAATTGCGTGGGCTGAGCCAGCGTGCGTTGGGGGATCGCATGGGATTGGGTAAGGACACGGGTTCCACCCGCATCAATCGTTATGAGCAGCAGGCGTCCGCCATCAGTTTCGACAGCCTGATTGCGGTGGCGCAGGCGCTGGACGTGCCGCCGGCCTATTTGCTGGCGGACAGTCCGGAAATGGCGGATGCCATCCTGGCGTTGTCTGGAAGTCCGGCGCTGGCGCGGTTGGTGCAGGTACTGCGAGCCACGCCGGAACTGGCTGATGCGGCGCTGCGGTTGGCGGAGCTGCCGAACGAAGAGCGCGATAAGGCGTTGGCGGCATTGCGGGCACTGCCGCGTTGATCCATCCGCTGAGTCGACGGGTTACATCGACAGCGCGGTTTCCAGCACCGGTTTCGCCCAGTCTGGCATGTCCCGCAGCGCCTGCACGTCGCGCGGCCAGGCGATGCGGCCGCGCTCCATCTGCAGCAGCAGGCGCGGGTTGGGAACGGGCGTCCCGGGTTCGACGTCGCGGCTGTTGTCGTACACCTGCAGCTGCGCCAGATGCGGCAGCAGCGCGACCAGGTTGGCGATGGAAGCGACATAGCGCTCGCGGATCTTCGCTTCTGGAATGTCATGGCCGCCGCGGCTGACGCGCAGGCGCACGCGGGCGAGGTGGCGCTCCGGCGAATCCAGCCCGCAGAACCACATCAGCACGTCGTGGGTGGCGGACGCTTCGCGCAGGCGGGCGGCGATGGTGTGGCCGCCAAGCGTGGTCTCGAAGGCGTGGTCGGTGCCGTCGGCGATCGCCGCGTCCAGCCGTCGCAGTCCTTCCTGCCAGGCGGCCGCGTTGGCGTCCGGCAAGGGGCTGCCGGTGGCGTCGATCAGTTCCCGGGTGAAGGCGTCGGGATTGAACCAGTCCAGGCCGGCGCGTCGCAGCGCGGCGCCGCCGATGGAGCTTTTGCCCGCGCCGTTGACGCCGGCCAGCACGTACAGGATCGGGCGCTCCGCCGGCACCTCAGTGACCTTCGCCGGCGATCACCTTGCCTTCGATGTCCAGCGGGTTGCGCAGGAGGCCGCGCAGCTTCTCCCGCGCCTCCGGTGCTCGCAGGGACGCCAGGCGTTCGTCGTACCTGCGGCGCAGCGCGTCCAGCGCGGCTTCGTCGCGGCTGGCCGCTTCGCGCAGCAGCTCGAGGATGGCCGCGTAGTCCTCGGCCGGCAGGATCACCGCCTCCGGCTGGTTATGGTTGGTGACGACGATCCGGCCGCTGCGGGCGACGGCCTTCATCACCCCGCGCCAGCCCAGCTTCTTCACGTCCGAGGCGGGCGTGCGGGGCAGGGCGTCCAGCGGCTTGAGCGCGAGGGCGGCGGGCATGGTGGCGTCTCCGGACGAGGTGTGAGGCCAATATACCCTTTTTCCCCATTTTTGCCTGAACATCGCCGGCATGCCGCCAGCCCTTGCGCTCCGGCCGGAACCGGCCGGAAGATGGGGCGGCTGTCCGGTTATCGCTGCGATCGGGATCACGGTTTCACGCGATGACGGCAGGCGGGCGCCAGGGGGGACGCCCGGAACGGGGCAGGGAGGCGGCGGGGAGACGGATAGCTCCGGGGGGGGGGAGCCTATGCCGCAGGACATCATCCATACCATCGGCTCGACGATTTATTTCGTCTTCTTCCTGCTGTTCCTGTGGGCGCGCGGCGTGCCGCGGACCAACCCCGGCGCCGGCTGGTGGGCGGTGGCGATGGCGTTCGCTTTCGTCTCGCGGCTGGCGCTGATGCCGTTCCTGCCCGCGGTGCCCGCTGCCCCGATCGCGTCGGCGATCTACCTGGCGTTGAACGTCGTCGAGAAGTTCTGCCTGGTGGTCGGGCTGATCCGGTTCTTCGAGGTGGATTGGCCGCTGCGCCGGTTCCGCCTTGCGCTGGTCGCGGTCGAACTCTGGATCGCGCTGTGCTTCCTGCTGGAGGTATCGGGCCTGGTGCGCGGCATCGGCATCGCGCTGTTCAACTGCGGCTTCCTGGCCTGCGCCGCATGGATCGCCTTCGCCAATCGCGATCAGATCGACCGCCGCCTGATGCTCGCGCTGGCGGGATGCAGCGCGTTGCTGGTGCTGCATTGGGCGAGTGCCTACCCGATCATCGAGATGGAGCCGTCGTGGGGACGCAACGCGTTCCTGCTGGGCACGGGGCTGGTGATGGCGCAGTACTTCTGCCTGCTGGCGATCGTCCTCGCCAGCTTCCAGCAGCGCCTGCTGGAGGCCGAATCCAGGGCGCTGGACATGGCCTTCCAGGACCAGCTGACCGGGCTGAGCAACCAGCGCTACATGAGCGCGCTGTTCGAGAAGGCGCTGGTGCTGGCGAACCGGCCGCACCAGCTGGCGGCGGTGCTCTACATCGACATCGACAACTTCAAGCCGGTCAACGACCGCGGCGGCCACCGCGTCGGCGACGAGGTGCTGAAGGGCGTGGCGGCGCGGTTGCGGGACGCCACCCGCAGCACCGACATCTGCGCGCGCATCGGCGGCGACGAGTTCGCGGTCATCTGCACGCAGCTGGACCAGCCGGAGCAGGCCGGTGTCGTCGCGGAGAAGCTGCTGGAGGCGCTGGCCCGGCCGTTCGAGGTCGAGGGCCGGCGCTACGTGCTGGGCGCGAGCATCGGCATCAGCCTGTATCCACTGCACGGCGATTCGCTGCGCGTGCTGCTGGAACGCGCGGACCAGGCGATGTACCGGATCAAGAGCGGCGGCAAGAACGGCTACTGCGTGTGCGAAGCCGGTGCGGAGGCCGGCGCGGCGTAGGCGCGCGGCTTTGGCCGGCGCGGCGCTTCATGCGCGCCCGCGCCTGCCGATGACGCGGATGGAGGCGTGGAGAAGCCTCCGGTTGGAAGGCGGGACGCCGCGGGGAACACTGGCTGCTCGGGGGAGCGCATGCCGCACGAGATCGTCCACACCATCGGCTCGACGATTTACTTCGTCTTCTTCCTGCTGTTCCTGTGGGCGCGCCGCGTGCCGCGGACCAACCCGGGCGCCGGCTGGTGGGCGCTGGCGATGGCGTTCGCGCTGGCGTCGCGGCTGGCGTTCATCGCCGTGCTGCCCTACGCCGGCGCCGCCACCGCGATGACGGCCCATGCCGCGTTCACCGTGCTGGAAAAGATCGCCCTGGTGACGGGGCTGGCGACGTTCTTCGGGGTCGACCTGCCGCGGCGGCGGTTGCAGGCGGCGGTGGTGGCGGCCGAAGCCTGGCTGCTGGCCTGCCTGCTGCTGGGCGCGCCGGAGTGGGTGCGCGATCTGGGGGTGGTGGCGTACAACGCCGGCTTCCTCGCCTGTGCCGCGTGGATCGCGTATGCCCACGGCCGTGCGTTCGACCGGCGGCTGATGCTGGCCGTGTCGGCGGTCAGCGCGCTGCTGGTGCTGCACTGGCTGAGCGTGTTCGCCATCGCCTGGGAGCCGTCATGGCGGCGCAACGGCTTCCTGCTGGGGATGGCGCTGACGGTGGCGCAATACTTCTGCCTGCTGTCGGCGGTGTTCCGCAGCTTCCAGCAGCGGCTGCTGGAGGCGGAAGCGAAGGCGCTGGACATGGCGTTCCAGGACCCGCTGACCGGGCTGAGCAACCGCCGCTACATGGATTCGCTGTTCGACCAGGCGCTGCTGCTGGCCAACCGGCCGCACCAGTTCGCGGCGGTGTTCTACATCGACATCGACAACTTCAAGCCGATCAACGACCGCGACGGCCACCGCGTCGGCGACGCGGTGCTGAAGACGGTGGCGGCGCGGCTGCGGGCGACGACGCGCAGCACCGACATCTGCGCGCGCATCGGCGGCGACGAGTTCGCCGCCATCTGCACCCAGCTCGACCGGCCGGAGCAGGCGCACGACATCGCGCGCAAGCTCTTGGAGGCGCTGATGGAGCCGCTGGAGGTCGACGGCCGGCGCTACGCGCTCGGGGCGAGCATCGGCGCCAGCCTGTATCCGCTGCACGGCGATTCGCTGCCGGTCCTGCTGGAACACGCCGACCGCGCCATGTACGGGGTCAAGAGCGGCGGCAAGAACGGCTACCGCATGCACGCGCCGGAGCCGGCGACGGCCTAGCCGCGGAACACCTGGAAGCCGGCGAACGACTGCGAGGTCGGCATCAGTTCGATGCGGTTGACGTTGAGGTGCGGCGGCTGGCTGGCCACCCAGAAGATGGTGTCGGCGATGTCCTCGGCGGTCATCGGGTTGGCGCCGCCGTAGAGCTTGTCGGAAGCGGCCTGGTCGCCGTGCGTGCGTACCACGGTGAACTCGGTTTCGGCCATGCCCGGCTCGATCGCGGTGACGCGCACGCCGGTGCCGTGCAGGTCGGCGCGCAGCCCCAGCGAGAACTGGCTGACGAACGCCTTGGTGCCGCCGTAGGCATTCCCGCCGGTGTAGGGATAGGTGGCGGCGGTGGAGCTGATGTTGACGATCGCGCCCTTGCGCGCGATGAGCGTCGGCAGCAGGGCGTGGGTCAGCGTCACCAGCGCGGTGACGTTGGTGTCGATCATGGTCTTCCAGTCGGACAGCAGCGCGTCCTGCGCCGGCTTCGTCCCCTGCGCCAGGCCGGCGTTGTTGACCAGCAGGTCGATGCTCCGGAAGCGTTCCGGCAGCGCGTCCAGCGCGGCGCGCATCGCCGCCTCGTCGCGGATGTCGAAGCAGGCCGGGTGCAGCGCGTCGCCGAGTTCGGCGCGCAGCGCGTCGAGGCGGTCTGCGCGGCGGCCGGTGGCGACGACCTGCCAGCCGGCGTCGACGAACTTGCGCGCGGCGGCGCGGCCGAAGCCAGCGGTGGCGCCGGTGATGAGGGCGGTGCGGGGCGTGGAGGTTGTCATGCCGCCATTCTAGCGGCGCGGGCGCGGTGGCCCAGTTTGGGAGTCGTCGCGGGCGTCAGGCTTCGGGCTTCGCCGGCGGCTTGCGCCGCGCGGCGGGTTTCTTTCCTTCGGCCGGCGCATCCGCCGCGGCGGACGGCTTGCGGCTGCGCCCGGTGCCGGACTTGCCCGCGGTCTTCGCTTTGGTGGCGCGGTGCTTCTGCAGCATGTCCTCGGCCAGCAGCACGTCCTCGGACAGGATGCCGGCGGCCTTGGCGATGGCGATCCGCGCCTGCGCCTTGTTCTCGTCGGGATTGGCCAGCAGCAGCTCGCGGATCGCCTCGCGCAGCGCGGCGTCGGCGTTGCGCTTGAGGTTGGCCTTCTCGCCGCGCTGGAGCAGCGCCAGCAGCGCATCGACGACGGGTTTGATCAGGGCGGCTTCGATCGGCATCACGGGCATCCTCGCAGTGGAACGAGTATGCCGCGCGGGCATCTCAGGGACTGCGATGCTGCGCGAACAGCCAGTCGCGCCACCAATCGCCGGGGATGAGGTCGCCGGGCGGCGAATGCTCCAGGCCGGCATAGACCCGCAGGCGCGCCTGCCGGCCGCCGGCGGCGCGGATCGCGGCCACCAGCTCGCGGTCGGAGCCGATCGGGTTTTCGGTGTCGGCGTCGCCGTGCATCGCCAGCACCGGGATGCGGGCCAGCGCGGCGGCCTGCGTGCGGTCGGGCGCGACCGCGCTCATGAGCACGCCGGCGGCGAACAGGTCCGGCCTCGCCGACAGCGCCAGCCAGCCGGTCGAACCGCCCATGGAGAAGCCGCTGGCATAGATGCGATGGCGATCCACCGGTTCCCGCGAAGTGATCGCCTCGACAAGTTCGAGCGCGGCCCGCAACTGCGGCGTGGCGTGGGCCATGGTCGGCGTCGCCGGATCGTCTTAGTCGGCGCTGCGCGCGGCGAACTGCGGCACCAGCACGAAGGCCGGATGGCGGGCGCGTATGGCGGGGATCGCCCAGCTCCGCGCGGCCACGTCGCGCTCGATCTGCGCGCGGTTGTCGTCGCCGATCGCGCCGGAGTTGTGGAACTGCACCACCAGCGGGTAGCGCCGGCCCGGCTCCAGCGGGGCCGGCGCGAGCAGCCGGTACGGCAGCACGATGCCGTTGGACGCTTCGAACCGTCCGGCGGCGAACGCGTCCGCGCCGATGGCGGCGGCGGGGCTGCGGTCCAGCGGCGGCGTGTCGCGGACGGTCTCGATGCCGGGCGCGGACACACATCCGGCCAAGGCGATGCAGGCGCCGACGACGAAGGCGGCGAGGCGCATGGCCTAGTTGGTCTTGATCGCCATCGCCGGCAGCCCGCCGCCGGCCAGCTTGCCCTTGGCGTCGGCCAGTTCCGAGGCGCTGCCGTAGGGCCCCATGCGCACGCGATAGACGGTCTTGCCGTCGATCTGCGCCGACTCCACGCGGGCGCTGAGGCCGAGCATGGCGATCTTGGCCTTCACCGATTCCGCGTCGCCGGACGCGCCGAACGCGCCGGCTTGCAGGATGTAGCGGGTGTCGGACGCGGCCGTCTCCGGCTTGGACGCGGTGGCCGGCGCCTGCGCGGGCGCCGGTGCGGCACTTGCAGCGGCGGGCGTTTCGCCGAGCGGCGCGGGCAGCGCGGCGTCGCCGGCTGCGGTGGTGCCGGCGGCCGCCGCAGCCGCGGCGGTCTGCTTCGCCGCGCGCGCCTGCGCCTCGGCTTCGGCCTTGGCGCTGGCGGCCAGCTCGGCGTCGCTCATCGCGACCTCCTGGCCCGGCAGCAGGGTGTAGAAGTCGTACTGGGTCGGCTTGGGCTTGTCCGCCCCGGGCTTGGCGTCGCCTGCCGGAGCGGTGTCCGGCGCGATCGCTTCGCCCTCGTCGCTGACCGCGGCCGGCAGCGCGTCGGGATTCGGCTTGGGCCGGAAGAAGCCGTCGCCGCCGTCGGATTTGAGATAGCGCGGCACCAGCAGCACCGCCAGCAGGGTCAGCGCGATACCGATCACCAGCCAGGCCCAGCCGGGCAGGCCGTTGGACTGGTTGCGCTTGGCCTGCGATTTTCCGCGACGTGCCGCCATCACATGCTCTCCGGGGCGGACACGCCCAGCAGGTCGAGGCCGTTGGCCAGCACCTGACGCGTCGCCAGCGCCAGCGCCAGGCGCGCGTCGCGCAGGGCGGCGTCTTCCACCAGCACGGGCGAGGCGTGGTACCAGCCGTGGAAGGCGTTGGCGAGCTCGCGCAGGTATTGCGCGACGAGGTGCGGTTCCAGCGTCGCGCCGGCCGCTTCCACCACTTCGCCGTAGCGCGACAGCTCGCGCATCAGTTCCTGCGCTGGCGCGTCGTCCAGCAGGTGCAGAGAGGCCGCGCCGTTGGCGGCATCGAAGGCATAGCCCTTCTCGCCGGCCTGGCGCAGCAGGCTGCACACGCGGGCGTGCGCGTACTGCACGTAGAACACCGGATTGTCGTTCGACTGCGAGCGCGCCAGGTCGATGTCGAAAGTGAGCTGCGAATCCGGCTTGCGCGCGACCAGGAACCAGCGCGTCGCGTCGCGTCCGGCCTCGTCGATCAGGTCGCGCAGGGTCAGGTAGCTGCCGGCGCGCTTGGACAGCTTCACTTCCTCGCCGCCGCGCATCACCGTGACCATCTGGTGCAGCACGTAGTCCGGATAGCCGGCGGGAATGCCGCAGTCCAGCGCCTGCAGGCCGGCCTTCACGCGCGCCAGCGAGCCGTGGTGATCCGCGCCGAGTTCCGTCACCGCGCGCTCGTAGCCGCGCTGCCACTTGCTCAGGTGGTAGGCGACGTCCGGCAGGAAATAGGTGTAGGTGCCGTCGGACTTGCGCATCACGCGGTCCTTGTCGTCGCCGAAGTCGGTGGTGCGCAGCCACAGCGCGCCGCCTTCCTCGTAGGTGTGGCCCTTGGCGACCAGCGCGCGCACGGTTTCCTCGACCTTGCCGTCGGCGTACAGCGAGGACTCCAGGTAATAGGTGTCGAACGACACGCCGAACGCGGCCAGATCGGCGTTCTGCTCGCGGCGCAGGTAGGCGACGGCGAACTTGCGGATGGCGTCGAAGTCGTCGGCATCATTCTTGCCGGTGACGATATGGCCTTCGACTTCCACGCTGTCGCCGCGCAGATAGCTGGCGGCGACGTCGGCGATGTAGTCGCCGTTGTAGGCGTCCGCCGGCCATTCGGCGTCGCCCGGCTTGAAGCCCTTGGCGCGCGCCTGGGTCGAGCGAGCGAGGTTCTCGATCTGCACGCCCGCATCGTTGTAGTAGAACTCGCGCTTCACGTTCCAACCGTTGGCGGCCATGACCCGGGCGATGCAGTCGCCGATCACGCCGGCGCGGCCGTGGCCCACGTGCAGCGGGCCGGTCGGATTGGCGGAGACGTATTCCACGCCCACGGTCTTGCCGCCGCCGCTGGCGTTGCGGCCGAAGGCCTCGCCCGTCGCGTGGATGTCGCGCACCTGCTGCTGCCACGCCGCCGGGGTCAGGTGGAAATTGATGAAGCCGGGACCGGCGATGTCCACCTTGGCGATGGCGTCGGAAGCGGGCAGCGCCTCGACCAGCTGCTGCGCCAGCGCGCGCGGATTGGCCTTGGCCCCGCTCTTGCCTAGCTCGCGCGCCAGCAGCATCGCCGCATTGGTGGAGAAGTCACCGTGCGCGCGCTCCTTCGGCCGCTCGATCACGAACTCGGGCGAGGCAAGGTCGGCAGGCAGGGTGCCTGCAGTGCGCAGGACGGACAGGCCCTGTTCGATCAGGGCGCGGAGCTGGGTTTTCACGTGGCGTGGCGACGGCGGTTCAACGACCGGCCATTGTACGCGAGCCGCGCCGCGGCTCCGGGCGCGCGTTCAGTGCAGGAACAGCTTGACCACCGCCAGCGCCACACTGAACACGCCGGCCACCGCCACGAACGGATACCACTTCGCTTCCGCGTTGATCTTGGCGGTTTCGGCGATCAGCTTGGCGATCTCGGCTTCGATCTTCTGGGGCTGCATGGCGTCGTCCGAAGCGTGCATGTGCGTTCTCGCTTGATGGTAACAGTGGTGCATGCCATGGCGGTTAAAGCAGTCCGCGCCTTGCCATCGACGTCGGCGGTCCGTCGCCGACCACGAAATGATCCAGTAGCCGCACGTCCACCAGCGCCAGCGCCTGCTTGATTCGGAGGGTGACGGCGCGGTCGGCGGCGCTGGGCTCCGGGTTCCCGCTCGGGTGGTTGTGGCCGAGGATCGCCGCCGCCGCGCCGTGGGCCAGCGCGCGCTGCACCAGCACGCGCGGATGGATCTCGGCGCCATCGATGCCGCCGCGGAACAGTTCCTCGAAGCCCAGCGCACGGTGGCGGGTATCCAAGTACAGCACGGCGAAGACTTCGTGCGGCAGGCCGCGCAGGCGGCGGGTGAAATAGCGGCCGGCGGCTTCCGGATCGCCGAGCGCCTCGCCGCGCTCCAGCTGCGAGGCCAGATGGCGATGGCCCAGTTCCAGCGCCGCCGCCAGCAGGCAGGCGCGCGCCGGGCCGATGCCGTGCAGGCGGGTCAGCGCCTTCGGTTCGCGATCCAGCAGGGGACGCAGGCCGGATTGTTCGGCGAGCAGGTCGCGGGCGCCGGCCACCGCGTCGCGGCCGGCGGTGCCGGAGCCGAGGAACAGCGCCAGCAGTTCGGCGTCGGACAGGCTGCCGGCGCCGCGGGCCAGCAGCTTCTCGCGGGGACGTTCGGTTTCGGGCCAGTCGCGGATGTGCATGCGCTCATCGTGCGCGTGCGGTCGCGTCGCCGGCAGCGGAACCGGCCCCGGCATCGGGTAAGCTGCCTTTTTGTGAAGAGGTCGGGGAACGACCCGATGCAGTCTCCGAGTTTTCCCAATCCCGGCCATCGCGTGCTGCTGTGCGTCTGCGGCGGCATCGCCGCGTACAAGTCGGCGGAGCTGGTGCGCCGGCTGCGCGACGCAGGCGCTGAGGTGCAGGTGGCGATGACCGACGCCGCGCAGCGCTTCGTCGGCGCGCAGACCTTCCAGGCGCTGTCGCATCGCCCGGTGCGCACCTCGCTGTGGGACGCGCAGGCCGAAGCGGCCATGGGTCACCTGGAGCTGGCCGGCTGGGCGCAGTGGGTGGTGGTCGCGCCGGCCACCGCCAACACGCTGGCGAAGCTCGCCCACGGGATGGCCGACGACCTGGTCTCGACGCTGTGCCTGGCGACCGAAGCGCCGCTGCTGGTCGCGCCGGCGATGAACCATCGGATGTGGCGGCACCCGGCCACGCAGTCGAACATCGCGACGCTGCTGGCGCGCGGCGTGCGCATGGTCGGCCCGAACGACGGGCCGCTGGCCGAGGGCGAATCCGGCCCCGGGCGGATGGCCGAGCCGGCCGAAATCGTGGCCGCGCTGGGGGCGCTGGCATGAGCGCGTCGATGGCGGGCCTGCGCCTGGTGGTCAGCGCCGGGCCGACCTTCGAGGACATCGATCCGGTGCGTTTCCTCGGCAACCGCAGCAGCGGCAAGATGGGCTTCGCGATCGCCGCCGCGGCCGCGCAGCGCGGCGCCGAGGTGGTGCTGGTGGCCGGCCCGGTGCAACTGCCCACGCCTGCCGGCGTGCGGCGCGTGGACGTGCGCAGCGCGCAGCAGATGCACGACGCGGTGATGGCGGAGCTGCCCTGCGATGCCTACATCGGCGCCGCGGCGGTGGCCGACTTCACCCCGCGCGCGATCGCGCCGAGCAAGCTGAAGAAGCAGCCGGGGCAGGACACGCTGGTGTTGGAGCTGGTCAAGACCCGCGACGTGCTGGCCGACGTGGCCGTCCACGCGCGGCGGCCGCGTTTGGTGGTGGGATTCGCGGCGGAAACCGAGGACGTGGCCGGCTACGCGCGCGGCAAGCTGGAGCGCAAGCGGCTCGACCTGATCTGCGCCAACCGGGTGGGACTGCCGGGCAGCGGGTTCGAGAGCGACGACAACGCGCTGCTGGTCATCGACGCCGCCGGCGAGCGGGCGCTGGGCCCGGCGCCGAAGGCGGAGCTGGCGGTCGCGCTGCTGGACATCATCGGGGAGCGGTTGATGCGACAGGGGGAACGCGGTTGAGCGCGCACGCATTGCAGGTGAAGTTGCTGGACGCGCGCTTCGGCGGCGAGTGGCCGCTGCCGGCCTACGCCACCGAACACAGCGCGGGCATGGACCTGCGCGCCGCGCTGGACGCGCCGCTGGAGCTGCGGCCCGGCGCGGCCGAGCTGGTGCCGTCGGGGCTGGCGATCCACATCGGCGATCCCGGCCTGTGCGCGGTGATCCTGCCGCGCTCCGGGCTGGGCCACAAACACGGCATCGTGCTGGGCAACGGCACCGGCCTGATCGACGCCGACTACCAGGGGCCGCTGATGATCAGCGTGTGGAACCGCGGCGATGCGGCCTTCACCATCGCCCCGGGCGACCGCATCGCCCAGCTCGTCCTGCTGCCGGTGGTGCGCGCCGCGCTGCAGGTGGTGGATACTTTCGAGGAGAGCGCGCGTGGACAGGGTGGCTTCGGCCATACCGGCGTGCGCTGACAGGGGAACGCGAATGGCTTTGTTCGGATTGGGCAAGAAGGACGACGACGGCGCGGACGCGCAGGGCAGACCGCAGCTCGACCCCATGCAGGCGCTGCGCGCGCTGCCGTGGCTGGTGCTGCTGCTGGCCGCGCTGGGCGTGTGGTGCCTGGTCGCCGGCGGGCTGCGGCAGCGCGACGACAGCCGCCAGCACGCGCTGGAGTTCGCCCGCGACGACGTGGTGGTCGCGGTGCGGCGCACGCTCAACGAGCATCGCCAGAAGCTGGGCTCGCGGCTGGCGTCGAAGGAAGTCACCGCCGCGCTGGCCGCCGGCGACAGCGCCGCTGCGGCCACCGCGATCAAGCAGGGCTGGAGCGAGGCCGAACGCGCCGAGCTGTGGCCGGCCGACCTGGACGCGCTGTACGGCAAGCTGCCGCGCAGCGGCTTCGGCAGCCTGGCGGTGGCCGAGGACGCGTTGATCAGCGGCAAGATGGCCGCACGCGTGGTGCGCTCCGCCAAGGGGCCGCGGCTGGCGCTGGCGGTGCCGGTGAAGGCCGTGCCGGCGCAGGTGGCCTACGTGGAACTGCCGCTGACCCGCCTGCAGAACAGCGTGGAAAGTTCGGCGCTGCCGGGCGGCACCTACCTGGCGCTGCGGCAGGGCCAGCGCAGCGTGATCGAACGCGGCGACACTTCGCTGGACGACGGCGCCGAGGCTCTGGGCGCGAAGGTGCCGGACAGCGACCTGCGGGTGGCCGCCGCCGCGCCGGAAAGCGCGATGGCGCCGTTCGGGCTGGGCGGGCCGGGCGCGCTGGGATTGGGCGCGCTGCTGCTGGTGGCGGCGGGCGGGCTGTGGTTCCTGCTGCGGCCGCGCCTGCGGGCGATGGTCGGGATCGGCACGGTCGAAGCCGGCCCCACCTTGTCCGATCTGCAACAGGACCTGCCGGTGGCCGCGCCGGTGCCGCGCGTGAAGGCACGCGAACAGGATGCGGCGCGACCGGAGGCGAAGGTGCCGGTGGTGATCGACCACCGCATCTTCCGCGCCTACGACATCCGCGGCGTGATCGGAAAATCGCTGGATGCCGGCGTGGCCGAACTGATCGGCCAGGCCATCGGCTCGGTGATGGCCGCGCAGGGGCTGGATTCCATCGTGGTCGGCCGCGACGGCCGCCTGTCCGGCCCGGAGCTGGCGCAGGGGCTGATCGAGGGCCTGCGCAAGGCCGGCCGCAACGTCATCGACGTCGGCATGGTGCCCACCCCGGTGGTGTACTTCGGCTGCTACCACCTGCGCACCGGCTGCGGTGTGGCGATCACCGGCAGCCACAATCCACCCGACTACAACGGCTTCAAGATCGTGGTCGGCGGCGAAACGCTGTCGGGCGACGCGATCAAGGACCTGCACGCGCGCATCGCCGAGGACCGCCTGCTGGAAGCGGACGTGCGCGGCACCCTGGACGAGCGCGACATCGCCGAGGACTACGTGCAGCGCATCGCCGGCGACATCCAGATCGGCCAGCGCCTGAAGGTGGTGGTGGACGCCGGCAACGGCGTGGCCGGCGTGCTCGGCCCGCGCGTGCTGGAAGCCATCGGCGCCGACGTCACCCCGCTGTTCTGCGACATCGACGGCACTTTCCCCAACCACCATCCGGATCCCAGCGAGCCGCACAACCTCGACGCGCTGGTGCAGATGGTGCAGCGGCTGGACGCCGACCTCGGCATCGCCTTCGACGGCGACGGCGACCGCCTCGGCGTGGTCACCAAGTCGGGCAAGAACATCTTCCCCGACCGCCTGCTGATGCTGTTCGCCGCCGACGTGCTGGAGCGCAATCCCGGCGCGGTCATCGTCTACGACGTGAAGTGCACGGGCCGCCTGCCGGTGCAGATCCTGCGCCACGGCGGCAGCCCGCTGATGTGGAAGACCGGGCATTCGCTGATCAAGTCGAAGATGCGCGAGGTGGATGCCGCGCTGGCCGGCGAGATGAGCGGCCATTTCTTCTTCGCCGAGCGCTGGTTCGGCTTCGACGACGGCATCTACGCCGCCGCCCGCCTGCTGGAGATCCTGGACACCCGCGGCGAGGAGCCGGAGGCCGTGTTCGACGCGCTGCCGGACGGCGTGTCCACCGCGGAGATCAAGGTCGAGGCGCCGAACGAGGACCCGCACGGCTTCGTCGAACGCTTCCGCCTGGCCGCGACCTTCGACGGCGCACGCCTGACCACCATCGACGGCGTGCGCGTGGACTGGCCGGACGGCTGGGGACTGGTGCGCGCGTCCAACACCACGCCGGTGCTGGTGATGCGCTTCGACGCCGAGACCAGCGCCGCGATGGCGCGCATCCAGCAGGCCTTCCGCGACCACCTGCTGCGGCTGGAGCCGGGCCTCAGCCTGCCGTTCTGACGCGCGGATAGCGCCCGCCATCCCCGCGCAGCGCGGAATGGCGGGTGTTCGGCATCAGGCCGATGGCGGAAACGGGAAGGCGGCGCAGTCGCCGCGTGAAGCCGCCGTTGCGCGAAGGGCGGCAGTCGTCGGTTTGATTTCGAGCGTTGCGCTCAGCCCGCCGCGGGTTTCGCCGCCGACGGAGCGGGCGATGCGGCAGGCGTCTCGCCTCCGGTGGTCTTGCGCATGTCGCGGTAGCGCTGCACCGAAACGGCCAGCTCGCGCTCCAGCTCGGCGCGATCTTCTTCCTGCGCCAGCAGGATCTGCTTCTGGCGCAGCAGCTCGGCGTGCTGGCGCTGGATCGAATCGGTCAGGCGCTTGGTCACCGGCGCGTCCGCCAGCTCCACGTCGCCGGCCTGGCGCAGCAGCGAGAGCAGGCTGAGCCGCAGGTTGGCCACGCCCAGCCGGCTGGCCTTGAGGGTTTCGTCCAGCAGCGCGGTGCGCTCGCCGTAGGCGCGGCGCAGGTCGTCCTCGGTCATGTAGGACTCGATCATCGCCAGGTCGCGGCGCTTCTGCATCGCGTCGGCCTCGGCCTGGCGGCGGGCCTCCTCGGCGGCGATGGCGGCGGCGCTGCGCTCCTCGTCGGTCAGCGCGCGGTCCACGTGGCCGGTGGCCAGCCCGCTCTTGGCATTGAACTCGGTGCGCGCGCTGTCCACCGCCGACGCGGGCAGGGCGTCGCCGCAGACCCGGCGGCCGCCTTCGTCCCAGCAGTAGATCTTCTTCTGCGCCGGTGCGGCGGTCTGCGCGGCGGCAGTGCCCGCGCCGGCAAGTGCAAGTGCGGCGATCGCGGCGCTGAGGATGTGGCGATGGTGCGGCATGACGGCCCCCTGTGGCTGTCGATGAGCGTATCAGGCGAGGCCGTAGCGCGCGCGGTAGGCGAGCAGGGCGTCGCGATGGGCGGAAAGTTCGGCGCTTTGGTCGGCAAACGCAAGCAGGTCGTCCAGCCCGGCCACCGCGACCACCGGGATGCCGTATTCGGCCGCCACCGCCTGCGCCGCCGACTCGGCCGCGTCCTCGCGCACGCGCTCCTGGCGGTCGAGCGCGATTACGATGCCGGCCGGCGCGCCGCCGGCCTCGCGGATGATCGCCAGCGCCTCGCGGATCGCGGTGCCGGCGGTGATTACGTCGTCCACGATCAGCACCCTGCGGCCGGCCAGCGGCGCGCCGATCAGGCTGCCGCCTTCGCCGTGCGCCTTGGCTTCCTTGCGGTTGAATGCCAGCGGCAGGTCGCGGCCGCGGCGCGCGTACTCGCAGGCCAGCGCGGTCGCCAGCGGGATGCCCTTGTAGGCCGGGCCGAACAGCAGGTCGAACTCCAGCCCCGAGCCGTCGGCCGCATCGGCGTAGCAGGCCGCGAGCTCCGCCAGCGCGGCGCCGGAATCGAAGCGCCCGGCGTTGAAGAAATACGGGCTGATCCGGCCGGATTTCAGGGTGAACTCGCCGAAGCGCAGCGCGTCGGCGCGCAGGGCCAGGTGCAGGAAGCGGCTGCGGTGGTCGGTCATGGCGGACGGAAGGCCGATCGGTGCGGAGCGGATGCAAAGGTTAACCCATGGAACGGCTATGCTCTCCGCCATGCGCATCCTCACCTTCAACGCCAACGGCCTGCGTTCGGCCGCCTCCAAGGGGTTCTTCGACTGGTTCGCGGGCAGGGACGTGGACGTCCTGTGCGTGCAGGAAACCAAGGCGCAGGAGCACCAGCTCGCCGACGCGGTATTTCGCCCCGACGGCTACAAGGCGTGGTTCAAGGACGCCTCGACCAAGAAGGGCTACAGCGGCGTGGCGATCTACAGCCGGCGCGAGCCCGACGAGGTGCGCACGGCGTTGGGCTGGGCGCCGTTCGACGACGAGGGCCGTTACATCGAGGCGCGCTTCGGCAATCTGTCGGTGGTCAGCTTCTACATCCCCTCCGGCAGCTCCGGCGAACTGCGCCAGGGCTTCAAGGAAGAGGTGATGGCCTGGCTGAAGCCGATCATGGACCAGTGGCTCGCCAGTGGCCGCGAATACGTGCTGTGCGGCGACTGGAACATCGTCCGCGCGAAGAACGACATCAGGAACTGGACCGGCAACCAGAAGAACTCCGGCTGCCTGCCGCACGAGCGCGCCTGGCTCAGCGGGCTGATCGCCGACGACTGCCACGACGGCCTGATCGCGTCGCCCGTGCACGGCTGGCGGGATGCGTTCCGGGTGGTGAAGCCCGACGCGGTGGAATATTCGTGGTGGTCGCAGCGCGGCAGCGCGCGCGCCAACAACGTGGGCTGGCGCATCGACTACCAGATCGCCACGCCCGGCATCGCTGCCACCGCGCGCTCGGCCGAGATCTTTCCGGAGCCGAAGTTCTCCGACCACGCGCCGGTGCTGGTGGAGTACGCCGGGTGAGCAACGCCGTATCGCGCTGGTGGCGCTCGCTGGACGTCTATGCCAATCCGAAAGTCCGGGCGCTGCTGTTCCTCGGCTTCTCGTCCGGGCTGCCGTTCGCGCTGGTGCTGACCACGCTGTCGGCGCGGCTGCGCCAGGCCGGCATCGACCGTTCGACGATCGGCTATTTCAGCCTGGTCGGGCTGGCGTACTCGCTGAAATTCTTCTGGTCGCCGGTGGTCGACCGCGTGCGCTGGCCGCTGCTGTCCGCGCTCGGCCAGCGGCGCAGCTGGATGCTGGTGGCGCAGGCCGGCATCGTCGCCGGGCTGACGCTGCTGGCGCTGGCCGATCCGGCGAGCGACGCGGTGCGGGTGGCGTGGCTGGCGGTGTTCACCGCGTTCTGCTCGGCCACCCAAGACATCGCGGTGGACGCCTACCGCATCGAAGCCGCCGACGAGCGCGACCAGGGCGCGATGGCGGCGGCCTACCAGATCGGTTACCAGGTGGCGCTGATCGTCGCCGGTGCCGGCGCGCTGACCGCGGCGGCGGGCTACGGCTGGCAGACCTCCTATTTCGTGATGGCGGCCTGCGGGCTGGTCGGCGTCGCGACCACGCTGCTGATCGCCGAACCGGAGGCGACCCTTGGCCGCGCGGCGAAGGCCGCGGTCGATCCCGCGCAAGTGCAGGCGGCGATCGCGCGCATGCGCGCCTCGGTGCTGGTCGTGGCGGTGGCGGCGACGGCGCTGGCCGGCGCGCTGCTGGGCGCCGCCCTGCCGGCGGATTCGCGGCTGGCGCTGGAGGTCAGCTTCGGCGCGATCCTGCTGGTGGAGATCGTCCTGCTGGCGCTGCTGAAGATCGCTGCGCTGCGGCCCGCGCTGGAACGGCTGGTGGCGTCCACGGTGCTGCCGCTGGAGGATTTCTTCCAGCGCTACGGCACGCGCACCGCGCTGATGATCCTGCTGCTGATCGTCACCTACCGCCTGAACTACACCACGATGGGCGTGGCGGCCAACACCTTCTACCTCGACATGGGCTTCAGCCTGGAGCAGATCGCGCTGGTGTCGAAGGTCTACGGCATCGGCATGACGATGCTGGGCGCGGTGTTCGCCGGCGTGCTGATCCGCCGCATCGGCGTGGCGAAGACGATGCTGCTGGGCGTGGTGGCGCTGAGCGTGGCCAACCTGCTGTACGCGCACATGGCCTCGATCCGGCCCGGCGTGGCGTGGCTGGCGGTGGTGGTCAGCGCCGACAACGTCGCCAACGGCATCGCCGGCACCGCCTTCATCGCGTTCATGTCGTCGCTGACCAGCGCGAAGTTCACCGCCACCCAGTACGCGCTGTTCGGCACGCTGTGGAGCCTGCCGGCCAAGAGCATCGCCAGCCAGTGGGGCAAGATCGTCGACGCTTGGGGTTATCCGGCGTTCTTCGTCTACACCGCCGCGATCGCGCTGCCGTCGGTGCTGCTGGTGCTGTGGCTGATCCGGCACCAGCGCCGCAACGACGCCGCGCCCGCTCAGGCCGGGTAGAGCGCGCCCAGCACGCGCGGCCCGGCCGCGCCGGTGACCGCAGGCAGGTTGCCTGGCCGGCCGGCCAGATGCTCGCGGGCCAGCCAGGCGAAGGCCATCGCCTCGACGAAATCCGGGTCCAGTCCGTGCACGGCGCTGGATTCGATGATGGCGTCGGGCATCGCTTCGGCCAGCGCGGCCATCAGCAGCGGGTTGTGCACGCCGCCGCCGCAGGCGATGACCCGCCGCGTGTGCGGCTGGGTGGCGCGCAGCGCGCCGGCGACGCTGCGCGCGGTCAGCGCGAGCAACGTCGCCTGCACGTCGGCGGACGATTCGTCGCCGGCCAGGGCGGCTTCGACCCAATCGAGGTGGAACTGGTCGCGGCCGGTCGATTTCGGCGGCGGCGCGGCGAACCACGGTTCCGCCAGCAGGCGCGCCAGCAGCGCGGCATCGACGCGGCCCTGCGCCGCGAACGCGCCGCCCGCATCGAACGGCTGGCCGACATGGCGCTGGCACCATGCGTCCATCAGCCCGTTGGCCGGGCCGGTGTCGAAGCCTCGCACCGTGCCCTGCGCGGGCAGCAGGGTGAGGTTGGCGATGCCGCCGAGGTTCAGCACCGCGCGGTCTTCGTCCGGCGCATGCAGGGTGGCGGCGTGGAAGGCGGGCACCAGCGGCGCGCCGTGGCCGCCGGCGGCGACGTCGCGGCGGCGGAAGTCGGCGACCACCGGAACAAAGCAGCGTTCGGCGATGCAGTTGGCGTCGCCCAGTTGCAGGGTGAACGGCGCATTGCCGTGCGGGCGATGGCGCAGGGTCTGGCCGTGCGAGCCGATCGCGGCGATGTCGCGCGGGGCGTGGCCGCTGTCGCGGATGGTCGCCTGCGCGGCGGCGGCGAAGGCATGGCCGATGCGCACGTCGAGTTCGCCGATTTCGTCCAGCGTCAGCGCGCGCGCGTGCTGGCCGAGCGCCACCAGCCGCTCGCGCAGCGCCGGCTCCCACGCGTAGGTATGGCCGAAGACCAGGGTCGGGCGCGCGTGCGCGTGTTCGCCGTCGAACCGCACCAGCGCGGCGTCGATGCCGTCGGCGCTGGTGCCGGAGATCAGGCCCAGGAAAAGGGCGTCGGGAGTCGGATTGGGCATGCGATGCAGTATCGCATCGCGATGCGCGGGCTCAGCCCTTCTTGCGCGCCGGCGGCGCCGGCTTGGCGGCGCTGGCGACGCGGCTGTCGTCGTCCAGCTGGAACACCACGTCCTCCACCTCGCGGATCTTGTCCAGCGCGCGGTGGGTTTCGCTCTTGAACGCCACCAGCGCCGTGCCGGTCAGCGGCGTCGGCGGCGGCAGGGTCATCTTCAGCGGGTTCATGTGCACGCCGTTGACCCGGAATTCGTAGTGCAGGTGCGGGCCGGTGGCGAGACCGGTGCTGCCGACGTAGCCGATCACCGTGCCCTGCGCCACGCGCTGGCCGGCGCGGATGTTGGCGAAGCGCGACATGTGCCCGTACAGGGTGGTCTTGCCGCCGCCGTGGTTGAGGATCACCGCGTTGCCGTAGCCGCCCTTGCGGCCGACGAACTCCACGCGCGCATCGCCCGCCGCCATGATCGGCGTGCCGGTGCCGGCGGCGTAGTCGATGCCCATGTGGCCGCGCATCCGCCCGAGCACCGGATGCTTGCGCATGCCGAAGCCGGAGCTGATCCGCGCGTACGGAATCGGCATGCGGATGAACGGACGGCGCAGCGAGCGGCCGTCCGGGGTGAAGTATTCCGGCTTGCCGTCGCGCATGTAGCGGAACGCGCTCTTGAGCTTGCCGTCGACGGTGAAGGTGGCTGCCAGCACCGGGCCAGTGTTGACCAGCTGGCCGTTCTTCCAGGTCTGGTCCACCACCACGCTGAAGCGGTCGTCCTCGCCCAGGTCCGAATCGAAGTCGATGTCGTACTTGAACATCTCGTCGGTGAGCTGGCTGAGCTGCGCGCTGCCCAGGCCCAGCTTGCGCGCCGAGGCGAACAGCGACTTGCCGACTTCGCCGGTCAGCACCACCGTGCGGGTGGTGATCTCCACCGGCACCGCGCGCTCGCGCAGGGTGTCGCCGCTGAACTCCAGCTCGATCGGCGCGTCGCCGATGCCGGGGCCGGCTTCCAGGCGCATCGCGCGGACGCTGCCGTCGGCCGGCAGGTTGAAGCTCAGCTCGGTGCCCGGGCGCAGCTTGCGCAGGGTCGGCTTGATCTTCGGATGCTGCATCACCCGCGTCAGCTGGTCGTAGGGGATGCCGAGTTCCTCGAACACGCCGCTCAGCGTCTGCCCCGGCTTGAGCGTGACCGACTGCCAGTTGTCGTCGGTCGCCTTGCTCGCGCGCAGGCCCGGCTTGGGCAGGGTCAGCGCCAGCGTCATCCGCTGCGCGTTGGCGCCGACGGGCGTGTCGAGCAGGGTGGAGAAGCCGGGCACGATGGCGGCCAGCAGCACGCCCATGGTGGTCAGCACGCTGGCATGCGCCCAATGGCGGCGCGTCCAGCGGCCGCGGAACGGGTGAGACAGGGGAGCGGCATCGGGACGATCCGCGTTGGCGCGGGCACGTTCGAGATTCTCGCGACGCACGGCGTCGTGGTTCGAATCCGTCATATGATCGGCCCCTATGCCCTGTGGAGAAAGCGTCAACGCGCTACCATAGGCATGCTAAGAACATGCGTCAACCCGTTGAATCTGCGAATGTTTTCCGATTTCACGGTTTAACGTCGAGTTAACGCGACAGGTCAGAAACATGAATGCGGCGCGCCGTGGCCGCCGCCGGAGAGAAGTGTCCGTGTCCGAATTGCAGCAAGCGCTGGAACTGATTGCCCGCGGCAGCGACGAGATCCTCAAGCGCGACGAACTCGAAGCACGCCTCAAGCTGGGCCGCCCGCTGCGGATCAAGGCCGGCTTCGACCCCACCGCGCCCGACCTGCACCTCGGCCACACCGTCCTGCTCAACAAGATGCGCCAGTTCCAGGAGCTGGGGCACCAGGTGATCTTCCTGATCGGCGACTTCACCGGGATGATCGGCGACCCCACCGGCAAGAACGTGACGCGCAAGCCGCTGACCCGCGAGGACGTGCTGGCCAACGCGCAGACCTACGCCGAGCAGGTGTTCAAGGTGCTCGACCGCGAGCGCACCGAAGTGCGCTTCAACAGCGAATGGTTCGGCGCGATGGGCGCCGCCGACATGATCCGGCTGGCCGCGCAGCACACCGTCGCGCGCATGCTGGAGCGCGACGACTTCGCCAAGCGCTACGCCGCGCAGCAGTCCATCGCGATCCACGAGTTCCTGTATCCGCTGGTGCAGGGCTACGACTCGGTGGCGCTGAAAGCCGACGTCGAACTCGGCGGCACCGACCAGAAGTTCAACCTGCTGATGGGCCGCGGCCTGCAGGAGCATTACGGCCAGCCGCCGCAGATCGTGCTGACCATGCCGTTGCTGGAAGGACTGGACGGCGTCAACAAGATGTCGAAGTCGCTCGGCAACTACATCGGCATCGCCGAGCCAGCCATCGACATCGTCACCAAGACCATGAAGATCGGCGACGGGCTGATGTGGAAGTGGATCGACCTGCTCAGCTTCGAGATCGGCATCGACGAAGCGAAGCGGCTGCGCGACGATGTCGCCGCCGGCATGAATCCGCGCGACATCAAGCTACGGCTGGCGCGCGAACTGGCGGCGCGCTTCCACGATGCGGCGCAGGCCGAACAGGCCATCGCCGGCTGGCATGCCGCGGTGCGCGGCGAGGGCGATCTGTCCGCGCTGCCGCTGCATGAGGTCGTGGTGCCGGCGGAAGGCCTGCGCATCGCCGCGCTGCTGGTGGCGGCAGGCCTGATGCCAAGCAACTCCGAAGCCAACCGCAAGCTCAAGGAGCGTGCGGTGCGCATCGACGGCGAAGCGTTCGAAGACGGCGCGCGCCTGTTCGCGCCGGGCTTCGAGGGCGTGCTGGCGGTGGGCAAGCGCAATTTCGCCCGCGTGCGCCTGCTGGCCGCGGAGTGATCGCGGGCGGATTGAACTGAATGCGCGCGCAATGCCCGCATTCAGGATGCAAGTCAAGACTTCCCAAACGCCGATTCGTAGGCGAAGATGCGCGCCCTTCCCGAGACGGCTTCGGCTTCGATGGAAGGGGCGGTAAAAAAAGTTCGTCACGGGGTGTTGACAGCAATACAAACCCCTGTATGATGGGCGGCTCACTCGGACGCTGCGGCGGACGGGGAGAAGGGAAAGGCGCTGAGGCCGGACCTGACGATCTTTGACAGTGTGCGCAGGTGACTTGTGCGGGCGTCTGGTAGTGGACTGTTGTCCATCAGCAGACGTTCGTAACAGAACCATCAATTTCAAAGTATTCGTACGCAAGTACACGTACAGCGAGTAATGGGGCTGGACGGACTCTGCAACTAGAGAATTGGAGCTTCGGCTCCGAAAACTTCAAGTGAAGAGTTTGATCCTGGCTCAGAGTGAACGCTGGCGGCAGGCCTAATACATGCAAGTCGAACGGCAGCACAGCAGAGCTTGCTCTGTGGGTGGCGAGTGGCGGACGGGTGAGGAATACATGGGAATCTGCCCAGTCGTGGGGGATAACGTAGGGAAACTTACGCTAATACCGCATGCGCCCTTCGGGGGAAAGCCGGGGACCTTCGGGCCTGGCGCGATTGGATGAGCCCATGTCGGATTAGCTAGTTGGCGGGGTAAAGGCCCACCAAGGCGACGATCCGTAGCTGGTCTGAGAGGATGATCAGCCACACTGGAACTGAGACACGGTCCAGACTCCTACGGGAGGCAGCAGTAGGGAATATTGGACAATGGGCGCAAGCCTGATCCAGCCATGCCGCGTGAGTGAAGAAGGCCCTCGGGTTGTAAAGCTCTTTTGTCCGGAAAGAAAAGCATTCGGTTAATACCCGAGTGTTCTGACGGTACCGGAAGAATAAGCACCGGCTAACTTCGTGCCAGCAGCCGCGGTAATACGAAGGGTGCAAGCGTTACTCGGAATTACTGGGCGTAAAGCGTGCGTAGGTGGTTTGTTAAGTCTGATGTGAAAGCCCTGGGCTCAACCTGGGAATGGCATTGGATACTGGCGAGCTAGAGTGCGGTAGAGGATAGTGGAATTCCTGGTGTAGCAGTGAAATGCGTAGAGATCAGGAGGAACATCCGTGGCGAAGGCGACTGTCTGGACCAGCACTGACACTGAGGCACGAAAGCGTGGGGAGCAAACAGGATTAGATACCCTGGTAGTCCACGCCCTAAACGATGCGAACTGGATGTTGGGTGCAACTTGGCACTCAGTATCGAAGCTAACGCGTTAAGTTCGCCGCCTGGGGAGTACGGTCGCAAGACTGAAACTCAAAGGAATTGACGGGGGCCCGCACAAGCGGTGGAGTATGTGGTTTAATTCGATGCAACGCGAAGAACCTTACCTGGCCTTGACATGCACGGAACTTTCCAGAGATGGATTGGTGCCTTCGGGAACCGTGACACAGGTGCTGCATGGCTGTCGTCAGCTCGTGTCGTGAGATGTTGGGTTAAGTCCCGCAACGAGCGCAACCCTTGTCCTTAGTTGCCAGCACGTAATGGTGGGAACTCTAAGGAGACCGCCGGCGACAAGCCGGAGGAAGGTGGGGATGACGTCAAGTCATCATGGCCCTTACGGCCAGGGCTACACACGTACTACAATGGTGGGGACAGAGGGCTGCGATGCCGCGAGGCGGAGCCAATCCCAGAAACCCCATCCCAGTCCGGATTGGAGTCTGCAACTCGACTCCATGAAGTCGGAATCGCTAGTAATCGCAGATCAGCATTGCTGCGGTGAATACGTTCCCGGGCCTTGTACACACCGCCCGTCACACCATGGGAGTTTGTTGCACCAGAAGCAGGTAGCTTAACCTTCGGGAGGGCGCTTGCCACGGTGTGGCCGATGACTGGGGTGAAGTCGTAACAAGGTAGCCGTATCGGAAGGTGCGGCTGGATCACCTCCTTTTGAGACATGGCAACGCATTGCCAGACGTCCGCACAAGTGACCTGCATTCAGAGAGCGTGATTCCAGAGGGGATCACGTGTCCCGTAACAAACGGGGCCTTAGCTCAGCTGGGAGAGCACCTGCTTTGCAAGCAGGGGGTCGTCGGTTCGATCCCGACAGGCTCCACCATCTGAAGGTAAAGACACTTTGGGTCTGTAGCTCAGGTGGTTAGAGCGCACCCCTGATAAGGGTGAGGCCGGTGGTTCGAGTCCTCCCAGACCCACCACTCTGAATGACGCGCACACACACTTTGAAATGGCTTGGCATTGTGGCCGGGTCATGTTCTTTGACAATCGGGAAGAAGAGTCAAACGAGCGTTTGAGACGTAAGTCTTGCAACGTGTCGAGGCTGAGGCGAGATGGCGAAAGCCATCTTTATCAAGTGATAGTCGTACCATTCGCTGGTACGTGTCGCCCCGAGGCAACTTGGGGTGATATGGTCAAGCGAATAAGCGCACACGGTGGATGCCTTGGCGGTCAGAGGCGATGAAGGACGTGACAGCCTGCGAAAAGTATCGGGGAGCTGGCAATAAGCTTTGATCCGGTAATGTCCGAATGGGGAAACCCACCCGCAAGGGTATCGTGCACTGAATACATAGGTGTACGAAGCGAACGCGGTGAACTGAAATATCTAAGTAACCGTAGGAAAAGAAATCAACCGAGATTCCGTCAGTAGCGACGAGCGAACGCGGACTAGCCCAAAAGTCGATCTTGTTTTAGCAAAACACTCTGGAAAGGGTGGCCATAGCGGGTGACAGCCCCGTATGCGAAAGGGCCTGATCGATGAAATTGAGTAGGGCGGGGCACGTGAAACCCTGTCTGAACATGGGGGGACCATCCTCCAAGGCTAAATACTCCTGACCGACCGATAGTGAACCAGTACCGTGAGGGAAAGGCGAAAAGAACCCCGGCGAGGGGAGTGAAATAGACCCTGAAACCGTGTGCGTACAAGCAGTCGGAGCCCGCAAGGGTGACGGCGTACCTTTTGTATAATGGGTCAGCGACTTACTGTTCGTGGCGAGCTTAACCGTATAGGGGAGGCGAAGGGAAACCGAGTCTGATAAGGGCGCATAGTCGCGGGCAGTAGACCCGAAACCGGGTGATCTAGTCATGCCCAGGGTGAAGGTACCGTAACAGGTACTGGAGGCCCGAACCCACGCCCGTTGCAAAGGTCGGGGATGAGGTGTGATTAGGAGTGAAAAGCTAATCGAACCCGGAGATAGCTGGTTCTCCTCGAAAGCTATTTAGGTAGCGCCTCGTATGTATCCTCTCGGGGTAGAGCACTGTTATGGCTAGGGGGTCATCGCGACTTACCAAACCATTGCAAACTCCGAATACCGAGACGGACTGTACGGGAGACACACGGCGGGTGCTAACGTCCGTCGTGAAAAGGGAAACAACCCAGACCCACAGCTAAGGTCCCAAATCAGTGCTAAGTGGAAAACCATGTGGAAAGGCACAGACAGCCAGGAGGTTGGCTTAGAAGCAGCCACCCTTTAAAGAAAGCGTAATAGCTCACTGGTCGAGTCGGTCTGCGGGGAAGATTTAACGGGGCTAAGCATTGAACCGAAGCTTGGGGTGTGCATCTTTGATGTACGCGGTAGAGGAGCGTTCCGTAGGCCTGCGAAGGTGGATTGAGAAGTCTGCTGGAGGTATCGGAAGTGCGAATGCTGACATGAGTAACGATAATGCGGGTGAAAAGCCCGCACGCCGAAAGCCCAAGGTTTCCTTGCGCAACGTTAATCGACGCAGGGTGAGTCGGCCCCTAAGGCGAGGCAGAAATGCGTAGTCGATGGGAAGCTGGTTAATATTCCAGCACCTCGCGTAAGTGCGATGGAGGGACGGAGAAGGTTAGGCAGGCCGGGCGTTGGTTGTCCCGGTGAGAGGGTTGAGGCGGTGCTCTTAGGCAAATCCGGGAGCGCAACGTTGAGACCAAGGACGAGTCCACATGGACAGAGTTGCCGATATCACGCTTCCAGGAAAAGCTCCTAAGCTTCAGCTTACGCAGACCGTACCGTAAACCGACACAGGTGGGCAGGATGAGAATTCTCAGGCGCTTGAGAGAACTCGGGTGAAGGAACTAGGCAAAATAGCACCGTAACTTCGGGAGAAGGTGCGCCTCTCATGGTTCATAGCTGAGGGAGGCCGAAGTAACCAGGCCGCTGCGACTGTTTATCAAAAACACAGCACTCTGCAAACACGAAAGTGGACGTATAGGGTGTGACGCCTGCCCGGTGCTGGAAGGTTAATTGATGGGGTCAGCCGCAAGGCGAAGCTCTTGATCGAAGCCCCAGTAAACGGCGGCCGTAACTATAACGGTCCTAAGGTAGCGAAATTCCTTGTCGGGTAAGTTCCGACCTGCACGAATGGCGTAACGATGGCGGCACTGTCTCCACCCGAGACTCAGTGAAATTGAAATCGCTGTGAAGATGCAGCGTTCCCGCGGCAAGACGGAAAGACCCCGTGAACCTTTACTATAGCTTTACACTGAACGTTGAGTTCGTCTGTGTAGGATAGGTGGGAGGCTGTGAAACCGTGACGCCAGTTGCGGTGGAGCCAACCTTGAAATACCACCCTGATGTGCTTGACGTTCTAACCTGGGCCCGTAATCCGGGTCGGGGACCGTGTATGGTGGGTAGTTTGACTGGGGCGGTCTCCTCCCAAAGTGTAACGGAGGAGCTCGAAGGTACGCTCAGCGCGGTCGGACATCGCGCACTGTGTGCAAAGGCATAAGCGTGCTTGACTGCAAGATCGACGGATCAAGCAGGTAGGAAACTAGGACTTAGTGATCCGGTGGTTCTGTATGGAAGGGCCATCGCTCAACGGATAAAAGGTACTCCGGGGATAACAGGCTGATACCGCCCAAGAGTTCATATCGACGGCGGTGTTTGGCACCTCGATGTCGGCTCATCACATCCTGGGGCTGTAGTCGGTCCCAAGGGTATGGCTGTTCGCCATTTAAAGTGGTACGCGAGCTGGGTTCAGAACGTCGTGAGACAGTTCGGTCCCTATCTGTCGTGGGCGTTGGAGATTTGAGAGGGGCTGCTCCTAGTACGAGAGGACCGGAGTGGACGAACCTCTGGTGTTCCGGTTGTCACGCCAGTGGCACTGCCGGGTAGCTATGTTCGGAAGCGATAACCGCTGAAAGCATCTAAGCGGGAAGCGCGCCTCAAGATGAGATCTCCCGGGCACAAGCCCCCTGAAGGAACCATCAAGACCAGGTGGTTGATAGGCAGGGTGTGTAAGCGCAGTAATGCGTTGAGCTTACCTGTACTAATGATCCGTGTGGCTTGACCATATCACCTCAAGTTTCTTCGACGCGTCTATCTAGGACGCTTTGATGAAACCCTTGGCCTCACACGTTGACGGCTTACAACAAACGCTCGTGACTCTTCTCCCCACCCTCTGAGAGCGTGGCGCTGCATCCATCGATGCCGGCGACCCTCCACCCTCTCCCTGGTGACAACAGCGCTGTGGTACCACCCGATCCCATCCCGAACTCGGAAGTGAAACACAGCTGCGCCGATGGTAGTGTGGCTTTGCCATGCGAGAGTAGGTCATCGCCAGGGTCTTTATCCAAACCCCTCCCAGTCCGCTGGGAGGGGTTTTTCTTTGCGACGGCGAAAAGCGGAAAGCCGATGTAATCCGAAACACCCGCCGGGAAGACGGCGTCAGCGACGATAAACCCAGTGCCGTGACAGCAAAAAACCGATCCCGGCGCAGAAAACATCCGCCGCGGGTTTGAAGAGTTGTGCTGTCGATAGCCCCGCGTGGTGGTCGATCAGGCCGACCATCCAGGTATTGAGCGCCGTCAATGCGATCCACATGACCGCGAAGCGGATCGCCGCCTGCCGCCCAAGCTGGTGCCCGTCGCCGGCGAACGTCCATTTGCCGTTGAGCCAGAAACCCAGCACCGCGCCGCAGACGCGACCGGTCACGTTAGCGGGTTCGACCGGCATCAGCCATTGGCTGAGCGCGAGCATCGCGGCATATTCGACCAGCCATTGCAGCAGGCCGACGACGGCATAGCCGCCCAGGTGTCGTCGCAGAGTCATCGCGCGCATTGTGGGGCAAGCGGGTGCGCATGCGCGACCGCTAGAATTGCGGCTGTTTCCGGAGAGCCGTTTCCATGCCGACCCAGACCAGCGCCCCCCTGCATGTCGTGATCCTCGCCGCCGGTGAGGGCAAGCGGATGAAATCCGCGTTGCCGAAAGTGCTGCAGAAGATCGCGGGCAAGCCGATGCTCGCGCACGCGATCGATGCGGCGCGGGCACTCCGGCCCGCCGGCGTGCACGTGGTCTACGGCCATGGCGGCGACCAGGTGCGAGCGGCGTTCGCGGACCAGGCCGACCTGCTCTGGGCGGAACAGAACCGGCAACTCGGCACGGGCCACGCGGTGCAGCAGGCGATGCCGACGGTGCCGGACGAAGCGCGGGTGCTGGTGCTGTACGGCGACGTGCCGCTGATCGCGCCGGACACGCTGCAGCGCCTGCTCGACGCGTCGCGCTCGCTGGCGGTGCTGGCGGCGGAGCCGGCGGATCCGGCCGGTTATGGCCGGATCGTGCGCGATTCCGAGGGCCACGTAGCCGCCATCGTCGAGCACAAGGACGCCGACGACGAGCAGCGCCGGATCGGGCTGATCAACACCGGCGTGATCGCCGCCGATGCCGCCACGCTCCGGCGCTGGCTGGACGGGCTGCGCAACGACAACGCGCAGGGCGAGTACTACCTGACCGACGTGTTCGCCGCCGCCGCGCACGAATATGCCGCGGCCGAGATCGTGATCGTCGCCGATCCGCTGGAAACCGAAGGCGCCAACGATCCCTGGCAGCTGGCCCAGCTGGAGCGCGCGTTCCAGCTGCGGCAGGTGCGGGCGCTGTGCGCGGCCGGCGCGCGCGTGGCCGATCCGCAGCGCCTCGACATCCGCGGCGGGGTCACGGTGGGGCGCGACGTCGAGATCGACATCGACGTGGTGTTCGAGGGCGAGGTGACGCTGGGCGACGGCGTGCGCGTCGGCCCGTTCTGCCGGATCAAGGACGCGCACATCGGCGCCGGCAGCGAGGTACGCGCGCACTGCGACATCGAAGGCGCGTCTTGCGAAAGTGCGGCGCAGATCGGCCCGTACGCGCGCCTGCGGCCCGGCACCTTGCTGGCCGAGGGCGTGCACGTCGGCAACTTCGTCGAAACCAAGAAGGCGACGCTGGGCCGCGGCAGCAAGGCCAACCACCTCACCTATCTGGGCGACGCCGTGATCGGCGCGGGCGTGAACATCGGCGCCGGCACCATCACCTGCAACTACGACGGCGTGAACAAGTTCACCACCACCATCGGCGACAACGCCTTCATCGGTTCCAACAGCGCACTGGTCGCACCGGTGTCCATCGGCGAAGGCGCGACCATCGGCGCGGGATCGGTGATCGGCCGGGACGCGCCGGCCGGCAAGCTGACGGTGACGCGGGCGAAGCAGGCCACGGTGGACGGCTGGCAGCGGCCTGTGAAGAAAGAACGCTGAGCCGGAAATTGGCTCGCTGGGTCAGGAGCGATTCGCGCTGGAGGCGCGAGTGGGATGCTGGGTCAAGGTTCGCTCAGCAAACCTTGGGGATTTCCGGCACAGCCGGGAATCACGACGGCAGCACCAGCGATACGCACAGCCCGCCGCCGTCGCGGTTGAGCAGGGCGATGCGGCCGCCGTGCGCTTCGGCGATCTCGCGCGCCAGCGCCAGTCCGAGGCCGGTGCCGTGGCGCTTGGTCGAATAGAACGGCAGCAGCGCGTTCGCCAGCACCGCATCGTTCATGCCGCTGCCGCGGTCGAGCACGTCGATGCGCCAGCCGTCGGGGACATGGCGCACCGACAGGCGTACCTCGTCCGCCGACGTCCCCGATTCGTGCGCGTTCTTCAGCAGGTTGATCAGCGCCTGCTCCAGCTGCGCGGCGTCGAAGCGGGCGATGCCGTCCTCCGGCTGCAGTTCCTCGACGAACTGCACCTGCGTGCGCAGCTGCGCGATGAAGTGCCGCCACGCCACCGGCTCGGTGCGCGGCGCGGGCAGCTTGGCGAAGCGCGCGTAGTCGCGAATGAAGCCTTCCAGGTGGCGCGCGCGGTCCTCGATGGTCGCCAGCGCCGCGGGCAGGCGCTCGTGCTGGCCGCGGCGCAGCAGCTCGGCGCCGGAATGCGCCAGCGAGGCGATCGGCGCCAGCGAATTGTTGAGTTCGTGGCTGATGACGCGGATCACCTTCTTCCAGGTTTGCACTTCCTGCCGCCGCAGTTCGGCGGTGAGCTGGCGCAGCAGCAGCAGCTCGTGGATGCGGCCGTTGAGGCGGAAGCTGCGCCGCGACAGGTGGTAGATGTCCTCGTCGTCCTCGCTGCCGACGGTGAACATGCCGTCGCCGCCGCGCGCGAACGCTTCGCGCACGGCGGGATTCGCGGTCGCGAGCACGTCCTCGAAGGCGCGGCCTTCCAGCCGCCGGCCCTCGCCCAGCATGCGCCGCGCGGCCAGGTTGCCGAGCACGATGCGCTGCGCCGGATCCACCAGCACCATGGCGACCGGCGTGTTCTGCACCATCGTGTCCAGCAGCAGCTCGCGCTGCACCAGCGCCAGCCGCTGTTCGCGCAGCGCGTTGCCGAGCGCGTTGTGCGCGTCGACCAGTTCGATCAGGTCGCTGGCCTTGTCCCAGGTGATGCCGAAGCTGAAGTCGCCGTCGCGGTAGCTGGCGACGGTGCCGGCCAGCGCGCGGAACAGCGCGCGCATCGGCACTAGCGCGCGCCAGACGATGGCGGCGACCATGCCGCCGACCACGGCCGCGGCGAGCAGCGCGGCGATCCAGCCGGGCAGCCAGCGCGCCAGCAGCGCGGTCGCGGCGGCGGCGGCGGCGCTGCCGGCGATCGCGATCGCGATCATGCGCACGGCGACCGGCAGGACGCGGAGGACGCGCATCAGCTTCTCGGGATGCCGAGCCGGTCGAGCCGGCGGTACAGGGCCTGCCGCGACAGGCCGAGGTCGGCGGCGGCCTGCGCCAGCACGCCGCCGCTGCGCGTCAGCGCGGCTTCGATGGCGGCGCGGTCGGGTTCGTCGCTTCCGCCGCTGTCCTGCGCAGCGAGGGCGGGCAGCGCGAGGTCGGCCGCGCCGATGGCCTCGCCGCGCGCCAGCAGTGCCGCACGCTGCATCACGTTGCGCAACTCGCGCACGTTGCCGGGCCAGGGATGGCGCTGCAGCGCGCGTTCGGCGTCCTCGCCAAGATGCTTGCCAGCGGGCAGGAAGTGACGCGCCAGCGGCAGTATGTCGCGCGGGCGTTGCGCCAGCGGCGGCAGCCGCAGTTCGATGCCGTTGAGACGGTAGTAGAGATCCTCGCGGAACCGGCCCTCGGCGATCAGCGCCGGCAGGTCGGCGTTGGTGGCGCTGACGATGCGCACCTTCACGCTGCGCTCGCGGTTGCCGCCCAGGCGCTCGAAGCGGCCGGTCTCCAGCACGCGCAGCAGCTTCACCTGGCCGGCCAGCGGCAGCGTGCCGATCTCGTCGAGGAACAGGGTGCCGCCGTCGGCCGCTTCGAACTTGCCTTCGCGCGGCTTGTTCGCGCCGGTGTAGGCGCCGGCCTCCGCGCCGAACAGTTCGGCCTCGATCAGCTCCGCCGGCAGCGCGCCGCAGTTGAGCGCGACGAACGGGCCGCGCGCCACCGCCGAATTGGCGTGGACGATTTCCGCGTAGCGCTCCTTGCCGGCGCCGTTCGGCCCGGTGATCAGCACCGGGATGTCCGAGCGTGCCACCTGGCAGGCCAGCGTCAGCGCGGCCTCGCTGGCGGGATCGGCATAGACCAGCCCGCGCAGGTCGAAGTCGCGCAGCAGCGCGTCGCGGCGCTTGCGCTCGCCGGCCTGCGTCTGCGCCAGTTCGCGCCGCGATTCGCCCAGTTCCAGCAGGTTGTTCACCGTCGCCAGCAGCTTGCGGTCGTCCCACGGCTTGGCGAGATAGTCCGCCGCGCCGGCCTTGACCAGATCCACCGCCGATTCCAGATGCGTCCACGCGGTCAGCAGGATCACCGGCAGGTCCGGGTGGCGCTCGCGGATGCGGTGGAACAGCGCGACGCCCTCGTCGCCGGAGGTGGTGTCGGCCTCGAAGTTCATGTCCTGGATCACCAGCTCCGCCGGCTCGCGCGCCAACGTGGCGAGGCCCTCGTCGGGCGACTCCGCGTGCAGGGTGCGGATGTCGTGCAGTGAGAACAGCACCTCCAGCGCGGTGCCGACAGCGGGGTTGTCGTCGATGACGAGGATGGTGGGCATGCCGCTGATTCTAGGCTCTGTGCGCAGGCGGTGGCTCAGGCCGAGCGGGTGGCGATCGCCGGCGGCACCATCGCCGCGCGCCGCGCCGGTCCCAGCACGGCGATCTGCCCGAGCGCCCACAGCAGCGTCGCGCCGATCGGCAGGTAGTGCCACGGCAGCCGCGGCAGCTCGTACTTCGACATCAGCATCTGGTTGATGGCGTAGGCCAGCAGCATGCCCAGCGCGATGCCGACCGTCGCGATCAGGAAGTTCTCGGTCTGGAAGTAGCGCAGGATCTGCCCGCGGGTCGCGCCCAGCGCACGTCGGATGCCGATCTGCTTGGTGCGCTGCTGCACCCAGAAGCTGGCCAGGCCGACGATGCCCAGCGCGGTGACTGCCAGCAGCGCGATGCACACGGCCAGCAGCAGCCAGACCACGGCGCGGTCGCGGCTGTAGAAGTCGCGGCGCATGTCGGTCAGGGTGTTCTGGTCGCCGATGAGGCGGTTGGGATCGACGCGGTTGAGCACGTCGGCCGCGGCCTTCAGCACTTCCGCGCGGCGCGCGGGATCGGTGCGGAGGACGTATTCGCCGTTGGATACGGGGATCGGCAGGATCATCGTCACGTAGTCCTGCGCCGGATCGCCGTCGCTGCCGGGCGCCACGAGGTCGTCGACCACGCCGACGATGCGGGTCGGCGCGGTGTCGGAGACGTACACGTCCTTGCCCACCGCGCTGCCGCCGTCCGGGAACAGGCGCCGCGCCATGCTGCGGCTGACCAGCATCACCGGCACGTGGCCGCCCGACTTCTGCAGCTCGCTGTCCATGCGGTATTCGTCCGCGTTGAAGCCGCGGCCCTCGATCACGCGCAGACCCAGCGTGCGCAGCAGGTTGCCGTCGTCCATGTACTGCGAGGGATTCACGGTCGGCTCGGGCTGCTCCGGCGCCAGCGAGACGCCGCCCATCCAGACGTTGCCGCCGTAGGGGATCTGGTTGACGCTGGCGACCGACTTCACGCCAGGGATCGCCGACAGCGCGGCCACGTCCATGCGCCGCAGGGCGTCGTTGTCGGCGTCCGGCATCAGGCTGGACACCTGGATGTCCACCAGTTCGTCCTCGACGATGCCGCTGTCGCGATGCATGTGCTCGACCCGGCTGCCGATGATGAACACCGCGTTGCAGACGATGGCGCAGCTCAGCGCGATCTCCAGCACGATCAGCAGCGCGGCGGTCTTGTGGCGGAGCAGGGCGGAGAGGATGGGGCGGATTTCCATGGAAGGCTCCGGAGCTTTAAGCCCCTCTCCCTCCGGGAGAGGGGTTGGGGTGAGGGTTCGGGAGGATGCGGAGATTCAGGCTTCAGGAGTGCGCCGAACCCTCATCCGGCCCTTCGGGCCACCTTCTCCCGCAGGGAGAAGGAACAGCCAGATCACTGCGACTTCAACTGCACCGCCGGCGCGATCTGCATCGCCCGCCACGCCGGCAGCAGGCCGGCCAGCAGGCTGGTCGCCAGCGCCAGCGCGAAGGTCGACAACAGCATCGTCATGTCCATGTGCGCCAACTTGGCGTAGTCGTCCGGCTGCTGCCGCACCAGCCACAGGCCGAGCGCGGCGAAGCCCAAGCCCAGCACCGCGCCGGTGACGCCGATGCAGCCGGCTTCGACCAGACACTGCTTGAAGATCTCCCGCCGCGACGCGCCCAGCGCGCGGCGAACACCGATTTCGCCGCTGCGGCGCAGGAACTTGGCCAGCAGCAGACCGACGGTGTTGAGCAGGCAGACCAGCAGGAAGCCGGAGGCCAGCCACATCTGCATGCGCACGTCGTTCGGCACCGCCTGCTTGAACTCCAGCCAGCCCATCACGTCGTCCAGCCGCACGTTGGTCGGGCGCTCGTAGCGGCCTGCCTTGCGCTGCTGCTCCGAATAGTCGACCAGGTACTGCCGGTAGGCGGCCGCCTTGGCCGGCGTGTCCAGCTCCACCCAGTACTGCAGCCAGGCGCAGGGCGCGTTGAGGCCCTTGGCGCCGCCCGGGTCGCTGCGGCTGTCGCCCCAGCACCACATGCTGCCCTGGGTCGGCAGCTTCAGCTCGCGCGAGGTGGAGAACGGCAGGAACACCTGTTCGGTGCCGCCGAACTGGCGGTTGCTCATGTCGTAGAAGCGCGGATTGAGCGTCCACGCGTCGAGCACGCCGATCACCTCGACGCTGCCCTCCGGCAGCCGGAAGCTGCGGCCGATCGGATTGCCGCTGCCGAACAGCTTGCCGGCGAGTTCGCGGTCGATCACCGCCACCCGCGCGCGCGCCTCGTCCTCGGCGGCGGTCCAGCTGCGGCCGGCCAGCAGCGGCGCTTCGAACATCGGGAAGAAGTCGGCGCTGGTGAAGCGCGCCCGCGCGCGCAGCGGCTTGGTGATCTGGCCCGCCGGCAGCAGGCTGACCGAACCTGCGGTCATCAGCGCCTGCCGGTCGCCGCGCTTCTGCCGCAGCAGCTCCTCGGCGTCGAAGCGGGTCATCTGCTCCATCGGCTCCGGCTCGGGCTTGGCGTTCTTGCCCAGGCTGCGCGGCTCCAGGCGCGGATAGAACAGCGTGCCGCTCTTGCCCGGGATCGGGTCGCCGGACAGCACGTGGAAGACGGTCAGCGTGGTCATGCAGGCGCCGATGCCCAGCGCGATCGTCACCACCATCAGCACGGTCAGCGCCTTGTTGCGGCCGAAGCTGCGCAGCGCCAGCCGCAGGTAGTAGGCGTACATGCGCGTCCTCCGGTCAGGCCGAGCGGGTGGCGATGGCCGGCGGCACCGAGGCCGCGCGCCGGGCCGGGCCGAACACCGCGATCTGCCCCAGCACCCACAGCACGACCGCGCCGACCGGCAGGTACCACAGCGGCAGGCGCGGCAGCTCGTACTTGCTCATCAGCAGCTGGTTCAGGCCGAACGCCAGCAGCATGCCCAGCGCGATGCCGGCGGTGGCGAGCAAGAAGTTCTCGGTCTGGAAGTAGCGCAGGATCTGCGCGCGGGTGGCACCCAGCGCGCGGCGCACGCCGATCTGGCGGGTGCGTTGCTGCACCCAGAAGCTGGCCAGGCCGATGATGCCGAGCGCGGTGATCAGCAGCAGGCCGATGCAGACGATGGCGAGCAGCCAGGCCATCGAACGCTGGTTCTGGTAGAACTCGCGGCGCAGCTCCTCGAAGGTCTTGGTGCTGTCCTCCAGCACGATCCGGTTGTTGCTGTTGGCGCGCAGCGCGGCGATCGCGGCCTTCAGCACCTCGGCGCGGCGGGCCGGCTCGGTGCGGATCACGTAGTTGCCGCCGACATCGTAGCTGGGGCGGATCGGGTAGATCACGGTGTATTCGCGCGCGGACGGCCCGCCCTGCGAGCTGGGCCGGACCAGGTGGTCCACCACGCCGACGATGCGGGTGGGCTCGTCGCCCCAGGAGTAGTACACCTTGCCCACCGGGTTCTCGCCCGGGAACAGCGCCTCGCCCAGCTTGCGGGTGATCACCGCGGAGGTGATGCTGACGTTGGCGTTCGGATCGTCGAACTGCTGCGACGTGATGTATTCGCCCGGCTCGAAATCGCGGCCGGCGACCAGCTTCAGGCCCAGCGTATTGAGATAGTGATCGTCGACCATGTAGCTGGTGGCGTTGAGGGTCGGCCGCTCCTGCTCGCGGTGCAGGCGGATGCCCGAGTTCCACGACGAGTTCACGAACGGCACCTGGTTGAGCACGGTGGCGTCCTTGACCCCGGGAATGGCGCGCAGCGACGCCAGGTCGGTGGCGGTGAGCGCGGCCGCGTTCTTGTCGCCGCCGATGCTGATGATCTGCACGCGCAGCAGTTCGCGTTCGGCGATGCCGCTGGTTTCGTTCACCTGCTGGATGCGGTCGCCGATCATGAACAGCGCGTTGCAGATGATCGCGCAGGTGAGGGCGATCTCGACCACGATCAGCGCGGCGGCGGTCTTGTGCCGCAGCAGGGTGGACAGGATGGGGCGGATTTCCATGGGAGTGCTCCGAGATGTGGGATTGCCCCCTCCCTTTCGCCGCAGGCGAAGGGGAGGGCTGGGGAGGGGGGCTTTGCGACCGGGTAGAGCACCCCTCCCGACCTCCCCCTTTGCTGCGCAAAAGGGGAGGAGAACATCACTGCGTCTTCAACTGCACCGCCGGCGTGACCTGCATCGCGCGCCACGCCGGCAGCAGGCCGGCCAGCAGGCTGGCGACGATCGCCAGGGCGAAGGTGACCAGCAGCATGCCGGGGTCGAGATGGGCCAGCTTCGCGTAGCTGGACGGCTGCTGGCGCACCAGCCACAGGCCGAGCAGGGACAGACCCAGGCCGATGATCCCGCCGGCCATGCCGATGGTCCCGGCCTCCACCAAGCACTGCACGAAGATCGCCCTGCGCGACGCGCCCAATGCGCGGCGAACGCCGATTTCGCCGCTGCGGCGCAGGAACTTCGCCAGCAGCAGGCCCACCGTGTTGACCAGGCAGACCAGCAGGAAGCCGAAGCCCAGCCACATCTGCAGGATCACGTCGCCGGGCACCACGCGCTGGTAGTCCAGCCAGTCCATGACGTTGCGCAGGCGCGCGTTGGCGGGGCGCTCGTAGCGGCCGGCCTTGCGCTGCTGTTCGGAATAGCTGGCCAGGTAGTCGCGGTAGGCGGCGGCCTTCGCCGGCGTACCCAGCTCGGCCCAGTACTGGATCCACACGCACGGGGCGTTGAGGTCGGTCGCGTCCGCGCCGGTGTTGCCCCAGCAGTTCATGCTGCCGTTGCGCGACATCTCCAGGTCGCGCGAGGTGGAGAACGGAAGCAGCACTTCCTCCGCGCCGCCGTAGCGGTCGCTGTTGAGGTCGTAGAAGCGCGGGTTCATCTTCCACCCGTCGGTCACGCCGACGACGGTGAAGTCGGCCTGGTCCAGGCGAACCTGCCTGCCGACGCTGTTGGCGCCGCCGAACAGCTTGTCGTTGAGCGACTTGCTGATCACCGCGACGCGCGCGCGGTTGCCGTCTTCCTTGGCGCTCCAGCCGCCGCCGTACAGGAAGCCGGTCTCGAACATCGGGAAGAAGTCGGCCGAGGTGTACCGCGCCGAGGCGGTGAACGGCGCCAGCTCCTTGCGCTGCGGCGTCACCGACACGCCGCCGCCGGTCATCATCGCCTGGCGGTCGGCGCGCTTCTCGCGCAGCAGGGTTTCCGCGTCGAAGCGGGTCACCTGGTCCTCGGGCTCCTCGCCCGGCTGCATGCCCTGGCGGGTGCGCGGATCGAGTTGCACGAAGTACAGCTTGTCGCTCTTCTGCGGGATCGGGTCGCCGGACAGCACGTGGAAGACCGTCAGCGTGGTCATGCACGCGCCGATGCCCAGCGCGATCGCCAGCACCATCAGTGCGGTCAGCGCCTTGTTGCGCTTGAAGCTGCGCAAAGCGAGGTTGAAGTAGTAAGCGAACATGGCGGCTCCAGTGGGTTCAGGCGCTGCGTGTGGCGACGACGGGAGGGATGGCGGCTGCGCGCATGGCCGGCCCCAGCACGGCCAGCTGGCCGAGGAGCCACAGCAGCACCGCGCCGGCCGGCAGGTAGGCCAGCGGCAGGCGCGCCAGCTCGAAATGCTTCATCAGCAGCAGGTTGCCGCCGTAGGCCAGCAGCATGCCCAGCACGATGCCGGCGGTGGCGAGCAGGAAATTCTCGGTCTGGTAGTAGCGCAGGATGTCGCCGCGGGTCGCGCCCAGCGCGCGGCGGATGCCGATCTGCTTGGTGCGCTGCGCGACCCAGAAGCTGGCCAGCCCGACGATGCCGAGCGCGGTGACCAGCAGCATCGCCCCGATCACCGACACCAGCAGCCACAGCATCGCGCGGTCGCGCTGGAAGTACTCCCGCCGCAGGTCCGACAGCGGGCGGCTCTGCGCTTGGTCGAGCACGGCCTCGGGCACCGCCTTCGCCATCGCCTTGCGCGCGGCGTCCGCCACGTTCGGCAGGTCGGCCGGATCGGCGCGCACGACGTAGCTGCCCAGCAGCGAATCGTCGCTGACCGGGACGACCACCGACCATTCGGCGCTGGCAAGGCCGTCCTCGCTGCGGCCCGGATTGGGGCGGGCGAAATGCGCCAGCACGCCGGCGACGCGGAAGTGGTAGTCGCCCATCCAGAACTCCCTGCCGAGCGCGCTTTCGCCCGGCCACAGGTGGTCGGCGAAGGCGCGGGTGATCCAGACCTGCGCGTCGGCGGGCAGGAAGTTGTCCGCGCGTTGGAAGTCGCCGGGAACGAAACCGCGGCCCTGCGCCGGACGCAGCCCCAGCGTTTCGACCGCGCTCGGCCCGAACGCGTAGAAGTGCGGAACGCCGCCGAAGTGCTTGCCGTCGCGGTCCAGGGTGACGCCGGCATCGCCGGCGCGCTGGCCGAACGGCAGCGCATTGACCACGCCGGCGCCGCGCACGCCGGGAATGGCGCGCAGCGCGGCCAGCGCGCGGCCGTTGACGTCGGCGGCGTTGCAGCCGTCGCACCCGTTGAGCGCGACCGCCGCCAGCGAGCGCTCGTCGACGCCGCTGTCGATCCGCATCAGGCCCATGCGGCCGGAGATCAGGAAGAAGGCGTTGCAGAGCACCGCGCAGGCCAGCGCGATCTCCAGCGTGATCAGCAAGGCCGCGACGCGATGCCGCCCCAGCGCGGAGAGGATCGGTTTGATGTCCATGAAGTCCTGGGCCTCAGTGCGTCTTGAGTTGGATCGCCGGCGCCACGCGGCTGGCGCGCGAGGCCGGGAACAGGCCGGCGAGCAGGCTCGCCGCCACCGCCAGCGCGAACGTCGCCGCCAGCATGGTCAGGTCGAGATGCGCGAGGTCGGCGTATTCGATCGGCTGCTGGCGTATCGCCCACAGGCCGACCAGGGTCAGGCACAGCCCGAGCGTGCCGCCGATCAGGCCGATCAGGCCGGCTTCGACCAGGCAGTGCCCGAAGATCGTGCCGCGGGTGGCGCCGAGCGCGCGGCGCACGCCGATTTCGCCGCCGCGGCGCATGAACTTCGCCAGCAGCAGGCCCACCGTGTTGAACAGGCAGATCGCCAGGAACGCCAGCGCCAGCCAGGTCTGCAGCTTCACGTCGCGCGGCACCACGCCGTTGAAGTCCAGCCATTCCATCAGGTCGGGCATGCGCGCGTTCGCGGCATGGCGGATGCGGCCGGCCGCCTTCTGCTCGGCGGCGTAGCCGGCGAGGAAGCGGCGGTAGTCGGCGACCTTGGCCTGGGTGTCCAGCTGCACCCACAGCTGCAGCCAGACGCAGGGCGCGTTCTGCAGGTGGCCGGGCGTCTCCGGCAGGGCCCAGCAGGTGAACTGGGCGAAGTGGCCGTCGTTGATCTCCAGGCCGGTGAAGAACGGCACGAACACGTCCTCGGTCTTGCCGTAGTAGCCGGCGGTGTCGCCGGCGCTGAAGCGCCCGCCGGCGACCATGTAGTACACCGGCGAAGGCCGCCACGGCTTGAGTACGCCGACGATGCGCACGTCGGCATCGCGCACCCGCAGGATGCGGCCGACGCTGTTGCCGCCGCCGAACAGCTTGTCGTTGAGGTCGGCGGAAATCACCGCGACGCGCGCGCGCTTCGCATCGTCCTGTTCGCTCCAGCCGCTGCCGTAGGCGAACGGCACGTCGAACATCGGGAAGAAGTCGGCGCTGGCCGACAGCATCGTCGTCATCAGCGGCGGCATGCCGGTGTCGGGCGCGCGCAGCTTGATGCCGCTGTCCACCACCAGCGCCTGCCGGTCGGCGCGCCTGGCGCGCCAGAGGTCCACCGCCGAGGTGTAGTCCATCATGTCCGGCGGGAACTCGCGCATCTTCTCGTCCGGCATCGGGTCCACCTGCGGATGGAAGATGCGCTGGCTCTTGCCCGGCAGCGGATCGCCGGACAGGAGGTGCATCACCGTCAGCGTGGTCATGGACGCGCCGATGCCGACCGCGATCAACAGCACCATCAGCGCGGTCAGCATCTTGTTGCGGCGCAGGCTGTGCAGGGCCAGCTGCAGGTGGTAGCGGAACATGCTCCGTCCTCAGGCGGCGGGGGTGGCGTCGGCCTGCGGCGCGCGCGACAGCGCGGGCTCCACGGTCAGGTCGGTGGCCATGCCGTCGACGATGTGCACGTTGCGCTGCGCGCGCGCGGCCAGCTCCGGGTCGTGGGTCACCATGACGATCGTGGTGCCCTGCTGGTTGATGTCCTCCAGCAGCTCCATCACGCTGCGCGCCATCTGCGAGTCCAGGTTGCCGGTCGGTTCGTCCGCCAGCAGCAGGCGCGGGCTGCCGGCCAGCGCGCGGGCGATCGCGGCGCGCTGCTGCTGGCCGCCGGAGAGTTCCGCCGGGTAGTGCTTCATGCGCGAGCCCAGGCCCACCAGCCCCAGCGCGTCCTCGATGCGCAGCTTGCGCTCGGCCGCCGGCATGCCGCGGTAGCGCAGCGGCACGTCGCAGTTGTCGAACAGGTTGAGGTCGGGGATCAGGTTGAAGCTCTGGAAGATGAAGCCGATCTTCTCGTTGCGCAGGCGCGAGCGGGCGTTGTCGTCCAGCCCCTTCACGTTCACGCCGTCCAGCGTGTACTGGCCGCCGGTGAACTCTTCCAGCAGGCCGGCGATGTTGAGGAAGGTGGTCTTGCCGGAGCCCGACGGCCCGGTGACGGCGACGAACTCGCCCTCGCCGACGTGCAGGTCGAGCGAACGCAGCGCGTGCGTCTCCACGAGTTCGGTGCGGTAGACCTTGGTGACCTGATGCATGTTCAGCATGGGGTGGTTCCTTGGAGTTTGGGTGTCGTGTCAGGAAATGCGGAAATGCGGCGCCAGCGCGTCGGCCGGCAGGTAGCCGGAGGCGGGGCGGCCGCGGCGGCGCGGGGTATTGGCGCAGGCCGGCGCGTCGCCGGCGCTGAAGGCGAACAGTTCGCTCAGGCGCGGCGGCACCGCGTCGGCGAGCTGCGCGGGCGACCAGCGGAAGTGCGGGGCGCGGGACTGCGGATGGCGTGTATCGAAAGCGTGCATGGTCGTTGTCCTCAGTTGCCGGAGATGCGGACGCGTTCCGCGTTGTCGAACTGGTCGGTGCCCGAGACCACGATGCGGTCGCCCGCCTTCAGGCCCGAGACGATTTCCACGTAGGAGAGGCTGGACGCGCCGGCGCGGATCGGACGGCGCACGGCGGTGCTGCCGTCGACCACCCAGGCGACGTTGCCGCCGTCCTGTTCCAGGAACGGACCGCGCTCCACCATCAGCACGTCGCGGCGGGTGTCCATCACGATGCGCACCGACAGGCGCTGGTTCTGGCGCAGGCCCGGCGGCTGCCTGCCTTCGGCGAAACGCACGCGCGCGGTCACTTCGCCGTTCACCACTTCCGGCGACACCGCGGCGATCTCGCCGGCGTACTGCGCGCCGTTGGCGCTGATCTGCGCCGGCATGCCGATGCCGAGGTCGCGGGCGAAGCTTTCCGGCACCTTGATCTCGACCTCGAAGCGGCTCAGGTCCACCACGCTCAGCACCGGCCCGTTGGTGGCGACCTGGGTGCCCTGCGGCACCTGCACCTGGCCGACCTGGCCGTCGAACGGCGCGCGCAGGGTCAGCACGTCGACCTGCCGGCGCGCCTCCTCGACCACCGCGCGCTGGCGCTGCGCCTGCAGCTGCTTGTTGCGTGCGTCCAGGCCGGCGCCGGCGCTCTGCAGCTGGAAATCCTTGCGCGCGGCGGCCAGGCCGATGTCGGCCTTCTTCATCCCGTCCTGCGCGCGGGCCAGGTCGTTCTGCGGCACCGCGCCGCCCTCGAAGGCGCGCTGGTAGCGCTCCAGGTCGCGCAGCGCGGCGGTGCGCTCCACCGTCGCCTGGTCCAGCGCGCGCTGCGCGTTGGCGCGGGCGATCTGCGCGTCGAGCACGGCGCGGCTGGCTTCCGCCTCCAGGCCGGCGAGGGTGGATTCCTCCTGCACCAGCTTGCTGCGCAGTTCGGGGCTGTCGATCACCGCCAGCGCCTGGCCCTTGGTGACCTTGTCGCCGGCCACGATGGACAGGCGGACGGTGCCGGCGGCGATGGCGTAGAGCGTGGGGCTGTTGGCGGCGATGACCCGGCCCTCGGCGCTGAGGTCGCGCACCAGGTCGCCGCGCTTCACCTCGGCGATGCGGATGCGCGAGGCATCGAAGGAGCGCGCGCCGCCCAGCCAGCCCGACACCACCCAGCCGGCCAGCGCCAGCACGGCGATGCCGCCGGCGGCGGCGATGGCGATCCGCTTGCGCGGAACGCCGCGGCGCGCGGTGGCCATGACCTGGTCCTGGCCGGAGGTGTCGCGGATGCCGCGGCGGGGTTGCGAGGCGTCGGGGGTGTTCGGCTTGTCCATGCCCTCCCTGTAGCAATCCGCGTGCCAAATCCAAACTATTGATTTGCATGGGGATTTTTCGCGTCCGCAGTGTCCGCGCGGACGCCGGGCCCGTCCGCGCGGACACGTCCGCCCCGGCAGCGACTAAACTTCCCGTTCACTCCAAGGAGCACTGCCCGCATGTGCGGAATCGTCGGCGCGATCGCCCACCGTGATGTCGTCCCGCTGCTGGTCGACGGCCTGAAGCGGCTGGAATACCGCGGCTACGATTCGGCCGGCATCGCGGTGGTGGTGGCCGACGAAGTGCGCCGCGTGCGCCGCACCGGCCGCGTCGCCGAGATGGAATCCGCCGCGCTCGCCGAAGGGCTCGACGCGACCCTCGGCATCGGCCACACCCGCTGGGCGACGCACGGCGGCGTCACCGAATCCAACGCGCATCCGCACATCAGCCACGGCGAGCTGGCGCTGGTGCACAACGGCATCATCGAGAACCACGAGCAGCAGCGCGAGCGCCTGCGCGCGCTGGGCTACGAGTTCACCTCGCAGACCGACACCGAAGTGGTGGCGCATCTGATCCACCACCACCGCGCGCAGGGCGCGAGCCTGCTCGGCGCGTTGCAACAGGCGGTGAAGGAACTGCACGGCGCCTACGCGCTGGCGGTGATCGACAAGCGCGACCCTTCACGGCTTGTCGCCGCGCGCATGGGCTGCCCGCTGCTGGTCGGCCTGGGCGAGGGCGAGAACTTCGTCGCCTCGGACGTGTCCGCGATCGTCTCGGCGACGCGGCGGGTGATCTTCCTCGAAGAAGGCGACACCGCAGAACTCACCTGCGACAGCGTGCGCGTGTTCGACGCCAGCGATGCGCCGGTGACGCGCGAGGTGCACGTCTCCGACGTCTCGCTGGCCTCGCTGGAACTCGGCCCGTACCGCCACTTCATGCAGAAGGAGATCCACGAGCAGCCGCGCGCGATCGGCGACACCGTGGAGGGCATCCTCGACGCCGGCGGCTTCGACGCGGCGCTGTTCGGCAAGGACGCGGCGCAGGTGCTGAATGATGTGGAGTCGGTGCAGATCCTCGCCTGCGGCACCAGCTACTACGCCGGCCTGACCGCGCGCTACTGGATCGAGGAACTCGCCGGCCTGCCCTGCGCCGTGGACATCGCTAGCGAATACCGCTACCGCAGCGTGGTGGCGAACCCGAAGCAGCTCATCGTCACCATCTCGCAGTCCGGCGAAACCCTGGACACGATGGAGGCGCTGAAATACGCCAAGGCGCAGGGGCAGGCGGCATCTGATGAAAGCCGAACGCTGTCGATCTGCAACGTGCCGGAAAGCGCGATCCCGCGCGCCAGCCGCCTTGTCTTCTACACCCGCGCCGGCGCCGAGATCGGCGTCGCCTCGACCAAGGCGTTCACCACCCAGCTGGTGGCGCTGTTCGCGCTGGCGGTGGCGCTGGGCAAGCTGCGCGGACGCGTGGACGACGCACGCGAGGCCGCGCTGCTCGACGACCTGCGCCACCTGCCGGGCAGCGTGCAGCATGCATTGAACCTGGAGCCTCAAGTGGCGTCGTGGGCCGAGAAGTTCGCGCCGCGCCAGCACGCGCTGTTCCTCGGCCGCGGCACGCACTATCCGATCGCGCTGGAAGGCGCGCTCAAGCTCAAGGAAATTTCCTACATCCACGCCGAGGGCTACCCGGCCGGCGAGCTGAAGCACGGCCCGCTGGCGCTGGTGGACACGCAGATGCCGGTGGTGGTGATCGCGCCGAACGACGCGCTGCTGGAAAAGGTGAAGTCCAACATCCAGGAAGTGCGCGCGCGCGGCGGCGAGATGTTCGTGTTCGCCGACGCCGACAGCAGCTTCAGCGAATCCGACGGCGTGCACGTGATCCGCACCCCGCGCCACGTCGGCATCCTCTCGCCGATCGTGCACGCCATCCCGGTGCAGCTGCTGGCCTACCACGTCGCGCTGGCGCGCGGCACCGACGTGGACAAGCCGCGCAACCTCGCCAAGAGCGTCACCGTCGAATAAGCCGCCGCAGGTTGTCCTGGATCAAGGAGCACGCGCCGCGCGCTGCCTAGGCTGACGGTGCCGGTCGTCGGCTGCCGCTGCCTGCTTCGATGTCGCTTCGCACGCTTCCGCGCGGCCAGCGCCGCGCCTTTTCCGCATGAACGCCTGGCCCGCCGCCGCGCTGCTTCGCGCCAAGCGCGAAGGCCGCCGTCTCGATGCCGCCCAGTGGCAGGCGCTGGCCGAAGGCATCGCCCGCGAGGACTGGAGCGAAGGCCAGATCGGCGCGCTGGCGATGGCGATCGCCTGGCGCGGGCTGGACGCGCGCGAATGCCGCGACTTCACCTTCGCCCTGCGCGATTCCGGCCACCGCCTCGACTGGCGCGGCCTGCCCGGCCCGGTGCTGGACAAGCATTCCACCGGCGGCGTGGGCGACTGCGTGAGCCTGGCGCTGGCGCCGCTGGTCGCCGCCTGCGGCGGCTTCGTGCCGATGATCTCCGGGCGCGGGCTCGGCCACACCGGCGGCACCCTGGACAAGCTGGAAAGCCTGCCCGGCTACGAGGCGAATCCCGCTCCCGCGCGCCTGCGCCGGATCGTGGCGGAGGTGGGCTGCGCCATCGTCGGCCAGAGCGCCGACCTGGTGCCGGCCGACCGCCGCCTGTATGCGGTGCGCGACGTCACCGCCACCGTGGACGTGCCGGAGCTGATCGTCGCCTCGATCCTGTCGAAGAAGCTGGCCGGCGGCGCGCAGGCGTTGGTGCTGGACATCAAGACCGGCAGCGGCGCGCAGACGCCGGACATGGCGGCCGCCGAAGCGCTGGCGGCGCGCATGCGGGCGGTGGCGGAAGGCAGCGGCCTGCGGCTGGCGATCGCGCTGACGGACATGGGGCAGGTGCTCGGGCACGAGGCCGGCAACGCGCTGGAACTGCGCGCCGTCCTCGATCTGCTCACCGGCGGCCGCGCCTGTCCGCGCCTGCGCGCGCTGGTGTTCGCGCTGTCCGCCGAACTGCTGTGCATGGGAGGACTGGCCGCGGATCGCGGCGAAGCCGATACGCGGCTGGAAGGCGCATTGGCGAGCGGTGCGGCGGCCGAATGCTTCGCGCGGATGGTGGCCGGACTCGGCGGCCCGCGCAATCTGCTGGAGCATCCGCAGCGGCATTTGCCGCAGGCGCCGGTGCTGCGGCCGGTGGTCGCGGACCGCGAGGGATTCGTGCAGGCCATCGACGTGCGCGCGCTGGGCGAATGCGTGGTCGATCTGGGAGGAGGCCGGCGCACGCCGGGTGCGGCCATCGACCATGCGGTGGGGCTGGCCGAGGTGCGCGGGCGTGGCGAGCGCATCGCGCGCGGTGACGTGCTGGCCGTCGTGCATGCGCGCGGCGAAGCCGATGCCGACGCTGCTGCGGTGCGAGTGCGCGCGGCGTTCGCCCTGGACGAAGAGCCGCCGGCACCGATCGCGCCGTGGCGCTGGCTGGCCGCCGATTGACGCGGAGGGTTACCGCGACGGCAGGATGAAGCGGAACGGCAGCAGTTCGCCCGCCTTCACTTCCATCCAGCCGTCATCCGACTGGCGGAACGTCACCGCCGCGTCCGCGCCGAACTCGATCAACGACTGCCGGCAGGCCCCGCAGGGCGAAACCGGCAGCGCCGCGCCATCGCTGCCGAACGCGGCCACCGCGATGGCCTGCAACCGGAAGCCCGGCCCTTCGGCCTGCACCGCGGCGGCGATGGCCGCGCGCTCGGCACAGCCGCCGACCGGATAGGACGCGTTCTCGACGTTGCAGCCCGTATACGCGTGGCCGGCGGCCGAGCGCAGCGCGGCGCCCACGCGCAGCTTCGAATAGGGTGCGTAGGCCTGATGCGCCGCCTGCACGGCCAGCGTGCGCAGGAAATCGAGATCGTGCATCGCGGATCTACCCGGAAGCGGGCGGCCATGGTGGCATGCCGGAGCGTACGCGCATAGGCAACCATTACAGAAGCGCTGTCTGTGTTTGCACCGGGAACGCTATACCATCGTGCAGGGCATCGACCGTTGCGACGGCGCGCGGCATCCGGTGGGTGCCGGGCAATCGATCGGTCGAACCGCCCGAACGGGGACGAAGATGGATCGACAGGGCGAACTCACCGCGCAGCGCGTGCACCAGGCCATCCTGGGCGATGAGCTGTACCTGGAATACATGCCGACCATCGATTTGCAGGACGGCGAGCGCTGCGTGGGCTGCGAGGCGCTGGTGCGCTGGCGGCGCGGGCAGGAGATCGTGCGGCCGGACCAGTTCGTGCCGGTGGTCGAAAACACGCCGGTGTCCGGCCTGCTGACCTACTGGGTGATCCACAAGGTGGCCGAGGAGCTGGGCGACTGGCTGCGCCGGCATCGCAGCGCGCACGTCGGCATCAACGTGCCGCCGGAGGTGCTGGGGCGCGGCGGACTGGAATACGCCTCGCGCAAGGCCAGCCTGTTCGACCTCCGCCGGCAGATCATCCTGGAGATCACCGAGCGCGGCGTGCCGGACCGGCTGGGCCTGAACGAGCTGGTGGACCTGGCCGACGAGGACGTGCTGGTCGCGGTGGACGACATGAACACCGAAGAGAGCAACTTCATCCTGCTGTCGCGGCTGCCGCTGCCGATCATCAAGCTCGACAAGCGCTTCGTCGACCGGCTGGACGAAGCACCGGTGCGCCGCCGGCTGGAGGAAATCGCCACCTTCATCCGCATCGGCGACCACTACGTCATCGCCGAGGGGGTGGAGCGCGATGCGCAGGCCGCGCTGCTGCGCGGCGCCGGCGTGCAGTACGCGCAGGGCTGGCTGTTCTCGAAGTCGATCCGCGCGGCCGAGTTCATCGCCTTCCACGCGGCGCGCCAGTAGCGGCCACGCCATACACGCCATGATCGTCCGACCCCGCAATCCCAATTCGCCGCGCACGCTGATCTTCACGCTGAACGGCTCGATCGTGCCGGTCATCTGGCCGCGCGTGCTGTACACGATGCTGCTGGCGGTGCTGGTCGTCCTCGCCGAGCGCCGGGGGCTGGTCGCGCCGTTCACGCTCGACGCCGCGCCGCTCACGATGCTGGGACTGACCCTGGCGATCTTCCTCGGCTTCCGCAACAGCGTGGCCTACCAGCGCTGGTGGGAGGCGCGCACGCTGTGGGGCGAACTGGTGAACGTCACCCGCGACCTGGCGCGGCAGGTGCGCTCGTTCATGCCGGCGCTGGCGGCGGAGGAACGCACGCTGCTGGTGCGCGGCACCATCGGCTTCGCCCACGCGCTGCGCCATCACCTGCGCGGCAGCGATCCCGCCGGTGATCTGCGCGTGTGGTTGCCGCCCGACGTCTTCGCCGCGGCGATGGCCGCGCCCAACCGGCCCAACACGGTGCTGGGCTGGCTGGGCGAGCGCCATCTTGCGGCGGCGCGCGGCGCGGGCCTGGACGGCATGCTGGCCGCGCGCATCGACGAAGGGCTGGGCAAGCTGTCGCACGTGCTCGGCGGCTGCGAGCGCATCGCCAACACGCCGATGCCGTTCGCCTACATCCTGCTGCTGCACCGCACCGTGCACGTCTACTGCTTCATGCTGCCGTTCTGCCTGATCGGCGCGATGGGCTGGCTGGCGCCGCTGGCGGTGGGGATCATCGCCTACACGTTCTTCGGGCTGGATGCGATCGGCGAACAGATCGAAGACCCGTTCGACCGGCTGCCGAACGACCTGCCGCTGGACACGCTGTGCCGCTCCATCGAGATCAACCTGCTCTCGCTGCTGGGCGAGGACGAGCTGCCGCAGCCGCTGCTGCCGGAGAACGGCACGCTGCTCTGACGCGGACCGTCAGGGCGACGCCGCCTCCTCGGGCCGCGCATAGACGTTGCAGCCGCCGGGCCGGGCGAAACCGACCAGGCACATGCCGGCGCTGCGGGCGAGGTCGATGGCGAGCGCGGTCGGCGCGGAGATCGCGGCCACCAGCCCGATACTCGCGTGCGCCGCCTTGGCGACCATCTCGTAGCTGGCGCGGCTGGTCAGCAGCAGCATGCCGGCGTCCGGCGCGATGCCGCGCTTGCGCAGCGCGCCGATCAGCTTGTCCAGCGCGTTGTGGCGGCCCACATCCTCGCGCGACAGCGAGATGCGGCCGTCGGCATCGACCCAGAACGCGGCGTGCACCGCGCCGGTGGCAGCGTTCATCGGCTGGTGCCGCGGCAGCTGCGCCAGCGCGCGTTCCAGCAGGGCCGGATCGAAGCGGGCGACGCGTTGCAGGCGCGGCGGCGGGCGCAGGCTGTCCTCGAGCTCGCGCGTGCCGCAGATGCCGCAGCCGCCGCGCCCCGGCAGCAGCCGGCCGCGCTTGCCGTCCAGCGACGCGGCGCGCGCGCCGGGCGCGACCGCGATGCGGAGCTGGATGCCTTCGAGCAGTTCGACGGTCTCGATCGCGCGGATCTGATCGAGGTCGTCCACCAGGCCTTCGCTCAACGAAAAGCCGCGCGCGAAGTCGTCCAGGTCGGCGGGCGTCGCCATCATCACCGCGAACGGCACGTCGTTGTAGAGCAGCGCCACCGGCGCTTCTTCCGCGACCAGGTCGACGGCGCGCCCGCCGCCATCGCGCAGGCGCTCCACGTCGCGCAGCGCGACGCCCGGCGGAGTGTGCGCGATGTCCATGCCGTCGCCGTCAGCGCGCGGCGTCGACGCGCGCCACCCGCACCGGCACGGACTTGTACGAGGGCGTGCCGCTGGCCCTGTCGAAATGATCCAGCGGCACCAGGCAATTGCCTTCGGGGTAGTAGGTCGCCACCGAGCCGCGCGCGATCGGATAGGCCACGGCGACAACGCTGTCCATGCGCCGCTCCGCGCCTTTCCCGAACGCGGTCTCCACCCGCAGCGCGTCGCCTTCGGCGAGGCCCAGCGCGTCGAGGTCCTCGCGGTTCATGAACAGCACGTCGCGCCGGCCGAACACGCCGCGGTAGCGGTCGTCGAGGCCGTAGATGGTGGTGTTGTACTGGTCGTGGCTGCGGATGGTGGTGAGCGTGAGGATCGTGCCGCCCGTCGCGGCGTCCTCGCGCAGCCCGTCGAAGCGGAGGAACTGCGCCTTGCCGGACGGCGTGTTCCACACCCGTTGCGTCGGCGGCAGCGGCAGGCGGAAGCCGCCGGGGATGCGGATGCGCTGGTTGTACTGCACGAAATCGGGAAAGACCGCTTCGATGGCGTCGCGGATGCGGTCGTAATCCGCCACCAGCTCCGCCCACGGCACCTTGCTGTGCGGCAGCGTGGCCATCGCCATGCCGGCGACGATGGCGGGCTCCGAGCGCAGCGCCCCGGAGGCCGGCTTCAGCTTGCCGCGCGAGGCGTGCACCATCGACATCGAATCCTCCACCGTCACCGCCTGCGGGCCGCCGGCCTGGATGTCGCGCTCGGTGCGGCCGAGGCAGGGCAGCAGGAAGGCGTGCTTGCCGGTGAGCAGGTGGGTGCGGTTGAGCTTGGTGGCGACGTGCACGGCGAGGTCGAGCTTGCGCATCGCGGGCAGGCAGGCTTCGGGATCGGGCAGGGCGACGGCGAGGTTGCCGCCCAGGCAGATCAGCGCCTTGGAGGAACCGGCGACGATGGCTTGCATCGCGGCGACCGCGTCGTGGCCGTGCGCGGCCGGCGGCGCGAAGCCGAAGGTGTCCTCGATCCGCCGCAGCAGGTCGGGGCCGGGCTTCTCGGTGATGCCGACGGTGCGGTCGCCCTGCACGTTGGAATGGCCGCGCAGCGGGCAGATGCCGGCGCCGGGCTTGCCGAAGTTGCCGCGCAGCAGAAGAAGGTTGGCGATCTGCTGGACGTTCTGCGTCCCCGTGCTGTGCTGGGTGATGCCCATGCCGTAGGTGACGATGGTCGCGTTGGAGCGCGCGTAGGCTTCGGCGACCTGGCGCAGCGCGTCCTCGGGCAGGCCGGAGACGGCTTCGATGTCCTGCCACGACGCCGCGCGCAGGTCGGCCGCGAGCGCCTCGAAGCCTTCCGTGTGTTCGGCGATGAAGGCGCGGTCGAGCACGGTGGAATCCGGGCCGGCCGCCGCGTCCAGTTCCAGCAGCGCCTTCATGACGCCTTTCAGCGCCGCGGCGTCGCCGCCGATCTTCGGCTGCAGGTAGGTCGAGGCGATTTCGGTTGCGCCCAGCGTCGCCATCTCCACCGGGCTCTGCGGATCGGCGAAGCGTTCCAGCGCGCGTTCGCGCAGCGGATTGAACACGATGATCGGGACGCCGCGCCGCGCGACCTCGTGCAGCGTGCCCATCATCCGCGGATGGTTGGTGCCCGGGTTGTGGCCCAGCGCGATCAGCAACTCGCAGTGGTCGAAGTCGTCGAGCGAGACGGTGCCCTTGCCGATGCCGATCGACTGCGGCAGGCCGACGCTGGTGGCCTCGTGGCACATGTTGGAGCAGTCGGGGAAATTGTTGGTGCCGTATTCGCGCGCGAACAGCTGGTACAGGAACGCGGCTTCGTTGGAGGCGCGGCCCGAGGTGTAGAACTCCACGCCGTTCGGATCGTCCATGCCGCGCAGCAGTTCGCCGATGCGGGCGAAGGCCTCGTCCCATTCGATGGCCTCAAAGACGTCGCGCTCGGCGTTGTAGGCCAGCGGGTGGGTCAGCCGGCCTTCGTTTTCCAGGTCGTAGTCGCTCCATTCCAGCAGCGAAGTCACCGTGTGGGCGGCGAAGAACTCCGGCGGCACGCGCTTGGAGGTCGCCTCCCACGTCACCGCCTTGGCGCCGTTCTCGCAGAACTGGAAGGTGGAGGTGTGCTTCTTGTCCGGCCAGGCGCAGCCGGGGCAGTCGAAGCCATCGGGCTTGTTGGTGCGCAGCAGGGTGACGGCGGCTTCCGGCGCGTCCATCTGTTCGCGGATGGCGCGGGCGGTGGCGCGCAGTGCGCCCCAGCCGCCGGCGGGCGCGTGGTAGGGGCGGATGCCGGGAATCTCGTTCTCGCTCATGGATCACCTCGCCTTGGCAGGCGGCGCGGGGCGCGGCCGGGCTGCGGCCATTGTGCGCCAAAGCGCCGCCGGGGCAATCCACGTCGATGGGCCCGGCGTCGCGTCGGGCCCGCAAGTTTCATGCGAGCCCGGCGCACGCCGCGCGCCGGGCCGGACGCTCAGGCTTTCGCCATCCAGTCCGAGAGTTCGTCCGCGTGTTCTTCCTCTTGGGCGAGGATCTCGCGCAGCATCCGCGACGTGGTGGGGTCCTTGTCTCCGATCAGCTGGATCATCTGCCGATACACCTCGATCGCCACGCGCTCGGCCACCAGGTTGGCCCGGATCATGGCCTGCAGTTCGGTGGAGGCGTCGTACTCGGCGTGGCTGCGCTTGCTCAGCGTGTCCGGATCGAGGTCGGGCGCGCCGCCGAGCTGGACGATGCGCTCGGTGATGCGGTCGGCGTGCGCCTGTTCCTCGTTGGCGTGAGTCAGGAATTCGTCGGCGATCGCCGGCGAGGCGAGGCCCTTGGCGGTGTAGTGGTGGCGCCTGTAGCGCAGCGTGCACACCCATTCGGTGGCCAGCGCGTCGTTGAGGAGCTTGCAGATCTCCTCGGCGTAGGGATGCACGCCGGGCGTCACCGCGCCGTCGGAAAGATTGTCGCGGGCCGCCTGCACGGCGGCTTCGTCGATGCGCATGGTCGGCGCAGCGGCCTTGTTCTTCTTGTCGTTGGTCATTGGTCGGCTCCGGTCGGGAACGTGGAAGGCCGATGCCTTCCCTACGGCATTAGGCCGCCTGCGCCGTCAAGGAAACGCGACGGACGCAGGCGGCCCGCGCGGATCAGAGCGAATCGATGAAGCTGTTCACTTCCCGCTTGGCCTCGTCCTTGGCCATGCCGTAGCGCTCCTGCAGCTTGCCGGCCAGGTATTCCTCGTTGCCTTCGGCGACCTGCACGTCGTCGTTGGTCAGCTTGCCCCAGCGCGCCTTGACCTTGCCGGTCACCTGCTTCCACTGGCCCTTGATGCGGTCCTCGTTCATGTCGTTCTCCTGATGGCGGCATCGTGCGGATGCCGCCGATGTGCTGGAAATCGGGGCGGCGCGGAAGCGTCCGCGCGCCCGGCGATGCGCGTCCGGCGCGGGATCAGTGCTTGGCGGTCAGGCCGCTGTCGTCGACCTGCTTGACGCCCTTCACGCTGCGCGCGGCGGCGATCGCCTTCTTCACGGTGAGGTCGCCGTCCAGCGCGCCGGTCAGGGTGACCACGCCATCGACGGTCTTGACGGTGACATCGTTGGCGGGAACGCCGGCGGTGGTGGCGAGTTCGGCCTTCACCTTGGCGGTAATCCAGGCATCGTCCACCGCCTGGCCGGCGCTGCTGCTGCGCTCGCTGCTGGCGTCGCTGGACTTCACCTTGGCGGGGTCGCCCACCTTCAGCCCGGCGGCGTCGACGTCCTTCACGCCCTTGACGCCGCGGGTGACGGCCACGGCCTTGTTCACCGCGGTTTCGGTCGGCAGCACGCCGGTCAGGGTCACCCGGCCGTCGGCGGTGTTCACGGATACGTCGTTGGCGGACACGCCGTCGGTGGTGACGAGTTCGGTCTTCACCTTGGTGGTGATCCACGCGTCGTCCACCGCCTGGGTGGCGCTGGAGGACTTGCCGGTGTCCTGCGCGTCCTGCGCGGCGGCCAGCGCGCTGCCGCTGCCGAACAGGAGCGCGCAGGTGATGGCGAGCGAAATGGGGGTGTGCTGGGTCTTCATGGTCCGGATCTCCTTGAGGATGATCGGCCGGGTTCCGCTGGCCGATGGGGGAATGGTCGCGCCGCCGCCGGACGGCGGATGTTGCCGGTCCGAACGAACGGGCATCCGCGAACGCAGATCGATGCGACACGGCGTTGCAGGCCGTGCCTGCGACGCGTTCCAAACTTACCGGCCGGATTGGTAAGGCCGCGTCATGGTCGCGCCGGGGTCGAAGAAAAAGGCCCGGCATCGCTGCCGGGCCTGTCGCATCCTTGCGCGCGTCCTTGCGGAGGAGGGCGTCCTTATTCGGGCTGCCAGCGCAGGCTGAGCACGAACTCGCGGCCGGGCTGGTTGTACCAGGCGCTGGTTTCGTAGCGCTTGTCGAAGGCGTTGACCACGTTCGCCTGCAGCGTCCAGCCGGGGGCGAAGCGCCAGGACACGCGTGCGTCGAGGGTGCCGTAGCCGCCCACGCGCAGGGTGTTGGCGGCGTCGTCCCAGCGCGCGGCTTCGGCGATGCCGGACACGCCGAAGCCCCAGGCGCCGACGTCGCGGTCGAGGTCGAGGCGCGCGCTGCGCTGCGGGCGGCGGGCGAGGCGCTTGCCGCTGTCCAGGTTGCGCGCGTCCAGCCAGCCGAGCTGGCCGCGCAGCGTCCATTCGCCGAGCGTGGCCGAGCCGGTCAGCTCGATGCCGCGGATGCGCGCGTCCTCGACGTTGACCGGCTTGAACAGCGAGGACTCCCAGGCGATCAGGTCGCTGGCGCGGGTCTGGTAGGCGTTGGCCTGCACGTGCCAGCCATCGCCGCCGCGCGCCAGCGACAGCTCGGTGCTGCGCGAGGTTTCCGGGTTCAGATCCGGGTTGCTGGCGCCGGGGTAGTACAGCTCGTTGAAGGTGGGCGCCTTGAACGCGGTGGCGTGGCTGGCGGTCACGCGCCAGCCCTCGGCGAAGTCCAGCCCCCATGCAATCCCGCCGGTGGTGTGGCCGCCGAACTGGTCGTTGTCGTCGCGGCGCAGGCTCAGCTGCAGGTCGTGCGCGCCGAAGTCTCCCTGGTACTGGGCGAACACCGCGCGGTTGCCGCGGGTGCGGGCGAACGGCGACCACGGATCGACCACGTTGGCAGCGTCGCGCAGCCAGTCGAAGCCGGCGCTCAGCAACTGGCCTTTCGCGACGCCGAAGTCGCCCTGCAGGCTCGCGCTGTCGCGGGTGGTGGTGTAGCGGTTGGCGAAGGCGCTGCCGATGTAGTTGTCGGAGTCGTCGGTGTTGCGGCCGGCGGTCAGCTTCAGCTGCATGGCCTCGGACGGCGTCCAGCGCACGCTGCCGCCCACGGTCTGCTGGACGATGTCGGAGTTGTCCTGGTAGTCGCCGTCGTAGTCGTTGTGGCCTTCGGCGCGGCTGGCGCGGGCGTCGAACTGCCAGGCTTCGCCGGGCGCGAAGTCCGCGCGCAGGGCGGCGCTGTTGTTGCGGTAGCCGTCGCGGTCGAGGTGCGTGCCCTGCTTGATGAAGCAGCCCGCGCCGGAGAAGTCGGTGTTCAGGTTGCCGTTGCAGGCGTTGATGCCGTCGGTGCCCTGGTGAGCCACGTCCACGCCCACGCCGCCGCGCTTGCCGCGCAGGTCGAGGCCGGCCGAGGCTTCGCGCAGGCCGTGGCTGCCGGCGGCGATGCGGGCGCGGCCGCGCACGCCTTCGGTCTCGCCGCGGCGGGTGAAGATCTGGATCACGCCGCCGATGGCGTCGGCGCCGTACAGCGACGAGCGCGGGCCGCGCACGATCTCGATGCGCTCGATTTGCGCCAGCGGGAGATCCTGCAGCGAGGTCAGGCCCGAGGTCGGCGAGCCCACGCGGATGCCGTCGATCAGGAACAGCACGTGGTCGGACTCGGTGCCGCGCATGAACAGCGTGGACAGCTTGCCCAGCCCGCCCTGGTTGACGATGGCGATGCCGGCGCGGCCGCGCAGCAGTTCCGGAAGCGAACGCGCGCTGCTGGCGTCGATCTGAGCGCGGTCGATCACTTCCACCGCCGCCAGCGCGGCGTCGACCGTGGTGGGGGTGCGGGTGGCGGTGACGACGACGGCGTCGAGATCCTTGGCCTCGTCGCCGTGGGCCAGCGCCAGCGAGGGCAGCAGCGCAAGCGCGAGGATGTTGAGGCGGAGCGGGATGGAGCGGAAACGCATGATGGGTTCTCCGGCGCGCACGCCCGCGCGCCCGTGGATGGAAGGGCGGCTGCGCTGCGGACGGAAACGGCGGACGAAGGCGATGCGCGTGCGGCACGGGCAGGCCGGCGTCGCGCAATGCCCGCCGCATCGCAACCTGACGTGTCCGTGGCCGGTCTCCGGGCTTGCGGGCGGACATCGGTCGATGTCCCGTCCGGCGCCTTCCCATGCCTGCATCGAACCGATGCGCGCACAGTGGCCGATGCCGGACTTGTCTCGCTTACCGTTGCGGGGGCAGCGCCGGACTGGATGCACCTGCGTGCAGCGTCACCGGCTTCCCGTTTCAATCCGCAGGCAGGGCCGGCGGATCACCTCGAACCCGGCAATTCTAGCGCAGCCGCGGGCGCGGCCGGCGGATCAGTCGCCGTCGTTCGATTCCGATCCGCCATGACGATCGTCGTCGGCGTACGCATCGAAAAGCGGCGCGAACGCGGGCGCGGCGGCTTCGTCGTGGTGGGTGGTGGTGACCGGCGCGGCGGCCGGACGACCGCGCGGCGGCGGCAGCAGCGCGATGGCCGCCTCGGCGGCCTGCACCAGTTCGGTGCGGCGCGCCTCCGGCACTTCCTGCCAGTGGCAGTCCTTCAGCGCGCCTTCCAGCGAGTACAGCAGGTTGAGGCTGGGCTTGAAGCCGGCGCGGCGCACCTTCATGTACGCCTCCACCGCGCCGACCGCGGCCAGGTCGTCCAGCGAGCGCAGGCCCACCTGGCGCAGCCAGGCGGCGGACTTCGGGCCGATGTTGCGCAGCTTCGCGCTCATTGCAGCGATTCCAGGAACGCCCGGGCGATCGCTTCCAGGCCTTGCTGGTCTTCAACGGAAAAGCGCGCGGGGATCGGACTGTCGAGGTCGAACACGCCGAGCAGCGCATCGCCCTGGTACAGCGGCACGACCAGCTCCGAGCGGCTGGCCGAATCGCAGGCGATGTGGCCGGGAAAGGCGTTCACGTCCTCGACGCGCTGCGTCTGCCGGGTGCGCGCCGCCGCGCCGCACACGCCTTTCTCCAGCGGGATGCGCACGCAGGCGGGCAGGCCCTGGAACGGGCCGACCACCAGCTCGGCGCCGTCGTAGAAGTAGAAGCCCACCCAGTTGAGGTCGGGCAGCGCGTGGTACACCAGCGCGGACAGGTTGGCGGCGTTGGCGATGCGGTCGCGTTCGTCGTGCAGCAGCGCGCGCGCCTGTTCCAGCAGCTGCGCGTATTGTTCCGGCTTGCTGCCGGTGAGGGCGGTGGCGGAGAAGCTCATCCGTCGAGTCTAGCAGCGCCGCACGCTATGCTGACGGGATGACGGGAGTTTCCGAACTGCGGCGCATGCCGGACGGGTTTCTGGAGCGCGGCGCGCAGGTGACGCGGCTGGAAGCGTTCGTGGACGCCGCGTTCGCGTTCGCGGTCACCCTGCTGGTGATCTCGCTGGACGCCATTCCGGACAGCATCCCGGCCTTGATGGAGGCGATGAAGGGCGTGCCGGCGTTCGCCGCCTCGTTCGCGCAGATCGCGTTCTTCTGGCATGCGCACGCGGGCTGGAGCAAGCGCTACGGCCTGGACGACGCGGCCAGCACCTGGCTCAGCCTGGCGATGGTGTTCCTGGTGCTGGTCTACGTGTACCCGCTGAAGATCGTCTACGGCGCGCTGTTCTTCTGGCTCAGCGCCGGCTGGTTCCGGGCGCCGGTGCCGTTCGGCAGCCTGGGCGACCTGGCCGCCATGTTCGCGGTGTACGGCATCGCCTTCGCCACGCTGTCGGCCTGCATGCTGGCGCTGTACGCGCACGCGTGGCGGCGCCGGGACGCATTGGGGCTGGATGCGGCCGAAGCGGCGATGACCCGGCGCAACGCCGCGGCCTGGTGCTGGCGCGTGATCGTGGCGCTGCTGTCGCTGCTGGCCGCCTGGATGCTGTCGCGCAGCGCCCGCGTGCCGATCTGGCTGACCGGCGCGCCGGGGATGGCGTATCTCCTGATGCCGCTGTCGCGCGTCTTCGCCTCCGCGTTCGAGCGCCGCGCGCGTGCCGGGACGCATCCGGAGCGGACGTGACCTTCCCGCTCTACGTCACCGGCACCGACACCGGCATCGGCAAGACCCTGTCGAGCTGCGCGCTGCTGCATGCGCTGCGCGGGCGCGGCCTGCGCGCGGCGGGGATGAAGCCGGTGGCGAGCGGTTGCGCGCGCATCGACGGCGAATGGCGCAACGAGGACGCGCTGGCCCTGCAGGCGGCGGGCGAGGCCGGCATCGCCTACGCCGACATCAATCCGTTCGCGCTGGAACATCCGCTGGCGCCGGAACTGGCCGCGCGCGATGCCGGCGTCGAAGTCGGATTTCAGCCGATCCTCGCTGCGTATGCGCGGCTCGCGGCGCGCGCCGACGCGGTGGTGGTCGAAGGCGTCGGCGGCTGGGCCGCACCGTTGTCGGCGTCGCTGATGCAGGCCGATCTGGTGCGCGCGCTGCGGTTGCCGGTGGTGCTGGTGGTCGGGCTGCGGCTGGGCTGCCTCAACCATGCGCTGCTCAGCGCGCGGGCGATCGCTGACGACGGCGTGCAGTTGGCGGGCTGGATCGCGTCGCATGTCGATCCGGCGATGGAGCGCGTCGAGGACAACCTGGCGATGCTGCGCGAGCGCTTGCCTGCGCCGTGCTGGGGCGTGCTGCCGCATGCGCCGGGTATCGATCCGGCATTGCTTGCACGACATCTGCGGATTGCCGAACACGTGTAGTCGCTTGTTTGCGCGGCATCCCGCGTGCGCCGCTGTGCCGGGCAGGAGGTTCGCCGCTTGGGGCTCCGCGTCCGGCTCCGATGCGCGGCCGCAGACCATCCATGGTCTGCTCGAACCTCCTGCCCGGCACAGCATCGCCCGATTTCTTTCGTGGTCGTGGTAGAGCTTTTTCGTCACGTGCGAGAACAGTTGGTGCCGCGTTGCCTGCCTTGGGGGGACGCTTCGAGCGCGCCATGGATGGCGCGCGGCCGCGCATCGGAGCTGGATGCGGAGCCCTAAGCGGCGAAGCTCCCTCCGGGACAGGCAACGCGGCCTCGCGACCCACAACGAAAACGCCCGGGTTTCCCCGGGCGCTTCGTCTTGCGTCATGTTCCAACCGATCAACCGTGTTGCGGCTCCGGCGGCGGCAGCTGCGATGCCTCCGCATCGGTGGTCTTGCCGGCGTCGTGCGCGTGGTCGCGCGCCAAGTACAGATAGAACGCCGGCAGCACGAACAGGGTGAACAGCGTGCCGATGGTCATGCCGGACACGATCACCACGCCCATCGAGAAGCGCGAGGCCGCGCCCGGGCCCTTCGCCAGCAGCAGCGGGATCATCGCGAACACCAGCGCGGCGGTGGTCATCAGCACCGGGCGCAGGCGGATGCCGGTGGCTTCCTCGATCGCCTCGCGCTTGGACAGGCCCTGTTCGATCTGCAGCTTGTTGGCGAACTCCACGATCAGGATGCCGTGCTTGGAGATCACGCCCACCAGCGTCACCAGGCCCACCTGGGTGTAGATGTTGATGCTCATGCCTGGGAACGCCTCGATGCCCATGAACTGCAGCACGTTGGCCGCCAGCGCCAGCACGTTCAGCGCCAGCAGCGCGCCGCAGATCGCCATCGGTACCGTGAGCAGCATGATCAGCGCGTCGCGGAAGCTCTCGAACTGCGCCGACAGCACCAGGAAGATCACCACCAGCGCCAGCGCCAGCGTCAGCAGCATCGCCGAGCCTTCCTGCTTGAACTGCCGCGACTCGCCGGCGTAGTCCACGCTGTAGCCCTGCGGCAGCACGTCCTTGGCCGCCTGGTCGAGGATCGCCAGCGCCTCGCCCTTGCTCACGCCGGGGCGAGGGGCGAAGGTGATCGACACCGCGTTGAGCTGCTGGAAGCGCTTGAGCGACTGCGGCTGCGCGCTTTCCTTCAGCGTCACCACGGTGGACAGCGGGATCAGCTCGCCGTCGCGGGTGCGGGTGTAGTAGTTCTCCAGCGCCGACGCGTTGAGGCGGTCGCTGCGCTGCACCTGCGCGATCACGCGGTAGGAGCGGTTCTGCATCGAGAACAGGTTGGAGTAGCCGCCGGCCAGCATCGCCGACATGTCGGCCGCCAGCGTGCGCATGTCGATGCCCAGCGTGGCCGCCTTGTCGCGGTCGATGTTGACCTCGATGCGCGGCTTGTCGATCTTCAGGTCCTTGTCGAGGAAGATGAAGCGCTTGCTCGCCATCGCCTTCTGCAGGATCGCGTCGGCCAGTTCGGACAGCTGCGACAGCTCGCCAACGCCGCCGATCACGAACTCGCCGCCGCCACCGCCGCCGCCCGCGCTGGGCAGCGAGGGCGGCACCAGCGCGAACACGTTCAGGCCGGTGACCTGCGACATCTTCGGCTGAAGCTCCTGCTGCAGCACCGCGTTGGTGGAGCGGCTGCGCTGGCTCCACGGCTTCAGCACGAAGCCGGCCATCGCGCTGGGGCTGGCGCCGCCGCCGCCGCCGAAGCCGCCGTTGAACAGGAAGTAGTCCTGCACCTCGGGCACGCCTTTGGCGATCTTGGTCACTTCCTCGGTGTAGCGCTCCACGTAGTCCAGCGTGGCGATGGGGTCGGCGCTGGCGACCGAGAAGATGAAGCCCTCGTCCTCCAGCGGCGCCGGTTCCTTCGGCGCGGTCATGTACAGGAACGCGCAGCTCACCAGCACGATCAGGCCGAACGCGGCGATCACCGACTTGGTCTCCAGCGCGCCGTGCAGCTTGCGCTTGTAGCCGTGGTGGAGCTTGTCGAAGCGGGTGTCCAGCCAGTTCTCGAACTTGCTCTTCGGATGGTCGGGATCGTGCGCCAGCAGGATCTTCGAGCTCATCATCGGGGTCAGCGTCAGCGCGATCACGCCCGACAGCAGCACCGCGCCGGCCAGAGTGAAGGCGAACTCGGTGAACAGCACGCCGGTCAGGCCGCCCTGGAAGCCGATCGGCAGGTACACCGCGATCAGCGTGGTGGTCATCGCCACCACCGGCCAGGCCAGCTCGCGCGCGCCGCGGATCGAGGCGTCGAACGGCGTCATGCCTTCCTCGATGTGGCGGTGGATGTTCTCCAGCACGATGATCGCGTCGTCCACCACGATGCCGATCGCCAGCACCATCGCCAGCAGGGTCAGCAGGTTGATGGTGAAGCCCATCAGCAGCATCAGGAACAGGCCGCCGATCAGCGACAGCGGTATGGTCACGGCGGGGATCAGCACGCTGCGCAGCGAGCCCAGGAACAGGTAGATCACCACGATCACGATGACCAAGGCCTCGATGATCGTGCGGATCACCTCGTTGATCGCGTCCTGGATCGCCTCGGTGCTGTCGTACGGGATGCTGGCCTGCATGCCCTGCGGCAGCTGCGGGATGATCTCGCCGTCCCAGACCTTGCGCACCGCCTTGATCACGTCCAGCGAGTTCGCGTCCGGGGCGACATAGATGCCCATGAACGTGGCCGACTCGCCGTTGATGCGCACCGAGGTGCCGTAGCTCTCCGAGCCCAGCGCCACGTCGGCGATGTCGCCGAGGCGCACGATCGCGCCGTCCTGCTCGCGCACGATCAGCTGGCGGAATTCGTCGGCGTTGCGCAGATCGGTGCGCGCGGTCATGTCGATGGCGACCATCTGGCCCTTGGTCGAGCCCACCGCGGCCAGCACGTTGTTGGACTGCAGCGCGTTGGACACGTCGCTGGCGGTCACCTTCAGCGCGGCCATCTTCTCCGGCTTCAGCCAGATGCGCATGGCGAAGGTGCCGGCGCCGAGGATGTCGGCGCGCTGCACGCCGTCCACGGTGACCAGCTTGGGCTGGATCACGCGGGTCAGGTAGTCGGTGATCTGGTTGTTGGTCAGCGTGTTGCTGGCGAACGAGACGTACATCGCCGCGATCTGCTCGCCCTGCTGCAGGTCGATCACCGGGTCTTCCGACTGCGGCGGCAGCTGCCCGCGCAGCTTGTTGACCTTGGCGCTGATCTGGGTGAGCGCCTCGCTGGGGTCCTTGTCCAGGCGGATGTAGGCCTGGATGGTGCTCATCCCGGCCGAACTGGTCGAGGAGATGTAGTCGATGCCCTCGGCGCTGGCGATCTCGCGCTCCAGCGGCGTGGTGATGAAGCCCTGGATCAGGTCCGCGTCGGCGCCGAAATAGGTGGTGCTGATGTTCACCACCGCGTTGCGCATTTCCGGGTACTTGCGCACGTTCAGTTCGCTGAAGGCGCGCAGGCCGAACAGCAGGATGAACAGGCTGACGACCATCGCCAGCACCGGCTTCCTGATGAAGATGTCGGTGAATTTCATGGGGGTTCCCGCAAGTCAGGAATGGGAGCGGCGCGCGGCCGCCCTTAGCGGTTTTCGACCTTCGGCTGGGCGTCGGCGGAAGGCTGCACGGCGTTGTTGACCGTCACTTCGGCGCCGTTGCGCAGCTTCAGCAGGCCGGAGGTGACCACCTGCTCGCCGGGCTTGAGGCCGTCGGTGACCGCGATCAGGTCGCCGCGGGTGGCGCCGGTCTTGATGAAGCGCTGGGTCACGACCAGCTTGTCGCCGGTCAGCGGCTTGCCCTGGGCGTCGGTCTCGCCGGCCTTGCGCTTGACCTTGCCGATCACGAACACCGCGTTGCCGTAGGGGTTGAAGCTCACGGCCGTCTGCGGGATCACCACCACTTCGCGCTCGCCGCCCAGGTCGAAGCCGACCTTGGCGAAGCTGCCCGGGCGCAGCGCGCCGTCGGGATTGCGCAGCGTGGCCTGCGCCTTGAAGTTGCGGGTGCTGGGATCGACCTGCGGCTCCACTGCAGTGACCTTGCCCTCGAAAGACTGGCCGGGCAGGGCGTCGACGGTGGCGCGCACGACGTCGCCTTCCTTGAGCTGGCCGATCATCTGCTCGGGCAGGCTGAAGTCGAGGTAGATCGGGTCGAGCTGCTGCAGGCTGACGATCGCATCGCCGGGGCTCACGAACTGGCCCAGGTTGACCTTGCGGATGCCCAGCACGCCCGAGAACGGCGCGCGGATGGTCTTCTGCGCGATCAGCGCGCGCTGCGCCTCGACCTGCGCGCGGGCGCTGGCGGCGGCGGCGGTGCGCTGCTGCACGTCGTCCAGCGAGACCAGCTTGTCCTTGCCCAGCTGCTGCCAGCGCTGCGCCTGGGTGTCGGCCAGCCGGGCCGAGGTGTCCAGCGCCTTCAGCGTGGCTTCCTCGTTGGCGGTATTCAGGCGCACCAGCACCGAACCGGCGGAGACCGGCTGGCCGGCGGTGAACTCGATGGCGCGCACCACGCCGCCGGATTCGGTGGTCACGTCGGTGCCATTGACCGCCACCAGCGTGCCGACCGACTCGCCGCCCTCGCTCCAGCGCTGCGGCTGGGCGTTCGCGGCCGAGACCGCCACCGCCGGCTGTGGCATGTTGTCGAAGAAGTTGTTGGTCTGCTTGGCGAAGATCGCCTTGATCAGGAACACGCCGCCGAAGATGACGACGACGCCGATCAGCATCAGGACCCAGCGCAGCAGCGGCCGGGGCGGGCGTTGGGAGGGACGGGTAGCCATGCGGGGGCTCCAGGAGGGGGGATTCGTCGGGGACTCGTACCGGGCGCACCCGAGGGTACGCGCCAGCGATGTCGAAACAGGGGGAAGCAAATGATATACCGAACGGTATACTAAATGCGAGGAAGCGGGACTGCACTGTGACGGTAGTCATGGTGAAGTCCGCGTCGGCATCGGGCCGGATTGGCGCGCGTCACACCACTTGCAGTCGCGAGGGCGGAATGGAGAACGGAAAGGACGTCCGGACATGGCCAACGCGCCTCCGCACCGGCGCGCTGCTGATGCTGGCCTGCGTGGCCGGCCTGTCGCCGCTGGCGGCGGGCGCGGCGGCGGCCGATGCGCCGGCGGATTGCGTGGGGCTGGTGCTGGGCGGCGGCGGCGCGCGCGGGGCCGCGCACGTGGGCGTGCTGAAGGTGCTGGAGCGCGAGCGCATCCCCGTCTGCGCGGTGGCCGGCACCAGCATGGGCGCCATTGTCGGGGGCCTGTACGCGGCGGGCTACGATGCGGCGGAACTGGAGAAGCTGGTCGGCGCCATCGACTGGGCCGATGTGCTGGTGGACGACCCGGCGCGGCGGATCCTGCCGATGGAGCGCAAGGACGAGGACTTCCGCCACCTGCTGGACCTGGAGATCGGCTACCGCGACGGCCGCCTGGGCATCCCCGCCGGGCTGGTGCGCGGGCAGAAGCTGATGCTGCTGCTGCGCCGGCTGACGCTGTCGACCTGGAAGACGCCCGATTTCGATCATCTGCCGATCCCGTTCCGCGCGGTGGCCACGGACATCGTCACCGGCCAGAAGCAGGTGTTCGCCGACGGCGACCTGGCGGTGGCGATCCGCGCCAGCATGTCGGTGCCGGGCGCGTTCGCGCCGGTCAAGGTGGGCGAGCGCCTGCTGGTGGACGGCGGGCTGGCCGAGAACGTGCCGGTCTCGGAAGTCCGCGCGCTGGGCGCGCGGCGGATGATCGTGGTCGACGTCGGTTCGCCGCTGCTGGGCGAGGACGGGCTGACCAGCCCGGCCGCGGTGCTCAACCAGGCGGTGACCGCGCTGATGGCCGAGAAGACCGCGCGCGACCTGGACACGCTGGGATCGGGCGACGTGCTGCTGCGCCCCGACCTGGGCGACATCACCTCCGGGCAATTCAACCGCTCCGCCGAGGCGGTGGCCGCGGGCGAGCGCGCCGCCGAGGCGATGCTGCCGCAGCTGCGCGCGTTCGCGGTCGCGCCGGAGCAGTACGCCGCGCTGCGCGCCCACCAGCGCCACCGCGATTTCGATCCGGGGCTGCTGGCCTTCCTCGACGTCGAACCGGGGCATTCGCCGTCGGCGACCCGGCGCGTGGCCTGGGCCGCCGAGGGGCTGGTCGGCCGGCGCTTCGACCTCGACACGGTGGAGAACGACATCGGTCGCGCCTACGGCGACGGCCGCTTCGAGACCATCGACTACCGGCTGGTGCAGCGCGACGGCCAGACCGGCCTGGAGATCATGCCGCAGCAGAAGCCGTGGACGGCGTTCGGCAAGGTCGGCCTGCAGCTCGACGACGATTTCAACGGCCGCAGCAACTACCTGCTGTCGGCGGAGCTGGTGTTCAACGACGTCAACCGGATCGGCGGCCAGTGGCGCAACCTGCTGCAGCTCGGCCGGGTCAGCGGCGTGCGCAGCGAGTTCCACCAGCCGTTCGGCGACGGCGGCGCGTTCTACGTCGAGCCGGCGCTGGACCTGCACAGCGAATCCCTGCCGCTGTGGCAGGACGGACAGGTGCAGGTCGCGGAGTACCGCCTGCTGCGCCGGCAGTTCAGCCTGGAGGCGGGCTATTCGCCGCGGCCCGAATGGCGGGTGAGCCTAGCGCTGGTGGGCGGCAAGGATTCGGTGAGGCGGGGCATCGGCGACGAGCAGTGGCCGAGCCGCGGCGCCGAAAGCTTCGCCGGCCTGCGCTTCGGCGCCACCTGGGACACCCTGGACAGCGTCAGCTTCCCCACCCGCGGGACGCGCGCCGAGTTCGAACTGCTGTCGCTGCAGCCGTGGGCGAACGCGCAGGCCGAAGGCGAAGTGGTGCGCGCTGCGTTCGACCAGGCCTTCTCCTGGCGGCGCTACCACGTGCTGCTGGGCGCCCGCGTGGCCAGCGCCATCGACGACCAGGCGGCGTTCCGCTCGCAGACTTTCCTGGGCGGCTTCCTCAACCTGTCCGGCTTCTCCGAGCGCTCGCTGACCGGCACCCAGGCCGCGCTGGTGCGCGGCGTGTTCTATCGCCGCACCGGCGACACCAGCCGGCTGTTCGCGCTGCCGCTGTACGTCGGCGGCAGCGTGGAGGCGGGCAACGTCTGGAACGAGCGCCGCGCGTTCGGCAGCGGCACGCCGATCTTCGCCGGCAGCGTGTTCGCCGGGCTGGACACGCCGCTGGGGCCGGTGTTCCTCGGCTTCGGCCGCAACAGCAGCGGCGCCGATTCCTGGTACCTGAGCTTCGGTTCGATGCTGCGGCCGGCGTCGGACTGAAAAAAAACCCGACAGCCGAAGCTGCCGGGTCACGGAGACGCGGGGCCGGGGGGAGCGGGCCCGCGCGTAGTCCCTGGGGTTGGATTACTTGGCGGCTTTCGAGGCAGCCTTGGTGGCCTTCTCGACTTCGGCCTTGACCTGCGCGCCGGCCTGCTCGAACTGGCTCTTGGCCAGGGCGCCAATGGCTTCGTTGGTCTTCACGGTGCCGGCGAAGGCTTCCTGCGCGGCGCCGAAGCTGCGCTCGGCGTTGGCGCGGGCGATCTGGATGCCCTTCGGCCATACGGCCTTCAGGCCCTCGGCGTCGCGCACTTCGATCAGCTCGCCGGCGAAGGCGAAGGCGGCGTTGAGGTTTTCCTCGACCGCGGCCAGGTGCAGGCCGAACGCCTTCTCGGCGTTCTGCAGGGCGAGGCGGTTGACGTTGGCGGCCGCGTCGGCGAACTGGCTGGCGGCCTTGGTGAACTGGTCGTTGAACTGGTACATGGCGGTCTCCTGCGTTGCTTTCTTGTGCCCGGCAGGGGTTGCCGGAGTTTGTGCGATGCAGCATAAGCCCGGATTTGTTGCGATGCAACATCGCGCCGACGAGCGGTCGCGGCCCGTTCAGCTTGGCGGGCAGGGCGAGTCGAATTGCCCAAGGGCGAGAGCCCGCTTCGGTCAGCGGCGGCGGACCTGTCCCGGCCGAAGCGGCGCCACGGCCATCGCGGGTTCGGGCACCGCCTGCGCGCCGGCGATGGTGCGCGCCAGCGGGGCCAGATGGCCCAGGGCGCGGCCGTAGACGCTGCGCTTGAAGGTGACCACGTGCTCCAGCGGATACCAGAAGTCCACCCAGCGCCAGCCGTCGAATTCGGGCGTGTCGGTCAGGTCCAGCCGCAGGTCGGCGTCGCTGCCCTTGAAGCGCAACAGGTACCAGACCTGCTTCTGGCCGATGCAGACCAGCCGGTCGCGGCGCCGGATCGCGTGCGGCGGCAGCCGGTAGCGCAGCCAGCCGGGGGTAGCCCCCAGCACCTCGACGTGCGCGGGCTGCAGCCCGGTTTCCTCGTGCAGCTCGCGGTACATCGCCTCCAGCGGCGTTTCGTCGCTGTTGATGCCGCCCTGCGGGAACTGCCAGCCGTCCCGGCGCACGCGTCGCGCCCAGAACACGCGTCCATCCTCGTGCATCAGCACGATGCCCACGTTGGGGCGAAACCCGTCCGGATCGATCACGATGCGGACTCCAGAAATACACTGGTTCCGACTCTGCCAGCGCCGCATGGATGCCGCAAGCAGGACGGCGCGCGATTGACGGCGGCGGGCAAAGCCGGAATAATTCCGGGTTCGCGTCGGCTATGTAGCTCAGCCGGTTAGAGCACAGCACTCATAATGCTGGGGTCGGTGGTTCGAGTCCACCCATAGCCACCATCGGCGCGTTCCCAAGCAAAAGCCCGCATCGCTGCGGGCTTTTTCGTTTTCCGCGATCGGAAGTCCGGGAGGGGCGGCGCGCCGTGCCGGTGCGCCGCCTTCCGCCATCAGCCCAGCCGCGACCGCTGCGCGGCCAGCGCGTCGAGCTTGGCGCTCCAGTCGGCCAGGCGCTGGCGCTCCTGCTCCACCACCGCCGCCGGCACGCTGCCGCCGAACTTCGCCAGCTTGGCCTCGCTCTTGTCCTTCTCGGCGGCGACCTTGGCGATCTCCTTGTCCAGGCGCGCGCGCTCGGCGTCGAGATCCACCAGGCCCTCCAGCGGCACGAACAGCTGCAACTCGCCGACCACCGCCGGCGCCGCGGCCGGCGGTTCGCCCGCGATCGTTTCGATGCGTTCCAGCCGGCACAGGAAGCGCAGCGGCGCGTCGAAGCGGGCGATCCGCGAGGCGTCGTCGGCGTTGCCGCCGCGCAGCAGCAGTGCGAGCTGCTTGGCCGGCGAGACGCCCAGCTCGCTGCGGATGCGGCGCACGGCGCTGGCCATCGCCTTCAGCCACTCGATGTCGGCGTCGGCCTGCGCGAACGCGGCGGCGTCGATGTCGCCGGCCTGCGGATACGGCTGCAGCATGATGCTGCCGGACTTGCCCAGCTTCGGCGCCACCGCCTGCCACAGCTCCTCGGTGACGAACGGGATCAGCGGGTGCAGCAGGCGCAGCAGCGCGTCCAGCACGTACAAAAGGGTGTGGCGGGTCGAATCCGCCGAGGCCGCGTCCTCGCCGTTGAGCGCAGGCTTCGCCAGCTCCACGAACCAGTCGCAGACCTGGTTCCAGGTGAACTCGTACAGGCACTGCGCCAGCAGGTCGAAGCGGTAGCTGGCGAAGTGCTCCGCCGCTTCCGCCGTGGTGCGGTCGAGCTGGGCGAGGATCCATTTCTCTGCGTCGGTCGCAGGCGTCGGCTTGCCGGCGAAGGACGCCTCGCCGACGTTCATCAGCGCGAAGCGGGTCGCGTTCCACAGCTTGTTGCAGAAATTCTTGTAGCCCTCGGCGCGCGACAGGTCGAACTTGATGTCGCGGCCCGGGCCGGCCAGCGCGGCCATGGTGAAGCGCAGCGCGTCGGCGCCGTGGGCGTTGATGCCCTCCGGGAACTCCTTGCGCGTGGCCTTCTCGATCTTCGGCGCGTCCTGCGGCTTCATCAGGCCGGTGGTGCGCTTGGCGACCAGCGCGTCGGCGCTGATGCCGTCGATGATGTCCAGCGGGTCGAGCACGTTGCCCTTCGACTTCGACATCTTCTGGCCGTGCGCGTCGCGCACCAGCCCGGTGATGTAGACGTCGCGGAACGGCACGCGGCCGACCAGCCGGTCGGTCATCATGATCATCCGCGCGACCCAGAAGAAGATGATGTCGAAGCCGGTCACCAGCACATTGGTCGGCAGCGCGGCGTCGAAGCCGAGCTCGGCCATCTTGTCTTCGTCCGGCCAGCCCTGCGTGCTGAACGGGAACATCGCCGAGGAGAACCAGGTTTCCAGCACGTCCGGGTCCTGCCGCAGCGGCGCGTCGCCGAGGTCATGCGCTGCGCGCACCTCGGCCTCGCTGCGGCCGACGTAGACCTTGCCGGCGCCGTCGAACCACGCGGGGATGCGGTGACCCCACCAGAGCTGGCGGCTGATCGTCCAGTCCTGGATGTTCTCCAGCCAGTGGCGGTAGGTGTTGATCCAGTTCGGCGGGACGAACTTCACTTCGCCGGATTCGACCAGTTCCAGGCCGCGCTTGGCTAGGTCGTCCATCTTCACGAACCACTGGTCGGTGAGGAAGGGTTCGATCACCTGCCCGCTGCGGTCGCCGCGCGGCACCTGCAGTTTGTGCGGCTTGATTTCGACCAATAGCTCGGCGGCTTCGAGGTCGGCGACGATCAGCTTGCGCGCGTCGAAGCGGTCGAGGCCACGATATTTCTCGGCGATGTCTTCGCGCGAGGACACGATCTTCGCCTCGTCGGTGAAGATGTTGATCAGCGGCAACGCATGCCGCTGGCCCACCGCGTAGTCGTTGAAGTCGTGCGCCGGCGTCACCTTGACCACGCCGGTGCCGAAGGCGCGGTCCACGTAGTCGTCGGTGATGACCGGGATGCGGCGGCCGGTCAGCGGCAGATCGACGAACTTGCCGTGCAGTGCGAGATAGCGCGGGTCTTCCGGATGCACCATCGCGGCGGTGTCGCCGAGCATGGTTTCCGGGCGGGTGGTGGCGACCACCAGATAGTCGCGGGTTTCGCGCAGGGTCTCGACGCCGTCGGCATCGACTTCGACATGCTCGTAGGTCGCGCCATCGGCCAGCGGATAGCGGATCGACCACAGGTGGCCGCTCTCTTCCTCGCTCGCCACTTCCAGATCGGAGATCGCGGTCTTCAGCACCGGATCCCAGTTGACCAGGCGCTGGCCGCGGTAGATCAGGCTCTGCTCGTGCAGGCGCACGAAGGCTTCGGTGATGGCGTCGGAAGCCATCGGATCCATGGTGAACACGCTGCGCGACCAGTCGCCGGAGGCGCCGAGGCGGCGCATCTGCCGCTCGATGGTGTCGCCGGAATGCTGCTTCCACTCCCAGACTTTTTCGATGAACTTCTCGCGGCCCAGCGAATCGCGGGTCTCGCCCTTGCCCTCGATGGCGAGGTTGCGCGACACCACCATCTCGGTGGCGATGCCGGCGTGGTCGGTGCCCATCTGCCACAGCGTGCGGAAGCCGCGCATGCGGTGGTAGCGCACCAGCGCATCCATCAGCGTGTGCTGGAACGCGTGGCCCATGTGCAGGGTGCCGGTGACGTTCGGCGGCGGCAGCAGGATGGTGTAGGCGGGGCCGTCGCCGGTCGGGGCGAACGCGCCGCTGGCCTCCCAGTCGGCGTAGAGGCGGGATTCGAAGGTCTTGGGATCGTAGCCGGAGGCGAGGGTGGTCATGGATTTGCTCGTCGTGTCCGCGTGGGCGGGCATCCAGTGTCTTCAGGTGCGGCGTTGGTTCGTCATTCCCGCGAAGGCGGGAATCCAGCTCCTGGAAAGAGCGAAAACTGGATTTCCGCCTTCGCGGGAATGACGGTGCGGGTCACATATCGTATTTCTTCACGTCGAACCCCAGCGACTGGTAATGCTTCCAGCGTTCGCGCAGCGGGCCGCGCGCGGCCGGGTCGGCGGGCACCACTTCCAGCACGCGCTCGAAGCTGCCGGCCGGGGCGGCGTCGCGCAGGTTGATCAGCAGCGGGCGCGCAGGCGCGTCGGCGTCGGGCGCGGCGATCAGGATCGGCGCTTCGTCCTCGTCCTCGTCCATCCCGGCGATCTGGTGCGGCAGGTATTCGTCGGGGTCGAACGACCACAGCAGGTCGTCCAGCGCCTCGGCCTGGGCCATGTCGCGGGCCAGCACCAGGGTCGGCAGGTCGGCCGAGAAGGCGCGCTTGGCCAGCTCGCAGACGAGCAGCAGCGGCTGCTCGCGGAAGCGGGGCTTGTCGATCAGGTAGAAGTCGGCGCGGGGCATAAAGGCAGGAGTGAGTGGGGAGGAGTGAGAAGTGAGGAGGGCGCTTTCACTCACTCCTCACTTCTCTGCGCTCACTTCTCGATCCTGTCCAGCAGCCACTGGCTGAGCATGCCCACCGGCCTGCCCGTCGCCATGCCCATCTTGCCGTCGTCGGAAGCCGAGCCGGCGATGTCCAGGTGCACCCAGCGTTGGCCGTCGGTGAAGCGCGACAGGAAGCAGCCGGCGGTGATCGCGCCGGCCCAGCGGCCGCCGATGTTGTAGACGTCGGCGAAGGCGGAATCCAGCATCGGCTGGTATTCGTCCCACAGCGGCAGCTGCCAGCCGCGGTCGAACACGGCTTCGCCGGCGTCGATCAGCTCGCGGGCGAGATCAAAGCTGTCCTTGGTCATCACGCCGGTGGCGTACTTGCCCAGCGCGACCATGCAGGCGCCGGTCAGGGTGGCGACGTCGACCAGCGCGGCCGGCTGGAAGCGCTGCGCGTAGGTCAGCGCGTCGCACAGGATCAGGCGGCCCTCGGCGTCGGTGTTGCCGACCTCGATGGTCTTGCCGGACATGCTGGTGATGACGTCGGACGGGCGGTAGCTGTTGCCGTCGATGGCGTTTTCCACCGCTGCGGCGATGCAGACCAGGTTGACCGGCAGGCGCATGCCGACGGCGGCCACGAACGTGCCGAGCACGCTGCCGGCGCCGCACATGTCGTACTTCATTTCCTCGATGCCGCCCTGCGTCTTCAGGTTGACGCCGCCGGTGTCGAAGGTGATGCCCTTGCCGACCAGCACGTAGGGCCTGGCGTCGCCGGCGTTGTTGTACTTCAGCACCACCAGCCGCGGGCGCTGCGCGCTGCCGCGCGCCACCGCCAGCAGCGAGCCCATGCCGAGCGCTTCCATCGCGGCATCGTCCAGCACCTCGCATTCCACGCCTTCGTTTTGCGCGGCGAAGTCCTGCGCCTGCTGCGCGATGTAGGCCGGGTTGCAGATGTTGGGCGGCAGGTTGCCCAGCTCGCGGGTGAAGCGCACGCCGGCGGCGATCGCGACGCCCTGCGCCAGCGCGGCGGCGTCGCTGCCCGTGATCTGAAGCTGGGCCAGGCCCTTGTCGTCGCGCTTGCGGTTCTTCGCGCCCAGCGTGGCGACGTAGCGGTAGCAGGCGTGGTCGGCGGCGATGGCGGCTTGGCGGACGTTCCAGGCGGCATCGCGGCCCTTGACCTCGACTTCGGCCAGGGTGAACAGCGCGGACGCCACCGGGCCGCTCTTGAGCGCGCGGGCGGCGTCGCCCACCGCCTTGAGGTACTGCGGCACGCCGAACTTGCCGGGCTCGCCCAGCCCGATCACCAGCACGCGCGGCGCGGCCACGCCGGCCAGGTCGTGCAGCAGCGCGGTTTTGCCGGTCTTGCCGGAGACGTCTCCGCGTTCGACCAGCGCCTTGAGGCGGCCGCCGCTGGCGGCGTCGAGGGCGGCGGCGGCGGGCGTCAGGCTGCCGTCGGCGAAGGCACCGACGATCACGCAGTCGACGCTGGCGGAGGCGGGGGCGGTCTGGTTTAGGCTGAATTCGAGGCTCATCGAACAGGGTATCCGGGCTGGATGTCCAAAAAAGGCGGGCGCGGCCCGCTGGCGGAACCACGGGCAGGCGGGCTGGCGTCGCTTACAATGCGCGGCCGTGTCGGGCGCTCATGCTGCCGCGCGGAGAACCCCCGATTCTAAAGCATGTTGCGGAGCAAGCAGGCCCGATGCCGAAGCTGGACCGATACCTCAGTGCCGAATTCGCCCGCGCCGTGCTCGCGGCGCTGGTGGTGCTGGGCATGGTCAGCCTGGGCGGCGTGTTCGCCGACCTGATCGGCGAAATGGCCAGCGGCAAGGTGCCGCCGACGCTGCTGCTGTCGCAGCTCGGCCTGCGGCTGGTGGGCTACCTGCCGCTGATCCTGCCGCTGGGGCTGCTGCTGGGCCTGCTGCTGTCGGTGGGCCGGCTGTACCGCGATTCGGAGATGCACGTGCTGACCGCCGCCGGGGTCGGGCCGCGCCGGCTGCTGCGCCCGCTGCTGCTGGTCGCCTTGCCGGTGGTGGCGCTGATCGGCGCCTGCTCGCTGTGGCTGGGGCCGTGGGCCAACCAGATGGCGCGCGGCATGGTCATCGAGGCCAACAAGAACCTGCTGGTGGCCGGACTGGAGCCGGGCCGCTTCACCCCGATGTCCAATGGCGGCGTGGCTTACGCCGGCGAGATGTCCAGCGACGGCAGGCGGCTGTCGCGCATCTTCATCTTCCGCGAGCGCGGCGACCGCATGGACGTGGCCACCGCCGGCAGCGGTGAGCTGTACCGCGACCAGGGCGTGCGCGTGCTGGCGCTGTTGGACGGGTTCCGGGTGGAAGGGCCGGCCAGCGGCGCCGACCTCGACTACCGGCTGATGCACTACAAGCGCAACGAGATGGAACTGCCGCAGTCCGACGATTCGAGCAAGCTGGACGATCCCGAGTTCCAGCCCACGCTGGCGCTGCTGCGCAACGCCGCCGCGCCGTCGCGCGCCGAGCTGCACTGGCGGATCGCGCCGGTGCTGCTGGCGCTGGCGTTCGCGCTGATGGCGGTGCCGATGGCGCGCAGCTCGCCGCGCCAGTCCCGCCACGGCGCGATGCTGCTGGCGTTCCTGGCCTACCTGGTCGGCATCTTCATGATGATGCTGGGCACGCGCTGGCTGGCCGAAGGCAAGCTGCCGGTCGCCGCCGGGCTGTGGTGGCTGCTGCTGCCGATGCTGGGGCTCGGCATCTGGCTGTACGCGCGCGATGGCCGCGTGGCGCGGCCGAGGTGGAAGCGATGAAGCACTGGCCGCGGCTGCACGACAGCTACATCGCCCGCACGGTGGTGGTCACCGTGCTTGCCGCCTGGGGCGTGCTGCTCGGGCTGGACGTGGTGCAGGCGTTCGCCGGCGAGATGGACAGCCTCGGCCGCGGCGGCTACACCATCAACCACGCCATCGCCGCCACCGGGCTGACCATTCCCAAGCGCGCCTACGTGCTGTTCCCCACCGCGGCGGTGATCGGCGTGCTGATGGGGCTGGGCCAGCTGGCCGCCTCGTCCGAGCTGACCGCGCTGCGCGCGCTGGGCCTGTCGCGCTGGCGGCTGAGCCTGTCGGTGGCGCTGTCGCTGGCGCTGCTCACCGGGCTGATGGTGGTGAACGGCGAGACGCTGGCGCCGTGGGGCGAGGAGCGTGCGCAGGTCATCAAGTCGGTGCGCAACAGCGACATGGTGGTGTCGAAATACAGCGGGCTGTGGGCGCGCGAGGGCGGGATGTTCCTCAACGCGCGCAGCGGCGAGCAGAAGCAGCGCGGCGAGGAGCGTTGGCTGGAGCTGCGCGGCGTGCGCCTGTTCGAATTCCAGGACGACGGCCGGCTGCGCTCGGTCGCCAACGCCGACGTCGCCGAGCACCGCGGCAAGCGCTGGGTGCTGCGCAACGTCGAGCGCACCTTCTTCGACGCGCGCTCGGTGCGCCGCAGCCGCTCGCCGCAGGAACTGTGGGATTCGCAGCTGGACGAGGCCGCGCTGGCCTCCAGCGTCACCAAGCCGGACAGCATGGGCAGCGGCGACCTGCGCGCCAGCATCGACTACCGCAAGCGCAACAGCCTGGAAGCGGCCGACTTCGAGCGGGTCTACTGGAGCCGCTGGTTCTATCCGTTCAACGTGCTGGCGCTGTGCCTGGCGGCGATGCCGTTCGCGTTCGGCTCGCTGCGCAGCGGCGGCTACGGCAAGCGCGTGTTCATCGGCATCGTGTTCGCGCTCAGCTTCTTCGTCCTGCAGTCGATCAGTTCGAGGCTGGCCGGCGTGTATCGCTTCGATTTCCGCATCGCCTATGCGCTGCCGCCGCTGGTGATGCTGGCGGTGTCGTACCTGATGTTCCGGCGGCGCAGCAGCTGACGGCAGGCGGCTTCGCGCGACAACGCGTTTCGGACGCGGATCGATGCGGAACTGCACGGATCGATTCCTTGGATCGGATTTGATCCGCGTCGATCCGCGTCAGAAAAACCAGCGCAGGCGCGGGAGCGCGCGCTTACTTCGACGGCTTCGCCAACCGCTGCATCTGCGTGCCGCTGGCGCGGTCGTGCCAGGTCAGGCCCGCGCGGTCGAGCCAGGCCCACCAGAAGCCCAGGCCGCCGGCCAGCAGCGACAGCCCGCCGACCGCGTAGCGCAGCCACAGCGCGCGCGGCGACGGCGCGCCGCCGCCGGCATCGACGATCCGCAGCCGCCACGGCCGCATGCCGATGGTCTGGCCGCCGCGCCGCCAGCTGAGCGTGGCGTACAGGCCGGCGATCAGCCAGAACGTCGCGAACTCCAGCAACCCCAGCCAGCCCCCGCGCACCGCGTCGCCGCGCACCAGGGTGAAGACGGCGGCGGCCAGGAACCACAGCGCCAGCAGCGGGAAGAAGTCGTACAGCAGCGCCAGCAGGCGCCAGCCGATGAGGGTGGGGGAGCGTTCGCGGTCGCGCATCGCGACAGGATACAGGCGGCCATGCCGACGATAGGCGGCTGCAGCGGCTACGCTTGGACGATGCCGACCGTCGCCGACCGCCGCCAGCTGTCCCGCCGCCTGCCGCCGCTGGCGGACGCGGACGCCAGCGGCATCGAGCGTTTCCTGGACGCGGCCTGGGCCGAGCACGGGCTGTCGCAGGCCACCCTGTCGTCCTACCGAAGCGACCTGCAGGGACTGGCGCGCTGGCTGCTGGACGCCAGCCGCCCGCCGCTGGCGGCGGCGCGGCGGGAGGACCTGTTCGACTACCTGGCGATGCGCGCCGGCGCCGGCTATTCCCCGCGCAGCGCGGCGCGGCTGCTGTCCTGCCTGCGCGCGTTCTACGCACAGGCGGTGCGGACCGGCGTGCGCGCGGACGATCCCTGCGCGCTGCTGCAGGCGCCCAAGCTGCCGCGGCTGCTGCCCAAGGCGCTGTCCGAGGCGCAGGTGGCGGCATTGCTGGACGCGCCCGACGTCGCCACCCCGACCGGCCTGCGCGACCGCGCGATGCTGGAACTGATGTACGCCGCCGGCCTGCGCGTGAGCGAGCTGGTCGGCCTGCCGGGCACCGCGGTCAACCTGCGCCAGGGCGTGCTGCGGGTCACCGGCAAGGGCAGCCGCGAGCGGCTGGTGCCGCTGGGCGAGGAGTCGCAGCACTGGCTGGAGCGCTACCTGCGCGACGCGCGCCCGGCGCTGCTGGCCGGCGCGCGCGCGCCGGCCGCGGTGCAGGCGCTGTTCGTCGAGGCGGGCGGCGGCGCGCCGACCCGGCAGGCGTTCTGGGCACTGGTGAAGCGGCACGCGGCGGCGGCCGGCATCGACCCGGCCCGGATCAGCCCGCACGGCCTGCGCCACAGCTTCGCCACCCACCTGCTCAACCACGGCGCCGACCTGCGTGCCTTGCAGATGCTGCTCGGCCACAGTTCGCTGACCACCACCCAGATCTACACGCTGGTCGCGCGCGACCGCCTGCGCAACCTGCACGCGCTGCACCATCCCCGCGCCTGAGCGCGGGTGTGCCTTCAGGTGCGTGGCCGGCACGCATGCGAGAATGCGGAACCTTGGCGGCTTGCTCCCGGTCGGACGCAGCGCCAGCTTCCGGAGTCTCGATGAAACGCCTCGTCTTCGCCGCCCTGCTCAGCCTCAGCCTGTCCGCCTGCGCGCAGCAGGCCGGCGCGCCCGCGCCCGTCGCCGCCAAGCCTTCGCCGACGGTGAAGGAGCCCGCGTTCGCCGCCGGCACGCCCGAGGCGCGCGTGCGCGATGCCCTGCGCGCGCTGAACCCGCGCATCCAGGTCGAGCGCATCGCCGCGGCGCCGATCCCCGGCTTCCGCCAGGTCATCGCCGGCGGTCAGGTGATCTACGTGAGCGACGACGGCCGCTATCTGTTCCAGGGCGACCTGCTCGACATCGCCAACCGCAAGGACCTGGGCGAGATGGCGATGGCCGGCGTGCGCAAGGACGTGCTGGCGACGCTGCCGGAAGCCGACCGCATCGTGTTCGCCCCCGCCGGCGCCGCCAAGCACACGGTGGTGGTGCTGACCGACGTGGAATGCGGCTACTGCCGCAAGTTCCATTCCGACATCGCCGAGTACACCAGGCGCGGCATCCGGGTGGAATACATGGCGTTCCCGCGCGCCGGCATCGGCACGCCCGACTACCAGAAGATGGTGGCGGTGTGGTGCGCGCCGGACCGCCGCAAGGCGCTGACCGACGCCAAGAACGACCGCGCAGTGCTGCAGGCCCCGTGCGCGCGCTCGCCGGTGGACATGCAGTACAACGCCGGCCTGCGCATGGGCCTGACCGGCACGCCGATGATCCTGACCGACGACGGCCGCATGGTCGGCGGCTACCTGCCGCCGGACGCGCTGCTGCAGCGGCTGGACGAACTGGCGAAGGACAAGGCGGCCGGCTGAGCCCGGTCGCCGGCCGGGCCCGCGCGGCTCGGCTACAATGGCGGGCCGTCCCCAACCGTTGCCGGACATGATCGTCCTCGAGGGCGCGCCCGCCCTGTCGCCGTTCCGCCGCGACCGCCTGCAAGCCCGTCTCCAGACCCTCGCGCCCGGCCTGCGCATCGCCGGCGCCTGGCACGGCTACTGGATCGACCCCGAAACCGGCGCAACGCCGGACGCCGCCGCGCTCCGCCGCATCCTGCAGGCCGAAGCGGGCTACGCCGCCGCCGAGGCCGGTGCGGTCAGCCGCTTCGTGGTGCCGCGCCTAGGCACGCTGTCGCCTTGGGCCAGCAAGGCCACCGAACTGCTGCGCGGCGCCGGCCTGCCGGTGAAGCGGGTCGAGCGCGGCCTGCGCATCGACCTGGTGGGCTGGCCGGACGAGGCCGCCGCGCAGGCGGCATTGGCGAAGTCGTTGCACGACCCGATGACGCAGTCGCTGCTGGAGGCGCGCGACGCCGGTGCGGAGCTGTTCGCGGCGCAGCCCGCGGGCGAGGTCGAGGTGATCCCGCTGGCGCAGCTGGAGGCGGCCAACGCGCGCCTCGGGCTGGCGCTGGCCGACGACGAAATCGACTACCTGCGCATGCGCTATGCGGAGCTGGGCCGCGACCCGCACGACATCGAGCTGATGATGTTCGCGCAGGCCAATTCCGAGCACTGCCGGCACAAGATCTTCAACGCCAGCTGGACCATCGACGGCCAGCCGCAGCCGCTTTCGCTGTTCAAGATGATCAAGAACACGCAGGCGCAGACGCCCGAGCACGTGCTGTCCGCCTACAGCGACAATGCGGCGGTAGTGGAAGGCTACGCCGCCTCGCGCTGGCGGCCCGACCCGGCGACCCAGCAGTACCACAGCGAGCCGGCCACCGACAGTGCGTTCTGCATCAAGGTCGAAACCCACAACCACCCGACCGCGATCGCGCCGTTCCCTGGCGCCTCCACCGGCGCCGGCGGCGAGATCCGCGACGAGGGCGCTACCGGCCGCGGCGGTCGCCCGAAGGCCGGCCTTGCCGGCTTCTCGGTCTCGCACCTGCGTATCCCGACCCTGCCGCAGCCGTGGGAGGGCGCGCGCGCGCTCAACCCGCGCATGGCCTCGGCCTTCGAGATCATGCTCGACGGCCCGCTGGGCGCGGCGGCGTTCAACAACGAGTTCGGCCGGCCCAACCTGACCGGCTATTTCCGCAGCTTCGAGCTGCACGAAGGCGACGGCCTCACCCGCGCCTACGACAAACCCATCATGCTGGCCGGCGGCCTCGGCGCGATGGACCGCGGGCAGGTCGAGAAGCTGCGGCTTTCGCCGGGCGACGCGGTGATCGTGCTCGGCGGCCCGGCGATGCTGATCGGCCTCGGCGGCGGCGCGGCCAGCTCGGTGGCGTCCGGCGATTCCGCCGAAGACCTCGATTTCGCCTCGGTGCAGCGCGACAACCCGGAGATGGAGCGGCGCGCGCAGGAAGTCATCGACCGCTGCGTGGCGCGCGGCGTAGACAACCCGATCCTGTGCATCCACGACGTCGGCGCGGGCGGCCTGTCCAACGCCATCCCCGAACTGCTGCACGACTCCGGCGTCGGCGGCGTGATCGATCTCGGCCAGGTGCCGAAGGACGATCCGTCCCTCTCGCCGATGCAGCTGTGGTGCAACGAGTCGCAGGAGCGCTACGTGCTGGGCGTGGCCCAGTCGCGCGTGGCCGAGTTCGCCGCGCTGTGCGCGCGCGAACGCTGCCCGTTCGCGGTGGTCGGCACCGCCACCGCCGAGGAACACCTGCGGGTGGGCTACGACGGCCAGGCGCCGGCCATCGACCTGCCGATGGACGTGCTGTTCGGCAAGCCGCCGAAGATGCACCGCGACACCGCGCATCCCGCGCCGCCGCGCTGGCCGCAGGCGGAAACCGACGCGCTCGACCTGCGCGAGGCCGGCCTGCGCGTGCTCGCCCATCCGTCGGTCGCCGCCAAGTCCTTCCTCATCACGATCGGCGACCGCAGCGTCGGCGGCCTCACCGCACGCGACCAGATGGTCGGTCCGTGGCAGATGCCGGTGGCCGACTGCGCGATCACGCTCTCGGGTTTCGACGGCTTCACCGGCGAGGCGATGAGCGTCGGCGAACGCACCCCGCTCGCCCTGCTGGACGCCGCCGCTTCGGCGCGGATGGCGGTGGGCGAGGCGATCACCAACCTGATCGCCGCGCCGGTGGAATCGCTCAACCGCATCAAGCTGTCCGCCAACTGGATGGCCGCCGCCGGCCACGCCGGCGAGGACGCGCGCCTGTTCGACGCGGTGAAGGCGGTGGGCATGGAGCTGTGCCCCGAACTCGAACTCGGCATCCCGGTCGGCAAGGATTCGCTGTCGATGCAGGCGCAGTGGTCGAGCGACGGCGTGGCGCAGAAGTCCGTGTCGCCGGTGTCGCTGGTCGTCTCGGCGTTCGCGCCGGTGGTCGACGTGCGCGGCCAACTCACCCCGCTGCTGCGGCGCGACGTCGAATCCGAACTGTGGCTGCTCGGCCTCGGCGGCGGCCGCCAGCGCATGGGCGGCTCGGTGCTGGCCCAGTGCCACCCCGAAGCCACGTCTTTGTCAAAGGCGAGCGGTGCGGCATTGCCCGCATTCGGCGGCGAAGCGCCCGACCTCGACGACCCGCAGCGCCTGCGCGCGCTGTTCGAACTGATCCGCGACGCGCGCGAGGACGGCCTGCTGCTGGCCTACCACGACCGCTCCGACGGCGGCGTGTTCGTCGCGCTGTGCGAGATGGCGTTCGCTTCCCACCTCGGCCTCGACATCCGCCTCGACGGCTGGGGCGACGGCCGCACCGGCGACCCGCTGCGGGTGCTGTTCAACGAGGAGCTGGGCGCGGTGGTGCAAGTGCCGACGGAGGAACGCGCCGCGTTCGCCGACCTGGTGGCCCGCCACGGCCTGATCGAATGCGCGCAGCGCATCGCGGTGCCGACCACCGCGCCGATGGTGCGCATCGCCGACGGCGACGAGGAACTGGCGCAGTGGCGCTGGGACGAGCTGTTCGATGCCTGGTGGTCGGTGACCCACGCGATGCAGAAGCTGCGCGACAACCCGGACTGCGCCGACAGCGAACGCGAATCCGCGCGCCGCTTCGATGCGCCGGGCCTGCAGCCGGTGTTGGCGTTCGACGCCGCCGAGGACGTGGCCGCGCCGTTCGTTTCGACCGGCGCGCGGCCGAAGGTCGCGATCCTGCGCGAGCAAGGCGTCAACAGCCAGATCGAAACCGCCTACGCGTTCGACCGCGCCGGCTTCGACGCCTTCGACGTGCACATGAGCGACCTGATCGCCGGCCGCTTCGACCTCAAGGACTTCCACGGCTTCGCCGCCTGCGGCGGCTTCAGCTACGGCGACGTGCTGGGCGCGGGCCGCGGCTGGGCCACCTCGATCCTCGAACGCCCGGCGCTGCGCGACATGTTCGCGGCGTTCTTCGCCCGCGACAGCAGCTTCTCGCTGGGCATCTGCAACGGCTGCCAGATGATGGCGCAGCTGCGCGACATCATCCCCGGCGCGGAGCACTGGCCGACCTTCCAACGCAACGCCAGCGAGCAGTACGAGGCGAGGCTGGCGCTGCTGGAGATCGGCGAATCGCCGTCGGTGTTCCTGCGCGGCATGGCCGGCTCGCGCATCCCGGTGGCGGTGGCGCACGGCGAAGGCCGCGCGGTGTTCGCCGACGTGATCGACCAGGGCGCGGTGGACGTCGCCGCGCGCTACGTCGAGGGCGGCCGCATCGCCGACAGCTACCCGGCCAATCCGAACGGCTCGCCCGACGGCATCGCCGGCGTCGCCAGCCGCGACGGTCGCGCCACCCTCCTGATGCCGCATCCCGAGCGCACCCTGCGCAGCGCCAACTTCAGCTGGGCGCCGGCCGACTGGCCGGAGGACTCGCCGTGGCAGCGGATGTTCCGCAACGCGCGGGTGTGGGTCGGCTGACGATCCGCGATCCGGCATTGGCGATGTGACGAAAACGCCCGGTGGCCCGCGAGCCGCCGGGCGTTTCCGTTCCGGCGCGAGCCCCCGGCCTGCTAAAGTCGGCGGCGGATTTCCGGGGTGCCGCGCGTGAACGCAGTCGCAAGCCAGCTCGAACCCATGCCGGACGACGCCGACGAGCGCGTCGTCGCGCTGCTGCTCCAGCGCGGCAAGCTGAAGGACGCCGACCTGGCGCGCGCGCGCCGCCTGCATGAGCAGGACGGCGGCGGTCTGCTGCTGCTGTTGGCGCGGCTGGGGCTGGTCTCCGAGCGCGACCACGCCGAAGCCTGCGCGGCCGAGCTGGGCCTGCCGCTGCGCAGCGCCCGCGACGTGCCGGAGCTGCCGCCGGACGAGGCGGCGCTGGCGCTGAAGTTCATGAAGCAGTTCCACGTGGTGCCGGTGGCGGCCGATGCCGGGCACGTCGACGTGCTGCTGGCCGATCCGCAGGACGGCTACGTGCTGGACGCGGTGCGGCTGGCGGCCGGGCGCGAGGTGCGGCCGGCGGTGGCGCTGCGCAGCGAGATCGACGAACTGATCGAACGCTGGCACGGCCAAGGCCGCAGCGCGATGGACAGCATCGTGGAGAACGCCGAGGGCGAGGAAGGCTTCGACGACGTCGAGCACCTGCGCGACCTCGCCTCGGAAGCGCCGGTGATCCGGCTGGTCAACCTGGTGATCCAGCGCGCGGTGGAACTGCGCGCCTCCGACATCCACATCGAACCCTTCGAGAACCGGCTGAAGGTGCGCTACCGCATCGACGGCGTGCTGGAGGAGGGCGAAAGCCCGCCGGCCAACCTCACCGCCGCGATCATCAGCCGCATCAAGATCATGGCCCGGCTCAACATCGCCGAGCGCCGCCTGCCGCAGGACGGCCGCATCGTCATGCGCGTGCAGGGCAAGGAACTCGACCTGCGCGTGTCCACCGTGCCGACCGCGCACGGCGAATCGGTGGTGATGCGCCTGCTCGACCGCGAGACCGTGGTGCTGGACTTCGAGCGCCTCGGCTTCGGCGCCGCGTTCATGCCGCGCTTCCAGAAGGTGCTGGAGCAGCCGCACGGCATCCTGCTGGTGACCGGACCGACCGGCTCGGGCAAGACCACCTCGCTGTACACCGCGCTGTCGAAGCTCAACACCCCGAAGGTCAAGATCATCACCGTCGAAGACCCGGTGGAATACCAGATCGAGGGGATCAACCAGATCCAGGCCAAGCCGGCGATCGGGCTGGACTTCGCCAACGCGCTGCGCAGCATCGTCCGCCAGGATCCGGACATCATCATGATCGGCGAAATGCGCGACCTGGAAACCGCGCGCATCGCGATCCAGTCCGCGCTCACCGGCCACCTGGTGCTGAGCACGCTGCACACCAACAACGCCGCCGGCGGCATCACCCGCCTGCTGGACATGGGCGTCGAGGATTACCTGCTCACCTCCACCGTCAACGGCATCCTCGCCCAGCGGCTGGTGCGCCGGCTGGAGCCCACGCACGCGGAGAAGTACCCGGCCTCGCCCGAGGAGATCGAGAAATTCGGCCTGCGCCGCTTCCAGCCGCAGGGCGAGATCTTCCTGTATCGCGCGGTGCCGTCCGCGCTGTCGCCGACCGGCTACCTCGGCCGCACCACCATCATGGAACTGCTGGTGATGGACGACGAGGTGCGCCGCGCGGTGATGCGCCACGCCGGCATGGACGAGATCGAGAAGCTCGCGCGTCAGGCCGGCATGGCGACGATGTACGAGGTCGGCATCATCAAGGCGCTGCGCGGCGAGACGACCATCGAGGAAGTCCTGCGCGTGACCGAGGACGCCTGAGCCGATGGCGCTGTACCGCTACAAGGCGCTGAACGCGCGCGGCGAGCTGCTGGACGGGCAGATGGAGGCCGCCGGCGAAGCTGAGGTCGCGGCGCGCCTGCAAGAGCAGGGCCATCTGCCGGTGGAGGCCAAGCCGGCGTCGGAGGCGGGCGGCGAGGCGCCGTGGCGCGCGCTGTTCAAGCCCAAGCCCTTTGCCGGCGCGCGGCTGGTGCAGTTCACCCAGCAGCTGGCGACGCTGCTCGGCGCCGGGCAGCCGCTGGACCGGGCGCTGGGCATCCTGCTGGAGCTGCCGGAGGACGAGGCGGCCAGGCGCATCGTCGAGGACATCCGCGAGGCGGTGCGCGGCGGCGCGTCGCTGTCGGCGGCGCTGGAGCGGCAGCACGGCGCGTTCGGCCGGCTGTACGTGAACATGGTGCGCGCCGGCGAGGCCGGCGGCAGCCTGCACGAGACGCTGCAACGGCTGGCCGACTATCTGGAGCGCTCGCGCGCGCTGCGCACCCGCGTGATCAACGCGCTGGTGTACCCGGCGATCCTGCTGGCGATGGTCGGGCTGTCGCTGCTGTTCCTGCTGGGCTACGTGGTGCCGCAGTTCGCGGCGATGTACGACAGCCTGGACGCGCAGCTGCCGTGGTTCTCGCGGCTGGTGCTGGGCGTGGGCGTGTTCGTGCGCGGCTGGTGGATCGTCATCCTCGCGCTGCCGCTGCTGGCGGTGCTGTGGCTGGAACGCAAGCGCCGCGATCCCGCGTTCATGCGCCGCTTCGACGCCTGGTTGTTGCAGCGGAAGCTGGCCGGCCCGCTGGTCGCCAAGCTCGACACCGCGCGGCTGGCGCGCACCCTGGGCACGCTGCTGCGCAACGGCGTGCCGCTGCTGCCGGCGCTGGGCATCGCCCGCAACGTGCTGGACAACCGCGTGCTGGCCGCCGACGTGGACGAGGCCGCCGGCGAAGTGAAGAACGGCATCGGCCTGTCCACGGCGCTGGCGCGCGGCAAGCGCTTCCCGCGGCTGGCCCTGCAGATGATCCAGGTGGGCGAGGAATCCGGCGCGCTGGATGTCATGCTGCTGAAGACCGCCGACACCTTCGAACAGGAAACGCAGGCGGCGATGGATCGCCTGCTGGCGGCGCTGGTGCCGGCGGTGACGCTGGTGCTGGCGGCGGTGGTGGGCGTGGTGATCCTGTCGGTGCTGGCGCCGATCTACGATCTGACGAATGTGGTGGGATGAGCGCCGCACGGCGGTCTTCCCGGTATCCGAATTTCCATCCAGTGCGAGGCAGTGCAATGCGTGATCGTCGCAATTTCCGTCCCGTCGCGAAGGCCGCGCAGTCCGGCTTCTCGCTGATCGAGATCATCGTGGTGGTGGTGCTGATCGGCGGCATCGTCGCATTCGCCGCCTCGCGCATCCTCGGCGGCGGCGACCGCGCCAAGGTCAAGCTGGCGCAGGCGCAGGTGCAGACGCTGGCCGAGAAGGTGCAGCAGTTCCAGATGGACACCGGCGCGCTGCCGGCCGACCTGAACGCGCTGGTGGCCGCGCCCGCCGGCGTCGCCGGCTGGCTGGGCCCGTACGCCAAGCAGGGCGACCTCAACGACCCGTGGATGCACCCGATGCAGTACAAGACCCCGGGCGAAGGCCGCGCGTTCGACATCGTCAGCCTGGGCGCGGACGGCCAGCCCGGCGGCGACAGCGTGAACGCCGACATCCGCTACGAATAAGCAGGACGCGGGCAGGGCGGGCGCGTGCGCGGGCGGCCGGCGGGCTTCACGCTGCTGGAGATGCTGGTGGTGCTGGTGCTGATCGCGGCGGCCACGCTGCTGGCGGCGTCCGCGTTCGGCGGCGGCCTGCGCGGCGCGCGCCTGCACGGCGCGGCGAAGGACATCGCCGCGCAGCTGCGCTTCACCCGCGCGGTGGCGATCAGCACGGGCACGCCGCAGGACTTCGTGATCGACCCGCAGGCGCGCGCGTGGACGGCGGCGAAAGGCCGTACCGGCCGGCTGCCGGATACCGGCGACCTGGTGTTCACCGGCATGCGCGCCGGGCAGGCCGATGGCAACCGGACGGACGCCGGCAAGGGCGCGGTGCGCTTCTTTCCCGACGGCGCCGCCACCGGCGGACGGGTGCGGCTGGCCGCCAACGGCGGCGGCTGGGACGTGGATGTGGCCTGGCTGACCGGCGAGGTGCGCGTGCATCGCGTGCAGGCGCCGCGATGAACGGGCGCGCGGCGGCCAGCGGCTTCACCCTGATCGAGATCATCATCGCCTTCGGCGTGCTGGCCTTGGGGCTGACCCTGCTGCTGGGCACGCTGTCCGGGGCCAGCCGCCAGCTGCGCCAGGCGGGCGACGCCGGGCAGGCGGCGCTGCACGCGCAATCGCTGCTGGACGAGCGCGCCGACGCGCTGCTGCAACCGGGCCGCGAGAACGGGACGTTCGAGGACGGCCGCTATCGCTGGCAGCTGGCGGTGGCGCCGTGGCATGACCCGCAGCCGCGCGCGACCGATGCGCCCGAGGACCCGTTCGCGGCGCGCCTGCTGCACGTGCAGCTGGACGTGCAGTGGGGCGACGGCGGGCCACAGCAACAGCTGCACCTCACCTCCCTGCGGCTGGTCCTGCCGCCGCCGGCCGGGAGCGCGCCGTGAAGCGCCGGACATGCGGCTTCGCGCCGGCTCACCCGCCGCGTCCGAAGGCGCACGCGCGACGGGCCGGCAGCGCCGCGCGCGCGGCCGGCTTCACCCTGATGGAAGTGCTGCTGGCGACCACCCTGCTGGCGGCGGCGCTGGCCTTGGCGTTCGGCATCCTGCGCGCGGCCGCCGCCACGGTGGAGCGCGGCGAAGCGCTGTCGCAGCGCAACGAACGCATCCGCGCGGTCTCCACCTTCCTGCGTCAGCGGATCGGCGGTGCGCAGGGCATCGTGTTCGCGCTCGACGAACAGAGCGGCCGCCAGCAGCGCTTCGCCGGCGACGCGCATTCGATGCGCTTCGTCGCCGACCTGCCGGACTACCTCGGCCGCGGCGGGCCGCACCTGCATGAATTGGAGGTGCGCGATGCCGGCGCGGGCAAGACGCTCGATGTCGCGTTCCATCTGGTGCAGGCCGGCAAGGCATTGCCGGCGACGCGCCCGCCCGAACCGCTGGCCGACGAACTGGCCGGCGCCGAATTCGCCTACCGCACGCTGGACGCCAACGGCCATCCAGGCGCGTGGGAACCCGACTGGAAGACGCCGGAGGCGCTGCCGCTGCAGGTGCGCGTGCGCATCCGCGACGCCCGCGGCGCCTGGCCGGACATGATCGTGGCGCTGCCGCTGGCGGGCAGCTATCTGCCGCCCGTCACCGGAGGCGACCGATGAAGGCCGCGCGCGGCGCCGCCCTGCTGCTGGTGCTGTGGCTGATCCTGCTGCTGAGCGGGCTGGTCGCCGGCTATGCGCTGGGCGCGCGGGTGGAGTCGCTGCAAGGCAATGGATTGGCGCGCAGCGCGGTGGCGCGGGAAGCGGCGCGCGCCGGCGTCGAATACGCGGCCGCGCGGATGCTCGACCCCGATCCGGCGCGGCGCTGGGCGGCGGACGGGCGCGACTACGGTTTCGACTTCGACGGCATCCCGGTGCATGTCAGCGTGCGCGACGAGGCGGCGAAGATCGACCTCAACGCGGCTTCGTTCGATCTTTTGCAGGCGTTCTTCGCGGCGCTGGGAGAGCCGCGCGAATCCGCAGTGCGGCTGGCCGGCGCGATCGTGGACTGGCGCGACGCCGACAGCCTCGGCCAGCCGGCCGGCGGTGCGGAAGACGCCGACTACGCGGCGGCGGGGCTGGCCTGGGGCGCGAAGGACGCGCCGTTCGACACCGTCGCCGAACTCGAACAGGTGCTGGGCATGCGGCCGCCGCTGTTCGCCGCCGCCGCGCCGCACCTGACCGTGCATACCGGGCGGGCGATGCCGGACGCGGCGTTCGCCGATGCGCTCGTACGCAAGGCGATGGGACTGGACGAACCGGCCGCACCGATCGATCCGGACGCGCCACCGCCGCCGGGCAGCGGCACGTATAGTATCGACAGCCGTGCCCGACTCACCGATGGGCGCAGCACGCGACTTTCGGTGGTCATGCGAATGGGGGGCAACGGTTTGCCGGGTTCGACCTACACCACACTGCGCTGGCAGGCGGAGGGCGCTGCGAAGTGAGTGCTGCCTCCGCATTGCGCCGGGCCTGGCCCGGCTCCGGACTGCGCGGATTCCTGGCCTGGTGGGGCGCGGGGCTGGCCGCGTGGCTGCCGGCGCGCACACGCAAGGCGCTGGCCACCGGCAACGACCGCTTGCTGCTGCGCGCCGACGGCGGCGAACTGCGCCTGCGCCACCAGCGCGGCGACGAACTGCGCGAACTGGCCGTGCTGCCCCTGCCGCTGCCGGCGGACACCGATCCGCTGACCGGCGTCCTGCGCGACCGCGCTGCCGCGCTGCCGCGCTGGCTGCTGCTGCCGGCGTCGCTGGGCCTGCGCCGTCCGCTGCTGCTGCCGGCCGCGGCGCGCGAGCGGCTGCGCGAGGTGCTGGGGTTCGAGATCGAGCGGCAGACGCCGTTTGCGGCCGCCGACGTGCTGTTCGACGGACGCATCGTGCGGGCGCGCGAGGACGGGCAATTGCAGGTCGAGCTGGTGGTGGTGCCGCGCCGGCAATTCGAGGCCGCCGCCGCGCCGCTGGGCGGGCTGGCGGCGAAGCTGGCCGGCGTCGATCTGGCCGATGCCGACGGCCGCGCGCTCGGCGTCAACCTGCTGCCACCGGCGCAGCGGCAGGCGCGGCGCAATCCCTGGCGGCGCTGGAACGTGGTGCTGGCCTTGGCCGCGCTGCTGGCGCTGACGGCCGGGATGACGCAGCTGCTGGACAACCGCAAGGCCGCCGCCGCCGCGTTGCAGGCCGGGATGGCCGCGCGGGAGCCGCAGGCGCGCGCGATCTCCGCCCGGCGCCAGCGCGTGCTGGACGCGGTGGAAGGCGCGGCCTACCTGCGCGCGCAGCGCAGCGGCCGCCCGCCCACGGTGGAGGTGATGGACGCGCTGGCGCAGCGCCTGCCGGACGGCACCTATCTCGAACGGCTCGCCATCGACGGCGACCAGATGACCCTGATCGGCCTGTCCAGCCAGGCGGCGGCGCTGGTCGGCAAGCTGGAAGGCGCGCCGCAGTGGCGCGCGCCGGCGCTGAGCGGCGCGCTGCAGCAGGATCCGCGCGCGCGCATGGACCGCTTCACCCTGGTCGCCAAGCTGGCGACCGCGCAGCCGGCCGCGGCATCGGCCGCGAAGGCCGCACCGTGATCCGCGCCGAACGCGACCGCTGGCTGGCGCTGGCCCTGCTGCTCGCGGTGCTGGGGCTGCTGTACCTGCTGGTGCTGCATCCGCTGTTCGTGGCGCCGCTGCGCGAGACCGACGCGCATATCCGCGAATTGCAGGAGCGCGACGCCCGCCTGCGCGGCCTGCTGGCGCAGCGCCCGCAGGTCGAACAGCGGCTGGCGGCGCTGGACGCGCAGGGCGGTGCCGGCTTCCTCGCCGAACCGACCGCCGAACTGGCCGCCGCCGCCCTGATCCAGCAGCTGGAACGGGTGGTGGGCGACGCCAGCGCCGGCAGCCGCGGCTGCGCCATCGTCAACCGTACGCCGCTGGGCGACGACGCGCAGGGCGGGCGCTACCGCAAGGTCACCGTGCAGGTGCGGCTGCGCTGCGGCAACGCGGAGACGCTGGCGGTGCTGCACGCGCTGGAATCGGCGCGGCCGTGGCTGTTCGTCGATGCGTTGAACATCACCGCGCAGCGCTATTTCGCGGTGCCCGGCAGCGCGCAGCCGCAGGAAGGCGGGCTGGACGTGGGCTTCAACCTGTCCGGCTACCTGCGCCCGGCGGCGGGAGGCGCGCCATGAGCGCCGAACGCGGCCCCTGGCAGCGGCTGGCGCAGGCCGGCCCGCTGACCTGGACGCTGGCGGCGGCCTGCGGCTGGGCGCTGCTGCTGTGGCTGGCCGCGCTGCTGGGGCTGGGGTCGCGCCTCGGGCAGACCCAGGCGTCGGCCGCGCTGGCGTTGCCGACGCCGGTGCCGGCGGGGCAGGAGCGGATCGGCCCGCTGGGCCAGTACGCCGAAGCCGCCGCGCGCCCGCTGTTCACCGCCGATCGCCGGCCGCGCGCGTTCGTGGCGATCGGTCCCGACGACGGCGGCAACGGCGCGAACAGCGCCTCGCTGGATTTCCAGCTGACCGGGGTGCTGATCAGCCCGCAGGTGCGGCTGGCGATCCTGCTGCCCGCCGCCGGCGGCGAACCGCAGCGGGTGCGCGAAGGCGGCGTGCCGGAAGGCGCGACCGGCTGGCGGCTGGTCGAGGTGCAGCCGCGCAAGGCCGTGTTCGACGGGCCGGGCGGGCAGACCACGCTGGAGCTGCGTACGTTCGGCGTCGCGGGCGCGCCGCCGATCGCGATGCGCGGCGCGGACACGCAGATGGATGCCGCGGCGCCGTCCGCGGTGCCGCCACCGCCGCCGCCGCCCGCGGCGGAACCCGCGCAGCCGCCGGACGAAGCGCGCCGCATCGAGGACATCCGCCGCCGCATCGAGGCGCGTCGCGCGCAGATGCGGCAACAGTCCCAGAACCAGAACGCCGGCGACGGCGGCGCGCGCCTGCGCCCGCTGTCCGGGCCCGCCAGATGACGATCGCCATGCATGCCATGAACCCGACCCTTTCCCGCCCGACGCCGCGCGCGTTCCTGCTCGCCCTGCTGGCCTGCCTGCTGGCCGCCTGCGCCGGCGCGCCGCAGCCGAAGATGCAGCGCGCCGGGCAGCTGCCCGCGCAGCCGGGCAGCGCGGACACCGCGACCAGCGCCGGCGGCATCCGCCAGGACGTCCTGCAGGAACTGGGCGGCGAAGGGCCGCAGCCGGTGATCAAGCGCGGCAACGGCCTGGTCATCAACCAGTCCGTCGCCAGCGCGCCGCCGCCGGCGCTGGCCAGCAGCGGGCAGGCCAGCTTCAACTTCGAGGGCGAATCGCTGCAGGCGGTGGTGAAGGCGGTCCTCGGCGACATGCTGGGCCAGAACTACAGCATCGCCCCGGGGGTGCAGGGCACGGTCACGGTGACCACCCAGAAGCCGGTCGGCGCGGCCGGCGCGCTCAACCTGCTCGACCAGGTGCTGGCGCAGAACGGCGCGCGCATGGTCTATGCCGACGGCCGCTACAACATCGTGCCGGCCGACCAGGCGCTGCTGAACGGGGTGGTGCCGCGCACCGGCTCGCCGGCGCTGGCGCGCGGCTTCGAATCGCGGGTGGTGCCGCTGCGCTACATCTCGGCCGGCGAGATGGAGAAGATCCTCAAGCCGTACGCGCGACAGGGCTCCATCGTCAGCGTCGACGCCGGGCGCAACGTGCTCACCGTCGCCGGCACCCGCGCCGAGCTGGAGAACTACCTGCGCACCATCCAGGTGTTCGACGTGGACTGGATGTCCAGCATGTCGGTCGGCGTCTATCCGCTGCAGTCCGGCCGCGCCAGCGACGTGGCGCAGGACCTGGAGCGGGTGTTCGGCGCGCAGGGCAACACGCCGGTGGCCGGGATGTTCCGCTTCATGCCGCTGGAAAGCACCAACGCGGTGATGGTGATCACCGCGCAGCCGGCCTACCTCGACGAGATCCGCCAGTGGATCGACCGCATCGAAGGCGGCAGCGGCGACGCGCAGCTGTTCTCGTACGAACTGAAGTACATCAAGGCGCGCGACCTGGCCAGCCGCCTGGCCGAAGTGTTCGGCGGCAGCGGCAGCGGTGGCGGCGGCGAGCGCGATTCCGCGTCGCTGATGCCGGGCGTGCAGGGCGTCGAGCTGCGCGACGATGCGGCCGCCGGGCGCGACGGCATGTCCGGCGGCGGCGACACCCGCGGCGAAGGCGGCAACCTGCCGCAGGCCACATCCGGCAACGGCCGGGTGACGCTGAAGATCGGCGGCAGCGAGGTCGGCGTGTCGGCGGTGGAGGACACCAACTCCCTGCTGGTGCGCGCCAGCGCGTCGCAGTGGAAGTCGATCCGGCAGGTGATCGAACGCCTCGACGTGATGCCGATGCAGGTGCACATCGAGGCGCAGGTGCTCAGCGTGGCGCTGAAGGGCGAGCTGCAGTACGGGGTGAGCTGGTTCTTCGACCATGCGCTCTCCTCGGACGCCGCCGGCAACCTGCCCTATCCGACCGGCCGCAACAGCTGGGGCAGCTATTCCGGCGGCGTGAGCCCGCTGCCGAACAGCGCCGGCAACCTGCTCAGCTGGACCTTCCTGGGCAAGAACGCCGCGGCCATCGTGCAGGCGCTGGACAGCGTCACCGACGTGCGCACCCTGTCCTCGCCCTCGGTGATGGCGCAGAACAACCGCGAGGCCATGCTCAACGTCGGCCAGCGCATTCCGATCACGTCGGTCAGCTTCAACCCGCAGAACGGGAGCGACAACGGCACCTACAACTCGGTGCAATACATCGATACCGGCATCATCCTCAAGGTGCGCCCGCGCGTGGCGCGCGACGGCATGGTCTTCCTCGACATCGCCCAGGAAGTGAGCAAGCCGGTGGGCAACCCGGACGACAACGGCAACGTGCGCATCGACACCAGCAAGGTGACCACCAGCGCGGTGGCGACCAGCGGCGAGACCATCGTCCTGGCCGGCCTGATCAGCGAAGGCAACAGCCGCGGCGCCACCGGCGTGCCCGGCCTCAGCCGCATCCCGGTGCTGGGCGGCCTGTTCGGCCAGCAGGGCAGCAGCAAGACCCGCGACGAGCTGGTCGTGCTGATCACCCCGACCGTGGTGCGCAGCCCGCAGGAAGCGCGCGCGCTGACCGACGAATACGGCAGCCGCTTCCGCGCGCTGGAACCGATCTACAAGCCGAAGAAGTGAGCCGGGGCGACGCCGCGCTGCCCATCGTGCTGGTGCCGGTCGGCGCCGACGAGGACGCGCTCGACGCCTGCCTGGCCGCGCTCGACGCCGGCACCCCCGCGGGCACCCGCGTGTGGCTCGCCGACAACGCGCAGGCCGGCCCGCGCGGCGCCGCGATCATCGAGGGCTGGCTGCAGCGCACGCCGTTGCAGGCCGCGCACACCCGGCGCGCCTCGCCCGTCGGCGAGGCCGCACACATCGACGAAGCGCTGCAGGCCTGCGGCGACGCGGACGTGGCGGTGCTGGCCAGCGACGCGCGTCCCGCGCCCGGCTGGCTGGAGCGGCTGGCCGAGTGCCTCGCCAGCGATCCCGCCATCGCCACCGCCACGCCCTGGAGCAACGCCGGCGAAGCGGCGGCCTGGCCGCGGATCGGCGAAATCGTGCCGGTCGATGCCGCGCCGTCGCTGCTGGCGCAGGCCTGCGCGCAGCTGGGCCGCACCTGTCCCGAACTGCCGGCGGCGGTGAGCCACGCGGTGCTGCTGCGCGGCGCCGCGCGCGTGCAGGCCGGCGGGCTGGATGCCGCCAGCTACCGCTCCTGGTACGCGGCGCTGATCGACCTGTCGCTGCGCATGGCGGGACTGGGCGGGCGCAGCGTGCTGTGCGAAACCGCGTTCGTCCTGCGCGCCGCCGAAGGCGCGCCGCGCGACGGCGACATGGACACGCTGTCCGCGCGCTGGCCGGCCTGGCACGCGCGCATCGCGCAGTGGCTGATGGACGATCCGCAGCGCGCCCTGCGCGAGCGATTGGGCGAGGAACTCGCGCGCCTGTCGCGGTTGCCGCCGCAGGCGGACCTGTTCGAGGCGATGCCATGAACGATGCCGGCATCGCCGCGGTCGTGGTCGCCTTCAACAGCGAGGAAACCATCGACGAATGCCTGGCGCGCCTGCGCGCGGCGCGCGACGTGACCGAGATCCGGGTGATCGACAACGATTCGCGCGACTCGACGATGGAACTCGTGCAGCGGCACGCCGTCGCCGACCCGCGCCTGCGCTTCGTCGCCAATCCCGACAACCCCGGCTTCGCGGTGGCCTGCAACCAGGGCGCGCGCGCCAGCGCCGCGCCCTGGCTGGCCTTCGTCAATCCCGACTGCTTCGTCGAAGCGGACACGCTGGCGCGGTTGCGCGCGGCCTCGCTGCAACTGGAGGGCGGACTGGTCGGCGCGGAGCTGAGCGGCGAGGACGGGGCGTTCGATGCTGCCGCGCGCCGCCGCGATCCCGACTTCGCCGCAATGCTGCGCTCGCCTGCCGCCCGCGACCTGTCGGTGCCGCGCGATCCCGCGCGGCCGGTGCAGCCGGTGGATGTGGTGTCCGGCGCGCTGATGCTGCTGCCGCGCGCGCTGTTCGCGCGCATCGACGGCTTCGACGAAGGCTACCGCCTGCATGCCGAAGACCTCGACCTGTGCCGGCGCGCGCGCCTGGCCGGAGCGACGGTGGCGATCGCCAACGACGTGCAGGTGCTGCACGTGCGCGGCGTGTCGTCGCGCCGGCGGCCGCTGTTCGTCGAATGGCACAAGCATCGCGGCCTGTGGCGCTATTTCCGCAGGTTCGAGGCGGGCCGGCGCAGCCTGCCGACGCGGCTTGCGGTGTTCGCGATGATCTGGGGGCGGTTCCCGTTCGCGGTGCTGCGGGCGGCGTTGCGCCGCTGAGGCGCTGCACAGTCGGGGCGCCGAGCGCTCGGGCTGTCATCCCGAGCGCAGCGAAGGCCCTGTTCCAACGAATCACAAGCAGGCCCTTCGCTGCGCTCAGGGTGGCGGCAAGGGAACCATCAGCGATGGCGGTTGATCGCATCGCGCAATTCGCGCGCCGCATCCGCCGCCGCTTCGGCATAGCCTTCGCCACGCGAGGCGTACAGGATGCCGCGCGAGGAATTGATCATCAGCCCGGTGCCGTCGGCGGTCCGGCCGTTGCGCACCACCGCTTCCACGTCGCCGCCCTGCGCGCCAACGCCGGGAATCAGCAGCGGCATGTCTCCTATGATGTCGCGGATCACCTTCAACTCTTCCGGGAAGGTCGCGCCGACCACCAGCGCGCAGTTGCCGTCGCCGTTCCAGTCGTCGGCGATCGTGCGCGCGATGCGCTGGTACAGCGGCTCGCTGCCGCCGCTCCCATCGGGCACGGGGAGTTCCTGGAAATCGCGCGCGCCCGGATTGGAGGTGTGGCAAAGGAACACGCAGCCGTGGTCGTTGTACTGGAGGAACGGTGCAGCGGAATCGCGCCCCATGTACGGGTTCAGCGTCACCGCATCCGCGCCGAAGCGCTCGAACGCCTCCGCCGCATACTGCTCGGCGGTGCTGCCGATGTCGCCGCGCTTGGCGTCGAGGATCACCGGCACCTCGGGATGCGCCCCGTTGATGTGCGCGATCAGCCGCTGCAACGCCGCCTCGCCGTGGTTGTGCGCGGCGAAGTAGGCGATCTGCGGCTTGAACGCGCAGGCGTACTCGGCAGTCGCATCGGCGATGTCGCGGCAGAACGCGAACAACGCATCCTCGTCGTCCACGAAGCGGTCCGGGAACTTCGCCGGATCGGGGTCGAGGCCGACGCAGAGCAGCGAATTGGCGGCGTGCCAGCGGTTGCGCAGTTTGTCGATGAAGGTCATAGGTGAGGATTGTCGCTCAAGAATCCGTATGGCAGGAAGCCTGCGGGCGGAACGGCGTGGGGATTCCTGACTAAAATCCTGTTGGAACGTACAAAGAGGTCTTGATGAACCAAGCCGCCCTTTCCGCCTTCATCTGGTCGGTTGCCGACCTGCTTCGCGGCGACTACAAGCAATCCGAATACGGCAAGGTCATCCTGCCATTCACCGTCTTGCGCCGCTTGGATTGCGTGCTGTCGGCCAGCAGGGCAAAGGTGCTGGCCGAGAAAGCCAAGCGCGAGGCCTCCGGTGTCGATCCACATCCGTTTCTGCTGCGCGTCAGCGAAAGCAAAGCCTTCTACAACACTGCGCCATCGGATTTGCCGAAGTTGCTGGGCGATCAGGACAACCTTGCGCAGAACCTCGCGGCTTACTTGCATGCCTTCTCGCCCGATGCCCGCGATATCTTCGAACGCTTCGAGTTCCAAACCCAGATCGACCGCCTCGCCAAAGCCGGCCTGCTTTATCTCGTCACCGAAAAGTTCGCCAATATCGACCTGCACCCGCAGCGTGTGGACAACGCGAAAATGGGGCATGTGTTCGAGGAGCTGATCCGCAAGTTCGCCGAAATCAGCAATGAAACCGCCGGTGAGCACTTCACCCCGCGCGAAGTCATCAAGCTGATGGTCAACCTCATCTTCATCGAGGACGACGAAGTGCTGTCGCCCGGCAACGCCGTCATACGCACCCTGTACGACCCCACTGCCGGCACCGGCGGCATGTTGAGCGTGGGCGCGGAGCACTTGGCCGAACACAACCCGCAAGCCAGGCTCACCCTGCACGGGCAGGAACTCAACCCCGAGTCCTATGCCATCTGCAAGGCGGACATGCTGATTCGCGGGCAGGAGGTGAGCAACATCACCTTCGGCAACACCCTCAGCGACGACGGCCACGCCCGCCAACACTTCGACTACATGCTCTCCAATCCGCCGTTTGGCGTGGAATGGAAGAAAGTGGAAAAGGACGTGCGCCGCGAGCATGAAGAACGCGGCTTCGATGGCCGTTTCGGCCCCGGCCTGCCGCGTGTCAGTGACGGCTCCATGCTGTTCCTGCTGCACCTTGTCAGCAAAATGTCACCCGTCATCAATGGCGAAGGTGGCAGCCGCATCGGCATCGTCCTCAACGGTTCACCGCTGTTCACCGGCGGCGCGGGTGGCGGCGAAAGCGAAATCCGCCGCTACCTGCTGGAAAACGACTTGGTGGAAGCCATCATCGGCTTACCCACCGACATGTTCTACAACACCAGCATCGCCACCTATGTGTGGATACTGAGCAACAAGAAGAAAGAAGACCGCCAAGGACAGGTGCAACTGATTGATGCCAGCAGCTTCTGGCAAAAAATGCGCAAGAGCTTGGGCAGCAAACGCAAGGAATTGAGCGAAGCCCACATCGCCACCATCACCCGCCTGTTCGGCAGCTTCACCGAGGCGCACATGGTCACGGTGCTTGCCGCCGATGGCCAGCCACTAGGCGAACCCATGCTGGTCACTGGCACCGATGATTTGCCCACACCACCACCGGACGGGCAACTCAAACGCATCCCCATCAGCCGCATCTTCGACAACCGCGAATTTGGCTACACCACCATCACCGTCGAACGTCCGCTGCGCGACGATGCCGGCAACGTCGTGCTGTTCGAAAAAGGCAAACAGAAAGGCAAGCCGCAACCGGACACTCGCCTGCGCGACACCGAAAGCGTGCCGCTGGGCGTGGACATTGCCGGCTATTTCGAACGCGAGGTTCTGCCCCATGCGCCGGATGCGTGGATCGACGAAAGCAAAAGCAAGGTCGGCTACGAAATCCCCTTCAACCGCCATTTCTACGTGTTCCAACCGCCACGCGCGTTGGAGGACATCGACGCCGAACTGAAAACCGTATCGACCAACATCATGAAGATGCTGGAGGCATTGGCCGAATGAACGCCCTGCCCATCGACTATCTGAACATTCTCAACACGCTGGACGAGAACGAGCGCCTGGAGGCCAAGCGCGGCAGCGAGATCGGCCCGTCCGTGCTGGAAACCATCTGCGCCTTCGCCAATGAACCAGGCTTGCAGGGTGGCACGCTGCTGCTGGGCATCGTGCGTGATGAGTCGGACATGTTTTCGCCATATGTGCCCGAAGGCGTCGAACAGCCCGACATGCTCAGCGCCAATCTCGCCACGCAGTGCCGCGAGCAGTTCAACCTGCCGGTGCGCGTGCAGATTTCCAACGAGCAGGCCGGCAGCAAGACGGTTCTGGTCGTCACCGTGCCGGAAGCGCAGCCGGGCGACAAACCCATCTTCATCAAGTCGCGCGGCCTGCCCAAGGGCGCGTTCCGCCGCGTCGGCAGCACCGACCAGCAATGCACCGAAGACGATTTGCTGACGCTGTACCAGGGCCGGCAGGTCGAAAGCTACGACTACACCGTGTTGCCCGATACCACGCTGGCCGACCTTGCACCGGAAGCCATCGAGGATTACCGCAAAGTGCGCGCCGAGGCCAATACCGATGCCGAGGAACTGCGCTGGAGCGACGCGGACTTGCTTGAATCGCTGGGCTGCACGCGCCGCCATCAAGGTGTGCTGGCACCAACCGTGGCTGGCCTGCTGCTGTTCGGCAAGCCGCAAGCCTTGCGCCGCGTGTTTCCGATGACCCGCGTGGACTACATCCGCGTGCCCGGCAAGGAGTGGGTGCCCGACCCGGAACGCCGTTTTGATTCATTGGAAATCCGCGACTACCTGTTCCGCGCCATCCGCCGTTCGCTGGCGGCAGTGCTGGACGATCTGCCCAAAGCCTTCGGTCTGGCCGAAGGAGATGCGCAGCGCACCGACAAACCGCTGATCCCGCAGCGGGTATTGCGCGAAGGCATCGTCAACGCGCTGATGCACCGCAGCTACCGCAGCCATGCGCCAATCCAGATCATCCGCTATTCCAACCGCATCGAAATCCGCAACCCTGGCCATTCGTTGAAGTCGCCGGAGCACCTGGGCGAACCCGGCTCGGAACCACGCAACCCGCGCATCGCGTCGGTGCTGCTGGATACACGCTTTGCCGAAACCAAGGGCAGCGGCATCCGGGTAATGCGCGAGATGATGGTCGCCGCCGGGTTGGAACCGCCGCTGTTCGAGTCCACGCGCAGCACCGACAGCTTCGTGGCGCGCTACTACTTCCAGCACTTCCTGGGCGAGGAGGCCATCCAGTGGTTGAGCCGCTTCCGCGACCTGCACCTGAGCGACGAGGAAGCCCGCGCGCTGGTGGCCGCCCGTGAGCAGGGCGCCATAGACAACGCCATGTACCGTGAACTGAACCGGGTGGACACGCTGGCGGCCAGCGGCTCCCTGCGCCGCCTGCGCGATGCCGGCCTGCTGGAGCAGAAGGGGCGTGGCTCCAGCACCTACTACCTGCCTACCGGGAGGTTGCTAGGCAGTGACGGGCACTCCACCTTGTCTAGCAACCCCGAGGAGGCTTATCTAGCAAGCTCGGGCGGCTTGTCTAGCAACCCCCCGGCCTTGTCTGGCAACTCCCAGTGGCTGGCCTTGCCACCGGAGTTGCAGGACATGGTGACGAATCTGGGGCAGCGGGCCGCGCCGGACAAGATCCGGGAGGCCATCATCCGCCTATGCCAGTACCGCCCGTGGCAGGCCTCCGATCTGGCGGAACTGTTTGGCCGCAACCCGGCCTATCTGGGCACGCAATACCTGCGCCCGTTGGTCAGCGCCGGTGCGCTGACCTACACGATTCCGGAGCAGCCGAACCACCCGCATCAGGCATATCGCGCCGAGGAAGGCGCGGAGGCCGCCGAATGACCTTGCCGCGTTATCCCGACTACAAGGACAGCGGCGTACCGTGGCTGGGGGAGGTGCCGGGGCATTGGGAATCCGTGCCTGCCCGGCGCTTATTCGGCGAAAAACGCGAACCTGCATTGGACGATGATGAGCAGCTTTCGGCAACACAGCGTTATGGCGTGATTCCACAGCGCATGTTCATGGAGACCGCAGATCAAAAGGTTGTCTTGGCACTTGCAGGCACTGGCAACTTCAAACATGTGGAAGTGGATGATTTCGTCATCAGCCTGCGCAGCTTTCAAGGAGGTATCGAATGGAGCGCTCATGCAGGCTGCGTTAGTCCTGCTTATACGGTGCTGCGTGCAGTGCGGCCAATCCACTCACGCTATTGGGCGTACTTACTGAAAAGCTCTGCGTACATTGATGCGTTGCAGACGGTCATCGTCGGTATTCGTGAAGGCAAGAACATCACCTACTCGCAATTTGGTGGCTTGCCGGTTCCGGTTCCTTCACCGGAAGAACAAACTACCATCGCCTGTTTCCTCGACCACGAAACCGCCAAGATCGACGCGCTCATCGCCGAGCAGGAAACGCTGCTGGCGCTGCTGGCGGAGAAGCGCCAAGCCACCATTTCCCATGCCGTCACGCGCGGCCTGAACCCAAACGTGGCAATGAAGGATTCGGGAATTGCGTGGCTGGGAGAAGTGCCGGGGCATTGGGAAGTGCTGCAATTGCGTCGCGTTGTGCCGCAGTTTGAGCAAGGCTGGAGTCCTGAGTGTGAAGCGCGACCCGTTGAAGATGGTGAATGGGGGGTACTGAAAGCCGGTTGCCTGAACGGTGGTGTCTTCAATGCAGGCGAAAACAAGGCGCTCCCCTCAACACTGGAGCCACGTGAACAACTCGAAGTGCGTCACGGCGACGTACTGATGTCTCGCGCAAGCGGTTCGCCGAAGCTGATTGGCTCCGTTGCGTGCGTGGAAAACCCACAACCACGACTGATGCTGTCAGACAAGATTTTCCGATTGGTACTCGACGACGATATCTCGGGAAAATTCTTCGGACTGGCGATGAGTTCCATTTCGTTACGTGCGCAAATCGAACAGGCGATTGGTGGAGCGGAAGGCTTGGCAAACAACTTGCCACAAGCAAGTATCAAAGAGTTCTGGCTTGCGCTTCCGCTGATTGATGAGCAACAGCAAATCGTCGAATTTCTGGATGCGGAAACCGCCAAGCTGGATGCACTGAAAGCCGAAGCACAGCGCGGCATCGAGTTGCTCAAGGAACGCCGCAACGCGCTGATTGCCGCAGCGGTAACAGGCAAGATCGACGTGAGGAACGCCGCATGAACCTGCACCGCGAAGACGCCTTCGAGACCGACATCTGCCAAGCCCTGCACGCACAAGGCTGGCTGTACGACGGCCTTGGCGACGCCCGCAACTTCGACCGCACCCTGGGCCTGTACCTGCCAGACTTGCTGGCGTGGGTTCAAGCCACCCAGCCTGACGCATGGGCAGCGCTGCAAACCTCCTTTGGCACAAGTACCGCACAACGCCTTGGCGAACGCTTGCGCAAGCTGCTGGACGAACGCGGCACGCTGGAAGTGCTGCGCCGTGGGCTGGACATAGTGGGTTTGCGCAAACCGCTGCAATTGGTACAGTTCAAGCCTGCGTTCGGCCTCAACCCGGAGTTGCAGCAGCGCTACGCCGCCAACCGCCTGCGCGTGGTGCGGCAGGTGACGCATTCACCCAACAACCCCGGTGAAGAATTGGACTTGGTGCTGTTCGTCAACGGCATTGCCGTTGCCACGGCGGAGCTGAAATCCGACTTCACCCAGAACGTCGCCGAGGCCGTTGACCAATACCGCCGCAACCGCCACCCGCAGCCGAAAGGCGGCAAGCCGGAGCCGCTATTGTCCTTCCCCGGTGGCGCGCTGGTGCATTTTGCGGTGAGCCAGAGCGAAGTACAGATGGCAACAAAACTGGAAGGTGCAGCCACGCGCTTCTTGCCGTTCAACAAGAGCAATGCCGGCGGCGCGGGCAACGCGCCCAACCCGGCGGGTTATGCCACCAGCTATTTGTGGGAAGAGGTGTGGCAGCGCGATTCGTGGTTGCAGGTGCTTGGCCGCTACCTGATTGGCAAGCGTGACGACCGCAAGCAGTTGGTCGGCTGGATTTTCCCGCGCCACCACCAGCTCGATGCCACGCGCAAACTTGTTGCCGATGTGCTCGACAAGGGGCCGGGGCAGAAGTATCTGATCCAGCATTCCGCCGGCAGCGGCAAGACCAACTCCATTGCATGGACAGCGCATTTTTTGAGTGAGCTGCACGACGCGCAGGACAACAAGCTGTTCGACAGCGTGCTGGTGGTCAGCGACCGCACGGTGCTGGATACGCAGTTGCAGGAGGCCATTTTCGACGCGCAACGCACCACGGGCGTGGTGGCTGCGCTCACCCGCGAACATGGCAGCAAGAGCAACCAACTCAAGGAGGCGCTGGAGGCGGGGAAGAAGATCATCGTCTGCACCATCCAGACCTTCCCGGCAGCGATGAAGGCGGCAGAAGACCTCGCCGCCACCGAAGGCAAACGCTTTGCCGTGATTGCCGACGAGGCACACAGCTCGCAGACCGGCGAGGCATCGGCCAAGCTCAAGCAACTGCTCAGTGCCGAGGAATTGGCCGCACTGAAAGACGGCGGGCAGATTGACACCGAAACCTTGCTGGCCGCGCAAATGGATGCGCGCGTGGGCGGCAGCAAAGGGCTTACCTATATCGCCTTTACCGCCACGCCCAAGGGCAAGACGCTGGAATTGTTCGGCGTGAAAGGTCAGGACGGAAAGCCACACCCGTTCCATGTGTATTCGATGCGACAGGCCATCGAAGAAGGCTTCATCCTCGACGTGTTGAAGAACTACACACCGTATGACCTGGCGTTCAAGCTGGCCCGCGATGGCGAGGAGTTCGACGAGAAAACCGTTGACCGCAACGAAGCGACAAAACGGCTCATGCAGTGGGTGCGCCTGCACCCGCACAACATTGCCAGCAAGGTGCAGATTGTCGTAGAGCACTACCGCGAGAACGTGCAGCCGCTATTGAGCGGCAAGGCCAAGGCAATGGTGGTAGTGAGCAGCCGTTTGGAGGCGGTGCGCTGGCAGAAGGCCATTCGCGCCTACATCGAACGACAGAACTACCCACTGGGCGTGCTGGTGGCGTTTTCCGGCGAGGTGGAAGATGCCGAGAGTTTCCCCGATGCGGTGAGCGAAACCAGCGCCGCACTCAACCCCGGCTTGAAGGGCAGGGACATCCGCGATGCGTTCAAGAGCGAGCACTACCACCTGCTGCTGGTAGCTAACAAATTCCAGACCGGCTTCGACCAGCCCTTGCTATGCGGCATGTACGTGGACAAGAAGCTGGCAGACATTCAGGCCGTGCAAACGCTGTCGCGCCTGAACCGCGCTTACCCGGGCAAGGACACCACCTACATTCTCGACTTCGTAAACAACCCGGCGGACATCCTCACCAGCTTCAAGACGTATTACGAAACCGCCGAACTGGCCGCCACCACCGACCCGAATTTGGTTCTGGATTTGCGCGCAAAACTCGATGCAGCCGGCTATTACGATGATTTCGAGGTGCAGGCCGTCACCAAAGTGGTGGTCAACCCGGAGGGCAAAGCCAGCGAATTGAGTCGCGCCATTGCACCGGTGGCCGACCGCATTCTCAAGCGTTATGCGGAGGCAAAAAGGCTGCGGGACGAATCCGGCGATGAGGCTGTCACCAAGACGGCAAAAGAGCGCCTTGAACAGATCACCTTGTTCAAGGCGGACATGGAATCTTTCGTGCGCATGTATGCCTTCCTGTCGCAGATTTTCGACTACGGCAATACCGACATCGAAAAACGCTTCCTGTTCTACAAGCATCTTTTGCCGCTGCTGGACTTCCGCCGCGACATTGAGCAGATTGACCTCGGACAAGTGGTGCTGACCCATCACGCCTTGAAACGCGGCGATGGGAAAATCCTGAGTCTTGCCAGTGGCGAAGCCGAAAAGCTGGAGCCGATGACCGGCGTAGGCATGGGGCAGCTACAAGACAAACAAAAGGCGTGGTTGAGCGAGATCATCAAGAAGGTCAATGATCTATTTGAGGGGCAACTGAGTGCGGACGACAAGCTGCAATTCGTACAGGCGCTCAAGATCAAGATGTTGGAGAACAGCGCACTGCAGCAGCAGGCGCAGAGCAACGCCGAACCGCAATTCCAGAACTCGCCCGATCTGCGTCCAGCCATGCTGGACGCCATCATCGATGCCAGTGACGCACAGCAGATCATGAGCACGCAGGCCATCAACAGCGAAAAGCTGCGTGAGGCACTGTTGGACATCCTGCTGGGGCCGGGGCAGTTGTATGCGGCGTTGAAGGCACGAGGCAACCTGCTGCAGCCACGTGGTTGAGGTGCCGCGAAAAGCGAACGGCCGCATCGCTGCGGCCGTTCGGGTAGTGCTTACTTCAACGCCTTGAACCGCAGCCGCTTCGGCCCCGCGTCGTCGCCCATGCGGCGCTTCTTGTCTTCCTCGTACTCGCGGTAGTTGCCCTGGAAGAACTCCACGTGCGAGTCGCCCTCGAAGGCGAGGATGTGGGTGGCGATGCGGTCCAGGAACCAGCGGTCGTGCGAGATCACGAAGGTGTTGCCCGGGAACTCCAGCAGCGCGTCTTCCAGCGCGCGCAGGGTTTCGATGTCGAGGTCGTTGGACGGTTCGTCGAGCAGCAGCACGTTGCCGCCCTGCAACAGCGTCTTCGCCATGTGCAGACGGCCGCGCTCGCCGCCGGACAGGCTGCCGACCATCTTCTGCTGATCCTGCCCCTTGAAGTTGAAGCGGCCGATGTAGGCGCGCGACTGGATTTCGGTGCCGTTGATGTTGAGGATGTCCAGGCCGCCGGACACTTCCTGGAACACCGTGTGGTTGCCTTCCAGCGCGCCACGGCTTTGATCGACGTAGGCGAGGTTCACGGTCGGGCCGATGTTGATCGAACCCGAATCCGGCTTCTCCTGCCCGGTGATCATCTTGAACAGCGTGGACTTGCCAGCGCCGTTCGGGCCGATGATGCCGACGATGGCGCCCGGCGGGACGATCATCGACAGATCGTCGATCAGCAGGCGGTCGCCGAACTTCTTGCTGACGTTCTTGAACTCGATCACCGAGTTGCCGAGGCGCTCGCCCGGCGGGATGAAGATTTCGTTGGTCTCGTTGCGCTTCTGGTAGTCGACCGACTGCAGTTCGTCCAGCCGCGCCAGGCGCGCCTTGCCCTTGGAACGGCCGCCCTTGGCGTTCTGCCGCGACCATTCCAGTTCCTTCTGGATGGCCTTCTGGCGCGCCTTTTCCTGGTTTTCTTCCTGCTTCAGGCGCTCGTCCTTCTGCACCAGCCAGTCGGTGTAGTTGCCCTTCCACGGAATGCCGCGGCCGCGATCGAGCTCGAGGATCCACTCGGCGGCGTTGTCGAGGAAGTAGCGGTCGTGGGTGACGGCCACCACGGTGCCGGTGTAGCGGTGCAGGAACTGCTCCAGCCATTCCACCGATTCGGCGTCGAGGTGGTTGGTGGGTTCGTCGAGCAGCAGCATGTCGGGCTTCTGCAGCAGCAGGCGGCACAGCGCCACGCGGCGCTTCTCGCCGCCGGAGAGCTTGCCGATCACCGCATCCCACGGCGGCAGGCGCAGCGCGTCGGCGGCCACTTCCAACTGGTTTTCCAGCGTGTGCGCGTCGCCGGCAGCGAGGATCGCTTCGAGGCGCTCCTGCTCTTTCGCCAGCGCGTCGAAGTCTGCGCCTTCCTCGGCATAGGCGGCGTACACCTCGTCCAGCCGCGCCTGCGCCTGCAGCACTTCGCCCACGCCTTCCTCCACCGCCTGGCGCACGGTGTGTTCGGGATTCAGTTCCGGCTCCTGCGCCAGATAGCCGACCTTGATGCCGGCCTGCGGGCGGGCCTCGCCCTCGAAATCGGTGTCCACGCCGGCCATGATCTTCAGCACGGTGGACTTGCCCGCGCCGTTCAGGCCGAGCAGGCCGATCTTGGCGCCGGGGAAGAAGGAGAGCGAGATGTCCTTGATGATCTGCCGCTTCGGCGGCACCACCTTGGACACGCGATTCATGGTGTAGATGTACTGCGAGGACATGCGGAAAGCTCCGTGAGCGCTACCGCGCCCGCGCGGAAGGGCGCGGGCGGTGACTGGGGTGGGAATGCGGGAATTATAGCGGCTGCGCCCGGCTTGCTGGCCGTTGAACGGAAGCCGGCAAGGGGCGGCGGAACCGGTTCCAGCAATTCCCCGTTCAGATCGCCGGGCGGATAGTGCAGCCATCGTCCACCACGCGGAGAGCCCGCCATGAAGCGCCTGTTGAAGATCGTCGCCTCCTCCCTGTTGCTGCTCGGCGTGGCGACCGCACCGGCATTGGCCGGCGACCGCGACCATGGCCGGGGCTACCAGGATCACGGCCGCGGCCAGCACTACGATCGCCACGACCGCGGCGACCATCGCGACCGTTACGACTACCGCGTCGACCGCAACCACTACCGCCGCGACTACAGGCCGGCCCCGCCGCGCGTGGTCTACACGCAGCCGCGCTACGTGCACGCGCCGCCGCGCGTCGTCTATCGCCCGGCGCCGCGCCCGTATTGGGTGCGCGGCGGCCATTACTACGGCAGCGGCTACGCGCCGACCTACGTGGTCAACGACTGGGGCTACTACGGCCTGCGCAGCCCGCCGCGCGGCTATTACTGGCGCCGCAGCGACACCGGCGATTTCCTGCTGGTCGCGATCACTACCGGCATCATCGCGGACATGCTGCTCCACCACTGAGCGCTTCCGCGATGCGATGAACCGAACCGGTCGGCCCTCGTGGCCGGCCGGTTTTTTCATGCCCGATGCCATGCCCTTGCGGATCAGCGGGAAAGCGCCGCCTGCATCGCCAGGCTGCCGAGCGCGACCGCCATCCACACGCCCAGCCCCAGCAGCAACGGGCGCGGACCGGTGGCGCGCATCCGCCGGACATCGGCGGACAGGCCGATGGCGGCCAGCGCGAACACCATCGCCAGCCCGCTGGCGGCATGCAGTCCGCCCTGCATCGCCGCCGGCACCAGCCCGGCGCTGCGCAGCGCCGAGGCGGCGACGAACCACAGGATGAACCACGGCACGATGCCGCCCGCACGCAATCCGTCCGCCGGATTCTGGTTGCGCCCGCGCCACGCCATCAGCCCGGCCAGCGCCAGGCACACCGGCACGATCATGGTCGCCCGCGCCAGCTTGACGATCACCGCGTAGTCGCCGGCTTCGCGGCCGTAGGCGTAGCCGGCGGCGGCCACCGAGGAGGTGTCGTTGATGGCGGTGCCGGCCCACAGCCCGAACTGTGCGGCGTCCATGCCCAGCAGGTGGCCCAGCGGCGGGAACGCCAGCACCGCGACCAGGTTGAACAGGAAGATGGTTGACAGCGCGAACGCGGTGTCGTGGTCGTCCGGACGCAGGATCGGCGCCACCGCGGCGATCGCCGACCCGCCGCAGATCGCGGTGCCCACGCCGACCAGCGCGGCGAGCTTGGCCGGCACGCGCAGCGCCCTGCCCAGCAGCCAGGCGGCGGCGAACGCCAGCAGCAGGGTGACGAGGGCGACGCGCAGCGAGGCGCGACCGACCGCGAGCGCCTGACCGAGATCCAGCCCGAAGCCGAGCAGCACGATCGACGCCTGCAGCACGTACCTGCCGGCGAAGTCGATGCCGGGAGCGAAGCGCGCGCCGGGCGTCCAGGCGGCGCGCAGCAGGGTGCCCAGCAGGATCGCCAGCACCGCGCCGCCCAGCAGCGGAAAGGCGTGTCCGCCGGCGTACGCCAGCAGCGCGGGAATGGCCGCCAGCAGCAGGCCGGGAAGCAGGCGTTGCGGGCCGTGGAAGCGCGGCATGGTGGCGGGTCCGTGGAAGCGATGGCGGCAGTCTGGCGATCCCGTTTGTTAAATGAAATTGAATTATCCTGATATGAAGAATCAGGATTCCTGATGATCAACATCAGCCCGCGCCAGCTGCAGGTCTTCGTCGAAACGGTGGCGGCCGGCAGCCTGCGCGCCGCCGCCGAGCGGCTGCACCTCACCCAGCCCGCCGCCAGCATGGCGCTCACCGAAATGGAGCGGCTGCTGGGCGGGCCGCTGTTCGACCGGGTGCGCGGGCGGCTGCGCCTGAACGCGCGCGGCCACGAGTTGCTGCCGTTGGCGCGCGAACTGCTGGAGCGCCACGCCGAGTTCGCGCGCGCGGCGGCGGGCGCGGGCGGCGCGCTGGCCGGCGAGTTGCGGATCGGCACCAGCAACACCGTCGGCAACTACCGCGTCGGCGAACTGCTGGGCGGGTTCGTGCAGGCCGCGCCGGAGGTGGCGATCCGGCTGCGGGTCGGCAATACCGACGACATCGCGCGGGCGCTGCTGGCGCACGAGCTGGACGTCGCCTGCGTCGAGGGCACGGCGCTGCCGTCGGGACTGGAGGTGCTGCCGTGGCGCGACGACGCGCTGCTGGTCTGCGCCCCGCCCGGACATCCGCTGGCGAGGCGGCGCGGGCTGAAGGAGGCGGATTTCGCCGATGCGGCGTGGGTGATCCGCGAGCCGGGCTCGGCCACGCGGTTGCTGACCGAGCAGGTGCTGGGCCGCCTGCCGCCGCCGCGCGGCCGGCTGGAACTGAGTCAGACCGAGGCGATCAAGCAGGCGGTGGCGGCGGGGCTGGGCATCGCCCTGCTGCCCGAGGTGGCGGTGCGCGACGCGCTGGCCGCGGGCTGCCTGTGCGCGCTGCGGACGCCGTTCCTGCAGCCGTTCCTGCATCGCCGGCTGTCGCTGCTGCTGCCGCGCGGCAGCTACCGGGGCGGCCTGCTGGAGGCGTTCCTGCGGGCTACAATCGCCTGATCCCCACGCCCCCAGGAGTTGCGATGTTCCCGCGAGACGCACGTATCGAAGGCTACGATCCCGAACTTGCCCAGGCCATCGCCAACGAAAACCGCCGGCAGGAGGATCACGTCGAGCTGATCGCCTCCGAGAACTACGCCAGCCCGCGGGTGATGGAAGCGCAGGGCAGCCAGCTCACCAACAAGTACGCCGAAGGCTATCCGGGCAAGCGCTACTACGGCGGCTGCGAATACGTGGACGTGGCCGAGCAGCTCGCCATCGACCGCGTCAAGCAGCTGTTCGGTGCCGACTACGCCAACGTGCAGCCGCACAGCGGCTCGCAGGCCAACCAGGCGGTGTATTTCGCGCTGCTGCAGCCGGGCGACACCATCCTCGGCATGTCGCTGGCGCACGGCGGCCACCTGACCCACGGCGCCAAGGTGAATGCCAGCGGCAAGCTGTTCAACGCGGTGCAGTACGGCGTCGACGCCGCCGGCCTGATCGACTACGACGAAGTCGAGCGCCTGGCGCTGGAGCACAAGCCGAAGATGATCGTCGCCGGCTTCTCCGCCTATTCGCAGGTCGTCGACTGGGCGCGCTTCCGCGCCATCGCCGACAAGGTGGGCGCCTACCTGTTCGTGGACATGGCGCACGTGGCCGGCCTGATCGCCGCCGGCGTCTATCCGAGCCCGGTGCCGCACGCGCACGTCGTCACCAGCACCACCCACAAGACCCTGCGCGGCCCGCGTGGCGGCATCATCATCGCCAGTCGCGCCGCGATGGGCGAGGCGGCGGAAGAGATCGAGAAGAAGCTGCAGTCCATCGTTTTCCCCGGCATCCAGGGCGGCCCGCTGATGCACGTGATCGCGGCCAAGGCGGTGGCGTTCAAGGAAGCGCTGGAGCCGGCGTTCAAGGACTACCAGCAGCAGGTGGTGAAGAACGCGCAGGCGATGGCGAAGGTCATCATCGCCCGCGGCTACAAGATCGTCTCCGGCGGCACCGAAAACCACCTGATGCTGGTCGACATGATCGGCAAGGACGTGTCCGGCAAGCAGGCCGAGGAGGCGCTGGGCAAGGCGCATATCACCGTCAACAAAAACTCGGTGCCGAACGATCCGCGCAAGCCCTTCGTCACCTCCGGCCTGCGCATCGGCACGCCTGCCGTCACCACCCGCGGCTACAAGGAGCCGGACTGCGTGGCGCTGGCCGAGTGGATCTGCGACGTGCTGGACAATCCCGAGGACGAGCAGGTGATCGCCGGCGTGCGCGAGAACGTCGAGAAGCAGTGCAAGCAGTTCCCGGTGTACGGGTAAGCCTTGCACTGCCCCTTCTGCCAGCACAGCGACACCCGCGTGATCGATTCGCGCGTGTCCGAGGACGGCGCCACCATCCGCCGCCGGCGCGTCTGCGAAGCCTGCGGCGAGCGGTTCTCGACGCTGGAAACCATCGAGCTGAAGCTGCCGGCCATCGTCAAGTCGGACGGCCGGCGCGAGGCGTTCGACGCGCGCAAGCTGCGCGTCGGCTTCGACCGCGCGTTGCAGAAGCGGCCGGTGTCGGAGGAGCAGATCGAGACGGCGGTGCGCGCGGTGGTGCACCAGCTGCGGATGGCCGCCGAGCGCGAGATTCCCGCGCGCCGGGTCGGCGAGTTCGTGATGGGCGAACTGCGCAAGCTCGACCACGTCGGCTACGTGCGCTTCGCCTCGGTCTACCGCAGCTTCGAGGACGTGGCCGATTTCCGCGAGGAGCTCGACCGGCTGGAGCGCGACCTGCCGGGCGAAGGCCAGCTGCCGCTGCTGGACGCCGCGGATGCGGCCATCGACGGCAAGGGGCGGAAGCGGTGAGCGGCTTCTCCTCTGCCGATCACGCATTGATGGCGCGCGCGCTGCGCCTGGCCGAGCGCGGTGCCTACACCGCGCGGCCCAACCCGATGGTCGGCTGCGTGATCGCCCGCGACGGCGAGGTGGTGGGCGAAGGCTGGCACCAGCGCAAGGGCGGGCCGCACGCGGAAGTGTTCGCGCTGCAGGCCGCCGGCGAGCGCGCCAGGGGCGCCACCGCCTACGTCACCCTGGAGCCATGCGCGCATACCGGCAGCACCGGCCCGTGCGCGGACGCGCTGATCGCCGCCGGCGTGTCGCGGGTGGTGGCGGCGATGCGCGACCCGTTCCCGAAGGTCGACGGCGCCGGCTTCGAGACGCTGCGCGCGGCCGGCATCGTGGTCGAGCATGGATTGATGGAAGCGCAGGCGCGCGAGCTCAACCGCGGCTTCCTGGCGCGGGTGGAGCGCGGCCGGCCGTGGCTGCGGGTCAAGCTGGCGATGAGCCTGGACGGCCGCACCGCGATGGCTTCCGGCGATTCCAAATGGATCAGCGGCGAAGCCTCGCGCCGCGACGTGCACGCCTGGCGCGCGCGCTGCGGCGCGCTGATGACCGGGCCGGCACGGTGCTGGCCGACGATCCGCAGCTGACCGTGCGGCTGGAGCAGGGCGAGGAGTTCCTGCCGCCGCTGCGGGTGGTGCTGGATCCCGGCCTGGCGACGGTGGCGCGCGGCCGCGTGCGCGAGGGCGATGCGCCGACGCTGTACATGCACGCGCCGGACGCCAAGCCGCCGCGCGCGATGGAGGCCGAGCGCGTCGCGGTGGCGGTGCGGGGCGGACGCTTCGACCTCGTCGCGGTGCTGGAATTGCTGGCCGCGCGAGGCATCAACGAGGTGCAGCTGGAAGCGGGCGCCACGCTCGCGGGCGGGTTCCTGTCCGCCGGGCTGGTGGACGAACTGCTGCTGTACGTCGCGCCGGTGCTGCTGGGCGAGCGCGCCCGGCCGCTGTTCGACGGCCTGCACATCGATGCGATGACCGAGCGCCTGAAGATGCGCGTGGTCGACAACCGCCGCATCGGTGACGACCAGCGCCTGCTGCTGCGCCCGCAGGCCGCATGAGCGACGCGGCGCCCAGGGCCGCGTTCAAGGACCATTTCTCCGCCGTGGCCGGCGACTACGCCGCCGCGCGTCCCGAATATCCGCAGGCGCTGTTCGACTGGATCGCGGCGGTCGCGCCGGCCGCCGGGCTGTGCTGGGAAGCCGGCTGCGGCAGCGGCCAGGCGACGCGCGACCTAGCCGCGCGCTTCGCTCATGTCCATGCCTCCGATCCGAGCGCGGCGCAGATCGCGCGGGCGCCCGCGCTCGGCAACGTGACGTTCGCCGTCGAACCCGCCGAGCGCTGTGGCCTGCCCGACGCCAGCGCCGATGCGGTTTGCGTGGCGCAGGCGCTGCACTGGTTCGAACGCGCCGCCTTCTTCGCCGAATGCGCGCGCGTGCTGAAACCCGGCGGCGTGCTGGTGGCGTGGGGCTACCAGGACATCGTGGTCGAGGACGACGTCGCCGTCGCCAATGCCGCGTTGCAGATGCGCATCCGCGACGACTGGCCGCCGGAGCGAGCGTTCATCGACCAAGGCTACGCCTCGTTCGCGTTTCCGTTCGCGCGGATCGAAGCGCCGGCGCTGGAGCTGCGCGCGCAGTGGCCGCTGTCGCGCCTGCTCGGCTATTACGCCAGCTACTCCGCGACCAGGCGCCATCGCGAGCGCACCGGCGAGGATGCGGTCGCACTGCACGCCGCGGCGCTGGCGGTGGCCTGGGGCGATCCGGAGCGCACGCGCACGGTGCGCTGGCCCTTGTTCGTGCACGCGTTCGCGAAGCCCGCCTGAGCCGGATCGGCCTGGTTTCCCCGGATGCTAGAATGCGCGGCGCCGGTTCGCCGGCACACAACTCGAAACGTCTTCAGGGCGGGGTGAGATTCCCCACCGGCGGTAGGCGCGGCATCCCCTCTCTCGATGGGCGACGCGCGAGCCCGCGAGCGCTTCCGGCCGGGACGGCGGAAGGTCAGCAGATCCGGTCGAATGCCGGAGCCGACGGTCACAGTCCGGATGAAAGAAGACGACGCAGCGCGCGGCCCGGCCACGCGCCTGCGCACGCCCTGCGGGCGTTTCCCGTTCCATGTTCCATGCATGCGGGAAACGCGACATGTTCACAGGACTCATCGAAGGCGTCGGCGCGTTGGCTTCGCGCGAAACCCGCGGCGGCGACGCGCGCCTGGTCATCGGCGTCGGCACCCTGCCGTTCGACGGCGTGCGGCTGGGCGAAAGCATCGCGGTCAACGGCTGCTGCCTGACCGTGGTGGACTTCGACGCGCGCAGCTTCGCGGTCGACGCCTCCAACGAAACGCTGGCGCTGACCACGCTGGGCCGCCTGCCGCTCGGCGCGCCGCTCAACCTGGAGCGGGCGATGCGCCCCAGCGACCGTCTCGGCGGCCATCTGGTCAGCGGCCACGTGGACGGATTGGCGACCGCCGAACGCCGCTGGGACGACGCGCGCGCGGTGCGCTGGCGCTTCGCGACGCCGAAGCCGCTGTTGCGCTACATCGCGCAGAAGGGCTCGGTCTGCGTGGACGGCGTCAGCCTGACCGTGAACGCGGCGGACGCCGCCGGCTTCGAGGTCGCGCTGATCCCGCATACGGTGGAACACACCGCCTTCCGCGCGCTGCAACCGGGCGATGCGGTCAACATCGAAGTCGACCTGCTGGCGCGCTACGCCGAACGGTTGCAGGCAACGAGGGACTGGACATGAGCTTCGCGAGCATCCCGGAACTGCTGGACGAACTGCGCGCCGGGCGCATGATCGTGGTGGTCGACGACGAAGACCGCGAGAACGAGGGCGACCTGATCATGGCCGCCGAGCTGGTGCGGCCGTCCGACATCAATTTCATGGTCACGCATGCGCGCGGGCTGGTCTGCCTGTCGCTGACCCGCGAGCGCTGCGCGCAGCTCGGCCTCAATCCGATGGTGCGCGACAACACCTCGCCGCACCACACCAACTTCACCGTCAGCATCGAGGCGGCCGAAGGCGTGACCACCGGCATCAGCGCCTACGACCGCGCGCATACCGTGCGCACCGCCGTGCGGCCGGACGCCAAGCCGTCCGACCTCAGCCAGCCCGGCCACATCTTCCCGCTGACCGCGCAGCCCGGCGGCGTGCTGTCGCGCGCCGGCCATACCGAGGCGGCGTCGGACCTGGCGCTGCTGGCGGGCTTCGAGCCGGCCGGCGTGCTGGTGGAGATCCTCAACGCCGACGGCACGATGGCGCGCCGCCCGGAGCTGGAGGCGTTCGCGCGCGAGCACGGACTGAAGATCGGTTCGATCGAAGACCTGATCCGCCATCGCCTCGAAACCGAGCACACCGTCGAGCGCATCGACAGCCGCGAGATCGATACCGACCACGGCCGCTTCCTGCTGCATACCTACCGCGACCGCCTCACCCGCGGCCTGCACTACGCGCTGGTGCGCGGTGAGGTGGCGGGAGACGATCCCGTGCTGGTGCGCGTGCAGCAGCAGAACCCGCTGGCCGACGCGCTGCACTGGCGGCGCGACGATTTCGGCCCGCTGGTCGGCGACGTGCTGGCGATGATCGACCGCGAAGGTCGCGGCGCGCTGGTGCTGCTGGGCGACGCGCCGGATGCGGAGGCGACGCTCGCGCGCATCCGCGAACAGCCGGTGCCGCCCGCCAGCAAGGCCGGCGCGCTGGCGCAGTGGCGGCGCAACGGCGCGGGCTCCCAGATCCTCGCGGACCTCGGCGCGCGCCACCTGCGCGTGCTCGGCAAGCCGCGCCGGCAGGTCGGCCTGGCCGGCTACGGGCTGGAGGTGGTGGAATACGTGGTGCTGCCGGCGCGGTAAACTGCGCAACCCATCACCTCGCCGCACGCCGATGCCGCATCACGAAGGCGACCTGCGCATCCACCCGGACGCGCGGTTCGCGATCCTCGCCAGCCGCTGGAACCCGCGCATCGTCGATGCGCTGGTCGAGTCCGCGCGCGCGACCTTCTTCGCCAACGGCGTGGCGGAAGCCGCCATCGACGTGGTGCGCGTGCCCGGCGCATGGGAGCTGCCGATGGCCGCGCGCGACCTCGCGCACGCCGGCCGGCATGCCGCCATCGTCGCGCTGGGCTGTGTGGTGCGCGGCGACACGCGGCACTACGAGCAGGTGGCCGACGGCGCGTCCGACGGCCTGATGCGCGTCGCGCTGGACACCGGCGTGCCGGTGATGAACGGCGTGCTGGCGGTGGAACGGTTCGAGGATGCGCTGGCGCGAGCCGGCGGCAGCCATGGCAACAAGGGCGAAGAGGCGGCGCTGGTGGCGATCGAAATAGCCGACCTGCGCCGCAAGCTGCAGGAGCAAGCATGAACAATCCTCACCATCCCCATCTCCGCCGCCGTCCCGACGGCATCGACCCCGTGGCCCGCTCGCGCTCGCGCCGGCGCGCCTTGCAGGCGATCTACGCCTGGCAGATCAACCACGCCGAGGAACGCGCGCTGATCGCGCAGTTCGCCCACGAGCAGGCGCATGAAGTGGCTGATCTTGAATACTTCGAGGACCTGGTGCGCGGCGTGCTGCGCCACGTCGCCGAATTGGACGCGGCTCTGGCCGGGCACCTGGATCGCGGCATCGAGGAAGTCGACCAGATCGAGCGCGCCGCGCTGCGCATCGCCGCCTACGAGCTGACGCATCGTCCGGACGTGCCGTACCGCGTGGTCATCAACGAGGCGATCGATTCGACCAAGCGCTTCGGTTCCGAGCATGGGCATACCTACGTCAACGGCGTGCTGGACAAGGCGGCTGCGGCGCTGCGTGGTGTGGAAGCGAAGAAATAACTTCGCCCCGTCATTACGCGGTGTGGAAGCGAACAGGCAACAGCGCCGTCATTCCCGCGAAGGCGGGCCGCTTCTGACAGCCGAATGGCTGTCCAATCCAGCGTCTTTCGTGCAGCCAAGACGACCCTGAAACCTGAAGACGTTGGATACACAGACACAAGGTCTGCGAAAGATGCCCGCCTTCGCGGGAATGACGAGCATTCGCGGGAATGACGAGCAAAAGACATGTCGCAAGGTGAGTTCGACCTGATCGCCCGCATCCGCCAGCGCGTCGCATCGCGCGACGACGTGGTGCTGGGCATCGGCGACGACTGCGCCTTGCTGGCGCCGCCGCCCGGCATGCAACTGGCGACGACCATGGACACGCTCAACGCGGGCGTGCATTTCCCGCCCGAGACCGCGCCTGCCGACGTCGGCTGGAAGGCGCTGGCGGTCAATCTCTCCGACCTCGCCGCGATGGGCGCGCAGCCGGCGTGGTGCACGCTGTCGCTGACCCTGCCGCAGGCGGATGCCGCGTTCGTCGATGGCTTCTGCGACGGCTTCTTCGCGCTCGCGCAGCGGCACGGCATCGCGCTGGTCGGCGGCGACACCACGCGCGGGCCGCTGTCGATCGGCATCGCCGCGCATGGCATCGTCGAACCTGGCATGGCGTTGCGCCGCGATGGCGCGCGGGTCGGCGACGAGGTGTGGATCAGCGGCACGCTGGGCGATGCCGCCGGCGCGCTGGCGCAGTGGAAGGCGGGCGAGGCGACGACGCCGGCCCTGCGCGCGCGGCTGGATCGGCCGACGCCGCGCGTCGAGCTCGGGCGCGAACTGCGCGGGCTGGCCAGCGCCTGCATCGACGTTTCGGATGGCCTGCTGGCCGATCTCGCGCACATCTGCCGGGCCAGCGGCGTCGGTGCGGACATCGATGCCGATGCGCTGCCGGCCAGCGTGGCGCTGCGCGCCGCGTTCGATGCCGGAACGCGGCGCGTTCTCCAGGCCACCGGCGGCGACGATTACGAGCTGTGCTTCACCGCGCCGGTCTCGCAGCATGCAGCCGTGCAGGCGCTGGCATCGACGTTGGCGCTGCCGTTCACGCGCATCGGCCGCATCGTCGAAGGCAGCGGCATCGCCTGCGACGGCATCGGGCAGAACAAGTTCGGCTACCAGCATTTCGCCTGAGCGGCCCTGTCGATGGTCACGATGACCTCGAGCACTGCTGCGCGCGGCGTCGCCCGGAGATGCTGGCGCCACCTTCATGACGAGGTGGCGGAGATGGCGAAGAAGATCCTGCTGGGCATGGCGGTGGTGGCCGGCGTCTGCGTGATCGCGGCGGCGGGCTTCCGCTTCGGCAAGCATCTGCGGCAGGGCGAACGTGCGCAGGCGGTGCAGGTGGAGCAGCCTCCGGCCGTGAAATCGGACGCTTAAACGTCCGGCAGCAGCTTGCCCGGATTGAGGATGCCGTCCGGGTCGAGCGCGCGCTTCACCGCGCGCATCGCCTCCAGCGTGGCGGGATCGAAGGCGCGCGCCATGAATCCGCGCTTGGACAGGCCGATGCCGTGCTCGCCGGACAGCGCGCCGCCCAGCGCCAGCGCGAGATCGAAGATGCGCGGCAGCGCCATCCGCGCGCGCGCGGTTTCGTCGGCGTCGTCCGGGTGGTAGAGGATGTTGACGTGCAGGTTGCCATTGCCGGCATGGCCGAAGCTGACGATGGTCAGCGCGTGTTCGTCCGCCAGCGCTTCGACGCCCGCCACCAGATCGGGGATGCGCGAGACCGGCACCACCACGTCCTCATTGATCTTGCCCGGAGCGATGCTGCGCAGCGCCGGCGACAGCGCGCGCCGCGCCGCCCAGAGCCGGTCGCGGGCCATGCCGTCCTGCGCCACGTCCATGTCCAGCAGGCCATCGCCGTCGGCGGCGGCGCCCAGTGCGGCGAGGATGTCGGGCAGGGCATCGAAGCCGCCGTCGGCTTCGACCAGCAGCATCGCGCCGGCCTCGGGCACGTCGCTGCCGTTGCGGCGTAATAGTTCGAGGCTGCGGCGATCCATGAACTCCAGCATCGCCGGCACCACCGGCTGCGCCATCAGACGCGAGACGGCGGCGGCGGCGCTGGCGGCGTCGCGATAGAACGCGCGCAAGCCGGCCTGCGCCTGCGGGCGCGGCGCCAGCTTCAGCGTCGCTTCCACGATCAGCGCCAGCGTGCCTTCGCTGCCGACGATCAACCGGGTGAGGTCGAAGCCGGACGAGCACTTGGTGTACGCGCCGCCGCAGCGGATCAGTTCGCCCGCGCCGGTGACGGCGACCAGGCCCAGCACGTTGTCGCGGGTCGCGCCGTACTTCACCGCGCGCGGCCCGCCGGCATTGGTGGCGAGGTTGCCGCCGATGCTGCACAGCTCCGCGCTGGAGGGATCCGGCGGCCAGAACAGGCCGTGCGGCTGCAGCGCGGTTTGCAGTTCGCCGTTGAGCACGCCGGGCTCCACCACCGCGCAGCGGTCGGCGGCGCGGACGTCGAGGATGCGGTTCATCCGCGCGAACGACACCGCGATGCCGCCCAGCGTCGGCACCGCCGCGCCGGTGGTGCCGGTGCCCGCGCCGCGCGCGACGATGGGGATGCGATGCGCGCGGCAGGCGCGCACGAGGGCGACGACCTGCTCGCGCGTTCGCGGCAGCGCCACCGCGTCGGGCAGAGCGTGGCGGCGCGAATCGTCGCCGGCCTGCGCCTCGCGCGCGGCGTCGTCGGTGCGCCAGCCGTCGCCCAGGAGCGCGGCGAGTTCGGCAGCGAGGGCGGCGGGCAGCGTCATAGGTTCAGCAGTCGTCGACGCGGAACGCGTCGCGGAGCCAGTCGAACGCGGGCGCGGCCGGATCGCCGCTGGCGGCGACCACGTCGAAGCGGCAGGGCGCATCGGCGTGCCGGGGATGCCCCAGCAGGTACGCCTGCGCCGCACGCACCAGCCGGCGGCGCTTGCCGGCATCCACCGAGGCCGCGCCGCCGCCGAACGCATCGCTGCCGCGATAGCGCACTTCGACGAACATCAGCGCCGCGCCGTCCTGCATTACCAGGTCAAGTTCGCCGCCGCGCGCGCTGGCGTTGCGCGCCAGCAGGCGCAGGCCGCGCGCTTCGAGATAGGCCAGCGCCGCGGTTTCCACCGCGTCGCCGCGGGCGCGCCGATCCGGCTCAGCGCGCGCCATCGGCCAGCGGCACCGGCTCGCCGCCGGCGAAGCGCGACCAGCCGGGGCGGCGCAGCACGTTGCCGAAGCCGTCCAGGCTCAGCCGGCCGGTGGCGCCGGCGATGCTGGCGTTCGGCGCCAGTGCCAGCTGTTCCAGGTGCGCGGTCAGCCGCCACGCGTCGAAGCCGAACGCGAACAACCGCGCCGCCGGGCCCTTGGCGGTATTCACCCGCGCGGCGGCGCTGGCCTGCGGGGGCAGACCGTCCACGCGCTGGATCAGCCAGGGCTCGGTGGGGAAGACGATGCCGTCCAACGCCATGTCCTCGGCGGGCTTGCCGGTGCCGGAGACGATCTGCGAACTGGCGAGGCGGTCGACGCCGCCGAGGCCGGCGGCCGCCAGCTGCGGCGCAACGCTCCGCGCCTGCGGCCCCTTCAGCACCAGCAGCACGGCGTCGGGTGCGTCCGTCTGCGCCAGCTGGCGCAGCGCGTCGGTCATCTGCTCGCTGACGCCGAGGCGGGCGACGATCTTCACGCCGCGGCTTTCCAACTGCGCGCGCGCGGCGTCGGCGGTGCGGCGCTGGGTGTCCTCGCCGCCGGCGATCAGCAGCACGCGCTTGCGGTGGCGTTCGTCGATCAGGTGCTGGGCCAGGCTGATGCCTTCGTCCTCCGGCGACAGCGAGAACGCGGCGCTGCCGGACGGCGGCGTGCGGCTGCCGCGGTTGAGCGCCAGCATCGGCACCGGCGGCTCGCCGGCGGCGAACAGGGCGTCGGCTTCCTCGCGCGCCAGCGGGCCGACCACGAAATCGTTGCCGTCGGCCGCCGCGCGCGCCAGTGCCGGCTTCGCGCCGGCGGCGGTGTCGTAGAAGCGCAGCGCCGGGCGGCGCCGGGTTTCGCCGTAGTAGCCGGCGAGATAGCCGTCGCGCACGGCCGCGGCGGCGGCGGCCTGGGCGCCGGACAGCGGCAGCAGCACGCCGACCTTCAGCGGCGGGCGGTAGCCGTCGCGGTCGGCCGCCGGGCGATCCGCCGCGCCGAAGCTGGCGTCGCCGCGGTCGAACGCGTGCGGCAGCGGCAGGCCGCGCCGCTGCAAGGCGCGGCCTGCGAAGTTGTAGAGCGGATCGCCGGCCGGCAGGCGGGCGGCGTCGCGCGCCAGGGTGGCGTCGTCGAGCTGCGCCAGCAGGCGTTCGATGGCGTCGGCGTTGTCGCGGCGCGCCTGCCCGGACAGCGCGGCGTGGCCGGACGCGAGCGCCTGCGCCTGCACGGTGGCGGCGGCGTAGGCGAGGGGCGCCGGCTTTTGCACTTCCGTGCTGGCGCAGCCGGCCAGCGCCAGCAGCAGGACGAGGACGACGGATCGCATCAGGGCCACGGGTTGGGCGCTCGTTCGGGAACCGGCTAGGATTCTACCTGCGCACACGTTGAAGACAGGCATGCAGGGTTCCGGAACGCTTTTTGTGGTCGCCACGCCCATCGGCAATCTCGGCGACATCGGCCCGCGCGCGCTGGACACGCTGCGCGCGGCGGCGGCGATCTGCGCCGAGGACACCCGCCGCAGCGGCCAGCTGCTGGCGCATTTCGGCATCGCGACGCCGCTGGTGGCGCTGCACGAGCACAACGAGGACGCCATCGCGCAGAAACTCGTTGCGCGGCTGCTGGCCGGCGAATCGCTGGCGCTGGTCAGCGACGCCGGCACGCCGCTGGTCTCCGATCCCGGCTTCCGGCTGGTGCGCGCGGCGCGCGCGGCGGGCGTGAAGGTCAGCCCGGTGCCGGGCGCGTCGGCGCTGATCGCGGCATTGAGCGTGGCCGGGCTGCCCAGCGACCGTTTCGCGTTCGAGGGCTTCCTGCCGGCGAAGGCGTCGGCGCGGCGCGAGCGCTTGCAGGGCCTGGTGGCCGAGCCGCGCACGCTGATCTTCTACGAATCCTCGCACCGCATCGCCGAAACGCTGGCCGACATGGCGCAGGCGTTCGGCGGCGAGCGCCCGGCGGTGCTGGCGCGCGAGCTGACCAAGCTGTTCGAAACCGTGCTGGACGGCAGCCTGGCCGAGCTGCTGGCGAAGGTCGAAGCCGACGCCGACCAGCGCAAGGGCGAGTTCGTGTTGTTGGTGCAGGGCGCGGGCGAGGATGCTGATGCCAAGGTGGCGGAGGGCCTGCGCTTGTACGCGAAGCTCAAGGAACACCTGCCGCCCTCGACCGCGGCGAAGCTGGCGGCAGAGCTGTCCGGCGCCCCGCGCAAGGCGCTCTACGGCAGCGAATGATCGGTCTGCATTGAAGCCATCAGGCCAGAGTTGGCCATCAAGCGCCTCGTCGTAATGTTTCAAGCAGTTTGTATAGATCACGCGCATCAAGCAGGGCATCTTGCAGTGGTCTGCTGCGCGTGCAAGGGGTGGCCTCGATTGGATAAGGTTCTGTGCCGGACAGGTACAGAAGCCAGGGCTGGCCTTTTCCAACTGGTGCAATCCAGGTGTTTCGGGTGGTGAACGTACTTATCTGGTGGTGCTTCCCTTTCCAACTCTCGTTGACTTTCCACATCACGGTTTGCACCTGCCCGGCGTCACTTTTGACTATTGAAATGGCAAGGGGCGTTGCAGCCACGACGCTGGTTGATCGGTCGAATGCGTCGCGGACGGGTGGGGCGAAGCATGCGGAGGCTGCCAGCACGCCGGAAGGAAAGGCGCCTGAAAACAAGAAGAGCGCGACTGTGAAGCCGATTTTGGGAGGCAAAGCTGGCATCCCTGTAGAATACGCATCGGCGGAGCCGGCCAGACAGTCGCGTCACCCGCAAGGGTGCCGAGGAAAGTCCGGGCTCCACAGGGCACGGTGCCAGGTAACGCCTGGGCGGCGCGAGCCGACGGAAAGTGCAACAGAAAGATACCGCCAACGGTTCTTCGGGGCACTTGCCGGACGAACGTCCGGCAAAGTGTTCCAACTCGCCGAAAGGCGAGGTGGAATGCGGGCAAGGGTGAAATGGTGCGGTAAGAGCGCACCGCGAGTCTGGCAACAGACCGGCACGGCAAACCCCACCGGGAGCAAGACCAAATAGGGAGACGTCGATGCGGCCCGCAGAGTCTCCGGGTAGGTTGCTTGAGCGTATCGGTGACGATGCGCCTAGAGGAATGACTGTCGCGGCGCGCAAGCGTCGAACAGAACCCGGCTTACCGGCCGGCTCCGCCACCTCGTTGCAACCCATGTTTTCGTGGAAAGGTCCGTGCGCCGGCGCCTGATCGTCGCGCCGTGAGCGATCGCGCCTCAGGCCGCGGAGCGCGATAGCGCCTGAAGCGCATCCATCGCCGACTGCGCCTGCTCGACGGGCACGAACAGGTGATCGTGATGGACGCCCGCCACGACGTTGCAGCTGATCCCGGCCCGCCCGAGCGCCCGCGAGAACGCGGCGGTCAGGCCGACGGCCGCAAGGTCCGAGTGCACGGCGAGCGTGATCCAGGCGGCGCTGAACGCGATCGGCAGGTCCATGTCGAGGGCGACCTGTTCCGGAACGACGACCGAAAGCCCTTCGGGTTCGCGCACGGAGGCGACGACGTGCGCCGGGTCGAGTGCGCATCCCGGCGGCAGGGCGACGAACGCATAGCGGCCGGGATCGAGTTCCGGCTGCATGCGGGTCAGGAGCTGGTCGAGGTTGGCGATGGCCTGCATTCCGCTGCCTGTCTGGATCGGGCCGAGCCGCGGAGCGGCGTCGGCGTGCGTGGATCGTTATTTTTCCAGCTCGCCAGAAACATGCTCGATCAACTCTCCGGTGTTCCTGGAGAACTCCGCTTCCAGGTCGACGCCGCACTTGTGCGCAAGCACCATGATGGACCAGAGGCAGTCCGACAGCTCGTGCCCGAGCTTCGCCTTGCAGTCGTCGATCTGCCGCACGCCCGCATCCGCCTGGATCAGCTTCGCCAGGTCGCCGACGTCGCCGACGAACCCGAGGGCAAGTTCTTCCGTGCTCCAGACGCGTCCATACAGCTTGGTTTCAAGCTGTTCGTAAAGCGCGTTAAGCCGCAGGGCGGATTTTTCCAGATCGGAAAAGGTCATGAGTTAGGCGGCGTCGCGAAGCGAGGTGACTTGAATGTTTAGGGATTACACGAGGCGTACGAACGCCCCTTCCGGAAGGGCCTCAAGAACATACATGAAGCCCTGCCAGCCTGCGCGACGTGCAGTGTTTGAAAGCGGCTTGCGCGCTGAGAACAGAGCTGGGCTTTGGAAGTCTGTTGGCAGGTAATGGATGGCGTAGTCGTTTGCAGCTTTGAGCACCAAGAAGAGAGGGAAGTAGATGCCAGAATCCATTCGTTCTTTCTGTGGTGTCCAGGCTGCACCCAAGATCCGCTTTGGTAATGGCGAAACCGCGGGAACAGTCATGGTTTTTACTTGACAGAGAAAGCCGCAAAAGTCGCAAATGAGATCCGCGCATTTGAAATTTGGCGGAAGCAATTTGAGGGTCTTTGAACGCTTGCATTTAGGACAGTCGCAAGATTTGGTGACAAGCTGTTCTCCCCATGTGCCCAATAGTTGCTTTGAAGTTGCCATAGCGCCTTAACTTTCTTTTTGCGTAGGAGGTTGGGGTGGGGTCTGCAGCCCAGCTGCGAGAGCGTCAAGGAGGTAGTAATTCCAGCACGGTCTCGCCCTCGTACACGCCTTCCGGGCCGAAGCGGCGCTCGTGGATGCGCGCGCCGCCGTCGTGGCCGACCAGGATCAGCGTGCTGGCGCGGGTGCCGTACTCGCGCTGGCGGATGAAGGCGGGCGAAAGCCGGCGTTCGAGATCCAGGCCGACGCCGGTGTCGGGCAGGGCGTCGTCCGCCGCGATGCGTTCGTCGGCCAGCGCGTCCCACAGCGGCTGCGGATCGTCGCCGCCGGCCAGCGCCCATTCCCGCAGGGCATCGCGCAGCCGCCGGGTCTTCGGCCAGGGCGCGTCGAAGGCGCCGTTGGACAGCCCGTGCACGCCCGGCGCGATCGCGTGCGCGCCGCTGCCCGGATGGTTGCCCACGTAGGCGCAGCCGCCGGCATCGGCCAGCACCAGGTTGAAGGGGGCGTAGCGCGCCGCACGGTCCGCCAATTCGGCCGCGTGGGCGGTGGCGGGGTCGGCGCCGCCCAGGAACCCCACCGGCAACGCGCCGCGCGACGGGCCGTCGAAAGGCTGCGCCAGGCCGTCGCGCACGTTGGTGACCACCGCCACCCGGCCCGCCGGTCCCAACCCCATCCAGGTGCCGCCGGAGCGCAGGTCGCGCCCGGCCAGCACCGGGGCGTCGTCCCAGGCGGCCAGCGGCGCGGTGGGGCGGGCGTGCAGTTCGTCGCGGTTGCCGGCCACGACCAGCCGCCAGCGGGGATGGGTTTTCCAGGCGAGGGCGACCAGGCACATCCGGGCATTGTGCCCGGCGCGCAGCCATTCATTTTTTGCGATGCAGCATGGTCGATGCCGGCGCGGCGGCATCCGGCGGGCAGCGTGAAGGGTGTCGCGAAATCTCAAAAATTGAGACGGAACATAAACTTGTGGATAAAGCTTGAACAAGTCTCTGAAGTTCTTTGCAAGTCCTTGACCCGTCGAGGGAAATTTCCTCGGCCACGTTGTTGACATAGGTCAATTGCCTGCTAATGTGGCGCTTCGTGGGAAAACCGGGAAAAACGTGGTTTTCTTGGAGTGAACTCCGCAGCAGACGGGGGCGACAAGGGCAGCATGTTCCAAGGCGAGACCGCCATCACCATCGACGACAAGGGCCGGCTGGCGATTCCGACCAGCTACCGGGATCTCGTCGCGCGTGAATGCGGCAACCGCTTGGTGCTGACCTACAGCCCGTTCGACGCCGGCTGCCTGTACCTGTACCCGCATGCGGTCTGGGAGCGCCTGCGCGACCAAGTCAACGCGCTGCCGCGGATCAAGAGCGACAGCCGCCTGCTGCAGCGCAAGCTGGTCGGCGCGGCGGCGTTCGTGGAGCCGGACGGCAGCGGGCGGATTTCGCTGCCGGCCAGCCAGCGTTCGGCCACCGGCATCGACCGCAAGGCGGTGCTGCTGGGCGTGGGCGACAAGTTCGAGCTGTGGAGCGAGCAGGCCCATCACGAACAGGTGCGGTTGACCTTCGGGGACGCCGAACTGGGCGAGCACCTGCTGGGCCTCGAGTTGTGAGCGGCGGTGGCGCGGGCATCGCGTCCGCCCACCTCCCGGTGCTGTTTGCCGAGGTCATGGACGGTCTGGCGGTGAAAGAGGACGGAACCTACCTGGACGGGACGTTCGGGCGCGGCGGGCATGCCCGCGGCGTATTGCAGCGGCTTGGCGAGAAGGGGCGTTTGCTGGCGATGGACAAGGACCCGGACGCGATCGCGGTGGCCATGCGGATGGCCGACGCCGACGCGCGCCTGTCCTGGCGCCGCGGCAGCTTCGCCGGGCTCGCCGACTGGCCGGCGACGGCGGACGGGCTCGACGGCGTGCTGCTGGACCTGGGCGTGTCCTCGCCGCAGCTCGACGTGGCCGAGCGCGGCTTCTCGTTCGGCAAGGACGGCCCGCTGGACATGCGCATGGACCCCGAGTCCGGCGAGAGCGCCGCCGACTGGCTGGCGCGCGCGCCCGAGAAAGAGATCGCCGACGTGCTGTGGACCTACGGCGAGGAGCGCCAGAGCCGGCGCATCGCCCGAGCGATCGTCGCCCGCCGCGCCGAGCAGCCGCTCGTGCGCACCGCGCAGCTGGCCGAGTTGATCGCGCAGGTGTGCCCGCGCGGCGACAGCAAGACCCATCCGGCGACGCGCAGCTTCCAGGCGATCCGCATCCACATCAACCGCGAACTGGCCGACCTCGAAACCGGTCTCGACGCCGCGCTGGCGCGATTGAAGCCCGGCGGCCGGCTGGCGGTGATCAGCTTCCACTCGCTGGAGGACCGCATCGTCAAGCAGTTCATGGCGAAGCACGCGAAGGCGCCGCCGGCGAACCGGCGCATGCCGGTGGAAATCGCGTTCACGCCGACGCTGCGGCTGGTCGGCGGCGCGCAGAAGGCGGGGGAGGCCGAGCTGACCGCCAACCCGCGCGCGCGCAGCGCGGTGCTGCGGGTGGCGGAGAAGCTGGCGGAGGTGGCGGCATGAACCGCTATTTCCTGCTCGCCGTGCTGGTGCTCGCCAACGTCGCGACCGCGCTGCTGATCGTGCGCGACCGCCACGACCACCGCCAGGCCTTCGTCGAGCTGAGCAAGCTGGAGAAGGCGCGCGACGCGCTCAACATCGAATTCGGCCGCCTGCAGCTGGAGCAGGCCACTTGGGCGGAAAGCAACCGCGTCGACCAGGTGGCGCGCACCCGCCTGGGCATGGAGTTCCCGCGCACCGAAGACGTCGTGGTGCTGCGCCGATGAAGCATTTCGGACAACGCCTGCGCTGGTTCGGCAGCGACGACCGCCGCGAGCGCGCCGGCGCGCATCCGCGCATGCGCGCGCAGTTCGACCTGCGCCGACGGATGCTGCTGGTCTGCGGCTTCCTCGGGCTGGGCTCGGTGGCGCTGCTGGCGCGCGCGCTGGACCTGCAGGTCATCGACCATGCCTTCTACCAGCAGCAGGGCGACGCGCGCTTCCTGCGCGAAATCCCGATCGCCACCTCGCGCGGCATGATCACCGACCGCAACGGCGAGCCGCTGGCGATCTCCTCGCCGGTGGAATCGGTGTGGGGCAACCCGAAGGAACTGCTGAAGGCGCCGGCGCGCCTGCCGGAGCTGGCGCGCGCGCTGGGCATGCCGCAGGACGAGCTGGCCAGCCGCCTGAGCGCGCGCGCCGACAAGGAGTTCGTCTACCTCAAGCGCCGCATCAATCCGGACGAGGCCGCGCGTATCCTCGCGCTGGACATCCCGGGCGTGGCCAGCCAGCGCGAGTACCGTCGCTTCTACCCGCAGGGTGAGGCGCTGGCGCACGTGCTCGGCTTCACCAACATCGACGACCGCGGCCAGGAAGGGCTGGAGCTGGCCTTCGACGACTGGCTGCGCGGCACGCCGGGCGCGAAGCGCGTCATCCGCGACAACAAGGGCCGGATCGTCGAGAACGTGGACCTGGTGCGCGCGGCGCAGCCGGGCCGCGACCTCGCCCTGAGCATCGACCGCCGCATCCAGTACCTGACCCACCGCGAGCTGCGCAACGCGATCCTCGAAACCGGCGCCAGCAGCGGCTCGGCGGTGGTGCTCGACGTCGCCACCGGCGAAGTGCTGGCGATGGCGAACCTGCCCACCTTCAACCCGAACGCGGTCGGCAGCAGCCCGCGCGACGCCCACCGCAACCGCGCCGTCACCGACCTGATGGAACCCGGTTCGACCATGAAGCCGTTGACCGTGGCATTGGGGCTGGAGGCGGGCGTCATCACGCCGGCCACGCTGTTCAACACCAATCCCGGCTGGATTCCCAACGGCAAGTACCGCACGAATGACACCCACAACTGGGGCGTTCTGGATACCACCGGCGTGATCCGCAAGAGTTCGAACGTCGGCGCGGCGATGATCGCCAAGCGGCTGGGCGACGCGCAGTTCTATGCCTTCATGCGCCGCTTCGGCTACGGCCAGCGTACCGGCAGCGGTTTCCCAGGCGAGGCGGCGGGCCTGTTCCCGTCGCCGGGCAGCCCCGGCTGGAGCGGTACCTCCAAGCAGACGATGAGCTACGGCTACGGACTGAATGCCACGCCGCTGCAGATCGCCACCGCCTATGCGGCGCTGGGTAACGGCGGCTTGCTGCACCAGCCCAGTTTCGTGAAGGGCCAGCACAACCCGCCCCGGCGCGTGCTGGACGCGAAGATCGCAAGCGAAGTGCTGCACATGATGCAGACCGTCACCGAGCCGGGCGGCACCGCGACGCAGGCGGCGATCCTGGGCTACCACGTGGCCGGCAAGACCGGCACCTCGCGCAAGGCCAGCGCCGGCGGCTACTCGCGCCGCTACATCGGCTATTTCGCCGGGCTGGTGCCGGTGGAGCATCCGCGCTTCGCGATGGTGGTGGCGGTCAACGATCCCGATCCTTCCCGCAAGGGCTATTACGGCGGCGTGGTCGCCGGGCCGGTGTTCCGCAACACGATGGAAGGCGCGCTGCGCCTGATGGACGTGTCGCCCGACGACCTCGACGCCTGGCTGGCGGTGCAGCAGGCCGCCGAGGCCAAGCGCCAGAAGGCGGAAGGCCGCGCCGCGCCGGCATCGGCCAGCGTGTCCGCGACGACCGCGAGGGCGCCGCAATGACCCGGGCGATGCTGCTGGGCGAACTGCTGCCGGAGCTGGAGGGTCTGTCCGCGGACCTGGCCGTCACCGGACTGGTGCAGGACAGCCGCGAGATCCGGCCGGGCGATGCGTTCGTCGCCATCGCCGGCTTCGGCGCGCACGGGCTGAACTTCATCGACGCCGCGCGCGACGCGGGCGCCGCCGCGATCCTGTACGAGCCGCCGGCCCCGGACGAACTGCCCGCGCCCGACGACGCGATCCCGGTGACCGGCCTGCGCGCACGCATGGGCGCGATGGCCGACGCCTTCCACGACCATCCCAGCGCGGCGATGACCACGGTCGGCGTGACCGGCACCAACGGCAAGACCTCCACCGTGCAGCTGCTGGCGCAGGCGTGGACGCTGCGCGGGCAGGCCGCCGGCACCGTCGGCACGCTGGGCAGCGGCGTGTATCCGAAGATCGTGCCGACCGGCTTCACCACCCCGCTGGTGCTGCGCATGCACGCGCTGCTGGCCGAGCTGCGCGACGAGGGCGCGTCGGCGGTTGCGATGGAAGTGTCCTCGCACGCGCTCGATCAGGGCCGCGTCGATGGCGTGCATTTCGACGTGGCCGTGTTCACCAACCTCACCCGCGACCACCTCGACTACCACGGCGACATGGCCCGCTACGGCGCGGCCAAGGCGCGGCTGTTCGACTGGCCGGGGCTGCGCGCGGCGGCGGTCAACCTGGACGATGCGTTCGGCCGCGAGCTGTTCGAGGCGGTGGGCGGCAAGGTGCGCGCGCTGGGCTTCTCCTCGCGCGGCGCGGCCGGCGCCGGCGTGCGCGCCGAGGACATCGTGCTGGACGGCGGCGGCATCCGCTTCATGCTGCACGCGGGCGGGCAGGCGCATCCGGTGCGCTCGTCGCTGCTCGGCCGCTTCAACGTCGACAACCTGCTGGGCGTGGCGACCACGCTGTTCGCGCTGGGCATGGCGCCGGCGCTGATCGCCGAGACGCTGTCGCAGCTCTCGCCGGTGGACGGCCGCATGAACCGCCTCGGCGGAGGCGTGTCGGATGAAGGCGTGGCCTTGCCGCTGGTGGTGATCGACTACGCGCACACGCCGGACGCGCTGGAACAGGCGCTGGCCTCGCTGCGCGCGCATACCGTCGGCACGCTGACCTGCGTGTTCGGCTGCGGCGGCGAGCGCGACACCGGCAAGCGCCCGCAGATGGCGGCCATCGCCGAACGGCTGGCCGACCGCGTCATCGTCACCGACGACAACCCGCGCAACGAGGACGGCGACGCCATCGTCCGCGACATCGTGGCCGGCTTCGCCGAGCCTGCGCGCGCCGTCGTGCAGCGCGACCGCGCCGCCGCCATCGCGATGGCGATTTCCGCGGCCGGCGCCGACGACGTGGTACTCATCGCCGGCAAGGGCCACGAGCCGTATCAGGACGTGGGCGGCGTGAAGCATCCGTTCGAGGACGCGGCGGTGGCGCGCGACTGCCTGCGACGCTACGCCGCGGAGAAGCGGCCATGAGCCCGCGCACGCTGTCGTGGATCGCGCAGGCCACCGGCGGCCGGCTGGTCGGCGCCGACCGCACGGTCGACGCCATCGCCACCGACACCCGCGCGCTGCCGGGCGGCGACGCGCTGTTCGTGGCGCTGAAGGGCGAGAATTTCGACGGCCACGCGCACGTGCAGGCCGCCGCCGCCGGCGGCTGCGTGGCGGCGCTGGTGTCGCGCGCGGTCGATGTCGCGCTGCCGCAGGTCGTGGTGGCCGACACCGAGCGCGCATTGGCAAGCCTGGCCGCCGCGGTGCAGGGCTCGCGCGCCACCAAGGTGCTGGCGGTGACCGGCAGCAACGGCAAGACCACGGTCAAGACGCTGCTGCATTCGATCCTGCGCCAGCTCGGCGGCGCCTATGCCAACCCGGGCAACCGCAACAACGAGATCGGCCTGCCGCTGGCGGTGCTGGAAGCGCCGGACGACGCGCGCTTCGCGGTGTACGAGATGGGCGCCGGCAAGCCCGGCGACATCGCCTACCTGACCGCGATCGCCCGCCCCGACGTGGCGCTGGTCAACAACATCGCCTCGGCGCACCTGGAGCGGATGGGCAGCCTGCTGGGCGTGGCCCAGACCAAGGGCGCGATCTACCAGGCGCTGCCCGACGACGGCGTGGCGGTGGTCAACGCCGACGACGCGTTCGCGCTGTATTTCCTCGAACGCCTGCGCGGCCGCCGCGCGATCCGCTTCGGCGTCGAGGCCGCCGCCGACGTCACCGCGCGCGGCATCCATGCCGGCATCGACGGCTCGCGCTTCACCCTGGCGACGCCGCAGGGCGAGGCCGACGTGCGCCTGCCGCTGCCGGGCCGCCACAACGTCTGCAACGCGCTGGCCGCGGCGTCGATGGCGCTGGCGGTGGGCGCTTCGCTCGAACAGATCCGCGCCGGGCTGGAAGCCGCCGAGCCGGTCGCCGGGCGGCTGGCGACGCGTCATCTGCGCAGCGGCGCGACGCTGATCGACGACAGCTACAACGCCAATCCGGGTTCGCTGGCGGCCGCCATCGACACGCTGGCGGGCAGCGGCGGCGAGGCCTGGCTGGTGCTGGGCGACATGCGCGAACTGGGCGCCGACGAAGCCGCGCTGCACGCCGAAGCCGGCGCGCACGCCAAGGCCGCCGGCATCGCCCGCCTGTACGCGCTGGGCGAACTGAGCGCGCACGCGGCGCGGGCGTTCGGCGAGGGCGCGCGTACGTTCGCCGCACACGCCGAACTGGCCGACGCGCTGGGCGCGGAGCTGCGCGCCGGCACCACCGTGCTGGTGAAGGGATCGCGCGGCAGCGCGATGGACAGGATCGTGACCGCGCTGCTGCAGCGCGATGCCGGACGCGGCGAGGAGAACACCGGTGCTGCTTGAACTCACGCGCCTGCTGGAACAGCTGCAGGGCCACTTCGGCCTGTTCGCCTACCTGACCTTCCGGGCGATCCTGGCGGCGCTGACCGCGCTCGCGCTGTCGCTGTGGTGGGGCCCGCGGATGATCCGCTACCTCGCCACGCTCAAGGGCGGCCAGCCGATCCGCAAGGACGGCCCGCAGTCGCACTTCTCCAAGGCCGGCACGCCCACCATGGGCGGCGCGCTGATCCTGCTGACCGTGGCCGCCTCGGTGCTGCTGTGGGGCGACCTGCGCAACAAGTACGTGTGGGTGGTGCTGGTGGTGATGCTCGGCTTCGGCGCCATCGGCTGGGCCGACGACTGGATCAAGATCGTCAAGCGTGATCCCAACGGCATGCGCTCGCGCACCAAGTACGCGCTGCAGTCGCTGCTCGGCCTCGCGGCCGGCATCTACCTGTTCGCGTTCGCCGACGTGCCGGCGGCGACCACCTTCTACGTGCCGTTCTTCAAGTCGATCGCGCTGCCGCTGGCCGGCGTCGGCTTCGTCGCCATCGCCTATTTCTGGATCGTCGGCTTCTCCAACGCGGTCAACCTGACCGACGGCCTCGACGGCCTCGCCATCATGCCCACCGTGCTGGTGGCCTGCGCGCTGGGCGTGTTCGCCTACGCCTCGGGCAACGCGGTGTTCTCCAGCTACCTGCAGATCCCGCAGGTGCCGGGCGCGGGCGAGCTGACCATCATCTGCGCGGCGATCGCCGGCGCGGGCCTGGGTTTCCTGTGGTTCAACACCTATCCGGCGATGGTGTTCATGGGCGACATCGGCGCGCTGGCGCTGGGCGCGGTGCTCGGCGCCATCGCGGTGATCGTGCGCCAGGAATTGGTGCTGGTGCTGATGGGCGGCATCTTCGTGATCGAGACGCTGTCGGTGATGATCCAGGTCGCCAGCTTCAAGCTCACCGGCAAGCGCGTGTTCCGGATGGCGCCGATCCACCACCACTTCGAGCTGAAGGGCTGGCCGGAGCCGCGCGTGATCGTGCGCTTCTGGATCATCAGCGTGGTGCTGGTGCTGGTCGGTCTCGCCACGTTGAAGGTGCGCTGATGAGCGCGACCGGCATCGACAGCCTGCGCCAGGCCACCCGCGTCGACGAGATCGACGGGCGCTTCGACCCGTGGCTGCTGGGCGTGTCCATCGCGCTGGCCTGCCTGGGCGTGGTGATGGTCGGCTCGGCGGCCATTGCCGGCGGCGGCGTCGATGCCGGGCCGTGGTACTTCCTGACCCGCCACCTGATGTTCCTGGCGATCGGCCTGGGGCTGGCCGCGGTGGCGATGCGCACCGAGCTGAAGACCATCGAGAAGCACAGCCAGTGGCTGCTGCTGGCCTGCGCGGTGCTGCTGCTGCTGGTGTTCGTGCCTGGCATCGGCAAGTCGGTGAACGGCGCGCGGCGCTGGCTCAACCTCGGCGTGTCCAATTTCCAGGCCGTGGAAGCGGTGAAGGTGCTCTACATCGTCTGGCTGGCGAGCTACCTGAAGCGCTACAGCGAGGACGTGGCGGTCACCCTGACCGCGATGTTCAAGCCGCTGGGCGTGGTCGGCGTGCTGGTCGTGCTGCTGCTGCTGCAGCCGGACTTCGGTTCCTCGGTGCTGCTGCTCGGCATCACCACCTGCATGCTGCTGCTGGGCGGCGCGCCGATCCGCCGAATCATCCTGCCGATCCTGCTGATGCTGCCGGCGCTGGTGCTGCTGGTGGTGTTCGAGCCGTACCGCATGCGCCGCGTCACCTCGTTCATGGACCCGTGGCAGGACCAGCTCGGCGCCGGCTACCAGCTCAGCAACGCGCTGATGGCGATCGGCCGCGGCGAATGGCTGGGCGTGGGGCTGGGCGCGTCGGTGCAGAAGCTCAGCTACCTGCCGGAAGCGCATACCGACTTCATCTTCTCGGTGATCGCCGAGGAGCTCGGCTTCGCCGGCACCTGCGCGGTGGTGGCGATGTACGCGCTGCTGGCCGGGCGCGCGTTTTGGCTGGGCCTGAAGTGCGTGGAGATGAAGCGGCATTTCTCCGGCTACATCGCCTTCGGCATCGCGCTGTGGATGGCGCTGCAGAGCTTCGTCTCGATCGGCGTGAACCTGGGCATGCTGCCGACCAAGGGCCTGACCCTGCCGCTGGTGTCGTCCGGCGGTTCCAGCGTGCTGATGACCTGCGCGGCGCTGGGCCTGCTGCTGCGGGTGTCGTGGGAATACAACCGCGCCGCGCGCCAGGTGGCGAAGCTGCGCGGCGTGGCCAGCGGCCCGTCGGTGGGCAGTGCGCCGCAGGCCGCGCAGCCGCCTATCCCGGTCGATGCCGCCGCGCGCGGCACCAGCCGCCTGCGCCAGCGCGTCGAGCCGGGCATGGGCAAGCCGGTCGCCGAATCGGCGGCGCTGGCGGCATTGCGGAGGTCGCGTTGAACGCACGCGCGCCCCTCGTGGTGGTGATGGCCGGCGGCACCGGCGGCCACATCTTCCCCGGCCTCGCGGTCGCGCAGGCGCTGCGAGAGCGCGGCGCGGAGGTGCGCTGGCTGGGCGCCGACGGCGGCATGGAGACGCGGCTGGTGCCGCAGCACGGCATCGCCATCGACACCATCGCGGTCAAGGGCGTGCGCGGCAAGGGCGTCGCGACGCTGCTGGGCGCGCCGCTGCGGGTGCTGTCGGCGGTGCGCGCCGCCGCCGCCGTGCTGCGCCAGTGCCGGCCGGACGCGGTGGTCAGCTTCGGCGGCTACGCGGCGGGGCCGGGCGGCATCGCGGCCTGGCTCAAGCGCATCCCGCTGCTGGTGCACGAGCAGAACCGCGCCGCCGGCATGACCAACAAGACGCTGGCGAAGGTGGCGCGGCAGGTGCTGGTCGGTTTCCCGCAGACCTTCGCGAACGAAGTCCACGTCGGTAATCCGGTGCGCGCGCAGATCGCGCAGGTCGCGCCGCCCGAGCAGCGCGACTTCGGTCACGCCGGAGCCCTGCGCCTGCTGGTGCTGGGCGGCAGCCAAGGCGCGCGTGCGCTGAACAACGCGGTGCCGCAGGCGGTGGCCGCGCTCGGCAAGCCGGTCGAAGTGCTCCATCAGGCCGGCGAGAAGATGCTCGACGACGCGCGCAAGGCCTACGCCGATGCCGGCGTCGAGGCGCGCGTCGAACCCTTCATCGCCGACATGGCCGCCGCCTACGCCTGGGCCGACCTGGTGGTGTGCCGCGCCGGTGCGCTGACCCTGGCCGAACTCTGCGCGGTCGGCGTCGGCAGCGTGCTGGTGCCGTTCCCGCAGGCGGTGGACGACCATCAGACCCGCAACGCCGAGTACCTGGTCGAGCGCGGCGCGGCGGTGCTGCTGAAGCAGGGCGACGATCTCGCCGCACGGCTGCTGCCGGTGCTGGCCGAACTGGCGGACGACGCCGGCAAACGACTTTCCATGGCGCGCGCCGCGCGCGCGCTGGCCATGCCCGACGCCGCGCAGCGTGTGGCCGACACGGTGCTGGCCGCGATCCCGAACGAGGTTTCACGATGAGCGCGCACAGCCTGTACCTGCGGCAGATCAACGACCCGGCCAAGGCGCTGCCGCGCGTGCATTTCGTCGGCATCGGCGGCGTCGGCATGAGCGGCATCGCGGAAGTGATGCGCACGCTGGGCTACCAGGTCAGCGGCTCCGACAATGCCGACAACGCGGTGACCAAGCGGCTGGCCTCGCTCGGCATCGCCCTCCACAAGGGCCACGCCTCGGCCAACGTGCTGGAGGCCGACTGCGTGGTGGTGTCCAGCGCGATCCGCGAGGACAACCCGGAACTGCAGGAAGCGCGCGCGCAGCGCATCCCGGTGGTGCCGCGCGCGGAGATGCTGGCCGAGCTGATGCGCTTCAAGCGCGGGGTGGCGGTGGCCGGCACCCACGGCAAGACCACCACCACCTCGCTGACCGCCAGCGTGCTGGCCGAGGGCGGGCTCGATCCGACCTTCGTGATCGGCGGCAAGCTGCTGGCCGCCGGCGCCAACGCGCGGCTCGGCAAGGGCGACTGGCTGGTGGCCGAGGCCGACGAGAGCGACGGCAGCTTCCTGCGCCTGAACCCGACGGTGGCGGTGATCACCAACATCGACGCCGACCATCTGGAGAACTACGGTGGCGACTTCGAGCGGGTCAAGGACGCGTTCTCCGAATTCCTGCACCGGCTGCCGTTCTACGGGCTGGCGGTGCTGTGCATCGACGACGAGGAAGTGGCGCAGCTGGCGCGCCGCACCCCGCGCCACGTGGTGACCTACGGCTTCGCGCCGGAGGCCGACGTGCGCGCCGCCGACGTGCGCCAGCAGGGCGCGAACATGCACTTCACCCTGTGCCTGCCGGACGGCAGCCGCACCGCCTGCACGCTGGCGCTGCCGGGCCGGCACAACGTGCAGAACGCGCTGGCCGCCGCCGCCATCGGCTGGCAGCTGGGCGTGCCGAACGACGCCATCGCGCGCGCGCTGGAAAGCTTCCAGGGCATCGGCCGCCGCTTCAACCAGCTCGCCACGCTGAAGCTGGCGCAGGGCGGCGAGGTGGCGCTGGTGGACGACTACGGTCACCACCCGAAGGAACTGGCCGCGGTGTTCGCCGCGGCGCGCGGCGGCTGGCCGGACAAACGGCTGGTGGTCGCGTTCCAGCCGCACCGCTACACCCGCACGCGCGACCTGTTCGACGAATTCGCGGCGGTGCTGTCCGGCGTGGACGCGCTGCTGCTGACCGAGGTCTATCCGGCCGGCGAAGCGCCGATCGCCGGCGCCGACGCCAAGTCGCTGGCGCGCAGCATCCGCACCCGCGGCCGGGTCGATCCGGTGGTGGTCAACAGCGCCGCCGAGCTGGCCGGCGTGCTGCCGGGCGTGCTGCACGACGGCGACCTGCTGCTGCTGATGGGCGCCGGCGACATCGGCGCGGCGGCGCAGCAGATCGCCCGCGACGGATTGCAGGGAGAAAGCGCATGAACCAGACCGCATTTCCGCCGCTGCGCGTGACCGATCCCGCCGCGTTCGGCCGGGTCGCCGTGCTGATGGGCGGCAGCAGCAGCGAGCGCGAGGTGTCGCTGGATTCCGGCCGCAACGTGCTGGAGGCGCTGCAGTCGCGCGGCTTCGACGCGCATGCGGTCGATGGCATCCCGGCGCTGGTCGACGCGCTGGTGCACGGCCGCTTCGACCGCGTGTTCAACATCCTGCACGGCAACAAGGGCGGCGGCGAGGACGGCGTGCTGCAAGGGCTGCTGCAGGCGTTCGAGGTGCCCTGCACCGGTTCCGGCGTGCTCGGCAGCGCGCTGACCATGGACAAGATCCGCACCAAGCAGGTGTGGATCACCGCCGGCCTGCCGACGCCGAAGTTCCTGCGCCTGGCGCCCGGCGCCGACCTGCGCGCGGCGGCGCTGGAGCTGGGCCTGCCGGTGTTCGTGAAGCCGTCCAGCGAAGGCTCCAGCGTGGGCGTGGCGCGGGTGGTGACCGAGGCCGACATCGACGCGGCGATCGAGGTCGCGCGCGGCTACGGCGGCGAGATGCTGATGGAACAGATGGTGGTCGGCGACGAGCTGACCGTCGGCATCCTCGGCGACGTCGCGCTGCCGTCGATCCGGATCGTGCCGAAGGGCGAGTGGTACGACTACAACGCCAAGTACATCGCCGAGGACACGCAGTACCTGTGCCCCGGCCTGGACGGCGCCGACGAGGACGAGATCCGCAAGCTTGCGCTGGACGCCTTCGTTGCCGCCGGCTGCGGCGGCTGGGGCCGCGTCGACGTGATGCGCGAGCGCGCCGGCGGCCGCTTGCTGCTGCTGGAGGCGAACACCGCGCCGGGCATGACCAGCCACTCGCTGGTGCCGAAGGCGGCGCGCCAGCTGGGCGTGTCGTTCGAGGAACTGTGCTGGCGGATCCTGGAGCAGACGGTGTGAGCGCGCTGAAGCGCCCGTTGCTGTGGCTGCTCGCGGTGGCGCTGGTCGCGCTGCCGGTGGTGGCCGTGGTCGAAGGCTGGATGGGCGGCGAGCACTGGCCGCTGCGCACCCTGCGCGTGCAGGGCGAATTGCAGCGGGTGGATCGCGCGCGCCTGCAGGCGGCGGTGCTGCCGCACGCGCGCCGCGGCTTCTTCGCGGTGGACCTCGGCGACGTGCAGCAGGCGGTGGACGCGCTGCCTTGGGTCGAGCACGCGGAAGTGCGCAAGCACTGGCCGGACGTGCTGGAGGTGCGGATCGTCGAGCACCGGCCGTTCGCGCGCTGGGGCCAGGATCGATTGCTGTCCGAGCACGGCCGCCTGTTCCCCGCCGGCAAGCTGCGCGTGCCCGCCGGACTGCCGCTGCTGGACGGCCCGGAAGCGCGGGTGCCGGAAGTGGTGGCGCTGTACAACCAGGCGCGCGCGCAGCTTGCCAACGCCGGCGGCGTGCTGGGCGTGGCGCTGGACCGCCGCGGCAGCTGGTCGATTGCGCTGCGCGACGGCACCCGGGTGGTGCTGGGCCGCAACGATCCCGGTGCGCGGCTGGCCCGGTTCGCGCCGATGCTGCCGCAGCTGGCCGCGCAGAACCCGCAGCGCCGGCTGGTGCGCGCCGACCTCCGCTACACCAACGGCTTCGCCCTGATCTGGGCCAAGGCCGACGCAAGTTCCCCCACCACGAACAACGGCTCCAGTACATGAACCGCAAAGGCGACAAGGCCCTGATCGTCGGCCTCGACATCGGCACCTCCAAGGTCACGGCCCTGGTCGGCGAATACGCGCCGGGCGAACCGATCGAGGTGATCGGCATCGGCTCGCACGAGTCGCGCGGGCTGCGCCGCGGCGTGGTGGTGGACATCGACTCCACCGTGCAGTCGATCCAGCGCGCGGTCGAGGAAGCCGAGCTGATGGCCGGCTGCGAGGTCAGCAGCGTGTACGCCTCGATCTCCGGCAACCACGTGCAGTGCAAGAACTCGCCCGGCATCGTGCCGATCCGCGACGGCGAGGTCACCTACGGCGACCTCGACCGGGTGCTGGAAGCGGCGAAGGCGGTGGCGATCCCGGCCGACCAGCGCATCCTGCACGCGATCCCGCGCGAATACGTGCTGGACGATTCGCAGGAAGGCATCCGCAACCCGGTCGGCATGACCGGCGTGCGCCTGGAAGTGCATGCGCATCTGGTGACGTGCGCGCAGTCGGCGGCGCAGAACATCACCAAATGCGTGCAGCGCTGCGGGCTGGAAGTGGACGAGCTGGTGCTGTCCTCGCTGGCCTCCAGCACCGCGGTGCTGACCGGCGACGAGAAGGAGCTGGGCGTGGTGCTGGTGGACATGGGCGCGGGCACCACCGACATCGCGGTGTTCATGCAGGGCGCGATCTGCCACACCGCCAACCTGCCGGTGGCCGGCGACAAGGTGACCGAGGACATCGCGCACATGCTGCGCACGCCCACGCCGCACGCCGAGGACATCAAGGTCAAGTACGCCTGCGCGCTGGCGCAGCTGGCGCGCGCCGAGGAAAGCATCCAGGTGGAAAGCGTCGGCGACCGCCCGCCGCGCCGCATGCCGCGCCACGCGCTGGCGCAGGCGGTGCAGGCGCGCTACGAGGAAATCTTCGAGATGGTGCAGGCGGAACTGCGCCGTTCCGGCTTCGAGCAGCGGGTGCGCGCCGGCATGGTGCTGACCGGCGGCGCCTCGAAGATGGAAGGCGTGGTCGAACTGGCCGAGGAGATGCTGCAGATGCCGGTGCGGATCGGCATCCCGCAGCACGTCACCGGCCTTGGCGAAGTGGTGGGCAACCCGGTGCACGCCACCGGCGTCGGCCTGCTGCTGATGGGCGCGCAGATGGAAAGCCCGAAGCGCCCGAGCCTGCCGACCGGCAAGGTCGGCGGGATCGTGGGCAAGGCGGTGAAGTGGTTCCGCGGCTCGTTCTGAGCGGCGGCGGGGCAGGCGGAAGAAACAAAGCGGCAGGCGGAAGGCAAGCGGTAGGCGAGCAGGGAAAAAAACGGGAACAGGCGCAGGACACAACCCGATAACAATGCCGGCGAAGGCGAGACGGGACCCGATCCCATCCCCGATCCCGGCCACAACGACAGGACACGGACATGGCACATTTCGAACTGATCCAGGAAACGGTACCCAACGCGGTCATCAAGGTCTTCGGCGTCGGCGGCGGCGGCGGCAACGCGGTCGCGCACATGGTGAACAGCACCGTCAACGGCGTGGAATTCATCACCGCCAACACCGACTCGCAGGCGATCAAGAACTGCGGCGCCAGCCAGCAGCTGACCCTGGGCGGCAACGTCACCAAGGGTCTGGGTGCGGGCGCGAATCCCGAAGTCGGCCGCCAGGCCGCACTGGAAGACCGCGAGACCATCATCGAATCGCTGCAGGGCGCCGACATGGTGTTCATCACCGCCGGCATGGGTGGCGGCACCGGCACCGGCGCCGCGCCGGTGGTGGCGCAGCTGGCCAAGGAAATGGGCATCCTGACCGTGGCCGTGGTCACCAAACCGTTCCCGTTCGAGGGCCGCCGCCGCATGCAGGTGGCGCAGAAGGGCATCGAGGAACTGAGCCAGCACTGCGATTCGCTGATCACCATCCCCAACGAAAAGCTCATCACCGTGCTGGGCCGCAACGCGACGATGATCCAGGCGTTCCGCGCCGCCAACGACGTGCTGCTGGGCGCGGTGCAGGGCATCGCCGACCTGATCGTGCGTCCCGGCCTGATCAACGTCGACTTCGCCGACGTGCGCACCGTCATGTCCGAGATGGGCCTGGCGATGATGGGCACCGGCAGCGCCCGCGGCGACGACCGCGCGCAGGCCGCCGCCGAGGCCGCCATCCAAAACCCGCTGCTGGACGACGTCAACCTGTCCGGCGCGAACGGCATCCTGGTCAACATCACCGCCGGCCCGGACTTCACCATGGCCGAGTTCGACGAGGTCGGCCGCACCGTGGAGCAGTTCGCCTCGGAAGACGCCACCGTGGTCATCGGCACCGTGCTGGACCCGGAAATGCAGGACGAGGTGCGCGTCACCGTGGTCGCCACCGGCCTGAGCCGCGCCACCGTCGGCCTGCGCCAGCCCACCGGCGGCGAGCGCCGCGAGGTGCGCTTCGAGTCCGCGCAGGAGCCGCTGCGCCGCCCGCAGGTGCAGCTGATCAACACGCAGGTCAAGCGCGACGGCACCACCGGGCTGCCGATCGACGCGGTCGCCGACACCTTCGCGCCGGCCACGTCGAACAGCTTCGTCAGCGGGCTGCGCCGCAACGCCGACGCGGCGCCGGCGGCGGCCGAACTGCCGAAGGACGACTACCTGGACATTCCTGCTTTCCTGCGCCGCCAGGCGGATTGATGCCGTCCATGGCGCTGGCGATCGGCTCCGGATCGTCCTGCCCGGCCATCCGTGGCCGGGCGTTCGGTCACGCGCGGGGCTGTGCCCCGCAAGCGCGCGCCCTCACCCTGCGCCGCCAGGCGGACTGACAATGAAATGCCTCCCTTTTCGCGAAGCGAAGGGGGAGATTGGGAGGGGTGCTTTTGCGATCGCAGGAGCAGCTTCTCTCTGACCCTTCTCCTCCGCTTTTGGCGGAAGGGAAGGAAGTGGTATCCCTGTCGAAATCGCGCGCCGGGTCGTCCGCCCGGCGACGCCTTCCGGTCGGTCGGCTCTGCCGGCCGGCCGCTTTCGTTTCCGCACCGGGACGCACCGCCGCACCGCTCGCGAAACGGAGTGTTTTACGCCTGGATTCAGGCAGGCGCGTGATATTCTGCCGCGATGCTCCGCCAACGCACCCTAGGCAACGTGATCCGCGCCACCGGCGTGGGCCTGCATGGCGGGGAGAAGGTCTTCCTGACCCTGCGCCCGGCCCCGGTCGACACCGGCATCGTGTTCCGCCGCATCGACCTCGACCCGGTGGTGGAAATGCCCGCCGCCGCCGCTCTGGTCACCGAAACCACGCTCTGCACCGGCCTGAGCCGCGACGGCGCCAAGGTGCAGACCGTCGAACACCTGATGTCGGCGCTGGCCGGCCTCGGCATCGACAACGTCTACGTCGAGCTGAGCGCGGCGGAAGTGCCGATCATGGACGGCTCCGCCGGGCCGTTCGTGTTCCTGCTGGAATCGGCCGGCATCGTCGAGCAGCACGCGGCCAAGCGCTTCATCCGCATCCTCAAGCCGGTCGAGGTGCGCGACGGCGACAAGATCGCCCGCTTCGAACCGCACGACGGCTTCCGGCTCGGCTTCACGGTGAAGTTCAACCACCCGGCGATCCCGGATTCGCTGTCGCGGGTGGAAGTGGACTTCTCCACCCGGGCCTATATCCGCGAGATCAGCCGCGCCCGCACCTTCGGCTTCATGCGCGACCTGGAATACATGCGCGAGCGCAACCTCGGCCTCGGCGGTTCGATGGACAACGCCATCGTGCTGGACGAGTTCCGGGTGCTGAACGAGGACGGCCTGCGCTACGCCGACGAGTTCGTCCGCCACAAGATCCTCGACGCGGTGGGCGACCTGTACCTGGCCGGCCACGCCATCCTCGGCGCCTACGAGGGCTACAAGTCCGGGCACGCGCTGAACAACACGCTGGTGCGCGCGCTGCTGGCGGATGCCGGGGCCTGGGAGGAAGTCAGCTTCTCCGACGCCGCGCAGGCGCCGGAGCTGGGCTACGGGGCCGCGCTGCCGGCGGTCTGAGCGGGTGCGCAAAATCGTGACCTGGTTCACGATTCCGGTGTGCCGATTTCCGGTTCCTTAACAAAATCACGGGCTTGTGCCGCTAGGATGCGCCCTCGGCCGGTCCGGCGGGCGCCTTGCGTCCCCGTCCCGTCCGGAGTTTGCGGTCGCCCCCGGCGTCTTCCGGCGCATCCGATCGCAGCAGTTGCAAGGCGGCCTCCAGTCCCGACTGGGCGGCGGCCGACATCGGAGTGCGGCGCGCGGCGGCCGGCGGTTGCGGTCGCAGCGGTGCGGTGGTCGTCCTGACGCCCACGTCGTTCACTTCGAGCCCGATGGAGCGGGCGGCGTCGACCAGCGCGGGCGCGGCCAGCCGCAACTTGGCATGCCAGACCGGCGCATCGACGACGAACACCAGCTTGTCTCCACGGACGTTGGCCAGGCGCGCATGCGCCCCCAGCCCCGGCGGCAGATGGGGGCGCAGCAACCGATCCATCGCGTCGAGCCATTGGGCCCGGCGCAGGGTGCCCCCGGCGGAACCGGCGAGCAGCGCGTCCAGCGCCTCGCGCGGGCCGGCGGGTTTGGCATCGCCCTTGTCGGGCGTGGGTCGTGAACCAGGCATACGGAATGATCGAAACCAGCAACGCACACGATACCCGCCAGCGCACCGTCGCGCAGGTCCAGCGCCTGCGCGGCTGGGCGACGCGTCGGCCGTGGGCGGCGCTGGCGCTGCTGCTGGGCGCGGGCATGCTGTGCGGCGCCGCGATGCGCAGCGCGATCGGCATGGTCCAGCTGGAGGCGCTGCAGGCGGCCGACGCCGCGCGCCAGGCCGAACTGGAGAAGGTGCGCCGCGACGCCCAGCGCGACGTCAACGCGCTGGCCGCGCGCCTGGCCGAACTGCAGGCGCAGGCCAACCGCCTGAACGCGCTCGGCAGCCGCCTGACCCGGGCCGGCCAGCTGCAGGACGGCGAGTTCGATTTCGAGAAGCCGGTCGGCCAGGGCGGCGGCGGCGTCACCCGCGACATGCCGGCCGCCGAGCTGCGCGCCCGCCTGCGTGCGCTGGAAGGCGATTACCGCCTCGCCGGCACCCAGCTGTCGGTGCTGGAAACCCTGATGTTCAACCGCGAGCTGGACCGCAGCACGCTGCCCTCGCGCGAACCCATCGCCGGCAGCTTCGTCACCTCGGGCTTCGGCGGCCGCGCCGATCCGTTCGGCGGCGGCAGCCAGTTCCACAAGGGCATCGACTTCCAGGCCAGCATCGGCGATCCGGTGCTGGCGGTGGCCGACGGCGTGGTCAGCTTCGCCGGCGTGCGCAACGGCTACGGCAACACGGTCGAGATCGACCATGGCAACGGCTATGTCACCCGCTACGCCCACAACTCGCGCCTGACCCACCAAATCGGCGACCTGGTGCGGGCGGGGCAGGAAATCGCCAGGGCCGGCTCCAGCGGCCGTTCCACCGGCGCGCACGTGCACTTCGAGGTCTGGCAGGACGGCGTGGTGGTCAATCCCCGCAAGTTCCTGGGCCACAACAACGCGCTCGCCCGCCACGGGCCGGCCCGCGGCTGACATCGGGCGAGGGGCTTGCGCACGCCGCGGGCCGCCTCCAGCTAAACTATCCGATTCCCGAACGGGCGCCCGCGCCCGGCTTCGGGCATTGCGTTGCACCGGAACTTCATCCAAATCGCTCGATGCCGCGCCGCCGGCGCGCATCCCGCCAGGGACTGCACACCCCATGCTCAACAGTTTGCTCACCAGCATTTTCGGCAGCCGCAACGAGCGCCTGCTCAAGCAGCTTTCCGCCATCGTCAAGAAGATCAACGCGCTGGAGCCGCAGATGCAGGCGCTCTCCGACGAGGCGCTGAAGGCCAAGACCGCGGAGTTCAAGGAGCGCGTCGGCAAGGGCGAGTCGCTGGACAAGCTGCTGCCGGAGGCGTTCGCGGTCTGCCGCGAGGCGTCGGTGCGCGTGTTCGGCATGCGCCACTTCGACGTCCAGCTGATCGGCGGCATGGTCCTGCACGGCGGCAAGATCGCCGAAATGCGCACCGGCGAAGGCAAGACCCTGACCGCGACCTCGGCGGTGTACCTGAACGCGCTGGAAGGCAAGGGCGTGCACGTGGTCACCGTCAACGACTATCTGGCCCGCCGCGACGCCGCCCAGATGGGCAAGCTCTACAACTGGCTGGGCCTCTCCGTCGGCGTGGTCTATCCGGGCATGCCGCATTCCGACAAGGGTGCGGCCTACGCCTGCGACATCACCTACGGCACCAACAACGAATTCGGCTTCGACTACCTGCGCGACAACATGGCGCTGTCGAAGGAAGACCGCTTCCAGCGCGGCCTGAACTTCGCCATCGTCGACGAGGTGGACTCGATCCTGATCGACGAGGCGCGCACCCCGCTGATCATCTCCGGCCCCGCCGACGAATCGCCGGAGCTCTACCTGCGCGTCAACGCGGTGGTGCCGTCGCTGACCCGCCAGGAGACCGAGGAAGGCGAGGGCGACTACTGGGTCGACGAGAAGCAGAAGCAGGTGCACATGTCCGAAACCGGGCAGGAGCACGCCGAGCAGCTGCTGCGCCAGGCCGGCATCCTCGGCGCGGACGAGAGCCTGTACGCCGCGCAGAACATCCACGTCGTCCACCACCTCAACGCGGCGATGCGCGCGCACGCGATCTACCAGAACGACGTCGACTACATCGTGCGCGACGGCGAGGTCATCATCGTCGACGAATTCACCGGCCGCACCCTGCCGGGCCGGCGCTGGTCCGACGGCCTGCACCAGGCGGTGGAAGCGAAGGAAGGCGTGCCGGTGCAGCGCGAGAACCAGACGCTGGCGTCGGTGACGTTCCAGAACCTGTTCCGCATGTACAAGAAGCTGTCCGGCATGACCGGCACCGCGGACACCGAGGCCTACGAGTTCCAGAACATCTACGGGCTGGAAGTGGTGGTGATCCCGACCCACCGCCCGATGATCCGCAAGGACCATCCGGACCTGGTGTTCCTCAACCGCGCCGGCAAGTACCGCGCGGTGGCGAACGAGATCAAGGAGTGCGTGGCCAAGGGCCAGCCGGTGCTGGTCGGCACCACCTCGATCGAGGTGTCGGAGCTGCTCAGCGAGAACCTGCGCGAGGCCGGCATCCCGCACGAAGTGCTCAACGCCAAGCAGCACGAGCGCGAGGCGCACATCGTCGCCAACGCCGGCGCGCCGGGCGCGGTGACCATCGCCACCAACATGGCCGGCCGCGGCACCGACATCGTGCTGGGCGGCTCGCTGGACGCCGAACTGGCCGCGCTGGGCGACGACGCCCCGCAGGCGGAGAAGGACCGCATCAAGGCCGCATGGCAGGAGCGCCACGACGCGGTGAAGGCGGCCGGCGGCCTGCACATCATCGGCACCGAGCGCCACGAATCCCGCCGCATCGACAACCAGCTGCGCGGCCGTTCCGGCCGCCAGGGCGACCCGGGTTCCTCGCGCTTCTACCTGTCGCTGGAAGACAACCTGATGCGCATCTTCGCCGCCGACTGGGTGCAGAAGGTGATGGCGCGGATGGGCCTGAAGGAAGACGACATCATCGAATCGGCGCTGGTGACCAAGCAGATCGCCAACGCGCAGCGCAAGGTCGAGGCGCACAACTTCGACATCCGCAAGAACCTGCTGGACTTCGACGACGTCAACAACGATCAGCGCAAGGTCATCTACGGCCAGCGCAACGAGCTGCTGGAAGCCGAGAGCGTCAAGGAGAACGTCGACGGCATCCGCTTTGATGTGGTTGCCGAGATGGTGGAGCGCTTCGTGCCGCCGGATTCGATCGACGAACAGTGGGACCTGCCGGGCCTGGAAGCGGCGCTGGCCGCCGAGTTCGGCGTGCAGATGGACTTGGTCGGTCTTCACAAGGCGGAGGCGGAGCTGGACGCCTCGCAGATCCAGGGCCGGGTGCAGGACACCGTGGACGCGCTGTTCGCCGGCAAGGAAGAGCAGGTCGGCGGCGAGACCATGCGCATGCTGGAGAAGCATGTGATGCTGAACGTGCTCGACCAGAACTGGAAGGAGCACCTCGCGCGCATGGACTACCTGCGCCAGGGCATCCACCTGCGCGGCTATGCGCAGAAGCAGCCGAAGCAGGAATACAAGAAGGAAGCCTTCGAGCTGTTCTCCGAGCTGCTGGAGAAGGTCAAGCAGGAAGTGGTGTCGCTGCTGGCGCGCGTGCGCATCCGCACCGAGGAGGAAGTGGCCGCGGCCGAAGCGCAGGAACGCGCCCGCGCCGAGGCGGTGGCCCGGCAGATGCAGTTCCAGCATCCGGACATGGGCGGGCTGGGCGCGGACGAGGAAGCGGCGCAGGTGCAGGCGCAGCAGGCGTTCGCCCATGTCGGCCGCAACGATCCCTGCCCTTGCGGCAGCGGCAAGAAGTTCAAGCACTGCCATGGGCAGCTGGCCTGAGTTGAGCACCCTCCCTTTCGCCGCAGGCGAAAGGGATGAAGAAGCGCGTTTGCGAACCGCAGGTTCGCGCGCTGATGAACGCCCGAAGGCTGTGCCTGAGGGCCGGACGGGCCGGGGTGGGGCGCTTTTCGAGTTGGTTTCGGGCAACCCCGTTCCAAGGTTTTCACGCGCCGTGCTTATGGCGATGCGCGGAAAGCGATCGCGCTCATGAGACTGGTCCACGTCGTCGCCGGCGTCATCCGCGACGCGCGCGGACGCATCCTGCTGGCGCGGCGCACGGAAGGCCGCGATCTGGCCGGCCTGTGGGAGTTCCCGGGCGGCAAGATCGAACCCGGCGAGACTGCGGAACACGCGTTGGCGCGCGAGCTGCGCGAAGAGCTCGGGATCGAGGCGAACGTCGGCGGGCTCCTGATCGACGTGCAGATGCCGTATCCGGACAAGCAACTGCGGCTCGACGTGTACGAGATCCGCAGCTACGCCGGCACGCCGAGCGGCATGGAGGGGCAGGCGCTGGCCTGGGCGCCGCCGCACAAGCTGGCCGACTACCCGATGCCGCCGGCGGATGCGCCCGCGGTGGCCCTGCTGATGCGCGAGCCGGCCTAGTCGGCCAGGCGGCGGTACAGCCGGTCCAGCGCCTCGACCTGCGCCGGCAAGGCGTCCAGCCCGCGGTCGTTGACGATCACGTCGTCGGCGATCGCCAGCCGCTGCCTGCGCGTGGCCTGTGCGCCGATCATCCTCCCCGCCAGCGCTTCGTCGATGCCGTCGCGGTGCAGCAGGCGGGCAAGCTGCACGTCCTCGGGCACGTCCACTACCAGGATGCGATCCAGCCACGGATAGGCGTCGCGACCGCCGCCTTCGGCCAGCAGCGGAATCGAAGCGACGGCATAGGGTCCAGGTGCGGCCCGGCAGGCGTCCGCCAGCGCCTTGCGCACGCGCGGGTGGACGATGGCCTCCAGCTGCCGGCGCGCGTCGGGATCGGCAAAGACGCGGCGGCGCATGGCGGGCCGGTCCAGATTGCGATCCGCCGTCAGCACGCCTGCGCCGAAGGCAGCCACCACTTCGGCCAGCCCATCGCTGCCCGCGGCCACCGCGTCGCGGGCAGCGGCATCGGCATCGGCCACCGCCACGCCCAGCGTGCGAAAGCACGCCTCAACCGCACTCTTGCCCGAAGCCACGCCGCCGGTCAGGCCGATGATGTAATCGCTCATGCGCGAATTATGGCTGTCGCTCGCAGGCGTGGGGTTTGGGCGGAGCGATGGGAGCGACCGTCTAGGCCAGCCCGGCGAAACGCATGTACATGCCGACCAGATCCTTGCCCCACATGAAGCTGATCCAGCCGGCGATGGCGAGATACGGACCGAACGGAATCGGCGTGGCCTTGTCGCGGCCCTTGGCGAACAGCCAGATCGAGCCGACCACGGCGCCCACCAGCGAGGAGATCAGAATCGTCGGCAGGATGCCGGACAGGCCGATCCACGCGCCCAGCGCGGCCAGCAGCTTGAAATCGCCGTGGCCCATGCCCTCCTTGCCGGTGAGCTGCTTGAACACCCAATACACCGACCACAGGCTCAGGTAGCCGGCCATCGCGCCCAGCAGCGCCGGCTTCGCCGGCATGTACAGGTTGTCGCTGGCGGCGATCAGCCCCAGCCACATCAGCGGCAGGGTCAGCTGGTCCGGCAGCAGGCGCGTGCGCAGATCGATGCCGGACAGCGCGATCAGGAAGCTGGTCAGCACCAGCGCGCCGAATCCCTGCCAGCCGAACCCGAAGCGCCAGACGCAGGCCAGGAACAGCAGCCCGGTCAGCAGCTCCACCAGCGGATACTGGATGGAAATCGGCGCCTTGCAGCCCCGGCATTTCCCGCCCTGCAGCACCCAGCTCAGGACCGGGATGTTCTCGTACCAGGACAACGGCTTCTTGCATTTCGGGCAATGCGAGCCTTCCACCACGATCCCGGGCGGCGGCGGATCGTAGAGATCGGGCTCCTCGAGGATTTCGCGGGCGTCGTGCTTCCACTGCCACTCCAGCCGGGGCGGCAGGCGCAGGATCACCACGTTTAGGAAGCTGCCGACCAGCAGGCCGAGTCCGGCCGCGGCGGGATAGCCGAGGCCGGGGTGCGCGTCGAGAAATGCCATCTGCGGGAACGGTCCGGGTTACATCACCGTCATGGCGATCTTGAAGATCGGCAGGTACATCGCGATCACGATCGAACCCACCAGGCCGCCGATGATCACCATCACCATCGGCTCGATCAGGCTGGACAGCGCATCCACCGTGTTGCTGACTTCTTCCTCATAGAACTCGGCCACCTTCAGCAGCATGGTGTCCAGCGCGCCGGCTTCCTCGCCGATCGCGGTCATCTGCACCACCATGTGCGGGAACAGGTTGACCTGCTTCATCGCCACGTTGACCGGATAGCCCACCGACACGTCGTCCTTCATTTTCATGACGGCTTGTTGGTAGACCATGCTGCCGGTGGCGCCGGCGACGTTGTCCATCGCCTCCACCAGCGGCACACCGGCGCGGAAGGTCAGCGCCAAGGTGCGGGCGAATCGGGCAATGGCCGATTCATTCAACACCTTGCCGATCACCGGGATCTTGAGCATCAGCCGGTCGATGGTGTGCTGCAGCTTGATGGACCGCTTGTAGGTATAGATGAAAAAGCCTATCGCGCCGCCTACTATGATGCCGATCAGCCAGAACCATTTCACGATGATGTCGGAAATACCGAATACCAGCGCGGTAAAAGCGGGGAGGTCGGCGCCGAAGCTGGAGAAGGTCTCCTTGAAGATCGGCACCACGTAGATCATCAGTACCGCGCAGACGATGATGGCCACGGCGATCACCGTGGCGGGATAGAACAGCGCCTTCTTGATCTTGCCCTTGATGCTCTCGATGTTTTCCTTGTAGGTGGCGATGGTCTCCAGCACGGTTTCCAGCACGCCGGAGGACTCGCCGGCGCGCACCAGGTTGCGATACAGCTCATCAAACTGCACCGGGTACTGGCTCATCGCTTCGTAGATGGACGCACCGCCTTCGATGTCGTTGCGCAGACCGTTGACCATCTTCTTCATCGCCGGGTTCTTGTTGCCGCCGCCGATGATTTCCAGCGCCGTCACGATCGGCACGCCGGATTTCATCATGGTAGCGATCTGGCGGCTGAACACGGCAATGTCGCGTGCAGAGATTTTCTTGGCCCCGCTACCGAACAGCGGCTTGGGCTTGGGCTTGACCATGGTCGGGTTGATGCCCTGCTTGCGCAGGTCGGCGCGCAGCAGGTTGGCGTTGCGCGCCAGCTGCTCGCCCTTCATCACCTTGCCGCGCTTGTCGCGGCCCTGCCAGACGAATTCCTCCAGCGGGTTCAGCCGGCGGGCCTCGGCCTTTTCACGAACCTTGCTGATGGCGGCTCTGCGTGCGGACATGGTGTTCCCCTCAGTCCTTGGTGACGCGGTTGATCTCGATGAGGCTGGTGATCCCCTGTTTCACCTTGTCCAACGCGGAGCGCCGCAGGTCGCGGACGCCGCTGCGCAGGGACGCCTCGGTCAGCTGCTGGACATTACCACCAGCCAGCACGATTTGCTGGATTTCATCCGTCATCGGCATCACCTGGTAGATGCCGGCGCGCCCCTTGTAGCCGCCGGTGCAGTCCTCGCAGCCCACTGCCTCGTAGACGGTGATGCCTTGGTGAATCTCGTCGGCGGTGAAGCCCTCGGCCAGCAGGGCGTGCTCCGGCAAGTGGACGGCGCGCTTGCAGTCGTGCAGGCGGCGCACCAGGCGCTGGGCGATCACCAGGTTGACCGAACTGGTGATGTTGTACGGCGCGATGCCCATGTTCATCAGGCGGGCGATGGTCTGCGGGGCGTCGTTGGTGTGCAGGGTGGACAGCACCATGTGGCCGGTCTGCGCCGCCTTGACCGCGATCTCGGCGGTTTCCAGGTCGCGGATTTCGCCGACCATGATCACGTCCGGATCCTGGCGCAGGAAGCTGCGCAGGGCGGCGGCGAAGGTCATGCCGCGCTTGACGTTCTGCTGCACCTGATTGACGCCCGGCAGGCGGATTTCCACCGGGTCCTCCACCGTGCTGATGTTGCGGGTCTCGTCGTTGAGGATGCCCAGTCCGGTGTACAGGCTGACGGTCTTGCCGGAGCCGGTGGGGCCGGTCACCAGCACCATGCCATAGGGTTTGTGGATGGCGTCCAGGAACAGCTTCTGCTGCTCTGGCTCGTAGCCCAACTTTTCGATGCCCATCTTGGCGGCGCTGCCGTCCAGGATGCGCAGCACGATCTTCTCGCCGAACAGGGTGGGCAGGGTACTGACGCGGAAGTCGATCTGCTTGGTCTTGCTGATGTTCAGCTTGATGCGGCCGTCTTGCGGGATGCGCTTCTCGGCGATGTCCAGCTGCGACATCACCTTCAGCCGCGCGGCGATGCGCGAGTGCAGCTTCACCGGCACCTTCTTGGTGGTCTTCAGGATGCCGTCGATGCGGAAACGCACCCGGTAATCGGTTTCGTAGGGCTCGAAGTGGATGTCCGAGGCGCCGCGGCGGATCGCATCCACCAGCGCTTTGTTCACGAACTTCACCACCGGGGTGTCTTCACCCTTGGCATCCACGCCGGTGTCATTGCTCAAGTCGTCGTCGCCGCCCCCGACTTCCAGGCCTTCCAGGCCTTCTGCATCGTCCAGCTCGTCGGCCAGCGCTTCCGCTGCCTCCAGCCACTGATCCAGGCTGCGCTTGATGCGTTCGGCATCCACCAGAATCGGCTCCACCGCCAGATTGGTGTGGAACTTGAGTTCTTCCATGGCCCGGTTGCTGGTGGGGTCGGACGTGCCGACGAACAGCCGATTGCCGCGCTTGAACAGCGGCAGCACGTTGTGCTTGCGCAGCAGCTCTTCCTTGACCAGTGCGATGGCGGACTGGGCCGGATCGATGGCCAGCGCATCCAGCAGCGGCATGCCGAACTCGACCGAGTTGGCTGCGGCCAGCGCTGCCGGCGAGGCCAGCCGATGGTCGGCCAGGTAGCTGGCCAGCGGGGTCTTCTCCGCCGTGGCGTTGTCCATCGCCCTGCGGGCAGCAGCTTCGTCCAGGGCGCCGTCCATCACCAGACGTCTGGCGATGCCGGTGATGCCCATCAGGTTGGGGGAAGCGGCGGTATTCATTGGTTGGCAGTCTCTTGCGTAAGCGACACGACTTTAGCGTAAACGCGATTCGGGGCGCATCTCGGCCTCCGGCGCGTGGGCGGTTACCATGGGCTCCAGCCACCACAGGGGGACGGCGTGCAGCAGCTCAGCATTATCCTGCCCGCGAAGAACGAGGCCGAGGGTCTGCGCCGCACCTTGCCGGCCCTGCGCGCACGCATGCCTGAGGCGGAAATCATCGTCGTCGACGACGGATCCACCGACGAAACCGCAGCCATTGCGGTGGAGGCCGGCGCCCGCGTGCTGTCCTCGCCCTATTCGATGGGCAATGGCGCCGCCATCAAGCGTGGCACTCGCGCCGCCTGCGGCGAGGTGCTGGTCTTCATGGATGCGGATGGGCAGCACGCCGCCGAGCATGTGGGGGACTTGCTTGCAGTGCTCGATGAAGGCTATGACATGGTGGTCGGTGCCCGCGATGCCAGCGGCCAGGCCGGCTTGCACAGGGGTATGGCCAATGCCTTCTACAACCGTCTGGCCAGCTGGATGACTGGCCACCCGATCGCCGACCTCACCTCCGGCTTCCGCGCGGTGCGCGCCGACAAATTCCGCGAGTTCCTGCACCTGTTGCCCAACGGTTTCAGCTACCCCACCACCAGCACCATGGCGTTCTTCCGCAGCGCCTACCCGGTGGCCTACGTGCCGATTCCGGTGGCCAAGCGGGTGGGCAATGGCAGCCATATCCGACCGCTGAAGGACGGCGTGCGCTTCCTGCTGATCATCTTCAAGATTGCCAGCCTGTATTCGCCGCTGAAGTTATTTGCGCCCACTGCGGCCGCGTTCTTTCTCGCCGCGCTCGGCTGGTATGGCTACACGTTCGCAACACGTCACCAGTTCACCAATATGAGCATGCTGCTGTTCAGCGCTTCAGTCATCGTCTTCCTGATCGGGCTGATCTCGGAGCAGGTCACTAACCTGACCTACCGCCGGGATGCGTGATCCCCGGCCGCGGGTGCTGCTGGTCACCCGCAACCTGCCGCCGCTGGTGGGCGGCATGGAGCGGCTGAACTGGCACATGGCAGAAGGTCTGGCGACGGTGGCCGATGTGCGCGTGATCGGCCCCTCGGGTTCGGCAGCGGTCGCGCCGGCCGGCATCGCCGTGTCCGAAGCCCCTCTGAGGCCGCTGTGGCGATTCCTGCTGCGTGCGCAGACGCTGGCCTGGCGTGAGGCCCTGCGCTGGAAGCCTGACATCGTGCTGGCCGGCAGCGGGTTGACTGCGCCACTGGCGTGGTTGGCAGCGCGTTCCTGCGGCGCTGATGCCGCCGTCTACGTCCATGGCTTGGATGTCGCAGTCAAGCACCCGCTGTATCGCGCGCTGTGGCTCCCCGTGATCCGCGGTATGCAAGTGGTGATTGCCAACAGCCAGTCCACTGCCGCGCTGTGCAGGGAGATCGGCGTTGCCGCTGATCGCATTTTCATCGTCCACCCGGGTGTCGAGTTGCCAGCGGAGCGCACGGCAAGCGCGGGTGAAAACGGCGCCGTGGAGTTCCGCAGCCGGCACGGCTTCGGTGGCGGCCCCATCCTGCTATCGGTTGGCCGCTTGTCCACACGCAAGGGACTGCGCGAGTTCGTTACCTATACGTTGCCGCAGATCGTGTCTGCGCATCCAAGTGCAATGCTGGTGATCATCGGTGATGCACCCGCTCAAGCCCTGCACGCCCAGGCGCAATCCCCGGCCAGCATCCAGGCGGCCGCCGAGGCCGCAGGCGTGGGCGACCACCTACGCTTCCTTGGTGTCATCAACGATTATGCTCTGGGTGAGGCCTACTGCGCTGCCGATGTTCACGTGTTCCCGGTGCGTGAACTCCCCGGCGATCCCGAAGGCTTCGGCATGGTCGCGGTGGAAGCCGCCGCCCACGGCCTGCCCACGGTCGCCTTCGCGACGGGCGGGATCGTCGATGCGGTGGCCGATGGGCGTTCCGGCCGGCTGGTGGCCAGCGGCGATTACTCCGGGTTTGCTGCTGCCGTCAGCCAGGTTCTCGCCCAGCGCGAGGTACTCCGGAAGACCTGCATCGACTTCGCCCAGGGCTTTGCTTGGCCGGCGTTCGGAAGTGGAGTATGGGCGGCGTTGCGCGGGGAGGCGGGTTAGGTCGCACGTTAAAAATGTCTTGCATCAAGCTAGGCGTTCCGACTAGCTGTTGAAATCGTTGAAAGGTAAGCTGGGCCCCGTTTCTACGGGGCCCAGCTTTTGAGTGAAACTGCAAGCCTGAGCTGGCCCGCGCGCGTTCCTTGGATCGACCAGATTTCCGTAGACACTCAGTCGCCGCTCCGCACGTAGCGCTTTTCGAGATCTACCGGTGACATGCCGCCAGCGATGCGCGTATCCCCGCTGGATTGCTGGTGCAACTGCGCAAGGTGTGGGAAACGGAGTCCGACATAGGAAATGAAACCGAGCTGGATGCAGCCGGCTTCGCACACCGCAGGCTTTGCATGGACGCCCTGAGGTGAGGGCGACATTCGCCGTCGCTTAAGCTTCCGAGATCGGCTTTGTGGTTCCAGCCAGGAATGACATGGCCGTGCATAGTTTTGCCATGCCCGCTTTGATTGCATAAGGGAGCCTTGAGTTTATAGCAAAATCCGTGGCCGTGATCATCATGGGTAATATCATATTGCCGATTGGCGCAGCTATCCTTAGAATTGGGTGCAGGCGGCTATCGATGCGGGAATATCCAAGCACGGAATATTCGGAAGGATGTTCGCGCGAGAATTTCAGAGCCGTCGAGGACGCAGCTTCCTGCATTTTCTTGGCGACATCCTGGATGCGCAGTTCGTCGCAATGAATGACTCCTTCGCCGGGTGTCCATGCGATACTTCCTCTCTGCCTCAGCCTGATCAGAAGGTCGCGATCTTCGAAGCCGTACTTCCGATAAGCAGTGTCGAATCCGCCAACGGCCATAAACGCATCCCTGCGGATGGCTAGATTCTGCGAGCTTCCTGAAAATGTCGAGCCGGTTCGATGCTGATGCTCGCGCCGTAACGATGCTTTGTATTGGTAACGTGACCAGAACTGCTCGTCCGGCCCGCTCACATGCCCGACACAAGCGATCATGCCTTTCTTTAATAGCGCCAAGTGTCTGGCCACAAACTGCGGATGACCAGGTATGCAGTCGCAATCCATGAAAATTATGAAATCCCCCCTTGCTGCGCTTGCGCCAGCATTGCGCGCTGCGGCGCGCCCTTGGTTTTCTCTCAGTGAGATGGTGCGAACATCGGGGCGTTGAAGGTTGGAGACGAGAGTTACTGTATCGTCGCCAGAGCCATCATCAACAACGACAATTTCAAGGTGATCTCCGGCAGGCAGACGTTGCTGCAGTATGGCCTTGACTGCGGTCACCGCCCGAATGCCATCTCGATAAGTTGGAATAATGACAGTTGCCAGCATTCGCTAATATTCTCGCGCTCAAGATCATCCGCCGGATGTAAGGTTCGCTCCCCCGGAGCGGTGCAAGATTCCGGCATGACGGGTAGAATAAGTGCTGCAAGTAATTCTCGGGACAGTGGGTTTTGGTTTCGTTGCGTCCTGCATTTCGCTTGCTGCTATGGGACGAACATTGCCTGCCTCCATGCCTTGCTGGCAATTTCTTTGAGGTCTGAGATTCTCAGTGTCTTCCTGCGAATTGAGTGATCTTTCATTCGTATGGCGTATCCGCTGCGGCTTCTTATCCACGCGCTTGCCTCACGCAGGCGCCTGACGTATCCGGCATACAAGAATCGTTGCATGCGCCATGGCATGCGAGTCCAGTCTGCCAGGCCGTTGGAGATGAAGTGGGGGCTGAATATTTTTAGCCCGTGGAAGTGGTAAAATACCAGAGGGCTGTTCTGGATGTGGATTTTGCCTGCTTTTCTTGTGACGGGGAAGGTTGACCAATTCCATGGTGCAACTCCTGCGCCAAGATTCTGGATTATTGACAGTTCCTTCCCGTATAATTCTGGCCACTCGTCTAGGTATTTCTGATCGGCGTATCTCCCCCCATCAGGCTTGTCTTGGCACCATTCTAGGCATTGCGACTTCCATCGCTGCAAGCACCTCATTCCTGTGGTGGTGCGCCTGAAGGTTTGATATTGGACGACGAACCGTCCGTATTGATCTCGGTCGCGCAGTAGGGGGGAATATCGGTGCTCGCAAATCTGAATGGAACTGGTGCCAAGCTCTTGGAATAGGGGCTCAGGGCTTGAATAGAAAATGAGATCGGCGTCGACGTAAGTGATCCTTTGGATCTCGGGGTTCCTCTCAAAGATGTACAGCGGAAGACATGGGCTGAGGGTGAAGTAGTATTCGATTAATGTCCGGTTGCCTTTTGCGGCGCTGAGTTCCGGGAAATTATTTTCCATCTCTGACAGTGGAATGCTGTTGAGCTCTGGGCAATTGATGGCGCGAATGACTTCGTCCGTTTCCTTGTCGAGTGCTAGTACATCTAGTGAGAATGGGATCCCGCTTTCCTTCAGCGAACGAAACATGGCGATCCCGCGGAGGAGATAGTTTTTGTCGAAGTAGGTGCAGAATTTATGCATTGGGATCTATTGGCAATGGCAGTTGCTTTTGTCACTTGCGATGAGTGATGAAAGGCCCATCGATTCATGCGGCGGTGCGCTGGGCAACGACGAAATTGTCGAGGTATAGCGAGGGATTCCCATGGCGTTGCCAGTGGTCGATGACGGCGCCGAGCCAAGATATTGGTGCAATCATTATTGCGCGCAACGGTATCCGTAGTACGGAAGGAGCGGGTCTCAGTGTTTCTCCAATCCAGTCGGCCAGTAGCGCGGCGATTGCGGCGACCCCGGAGACGAGCTTGTACTGCTGAAGCACCGTAAAGCCTGCGTCATGCAGGAGCTGTTCTAATCCGTATGATGTCAGCCGTCTGTGGTCATGAGGCTGTTCGTGCTCCGGCCACACAAAAGGAACCGACAGAACTAAGATTCCATCCGGCGCGAGCACCCTATGCAGTTCGTGCAAGAACAGGGTGCCATCTTTTGCGTGCTCCAGGACTTGGTTGCAGATAATTGAGTCGAAGACTTCATCGTCGAATGGAAGTATTGCGCCCGAGTAGAATATATCTGCCCGGCTATTGGCGCGCGATATGGGCGTATCGATCTCAATTCCTGTCACATTGGAGGCATGGCTCAGCAGGTTACGGTAAGGTTGTTTTCCGCAGCCGACGTCGAGGACGCGACCGCAGAGAAAGCATGCGGCCTTGCGCATTGCAGCGTGCAATGCTCTTCTGGGCAGGAAATGAGGATTGACAAGCGCTGACCATAAAGGTGGATCGTGTTGGATGCGCTGGTGCCATTTCTTCACGTATGCTCTCCCCTGCGTTTCCAGCACATGCCCGCGAAGCTTGCATGAAAGCCATCGCCCTGGATGGGTTGATCCTGACCCTGCCATGAAAGTGCCAGATCATGAGTCAGATTCAGTTTGGACCTTAAGCTTTCGCAGTCGAAAAGCCAAGAGGGGTAGGTTGCTTTGTATAGCCGCCTTGGGCAGTGCTGAATTGTGATGACTTCACCGGCGTTCGAGCAGGGATGCCTGTCAATCACGATCCATTTGATCTCTGACGAGGCAAGTTGATCAAGTATTGCGTGTGGGGTCGCGATATACTGCAGCACACTGGAAAGGAGCGCGAGATCGTATTCGTTCGTTGCCAGTGCTTCATCAAGCGAGTGCGTGTAACGGACTCCCTGATTGTTGAAATCCTGCCTAGCAAGCGACACTACCCGCTCTTGCTCGACTATTGTCCAGTGCAATTTAATGTCCGGCATGCCTTGACTGGCCTGCAGCCAGGAACTGCCGAAACCACCGCCAATGTCCAGCACGCGTAAGGTATCGTCCTTGCGGGTCGCTTTTGCCAAGCAAGCAAGTACGGGGAAGTTGAGTATTATCTCGGGATGTGATTCGCCATCCTGCTCCCAGGCTGCGCGCCCTTCGCGTACTGCCAGTGCGGCGGAGTGAATTCGTTCAATGATGCGTTTATCATCATATCCATCAGCCGCTCTACATGCTTCCTGCCACGTATCGAAACGGCCAGAATAACGAAAAGTCTGGCCCGCCATGCGATTCAGTGCATGGCGAAGCGCGGGGGGCAGCCAGTGGCGGGCGAGGCGCGATGCGAATGCAGTCATTCTCGAAACAGGCATGGCTTGGTCTCTGGTGGCGAAGTCCGTCAAGGCTTCACTTGGTTCATAAAGTTGATGTTGGTGCCTGGGTTACGTGTGTTGGGGTGTCGCGAATCTTGTGGATATGGAAGTTGTGCTATTTGTGCCATTCGTATGACTGGTTGCGTCAATTCTAGTTTTGGTATAAATCAGATGGCCTGAGTGGTGATGAATGGTACCGATTGAGGGCTCTCGGTTGCCGGGAAATGTGGGCCGGTATAGTTCAAAATTTCCTTGACTGCATGTGCTTTACGAGTGTTGGCCAGAAAAGCAAGAAGGGCAGCAGGTCGAAGACCAGGAAACTGGAGAGCGTTGCCCATGGCATCAACTCAATCAGGCCTTTGCTTGCTGCCCATGTCTTGAGTATCAAGCTTGATGCAGCGAATGTGGTCGAGATCGCGATCAGGAGCCATCGGGGACTGGCTGCGTTGAGAAATGCACCATATGCACCACCTGCCGCGTCCAGGGCTGCCCATGTGGCGAAGCCAGTTAGCAGCAGGGTGGATAGCCCAAGCGGGGCGCCCATCCATATTTGGGTCACTTGCTTGAAGCCTATGGCGAGAGTTGCGGAGGTCAGGCTCGCGATTATCAATGCCAGAAATGCCGTCCAGCGCAATGTCCGGACTACCCATTTGTATTCGCTGCGTGCCAATGCCTGTCTGTAAGTTGGCCAAAGGGGTGTCCATAACAAGCCCATGCCAATCGGGATGAGTAGAAATAATCTTTGAGCGACAGCGTACTGGCCGGCTTCATCGGCGCCAATGAGGGCGGAAATGAGGGGGAGATCGGAAGTGTGGACTGCTACTGCCGAAATCTGTAAAGTCATGAATAGCCAGCTTTCACGCCTTATGTCAGCTGCTAGGCTACTTTTTGCATCAGCGAGCTGATTTTTGCAGCAGGAGAGTGGCCAATTTCGAGCCCACTGCATGGTGTTAAGGATTGCAGCCAGCACTGGTGGCAAAAGGGTGCAGGCGACTAGAATCGGCAAGGAAGCGCCAACTTTGGCTGCAACGATGGTGGCCGTACATGCGATGAGCTGTCCTACGGTGGCAAAGCGATAACCTGCGCTAGCGTCGCCGGTTCCCAGCTGTATGCGGAGGGCTAAACCGGCCGGCACTGCTAGGATCATCGACGTGATTGCAATTCCGACGGCCGTGCGAGCAAGTGGTTTGGTAGCTTCTCCGAGTCCCAGAAGGCTGTCCCAAGGCGCGAATGCAACTACCGCGATTCCGGCGACGGCAAGCGCCAGAGAATTTATGCATAAAATGCGTAATGCGATTCGGCTCAAGGCGGTGACTTCTGCGCTGTTGCCTCGCCCATGCGCGCCTGCAACGAGATTCATTGCGCCACTGGAAAGGCCAAAATCCAGAAACGCAGAAAAGGTTGCCACGGAGACTATGGTGGCCCATGCGCCAAATACCTCAGCGCCCGCCGACTCGCGTACGAACGGCATTGAAGAAAAGAGATTCAGGGTGGTCGCAAGTTTTGCCGCCAGCCCATAGCCTCCATTCCGCAAGATGCCAGCCTCGCGATGGCCTAGCGCTCTCTTTGCGAGGCTGAGCAACGACTTCATAGGTGTTTGCATGGAAGGCCGGTTATTGGGAATTATTTTTTACATGGACGATGTTGGTGTTTCGAAGGTGTGAGTGTAACCCCCACCGTCAAGCGGACATTTCAAAAGTAGAACGTGTGGCGGGTTGATTGCGGGGCGTCGTGCTCCCGAGGCTCGTTGTAGTCGATGAGAAAGTGCCATGTGGCCTCTCTGATATCGTCCAATCGGGCGAACAGGTAACGGTCGAGCACGTCCTTGCGGTAGGTGCGGTTGAAGCGTTCGATGAAGGCCCTCCGGTTGGGCTGGATGTGCTGGATCGCCATGCGGTGGGCCTTGGTCCACGTGTTGAACGCCTCCCTAAGGGCTCCGGGCCATTCTCGGTACGCAGCGCCTGCGGCCGCTCCTGGCGGATCTGCTCGAAGATCTCCAGGCGTGCGCGCTTACGTTGCCCAAGATCCTGGACGTCACCGAACGGAAGCTGCATCGACCGTCATCCCAAAAGCGAGCGCTATTGTTGCTTGAAATGGGGTTGTTCAGAGCTTTCCTGACAACGCCATGGATCGCTCGCCCGAAGTGCCTGCGCCATCGCGGGTGCCAACGCCTTCGCAAACTTTCTGCTCAGGTGCTGGCTGTCCCGATACGTCACTCATCCGTCCAGCTCGGCGCGGCAGATGCCATTGGGGCAGATGTGCGGGCCCATGTCCACGAACTCCACGTTGGGGAATCGCGATGCGGCGGCTTGCAGCGCGTGCCGTATGGCGGCGGCATCGGCGTTTCCCGCTTTTGATGTGCAGCTTTGGCCGCCTTCGCGCCATGCCGGGCACAGGGCGTTCTGCATCAGGCAGTCGGGACCGTCGAAGGGCAGCGCGGGCGTGTCTGCCAGCAGGACGATGCGCGTAGCGGCCGGGCTGAGCCGCGCCAGCACGCGTGCGGTGCCCTCCGTCCATTGCTGCGGGGTGTACGCCGCAGCGGCGCTGCCGAAGATGAAGAGGTCGGGCTTCAGCGTCTGCACTTTTGTAGCGCGGCATCGCGCCACTGCGCGCATTCGGTGTATTCGCGGCCGATGCGGGCGTAGAAGATCGGCGCATCGACCATTGGGCAGGACGATTTTTGGTGATCACCAGCAGCCGCCAGCCAGCGTAGTCCAGTGCGCCATGTACGGAGGGAAACCATTGGCCGACATGGCTGTCGCCCATCAGCACTGCGGTACGCGGTGCCTTCTCGCCGCCGAAGCTGCAGATGCGCACCGCCGCGCTGCGGTACCAGTCATCGCAACCCATGGTGTAGATGGCTTGCGAGTCCATCCACGCGGCTGCGTAGCGTTACAGTGTCGGCTCTGCAGGGCGTCGCTGGCCTGACGTGACCAATGGGTCGCCAGCAAGGCCATCCCTGCCATTGCCGCCAGCGATGCCAATGCTGCGGCGCGCGGCCATGCCAGCCACTGCTTCCAGTGGCGCAGGGGTGCTTCCACCAGCGCATGGGACACGGCAGCAAGGACCAGCGAGATGCCTACCAGCAGGGCGCGCAGTGCCGGGGTTGCGTCGTAAGCCCATGCCAGCCCCAGTAGCAATACCGGCCAGTGCCACAGATACCATGAATACGAGATGCGCCCCAGCCATTGCAGGGGCGGTAGGGCGAGCAGGCTGCCTGCGCCGCGTTGACCGTGCGGCAGACTGCCGGCCAACACCGCCAGTACCGCGCCCAGGGTGGGCAGCAGCGCCCAAGCGCCAGGGTATGCGCGCTGCCCGTCCAACAGCAGGCTGCAGGCAAGGATCAATGCCAGTCCCAGCATGCCCAGCGCAGGCGCCGCTTGGGACAAGCGTGGAGCGGCGACCGGTGCGCGTGCCGCAAGCAGCCAGACCAGTGCGCCGGCGGCGAATTGTCAAGCGCGCAGCGGCATCATGTAGAACGCCAGCAGCGGCGCGTCGCGGGTCAGTGCGATGCAGCCCAGCAGGCTGGCGACCAGCACCATATCCATGCCCATCTTCAGACGGGTCAGGCCACGTTCTCCATCGCGGGCCAGCAGCCACAGCACCAACGCTGGCCAGAGCAGGTAGAACTGTTCCTCCACGCCCAGCGACCAGGTATGTAGGTACAGATTGCGTTCGCTGCCAGGTGCGAAGTAATCCAGGTTTCCAATCGCGAAGTGGAAGTTGCTCAGCCAGAGCGCAGCCATCTGCGCCGTCAGGAACTGCTCGCCCAGCGCGGCGGGCGAAAGTAGCCAGCGCGATGCTGCACCCACCGCCACCAGCATCAGCAGCAGGGCCGGCAGCAGCCGACGTAGTCGGCGTACGTAGAACGGGAGCAGCCGGATGCGCCCAGTGGCCGTGGCTTCCTGCACCAGCTTACCGGTGATCAAAAAGCCGGACAGGACGAAGAACACGTCCACGCCGATGAACCCGCTGGCCAGCCGCGGCACCGCCGCGTGCGCCGCCGCCACCAGCAGGATGGCGACGGCGCGCAGGCCTTCGATGTCGGGGCGGAAGTGCGATGCTCTTTCGAACTCTTCGCAAGAACGTTGCATTACGGGGGGCTACGGAGACTGCGGGGCTGCCGGCTCTGTTAATGGCAAGTTGCTCGATTCGCATGGCTAGGTCGGGTCTGCCTTGTTCGCGTAGCTCTCCCGCAAGCTGCACCGGGAAAGGATCGCGCAGAGATACAGCTTGGATGGCACCCATGAAATAAGGCATTGCCAAGTCCGGTTCGCGCAGGTCGAGCATTACGAAATAGCCAATCTGGGCTTTCTGAAACGGGGCTAAATTGGCGCGGCGGTACAGAGTGGCCAAGGTCTTCAGGAGTTGCTGTTTGTCGAGTTTTACTCCCCGTTGCGCATGATAAGTGAGGATAGTGGGAGCGCGCTGGTTATCGCTGCTCATTCGCGCTGTTTCGAGGCGGTGCTGGAACAGTTCCCAGTCCTGATGACTGATGTCGCCCTTGAGGGTTCTAAGCACCACGAGAAGTGCGGGATTGCTCAGTGCATACGGAGCGAGTGTTGCGCCGTTGCGGCAGGCGGCGATGGCTTGATCCAGCCTTGTATTTTCTGGGGTGATACCGCCGCCGGCCTTGAACTGGTTGGCGCAAAGTTGTGACCAGGCGCGCCCTGAGTGCGGGGCTGCTTTTGTGGCGGCTGTGGTCAGTAGCAGATTATTGCTCCAGCTATGGGCGCGCGCGAGGGTTGTTGTCGCCAGTGCCGCCAGTAAGGCGATGCAGAGTGCGTTTCCCGCAAGTGGACGAAGCTGCAGGCGCTTGCTGGCCTCCGCCAGTAAACTGCCGATAGCCAGCACTGCACCAATCAGCGCGAAACTGTTCCGGTGCTCGAAGGCCAGTTCAAGCCCGATGACGTTGCTTGTAATGAAATGAGCAGAGAAAAACAGGAGCACCCCGAGCGAGAACAATGGCCTACGCCGACGTTGCGACCAGGCTAAGGCCAACAGCCCAAGCACAAGCGCAATGGCGGGCAGGGTCGTCCAAGGCTGTAGCAGTCCACGCGAAGGCTGTAGCCAGTCGTAATAAAAAGGCATGTGCGATGGTAGCGGCGCTACGATTTGCCAGAGGTACAGGCATAGCACCCGCGCTTGGGTTAGCAAGCGCTCCGGCGTTGAGAAATCCCGGGCGCCGTAGGCGTCCCAAGTCCAATAGTGAGGTACAACCACGAGCAAATACAGGGCTGTGCCCGCCAACGTGCCCCACAGGTAGCCGATGCGCCAGCGCTTCGCCAGCGCGGCGTCCTTGGCGGCAAAGTGCAGCAAGGTGAGCTCAAGTGCCAATGTATAGGCGGGTAGCTGGACGGAGTCTTCCTTGCAGCTCATGGCTGCACCCCAAAGCAATGCGGCGCCCAAGAGGGCTGTGCGACCGCTGCGGCCCTCGATCTGCAAGCGGCGTGCATGGAGGTAAGCCAGCAGCGTCAGTACCAGGAACAACGTACCCATGGTCTGTAGCCGCTGCACTGCATACAGCACGGAAGACACTTGCAATGGATGGGCCGCCCACGCCACGGTCAGAGCCAATGCCTGCCAGCGCACTCGTGCATCGCCAGTGCCTGCGATCAGGAGCAGGCTGCGGAACAGCCAGGCAAGCGCAAATGCCGTCAGCGCGTGGATGACGATATTGGTGGTCTTGAATGTGGCGGCATCCGCGCCTCCCGCGCGCCAGTAATCCAGCGCAAACGTCAACGTGGGCAAGCTGCGCATGTTGCCAGATATCTGCGGTGCCGCTACCACTTGTAGGAGCGAATGGACATCCAGGTGTTGAAGCTGGATCGATGTATTGCTGACGATGTTCGGCTCGTCATCAAAAATGAAGTCCCCCGGCAAGCCGGGGAGGAACAGCAGGCCTGCCAGCAGAGCAAGGATCGAGCCGAGAATAAAAAACTTGCCATTGCCTGCGGTCATGCATATCCGTCCCAAAGGGTGACGGCGCAGGTTACCGGATTGGCGGTGCCCAGGCAGCTAAGGAGTCCGCACCTGTCAATGCAGTTGGCAGCTGGCGGAGTTCATGTCGCAGGTCACCGTGCGGACAAAAGGCGAGTGCGGGGTGGCCGTGATATCTGTGTCGATGTCGGTGGCCTGGTCTATCGACGCACAGGCACTTGCCATCGGAACAGGGGGAGTGGTTTTGTCGTAAATCGCCGCAAGGGAGAAGCTGGCGTAGTTCTTGGCTTCGGCGAGGCAAGCGGTTTCTGAAGCGCGGATACGGTACTGGTTATAGGCTGGCAGGGCGATGGCAGCCAAGATGGCAATGATCGCCACTGCGATCATCAGCTCGATGAGGGTGAAGCCTTGGCTCTGGCGGTGCATGTGCTTGTCCTCGGCAGTGTGCCAATGCTAGGGCTAAGCAAGAACCGGGCCATGGCGTGATGGCATCGGGTGCGTGAACTCGGCAGTGCCGGTATCGGATGAAAAAAGCCCCTCTTGCGAGGGGCTTCATGCATCGAGCATCACGCCTGCTTATTACAGGTGGCAGGTGGCCGAATCGACGTTGCAGGTCACGGTGGCGGTGCCCGGCGTCTTGGCCGTGAAGCTGCCTGTGGCCGGGGTGCCCGCGCTGCACGCCGTGGTGGCGCCGGGTGTATAGGTCGGCAGCGTGCTTTCGGAAACCGAAGCGGCAACCCATGCATTCATGATGGCCTTGGCTTCGCCCAAGCAGGCATTGTTGGCAGCCTTAACGCGGTACTGGTTGTAAGCCGGCAGCGCGATGGCGGCCAGGATGGCGATGATCGCGACCACGATCATCAGTTCGATCAGGGTGAAGCCTTGCTGGTTCTTCATGGTGTATCCCCTAGGGTTGGTTGGGTGGTTCACGTGCCGCTTGCCCGCCGGTACCGGTCCCGTTGGGGCCTGCGGTGACACGTGCGGAAGTTATAACGCAGGATGCGTGCCAAAGACGGCCACGGCGGCATCGAGTGCGCTTTTGTGGCCGCTGTCACGGGTTTTGGCTAGTGCGGCGGCTGGAGTTTACGACGTTTTGCGTCAAATTTTGACGTTTTGCGTCAAGTTGCGAATGGGATAGAGGGCAGGTTGTCCCGCGTCTCGCTTCGGACAGCGGTGGCCATGGATGGCATGGAGTGGCGGTTTTGCTTGGCCGGGGGCGGGGGCGTGCAAAGGAGGGATCCGTCAGGTCCAATCCGGAAGTGCCGCAAGGTGCACGACAGGCCGGAACGGCATCCGTTCAGTCGATCCCCAGCTTCTTCAGCTTGTACCGCAGCGCGCGGAAGGTGATGCCCAGCTGCGCGGCGGTCTTGGTCTTGTTGAAGCGGTTGTCCTGCAGCGCCTGCTCGATGGCCTTGCGCTCGATTTCCTCGATGAAGCTGGGCAGGGCGCTGGCGGCGGATTCGCGCGGGTCGATCAGGGTGGGGTCGAGGCTGGCGGCCGCGGCGTCGGCCTGGGCCGGCATCGGTGCGGCGGGGCGGGCTTCCGGCAGGCGCAGGTCGGAGGCGCGGATGCCGTCGTCGTCGGCCAGGGCGAAGGCGCGTTCCAGGATGTTCTCCAGTTCGCGCACGTTGCCGGGGAAGGTGTAGTGGGCCAGCGCCTCCATGGCGTCGGCGTGCAGCATCGGGCGCGGGCGGCCCTGGGCGGCGGCGAGCCGGGTCAGGATGGCGTCCACCAGCACCGGCAGGTCTTCGCGGCGGTTGCGCAGCGGCGGCACCCGCAGCTCGATCACGTTGATGCGGTAGTAGAGGTCGTGGCGGAAGCGGCCTTCCTCGACCAGCGCGGCCAGGTTCTTGTGGGTGGCCGAAAGGATGCGCACGTCCACCGGGACTTCGCTGTTGGCGCCCACCGGGCGCACCGATTTCTCCTGGATGGCGCGCAGCAGCTTGACCTGCATGGACATCGGCAGTTCGGCGATCTCGTCCAGGAACAGGGTGCCGCCCTCGGCCGCCTGGAACAGGCCGGTCTTGTCGGCGTGGGCGCCGGTGAAGCTGCCCTTCTTGTGGCCGAAAAATTCGCTTTCCATCAGCTCGGCGGGAATAGCGCCGCAGTTGACCGGCACGAACGGGCCGGCGGCGCGCGCGCCTTCGTCGTGGATGGTGCGGGCGACCAGTTCCTTGCCGACGCCGGATTCGCCGGCGATGTAGACGGGGGCCTGACTGCGGGCGACCTTCGCCAGCGTGGAGCGCAGTTCGGCCATCGCCGCCGATTGACCCAGCAGGCGTGCGGCAACCGCGCTGGCGGCGGCGGGCTTGGCCGCTGCCTCGCCCATGGGGCGCGCCGACGACGGGGCCAGCTTCAATGCGTGCTGCACCAGGCCGCGCAGCACCGCCAGGTCGACCGGCTTGCTGACGAAATCGAAGGCGCCGGCCTTGAGCGCGCCGACCGCGGCTTCCTGGTTGCCGAAGGCGGTGATCATCGCCACCGGCGTCTGCGCGTAGAGCTGGGAGATTTCCTGCACCAGTTCGATGCCGGAGCCGTCGCTCAGGCGCATGTCGGTCAGGCACAGCGCGTACTGGTTGTGGCGGAGCAGGGCGCGGGCGTCGTGCAGTGACGAGGCGGTGTCGCACTTCAGTCCCATCCGCCCCAGGGTGAGCACCAGCAGTTCGCGGATGTCGCGCTCGTCGTCGACGATCAGGGCGCAAATCGGGGCGTTGTTGGCACTGCGGGCGGGGGTACTCATTTCCGGTCACGATAACCGGTTGCCGTGCCGCGTCCAAGTGCGACACGCAAGGGCAGATGCGGGTGCGTACAGAAGGGTGGTGCGGGTCGGGATATCGCCGCTCAGGCGGTTTCGATGGCGCGCGCGCCGGCCAGGCGGACGCGGAAGCAGGCGCCCCCGGCCGGAAGGGCGACGTAGGCGAGGTCGGCCTGGTTGGCCGAGCACATTTCCCTAGCGATGTAGAGGCCCAGCCCGGTGCCGTGGCCGGAGGTGGTGAAGAACGGGCGGAACAGCTGCCCGGCCACCGCGTCGGGGATGCCGGGGCCGTGGTCCACCACGTCCAGCAGGGGCGCGCCCTTGCTGTCGCGGTGGACGTACAGGGCGACGTGCGCGGGCTCGCCCGGCATGCGGCCGTAGACCAGTGCGTTGTGGACCAGCACGGTGACGATCTGCTGAAGCTGGCGGCGGTCCACCAGGCAGGGAACAGGGCCGGCCTCGGTGCGGACGTCCAGCACGTCCTGTTCGAGCGGATGGCTGTTGCGGTACTCGGCCACGAACTGGCGGGCGAATTCGCACAGGTCCACGTGCTCGGGCTGGGCGCGCTCGCGACGGGCCAGGCCCAGCACGTTTTCGACGATGCCGTTCATGCGCCGGGTCTGCTGGTAGATGATTTCCAGCAGGCGGCGGTCGGCTTCGGGGATGTCGCGCGATTCCTCCAGCAGCTGGGTGGCGTAGCTGATCGCGGCCAGCGGGTTGCGGATCTCGTGGGCGAGGCTGGCGGAGAAGCGGCCCAGCGTCGCCAGGGTCAGGGTTTCCGCGCGCCGCGAAGCCAGCTCGGCGTCGTCGAGGAACACCAGCGCCTGATCGCTTTCCGCCAGCAGGCGGGCGAAGCGCGGCAGCACTTCCGGCAGGTCGGCGGCCAGCTGCAGCGGCGTGGGGTCGTGCTGGCCGTCGCGCTCCCAGCGGCGCAGCCGCGCGTCCAGCGCAGGCGCGGCGGTGGCGAGCAGGCGGCGGCCCTCGCCGGCATCGCCCAGTTGCAGCATCGCCGCCTCGTTGGCGAGGCGGATCTCGCCGTCGCCGTCGACCAGCAATACGCCGGTGCGCATGCGGCGGATGATGAGTTCGTTCACTTCGGCCAGGTTCGCCACCTGGCTGCTGCGGTGCTCGGCCAGCGCCTGGCTGGCACGCATCTGCTTGCCGACCAGGCTGATCAGGGTGGCGATGGCGAGGTAGCTGATCGAGAACATCAGCACTTCGGCGGTCGGCCGTGCCGCCTCGTCGCCGGTCAGCACGGTCCCGACGTGCTGGATCAGCAGCGCCAGGCTGGCGGCGCCGGCCATCGCCAGCCCGGTGCGCAGCGGCAGCAGCAGGGCGGTGGCGCCCACGTTGAACAGCAGCATCATCGCGATGCCGGACGCCATGCCCGGCATGGCGTGGATGGCCAGCGTCGAGACGAGGATGTCCGCACCGATGCCGGCCAGCACCTGCGGCGCGATCCGGCCATGCCGCCGCGCCGCGAACAGCAGGCAGGCCCCCAGCAGGTAGCCCAGCGCGATGCAGGCCGCCAGCAGCGGATAGCGCGGCTGGCTCAGCAGCTCGCCGGCCGGGCTGAACACGGCCAGGCACAGCAGCGCGGCTTCGAAGACCCGGTACAGCGTGAAGAAGTGCAGTTCGCGGCGGATCGCGTCCTGCGGGGCGGGGGAAGCGGGAGGGGCCATCGCCCGGAGTATGCGGGATGCGGACCTGGGCAAAGCATGACGCGCCGCAACAAGGTAAAATGCTGGCCCGCCCGCGCCGGCCGGATCGTCCGGGGCACGGAGCGTCCGTTCTTTTCCCGGGTGATCCATGAACTTCCACGAGTATCAGGCGAAGCAGTTGTTTGCCGATTACGGCATTGCGGTTCCGGCAGGGCGCGTCGCGTCCAGCGCCGATGAGGCGGTCGAAGCGGCCAAGTCCCTGGGCGATGGCCCGTGGATGGTCAAGGCGCAGATCCATGCGGGCGGCCGCGGCAAGGCCGGCGGCGTGAAGTTCTGCAAGACCCTCGACGATGTGAAGGCCGCCGCCGGCAAGATGCTCGGCACCAAGATGGCGACCTACCAGTCCGCGGGCGTCGCCCTGCCGGTCAACCTGGTGCTGGTCACCACCGCCGGCGAGATCGTCAAGGAGCTGTACCTGTCGCTGCTGGTCGACCGCGATCGCAAGGCGATCACCTACATCGTCTCCAGCGAGGGCGGCGTGGACATCGAAGAGGTGGCCGCCAACACGCCCGAGAAGATTCACACCCTGACCGTCGATTACGTCGAAGGCGTGCAGCCGTACCAGGGCCGCGAGATCGGCTTCAAGATGGGCCTGACCGCCAAGCAGTCCAACCAGCTCGCCGGCATCATGGGCGGCCTGTACAAGCTGTTCAACGACAAGGATCTGTCGCTGGTCGAGCTGAACCCGCTGGCGATCCTCGACGACCAGAACCTGTACGCGCTGGACGGCAAGGTCAACTCCGACGACAACGCCACCTTCCGCCACAAGGACCTCGCCGCCATGCGTGACACCACGCAGGAAGACGAGACCGAAGTGCGCGCCAGCCAGTTCGACCTGAACTACGTGACCATGGACGGCAACATCGGCTGCATGGTCAACGGTGCAGGCCTGGCGATGGCGACGATGGACGTGATCGCGCTCAACGGCGGTTCGCCGGCCAACTTCCTCGATGTCGGCGGCGGCGCGACCAAGGAGCGCGTGACCGAGGCGTTCAAGCTGATCCTGTCCAGCGACAAGGTGAAGGCGATCTTCGTCAACATCTTCGGCGGCATCGTCCGCTGCGACATGATCGCCGAGGGCATCATCGCCGCGGTCAAGGAAGTGGACGTCAAGGTTCCGGTGGTCGTCCGTCTGGAAGGCACCAACGTCGAGGCGGGCAAGAAGCTGCTGGCCGAGTCGGGCCTGGCGATCACGCCGGCCGACGACATCAACGACGGCGCGAAGAAGGCCGTTGCTGCCGTCGCCGCCTGAGCCCACCGAGAACCTTAGGAAAGAATCATGTCCGTCTTGATCAACAAGAACACCAAGGTGATCGTGCAGGGCTTCACCGGCCAGCAGGGCACCTTCCACGCCACCCAGATGGTGGAATACGGCACCCAGGTCGTCGGCGGCGTCACGCCCGGCAAGGGCGGCACCACCCACATCGAGCTGCCGGTGTTCAACACGGTGGCCGAAGCCGTGGCCTCCACCGGCGCCGACGCCTCGGTCATCTACGTCCCGCCGCCGTTCGCGGCCGACGCGATCTTGGAAGCGGCCGCCGCCGGCATCAAGGTCATCGTCTGCATCACCGAAGGCATCCCGGTGCTGGACATGCTGCGCGTCAAGAACGTGCTGAAGCAGCATCCGGACGTGGTGCTGGTCGGCCCGAACTGCCCCGGCATCATCACCCCGGGCGAGTGCAAGATCGGCATCATGCCGGGCCACATCCACCAGAAGGGCAAGATCGGCATCGTCAGCCGCTCCGGCACGCTGACCTACGAAGCCGTGAAGCAGACCACCGCCGCGGGCCTCGGCCAGTCCACCGTCATCGGCATCGGCGGCGATCCGATCAACGGCCTGAACTTCGTCGACTGCCTGAAGCTGTTCAACGAGGATCCGCAGACCGAAGGCATCATCATGGTCGGCGAGATCGGCGGCGCGGCGGAAGAAGCCGGCGCCGAGTACATCAAGAACCACGTCAAGAAGCCGGTCGTCGGCTTCATCGCCGGTGCGTCGGCCCCGAAGGGCAAGCGCATGGGCCATGCCGGCGCGATCGCATCGGGTGGTTCGGGCACGGCCGAAGGCAAGTTCGCGGCGATGGAAGCCGCCGGCGTCACCACGGTGAAGTCGCCGGGCGACCTGGGCGCGGCGATCGCGGCGCGTCTCGCCAAGTAAGCGGCGTCATTCGTGCATCGCAAAGGCCGCCTCCGGGCGGCCTTTGTGTTTTTGTGAGAGGCAGACAAAAAACGGCGACCTTTCGGCCGCCGTTCTTGTTTCTGGAACCCGGTTTACTGGGCGGTTGTCTCGGGCGCAGCGGCTTCCGCCGGCGCGACTTCCATCGGCGTGGCGTCCGTGGCCGGCGCCGTCATCGCCACCGGCGCCTGCGCTGCTTCGGTGTTGCCGGTGTTGACCGGCAGCAGCGGCACGATCAGCAGGGCCACGATGTTGATGATCTTGATCAGCGGGTTCACGGCCGGGCCGGCGGTATCCTTGTAGGGATCGCCGACGGTGTCGCCGGTCACCGCGGCCTTGTGCGCCTCGGAACCCTTGCCGCCGTGGTGGCCGTCCTCGATGTACTTCTTGGCGTTGTCCCAGGCGCCGCCGCCGGTGGTCATCGAAATCGCCACGAAGATGCCGGTCACGATGGTGCCGATCAGCAACCCGCCCAGCGCCTGCGGGCCGAGCGCCAGGCCCACGATCACCGGCACCGCGACCGGCAGCAGCGACGGTACGATCATTTCCTTGATCGCCGACTTGGTCAGCATGTCCACGGCCTTGTCGTACTGCGGCTTGCCGCTGCCGTCCATGATCCCCTTGATCTCGCGGAACTGGCGGCGCACTTCCTCCACCACGCTGCCTGCCGCGCGGCCCACGGCTTCCATCGCCATCGCGCCGAACAGGTACGGGATCAGGCCGCCGATCAGCAGACCGACGATGACCATGTGGTTGGACAGGTCGAAGGTGAACGCCACGCCCGGATGCGCGGCCTGCAGGTTGTGGGTGTAGTCCGCGAACAGGACCAGCGCGGCCAGCGCGGCGGAGCCGATGGCGTAGCCCTTGGTGACGGCCTTGGTGGTGTTGCCCACCGCGTCCAGCGGGTCGGTGACGTTGCGCACTTCCGGCGGCAGCTCCGCCATCTCGGCGATGCCGCCGGCGTTGTCGGTGATCGGGCCGTAGGCGTCCAGCGCCACGATCATGCCGGCCATCGACAGCATCGAGGTCGCCGCGATGGCGATGCCGTACAGGCCGCCGAGCTTGTATGCACCGAGGATCGCGGCGCAGACCGCGAGCACCGGCAGCGCGGTGGACTTCATCGACACGCCGAGGCCGGCGATGATGTTGGTGCCGTGGCCGGTGGTCGACGCCTGCGCGACGTGCTTGACCGGCGCGTACTGGGTGCCGGTGTAGTACTCGGTGATCCACACGATCACGCCGGTCAGCGCCAGCCCGATCAGCGCGCAGCCGTACAGGTTCATCGCGCCGATCAAGCCTTCGCCTCCCATCAGTTGGGTGGTGATCGGATAGAAGGCGATCGCCGCCAGCACGCCGGACACGATCACGCCACGGTACAGCGCGCCCATGATGTTCGGGTTGCTGCCGGACACCTTCACGAAGAACGCACCGATGATCGAAGCGATGATCGATGCGCCGCCCAGCACCAGCGGGTACAGCACCGCGTGCTGGCCGACGGTGGCGACCATCAGCCCGCCCAGCAGCATCGTCGCGATCACGGTGACGGCATAGGTCTCGAACAGGTCGGCGGCCATGCCCGCGCAGTCGCCCACGTTGTCGCCCACGTTGTCGGCGATCACCGCCGGGTTGCGCGGGTCGTCCTCGGGAATGCCGGCCTCGACCTTGCCGACCAGATCGGCGCCGACGTCCGCACCCTTGGTGAAGATGCCGCCGCCCAGGCGCGCGAAGATCGAGATCAGCGACGAGCCGAACGCGAGTCCGACCAGCGCGTGCAGCGCCTCGGCATCGGCCACGCCCATCACGCGGGTGAGCACGTACCAGTAGCCGGCCACGCCCAGCAGGCCCAGCCCGACCACCAGCATGCCGGTGATCGCGCCGCCCTTGAAGGCGACGTTCATCGCCGGGCCCATGCCCTTGCGCGCGGCCTCGGCGGTGCGCACGTTGGCGCGCACCGAGACGTTCATGCCGATGTAGCCGGCGGCGCCGGACAGCACCGCGCCGATCAGGAAGCCGATCGCGGTATGCCGGCCGATGAAGACGCCGATCAACAGCAGCAGCACCACGCCGGCGATGGCGATGGTGGTGTACTGGCGATTGAGATAGGCGCGCGCGCCTTCCTGGATCGCGCCGGCGATCTCCTGCATGCGCTCGTTGCCCGCGGGCTGTCTGTTGATCCAGGCGGCCGCCCACAGGCCGTAGGCGATCGCGACGACGGCGCAAACCAGCGCCAGCACCAAACCGTATTGCTCCAGCATGAAACCCCTCCCCGGAGTGTTCGAATGGAAGACATCAGGTTGTCGTGCCCACCCGCAGGCGGGCGACCTTCCGACTATCGCATAGACCTTGCGGGCCGGGCGCGCGCCGCGGCGGGAATCGCGGCGTGTGCGCGATATTCAGCTGGCGCGTGCCAGTCTGGCGTCCCGAATCGTGATGCCGGAGCGTTTCGTATGTTGCGACTGCACATGTTCTGCGCGGGCCTGCTCGTGGCCTCCGCGGCGATGGCCGCCGACACCGCGCCGGAAATCCAGCGCCAACCGGCGACGCCGCAGCCCGTCGGCGTGCTGCATACCCTGCGCACCATCCCCGAAGCCTGCGCCCGGCTGGAAGGCCGCTTCACCGGCGATGCGAAGTCGCCCTACGCCTTCGCCGTGGTGCGCACCGGCGAACGCTGCCAGGCGCGCGCGAAGCTGGCCGACGCGGCGACCGCGAAGCCGTCTACGGCCAACGGCTGGATCCTCAACGACGTGATCCGCGTCCCCGCCGCCGCCTGCGCCGCGCAGCTGGCGGTGGTGCGCATCTGGCGCAAGCCGGCGGGAAGCGCGGTGCCGAAGATGGACGCGCAGGGTCGCGCCCGCGTCTACCTCAAGGACGGCCTGGACGCCGCCGGCGCCGGCAAGCTGGGCGCCATTCCGCAATACGCGGTGGCGATGGCGGTGGAAGGCAAGGGCTGCGGTTGAGCGACGCGGCCCGGGATCAATCCGGCACGATCACCCGCTTGAGCTTGCTGCCCGCGCCGGTCTTGATGCCGACCGACGACTTCGCGCAGCCGAACTGCCGTGCCACCAGTTCGATCAGCTCCGCGTTCGCCTTGCCGTCCACCGGCGGCGACTTCAGCTGCGCCAGCCAAGTGCCGTCGTCCTGACGCGTGAGCGCGGAGACGCGGGAGTTGGGCTTGGCTTTCACTTGCAGGACGGGCATGCCTCAGGATCGCATGCGGCGCATCGCTCGATCAAAAGGAGAAGCCCCCTTGCGGGGGCTTCGGGATCCAGGGCGCTGTCTGGACCGCTCGGTCATTTGGACAGCTTGAGTTTCGGTGCCGCGGCGTCGAAGGCGGCCTGATCGGACGGGCTGAGGTTGGGCCGTCCCACCATGAAGCCCATGGCGATCGAGCCCTGCACGTAATAGGTCTCGCCGGCTTCGACTTCGAGGGTCAGCACGTCCTTGGCTTCCGAATGCACGGTGTACTGGTGGGTGCCGGGTTCGACGGCGGCGATGAAGTAGTTGCCGCTGCGCAGCTTGCCCAAGTCGGTTTCCCCTTCGCGAACGACGAAACCCACGGCCGCGCCGGCGAACTTCGAGGGACGGAAGAACACGATCTGTCCCTTGCCTTCGGGCGGCGCGCCGACCAGTGCGGATGTGGCTGCGGCGGCAGCGGGCTCGCTGGCGGCGGCCGTCTGGGCGGCGGCGTCCTGTGCGTGCGCGGCGGTGCCGGCCAGAGCGAGGGACAGGATCAGGCAGAGCTTGCGGGTTGCATGGTTCACGGAGGAGTGTCCTCGTTGGGTCGTATGCCGGAATCGGCGGGTTGAAGGGAGGTTGCGGCCGGCAGCGGCGTGGCCTCCAGCTTTGCGATGCCTTGCGTGCCGGGCGGCACGATGAATTGCCCGCCATGGATGAAGAGGGCCAGGAGGGCTGCGCCGGGGAGGGCGGCTTCCGCCGCAAGCGCCATGCCCAGTGCGGTATTGCTCCGGTCCTTGCCCGTGCCGGTCAGCCGCAGGGCGCGCAGGCGGAATTTTCCCTGCGGAGCCTCCAGGAGGCGTGCCGCCAGGATGAGTTCGCCGGGCTTGCCGCCGGTGCGGGCCTTCTCGGCGTGAACCACTTCGCCCCGGCCGCGAGTGCCGGCGGGCAGGACGGTGCCGTCGGGCAACGTCACGGCCTCCGCCAGCTGCAGGGCGAACGTGTCCCCGCGCTTTTGTTCGAGGGAACTCAGCGGTTCGAGGATTTCGATGCGGACGAGCAGCGGGGATGCCGCGGGCACCGTCTGCGCGGTTTGCGCACGGGCGGCGGCAGGCAACAGGGAGGCAAGCAGCAGGCACGCCGCCGCGCCGCGCATTCGCGATCGAATCCCCATTCGTGCGTCTTGTTGTTCCCCGTTCCCCGGCACAAGTCTAGGGGATCGCGCTCGCGTTCCACCAGAGGGGCGACAGCGCGTGAGGTCAATGCCGAAAAAGCGAACGCCCGGCAGGACCGGGCGTTCGCGGGATTGCCGATGGCGGACGCGGCGTCAGTTGCCGACCTTCAGCTTGCCGCCCTTGCCCAAACCGCCCTGGACCTGCTGCGGCTTGTAGTCGCGCATGGCCACGACCAGGTTGTTGTAGGCGTTGGCGAACGCGGCCGCGATGGTCTTGCCTTCCGGGGTGTTGCTGTAGCCGCCCAGCGCGCCGAAGCCGCCGCTGCCGATGCCGCCGCCGCCGATGCCGAAGCTGGTCTTCTTGGCCGCGCCCTGCGCCACGCCGATCTGCACGCCGGAGCGGTTGTCGATCATGGTCAGCATGGTCTCGGCCTTGCCGAACTTCAGGCCGCCGGCCAGCGCGCCCACCGCGCCCAGCGCGCCGCCGAAATGGCCCAGCGCGCCGCCGATGCCGCCGGCGTTGCTCTGCGAGAAATTGATGCTGGGGTTGATGGTGTAGTCGGCGGCGACCATCTGGCCCTTGCCGAAGTTGCTGCCGCCGCGCATCTCGCCGCTTTCCTGCAGGGCGCGCTCCTGCATCATGTTCTGCATCGCGCGGCCGCGCTCGACCACCACGAAGCAGTTGGACTGCTGGATCAGCATGCGGATCACCGGGATGGTGGACGGCAGGCGCAGGTCGGTGGTCAGGTAGCGGTACCAGTCGCCTTCCTGTTCCTCGACCACGGCGACGGTGCCCATCGGCTCGTCGCAGGATTCGAGGTTGATGGCGGCGCCCTTGGCGTTGGCGCCGCCGGCGGCGCCCTGCGGGTCGGTCTTCTTGCTGCTCCACTGGGCGTTTGCGGGCGCGCAGATCGCGGCCAAGGCCACTGCCAGCGTGGCGGCGGTGAAAGCGGTCTTCATGGATTCCCCATCCTTTGGTTGCGTGTTGCGGAAAACGGTGGCGGTGAAGTGTAAGTCAGTTGCGGCTCAGCCGCGCCAGGCGGGCAGCCGGCGCGGGACCGACGTCATCACGGGAGTGACGTAATTCGGCAGCCCGTCCCGGCCAAACGGCGGGAACGCCTCGCCGGCGACCAGCGGCGACAGGTAGCGGCGCGCCGCCGCGGTGATGCCGTAGCCGTCCTTGCGGATGAAGCCCTTGGGCATGGTCTTCTCGTGGTTGGCGATGCGGGCCAGCGGGGCGATGTCGACGTGCCAGCGGTACGGCGCGTCGCCGTCGCGGACGATCACCGGCATCACCGCGTTCTGCCCGGCCAGCGCGCATTCCACCGCCGCCCGGCCGACCGCCATCGCCTGATCGAGGTCGGTTTGCGACGCGAGGTGGCGGGCCGAGCGCTGCAGGTAGTCGGGCAGGGCCCAGTGCACCTTGTGGCCCAGCGCGTCCTTGACCCGCCCGGCCAGGTGCGAGGCGACGCCGCCCAGCTGGGTATGGCCGAAGCTGTCCTTGCCGCCGCCGGCATCGGCCACGAAGGTGCCGTCGGCGGTGCGGATGCCTTCGCTGGCGACCACCACGCACCAGCCCACGCGCTTGACCACGGCATCGACGCGGGCGAGGAAATCGGCCTCGTCGAACGGCCGCTCCGGGAACAGGATGATGTGCGGCGCATCGTCCTTGCCTTCGCCGGCCAGCCCCGCCGCCGCGGCCAGCCAGCCGGCGTGGCGGCCCATCGCCTCGTAGACGAAGACCTTGGTGGAGGTCTCGGCCATCGCCGCCACGTCCAGCGCGCATTCGCGCACCGAGACGGCGGTGTACTTGGCCGCCGAGCCGAAGCCGGGGCAGCAGTCGGTGACCGCGAGGTCGTTGTCGATGGTCTTGGGCACGCCCACGCAGGTCAGCGGGTAGCCGAACTCGGCGGCCAGCTGCGACACCTTCAGCGCGGTGTCGGCCGAGTCGTTGCCGCCGTTGTAGAGGAACCAGCGCACGTCGTGGGCGCGGAAGACTTCCAGCAGGCGCTCGTACTTCGCGCGGTCGTCGGCCAGCGACTTCAGCTTGAGCCGGCAGCTGCCGAACGCGCCGCCGGGCGTATGCGCCAAGCCCTTGACCTCGGCGGCGGACAGCGCGGAGGCGTCGATCAGGTCTTCGCGCAGCGCGCCCAGGATGCCGTTGCGCGCGGCCAACACCCGCACTTTCCTGGCCCGCGCCGCCTGCAGGACGGCGGAGGCGGTGGCGTTGATGACGGCGGTGACGCCGCCGCTCTGGGCGTACAGCAGGGTGCCTGCGGGCATGGGAAATCCTTCGCGCTGGGTCTGGAACGGCGGCCGGATGCGGTAAGCTGGCCGGGTTGCGGGGTCGGGCGCAGTCTAACGCCGCCCCATCGGTCAATTCTGGAGCGATTCGATGCGATTGGTTCTGTTGGGCGCGCCGGGTTCCGGCAAGGGCACCCAGGCGACTCGGCTGAAGGAACACCTGCAGGTTCCCCACATTTCCACCGGCGACCTGCTGCGCGCCGAAGTGGCCGCCGGCACCCCGCTGGGGTTGCAGGCCAAGGAAGTGATGGCGCGCGGCGACCTGGTCAGCGACGAGATCCTGCTGGGCATGCTCAAGGAGCGCTTCTCGCGCGAGGACACCCAGGCCGGTTTCATCCTCGATGGCTACCCGCGCAATCTGGCCCAGGCGGCCGCGCTGGACGAACTGCTGGCCAGCCTCGGGCAGAAGTTCGACGCGGCGGTGCAACTGGTCGTGGACAACGAACAGATCATCGAGCGCCTGGCCGGCCGCGCCAAGGCCGAGGGCCGCGCCGACGACACGCCGGAATCGGTGCGTCATCGCTTGAACGTGTACGACGAGAAGACCGCGCCGGTGATCGATTTCTACCGCCAGCACGGCCAGCTGACCGTGGTCGACGGCGTGGGTTCGCTGGACGAGGTGTTCGCGCGCATCGTCGAGGCGATCCAGGCGGGCCACGAGGTCGGTTGAGGTCACCTGGGCGACCGGCGAAGCGGCGCAGGGCCGACCTCGCAAGTCGCTCCCCGATACTCGCTTGGTTGCGAGGCCGGCCCTGCGCCGCTTCGCCTACTTCCAGCCTTCGTCCGGATCATTTCGGGAACCGCACGTGAAACTCCACATCCTCGGCATCGCCGGCACCTTCATGGGCGGCGTCGCCGCGCTCGCGCGCGAACTCGGGCACGACGTCGAAGGCAGCGACCAGAACATCTATCCGCCGATGTCCACCCAGCTGGAGCGGCTGGGCATCGCGCTGAAGCAGGGGTATGCGCCGGACAACATCGCGTCCGATTGCGATGAGATCGTGGTCGGCAACGCGCTCTCGCGCGGCAATCCGGCGGTGGAATACGTGCTGGACGCCGGCCTGCGCTACACCTCCGGCGCGCAGTGGCTGGAGGAGAACGTGCTGCCGGGCCGCGATACGCTGGCGGTGGCCGGCACCCACGGCAAGACCACGACCACGACGATCCTGGCGTACCTGCTGCAAGCCGCGGGGCGCGAGCCGGGCTTCCTGATCGGCGGCGTGGCCGAGGACTTCGGCGTGTCGGCGCGCGTCGGCGCGGGCCGCGAGTTCGTGGTCGAGGCCGACGAATACGACACCGCGTTTTTCGACAAGCGCAGCAAGTTCGTCCACTACCGCCCGCTGATCGCCATCCTCAACAACCTGGAATACGACCACGCCGACATCTTCCCGGACGTGGCCGCGATCCAGCGCCAGTTCCACCACCTGGTGCGCACCGTGCCGCGGCGCGGTCGTCTGATCGTCAACGGCCACGACGAGCGCCTGCGCGAAGTGCTGGCGATGGGCTGCTGGACGCCGGTGCAGCGCTTCGGCTTCGATCCGTCGTTCGAGTGGTGCGCGCGCAAGCTGGCCGACGACGGCAGCCGCTTCGCGGTGCTGCGCGATGGCAAGGAACTCGGCGTCGTCGAATGGCCGCTGCTCGGCGACCACAACGTGCTCAACGGCCTGGCCGCGCTGGCGGCCTGCGATGCGGTCGGCGTCGACGTCGCATCGGTCGTCCCGGCGCTGGCCGGGTTCCGCAGCGTCAAGCGCCGGCTGGAAATGATCGGCGCGCGCGGCGGCATCACCGTGTACGACGACTTCGCCCACCATCCGACCGCCATCGCGACCACGCTCGCCGGGTTGCGCGCGAAAGTCGGCGATGCGCGGATCGTGGTGGCGATGGAGCCGCGCAGCAATTCGATGCGGCTCGGCGCGCATGCGGACGCGCTGGCGCCGTCGCTGGAGCTTGCCGACGAGGTGGTGTTCCTCGCCCGGCCCGAGCTGCCCTGGGATGCCGGCAAGGTCATCGCCGCGCTCAGGGGAGAAGCCCGCGCCGTTGCCGATGCCGACGCGCTGCTGGCCGCGCTGCGCGAGCGCGTGCGTGCCGGCGACCACGTGGTGTTCATGTCCAACGGCGGTTTCGACGGCGCGCCGCGGCGGTTCTTCGCCGCCCTCTGAATCCTTCCGAAGGAAATAAAGCCCCTCTCCCCTCGGGAGATGGGTTGGGGTGAGGGTTCGGGTACTCATGCGACTTCATTGGTCGCCGAACCCTCATCTGGCCCATCTGGCCACCTCGCTTCGCGCCCAGGCGCAGCGCAGGGCGTTCGGACGTGCACGCGCCAGTGGCGCGTGAGCAGCACGCCCTCACCCAGTAGGCAGAAGGAAAAGCTGTCGCTCCCGCTTGCGGGAACGAGATAAGCACTCAGCGCGGATGCGCCAGCACCCGCAGCGCGTCGCCTTCATCCAGTTTTTGGAGATCGGTCGGCAGCGCATGCGCCGGCGGTTCCGGCTTCCACAGGTTGAGCAGGCGCAGCCGGCGACGCAGCTGCATGGTGTCGTAGCGCGCCACCCATAGCGGCGTGCCGTCCTCCAGTCGCACCGGCGCGGGCCAGACGCGCAGGACTTCGATGCGTTCGGGGTCGCGCGCATCCGTGCGCCGCAGCAGCAGGCGCTCGGGATGCGCGTCCAGCGCCAGCGGCAGCACCGGGCGTTCGGCCGGCGACAGGTCGTCGTCCAGCAGGCCCAGTGCGCCCACCCAGTCGGCGGCCGGCTGCACCCGCCAGCCCTGCGCGTGCAAGCGCTGCCGCAGCAATTCGATGTCGCCGGCGATTTCCAGGTCGAAGCGCTGGCGGTCGTCGGCGATGCCCTGCGCCTGCCAGCGCCGCGCGTCCAGCGCCTGCACGGGCGGCGGCGGCTCGAACTTCGCCAGCGTCTGCGGCGCGCTGCGCGGCGCGTACCAGCAGGCGGCGAGCAGGAAGCTGCCGTAGAACGTCCAGCCCAGCGGCCGCATCCAGAACGAACGCTCGCTGTGGCGGCGGTAGGCGATGCCGATCAGCAGCACCCAGATCGCGCCCAGCAGCACGCCGCCGACGATGTCGCTGAGCCAGTGCGCGCCCAGGTAGAGGCGGGCGAAGCCGACCAGTGCGGTCGCGATGCCGGTGAGCAGGTAGGGCCAGACCCGCTGCCGGCCCGGCAGTTCGCGCGCGATCAGCACCGCGAAGAAGCCGAACACCACCGTGGTCATGGTCACCGCGATCGACGGGAAACCGAAGCCGGCCGCGGCGGTGGGCGGGCGCGGCATGTCCACCAGCGCGTCCAGGCCCTCGGTCAGCGCCAGCCCTACCGCGATGGCGACCAGCCAGTGCACGGCGGCCTTCCAGCGCCGACGCCATAGCAGCCACAGCATCGCCGCCAGCGAGGCCAGCCCCAGCACCGGCGCGCTGCCGATGGCGGCCAGCGTCGCCATCATCCGGTCGGCCAGCGGGTTGCGCAGGGCGAACATGAAGACGTGGACCTCCTGGTCGACCAGCAGCGGGCCGCCGCGCAGCATCAGCGAAGCGCTGAACCACGCCCACAGCCAGGCCACCGCGAACAGGCAGACCGCGAGCAGCAGCAACGGCGCGGATTCCGGCCGGCGGCGGTCGATCAGCGCGGCAGCGTAGCGGCCCAGCAGCGGATGCCGGTGGCTCCAGCGCAGCAAGCGCGCCAGCAGGCTGTCGGCGTTGCGCGCGAACCAGCGCCAGCTGTACAGCACCACCGCCCACGCCAGCGCCAGCGCCGCCAATAATCCCAGCAGCACCAGCGCCAGCTTGTCGGCCACCGCGGCCACGGCGTCGTAGGCCTGCCCCAGCGCCCAGCCTGGCAGCAGGAACAGCACCGCCCACGACAGGCAGGCGATGCCGCTGGCCTGCAGGTAGCGCGACAGCGGCATCCTCGACATGCCGGCGATGGCCGGCACGAACGGCCGCACCGCGCCGACGTAGCGGGCGATCAGGATGCTCTTGAAGGCGTTGCGCCGGAACAGGCCCTCGCCGCGCTCCAGCAGCTGCGGATAGCGCCGGAACGGCCACACCCCGCGCAGCGAATCGCCCCAGCGCCGGCCCACCCAGTAGCTGAGGCCATCGCCGGCGAACGCGCCCAGCGCGGCGCAGGCCACCGCGTAGGGGCCTGCGATCTCGCCCATGCCGATCAGCACGCCGATCGCGATCATCAGCGGCAGCGCCGGCACGATGGCGCCGAGCACGATCACCGCGTCGCTGAGCGCGATCAGGAAGATCAGCAGGCCGGCCGCCTGCGGGTGCGCGCCGATCCAGGCAACGATGTTGTCGAACCATGCGCCGTGCATCGGCGGATTATAGGTGGCGGACGCTACACTGCCCCTGCCACGACAACGGTGAATGCGCATGACCACGCTTTCCGGCAAGACTCTGTTCATCACCGGCGCCTCGCGCGGGATCGGCCTGGCCATCGCCCTGCGCGCCGCGCGCGACGGCGCCAACATCGCCATCGCCGCGAAATCCGACGTCGCCAACCCCAAGCTCCCGGGCACGATCCACAGTGCGGCGAAGGCGGTCGAGGAAGCCGGCGGCCGCGCGCTGGCGCTGAAGTGCGACATCCGCGAGGAGGAGCAGGTGCATGCTGCGGTCGCCGCCACGGTGGACGCGTTCGGCGGCATCGACATCCTGGTCAACAACGCCAGCGCGATCTGGCTGCGCGGCGCGCTGGACACGCCGATGAAGCGTTTCGACCTGATGCAGCAGGTCAACAGCCGCGGCAGCTTCCTCTGCGCGCAGGCCTGCCTGCCGCACCTGCTGCAAGCGCCCAATCCGCACATCCTCACCCTGTGCCCGCCGCCCTCGCTGGAGCCGAAGTGGTGGGGCCCGCACACCGCCTACACGCTGGCGAAGATGGGCATGAGCTTCGTGACGCTGGGCCTGGCTGCCGAGTTCGGCCCGCAGGGCGTGGCGGTCAACGCGCTGTGGCCGCGCACCCTGATCGCCACCGACGCGCTGAACATGATCCCGGGCGTCGAGGCCGGCAACGGCCGCAAGCCCGAGATCATGGGCGACGCCGCGCACGCCGTGCTGACCCGCGAGGCGGCCGGCTTCTCCGGCAACTTCCTGATCGACGACCAGGTGCTGCGGCAGGCCGGCGTCGCCGACCTGTCCGGCTACACGGGCGATCCGTCGAAGCCGCTGCTGCCGGATCTCTACATCGATCCCTGACGCCGCCTTCGTGGGATCATTGCGCGATCCTCACCCACGGACGACGCCATGAAATACCTGCACACGATGGTGCGCGTGCGCGACATCGACGCCTCGTTGCGCTTCTACTGCGAAGGCCTCGGTCTGCGCGAGACGCGCCGGATGGAGAACGAGAAAGGCCGCTACACGCTGGTCTTCCTCGCCGCCGACGAAACGCCGGACGCCGAAATCGAACTGACGTACAACTGGCCGGGCGAAGACGGCGGCACCGAGGACTACGGCAGCGCCCGCAATTTCGGGCACCTCGCGTTCCGCGTCGCCGACATCCATGCCACCTGCCAGCGCCTGCTGGACATGGGCTACACCATCAACCGCCCGCCGCGCGACGGCCACATGGCGTTCGTGCGTTCGCCCGACTTGATCTCCATCGAACTGCTGCAGGAGGGTCACCTGCCGCCGCAGGAGCCTTGGGCCTCGATGCCGAACACGGGAGTCTGGTGAGATGGGGCGCGACGCACGGGTCGAAGAACTGCTGGCGCTCGGCCGCGAGTGCCTGCTGCCGGTGTACCGGCAGCGCGAGATGATCCTCGAACGCGGGCAGGGCGCGCGCGTCTGGGACAGCGAAGGCCGCGAGTACGTCGATTTCGGCGCCGGCATCGCGGTGTGCGCCCTCGGCCACTGCGATCCCGAGCTGACCGCCGCGCTGGCCGAACAGGCCGGCAAGCTCTGGCACACCAGCAACGTGTTCTACAGCGAACCACCGCTGCGGCTGGCGCAGGAACTGGTTGCCGCCTCGCGCTTCGCCGAGCGCGCCTTCCTGTGCAATTCCGGCGCGGAAGCGAACGAGGCCGCGATCAAGCTGGTGCGTCGCTGGGCCGCCGCGCAAGGCCGCGCGCCGGAACGCCGCGTCATCGTCACCTTCCGAGGCAGCTTCCACGGCCGCACGCTGGCGGCGGTCACCGCCACCGCGCAGCCCAAGTACCAGGAAGGCTACGAGCCGCTGCCCGGCGGCTTCCGCTACGTCGATTTCAACGACGTCGCGCAGCTCGAAACGGCGATGGCCGGCGGCGACGTGGCGGCGGTGATGCTGGAGCCGGTGCAGGGCGAAGGCGGCGTGATGCCTGCCGCGCCCGGCTACCTGCAGGCGGTGCGTGCGCTGTGCGACAGGTTCGGTGCGCTGCTGGTGCTGGACGAAATCCAGTGCGGCATGGGCCGCACCGGCGAGTTGTTCGCGCACTGGCGCGACGGCGTGGCACCCGACATCGTGACGCTGGCGAAGGCGCTGGGCGGCGGCATGCCGATCGGCGCGCTGCTGGCCGGCCCGAAGGTGGCGGAGACGATGCAGTTCGGCGCGCACGGCACCACCTTCGGCGGCAACCCGCTGGCGGCGGCGGTGGCGCGCGTGGCGCTGCGTCGCTTGGCATCGGACGAAATCGCCGCCAACGTGGCGCGGCAGGAACGGGCGCTGCGCGACGGCGTCGATGCGATCAACCGCGATCTGGATCTGTTCGCCGAAGTGCGCGGCCGCGGTCTGATGCTGGGCGCGGTGCTGAAGCCGGAACACGCCGGCAAGGCCGGCGCGATCGGCGACCTCGCCGCCGCGAACGGCTTGCTGCTGCTGCAGGCCGGCCCCGACGTACTGCGCTTCGTGCCGGCGCTGAACATCGGCGATGCCGACGTGGCGGAAGGGTTGGCGCGGCTGCGGGGCGCGCTTGCGGACTACCTCCGCCGGGCATGAGGCAGGGGATGTCCCCGGCCGTTCCGCGCGAGATCCCGGCGACGCGACATTTGCGCGCCGCCGGGGTTCCTACCGGTCTCAGTAGTCGAACCTGAAGCGGATGCCGTAGGTTCGCGGATCATTCCATGAGGCGCGGATGAAGCCGCCGCCGTCGCCGGCCCAGTTCTTGGTCATCTTGTCGGTCGCGTTCAGGACGTAGAGCTCCGCCTGCCAGAACGACGGCGACTGCAGCTTGAGGCTGAGATCGATCTTCGCGTTCGCGGCCTGCGCGTCGGAGATGTGCGGGTTGTCGAGATTACGCAGGGTGAAATACATCTTGTCCTGCCACTTCACGTTGAACCACGGGATGAGCGTGTAGCCGTTGCCGAACTTGAAGTTGTGCGACAGGTTGAAGCCGGCGGTGAATTCCGGACTGTAGGGCAGGTGGTTCCCGGTGATGTCGTACAACTGGCGGCCTGCATACTCGCGCTCGCTCCCGGAGTAGGGATCCGGGCAAGCCGGGGCGCCCATTTCCTCGCGTACGCCGCAGTTCCATTCGTCGCTGAAGGAGCGGTAGTTCTTGACCCGCGTATCGATCCAGGAAAAGAAAGCGCCGATGCGGGTAGCGGGCGTCGGCATGAAATCGAGTTCGATTTCCAGGCCGGGAATGTCCACGACGCCCACGTTGACCGTCTGCCATTTCTGGATCACGTCGCAGTTCGGATCCCAGTCCGGGCAGGGGCCGTTGGGAACGACCTTGGCGGCGAAGAAATTGCCGGTGACCTGCATGTCCTTGTAGCGGCTGAAGAACAGGGTCGCGGCCAGACTCAGGCGCTTGTCCAGCAGCAGGCCCTTGTAGCCGATTTCCAGGTTGGTGATGGTTTCCGGCTTGTAGGGAAAGAACGTGTACTGCGGGCTGGAGCCGTCCACGCAGGTCAGGCCGCCGCAGGCGTCGTCCTTGTCGCCGAACCCGCCGGCCTTGTAGCCGGTGGCCCAGGAGGCATACAGGATCTCGGTGGACGACAGCTCCTTGGTCAGGCCGAGGCGGTAGGTGTTCTTCTTCCAACTGTCGGCGTGGTCGTTCTGCGCCGGCGGCCCCCAGTACGAATAGGCGTCCACGCCGGCGAACGGGCCCATCTGCTCGGTCAGGTCCTCGCCGTTGTGGGTATGGAAGCCGGGTTCGCCCGGCGTACCGGGGTCGAACAGGCCGTTGTAGTAGGCGTTCATCGTAGTGTCCCAGCCGCCGAAGACCTGGCCGCCCTTGTCGGTCTTGCTGTCGCGGCTGAAGCGCCAGCCCAGGGTGGCCGTCCAGGTGGGGGCGAAGGTCCAGTCCGCCTGCGCGAAGATCGCCTTGGCGTCGATCTGACGATTGGGCTGGTGGTAGAACTGGCTGATCGGGTAGCCGTAGGGCGCGGTGACCAACTGCTCCTGGGCGTAGTCGATCGAATTCTTCTCGTGCATCCAGAACAGGCCGCTGACGAATTTCAGCTTTTCGCCACCGTGCTTGAACTGGAATTCGTGGACGGTGGAGCGGTAGTCGGAATCCAGGGTGATCGACGTGTTGTCGACGATCGGCCACGCGCCCCAGTCGCCGTCCGGCCCGACCGGCAGTACGGCCGTCACCTGCGAAGGAATCGCATGGTAGCCGCCATCGTCGTCCGAGATCTGCGAGCGCGTTTGCCTGGCGTAGGCGACGCTGTATTCGAGGCTGTTGGTGTCGTCTAGGTTCCAGACCAGGTTCGAACGCCAGGTTCCGATCGACATGTCGGTCTTGCCGGGGACATTGATCTTCACGTCCCAGTCGCCGCCTTCGCAGGCGAATCGCGTCCCGCGCGCCTGCGCGCAATCCTTGAGGGTGACGTCGCCGGCGCCGGAGTTCTGGAATTTCTCGTAGGCGAAGTTCCACTCGACGTCGTCCGTGAACGCGAATCGGCCGGCGATGCGCGCCGCCCATTCGTCGCGATTGGTGTAGAACTTGCTGCGCGGCACCTTGACGTTGCGGCGCTGGTCGACATCCGGGATGCCGTCCGCGACGAAGCCGTTCTCGGGCAGGTCGTAGTCGGTGAAGTCCTGGAACTGGTTGATCCAGCCGTCGCGCTTGACCTTGGTGGCGGCGAAGCGCAACGCGAAGCGGTCGTTCACCGCGATGTTCTGCACCACGCTCAGCTGGCGCAGGTTGTAGTTGCCGACGTCGAGTTCGGTGCTGCCGTGGTTCGAACCGAACTGGGGCTTGGCGGGAATGATGTTGACGCTTCCGCCGGTGGAGTTGCGGCCGAACAGGGTGCCCTGCGGGCCGCGCAGCACTTCCACCTGATCGACGTCGAACATCAGCGCCAATGCGCCTTGCGGGCGGGGCGAATACAGGCCCGCGACGTGCAGGCCGACGGCGGGATCGCCGATCTCGGTGAAATTGTTGGCGCCGATGCCGCGGATGTTGATCTGCACGCCGGAGTCCGCGCCCGTGGCGATCTGCAGGTTGGGCATGGTGCCGGATAGGCCGCGCACGTCGCGGATGCCCTCGCGCGTCAACGCGTCCTGGGTGACCGCGGTGACCGCCACCGGCGTCTTCATCAGGTCGGAATCCAGCCGGGTGGCCGTGACCGTGATGACCGGCAGCTCCTTGGGCTCGTCGGCGGGTTTGCTCTGTGCGGGCCGGTCCTCTTTCGCCGGATCCGCCGACTGCGCGAAGGCCTGCCCCGCGGACAGTGTCAGGATGCCCATGGCGATGCCAACGGCAATGCCGCGGCGGCGGAATCGTGTCGTTTGTTGTCTCATTGCTCGTGTCTCCCCGGGTGAACGCGTTCGGTCCGCGCGCACGAAAATTCGTGGCGGACGTGAAGAAGGGTCAGGCTGCCGATCGCCGCCGCAGGCGCGATACCAGCTGTGGAAGGGACATGGTGTCGTTGCGCACCAGCGGTTTCGCCCACCAGCCGACGGCGAGGATGTACGCCAGCGTGAGGAAAACCACGCACATCGCGGCGCGAAGGCCGACGGCGTCGCCGAGCATGCCGACGATCAGCGGCACGAGGGCGCCGCCGAGGATGCCGCTGCACAGGATTCCCGAGAGGGCACCGTGGTGCCTGGGAACGGAATTGAGTCCCAGCGAGAAAAGGACCGAGAACATCACCGACAAGAAAAAGCCCGCAGCCGACAACGCCCTGGGTGAAACAGCTGCGGGTCCGAAAAGCGCCACGGCCGTGCAGGCCATGGCAAGAAGCGTGAAGACGGCGAGCACCCGCCGGGAGTCCTGCAGCTTCAGCAGCAACAGGCCCAGCAGGCAGCCGAGCGACATCAGCCCCCAGAATCTGCCGACCGCGTCCGCGCCTTCGCCGGTGGCCGACAGGCCGTGGTAGCTGGCGAGGAACTGCGACATCCAGTTGGCGAGCGTCTGCTCGGTGCCGACGTAGGCGACGATGGCGAGGAAGAACAGGCGCACGTCCCTGCGCGCCCAAAGTTCCCGATAGGCGGCCAGGTTTCCGCTGCGTTCGTCGTCGTTGAGCGTCACGTCCGGCAGCGGCAGCCGGCGGTTGACCAGGAGCAGGAGGATGAAGGCGGCGGCGAAACACCAGTAGAACGCCACCCAGGCCAGCGGCTTGTCCGCGGATTCCGGCCGCGCCATCAGCGACTTGAAGGCGATGGGGCTGAGGAACGAGGCGAGGCCGAACACCAACTGTCCCATCACCGAGAAAAAGGCGAAGTTTGCTTCGCCTCCGGCGGTGCGCATCAGGGGATTGATGACCACCTGCAGCAAGGCCATGCCCAGGCCGATCACGAACAGGCCTCCGATCGCCGTGGCGTAGCCGGGCAGCAGGGCGATCGCAAGCGCCCCCGCGAGGTTCAACGCGAACGCCAGCATCAGGCTGTATCTTGCGCCGCGCGCTTCGAACAGCATGCCGCCGGGGATGGAGATCAGACCGTAGGCCAGGAAGAACGAGAACGGCAGGAAGCCCGCCAGGGTCAGGCTCAGGTGGAAGTCCTGGATGATCACGGGCATCAGCGGCCCGATCAGGTTGGTGATGAAGGAGATCGCGAACCAGATCAGGAGAATGTAGCCGATGATCAACGGGCGATTCTTCATGGAGAGAACCCTTCTGGACGGGGCTGCCGGTCAGGACGCGCAGAACGCCAGTTCGCCCGCGTGGATCGCCTTGCGCGGGAAACGGGGAAGGATGGCCTGGGCCGTGTTGCAGCCGGCTTCCAGCGAATGCGCCAGCGAAGCGCCGCGCAGCCGCGCCGCGAGATAGCCGGCGTTGAACGCGTCGCCCGCGCCGATGGTGTCGAAGATCGCACCGGTCGCTGCCGGCGTCCGCTGCGCGTACCGGTTGCGCTCGCGGCCGATCGCTCCGCGCGCGCCGACCTTGACGACGAGGCTGGCGCTCGGCTTCAGGTGCCACTCGATCATGGGCAGGGCGGCGTCCAGATCGTTGGTGCCGGCGATGCTGCAGGCTTCGAGCTCGTTGATGAGCAGGTGGTCGCAGAACCTCAGCCAGCGTTGCACTTCCTTGCGGACGTGCGGATGCCAGCCCTCCGGCGGCCAGCCGGTGTCCAGCGCGACCTGGAATCCCCGGTTCACCGCCTCCGACAGCAGTTCCTCGTAGCGTCCGCGGAGGGCGGGCAGCAGGAACGGAGCGGTGAACAGGGCGATGGACGGCGAGGTAGAGGCATGCAGGTGCTCGAGGACGTGGTCGGCCGAGAATTGCTGGAGATGCCCGCCGGTGGTGAAGAAATTGCGCTCTCCGTTGGCATGCATCAGGCCGACGGAGATGGTGGTGTCGCTGTCGCAGGTCTGCAGGTCGGCGCGGATGCCATGGAATTGGCCGGCCAGCCAGTGTCCGAGGGTGTCGTTGCCGGTCGCCGAGACCAGGCGCGCGGGAACCCCGATGTGCCGCGCGGCCAGTGCGGCATTGGCGCCCGAGCCGCCCGCGCGCAGTTCGCTGTGGGGCAGCAGCAATTCGGTGCCGATCTGTGGCCAGCCGTCCAGCGTCCCCATGACCAGGTCGACGCCGACGTCCCCCACGATGCTCAGTTGAACGGAGTCACGATCCATGGCGCCGACTATAGGCACCGGGAAAAGTGACTGTCAATACATAAAACCAGTGGAAGTAATAATTATCTCATGCCTTTTTCTGATGCCAGGAAGCTCATGAGCTCGGCCGTGCCGGCCTCCGTCTGGCGATCCTTCTGCACCACTTCCAGCCGCGGCGCGAGCATTTCGTGGATGGGCAGCACCGCGGCGCCCAGCAGCAGGCCTTCCTCCTGGCGATCGGACAGCAGGATGCGGGCATCGTTGCCGCCGGGATGCCCGCGCACCGATTTGTGCAAGGGCTGGGCCAGCTCCACCAGGTGCTGCACGAGGGCCTTGGGCGCGGGGCCGCCGATCACGATGGCCTGCGGATCCAGGATGTTTTCGATCATGCAGACGGCGTCGCGCAGCCGATCCGCGGCCTGCCGGCACCAGCGGTGCAGGGCTTCCTCGCCCGGCGTCTGGAGGCGCTCGTCGGTGATCTGCGTCCAGACCTGCATGTCGTTCAGGCCCAGCGCTTCCGCCAGCGAGTGCATCGACAGATAGCGTTCCAGGCAGCCATGGTTGCCGCAATAGCACGGCGTGCCGCCGGGCACGAGCGGCACGTGGCCGATTTCGCTGGCGTTGCCGTCCGCGCCGCGGTAGGCGGAGCGACCCACGATCAGGGCGCCGCCCAGGCCCATGCTGACGTGCAGATAGAAGAAGTTGTCCAGATGGCGGGCGACGCCGAACAGCGACTCGCCCAGCGCGCCGGCCACGCTGTCCACACTGTGGAAGAGCGGCAGGCCGGTCGCCACGCGCAGTTCCTCGAGAATGGACAGGTCGCTCCAGCCTTCCAGCGCGGTCGGGCCGACGAAGCTGAGGTCGGTGTCGCCCAGCGGGCCGGGCAGGGCGACGCCGATGCCCCAGAGGCGTTCGCTGGATTGCTTTCTCAGGCGCGCGACCAGTTCCAGCAGGGCGGCCAGCATCTGCCGCCGATCGCGGGTCTGCACTTCCACGGCGCTCCGGCAGAGCACCTCGCCGACCAGGTTGACGAGGGCGGCAGAGGCGCGGCCAGGCTCGAGGCTGATGCCGATGGAGCAGCCGCCGTCCGGGTTCAGCTCGAACGCGATGGGCGGCTGGCCGCGTGATTTCTCCACCTTCTGCCGGCGCGACACGATCAGGCCGAAGGCTTCCAGGTCATTGGTGATGTTGGCGACCGTCTGCGGACTCAGCGCGACCTTGTCGACGATGTCCTTGCGGGAGGCGGCGCCCTGCTGGCGGATGAAGTCCAGCACGAGGCGACGGTTGTAGGGGGCGCTGGATTGCTGGGTGGCGCCGCGGCCGGTTGTTCTCATGTCGATGCTGAATGGGGAATAGTACGGAAAATTATTTACATCTAACGGATGTAATTATTGACGGGCGTAATTCGCAACGCTACGGTCTGCATTCTGCACGACCCACAGGTTCCGCACGACCCGCGAGGTTCCATGAAGATGCTCGCCGCCTCCGCACCCGTCGAACGCATTGCACGGCCGCTGTTCACCGCATTGCTGCTTCTGCTGCCGGGGTATGCCACGCCTGTTGCCGCCCAGGACGCGCCCTCTGACACCAGCGTATCCATTGCACTGCCGACGGAGCCGCTGCTGGTGCAACTGGATCAGGTCGCACTGGAGCGCGACGGACCGAAGTCCGCCATCGTCGAATCCACGGGCGATGCGGCTACCGGCAGCTACCGGGTTCTCATGGGGGACAAGGTCGTGGCGCGGGGAGCGTTGCAGCCGCTGCCGGCTTTTTCCGCATGGGGCGACGGCAAGCGCTATTTCCGGATCGACTTTTCCAACCTCGTCCAGCCGGGCCATTACCGGGTGACGGTGGACGTGGGCGGGCGCCACGCCACGTCGGCGCCGGTGGAGGTGCGGGAGCGCGCGCTGTTTTCCATCATCGCGGACAGCGCCCTGGCGTATTTCCGCAGCAACCGGCACACCGGCGAGGGCGATCATCGCATCCGCGTCTTCGACAGCGACCGAATGGTCGATGTCTGGGGAGGGTGGAAGGACGCGGGCGGCGATACCGGCAAATACCTTTCCCATCTTGGCTACGCCAACCACTTCAATCCGCAGCAGACGTCGATGGTGGCCTGGGTGCTGGCCTACGGCGCCCAGGCGCGGGGCGAGCTTTACCGCCGCGCCGGCCTCTATGAGCGCATCGAGCAGGAGGCGTTCTGGGGTGCGGACTACCTGCATCGCATCCTCGATCCGGAGGGCTATTTCTATACCACCGTGTTCGACCGCTGGGGCACGGAAGGCGCCGAGCGCATGGTGGTCGGTTACGAAGGCGAGGACGGCGTCTATACCGGCTCCTACCGCTCCGCGTTCCGGGCCGGCGGCGGGATGGCGATCGCGGCGCTGTCGCGCGCCGCGATGCTGGCTCGGGCGACCGGCCGCCACGGCGAGTTCGTGGGAGACGTCTATCTGGACGATGCGGTGCGCGCTTACGACCATCTGAAGCGTTTCAACTTGCGGTATTGCGCGGACGGCAAGGAAAACATCATCGACGACTACACCGCGCTGATGGCGGCGACGGAACTGTTCCATGCCACCGGCGCGGTTCGTTACCGCGATGATGCGCGGCTGCGCGCGGCCTCGCTGATGGCGCGACAGACGGCGGCGGGCGGATTCACCAGCGATGGCCGTGCGCGGCCTTTCTACCACGCGGTTGAGGCGGGATTTCCCGTGGTTGGCCTCGTCTGGTATCTCGACATCGAGACCGATGCGGATCGCCAGCGCCGGGTACGCGATGCGATCGCCCTCGCGCTGCGTCACCAGATCGAAATCACCTGGCGCGTCTCCAATCCTTATGGCTATGCACGCCAGGCGTTCCAGCTTGCGCAGGGCGGGCAGGCGGCAGGAGATGTCCAGGAGGGATTCTTCATTCCCCACCGGAACGAAACCGGCTATTGGTGGCAGGGAGAAAGTGCCCGTCTGGCGTCGCTGAGCGCGGCCATGGTGCTGGGCGGGCGCCGCGTGTCGCCGCCGGGCAAGGGCGGCTTCGGCCTGTCGCCCGAACGCGCCGCGTTCGCGCAGGAGCAGATCGACTGGACGCTGGGCCGCAATCCCTACGGTATCTCCATGCTTTACGGCTTCGGTGCCCGCAACCCGCCGACCGTGGCGGAAAGCGCCGGCGACATGGTCGTGGGCGGAATCTCGAATGGCATCACCGGCGCGGTCGAGAGCGACAGCGGCGCGGGCATCGCCTTCGCTCCGGGTCCGGACTCGGCCCAGTGGCGCTGGGTGGAGCAGTGGCTGCCGCATACGACATGGATGCTGTTCGCAGCCATGGCCATGGCGTCGGATTGAGCACGGTGGGCGTGCTCGCAAAGAGGGGGATCTAGCCCAGCGCCTGCGCGAAGTCCGCGATCAGATCGTCGCCGTCTTCCAACCCCACCGACACCCGCAGCAGATTCTGCGGTGAGCGCGGATTCGGTCCTTCCACCGAGGCGCGATGCTCCACCAGCGATTCGCAGCCACCCAGCGACGTCGCATTGGTGAAGATGCGCAGCCTGCCTGCCACTGCCAATGCAGCCTCGCGGCCGCCGCGCAGTTCGACGCTGAGCATCGCGCCGAACTCGCGCATCTGCTTCGCGGCCACGGCATGGCCGGGGTGCGAGGGCAGGCCCGGCCAGTTCACGCGTTCCACTGCCGGATGCGCGGCGAGGAACTCCGCCAGCTTGCGCGCGTTGGCGCAATGCATCGCCATCCGCGCGCCCAGCGAGCGGCAGCCGCGCAGGGTGAGCCAGGCGCTGAACGGGGCCAGCACCGCGCCGGTGACGTGCAGCCGATGCGCGACTTTCCGGGCGAAGGCATCGTCGCGGGCGAACACCAGCGCGCCGCCGAGCACGTCGCTGTGGCCGCCGAAGTACTTCGTCGTGGAGTGCATCACGACGTCTGCGCCCAGCGCCAGCGGGCGCTGCAACAGCGGCGTGGCGAAGGTGTTGTCGACGACGACTAGCGCGCCCGCGGCATGGCCGAGCTCCGCCAGCGCGGCGATGTCGCTGATCTTCAGCAGCGGATTCGACGGCGTTTCGATCCACAGCAGCGACAGCGGCTTCGCGCAGGCCGCGTGCACGGCGTCGAGGTCGGCCATGTCCACCGTTTCGACCAGAATGCCGCGCTCCGGCAGGAACTCGCCGAACAGCATGCGCAGGCCGCTGTAGCAGTCGTCGGGAAACAGCACGCGGCTGCCCGCGGGCAGCGACTCCAGCAGCGTGGTCATCGCCGCCATCCCGGAGGCGAAGGTCAGCGCTTCTTCGCCGCCTTCGAGCGCCTTCAGCGCCTCGCGCAGGCGGTCGTTGGTGGGGTTGCCCTCGCGCTGGTATTCGTAGCCTGCGACGCGCTCGCCGGCGGGCCGTGGCGGAAGGTGGTGGCGAGGTGGATCGGCGGCGCGACCGCGCCGGTGGCGGGGTCCGCTTCGTTGCCGGTGTGGACGGCCAGGGTGCCGGGGCGCAGCGCGTTCATTCGAAACCTCAGTCGTGTGGGGCAGGGCTTCGCCGCATTTGCGGCAGAACCAGGCATCTTCGTCGTGTTCGCCCAGGCTGCATTGCGGGCAGCGCAGCTGGATGCGGCCGCGCGAGCGCATCGTACGCGCCAGCTCGGCGGTGTAGATGCCGGTAGGCACCACGATGATGCTGTAGCCGATGATGATCAGCGTCGAGGTGAGCAGGCGCCCGAGCGTGGTGGCGGGCGAGAGGTCGCCGTAGCCCACCGTCGCCATCGTCACCACCGCCCAGTACATGCCGGTGGGAATGCTGTCGAAGCCGTGCGCCGGGCCTTCGACCACGTACATCAGCGCGCCGAAGATCACCGCGATGGTGAGCAGGGTGAGCACGAAGATCAGGATCTTGCGCCGGCTGCGGATCAGCGCGTGGGTGAGCATGCCGGCTTCGTCGGAATACTTGACCAGCTTGAGGATGCGGAAGATGCGCAGCAGCCGCAGGATGCGGATCACCGTCAGCGAGGCGCTGGCGGGGAACAGCAGCGACAGGAAGGTGGGCAGGATCGCCAGCAGGTCGACGATGCCCAGGAAGCTGCGCGCGTAGCGCAGCGGCTGCCGCACCACCCAGATCCGCGTGGCGTATTCGATTGCGAACAGCAGGGTGAACGCCCACTCGGCGACGTACAGCGGGAAGTGCCAGCGCGCCTTGACGCCGGGTTCGCTGTCCAGCAGCACCACCAGCACGCTGGCGACGATGACCGCGATCAGCGCGAGGTCGAAGTTGCGTTCGCCGCGCGACTCGTGGTGGAACATCAGGCGATACAGTCGGTAGCGCAGGCCTTCGCGGCTGGCGGGCTGCAGGACGGGAGCGAAGAACTCGCTGCCGCCCCTGCCGTCCTGCGCGTGCGTCGCCTCGTCCATGTCAGATCGCGCGGAAGGCGGCGCGCGCTGCTTCGATGGTCGCGGCGATCGCCGCATCGTCGTGCGCGCCGGACATGAAGCCGGCCTCGAACGCGGACGGCGCGAGGTACACGCCGCGTTCCAGCATCGCGTGGAAGAAGTGGTTGAACGCGGCGCTGTCGCAGGCCATCGCCTGCGCGTAGGTGTCCACCTTCTCCGCGCTGAAGAACAGGCCGAACATGCCGCCCACGCGCTGGGTGGTGAAGGCGACGCCGGCTTCGCGTGCGGCAGCTTCCAGCCCGTCGCACAGCGCGTTGGTTTTCGCTTCCAGCGCGTCGTGGAAACCGGGCGCCTGAATGAGTTCCAGCATCGCAAGGCCCGCCGCCATCGCCACCGGATTGCCGCTCAGCGTGCCGGCCTGGTAGATCGGGCCGCTGGGCGCGACCTGCTGCATCAGTTCGCGGCGACCGCCGTAGGCGCCGACCGGCATGCCGCCGCCGATCACCTTGCCGAAGGTCGAAAGATCCGGCGTCACGCCGTAGCGCGCCTGCGCGCCGCCGAGCGCGACGCGGAAGCCGGTCATCACTTCGTCGAAGATCAGCAGCGCGCCGTGCTTCGTGCACAGGGCGCGCAGGTGCTGCAGGTAGCCTTCGCGCGGCGGCAGGCAGTTGGCGTTGCCGACCACGGGCTCGACGATCAGGCAGGCGATGTCGCCGCCGCATTCGTCGAACAACTGCGTCGCTGCGTCGAAATCGTTGTATGGCAGCGTCAGTGTCAGATCGGCCAGCGCCTTGGGCACGCCGGGCGAAGTCGGCACGCCGAAGGTCAGCGCGCCGCTGCCGGCCTTCACCAGGAAGGAATCGCCGTGGCCGTGGTAGCAGCCTTCGAACTTGACGATGCGGCTGCGGCCGGTCGTGCCGCGCGCTAGACGGATCGCCGATAGTGTGGCCTCGGTGCCGGAGTTGACCATGCGCACCATCTCGCAACTCGGGATCAGCCGGGTGATGGTCTCGGCCATCGTCACTTCCAGCGGATTCGGCGTGCCGAAGGAGAGGCCGTTGCGGGCGGTCTCGATCACCGCCTCCAGCACCTTCGGATGATTGTGGCCGACGATCATCGGTCCCCACGAACCCACGTAGTCGATGTAGCGGTTGCCGTCGGCGTCGAACAGGTAGGGGCCTTCCGCGCGCTGCACGAAGAACGGCTCGCCGCCCACCGATTTGAACGCGCGCACCGGCGAGTTGACGCCGCCGGGCATCAGCGATTGGGCGCGGGTGAACAGGTCGTGCGAGCGATCGGTCTTCATGGGTCTCTGGTCTTGTTCCGGGGGAATGTTTCGCATGCCGGCGCGGGGTGGGACAATCCGCGCAACGTCCCATGATTATCGCCCCGATGACCGCAGCCGGCTCCAACCCTCCCTATCGCAAGTGGATGTGCGTGGTCTGCGGCCACATCTACGACGAGGCGCTGGGCGCGCCGGACGACGGCATCGCGCCCGGGACGCGCTGGGACGACGTGCCGGACACCTGGACGTGCCCGGACTGCGGCGTCACCAAGGACGACTACGAGTTGTACGAAGGCTGAGGCTTACTTCGCCGCCGGAATGCCGGGGCCGAACGTCATCGTCGCGCCGTCCTGCAGCTTCAGCTTTTCCGCCTGCCCGGCGTTGAGTTCCAGCACGTAGCGCGCCGGCGCGTTGCTGGGGTAGGGCGGACAGGCGTCGCCCAGCGAGCAGGGCGGCACGTCGCGCTGCTGCGACACCAGCTTGCGGTCGTTGTCGAAGTACAGGATGTCCAGCGGGATCTTGGTGTTCTTCATCCAGTACGACTGCGGTTCCTGCGCGTCATGGATGAACAGCATGCCGTGGTCGGTTTCCATCGCATCGCGGAACATCAGCCCGCGCGCTCGCTCGGCATCGTCCTTCGCAAGCTCCACCTTGTAGCGCTGTCCGCCCAGTTCCACCCAGGGCTGACTGGCGCCTGCGCAGCCGGACATCAGACAGGCGAGAAGCGGGAGAAGGACGAACTGGCGCATGCGGAACTCCAGGGAATTCGGGAAGCGCGCACCTTGCGCGCGATACGCAGATCGCGTCAAGGCGTCAAGACTTCTCAAATGCGCTTTCGTGGGGGAAGATGCGCGCCCTTGTCGACGGCGGCTCGCCATCGCGACAGGGGAAGGAAAGCGGTTCGATCGGGTGTTGACAGCGATGACAACCCCGGTATGATTCGCGGCCCTCCTGCCGACGGTTCAGGCCTGAAGCGGGAAGCGAAAAAAAAGTTCGTCACGGGGTGTTGACAGCAATACAAACCCCTGTATGATGGGCGGCTCACTCGGACGCTGCGGCGGACGGGGAGAAGGGAAAGGCGCTGAGGCCGGACCTGACGATCTTTGACAGTGTGCGCAGGTGACTTGTGCGGGCGTCTGGTAGTGGACTGTTGTCCATCAGCAGACGTTCGTAACAGAACCATCAATTTCAAAGTATTCGTACGCAAGTACACGTACAGCGAGTAATGGGGCTGGACGGACTCTGCAACTAGAGAATTGGAGCTTCGGCTCCGAAAACTTCAAGTGAAGAGTTTGATCCTGGCTCAGAGTGAACGCTGGCGGCAGGCCTAATACATGCAAGTCGAACGGCAGCACAGCAGAGCTTGCTCTGTGGGTGGCGAGTGGCGGACGGGTGAGGAATACATGGGAATCTGCCCAGTCGTGGGGGATAACGTAGGGAAACTTACGCTAATACCGCATGCGCCCTTCGGGGGAAAGCCGGGGACCTTCGGGCCTGGCGCGATTGGATGAGCCCATGTCGGATTAGCTAGTTGGCGGGGTAAAGGCCCACCAAGGCGACGATCCGTAGCTGGTCTGAGAGGATGATCAGCCACACTGGAACTGAGACACGGTCCAGACTCCTACGGGAGGCAGCAGTAGGGAATATTGGACAATGGGCGCAAGCCTGATCCAGCCATGCCGCGTGAGTGAAGAAGGCCCTCGGGTTGTAAAGCTCTTTTGTCCGGAAAGAAAAGCATTCGGTTAATACCCGAGTGTTCTGACGGTACCGGAAGAATAAGCACCGGCTAACTTCGTGCCAGCAGCCGCGGTAATACGAAGGGTGCAAGCGTTACTCGGAATTACTGGGCGTAAAGCGTGCGTAGGTGGTTTGTTAAGTCTGATGTGAAAGCCCTGGGCTCAACCTGGGAATGGCATTGGATACTGGCGAGCTAGAGTGCGGTAGAGGATAGTGGAATTCCTGGTGTAGCAGTGAAATGCGTAGAGATCAGGAGGAACATCCGTGGCGAAGGCGACTGTCTGGACCAGCACTGACACTGAGGCACGAAAGCGTGGGGAGCAAACAGGATTAGATACCCTGGTAGTCCACGCCCTAAACGATGCGAACTGGATGTTGGGTGCAACTTGGCACTCAGTATCGAAGCTAACGCGTTAAGTTCGCCGCCTGGGGAGTACGGTCGCAAGACTGAAACTCAAAGGAATTGACGGGGGCCCGCACAAGCGGTGGAGTATGTGGTTTAATTCGATGCAACGCGAAGAACCTTACCTGGCCTTGACATGCACGGAACTTTCCAGAGATGGATTGGTGCCTTCGGGAACCGTGACACAGGTGCTGCATGGCTGTCGTCAGCTCGTGTCGTGAGATGTTGGGTTAAGTCCCGCAACGAGCGCAACCCTTGTCCTTAGTTGCCAGCACGTAATGGTGGGAACTCTAAGGAGACCGCCGGCGACAAGCCGGAGGAAGGTGGGGATGACGTCAAGTCATCATGGCCCTTACGGCCAGGGCTACACACGTACTACAATGGTGGGGACAGAGGGCTGCGATGCCGCGAGGCGGAGCCAATCCCAGAAACCCCATCCCAGTCCGGATTGGAGTCTGCAACTCGACTCCATGAAGTCGGAATCGCTAGTAATCGCAGATCAGCATTGCTGCGGTGAATACGTTCCCGGGCCTTGTACACACCGCCCGTCACACCATGGGAGTTTGTTGCACCAGAAGCAGGTAGCTTAACCTTCGGGAGGGCGCTTGCCACGGTGTGGCCGATGACTGGGGTGAAGTCGTAACAAGGTAGCCGTATCGGAAGGTGCGGCTGGATCACCTCCTTTTGAGACATGGCAACGCATTGCCAGACGTCCGCACAAGTGACCTGCATTCAGAGAGCGTGATTCCAGAGGGGATCACGTGTCCCGTAACAAACGGGGCCTTAGCTCAGCTGGGAGAGCACCTGCTTTGCAAGCAGGGGGTCGTCGGTTCGATCCCGACAGGCTCCACCATCTGAAGGTAAAGACACTTTGGGTCTGTAGCTCAGGTGGTTAGAGCGCACCCCTGATAAGGGTGAGGCCGGTGGTTCGAGTCCTCCCAGACCCACCACTCTGAATGACGCGCACACACACTTTGAAATGGCTTGGCATTGTGGCCGGGTCATGTTCTTTGACAATCGGGAAGAAGAGTCAAACGAGCGTTTGAGACGTAAGTCTTGCAACGTGTCGAGGCTGAGGCGAGATGGCGAAAGCCATCTTTATCAAGTGATAGTCGTACCATTCGCTGGTACGTGTCGCCCCGAGGCAACTTGGGGTGATATGGTCAAGCGAATAAGCGCACACGGTGGATGCCTTGGCGGTCAGAGGCGATGAAGGACGTGACAGCCTGCGAAAAGTATCGGGGAGCTGGCAATAAGCTTTGATCCGGTAATGTCCGAATGGGGAAACCCACCCGCAAGGGTATCGTGCACTGAATACATAGGTGTACGAAGCGAACGCGGTGAACTGAAATATCTAAGTAACCGTAGGAAAAGAAATCAACCGAGATTCCGTCAGTAGCGACGAGCGAACGCGGACTAGCCCAAAAGTCGATCTTGTTTTAGCAAAACACTCTGGAAAGGGTGGCCATAGCGGGTGACAGCCCCGTATGCGAAAGGGCCTGATCGATGAAATTGAGTAGGGCGGGGCACGTGAAACCCTGTCTGAACATGGGGGGACCATCCTCCAAGGCTAAATACTCCTGACCGACCGATAGTGAACCAGTACCGTGAGGGAAAGGCGAAAAGAACCCCGGCGAGGGGAGTGAAATAGACCCTGAAACCGTGTGCGTACAAGCAGTCGGAGCCCGCAAGGGTGACGGCGTACCTTTTGTATAATGGGTCAGCGACTTACTGTTCGTGGCGAGCTTAACCGTATAGGGGAGGCGAAGGGAAACCGAGTCTGATAAGGGCGCATAGTCGCGGGCAGTAGACCCGAAACCGGGTGATCTAGTCATGCCCAGGGTGAAGGTACCGTAACAGGTACTGGAGGCCCGAACCCACGCCCGTTGCAAAGGTCGGGGATGAGGTGTGATTAGGAGTGAAAAGCTAATCGAACCCGGAGATAGCTGGTTCTCCTCGAAAGCTATTTAGGTAGCGCCTCGTATGTATCCTCTCGGGGGTAGAGCACTGTTATGGCTAGGGGGTCATCGCGACTTACCAAACCATTGCAAACTCCGAATACCGAGACGGACTGTACGGGAGACACACGGCGGGTGCTAACGTCCGTCGTGAAAAGGGAAACAACCCAGACCCACAGCTAAGGTCCCAAATCAGTGCTAAGTGGAAAACCATGTGGAAAGGCACAGACAGCCAGGAGGTTGGCTTAGAAGCAGCCACCCTTTAAAGAAAGCGTAATAGCTCACTGGTCGAGTCGGTCTGCGGGGAAGATTTAACGGGGCTAAGCATTGAACCGAAGCTTGGGGTGTGCATCTTTGATGTACGCGGTAGAGGAGCGTTCCGTAGGCCTGCGAAGGTGGATTGAGAAGTCTGCTGGAGGTATCGGAAGTGCGAATGCTGACATGAGTAACGATAATGCGGGTGAAAAGCCCGCACGCCGAAAGCCCAAGGTTTCCTTGCGCAACGTTAATCGACGCAGGGTGAGTCGGCCCCTAAGGCGAGGCAGAAATGCGTAGTCGATGGGAAGCTGGTTAATATTCCAGCACCTCGCGTAAGTGCGATGGAGGGACGGAGAAGGTTAGGCAGGCCGGGCGTTGGTTGTCCCGGTGAGAGGGTTGAGGCGGTGCTCTTAGGCAAATCCGGGAGCGCAACGTTGAGACCAAGGACGAGTCCACATGGACAGAGTTGCCGATATCACGCTTCCAGGAAAAGCTCCTAAGCTTCAGCTTACGCAGACCGTACCGTAAACCGACACAGGTGGGCAGGATGAGAATTCTCAGGCGCTTGAGAGAACTCGGGTGAAGGAACTAGGCAAAATAGCACCGTAACTTCGGGAGAAGGTGCGCCTCTCATGGTTCATAGCTGAGGGAGGCCGAAGTAACCAGGCCGCTGCGACTGTTTATCAAAAACACAGCACTCTGCAAACACGAAAGTGGACGTATAGGGTGTGACGCCTGCCCGGTGCTGGAAGGTTAATTGATGGGGTCAGCCGCAAGGCGAAGCTCTTGATCGAAGCCCCAGTAAACGGCGGCCGTAACTATAACGGTCCTAAGGTAGCGAAATTCCTTGTCGGGTAAGTTCCGACCTGCACGAATGGCGTAACGATGGCGGCACTGTCTCCACCCGAGACTCAGTGAAATTGAAATCGCTGTGAAGATGCAGCGTTCCCGCGGCAAGACGGAAAGACCCCGTGAACCTTTACTATAGCTTTACACTGAACGTTGAGTTCGTCTGTGTAGGATAGGTGGGAGGCTGTGAAACCGTGACGCCAGTTGCGGTGGAGCCAACCTTGAAATACCACCCTGATGTGCTTGACGTTCTAACCTGGGCCCGTAATCCGGGTCGGGGACCGTGTATGGTGGGTAGTTTGACTGGGGCGGTCTCCTCCCAAAGTGTAACGGAGGAGCTCGAAGGTACGCTCAGCGCGGTCGGACATCGCGCACTGTGTGCAAAGGCATAAGCGTGCTTGACTGCAAGATCGACGGATCAAGCAGGTAGGAAACTAGGACTTAGTGATCCGGTGGTTCTGTATGGAAGGGCCATCGCTCAACGGATAAAAGGTACTCCGGGGATAACAGGCTGATACCGCCCAAGAGTTCATATCGACGGCGGTGTTTGGCACCTCGATGTCGGCTCATCACATCCTGGGGCTGTAGTCGGTCCCAAGGGTATGGCTGTTCGCCATTTAAAGTGGTACGCGAGCTGGGTTCAGAACGTCGTGAGACAGTTCGGTCCCTATCTGTCGTGGGCGTTGGAGATTTGAGAGGGGCTGCTCCTAGTACGAGAGGACCGGAGTGGACGAACCTCTGGTGTTCCGGTTGTCACGCCAGTGGCACTGCCGGGTAGCTATGTTCGGAAGCGATAACCGCTGAAAGCATCTAAGCGGGAAGCGCGCCTCAAGATGAGATCTCCCGGGGCACAAGCCCCCTGAAGGAACCATCAAGACCAGGTGGTTGATAGGCAGGGTGTGTAAGCGCAGTAATGCGTTGAGCTTACCTGTACTAATGATCCGTGTGGCTTGACCATATCACCTCAAGTTTCTTCGACGCGTCTATCTAGGACGCTTTGATGAAACCCTTGGCCTCACACGTTGACGGCTTACAACAAACGCTCGTGACTCTTCTCCCCACCCTCTGAGAGCGTGGCGCTGCATCCATCGATGCCGGCGACCCTCCACCCTCTCCCTGGTGACAACAGCGCTGTGGTACCACCCGATCCCATCCCGAACTCGGAAGTGAAACACAGCTGCGCCGATGGTAGTGTGGCTTTGCCATGCGAGAGTAGGTCATCGCCAGGGTCTTTATCCAAACCCCTCCCAGTCCGCTGGGAGGGGTTTTTCTTTGCGACGGCGAAAGCGGAAATCCGATGCAACAGAAAGGCGGTCGCCCAACGTCAGGTCGATCGCAGCGCAACTGCAATATCAGCGCACATATACCCAGTGACGTAACGGCCGAAGGCCTGTGTCCCGAGCTAATGCAGAAGACGAAAGAGCGTCGGGAAACTTAGCCGGCGATTTTCAGCACCGCCGAGAGCATCAGCGCCACCACGCAGGCGAAACCGCCCAGCCACGAAAGGCTCCGCAACGCCTGCTGGACGGTGACGTAGAAAATCCCGTGCAGGATCCGGAACGCGATGAAGGCCATCGACAGCCAGGCGACATGCTGGGCGTCGACCTGCGCGAATTGCGCCATCAGCACGGCGGCGGCGAACGCGGGAAAGGCTTCGAACGCGTTGAGGTGCGCGCCGTAGGCGTTGCGCACGCGATAGCTGTCCTGCTTGGAGACCCAGCCGCGCGGATCCTTGTTGTTGTAGCCGGGGGCGCCGGTCTTGGCGGCGACGGCCCAGACGTAGGGCAGGCAGGCGGCGATCAGGATGCAGCAGTAGGCGATGAACATGGGAGGCTCCCGGCGGATGTTGCCGGGAGTCTAGCCTGAACGCTGGACGGGGAATCCGACCTACTTGGCCGGCCCGCTTGGAGATGCCGGAGCGGCCGGCCGCATTGCGTCGCGCGCCGCCTTGAAGGGACTGCCTTCGTACCAGTTCGGCCATTGCCCGCCATCTGCAAGCGCTTTGCCGACCGAATACACCGCTTCCAGGTCCTGCACGATGCCATCCACCTTCCAGGTCGCAGCGTCGTACTGGTCGCCGGGCTTGTGGTAGCGGTGCTCGCCGTAGTCTCGTTCGGCCGCTTCGCCCGCCGCCTTTCCGCCTTCCAGCAGGTCGCTGCCGCTGCCGATGTAGAGCGCCGGCACGCCCGCCTTGGCGAAATTGAAGTGGTCGGAGCGGAAGTAATAGCCGGCGGTGGTGTTGGATTCCGCGACCATGCGCCGGTGTTGTCCGTCCAGCGCGGTTTTCAGCAGGTCTTCCAGCTGCGAGCTGCCCTTGCCGGTCACGGTGAGGTCGCGCGCCTTGCCGACCGGCGAAAGCGCATCGAGGTTGATGACCGCGACCGTCCTGTCCAGCGGCACGACGGGATGGGCGACGTAGTATTTCGAGCCGAGCAGGCCGGATTCCTCGAGCGTGACCGCCACGAACAGGATCGACCGCTTGGGCGGAACCGCCGCCTTGCGGAAGGCTTCGGCGATTTCCAGGATGCCGGCCACGCCGGTGGCGTTGTCCACCGCGCCGTTGTAGATGGCGTCGCCGGCCTCGCCTTCGTGGGTGCCGAGGTGGTCCCAGTGCGCCATGTAGAGGATGGCTTCGTCGGGTTTCTCGCTGCCCGGCAGCAGGCCCAGCACGTTGCGCGAGCGCTTCAGCGTGGTGGCGCTGTCCAGTTCCAGCGACGCGGCGGCGTCCAGCGGCACGGCCTTGAAGCCGGGCCGGTTGGCGGCGGCGCGCAGCTTCGCGAAATCCTGCCCGGCCGCCTTGAACAGCGCGTCCGCGGCCTCGCCGGTGATCCAGCCCTGCACCGGCAGGCGCGGGGCGGGGTCGTCCTCGGCCGGCAGATCGTACTGCGGGCCCGACCAGGAGTTGCGCACCACGTCCCAGCCGTAGGACGCGCCGGCGGTGTCGTGCACGATCAGCGCGGCGGCGGCGCCCTTGCGCGCGGCTTCCTCGAACTTGTACGTCCAGCGCCCGTAGTAGGTCATGCGCGGGCCGTCGAACAGGCGCGCGTCGCCGGCGTGGAAGCCGGGATCGTTGACCAGCATCACCACCGTCTTGCCCTTCACGTCGACGCCGTCGTAGTCGTTCCAGCGGCGCTCCGGCGCGTCCACGCCGTAGCCGACGAACACCAGCGGGCTGTCCTTGAGGCTGACGTGCGGCCGGCCGCCGCGCGTCCAGACGATCATGTCGTCGCCGTATTTCAGCGCCTGTTCGGCGCCGCCGGCCTTCAGGCGCAGTGTGGCCGAGGCGTCGGCGGTGGTTTCCGCCATCGGCACGGTCTGGAACCAGTCCTCGCCGTTGCCCGGCTGCAGGCCGATGCGGGCGAACTGCGACTTGATGTAGTCGACGGTGCGGTCTTCGCCGCCCGTGCCCGGCCCGCGTCCGGCGAACGCGTCGGAGGACAGTTCCCGCACGTGGGCGACGAAATCGCCGGCGTCGATCGCGTCGCGGAACGCATGGTCGCCGGCGGGCGTGGCCGCGCTTCTGGCGTCGGACACGGCAGCGCCGGCCGATTGCCGGCCGGCGTCGCGCTGGGTGCAGGCGCACAGCGCCAGCAGGGCAAGGGACAGCGTGGCGAAGCGCATCGCGGGATTCCGTTCGGAGTTCCCGCGATTCTAATCAAGCGAGTCCGGTCGAGGCGCCCGTTCAAGACGCCGTGCCGGCGTTCAGTCCTTCGGCGGCGTGGCGCCGTCGTAACGCTGCGCGGTGGCGCCGGTGATGGTGCCGGTGCGGGCGCTGGCATGCACGTACAGCTTCACCTCGCGCTCGAACACCATCGGGCCTTCGACCACGGCGTTCGGGCCGATCACGATGCGCGGGATCTTCTGCTTGCCGAGGCGGAAGCCGAAGTTGCCGGTCGGCTTCTCCACCAGGATGCCGCCCTTGACCCGCGAGCCCGCGCCCACGGTGACGTCGCCGTTCACGGTTTCGATGCGCCCCTCGACATTGGTGCCGACCAGGCCGATGCCGCCGTTCACGGTGCTGACGTCGCCGCGCACCTGCGAGCCGTGGTCGGTGAAGATGCCGCCGTTCACCGTTTCCAGGTTGCCGTCGATGCGCGCCTGGCGGCCGAAGCGGATGCCGCCGTTCACGGTGCTGACGTCGTGCGCGCTCACTTCGTCCTCGGCGCGGATGCCGCCGTTCACGGTTTCCACGTCCTCGGCGCTGGCGCCGCGGCCCAGCTCGATGCCGCCGTTGACCGTGCTGAGTTCGCCGTAGGCCTGGCCGGCTTCGGCGGTGATGCCCCCGTTGACCTTGTCGATGTCGTGGCGCGCCGCCTGCGGGACGGCGAAGGCGGCGGTGCTGGCGGCCAGCAGGACGGTGCAGAGCAGGAAACGGTTCATCCGGGCCTCCCGGCCTTGTTGGGATGTTCATGGGATGCGCCGAACGGGCGCAGGGTTTACTCGCCGCTACAATCCCGGTTCCCCACAGTGTCGCAGGAACGCCCGTGTCCATCCGCCCAACGCGCCCAAAACCCGTCGTGCTGCTGATCCTGGATGGCTGGGGCCATCGCGAGGAAACCGCGGACAACGCGCTGGCGCAGGCCGATCTCCCGCATTGGCGCCATCTGCTCGCCACCTGCCCGCACACGCTGATCCACACCGAGGGCCGCCACGTCGGCCTGCCGGACGGGCAGATGGGCAATTCCGAAGTCGGCCACATGAATCTCGGCGCCGGCCGCATCGTCTACCAGGACCTCACCCGCGTCGATGCCGCGATCGAGGACGGCAGCTTCTTCGCCAACGCAGAACTGAACGCGGCCTGCGCCGCGGTGAACGCCGACGGCGGCACGCTGCACGTGATGGGCCTGCTCTCGCCCGGCGGCGTGCACAGCCATGAGCGCCACATCTTCGCGATGCTCGAACTGGCGCATCGCGCCGGCGTGCCGCGGGTCGCCGTGCACGCCTTCCTCGACGGGCGCGACACGCCGCCGCAGTCGGCCGAGCCCAGCCTGCGCGCCTTGCAGACGCTGTGCGACAGGCTCGGCAACGCGCATATCGCTACGGTCGGCGGGCGCTATTACGCGATGGACCGCGACAAGCGCTGGGACCGCGTGCGCCGCGCGTGGGACGCCATCGTCGAGGCCGAAAGCGGGCATCGCGCGGCCGACGCGCTGGCGGCATTGCAGGCCGCCTATGCGCGCGGCGAGAACGACGAGTTCGTCGCGCCCACCGTGCTCGACGGTGCGAAGCCGCTCCGCGACGGCGACGCCGTGGTGTTCATGAACTTCCGCGCCGACCGCGCCCGCCAGCTCACCGCCGCGTTCGTCGATCCCGCGTTCGACGGCTTCGTCGCGCGCCGCCCGGCGCTGTCGCGCTTCGTCTGCCTGAGCGAATACGACGCCAGGCTGCCGGCGCCTTTGGCGTTTGGGCCGGACGACCTGCGTCATACCTTCGGCGAAGTGCTGGCCGATGCCGGCCTCAGCCAGCTGCGCATCGCCGAAACCGAGAAATACGCGCACGTCACCTTCTTCTTCAGCGGCGGGCGCGAGGCGCTGTTCGACGGCGAGCAGCGCATCCTGATCCCCAGCCCGCAGGTCGCCACCTACGACCTGCAGCCGGAGATGAGCTGCCCCGAGCTGACCGCGAAGCTGGTCGACGCCATCGCCGCGCAGCGTTTCGACGCGATCGTCTGCAACATCGCCAACCCGGACATGGTCGGCCACAGCGGCATCCTCGACGCCGCGATCCAGGCCGCGCAGGCGGTGGACGTGGCGATCGGCAAGGTGGCCGACGCGGTGCGCGGCGTCGGCGGCGCGCTGATCATCACCGCCGACCACGGCAACCTGGAAATGATGCGCGATCCGGCCACCGGCCAGCCGCACACCGCGCATACCGTCGGCCCGGTGCCGCTGGTCTACGTGGGCGAACGCCATGTCGCGCTGCGCGACGGCGGCGCATTGCGCGACGTCGCGCCGACCCTGCTCGACCTGCTGGGCCTGCCGCAGCCCGCGGAGATGAGCGGGCAGAGCCTGCTGCTGCCGGCCTGATGCGCGCGCGGATTGCCGCCTTCGCGTGCGTGCTGCTGGCGATCGCCGGCGGCGTGCGCGCGCAGGACGCGAAGGACGCCGAGAAGCGTCTGCAAAGCGTGCGCGGCGAACTGCGCGAGGTCGCCGCGCAGCGGCGCAAGCTGGAAGGCCAGCGTGGCGACGCCAGCCGCAAATTGCGCGAGGCCGACGAGCAGGTGGGCGGCACCCAGCGCACCCTGAAGCAGACCCAGACGCAGATCCAGCGCGACGCCGAGCAACTGGCGCAGCTGCAGGCGCAGCGCGCGCAGCACGCGGGCGACCTGGACGCGCGCAAGGCCGAACTGGCGCGGTTGCTGCGTGCCGCCCAGCAGGCGGGCGATGCCGCGCCGCTGAAGGCGTTGCTGGCGCAGGATCGCGTCGCCGACGCCGAACGTGCGCTGGCCTACCAAGGCTATCTGCAACGCGCGCAGGTCGAGCGCATCCGCGCCCTGAACGCCGAGATCGCGCAGTTGCAGGCGCTGGAGGACGGGATCGCGCAGCGGCGCGCGGCGCTGGATGCGGCGCACCGCAAGCAGGCCGACCAGCTGGCGCAGCTGCAAGCGGCGCGCAAGCAGCGCGCCGGCCTGCTGGCCGATCTCGACAAGCAATACCAGGATCGCGCCGCACGCGAGAAGGCGCTGGGGCAGGACGCGAAAGCCTTGCAGAACCTGCTGGCGCAGCTGCGCGCGGCGGCGGCGAAGGCCGCGCGCGAAGCAGCCCGCGCCCGCGCGGAAGCCGAGCGCCAGGCCAAGGCCAGCGGCAAGCCCGCGCCGAAACGGGTGACGGTCGCCAGCACGCCGGCCCTGCGCGTGGGCGGGTTGAGCTGGCCGGTGTCGGGCAACCTGCTGGCCGGATTCGGCGGACGCCTGCCGGACGGGCGGCGCAGCGACGGCGTGCTGATCGCCGCGCAGGCGGGCACGTCGGTGAAGGCGGTCGCCGACGGCACGGTGGTGTTCGCCGACTGGATGACCGGCTACGGCAACATCCTGATCGTCGATCACGGCAACGGTTACATGAGCCTGTACGCGCACAACGACGGCCTGCTGCGTTCGGCCGGCGACGCGGTCCGGCGCGGCGAGGCGCTGGCCACCGTCGGCAGTTCGGGCGGGCAGGAGACGCCGGCGCTGTATTTCGAACTGCGCCGCAACGGCGCGCCGGTGAATCCCTCGGGCTGGCTGACTCGGCAATGAAGCCGGGCCGCCATGCCGTTGCGATTCGCAGGCATGATGGCGGAACCCGGCGCGACGGCGCCGGTCGAACACGCGACATCCACCTCCATACATGGCAGCCGGAGCAACGCATGCGGGTCAGGCTTCTCTCCCTCTTCATCGCGCTGGCCCTGTTTCCGCTGGCCGCGGCCGCGCAGGACGCCCCGGCGCAGGCCGACGAAGCCGCGCAGGATGCGGCCCCGGCCGCCGACGACGATCCGGACGCGCTGGACGCCGGCGCGGCCAAGGTGCCGCTGGAGGAGATCCGCCGCTACGTCACCGTCTTCAACGCGATCCGGCAGGCCTACGTCGATCCGGTCGACGACCACAAGCTGATGAGCGCCGCCGTGCGCGGCCTACTGTTCGACCTCGATCCGCACAGTGCCTACATGGAGAAGGCCGACGCCGAGCAGTTCGACGAGCAGACGCGCGGCAGCTACGACGGCGTCGGCGTCGAACTGCAGCAGATGCCGGACGGGACGCTGCGGGTGGTCGCGCCGCTCGACGATAGCCCGGCCGAGCGTGCCGGCCTGCGCAGCGGCGACCGCATCATCGCCATCGACGGCAAGCTGCTGCGCGCCGGCCAGAGCGATTCCTCCGCGCCGCTGCGCGGCAAGGCCGGCAGCAAGGTGGTGGTGAAAGTGGTGCGCGGCGAAGCCGGCGAA